>NZ_AP041059.1:722500-4519048 GCF_059726805.1 Gymnodinialimonas sp.
CGAAGGCTAAGTACTCCTTACTGACCGATAGTGAACCAGTACCGTGAGGGAAAGGTGAAAAGCACCCCGACGAGGGGAGTGAAACAGTTCCTGAAACCGAACGCCTACAAGCAGTCGGAGGCTCCTTGCGAGCTGACGGCGTACCTTTTGTATAATGGGTCATCGACTTGGTCTCACGAGCAAGCTTAAGCCGTTAGGTGTAGGCGCAGCGAAAGCGAGTCTTAATAGGGCGTTGAGTTCGTGGGATCAGACCCGAAACCGAGTGATCTAGGCATGTCCAGGATGAAGGTAAGGTAACACTTACTGGAGGTCCGAACCCACACCTGTTGAAAAAGGTCGGGATGAGGTGTGCCTAGGGGTGAAAGGCCAATCAAACTCGGAGATAGCTGGTTCTCCGCGAAATCTATTTAGGTAGAGCGTCGAGCGAATACCACGGGGGGTAGAGCACTGAATGGGTAATGGGGGCCCACAGCCTTACTGATCCTAATCAAACTCCGAATACCCGTGAGTACTACTCGGCAGACACACAGTGGATGCTAACGTCCATTGTGGAGAGGGAAACAACCCTGACCTCCAGCTAAGGCCCCTAATTCATGGCTAAGTGGGAAAGCAGGTGGGACGACCAAAACAACCAGGAGGTTGGCTTAGAAGCAGCCATCCTTTAAAGATAGCGTAACAGCTCACTGGTCTAAATAAGTTGTCCTGCGGCGAAGATGTATCGGGGCTCAAGCCATGAGCCGAAGCTGAGGATGCACATAGTGCATGGTAGCGGAGCGTAGTGTGACTAAACCAATCTCTCTTCATCACCTTCGGGTGGTTCGGAGAGAAGGGTTTTTCTGTGAAGCCGGGGCGTGAGCCATCCGGTGGAGAGATCACTAGTGAGAATGATGACATGAGTAGCGACAAACAGGGTGAGAGACCCTGTCGCCGAAAGTCCAAGGGTTCCTGCTTAAAGTTAATCTGAGCAGGGTAAGCCGACCCCTAAGGCGAGGCCGAAAGGCGTAGTCGATGGGAACCAGGTTAATATTCCTGGGCCAGCCAGTAGTGACGGTTCGTGAAGATTGTTCACCCTTATCGGATTGGGTGGGCCGTTAATCGGATCCTGGAAATAGCTCTGGCATAAGATCGTACCCTAAACCGACACAGGTGGACTGGTAGAGAATACCAAGGCGCTTGAGAGAACGATGTTGAAGGAACTCGGCAAAATACCTCCGTAAGTTCGCGAGAAGGAGGCCCAGTTTCTACGCAAGTATTGACTGGGGGCACAAACCAGGGGGTGGCGACTGTTTACTAAAAACACAGGGCTCTGCGAAGTCGCAAGACGACGTATAGGGTCTGACGCCTGCCCGGTGCCTGAAGGTTAAAAGGAGGAGTGCAAGCTCCGAATTGAAGCCCAGGTAAACGGCGGCCGTAACTATAACGGTCCTAAGGTAGCGAAATTCCTTGTCGGGTAAGTTCCGACCTGCACGAATGGCGTAACGACTTCCCCGCTGTCTCCAACATCGACTCAGCGAAATTGAATTGCCTGTCAAGATGCAGGCTTCCCGCGGTTAGACGGAAAGACCCCGTGCACCTTTACTACAGCTTCAGACTGGTAACAGGACTGGGATGTGCAGGATAGGTGGTAGGCTTTGAAGCAGGAACGCTAGTTTCTGTGGAGCCATCCTTGAGATACCACCCTTCGCATTCTTGTTATCTAACCGCGGTCCGTTATCCGGATCCGGGACCCTCTGTGGCGGGTAGTTTGACTGGGGCGGTCGCCTCCTAAAGAGTAACGGAGGCGCGCGAAGGTTGGCTCAGAGCGGTCGGAAATCGCTCGTTGAGTGCAATGGCAGAAGCCAGCCTGACTGCGAGACTGACAAGTCGAGCAGAGTCGAAAGACGGCCATAGTGATCCGGTGGTCCCGAGTGGAAGGGCCATCGCTCAACGGATAAAAGGTACGCCGGGGATAACAGGCTGATGGTGCCCAAGAGTCCATATCGACGGCACCGTTTGGCACCTCGATGTCGGCTCATCTCATCCTGGGGCTGGAGCAGGTCCCAAGGGTACGGCTGTTCGCCGTTTAAAGAGGTACGTGAGCTGGGTTTAGAACGTCGTGAGACAGTTCGGTCCCTATCTGCCGTGGGTGTAGGATACTTGAGAGGAGTTGCCCCTAGTACGAGAGGACCGGGGTGAACGATCCACTGGTGTACCAGTTGTTCCGCCAGGAGCAGTGCTGGGTAGCTATGATCGGAAAGGATAACCGCTGAAGGCATCTAAGCGGGAAGCCCCCCTCAAAACAAGGTATCCCTGAGAACCGAGGTAGACCACCTCGTCGATAGGCCAGAGATGTAAGCGTGGTAACACGCTCAGTTGACTGGTACTAATTGTTCGATAGGCTTGATTTGATCCAGTGAAAGGCAGTTTTGCCCGAACCGGACACCAAGCATCACCAACACCATACAGTGTTAAAATCTGGATATTGCTCGCGCATCTTTGATGCGCAGGACTGATCGTTTGTTTCTTTCTTGGTTTGGTGGTCATAGCACGAGCAAAACACCCGGCTCCATTCCGAACCCGGCCGTTAAGTGCCGTTGCGCCGATGGTACTGCATCTTAAGGTGTGGGAGAGTAGGTCACCGCCAAACCTAGTAAGAAACAAACATATCTCTCTAACGATGATCACCAGTTCCTAGATCAAATGAAGCACCCCACGGGGTGTTTTTTGCGTTTCATGGCTTGGACGCGGCGCTGGCATGAGCGCCGTGCAAACGGATGCGTCCCCAACCGCGCTTATCGACGCCGCTTCCCCCCCCAAAAGTCCCCCCGAAAACACCTGTACCTCCAGGCATTCCCACCTCCTGCGCAGAAAGATTGCAATTCTGTGACACACCCCCTTGCGACTCGGGGGGAGGGGTTATACCTCACCCCTATTGGCGCGGGATGGAGCAGCCCGGTAGCTCGTCAGGCTCATAACCTGAAGGTCGTAGGTTCAAATCCTACTCCCGCAACCAATAACACCGATCGCAAGACGCAGTTCAAAGCCTCCCCTCGGGGAGGCTTTTGCTTTTGTGCTCTCCGGCCCCCCATCCCAAACCCTTGAACGCCGAAGGTCGCGCTCTCGGCGCGCCGCTTGCACTGACAGGTTTAATCGTGCACGCTTTAAACAGTGGTTTTTATTGGTGCAATTTGATCAAACGGTTTGAAGGCCTTTCCCAGACGGCCCTGCAAGGCCGTCGACAAGAAGCGTAATTCTGTAGTTTTCCCTGATCACGCGCCGCTTATTTCATTCGGGTTTTCGTCCTCGAAAACTCGGCTGAGCGTTTATTGATACCGGCTATTGGAGAATGCATCGCTCCAAAAATACGAATTTGCGAGAAAGGCATCCCCCATGCACAACAAGTTCACGATCGTCGCATCTCTGCTGCCCGGTCATCAGGCGGCGGTGCAGGAGATCCTGAAGCCGTTTGGCACGGTTTGCCCCGACACCGAGAACGACAGTTTTGGCTTTGCGCAAATCACGACGCTTCACTTCGCCAGCCTCTGCGTTTTCGACGACATCGAAGAAGGGTGGTCGCTGCTGTTCGAGCACAACATCGACGGCCCGATTGAGGCGCATATCGATAACCTCCTGTCGGTGGCCGAGGCGTTGGATGGCGGGGCGTTTCTGCTCGGGCTCTACGGCCATTGCGCGGGGTTCAAGACCCAAACACTGCCAGGCCTGCGGGCGTATCTGCTGGAGCGGGTGATCAAGCCACAAGCCGGGTTCATTTCAGCGGTCGGGATGAGCCGCGATCAGATCCGCCTTGATGCGCGTGTCTATCAGGTTGTCGATGAAGCCCTCGGCGCCGCAGGTCAACCTTTGCCACCGGCCGAGGCGCAGACGCAGGTTCTGGCGGCCCTTGATGCAGATCCGTCCCTCCAGGATTGGCGCACGTTCGAGGATCCGGGCACCAAGCTTGCTCTGTTGCCCAAGATCTGGGCCGTCCTGTGCCTGATCGTCAGCGCCATCGGGTTCCTGATCCTCGCCGTCGTCAACTTGCCGCGCGAACGCGCCGCCGACGAAAACCGGGCCCGCCCCGATCCTGACCTGGAGCTATCGTTCGCCCGGAACGAGGATCTGATCCCGACCAACCACATGCTCAGCGTCGTCTACGTCCACACCGACTTTGGGCGCCAACTGGCCAAACGCGCCGCGTTCGGGTTGCTTGGCAATCTCGTCACGCTGTTTTTTCGCAAGGGCTTCCTGGGTGAGATCAACACAATCCATTTCGCCCATTGGTCGTTTTGCAGCAAAAGCCGCAGGTTGATTTTCGTCAGTAACTACGACGGCAGTTGGCGCAGTTATCTGGACGATTTCACGTTGAAAGCCAGCAACGGGTTGAATTTGGCCTGGGCGCATTCTGTCGGCTATCCCAAGACCTGGGCGATGCTGGCCGGGGGCGCCTCCAACGGTCCGCAATTCATCGATTACGCCCGCCGGTCCATGTTTCCCACACTGGTCTGGTATTCCGCCTACCCCGCGGTCAGCGTCACCAACATTGACCGGAACCGGCAATTGCGCGCCGCGCTGATCAAGGCGCAGGGCGGCAGCACAGATACATCCTGGTTGGAGCTTGTTTGAACATGGCAGAGACTGATCTTACCGCCAGCCCGGACATTCAGGGCATCTTTTTCCGAGGCTACGTGAAGCTGGACAAGGCCGCCTACGGCTTTTTCCGCGTCACCGACCGCGCCGCGTTTCAGCGCTGGCTGGGGCAGATGTTGTCCGAGGACAAGATCACGACCGCCAAGGACCGCCAGCCCGCCGAGGGCGTGCACAACCGCATGAACATCGCCTTCACCGCCGAAGGGATGCAGGCGCTTTTGCAGGCGGGGTATATTCCCGACAGCTACGATCATGCCTTCGCGGCGGGCATCACCAGCCCCCAGCGCAATCGCATCCTGGGCGATGTGGACAGCAATGACCCCAAGCACTGGGACTGGGGCGGGCGCGAAGCCGTCCACGGCGTGCTCATGTCGTTTGCTCCCACGACCGAGACCGCAAAGGACTGCCTGCTCGCGGCCCTCTGCGCCGACAACGGCGCGGATTGCACCCACACGACCTATGGCCACCTGGAGCCCGACCAGCGCGAACCCTTCGGGTTCAAGGACGGCGTCTCGCAACCCGTGATTGACGGAACGAAACGGGCCGAGGCCCTGAAAAAGAGCAACCCCAAGGAAGCCAAGGTCAGCATCGTGCCCGCGGGTGAGTTGTTGATGGGCTATAAGGATGGCACCGACACCCTACCGCGCACGCCGGCCACCAGTGCCGGGCTTGACCCCGACGGCTTGCTCGACCCGCATCCAGAGTGGCACGACCGGCGCGACCTGGGGAAGAACGGCACCTATCTGGTTTTCCGCCAGCTTCAGCAGCACACCAAGGAATTCTGGGACTACGTCGAGGGTGCCGCCACCGGTGAGGGCGACGATACGCCCAAGAAGCTGGCCGAAAAGATGATCGGGCGTGGGATTGATGGCGAAGGCCTGGCGCCGGGCAAGCATGACACCTACGAGACCAACAACGATTTTGATTTCACCGATGACCGCGACGGGCATCATTGCCCCATCGGCAGCCACGTGCGGCGCGGCAATAACCGGGCGGTGAACATCCAGAGTGCGACGAAATCGCTCGACGTGACACTGCGCCACCGGATCTTGCGCCGCGCGCGCATCTTCAAGGACGAGGATGGCGCGACGGGCCTGCAGTTCATCTGCTTCAACGCCTCGATCGAGCGGCAGTTCGAGTTCGTGCAATCCGCCTGGTGCAACAACTCGTTCTTCCAGGGCCTGCAGAGAGAGGTTGACCCGATCATCGGCACGCCCCGCGCGGCCCGTTTGGGCGTCGAGAAGGTGGATCGTTTCACCATCCAACGCTCTCCCTACCGGCGGGTGTTGGAGAATCTGCCACAATTCGTGACCGTGCGCGGCGGCGGGTATTTTTTCATGCCGGGCATGCAGGCGCTGCGGTTCATGGCGCAAACCTGTCAGGCAGAAGCCACGCTACAAAGCGATTTCGTAACTTTGGCAAGCGACGCGGCACCTGGCGCGTGATGCGCCAAACCCCACATTCGGGCCCCGTTCCCGGTAATTCATTTCTGTCTACGACACTTGGAAAGGCTCCCTTATGACATCTGCATTCAATGACACGCCCGTGCCCGGCTGGGTGGGCGGTTTCGCGCAATCCAATCCGGCCTTTGCCTATCCCAGCCCGGACCTCTCCAGCCTGCCTTTGCTCGACAATCTGGACAACATTGACAAGCTTGACCGGCAGCAGGATGTGCTCTGGCCCGAGTTCAGCTGGCTCACCATTCCCGGCGACGAAAGCTCTCGCTGCTTCCAGATGTTTGCGCCTGATATCTCGCGCCTTGGCTACACGAACGAGGGCCGCGTCTACTCCATCATCTGCCCGCAGCAAGGCACCGCGTCGCCGACCTTTGGCGCGATCAATGTGGAGGTGACAGTCACCGGCCAGCGCGGGTGGGTCGATGAAGAGACAAAATCCATCGCCGCCGAGCTGACCGTTGAAGGCAAGATCTGGTTCAGCCCCGGGGCGGATCAAAACGGCCTCGTGCGCCTCGCGTGGGAGCTTTTTGCAAATAGCGAGCATCCGTTCCCGTCCTCAAAAGAGAACGCGATCCGGGTCCGCACCCATTTGCCGGGCGACCCCAATCAGCCGGTTTTCCCGCTGCGCGACGGCGCGTCGCCCCTGTTCCAAAGCCCCAAGTTCGCCACCCATGCGGATCAGGCCTGGTCCATGGGCCATATCGACGTCGAGATCGGCGAAGTTCACAAGGTCGGCGATGAGATGGTCGACGATTTCAACGCCATGATCCTGGAGGTCTTCAACCTGGCCAAGGGCAACATCCTGGCGGATGGGACCATCCTGTCGTGGAATGTCTGGTTCACGGCACCGGAACATGTGAACCGCGCCGAATGGCGCAACCACGCCGAGGTCTGGCGCCACTCCATCGATGCGGATCACGGAAGCCCCGATGGCCCCGGCACCGATCCGGTCTATTTCGACGGCTCGCCCCTCAACATCGTGCAGGGGCAGATCGACCACGAGATTGCGCTGATCAAGGCGTGGTTGAAAAAGCACCTGTTCGACTGATCGCGGCCCTAGCCACGGCGGCCTCTGCGTTGATCCAACACGACGTGGAGGCCGAGCGAGACGACGGCACAGGCGACAACCGGGGCCAGCACCAGTCGCGGCTCGGTGAACAGAAAGATGCGATATTCATAGATCATCGCGCCCCATTCCGGGCGGCCGGTGTCGGCGGACAATCCGATGAACCCAAGCGAGGCAACCACGATCACGGCGCGCCCGGCGTCGGCGCCCGCCAATGCGCCGATGGCGGGCCAGGCGTTGGGCAGCATGTGGCGGCGGACGGCAGATGAAAGCGTCACGCCCAGGGCCTCGCTCGCCTGCCAATAGGCCTCGCCCCGGATGCGGTCAAAAAGGGCCGCAATGGTCAGCGCATAGGGCGCCCAGGACGTGACCAGCAGAGCCATGGCCACCGTCCAGATGCTTGCGCCGAACGCGGCAGACAGAACCAGAGCCGTCACAAGGGTAGGCAGCGCCAGGGCGGTTTCGGCCAACCAACTCAAGGCGTACCTTGTGTTGGTAGGACCCAGGGCGATCAGCCCGCCCGCCAGCACGCCCAGGCCGATCCCCCCTGCCAGGACAATCGCGATGGCCACGAGCGAGGGTACCGCGCCCCAGATGACGCGTGTCGCAAGGTTCCGGCCCAGATGATCGGTGCCAAGCGGATGCGCGGTTGAGGGGCCCGCAAGGCGATTGGTCAAGTCGACGGCGTGGGGATCGCCGGGGCCACCCATCAGCGCGAAAAGGGTCCCGATGGCAATTGCCACAAGGGCGGCGATGACAAAGACGCGGCTCATGTCAGGCGGGGGTCCAGGCCGTGGCGCAGCAGCCGGGCGGCCTGCAACACCAGCGCCACCCAAAGCGCGACCAGCGCGATGTAGGGCTGCAAGACGGCGTAATCGCGGTGGTTCACGGCCTGCACCACCCGTTCCGAGAGGCCGGGCACGCCAAAGACGATCTCGGCCACCGCCGTGCCCCCCACGATCCAGGCCAATTCCGGTGCCAGTCCGGCGCAAAGCGTCAAGGCGCCTGCCGCGCGTCCGTGGTGCCACAAGGCACCGGTGGTGGAGTGTCCTTTGGCCAGCGCGGTGCGGAAGTAGGGGCTTTCCTTGACGTCCATGAACCCCGCGCGTGTCAGCCGCGCGATGGATCCCAGAGAGAAAGCGGCAACCAGCAGCATCGGCAGAAGCACACGCTCCACCGGGCCGCCGCCAAAGGCGCTGATCCAGCGCAGCTGCACCCCGAACACCCAAAGCATGACCAGCCCGACGGCAAAGGCGGGCAAGGCCTGGCCCGCAATGGCAAGCCCGCGTGAGGCCATGTCGGCCCATCCCCCCGGGGTCAAAGCGGCGCCGAACCCCAAGGCGTAGCCGCCCAGGATGGCCAGCGTCATGCCGCCAAAGCCGATGGCGGCGGAATAGGGCAGGCGCGCCGCGAAATCCTCTGCCACGGGACGCCCGGTCTCAAACGACACGCCCCAATCGAACAGCATGAAGCCTGAAAGCCAGCGGGCGAATTGCGAGATGAGCGAGCCGTCGAGGCCCCACTGCGCGCGGTACTCGGCCACGATACCGGGACCCGAGCGGATGTTGACGTGGTCAAGGAAGATCTCGACCGGGTCGCCGGGCATCAGGCGCAGCAGGAAAAAGGCGGCGGCGACGACAGCCAACCATGACAGCACAAGCCGCAGACAGGTTTGTGCCGCCGCCGGTGTCATTCTGCTGCGACGAGGTCGGGTCGGATCACGTAGTAGTCCGAGCCCCAGGGCTCATACCCGGCCAGGGCGGGCGACAGGCCGACGTGCCATTCAGGCGTGACCAGGAAGGACACCGGCGCGCCCTCGGCGATTATCTCCTGGGCTTGCAGCGCCAGGTCGATGCGGGCCTGGGGACCACCCTCGGCGCGCAGGTCGGCAATCAGCGAGTCATAGTCGGGGTTCGACCATCCGGCATAGTTTCGGGCCGCGTCCGTCTCGAAGAACAGCGACAAGAACAGGCCCGGATCACCCGCAGGAGCCGTATGTTGTGCCCAAAGGAACAGGTCATAGGCGCCGCTGCCCGCCACGTCGCCGGGGCTTTCGGTGATTTGCGTGGTGACGGTGATGCCCAGATCGGCCAGAGCCGCGCGGATGATCGGCTGGAAAGTCACTAGATCGGGGCGCTGGGGGTAGGCGTAAAGCACCAGCTCCAGCGCCGTGCCATCGCGCATACGCCTGCCGCCCTCTCCCAGAGTCCAGCCTGCGTCATCCAGAAGGGCAGCAGCGGCAGCAGGGTCGTAGGGCAGGGCACCTGTAGCGGCGAAGGGATAGCTTCCCGCGAAAGCCCCGGTGGCGGGCACGCCGGCCTGGGCGCCCGTGACCAGGTCATCGCGGCTGATCGCCATGTCGATGGCCTGGCGCACACGGGCATCCGATAGCGCGGGCGTGCGCGTGTTCATCCACATCATGTATTGGTAGGCGACGGGGAAAGAGACGGTGTCGCCCTCGGCCGCGTCCAGCATCGGCAGGGTTTCCACCGGCAGGTTGAAGGCCATGTCCAATTCGCCCGACGCGAAGGCCAGCGCCAGGGACTGGCCATCGGCGATGCGGCGCAGGGTGATGTTGGGGCGATCTTCCGCGCCTGCGTAGAAGGCGTTGGGGACCATCTCGATGGAGCCGCCGGATTCAAAGCTTTCGACCGCAAAGGGGCCGGTGAACACCACCGTGTCGCCCTCCAAACGGTAGACCGGGAAGGCCCATTCCGCGAGGATCGAGGGCAGGATCGTGGTGGGCTGCTCGGTTTCGACGTTCAGCGTGGTGTCGTCGACCACCGTGAAGACCAGCCGCCCCGCCGTCGCGCGGGCCGAGGGGTTGGCCTCACCCGTGCGGTTCAGCGCCTCGGCCACGGCGGCTGCCGTCACGGGGGTGCCGTCCGAGAAGAAGCGATCCGCGGCCAGCTCTATCGTCCAGGTGCCATCGTCGTTGGCGCGGGCCGAGGCCGCGAGGTTCGGCACGACCTCGCCCTCGCGCGAGACTGTGAACAATTGCTCGCCGATGCCGTGGCTGACCACGGCCCACCCGTTAGAGCCCTCGGACGGGTCGAGGCCCGAGGCGAGGAACGTCTGGCCAATGGTGATGTCCTGGGCGGGGGCGGCCAGTGGCATAAGCGCCAGAAGTGCTGTTGCGGCCAGGGCCTTGGGCAAAAAGGTTGGGGTCATTGCGGTTCAGTCTCCAGTATTGGGGTGTGTGTCGTGTCCAGCGATTCGACAAGGTCGCCGCTGAAACAATGGGGTGGAATGCGGCCAAGGATGCCGGCCTGTAGAACTTCGGGTCGGGCGGGGCGGGGCAGAAAGCCCGTGTCGGTGCGCGCGTAGGCTGCGGCAACCTCCAGAACCTCGGCGGCGTGCCGCTTTGGGTCGAGATCACCGAAAAGGTAGGTAAACCGCGCCGCACCCGACAGCGCGATGGCGCAGGGGCGTTTGCATTGGCTCATGCAGTTCACGCCGCGCAGTCGCACGCCAAGCCGTGCCGCATCTCTGGCGCAGAAACCAGCCGCAACGGCGCGCGCCAATCGCCGCCCACCGCGCTGATCCAGATCGGTATCCCGCGTCTCGCGCCCGTCGCGGCAGCGCAGGCAAATTGAAAGGGTTACGTCCGTCTTCGCCACCGTCCCCATCCCTCCGAAAGACGGAGGCAGGTCGGCCCAGACGGCGCAAGCGCCGCACGAATGCGGAAAGGATTAGTCGCCCGTTTGGCGTCACGCATAGGTCCACTCCCACCAGACACCCCGCCTGGTTGATCGTTGTCTCTCAGCAGGCAGGTCTCCTGACTCGCGGGGTAAACTGACGCCGACCTTCCCAACCGCCGATGCGGTCAGTGGCATATTTGGCGTCAACAATCCGCTTACAGTTGCGGGGGCAGTCAAGGCATTGGGTGGATCACCCGCACCTCGTTCCCTCTTAGCGCCACCGGGAAGTGGCGACCGTGCTGACGCGGAAACCAAACGCATTCACACCGGCAATGTCAATCGCCAGCGACACGCGCGCTGTCACTTTTGTCGGACGGCTCGGCAGCCCGCATCCCCGCCCGGGGCGTAGCGCGCGTGCATCACCTGGGCCGCAACCGGGGCCGGATCGCCCGTTGAAGGCCCAATCGCCGCCGCCGGTCTTGATTAGCGCGCCCCGGACGCCGCATACTTGGGGCGAGCAGAAGAACAAAACAGCATGGGCACCCCTATGGGCATCACGGCACAGTCGCATTCCTGCCCTGAAAGGCAGGACCCGCCCTGGGATTCCGGGCGCGGGGTCCCTGCCGCGCCAAGCCCCCTGCACAACAAAAAACACAGTGAGTAGCGTGATATGACAAACCCATCGGGCGTTCTAATGGTCGCCATCATGAAGGACGAAGCGCCCTATATCCTGGAATGGGTTGCCCACCACAAAGCCCTGGGTGTCGAGGATTTCATCGTCTTCTCCGCCGATTGCGACGACGGCACCGACCACATGCTGGAGCGTCTTGACCGTCTGGGCTACCTGCGCCACGCGCCGAACCCAAAGCGCATCTTCCGTCAGATCCCGTCGTGGCAGGTGGGCGCGCTGCGCTATGCCACGAAGTTCGCGCGCTATGAAGACGCCCAGTGGATCATCACGGTCGATGCCGATGAATTCGTGGACGTCACGGTCGGGCGGCACCGGCTGAAGGATCTGTTTGAAGCCACGGAGCCGTTTGATCTGATGAGCTTCACGGTCCTCGGCCACAACTCCAACCGGGTGCGCGGGATCGGGGACGGCAAGGTGCAGGGCGTGTTCACGCGCCCGGGCGCTGAGTTCTCAGCCTTCGACAACGACGCGCCGCCCAAGGTCGCCTCGGTCAAGACGCTGATGCGCGCGCCGCAACCCACGGCCATGTTCCGCAACCACAGGCCCAAGTTCAAGGACTTCCCCAGCACCAACCAAAGGTGGGTGGACGGCAGCGGGCGCGAGATGTCGGACCATTTCACCAACAACAAGGTCAATTCCTTGGAGTGTAACGGCAGCTTGGATCTGGGGCGGGTCAACCATTACTCCATCCGCTCGATGGACAGCTTCCTGGTGAAGGTGAACCGGGGCAATCCGTTGACCGGCGGATCGGGCCTGAAGCTGGATCAGAAGGCGATCAACGTCTTCACCGACTATTGGACGCGGCGCAACGTGGGCCTGGATAACACCCCGATCAAGCATCACGTCCCCTATGGCTACAAAGCCCTGCACAAAACGCTGATGGACGATCCGATCCTGTCGGACCTTCACGAGGGGGCGATATCGATTCATAAGCAGACGGTGGAGCTTGTGTTGAACTCCGACAGCGGTCGAATTATCGCCGAGGCCATGGGATACTTCGAGACCGAAGCGGCAGAATAAAAGCAGAATAAAAAACGAGCGAGGCGAGACAGGATGAAAGTTGTAATTCTTTGCGGCGGCTACGGCACCCGCATCCGCGGCGTTGCCGACGATGTCCCCAAGCCGATGGTCGAAATCGGCGGGCGTCCGATGCTGTGGCACATCATGAAATACTTCGCCAGCTACGGGCATACCGACTTTGTGCTCTGCACGGGTTACAAGAGCTACGTGATCAAGGATTACTTTCTCAACTACGACCATCAGTTCAGCAATATCTCCCTGACGATCGGCGATGGTCAGGCCCCGAAAATCGACTACCTCCATGATGAGGCCGGGTGGAACCTGCAGATCATCGACACAGGCACCGAGACGATGACCGGCGGGCGCATCGCGCGGATCAAGCAGTTCGTCGCGGGGGAGGAGAGCTTCTTTCTGACCTACGGCGATGGCCTCAGCGATGTGGACCTCGACAGCCTGCGCGATTTCCACGCCAGCCATGGCAAGGCCCTGACCGTCACCGGCGTGTCGCCTCCGGGCCGCTTCGGCGAAATCGTCTCGACCGAGGGGGGCCGCGTGACGGGCTTTAATGAGAAGCCGCAGGTCAGCGGCGGGCGCATCTCGGGCGGGTTCTTTGTCGCCTCGCAGGCGATGTTCGACCACCTCAGCGGCGAAGACGACGAAGTGTTCGAGGATCAGCCGATGGATCGTCTGGTGCAGGCCGAAGAGCTGGTGATGTACGATCACGCGGGCTTCTGGCAGTGCATGGACACCTACCGCGACTGGAAGCTGATGCAGGGTCTGATCGATAGCGACAAGGCCGCGTGGAAACGATGGTGACGCCTCTGGAAAGTGCGTTTGCGGGCAAGCGGGTTCTGCTGACGGGGGACACCGGGTTCAAGGGCGCCTGGCTGGCCCTTTGGCTGCAACGCATGGGGGCCGAGGTCCATGGCCTCGCCCTGCCCGAAACCGGCCCCGAGACGCTGTTCGCCCGGCTGGGCCTGCGCGATATCATTCAACACACTGACGGTGACATCCGCGACGCAGCCGCCGTCGACGCGGCCTTTGAACAGGCCCGCCCCGAGGTGGTGCTGCACCTGGCCGCGCAAGCGCTGGTGCGCCAAAGCTACCGCGACCCGGTCGAAAGCTTCTCGACCAATGTCATGGGCTCGATCAACGTCTGGGAGGCCACGCGCCGCCATGCGGAAACGTTGCGCGCGTTGATCAGCGTGTCGTCCGACAAATGCTACCAGAATAACGAATGGGTCTGGGGCTACCGCGAGACTGACCGCTTGGGCGGCAAGGACCCCTACAGCGCCTCCAAGGCGGCCATGGAAGTGGCGTTCGAGGCCTGGGTTCAGTCGTTCTTCTCGGAAATCCCGACGCTCGGCTATGCCTCGGTCCGGGCGGGCAATGTGATTGGCGGCGGCGATTACTCGGAAGATCGCATCACGCCGGATATCGTGCGCGCCCTCTCCGCCGGGCAGCCGGTGCCCATGCGCAACCCCAATGCCACAAGGCCCTGGCAGCATGTGCTGGAGCCGCTGGGCGGCTACCTGACCCTCGCAGCCAAGCTGTTGGACGACCCGCTGACCTGTCGCGGGGCGTGGAACTTCGGCCCCGATGTCTCCGCCAACCAATCGGTTGCGGCCTTCGTCGAGACGGCCATCGAGGCCTGGGGCAGCGGCACCGCCGAAGCCCGCCCCGACCCCAACGCCCCGCGCGAGGCGGGGCTTTTGTCGCTCAACTCCGACAAGGCCTACAAGTTGCTGGGCTGGCACACCGCCTGGGATTTTGAAAGCAGCGTGACCAACACAATCGATTGGTATCGCGCGGTGGAAGGCGGCGGCGACGCCACCCAGATCACCGCCGCCCAGATCGAGCAATACGAGAAGGACCAGAAATGGCGAGTATGATTGAAGGCGTGAAGATCGAGCCGCGCCGCCAGATTGTGGATGAGCGTGGCAAGATCATGCATATGCTCAAATCCACGGACGACGTGTTCCAGGATTTCGGCGAGATCTATTTTTCGGTCGTCAATCCCGGCGTCATCAAGGCCTGGCACATCCACAAGAAGATGATCCTGAACTACGCGGTGCCCTACGGGGCGATCAAGTTTGTCCTTTACGATGACCGCGACGACAGCCCGACCAAAGGCGTGCTGCAAGAGGTCTTCCTTGGCCCCGACAGCTACAACCTTGTTACCGTGCCGCCGATGGTCTGGAACGGGTTCAAAGGCATCAGCTCGACGCCCGCCATCGTTGCGAATTGCTCCTCGATCCCCCATGACCCGGACGAGATCATGCGCTGCGATCCGTTTGACAATGACATCGGCTACGACTGGGCCTTGAAGCACCAATGACCCGCGTCCTCGTCACCGGCGGCACCGGCTATGTCGGCGCCCGCCTCGCCGCTTATCTTGCGGGCGAGGGGGCAGAGGTTGTCGTCTCGACCCGCCAGCCGGTTCATGCGCTGCCCTATCTGCCGGGGGCCGCAGTGGCGCAGGTCGATTTCAGCGACAAGGCCAGCCTGCGCGCTGCCATGGAAGGCGTGGATATTGTCTATCACCTCGCCGGCGCCAATGAGATCGTGGCAGGCCAAGACCCGCAGCGCGCGGTGACGGACACGATCACCGCCTCCCTCAATGCGCTGGATGCCGCCGTGGACGCCGAGGTGAGGCGGTTCGTGAACTTCTCTACCGCCCATATCTACGGCCCGCTTGTGGGGCGGATCACGGAAGCCAGCCCCACCAAGCCCACGCATCCCTATGCCATCACCAATCTGGCGGTCGAACATTTCGTCCAGCGCTGTGACGCCATGGGCAGGATCGAGGCGGTGAATATCCGCCTCTCCAACGCTGTCGGCGCGCCCCTGCACGCTCACGTTGACCGCTGGACGCTGGTCGCCACGGACCTCTGCCGTATGGCGGTCGAACGGGGTGAGCTGCGGCTGCAGTCGGACGGCACGCAGGCGCGCGATTTCGTGCCCCTTTCAGACGTCGTGCGTATCGCCGCCGCGCTGGGGCAAAGGCCGCGCGCGGACCTGGGCGAGGGGGCGTTCAACCTCGGCAACGGCCGGACCGAGACCGTCGGCACCATCGCGCAGATGATCCAGGCGGCCTACCAGGCCCGCACCGGCCAGGACATCGCCATTCACTACGGCCCAGCGCCCGCAACGGTAAGCAACGCCGCGCCGCTGGAGTTCAGCATCGACAGGCTGCGGGCGCTGGATCTGGTGCCGGAAACCTCGCTTGAGGCCGAACTGGCCCAGACGCTCGACGCCTGTTTCACCTTCTTCGGGTCAGACTAAGCCGCGCGGGCGCTTGTGATCCTGGCGCGCGGGCGGCTACGCTTGGGGGCGACGGATAACAAAGGCCAAACCCATGACGCGCTTTTTCTCGGACAAGACCCGGCCCGTTCATATGGGCCGCTACCCGTCCGAGCGGTTGGCCCGAACCGCGCAAGCGCCGGATCTGGCCCAGGTGCCCGCCGCGCCGCACCTCTCTTTCGCCCGCCGCGACGCGCCCCATTCGATCCTGAACGCCATGCGCGAACATCAGGCGATGCTCGACGCGATCCGCGATGGCCTGGTGAACCGCGCCTTGGCCGAGACCCCGAAGGACCCGCAGGAGCGGGCCGATCACCTCAAAGCCTTCGGGTATTTCCAGGACGCCGCGCTGGTGGGCGTCTGCAAACTGCCCGATGCGGCCTTGCTGGAAACGCCCCATGTCAACCCGGACGTCGAACGCCTCGCCCATGACCTGAAGACCCGCCAGACCAAGACCCTGGCGGCGGGCATCGACTTGATCATGTCGGACCTCAAGGAAAGCATGGAGGCGCCGCCGACGGGCATCGACGGGCACACCCATGCGCTCGTATTCTTGTATGAGAACCCGCGCATGCCGCGCGCGGATGAACCCGGCGCGGGCTGGATCGCGGACGCCCAGGCCCACCGCGCCGGGCTTCTGGCGGCAGAGGCGGCGGTGATCCTGGCCAATTACCTGCGCGTTCTGGGCCACGATGCGCGTGGCCATACGGTCTCCAGCGCTGACGTGGACCTTAACAAGCTGGCCGTCGCGGCGGGGCTGGCCACGGTGGAAGACGGCGCGCTCCACCATCCCTACATCGGTACGCGGTTCGGGTTGTCAGCGGTCACCACGACGTTCGAGATTGCGCCGGACCTGCCCCTCGTCCCGCTGGACCAACAACCGAAATCGGCCTTCGGTCTGGGCTGGAAGCTGGGCACCGCCTCGGCCAAGAACGCGCTCAACGCGGAACCCTACGCCAAGCGCCGTTTCGTTGACGGCGCCCATCCGTTCGAAACGCTGACCCGCGTTGACACGCCCACCACCTACATCGACGAGCCGAATGTCGCCCGCGTCCCCAAACGCACCGACATGTTCGCGCGCGCGCAATTCGGCGACATGGGCAAGAAGATGCAAGAGGGCGCGAAGGGCGGGCACTACGTGCGCAAAGCCGCTCCGTCCTCGGCCCAACGCCGCGCCTTGGGGGCGTTCGTGTTGCTGCAAGATGGTGAAGCTGCTCCCGAGAAGATCCGGATCGACCCGCAAGAGGCGGCAGACCTGATCAAGGCCACCAGCTATTGGCTCGGCGCCGATGCCGTCGGCATCTCGCGCTGCCCTGACTGGGCGTGGTACAGCCATGACGCGCGCGGCGATGTCATTGATCCACCCCACGACCAAGCCATCAACATGATCATCGATCAGGGCTATGAGACGATGGAGGGGTCATCAGGCGACGACTGGATCGCCGTGGCACAATCGATGCGCGCCTACCTGCGGTTTTCGCTGATCGGCGGGGTCATCGCCAAGCAGATCCGCAACCTCGGCTACAAGGCCAAGGCGCACACCGTGATGGACGGCGAGGTCTTGCAGCCGCCGCTTCTGCTGCTCAGCGGCCTCGGAGAGGTCTCCCGGATCGGTGAAGTCATCCTCAACCCCTTCCTCGGCCCCCGCCTCAAGTCCGGCACCGTCACGACGGACCTGCCGCTGGCCCACGACAAACCCATCGATTTTGGCCTGCAGCGTTTCTGCGAAAGCTGCAACAAATGTGCCCGCGAATGCCCCTCGGGCGCGATCACCGCCGGGCCGAAGCTGATGTTCAACGGCTACGAGATCTGGAAAAGCGACAGCCAGAAATGCGCCACCTACCGCGTCACGACACCGGGTGGGGCGATGTGCGGGCGTTGCATGAAGACCTGCCCCTGGAACCTCGAAGGTCTGTTCAAAGAGCGCCCCTTCCGCTGGGCCGCGATGAACGTGCCGCAACTGGCGCCCGCCCTGGCGAAGCTGGATGACGTGGTGGAAAACGGCACGCTGAACCCGGTCAAGAAGTGGTGGTGGGATCTGGAGGTTTGCGACGACGGCGCCTATCGCCCGACGCAGCAGCCGGTCAACAAACGCGCGCTGCAAAAGGACCTCGACCTGAAGTACGAGGACCAGACGCTCGCCGTCTACCCCGCCCCCCTCGCGCCGCATCCCTACCCCTATCCCTTCCCGATGGACCGAGAGGCCGGCATCGCCGCCTATCAGGCGATGGTCACGGCAGACGAATACAAGGCCCTGCTGGAACGTGACGAGACCGGGCATCTGCACATCTACACGGCGGAGGGCGAAAGCCCGGTGATCCAGGTCGAAATCACCCGCGCCGAGGGCAGCGCAAAGGGGATCAGCGTCTACGAGTTCCAGCCCGTGGACGGCGGCCTGCTGCCGGAATGGCAAGCGGGCGCGCATCTGGATATCGTCGTAGCGCCCGAGTTCCTGCGCCAATACTCCATGTCCGGTGACCCGGCGGACCGCTCGAAATATCAGATCTCGGTTCTGCTAGAAGAAGAGGGGCGCGGCGGCTCCAAGCTGTTGCAGCGGATCTTCAACAAGGGGCGGCGGGTGTTCATTTCGCGGCCGATCAACCACTTCCCGCTCGACCCCACGGCGACCCACAGCCTGCTGATGGGCGGCGGCATCGGGATCACCCCGATGATCGCCATGGCCCATGAGCTGCACGCCCAAAACCGCCCCTTCACCATGCACTACTCTGGCCGGTCCCGCGCGACGATGGCGCTTCTCGATGAGATCGCGAGCTTCCCCTGGGCTGACCGCGTGCAATTGCACATCACCGATGAGGGCACGCGCGCCGATCTGGCGCCGATCATGGCCGGCTACCGCGACGGCTGGCACGTCTACACCTGCGGCGCAGATCGCTACATGGCCGCCGTGATGGAGGCCGCAGAGGCCGCAGGCTTCCCCGAGGCCGCGCGGCATCTGGAGTATTTCTCGGTCCCCGAGGTGCCGGACTACGTGAACCATCCGTTCACCCTGAAACTGGCGACCTCCGGCAAGGAAATACACATTCCCGCCGACAAATCCGCCACCGACGTGCTGGCCGAGAATGACATCCACGTCGACGTCAAATGCTCTGACGGGATCTGCGGCGTGTGCAAATGCACGCTGGTCTCGGGCGCGGTGGAACACCGGGATTTCGTGCTGTCGAAGGCGCAGCGGGAAACCGGCGTGATCCTGTGCCAATCCCGCGCCGCCGAGAAAGACGGCGTGATTGAGGTGGACCTTTGAGGTGCGGCGTGTAAGCAAGCCTAACAAGATTGACCGTATCGCGCCGCCCGACTGAAAGCCCCCCTTGACCATTCGCCTCCTCCGCACCCTCGTCGCCGTGGCCGACGCTAAGACGTTTTCCGCCGCAGCCGAGGTGGTGCATGTGACCCATGCCGCCGTCAGCCAGCAGATGCAGACGCTGGAGGCAGACCTTGGCGTCACGCTCTTCAATCGCAGCACCCGCACGCCGGAACTCACGCCCATCGCCCATCAGATCGTCGCCAAAGCCCGCGTGTTGCTGGCCGATTACGACGGCCTCGTCGCCTCCGTCCTCGATGAAGATGGCCTGAGCGGAGATCTGCGCCTCGGCGCGCTCGGCACCACGCTGACCGGCCTCACCCCCCAGGCGATGGCGATCCTGAAGGATCGCTTTCCCGGCATCGGCCTGCACATTCGCCCCGGCCTGACCGGAGAGCTTTTGGCCGACATCGAGCGGGGCACGCTCGACGCGGCCATCGTCACAAAACCCCACCTCTTGCCGCCGCGCATCCAGTTCCGCCCCCTCGCGCAGGAACCGCTGCAACTCATCGCGCCCCAGGATGAGCCAAGCGATGATCCCTTCGCGCTGCTGCGCACCCGGCCCTTCATTCGCTTCAACCGCAACGCCGTTCTGGGTACGCTGATCGAGAACTGGATCCTCGCCAAGCGAGTGCAGGTGTCGGAGGCGATGGAACTCAACAGTGCCGAGGCGATCTCAAGCATGGTCCAGGCGGGCCTTGGGGTCTCCATCGTGCCCGATCTTGCGGTCAAACCGCAGGACGGCGTGCGGGTCAAACGGCTTGCGCTGGGCCGCGATGCCCCGGCGCGCATCCTTGGCCTTGCCTGCCACAAGGATCAGGTCAAACCGCGCGTCATCGACGCCGTGTTTGACGCGCTCATCAGCGTCATCCCCCCGGCCCATCGGGCGATCTCGTGACGCCGGAACTGATCACTTTCCTGCTGTTGGGTGCTGTCGCGGGTGGTTTCATCAACGGCCTCTCGGGCACGGGCACGGCGCTTTTCGCACTGGGGTTCTACCTGGTTGTCCTGGACCCGGTGACAGCCGTGGCCATCGTGTCGCTGATGTCAGTGCTGGCCGGAGTGCAGGGCGTCTGGGTCGTGCGCAGCGCCATCTTCGACAACCCCAAACGCCTGCTGCGGTTCGTCATCCCCGGCCTTGTCGGGGTGCCCCTCGGCGTGTGGCTGCTCGCGGGCCTCGACGCGACGGTCCTGCGCTACGGCGTCGCCACGCTGCTGATCGTCTACGGCGCCTATTTCACTTTCCGCGCCGCCCTTCCGGCGTTCGAGCGTCCGACCCCGGTGCTCGACAGTTGCGTCGGCGGGCTGGGCGGGATCCTCGGCGGCGCCGCGGGGATGTCCGGCGCTTTGCCGTCCATCTGGATGTCCCTGCGCCCCTGGACAAAGTTCGAGACACGTGCCGTCCTGCAGCCCTTCAACATGACGATGCTTCTGACCACGGTCGGCCTGCTTTTCGCCCAGGGCGCCTATGATGCCGAGGCCCGTTGGGCGCTTCTCGTCACCATCCCCGCCGGGTTGCTGGCCGCTCAGATCGGCATCGCGGTGTTCAAACGCCTCAGCAACACCGGCTTTCGCCGCCTCTTGATCGCGTTGAACCTGATCATGGGGCTCGGGATCCTGATCTCGGAACTGAACTAGGTCACCTCACCCTGAGGCGGAAGCCTCAAATGACCTCACCCTGAGGCGGACGCCTCAAATCACCTCATCCGTGCGGTCGTCACTCTCGCCATACCGCTTCAGCGTCGCAGGCCGCGTCCCCTCATACACCCGCGCCACATTCTCCGCGATCTTGGCATTCTCCCGCTCAAACAGGCAGTCGCCGTTGAGGTCCGAGGCGACGATGAACGGCCCCATCTTGTTGCACTTCAACACCCACATCGCCTGGGCGAGGCCAAGCTCCTCATTCCAGTGCACGGCCTCGACGTTTTCGACACCCCGCCCGAGCAGCGCGCCCGTGCCGTAACCCACGGTCGAAAGATACACCGCCCCATTAGGCACGAAGTACTCCTTGTAATCCTTCGACGTCATCCCCCCCTTGCCGACAATAAGCTTCGCCCCGGTCTTGGCCATCCACTCCGGCAACCACTTGGCAAAGCGAAACGACGCGGTGGCGGTCACCGCCCCCATATCAAACGACCCGTCCGGGTTAATCCGCGCGGCGGGCGAGCAATGGAAGTTGGCCGCCGACTGCGCAGGCAGTTCCATCGGGATATTCGCGCGCTCTTCCAACGAACGCATGTAGACGCCCTCCCGCGCCGTATACATCAGGCCGCTCAGGTAGACGACGTCCCCCAGCCGCAGCTTGGCGATGTCGTCGTGGGAGGGCGTCGTGGAGAGGATGATTTCACGGGGGCTCATGAGATACCTCTCAGTTTACGATACAGGCCGTGAGAATGGTCTGGGTCAAACGGCAGGGAAAAGCGCTTGCCGTTGAAGGTGTGGGTGCAACACGAACAATTCGGCCGCATGTCGTGTTCCGTCAGTTGCGGCGCAACGCGTTGCAGGCGGTTATCTGCATCGATCCAAAGGCCGGAATAGTAGCTACTTTCACCGATGCGAACGACATCCCGCGCGTCGGATGGTTGCAACGCCACAAGCCAGTAAACTGGATCTTCGCGGTCGAGACGAGACACAGCTTCAGAATGGACCATGTCCCAGTCTTCGCCGACTTTCGAAAGAAGGAACCGAAACAGCGGCGTGTAGTCTAACCCGTGGTGATGCTTTGGGCCCATCCCGGCGGTCAAAACATCCGACGCTTTCTCATCCTTGGTGTTTCGTTGCCAGCGATACTCGCCACCGTGCCCACAGGGTGCGAACCGCGCCGTTCTGTTGACCCGCCGGTAGAGCGGCTTCTTTTCGAACCGTCTTTGCGCCATTACTCCGCCGCCTTCCTCGCAGGCTCCCATTCCACCGTCTCACGGCGCTGGTAGTCGGTGAACCAGTCCGGGTCGGTGCGATGCTCCACCCGCCCATCCGCATGGATTCGCGCCACCGCACGCCGCGACGACAGGCAGAAGGCATGCACGGACATCGGCATACCGCCGGTGTGGCAGTACCCCACCTCGATGTTGCAATCGATCACCATGTTCTTGCCAACAAACCCCATGGCCCCCATGCCGATGGAGTTGCCGAGCTCCTTGAACTCATCCTCCATCTCCGCAATCCGTGGGTCCGAATTCCGAGAGCCCACGACCCGCAGCGTCGAGGCCCGCTTACCCAACGTCATGCAAATATCCTTCGAGCCCCCCAACCCGATCCCAATGATCGCAGGCTGACACGCCAGCCCCCGCTTGCCGAACGCCATCAGGCTATCGAGGTAGAACCGCTTGATCCCCTGTATCCCGTCGCTCGGGAACAGCATCCGGTAATCGGTCCCAAACAGCCCTCCCTTATGGACGGTGATCAAATCGATCCATTCGCCCCCAGGCTCAAACCCATACTCAATCTCCGGCGCGCCGATGCCAACGTTATTGTCATGGTCCGTCCGCCACAAAGGATGTACCCGGTTCGGCCTCAGCGGCACTCCGTTCGTTGCATTCGCCGTCGCCCGCCGCAACGCCGCCTCCAGCGCGATCATCCCCCCTTCAACACTTGCCTCATTGCCCATCTTCACAAACCACCGCGGCACGCCGGTGTCGCCACACATCGCGCGACGGTCCTCCTTGGCGGCCTCGTAATTGTCGAGCATCGCCTTGAGCACGAACGACGACAGATCCCCATCCTCCGTCCGCGCAGCCTCCTGCAATCCGTCTAGGTAATCCTGCGGGATCTCGATGGCGGCCTTGTCCATCAAGCCCTCCGCCACCTCTTGGATAAGCGCGATCGGTATCATTCTGCTGCTCCTTCATCTTGCCCAAAAAACTCCGGGGAGCGCGAGGGGCAGCGCCCCTCGCATTGGGCGACCGGGCCTGCCGTCAGGCAGGGCAGGGCGCACTCCCTCCGGCTCACTGCGCCGCCACCAGGGTCTCGGGCGCATCCTCTGGTAACACCGTCTCGCCGGGCCGCACGATGGTGAACTGCACCGGCTCCCGAGTGACGTTCACGCCATCCCCGTCGCGCACGGCCACGGTAAACTCACTATCCTCCATCGCGCCGGGCTCCGGGAAATCCTCCCTGAAATGCGCCCCGCGAGAGTTCTCTCGCGCCAAGCCCGCCTTCGCAATCACCTCCGAGATGTCACACAGCGACCGCAGGTTCAGCCAGTCATGCCACGTCAGGTTGAACGCCAGATTCGACCCATCCACACCCACGTCCATCAGCGCGTCCGACACCTCCGCGATGCCCGCAAGCCCGCGCTTCATCCCGGCCTCCGTCCGCATCACGCCGACCTCTTCCCACATCAGATCCTGCAACTGCTTGCGCAGAGGCAGCACCAGATCGGGCTTTTTTGCCAGCGGGTACACGGCCCGCTCAAACTCGGCCGCCAGCACATCCTCATCGGGCTCGCGCAGGGCCATGCCGCCCACATCGCGCCCCATCGTGTCGCCCGCGATCCCGCCATAGACCGTCGAGTTCGCCACGCCATTCCCGCCCAAGCGGTTCGACCCATGGGCGCCGCCCGCGTCCTCGCCGGCCACATAAAGCCCCTCCATCGCCGTGCGCGTGTCCACGTCGACGACCACGCCGCCCATGAAATAATGCGCCGTCGGCACGACCTCCACCTTGCCGGCGGCCAGGTCAAACCCGCTGTCGGCGCAGCGCTGAACCATGCCTTTGAACTTCTTCCGCACAAAATCCGGCCCAAGGTGGCTCATCGAGATGAACACACCCTCCTGCTCCGGGTTATTGTTCTTGCGCATCTCCGCGTAGATCCCGCGCGAGACGACGTCGCGCGTCGCGCGCTCCCCCTTTCCGTCATAGTCAAACATGAACCGCGCGCCGGAATGGCTGATCAACTGCCCGCCCGCCCCGCGCAAACCCTCCTCCAAGACTGTGCCGGTCATCCGCGTGTGATCGCCCGCCAGAAGCCCCGTGGGGTGGAACTGCACCATCTCCATATCGCGCAAGGAAAGCCCCGCGCGCAGGGCCATGGCGAGGCCGTCCATCGTCTTGTCACCGCTGGGCGTGTGGTACTTGTACATCGTCGGCCCGCCGCCGGTGCCCATCATCACGGTCTTGGCGCGGACCAGGCGAAAGCGCCCGGTCCGCATGTCGATCATCAAAACGCCCGCCAAGGCGCTGCCGTCTTTCGTCGGGATCAACCCCACGGCGCGGTGCTCTTGCAGTTTCTCGACGCCGCTCGCCAGGACCTTCTCCATCAGACGGTTGATGATCTCGATCCCCGTCAGGTCGCCCTTGTGCACCGTCCGATCCGCCGTCTGCCCCGCAAACGCCTTCTGGTGCAGGCTCCCATCCTTGTTGCGGTCAAAGAAGCACCCGACCTCATTCTCCAACTCACGAATGCGCACGACGGCCTGCTCACAGAGCCGCCAGGCCATGTCCTGATTGGGCAACCACTTGCCCCCGTTGATCGTATCCATGAAGTGCCGCTCAACCGTGTCACCGCCGCCCAAAGCCACGTTGTAGCCCCCTTGCACCATCCGCGTGCAGCCGCATTTGCCGATCAGGCCTTTCACGGCAATGGTGATCTTGGTCCCCTCCGGCGCCGTCTGCTGCGCGTGCAACGCGGCAAACAACCCCGCGCCCCCGGTGCCGAGGATCAGGATATCGGTGTCGTGGCGTTCAATATCGGAAATGCGCATCAGATCGCCTGCATGAAAAAGAGGGTTGCGATAAGGAACGAGGCCGCCGTGGCCCCGGCGGCCAGCGTCTTCTGCGACCCGCTCCAGGGCAGCCATTCCATCGCCATCAGGCGCAGACCGCCGAACATATGGACGGCGAGCAGGAACACGAGGCCGAACTCCGCCAGCTTCACCACGCTGATCTCGGTGATCGCGATGAAGCCATCGAAGCGTGCTGGCTCGGTCATCGCCATGGCGAGGATCCAGAAGTGAAGCGGCAGGAACAGCGCCAGCAGCAGGCCCGAGATCCGGTGCAGGATATAGGCCAGCCACAGGGGATGGGCGCGGTTTGCGTAGGCTTTCATGGCGCGCCTCCGAAGGTCACGGCCCAAACGGCGCGGGCACCCAGGGCAAAGAGGCCCAGGCCGATGATCCACATCACAGCCTCCAACGCCACGCCCCGCAGCCCGCCCCACTCGTGCAGGATCGTGCGCAGCCCGATGGCGCCGTGGATGGCGACGGCCACCGTGAAGGTGCCGTAGAACAGGAACCACAGGACAGAGCCCTGGGTCCGCCCCAGAATTTCCGCTGCCGACAACCCGCCCTGGATCGCGTAGATCATCACCGCGATGTGGCCGATCACGAACGGCGCCATCAACAGCGCCGTGATCCGTTGCAGCATGTAAAGGCGCAGTGTCAGCATCAGCGCGTCCCCCGCCACCAGGACTTCGCGGTTTCCCGCTTCAGCCCCGCGATGGCGTTCATCGGGTCCAGATCGTTGGGGCAATAGGCCGTGCAGGACCCCATCGAATGGCAATTGTGGCACCCGCCCGAGCCGCTGACCGCATCCAGAATTGCCGCGCGCCCCTCGTCCTTGCTGTCGTTCAGCAGGGTCCAGGCCCGCTGCAACGCGGCGGGGCCGAGGTAGTCCGTGTTGCCCGCCACCGTGTCGCAGGCGGCATAACAGACCGAGCAGTTGATGCACTCGATCCCCGCATTCGCCTCCACCCGCGCGGCGCTGTCCTCGTCCACCGGCGCGATGGGGTCATCGCGGGTCAGGGCGCCATGGTGGACGCCTTCTGCCGCAACCCATTTGTCGAAGAACGGGTCCATGTCGACCGCCAGGTCCTTGATCACCGGCAGGTTGCGCAGCGGGGCGATGGTGACCTCGTTGCCGTCCAGCACCTTGCTAATATGGGTCCGGCAGGTCCAGCGCGGTACGCCGTTGACCATCATCGCGCAGGACCCGCACATGCCCACGCGGCAGGCGAAGCGGTAGCTGAGCGTCGGGTCCGCGTTCTGCTGCACCCAGGACACGACGTCGAGCACCGTCTGGCTGTCGTAGGCCGGGACCTCGAACACATCCGGGCCCGCGTCCCGCTCGATCGTCACTTTCAGAACGTCCTTGGTCATCGCTCGCCGGTGCTTCCCATGTCGGTTGGCTTCCCATTCCTGCTGGCTTCGTGGCAAGGTATATCAGACAGCGCAGCTTTATAAATGCGATAAATTCTTTATCTATTTGTAAGGTATGCTAACGAAAAGGATGGCCCCATGTCGCAAGACGCCCTCTCTGCCCGGTACAGCGATGCGCCTGAGATCGTTGCGGATGATCTGCTGACGTCGATGGCAGCGCGCGGGTCTTGCCGGGCGTTCCAGGACCGGCCCGTGGACGACGGGCTTCTGCAAACCCTTTGCGCCGTGGCGCTGGCCTCTCCGACCAAGAGCGATCTGCAGCAGCGCGACATCATTCTGCTGAAATCGCCCGAGATCCGGGCCGAGCTGTCGCGCCTTGTCGGCGGGCAGGCCTGGGTCGCCGATGCCCCGATGCTCGCCGTTTTCTGCGGCAACAACCGCCGCCAGCGGATGTTGCACGACTGGCGGGGCGTCCCTTTCGCCAACGACCATCTCGATGCGCTGGTCAACGCCACCGCCGATGCCGCCATCGCCCTGGGCGCGTTCGTGACGGCGGCCGAAGCCCTGGGCCTGGGCTGCTGCCCGATCAGCGCCGTCCGCAATGAGGCGCGCGCCGTCGCGGACCTGTTGCATCTGCCCAATCACGTCTTCCCCTTCGCAGGCCTCGCCATCGGCTACCCGTTGTCGCCCCCGCCAATCACCCCGCGCCTGCCGCTGAGAACAACAGTCCACACCGACCGCTACGTCGAAGAGGACCTGCGCGGCACGGTCGAGGCCTACGACAAGACCCGCGCCTACGCGACGCAGCGCTTCCCCGACATCTTCGGACACTCCGACAGCTACGGCTGGTCCGAGGACAAAATCCGCCAATACAGCCAACCGGAGCGGGCAGATTTCGGCGCCTACATCCGCGCCATCGGCTTTGATCTGACGTGAAGCCCGCACGCTTTGGAGAAGCTCTTTGCCCGGCTGCAAGCCGGGCAGCCCCCGACCGCCCCCCCGGGCGGGGGCTGCCCTACGTAACTAGGGAGCCAACGCTGCAGACTTGCGTCTCCCGCGACTACCCCAAGAAATCCGTAATCACCGCCGTCCCCGGCGACGTCGGCCCGCCCATCGCGCGCAGCTCGGCGCTGGCGTCGGACAACCCAACTTCCCGCGCGACCATCGGCGAAATATCCACATCGCCCCGCTCGATCATCCCCAACAGCGACGGGTACTTCCACGACGGCATCCCCCGCGTCCCGTAGAACGCCAATTGCTTGGCGTAGATCGCGCGCATGTTCACCGTCATCATGCCGTCGCCCGAAGGCATCCCCACATGCACATGCCGCCCCAGGGTCGCCAGACACTCCACCGACGCATTCGTCGTCGCCGCAATCCCCAGCGCCTCGACCGAGACCTGGGCACCGCCGCCGGTGATCTCCCGAATGGCCTCGGCCGCATCGACCCTCATAGCGTTCACCGTCGCATCGGCGCCGTGGGCCACCGCATGCTCCAGCTTCTCGTCGACGATATCGACCACCACAACCCGCGCGCCCAACATCTTGGCCAAAAGCAGCACCGAAAGCCCGATCCCGCCCGTCCCATGCACCGCCACCCACTCGCCCGCGCGCACATCTGCGCGGTCGGTCAACGCGTGCCAGGCCGTCGTCACCCGACAGCCCAGTCCCGCCGCCAAGGCGGGCGACAGGCTGTCCGGCAGAGGCACCAGGTTGTGGTCAAAAGGCACCGCCACATATTGCGCATAGGCTCCCGGCGCGCCGAAACCCGGCACGATCTGATCCGCGCAGGTGTTGGACGCGCCCGTCTGGCAGGCGGGGCAGGCGCCGCAACCCAGGATGAACGGCGCAATCAACCGATCCCCGACGCGGTGGCGCGCCTGCGCCCCGGCTTCCACCACCGTGCCGCAATACTCGTGCCCCATGATGGAGCCGCCCACCACCTTCGGATGCCCGCCGACCCAGCCGTGATAATCAGACCGGCACACACCACAGGCCGCCACCTCCAGCACCACGCCATTGTCGGGGCAGTCCGGGTCCGGCACCTCCTCCAGGGACAGATCCGCGTTGAATTCCCTGACAACCGCTGCCCGCATCAGGCCTCTCCCCTCAATCCGCCGATCTTCTCTTTCGCGATGTGACGCGCCACGAACAGCGCCATGATGGCCCCCGTCGCCGCCGCCGTGGACGTGCCGAACCACACGCCGATCACCGGCATCCCAAAGAAGCCCACATAGAGCCAGACGAAGAACGCCACCCCGAAGGCCTGGCGGTAAAGGCTGATCCACAGCGACCAGATTGGGCGCTTGGCCGCTTGCAGGAACGACGTGATGGAGAAGTGCAACAGATAGACGTAAAGCATGAAGGACCCGACCCGCAGATAGTCCCGCGCCACGTCGATGACCGCTGCATCCTCGGTGAAGATGCGCACGAAGTAGGGCGCGCCGACCCACAGGATCGGTCCCGCGATCAGGGCCACGACCGCGCCCGCCTTCCAGCAATAGAAGATCACCTCGCGCACCCGGTCAGGGTTCCCCGCGCCCAGGTTCTGCGCGGCAATGGGCAGAAGCGCGCTGGACATGCCGATGAGCGGCAGGATCACCAGTTGCTCCAACCGGATACCGATGCCGAAACCCGCCACGGCAGGCTCGCCAAAATCCTTCAGCGCGAACTGCACCACGACGCCGGCCATGATCATGATCAGGAAGGCAAAGCCGGAGGGGATCACCTGTTCGGTGATCTCTTTCCAGCGCGGCAGATCGGGGGCGAAATGGCGCGGTTCCGTCGCCTCCATCGTGTCGAGGCGGGTGACCTGCCGGATCAGGTAGATCATCACGCCGGTCTGGCTGATGAACGTCGATACAGCGAGGCCCGCGAAGCCGAAGCCGCCCCAGACGCCCGGGATGCCGAACATCAAAACCGGGTTGAGGCAAAGGTTGGCAAAAAACGCCACCACCAGCGCGCGGCGCATGGATTTGCCGTCGCCATGGGCTTGCAGGATACCGTTGGCGCCTGCGGCCACGATGAAGCCGGGCAGGGCGAGGGTCAGCAGGCGGTAGTAGGTGATTGCGGTGTTTTGGTAGTCTGCGTCGGCCGAGACGAAGCGGATCAGCGGCGGGCCATAGAACTGCCCGGCAATCGCCAGCAAAACGGCCCCCAGAAACCCGTAGCTGATCCCCTGCGCGCAGTAACGCCGCGCCAGCCGTCGGTCGCCCTCGCCCATCGCGTTGCCGACCAGCGCGCCCATCGCCGCCCCAAGTCCGACGCCCAAAGCCATGCTCAGCGCCAGGATCTGGAACCCCAGCGACAAGCCCGCCTGCGCCGCCGTGCTCGCGAGGCCCGCGAAGTACACATCCACAACGTTGTAAAGCGTGTTGAACAGCATCCCCACGGCGGCGGGGACGGCCAGCGCCCAGAAGTGCTTCGGAATGGGACCTTTCGTCAGGTCCTGATCAATAACAGCGGCCATTCAGGTCTCGGCGTAGTAGCCGACGACATCGCCGTCGGTGGTGACGCCAAGCCCGTTGAGCAGGCGATTGACGTAACAGAAATAGCCGACGATCTGGTTGATCTCCAGGATCTCGCCGTCGGTCCACCCGGCGCGTTTCAGCGCCTCCACATCCGCCTTCTCCATCTGGCCGGGCGTCGCCGTCAGCTTGCGCGCGTGGATCAGCGCCTCCAGGTGCTTGCCCTCAAAGGCCTCGGACAGATTGCCCTTCAACGCGGCCTCAATCGCATCGGCCCGCGCGTCGTCACCAATCAGATAGCGGGCGTTGGCCCAGTGGTTGGCGTAGGAATAGGGGCAATCGTTCAGCACCGACACCTGCGAGGCGATGACCTCTTGGAACCACTCGGGGATCGTGTTGCCGTCGTCATGCAGGCAGGCCCGATACAGCGTGACATGGCCGTCCATCGTGGAGGGGCGCAGCGAATGCACGCGCATCACGTTGTCCACCGTCCCATGCGGCGTGCGCGCGCGGTCCAGCGCCGCTTTCAGGCGCGCATCCGCGTCTTCATCGGAAATCATCTTGATCCATGCCGACATGGCTTAGCCCCCGCAACGATTGATAAAATCGCCCCCCGGACAGGCGCAGAAAGCCTGCGTTCCAATCCTTGGGCGAAACTGGTTGCGCGGACAACAACACTACTCGCGAAGGAAATAAACCCTAGATTGTTCGGCTCAAAGGTCCCACGCTGGGGTGACGACCGGGGGTGCAGGCGCAATGAATGACCAGCCAGCTATCATCGAGGCCACGCACCTCGATAAGTTCTACGGCGATTTCCACGCGCTCAAGGACATCGATCTGACTGTCCATCAGGGCGAGAAGATGGTGGTCTGCGGCCCCTCGGGCTCGGGCAAATCCACCCTGATCCGCTGTTTCAACGGGTTGGAGTTCCACAACTCCGGCACCCTGGTGATCGACGGGATCGAGGTGCATGAGAACGCCAAAGAGATCCGCCAGCTGCGCCAGGACGTCGGCATGGTGTTCCAGCAGTTCAACCTGTTCCCGCATCTCACAGCGCTGGAGAACTTGACCATCGGCCCGATGAAAGTCCGTGGCCTCTCGCAAGCCGACGCCGAGGCCACCGCGCGCAAGTATCTCGACCGCGTGCACATCCCCGAGCAGGCCGAGAAATACCCCTCCGCGCTCTCGGGCGGGCAACAGCAACGTGTCGCCATCGCCCGTTCCTTGTGCATGGAGACCAAGATCATGCTCTTTGATGAGCCGACCTCGGCGCTCGATCCCGAGATGATCAACGAAGTCTTGGATGTCATGGCCGAGCTGGTGGACACTGGCATGACCATGGTTGTTGTCACCCACGAGATGGGCTTTGCCCGCAAAGTCGCCGATACCATGGTGTTTATGGAGGAAGGCCGCATCATCGAGGTCTCCCCGCCCGAGCAGTTCTTCACCAACCCCAAGTCCGAGCGCTGCCGCCTGTTCCTAGATCAGATCCTGGCCCACTAAGGTGACGGCCATCGACCATAGCGTCCCCCGGGGCGCGGCCCTCCCGCAACCCAGCGCCGTGCAACGCATCTTCGGCTCCGTCGCCATGTCGGTGGCGATCTACCTGGGTGTCATGGCGGCCATCGTCTATGGCAGCTACGCCGGCGCCCAGAACATGGGCTACAACTGGCAATGGTCCCGCGTGCCGCAGTTCCTGTGGGAATTCACCGACGACGGCTTTCAACTGGGCGAGATCTTCGCGGGCCTCTGGGTCACCATCCACCTCTCGGCCATCGCCTTCGCGCTGGCCACCGTGCTGGGCCTCCTGATCGCGCTCCTCCGCCTCTCGGACCTCGTGATCGGCTCCGCCGTCGCCGTGGCCTTCCTGGAGTTCAACCGCAACATCCCGCTGCTGGTCCTGCTCTACCTGTTCTACTACGTCCTCGGTCCCATCTTCGGCTTCGACCGCTACTGGGCCTCGGTCCTGACCCTCGCCGTCTTCCACTCCGTCCTGATCTCGGAAATCCTGCGCGCGGGCATCAACGCGGTCGCCACCGGCCAATGGGAAGCCGCGAAATCCATCGGCATGACCAAGGGCCAGACCTACCGCTACATCATCCTGCCCCAATCCGTGCGCTTCATGCTGCCGCCGATGTTCGGCGAGGTCGTCCACCTGATCAAATCTTCGGCCATCGTCTCGGTCATCGCCGTGGCAGAGCTGACCACGATTGGCCGCAACATCATCTCGGACACGTTCCTCAGCTTCGAGATCTGGTTCACCGTGGCCCTGGTCTACATGGCCGTCACCCTCGCCCTTTCCATCTGCGTATCGTTCGTCGAACGGCGCTACGCGCAAGATTAACCAACAAGTTTAACCAAGAAGACTGCAACAAGGAGAAGATTTATGACCCTATCCCGTAGATTATTCGGCGCCGCCCTGGGCGCCGCAGCCGCGATGACGGCCCTGCCCGCAACGGCCCAAACCGGCCAGGCCCTGGCCGCCGAAAGCGTGCTGACGACGATCCAAGAAGAAGGCGTGATCCGCGTCGGCCTGTCGATCTTCACGCCCTGGTCCATGCGCGACGTGAATGGTGAGCTGATCGGATTTGAACTCGACGTCGCCCGCGCCCTTGCCGAAGACATGGGCGTTGAGGTTGAATTCGTGCCCACCGCCTGGGACGGCATCATCCCCGCCCTTCTGGCGGGCAATTTCGATGTCATCATCTCGGGCATGTCGATCACGCCGCAGCGCAACCTGACGGTGAACTTCACCGATCCCTACGCCTCCTCCGGCATGGCCATCCTCGCCAATATCGAGATGACCGAAGGCATGGATATGGCCGATTACAACTCGCCCGACATCACCTTCGCCGCCCGTCGCGGGGCCACGCCCGCCACGGTGATCGCCGAGATGTTCCCCGAGGCCGAGCTGCTGCTCTTCGACGAAGACGGCGCTTCCACCCAAGAGGTGCTGAACGGCAACGCCCACGCCACCATGTCCTCCCAGCCCACGCCGGACCGTGAAACGCGCCTCAACCCCGAGACGCTCTACGTGCCCTTTGATGAGCTGATCAACCCCACAGGCGAAGCCTTCGCCCTGCGCAAAGGCGACCCGGACGCGCTCAACTTCTTCAACAACTGGATCGCCGCGCGCACGCGGTCGGGCTGGCTGGAAGAGCGTCACGACTACTGGTTCGTCGGCAACGAATGGGCAGACCAGGTTCCTGAATAATTGACCATTGGGAGGGCTCTCGGGCCCTCCCCCACCGGTGCCGCCTGAATGACCAAGTTCCTCAAACGCCTCCGCTGGCCGGACTACCTGATCGTCGCGCTCATCGTGGCGTTCTTCGGGTACATCGCCTATGCCATCGAAGGCTCGTTGAACTACAACTGGCGCTGGCACCTGATCCCCAATTACATCGTCGGCTGGCATACGAGCCGCGAGGAATGGTTCGCCAACCTCCTCCTCCAAGGCCTCGCCGCCACGATCCGCATCTCCATCTACGCCAGCATCCTGGCGCTGATCCTCGGCACGATCCTGGGTATCGCGCGCTGCTCGGCCAACCTCACCGTGCGCATGTTGGCCCGCACGTACCTAGAGCTGCTCCGCAACATCCCGCCCGTCGTGGTGGTATTCATCTTCTTCTTTTTCCTCAGCCAACAGCTGATCGATTTCCTCAACCTAGAGCGATGGGCGAGGGGCATCGCCCGACAAGACGACATCTGGCTGTGGGAGTTCTTCTTCGGCGACATGCGCCGCTTCCCGTCGCTCATCTCGGGCGTCATCGTGCTCGCCCTGTTCGAGAGCGCGTTCGTGGGCGAAATCGTCCGCGCCGGCATCCAATCCGTCCCCAAAGGCCAACGGGAGGCCGCGAAATCCATCGGCATGAGCCGCTGGCAGGAAACCCGCTACATCGTCCTGCCCCAAGCCTTCCGCAAGATCATGCCGCCGATGGCCAACCAGTTCATCACGCTGATCAAGGACAGCTCCATCATCTCGCTGATCTCGGTGCAGGAGCTAACGTACAAAACCGTCGAACTCGTCGCCTCCACGAGGATGATTTTCGAGGCCTGGCTCACCACGGCGGCCTTCTATTTCATCATCTGCTTCGGCCTAAGCCGCCTGTTTGCACGGTTGGAGAAGGGGCGAAAACGCTAGTCAAACGCCCCGCCCGGCCCCGGGCCGGGCATCGCCCGACCTCCCCCCGGAGGGCGATTTTGCAACGTTACAAGCAGAAAGATTGTCAGCGGCCTTGGCACTCGCTCCGAACCAAACCTCCGGCTCAAACGCCCTCCAGGTCGGGCGATGCCCTCCGCGCTATCCGTCCGGCTCCCACCCAAAGGCATCCTCCACGCCCACGCCAAACACGCGGGCAATGCGGAAGGCGCGCTCCAGGCTGGGGGAGTAGTGGCCCTGTTCGATCGCGATGATCGTCTGGCGGCTGACCCCGATGGCCTTCGCCAGGTCGGCCTGGCTCATCGCGCCGTGGGCCTCTCGCAACGCGCTGACCCGGTTGGTGATCGGTGGCCGCGCCTTCATCTAGACGACGGCCCGCCGATGGAGCGCCAAAACGAAAAGCAGTTTGACCAGTTCTGTCACGGTCACCACCGCCAGCAACCCGTTGACGAATTGCATCGGGCTAAGCGGCGCAAAGGCGAACCAGGCCAGGATCAGGAGGCCAATGTAGATCGTCATCACACCCGCCGCTTCCGACAGGCGCTCGATCTTCTCCTCCCGCTCATCGGGCAGCAGCGGGGCTTGCAGTTTTGTCTGCAGGGTCAGCGCCGTCGCAAACAACACCGCGATGGTCACACCGATAATCAGGCCGAGGCGGATAAACATCTCCGCCTGGTTGCTCGGCGCTGTGCCAAAGAGGCCGAACACGGTGCCGAAGTGCCAGGCCATGGCGATGAGAAATCCGATGGTGACGGCGTTCGACGTCTTCAGATAGGCGGTCATGGGAAGGCTCCTGAGGCTGGGTAACTTGGGCTACAGGTAGTTAAAGATTTTTGACATGTCAAATATTTTTAACATGTGCGGGGTAAGCGCCGGAGGCACAGCCGCACCCTCCCAGCCCGCTCCTGCACGTTAAACACACTCTGTGGTGGGGTCGCCGAGCCCTCTTGGGAGCGTAGTCTCACGCGTCTTGAGGGGTGCCAGGTGAAAGGATTAACAAAAGGTTAAGAATTCTTCGTTTATCACATTAAAACAACGGGATAACCCCTGTGCTCAAGCTTGAGCATCCCGCATCTGGCGCGGCATCAGACGAACACCTGCACCATCCCGCCCTCGACCCGCGCCGGATAGGTCAGCATGTTTCGCACCGCAGGCGCCCCCACCGCGCGGCCCGTGCGGACGTCGAACGCGCCCTGATGCAGGGGGCATTCGATCATATGGCCGTGGAAGTATCCGTCACACAAATCCGCCCCGCCGTGATTACAAAGCGCCGCCGAGACGTAGATCCCGCTCGGCGTGTCATAGACGGCCAAAAGCCGCGCGCCCAAGGATACGCGGGTCACCCATTTGTCTTCCAGCGCAGCCCGCTCGATCAGGTCGACCCAGGCCTTCTCACGCGGCATTATTGGCCCGGATCTGCCGCCAGATCTCACGATGCGCGCCGATGTAGCCATCTGGCTCCACGTGGATGTGGTCCTTTAAGACATCATGCAGACGCGGCAGCGCGTGGAATGGGACGGAGGCCACGTAGTGATGCTCGGCGTGGTAGTTCATGTTCCAGCACAGAAACCGCATCGGCGCGCTGACCAGATTAGTCCGCGTGTTGTCGCTCATCTGCGCCACGGTCGGGCGGCCGACGTGTTCAGTCATGCGGATGAAGCGCATGACGGGCTCGCCCAGGATCAGCGGGATGAACCAGCACCACACGAGGCCCCACCAGCCCGTCACAGCCATCCCCGCGATCACCAGCGCGTAGAGCCCCAGCATCAGCCGCGCGTCGCGGGCGACGGCGGCGTGTTCTTCTTTCGGGATGAAGCCGCGCTCGGCCTCGGACAACCCTCCGCTCGCATGGCGGAAGACCTCGGTGAACTTGGTTTTCCAATAGGGCAGGGCGGTCAGATACAGGAAGTATTCGCCAAAATTGCGCGGCAGCGGGATCTGCTCCGGATCCTCCCCCGTCACCTGCGTGTAGGTATGGTGATCGCAATGCTCATAGCGAAAGAACCGGTGCGGCAGCAGGATCGTGTAGCCGCAGATCTGCCCCACCAAATCGTTCAGCCAGCGCGTGCGAAACACCGTGTAATGCACGCATTCGTGCTGGAGCGAGAAGTGATGCACCAGGATCACGCCTTGGATGAACATCGCGGGCCAGATCAGCCACGAATCCCACGCCAGCGCGATCAACGTCGTGGAGCAGGCCAGCATCCCAAGCCATATCGCGATCCGCCGCAGCCCCGGCCCATCGCTGCGCTGCATGAAGTCCTTGAGCTGCGCGCGGGTCAGTTTGCCCTCGGCCAGGGCTTGGGTCAGGGGGGTGATGATCGCTTGCGCCATGGGGTTTCGCCTGTCTGTGCTCGCTGCGAACTATAGGCCCACACCCATGGCGTTCAAGGCGGGCACGCCCACGCCAATCGCCCGATCCGGGCGCGCGACCATGGCGGCGATGTCGGGGTAGGCGGCCAGGATGTCCGCGCCGCCGGGCAGCAGATCCGCATGGAACGTGCCGTCCTGCCAGACCGGTACGCCGTCGAGCGTGATCGTCGGGTCGATGACGTTCCAGCTGATCTCTCCCGGTGCCTCCGCGCCGCAGGTATGGAAATGCGCGATGCGCGGGTTTCCGAAGGCGGTGCCACCCCAGCGTTCGGGGTGGTCGGCCATCTCCCAAGGGAAGCCGCACCCGGGGTGGATGCCCGCGTGCCAGGAATGCACCGCGTTGCGATCCAGCCCGTATCGCTTGGCCACCCGGTCATAGTGGGCGTCGGCCTGGGCCACGTCGCGCGCGGCCCCCTCAAACCCGGTCAACCGCCCGTCTTTCAGATGCGCAAACAGCGGCCCGTCAAGGTCGATGTGATAAGGCGCATAGTAGCGCGAGCCGGTGCCGGTCAGGAACCCGGCCATCGCGACGCGGCCACTGAAACCGCCCGCAGGGATCGGCGCAAAGACCGACAGGGGGAATCGCGTAACGCTGGTCTCAACCCCGTCCATCTGGGGCATGCCGCGCACGTCGGTGCCGTTCGGGCAGGTCAGACGCACCTCGTGCGCACGGGTCAGGGCCTGATCCACGGCCTCTTTGATCGCCTTCATGCCCCGGTGATCGCCGGTCCCGAAACCCGATCCCAATTGCTCGATGGTCGCAGCAAAACAGGTGATGATGGTCTTGCCAGCAGGCATCTCGCAGAACCGCAGCTGGTCCCCCAGGCGGGCGAAAAACACCACGATATCGGCAAGTTGCATCTGTTCCAGCAAGGCTTTGGTCAGCCGCGGCGCCTCGGGCTCAAAACCCACGTCCACGCGGCGCACGTGCAGGCCCAATTCTCTCGCCTCTTGGGCCACGCAATCCACCACCGCAGCGTCGAAATATCCAAGCGAGGCGGGCTCGACCGCGAGCAGAAGGCTCTGGCCGACCCGAGCTTTCGCGCAGGTATGAAGCAAATTGCGAGCGCCAGCGGCAGGCGACATGGGCGGGGTCCTTTGGCAGAGAGGCCACGGTTTCAACCTATGGGGGAGTTTTCTATCGTTCCATTTGAAATGATTAATGATCTCTATTAGTTTGGCTTATATGATTTTGAACCTCCCCTATGCTTCCCTGCGCGCGTTCGAGGCCGTGGTCCGCCTGGGCAGCTTCTCGGCGGCAGCCGGTGAGTTGGGCGTCAGCCAAAGCGCCGTCAGCCAGCACGTGAAGTCGCTGGAGGAATGGCTGGGGCAAGACCTTCTGGTGCGCGGCGCGCGCGCGTCCAAGGCGACCCAGCACGGCGCGCTTCTGGCGCGCGAAATTGATCGCGGCCTCGGCGGGATATCCGAGGTGTGTACCCAGATCCGCACCGCTACCCATACTGACACAACGGTCGTGATTTCCTGCCTTCCGGGTTTTGCGTTCACCTGGCTTTTCCCACGGCTTCTGCGCTTCGATCTGGCCCATCCTGACCTGTCGATTTCCATCGCCACCGACACCGGTGGCCGCCCGTTCAACCCCGCTGACGCGGATATCGGCATCCGCTATGGCCACGGCGAATTTCCCAACCTGGCCGTCGATCACCTAATGTCTGAGCGGTTGTTCCCCGTCTGCGCGCCGCAGATTGCCGCGACCCTCACGGACGTGGCGTCGCTGGCAGATCACACGCTGCTGCAGGACGAGGTCCTGAACTACGGGTCGGCCAATCCGTCGTGGGAATATTGGGCCACGGCCTGCGGCGTCCACCTGCCATCCCAGGCGCGCACGCGCCGGTTTGGGCAGTCCAATCTGGTGCTGCAAGCCGCGATTGAGGGGTTGGGCGTGGCCCTGGGGCGCGAGCCGCTGGTCCTGGACGCGCTGCACGACGGTCGCCTGGTGCGACCCTTCACCGAGATCACCAAATCGCCGCTCTCGTACTGGGTGGTGCGGCGCAAACAGGCCGACGACAGCCCCAAAGTGCAGGAGTTTCTCAAGTGGATTAAAAAAGAGGCGGAATCCCAGCTCGAAATTCCGGATCCGCTCAATAAGTTCGCCTAATGTGAAGCATTAACGATATCGGATGGATTGCCGGGCGAAGGGCGCGCATATTCAACCCAAACGAAAGGGCTGCCCATGTTCCTGAGAAATTGCTGGTACGTCGCCGCATGGAGCCATGACATCGACCGCACCCTGCGGGCCGAGACGTTCCTGGGCGAAAACATCGTCCTTTACCGCAAGCAAGACGGCACGCCTGTCGCGCTGGAAGATGCCTGTCCGCACCGTAAACTGCCGCTCTCGGACGGGGCGCTGAAAGGCGATACCGTGGAATGCGGCTACCATGGCCTGACCTTCGACGGCAAAGGCAGCTGCGTTGCCGCGCCCACCCAAGCCGACGCGATCCCAAAGCGCGCGGGCGTCAAATCCTACCCCGTCGTTGACCGCTACCGTTTCACCTGGATCTGGATGGGCGATCCCGAAAAGGCCGACCCGGACCTGATTTTCAACATTCCCAATTTCGAGGATCCCACCTGGGGCAAGACCGATGGCGGCGTCTTGGATATCGACTGCAACTACCTTTGGGTCGTGGACAATCTGTTGGACCCGTCCCACGTCGCCTGGGTCCATGTGACCAGCTTTGCGGGCGGCGGCACCGACGGCGCGCCCTTGCAGGTGGAGAAAACCGATGAAGGCGTCCAGGTTACCCGCTGGATTTTTGGAGAGCCGCCCTCGCCCTACTACGAGAAGCTGCTGGCGTTCCAAGGCCCCTGCGACCGCCTGCAACACTATGAGATGACGCGCCCGGCCATGGCGACGAACATGTCGATCTACACGCCGCCCGGCACCGGCGGCTACGGCAGCACGCCAGTGGCGGACACGTTCATCAACATCTCCTACAACTTCATGACCCCGATCACCGAGGATAAGACCCGCTATTTCTGGTTCCAACACCGCAATTCCGAGCCCGACAATACTGAGATGTCCGAGACGATGAACGCCGGCGCCGTGATGGCGTTCCACGAGGACAAGGTGATCCTGGAGAAGGTCCACCAAGGCATGAAACATGCGGTGACCCCGCATATCGACCTGGGGCTTGATGCCGGGGCGAAGACGTTTCGTCTTGGGCTGCATAAGGCCATCGAGGCGGAGGGGGCCTGACGGCTCTGGCTATAGTATAGGCTGTGGGGCGGGGCCGCGCCCGTTGGCCTTAGGTCGTTCACGAAAGTCTCAAAAATCAAGCAAACGCTCTGCCAGAAGGCTCAATACCTCTTGGCTGCGCAATCCACCCCATCTGGCCCTATAGAATCCGCTTGACGCAAAGAAACACAGACGCCTAGCTTCCGCACGCGGAGCCGGGGTTCCGTGGAATGAATGGGCGGGGCGACCAAACGCTGAATCTGTATACATGTGGACACAGCGCCGCGACCGCAGAAACAACAAGACTATCCCGACAGGAGAGACCCAATGAAAAAGACAATCGCATCGTTGCTTGCGGGCACCGCAATGCTGGCCTCTGGCCAGGCGGCGCTCGCCGATGGCCACATCGAAGAAATCACCGTCGCCTACTTCCTGGAATGGCCGATGCCGTTCCAGTTCGCCAAGGTCAACGGCATGTATGAAGAGGCCATGGGCGTCTCGATCAACTGGGTCGCCTTCGACACCGGTGTTGCCATGTCCGCCGCCATGGCGTCCGGCGACGTACACCTGTCCGTCAGCCAGGGCCTGCCGCCCTTCATCGTCGCAACTTCCGCCGGTCAGGATCTGGAGCTGCTCGACGTGGCCGTGTCCTACGCCGACAACGACAACTGCGTTGTCGCTGAGGCCCTGGAAATCGACGCCTCCAACGCCGGTGACCTCGCAGGTCTGACCGTTGGCGTGCCGCTCGGCACCGCCGCGCACTACGGCTTCCTGGCGCAGATGAACCACTTCGGTGTGGACGTCGCCTCCATGAACGTCGTCGACATGGCGCCGCCCGATGGCGCGGCTGCCTTCGCCCAGGGCGAGCTGGACATGGTTTGCGGCTGGGGTGGCGCACTGCGCCGCATGCTGGAGAACGGCAACGTTCTGCTGACCGGCGCAGAAAAGACCGAGCTTGGCATCCTGGTGTTCGACGTCACTTCTGCGCCCGCGTCCTTCGTGGCCGAGAACCCTGAACTGGTCGAGCAATTCCTCGCCGTAACCGCCGAGGCAAACGCCATGTGGGCTGCCGGTGACATGCGCGACGAGATGCTGGAAGTCATCGCCAACGACGCTGGTATGGATCTGGACGCCACCGCTCAGACCATCGACACCTTCGTCTTCCCCTCCGCGGAAGAGCAGCTGTCTGAAGCATGGCTCGGCGGCAACGTGGGTGAGTTCATGTCCGGTGTGGCCACCGTCTTCGCGGACGCAGGCTCCATCGACGGCACGCTGGATGACTACAGCGCGCTGGTGAACATCGCCCCGCTGCAGGCAGCCGCCCAGTAAGCGATCCTCTGTGAACATTGGCCCGCCGCGTTTGTAACTACGCGGCGGGCCTTCTCATTTCCGCCGGGCCCAAAAGCGGCCCCCATGCGCCGGAGTACGCCCGCCCATGACGGACCTTCTGATCAACAATATATCCATGCGCTTCGAGCTGCCCGACGGCGGCGCGGTGCAAGCGTTGGAAGACGTCTCGCTCAACCTCAAACAAGGGGAGCTGATGTCCGTTCTTGGCCCGTCGGGCTGCGGCAAGACCACTCTCTTGAACATCGTGGCGGGCTTTCTCGCCCCCACCGAAGGCGGCATCGAGATCAACGGCCATGAAGTCACCGGCCCCGCACCCGAGCGTGGCATGGTGTTCCAGAAAGGCGCGCTGTTCGAATGGATGTCAGTGCGCAAGAACGTCAACTTCGGCCCGCGCATGAAGAACATGCCGGCCGCCGAAGCCGCCGAGATCACCGACCATTTGCTGGATGCGGTGGGTTTGCAGGAATTCAAGGACAAGGCGATTTATGAGCTGTCGGGCGGTATGCAGCAGCGTGTGGCGCTGGCCCGGTGCCTCGCCAATGACCCCGACGTCATCTTGATGGACGAACCGCTTGGCGCGTTGGACGCGCTGACGCGCGAAAAGATGCAAGGTCTGGTCCTGAAGCTTTGGAAAGAGACGGGCAAAACCATCATCCTGATCACCCACTCGGTGGAAGAGGCGCTGCTTCTGGGCCAGCGATTGGTCGTGATGGCGCCGCGTCCCGGGCGCATCCACTCTGAATATCACTTGCCGTTTGCCGAAGAAGGCGTGGGCAAGGACCTGCGCGAGGTGAAGCTCCACCCCGAGTTCAACCCCAAGCGCGAAGAAATCCTCTCTCTCATCTGGGAGATGGAAGAAGAAATTATGGGCCGGAAGGAGGGCTGATCGATGATCGTTTTGGTATTCTACATCGCACTCTTCGTGGGCTGCTTTTTTGTCGTGAAGCTTGTCCGGTCCCGCATGGATGCGGCCAAGGACTTCCGCTCCCTCAAGACCGTGACCTTCGGCGACGAAAGCGCCGTGGTGCCGGACCGGATTGCCTCTGTGCTGTCGGTCCTGTGTCTGTTCTTCATCTGGGGCGCGTTCACCAACTCGTCCCTGGTGCCGCTTCATGTGCCCGGGCCCTATTCCGGCGACGCGCAATTCACCTATTCGGCGCGCAATGCTGCCGGTGATGTGGATGACGCCACCGTCTTCATCCGCGTCTACGGCCGCGACGAGGAAGAGGGCGATCCACCCGAGATCGAGCCCGGTGACGGCTTTGCCCTGAACGATGCAGGCGCCACCGGTGCCTGGGGGTCCGTGCTGGTGCGCATCTCGCGCAACGATCCCGGCGCGGAAGAGGACGGGTTTGAGGTCTTCGCCGTGAACGGTGAAGAAATCGCGCCCAACGTCGCCACAGCGGTGGAGGGCGGCACCGTCACTCTCACGCCGCGCGGGTCGTTCAACTATGCCCCGAGCGGCGGCTTGCAGATGCAGCCCATCTGGCTTCCCGCGCCCGAGGCGATTGTGACGCGCCTGGTCGAGATCTGGAACGACGGCTACCAGAACTCCACCCTGCTGGAACACCTTTGGGCGTCGCTTTACCGCGTGTTGGGGGGCTTCTTCTTCGGCGCCCTCGTCGGTATCCCGCTGGGTTACGCCATGGGTCTGTCGGGCTGGTTCCGGGGGTGGTTTGACCCCATCGTGGAATTCATGCGCCCGGTGCCGCCGTTGGCGCTGATCCCGCTGGTGATCATCTGGTTCGGCATCTTCGAGACGGGCAAGATCGTGCTCCTTTTCCTTGCCGCGCTCTGGATCATGACCATCGCGGCCAGGGCCGGTGTGGCGGGGGTGAACATCTCGAAAATCCACGCGGCCTATTCTCTGGGGGCGTCCAAGGCGCAGATCCTCAGGCACGTCATTGTGCCCAACTCCCTGCCCGAGATCTTCACGGGCGCGCGGGTTGCGATGGGCGTGTGCTGGGGCACAGTTGTGGCCGCCGAACTTGTGGCGGCGACCCAGGGCGCGGGCATGATGATCATCGCCGCGTCGCGCTTCCAGCTGACGGACATCGTGATCCTCGGCATCATCCTGATCGGCATCATCGGCTTCGGCATCGATATCCTGATGCGGATGGCCGAGAACTGGCTGGTGCCTTGGAAGGGGAAGAGCTAACCGCGCTTGCCCTCTCCGAAGGGCGGTAGCGCATAAAACCCGTCCTAGATTAGCCCAAAGGGCGCTAGGACGTTAATAAAACCTCTGGCGTTGGCCCCCATCGGGCCAGCGCTTTTTTTCGGTCACGCCAGATGCGCGTCTGTGCGGTCGGCGCGGAACACGAAGCAATCGGTGCCCCAATCATAGGGCCCTTCGGTCGGCGCGGGCTTTGCGACTTCGGGCACGTGCGTCAGGTCAATCGGCGCGAAAATCGTTTGCAGGGCTTTCGGGTCAGTAATCGTTGTCATCTTGGGCCTCCTAAGCATTTGAGTCGGTCGGTTTGCACGACCTTGACCCTGTTATTGCCCTCGCCGGTGGCGCAAAGCGGCGCTAAGGCGTGACCAAAGTGTGAATGGATTTGCAAAGAATGCGACTTTCCGAGAAGAGTTTGTTAAATTGCGACGGACCGTCCGGGGTGCCGATCTCGCCTTTGAACAGACCGCCTGCCAGGCCTTTCCCATGACCCAGCCGCCGTTTCACCTGCCGCATTTCCTGCCCTATCTGCTGAACCAGGCGGCAGAGGCCGCGAGCCGCGAGTTTCAGGATTATTACCGTGCGCAATACGGGATGCTGCGCACCGAATGGCGGGTGCTGTTTCATCTGGGCTGTTATGGCGACCTCTCGGCCAAGCAGATTTGCGAAAAGGCCCTGATCCACAAAACCAAGGTCAGCCGCGCCGTGGCCGCGCTGGAGGGCAAACGCTATCTGACCCGTGACCCCAGCCCAGAGGATCGCCGGATCGAGGTGCTGTCGCTGACTGCTTCCGGCGTGGCCGTCTTCAAGGACCTCAGCCGCGCGGCGGAGGGGTTTGAGGGCAAGCTGCAGGACGGCCTCACCACCTCCGAGATTGCCGCACTGCGCCGCGCGCTTCTGACCCTCTCGAACCTGCCGTCGTAACCCGGCGCGATTCGCGTTTGGGTAGGATCCGCGGAAAATCCGGGTTTGGCCGCCTGAGGGGCAAAACCAAATTGATATACCATTGATATACCCTGGACCGCTTCAGATGGCCGCAAATCGTGTCAGATGGAACAATTGCTCTATCCCTCCGCGCTGCGGTCAAAGACCGTGATTTCACCGATGCGATAACCTGTGGACGACAGGCGCAGATGTCTTCTATCGTCCTGCAAAAGACCAAGAACAAACGAACCACATAAAGATCCGATGGGAGGATTCTAATGACCAAACTGCAAACCCTGCGGCTGACCTGTGCTGCGACCGCTCTGATGGCCGCTGGCACTGCTTCGGCTGATGAAGTCAGCTTCCTGTGCTACCAGAACGGCAATGAATGTGACGTTCTCGCCGCGATTGCCGCCGATTGGGAGGCCGAGACGGGCCACACCCTGGCTATGGAAGTCGTGGGCTATGAGATCGTGCGCGATCAGCTGGAAAACCAGCTGCAGACCGACGCCGCCCCAGACGTGGCTCGCGTCACGAACCTCGGTGGTCTGAACCAGTATTACCTGGACCTCGCGCCTTACGTGGACGCCGACTACATGGAAGCCGCCTACGGCGCCGTCCTGCCCTGGTACCGTGCGCCGGGTGGCGAGGACATGGGCATCTACGGCTGGCCGACCGAGCTGACCGTGACGGGCCCCTACATCAACGTCACCATGTTTGACGACGCGGGCGTCGACATCCCCGGCGATGGCGCGACCTGGGACGAGTGGATGGTTGCCCTGGGCGAAGTCCAGGAAACCCTCGGCATGGACGCGGCCTTCGCGATGGACCGCACCGCCCACCGTTGGGCCGGCCCCGCGTTCTCCTACGGCGCTGCGTTCTTTGACGACGCAGGCTCCCCGATCCTCGTGGACGAGGGCTTCGCCAATTACGCCGAGACCTTTGTGGGTTGGCACGAATCCGGCCTGATGCCCGCCGATGGCTGGCCCGCAGGCACCGGCACCGCCTACCGCAACGCGGCACCGCTGTTCCTGTCTGGCTCCGTGGCCATGCACATGTCCGGCTCCTGGATGATCGGCAACTACGCCGAGAACATCACGGACTTCGAATGGCGTGCTGTTCCCGCGCCCTGCGGCCCCGGCGGCTGTGGCGCAATGCCCGGCGGCGCTGGCATCGTGGCGTTTGAGTCGACCGAGGTGCCCGAGGCAGCAGCCAGCCTGATCGCTCACTTCGCGGCCGAGGAAAACACCGCCCGTTTCGCGGCAGAGACCTCCTCCATCACCGCCCACGCAGGCCTCCAGGCCTCCGGTGTGGACTACGGCGATGCGGATCCGGCTGTGGCTCAGGCGCTGTCGACCTTCGCAGCCTCTATCGGCACAGCGGCAGAGACGACGCCCCAGGCCTTCACCTTCCAGGGCTACGCCCAGAACTTTGTGATCTACGGCGTCGTGCCGGACTACATCACGCAGGTGATCACGGGTGAGTCCACGCTGGAAGACGCGCTGGCTGCCATCGACGCGGACGTTGCGGCGCAAATCGCGGAGTAAGGGAACGGGCGCGGGGCCAGGACCATGTGGACGGCGATTGAAAACGCCTTCGCGGGCTCGTCCTGGCCGCTCGCTTTCCTTGTATACCTCGTGGTTGGGGCGGTCGTTGCCCGCCCCACCGGCCCCCTCAGCTCTCGCGCCATGGCCGTCCTCGGCTGGCCGATCGAGCTGGCCCAGAAGATGCGCGGCCACGGGCCTCTGCCGTACCTCTTCCTTTTGCCCAACCTTCTGGTTTTCGGCATCTTCACCTTCGCGCCCCTCTTCATCAACGTGGGCTTCAGTGTCACCGAAGGCCAATCCATCAACTTCGCCGACCGCCCCTTTGCGGGCACCGACAACTGGCAGCGCCTGCTGGCCGAAACGCAAATCGACACCGGCGCGCCGAACCTGGAAGACGACCAATTCTACCGCGCGGTCATGGACACGAGCGTCTTCGTCATCTTCCAAGTCCCGATCATGGTGCTGTTTTCGCTGATCACCGCCCTCGTCCTGAACCGCGACATCGTGGCCCGCGGCCTTTGGCGCTCCATCTTCTTCTATCCCGTCATGCTGTCCCCCGTTGTCGTGGGCTTCCTCTGGACCCTGATCCTGAAACGCCAAGGGGTGCTGTCGATCACGCTCATGCAATGGGGCTGGATCGATGAGCCGATCCAATGGCTGGTGGACCCGGCCTGGACGATGTTCTGGTCCGTCTTCGTCTTCACCTGGGCGCATCTGGGCTTCTACATGCTGATCCTTCTGGCGGGCCTGCAAGCGATCCCGTCCGACCTCTACGAGGCGGCCGAAATGGACGGCGCCTCACCCTGGCGCGTGCTGCGTAAGATCACTCTGCCGCTGCTAATGCCGACGCTGCTCGTCGTCACCGTCCTATCGCTGATCAAGGCGTTCCAGGCCTTTGAGGAGCTCTACGCCATGCAAGTCGGCTGGATCTCCATCGTCGCCTACATCTTCGAGACGGCGGGCCTGCGCGGCAATCCCACGCCCAACGGCCTTGGCATCGCGGCGACCGCCTCGCTGATCATCGCTGGCGCGCTGGCGATCTTCTCGATCATCCAGATCTTCCTCAGCGGAAGGAACGCCCGATGAGCGCCGTTTGGGATTTCCTTTCGCGCACCCAGGGGCGCGGCAAGCTGACTTGGACCGACTGGCTCTCCTACGCCTACCTGATCTTCGGCTTCCTCATCATCCTGGTCCCCGTCGTCTGGCTTGGCCTGAACTCCGTCAAATCCCAGTTCCAGATTGAATCCCAAGACCTCTCGCTTCTCCCCGGCGACTTCGACCGCGTGGCCCGCGCCACCGTCAACGGCCCCGACGGGCGCGAGATCTCCATCATCGCCGACCTGCCGCTCTGGGTCCTCAACTGGTCCGACCTGACCGAGGCTGAGCAGCAAGGCCGCGACGTCGGCGCCTTCCTTGCCCAATACGAGGGCAACGCCCTCTACGCCCTCCGCTCCCATCTGGGCCAAGTCAGCGCAGCTGCGAGGAGGCTCATAGCCGAGGAGGGGCTGCCCGAGTGGCTCAATCGCTACGCCGCCCTGACGCCCTCTGCCCGCGAGGCCTTCGACCTCGATGCCGTCGCCGCTACACTTGACGAAGACCAACAGCGCCTGCTGCTCGAATACCTCGGCGTCGACCCTTATCAGCCCAACCGCATCGTCACCCAGGTCCTCGTCACCGCACCCCACCCCGACACCGGCGAGGTCATGGAATGGGCCATCCCCAACCCCAATGCGTCGTCGGATTTCTTCCCGGGCCGCGCCGTCGCGGGCGACGCCTCCCAAGTTGTCCGCCTGCCCGCGGACTCCGTCACGGCGAACCGCACCATTTCGCCGGCCTGGGGCAATTATTCCGAGCCGCTGACCGGCACCGCCTACGGCGTCAATGTGGACTTCGCGACCTGCATCACCAACTCCGTCCTCGTGACCGTCATCGCGACCCTGATGACCCTGCTGATCAACTCCATGGCCGCCTTCGCGCTTTCGAAGTACACCTTCAAGGGGCAGACGCTGTTCCTCGTCGTCATCCTCGCGACCCTGATGGTCCCTGCCACGATCACGCTCGTCGGCGTCTTCAAGGCGATCAACGCGACGGGCCTCTCGGGATCCATCTGGGGCGTCATCATTCCCGGCGCCGCCACACCCGCAGGCGTCTTCCTGCTGCGCCAATACATGCTGACGATCCCCGATGAACTGCTAGAGGCCGCCCGCATGGACTCCGCCTCCGAATGGAAAGTCTACTGGCGCATCGTCCTGCCCCTGGCACTCCCCGCCATCGCGGCCCTCGGCATTCTGTCGGTCATCTGGCGCTGGAATGACCTGATCATTCCGATGGTCGCCATCGCCACGAACACCGAGGCCTACACGATCCAACTCTGCCTGCTGGAGTTCCGGGGCGAGCACATCAGCCAGGAGCATTACCGCCTCGCGATGACCGTGGTCAGCCTGATCCCCACGACGCTCGTCTTCGTGTTCCTCCAGAAATACATCACCACCGGCATCGCCAACACAGGGATGAAGTAACCCCATGGCTCTTCTTGAACTCCGCAATGTGAAAAAGGCCTACGGCCCGGTCGAGGTCATCCACGGCATCGACATCACCGTGAAATCCGGCGAGTTCTGCGTGTTCGTCGGCCCATCGGGCTGTGGCAAGTCCACCCTTTTGCGGATGATCGCCGGGTTGGAGCAGATCAGTGGCGGCGAAATCGCGATTGATAATGAGGTCTTGAACGACGTCCCCGCCTCCAAGCGCGGCCTCGCGATGGTGTTCCAAAGCTACGCGCTCTATCCGCACATGTCGGTGCGCAATAACCTGTCGTTCGGTCTGGAAAACATCAACATGGACCGGGCCGAGATCGACAGCCGCGTGAATGAGGCCGCGCGGATGCTGCAGATCGACGACTACCTCGACCGCCGCCCCGGCCAGCTGTCCGGCGGTCAACGCCAGCGCGTCGCCATCGGCCGCGCCGTCGTCCGCGAGCCGCGTGTGTTTCTGTTCGACGAGCCGCTGTCGAACCTCGATGCCGAGCTGCGGGTGGCCACCCGCGGCGAGATCTCTGAACTGCACCAACGCCTCGGCAACACCATGGTCTATGTCACCCACGACCAGGTTGAAGCCATGACCATGGCCGACAAAATCGCCGTGCTGCGCGCGGGTCGTTTGGAGCAATTCGGCCCCCCGCTGGAGCTCTTCAACGCCCCCGCCAACCGCTTCGTGGCGGGCTTCATCGGCTCGCCCAAGATGAATTTCATCAAAGGCACGATGGGGGAGAACGGGGCCTTCGTGTCTGAGGGTGGCGCAGAGGTCGCGCTGAACGCCAGCCGCTTCAACACCCGCCCTGGCCAGGCCGTGGAACTGGGCGTGCGCCCCGGCCACACGAACCCCGCAGAGGGCGACGGCGTGCCGTTGCAGGTCCGCGCGGTGGAGCAGCTGGGGACCGAGACCTTCGTCTACGGCGCCGTCGCGGGCTCCGATGATTTCGCGATGCAACTGCCGGGCCAAGTCAACATTCAGGCCAAGACCACGCTGCAGGTGGCCATCGACGCCTCTGCCGCGCATCTTTTTGACATTGAGACCGGGCTCAGCTGCGCCAAATCCTAACGCTTGACTCTTTCTGTGGAACGTTCCAAATATGCAGAAATAGGAACGTTCCAATTGGGGTGGCTGATGCGTTGGGGATTGATCGGGGCGAGTACCATCGCAAGCGAGCACATGATCGGCGCGATCCGCGCGTCGGGCGGGGAAACCGCGACGGTGCTCAGCTCCAGCGCTGACCGTGCCGCCAGCTACGCGGCAGAGCATGGGATCGCCAAGGGGGTCACGGATCTGGACGCCGCCATGGACGGCGTGGATGCGGTCTACATCTCCACCACGAACGAAAAGCATCTGCCGCAGGCGATGGCCGCCATCGCGGCGGGCAAGCACGTGTTGTGCGAAAAGCCGCTCGCCATGAATGTCAGTGACGCCGTCGCCATGGTCAACGCGGCCCGCGACAAGGGTGTCACGTTCGGCACCAACCACCATTTGCGCAACGCCGGATCCCACCTCGCGATCCGAGAGTTGATCACCACGGGCCGCATCGGCACCGTCCTGTCGGTCCGTGTTTTCCACGCCGTTCATCTGCCGCCGCACCTGCAGGGCTGGCGTATCGACAACCCGGGCGCGGGCGGCGGGGTCATCCCCGATATCACCGTCCATGACGCCGATACCGTCCGCTTCCATCTGGGCGAGGACCCCGTGGATGTCGTGGCGATGAAGTCCGCCAGCGGCATGGGGCAGGGGGTGGAAGACAGCGCCATGTCCGTCTGGTCCATGCCCTCCGGCGCGATGGTCCATACCCACGAAAGCTTCACCCACGCCTTTGCGGGCACGGGGATCGAGGTGCATGGCACCGAGGGCTCCATCATCGCGCGGGGCGTCATGACGCAGGCACCGGTGGGCGAGGTGACGTTGCGGTTCGACGGCGGAGAACAGGCGGTCGAATACAGCACCCACGGCCTCTACGACCGGGCGGTGGATCTTTTCGCAAAGGCCTGCGCCGGGGACGGCGCGCCTGCTGCCGATGGTGTGGATGGCGTGAAATCCCTGGCCGTGGCCGCCGCCGTGGCGCAAGCCGCCGAGACCGGCCAACGCACCGCCGTTAATTACGGTGGGGTCTGAGATGTCGAAAATCGTCACCGGGGCCGAGGCGGCGGCTCAGATCAAGGATGGGGCGGTTGTCACCGTTTCCTCCAGCAGCGCCCTCGGCTGCCCCGACGCTGTCTTGCAGGCGATTGGCGCGCGCTTTGACGACGAAAACCACCCACGCAACCTCACCACCATCCACCCCATCGCGGCGGGCGACATGTATGGCGTCAAGGGCGTGGACCACATCGCCAAGGACGGGCTTCTGTCGCGCATCATCGGCGGCTCTTACCCCTCCGGCCCCTCGTCCCTGCCGATGCCCGCGATCTGGCGGATGGTCGTCGACGACCGCGTGGCGGCCTACAACGTCCCCTCCGGCATCCTCTTCGACATGCACCGCGACGTGGCCGCGCGCCGCCCCGGGGTGCTGACCCAAGTGGGGCTGGAGACCTTCGTGGATCCCATCCGCGAGGGCTGCGCGATGAACGCGCTGGCCGCGAAAACGCCCATCGTCCAGCGCACCGAATTTGCGGGGGACACCTGGCTCCACTTCCCCAACATCGTGCCCGACGTCGCCATCATCCGCGCCACGACCGCGGATGAAAACGGCAACCTGACCTATGAGCACGAGGGCGCGACCCTTGGCGGCCTCGACCAGGCGATTGCCACGCGCAACCACGGCGGGCTGGTGATTGCGCAGGTGAAACGGGTCACGGCGGCAGGGTCGCTGCGGCCCCACGACGTCCATGTCCCGGGCCACCTCGTGGACTTCATCGTCGTGGCCCCTGACCAAAAGCAAACCACCGAAACCCCCTATGATCCCGCGATTTCCGGCGAGGTCATGCGGCCCTGGGACAGCTTCGCGCTCGCTGAACAAGGGGTGGAAAAGGTCATCGCCCGCCGCGCCGCGCAAGAGCTGAAGCGCGGCATGACGGCAAATCTGGGCTTCGGGATCTCGGCCATGGTCCCGCGCATTCTGCTAGAAGAAGGCGCCCATGATGCCGTGACCTGGGCGATTGAACAGGGCGCCGTCGGCGGCATGCCCCTGACCGGTTTTGCCTTCGGCTGCGCGTCGAATGCCGATGCCTTCGTGCCCTCGCCTCAGCAGTTCGCCTACTTCCAGGGCGGCGGGTTCGACGTGTCCTTCCTGTCGTTCATGGAGGTCGACGTCGACGGCAACGTGAACGTCTCAAAGCTCGGCAAGAAGCCCTACCTGACCGCAGGCTGCGGCGGGTTCGTGGACATCACGGCACACGCCAAGAAAATCGTCTTCAGCGGCTTCTTCGAGGCCGGCGCGCAGTTCGAGATCACGGACGGCGGCCTCCAAATCACCAAACCCGGCAAGTTCACCAAGATGGTCGATGCCGTCGAACACGTCACCTTCGCAGGCCGCCGCGCGCGGGCGCGGGGCGCGGACGTTCTCTACATCACCGAACGCTGCGTGATGCGCCTTGGGGACCAAGGCCTTGTCGCGACCGAGATCATGCCGGGCATCGACCCGGAACAGGACATTGTCGCGGCAAGCGAGGGCCGGGTCAGCGTTGCGCAGGACGCCACCACCATGTCGCTCAGCCTGCTGCGCGACGCACCGATGGGGCTGGCGATATGAGTGCCGTTCACCTCGCCATAGACGGTGCCATCGCGCGGATTTCCCTGGAAAATCCCGCCAAGCTGAACGCGCTGACGGTCGAAATGCTGCGGCAGTTGGAAGACGCCTGCGCCACGCTGGAGCGGGACCCGCTGGTCCGTGTCGTCCTGATCACCGCCGAGGGGCAGCGCGCTTTTTGCGCGGGGGCCGATATCAGCGGATGGGGTGACCTTTCGCCTACCGATTTCGCGCGGCTTTGGGTGCGCGAAGGCCACCGCATCTATGACCGGCTGGCGCGCCTCTCCAAGCCCACAATCGCCGTGCTTCAGGCCCATGCCTTCGGCGGCGGCTTGGAACTGGCGGCCTGCGCGGACCTTCGGATCATGGCGCCCGACGCCACGCTGGCGCTGCCAGAGGCCAAGGTCGGCATCGTCCCCGGTTGGGGCGGCAACACGCGCCTTTTGCGGCTGCTGCCCGAACCGGTCGTCAAGGAAATGGCGCTGTTCGGGCGGCGCGTGTCGGCCGCAAGGGCGCAGGCCCTGGGGTTCGCGGAGGTCTCTGAGGCACCTCTCGCCACCGCAGTCGCCATCGCGAAAGACATGATCGCCGCCTCCCCCCGCGCCCATGAGATTGCGAAATACCAGATTCACGCCGCCGTCGGCGAAGACCGCAACGCAATGATCGAGGCTTTGGGCGGCGGCATGGCCGGCGCGACTGAGGACAAGGCAGAGGGCGTTTCCGCCTTCGCCGAAAAACGCTCACCCGATTTCCGAGGGACCTGAATGATGACCGAGATGACGATTATCCCCTCTGCCGGGGCGGCGATCCCGGCGCCGTTCATCGGGCGACATCTGATCGCAGGCACGTGGTGCGACAGCGCCGACGGCGCCACTTCAGACCGCCATTCTCCGGCCCACGGCAGCCACGTCAGCACCTCGGCCAAGGGCAGCAAGGCCGAGGCGGAGGCCGCCATTGCTGCCGCCCGCGCGGCCTTTGATGCGGGCGATTGGGCGTTTTCCAGCGGGGCATCGCGCGCGGCGATCCTGTTGAAAGTGGCCGATCTGATCGAGCGGGATCTGGACCGGATCGCGCTTCTCGAAACGCTCGAATCCGGCAAGCCGATCAGCCAGGCCAAGGCGGAAATCGGCGGCGCGGCCGATCTTTGGCGCTACGCTGCAAGCCTCGCGCGGATGGTGCATGGGGACAGCCATAACGCCCTGGGCACGGACATGCTGGGGGTCGTTTTGAAAGAGCCCATCGGCGTTGTGTCAATGATCACCCCGTGGAATTTCCCTTTCCTGATCGTGTCGCAGAAACTGCCCTTCGCCCTGGCCGCAGGCTGCACGGCGGTGATCAAACCGTCGGAGCTGACGCCGTCGACCACCTGTATCCTGGGGGAGTTGCTGATCGAGGCAGGTCTACCCAAGGGCGTCGCAAACATTGTTCTTGGCTTTGGCGATCCGGTGGGAGAGGTTCTGTCGACGGATGCCCGCGTTGACATGGTGTCCTTCACCGGCTCCACCGGTGTCGGCAAGCGGATCAGCGCGGCGGCAAGCAGGACGCTCAAGAAGATCAGTCTGGAGTTGGGGGGCAAGAACCCGCAGGTGATTTTCCCCGATGCGGACCTGGATCAAGCCGCCGACGCGATCACCTTCGGCGTCTACTTCAACGCGGGCGAGTGCTGTAATTCCGGCTCGCGCATCATCGTCCATGAGGATGTGGCCGAGGAACTCACAGCCAAGGTTGTGGCTATGTCGCGTCGCGTCCCCTTTGGTGATCCGCTCGACCCAAGCACCCAAGTGGGCGCGATCATCTCGCCTGAGCACATGGCGAAGATCGACGGCTATGTGCAGGACGCCGTGGCCGACGGTGCCCATGTCGCCATCGGCGGCGCGGCCCTGCAAGTGGACGGTGTGGGCCCGCAGTTCTACCAGCCCACGGTCGTCACGCACCTGCGCGAAGACATGGCCATCGCCCGCGATGAGGTCTTTGGCCCGGTCCTGGCGGTCTTGACCTTCAAGACCCTCGATGAGGCGCTAAGCCTTTGTAACAACGCCGCTTACGGGCTTTCGGCGGGGGTCTGGTCCAAGGACATGTCTACCTGCCTCAGGTTCGCGCGGCGGGTGCAGGCGGGCACGGTCTGGACCAACACCTGGATGGACGGTTTCCCGGAAATGCCGTTCGGCGGCGTGAAGGAAAGCGGGCAGGGGCGGGAGTTGGGGCGCTACGGCCTGGAGGAATTTCTGGAAGTGAAAACCGTGCAGATGCGCATCGGTGACACCCGTCAGCCCTGGGTCGCGCCCGACGGCGCGCTCTCGAAAGACTTCTCCGCATGAGCCAACTGCTCGAAATCCGGCGCCAGAAGATGGGTGAGGCCCTCTGGCGGCTCTCCGGTCATACGGCGGAGCAGCATCTCGGCCATCTTGTGCCCGGTTTCGCGCAGATCCTCGTAGACAGTGTCGATGCGGGGCCTGATGTTGTCGAAAATCGGCGAGGCGCGTTTGGCGAAGATATCCGCATCCTGGCCCAGAACGGCGCCGCTGTCGGCCAGGGCCGACAGGGTGACGAGCGCCGTAACCTCGCCGACGCAGACGTAGCCATCGGGCGGCGTCTTGGACCTGCGGCTTTCTCGGGTGGCTTTGGCGATGTCGGCGGAGGAGCTGTCGAGCGTCACGCCGCTGACGATCTCGTACTCCACGCCCGCCTCGCGCACGGCGCTGAGGAAGCCGTAGCGCAGGTGCTGGGTAAAGGTGAAACGGTCCTCCGGCAGGATCAACGACAACCGCTTGCGCCCCTTGGCCACAAGGCGCTGCACGGCGGTGCGCGCGAAAGCCTCGTTGTCGAAATCGACGAAGGGGTGGGGCGTGGTGAACTCGGTCCGGCCATGGCTGACGAAGGGAAAATCGGCCTCCAACAGCAGGCGCACGCGGGGGTCGAACGCCTCCGTGCGGGTGAAAAGGATGCCGTCGGCCAGATGGTTGCGCAGGATGTTGCGCACGGGCTCCAGCCGGTCCTCGCCCACGTGGTCGGGGACCACGTTGACGGAGTAGCCGGTGCCGCGCAAAGCCTCGGTCATGCCGGACAGGAATTCGTGGGTGAAGCCCAGGAATTCATGCTCCGTGTTCAGCAAAAGGGTCACGACCTGGGTGCGCCCGGTGCGCAGGCGCCGCGCCGCGCGGTCCGGCACATAGCCCGCCGCTTCGGCGGCCTGGGCCACCGTCGCGCGGGTCTTGGCAGCGATTCGCGGGTCATCCGCCAGGGCGCGACTGATCGTGGCCACGGAGAAGCCCGTTGCCACCGCAAGCGAGCGCAGCGTCGGCTTTTCGCCGCTTGTGGGATGGCCAAGATCAGAGCTCATGGAGGTAGATCGCCTTTGGGTTGCGTTGCGCAGTATATTGCGCAGGATTTCAAACGTTTCAATAGCGCGTTTGAGGCCCCTTCGCATTCTGCGCCGCAGCGAAACCCCGCAAAACATGCCGCTGTGCGGCGAAACTTGCAGATGAAAGGGACAATTTCTGGTTGACTTAGACCGGATTTATAACGTTTTAATTCACGCAGCCCCGGTAAGGGGAGTGGTCAATTGGGAGGAATACGAATGACCTTGATGAAAAAATTCACAACGGGCGCAGCTGTGCTGGCCCTGTCCACGACGGCGATCACGTCCGTTGCGTCCGCACAGGACGTGGAGGTTCTGCACTGGTGGACCTCGGGCGGTGAAGCTGCCGCTCTGAACGTTCTGCGCGAAGACCTTGCAGGCGGTGGCATCGGCTGGACCGACATGCCCGTCGCCGGTGGCGGCGGCTCGGACGCGATGACCGTCCTGCGCGCCCGCGTCACCGCAGGCGACCCGCCCACTGCCGTGCAAATGCTCGGCTTCTCGATCCAGGACTGGGCCGCGGAAGGCGCGCTGGCAGACCTGAACGCACTGGCAGAAGAGCAGAACTGGAACGACGTCGTGCCAGAGGCGCTGCAGCGTTTCTCCACCTATGAAGGCAACTGGGTTGCTGCGCCGGTTAACGTCCACTCCACCAACTGGGTCTGGGCCAACACCGCGCTGATGGAAGAGCTTGGGATCGAGCAGCCCGGCACCTGGGAAGAGTTCGTCGCCGCGATGCAGACCGCAGCGGACGCGGGCTACACGCCGTTGGCCCACGGCGGTCAGGCCTGGCAGGACGCCACGGTGTTCGATTCGATGGTGATGGGCGTGGGTGGACCTGAGTTCTATCAGGCCTCCATGGTTGATCTGGATGCAGATGCGCTTGGCAGTGACATGATGGTTGAAGCGTTCGAGCGGATGGCCACCCTGCGCGGCTTCGTGGACGACAACTTCTCGGGCCGTGACTGGAACCTGGCCTCGGCCATGGTGATCAACGGCGAAGCGCTGTTCCAGATCATGGGTGACTGGGCGAAGGGCGAATTCGTCAACGCGGGCCTGACCGCTGGCGAAGAGTTCCAGTGCTTCCGCGTGCCGGGCACCGAAGGCACCGTGACGTTCAACTCGGACCAGTTCGCGATGTTCGGCGTCGACGACGAAGGCGATCAGGCGTCCCAGCTGGCCATGGCCTCTGCCGTGATGTCGCCTGAGTTCCAGATCGCGTTCAACGTGGTCAAAGGTTCTGCTCCTGCGCGGACAGACATCGACGCATCGGCGTTTGATGCTTGCGGTCAGGCCGCAATGGCGGATCTGGCGGCAGCGGGCGAATCCGGCGGCCTGTTCGGGTCCATGGCCCACGGCCACGCCAACCCGCCGTCTGTCCAGAACGCGATGTACGACGTGATCACCGCGCACTTCAACGGTGAGTTTGACGCTGCAACCGCAGCCGAAGAGATGGTCACTGCTGTCGAGTTGGCGCAGTAATCATCCCCTCCTCGGGCCGGTCCCGGCGCTTCGCGCGCCGGGGCCATCCCTCCTCGCAGCTGACTGGCTGCAAGTTTCACTGATCTCGAAGGAGAGGCCCCATGGCCGCCACCGATCCCATGCTTGGGGGTGCGGATTTCCGAACGCGCCTTCAGAATTGGCTTCCAAAGCTTGTCCTCGCCCCATCCTTCGCGGTGATGGTGATCTTCGTTTACGGCTTCATCGCCTTCACCATCTACCTCAGCTTCACCGGCTCGCGCATGTTGCCGAGCTTCGACCTGGTGGGCTGGCAGAATTACGAGCGTTTGTTCCGCGTGCGACAGTGGGACACGGCGATTGTGAACCTCGGGATCTTCGCGGGCCTCTATATCGTGATTTCAACGATCATTGGCCTGCTTCTGGCGATTTTCCTGGATCAGAAGATCCGCGGCGAGGGCTTCCTGCGCCCGATCTTCCTCTACCCCATGGCGCTGTCGTTCATCGTGACGGGCACGGCCTGGAAATGGATCCTCGACCCGGCCATCGGGCTGGAGATCACGATGCAGCGCTGGGGGTGGGAGAGTTTTCAGTTTGATTGGATCAAGGACTCCGACATGGCGATCTACACCATCGTCATCGCCGCCGTCTGGCAATCCTCGGGCTTTGTGATGGCCATGTTCCTCGCGGGTCTGCGCGGGATCGATAACGAGATCCTGAAAGCCGCCCAGATGGATGGCGCATCGAATTTCCAGATGTACCGCCGGATCATCCTGCCGCAACTGCGCCCTGCGTTCCTGTCGGCCTTCGTGATCCTGTCGCACCTCGCCATCAAGTCCTACGACCTTGTCGTGGCCATGACCGACGGCGGCCCCGGCACCTCCACCTGGCTGCCCGCGCTTTTCATGTATGAATACACATTCACGCGGAACCAGATGGGCATCGGCGCGGCCTCTGCCGTGATCATGCTGATGACGATTGCCGCGATCATGGTGCCCTACCTCTATGCCGAACTGCGGGAGAAGAACTGATGTCTGTTGCGTCGTCTGACACCGCGATCCGTTCGTCCAACTGGACGCGGACGTTCATCTACCTCTTCCTGCTGCTCTTCGCGCTGTTCTATCTGATGCCGCTGTTCATCATGGTGGTGAACTCGCTGAAGCCGCTCAATGAGATCACCTCAGGCGGCATGATCGCGCTGCCCCAGGATTGGACGATAGAGCCCTGGCTCAGCGCCTGGGCCACGGCCCAGATCGGGGTGGAGCCGACGGGCCTGAGGCCCTACTTCATCAACTCCATCGCCATGGCGGTGCCTGCGGTGGCGATTTCGACCATCGCGGGGGCCTTGAATGGCTACGTGCTGACGAAATGGCACTTCCGGGGGGCGACCTGGATCTTCGGGCTGTTGCTCTTTTCGTGCTTCATTCCATTCCAGATCGTCCTGATCCCGATGGCGCGGATCCTGGGTATCCTGAACATCTCTGGCACGACCTACGGGCTGATCCTGGTCCACGTGGTCTATGGCATCGGCTTCTCCACGCTCTATTTCCGCAACTACTACGCCGCCTTCCCGACAGAGCTTGTGCGCGCCGCCCAAATCGACGGGGCAGGGTTCTTCCAGATCTTCTGGCGCATCATGCTGCCGTCCTCTGGGCCCATCATCGCCGTCTGCTGCATCTGGCAGTTCACCAACATCTGGAATGACTTCCTTTTCGGGGCCTCCTTCGCCAGCGGCGATGCCGCTCCGATGACCGTGGCGCTCAATAACCTGGTGAACTCATCCACGGGTGAGCGCCCCTACAACGTCCACTTCGCCGGCGCCATCATGGCCGCCGGTCCCACACTTCTCGTCTACATCGTGGCCGGTCGATACTTCGTCCGTGGCCTGATGGCTGGGAGTGTGAAGGGATGATCGCCGCACCGAACAGAGGACGGTCCCCGACCGCGGGTGGGGGTGAAGCCCCCGCGTCGCACCAAAGGGGCGCGCTTCCAGCGCGACGGGGCGGTCGGGGGCTGTCCGGGCCGCAAGCGCCCCGGAAGATGATGAACACAACCTTTGCCACGCACATTCAAACTCAGGAGGGGCACTGACCCATGGGTTTCCTAGACATCAACAACGTCACCAAATCCTACGGCGCGGTGGAGGTCCTGCATAAGGTCGACATCCAGGTCCAGGAGGGCGAGTTTCTCGTCCTCGTGGGTCCCTCGGGCTGCGGCAAGTCCACGCTCCTGAATATGATCGCGGGGCTTGAAGGCATCTCGTCGGGTGAGATCGCCATCAAGGACCGTGTCGTCAACGACGTCACGCCCTCCAAGCGCAACATCGCCATGGTGTTCCAGTCCTACGCCCTCTACCCCAACATGACCGTGGGTCAGAACATCACCTTCGGGCTGGAAATGCAGGGCACGCCGAAAGCGGAACGCGACGCGGCCATGGATGACGTGGCCAAGCTTCTGCAGATCGAGAACCTGCTGGACCGCAAGCCCGGCCAGCTCTCCGGCGGCCAGCGCCAGCGCGTCGCCATGGGCCGGGCGCTGGTGCGCGACCCTGACGTGTTCCTGTTTGATGAGCCACTGTCGAACCTCGACGCAAAGCTGCGCGTCGACATGCGGACAGAGATCAAGAAGCTGCACCAAAAGCTCGGCACCACCATCGTCTATGTGACCCACGATCAGATCGAAGCGATGACGCTGAGCACCCGGATTGCCGTCATGTATGACGGCTACGTTCAGCAACTCGGCACCCCGAAAGAGATCTACGACGACCCCGCCAACCTGTTTGTGGCGACCTTCATGGGCTCTCCCGCGATGAACGTGCTGAACGCCAAGCTGGTGGAGCAAAACGGGGCCATTCACGCGACGTTCAGCGGCGCCGAAGGCGGCGAAGTTGCCCTGCGGATCGAGGACGCGCCCGAGGCCTACCGCGCCTACTTGGGCAAACCCGTCATGCTCGGCATCCGCCCGGAGGCGATCACCGATCCCGAAGGGGCCGACCGCAACGCGCGCAACATCCAGACGATGACCAACACCGTCTCCGTCACAGAGCCCGCAGGCGCGGATACCTTCGTATCCACGACGTTGTCGGGCAAGGATTGCATCGCGCGGATGCGCGCAGACGCCGATGTGCGCGCGGGCCAACCCTTTGAGTTTGCGGTGAATATGGACAAGGCGGTTCTGTTTGATCCGCAGACAGAAGACCGTATCGCCTGACATGAGACCGAGCGTCCCGGCGCTCGGGCCTATTTTCCCCTTGGAATTGGAACGTTCCAGAAGTATTGAAATGGAACTATGGACGACGCGGATATCATAATCGTCGGCTCCGGCATGGGGGGTGCGACGCTGGCCGCCGGGCTCGCAGGCTCGGGCCTGCGCGTGCTGATCCTGGAGCGTGGCCAGCTCTTGCACGACAGCGCTGAGGCGCGGGACCCGGTGGCGATCTTCCGCGATGGTCATTTCCGCCCGTCCGAGACCTGGCTGACCCCCGACGGCGACCGTTTCAACCCCGGCAATTACGCCTACGTCGGCGGCAATTCCAAGTTCTATGGCGCCGTCATGCTGCGCTATCGGGAGGCTGATTTTGACGCCATTCAGCACCTGGGGGGCCGCACGCCCGGATGGCCGTTTGCCTACAACACCCTCGCCCCCTACTACACCCGCGCGGAGGCGCTGTTTCAGGTGGGGGGCCGTGCCGGGATGGACCCCACCGATCCGCCTCAGCACGACTATCCCTTCCCCCCCGTCCCGCACGAGGCCGACATTGCCGACCTCGCCGTGCGCCTGACGAAGGCAGGTCTTCACCCTTCGCCCTTGCCCCTTGCGGTCGATCTGGACCGATGGTTAAGCCGCGCGCAGACGCCGTGGGATGCCTTTCCAGACACCAACGGCGGCAAGCTGGACGCGGAAAGTGCCGCCCTTGTGACGGCCCTGGCCGACCCCAACATCGCCCTGCGCACGGGCGTCGAGGTCCGAAAAATCGAGACTGACGACACCCGCGTCACCGGCCTTCTGACCTCCGCCGGGCGTCTCACCGCCCCGCGCATCGTGCTGGCGGCGGGCGCGGTTCACACGGCAGCGTTGCTCCTGCGCTCCGCCACGGAACAGCACCCAAACGGCCTCGCCAACCGCTCCGATCAGGTGGGCCGCAACTTCATGAACCACAACGCCAGCGCCGTGCTGGCGCTCAGCCCCCGGCGCAACCGCAGCGTCTACCAAAAGACGCTGCAGATAAACGATTGGTATCTCACGGGCGGCCCCGGCGGCGCGCCCCTGGGCAATGTGCAGCTTCTGGGCCGCGTTTCCGCGCCGATCCTTTCGGCGCAAACGGGCCTGCCGATGCCGCTGGCCAAAACCATCGCAAACCGCGCCATCGACTTCTACGCCATGTCCGAGGATCTGCCAGACCCCGATAGCCGCGTCACCCTGCGCGGCGACGACATCGTGCTGGACTGGAAGCGCTCCAATTGGGAGGCGCATCTGGCGCTGGTCTCGAAGCTGAAAGCCACCCTGAAACGCGCAGGCTTCCCGATCACGCTCGCCAAGGCCTTTGACCGCCGCACGCCGTCGCACCAATGCGGCACCGCGCGCCTCGGCGATGATCCCGCGACCTCCGTCTGCACCCCGTTTGGGCAGACGCACGATCACCCGAACCTCTACATTTGCGACGCGTCCCTGCTGCCGACCTCGGCGGCAGTGAACCCCTCGCTGACCATCGCGGCTTTGGCGTTGCGCCAAGCCGATTACCTGAAGGACACAGCATGCGCGCACTGATTACCGGCGGCCAACAGGGCATTGGCCTGGGCATCGCCACGGCGCTTCACCGGGCCGGGTGGGAGATTGCAGTGGCGTCCGAACAGCCCTCTGCCGATGTCCCGTTTGAGGCCAGTTATCACCAGCACGACGTGCGCGACATTGACGCCATTCCCGCGCTTCTCGACGCCGTGGGGCCAATCACGACGCTCGTCTCCAACGCCGGTGTCGGCGCGATGACACGCGGTGATGTCCTTGATATGACACCGGAAAGCTTCGACCGCTGCCTGTCCGTCAACACACGCGGCGGGGTGTTTTTGGCCCAGGCGGTCGCCAAGCGAATGCTGGATCTTCCCCAAGATCCCTACCGGTCGCTCACCTTCATCACCTCCGTCAACGCCTCCGTCCTCAGCCCCAATCGCGTCGAATATTGCATCTCCAAAACCGCCACGGCCATGGCGGCAAAGGCCTTTGCCGAGCGTCTGGCTCCCCACAACATCGGCGTCTTCGACATCCGCCCCGGCATCATCCAATCGCCCATGACCGCGCCCGTGGCCGACCGCTACGACACGACCATCCCCGACACCGTGCCTGCCGGCCGCTGGGGCACGCCCGCTGACATCGCCGACGTCGTCGTCCCCCTCGCGCGCGGCGATTTCGCCTTTGCGACGGGGGCGCAGATCCCGGTCGACGGCGGCCTGTCGATCCAGACCTTTTGAGGCATGACCATGGCTGAGGGTTACGATTTCATCATCATCGGCGGCGGCTCCGCAGGGTCCGTCATCGCCGCGCGCCTGTCTGAGAACCCGGACGTGCGGGTCTGCGTGCTGGAGGCGGGGGGATCGGACCGCCACCCCTTCTTCCACCTCCCCGCAGGCTTCGCGAAGATGACCAAGGGCATCGGCTCCTGGGGCTGGTCCACGACCCCACAAAAGCACATGCAAAACAAGGTCTTCACCTATACCCAAGCCAAGGTGATCGGCGGCGGTTCGGCGATCAACGCACAGATCTACACGCGCGGCCACCCGCTCGATTACGACGAATGGCGCCAACTCGGCTGCGACGGGTGGAGCTATGAGGACGTCCTCCCCTACTTCCGAAAATCCGAGGGCAACGACACCTATTCAGGCCGCTACCACGGCCAGGACGGCCCCCTCGGCGTCTCCAAACCCGCCGCGCCGCTCCCGATCTGCGAGGCGTACTTCGAGGCCGCCAAAGCCCTCGGCATCCCCTTCAACGAAGACGTCACCGGAGAGGTCCAAGAGGGCGCCGCCTACTACCAACTCACCCAGAAAAACGCCCGCCGCTCCTCCGCCGCGATGGCCTTCCTGCACCCCAACCGGTCCCGCAAGAACCTCACCGTGAAGCTGCGCGCCAACGTCCGCCGGATCATCGTCGAGAACGGCACCGCGACGGGTGTCGAGATGCTCGACGGCACCCGCCTGCATGCGACCCGCGAAGTCATTCTGACCTCCGGCGCCATCGGCTCCCCGCGCCTCCTGCAACTCTCCGGCATCGGCCCCGCAGATCATCTACAAGAACTTGGGCTAAACGTCGTTCTCGACCAGCCCCAAGTCGGCAGCAACCTGCAAGACCACCTCGACCTCTACTGCATCGCCGAGGTCTCCGGCCCCCACACCTACGACCGTTTCGCCAAGCCCCACCTCTCCGTCCTCGCGGGCCTGCAATACCTGCTGACAAAGAAGGGCCCCGTCGCGAGCAGCCTCTTCGAGACCGGCGGTTTCTGGTACGCCGACCCCGACGCCCGCTCCCCCGACCTGCAGTTCCACCTCGGCCTCGGCACGGGTATCGAGGCCGGTGTCGCCTCCATGCCCCAAGGCGGTGTGACCCTGAACTCCTGCTACCTGCGCCCCCGGTCCCGCGGGACCGTGCGCCTCGCCTCCGCCGACCCCGCCAAGGCCCCCCTCATCGACCCCAACTATTGCGCCGACCCCCGCGACCGAGAGATGTCCATCCGCGGCCTCAAGCTGACCCAACAGATCCTCGGCCAAGACGCGCTCGCCCACATGATCAAGGCCGAACGCCTCCCCGGCCCCGACGTGCGCACCGATGACGACTACTTCAACTTCATCTGCCAGCACTCCAAAACCTCCCACCATTGCGCGGGCACCTGCGCCATGGGGCCGAGCGAAACCGCCGTCGTCACCCCGCGCTTGAAGTTCAACGGGATTGAGAACCTCCGCGTCGCGGACGCCTCCATCATGCCGCGCGTCGTCTCCTCCAACACCAACGCACCCACGATCATGATCGGTGAAAAAGCCGCCGACATGATCCGCCAAGATCACGGACTCTGAACCCATGAAACTGCCCACCTATGCCGGAACGCTCGAAGACTACACGTTAACCGGATCACCCCTCGTGCCGCGCACCCCCAAGGTCCCGCTCACCCGCACCGCCTTCGCCGCCGCCCATGTCATCAGTGATCCCTTGGCAGAGCGGGACCCCTGGCAGGGACGCCCTGCGGTGGATTGGGACGCCACGCTGAAGTTCCGGGAAGGGCTTTGGCATCAAGGCCTTCACCTCGCCGAGGCGATGGACACGGCGCAGCGTGGCATGGGCGTAGACTGGCCCACGGCGCGCGAGCTGATCGAACGTACAATGCGCGCGGCGAAGGCGCACCCCGCCAAGCCCCGCGTCGCGTGTGGCGCCGGGACCGATCACGTTCCCGTAGAAGAATTAACCACCCTCGACTCCGTCCGCGACGCCTACCTCCACCAGATGGAGGCGATCGAGGCCGCAGGCGGTCAACTCATCCTCATGGCCACCCGCGCGCTTCCGGCGCTGAAAGCCACCCCTGACGACTACGCCCGCCTCTATGACGACCTCATCACCCAGGCGCAGCAGCCCGTGATCCTCCACTGGCTCGGCGACATGTTCGACCCCTCCCTCAAGGGCTACTGGGGCAGTGACGAAATCGAAGAAACCAACAAAACCGTCCACGACCTGATCGCCCGCAATGTATCTAGAATCGACGGAATAAAGATTTCCCTTCTAAATCAATCCCATGAGGAGGCCTTCCGCGCCAACCTTCCCGCCAATGTCCGCCTCTACACCGGTGACGACTTCAACTACGCGCCCCTCATCGAGGGCACTAAAACCCACCATTCCCACGCCCTCCTTGGCATCTTCGCCGCCATCGCGCCCGCCGCGTCCCAGGCCCTCGAAGCCCTCGCGCAGAACGACGCACAAACCTATCACGCGCTTCTGGCCCCAACCGTCCCGCTCAGCCGCGAGATCTTCAAGGCCCCCACCCAGTTCTACAAAACCGGCATCGCCTTCCTGTCGTGGCTCAACGGCTCGCAAACCCACTTCATCATGCCCGGTGGCTTCCAATCCTCTCGCGATATCAGTCACTTGGCGGAAGTCTTCCGCCTCGCTGACCAGGCTCGCCTCCTAACAGACCCGGACCGCGCCACCCACAAAATGCGCAACCTTCTGGCCCTCCACGGCATCGAAGGGTAAGCCTGACCCATGAGCCGCCGCCCCACCATTCTGGACGTCGCCGCCCGCGCGGGCGTGTCGAAATCGACCGTCTCTTTGGTGCTGCAAAACTCCAAGCAGGTGAAGGATGAAACGCGCCAGGCCGTGCGCGCCGCGATGGCCGAAATCGGCTATGTCTACAACCGCGCGGCGGCGCAGATGCGCAGCCAATCGGCGGGCCTTGTGGGGCTTGTCATCAACGATCTGCGCAACCCGTTCTTCACCGAATTCGCCACCGTCCTGCAGATGACGCTGGCCTCCAAAGGCTACGCCACCGTCATCGCCAACAGCGACGAAGACCCTGATTTGCAAGAGAAACTTATCGGCTCGATGATCGAACACGGCGTCTCGGCCCTCGTCATTTCGCCGGCCTATGACGACGCGGGCGATGCCTTTGACCAGATCGAACGCGCGGGCATCCCGGCGATGCAGGTCCTGCGCAAAACGGACCCGCGCACGGGCCTCTTTCCCTTCGCCTCCTTCGACTATGCCGCAGGCTCCGCCAAGGCCACGCGGCACCTGATGAACCAGGGCGCAAAACGCATCGCCTTTGTCGGCGGCATGGAAGGCCGCGCCATCACCGAGGAACGCAAATCCGGCTACCTGGCCGAGATCAAGCGCGCCGGGGCGGAGCCGTTTACGCTCCACGGCAGATCCTCGCGCGCGTTCGGGTTTGAGGCCGCGAAAGAGCTGCCTTTGGATGTGGATGCAGCCATATGTTTCAATGACTTAGTGGCGCTCGGCATGCTGTCCGGCTTTGCGCGGGAGGGCGTCACGTTGGGCCGTGATTTCCGCCTCGTGGGCTTTGACGATATCGAGGAATGCGCGCAGGTTTGGCCACAGGTCTCGTCGGTGGCCTGCGATATCGAAGGCTTTGCCAAGGGCGTCGCGGACGGGTTGTTGGCCTGGATGCAGGACGGAGAGACACCTCCGCCCGAACACCGCGCGCCCGTAAACCTTGTTGCCCGCACATCGAGCACCGGAAGAACCCTATGAAACCAAATGATTTTTTGCGCAGCCTTTTCGACAGCGCGGTGCGCGTTGCCGACCCCATGCAGTCCCTCGCGCCCTATTTGCCACCCAAACCGGAGGGCCGCGTCGTGGTGATCGGCGCGGGCAAAGCCAGCGCGCGGATGGCCGAGGCCGTGGAGGCCGAATGGGGCCCCTGCGAGGGGCTGGTGATCACCCGCTACGGCTATGGGCGGCCCTGCCAAGGCATTGAAATTGTGGAGGCTTCTCACCCCGTGCCCGACGCGGCGGGGGAGGCGGCGACTAAGCGTTTGGTCGCCTTGTTGGGTACATTGACCGCGGACGATTTCGTTCTCGCGCTGATCTCCGGCGGCGGTTCGGCGCTCTTGTGCGCCCCGGTGGAGGGAATAGCCTTACAGGAAAAACAACAGCTTACCGCCGACCTTTTGGCCTCTGGCGCGCCGATTGGGACGATCAACGGCATCCGGAAAGAGATTTCTGCCGTCAAGGGCGGGCGCTTGGCTGCGGCGGCCTATCCGGCGGAAATGCTGTCGCTGATGATCTCGGACGTGCCGGGCGATAACCCCGGCGATATCGCCAGCGGGCCGACGGTTGGGCATGAGGGGAGTGCGGCCAGTGCGTTGAAAGAATTGGAAAAATGGGGCGTTATGCCCGCGCCCTCCATCGCCCGTTACCTGCAAGACGGCGGCGATCCGGTGCTGCCCGACGACCCGCGCCTGGCAAAGACCAAGAACGTGATCTATGCGGCGCCATCCCAGTCGTTGAAGGAAGCGGCGGAACTGGCCCGGGCCGACGGATATATAACTGAAATGCTTGGAGATTCCATCGAAGGTGAGGCTCGCGATGTGGCCGCCGAACACGCGGCCATTGCGGCCTCGGCCCCGCCCGGTACCGTCATCCTGTCGGGCGGGGAGCTGACCGTCACGCGCCGGGGCGACGGCGTGGGCGGGCCGAACGCAGAATATGCATTGGCCTTGGCTATCGCTTTGGATGGAAAGCATAATATTTACGCGCTTGCTTGCGACACCGACGGCGTGGACGGCGCGGCAGAGGTGGCGGGCGCGGTGATCGGGCCGGAAACGCTGGCCAAAGCCCGCGCGCTGGGGATCGATCCGCAAGAGGCGCTAGACCGCAACGACGCGCACAGCTTTTTTGCCGCCATCGGCGATCAGGTCGTGACCGGGCCGACCCTGACTAACGTGAACGACTTTCGCGCCATTCTGATCCTTTAGGGTATATCAATGGTATATCAATTTCCAAAACGGCCCCCGCACAAAAGGACGCCCCTTCGATGATACATCACATGGTTATGCTGGAGCCCGACGGCCCCGCTGCGATGCCCGCGATTGAGCAGGCGATGGCGATCCTGGAAGGCCTCGCGCCCGAACTGCCGGGCCTTCTCGCCTTCAGCCACGGCCCCAACCGCGATTTTGAGCGGAAGTCCCAGCGCTATCCCTACGGGTTCCTGTGCACCTTTGCCGATCAAGCGGCGTTGGAGGCCTACGCCGCCAATGCGACCCATCAGAAGGCGGGCGGCATGCTGGTCGCCTCGTGCAAGAATGGCGCGGACGGGATCTTTGTCGTCGACCTGGAGGTCTGAGGCTGGCGCGGCGGGGCGATTGCGGGCAAAGTGACGCCCGAGCAGCAGATGCGGAAAACCGCCATGAGTGACCAATCCCTCGCGATCTTCTATGTGGCCGACGGCTACCGGCTGGAGAAGCAATCCTGGCTTCTCGCGGCCTCGGTCGCGCAGGCGCACGCGGGCGACGCGCGGGTCAAGCAATACGCCTATGCCACGCCCGAGAACTGCGCCGAGATCCGCGATATCACCCACGCGATATTCGAGGTTTGCGATGTCGAACTGCGGCCCCTGGCCGATCCGCCGAAGTGGAAAAGCCCCTATCCCCACGGCAACAAGATCATCGCGGCCTGCGACGATCGCGGCGCCACGCATTCCGTGTTTCTCGACACCGACATGGCCTGCACGAAGTCCCTGGCCGAGTTCATGGACCTCGCCCCCGACACCTGCGCCGCCGCCCCCGAAGGCCGCCCGACCTGGGGCGGCAAGAACGCGCGCTGGACGCGGGCCTATGCGCATTTCGGCATGGAGGTGCCCCAGGAACGGGTGAAGCTCCTGCGCGGCGCGAAGTTGCACTACGTGCCCTATTTCAACGCGGGCTTCATCGCCTTTCCGGAGGCCAAGCACGAGGATGGCCGCCGGTTTGGCGAACACTGGCTGGACACGGCGGTGGATTTTGACCGTAATTGCTCCATCGCCAACAAGCGCCCCTGGCTTGATCAGATCACCCTGCCACTGACGATGAAACGCTTCGGCTACAAGGTCCGGGTGCTGAGCGAGCTGCACAACTACTCGCTGTCACACCGGATGGATTACAGCCAGACGCCGGACGCCACGATCCTGCATTACCACCGGATGCGGTTCCTCTATCAGTCGCCGCAATGGCCCGCCCTGCGCGACAATCTCATCGACAAGATGCCAAGCGCCCACCGGGATGAGCTGGACGCCCATATCACGGATATCGAGACGTCCCTCGATCAGGACGACGCCAGCAAAACCTCGACCTGAGCGCGCACAGGCATCGACGCCGCCGTCCCCTCTTTCGTCACGCACAAAGCGGCGGTCGCGGTGGCAAAACGTAAAGCGGCCCCGATCTCCCCGCCCTCTGACAGGATCGTGGCCAAGCCGCCGTTGAACGCATCGCCCGCGCCGGTCGTATCCACCACCGGGCCCGCCGTCATCGCCGGGATGTGCTGGCTGTGCGTGCCGTCCCAAAACAGCGAGCCGGCCTCGCCCATGGTCACGATCACGCCCTTGCGTACGCCCGTCGCCATCAGTGCTTTGGCGGCGGCCAGCGCCTCTTTCACCGAGCCCACAGGCAGGCCCGACAAAGCCTCTGCCTCATGCTCGTTGGGTGTGATGTAGTCACACAGCGCCAGCATCCCCTCGGGCAATTCCGCCGCCGGGGCCGGGTTCAGGATCGTCGTCACACCGCGCGCCTGCGCCAACTCCAGAAACAGCACCGCCGCCGCCATCGGCTGTTCCAACTGCGTCAGGGCCACCTTCGCCCCGTAAATCGCGTCCTGTTGCGCCATCACGTCGTCATGGCTCAACTTGCCGGAGGCTCCAGGCGCGATGACAATCGCGTTGGCGCCCGAGGCTTCGTCAATGAAGATCCCGGCCGAGCCCGTCGGCACCTCTGCATCCTCCACCACCAACGCCTGCACGCCCGCCGCAGCCCACACGTCACGCCCCATCTGCCCAAAGGTGTCCTTCCCGATCCGGCTGATCAGCGCCACATCGCCCCCGGTCTTGGCGGCTGCCACCGCCTGGTTCGATCCCTTGCCGCCGGGGCCCAACTGAAAACCGGTGCCGATCAACGTCTCCCCCACCGCAGGCATGCGCGGCGCGCGGTAGGCGGCATCGGCGACAAAGACGCCCAGAACCACGATATCGGCCATGTGTTTCCCCCCTTGGACTTGGCCCCTCAGCGAAGCATGATGCGCGCGATCAATGCAAGGGAAGGGCGCGCGATGAAGTATGTAAGATGGGGGGAGGCGGGCGCCGAGAAGCCCGGCGTTCTGGATGCGGACGGCAACGTGCGAGATCTGTCCGAGCTCGTGGCCGATATCGACGGCGCCACCCTCGCCGCAATGCCAGAACTTGCGCCGGAAGCGCTGCCGCTGGCCGGTGACGCGCGGCTGGGGCCTTGCGTCGGCAACGTCGGCAAGCTGGTCTGCGTCGGCCTCAACTACGCCGACCACGCGGCGGAAGGCGGCTGGGATGTCCCGACGGAGCCTGTTTTGTTCATGAAGGCCACCACCTCAATCTCGGGCCCCCATGATCCGGTGATCCTGCCGCCCGGCAGCGAGAAGACCGATTGGGAGGTGGAGCTGGCTTTTGTCATCGGCACCCGCGCCAAGAACGTGGACGCAGGGCAGGGGGCACGCCATATCGCGGGCTATTTCATCCTCAACGACATTTCCGAACGGGCCTGGCAGCAGGAGATGGGCGGCCAATGGACCAAGGGCAAATCCCACGACACCTTCGCGCCCATGGGGCCATTCGTGGTGACGCCGGATGAGCTGGGCGACCCCGCAGGCCGCGCCATCTGGCTCGACGTTGACGGCCAAAGAATGCAGGACGGCACCACCGACACGATGATCTTCAAGCCGGATTTCATCGTCGAATACATCAGCCGTTTCATGACGCTGGAGCCCGGCGACGTGATCACCACCGGCACGCCCCCCGGCGTCGGCATGGGCAAAAGCCCGCAGGTGTTTCTGCGCGCGGGGCAAGAGATGCGGCTGGGCATCGACGGCCTGGGGGAACAGCGCCTGCCGGTGAAAGCTTCGTGATGCGCAACACTGCCGGGCTAAAACATGGGGTATCGCCTTGTTGCCGCCGCCCCCGCCGCCTACATCGCATGGGATGAAACGTTTTATCCCCTTCCTGAACTCTGATCCGAAAGTGGCCGTGATCCGCCTGCAGGGCGCGATTGCGGCGAGCGCACGCACGGGCATCAACGACGCGGCTTTCGCGCCGGTGATCGAGAAGGCCTTTTCCAAGGGCAAGCCGGTTGCGGTGGCGCTTGAAATCAACTCGCCCGGCGGCTCTCCGGTGCAATCGGCCCTGGTGGCGGCGCGCATCCGGCGGTTGGCCGAGGAAAAGAAGATCCCCGTCCATGCTTTTGTTGAAGATGTTGCGGCCTCGGGTGGCTATTGGCTGGCCTGCGCGGGCGATGACATCTGGGTCGATCCCAGCTCGATCATCGGCTCCATCGGCGTGATCTCCCAGACGTTCGGCTTTGTAGAGGCGCTGAAGAAGCTGGGTGTGGAACGGCGCGTTTATACGGCGGGCAAGAACAAGAGCATCCTTGACCCGTTCCAGCCCGAGAAAGAGGCCGACGTGACCCGGCTGCAGGACTTGCAGACCGACGTTCACAAGACCTTTGTCGATCACGTCAAATCCAGCCGCGGCGACCGCTTGCAGGACGACCCGGACATGTTTACTGGCGCCTTCTGGGTCGGCACCCGCGGGGTCGAGCTGGGCTTGGCGGACGGCATCGGCCATGTGGTGCCGAAGATGAAGGAGCTTTACGGCGATAAGGTGAAACTTGTCCCTTATGGTCCCAAGAAGCCCCTGATCCCGCGCCTTGGGGCGCAGGTCCTGGCGGAACTGGATCAGGGCGTCGAGGAACGCGCTCTCTATGCCCGGTATGGGCTGTCGTGATGCTCAAAATCGTCTCTCTCTTCCTGATCGGCATGGCCGTGCTGGCGATGTTCGGCAAGTTGCACTGGATTGGCGTCAAACGCCTGGGCCGCAACCGGGACAAGGGCTCCCTGCCACGGCCCCGCACCTGTCCTGACTGCGGCCGCATGAACCTGCGCGGTGGCAAGTGCCGGGTGTGCCGAGAGGGCGGGAATGATTGAAGAGTTTGGGTTTGTCGTCCTCGGGCTGGTGATCCTGCTGCTGGCCGGTGACGTTCTGGTCAAGGGCGCGGTGAACCTCGCGCTGCGGCTGGGCATTCCGGCGCTGATCGTGTCGCTGACGGTCGTGGCCTTCGGCACCTCGGCGCCCGAGTTGCTGATCTCGATCCAGTCGATCCTCGACGGCGTGCCGGGCCTGGCGCTGGGTAACGTCGTGGGCTCGAACACGGCCAACATCCTGTTGGTGCTGGGCGTGCCCGCCCTGATGGCAGGCCTTGCCGCGACAAGTGACACACGGCGCGAATACACGATGATGATGGCCGGCAGCGTCCTGTTCATCGTGTTGTGTTTCCTCGGTCCCCTGACCTGGTGGCACGGCGCGGTCCTTCTGGCAGGCCTTGCGTTCGTGCTGGGCGACGCGGTCCGCAAAGCCCACGCCCACCGCAAAGCCAACAACGGCACGACCGAGCTGGACGCGCTGGAAGAGGCCGACCCCGACATGCCGTGGTGGAAGATCGGCGTCTACCTGGCCTTGGGCCTGGTCGGCCTTCCCCTGGGCGCCAGCCTGTTGATCGACAGCGCCACGGCGATCGCCACGGAATACGGCATCTCCGACGCCGTGATCGGCCTGACCCTCGTGGCCGTGGGCACCTCCCTGCCGGAACTCGCCACCACGGTCATGGCCGCGATCCGGCGGCAGGCGGATGTGGCGATTGGCAACGTCATCGGGTCGAACGTGTTCAACCTTCTGGCGATCATCGGCATCGCCGTTTTCGTGGGCCCGATCCCCGTCGACGCGGAAATCCTGCGGTTCGACCTGTGGGTGATGCTGGCCGCCTCCGCCGTCCTGGCCCCCTTCGTGTTTTTCCGCTGGGGCATGGGCCGGATCGTCGGTCTGGCTTTCACTGCGCTCTACGTGGCCTATATCGTAGTCCTCTTGGCGTAGGGAGCAGGCGACATGACAGCATTGGTAACAGGCGCAGCCAAACGGTTGGGCCGCGCGATGGCGCTGGAACTGGCCGCCCAGGGCCACGACGTGGCGATCCACTACAACGGCAGCGCCGACGCTGCCGAGGCCACAGCAGACGAGGCGCGCGCCTTGGGCGTCAAGGCCGTCACCCTGCAAGCCGACCTGCTGGACGAAGACGCCGTGCAAGCCCTGATGCCCCGCGTCATTGACGCCCTTGGCCAGGCCACGGTGCTGGTCAACAGCGCCTCGGTCTTTGACTACGACAACCTCGAAAGCGCCACCCGCGCCACCTGGGACGCGCACATGATGTCCAACCTGCGCGCGCCCTTCGTGCTGACCCAGGCGCTCGCCGCGCAACTGCCCGAGCCTGAGGTCGACGCGGGCGGTGAGCCCGTCGCGCGCGGCCTTGTGGTCAATATGGTCGACCAGCGCGTCCGGAAACTGACGCCCGAGTTCATGACCTACACGATTGCCAAGATGGGCCTCTGGGCCTTCACCCAAACCGCCGCCCAGGCCCTGGCGCCGCGCTGCCGGGTCAACGCAATCGGCCCCGGCCCCACGATGCAGGGCGCCCGCCAGACGGCAGAACACTTCGCCGCACAGCGCGCTGCAACAGTTTTGCGACGCGGCGCCGGCCCGGAAGAGATTGTGGAGGCGCTGCGATACTTTTTGTCGGCAAAAGCGGTCACGGGGCAACTTATTTGCGTCGATGGCGGCCAACACCTGGCCTGGGAAACGCCGGATGTTCTGGGCGTAGAGTGATTGCGGCGGCCCATGTTCTCCACTGTCGCCGAAAGTGGGGTAACCTTCATGAAGATTCAGTTAACCAGATCGTTTCAAATATTAACGTCATGTTTTAATGGTTTAAAAACAATGGCTTGTATAAATGCCTAAAAAATAGGCAATTCGTAGAACCCTGCCGAATACAAAGGAAAAATCGGGATGCCAAAGAGTTCTCCGCAGGGTTATCCACAGAAGCGGTGGAAAGCTAAGGGCTTGATCTGGGCACCTGCGCATTGCAGCAAGCAAGAGAATCACAAAACTGTCATAATTGATGAAAAATGAGACCGATCACCCCGTGACCGAGGCCCCGTCCAAGCCGGGCCATGAGATCATCGCAGATTATGTCCGCACGCTCGACATGAGCCCGGGCGTCTACCGCATGCTCGATAGCCAAAGCCGCGTGCTCTACGTCGGCAAGGCCCGCGCGCTCAAGCGCCGGGTCGCTAACTACGCCAAACCCTCGGGCCATTCGGCGCGCATCGCGCGGATGATCCGCGACACCGCCTCGATGATGTTCCTGACCACGCGCACGGAAACCGAAGCGCTGTTGCTGGAACAGAACCTGATCAAGCAGCTCAAGCCCAAGTTCAACGTGCTGCTGCGCGACGATAAGAGCTTCCCCAATATCCTGGTCAGCGATGAACACGCCTTTCCCCAGATCAAGAAGCACCGGGGCGCGAAGAAGGAAAAGGGCAGCTATTTCGGCCCCTTCGCCAGCGCCGGTGCCGTCAACCGCACGCTCAACCAGCTGCAAAAGGTCTTCCTTTTGCGCAATTGCACCGATGCGGTGTTTGAAACCCGCACGCGGCCCTGTCTGCTCTATCAGATCAAGCGCTGCTCTGGCCCCTGTGTCGGGCACATCTCGGAAGAGGATTACGCCACCTCCGTCAAAGACGCCGTGCGCTTCCTGAAGGGCGACAGCACCGATCTGCAACGCCAATTGGCCGACGGCATGGCCGAGGCATCTGAGGCGATGGAGTTTGAGCGCGCCGCAGCCCTGCGCGACCGCATCCGCGCGCTCACCAACGTGCAATCGGCCCAGGGCATCAACCCCCAGGGCGTGAAGGAAGCCGACGTCATCGCGCTGCATATGGAGGGCGGGCAGGCCTGCGTGCAGGTCTTCTTCATTCGCGCCAACCAAAACTGGGGCAACCGCGATTTCTACCCCCGCGTCGGGCCGGACATCGAAGAACCCGAGGTGCTGGAGGCCTTTCTCGGCCAATTCTACGACCAGAAGGAACCGCCCCGGCAGCTCCTCCTTTCCCATCCGGTTGAGTCGATGGACCTGATGGCCGACGCGCTCTCCGGCAAGCGCGGCGCCAAGGTCGAAATCCTCGTCCCCCAGCGCGGCGAAAAGGCGGAGCTTGTCGACGGCGCGCGCCGCAATGCCCGCGAAAGCCTGGGCCGCCGCATGGCCGAGAACCAGGCCCAGGGCAAGCTGCTCGACGGTCTGGCCGAGGCCTTTGGTCTCGATGGCCCGCCGAAGCGGGTGGAGGTCTACGACAACTCCCACATCCAGGGCGCCCACGCTGTCGGCGCGATGATCGTTGCCGGGCCAGAGGGCTACCTGAAATCCCAGTACCGCAAGTTCAACATCAAGGGCGACAGCCTGACCCCCGGCGATGATTTCGGGATGATGAAAGAGGTGCTGACACGGCGCTTTTCGCGCCTGTTGAAGGAAGACCCGGACCGAGAGACAGAGGCCTGGCCAGACCTGCTGTTGATCGACGGCGGCGCGGGGCAGGTCTCGGCGGTGAAAGAGATCATGGATGATCTGGGCGTGGAAGATGTGCCCTATGTTGGCGTTGCCAAGGGTATCGACCGCGATCAGGGCAAGGAAGAATTCTACCGACCCGGAAAGCAGGTCTTCGCGTTGCAGCGCAATGACCCGGTGCTCTATTTCGTGCAGCGGATGCGCGACGAGGCGCACCGTTTCGCCATCGGCGCGCACCGGGCGAAACGCTCCAAGGCGGTGTCGGTCACGCCTTTGGATGACGTCCCGGGCGTCGGCGCCGCCCGCAAGCGCGCACTCCTGGCGCATTTCGGCTCCGCCAAGGCCGTGGCCCGCGCCAACCTGTCGGATCTGACGGCGGTGGACGGCGTCAGCGAAGGGCTTGCCCAGAAGATCTACGATTTCTTCCACGACAACGCCTGACCCGGCTGAACGGGGTTTTCGCGGGTTAACCGGGTTAACAAAAGGTTAACTAGAATTGCTTATCCGTGGAATATCAGACGTTTAACCCATGTGCTCAAGCTTGAGCACCCCTGCGCAGTCCCAAGCCCTCTGGCAAGTGCCCCACAAGATCGCTAGGTGTTTCCCATGCAGTGGAACGTCCCCAATATCCTCACCCTCGTGCGCCTGATCGCGGCGCCCATGGTGGGCTTCGTGTTCCTCCTTCTGCCCCGCCCTTTCGCCGATTGGATCGCGCTTTTTCTCTTCATGGGCGCCTCGATGACCGACTATCTGGACGGCCTTCTGGCGCGCAAATGGGGCCAGGAAAGCCGTTTCGGCGCGATGCTCGATCCTATCGCCGACAAGGCCATGGTGGTGATCGCGCTGGCGGTCCTTCTGGTCATCATGAGCCTCGATCACGGCTGGTCCGCGCTGATCCTTGTGCCGGTCATCATCATCCTCTTCCGAGAGATCTTCGTCTCCGGCCTGCGCGAATTTCTGGGTGCCCAGGCGGGCACGCTCCAGGTCACCAAACTGGCGAAGTGGAAGACGACCCTGCAGATGATCGCCATCGGCCTGCTGTTCTGCTGGGGCCTTTTCACACACTATTTCTGGGCGCTCACCTTCGGCATGGACGGCCCCCTGATCGAAGGCATCCTCGCAGGCGACATCCCCGACGAGTTCGGCCTCATCTGGATCGAGTTCGGCTTCTTCTGGAGTGGCGTGGCAGGCCAGGCGCTGCTCTGGCTCGCCGCCGTTTTGACAGCCATCACGGGCCTGGATTATTACATGAAGGCACGCCCCTTCCTGCAGGAGGACCCCTGATGGACCTGCGCTATTTCGCCTGGCTGCGCGAGCGGATCGGGACCGGCCATGAAGTCGTGGAGACGCAAGCCGCCACCGTGGCCGAGTTGATCGAAGAGCTGAAGACGCGCTCGGACGCCCACGCCTTCGCCCTGTCAGACCTGAAGTCCGTGCGCGCCGCAGTTGACCAGCAGCTGGTCCCCTTCGACGCGCCGCTGGAAGGCGCCCGCGAAGTGGCGCTGTTCCCGCCGATGACCGGGGGCTAAGCGCCATGGCCGTCCACATCATGGCCGAGCCATTCGATCAAGGGGCCGCGCTCAATGCCTTCACGCAAAGCGTCTCCGGCGCCGGCGCCGTTGTCAGCTTCACCGGGATCACGCGCGATGTGGCCGAGGGCGACATGGTCGCCATGGAGATCGAGCATTATCCGGGCATGACCGAGACTGCGCTGAGCGACATCCGCAAGGAGGCGATGGACCGCTTCAAGCTGGCCGATGCCCTGGTCATCCACCGCCACGGGCGCCTGGCGCCGGGCGACGTGATCATGATGGTCGCCACGGCCTCCAAGCACCGCGCCGATGCCTTCCAGGGGGCGGAGTTCCTGATGGATTACCTGAAATCGCGCGCCCCGTTCTGGAAGCGAGAGGTCACCGCGCGCGGCGCTGATTGGGTTGCGGCCAAGGACGACGATGAGGCGGCTTTGGATCGCTGGTAAGGCCCAGATCCCCGCCCTACGTCAACGAGGCCGAGGACGTGCGCAGCACGGAGGAGGCCCCCCGGCGACGCCGAAGGCGGCGCAAACCCTCAAAAAAAGGCATCGACGCCGCAGGCGGCGCAATGCCTTACCTCAGCCGCTTTGATTGACCGTTTCGATGTAGTTGCGCAGTTCCTCGGATTCCGTGCGGGCCTCGCGCAGGCCCTCCATGGCGGCGCGTAGCTCTGCCTCGGTCTGGCTGAGCTGATTGGTCAGTTCGCCCTCGCGCTGCTGCAGGTAGGCAATCGCCTGATCCCGGGTTTCCTCGGCGTCGTGCAAGGCGCGCGCAAGGTTCTCCATCTCGCCCAGGTCCGCCGAGGAGACCTGGTTGAACCGCGTCACCAGCCAATGGGCCAGCCAGCCGAGGGCAAAGGCCACGAAAAGGATGATGGCGATGGCGATGATGAATTCCAGGCGGTTCATGGGGCCTCAGGCTTTCTGTCTAGTTCGTATCGGGGCGCGGCAGGGGTCGGATCTCGAACGGCCAATCGGCGATGGCGCCCTGGGCCAGGATGCCCGCCCGGGTGCGGGGCTGGTCGTCGGCATCCGCCGCGACGCCCACCACTTCGGCGGTCGCCAGGAGGCGGAAGGCGATGCGGCGGTTTTGTTCGCGGCCCTCTTCGGTCTCATTGTCGGCGATGGGTTGGCTTTCGCCGTAGCCCTGGGCCGTCAGGTTCGTGACCAGCACGCCGCGCGCCAGAAGCCCGTTCAAGACCGCATCGGCGCGGGCCTGGCTGAGGTTCAGGTTCATGCTTTCGCCGCCCTGGGCATCGGTATGGCCGCCGATCTCCATCCGGACGTGGAGGCAATCGGGGAGGACCTCGGCGATCTGGTCCAGCACCTCTCCCGCGGTCTGGTTGATTTCGGTCGAGCCGGGGTCGAAGGTGATCTTGGTCTCTTCCTGGATATCGCGGATCCGCGCCTCGCATTGCTCGGGCGTGGGTTGTGAGGCGACGGGATCGAGCGCCTCGTCATATCGGACATCCATCTGGAAGTTCGCGCCCGGCCCCAGATCTTCCGAGATCTGGCGGGTCAGCTCGGAGATCATCTCGCTGTCGCCGGTGCGCCCCGACAGACGCAGGGTGTCAGGCTCTACCGTCAGGGTGCCGTCTTCCAGCTGCGAAAGGGCGGTGAGGCCCGCCATGACGCGCACCGACCAGCCCTGGGGCAGGTCCGCGACCTCGCGGGTGGCGATATCCGTGGCCTCCGCCCCGAAGGTGGCGGTCGCAAAGGCCTGGACCGAGGCGCCGATGGCCCCGCCCGGCAGACGCCCGCGCAGGCGCACGCCGTCGTCCGAATCCAGCGTGGCCGTGAACCGGGCGGGCCCGGTGCTTTCGAGGGCCTCTGGCTCTGGCAGAACGGCCTGGAGCGAGAAGACGTCGGGCAGATTGGCGTCCAACTCCCCAACCACGGTGTCGAACAGTTCCTGCGCGGTGCCCTGGGCGGCGATCAGGGTCACATCGGCGTCGGAAAAGGTGACGCTGCCGCTGCCCAATTCGGTCAGGGCCGCGAGAGAGGTGGCGACAGCTGTGCCCCAGGACGGCGAGGGCACACCGAGACCGATGGTGCAGGGCATATTGCCCGTCGTTCCGGCGGCACGTCCGGCCGCGACGATCTGGTCGTGGGCCGCGGGCGTGTCGGCGGTGCAGGTCTCAAACCGGGCGCCGGTGTCGTCGCGCACAAAGCGCAGGGTGAAGGGCGTGATGACGGGGCGCGGGGCCGAGATGTCGAGGACAATCTCGATGCCTGTCGGTTGATCCTGCTGCAGGCGCGCGATGAATTCGGCGCGCTCTTCCCGGGTTTCGCCCACCGCTTCGACCTCGACCCGGTCGGCCAGCACGGTCACTTTGGACCGGGGCAGGGTTTCCAGGGCGCGCAGCCCGTAGGCCAGAGCGGCGTCCCAGTGCTCGGGTGGGTTGAGGTCGGCCATCTCGACCATATTCACCACCTCCGCCGAGCCGGCGATGTCGGCGATGGCCTCGGCCACGGCAAAGGCCTCGTCCCCCTGGGGGCCCGGGATCAGGCCAATCAGCTGGATGCCATCGCCATTGCGCAGCATGTCGAGCGAAAAGCGCGGCGCGACGGAAGCATCGACAGCGGCCACGTCCAACCGGTTGATCACCCGGTCCGCATCGACGATGGCGCTGGCGCGGGTCTGGGCGCGAAAGCGCGAGGCCTCATCTGGGGCGGTGCCGTCCAGGAACACCTGCAGGCCGTTGGCCGAAACCTCGACCCATTCGATCCCGTCGGCCTGCAGAGAGGTGAGGATATCCTCGGTCGAGCGCCGCTCGATCGTCAGGGCGGCGACGATGGCCGTCGCGACAGCCAGGCCGCCCGCCACGGTGAAACAGACAGGGCCGACCAGGGCGGATATGCGGTCTTTGTTTATCATGGGCGTTGGGGTGCGATCCCTGCTCGGGCCTATATATGGTAGTGCAGTAACCCGTCCGGCAGGGGCTTTCAATCAAACGAGTGCGGCAACGGCAAAAAACAGCGTAGGGATCAGGCCTGCATCGCGGTTCGAGCGGAACAGCTTCATGCAGACCTCTGGATTGTCGATGTCCAGCTGGATCAGCTGCCAGGACAGGTGCCAGCCCATCGCCCAGACCCCGAGGATGCCGATGACCAGCGCCAGCGGGTTTTGCAGCGGCAAAAGCGCCACGATGACGCCCGCCCCGACGAGGCAGACGGTCGCCATGAGGAAGATGCGCAGCCACCATTTGGTGTGCGCGCCAAAGAGCCGGGCGGTGGATTTGATGCCAATGAGCGCGTCATCCTCGCGGTCTTGGTGCGCGTAGATGGTGTCGTAAAAGAGCGTCCAGGAGATGCCGCCGAGGTAGAGAAGGACAGGCGCAAGGGACAGGCTGCCGGTATGGGCGGTCCAGGCCAGCAGAGCGCCCCAGTTGAAGGCGAGGCCGAGGAAAACCTGGGGCCACCAGGTAAAGCGTTTGGCGAAGGGATAAAGGCAGACCAGCGCGCAGGAGGCCACGCCGAGGGCGATGGCCGTCCAGTTGAAGGTGAGCAGGATCAGGAGCGCGAGAAGCGCTTGGACGACCATCCAGATCACAGCCCCCTTCACGCTGACCTGGCCTGAGGGAATAGGACGAGAGGCCGTGCGGGCGACCGCGCCGTCCAGGTCGCGGTCGGTGATGTCGTTCCAGGTACACCCCGCGCCGCGCATCAGGAACGCGCCGAGGGCGCAGCCCCCGAAGATCCAGACATCGAAGAGCGTGGCCGTGGCGGGCGCGCTGGCCACGGCAAGCATCAGGCCCCACCAGCAAGGCAGAAGAAGAAGCCAAGTGCCGATGGGCCGGTCGGCGCGGCTGAGCCGCAGGTAGGGGCGGGTCGCTTTCGGGGCGAGCGTGTCGACCCAATTGCCTTTCACCGCGTCTGCGACTTGCCCCTCGCTCTGCGCGCTCATACGTATCGTCCCATGAATAGCCGTCCCAAGATCCGCCTCTATGTAGATCACCCCTTGGGGGCGGCGCAAAGCGTTCCCGTGTCGCGGGACCATGCGAACTACCTTTTCAACGTGATGCGATTGGGCGTGGGCGCGGAAGTGGCGTTGTTCAACGGTGTGGACGGCGAGTGGCGGGCCGAGGTGGCGGCCAAGGGCAAACGCGGCGGCGTGTTGGTCTGCGCCGAGCAGACGGCACCGTTGCAAATGCCGCCGGACGTGTGGCTCCTGTTCGCGCCGATCAAGAAGGCGCGCACGGATTTCATCGTGGAAAAGGCAGCGGAACTGGGTGTGGCGCGGATCTGTCCGGTGCGCACGGAACGCACGAATGCCGAGCGGATCCGGCAGGATAAGTTGCAGGCCCATGCGATGGAAGCGGCGGAGCAATGTGGGGGGACGTATGTGCCGCAGGTCGATGAGATCGCGGCTCTGGAGAAGGTTCTGGACGGCTGGGATACGGGCCGCGCGCTGGTGTTTGCCGATGAGGCACTGGCGGATGATCCCTCCTCGCTATCGCCCCGTTCGGGGCGAACGCTCCTCGCAGGTGCCTCTGCGCCTGCGGCGATACTGATTGGGCCGGAGGGGGGCTTTTCAGAGGCGGAGCGGACGCGGTTGCATGCGATGGAGAACGTTCATGTGCTGTCCCTGGGGCCGCGCATCCTGCGGGCGGACACGGCGGCGGTCGCGGCCCTGACGCTGTGGCAGGAACATGTGGGGGATTGGGGATGAGTTTCTTCCGACCCGAGGCCAAGGCCGCGTTGGCGCGTTGGCGAGAGGTCATCATTGCGGGTGTCATCATGGCCCTCGGCCTGTGGATCGCGCTGCGGCCGGGGGGCATGATCGTGACCGGGTTTGGCTATGTGCTGATCGGGCTGGGCGCTGTCGCGATGGTGCCTGCCGTGCGACGCGCGCGGTTTGTCACCGGGGGCGACGGCCCGGGGGTGGTGCAGATCGACGAGGGGCGGATCCTGTTCATGGGGCCTGAGACCGGCGGCGCAATGGCGCTGGATGATCTGAGCGTACTGTCGGTTAGGCGGTCACGCGACGGCAGCAGCGCCTGGGTGTTGGCGGATGCGACGCAGCTTCTGGTGATCCCCGTCGATGCGGCAGGGGCGGATGCGCTTTTTGACGCCTTTGCCGCCCTGCCTGGCCTGCACATTGACCGGGTGATTGCGGCTGTGCAAAGCCGCACACATGGCTCGCAGCGGTTGTGGGCGCGCAACGCGCCGGTGGCCTTGACACGGTAGGCCCCACGGGCGACGCCTTGGGCCGCAGGAGTGAGCCGCCCCCTGGGGGCGGGATGTCAGGAGACGAGCCCATGTCCATCCCCCAATCCGGTGGCGGCCCCATCGAGCACTACAGCCAGTTGGCCGAATATCTGTCGGACGGCTGCAAGCCCAAGGCCGACTGGCGCATCGGCACCGAGCATGAGAAGTTCGGATTTTGTCGCGATACGCTGCAGCCGATCCCTTACGAGGGTGAGCGCTCGGTCAAGGCGGTGCTGGAGGGGCTGCGCGATCGGTTCAACTGGGCGCCGGTCATGGAAGGCGGCAATATCATCGGGTTGGAGAAGGACGGGGCGAATGTCAGCCTGGAGCCGGGCGGGCAATTGGAGCTGTCCGGCGCGCCGTTGGAGACGGTGCACCAGACCTGTGATGAGGTGAACGACCACCTGCGCCAGGTGCGCGAGGTCGCCGATATGATTGGCGTTGACTTCATAGGGCTGGGGGCCGCGCCGATCTGGCGGCACGAGGATATGCCGCTGATGCCCAAGGGCCGCTACAAGCTGATGGATGGCTATATGCAGAAGGTCGGCACCATGGGGCGGACCATGATGCGGCGGACTTGTACGGTGCAGGTGAACCTGGATTTCGAGAGCGAGGCGGACATGGTGCAGAAGATGCGCGTGGCGGTTGCCTTGCAGCCTGTGGCCACGGCGCTGTTTGCGAACTCGCCGTTTTTGGATGGCAACCCGAATGGGCATAAGTCGTGGCGCTCGCGGGTTTGGCGCGATCTTGACCCGGCACGCACGGGGACGGTGCCCTTCATATTTGAGGACGGTTTCGGGTTTGACGCCTGGGTGGAATACGCCCTGGATGTGCCGATGTATTTCGTCTACCGCGATGGGGCCTATGTGGATGCCCTGGGCCAGTCGTTCCGTGATTTCCTGAAGGGCGAATTGCCCGCATTGCCCGGCGAGAAACCGACGTTAAGCGATTGGGCGGACCATCTGACGACCCTTTTCCCCGAGGCGCGGGTGAAGAAGTTCATCGAGATGCGCGGCGCCGATGGGGGGCCGTGGCGCAGGCTCTGCGCGTTGCCCGCGTTCTGGGTCGGGCTGACCTATGACCAGAGCGCGTTGGATGCGGCCTGGGACCTGTGCAAGGGCTTTGACGCGGCGACCCGGGAAGAGATGCGGGTGCAAGCCTCGGTCAAGGGATTGGCGGCGGAAGTGGGTGGTGTGAAAATGCATGACCTTGCGCGCGAGGCTCTGGCCATTTCCGAGGCGGGATTGGCCGCGCGAGCGATGCCGGGCGCCGGGGGGCTGGTGCCCGATGAGACGCATTTCCTGAACGCCCTGAAGGATTCGGTGGAGACGGGCCAAGTGCCCGCAGATGAATTGCTGGAGAAGTACTCGGGCGAATGGGCGGGGGATTTGACCCGCATCTACGCCGAGTATTCGTATTAGTTTTTCTATGCGCTACCGCCCTTCGGGCTACTTGAGCGCGGCTGGCTCAGGCGTTCTGAATCGAGGGCAGGACGTGGCGCTTGTAGTAGTCTTTGGCGGCGGCCCGGCGGGCTATCTCGGCGCGGTCGCGCTCTTCCCCTGAAAGCTCTCCGGCGAAGGCGGGATGGGCGGGGGAGGGGCGTTTGCGGTCCGGCGCGCTGTCGGGCCCGAAGCGGTTGTTGCCGTGGGTGCCGGGCAAGCACATCAGGACCAGGAACCAGATCACGCCGATCAGCGGCACGAGCTGGATGAAGTACCACGCGCCCGAGCGGTTGGTGTCGTGGAGCCTGCGGATGGTAACGGCCAGGCCGGGCAGCCAGAACAGGATCAGGTTCGCGGCGAAGTAATACCCAGCATAGTATTGGATCTGTTCAGAGACTTCGAAGTTGGCAGCGCCGCCTGTCTTCGGCGTGCTCATCTGGCTCAAGATCTCGGGGTTGGAGAAGGCGTAAAACCCGATTGCAGCGCCCATGGCGGCACCCGCGAAGATCGTCCAGAGCATGAACCACCAGTATTCTGCCCGCCGCGCGCGACCAGAAAAATTCAGCATATTGCTGTAGCAATGCGTGATCGCTTTTCCCAAACCCATACCCGTCGCCCTCATCAATCTAAGATCTTGTGTTGACGGCAATGTCTCGTCGAATTGTGCCGATGATGGGGCATCCGTGGGACGATCTTTTGGGAATTTGAGGAAAATGCAAAACGGCCCGCCGGTTAGGGCGGGCCGTGGAGCGTGGTTCTGGTGCCTTGGATCAGGCGGTGGTGGGCGCGTCGTAGGGATCCTGACCCCAGGCATTGGGCCCGACCGTGCCGCGCTGCACGAACCAGTAGATGTAGAGGATGATACCGATCAGCGGGATCAGAACGATCAGGATCCACCAGCCCGAGCGGCCCGTGTCGTGCATCCGGCGAATGGAAACCGCGATGCCGGGAATGATCAGCGCGAGGAACACGACGATCGTGAGGATCGGCAAGCCGATGGCGCCATCAACGATCGAGGCGACCACGTTGCAGATGATGCTGAATAGATAAAACCACCAATACTCGGACCGCCGCGCGCGGCCTTGGAAGTTGGCATAATTGTTGAAGACGTGCTTCACGGCCGTCATGAAATCCATTGGAATTGTCCTTTCAGGGTCCGAACTTTATCGTGTGACGAGGGCGTTTTTCGCTGGCGCAATACCGCCATACCCCTCGCTCCTCCGCACAATCGCGTGAGGTCTTTGCAAAATCAATGGTATTAACGCTCTGGTAAGGAAACCCGTAAGTCTCAGGTTTTCTTGCCGATCCGGGGCTCTTCACCCTTCAGGATGCGGGCGATGTTCTCGTGGTGGCGGATGAAAATCAGCACCGCCAGCGCCGCGCAGAACACGACGACGGTGGGCTGGCCCAACATAAACGCCGCCACCGGGCTGAGCGCTGCCGCGACCAATGCCGCCAGCGATGACATCCGAAAAAGCGCCGCCGTCACTGCCCAACAGGCGCAAGCCGCCAGCCCGATGGGCCAGACCAGCGCGATCAGCGTGCCCAGGAACGTGGCCATGCCCTTGCCGCCCTTGAAGCCCAGGAAGATCGGAAAGCAATGGCCCAGAAACGCCGCGAACCCCGCCAGCTGCGCGGCGTCTTCGCCCAAAACCAAGCGGGCCACCACAACTGCAATCGCGCCCTTCCCGGCATCGAGGACCAAGGTCAGGAAGGCCGCCAGCCTGTTGCCGGTGCGCAAAACATTTGTGGCCCCGATGTTGCCCGAGCCGATGGCGCGCAAATCCCCCAAGCCAAACGCGCGGGCCATGACGATCCCGAAGGGGACCGACCCCAGAGAATATGCGAGGAGGGCTGTAAGCCCGAGGAGGGGCAGGCTTGTGGTGACGTCGGGGATCATAACGCAGCCTCGAATACTGTCGCACCGCCGACCCAGGTATGCAGCACCCGGCCCTGCATCCGGGCTGCGTCAAACGGTGTGTTCTTGGACTTCGATTGCAGCGTTGCCCGGTCCAGTTGGAACGGCCTGTCGGGGTCAAACAGGATCAGGTCTGCGGGCGCGCCCGCGCTAAGCCGCCCGGAAGGCTGGCCAAAGCGGCGCGCGGGGTTGAGCGACATGGCCCGAAACAGCTCGGGCAGCGTCAACTGGCCTGAGTGGACCAGCCGCATCGCGGCGGGCAGCAGTGTCTCCAAGCCGACCGCGCCCGAGGCGGCGGCCTCGAACGGCAGGCGCTTGCTTTCCTCGTCCTGGGGCGTGTGCATGGAGCAGATGATATCGATGGTCCCGTCGCGCACGGCCTCGACCATCGCCTGGCGGTCATCTTCGCTGCGCAGGGGCGGCTTGAGTTTGAAAAACGTTCGGTAGTCGGCAACGTCGAATTCATTGAGCGTCAGGTGGTGGATCGACACGCCCGCCGTCACATCCAGCACCTGTCTGGCGCGCGCCAGTGCGGGCAGGGCGGCGGCGGTCGAGATCTGGTCGGCGTGGTAGGCCACGCCCGTCATTTCCACCAACGCAAGGTCCCGCTCCAACCCCATCCGCTCGGCCATCGGCGTCACGGCTGGCAGGCCCCGGAGGGAGGCGAATTTGCCCGAGGTCACGGCGGCCCCGTCTGACAGGATCGGCTCCTGCGGGTGGCCCACGATCAAGGCACCGAGCGAGCGTGCATAGGTCATACAGCGCGACAGGACCTTGGTGTTGGATGTCACGGCGTCGCCATCCGAGAACGCTACGGCGCCGGCATCGCGCAGAAACCCGATCTCGACCATCTCGCGGCCTTCCCGCGCGCGGGTCAGCGCGGCCATGGGGGCGACGCGCACGGCGGAATGATCGCGCCCGCGACGGGTGACGAAATCCAGCACTTCAGGGGTGTCGATGGGCGTCGTGGTGTCGGGGCGCGTGACCATCGTCGTGACACCGCCCGCCGCTGCGGCAAGGCCTGCGGTACGGAAGCTTTCCTTGTGACGCTCGCCGGGCTCGCCCACCTTCACGCCCACATCGACGATGCCGGGCGCAAGGCAGAACCTACCGCAGTCAAGCCCGCCGGGCCGTGCGCCATCCCCCACCTCTGCAATCATGCCCTCCGCCACCCGGAGCCAGCCGAGCATCTCAGTCCCGGCCTCTGGGTCGATCAGGCGGGCGTTGGTCAGAAGCATGTCAGTCATGACCTGTCCCTGTCGGTCCCGTCGCCGAAAATCAAGGCCTCCTTTGCGGCCTCGATCTGCGCGATGGTCTGATCCGGCGCGGCCTGGTTCTTGATCAGGTGCTTGTCCCCGGCCTGGGTGATGATCTGCACCATGCCCATCACGGAGAGCACTTCAGAGATCTGGCCCAGCTCGATATCACGCTCACCGGGACCGAGCAGGCGCTGGTTGGTCAGGTCCCAGCGCTGCTTCAACTCGTCCGAGGCAAGGTAGAAGGCCCGCACCGCGATGGCAAAAAGGCCGCCAACCGCCCCGGTCCAGACATGGGGGTTGCCGATGATCCACAGCACGCCCATGCCCACGGCCATCGCAATCGCGGCCATCCAAGCGTTGGTGCGCCAATAGGTGGCGCGGTCGGGGTGGAACTCTGTCACGACATGCTCGCGGCTGCGCAGCGGGGCCGTGGGGGTGTTGGCGGCATGGCCTTGGGTGGGATCCATCACGACCACCCGATGAACACAATCAGGGCTGCCAGGATTGCCATGCCGATCAGCGCGTAAAGCGCGATGGGCGGGCCGACCTCGTGCTGCCGAGGCGCAGGATTGGGCATCGGCGTGGTCTTGGCCTTGGGCAGGCTGGCGGAATTGTCCGCCTGAGCGAGGGGGAGAGACGCGATCAGCGTCGCTTCAGCGCCGGGGTTGGGGGGCGCGGGCAGGGCTTTGTCGGGCACCAACAGGACAGCACCGTCAAGCGCATCAAGCCGCGTGACCGTGGCGCTCGGGATGTCATTTTCCGGCGCGAAGGCGAGGTTGACATAGTCGCTCAACGCCATGTCGCTGAGGTCCTTGATCGCAAACAGCTCAATCTCGTCGGTGTCGAGCGAGGCGACGCCGAGCCAGTCGGCCAGCGGTGGCAAATCCGGCGCCTCCCCGTTCTGGCGGGTGAGGTGGGTGTGCGAGATGTCCACGGTCTCGTTCAGGGCAAAGATCTGGAGGTTGGTCATGCCGCCGCCCGCCGTTCGCGCAGATTCTCCGCCAGCAGTTCCATCGCCGCCATGCGCACGGCGACGCCCATCTCCACCTGTTCCTGGATCACGCTGCGGTTGATGTCGTCTGCCAGAAGCCCGTCAATCTCGACCCCGCGGTTCATCGGGCCCGGGTGCATGATGATGGCGTCGTCTTTGGCGTGGCTAAGCTTGGCGGCGTCGAGCCCGAAGCGGTGATAGTATTCGCGCTCGGATGGGATGAAGGCGCCGTCCATGCGTTCTTTTTGCAGGCGAAGCATCATCACGACGTCGCAGCCTGAAAGCCCCTCGGCCATATCCTCATAGACCTCGACACCCCAATCGCTGACGCCTGCGGGCATCAGGGTCGGCGGGCCGATCAGGCGGATGCGGTTCTCCATTTTGCCCAGAAGCAGGATGTTCGAGCGCGCTACGCGGGAATGGGCGATGTCGCCACAGATCGCGATGTTCAACCGATGTAGGCGGCCCTTGGCGCGACGGATGGTCAGCGCATCCAAAAGCGCCTGGGTCGGGTGTTCATGCTTGCCGTCACCCGCGTTCAGCACGGCGCAATTGACCTTGTCGGCCAGCAGTTTCACGGCGCCGGAGTGGGGGTGGCGCACGACAAGAAGGTCTGGGTGCATGGCATTCAGCGTCAGCGCGGTGTCGATGAGGGTTTCGCCCTTCTTCACCGAGGACGTCTGCATCGCCATGTTCATCACGTCCGCGCCCAGGCGTTTGCCCGCAATCTCAAAACTCGCCTGGGTCCGCGTCGAGTTCTCGAAGAACATGTTGATCTGGGTGAGGCCCTGCAGGGGGCTGCCATGATCACGAGAGCCGCGCTCGGCCTCGGCGTGGATATCGGCGCGGTCCAGCAGGGTGGTGATTTCAAGCTGAGAAAGCTCTTCAATGCCCAGAAGGTGCTGTTTTGAGAAAGTCATGACCGGTGCCCCATGGTTTGCCCGCTTATAGGGTGCGACCGACAGGGGCGGCAAGCGTCAGGCCTTGGTGATTGTCGCGGTGATCTGCGAAGCATCGCGCATGCGGTGGCGGTATTTGTAAAGGTAGCGCCCGACGCGGACCATGTAGCCAGTCAGCAGACCGCTATCGACGATGATCCGGTCGCTCCAGATCGCGCCGCTGTCCGTCGGTGTGACACTCAGCGTATGGTCCCATTGACGGATCGCGCGCCCTTGCTCGCGGCTTTGCATCAGGCGCGCCACGGGGTCGAGGCGTTCGACATGGATCTGGTAGTGGGGGTTATGCATCCAGCCCCAGACCGTCACGTAGGTTTGATAGCTTTCGCCTTCGGCAAACGCGCCACCCGGCAGGCCCTTGTAGGTGGCCAGGCCCCTGGTGGCATCGATCATGGCGGCGATGTCGATGGCCTCGGCAAAGACCGTGTCTGCATCACGCGGGTAGTGGGCCGAGACGGTGAGGATGCGGGCGGTTTGCATGGGGACGGCATGGCAGGGCAGGGCCTGGCGGGCAAGCACTGGCGGGGGCGGCGTTGAACGGGCCTTTCGGGCGTTGCTGAATCGGCCTACCTTAAAAGACATGTCAGAGGATTTGGGATATTGGGACGCGCTGGCCGCATTGGAGTGGCAGGTAGAGTTGGGCGCGGACGAGGCGGTGCTGGACGCGCCGCTGGACCGCTTCGATCTGCCCGCCCCGGTGGCGATGCCGAAACCCACGCCAGCTGCCTCGCCCAAAGCCGCGCCCACAGCCGCGCCCGTGCGCGCGGCGATGCCAGACGTCGACACGGTGGCGATTGCCCGGCAGTTGGCCGAGGGCGCAGCCTCGCTAGAGGCGCTTCGGACGGCGATGGCGGGTTTTGAGCACTGTGACCTGAAACGCGGGGCGCGGAACTTCGTGTTCTGCGATGGCGCGCCCACAGCCCGGGTGATGATCGTGGGTGAAGCGCCGGGGCGTGAAGAAGACAGCACCGGCAAGCCGTTTGTGGGCCGCGCCGGTCAGCTTCTGGACAAGATGTTCGGGGCCATCGGCTTGGACCGCGACGCGGAGGGCGCGGGGGGCCTTTACATCACCAACATGCTGCCCTGGCGCCCGCCTCAGAACCGCGATCCGAAACCGGAAGAGCTGGCGATGATGAAGCCGTTTGTGCAGCGCCATATCGCGTTGGCGGACCCGGATGTGCTGGTGCTGATGGGCAACCACGCCTGCGCGGGGTTGCTGGGACGGCGCGGGATCACCCGGATGCGGGGTACCTGGGAAGAGGTAGGCGGTAAGCCCGCCATGCCGATGTGCCACCCGGCCTATTTGCTGCGCAACCCGGCGGCGAAGCGAGAGGCCTGGGCAGACCTTCTGGCGATCAAGGCGCGGTTGGCGTGACAGGCAAAGGATCAGTTGGATGAGCCGAATTGACGAGACCCGGGATTTCATCCCCTGTCGCATCGCCGTGCTCGCCGTCAGCGACACGCGGACGCTGGCCGAGGATACTTCGGGCGACGTGTTGCAGCAGCGCTTGACCGACGCGGGCCATCGCCTCGCGGCGCGGCACATTCTGCGCGATGACCGCGCTGCTATTGCCGCGCAGTTGCGCGCCTGGTGTGCAGATCCTGAGATTGACGTGATCCTGACGACCGGCGGCACCGGGCTCACGGGGCGTGATGTGACCGTGGAGGCGCACCGCGACGTCTATGAGAAAGAGATTGAGGCGTTTGGGACCGTCTTCACCCATGTCTCCATGGCGAAAATCGGCACCTCGGCGGTGCAATCGCGCGCGACGGGGGGCGTCGCGGATGGGACCTATCTGTTCGCGCTGCCCGGCAGCAGCGGGGCCTGCAAGGACGCCTGGGACGAAATCCTGTCCAAACAGCTCGATTATCGCCACCGCCCCTGCAACTTCGTGGAAATCATGCCGCGATTGGACGAGCATAAGCGACGGAAATAACGGGGCCGTGCGTGAACCTTTACGTCGGCGCACGCGCCGCTACATAGTGACCCATACCCACCTTACCCCAGGGACACCCCATGCGGTTCTTAGGACGCGCTTTGATCGGCCTTTTTCTGACGGCCTGTACCGTCGGCCTGTTAGCCTTTGCAGGCTACATTACCTATGGCTCGCTTCAAACGCGCTGGGAAGATGAAGGGCGGCCGCCGCCGTCCCGCGAACGGATCTTTGCCGCTGAAGTGGCCCCTTTGGTCTTTGGGGAAGAAACGCCGGTTCTGACGGCATTCGGAGAGATCCGGTCGCGCCGCACGCTTGAATTGCGCGCGCCCGCCGAGGGCACCGTGATCGAGCTGGCAGAGGGGTTTGAGGACGGCGGGGCGGTCACCGCAGGCCAGCTTTTGCTGCGCATTGACCCGGCAGAGGCGCAATCGGCCCGCGACACCGCCGCCGCTGACCTGCGCGACGCCGAGAATGAGCTGGCAGAGGCCACGCGCGCGTTGGAGCTGGCCGAAGAAGAAGTGACCGCCGCACGGATGCAGGCCGAGATCCGCAGCCGCGCCCTGGTGCGTGCGCGCGATCTGCTGGAGCGGGGCGTCGGCTCGACCGCTGCGGTGGAGACGGCGGAACTGGCGGAGGCCACGGCGAACCAGCAGATCCTGTCGCAACGCCGCGCCCTTGCGCAGGCAGAGGCGCGCGTGGACAGCGCGGGCACGGCCCTGGACCGTCGCCGCATTGCCCTGGCCGAGGCCGAGCGGCGTTTGGCGCAGACAGAGTTGCGCGCAGAGTTCAGTGGCGTGCTGACCGACGTGGATGCCGCTTCGGGCCGATTGGTGAACCGCAATGAACGTCTTGCCTCTTTGATTGACGCTGAGGCTTTGGAAGTGGCCTTCCGCATCTCGACCGCGCAGTACATTCGCCTGCTCGATGAAGACGGCACGCTGCCGCAGCGATCCGTGCGAGTGATCCTCGATGTCTTCGGCCTCGACGTGCAGGCCGACGCCACGCTGACCCGCGAAAGCGGCGCGGTGGAAGAGGGGCAATCGGGCCGCCTGTTGTTTGCCCGCCTTGATGAGACGCGAGGGCTGCGTGTGGGCGATTTCGTACGGGTGGAAGTGGATGAGCCGACGCTGCCGTTCGTGGCGCGCTTGCCCTCGGCGGCGTTGGGCTCGGACGGTCAGATCCTGTTGCTGGGCGAAGAGAACGTGCTGGAAGCCGTCGACGTGGAACTGATGAGCCGCCAAGGCGACGACGTGCTTGTGCGCGGACGGGGCCTTCAGGACCGCGACGTCGTGTTGGCGCGGACACCGGTGTTGGGCGACGGCATCCGCGTCAACCCGATCCGACCGGAGGCGGCCGATGCGCCGTCCGAGCCCGAAACAATCGCCCTTGATCCCGACCGCCGTGCCCGGCTGATCACCTTCGTGGAGGGCAACGGCTTCATCCCCGCCGATGTGCGCGAGCGGATGCTGCGCCAATTGAGCGAAGAGGAAGTGCCGACGCGCATGGTCAACCGCCTTGAAGCGCGGATGGGCAGCTAGATGCGCGAGCTCTCCCCTTCGGCTGGCGGCATCCTGAGCTATTTCACCCGGCACCGCACGGCGGCGAACCTGCTTTTGGTGGTGATGATCGTCACCGGTCTGGCCGCCTTCCCACAGATGCGCGCGCAGTTCTTCCCCGACGTCGTATCCGACGACATCACTGTCGTGATGACCTGGGAGGGCGCGGGGGCCGAGGACGTGGACACCGCAATCGTCGCGGTGCTGGAACCCGCGCTGCTTCTTGTGCCGGGCGTCGCGGCCTCCGAGGCATCGAGCCGTGAGGGCCGCGCGTCGATCACGTTGGAATTCGACCCCGGCTGGGACATGTCGCGCGCTGCCGATGAGGTGCAGCAAGCCTTGGATGCGGTGACGGACTTGCCCGATGAGGCCGAAGAAGGCTCTGTCAGGCGGGGCAACTGGTTCGACCGGGTCACGGATGTGGTGATCACCGGCCCCGTGGCAACGGAACAGATTGGGCGTTTTGCCGACGAATTCGTGTCCCGCCTGTTTGAGGCAGGCGTGACCAACACCACGATCCGAGGCATCGCCGCGCCCGAGACGGTGGTGATCGTGCCGTCCGCTAACTTGATCCGCTACGACATTTCGATGGCGGAAATCTCGGGCGTCATCGCAGATGCCGCGGATACCGCGCCTGCGGGTGATGTGGATGCCGCCAATGCGCGGATCCGAACGGGAAGCGAATCGCGCACCGCCGAGGAGATCGCGAACCTGACCCTGCGGATCAACGCCGACGGCTCGGTCCTATCGGTGGGCGACGTGGCGTTGATTGAGGTCAACGGCATCGACCGGGAGCGCGCGTATTTCGTGGGTGACGACCCGGCGATCGTGATCCGCGTGGACCGCTCGGAGGACGGCGACGCCCTGGCGATCCAGGAAGATGTGGAGCGGGTGGCCGCCGCACTGCAGGCCACGCTTCCCGCAGGCACGCAGATTGACCTGATCAACACGCGGGCCGAGGCGATTTCGGGCCGTCTGAACATCCTTCTGGACAACGCGCTGTTGGGCCTTGGCCTGGTGGTGGCGCTGTTGTTCCTGTTCCTCAACGCGCGCACGGCGTTCTGGGTGGCGATGGGTATTCCCGTCGCCATGACGGCGGCCATTGCGCTGATGTTCGTGGCGGGCATCACGATCAACATGATCTCGCTTTTCGCGTTGATCATCACGCTTGGCATCGTGGTGGATGACGCCATTGTCGTGGGCGAACACGCCGATTACCGCGCGCGGCATCTGGGCGAGCCGCCCGTGGTGGCCGCAGAGAACGCCGCAAAACGCATGGCCGCGCCGGTGTTCTCGGCCACCATCACGACGGTACTGGCCTTCGCGGGCCTCGTGGCGGTGGGCGGCACTTTCGGCAATTTGATCGCTGACATCCCCTTCACGGTGATCGTGGTGCTTCTCGCGTCACTGGTGGAATGTTTCCTGATCCTGCCCAATCACATGGCCCACGCCTTGGCCCATTCCGCGAAAACCCATTGGTACGATATGCCGTCGCGGGTGGTGAACCTGGGCTTCGATTGGGTCAACCGCACGCTCTTCCGTCCGCTGATGCGCTTTGTGGTCTGGGCGCGCTATCCGGTGGTCGCCTTGGTGATTGTCATCCTTTCGACCCAGACGGCGCAGTTCATCCGGGGCGACGTCGTTTTCCGCTTCTTCAATGCGCCCGAAACCGGCTCGGTCACCGGGAACTTCGCAATGGTCGACGGGGCCACGCGCGAGGACAGCTTGCGCCAGATGGCGGAATTGCAGCGCGCGGCGGAGGCCGTGGGTGCGGAGTTTGAGGCCGAGCATGGTGTGAACCCGCTGGCCTATGTCTTGGCGGAGGTCGGCGGCAACTCCGGCCGTCCCCTTGGCGGGTCCGAGAACAAGGATCCGGACCTTCTGGGCGCGCTGTCCATCGAGTTGATCAGCGCCGACCTGCGCCCCTATTCCAGCTTTGCCTTCGCCGCCGCCCTGCAAGACGAGGTCCGGCAACTGCCCCTGGCAGAAACCCTCAGCTTCCGGGGCTGGCGCGGCGGGCCGGGGGGCGACGCCATTGACGTGCAGATCTTTGGGGCCACGACGGACGTTCTGAAATCCGCGTCCGAGGCGTTGCAGACGGCGCTGTCAGTCTACCCCGAGGTGTCGGGCCTGGATGATTCCATGGCCTACGACCGTGAGGAGCTATCGCTGGAGCTGACGCCGCAGGGCGAGGCGCTCGGCTTCCAGATCGCGGATCTGGGCCGCACCCTGCGCGACCGTTTGGGCGGGATCGAGGCCGCGACATTCCCCGATGGGCCGCGCACCGCATCAATCCGTGTGGAATTGCCCGAGGGGGAGCTGACCGCAGATTTCCTCGACCGCACGCTGCTACGCTCGGACAGTGGCCAATACGTGCCGCTGGCCGATATCGTCACCGTCACCTCGCGGCAGGGCTTTTCCACCATCCAGCGCGAAAACGGCGTGCGCCTGATCTCGGTCTCGGGGGATCTGTCCGAAGATGATCCGGCCCGCGCCGAGGCGGTGATCACCGAGCTGCGCGAGGTTATCATCCCGCGGATCGAAGAGAACTTCGGTGTCGCCACGCGCCTTTCGGGCCTGGCGGAGGAAGAGGACGCCTTCCTGACCGACGCTTTCACCGGCTTCGTGCTGTGCCTGATCGGGATCTACCTGGTGCTGGCCTGGATCTTCGCGTCCTGGGCGCGGCCCATGGTGGTGATGGCGATCATCCCGTTCGGCCTTGTGGGCACGATCTTTGGCCACGTGGCCTGGGACGTGCCGCTCAGCATGTTCACGGTGGTGGGCCTGATCGGCATGACCGGGATCATCATCAACGATTCCATCGTTCTGGTCACAACGGTCGACGAATACGCCGAAACGCGCGGGCTGGTCCCTGCGATCATCGATGGGGCATGTGACCGGTTGCGACCGGTCCTGCTGACGACGCTGACGACCGTGTTGGGCCTGATGCCGCTTCTTTACGAGACATCCCAAGACGCCCAGTTCCTGAAGCCCACGGTCATCACGCTGGTCTATGGCCTGGGCTTCGGCATGATCATCGTGCTGCTGGTGGTCCCCGCGCTTCTGGCGATGGGCCAAGACTTCGGCCAGCAGATACGAGGCTTCCGCCGTGCGCTACGCCCCACTGGCCAAAGCCGCGGCTTCACGGCGGGCATTGGCGCGCTGACGTTGGCCAGTGCGGCGACGTTTGCGGCCACACTCGGGTCCTTCATTCTACAGGGCACGATGTGGGGACCGTTTGCGCCCTTCGGGGACACTGCAGCTATGGCGCTGGCGGCATTTGTTGCGGGTACAGCTGCGATATGTGTCATCGGCCTGATTGTGGGCGTCATTGCCAACGCGCTGGCCAGCCCGCGCAAACCGGCAACGCCTGCGGAGTGAGGCCGCGGTAGGGTCAGGTATTGGAACGGTAGGTTGAGGGATTGTTCGTTACGTCGAGCAATCGACCGCTCACCCGGTGCAGCGGCTCAGCTCGATGGCCATGCGGCTGCCGATCACGGTGATCCTAAGATCGCCGCGGTTCATCGCAAAGGGGCCATGGTCGGCGGGTACGACATCGGCCACGCCGGTGATCCATCCGCCCTCGCGTTGGGCGGTGGCCTCCGACACCCAGATCATTGGATCGCGATGTTCCACCACCAGCGCCTCATCGTTGCCGGTGTCGGGCACCTGGGCGCGAACGGTCACGCGCAGGCCATCGGCAATGGGTTCAACCGCGCAGGTTACGGCACCGGCACCCGCCTCAGCCGCCGTGTAGGGACGATCCGAGAGGGCGGCGGCAATCGCGCCATCGCGCGTGGGTTGGTCGGGTAGGATCCCCGCAAGATCGACCGAGATCGGCATGCAGACATCCAGACAGACGCCAAGATCCAGACGCCCGGCAATATGCGCGGTCCCATTGGCATTCAGGGCGAATTCTACTGGCAAAATGACGTCGCCGTCGTATCCGATGGCCCGCAGCCCATTGGTGAAGAACACGCTAGGGCGCGGCCAATGGATTGCCATGTCCGTCACGCCATCGGCTTGGGTCAGGCGCAAAACCGTCGGCACGCCGCCGTCACCGGGCGCACGCCAATAGGTCTTCCAACCGGGAGCCAAACGGATGCGAATTGCGGCCATGTGGCTGTCGCCGTCCAGGCGGTATCCGGGCATCAGACTCACCTCTGCCACCTCATCGACCGAGAGGTACTGGGCCGAAGCGGGGAAAGCGGTCAGCACGCCAAGGGCGGCCACGCGGAGGAGACGAGATAGATAAGACATGGCATTTGACCTAAGAAGTTGCAGACGAAATGAAAAGTCACGTTCCCGCGAACCCTGCGTCTCGAAGGACGATTGATTGATTCCTGCAACAGGCCCATGTTGCCCCTATGGCGATGCCCGACCTGTCCCACGATCTGACCGGAAAACTGCTGATTGCGATGCCTGGGATGGAAGATCCCCGGTTTGCGGGCGCGGTCATTTTCTTGTGTGTGCATTCTCCGGGCCAGGCCATGGGCCTGATTGTCAACAAGCCGATGGAAGAGGTCACGTTTTCGGAACTGATGGAGCAACTCGATATTCCCAAACGGGGTGCCACGCCGCCGGTGCCGGTGTGCTTCGGCGGCCCGGTGGAGATGCGGCGCGGCTTCGTGCTGCATTCCCCCGACTACGCCCCGCGCGGGGAAGAAGCCCTGCGCATCGATCCCCATTTCGCGATGACGGGCACGTTGGACATCCTGCAGGACATCGCGGGCGGCGAGGGCCCGGATCGTTCTTTGCTGGCGTTGGGATATGCCGGATGGGGGGAGGGCCAGTTGGAGGCCGAGATCGCCCGTAACGATTGGCTGACCGCAGACGCCACGCCCGACCTGGTGTTTGATCCAAGGATGGACCGGAAATGGGACGCGGCGGTTCAAAGCCTCGGCATCAACCCTTTGATGTTGTCATCAGAGGCAGGCCACGCCTAGCGCGCGGCCCGGCGCAATCTGTCGTTGATCGCCCTTCCCAAGCCCACTTCTGGAACGTCGGCCACACGGATCACCTCCGCGCCCCGCGCGATAGCCTCAGCGTCGGCGGCGTGGAGCGTTGCGAAGAGCCGCACCGCGGCCTCGGTGAGGTCTCCGCGCTCGGAGAGTGAAAAGTCCCCCGCCGTATCCCCGAACCCGATGGTAATCTCGCCCGGGTTTGCCGCGCCTCCCAGAACCAGCTGCGTGCGGGGCGCATAGTGGCGTTCCATCTGTCCCGGGGCCTCCACGCGGCCCGGCGTTAGGTCGGCCACGACCGGGCTTGCGACAGCCTCTACCGCCTCCCGCGACACGCCACCTTCGCGGAGCAACCGCACGCCTTGCGCCGAAGGGGCCAGGATCGTCGATTCAAGCCCCACGCCGCAGGCACCGCCATCCAGAATCGCGTCCACCGCCGCCCCCAAGCCAGCCGCAACATGCCGCGCCAGGGTCGGGCTGATCTGCCCCGAGGGGTTCGCGGAGGGCGCGGCGACGGGCCCGCCGAAGGCATCCAACACGGCCCGCGCCAGCGGGTGGGCGGGGACGCGCACCGCCACAGTCTCCAGCCCGCCAGAGACCAGATCGGCCACGCGCCCGCGTGAGGGCAACACCAGCGTCATCGGCCCCGGCCAGAACGCAGCAGCGAGGGCGCGGGCGGTGTCATCAAAGACCACCAAGTCCTCTGCCGCTTCCAAAGACAGCACGTGGACGATCAACGGATTGAATGTAGGCCGGCCCTTGGCCTCGAAGATCCGCGCCACAGCAGGGCCATTCATTGCATCGGCGGCGAGGCCGTAGACCGTCTCCGTCGGTAGGGCCAAGAGGCCGCCGCCACGCAAAACCTCGGCGGCGCGGGCGATACCTGCGACATCGTCTTGCAACATTTCCGGTCTACTCGGTGACATCTTGTGACGTAACGTTGAAGTTGCTGAACCATTTGCCGGGGCCGCAAGATGCGCCTCAACACGATCACGGCCCTAGCGCGAAAAACCCCTGCGCGCAAACGGGCTAGCCTTGGGAGAGACCTCCATGCCCTACCGCGCCCCCGTTGCCGACATCACCTTCTGCCTCGATCATGTCGTGGGCTTCGACCGCGTGCAGGCGGCCCCGATCTTTGAGGAGGCTACAACCGACGTCGTCCAAGCGATCCTGACCGAGGCGGGGCGCATCTGTGAAGAGGTGCTGGCCCCGCTCAACCGTGCGGGCGACACGCAGCCTGCGGTTTTGGAGAACGGCGTCGTGCGGTCCTCACCGGGGTTTGCAGATGGCTACAAGGCCATCGCTGAAGCTGGCTTCACCTCCATCGCAGCTGATCCTGAATACGGCGGCATGGGCCTGCCCCTGACCGTGACCTCGGCCGTGAACGAGATGATCGGCGGCGCGTGCCTGGCCATCGAGTTGAACCCGCTGATGACCCAGGGCCAGATCGAAGCGCTGGAGCATCACGCCTCAGACGCGATCAAGGACCTGTACCTGCCCAAGCTGACCTCGGGCGAGTGGTGCGGCACTATGAACCTGACGGAGCCGCAGGCAGGATCAGATGTGGGGGCGCTGATCACCAAGGCAGAGCCCAACGGGGACGGGACCTACGCCATTAGCGGCCAGAAGATCTACATCTCCTGGGGCGATCACGACATGGCCGAGAACATCGTCCACCTTGTGCTGGCCCGCCTGCCCGATGCACCCAGGGGCACGAAAGGGATCAGCCTGTTCCTGGTGCCCAAGAAGATCCCCGATGCGCAGGGAAACCCCGGCGTGGCCAATACCCTCAGCGTGGTCAGCCTGGAGCACAAGCTGGGTCTGCACGGATCGCCCACCTGCGTGATGCAGTATGATGGCGCGCAGGGCTGGCTGATTGGCGAAGAGAACAAGGGCATGGCCGCGATGTTCACCATGATGAACAACGCGCGGTTGGGCGTGGCGGTGCAGGGCCTGTCGGTGGCCGAGGCTGCGTATCAACATGCTTTGGCCTTCGCGCTGGAGCGCAAGCAGGGACGCTCGCCCCTTGAAGACGGGACGGGGGCGATCATCGACCATGCCGACGTGCGCCGGATGCTGATGGACATGAAGGCCGAGATCTTCGCGGTCCGCGCCATGACTCTGGACCTTGCGGTGTCCCTGGATCTGGCAAAAGCGGGTGACAAGGTGGCCGAGGCCCGCGCCGCCTTCCTGACGCCGATTGCCAAGGCCTATGGCACGGAAGTCGGCATCAAGGTCGCCAACATCGGCATTCAGGTCCACGGCGGTATGGGCGTGATCGAAGAGACCGGCGCCGCCCAGTTCGCCCGCGATGTCCGTGTCAGCGCGATCTACGAGGGCACGAATGGCATCCAGGCGATGGACCTTGTGGGCCGAAAGCTGATGGATGGCGGGGAGGCGGCGTTTTCACTGCTGGACGAGGTGGCGACCCTGGATGATCCCGTGCTGTCTCCGATGGTTCAAGCGCTGCGCAAGACGACCGAGGATGTCTTGGCGCTCGACATGAACGAGCGTTTCGGCGGCGCGGTGCCCTACCTGATGGCCTTCGCCCGCGTGCTGGGGGCGCAGTATCACCTCAAGGCGGCGGCATCCGGTGGAAAGACCCGGGCGAGCCTTGCACACTTCTACACCACCCGCCTGCTGCCTGAGGCGCAGGCGATGATGGCGCAGGCACGGTGCGGCTCGGGCGGGCTTTACGACCTTTCCCCTGACGATCTGGCGGCGTAGGTCGCCCCCATGAACGCCCCGATGACACAGCCGATCCGCACCCCGTTCCCTGAAGCACCTGCTGAGGGGGAGGCGATTGAGGTGGCCGAAGGGGTGCTTTGGCTGCGCATCCCGCTGCCCATGGTGCTGAACCACGTCAACGTCTACGCGCTGCGCGACAAGGACGGGTGGACATTGATCGACACGGGCGTGAATTCTCGGCGCACGATTGCGTTGTGGGAGAAGATCCTGGCCAGGCCCTTGGGCGGCGTGCCGGTGACACGGCTGATCGTCACGCACCACCACCCGGACCACGTGGGCCTTGCGGGCTGGTTCCAGGGGCAGGGGGCTGAGCTACTTATGACGCGGACCGCCTGGCTATTTGCGCGGATGTTGACGCTGGATGAGCAGGATCAGGCGACCGATGCGCAGGTGCAGTTCTGGATCGATGCCGGCATGGACGCCGAGGTTCTGGCGACCCGCCGCACGGAGCGGCCGTTCAACTTTGCCGACATCGTCTATCCGATGCCCCTGGGGTTCACCCGCCTGCATGAGGGCGCGACCATCGAAATGGGCGGGCGCACCTGGGACATTCGGTTCGGCCATGGCCACGCGCCGGACCATGCAACGTTCTGGAGCCGGGACGGTGAAATGGTGATCGGCGGCGATCAACTGCTGGCCACGATCTCTCCCAATATCGGCGTCTACGCCACCGAGCCCGGCGCCGATCCCCTGGACGATTGGATGGCGGCTTGCGAAGCACTTCAGCCCCACGCGCGGGAGACGCAGTTGGTTTTGCCGGGGCACAAACTGCCTTTCACGGGCCTGCCTGCGCGGATGGATCAGTTGATCGACAATCACCATGGCGCGCTTAAGCACCTGCGCGCGCACATCGCCAAAGGCCCCTGCAGCGCGGCCGAATGCTTTCCGCCGCTTTTCAAACGCACGATCGACGGGGGCACCTATGGTCTCGCGCTGGTGGAGGCGGTCGCGCATCTCAACCACCTGCATCAGTTGGGGGAGGTGACGCGGGCGCGACGCTCGGACGGGGCCTGGGCATATAGCCTCGCCTAGTCACGCAGTTGTGTGCCCGCGCGGCCCAATGCCGCGATTAGGATGCCCCAGGTGCAGACGGGGCTGACACGGTGGGCGTTCTGCGGTAATTCGGGCGCAACACGAACCAACAGACTTGATCCGGGGATTTGAGATATGGCCGACCAAGACGACTACAAACACGGCGAGATGGACATCAGCGCGCAGGAAAAGGCGTTTGATGGCTTCATGAGCATGTCGACCAGAGTGGCGATCATCTGCATCGTGATCGTCATCGGTCTGGCGCTGTTCGCCACATGAACCGGCTCTTTCGTCTTGCAGCCGCGGCCATTGCGGCGCTGAGCCTTGCGGGCTGTGTCGGCGAATCCATCTGGGATTCTGACGAGGCCGTGGCCCGCGCCACCTATGTGCCGCCGGGCCCTGCGACGGTGACGGTGATCACCTCGACCAACACGCGGATGGATTCGGGCGCGCATACGGGCCTGTTGATCGACGGCGCGCAGCGTCTGCTGTTTGACCCGGCAGGTAGCTGGTTCAACCCGGGCATCCCGGAGCGCAACGATGTGCTCTTTGGCATGACGCCTGAGTATCTGGACCTGTACCTCGCGTTCCAGTCGAACGGTGTGTTCGAAGTGACGATGCAAACCGTCGAGGTGTCGCCCGCCGTGGCACAGCAGCTCAGCCAGGTGGTGCAAAGCTATGGCGCGGTGTCGCCGTCCCAATGCACCCGCTCGATCAGCACCATCCTGAGCAACACGCCGGGGTTCGAGGCCGTAAGCCCGACATGGTTCCCGACGGCACTGCTCAACGATATGGCAAACGTGCCCGGTGTTCAGACCCGGATCGTGGAGGGCACCTTGGGCGATCAGGAAGACCTGACCGAACGTCCGGTGCTGGAGCAGATCGCCGCCCAAGGGCAGTAAACCGACCCCAAGGGACGAAAAAGCAAAACCCCCGCAGGTGCGACCTTCGGGGGTTTTCCAATTCTTGAGCGATTCGCATGTGCGATCGAAGTTGGCGCCGTTGGGGGCGGAGAGGTGCTTAGAGCATCCCTTCGCGCTGCAACTTTTTGCGCGCCAGCTTGCGGGCACGGCGGATGGCTTCCGCCTTCTCGCGTGCGCGCTTCTCCGAGGGTTTTTCGTAATGCTGCTTGAGCTTCATCTCACGAAAGACGCCTTCGCGCTGAAGTTTCTTCTTCAGAGCACGGAGCGCTTGATCGACATTGTTGTCGCGAACACTGACCTGCATGTGGTGTCACCACCTTTCTAAGTTAGATTTGCAAGGAACTGCAGGAAGTGGCGCTATAGCAATTGGCCCCTATCTTGTCTAGCGCCCCTCGATATTCTAGCGACGGTGTGAAGGAGACAGCCGATGACCGATATGAGTGATGCGATCCTGGATGCCGCGCGGATGCATGTTCCGTTTGACGGCTGGTCAGAGGCAAGTTTCGCGGCATCGGTGAGCGATGCGGGCGTGGGGATGGCCGAGGCGCGGGCGCTGTTTCCGCGCGGCGCGGTTGATCTGGCGGTGGCGTTCCACCGGCGCGGGGACCGCGCCCTGGCAGAGGCCTTGGCCGCCACGGACCTGGGCGCGATGCGGTTCCGCGAGCGTGTGGCCCATGCGGTGAAGATCCGGCTGGATCTGGTGGAAGACGATAAAGAGGCTGTGCGCCGGGGGGCGACACTCTTCGCCTTGCCGCCCTATGCAGCGGATGGGGCGAAGCTGGTCTGGGAAACGGCAGACGTGATTTGGACCGGGCTGGGGGATACCTCTCGGGACCTCAATTGGTACACAAAGCGCGCGACCCTGGCGGGGGTCTACTCGGCGACGGTGCTGTACTGGTTGGGCGATCAATCGGAAGGCCACGGGGCGAGTTGGGCGTTTCTGGACCGCCGGATTGGCGACGTGATGAAGATTGAAGACGTGAAGGCACGGGTGCGCCGCAACGCATTGCTGAAGCCCTTTGCCGCGGGCCTCGACCGCTTCGCGGCCTCGGTGCGGGCGCCGCGCGGGGCGGGACAAGAGGATTTGCCCGGGCGCTGGACGCCTCCGGCGTAGCGGCCCGCGCCCTTCGGGCTTGGGCCGGGGCAGGCTCGGCCTTCGGCCTCGCCTGCGGTCGCACCTTCGGTGCGTTTTATGGGGTGGCGCACCTTCGGTGCGGTTCCTGCTTGTCATCTTCGGTGTTTCAGAATGATCTAGCCGCAACAGCGGAGGATACGACATGGAAGACACGATGCGCGCAGTGGAGATCTCCTCACCCGGTGGGCCGGAGGTTCTGCGCCCCTGTAGCCGTCCCGTGCCCGTGCCGGGGGCCGAGCAGATCGCGATCACCGTGGATCATGCGGGCGTCAACCGCCCCGATGCGCTGCAGCGGGCAGGCAGCTATGCGCCGCCCCCCGGCGCGTCGGACTTGCCGGGGTTGGAGGCGTCGGGCGTCGTAGCTGCTGTGGGGCCGGGCGTTACGCGGTGGACTGTTGGGGACAAGGTATGTGCGTTGCTGCCGGGGGGCGGTTACGCGGAAAATGTCGTGACGCACCAGGACCACGCGTTGCCCCTTCCCAAAGGCCTTACAATGGCAGAGGCTGCCGCCTTGCCGGAAACCTTCTTCACCGTTTGGAGCAACGTGTTCATGCGCGCGGGCCTCAAGGCCGGGCAGCGGTTCCTTGTTCACGGCGGGTCGAGCGGCATTGGCACGACGGCGATCCAACTGGCGAAAGCCATGGGCGCGCGGGTGTTTGCGACAGCCGGTTCAGATGAGAAATGCACGGCCTGTGTGGCGTTGGGCGCGGAAAAGGCGATCAACTACCGCGAGGAAGACTTCGTGGCGTCGATGAAAGCCGAGGGCGGGGCGGACGTGATCCTGGACATGGTCGGCGGGGACTATCTGCCGCGCAATGTGAAGGCGCTGGCGGATGACGGGCATCTGCAACAGATCGCCTTCCTGCAAGGGCCCAAGATCGAGCTGAACTTTGCGCAACTGATGGTGCGGCGTTTGACGATCTCGGGCTCGACCCTGCGGCCGCAATCGGACGCGGCGAAGGCGGCGATTGCACAGGAATTGCGGGAGAAGGTTTGGCCCCTGCTCGATGCCGGGCGGATTGCACCGGTGATGGACCAGACCTTTGCTCTGGATGATGCGGCCCAGGCACACGCGCGGATGGAGAGCAGCGCGCATATCGGGAAGATTGTCCTGAAAGTACGCTAACGCGCCGGAAGCGCTGCAAGGGTTCAGCTTTTGCCGAACACTTGCCATCCCGCCATGTAGCGCGTTGCGCCTGTGACGATGCAGATCGCGGCAAAGGCCCAGGCGATCACGGGAAAGGCTTGGGGGAAAAGACAGAAGGCGGCAAAGACCGCAATGGTCTCGGCGCCTTCGGCCAGACCTCCGAGGTAGTAGATGCCCTTTGTCGGATAGTCCTCGGCCTGCAGTCCGCGCCGTTCCGCGATGATGGAGAAGGCGAGGAAAGACGTGCCCGTCAGCACGAAACTGGCGATCAGAACGGCGCCCGGCAGGCCGTTGGATGTCGGATCAGCGAAGATGAAGCCGATGGGAAAGACCGCGTAGAAGACGAAATCAAGGGCGATATCCAGAAACGCGCCGCGATCTGTCGGAGTGGTGAGGCGTGCAACGGCGCCATCCAAGCCGTCGGCCAGGCGGTTCAGGGCGAGCCCGACCAGGGCCAACCAGTAGAGGCCCAAAGCCGCCGCGAGCGCTGCCAGAAGACCCACGGCGCATCCAATCAGCGTGATCTGATCCGCTCGCACACCGCGGGCCGCCAGCCAGCGGGCAGGGGGCAACATCAGGGCGCGTTGCAGGGGAAGAAGGCGGGCATCGATCATGGACGGCGGTGTGGCGCGAAGCACCGGCGTCGTCAACACACAGAGACGTTAACCCGCGCGGCGGCGCCAAAGGGCCACCGCCGCAGCGCAGGGGATCAGGGCCACGACGCCCAAGGCCGTCAGGGTACCGCCCGGCCCCAGGACCGGGATCAAGCTGATGCCAATGAGCGGCGCGAGGGCTGAGGTGGCAAGGATCGGCAGCGCCAAACGGGCCATGGTCGCGGTGTAATCCTCGGCGCCGAAAAGCGCCAAGGGCACGGTGCCGCGGGCAATGGTCCAAAGGCCAGTGCCCGCGCCGTAGATGATCAAACAGGCGCTCGCCGGCAGACCCAGGGCAAGGCCCAGAACACCGCCTGCCACGCAGAGCGTCGCCACGATCATCGTCAATTGCGGGGGATGGCGCTGGCGGCCCAACATCTCCAGCACGCGGGCACCGACCTGCGCGGGACCGATAAGCGCACCGAGGCCAACGGCGGCGGCCAGACCATAGCCGCTGGCGATGAGCAGCGGGACCAAATGAACCGACAGGCTCACGAAGATGAACACCAGACAGACCCCGGCCACGGCCATCAACCGCAGCCTTGCGTCCTGCCATCCGATCGCGCGCCGAGCCGGGGCTGACGTGGCCACAGGCGCGCTGGCGGGCGGCAGGCCGAAACGGCACAGTGGGAAGGTCACAAGAAGGTGGACAACCCCGTAGACGGCGCAAGCCCCGCGCCAGCCGAAGGCCTCGACCAGCAGGGCAGAGAGGGGCCAGCAGATCGTGGCGCTGAACCCGGCGACAAGGGTCAACGTGGTGATGGCCCCCCGTGCGTCGCTGCCAAAGATGCGCCCGAGGGTGGAAAAGGCAGCCTCGTAAAGCGTGGCCGCCATGGCGCAGCCGATGACAACCCAGGCTGACAGATAGAACGGCAGGTTGGGGGCCCAGGCGATCCCGAAAAGCCCAAGGCTCAGCACCACCACGCCCCAGGACATCACCCAACGCCCGCCCCGTGCCGTGATCATGCGCCCGACGGCACCCGCCGCGAGGCCGGAGGTCAGAAGCGCAATGGAGATGCCGAGGGTGACGGAAAAACCGCTCCAACCCGTGTCGTTGGTGATTGGGTCGGCGAGGATGGCCAGCAGGTAGAAGGAGGTGCCCCACGTCAGGATCTGCACAACCCCGAGGATGGGGACCACCCGCCAATGGACCTGGTCACCGGTCAATCGGCCGGCCCATCGGGGACTAATGCGTCGTTCATCAGATCATCGAGGAACAGGGAAATCAGCTGCAACCGCCCCGACACCTCGGCCTTGCGATAGACGGAGGCCGCCTGCGCCTTGGCGGTGCCTTGGGCAGTCTGGCGCAGCTCGGCAATTTCAGCAATCGCGTAGCCCTTGATGGCCAAAAGCGCGACATCACGCTCGGCGGAGGTCAGGTTCCATTCGGTGAACTTCGCCTCGATCACGGCCTGAAAGGCGCCGGAGGCAATCTGTAGCTGCTCGGTCATGCGGGCCTGATGGCTGAGCGCGCGGCGCAGCTCGGACGCGGTGAAGGCGAGGCCAAGGAACAGGACCACGGTCACGATGGTCTCGACCAGGTCGCTGTCGGTCAGCAGGTTTACTGCCGTGGGGCGGATCCAATCCAGCGCAATGTCATAGAGGAAATAGGCGCAACACAGCGCCTGGATGCTGAACAAGCCCCAAAGGATGACGGAACGGGGTAGCATGGTGTGTCCTCTCATGGAATCTGCCGGCCGCAGAAGAGCGGCCGACAGAGGGGATGGCGATCAGGCGTCGTCGCTGTCGTCGCCATCCGCATCGTCGTCGTCATCCTCTTCGTCTTCCAGCTCGATCTCGGCGATCTGGCCGGTCTCCAGATCAACCTCGATCTCGAACAGCACGCCGTCCAGCATCGCGTAGACCTCCAGCTCATCGCCTTCGGTCTCCACCTCCTGAATGGTGTAGCCGTCCGCCTCCAGGAACGCGAGGATTTGTGCCTCATCCGTCCCGGCCACATCGCCAACGCCGATCTGGGCGAAAGCAATGGTGGGGCACAGCAGGGCGGCGAGGATGACGGGCTTGTTGAACATAGTCATGGGGTAGGTCCTTGTCTTGGGTACAGCGCCGAGACAGGATGTCTGCGGCTTGCCCTCATCTGGTCAGAACCGGGACTGATCGATATTGGCCAAGCGGCCAGATTTCACGGCATAGGCCGGAGGTTTATGGGGCCCTTTTGGCTTAATCCGTCAATTCCCCAACCAATTCTACGAGGCCGCCCAGGTTTGGCAGCTCGTGATAGCGCGGGTGCCCATCCGGAGTTTCCGCGTGCTCCAACGCCCATGTCTGGCCGTGGGGCACGTAAACGGCATGGGCCCCCACATCAAGCGCGGGGCGGATATCGGATTTCATCGAATTGCCGACCATCATGGCGTGCTTTGGCCCCATGCCGTGGACAGAAAACGCATGGTCATAGGTGCCGGGATGCTTCTCGGACACGATCTCGACCGCTGAAAACAAATCCCCCAAACCGCTGGCTGCGAGCTTCTGTTCCTGGTGCAAAAGATCACCCTTGGTGATCAGCACCAGGGGGTAGCGATCCGAAAGCGTGGCGAGGGTTTCCTCCACATGGGGCAGCAGGTGGATGGGGTGGCGCAGCATGTCCTGGCCCATATCCAGGATCTCGCCAATCACCCGACCATCAACGCGCCCATCGGTGACCGCCACCGCGGTTTCGATCATCGACAGCATGAAGCCTTTGATCCCGAAACCATAATGCCCGATGTTCTTAGTCTCGAACTCCAGCAAACGGTCGCGCAACTGCGGGCCTTCCGCGAAATCTGCCAGCAATTCTGCGAATTTATCCTCGGTCAGTCGAAAGAACGACTCGTTCTGCCACAGCGTGTCATCGGCATCGAATCCGATCACGCTTAACCCTTCGCTCATTTGACCCTCTTTTCGGAATCGATTGCAGTCTTATATAGTGCGGCCTAAGCAACGCGCTGAGTGACCGGGACTTGAGTTGATGACAACACCTTGGAAGATGATGGCAGAAGACCCCAACGACGTCGATGGCGGCGACGGAGATGTCTCGCTGGCGACTAAGACCAAGACAAAGACCCAGCGCCCACCGATGTATAAGGTCATGCTGCTGAACGACGACTACACGCCGATGGAATTCGTGGTCCATGTGCTGGAGCGGTTCTTCGGCATCACCCATTCCCAGGCGGTCGAGATCATGCTGGTCGTTCACAAGAAGGGCCTTGCGGTCGTGGGCGTATTCAGCCACGAGATCGCCGAAACAAAGGTCGCGCAGGTGATGGACTTCGCGCGCCGCAACCAGCATCCGCTGCAATGCACGATGGAGAAGGAGGAGTAGCCCTCCTCCCTCGCTTCCGAAAGCAAACCGATGACCCCCGATCGATGGACCCTCGCGATTGATAGTGGCGAGCTCGAACTGCCCGATGGCGCCGTTCTGGTGATGCACGCTCGTGCGGACAGCGACTTCGCGGCGTTGGGCGAGGTGACCTGCGTGCAGGGCTTTGCGCCCGATCACGACAGGTTGGCCGCGCGCGGCGTGCCCGTGGTCGTTGAGACCGAGGGCAGCTTTGCCCATGCCTTGGTGCAGATCACCAAGTCCCGCGCCGGGACATTGTCGGCGATTGCCGAAGCGTTGGGGCATATTCCACCGGGTGGCATCCTGATGGTCGACGGTCAGAAGGAAGAGGGGATCGAGGCGATCGTGAAACAGCTGCGCCTGTTGTTCGAGGTCGATCACGTCTTCTCCAAATCCCACGGCAAGCTGACCTGGCTTCGCCGCCCCGATGTCATCCCGCCCCAGGTCGTCGATTGGATCGCCGCGCCGGAAGAGGGCGAGCATGGGTATATGACCGTGCCCGGTGGGTTCAGTGTCGAAGGGCCGGACCGGGGATCTGAAATCCTTGTGGCGCTTGTGCCCGCGCTGAAGGGTCGGGTTGCGGACTTTGGCGCCGGTTGGGGCTATATCGCCGGTGAAATGCTGGCCGAGCAGGATACGATCGAAACGTTTGACCTGGTTGAGGCCGATCACGCCATGCTGGAGGCCGCGCAGCACAACATCGACGATCCGCGCGCCAGCTTCCATTGGGCCGACGTCACGCGGTTCGCGCCAGAGGCGCCCTATGACTTCATCGTCTGCAACCCGCCGTTTCATACCGGCCGCAAGGCAGACCCCAACCTGGGCCGCGCCTTTATTCAGGCCGCCGCCCGCCACCTCACCCCGCGGGGGCGCTTTTTCATGGTGGCCAACCGCCATTTGCCTTATGAAGAGACCCTCAAAGCCTGCTTCGGGACCGGCTCCATGCTGGGTGAACTTGAAGGCTACAAAATCTACGAGGCGGCCAAGCCCCTCGGCAAACCCAAGCGCTAAGGCGCGACCCCCTTACATCAAAGGATGATCCAGATGGGCCTTTCCATCCAAGGTAAGACAGCCATTGTCACCGGCGCCGCCAACGGCGTTGGTCTTGCGATTGCACGTCACTTCATCGACTGCGGGGCGAATGTGATGTTCGCCGACCGCGACAAGACCCGCCTGAAGGACGAATGCGGCGAGACCGAGGGCAGCGAAGAGAAGATCCGCTTTTTCTCTGGCGATCTGCGCGAGCGCCTGACGGTCGAGAACCTGATCTCGGCCACCATCGATGCCTATGACCGCGTCGATATTCTGGTGAACGCGTCGCGGCAGGTGCAAACGACCGACGCGCTGGATTCGACCGACAAATCTGTCGAGGACATGCTGAACCAGAACCTGTTCCCCTCGCTGCGGCTGAGCCAGGCGGTGGCCAAACGCATGATGGCACAAGCGGAAGAGGGCGGTCAGGACGAGGGGCCGATTGGCTCCATCGTCAACATCTCGTCCATCGCGGCCCGGCGGACGCATCCCGATCTGATGGGCTATTCCATCGCCACGGCAGCTTTGGATCAGGCCACGCGCAGCCTTGCGTTGGCGCTGGCCGAGCATCGCATCCGTGTGAACGGCGTGGCGTTCGGGTCGGTGATGTCTGCAAGCCTCAAGGACTCGCTGAACGAAACGGACGGTCTGCGTCAGGAAATTCGCGAATGCACGCCCATGGGCCGCATTGCCTCGGCCCGGGAAGTGACGGCGGCGGTGCAATTCCTGGCCTCAGACGGCGCGGGTTTCGTGACCGGTGAGGTCATCACCGTCGATGGCGGACGCACGTTGTTGGATGCGGTGACGACGGCGGCACACTAGCAAGCGTCCTTACCCCGCGAAGAAGTCACAGGCGTCACCCATGTTAACAGGCGCGTCCTGGGTCCATCCATGGGCCACGGGCGCGCCGTCGGAGGCTGAAACCTCAAGGTATTCCCAACCGCCGCGCATGCGCTGATGCGCCAGCGAAAAGCCTTGCCCGGGTTCCAGCATGCCAAGCACGGTCGTGCTGTTCGACATGCCGGCGTGCAGCGCAATAGCGAGGCCATTGTAGCCCCCGCACCCATGCTCGCTATCACCGCGCACTGGCACATTCAGCAATTCCATCAATCGGGCACGGAAGGGCAGGGCACCCTCGTCGAGCCGCTCGGCGTTGGTGTCGACGCGGCACTCCGCCCAAACCTCCATCTCACGGGCCATCCGAACGATCTCTGCGTCCAGCGGGTTCAGGCGAATGTCACCTGGCACACAGTCTGAATTGTCGAAGACGGCTTGCCCGAGTGGGGTCTGAAAGCACTGTCCCGCCTGGTCCATGACCGTGTTGCGGCTCAGCCAAAGCTCCTGGCAGAAGGCAGAGTTCTGGGCGGCAGCGGGGCTGGCCGCAAGGACCAGCGCGAGGATGAGAAACAGACGGTGCATGGCCCCCAGCGTAGCAGATCAAACGGCCGAAGATAGCCCGCCTTGCGCGCTAACGGCGCTCCACCACCAGATCGCGGAACCAATACCGCCGCCCGTCCGATGTCATCAACCGCCGTCCATGGAACCGCGCGGTGACGATGCCCTGGGCCTGGGTGCTTTCAGTGAAATCGCGACGCCACGCGCCGAGGCGTTTGCCATGCCAGGTGATTGCTTGGAACTGCTCCCCATCGGGCGTGGTCAAGACGCAGGCATTTTCAACGACGCCGCCGTCTTCTGCGCGGCGCGCCTCAACATTGCTGAACAACTTCTGGAAGATCGCCTTCGGATCGGCCCCATCGGGGACCTGATAGAACGCCGTCTGCCGGTCACTGGCGTACCAAATTCCGGGCAGACGAGGCTCCATCATCGCGGGTCAGCTTTCCTTATCGTCCTCGTCGTCCTCCCCCCCACCTGCGGGCAGGTTGAAGAAGGTGTCGGCGTCCGGCGTTTCCTCGGGCTTGTCGTCCTCTTCGGTGGGCGACAGCGTGAAGGTCTCCAGCCCCGCAATGGCGGCGGGCACGGCGGGTTCCGGATCCATCCCGAGCGAGGTCTGGGTCGAGACCAGCTTGCGCCGCTCATCATCGGACATCGCGCCGCCTTCTGCCAGCTTTTTGGCGTTGGCCTTCTGGACGGCGGCGTCCAGCTCGGACTGTTTGCAGAGGCCGAGGGCCACCGGGTCAATCGGCTGGATGTTGTTGATGTTCCAATGCGTCCGCTCGCGGATCGCCTGGATCGTGGGCTTGGTGGTGCCCACAAGCTTGGAGACCTGGCCGTCGGTCAATTCCGGGTGGAACTTCACCAGCCACAGGATCGAGGCCGGGCGGTCCTGGCGCTTGGACAGCGGCGTGTAGCGCGGCCCGCGGCGCTTCTCCTCGCCCACGGCGGCGGAATAGAATTTCAGCTGCAGCTTGTGGTTGGGGTTGGCTGTGGCCTTGTCGATCTCTTCCTGGGTCAACTGGTTGTTGACGATGGGATCAAAGCCCTTCACGCCAGCGGCCACATCGCCGTCGGCGATGCCTTGCACTTCCAGCTCGTGCAGGCCGCAGAAATCGCCGATCTGCTTGAAGCTGAGCGTGGTGTTGTCGACCAGCCAAACGGCGGTGGCTTTCGTCATGATCGGTTTGTTCATCTCATGTCCTTCCGGGTGCATCTGAACACGGGGAACAGGGCCGGTGGAAGCGGCTGCAGGGCGGGGCCTTGCGGTTCCTCGATTTCAGGAAAATCTATGCGTACATAGGCGGGAACGGGCTGCGAGGAAACCCTCAAGTCGCTACGCCATAGGAAAATTGGGAATCCGAATGAAACGATGGATATTGGCGCTTATTTGCGCCGCAGTCATGGCACAGGCTGATGGAGAGCCCGCGGGCCAGTTCGACTACTACGTGATGGCGCTGAGCTGGACACCAACCTGGTGCGTGCTAGAGGGCGATGACCGAGAGTCGCCCCAATGCGCTGCGGACCAGGGATTCGGCTTTACGTTGCACGGGCTCTGGCCACAGTTCGAGACCGGCTGGCCTGCCTATTGCCCCACCGTGATGCGCGCGCCCTCGCGCGGGATGACGGGGGAGATGGCTGATATCATGGGTACATCCGGCCTCGCGTGGCACCAATGGCGCAAGCACGGCGTGTGCTCCGGGTTGGAAGCTCGGGATTACTACGCGTTGTCGCGTCTGGCCTACGCCTCCGTCGAGCGCCCCGATCTGCTACGGCGCCTCGATACGGAAGTCCGCGTGCCAGCGTCGGTGATTGAAGAGGCATTCCTGGAGGTGAACCCGCAGCTACAGCCCGACATGCTTACCGTCACCTGCCGCGCCAACCGTATCCAAGAAGTGCGGATTTGCCTGACCCGAGACTTGGAGCCGCGCACCTGTGGCGCTGACGTCATTCGTGATTGTTCCTCGCCGGACGCCCTGTTCTCGCCGATGCGCTAAGGGTCGGATGACGGAGGGGGGCTGTCTGCCCCCCACGCGCCTTTTTCAAAGAAAAAGTCGCTCCCCCCGAGAGTTTTCCTGGCAAGATGAAGGGGGAGGGCGCGTTCACCTATTGTTAAGCAGAATCGAGGACGGTTGCTGCGTGCCGATAGATGGAGACTGACGCGGCATGCAAGGTGAAAGCCTCCGTCCGACAAAGAAGCAGGCCACGTTTGAGCCCCGGTTATCGGATGGAGGTGGCCACGCCGCTTGGACACCGCGTCTCTTTCATCTTGCCAAGCAAACTCAAATCCAACCGATGTCTCTCGCGCGACGATATTCTAGATGCCCAAGCATCTGCACCAAGCGCCAAACAAAAAATGTAATGCAGCTTTGCTGCGCAATTTGGTTACGTCACAACGCTTTCCGCGCGCGCAACGCGGCGGAAATTGTCCCGTCGTCGAGGTAATCCAACTCGCCGCCAATCGGCACGCCCTGGGCCAAGGACGAAAGCTGCACGCCTGTGCCAGCCAACTCGTCCGATATGTAATGGGCCGTCGTTTGGCCATCCACCGTGGCGTTCAGGGCCAGGATCACTTCCGTGATCCCCTCATCGGTCATGCGTGCGCGCAATTTCGGGATGCGCAGATCTTCGGGGCCAATGTCATCCAGCGCGGACAATGTTCCGCCCAAGACGTGATAACGACCCTTGAAGGCCTGCCCCCGCTCCATCGCCCAAAGATCCGCGACGTCTTCCACGACACACAGCTCTCCTGTCGCGCGGCGCACGTCCAGGCAGATCTCGCACAGGTCTCCGGTGCCGATGTTGCCGCAGTTCACGCATTCCCGCGCCGTTTCGGCGACCCGCGCCATGGTCTCGGCCAGAGGGCGCATCAACGCGCCGCGTTTCTTGATCAGCGTCAGCACCGCCCGTCGCGCAGACCTGGGGCCCAGGCCCGGAAGGCGGGCCATGATGCCGATCAGCTCTTCGATATCTTTGGAGGCGTCCGACAAGCCGTTAGCCAGACGCCTAGAACGGCATCTTCATGCCCGCAGGCAGGCCAAGATCTTCGGTCATTTTCTGCATTTCTTCATTGTGTTTGTCCTGGGCCTTGGACTGCGCGTCCTTGATCGCCGCCAGGATCAGGTCTTCGACCACTTCCTTTTCGTCGGGATTGAAGATCGACGGATCGATATCGAGCGCCGTCAACTCGCCCTTGGCGGTCGCCGTGGCTTTCACCAGGCCCGCGCCGGATTCGCCCTGCACGGTGATCGAGTTCAGGCCCTCTTGGACCTCTGCCATCTTGCCCTGCAGTTCCTGCGCCTGCTTCATCATCTTGGCCATATCGCCAATGCCGCCCAAACCCTTCAACATCTCGACTTCTCCTATCTGGTTGCCGCTACAGATACGCGCGGCCCGGGTGGCCTACAAGGCCGGGCCGGACTTCATTCATCTTCAAACGGATCCCAATCGTCCGCTTCTTCGGGGATCTCTTCCAGCGCCGTGGCGGCGGCCTCCTGTTCCAGGTCCGCGTGGCTTCGGATTTCTGCGATCCGGGCCTGGGGGAAGCGAGCCAGTACCGCTTGCATCAAGGGGTGTTTGGTAACCTCGGCCTCTGCCGCCTGCGCGGCGGCCTGTTCCTGTTCCTGGATTGTTGCCGCCCCGCCGCTTGACGCAACCGAGATCCCCCAGCGCGCGCCCGTCGCCGTGTGCAGCATACGCCCGAGCCGTTGGATCAGGTCACGGGGCGCGGCGTCGGTCACCTCGACCTCCAACCGACCGGGTGCGTAGGACACCAGGCGCAGGCCGGTTTTCACCTCGATTAACAACTTGATATCGCGGGTGGATTCGATCAGCGCCACAACCGACTCGAACGTTGGGTAGACCGACAGGTCTGGCCCGGCCTGAGGGGCCAGCGCCGCCTGGGGACCACCGCCCCCTAGAACCGGGCCGGAGGCCCGCGCCGTGGGCCCCGCGCCGACAGGCGTTTGGCCGCCGGAGGGGGCGTTGCTGCCGCCCGAAGGGCGCGGCGTCTCGGCCAGCTTCTTCACCAGATCGCCTGGCGTTGGCAGGTCCGCCACATGGGTCAGGCGGATTACCGCCATCTCAGCCGCCATCATCGCGTTGGGCGCCATGGCGACCTCTTCCAGCGCTTTCAGCAGCATCTGCCACATCCGTGTCAGGACCCGCATCGGCAGGCTGGATGCGAGCGCCAGCCCGCGCGTCCGCTCGTCCGGAGAGACCGTAGGATCCTCTGCGGCTTCCGGCGTGATCGAGATCACCGAAAGCCAATGGGTGATCTCCGCCAGATCGCGCAGCACCGCGACCGGGTCCGCGCCATCGGCATATTGCGCGCCCAACTCGTCCAGCGCTTTCGCCGCGTCGCCCTTCATGATCGCTTCAAAAAGGTCCAGCACCCGGCCACGATCCGCCAAGCCCAACATCGCGCGCACCTGGTCGGCTGTCGTCTCGCCCGCGCCATGGGCAATCGCCTGGTCCAGCAAGCTCATCGCGTCGCGGACCGAGCCTTCTGCCGCGCGGGTGATCAAGGCCAGCGCGTCTTCGGCAATCTCGGCGCTTTCCAACCCGGCGATGCGCTGCAGATGTGCGATCATCACCTCAGGCTCGATCCGGCGCAGGTCAAAGCGCTGGCAGCGGGACAGCACCGTCACGGGCACCTTGCGGATTTCGGTCGTCGCGAACAGGAATTTCACATGGGCGGGCGGCTCTTCCAGCGTCTTCAGAAGCGCGTTGAACGCGCTCGTCGACAGCATGTGAACTTCGTCGATGATAAAGATCTTGTAGCGCGCCTGGGCGGCGCGGTAGCTGACCGTCTCGATGATCGCGTCACGGATATTCTGGACGCCGGTATTTGAGGCCGCGTCCATCTCCATCACGTCGACATGGCGGCCCTCCGCGATTGCCACGCAGTTCTGACATGTACCGCAAGGGTCAGTTGTGGGGCCGCCCTGACCATCCGCGCCGATGCAGTTCAACCCCTTGGCGATGATCCGTGCCGTCGTCGTTTTGCCTGTCCCGCGAATGCCGGTCAGCATGAAGGCTTGCGCGATACGGTCGGCATCGAACGCGTTTTTCAGCGTGCGCACCATCGCCTCTTGCCCGATCAGATCGGCAAAGGTCGCGGGGCGATATTTCCGCGCGAGGACTTGGTAGCCTTTATCGGGGGTCTCGGTCATGGGGCCTCACTGCTTCTTCCGCGTCAAACTAGGCCCCCGCCCGCGCGGCGTCCACTGGATTACAGGCTCCAGAGGATCGCCCCGGTCAGCAGCGTCGCGACGGAGAGGATGCTGGCGAGGGCGGTAAATGAGCGGGTGGGCTGTGCTTCGGCATCGCGCTGGGTCAAGCGGGTGTAGGTCTTGTGGGCCTGTCTGCGGGCGGCCCAGAAGATGACGATGGCAGCAATCAGAAACAGTGTTGCCACCAACTTGGCCGCCCAGGTCGGCTCAAAATCTCCGAACACGGCCTTCAGCCCGATGGCCACCCCGACGGCGCCCATGCCAGTGCCCATCCAAGACGAAAACGTCCGCTCGTTGGCCAGGATCGTGCGATCCTCCGCCCAATTGGTGCGGGTCTTGGCCAGTTCAGTCGGATCGTCTTCGGCGTCAGCATCCATGGGCAAACCGTAGTGAGAAATCCGACCGTGTCGAGCGCCAAGCAGAAATACCTGCAGGCTTCATTGCACTTGCAACTATTCAGCCTATCTCTTACCATCCAAGTGCTGCTAGGGGCAGCATCCAGATCCGCGGAAAGCCGTCATCGGCCCCCCTTATGAGCACACGACAGACACGATTTCGGTGTCTCTCAGCCCTTCCAAGCGGATCGTTGGGCATGTTTGAGGGATCCGATATGATGACAATCGACCAACTCCGCCGTGATGCCACGGTGCTCAAGAGGGCGTACTTAGGGCAAGATCCCGACGCTCTCTTGCGCGTGGCGGCCCACCGGCCCCGGGCCGAAGGCATGGCCTTGAGACACGCCGACTTCCTCCATGTGATTGCGCGAGAGCGGGGGTTTGCCTCCTGGCCGCACCTGAAGGCCTCGGTCGAAACCCAGGGCATGGACCGCGCCGAGCGGCAGCAGCGGTTGGGGCAGGCGTGCAAGCAGGGGCAGAACCACGTGATCCAGCAGATGCTGGACGCGGACCCGAGCCTGCCGAATGGCAACCTCGCGCTGGCGCTGTTGCTGTACGATCATGCCACTGTGGCGGGGATGATCGAAGCCGACCGGCGTCGTGCCACCCAGCCCTGTCCTATGGTGCCACCTCTGACCGTCTTGGCACAATCCAAGGCGATCCACCTGTTTCCAGAGCGGGAGGCCGACATGCTGGCCATCGCCAATCTGCTCCTGTCCCACGGCGCGGACCCAAACCACGGGGTGCCGGAGGCGGAGGGCCATGCACTCTCGACCCTCTATTTCGCGCTCGGGCATGCAGGCAACATGGCACTGTCGGAATGGCTGCTGGATCACGGTGCGGATCCCAACGACGGCGAGTCGCTCTACCACGCGACCGAGCTTGGCCATCACGGGGGGTTGCGGCTTCTACTGGCGCATGGGGCCGATCCAAAGGGCACCAACGCGCTTTTGCGGGCGATGGATTTCCATGATGTGGAGGCCGTGCAGATGCTGCTGGATGCTGGCGCGCAGGCGGATGATTTCAATGCCGAGGAAGTCGGGGGAGAGGTCCCCTGGACCGTGCCCGCCCTGCATCAGGCGGCGCGGCGCATGTCCCCGCCGGAAATGGTGACGCTGTTGTTGGACAACGGGGCCGATCCGCAGCGGATCTACGACGGTGTCACACCCTACGCCTACGCGCGCATCTTCGGGAACACGTCTTTGGCGCAGCAGTTGGAGGTGGCGGGTCACGCCACGCCTCTGACGGAAACGGAGGCGCTTCTGGCCGAGGTCGCCGATGGCGCGGTGCCGGAAGGGCGCTACGTCGACCCCGCCAAGATGCCGCCCGCCGCCCGCAACATCATCCGGGAGGTCTTGCATCTGCCGGGCAAGCTGCCCCACGTGCAGCGCTTGGCGGCGGTGGGAGTGGAATACGACCGCCCCGATGCGGCTGGTGTAACCCCGGTGCAGGCTGCCGGGTGGTCGGGCCTGCCCGAGGTGATGGAGACGCTTCTGCGCCTGATGCCGGACCTTGGGCATATCAACGACTACGGCGGCAATTTGTTCTCCACCATTCTCCACGGGTCCGAGAACAACCCCGAGCGGGAGGGCAAGGATTACATTGCCTGCCTGAGGCTGGCGCTGGAGCACGGCGTGGCATTGCCCCGCGCCGCCCCGGACCGCGTCGGTGATCCCGAGATCGCCGCGTTCCTGAGGGAATGGGCCGAAGCCAAGCCGGGGCAGGTGGTGGCGGCTGGTCCCATCTGACTTGCCCCGAACGCCCATCGCGGTATCAAGAGGGCGCGCCTGGACGGGGCGCGCCCGTGCCCACAGGAGAGTGCCGTGGACGACAGCTACGAAGACAGGCTTGCCCGCGCCATGGCAGAGTTGGACGCCTCGTCCATCAGCAGCCTGAACTATGCGCCGCCGCTGTTCCGGATTGCCCGAAGGTTGGGCCTGCGCCCGCGCCCGCCCCATTACATGAGCTTTCGCCGCGCAGTTTTGCTGCTCGGTCCCGCTTTCGGCGGGCTCTGGGGCGCGATGATGTGGCTATTGCAATGGCAGGACGCGGAGGTGCCCACAGCAGTTGTGCTGACCGCCTCCCTCCTGGCGGGCGCGCTCTTTGGTTTAGCGATGGCAGGCTACTACCGTTGGGCGGGGAGCCAAGCGGGCCTGTCGAAATGGGAAGACCTGTAGCGCGCCCTTACGCGGCGCTGACGTCGCCGAATGCGGCTTTCATCAACTCGCGCGTGTAGCTGGACCGGGGGTTGGCGAAAACATCCGCCGATGGCCCGGCCTCCACCACATCGCCCTGTTTCATCACGATCACCTGGTGGCTCAACGCGCGCACGACACGCAGGTCGTGCGAGATGAACAGATAGGCCAGTTGGTGGTCCTTCTGCAGACGCCGCAGCAGGTCGACGATCTGGACCTGAACGGTCATGTCCAGCGCCGATGTCGGCTCGTCCAGCACCACCAGTTTGGGGCGCAGGATCATCGCGCGGGCGATGGCGATGCGCTGGCGCTGCCCGCCTGAGAACTCGTGCGGGTAGCGGTGCATCATCGCGGGGTCGAGGCCCACCTCTTCAAGGATTTCCCCCACGCGCCGTCTGCGGCCCGTCTTGTTGACGTTCTGAACGGTAAGCCCCTCGGCCACGATCTGCTCGATCGTCATGCGCGGGCTGAGGGATCCAAACGGGTCTTGGAACACAATCTGAATGTCCCGGCGCAAGGCCCGTAACTCAGCCGTGCCCAGGGTCGGGATATGCTGATCCATGAAGTCAATCGGCCCCTCGGACCGGATCAACCGCATGATCGCCAGCGCCAGCGTGGTCTTGCCGGATCCGCTTTCACCCACGATGCCAAGCGTCTCGCCCTTGCGCACGGAAATCGTCGCCTCGTTCACGGCTTTGATGTGCCCCACGGTGCGGCGCAAAAGCCCGCGCGTGATCGGGAACCAGATGCGCAGTTTGTCGGTTGAGAGGATCTCTTGCGCATCGGCGGGCACTGGATCGGGCGTACCCGAGGGCTCGGCACCCAGAAGCTTGCGGGTGTAGGGATGGGCGGGGTTGTCGAAAATCTCTTTCGTCGGTCCCTGCTCCACGATTTCGCCGCCCTGCATGACGCAGACGCGGTCCGCGATGCGGCGCACGATGCCCAGATCGTGGGTGATGAACAGAAGGCTCATGCCTTCGCGGCGCTTCAGGTCTGCCAACAGCTCAAGGATCTGTGCCTGAATGGTCACGTCGAGCGCTGTCGTCGGCTCATCCGCGATCAGCAGCTCTGGCCCGTTCGCCAGCGCCATGGCGATCATCACCCTCTGACGCTGCCCGCCCGACAACTGGTGCGGATAGGCGCCCAGGCGGCTTTCAGGGTCACGGATGCCGACTTTGGTCAGCAGCTGAACGATCCGATCCCGCGCCGCTTGCCCGCGCAGGCCCTGGTGCAGCGTCAGGCTTTCGGTGATCTGCTTTTCCAGCGTGTGAAGCGGGTTGAGCGAGGTCATCGGCTCTTGAAAAATGAAGCTGATATCGTTGCCGCGGACCCGGCGCAGGTCCGCCTCGGACGCGCCGATCATCTGTTTGCCGTTATAGGTGATAGACCCCGTAAGCTGCGCGGACGACGGCAGCAGGTCCACGGATGACAGGGCGGTCACGGACTTGCCCGAACCGCTTTCGCCAACCAATGCGACCGTCTCGCCCCTGTCGACATGGAACGACACGCCGCGCACAGCGTGGACGGTGTGGCCGTCTTGGGCGAAGTCGACCGACAGGTTTTTGACATCCAGAACTTTGCTCATGAAAACGTCTTTCTGGGATCAAAGGCATCGCGGATGCCCTCGAAAATGAAGACCAGCAGCGACAGCATGATGGCGAAGGTCAAAAAGACCGTGAAGCCGAGCCAGGGTGCCTGCAGGTTGTTCTTTGATTGCAGCGTCATCTCACCCAGGGAGGCGAGGTTTGACGGAAGGCCGAACCCCAGAAAATCGAGCGCTGCAAGGCCGCCAATGGTGCCCGTCACGATGAAGGGCAGGAAGGTAAGCGTGGCGACCATCGCATTGGGCAGGACGTGGCGATACATGATGGTGAAGTTGCCAACCCCAAGGGCGCGGGCGGCACGGACGTATTCGAAGTTGCGCGCGCGCAGAAACTCTGCCCGGACCACGCCGGTCAGGCCCATCCACCCGAAGAACACGAACAATCCAATCAGAAGAAGCGGTGTCATCGGGATAATCGCGGCGACAATGATGATGACGTAAAGGCTAGGCGTGGCGTTCCAAATCTCGATGATGCGCTGCCAGATAAGGTCCACCCAGCCGCCGAAATAGCCCTGAAGCCCGCCCATGAAAATGCCGATTACAGAGGTGATGAGTGTCACAATGAACGCCAAGGAGACCGACGTTCGAAAGCCATAGATCACCCGCGCCAGCACGTCGCGCGAGGTGTCGTCCGTGCCCAGTAGGTTGGTTCCTGCCAATGGCTCGGGCAGCAGGCCGAAGCTGTAGGACCATTCGTCCCTTTCGGCACCCTCGGGCAGTTCGAACACGGGCGGGGCGTCAGGATCGACCAGGGACGTGTAGTAGCCGTTGATCACATTGGGCGGCGCAGGCGCCACGCCAGGACGGTCCACGATGGACGCAAAGTCGTGTGGGATCAGCGGCCAATGAAGCGCGCCTTGCTGAACGGGGGTCCCGGCAAACTGGCCCGTGGCCTGGACCTCATCGACCAAGCCTTCCGGGTCATCCCAGCAGTCTTCCAGACCGCCCGAGATGATCAGGCACTGAACTTCGATATCGCGGTAGACGGCTTCGGTGCGGAAATCGCCGCCGAAGGCCGTTTCGGGGTAGAAGTTGAAGATCGGATAGTAGCGCTCACCCTGGTAGGTGACCATCAGGGGGCGGTCGTTGGCGATGACCGGCGCCAGCAAGCTGAGGCCGTAGAGAATCGCGAAAATCCACAGAGACCACAGCGCGCGGCGGTTGGCCTTGAAGTTGCGCCAGCGGCGACGGTTGAGCGGCGAGAGCCACCCTTTGGGCGGCGCGCCCGCGTCAAAACGCGGGGTGTCGTCGTCATCGAGCAGGGGGTCAGGTGCGGCTGCCATCTACCCCTCCCGCGTTTCAAAATCGATGCGCGGGTCGATCCACACGTACATCAGATCCGACAGGATCCCCACGGTAAGCCCGACCAGGCCAAAGACGTAGAGCGTGCCGAACATCACCGGATAATCTCGCGACACGACCGCTTCAAACCCCAATCGTCCCAGGCCATCGAGCGAGAAGATAGTCTCGATAATCAGGGACCCGCCAAAGAAGACCCCCACGAAGACCGCCGGGAAACCCGCGATCACGATCAGCATGGCGTTGCGGAAGACATGACCATACATCACCCGCCGTTCCGGCAGGCCCTTGGCCTTGGCAGTCATCACGTATTGCTTCTTGATCTCGTCAAGAAAGCTGTTCTTCGTCAGCAGCGTCAGTGTCGCGAAAGCCGCGATGGTGTTGGCAACAACCGGCAACGTGATGTGCCAGAAGTAATCGCCGATCTGCTGGATCAGGGTAAAATCCTCGAACCCGTCCGAGGTGAGGCCCCGCAGCGGGAACCATTGCAGATACCGCCCCCCTGCAAACAGGACCAACAACATGATCGCGAAAAGGAACCCCGGGATCGCGTAAGCCACAATGATGAGGCCAGACGTGACGCTGTCGAAGGTAGAGCCGTCACGCACCGCTTTGCGGATGCCGAGCGGGATGGAGATGATGTAGGCGATCAGCGTCGACCAAAGGCCAAGCGTGATCGAGACGGGCAGTTTTTCCTGCACCAGTTCCAGCACCCCGATGGAGCGGAAGTAGCTTTCGCCGAAATCGAAGCGCAGGTAATCCCACATCATCAGGCCGAACCGCTCCAGCATGGGGATGTCTTCGGCGAAGCATTCCTCGGCATCCAGATCCGGCACGCCTTCAAAGGCCGGGTCGCAGACGATGCGGGCGAAGTTGAACTCGACCTGCAGGCTTTCCAGGAACTGCGGGGGCAGGCCGCGCGCCCCTTGCGAAGTGTTGTCGAGTTCCGTGTCCGCGCCGATCGCCTCTGACCCACCGCCGGAAATGCCTGCAAAGACATCTCCGTCGCCTTCCAGCTGTGCGATGACCTGATCAATCGGGCCGCCGGGCACAAACTGGATGAGGGCGAAGTTGACGATCATTACCCCAAGAAGCGTCGGGATAATCAGCAACAAACGTCTGAGGATATAGGATCCCATGGTCGTTTAGAACGCACCCTGTTCGCGCAGCGCGGCTTCGGCGTCTGGGTCGATCCACCAGAAATCGAGGAAGCCGAGGGAATAGGGCGGAAGCTCTTCGGGGTAGCGGTACATATCGTAATAGGCGACCCAATGGTTCGGGTTGTGCCACTGGCCGACACGGATCACCCGGTCGCGCAGCACCCGGTCCAGCGCGGTGACGGCGACGTCCAGCTCTTCCCGGGTCTCGGAATTGACGACGACTTCGATCAACTCGTCGATGGCCTCATCGGCAAGGCCCGGTTGATTGAACAGGCTCTCATCCGCGCCGATCGAGCCAAAGTATTGCCGCAGGCCCGATCCGGGCTCATACCCCATCGGGAAGTGGCCGGTGACCATGTCGAAATCCGCGTCACGTTCGCGCTGCTGCAACTGCGCATTGTCCACGCGGTTGAGTGAGGCGTTCACGCCAATTGCGCGGAGGTTCTCAACGTAAGGGTTGATGATGCGGTCAAAGAGCGGCGAGGAATTGAGGAATTCGACGTCCAGCGTGTTACCCGCCGCGTCGCGCAGCATGCCGTCCTCACCGGGGGTCCAACCGGCCTCTTCCAACAGCGCCGTAGCGCGGCGCGATTGGCGGCGGTCCAGCGTGCGGTCCGGGTTTGACGCGGGCACGGAATAGGCTTCCTGCGTGAACACCGTTTCGGGCAAGCGGTCGCGGAGCGGTTCCAGCAGGGCCAGTTCGGCCTCCGACGGCATGCCCTCGGCTTCCATCCAGGTGTTTTCCCAGAAGCTCTCGATCTGCGAATAGAGGCCGTAGAACAGCGTCTGGTTGGTCCATTCGAAGTTGAACATATGCGCGATGGCGCTGCGCACGCGTACGTCCTGGAACTGGGGGCGGCGCAGGTTGATCATGAAGGACTGACCGGGCGCGATGGTGCCGTCAGGCAGCTCTTCCCGGATCGCGAGGCCTGCTTCCAGGGCTGGGAAATCATAGTTGTTGGCCCAGGCCTGGCTGCTGCTTTCCTGGCGGAAGGTATAATTGCCGGCGGTAAAGCCCTCGAACGCGGCAAGGGCATCGCCGTAGTATTCGATGCGGATGCTGTCGTAGTTGTTGCGGCCCTGGTTGATCCAGAGGTCATCGCCCCAATAGCCCGGATTGCGGGTGTAGATGACGCGCTGGCCGGGCTCGACTTCGCCCAACACATAAGCACCGGAACCAACGAGCGGCTCGAGCCGGCTGTCTTCAAACGGGATGTCGGCGGCGATGTGGCTGGCTTCCGAGAAGATCGGCAGGCCACCGGCCGACTGAATGCGGCCGCGCAGTGGCGCTTCGGGGTTGAAATCGAACCGGACAGAGCGGTCATCCACGATCTCGGCAGAGGCGATGGTCAGCGGGATAGAGGCGCGGAACGAGGGCAGGCCTTCGGTGCGCATGATTTCATAGGAAAAGAAAACGTCCTGCGCCGTCATGGGGGTGCCGTCCGAAAAGGTCACGCCCTCGCGCAGGGTGAAAATGACGTAAGACCTGTCTTCGGGGTAGGTGAAGCTTTCACACAACAAACAATAGGCAGAGCCGATTTCATCGGCAGTGGCTTCCAGCATCGACTCGAAGAAGATGTTGGACAAAACCGCAGGGCGCCCGACGCGGGTATAGGGGTGCATGCTGTCGAACGAGCCCGACGACCAGGAAAAGGACATCTCTCCGCCACGCGGTGCATCGGGGTTCACGTAGTTCAGATGCGGGCTTTCGGGGCTGTAGGCGAGCTCACCGAAGGTCGAAATGCCGTAGGTGGTGATCAACGCGTCGTCCTGGGCTTTCGCGCCAAGGGCGGTCAGGCCCAGGATCAAGGCGGCACCGGCAAGGGGCAACGCGGCCGACGCCCAGGGGCTGCGGGTTTCCTCTCGGGCCTTCACAGCAACTTTCGGGGCATCTCTTCGGGCGTTACGGTTCTGCATCTGCACCTCCCACTGGGCGTCTTGTTGATTGGACGCATCATCTGCGTCGCACTCCCAATATTATGGGTCGTGCGAGGTTAGAGACCAGTCCCCCCTGGGTTCAAGTTGAGATTTCGTGATCAAGAGGTGAAGTCCCGCTTTTCCACCTGCTAATGAAGGCCAAACGCAGAACGCCGCCCGGAAGGGGCGGCGCATGCGAAGTGTTTCTGCTGATCAACCGGCGCTTATTGCGTGGCCAGGTAGGCGATCAGGTTGGCGCGATCCTCGATATCGTCCATGCCGCCGTAGCTCATGGAGGTGCCGGGCGCATACTCGCGCGGGTTGGCGATGAAGTCCGAGATGTTTTCGGGCGTCCAGGCGCCTTCCAGGGCGAGAAGACCGTCGGAGTAATCGAACCCGTCCGCCGAATGCTTGGGGCGGTCCACGATACCCGCAAGGTAGGGACCCACACCGTTCTGGCCCGCATTCAAAGCGTGACAGGCAGAGCACTGACGCCACAGACGCTCGCCTTCGCCCGCATCGGCAACGGCATAGACCTCTGCGAACGGAACCTCGGGCTCGGGCTCGGCTGCCGGGGCATCGTCATCGGGAAGGGCGACGCGGTAGCCGCTGACGTGATCTTCGGAGTGGTTGTCGATGTTATAGAGGCCCTCGGCGGCCCAACCGCCCAGAAGTAACACCAGAAGGGCTGCGCAAATCGCGCCGCCTGCTTTCGTAATCGTCATCGTGTCGAACATGTGGGCTCCACGGGAATGTCGGCATTTCCGCGTATCTATTGTGTTCCGTCTGCCTATGGCAAGGTGTAGGGAGCGCGACGAAACGACCTTTTTGCTATGGATTTGCCTATGACAGCCCGTATCGCCTTTCAGGGAGAGCCCGGCGCCTATTCCCATCAGGCCTGCTTTGATGCCCGCCCGGGTCTGGAAGCTTTGCCCTGTGCCAGCTTCGAGGATGTGATCGAGGCGGTCCGTTCCGGGGCCGCGAGCCAGGCGATAGTCCCGGTCGAGAATTCTACCTATGGGCGTGTCGCGGACATTCACCGGCTGCTGCCAGAGTCCGGCCTGCACATCGTGGATGAGGCCTTCGTGCGGGTTCACATCAACCTTCTGGGCGTGCCCGGGGCAAGCCTTCGGGATGTCAAAGAAGCCCATAGCCACCTTGTTTTGCTCCCCCAATGCAGCAAGTTCCTGGCAGAGCACGGGATCAAGGGCCGTGTCAGCAGCGACAACGCGCGGGCTGCGCGAGATGTGGCACGCTGGGGCGATGCGACGAAGGCGGCGCTGGCCTCGGAACTGGCCGGAGAGATCTATGGCCTTGACGTGCTGGCCCGCCATATCGAGGACCACGACCGCAACACCACCCGCTTCCTGGTGATGGCGCCCGAGGCCGACATGACCCGGCGCGCGGACCGGATGATGACCACCTTCGTGTTCCGCGTGCGCAACATTCCCGCCGCGCTTTACAAGGCGATGGGCGGCTTCGCGACCAATGGCGTGAACATGACCAAGCTCGAATCATACATGGTCGACGGGTCCTTCACTGCGACGCAATTCTACTCGGACATCGAAGGCCACCCGGACGACGCCAACGTGCAACTCGCGATGGAAGAACTGGGGTATTTCACCGATTACCTGAAGATCCTGGGGACCTATCCGACGGACTCGGCGCGCGATTGATCGCGGGCCTAAAGCGTCATCGCGAAGGCTTGGAATCCGTCCTTCCCGCGCGTGTCCAGGGGCTTTAGACCAAGCGTTTTCAATCGCGAGGATTGAAAGAGCGCCCCCGGCCCGGTCTCAAACACCACCTCGGTGTCGCCCAAAGGCATCAGCGAAAACGTCGGCTCCACCACCGGGCGCACGGCGCCTGCGCTGTCGCTGATGTAACGCGCCACCGCGTCCCGGACGGAGAATTGCGCGACAATCGCTTCTTCGGCCTCCTGCGCTGCGCGCATGTGCCCGCCCCCGGCAGACCGGTAGGAATTGGTGATCACGGCGACCTCATCCTCAGCCTTCAGCGGCGTGCCGTCGGCGAGGGTCAGGTTGCGGATGCGGGCAGGCGTGTCGCGGATCTCGTCGCCTTCTGCGTTGGTGCGGGCGGGTCGCGAGACGTCGATCTGGTAGCGCAGACCTGCCAGCCGGTCGAAGTTGTAGGGCGCGAAGTTGTGGTCGATCAGACGTTGTGGCCCCTCGGCGTCGGGGTGGATCTGATGGAAGAGGGAGGCCGAACGTTCCAGCCAGTCCATGACGCCCTGCCCGGTGATCCGCAAAACGCTGAGCATGTTGGGATAAAGGTACAGATCCGCGGCGTGGCGCAGCCTCAAAGGGCCCGGCGGCACATCGGTGTAGCTGCGCGGGCCGGACCTGCCACCTGCCTTGAACGGCGCGACAGCGGATAGGATCGGCAGGCCCTTCAGGCTTGGTTCTTCAGCAATGAGCGGGCGCGCGGCGTCCCATTGCGCCTCGGCGATCAGCTGCGTGGCAGCGCAGGGTGCCAGGACCGAGAAGTAGGTCTCCAACGGCACAGCGCTTTCGCCCAAGGGGCGCGCGACATAGCTTCGGGTGGCTGCATGTTCGCGCGCGATGTCGCGGCGCAACTTCGGGTAGTCGCTCAGCATCCGCCGCACCGGGATCGCGCCCAGGGCGCGCCGCTGGGTGGTCGCGAAATTCGCGGCAAGGCGCTGGCGCACGTGCCACGGCCCGTCTGCGGCCTCTCGCCCGACCACCAGGTCAATGCACCCCAGGTGCGACCCGAAGGCGCCGGGCTGCACCAACGCGGTGCCCGATGTCGTCACCTCGGCCCGGATCTTGTGGGTATGCCCCGCAATCACCCCATCGACGCCGGGGATCTGCGTCACTTGCAGCGCCACATTCTCCGCACCCGGCCCCGCGCCCAGGGCACCGTACCCCGAATGCGCCAGGACGAGGACGACGTCCGCCCCCTTAGCGCGAAGGGCCGCGACCTCGGTGGTGAGCGCCGGGATGATATCACCAAACGTGGCCTGCCCCTGCAGATGCGGCTTGTTCCATTGCGCCACCTGCGGCGGCACAGCGCCGGTGATGCCGATCCGCAGGGTCTGCACCGCGCTCGTGTTGTCGCTGACCTCTCGGGTCAGCAGGCACCTTGGCAGCACAAGGGGCGTGCCATCGGTGCCTTGTGCATTGGCCGAGACCACAGGGAACGTGGCCCCGCTGAGGGAGGCACGAAGGTGGCGCAGGCCAAAGTCAAAGTCATGATTGCCAAGCGTCGCCGCGTCGAAGCCCAGGGCATTCATTGCCGCGATCATCGGATGCAGGCGCCCGGCGGGCACGATCTCGGCGACGGCGGCGTCAGCCAGGGGCGCGCCCTGCAACGTATCGCCATTGTCGAGCAGCAAAACATTCGGCGACGTCTCGCGGGCCGAGGCGATCATTTCGCCCAATTGCGCGAGACCCACCGTGCTGTCGCGTTTGTCAGTGAAGTAGTCAAACGGCAGCAAATGCGCGTGCAAATCCGTTGTGGCGAGCACCCTAAGATGCACCGTCACGCCCGCCGCTGTCCCCTGCGCGGTTGCAATTTTCTCTGGGAGGGTCATTTTCGCCCTTGCCTCGTGTTTCGTCTGAGGGTGGGGCGGTCCGCGTCAAAGTCGAAGCGCAACGAAGCAACTGCGACCAAAAAGACATGGCGATGGTTCCAATGTTGCCCCATTGCCATAGCCTTTGCGGGTGACGTTAACGGAAGGATTCCCATGCGGGTGAGTGAAGATGTGACTTTCGGGACCTCTGGTCTCGATCGGGCGGCTGTGTTGCGCCTGAACCCCGAGCGCCTGCGCGCGGCGCTCAAGGCGGGCGCGCCGGTGTTGCCCGTATGGCGCGGCAAGATCATGGTCGAGGGCACGCCCGAGGCGGGCGATATCACGCTGGCCTATCGCACCATGGCGGACCCCGTGCTGTCGAAGGCAGATGAGACGCCCGTGATGATCGGACTGCACGAGGATGGCGAAACGCCCGTCTTCGCCCTCGATATCTCGGCCTGGACCCCGAAAACGGTGGATGAGGCGGCGGTGAATGCCTTCCTTGACCCCTCCGTTCAAGTGCACCCGGCCGAGCGCTTGTCAGGCGCGGGCTTTCGCGAGTTGCGCGCCACGATGACCCACCTCAACCGCCGCGAGGCCGAGATTTCGGCCACCGCGCGGGCCATCCTGACCTGGCATTCGACGCATCAGTTCTGCGCCAAATGCGGCGCGAAAAGTGCCATGTCCCAGGCGGGATGGCAGCGAGATTGTGCCACATGCGACGGCAAACATTTCCCGCGCACCGACCCGGTGGTGATTATGCTGATCACCCATGGCGACAGCGTGCTGGTCGGACGCTCGCCCGGCTGGCCCGAGGGGATGTATTCGCTGCTGGCCGGTTTCGTGGAACCCGGCGAGACCATTGAGGCTGCGGTGCGGCGCGAAGTGTTCGAGGAATCCGGCATCAGCGTGGGCCGGGTCGACTATCTTGCGAGCCAACCCTGGCCCTTCCCCGCGTCGCTGATGTTTGGATGCATGGGCGAGGCGCTCAGCACCGAGATCGAGATTGACCCCGTCGAGATCGAAGATGCCAAATGGGTCACCCGCAGCCAGATGCTGGAGGTCTTCGCGGGCAATGACCCGACCATGCTGCCCGCCCGAAAAGGCGCGATTGCGCATTTTCTGCTGCACCATTGGTTGGCAGATACGCTCGATTAACAGGTTCCAAGGGGTTTTGGGGTAATGCAGGCTTGACGCAACGGGTCAGGCGCGGGCAGATCATGGATAACCAAGAAAAATGGAACGGGCATGAAATTCAAGGTCTCTGAAGACGTAGACGCGCCGGCGGATATCACCTGGGCGCGGTTCACCGATTTCTCGGGTATCGAAGCGGAAGTCACGGGACGTGGCGCAGACCTATCGCGCGTCGGCAACTGGGTAGAGGCGGCCGAGGGCTGCGGCTGGCGCGGCTCGGTCAAGGTCCGGGGCCGGGTGCGGCCGGTTACTTCCGAGATCAGCGCGTTGAACGCGCCTGAGCGATGCGAGATCACAACTGTGATCGGCGGCATGGAAGCGATCTACGAGATGACCTTCCTGGCCCTGCGCGATGATATGACCCGCGTGCAGGTCGTGATGGACCTCTCGGCCAACACGCTGTCGGCGCGGCTTGCTTTGCAGACCCTGAAGCTGGCGCGCGGACGCGTGATGCAACGGTTGCAGGGGCTGCTCGCCCGGCAAGGGAACCTCGCCGAAGACGATTTCCGACGCTCGAAGGCGTAGCGCGGCCAAAGCCTTGCAAGGCTTTGAAAAGGCTTTTGGAAAAGCCTTGCACCGCGCTGGTCTGGGGGCGCGCATTCCCGTCTGATGAGGCGCTTACGGCTGCGGTGTCCCAGCCCGTCGGGCGCCGCGTTTGATGCCCAACTGACGCTCGCGCCAGATGATGGCGATGCCCGCAATCACGATCAGGGCCGCCCCCGTCAGCATGGTGCGGGTCGGCACTTCCGAGAACACGAAGTATCCCACGCCAATCGCCAGCAGCATCGACGTATACTCGAACGGCGCGATCAACGACGCGTCGGCGTGGCGGTAGGACGATGTCAGTAGGATCTGCCCCACACCGCCGGCCAGTCCCGCCGAGACCAGGGTCACGAATTGCCAGGGCGACGGCCAGACCCAACCCCAGGGCAGGGTCAGCAAGGACAAGCAGGACGCGGTGACCGAGAACCAGAAAACAATCGCCGCCGTGCGCTCGGTCTGTACCAGTTTGCGCACGAAGACCTGGGCCAAGGCGGCGCAGACCGCTCCCATCAGGACCAGCACCGCGCCCAATGCCTGTGCGGAATCTGCCGTTTCGGGGTCCACCATCAGCCGAGGCGACAGCACGATCAGAACACCACCCAACCCCAGCGCCACCATGGAAAGGCGGAACAGCCGGACATCTTCGCCCAGGAACATCGCCGCAAAGATCACCACAAGGATCGGGGCGGCGTAGCCAATCGCCGTGACCTCAGGCAGTGGCAGCAAGCCCAGGCCCGCAAACCCCAGGCCCATGGCCGTGGTCCCCACCAGCCCGCGCCAAAGATGACCCATGGGGTTTTTGGTTTCCAACCCATGGGCCAGGTCGTGTTGCATCACCAGCCAGGCCAGGATTACCGGGATCGCAAAGAACGACCGGAAGAACACCGCCTGACCCGGGGGGATCGCGTCGGCTGAAGACTTGATCAGCGACGCCATGGTCACGAATACACAGACCGAGGCGATCTTCAGCGCGATGCCGCGCAGCGGGTTTTGCGGGGTGTCCATGGCTCAGGGTTACGCCTGTGCCATGGGGCTCGCAAGAGCGCAGCGCAGAATGGTTTTCGGCGCTCTAGGGTCGCGCCACGATGCCCGCATCCGTTAACGCGCGGCGGTTCTTGGCATGGCGCTGCACCAGCCGCGCAGCGCGTCTGCCCTTCACGAGCGTACGCGCGGGCGGCATGACGCCCGCCGGATCGCCCAATTGATCCTGCGACAGGTCCATCAGCACGCAGATCTCTTCCAGCGCGGCGGCGGGGACAGAGGCGAGAACCTGCGGGCCAAGAAACAGGCTCTCGGTCCGCACGGCATTGGCCAGGACAACTTCGTGGCGGGCCAGCATAACATGGTAATAGGTGACGTCACTTTCGGGCACATCAAGCGTGACCCCCGCAAGCGGCAGCAGAGCCTTGGCGGGGATCAAGACTTCAGGGGTGCCGAACATGCGCCGCGCGATGGCGCCGCGTACCGAGACGCGATGAAGTTGCGACACCCGCAGGTCTCGGTTTGGCACGCCCGCGCCCAAGGCATCTTTGGCGATCAGCACCGGGGCCAAGTTCGGCGCAGCGGCAATCTCGGACGGGGTCCAGGTTTTGGCGAACATCCAGGTTATGGGCTCGGGCCCATTGTCAGCGGTCAGGACAAGATCACCGACGGCTAGCGCCTCAACCGGCTTTTCGCCGTTGGGCGTCGCCAGGTGCGTGCCGTCTGCGAAACAAATGTTCGTGGTGCCCGGTGTAGGCGCGCCATCGACGAAGGTATCCGCCCCGTCGCCGTCACGCTGCAAAGACTGCCCATCGGTGTCGGAGCCAAAATCCTCGCCCGCGCCGATCTTGGTCGCGGTTGCGCTGAAACCACTGTAGCCCCCCAATCCCTGCGTTGGGTCATCCTGCGCGTCGCCGTTGAAAGTGGCCTGGATATAGGCGTCATTAGTGGGATCGTAGAGAATGACATTGTCGCCGCCGTTGTTAATCAACGGTGATCCGCGACCTGCGTCGAAGAATAGGTCGTTCGGTCCGCCCGTGGGCAAGGCGCCGCCCGTCTGGACGCCGGACATGACCATCGCGTGGGCGCCGGGTTGCAGGATCGTGCCCGATGGAAACGTGAACCATCTGCCCACGCCCGCGTCCCACAATTGCAGGCCCGAGATATCGATCGCACTGGTGGAATCGTTGAATAGCTCGACGTATTCATCCGTCGAGGCGGCGGTGCCATTGCCGTCTGTATCGAAATTGATCGTGCCATTGGGATCAACGAGGATCTCGTTGATCACGATGCCACCCAGCAGCATATCGGCCACGGCCTCGGGTCCTTCTCCTCGTACGTCCGGTTAACATAGGCGCGGAATGTGGCGCGAATATGGGGAAAGTCTTTGTAGGCGGGTCATCGGCGCCTATCGGCCCGCAGCACCGCGCCAACAGCGTCTTGCGATTTTCCCGGGATGCCCCTATCTAGCAGGGTGAGGGGTTGGCGCGGGCAAGCACTTCGCCAACCCGGTCAGATCCGGAAGGAAGCAGCCGTAACGATTCCCGCTTGGGTCGTTGTCCAACTCCTCACCACCCTGCCTCCCGTTGCGGAGGTGATGTGAAACCCTGAAACCGGAGGTCCCATGCCGATTGCATCCATCCCCTCCGGGCCCCGTGTCTGACAGCACATACGTGTCTGATGTCAGACCGCGCCCGATGAATTGACCGCGCAGCTGCATGCTGTGCGACGTGTCATGACTTTTCGGGATTTCATACAATGACCACTTCTACACTTGCTGAGCTCGGCTGGACCGGACGGCATATCGCGCAACTCACAGATGAGGATGCGGCGGCGACGCCCGCGCGCGTCAACAAGGTCTCTCGCACGCGCATTACGGCGCTTTCCGCCGAGGGGCCCCTGCGCCTTGTGACCAAAGGGGACGAGAGCACCGGCGACTACGTCACCGGCGACTGGGTGCTGGCCGATGTGGGCCAAGGCACCGTCCTGCGCCGGCTAGAGCGTGACACGCTGCTGTCGCGTCGGGCCGCCGGAACCGGGATGGAGACGCAGCTGATCGCCGCCAATGTCGACACGCTGGGTATCGTCACCTCGTGCAACGCCGACTTCAATGTCGCGCGGCTGGAGCGTTATCTGGCCATGGCGGCGTCAGCGGGATGCCTGCCGCTGATTATCCTGACAAAGGCCGATATGGCCGAGGACCCGCGCGACTATGAGAAACGGGCCGAGGCTTTGTCGCCGCTGGCAAGTGCGCTGGCCATGAACGCCAAGGCAGACGACGCGGCAGAGCTGCTGAAGCCCTGGTCCAAGAACGGGCAGACCTTTGCGCTCGTGGGCTCCTCCGGGGTCGGCAAGACCACGCTCGCCAACGCGCTGACCGGCGCGGCAGAGGCCACGGCGGGCATCCGCGAGGATGACGCCAAGGGCCGCCACACGACCACATCACGCGGGTTGGCCAAGACGATCTTTGGCGGCTGGCTGATCGACACGCCTGGGATGCGGGCGTTGCGGCTCAACGATGCGTCCGAGGGGATCGGCGCCGTTTTCGCCGATATCGAGGCGCTGGCCGAGACCTGCAAGTTCCGCGATTGCGCCCACGCGTCCGAGCCCGGCTGCGCCGTGCAGGCGGCGGTTGCGGCGGGCGATTTGGACGCCGACCGCGTAAGGCGGTTTGCCAAACTGGTGCGGGAAGACGCGATCAACCAGGAAGCCATCCACGAACGCCGCGCGCGGGAAAAGGACTTCAAGAAGATGGTGAAAACCGCGATGAGTGCCTCGCGCCACAAGCGGGGGAAGTAACCTTGTGCCGCCGCCCTGGAAGGGCGCGCGGTATCAAGTGTCTTCCGGGTTTTCCTTGGCGGGCTTTGTGTAGCTGTCCAGATCCCGCGCGATCACGCGGGCCAGGGCCTTGGCGTGGCGCGGGATGGTGATGCCCGTTGCCGTGGAAAGGACCTGGCCCGGAAAGTGCCGAAGGACTTGATCCTGCAGGGCGGTGATCAGCGACTGCGGGCCAAACCCCTCGGCGATCAGTCGTTCCGCGTCGATCCCGAAATCGCACAGGATCATCTCGATCATGCGCGCCCTCAGGGCGTCCACGGCGTTGATCCGGTGCCCGCCCGACGTCGCCATGCCACCGGCATGGACGGACCTGAGATAGCCGGTCGTGCTGGGGGCGTTCTGGGCATAGCCCTGGGGCAGTCGCGAAATGGCAGAGGCGCCAAGCCCCAACAGCACCCCACCGGTGTCATCGGTGTATCCCTCGAACGACCGCCTGAGGTCGCCAGACTTTGCCGCCTTGGCCAAACGGTCCGAGGGCAGGGCGAAATGGTCGATCCCCACGGGCGCGTATCCATCCCACGTCAGGATCTGGCGCGCCGTATCAAAGAGCTGAAGTTGCTTTTCCGGCGTCGGCACGTCGGCGGTCGGGATCAGCGATTGGCGCCGCGCGATCGAGGGTACGTGGGCGTAGGGCTGCACGGCGATCCGGTCCGGCGCGAAGGACAGCATCATCTGGGTGGTCAGCGTAAGACGAGATCGGGTTTGGCGGGGCAGACCGTAGAGGACGCCCATGCTCAAACTGCGCAGGCCGCGCGCGCGCAGCCCGTCGATCGCCGCTTTTGTCGCCTCGAAGCTCTGTTCGCGCCCTATGATCTTCTGGATGTCCGGATCGAAATCCTGCACGCCGATGGAGGCCGTCGTCATTCCCACGGCGGCCAGCGCGTCCATTCGGGCGTCATCGATTTCATTGGGGTCAATCTCGACCGTGAATTCGGGCGGGGCATCATTCGCGCCGCTGAGCGGGATCACTTCAATCAGCGCGCTTGCAAGGCGCGAGATGTCTGCGGGGGAGAGTATTGTTGGGGTTCCGCCGCCGAAGTAGATGCGCTTGGCATGGATGCCCTGCGGCAAAATCGCGCGCAAATTGCCGATTTCTTGGATCAAAGCATCGACATAGGCCGCCACCGGCGCGCCGCCGGGCGCCCCTTGGGTTCGCGCCGAGCAGAACCAGCATAAACGTTGGCAAAAAGGGATATGCAGATAGACCGAGATGCCCGTGTCAGCCGGGAGTTGCGACAGCCATGCGCGGAAATCCCTTGATCGCACGTTATTCGCGAACCGCGGGGCAGGCGGGTAAGAGGTATACCTCGGCAAATTAGCATCGAGGAGTCCGAAACGCCGCAGTTGAGAATACTGATCCATATGGTAGCCTATGCACATGACCGGACCCGCCACCTTGATATGGATCAAGCGGCGACATCGGTGGTTCACTCACGCGGGGGCCACGCCATGAACGACAGACCAGTTTCCTTCAAGGCCAGCGGCGATTGCGCCGACTGCCCTATTCGCCACAATGCCGTTTGCGCCCATTGCGATACGGATGAGCTGGCGAAGCTTGAATCAATCAAGACCTATCGGACGTATTCCGCTGGCGAGATGATCGTCTGGGCGGGCGACGAAATGGATTTCGTGGCCTCTGTCGTGTCCGGCGTCGCGACGCTGACGCAGACGATGGAAGACGGGCGCCGCCAGATGGTTGGCTTGCTGCTGGGCTCTGACTTTATTGGCAGGCCCAATCGCTCGACGGTGTCCTATGATGTGACGGCGACGACGGATGTGACGCTGTGTTGTTTCCGCCGCAAGCCGTTCCAGGATGTGATCGCCAACACGCCCCACGTCAGCCAGCGGCTGCTGGAGATGACGTTGGACGAATTGGACGCCGCGCGTGAATGGATGCTGATCCTGGGTCGCAAGACCGCGCGTGAGAAAATCGCCAGTTTCCTCGCGATCCTGGCGCGTCGCAATGCCGGGGGAACCGAGTTCGGGCCGGGCGTTGACATGCAGTTCGAACTGCCCCTCACCCGCGAGGCGATGTCCGAGTATCTGGGCCTCACCCTAGAGACGGTCAGCCGCCAGATGTCGGGCCTGAAACGCGACGGGGTGATCTTGCTGGAAGGCAAGCGGCAGGTCGTGGTGCCGGACTTTGATGCCCTTCTGATCGAGACCGGCGATGACGCCGATGGCGGAATGCTGGCCTGACTTATTCCCCATCAGGACGCCCCTGATCCCGCGATTTCACGCAGGGTCTGAGGGTGCTCAAGCTTGAGCACCTATCTAAACATCTGAATTCAAACGCTTTTCAGAATCTGCGCAAAAGCACCGCTATCTCGGGGTCTTCTTGACCCAGATCAAGGTGCGCATCCCCACAATCCGCGATCAAGACCCGGATGGAACAGCTGTGGCGACTCGCATTGGGACTTCCCGACCGCAGCGCCATGGCACGAAAGAAGGGGACGATCGATGCTTGATTACGTGAAGCTTGCGATCCTTGGGCTGATCGCGGTCCTGGCGGCAATTGCCGCGAACTACGGACTGGACTTGGCCTACAAGGTCCATGCGATCTTGATCATGCTGGTGGCTGCTGGCCTTTTCGTGTGGCAACTGCGCCGCTTGGGAGAGGAAATAGTACCGGCACCTGTTGGGGAATACATGGATGGCCCGGTGAAGGCGGCGGCGATTGCCACCGTGTTCTGGGGCGTCACGGGATTTCTGGTGGGGGTGTTCATCGCCTTCCAGCTGGCGTTCCCGGTGCTCAACTTCGACTGGGCGCAACCCTACCTCAACTTCGGGCGTCTCCGGCCCCTCCACACCTCTGCGGTGATTTTCGCATTTGGCGGTAACGCCCTGCTCGCGGCCACCTTCTACATCGGCCAGCGCACCTGTGCGGTGCGCCAATGGGGTGGCAACCTGAGCTGGTTCGTCTTCTGGGGCTATCAATTGTTCATCGTCCTGGCAGCCACGGGCTACCTTCTGGGATCGACCCAGGGCCAGGAATACGCGGAGCCCGAGTGGTATGTTGACCTGTGGCTGACCATCGTTTGGGTCGCGTTCCTTGCCACCTATATGGGCACCATCCTGACCCGGAAAGAGCCGCATATCTACGTGGCCAATTGGTTCCTGCTGTCGTTCATCGTCACCGTCGCGATGCTGCACCTTGTCAACAACATGCAGGTGCCGGTTTCGATTTTCGGATCCTCCTCGGTCACCGTGATGTCGGGCGTGCAGAACGCCATGACGCAATGGTGGTACGGCCACAACGCCGTGGGCTTCTTCCTGACCGCGGGCTTCCTGGGCATGATGTACTACTTCGTGCCCAAGCAGGCCGGTCGCCCGGTCTATTCCTACAAGCTGTCGATCATCCACTTCTGGGCGCTGATCTTCTTGTACATCTGGGCGGGTCCGCACCACTTGCACTACACCGCGCTGCCGGATTGGGCTTCGACCCTTGGCATGGTGTTCTCGATCGTGCTGTGGATGCCCTCCTGGGGTGGCATGATCAACGGTCTGATGACCCTGCAAGGGGCTTGGGACAAGCTGCGCACCGACCCGATCCTGCGGATGATGGTCACGAGCCTGGCGTTCTACGGCATGTCGACCTTCGAGGGCCCGATGATGTCGATCCGCGCGGTCAACTCGCTGAGCCACTACACCGACTGGACCATTGGCCACGTGCACTCTGGCGCGTTGGGGTGGAACGGGATGATCACCTTCGGGATGCTCTACTACCTGTTCCCGAAGCTGTGGAACCGCAAGACGCTTTACAGCGTGCGCGCCGTCAGCTGGCACTTCTGGCTCGCGACCGTGGGTATCGTTCTTTACGCGTCGTCGATGTGGGTCACCGGCATCATGGAAGGCCTGATGTGGCGTGAAGTGGATGCGCAGGGTTTCCTCGTGAACTCCTTCGCCGACACCGTGGAAGCCAAATTCCCGATGTATGTGGTCCGTGGTTTGGGTGGGGTGATGTTCCTGTCCGGGGCGCTGATCATGGCCTGGAACCTGTGGATGACTGTCAGAAGCGGTGAGGCTGTGGCCGACACCAATTCCGCAGTCCCAGCTGAATAAGGAGGTCTGACCCATGGGAATTCTAGACCAACACAAGAAGATCGAGACCAATGCGACGCTGCTTCTGGCGCTGAGCTTTGTGGTCGTCACCGTCGGAGGCGTGGTGGAGATTGCGCCCCTGTTCTACCTGGAAAACACCATCGAGGATGTGGACGGCGTGCGCCCCTATTCCCCGCTGGAGTTGGCAGGGCGCGAGATCTATGTCCGGGAGGGGTGCTACAACTGCCATTCCCAGATGATCCGCCCGATGCGTGATGAGGTAGAGCGGTATGGTCACTACTCCTTGGCCGCCGAAAGCCGCTATGACCATCCGTTTCAGTGGGGGTCCAAGCGGACGGGGCCGGACTTGGCAAGGGTTGGCGGGCGCTATTCCGATGAGTGGCATTACGATCACCTGATCGACCCGCAATCGGTGGTGCCGGAAAGCATCATGCCCCCCTATGCCTTCCTGGCCGATGTGGATCTGGATGGCGAGCGGATCGGGGACCTGATGTCCACCCACCGGATCGTGGGCGTGCCGTACACCGACGAGATGATCGAGAATGCGCGGCTGGATTTCATCGAGCAGGCCACGGATTTCGGCGACAGCGGCGTGACCGACAGATACCCCGGCGCGCAGCAGCGCGATTTCGACGGCAACCCGGACGTGACCGAGATGGATGCGTTGATTGCCTATCTGCAAGTGCTTGGCACGATGGTCGATTTCTCGACCTTCACGCCGGACGAAAGCCGCTAGGGGAGGGGGAAGATATGTTTGATTACACCGTCCTGCGCGAGCTTTCAGGCAGCATCGGCACCGTGTTTCTGGTGCTCAGCTTTCTGGGCTTTGTCCTTTATGCTTTTCGGCCCGGGTCCCGCGCTGTCCATGAAGACACCGCCGATATCCCGTTCCGGCATGATGATCGGCCCGCATCCGATCACGACATCTCTGCGGCCCAGACGAAGGAGGCCCAATAATGAGCGATAAACTCACCCAATCCGACCGCGAGGCGGCTGCCAACCTGCAAGAGGGCGATCCTGATACCACTGGCCATTCGTGGGACGGGATCCAAGAGTTCAACAATCCGCTGCCGCGCTGGTGGCTGTGGTGCCTTTACATCACCATCGTTTGGGGCGTGGTCTACACCATCGCCTATCCGGCCTGGCCGATGATTTCGGGTGCTACGCCCGGTTTTCTGGGCTATTCGACCCGCGCCGAAGTGGCCGAGGATATCGAGCGTTTCGATGCCCTCAACGCCGATCTGCGCACCCAGTTGAACGAGGTGGAGCTGGCGGAGGTGACGCAGGATGAGATGCCGGACCTCTACAACTACGCGATCCAGTCGGGCAGCTCGACCTTCGCGACCTGGTGTTCGCAGTGTCACGGGCGCGGTGCGGCGGGCGTGCAGGCGGCGGGGTATCCGAACCTTCTGGATGACGACTGGCTTTGGGGCGGTTCGGTGGAAGACATCCAGTTGACCATCGCCCACGGCATCCGCAACGAGGATGACCCCGACGCGCGCTGGTCCGAGATGACGGCATTTGACGATCTGCTGAGCGATGAGGAAGTCGCTCAGGTGGTGAATTACGTGCTGGATATCTCCGCGCAAGAGGCCGACGCGACGCTCGCGGCGGCGGGCGAGACCGTCTACCTCGACAATTGCGCGGCCTGTCACGGGGACGAAGGGCTGGGCGACCGGTTTTTGGGCGCACCGAACCTGACGGACCGCATCTGGCTTTATGGCGGCACGCCGGAGGCCATCGAGGAAACCGTGCGCTACTCCCGCTTTGGGGTGATGCCGCCCTGGTCCGGTCGCCTGAGCGAGGCCGAGGTGCGCGCCACCGCGATCTATGTGCACAGCCTGGGCGGTGGCGAGTAGCCCCGGCCCAAGCAAAACCGAACGGCGGCGCTTTCGGGTGCCCCGTTCAAGATCAAGGGTTTGAGCGGGCGACAAGCATGCGCCCGCCCCGGCCGACCCAGACGACCTGCGGTTTCCATCTCCGCAGGTTCAAGCCAGCTCCCCGTCCTGTTCGCGCTTTATCGGGGGGCTGGTTCTTCTTTTCTGCCCCCTCCGGCATTCAGCCCGCCGCAACAATCGCGGCGCCCGAGACTTGATCCACGTCAAGGCCGGGGAAATCGCCGGTGCCTATACCTGAGGGGCGAACAGAAAACGATTCTCAGGACACATCATCCATGTCATCTACTGACGTCCCGCCAAAGCTTTATGCGGCGCAGGAGCCGATCTTCCCGAAGAAGGTCACAGGCACCTTCCGTAACCTCAAATGGGTGATCATGATTGTCACCCTCGGGATCTACTACATCACGCCCTGGATCCGCTGGGACCGCGGCCCCAACCTGCCCGATCAGGCCGTCCTTGTGGATATGGCGGGCCGCCGCTTCTTCTTTTTCTGGATCGAGATCTGGCCCCACGAATTCTACTTCGTCGCGGGCTTGCTGATCATGGCGGGCCTCGGCCTGTTTCTATTCACCTCGGCGCTCGGCCGCGTCTGGTGCGGCTACACCTGCCCGCAGACCGTCTGGACTGACCTTTTCTACACCGTCGAGCGTTGGATTGAGGGCGACCGCAACGCCCGTCTGCGTCTGTGGAAATCAAAATGGGACGGGCGCAAATGGCGCCTGCGCATCACCAAATGGATCGTCTGGTTGCTGATCGCGGTGGCCACCGGCGGCGCCTGGGTCTTCTACTTTGCTGACGCGCCGACGCTGCTTGTGGACCTGGTCACCGGCCAGGCCGCCTTCGTGGCCTATGCCACCGTTGGTCTGCTGACGGCCACCACCTTCCTTTTCGGCGGCTTCGCGCGTGAGCAGATTTGCATCTACGCCTGCCCCTGGCCCCGCATCCAGGGCGCGATGATGGATGAGCATTCGATCACCGTCGCCTACCGTGACTGGCGCGGAGAGCCGCGCGGCAAGGGCAAGAACCGCCGTGTCGCCGCCGAAAAGGCCATCGCGGAATCTCGGCTCGCCGGCCCCCTGATCACCGGGCAGGAGCCGGGCGCCACCTCCACCGCAGAGCCCGAGGTGACCGTTCTGGGCGATTGCATCGACTGCAACGCCTGCGTGAACGTCTGCCCCATGGGCATCGACATCCGGGATGGCCAGCAGATGGAATGCATCACCTGTGCGCTGTGCATCGATGCCTGCGATGAGATCATGGACCGGATCGGCGCGGAGCGGGGGCTGATCGATTACCTCGCGCTGACCGATGAAGACCATGAGCGCGCGGGCAACAAGAAGATCCCGATCATGCGCCACATCCTGCGCCCGCGCACGTTGATCTATACCGCCCTTTGGTCCGCGATCGGCATCGGCCTTGTGGTCGCGCTGTTCGTCCGGTCCGAGATCGACGTGACCGTCGCCGCCGTGCGCAACCCGCAGTTCGTGACCCTGTCCGATGGGTCGATCCGCAACACCTATGATGTGCGCATTCGCAACATGTCCGGGGATGACGCGGTGTTCCGCATCGGCCTGACCTCGGAAGAGATCCTACGCGTGGACCTCGAAGGCAGCCAGGACCTGATGGTTGAGGTGCCTGCCGATGAGACACTCCTACAACGGGTCTATGTGATCGCGCGCGCCGATGATCCCGCCGCCTCGGCGGAACGGACGGACCTGCGTTTCTGGGTCGAGGAATTCGAATCCAACGAACGCGCCTTTCAATCGCAAACCTTTTTCGGACAGGCTGCCCAATGACCTCTGACACTCAAACCCCGCGCAAGCTGAACGGATACCATATCCTGGGCATCTTCGGTGGCTGCTTCGCCGTCATCGTCAGTGTGAACCTGTTCATGGCATTCCAGGCGGTGTCGACCTTCCCGGGCCTGGAGGTGTCGTCCAGCTATGCCGACAGCCAGACCTTCGATGTCCGCCGCCATGCCCAGGAGGCGCTGGGGTGGGAGGCGTCGGTGGAAGCGACACGCACCGAATTGACCCTGACGCTTGTGGATGAGGCCGGGCGGCCCGTCTATCCGGCGGAGCTGTCGGCCCTTCTGACAAGGCCCACGACAAGGGCCAATGATCAGATGCTGGAGCTGACGCGCGGGCCCAACGGCACCTTGGTGGCCCCCGCCGATCTTGACGTGGGCCGTTGGCGTTTGCGGATGATCGGCGTGTCGCGCGATGGCACGGATTATCGCCACAACATCACCTTCACGATCCCGGCGCGATGACCGCCTACGCCGACCCTGCGCGCCCCTCGGCGTGCCCGGCCTGTGATGCGGCACCCCTGGCCGAGCAGATCGCCGGGCCTGCGCCCACCGAGGCGCGGCTGATGCTGGCCGTGCCCGGCATCCATTGCGCGGGCTGTATTTCTGGGGTGGAGCGTGTGTTGCACGCGTTGCCCGGCGTGCGCGATGCGCGGGTGAACCTGACGCTACGCCGCGTGGCGGTGGAGGCAGATCTTGATGTTGACGTCGATACGTTGACCGCTGCGCTGACAGAGGCGGGGTTTGAGGCCCATGAGCTTGATCCCGGCGTCCTTGCCGCGACCGAGGTGGACGCGCGCGGGCGCGCGTTGCTGATGCGTCTGGCGGTGGCCGTCTTCGCGATGATGAATGTGATGCTGCTGTCTGTCGCCGTCTGGTCCGGGGCCGAGGGCGTGACCCGTGACATGATGCATTGGATCAGCGGCGCGATCGCGATCCCGGCGGTGATTTTCTGCGGTCAGCCGTTCTATGCCTCGGCCTTTGCGGCGCTGAAGGCGGGGCGGTTGAACATGGACGTGCCGATCACGCTGGCGATTGTGTTGGCGGTGGGCACCTCGCTTTACGAGACGATGCTGTCGGGCGAACACGCTTATTTTGACGCGGCCATTGCGCTTTGTGCGTTCCTTCTGGCGGGCCGCTATCTGGATCACCGGACGCGGGCGAACGCGCGCTCTGCCGCGCAGGAATTGGCGGCGCTGGAAGTGCCGCGCGCGTTGCGGTTGAACGGGGGCGTGACCGAGACGGTGGGCGTGGCTGACCTGCGCCCCGGCGATCTGGTGCGCGTGCTGCCGGGCGGGCGGATCCCGGTGGATGGCCGTGTGGCGGAGGGCGCGACGGAGTTGGACCGATCGGTGATGACCGGCGAAACACTGCCCGCCGCCGCCGGACCCGGCGATCCAGTCCATGCCGGAGAGGCGAATTTGACCGGCCCGATCACGGTGGAAGTGATGGCGGCAGGACGCGACACGGATCTGGCGCGGATCACCGATTTGATCGCCGTGGCCGAGGCCGGGCGCAACAATTACACGTCGCTGGCCGATGCGGCGGCCAAGCTGTATGCGCCGGGGGTTCACATCATCTCGGCCCTCGCGGCGGTGGGCTGGTTTGTCGCCACCTGGGACCTGCGGGTGGCGCTGAACATCGCGGCGGCGGTGCTGATCATCACTTGCCCCTGCGCTTTGGGTTTGGCGGTGCCTGCGGTGACGACGGCGGCCTCGGCCCGGTTGTTTCGCAAGGGGTTGCTGATCAAGAGCGGGACGGCGTTAGAACGGCTGGCCGAGGTCGACACGGTGGTTTTCGACAAGACCGGCACGCTGACCGATGGCGCGCCCGAGCCCCTGGGGCTCGACCAGTTGGACGCGGAGACGGGCCGGATTGCGCTGGCCCTTTCGCAGGGCTCCGCGCATCCGTTGGCAGCAGCCGTGGCGCGCGGATTGGCGGCGCAAGGGGTGCGGCCTGCGCCGGTGGAGAACATCGTGGAGAGGCCGGGTTTTGGCGTTGAAGGCCTGTGGGGCGGAACGCCCGTTCGCCTGGGCCGTGCGGCTTGGGTTGGCGGAGGCGAGGCGGTGGGGACGACCGCCACCTACCTGCGGATCGGCGACGGGCCGGCGGTGGCCATCACCTTCACCGACACCTTGCGCGACGGCGCGGAAGAGCTGATCGCGGGCCTGAAGGCACAGGGCAAGCGGGTGATCTTGCTGTCCGGCGATGTCGAGGCCGCGGTGACACGCTTTGCGGGGCGTATCGGCATCGACGAGGTTGTGGCCGAGGCGCGCCCGGCTGAAAAGGCTGAGGCGATTGCAGGGCTGGGCGCGGAGGGGTGCCACGTGTTGATGGTGGGCGACGGGATGAACGACACGGCGGCGCTGACGGCGGCCGATGTCTCGATCTCTCCGGCCTCGGCGCTGGAGGCGGCGCGGGCGGCCTCGGACATGGTGTTGACGGGGCGCAGCCTGGCCCCGATCCTGGACGCCATGGCAACGGCCACCTCGGCGCGGGCCCGAATCAAGGAGAATTTCACCATCGCTTCCGTCTACAACCTCCTTGCGGTGCCCTTGGCGGTGGCGGGCCTGTGCTCGCCGCTGATCGCGGCATTGGCGATGTCCAGCTCGTCGCTCACGGTCTCGCTCAACGCGTTGCGGCTGCGCTGATGGATGTGCTGGGTATCCTGATCCCGGTGAGCCTGTTTCTGGGGGCTGTGGGGCTGGCGGCGTTCTGGTGGTTGTTGAAGAAGGGCCAGTTCGATGACCCGGAGGGCGACGCGCAACGGATTTTGCGCGATGACTATGACGACAAGCCGAAGTAGGGACGGGTGAGACGCTGGTCTACGGTCTTTTGCTTTGCAAAAGCCGTAAACGGCGCCCCTCCCGCCGTCCCGTAGGGTGAACATGGAAACGGCGGCCTGATGGGGCCGCCGTTTTGGTTTTGGGTCTTTATGCGGGTGTCAGGGCCCGAAAGTTTCGCAGGGGACGTCGCGGGCTGACAATCTGGCGCAAGCGCGGCTGGCCTGATCCTCGGTCATGCCGGCAAACCGCGCGTCATAGCCTCGGCTGCCGTTCACCACACGCCTGAGCGCGGTGTCAAAGGTGCCCAACTCGGCCAGGGCTGTGCGCAAGAGCAACCGCTCTGCCGCGTGGTGGGACACCTGCGGCCCCAGGGAGACGCCGTAGAGTCGGGACCCGGTGGAGGAGGCCCGTGTCACCAGTTCGGGCTCGGGCGGTGGGATCGGCGCGGGCTCGGGCTCCAGCGCAGCTTGCGGCTCGGGCCGGGGGGCGGGCCTGTCGTCGGGCGCGCCGACGGCGCTCAAGGCGGCTTCCACCGCTGCGGCCACGTCAGCGCCGGGTTCCAGCGCTTCGCCGACGGCCTCGTTGATCGCCGCCAAAACCGTCGCGTCCACGCCGCCGCTTGGGCGCGTCACCGGGCGCATCGACCGCTCTGGCGCGCGCTGTCCCCGGGGGGTGGAGGTCTGGCCCGTGGGGCCGCCGTTATCGGCGTATGTCGGCAAGGCGGGCGTTCGCAGCGCCACTGAACTTGGCGCGCGCTCGAACCCCATATCCAGCAGCTCCATCACCCGCTGGTTGCGCCAGGCCGAGCTTCGGCCGCCAAACACCGTTGCGATGATCCGCTCTTCCCCGCGCTGGGCGGAGGCCACGAGGTTGAACCCTGCCGCCCTTGTGTAGCCTGTCTTGATGCCATCGGCCCCGCGATAGGTCGTCAGCACGACACGGTTGGTGTTGCGCACCGTGGCAATGCCCGCATCTGCGGTGACGCGCGAGAACAGGTTGTAGTACTGCGGATAATCATAGACGAGCCGTCGACCCAGCATGGTCATGTCGCGGGCGGTCGAAAGATGCCCTTCTTCCGTCAGCCCGTGGGCGTTGCGAAAGGTCGTGCGGGTCATGCCCAAAGCCCGCGCGGTGCGGGTCATGCGGCGGGCAAAGGCGGCCTCGGAGCCAGAAATCGCCTCACCAATCGCGGTGGCGGCGTCATTGCCAGAGCGCACGGCGGCGGCGCGGATCAGGTAGCGCAGGCGGATCGTGGAGCCCGCGCGCAGGCCCAGGCGCGAGGGCGGCTCATTCGCGGCATTGGCCGAAATCGTCACTTCCGTATCGAGGGTGATCTCGCCCAGGCGGATCGCCTCGAACGCGATGTAGATCGTCATCATCTTTGTGAGCGAGGCGGGATGCAGGCGGGTGTCGGCATTGCGCGAATGCAGCACCTCACCATTGCGGGCGTCCATCACCATCGCGGCGTAGGGGGCGGCCTGAACATGGCCAGAGACCATGACACCAAACACCACACACACACCCAAAAGGGCGGCATAAAAATTCCGTACGAACATGAGCTGCTCTATCTGCCTCTGGTGCCGTCTGATGCGGCGATTAACTTCGTTTGTAGGATAAGTTTTTCCAAAAATCCATGCTCACGTGCGGAAAATGCCAATAGATGCAGGGAATTGGCAGATGTGGTCCTTCAGGCAACACTCACGCCAAGATGTGGCGCGGCGCGGATGCCTGATCGTGTGGCGGAGGTGGATTTGCTCTGCTAATAGGGGCGCCAAGTGTTGCAAAAGGATCGCCCCGAAGATGACCGATTTGACCCCTGATCACAAAACTCGGGCCGCCGCGTGGTTTCGCAGCTTGCGCGACGACATTGTCGCGGCGTTTGAGCAGGTGGAGCAGACCCAGGGCGGCGATGCGGGCCCGGGCACGTTCGAAGTCAGCGAGACCAAGCGCACGTCCGAGGATGGCTCGGACGCGGGCGGCGGTTTGATGTCCGTCATGCGCGGCGGGCGGGTTTTCGAGAAGGTCGGCGTCAATGTCTCGGAGGTTTACGGCGAGCTGGGCGAGCGCGCCCAGAAGGCCATGGCCGCGCGCGGGGTGCCGGGGATGGCGGATGATCCGCGGTTCTGGGCGTCGGGCATCAGCCTGGTGGCGCATATGCAGAACCCGCGGGTGCCCGCGGTTCATATGAACACGCGGATGTTCTGGACGCCCGGGGCCTGGTGGTTTGGCGGCGGGTCTGACCTGAACCCGGCGATTGAATACGACGAGGATACGGCGTTTTTTCACCAGACCCTGAAGGAGCACTGCGACCCCCATGGGGCAGACCTTTATGATCGTTACAAAAAATGGGCGGATGAGTATTTCTATGTCCCCCATCGCAACCGCGCGCGGGGTGTCGGCGGCATCTTCTACGATGACCACAACACCGGCGATTGGGAGGCGGATTTTGCCTTTACCCAGGACGTGGGACGGGCCTTCCTGCCCGCGTTTCTGGGCTGCGTGGAGCGTCGCCGCCATGAGGCCTTCACCGAGGAAGATCGCGAAAAGCAGTTGGTCCACCGGGGGCTCTACGCCGAATACAACCTCGTCTATGACCGGGGCACCAAGTTTGGCCTGGAAACGGGCCATGACGCCAACGCGGTGCTGATGTCTCTGCCGCCCATCGCCAAGTGGACCTAGCGGGGTGGACCTGGATCCGGCCCACCTCGACGTCCTGGTGCCGAACTTCAAGAAGCGCCTGAGCGGGGTGACGGCGACGATCGTGCGGCTGGTGCCATTGCAGGCGCAGGAGATGGCGCTGGCGGCGGTGTCGCCCGAATTGCCGGACCACGTGCCGCAGATCCGGCTTGGCCAGTTGATCACCATGCCGCGCAAGGGCCCGCAGGGCGCGCGCGTCTGGCACGCGCGGCGCAATACAGAGATGTTGGCGGGTCTGGCGTTGAAGCACCTGTTGCGCAAGCGGTTGAAGCTGGTCTTCACCTCGGCGTCGCAGCGCAAGCACACGGGCTACACCAGGTGGCTGATCGGGCAGATGGACCACGTTATTGCGACGTCCCAGAAGACGGCGAGCTATCTGGAGCGGCCCGCCGACGTGATCCTTCACGGCATCGACGCCGACAGCTTTACGCCTGCGCCGGACAAGGCGGCGTTGCGGGCGAAGCTCAACCTGCCGGATGCTGTTCTGGTGGGTTGCTACGGGCGTATCCGCGCCCAGAAAGGCACCGGCGATTTCGTTGATGCGATGATCCCGGTGCTGCAAGGCAACCCGGAGGTTCACGGCCTCATCATGGGGCGCGCGACGTCTGAGCACGCCGATTACCTCAAGGCGCTGCGGACCCAGATCTCGGGCGCTGGCCTGACCGACCGCCTGCATATCCTGCCCGAGGTTCCGGTTCATGAGATCGCTGATTACTACCGCGTGCTCGACCTGTTCGTTGCCCCGCAACGGTGGGAGGGCTTCGGCCTCACCCCGCTTGAGGCCATGGCCTGCGGTGTGCCGTGCGTCGCGACCACAGTCGGCGCCTTCCCGGAGCTGATCACCGCGCAAGCCGGCACCCTGATTGCGCCGGAAGATACGCCCGCCATGGCGGAAGCCATCGCCCGCTACACAGCCGACGCCGCCCTGCGCGCGGCGCAAGGGCAAGCCGCCCGCGCCCATGTGGAGGCCAACTTTCGCATCACCCAGGAGGCGGAGGCGATCATGGCGATCTACCGCCGCCTCCTCTCGGCGCCCTGAGGCCCCTTTCGCAACACGCTCAATCCGGCTAAACGACACGCGTTCCCACGACAGGTGATCCCATGGCCGACCCCCTCCGAAATCTGCGCCGCGCCTGGCATCTGACCCTCGGCACCGGCCACTACAGCCACTTCGGCGTGCGCCTGAAGACCGGGGCGTCTGACCTGCCCAAATCGGTGCGGGGCCATATTTTCAAGGGCGGGTATGAGGATGTGGAGGCCGAACTGGCCCTGAAGATCGTCAAGCCCGGCGACCGCGTACTGGAAGTGGGCACCGGTATCGGGTTTGTCTCCATCCTCTGTGCCAAGCTGGCCGGCGAGGGGCGCGTGACCTCGTTCGAGGCCAACCCCGTGCTGGAGCCGATGATCCGCGCCAATTACGCCGAGAACGACCTGACCCCGGATCTGCGGATGCAGGCCGTCACCGTCGATGGCACCCCGATCCGCTTCTTCGCCGACCCGGGCATCCTGTCGTCGTCGTTGATCAACCGCGACTTGCCCGGCGATGAGATCACCGTGGAAAGCGCGCCGATTGCGCGGGTGATGGAAGAAGTGGCCCCCGATGTCATCGTGATGGACGTGGAAGGTGCGGAGGTTGAACTGCTGACCGCCGCCAACCTGACCGGCGTGCGCGCCCTGATCATCGAGGTTCATCCCCATATCGTGGGCGCCGACAAGATCGCCGCGATGGATATTGTTCTGGCGGAAAAAGGCCTGCATCCGACCGAGCAACGCCACAAGACGGTGCTCTATCAGCGCAAAGCGCCATGACGTCTGTCTGGCCCTCTTACGTCATCAACCTGGCCGACAACACGGCCCGGATGGAGAACGCGCGAGCGCAATTGGACGCGGCCGGGCTGCCGTTCCGCCGTATTGACGCGGTCAACGGGTGGCAGCTTCCGTCCGACGAAATTGCCCGTGTCTACGACGCGGAGGCCAACGCCAAACGCGCCCGCCACGACCTCGTCCCGGCGGAGATCGGTTGCTACCTGTCCCACATCGACGCCTGGCGCGCGATTGCGTCCGGCGACGCCGCCGGAGGGTTCATTTTCGAGGATGATTTTGAGGCCGACACCAGCCTGGCCGCGACTTTACAAGCGCTCACCCAGGACGGCGGCAGCGATTGGGACATGGTGAAACTTTTCACCTTTTCTCCCGATGCCAAGCAGCTGTCCGAGCGTCCGCTGACCGATACGATCCGCCTTACGATCCCCTACCGCGTGCCCACCTGCCTGATCGGATACGGCCTGACAAAACAGGCCGCGCAGCGCCTTGCCGACCAGGCCTTGCCGTTCTTCCGCCCCGTCGATGAGGACCAGAAATACGTCTGGGAAACCGGCCTGCGCGTCGCGCTGACCCTGCCTGCGCCAATCAAGGTGGGTGACCAGCAGGCCGTGACCGGGACCATCGGCAATGCCCGCCGGGACGCAAGCCAGGGCGGGCTCAAGCGGCTATGGCGGGGATTGCGCACGCAGCTTGCCTATCAGGCCAAGCTTCGATGGCACCGCGCGCGGGGGGCGAAATGAACGCCCCCAAGGTCCTCCATATTCATTTCGGCAAAGATGGCGGGGCCGAGCGGTTCTTTGTGAACCTCGCCAAGGCCTTCGACAAGCGGGGGGTCGAGCAGCGTTTCGCGATCCGCCCCGGCCGTGTGTGGGAGGGGGAGATTGCCCCCCTTGGCCCCGTCATTCGCGACAATTACCGATATCTCTCGCTGAGCCGGTTCTGGCTGGAATGGAAGCTGCGCCAGACCTGCCGCACCTGGCAGCCGGACGCGATCCTCGCCTGGATGCCCCGCGCTGCGCGTGCGATCCCGGACTATGCGCCTGCCGTGAAGATGACGCGGCTGGGGGACTACCCTAAACACCTTGATCATTTTCATCGCTGCGACGCGCTGGTTGCCAATACGCCCGATATTATCAAGCATTGCCAGGGCCTTGGCTGGGCCAAGCCCGGCCTTGTCATCAGCAATTTCGCCCGCCCGGTGACGCCCGTGCCGGTGGCCCGCGCGGCCCATGATACGCCTGAGGATGCCTTCCTGATCGCCGCTGCCGGGCGCTTTGTGCACCGCAAGGGCCTTGACCTTGCGATCCGTGCCGCCGCGCGGATCGATGGCGCTTACCTTTGGCTGATCGGCGACGGCAAGGAACGCCCCGCGCTGGAGGCTTTCGCCAAAGAGGCGGGGGTCGCGGATCGCACCCGGTTCATCGGCTGGGTGGAAGAACCCGTCCACCATCTGGCGGCAGCCGACGCCGTGGCCTTTCCGTCCCGGCATGAACCGCTTGGCAATGTCATCCTCGATGCATGGCAAGCGGGCGTCCCGGTCGTCAGCACCCGCGCCGAGGGGCCGGACTGGTTCCTGCGCCCCGGGGTCGATGGGATCATGGTGGAGATTGATGATCTTGACGGGCTGGCGGCGGGCCTTCAGTCCCTGAAGGACGACCCCGCTTTGCGCGTGCGCTTTGCGGCGGCAGGCACGGCGCGGCTGGCAGAAATGTTCAGTGAAGACGCCGTCGTGGACGCCTATCTAGCGGCGTTCCGGGGAGAGTTGGGGTGAAGGCGCTGGTGATAAACCTCGCGTCCGAGACCACGCGGATGGCCTTCATGGCGGATCAACTGACCGCCCTTGGGATCGGTTTTGTGCGGCTGGAGGCCACCACACCGAAAACCCTGAGCCCACCCGCAAGTAGCCCTTACTGGACCCTTTGGGAACGTCCGATGCGGATCACTGAAATGGCCGCGATGGCGTCGCATCGCGCCGCATGGGGCCGGGTGGTGGACGCTGATGCCCCGATGTTGATCCTGGAAGACGACGCGGTTTTGCACGCCGATACGCCTGCCTTCTTGCAGAAGATTGCGGCGTTGCCTGAGGCCGATCATGTCACCCTGGAAACCCGTGGCCGGGCCAAGCTGATTGCGCGCGGCGCTCATGCCGCCGCCCCGATGCACCGCCTTTGGCAGGACCGCTCCGGCGCGGCAGCCTACGTGCTGCGCCCGTCGGGCGCGCGCAAACTGCTGGCCAATGTGGCGCAAGCGCCGGGCCTTGCCGATGGGATCATTTGTGCGGCCTATGATGTAATGTCCTGGCAAGCCGTCCCCGCCCTTGCCGTGCAGTTGGACCAATGCGCGGCCTATGGTCTTACTCCGCCGATCCAGACAGAAAGCACGATTGATCAGGAGGCGCGCCCGAACGCGCCGAAATCGCCCGCGCAGACCCACCGCCGCATCCGCGCGCAGGTGTGTATGGGCATTCGGCAACTGATACGAAGACCGGGGGCGCAAAGGCTGTTCGTGCCCTATGGAACGCGTTAGCGGCTGGCAGCCGGGGTCAGTTGCGGATCGCGTCCAGTAGAACGTGGACGTTCTCGGGGTCCGCCTCTGGCGTGATGCCGTGGCCGAGGTTAAAGATATGCGGCCCGCCCTTGAGCGCATCACGGATGCGCTTGGCCTCGGACCGCAACGCGTCGCCGCCGGTGATCATCAGTTTGGGGTCGAGGTTGCCTTGCACGCAGCCGTCCACCTGCAGGTTCTCTGCCGCCCATGTCGCGTCGACCGAGGTATCGATGGCCAGGCAATCGGCGCCGACTGCTTTGGAAAAGCCCACGTATTTCTCACCGGCTTCGCGGGGGAAGGCGATGATCGGCAGGTCCGGGTGGCGCGATTTCAGCTCGGCGATGATGCGCTTTGCGGGGGCGAGGGCGTATGTGTCAAAGGCCTCTCCCTTGAGCGACCCGGCCCAGGAATCGAAGATCTTCACAACCTCCGCGCCCGCTTTCACCTGCATATCCAGGTATTCGATCGTGGCCGCCGTGATCAGGTCCATCAGCGCGTCAAACGTCGCCGGGTCGCCCTCGCGCAGCTTGTGGGCGGGGGCCTGGTCGGGCGTGCCGCGCCCGGCGATCATGTAGGTCGCCACGGTCCAGGGTGCGCCCGCAAAGCCGATGAGCGTCGTTTCCTTAGGCAATTGTTCGGAAAGGATTTTCACGGTGTCGTATATCGGGTTCAGCGTCTCGTGGATGTCGTCCACGGTCTTCATCCGCGCCATGCCAGAGGCGTCGGTGATGGTGGACAGGCGCGGGCCTTCGCCGGTCACGAACCACAGATCGGCGCCAAGCGCCTCGGGGATCAGCAGGATGTCGGCAAACAGGATCGCGGCGTCAAAGCCGTAGCGGCGAATCGGTTGCAGCGTGACTTCCGCTGCCAATTCAGGGTTGTAGCACAGCGACAGGAAGTCACCCGCCTGGGCGCGGGTGGCGCGATACTCAGGCAAATAACGCCCCGCTTGGCGCATCAGCCAGACCGGGGGGACATCCATGGCCTCGCCCGCGAGCGAGCGGAGCAGTTTTTTCTTGTCGGCCATGGTAGATATCCTCAGGGTCGTAAGGGTGGTCAGATTACTCGCCTTATGAGTGTCACACGCAACAGCGTTGTCAACCCAAGTTGACACATCTAAAGAGGGTCTCAACCCAGGTTGACACAGCTAAAGAGGGTCCATGACGACGAACTTACCAACCCCCGACGCCCCCCTCCGCATCGGCACCCGAGGCTCGCCCCTTGCCCTGGCCCAGGCCCGCGAGACCCGCGCGCGCCTGATGGAAGCCTTTGAGCTTCCCGAAGAAGCCTTTGAAATCGTTGTGATTAAGACGACGGGGGATGACCGGTCCCTGATTGATGCAGATGTGGCATTGAAGGAGCTTGGCGGCAAGGGACTGTTCACCAAAGAGATCGAAGAGGACATGTTGAGCGCCTCCATCGACATCGCGGTGCACTCGATGAAGGACATGCCGACGGTGCAACCGGACGGCTTGATGCTGGATTGCTACCTGCCGCGCGAGGATGTGCGTGATGCGTTTGTCTCCGTGAACCATGACAGCCTCCAGGCGCTGCCTGAAGGGGCGATTGTGGGCTCGTCCTCCCTGCGGCGCCGGGCGCAGCTGTTTGCCCGCAGGCCCGACCTGAACGTGGTGGAGTTCCGGGGCAATGTGCAGACGCGGATGAAGAAGCTGGGCGACAACGTGGCCGACGCGACGTTCCTGGCGATGGCGGGTCTGCGCAGGCTGGGGATGGACGAAGTGGTGAAGTCGGCGATTGAGGTCGAGGATATGCTGCCCGCCGTGGCCCAGGGGGCGATTGGGATCGAACGCAGGATCAGCGACACCCGCGCCGCAGACATGTTGGCGGCGATCCACAATACGGAAACAGGTCAACGGCTTGCGGCGGAGCGCTCGTTCCTGAAGGGCCTCGACGGGTCTTGTCAGACCCCCATCGCGGCACTGGCGGAACTGGACGGCGGGACGTTGCGCTTGCGCGGCGAGATTCTGCGCCCCGACGGGTCCGAGGTGCTGACCGACGACCGAACGGCGCCCATCGAGGATGGGGCCGCGCTTGGCGCTGACATGGCGCGCGACCTGCGCGCGCGCGCAGGTGCCGGGTTCTTCGACTGGCATTGATGTGCCAAGCGGCGGGCCGGGCGCAAACCCTTGCAAGGGTTTGGGCAAAGCCTTGCAAGGCTTTGGTTGCGCCCGTTGCGGGGCGCGCGCGCCCATGGCAATGTCGCGCAAAACGGCGGCAGAGCAGGCGACCCGATGGACATTGAACAAACCGGTCTTGAGGGCCTTTTGGTGATCACCCCGAAACGCTTTGGCGACGCGCGGGGGTTCTTTGCTGAAACCTACAGCGCCACCAAGCTCGCGGAGCAGGGCATCACGACGACCTTCGTGCAGGACAACCACTCGCTGTCCGCCGAGGTGGGCACGATCCGCGGCCTGCATTTCCAGGCCCCGCCGCACGCCCAGGACAAGCTGGTACGCTGTGGGCGCGGACGGCTCTTTGACGTGGCCGTCGATATCCGCAAAGGCTCCCCCACCTACGGGCAGTGGTTCGGGATCGAGTTGACGTTCGAGAATGGCAAGCAACTTCTGGTGCCGGCGGGCTTCGCCCACGGTTTTGTCACCCGAGAGCCGGGCACGGAAATCATCTACAAATGCAGTGATTTCTATGCGCCCGAGACCGAGGGCGCGGTGATCTGGAATGACCCGGAGATCGGGATCGACTGGGGCCTGAGTGACGCGCCGATCCTGTCGGACAAGGACGCCATCGCGCCCGCGCTCAGGGACCTCGACAGCCCATTCATCTACGAGGCCGCGCCATGAAGATCCTGGTTACCGGCGGCGCGGGTTTCATTGGCTCAGCCGTCGTGCGGCTGGCCGTGGCGCGCGGGCACGAGGTGATCAACCTTGACGCGTTGACCTATGCGGCCTGTCTGGAGAACGTCGCGCCGGTTGCCGCATCCAACCTCTATACTTTTGAGAAGGCGGACATTTGTGACCGGGAGGCCGTCGATAGTATCCTCGCCCGCCACGCCCCGGATGCGATCCTGCACCTCGCCGCTGAATCCCACGTGGATCGCTCCATCGACGGGCCGGGCGCCTTCATCCAGACCAATGTCACGGGCACCTACACCCTGCTCGAAGCCGCCCGCGCCCATTGGGAGGCGCGCGGAAAGCCCGACACGTTCCGTTTCCACCACGTCTCCACCGATGAGGTGTTCGGCACCCTGGGGGACACGGGCCTTTTCACCGAAGACAGCCCCTACGCGCCGAATTCACCCTATTCCGCCTCCAAGGCCGCCTCGGACCACCTGGTGCGCGCCTGGGCCGAGACCTACGGATTGCCCGTCCTGCTGACCAATTGCTCCAACAATTACGGGCCGTATCACTTCCCTGAAAAGCTGATCCCCGTGGTGATCCTGAAGGCGCTGGCGGGTGACCCGATCCCGGTTTACGGCGACGGGCGGAACATCCGCGATTGGCTTTATGTGGAGGATCACGCCGACGCGCTGCTGTGTGTGTTGGAGAAGGGTGAAGTGGGCCGCAGCTACAACATTGGCGGCCATAATGAGCGGACGAACATCGACTTGGTGCGCACGATTTGCGGGTTGCTGGACGCGCGGCGTCCTGAAAATGCGCCCCACGCGGAGTTGATTACCTTCGTCACCGACCGCCCCGGCCATGACATGCGCTACGCGATTGATGCCAGCCGGATCGAGGCAGAGCTTGGCTGGACCCCTTCCGTCACCGTTGAAGAGGGCCTGGCCAAGACGGTCGATTGGTTCCTTGCCAATGAGGATTGGTGGCGGGCCCTTCAGGCGCGCGACGGGGTGGGCGCGCGGCTGGGGACCAAGGCATGAGCCTGCCGGCGTTTGGCCAGACGGGCCAAGTGGCGCGGGAACTGGCGCGGCTTGGGGTGCAGACGCTGGGCCGGGCAGAGGCTGATCTGACCGACCCGCAGGCCTGCGCCGACATCATTGCCGCAAGCGATGCGACGGCTGTCATCAACGCCGCCGCCTATACCGCCGTCGACCGCGCGGAGACGGAGGAAGCTTTGGCGGATGCCGTCAATGCGAAAGCCCCCGCGGCCATGGCAAAAGCCTGCGCGGCCAAGGGGATACCGCTTGTCCATATCTCCACCGATTATGTGTTTGACGGGGCAGGGCAGGCGCCATTTGCGCCGGATCACCCGACCGCGCCGCTGGGCGCCTACGGGCGCACGAAGCTGGCGGGCGAAGACGCCGTGCGGGCCTCTGGTGCCGCCCACGCCATCCTGCGCACCTCCTGGGTTTTCTCGGCATTCGGGGCGAATTTCGTCAAGACGATGCTGCGTTTGGGCGCGGAGCGGGATGCCCTGCGCGTCGTCGCAGACCAGGTCGGCGGCCCGACCTCGGCGCGCGCCATCGCGGGCGCCTGCGTGGCGATGGCCGAGGCCTTGCAGCGTGACCCGTCGAAGTCGGGCACCTACCACTTCTCGGGCGCGCCGGATGTGTCCTGGGCGGGATTCGCCCGCGCGATCTTTGCCGAGGCGGATCTTCGCGTCGACGTCACGGACATCCCCTCGTCCGATTACCCCACCCCCGCCGCGCGGCCCTTGAATTCGCGGCTCGATTGCACGGCTACCGCATCCACCTTCGGCATCGACCGCCCCGATTGGCGCACCGACTTGCGCGATGTGCTCGCCGATCTGCGAGAATCGTAAACGCGTTCAGGCATTCTTAACCAACTTGGCGCACTACGGACGAAGGGGGTCTGCCACATTGGCAAGACGACCCAAACACGCTACCCGTGGCGCGAGTTCACGAGACGGAGACGCTAAGAATGGCGCGCAAAGGGATTATTCTGGCAGGCGGCTCTGGCACGCGGCTCTACCCGGTGACAGTCGGCGTCTCGAAACAGCTGCTGCCGATCTACGATAAGCCGATGATCTACTATCCGCTCTCGGTCCTTATGCTGGCGGGTATCCGAGAGATTGCTGTGATCACCACGCCCCAGGATCAGGCGCAATTCCAGCGCACCTTGGGCGATGGCAGCCAATGGGGCCTCAGCCTGACCTATATCGAGCAACCCAGCCCCGACGGACTGGCGCAGGCATACCTTTTGGCGAAAGACTTCCTCGATGGCGCGCCCTCGGCGATGGTTCTGGGCGACAACATCTTCTTCGGCCACGGTCTGCCTGAAGCGCTCGCCGCCGCTGACGCGCGTGACACCGGCGGCACCGTTTTTGGCTACCGCGTCACAGACCCTGAGCGTTACGGCGTGGTCGATTTCGCCCCCGACGGCAGCGTCACCTCGATCATCGAAAAGCCCAAGGTGCCGCCCTCGAACTACGCGGTGACGGGCCTTTATTTCCTGGATGGCACCGCGCCCGAGCGCGCCGCTGGCGTTGCCCCTTCCGAAAGGGGCGAGTTGGAGATCACCAGCCTGCTGGAAAGCTACCTGAACGAAGGCTCCCTGACGGTGGAGCGCATGGGGCGCGGCTATGCCTGGCTCGACACCGGCACCCACGAAAGCCTGTTGGATGCGGGCAACTTCGTGCGCACGCTCACCCAGCGGCAGGGCCTGCAAGTGGGCTCGCCGGATGAGATCGCCTTTGCCGCCGGGTGGATCGATACGGAGGGTCTGGCCAAACGCGCGGACCTGTTCAGCAAGACCCAATACGGCCGCTACCTCGCGACCACCGCGAAAGGATAGTCCCTCGGTGCTGCGTCGTCTTCAAGCGCTCTATCTGCGGTACGCGGCGGTCCATGAGGACCGCTTGCGCGGCGTGGCCTTGGGGCCCTTTGGGCGCCGCATCGGACAGGTGGAACAGGTCGTGCGCCGGGATGATCGGATCGAGATCACGGGCTGGGCCGATGCGCGCCAGCTCCGCGTAAGCTGGCCCGGTGGTGAAATCGTGATCACCCCCGACATCTATCGCGGTGACGTTGCCGCGCGCGCGGGCATTGCCCCGGATTCCGGGTTTGAGGGGGCCGTCCCCGCCAGTGCCCGCCCCCTGACCCTGCATGTGGAGGGCGCGCAGGGCACCTTTGCGGTGCCCCTCTCGCACCCCGCAGACCCAGCCCCCGCCTCGGCCCATCGTCGCCTGCGCCGCAAGTTCCTGCGCGATTTCGCCCGTGCCGCGCCGGTCGTGCTGCGCTACCTCCGCGCGCCGTCGCCGCTGACCAAGACCGCCGTCAAACGCGCCCTGGGGCTTGAGGTTGCCGCCCGCGGCCATTTGATCGACCCCACCTGGTTCGCCCCGCGCACCGCCCCTCCGACGTCCCCCCTGGACATCACCATCGTTCTGCCGATCTACAACGCCTTGCCGTACCTCAAGCAATGCCTGGCGCGGGTTGAGGCGCATACCGATCTGCCCTGGCACCTGATCGCCATCGACGATGACTCCACCGACCCGGACCTCGCCCCCTGGCTGACCGATTGGGCCGCGGCACGGCCGGATCAGGTCACGCATCTACCGCAGGACCGGAACCTCGGCTTCATCGGGGCGGTTAACGTCGGCCTGGAAGCCGCCGAGGCGCGCGGGGGGGACGGGCCGGTTGTGCTTCTCAACACCGACGCCATGGTGCCTGCGGGATGGGCCAGTCGGCTGACCGCGCCGCTCAGCGACCCGGCCATTGCGTCGGTCACGCCGATGTCGAACGCGGCAGAGGTCCTGTCGGTCCCTGCCATGGGCCCGGGGATGGCGCTGGGCGAGGGCGACGTTGACGCGATCGATGCTGTTGCGGGCACTTTGGGCGGGCAGGCCTGCCCCGATGTGCCCACGGGCGTGGGCTTCTGCATGGCCATCGCGCGCCCCTGGCTGGCCAAGGTCCCGCGCCTTGATCCGGCGTTTGGGCGCGGCTACGGCGAAGAAGTCGATTGGAGCCAGAAGGCCAAGGCGCTGGGCGCGCGCCACCTCTGCCAGCCGCGCCTTTTCGTGGAACATGTCGGCGGGCAGAGCTTTGGGTCCGACGAAAAGCAGCGTCAGATGCGCGAGTCCAATGCCCTGATCTCAAAGCGCTATCCGGTGTTCGACGCCAATGTGCAGCGCTTCATCGCCGAGGATCCACTGGCCACCCCGCGCCTGGCGCTGGGGGTCGTGCTGGCCGCCCGGCGTACTGGACGCCTGCCGGTTTACCTGGCCCATACCCTGGGCGGCGGCGCCGAGATTGCCCTGCAGATGGAGATCGCGACGCAGGGTGCTGCGGTGATCCTGCGCGTGGGCGGCCCGCGCCGGTGGCAGGTCGACGTGCAAGTGGATGGGCAGGTCACCGCCGGTCAAACCGATGACCTCTTCAGCGTGGTGCAGCTTCTGGCGCCCGTGCCCGCCCTGGACCTGATCTATTCCTGTGGCGTCGGCGACCCGGATCCTGTCGCGCTGCCCGAAATCCTTCGGGCCCTGCGCCGCGACGGCGCGGATGACACCATCGCCCTGCGCCTGCACGATTATTATCCTGTCTCGCCGTCCTACACGTTGCTCGAACAAGGTGAGTTCTACGGCACGCCTGATGCGGACAACTCGGACCCGTCGCACATGGCAACCCGGCCTGACGGCACCACGGTCTCGTTAAAGGAATGGCGCGCGGCCTGGGGCACTCTCATCGCGGCCGCAAGTGAAGTGACGGCGTTCTCCCAATCCTCAGCCGCGCTTTTCACCCAGGCCTACCCGGACGCGCCCGTTTGCGTGTGCCCCCACCAACTGCCAACCCCGGTGCGCGCGGCGCTTCCAACCCATGCCGGCTGCATTGGCATTCTGGGCAACATCAACCACCAGAAGGGCGCGTGGGTGCTGCGCGAGATCGCCTTGAAATACCCCGATCAATCCTTCGTCCTGATCGGCAATGCCGACAGCACCATCCCCTTGCCGCGCAACGTCACGCTTCACGGGGCGTATCTGCGAGAAGAGATCGCAGATCTCGCGGAGCGGTTTGGGGTGATGGGATGGCTGGTGCCCGCGATCTGGCCCGAGACGTTTTCCTTCACCACCCATGAGGCGCTGGAGACCGGGCTTCCCGTCGCGGGCTTCGCGCTTGGCGCGCAGGGCGATGCGCTGGACGCCGCGCCCAACGGCATCACCGTGCCCCTTGCGCCCAAGGACACCTGCAGCACCCGCCTGATCGAGGCGTTGCACGGGCGTCTGGCCCTGAAGGAAGCCGCCGAATGACCCCGCCGATGCCGCCGCTCGCCTCTGACAAGATGCCGCTCTTCATCGTCGGCTCCATGCGGTCCGGCAGCACCTTCTTGCGCGACATGCTGCGGCGCGTGCCGAATTTCATCTGCCCGGAAGAGACGCATTTCCTGCGGTGGGCTGCACCATTTCGCACTGGCGACGGCATGGTCCCCCACATCCACAACACCCTGCTGGCCAGGCACCGAGAGATCGACGGCGTGGATCAGGACACCTACGATCTGCTGCTCGACAACTGCGTGTCGAAGGGCAATCTACAACGGCGCTATATCAGTGCCTTTGCCGCAGCCAAAGGCGTGTCTGAGCCGTTTCGCTGGTTCGACAAGACGCCCCAGAACATCTACGGGCTGCCGACGATCCTGGCCGAGTTTCCCCGCGCCCGCGTCCTGCATCTGGTGCGTAACCCGTTGAACGTCGTGGCCAGCCTGCAGCTGGGCCACCAGGTCTCGGTGCCCGACATCGAGGGGGCGATCAACTGCTGGACCGAGGCCGTCTTGACCTGGGACGCGATGGCGCGGTGCGCCCCGCGCCGCATGTTGGAAGTGCGTTACGAGGATATTCTGGCGGACGTGCCGGGCACGTTGGCGTCCATCATGGACTTCGCCCAGGTCGATTGCCCCAAGGGCCTGTGGAAGCCCACGGACGCGCACCGCGAAAAGGACAAATGGAAGACGGTCCTGTCCTTCGAAGACGCCATGCGCGTGGCGCGCAGGTGCGACAGGCTGGCGTCGCGCCGGGGCTACGATTTGTTGGCGCAGGTGGACACGCCGCCGCGCGGCTAGGGTGAAATTCACGTAACCCGTAAAGCAGCGCACCCCCCAAACGCTGCCTAAAATCAAGGATTTCAATGCGTTAAAGGGTGCGCGGTTATAAGTGTCTGCTCAGCGCAGACGCTGCTCGGTCTTGGCGTCAAAGAAGTAAGCGTCGGCGACATCGAAGGCGATGCCCGTCGGCGTGCCCGAGGGCGGGGCGACCTGATCATGGGCCTCCACCACGATCTTCGCGCCGTCGGGTGCCGAGACATAGTGGTAGCTGACGCCTCCCAACCGCTCGGACAGGTCGACCGTATGGGTGGTGCCCTCGGCCAATGTCACCTTGTTGGGGCGCACGCCCACAGTGACGGGGCCGTCCCCGACCATGGAAAGCGGCGCCTTGAACTCGGCGCCACCTAATGCGGGCACGCTGATCAGCCCGCCGGCGCAGTGGCCATCGAAGAAGTTCATCGCGGGCGAGCCGATGAAGCCCGCAACGAACTTGTTGTCGGGGTCGTTATAGAGATCCAGCGGCGCGCCGACCTGCTCGATATAGCCCGCGCGCAGCACCACGATCTTGTCGGCCAACGTCATCGCTTCCACCTGGTCGTGGGTCACGTAGATCATCGTCGCGCCGATCTCCTTGTGCAGGCGCGCGATTTCCACCCGCATCTCCACCCGCAATTCGGCGTCTAGGTTTGACAGCGGCTCGTCGAACAGGAACACGTCCGGGCCACGCACAATCGCGCGGCCAATGGCGACCCGCTGGCGCTGGCCACCGGACAGAGCCTTGGGCTTGCGGGCCAGGTAATCGTCCAGCTTCAGGATGCGCGAGGCCTCGTTCACCTTGGTGGTGATCTCGTCCTTTGGGAAACCGTTCATCTTCAGGCCGAAGCCCATGTTTTCGGCCACGGTCATGTGGGGATACAAAGCGTAGGTCTGAAACACCATCGCTACGCCGCGTTCAGCCGGATCAGCGCGGGTCACGTCGCGCCCGCCGATGGTCATCGTGCCCTCGGTGGTTTCCTCCAGGCCCGCGACCATGCGCAGAAGCGTGGACTTGCCGCAGCCCGAGGGGCCGACGAACACGCAGAACTCTCCGTCCTCGATCTCCAGGTCGATCCCATGGATGACCTGGGTCTTCCCGTAGCGTTTGATGACGTCTGTAAGTTGCAGGCCCGACATGTGCCGCGTCCTCCCCGTGTGGTTATTCTGCTGCATCGGGGAAGCGCCAGTCCTGGGCCTCCCCTGCAATGGATGAAACCGCCGCGTGGATGCGCGGCAGATGGGCGTCGAGCCCTTCAAGACTGGTGCGCTCGGTCGATGACGTCACCGAGACGGCGCCAAGGACACGGCCCGCGCGGGTCAGAATCGGGACCGAGACGCAGATGATCCCCGGCTCGTGCTCTTCGCGGTCATAGGCGTGGCCCCGCGCGGCGATGGCGCGCAGTTCCGCGCGCAGGTCATCGGCGTTGGCATAGGTATGCGGCGTGAACACGTGGTAGCTTTGTTGGCGCAGGACCGGCTCCAACTGATCCTCGGGCAGGAAGGCGATCATCGCCTTGCCCACGCCGGTGCAATAGCACGGCGCGACCTTTCCGGCCTGGGAATACATCTGCAGCGGATCGCGGGCGTTGATCTTGTCGACGTAAAGCACGCTGCTGCCGTCGAGTTGCGCCAGGTGGATCGTCTCGCCCACCTCTGCCGACAGCGCCTCCAGGTAGGGCCGCGCGACGGGGGCGAGGGACGTCGTCTGCCACGCCGCATGGGCCAGGCGCACAAGGCGCAGGCCGGGGGCATAGGTCTGGCGGTCGGGGTCATAGACCAGCATCGACTGTTTGGTCAGCACCTGCACCAAGCGGTAGAGCGTCGCCTTGGGGTAGGGGCTCTCAGACAACAGCTCACCGAATCGCACGGGCCGCCCAAAAGCGGCCACGGCATCAAGCACCGACAAGGCCTTGCCCACCGTCCCATCCGAGGTGTCCGTCACCGCGCCTACCACGTCTTTCCTCCCTTATTGCGCTGGATGACGTCCTCCACGTCGTCCAGTCCGCGTCAGCGATTTGAACAGGCTCGCCGCGCTTTGCTGTTGACAAGACTAGGCAGGTTCGGACTAAGATTTCAATATAAGAAACCGAGTTTCACATAGTGGAACCAGATTTTTATGAGATCCTAGGGAGGACACCATGCGATCCATTTACAAGACCGGTGCCGCGGCACTGGCAGCAGCGACCATGCTTTCTGGCGTTGCCTATGCAGACGGCCACTCCGTTTCCGGCCCCCTGCGCATCTTCTCGGACATGTCGAACCCGGCACCGCGCGCGGTCATGGAAGGCATGGTCGAGCGCTTCGTCGAAGCCAACCCAGAGGTTGAGGTCGAGCTGGTCATCACCGACCGCGAAGCCTGGAAAACCCAGATCCGCAACGTTCTGCAGTCCGGCACCGCCGACATCGTGAACTGGTACGCCGGTAACCGCATGGCCCCCTACGTAGACGCGGGCCTGTTCATGGACATCTCTGACCTGTGGGAAGAGGGCGGCCTGACCGAAAGCCTCGCCTCCACGCAAGGGTCCATGACCATGGACGACGGCATCTGGGGCGTTCCCTACACGTACTACCAGTGGGGCGTGTACTACCGCGAAGACATCTTCGCAGAGCTGGGCCTGGAAGCGCCCACGACCTGGGAAGAGGAACTGGCGAATTGCCAGGCGATCATCGATTCCGGTCGCTCGTGCTACACCATCGGCACGCAGTTCCTGTGGACCGCCGGCGGCTGGTTCGACTACCTCAACATGCGCACCAACGGCTATGACTTCCACATGGCGCTGACGGCTGGCGAAGTTGAGTGGACCGATCCTCGCGTCCGCGCCACGTTTGAGAACTGGCAGACCCTGATCGACATGGGCGCCTTCATCGACGACCACCAGTCCTACTCCTGGCAGGAGGCGCTGCCCTTCATGGTCAACGGTGAAGCCACCGCATACCTGATGGGTAACTTCGCCGTGGCACCGCTGCGCGAAGCAGGCCTCTCGGACGATCAGCTGGGCTTCTACCAGTTCCCGCAGATCGACGCCTCCATCGCGCCGGGCGAAGACGCCCCGACCGACACCTTCCACATCGCGGCCAACGCCGAGAACGTGGAAGCGGCCGAAGCGTTCCTGCTGTTCGTGGCCTCCGCTGAAAACCAGACGCTGATCAACAACGGCGACAACCTGGGTCAGCTGCCCGTGAACTCCGGTTCCGCAGTCGATGATGACGAGTTCCTGAACGCAGGCTTCGACATGCTGTCGAACAATGCAGGCGGTGGCATCGCGCAGTTCTTCGACCGTGACGCACCTGCTGAAATGGCGCAGGTCGCCATGCAGGGCTTCCAGCAGTTCATGGTTGATCCCTCCACGCTCGACCAGGTTCTGCAGATCCTGGAAGGCGCGCGTCAGCGGATCTACTAAGACCGACGCAAACAAAAAAAGGGTGCGCAATAAATGCGCACCCTACGTGACCCTCGTAGGGTGCGCATTTATTGCGCACCGCTACGCCGCACGGCCGACGAGCGCGTCGGTCGCCGGACAGGCCGATTGTACCGCTCAGCGCAGAGGACGGGCACCATGACCACACTCGCAACAGACGTCCCCGTTTCCGCTCCGCCACCGCGCGCGAAGATCAGCCAGCAGGCGATTGCGCCCTGGCTGTTCCTTTTGCCCGCGTTCCTGTTCTTCGCGACCTATGTGCTCTACCCGATCATCCAGTCGTTCTACATCTCGCTTTACGAGTGGAACGGCCTCTACTCTCCCGAATACCGAGGCATCAACGGCTTCACCGATCTGCAATGTCTGGAGCTTGGCAACCGCGCGGGCCGTGAAGACAATTGTGAGCTGACCGGCAACACCGTCTGGAACGCCGAATACGTCGGGATGGAGAACTACCGTAACCTCTACAACGACCCATTCTTCTGGACCTCGCTTCAGAACAACGTGATCTGGCTGCTGCTCTATTTCCTCGCCATTCCCGGCGGCCTGATGATCTCGCTGTTCCTGAATCAGAAGGTCTTCGGGATGCGGCTTTACAAGTCGCTGTTCTTCTTCCCCTTCGTGCTGTCCCAAGTCGTCGTGGGCCTGGTGTTTTCCTGGTTCATGTTGCCCGGCGCGGATGAGGGCTTGCTGAACGTCATATTGGGCTGGTTCAACCTCGGCCCCGTGAACATCCTCGGCAACAACTCGACGGCCACCTATGGCATCATCGCCGCGGGCCTCTGGCCGCAGACGGCCTATTGCATGATCCTCTACCTCACGGGCCTGAACGCCGTGGACCCCGAACAGATCGAGGCCGCGCGCCTGGATGGGGCCAAGGGGCCGAAGATGCTCTGGTACGTGGTGCTGCCACAGCTTTGGCCGGCGACGTTCATCGCCATCGTCGTCACGGTCATCGGCGCTTTGCGGTCGTTCGACCTGATCACCATCATGACCAACGGTGGCCCGGGCTTCTACAACACCTCCGTGCTGGCGTTCTACATGTACGATGTGGCGCTATCCGAGTTCGGCTTCCGCATGGGCTATGGCTCGGCCATCGCCGTCATCCTGTTCCTGATCATGATGGTCTATATCGCCGGCTTCCTCTGGAAGATGTGGCGGGACGAGAAGGTATAATCCCATGTTTCCACGTCCCATTGAGCATTATTCGCAGCCCACCCGCATCGCCTATCAGGTCGCTCTGCCGATCATGCTGCTAATCTGGCTGATCCCGCTTCTGGCGGTCATGTTCTTCTCGATCAAGAACGGCGATGACTTCACCCAGGGCAACTACTGGGGCATGTCCGAGGGCGGGCTTCAGGGCTTCACCAACTACTGGATGGTCTTCGCGGAATCCGATATGCCGCGCTATCTGTGGAACTCGGTCGTGATCACCGTGCCCACGATGATCGGCGCCGTGGCGCTGTCGTGCATGACGGGCTTTGCGCTGGGCGTCTACCGCTTCAAGGGCAACCTCTTGATCTTCTTCATGTTCGTCGCGGGCAACTTCGTGCCGTTCCAGATCCTCATGGTGCCCGTGCGCGACCTCACCGACCAGATGGGCCTTTATGACACACGCGGCGGCTTGATCCTGTTCCACATCGCGTTCCAGACAGGCTTCTGCACCCTCTTCATGCGCAACTTCATCCGGGCGCTCCCGCGTGAGCTGATCGAAGCGGCGCGCGTGGAAGGCGTCAGCGAATACCGCATCTTCTGGTACGTCGTCCTGCCCCTCATGCGGCCCGCCATCGCGGCGCTCTGCGTGCTGATCTTCACCTTCATCTGGAACGACTTCTTCTGGGCCGTGGTCCTGACGCAAAGCCCCGAAAGCCAGCCCGTCACCGCCGGCATCACCGCGTTCAACGCGCAGTTCCGCGCCATGTATCATATGATGAGCGCGGGCAGCATCGTCGCCGCGATCCCGCCCGTGGCGATGTTCTTCCTGATGCAAAAGCACTTCATCGCAGGGCTGACCCTGGGCGCCGTGAAGTAATGGACGGCACAATGACCACCCGCGTCCGTACCTGGCGGCTGGATGATGACGGGCGCCAGACCATGGTTCTGGCCGCCACCGGCGACCGCCTGCCGCAAGTTGTCTATTGGGGCGCGCCGCTGCCGCTCGATGAGGACCTCAGCACGCTGCAAGCGGGCCATGCGCTGGATGTGACCGGCGGCATGCTGGACGAGAACCCGGACCTCTCGCTATCGCCCGAGGCCGTGCGCACCTTCCCGGGCCAACCGGGCCTGATCCTGCGCGACGGTGACGGCACGCCGCTGCTGCCCAAGTTCTGTTATAGCTGCGAGGAACGTGGTGAGGAGGGGCTGGCGCTGACCTATGCGGATGACGCGAACGGTCTGACCCTCACCTTCACCTTCCAGGCCGATCCTTCCACCCGCATTATCACCGCCAAGACCCGGCTTGATGCCACGCGGCCCGTGCACCTGCACTGGCTCGCCGCCCCCGTCCTGCCCGCCCCGCAACAGTCCGACGAGATGATCGACTTTTCAGGCCGCTGGTGTGGCGAGTTCCAACCCAACCGCACCGCCTGGTCGCCGGGTATGCGCTACCGCGAGAACCGGACCGGGCGCACGGGGCACGAGCATTTCCCCGGCCTCCTCGTGCCGCTCAAGGGTTGCACCAACACCCAAGGAGAGGCCTACGGCTTCCACTACGGCTGGTCCGGCGGCCACAAGATGATCGCCGAGGAACTCCCCGATGGTCGCCGTCAGATCCAGTTCGGCCACGCCGCGCGGATGGAAACCCAGGCCGCCACCTCGTTCCAGTCCGCGACGCTCTACGTCACCTATTCACACTCCGGCCTGAACGGCTGCGCCGTCAGCTTCCAGCGCCACCTGCGCGACCGGATCGTCACCTGGCCCGACAAAGACCGCCTCCGCCCGGTGCATTACAATTGCTGGGAAGCGGTCTATTTCGACCATACGCTGCCCGTGCTGAAAGACATCGCCGACCGCGCCGCTGACCTTGGCGCAGAACGCTTTGTGCTTGATGACGGTTGGTTCGGCCAACGGGACGATGACACGCGCAGCCTTAGCGACTGGGAAGTCGACGTCCGCAAATACCCCGATGGCCTCGGGCCCCTGATCGACCATGTCCATGCCCTCGGCATGACCTTCGGTATCTGGTTCGAGCCCGAGATGATCAACCCCGACAGCGACATCCACCGCAAGAACCCCCATTGGGCGCTGGGCTCGGAAGATCAGACCCTCGGTCGCCAGCAAAAGGCGCTGAACATGGGTCTGCCCGAGGTGCGCGATTTCATCTACGACCGCATGGCCGCCGTCCTCTCGGCCCACCCGATCGACTATATCAAATGGGACCACAACCGCGTGCTGCCGATGCCCGACGCGGACCAGACCCGCGGCTCCTACGCGCTGATCGACCGCCTGCGCGCCGACTTCCCCCATGTGGAAATCGAATCCTGCGCCTCGGGCGGCGGGCGCATCGATTTCGGCATCCTCCAGCGCACCCAACGGGTCTGGCTGTCCGACAGCAACGATGCGTTGGAACGCCTCCGCATCCAGCACGATGCCGCGCTGTTTCTGCCCGTCGCTGTCACCGGCTCCCACGTCGGGCCGCGCCGCTGCCACACCTCGGGGCGCATCTTCGATATCTCCTTCCGCGCCTGGGTCGCCGCGCAGCGTCATATGGGGTTCGAGATGGACCCGCGTGAGTTGGATGACCATGAGGCCGCCGTCCTCAGGGAAGTCACAAGCTGGTGGAAGTACAACCGCGACTGGATGCTGAAAGCCGACATCCTGCGCCTGGATGCGGCGGATCCTGCCGTGATCGCCGAACAGCAGATGTCGCGCCATGGCGACAAGTTCGTGGTGTTCGCAGGCAAGGCCGCCACCTCTGACCAGATCGCGCCCCGGCCCCTCCGCCTGACCGCGCTGGATGAGGCCGCCCGCTACAAGATCACCCTGATGAACCGGGGCACCGCGCCCGCGCTGTCGCGGGGAATGCCCGCGCTCAAGGATGGCCCCATCGAGGTCTCGGGCGCCTGGCTGATGCACCACGGGCTGACCTTGCCTTGGAACTACCCCGATACCATGTGGGTGCTGGAGGGCGAACGCCTATGACAGATGTCGCAACTTACCCCGACCTCAACGGCGCCTCGGTGTTCATCACCGGCGGCGGTTCCGGCATCGGCGCCTCGCTGACCGAAGGCTTTCTGCGCCAGGGCGCGAAGGTGGCCTTCGTCCAACGCTCGGATGCCACGCCCTTCGCGGATGAAATGGCCGAGGCGACCGGCAATCGTCCCTTGGCGCTGATTTGCGACATCACCGACACCGCGCGGCTCAAGGCCTGCGTGGCCGAGGCTTCTGCGGCCCATGGCCCCGTCACCGTGCTGGTCAACAACGCCGCCAACGATCAGCGCCACAAGACGCTGGATGTGGACGAAGCGTTTTGGGACTGGTCCCAAAGCATCAACCTCAAGGCCTATTTCTTCGGCTGCCAGGCGGTGATCGAAGGGATGCAGAATGCAGGCGGCGGCTCGATCATCAACATGTCGTCGATCAGCTACATGATGGGCAACGCGGGCTATCCCGCCTATACAACAGCCAACGGCGGCATCACCGCCATGACCCGTTCGCTCGCGCGCGAATTCGGCCCGGACCGCATCCGTGTCAACGCCCTGGCCCCGGGCTGGGTGCTGACCGACAAACAGCTGGAGCTTTGGGCCTCGCCCGAAGATCTGGATGCGCATATGGAAAAGATGTGCCTCAAGGAACATCTCAAGCCCGAAGATATCGTCGGCGGAACGCTGTTTCTGGCCTCTCGGGCGTCCAAGGCGATGACCGGGCAAACCATCGCGATTGACGGCGGCGTGGTGACAACCGGATGAACCAGGGGATGAACAGCAACACCACATATGCCGATTGGATTGCCGTTGATTGGGGCACCACGCATCTGCGGGCCTGGGCGATGGTCGGTGACACCATGCGCTCGGAAGCCACCAGCGCCGACGGCATGGGCACGCTGGATCGGGACGGGTTCGAGCCCGCGCTTTTGCGCCTGATCGAGCCGTGGTTGGGCCAAGGTGCTGTGTCCGTGGTCGCCTGCGGCATGGTCGGTGCGCGCCAGGGCTGGCACGAGGCGCCTTACGTGGCTGTCCCCGCCAAGCCCTGTGATCTTGCGCCCGTGCCGGTGCCCACCCGCGACGCGCGTCTGAACATGAAGATCATCCCCGGCCTCAAACAGGCCGAGCCCGCCGACGTCATGCGCGGCGAAGAAACCCAGATCGCGGGGTTCCTCGCGGCCAATCCGACGTTCGACGGTGTCCTCTGCCTTCCCGGCACCCACGCCAAATGGGCGCGCATCTCTGCGGAGGAAGTCGTCAGTTTCCAGACCTGCATGACCGGAGAGTTGTTCCAGCTGCTGTCCGAAAAGTCCGTCCTGCGCCATTCCATCGCGGAGCATGGCAGCGATCCCGACGCCTTTGCCGAGGCCGTCTCGGACACCATCTCGCGGCCCGAGAAACTGTCTCAGCGCCTGTTCTCACTGCGCGCGCAGAACGTGCTGAACGGCCAGGACATCACCACCTCCCGTGCCAAGCTCTCGGGCTATCTCATCGGGGCAGAGCTGGCGGCGACCAAGCCCTATTGGTTGGGCCAGGACGTGGCGCTGGCGGGCAGCCCCGCGCTGATCGCCGCCTACGCCGACGCGCTGGAAACCCAGGGCGTCACCGCCCGCACATTCGACGCCGCGCCCCTGACCCGAGCGGGCCTGACACGCGTCCACCAATCCCTGACGGAGACCGCCTAGATGTCCCGCCCCCTGATCGCCATCCTGCGCGGCATCTCGCCGTCTGAAGCTGTTCCCATGGCCGAGGCGCTGATCGCCGCGGGGATCAGCCGCATCGAAGTGCCCCTGAACTCGCCCGACCCGCTCGACAGCATCGGCGCCATGGTTGCCGCCTGCGGCGACCGCGCCTTGATCGGCGCGGGCACGGTGCTGAGCGTCGCGGATGTCCAGGACGTCGCGGGCGTCGGCGGCAAGCTGATCGTCTCGCCCAACGCCGATACAGAGGTGATCTCAGCGACCAAGCGCCTGGGATTGCAGAGCTTTCCCGGTGTGATGACCCCCACGGAATGCTTTGCGGCGCTCGGCGCCGGGGCCGACGGGCTGAAGGTATTCCCCGCGTCCCTCCTCGGCCCTGCGGGCCTCCTCGCAGTGCGCGCGATCCTGCCGCCGGGCACCTCCGTTTATGCCGTGGGCGGCGCAGGCCCCGAGAATTTCGCCGAATGGATCGCCGCCAGCGCGGACGGCTTCGGCATCGGCTCCGCCCTCTACAAACCGGGCCTCAGCGTGCCCGACGTCGCCGCCCGCGCCCGCGCCATGGTCGAGGCCTATGACACCGCCACCAAAGGCCCGCTTGTATGAGCGTCGACGTGTTCGACGACCGCCCCTGCGCCCTCGGCGAAGGGCCCCTCTGGCACCCGACCCGCGCGCAGCTTTTCTGGTTCGACATTCTCGGCAAACGCATTCTGACCCGCACGGGTGACGGCCCGCAGGAATGGCAATTCGACCGCTGCGTTTCCGCCGCCGGATGGGTGGACGACGACCGCCTGCTGATCGCCTCGGACCAGGATCTGTCACTTTTTTACCTGCGCGACGGCACCTCGGAATACGTGGCTTCGCTGGAGGCCGAAACCCCGGTCACTCGCTCCAACGATGGCCGCGCCGACCCGCAAGGCGGCTTCTGGATCGGCACCATGGGCCACAACGCCGAACCCGGGGCAGGGGCGCTCTACCGCTACTACCGGGGTGAGCTGCGCAAGATCCGCGCCAATGTCACCATCCCCAACGCCACCTGCTTCACCCCTGATGGCCAGCACGCCTATTTCGCGGACACGGCCAAACGCCTCGTCTGGCGCTACACTCTGGATGCCGAGGGTTGGCCCGAAGGCAAAGCCGAGGTCTACCTCGACCACACCGCCACCGGCCTCAACCCCGACGGCGCCGTCGTCGACGCAAACGGCAACTTCTGGTGCGCCGAATGGGGCGCCTCGCGCGTGGCTTGCTATGACCCATCGGGCGCTCTTATAGAAGAAGTCACGCTCCGCGTCCCACAACCCACCTGCCCGGCGCTGGCGGACGGCTATCTCTACATCACCACCGCCCTGCAAGGCCTGCCCGACGCCGCCAAAGACGACGCGCCGCTCTCGGGCCAAACCCTCCGCATCGCCACAAGTGCAGTCGGCCAGCCCGAGCACCAAGTCGTCCTATGAAACGCACGCTCGGAACCTGCTACTACCCCGAGCATTGGCCCGAGGAGATCTGGGCCGAGGATGCCGCCCGCATGGCCTCCCTTGGCCTCACCTGGATCCGCATCGGCGAATTCGCCTGGTCCCGCCTGGAACCTTCCCCCGGAAACCTCCAATTCGACTGGTTAGAGCGCGCCATCGACACGCTCCATGCCGCGGGCCTCAAGGTCGTCCTCGGCACCCCCACCGCCACGCCGCCCCGCTGGATGCTGCGCAAACTCCCGGACATGCTGGCGGTCGACGAGCAAGGAAACCCCCGCAAGTTCGGCTCCCGCCGCCACTATTGCTTCTCCCACGACGGCTACCGCGAGGAATCCACGCGCATCACCCACCTCCTAGCCGAACGCTTCGGCCACAAGGTCGAGGCCTGGCAAACCGACAATGAATACGGCTGCCACGACACCGTCATCAGCTACTCGCCAGCCGCCACAAAAGCCTTCCGCGACTGGCTCGCCCAGAAATACCAATCGACCGACGCGCTCAACCGCGCCTGGGGCAACATCTTCTGGTCCATGGACTACGACAGCTTCGACGACATCGACCTCCCCAACCTCACGGTCACCGAGCCCAACCCCGCCCACGCCCTGGACTTCCGCCGCTTCTCCTCCGACCAGGTGGCCCGTTTCAACGGTGCCCAGGTCGCCGCGATCCGCGCGCACTCCGACGCCCCCATCAGCCACAACTACATGGGCCGTATCGTCGAATTCGACCACTTCACCACCGGCCGCCAAATGGAAATCGCCACCTGGGACAGCTACCCCCTGGGCTTCCTCGAAGACCGCCTAGAAGACGGGCCCGAGCACAAACGCCGCTACGCCCGCCAGGGCGACCCGGACTTCCAGGCCTTCCACCACGACCTCTACCGCGCAGTCGGAAAAGACGGCAGATGGTGGGTCATGGAACAACAACCCGGCCCCGTAAACTGGGCCCCCCACAACCCCGCGCCGCTGCCCGGCATGGTCCGCTTCTGGACGTGGGAGGCCTTTGCCCACGGCGCCGAATGCGTCGCCTACTTCCGCTGGCGCCAAGCCCCTTTCGCCCAGGAACAATACCACGCAGGCCTCCTACGCCCCGACAGCGCAGAGGCCGAGGGCTTCACGGAAGCCGCCCAAGTTGCCAACGAAATCAAACAGATGCCGCAGGTCGAACAAAGCCAAGCCCCCGTGGCCCTCGTCTTTGACTACGCCTCCGCCTGGGGCTGGCAGGTCCAGCCGCAAGGCGCGGGCTGCGACTACTTCCGCCTGGTGTTCGAAGTCTACCGAGGCCTCCGCAAACTGGGCCTCTCCGTCGACATCCTCCCGCCCGACACCGCCGACCTCACCGGCTACAGACTCGTCCTCGCCCCCGGCGTCCTCACCCTGTCAAACGCCCTCAAACAAGCCATCGCCAAGACCGGCGCCCAGGTCATCCTCGGCCCCCGCACCAACGCCAAAACCCGTGCGCTCTCCATCCCGGTCCCGCTTCCCCCCGCGATCGACACCCTCAAAGCCACCGTCTCGCGCGTCGAGACCCTCCGCCCCGACATGCCCATCGCCGCCCGAAACGGCGGCCACATAAAACTCTGGTTCGAACACCTGGACACCACCGAGAACACCCCCGAGAGCACCGCAACCGGCGCACCAATCCTGATCCAAAAGGCCAACCTCGCCTACCTCGCAGGCTGGCCCGACGAGACGCTCCTGGAACGCATTCTCACACGCGCGGCCACCGCCGCTGGCCTTAAGCCCGAACCGCTCCCCCAAGACATCCGCCTCCGCGACACGGGCACCACACGCTTCACTTTCAACTACGGCCCGGATCCCGTCACCTACAACGGCGAAACCATCCCACCCGCAGGCGTCATCTGGCGCTGAGGCCCCTCATTCCCCGTTCTTGAAATATCCTGGGGGGGTTGGGGGGCTAGCCCCCCAATTATAGACGTTGGTTTGGGGGGCTAGCCCCCCAATTGGTCGCCGTAGCGAAGCCAGGGCGAAATACCCGAAACCCCTCACGCCAAAGGCGTGGCCGCGAAACGCTAAATCCCGTCAATACAGACGTATTTCGTCTCCACGTAATCCTCCAACCCCTGGGACCCGCCCTCTTTCCCAAGGCCAGACTCCTTGACCCCGCCAAAGGGCGCTTCAACGGTCGTGATCAGGCCCGAGTTGATCCCGATCATCCCGTATTTCAGCCCCTCGTTCAGGCGGAACGCGCGGCCCAGGTCCGCCGTGTAGGCATAGCTCGCCAGGCCGAACACCGTGTCATTGGCCATGGCGATGACCTCTTCCTCGGTGTCGAACTTGAACACCGGCGCCAGCGGCCCGAAGATCTCGTCCTGGGCAAAGGCCATGTCCTGCGTCGCTCCGGTCACCACGGTCGGCTCGTAGAAGGACCCGCCCAAGGCGTGCGCCTTGCCGCCACAGGCGATCCCGGCCCCTTTGCCGACCGCGTCGTCCAGCAGCTCCTGCACCTTGGCCACGGCGTCGCCGTCGATCAACGGGCCCTGCACCACGCCGTCCTTGCGGCCGTCGCCGACTTTCATGGCTTCCGTTTCGGCCACCAGCTTTTCGACAAAGGCATCGTGGATGCCCGCCTGCACATAGATCCGGTTGGCACAGACGCAGGTCTGGCCCGAGTTGCGGAACTTGGACACCATCGCGCCCTCCACGGCCTTCTCCAGATCCGCGTCGTCAAAGACGATGAACGGAGCGTTGCCGCCCAATTCCATCGAGACTTTCTTCACCGTATCCGCGCTCTGCCGGATCAACTCCTTGCCCACCTCGGTGGAGCCCGTGAACGTCACCTTCCGCACGACCGGAGACTCCATCATCGCGCCCGCAATCTTCCGCGCGCTGCCCGTCAACACGTTCACCACGCCCTTGGGATACCCCACCTCCTCGGCCAACGCCGCCCAGGCCAAACCGCTATACGGCGTCGCCGTCGCGGGCTTGGCCACCACCGGGCAGCCCGCCGCCAGCGCCGGTCCGACCTTGCGCGCCAGCATGGACGAAGGGAAGTTCCACGGCGTGATCATGCCCACGACGCCCACCGGATGCTTGGTCACCAGAATGCGCCGCCCGTTCACGCCCGCAGGCACAATCTCACCCTTCGCGCGGCGCGCTTCCTCGGCAAACCAGCGCACATATTGCGCGCCGATGGCGATCTCGCCCTTGGCCTCGGCCAGGGGTTTGCCCATCTCGACGGTCAGCAATTCTCCCAACGCGTCCTGGTTGTCCATCAACGCGTCATGCAGCTTCCACAACAGCCCCACACGCTCCATCAGCGACATGGCGGCAAAGCCCGTGAACGCGGCCTCGGCAGCGTCAATCGCGCGCTGGGTCTCGACGTCGCCGCAGTTCGGCACGGTCCCGATGACCTCACCGGTGGCGGGGTTCGTCACCTCGATGGTCTCGCCGCTGTCCGCCCCAACCCACGCGCCGTCAACAAACGCCGCTTCCTTCATCCAAGCTTGCCAATCAGCCATTTTGAACCCTCAAGTTTGATCCCCCATCACCCGTGCCACATCCAGCATCCGGCAGGAGAACCCCCATTCATTGTCGTACCACCCAAAGACCCGCAACATGCCGCCCTTGGAGCGTTTGATCTCCGGCCCCGCCACGATCAGCGATTCAGGCCGGGCCCGCAGGTCACTGCTGACCAACGGCTTGTCGGTATACCCAATGACACCGCCCGCCTGTTCGCGCAAGAAGGCCTCCGCCTCTGCCGCACTGGGCATCTCTCGGGTCATTACCGCCAGATCCACGCAGGACACACTCGCCGCCGGGACCCTTACCGCCGATCCCGTCACCCGCCCCGCCAGTTCCGGCAGCACAATGTCCAGCAACGGCTCGGCCGAGGTTGTCGTAGGCACCATGCTCAATGCCGCCGCCCTCGACCGCGCCGGGTCGCGCATCGGCATGTCCACCGTTGGCTGAGATCCTGTATAACAATGCACCGTCGTCATCAGGGCGCTGTCCAGCCCCCACGTCTCATCAATCAGCCGCACCAACGGCGCAATGGCATTCGTCGTACACGACGCATTCGACACAATCCGGTGCGCGGGCAACAACGCCTCGTCATTCGCCCCCAACACCACCGTCAGATCCGGCTCCGGCGCGGGACCCGAGATCAACACACGCCCCGCCCCCGCCGCCAAAGCCGCCTCCGCCACCTCGCGCGACCCGCGCCCGGTGCATTCCATCAGAATATCGACCCCGGCCAGATCCAACGCCCCGGTGTCCCTCTCCTGGCTCAACCTGATCCGCCGCCCGTCCACGACCAGGTCGCCCCCCGCCACCGATACCTCCCCGGGGAACGCCCCGAATACACTATCGAATTCAAACAGATAGGCACAGGTCTGCGCGTCTGCGATGTCGTTGACCGCCACGATCTCCACCTTGGGCCAGTGCGGCCCCAGCCCCCCGCCCCCCAACACCCAGGCCCGCAAGACGGATCTCCCGATCCGCCCAAAGCCGTTTATCGCCACTCGGATCGTCATGCGCATGTCCCCTCGGGCAAAGTGATGCACGCGGCCCCGGATCGGCGCAAGCCGTGGCATCATGGGTTTTCATGATTGGCCCCAGCAGGCATTGTGATGCCACCCGACACACGAGGATCCCATGGCCGCTTTGACCCCACCCGTTTGCGATTTCGACTGGCCCGCGCCGGATTTCGCCCTGCCTGCCACGGACGGGCAGACCTACACCCTCGCGGACATCACCGGGCCCAGGGGCACCCTCATCATGTTCATCTGCAACCACTGCCCCTTCGTGCTGGCCATCCTCGACCGCATCCTGCGCGACGCGTCCGAGCTGCAGGGCCTGGGCGTCGGCGTCGCCGCAATCTGCTCCAACGATCCAATCGCCTACCCCGAGGATAATTTCGCCAACATGACCCGCATGGCCCAGACCCGCGGCTTCCCCTTCCCCTATCTCCACGACGCCGACCAATCCGCAGCCCGCGCCTACAACGCCGTCTGCACCCCCGACTTCTTCGGCTTCAACGCGCACAGCGGGCTGCAATACCGAGGCCGCCTCGACGCCTCCCGCATGTCCCCCGCCCCCAAGGACGCCCCCCGAGAACTCTTCGCTGCCATGGCAAGGGTCGCCGAAACAGGGCAGGGCCCAACCGAGCAAATCCCCTCCATCGGCTGCTCGATCAAATGGACGTCGTGAGAGGTTCGAGGGGCGGGAGGCTTGCGGGAAACGGGACGCGGTAGGAAAGGGCAGGTTTAGGCCCCTAGTGACTGATGCTGCGCAAGCGATGTTCGTGGCATCAAACCTCGGCCACAAAGTCTTCAGTGACGACAGACTGCTTGCTGTACCAGAAAGCCCATTAATCGTTTTTGATCACTGACAACGCTAGGGACAGCGCGTCCTTGAGCCCAGACGTATCGTCCATGGTGGCACGTTGGGTGAGCGTCAGGCCGATCTGCTCCATCAAGTACCGCGCGATGAGGGGGGTGGGTTGCACGCTGTTCCAGGCGCCCGCCGCCTGCTGACCCTTGAGATAGGCGTCAAAGCCATGAACGGCGGCGGCGTCGATCTCCTCCACCCGCGCGAGGGTTTTGGGTCCAAGGCGGTGTTTGCCCGCGCGCATTTTGTAGAACAGACAGCCAGTCTCCAGTCGTGTGTCCGTGACGGCAAAGTCGATCAAAGCATCAAGCGTGGGGGCGAGGGGCTGATTTGCCTGCAAGATAGCGAACAGATCACCCAGCACCCGCTCCGCGTAACGATCAAGCGCCGCGAGGGTCAGCCCGTCCTCATTGCCAAACGCGCGATAGAGCGACGGCTTTGAGATACCCGCCATCTGGCAGATAGCATTTACCGACACATCGGCGGGGTCCGTGCGCTGATAGGCCGTCACGGCAACGTCCAGAACCGCGTCCTCACTCATCGTTCGAGGACGACCACGGGTCGGTTTATCAGGGTCATTCTTCATTTTTGTACCGGTCGGTATTTTAATGTTGACTTTAGTTTGTAAATTTTTGTACCACTAGGTAACAAAACAAACAAGCGCGCTGGTAGGGTTCTTCTATCTAGGGGCGCAAGACGTTGATCCAGAACGGAAGATTGCCGAATGTCGACTACTTTGATCTCCACCATTGGCCTGTTGCTATGCCTCGCGCCTGCCATTGTGCACTTCCCAGAATTATCCCGACCGCTCTGGGCGCGGTGGGTGGTGAACTGGGTTCTGCCGTTCTTCGGCCCAGGCTTGCCGCGCCCGTCAAACGCACTGACGGCCAGTGACCAGACCGCTATGCTGGACGCCGCGTTGGACAAGCTGCCTACGGAAAAAAGCCATCTAGGCCAAGACTACGTGTTCGTGATGCTGTTCGAGCAACGCCAAGGCGCGCTGGCGTTTATTGCCGTGGCCGTTGGCGTGATCTACGGATTGACGTTGCCCTTGGCCGATCGCCACGCTCTGCACCTCGTCTTTGGGGTTATGGCGGCGTTGTTTGTGCTGGTGAACGCTAATCACGCCGGCGTGCCCCTGCTCGGCCACCACCCGAAGATCTCTCGCAACGGACGCCATGTAGGCCTTGCGTTCGCTCCATTCTGGGCTGTGGCCACGGTGTTGAACGCCATAGCGTTTGTTGCGGCGAATGCCGTGGCGACCTGAACGTTACGACCGTAGCCAAGACCAACCATGAAGGACCTGATGATGACGCGTAATTTAAGAACAATCGCACTAGCCGCAGCTATCTTGGCGGGCCCTGCCATGGCGGACAACATCGACACGGTACGAGCGTTTTACAGCGACATCCTGAGCAACCCGGCGGAGACGACGTCAGAGCGCTTCTACGAGCTGTTTTCGTCTGACCTGGTCTCGATCCAGACACCACCGGGTGGTGAGGGGGCGCAAGGTATGCTCAATACAATCGCCTTCCTGGGCCAAGTTGTGCCGGACCTGGAATGGGAGCCACATGACATCATTGACCTTGGCGACGGGCGATTTGTTGTACGCAGCCTGTTCCGAGGCACACCCGTCGGCCCCTTCTTCGGCGTGGATCCAGCTACCGGAAGGAGCTTTGAGGCTATGTCCATCGATATCCTAACGGTGACGGACGGGCGCATCGCACTCAGTTATCATCTGGAGGACTGGACCGGGGCGATCGCTCAGCTCACAACCGAGTAGGAGCAGAGTTGCGAAAAGCATAGAAGGCTTTGGGGCAGTCTCACGTGGGGGGCTGCACCAACCACGTTTAATCGAAGGTAAAGACTGGCAATTTGCGTTGCGCGTCGCAAAGGCCGCTTTGTCCGGCAAAGTCGACCTTTGCAACCCAAACCCAAGGGACAGTTTGCACCCTCGCAGCGCCGTAACCGTTCGTCATCCGCCACAGGATGAGTGCTTCCCAAAACCCTCTCAAACCCTTAACAAAAGGTTAAGCGCAAACCCAATATCTCATATAATCAACGTCTTAACCTAGGTGCTCAAGCTTGAGCACCCCTGCAAAGGCCCTACCGTCCGACCCGCCCGGCCCCGTCCGGGAGCGGCAGCCCGGCCTGCTCCTCCGCCACCCGAGCCAGCGCCCGCGAGACCTCCTCGCTAGGCAAGCACGTCTTCCGGGTTTCCAGGTCCACATGCAGCAGGAAGCTCTCCACCGTCGCCGCCGCCACGCCGTCGCCGCGGGTCAGTGTGTGGAACAGGTGCAGCTTTTTTCCCTCCCCAGAGATCAGCCGCGTTTCCGCCCGCAAGCGGTCGCCCGCGTGGACCTCATCTAGATAGCGGACGTGGTTCTCGACGGTAAAATAGCTCAATCCCCGCGCGACATAATCCGCGTCCGCGCCGACCATTTCCATGAACCGATCCGTCGCCTTGGAACCCGCTTCCAGATAGTGGGTCTCGTTCATGTGGCCGTTGTAGTCGGTCCACCCCTGCGGCACCTGCCGATCCTGCGTGACCGGCATCGCGGCCTTCGGTAGCGCCGCCTCATGGCGCGCCACGACACCGCCCGCGCCGCTGCCCGAGTGCTTCAGCGCCCGCATGATCCCCACGAGGTTGTCGTCCCGCAGACGCTCCAACTCGCGGATACTGAGGTGGCCTGATTGCGCGTCCGATTGCCCCGCGATCAGGTCGACCAGCTCGTCCGTGAACTCCGGCACATCCATCAGCTTGGTCCAGGGCCAGCTCAGGCACGGCCCGAACTGCGCCATGAAGTGCTTCATGCCCGCTTCGCCACCGGCCACTCGGTAGGTCTCGAACAGGCCCATCTGTGCCCACCGCAGGCCAAAGCCCATGCGGATCGCCTCGTCGATTTCTTCCGTTGTGGCGATGCCGTCCTTGACCAGCCAAAGGGCCTCGCGCCAGACGGCTTCCAGGAAACGGTCGGCGATATGGGCGTCGATCTCCTTGCGGACGTGGAGGGGGTACATGCCGACGCTCTGCAAGATCCCGGCTGCCTTTGCACAGTGATCTGCGTCGCCGACCAGCTCGATCAGGGGCAGCAGATAGACCGGGTTGAACGGATGCGCCACGATGACACGGGCGCCCTTTTCGGTCAGCTCGGAGGGTTTGAACCCTGAGGTGGACGACCCGATCACTGCGCGGTCCGGCGCCAGCGCCGTCAGTTGGGCGTGGACCTTGTGCTTGATGTCGAGCCGTTCCGGCACGCTTTCCTGCACCCAGTCCGCGCCGTCGCAGGCCTCCGCCAGATCATCGGTGAACCGTAACTGCCCCTCGGTGGGCAAAGCGGTGTCATAGAGCCCAGGCAAAGCGCGCCGGGCGTTGGCCATGACCTCGCCGATCTTGCGCTCGGCTTCCGGGTCCGGGTCGTAGATCGCCACGTCCCACCCGTTCAGAAGGAACCGCGCGGCCCATCCGCCGCCGATCACACCGCCGCCGATAATCGCTGCTTTCATGGGGTGACGCTCCGTTGCAATTGGCTCAGGTCATAGCCGTTGAAATCCAGGACTTCCCGAGCCGCTGCCAGCCTGTCGGCGGGGATCTCCGGGTCGCGGTTCAGGATCCAGCCGACGCGGCCATTGGGCGCGCCGACGACGGCTGTGCGGTAGCCCTCATCGACCCACAAAACCCAATAGGGCGCGGCGACGGGGACGCCTTGAAGGCGCACGGACAAGCGCCCAAGCCCCTCATCCGTGGCCGTGCCGGTGATCATCTCGGTCGGCACGGCATTCGCGTCCAGGCAGGTGTTGCGCACCGTCAGAACGCCGGGCGTTTCCGAGGCTCCGTATTCGGCGATGGCGCCGGGGCAATCGGCCTGGAACGGGTTCGGATAGCGTGCAACCTCGTACCACCGCCCAACATAGCGCGAAGCGTCGAAGTTGGCAGACGAGGCAATCGTGACGCTGTCATCGCGGTAGGACGGCCCGAGAACAGCCCCGCAAGAGGCAGCTGCGAGGAGGGGGAGCGCTGCAAGCAGCGCTTTCCCGAGGAGGGCGCGGCCCCTCATCTGGGCGCTTGCTTGGTGAGGCCGAGGCTCTCGCGAACCTCCGCCGGGCCGATGATCTTTGCGCCCATCCCCTCGATGATGCCGCGCGCGCGCTCCACCAGTTGCGCATTGGTCGCGAGCACGCCCTTGTCCAGCCACAGGTTATCCTCCAACCCCACGCGCACATTGCCGCCTGCCAGCACCGACGCCGCCACATAGGCCATCTGGTTGCGCCCCAGTGCGAAGGCGGAAAACGTCCAGTCGTCGGGCACATTGTTCACCATCGCCATGAAGGTGTTCAAATCGTCTGGCGCCCCCCAGGGCACGCCCATGCAGAGTTGCACGAGGGCCGGGCTGTCGAGGACGCCTTCCTTCACCAATTCCTTGGCGAACCACAGGTGGCCGGTGTCAAAGGCCTCGATCTCGGGCTTCACGCCCAGATCCGTCATCATGCGTCCCATGGCCCGCAGCATGCCGGGGGTGTTGGTCATCACGTAGTCGGCCTCGGCGAAGTTCATGGTGCCGCAGTCGAGGGTACAGATCTCGGGCAGGCACTCGGCAATATGGGCCACACGCTCGGTCGCGCCGACCATGTCGGTGCCCTCGCGGGTGGGCAGCGGTGCCTCGGTGGAGCCAAAGACGATGTCTCCGCCCATGCCAGCGGTGAGGTTCAGGACGACGTCAATGTCGGCGTCGCGAATGCGGTCGGTGACCTCGCGGTAGTAGGCGAGATCGCGGGACGGCGTGCCGGTTTCGGGATCGCGGACATGGCAGTGGACGACAGCCGCGCCTGCCTTTGCTGCGTCAATCGCGCTTTCGGCGATCTGCTGGGGCGAGCGCGGCACGTGGGGGCTGCGGTCCTGGGTGGAGCCCGAGCCCGTGACGGCGCAGGTGATGAAGACGTCTTTGTTCATGGTTAGCGGCATGGGCTTCTCCTGTTGGACGGGGGTGACGCGCGCCTGCGATTTTTTGCCAGGCAAAAAACGCAAGCGACGCCCCACCCGCCGTCCCGTAGTGGGCTATTTCCCCCGCCAGACGGGGTCGCGTTTCTCGGCGAAGGCGCGGGCGCCTTCCAGTTGATCTTCCGAGCGGTAGAGCCTTTCCACCGTCTCGAACTGACTTTTGGTGATCTTGTTGAGCGCGTCCTGGAACTTCATATCCTCGGCCTCGCGCACGACCTCCTTGATCGCGGCGTAGACGAGCGGCGGGCCGCTGGCCAAAAGGTCCGCCATCTCGCGCGCCTGCGCCATCAGCTCTGCCGCCGGGATGACCCGGTTGATCATCCCCCAGCGCGCTGCATCGTCGGCATCCAGCCAACGCCCGGTGAACAGCATCTCCATCGCGATGTGGTAGGGAATGCGCTTGGGCAGCTTGATGGAAGCGGCATCGGCCACGGTGCCGGAGCGGATTTCGGGCAGCGCAAAGCTCGCGTGATCCGCCGCGAGAATGATGTCCGCCGACAGCGCTAGCTCCAGCCCGCCGCCACAGCAAATCCCGTTTACCGCCGCGATCACCGGTTTGTTGAGGCCGCGCAGTTCTTGCAGGCCGCCGAAGCCGCCCACGCCATAGTCGCCATCCACCGCATCGCCGTCGGCGGCGGCTTTCAGGTCCCAGCCGGGGCAGAAGAACTTCTCGCCAGCGCCGGTGATGATCGCCACGCGCAACTCGGGATCATCGCGGAAATCGGTGAAGACCTCGCCCATGATGCGGCTCGTGGCGAGGTCAATCGCATTGGCCTTGCCCCGGTCCAACGTGACTTCCAGCACATAGCCCCGTCGGGTGGTCTTGATTGGCATATCGGTCATGGTGTCTCCCTTAAACGGATGAGGGCGTCGGCGGCCACGGCGCGGGTGGGGGTGCACAAAAGCGGGTTGATCTCGACCTCGAAGATGTCGCGGGCGTGGGCCACGACATAGTCCTGCACGGCCAGGACGGTGCTGGCAATCGCCTCGATGTTCGCGGGCGGCGCGCCGCGGTATCCCGCAAGGCGCGGCGCGAGGCGCAGGCGGGCCAAGGCTTGTGCGATGTCATCGGCTGTGCAGGGCAAAAGGAGGTGCGTTGTGTCATCCAGGATCTCGGTCAGGGTTCCGCCTGCACCGAGGGTCAGCACGAAGCCATGGGCGGGGTCCCGGACCACGCCGATCAGCAGTTCGATGGCGGGCCCCGCGATCATTTCTTCTACAAGAAATTCCTGCGCGGGCATTTCGCGGGCCGATTCCTCGACCTCCTCGGGGCGAAGGTTCAACCGCACCGCGCCGACTTCGGTTTTGTGGGAGACGCTGACACCCTTCAGCGCGAGCAGCCCGCCGATGGTGGCAGCGGCCACGCCAGCCTCGGCCGGGGAAGCCGCGAGTTGCGCGGCGGGAATGGCCACCCCGTGCGCGTGCAGGCGTTGCTTTGCATCAGCCTCGGAAATGATATGGGTCGGCCCTTCGGGGCCCGGCAAAAGCACCGGGTCCGCCGCGACAGGCCGTCCGACGTGTGCCGCCACTTCAACGGCCTCCAACGCATCCGAGAGGCCACAAAGCGGGGCGATCCCCCGGGCCATGATCTTTTGCGCGACGCCCTCGGGCATGGTGTCCGGCAAGCTGGAGAGGATGGCGATCGGGCGGCCTGTCGCAGCCTGCGCATCCGAGACGGCCTCAATCACCAGATCCCAGTCCGGCGCCGGGCATCGGTCCGGGCGGGGGAAGTCGAGCACCACGCATCCCAATGCCAATGTCTCATCCATCATCGCCGAAAAACACGCGGCCATTGCAGCGCGGTCGGCCCAGATATAGGTATGGTAATCCAAGGGGTTGGCCAACGCCACCTTGGGGCCAAGCGCGGCGCGCAGATCATTCTTCTGACGCGCGGACAGATCGGGAAAGCTCACGTCATGGGCCAGCGCTGTGTCGGCCATCAGGCAGGCCTCGCCGCCAGAACACGACATCGACCCAATGCGATTGGACGCCAAGGGCCCCGTAACGTGCAGCAACTTCAACGCCTCCAGCAGCGCGGAAAGCCCGCTGACCTGCCCGATGCCCAGGCGCGCCAGAAGCGCACGTGCCCCCGCATCGCTGCCCGCAAGCGAGGCCGTGTGCGACACGGTGGCGGCCTGGGCTTGGTCCGAGGCGCCCACTTTCAAGGCCACAATCGGCTTGCCCAAAGGGCGTGCCCGCTTGGCCAGCGCCTCGATCCCGCGGATGTCCTGGATCCCCTCAATATGCAGACCAAGGGCCGTGACACGCGGGTCCTCCAACAGCGCCATCCCGATCTGCGCCAGGTCGGTCCGCGCCTGATTGCCTGCCGTCACGACATAGGCAATGGGCAGGCCTCGGGTCTGCATGGTCAGGTTGATTGCAATGTTGGAGGATTGCGTCACCAGCGCCACGCCGCTTTCGACCGGGACCATGCCGTGGTGGTCCGGCCAAAGCGCCACGCTGTCGAGCCCATTAACCAAACCGTAGCAATTGGGCCCCAGGATCGGCATGTCGCCTGCCGCTTCCAACAAGGCCGCCTGCACATCAGCCCCGTCCGACAGCTCTTCAACAGCCTCCCCAAACCCAGAGGCGAAGCAGATCGCGCCGCCCGCGCCGCGCTCGGACAAGGCGCGGATCACCTCAACCGTCGCAAGCCGGTTCACCCCAACAAACGCGGCATCCGGCGCTGCGGGCAGGGCTGCCACGGACGAAAAAGCAGGCGCACTGCCGACCTCCGCACGCGACGGATGCACCGCCCAGATGTCACCGGAATATCCAATCTTGTGACACTCGCGGATCACACTCTCGCACCACGCGCCGCCACCGACGACGGCGATACTCCGGGGCCGCAAAAGCCTGTCCAATGCCCCTCCCTCAGTCATCTGCGCTCTCTTCATCTTGCCCGTACAACTCCGGGGGGTCCGGGGGGCAGAGCCCCCCGGCTGGTCGGCGCGCGAAGCGCGGCGAAACACCTCTCCATCCCGAGGCACGCCATTCCTAGGCCCCCAACGGCCGGAACAAATCCCGACTGATGATATGGCGCTGGATCTCACTTGTGCCGTCCCAGATCCGCTCGACCCTCGCGTCACGCCAAAACCGCTCGATCGGGAAGTCATCCATCAACCCCATGCCACCGAAGATCTGTAGCGTCGTGTCGGTGACGCGGGCGAGCATTTCGGTCGCGTAGAGCTTGGCCGAGGCGATCTCGCGGTTCGCGGGCAGGCCTTCGTCCAGCCGCCATGCGCCCGCGAGCGTCAGGTGATCTGCCGCGTCGATCTCGGTAATCATGTCGGCGATCTGAAAGCTGACGCCCTGGAACTTGGCGATCTGCTGGCCGAATTGCTTGCGTTGCGCGGCGTAGTCGACGGCGTAGTCAAAGCACCGCCGTGCACGCCCGACGGAGAAAGCGGCGACGGTCAGGCGCGTGGCGTAGAGCCATTCGTTCATCACCGCAAATCCGCCGTCGACCTCGCCCAGAACCTGCGCATTGGGCAGGCGGCAATCGTCGAAATTGAGGATGCAATTCTTGTAGCCCTTGTGGCTGACAGAGTTATAGCCGTCGCGCACTTCAAACCCGGGATGCCCGCGATCCACCAGGAAGCAGGTGATCCGCTTCTTCGGCCCCCTCGGGGTCTCGTCCACGCCGGTGGCGACGAAGACGATGAAGAAATCCGCGTGTTCGGCGCCCGAGATGAAGTGTTTGGAGCCGTTCACGACCCAATCCCCTCCGTCTCGCACAGCGGTGCATTTCATCCCGCGCACATCTGATCCCGCGTCGGGCTCGGTCATGGCGAGCGCGTCCATCCGCTCGCCTTGCACGGCGGGCATCAGGTAGCGCTCGATCTGATCGCCCTCGCAGGCCATCAGGATGTTCTGGGGGCGTCCAAAGAAGTGGGTCAGCGCCATGGAGCCGCGTCCCAACTCGCGCTCGACCAGCGTGAAATCCATGTGGTTCAGGCCCGCGCCGCCGACGCTTTCGGGGAAGTTGCAGGCATAGAACCCAAGGTCGATGACCTTTTGTTTGATCTCTTGACCAAGCTCCAGCGGAACCTGACCGGTGCGCTCGACCTCTGCCTCAAACGGATAGATCTCGTTTTCCACAAAACTGCGGACGGTCGAGACAATCATTTCTTGCTCGTCGCTCAGGCCGAAGTGCATGGGCATCTCCTTATCTATTGGAAAGATCGTTAGGCCTCGTGCCGGGCATGATCTTGCTGTATGCGTGAAGACCATGCCGGATACGTATTCGATGTTGCTGTTTGATGGGTTTTCGAACCTGTGCCTCGCCAACGCGGTGGAGCCGTTGCGCGCGGCCAATACGTTGGCGCGTAGGACACTTTATGACTGGCGGTTCCTGTCCCTGGGCGATGCGCTCGTGCCCTCCTCGAGCGGGTTGCCTGTTCAGGCAATCCCGCTCTCCTCGCAGCGGTCTGGGGCCTGGCTGATGGTGATGCCCAGTTACGGGTTTGAGGCGCTGGCCACGCCCGCCACGGCCCGCGCCTTGCGCGCGGCGGCCCCGCGGTTTGAGGCGCTCGCGGGCCTCGATACGGGCGCCTATTTGCTGGCCTATGCAGGGCTTTTGGAGGGGCGAAAAGCGACGTGCCATTGGGACACGCTCGCGCAGGCGGCGGAGGCTTTCCCGGAAGTCAATTTCACCGAGGATCGGTTCATTATCGAGGGCGACCGCGCGTCGTGCGGGGGGGCCACGACGACGCTGGAATTGATGCTGGAGTTGATTGAGCAGCGCCATGGGGCGGCCCTGTCGTTGGAGGTTGCCGCGCTGTTCATGTTCGGCGAGCGGGCGCCGGATTTGGACCCGAACCGTTTGATCCCGACGCACCGGACGGTGAAGGCCGCCGCCGCCGTGATGCGGCGCCATGTGGAGGAGCCCTTGACCATCGACGCCCTCGCCGCACAGCTCAACCTGACCCGGCGCGCGTTGGAGCTGGCCTTTCAGGCCCATGCCAAGAGGTCCCCCGGGGCGGTCTATCGCTCGATCCGGCTGGCGGAAGCGCGGCGCCGATTGGAGCAAACCCGCGATAGTGTCGCCGAGGTGGCCTTGCGCTCGGGCTACCGCGATGCCACGGCTATGGCGCGCGCGTTCAAGGCAGAGTTCGGGGTGACCCCTTCTGCGGCACGGGCGGCCAGACTATCGGAGGGGACATGATGAAGACCGTTGGCGAAGTGCTGATCACGTTGCTGGAACGACGCGGCGTGGACACGATTTTTGGCATCCCCGGGGTTCATACGGTCGAGATGTACCGTGGCCTCGATGGCTCGGGCATCCGCCACATCACGCCCAGGCACGAGCAAAGCGCGGGCTTCATGGCCGATGGATATGCGCGGGCATCCGGCAAGCCGGGCGTGTGTCTTCTGATTACCGGGCCGGGGGTGACCAACGCGATCACTCCGATGGCCCAGGCGCGGGCGGATAGCATTCCGATGCTGGTGATCTCGGGCGTGAACCGGGCTGCGACGTTCGGGCAGGAGGAGGGGTTCCTCCATGAATTGCCGGATCAACAGGCGATGATGGCGCAGGTGGCGTTGCTGTCGCAGACGCTGCACCGCGCCGAAGATCTGGAGCGGGTCGTCGACCGGGCTTGGACGGCGATGACCGAAGCGCGCCCCGGCCCGGTCCATATCGAGGTACCGTTGGATGTGATGAAGCAACGGATTGAGGTGCCGGAAGCCCGCGCGCTGGTCGATACGCGCCGTGCGCCTGATCCGTCGGTGATCGCGGTTGCCAAGGAACGATTGGCCGGGGCTGAACGACCGCTGATCCTGGCAGGGGGCGGGGCCGTTGGGGCGGCGGGTGCGATCCAGACCCTGGCGGAGGCGCTGGATGCGCCGGTCGTCACAACGACCAACGGGCGGGGGATCCTCGGCGGCCACCCGCTGCGCGTGCCCGCCAGCCCGACGTTGCCTGCCGTGCGGGCAATGATGGCCGACGCTGATGTGGTTCTGGCGATCGGCACCCAGTTCGGGCGCACGGATTACGACATGTATGAGGACGGCGCGGCGCCTGCGCTTTCCCATCTGATCCGCATCGATTGCGACGGGGTGCAGATCACGCGGGGGCGGTTGCCGGACACGGCCATCGTGGCGGATGCAAACCTTGCAGTGACGGCGCTGAGCGACGGATTTCTGCCGCGCAGCGGCCAGGGGGCAAGCCGTGCAGGTGCTGCGCGGACGGCCGGTTTTAGCAGCCTCGACGCCCCATACCAATCCCACCTCGCGATCATCGAGATGATCGCCGAAACCATTCCCGGCGCGCGTATCGTTGGCGACAGCACGCAGGTCGTCTATGCGGGCAACATGTATGCGGACATCGCGGCCCCCCGTGGGTGGTTCAATGCGGCCACGGGGTATGGCGCCTTAGGCTACGGCCCGTCCGCCGCCATCGGTGCGGCGCTAGGCGACGGCGCGCCCGTGGTTTGCATCACCGGTGACGGCGGGCTGCAGTTCTGTCTGTCGGAATTGGGAACGGCAATGGATGAGAAGACGCCCGTCATCTTCCTGGTCTGGAACAACAGCGGCTACCAGGAGATTGAACGCTATATGGTCGACAACCAGATCAAGCCCGAGGGTGTCAAGCCATCCGCGCCGGATTTCACAGCCGTCGCCAAGGCCTACGGGATGCCTGCCGAGCGGGTGGAGGGGACGGAGGGCCTGGCCCCCGCCCTGGCACGTGCCAAGGCGGCGGGCAGTGCGTATCTCATCGATATGATCGTGCCGTAGGGTGGGTGAAACCCACCTTCAGCGCAGCGGTGGGTTTCACCCACCCTACGCCTTCAGTTCCCGGCGCTGTCCACACCGGCCCCGGCGCCGCCAGCCGCGCGTTCGGCCAGCAGTTTATCCAGCCAGTCGGGGTCCATTTCGGGCACCGAGGATAGCAGTAGCTCCGTGTAAGGATCGTGGGGCGGTTGGAACATCTCGTCCTTTGGCCCTTGCTCCACAACGATGCCCTCCTTCATCACCACAACCTCATCGGCGATTGATTTCACGGTTGCCAGATCGTGGGTGATGAACATGTAGGCGAGGTTGAATTCGCCTTGCAGCTTGTCGAGCAGTCGCAAGATCCCCTCGGCCACCAGCTGGTCCAGCGCGCTCGTCACCTCGTCACAGATGATGAACTGCGGCTCCGCCGCCAAGGCCCGCGCGATGCCGATCCGTTGTTTCTGGCCACCGGACAGCTCGGACGGCAGACGGTCGATGTAGTTGTCGGGCTCCAACTCGATCAGATCCAGCAGGTTACGGACCCGCTCTTCCAGGGCTTTGCCTTGCAGGCCCAGATACATCTGGGCCGGGCGGCCGATCAACTCGCGCAGCTTCTGCTTGGGGTTCAGGGCCGTGTCGGCCATCTGGTAGATCATCTGCGCCTGGCGCAGCTGGTCCTTGGTGCGTTTGCGGTAGTCGGGCGGCAGGGCGCTGCCGTTGAACAGGATCTCGCCCTGACGGGGCGGCAACAGCCCGGTGATCACCCGCGCCGTTGTGGATTTGCCCGACCCGGATTCGCCCACAACCGCGACGGTGCGCTTGGCGTGGATGTCGAAGTTCACGTTTTTCAACACATCCAGCGTGCCGTAGCCCGCTGTCACGCCTTTGACCGACACCACGGGGGTCTCGCCGGGGGTCACCGATGCCTGGGTTGCGCGGGCAAAGCTGCGCACCGCCCAGAGCGATTTGGTGTAATCCTCCGTCGGTGCGGACAGCATGGTGCGGGTGTCGGCCTCTTCCACCTCTTCGCCTTTCAGGAGCACTTTGATCTTGTCAGCCATCTGCGCCACGACGGCGAGGTCGTGGGTGATGTAGATGGCGGCTGTGTTGAACTGCTCCACGATATCGCGAATGGCCGACAGCACCTCGATCTGCGTGGTCACGTCAAGCGCCGTGGTGGGCTCATCGAAAATGATCAGGTCCGGGCGGCAGGCCATGGCCATGGCTGTCATCGCGCGCTGCAATTGCCCGCCCGAGACCTGGTGGGGATAGCGAAAGCCGATGGTCCCCGGCTCGGGCAGCTGCATTTTCTCATACAGCTCCGTGGCGTCGCTTGCCGCCTCGGATCGCGCCATCACACCGTGCTCCACCGGGCCTTCGGTGTATTGGTCGATCAGCTTGTGGGCGGGGTTGAAACTCGCCGCCGCCGATTGCGCCACATAGGCGATGCGCTTGCCGCGCAGGCCCCGACGTTCCTGCTCGGACGTGGTGCGCAGATTGATCCCGTCGAACAGGATCTCACCGCCGGAAATCCGGCAGCCGTCCCGCGCGAAACCCATCGCGGCCAATCCAATCGTGGATTTACCCGCCCCGGATTCGCCGATCAGGCCCAGGACCTCGCCCTTATGCAGGGTCAGGTCCACGCCCTTCACGATCTCCAGCCATTCCTCATCGGCGCGGCCTTCGATGCGCAGGTCTTTCATCGTCAATAGTACGTCTGACATGGGCTTATTCCTTCAAACCAGAGGCGCGGTGCAGCTGCCAGTCGACCACGAAGTTGACGCTCACCGTTAGAAGCGCGATGGCGCCAGCGGGAAGCAGCGGCGTGATGTCCCCGAAGGTGATCAACGTCGCGTTGTCCTTCACCATGGAGCCCCAGTCCGCCGTCGGCGGCTGCATCCCCAGGCCCAGGAACGACAGGGCTGAGATCATCAGGAACACGAAGCAGAACCGCAGGCCGAACTCGGCCACCAGCGGCGCCATGGCGTTGGGCAGGATCTCGCGAGAGATCAGGCGCCACAGCCCTTCGCCGCGCAATTTCGCAGCCTCCACGTAATCCATCACCACGATGTTCATCGCCACGGACCGCGCCAAACGGTAGACCCGTGTGCTGTCGATCAGGGCGATCACGATGATCATGTTGAAGATCGAGGTGCCCACGATGGTCAGCAGCAGCAGGGCGAAGATCAGCGCCGGGATGGCCATCAACACGTCCACGGTGCGCGACAGGATCTGGTCCAGCCAACCGCCAACGATGGCCGCCAGAAGGCCCAGGACCGACCCGATGATGAACGCCAAGGCGGTCGTCACAAACGCAATGCCCACGGTGTTTCGCGCCGCATAGATCAGGCGAGACAGCATATCGCGGCCCAGGTTGTCAGTGCCCAAGCGGTTCACTTCGCTCCAGGCCTCATATTCGCGCCCGACCACCTCGGTCTCTGAGAACGGGGCGATCCAATGGGCGAAAACAGCGACGAGGATGTAGATGAGGATCATCAGCATCCCGAAGCTGGCCGTCATCGGCGCGGTGCGCAGTTCCTTTGCGATGCCCCGGGGCATCACCAGAACCAGTGCTTGTTTGAACAGCCATCCCGCCGCCATGGCGGCGATGATGGCGATGGCGAGCCAGAAGAGTCCGGTAAGAAATCCCATGATCAGCCCCCCTCAGCGACGGTGCACAAGGCGGGGGTTGGACAAGGTCGCCAACACATCCGCGGTGAGGTTCAGCAGCACGTAGGCTGCGGCGAAGACAAGGGCGATGCCTTGCACGACCGGCATGTCGCGGGCCGACACGCTGTCGACCATCAACTGGCCGAGGCCGGGGTAGACGAAGACCACCTCCACCACGACCACACCGGTGATCAGATAGGCGAGGTTCAGGGCCACCACGTTGATGATCGGGGCCAAGGCATTGGGCAACGCGTGTTTCACGACGACCCGCATCGGCGACATGCCTTTCAGGCGCGCCATCTCGATATAGGGGCTTGCCAGCAGGTTGATGATCGCGGCCCGCGTCATCCGCATCATGTGGGCGGTGACCACGAGGGTCAGGGTCAGGGCCGGCAGGAAGGTGCGGTAGAGGAAGTCACCCAACCCTTCGACGCCGCGCATGTTGGAGATCGACGGGAACGGCCCGCCCGCGCCTGCCAGATAAAAGATCAGGATGTAGGCGACAAAGAATTCAGGGAAGCTGATCGACGTCAGCGCCGAGGCATTGGCGAAGCGGTCGAAGAACGAATTCCGGAACAGCGCCGCGAGGATCCCCAGAACCAGCGACAGCGGCACGGCGATGGCGGCGGCATAGGCGGCCAGCGACAGCGTGTAGCCCAGGCGCCGCCCGATCAGCTCGGACACCGATTGCCCGTTGGCCAGGCTCTCGCCCAAATCGCCCTGCAACACATCCGTCAGCCAACTGATGTAGCGCGTGACCATCGGGTCGTTCAGGCCCAACTGCTCGCGCAGGGCGGCGACGGTCTCAGGGGTGGCGGATTGGCCAAGGATCTCTTGCGCGAAGTCGCCGGGCAGAAGCTCGGTGCCGAGGAAGATGATCAGTGACACGACGAACAGCGTGACGAAGCCAAGGGCCAGGCGCTGCAAGATCATGGTCCAGATATGTGACATGGGGGTCCTTTAGGCCGGGGCTGGCCGGGTCGTTTGCTACCGTTTCCAAGCGCGCCGCGTTGGGCGGCGCCTGGAACAAAAATCCCCCGGTCAGTTGCCTGACCGGGGGCTGTTTCAGATCAGGCTGCGAACCACCAGCGTTCGCCGATCCTGTGGCCATCGTTGCGCCAGTTCGACGCGACCTGTTCGGGCCGGGCGAGGGCATCGGAGTAGGCGCCGACGTAGTTGGCGAACATCGGAATGATGATCCCGCCTTCGTCGGAGACGATTTCCTGCATCTCGAAGTACATGCCGCGACGCAGCTCTTCGTCCAGTTCCGAGCGCGCCTGCAGGAGCAGCTCGTTGAAGCGCTCGTTGTCCCAGAACGTCTCGTTCCACGGCACGCCCCGCTCGTAGGCGGTGGAGAACATGAGGTCCTCGGTCGGGCGACCGCCCCAATAGGTGCCCGCGAAGGGCTTCTGCATCCAGACGTTGGACCAGTAGCCGTCGTTGGGCTCCCGCACCACGTTGAGGTTGATGCCGGCGGCGGCAGCGGTCTCCGAGAACAACACGCCTGCGTCCATCGCGCCCGCGAAGGCGGCGTCGGCCAGGTGGATGTCCACGTCGAGGCTTTCCATGCCAGCTTCCGCCAGGTGGAAGCGCGCGCGATCGGGATCGTACTCTTTCTGCTCCAGCTCGGTATTGAAGAAGCGCTGACCGGACCCGATCGGGTGGTCGTTGCCCAAGCTGCCGTAGCCGTTGAGGATCGTGTCCACCAACTGGGTGCGGTCGATCGCGTACTTCAGCGCCAGACGCACGTTGACGTCGTCAAAGGGCGCGGCCCGCGTGTCCATCGGCAGGCCGTAGTGCTGGGTGCCGGTGACAGACAGGATCTCGATGCCCGGCGCGCGCTCCAGCAGGTGGACGGTGTTCAGGTCGGCGGTGTCGATATAGTCGACCTCGCCCGAGATCAGCGCGTTCTGACGCGCGGCGTCGTCGAAGATGACGATCTGCTCGATGGCGTCGAAGTGGGGCAGACCCTCTTTCCAGTAGCCCTCGTGACGCGCGTAGGAGGCGCCGACGCCGAATTCGATCTCGACAATGCGGAACGGGCCACAGCCGTCCTGGGTGTTGGGGTCGATGGTGCCATCAGCCTGGGCGGGCAGGATCGGCAGGTGATAGTCGGACATCACGAAGGGGAAGTCCGCGTTGCCGGAGGCCAGCGTGAACACGACGTTCATGCCATCGACCGCCATATCGGTGATCGCCGAAACGATGGGCGCAGCGGCCGAGGTGCTGTCTTCGCCCCGGTGGTGGTTGATGGAGGCCACGACATCTTCTGCGGTGAGGATGTGACCGGAGTGGAACTCGACGCCCGAGCGGATCGTGAAGGTCCAGGTCGCGGCATCGGCCGAGGCTTCCCAGCTTTCCGCCAGTTCCGGCACGAGAGAGCCGTCGGCGGCGATCTCGGTCAGGTAGTTGTTGCGCGTATGCGCCTGGAAAATCATGAAGTCCGCTTCCCAGGAGCCCGGGTCAAGCGCGTCGGTGGTCGAGCCGTGGGCCATGCCCACCCGCAGCGTTCCGCCCTGCACGGGCTGCGCGCGGAGCGGCGTGCCCCAAGGCGTGATCAGCGCGGCGGTGCCGACGGCAGCCGTGCCTTGCAGCATGGTTCGGCGGCTCATTCCGCCCATATCGGTCAGTCGTTTCATGTATCTCTCCACTGTTGTCTTGCTGGCCGGTTTGCCCGGCCATCTTCAATTTGTCAGGCTATTCTGCCCGCAATCCTCAGAGTTTCAACTGTTAGTTGCAACGGCCAAGATTCAAATGTCAGTAGGCCAGGGTTTCAGGCGCGTCGAAAAACGGGTCCCATGGGGCCTAACCTGACCCCATCGCGCAGGTGCTTGAAGGGGGCTTGGGTCAGGTCACTGGAAAGCGCGCCGGGCACCCGCGTGGTCAAGACGGCCTGCGCCATGGGCGCGAAGGCTTCGCGGAAATGGACGGTGCTTTTGATCGCGACGATACGCGCGGTTTCCGGGTCCACGCCAAGCGCGCGGAAGTAGCCCCGGTCGAGGCATTGGTTGCGCACCGAGCTGACGACGATCCGGACATCTGCGTTTGTTTCCATCACCTTAAGCAAGGCCGAGGGGCCGATCTGCGCCTCTCCGCCGCCGTACATCGCCCCTTCATACACAACGCGCCCGTCCGATAGGGCATCGACCTGGAAGCAGGCCTCATATGGCCTGTCACCCGCACAGCCTGAGCGCCCGCCAAGGGGCATCGCGATGGTGGCACCAAGGCCTGCCCTGTGGGCAGCCTGCGCCACGTCGGGGTCGTGCATCACCCCCAGAAGGGCCCCTTGCGCGCCGCCCTCGACCAAGGCCCGCAAAAGGCCCGTGGTGTCTGATGATCCGCCGCCGCCGGGGTTATCCTCCACGTCGGCGATGATCACGGGTGCGTCTTCAGGCAATGCCATCGCCGCGCGCACCACCTGATCCGGCGGCGGCGGGGTGCCAATGAAATCGGGTTCTGCTGTGATCGTCGCGTCCAGCACCGTTGCGACGGCCTGGTCTGCCGCCGCCTGCGTGTCGGCGTAGGCGAGGATCGACGGGCAGGTGTGGCGGGTGTCGCCGCCGGTGAACCCGGCGGCAAGTTCTGCGCCTGCGGCTTCGGCCAGCGCGTAAAGCGGCCCCATCGGCGCCATGTCGGTGCATTGGGCGTGTAGCGGGATCAGGTAGGGCACCTGCGCAAAGGCCTTGCAGGGCCGGGCGCCCTGGATTTGGGCCTTCAGCATCGGCAAACACCGCGCGCCGGTGTCGGCCATATCCAGATGCGGATAAGTGCGGAAAAGCGCAATGGAAGTGGCATGGGCAACCATCGTGGCAGAGATATTGGCGTGCAGATCAAGGCTGATCGTAATCGGAAGGTCCGGGCCGAGCGCCGCGCGCAGCAAAGTCAGCAACGCGCCTTCGCCGTCGTCATGGCGCTCAGTAATCATCGCGCCGTGCAGATCAAGGTAGAGCCCGTCGAGTGGCCCCGCAGCCTTGAGGCCGTCGAGGATCCACCCGGCGATGGTGTCGAAGGCGGCGTCGGTGACGGGGCCGGACGGCTCTGCCGAGGCCCAGAGGATGGGGATGATCTCGACACTTGGATCGGCCTCGGCGGCTTGAACAAACCCCGCGATGGGCAGGTTGATGCCCCGGGTGCGGTGGATCACATCAGGCCCGCGCGACAGGCCGGGCCAGCTGTCGTCCATCTCGAAATCCGCCAGCGTCGCGGGGGTCGGCGAAAAGCTGTTGGTTTCATGCTGAAACCCGGCGACGGCGATGCGGGGTCGTTTCGGGGCAGACATGGGCGGGCTACATGTGATCGCGGGCGATGGTCTGAGTCCAATCGCGCGTGAAGACGGTCTCGCCGTCCTGGGTTGCCTCGATCCGGGCGTTGATGATCCAGTCCGTGGCCGTGGCGCGCAACTGGCCCGTGGCGATCACACGGCAGAGGTGGCCCCCATGGGTGCGCTCGTTCGTACAGACCTCGACCGCACGGTAGCTGAGCGGGTCGCCCCGCGTGATCGTGTAATCCGAGCGCCGGATATCGCGCCAGGCGATGCCGTAATCCGGATGCGTGGTGGTGCCGCTGTCGCTTTCGACGGTGACGTCGGTCCGGCCACTGGCGCGGTCGCGGGTGCATCGCCGAAAAATGGAGGCGGGGGTGGACGGGAAGGCGGGGCGTGTATCAGCGCCTGCCTGTGGTAGGGTGATTTCAGTGTAAGGCGCGGAGGGCAGTTGCAGCGCGGCGTACTCAAGCGACAGGGTTGCGGTGACATCCGTGGGCGGGGGCAGGATCATCGGGTAGTAGGCGGTGGAGATTGCCAGGCGCAGGCGGTGACCGGGCCGCAGGCGGTAGGCGGTCGCGTCCAGCGTCACGCGCCCCTCTTCCACCCTGCCGGGTGTCATCGCAGCCGGGCTCTCCGAGCCCATGCGGTGAGACAGGTTCAGCACGCCAAGGCTGATGCGGTGGGCCGTGCCGTCGGGATGAACATCGACCAGGCGCGCGATCAGATTGCCCTGGGGCGCATCCAGCGCAATAGGGATTGTCAGCGTCGGGCGTCCGATGATGTCCATGGGGGCGTCCAGGGGCTCGGTCTCAAAGCACACCGACAGGCCGTCGTCGGCGCGCTGATCATCGGGCAGGTCGGTGTCGGCGCCCTGGGTGAAGAACTCGCCGCCGTCCACGCCACAGTCGAGCGGCGTGCTGACCGTGACCTCTCCGCCGCCCTCCGCGCCCAGTTGGCCCGGCGATAGGCGCAGGAGGGTTTCGGTCGCCTCTCCTTGGGTGATTTCGATCCAGCGCCCCGGCTCTCGGATGCGGGTCTGATCGGGGCGGACGGCTTCGGACAGGTACAGGCGGTGGGCGGGCAGAGCCTCGGCGCCCGTGTCGCGGCCTTGCAGGTATTGGCCCCACCACCGCGCGGCTTCGGCGATGAAATCAAGGCGCGGTTCCGGCACCGCGAAATGGGGATAGAGATGCACCCAGGGCCCGCTGATCGCGCGTGCCTTGTCGCCAAGGCCCTCCCGCGCGTCCCAGGGCGTGTTGCGGTAGCCGTCGGCCCATCCGGCGATCACGAGGGCGGGGGCTTGCACAGCGCTGAAATCTTCGCAGATCGAGCCGTGTTTCCAGAAGGCATCACGGCGCTGGTGCGCCATCCAGGGGAACATCAGGGCGGGCAGATGTTCCAACCGGTCCAGCCACTGTGCCCGCCAGCCGTCCCCCACAACGGATGCATCTGGGGGCATCGCCGCGCGGCCCAACATCTGCGTCGCCCAGTAGAGGTTGGCGGACAGATGCGTGCCGCCCTTGAAGTGGATGTCATCGGCAAAGCGGTCCACGGTGGAGGCGATGGAGATCACCGCCTTCAAGGCGGGCGGCTTGCGGGCCGCCAATTGCAACGCGTTGAACCCGCCCCAGGAGATGCCCATCATCCCCACGTTGCCGTTGCACCAGGGTTGCGCCGCGATCCAGGCGATGACGGCCTCGCCATCGCTCAGTTCCTGTTCGGAGTATTCGTCGTCGAAATGCCCCTCGGAATCGCCGGTGCCCCGGATATCGACCCGCACGCCAGCAAGGCCAAGCTTTGCGAAGGCCGGGTAGACGGAAGCGTCGCGCAGCGACGTCCCGTCACGGCGGCGGTAGGGAAGGTATTCGAGCACTGCACCCGCGGGCGGGCCGTCCGGAAGCCAGAGCCTTGCGGCCAGCCGGACGCCATCAGGCATCGGGATCCAGACGGTGGGGACATCTTCAAACGCGGTTTCCATATGCCATCCGCGCTGGAATTGTGGTTCGGGTCAAGGGCGTTGTGCCGGGTGCATCGGGGTGTTTCTCCGGCGGGTTCAAAACTTCGGTCCGACTGAAGCCTGCGCTCTGCTTTACCCAAGTCTACCGCCCGAACGTCACCCGAAAACGGGCGCCTTTCTCGGAAGGCTCCAAAGCGATTTCACCCCCCGTGGCTTCAATGGCCGAACGGACGATGTTGAGGCCCATGCCCGTGCCGCCATCATCGCGGCGGGTGGTGAAGAACGGCTCGAACACGCGGGCGCGGTTGCCCTCACTAATGCCGCAGCCGTCATCCGCGATGGTCATACCGGCCGCGTCGACGGTGATCTTGACCGCGCGCGCGCCATGGTCGGCGGCATTCTCCAGCAGGTGGGTCAGCACCATGCTCAGGATATCCCCGGGGATCGGGGCTGTGGCGTTTTCGGGGGTCACGGTCACGGCCAGGCCGTCGACCTCGGGCCGCACCTGGTCCACCACGCAGGCGCCCCGCAATGGCGCCGCCCCCACGGCGCTGTAGTCACGCATGCGCGCCAGCAGGTCCTCGATCCGTTCTGCGTCACGCAGGATGTTGTCGAGGAACCGCGCGCGGGTCTCGGGGGGCATGTCGTCCTGCATCAACTCAGCCGCGCCTTTGATGGAGGTCAGCGGGGACTTCATCTCATGGCTCACATGGGCCGTATAGGTCGTCAGCGTGTCACGACTTTGGTGCAGACGCTCGGTCAGGGCCTGGAAGCTGCGGGCGAGCGTCTCAACCTCCCGCGTGCCGTAGTGCTCCAGCGGTTCCCATTTGGAGGCGCTGTCCATGGCGTCCGTGCGACGAATAAGCGCCCGCAGCGGTTGCGAGACGAAACGCCAGAAGACGAAACCGATCAGACCGGTCGACAGAAGCACAAAGGCGGCTGCCTGGACCAGGTTCCAGCGCTCGCCATAAAGAAACCGGAAGATGTGGTTTGGCGTTCGGCTGAGGTAAACGACGCCGATGATGTCCTCGCCGACCATGGCAGGCATCGCCACAAAGATCCGAACGCGAGAGCCTTGGGAAAGCGTGTAAAGCGCCCGCTCGCCGGTTTCGCGCACGCGGGTGCGGGCGACGGAGGCGACCTCTCCGTTCAAGGCCAGGGCCACCTCATTGACGTGACCAAGATAGGCGCCGCCCTCGGCACTGCCGCCAATGACGGTGCCATGGCGGTCGAGGAAGCGGTAGCCTGCCAGGGTTTGCTCCTGCGCACGCAGGGCCATGCGCGAAAGCTGCGGGCCAATCTCGGCATAAACAGGTCCGACGGCCTGCGTCGCCGCTAACGCATCTGGGCGCGGCGACAGGATCGCCTGGGGGTTCATGGTGACAGAGGGGAACAACGGCTGGAACGAGCGTTCGGCCGGCAGCACCGTGGGCGTGTCCGGCAGATCGGCGGCCTCGCGGTACAGCTGCTCGTAAGCGGCGGTCAGCACGGCGGCCTGCATCAGCAGGCTCTCTTCGGTCTGTTGCACCAGTTGGTTGGCATAGAAGCGAAACAGGAACAGACCGGCGATGGGCAGGCACAGCACGAGGCCAAGGACCACCAGGATCACCGCCCAAAGGCCGGGCCGCCATTTGCGCCCTACGTCGCGCATGGACCCATCCTTAGGCCGACGCCGTGGATCGTGACAATCGCCTCGTCCAGGCCTGCGTCCTTCAGTTTGGCGCGAAGGTTGCGAATATGGCTATCAATCGTGCGGTCCGAGACGTGGATGTTGCTGCCATAGACCTCATCCACCAGTTGCGCGCGCGACACGACATGATCGGGCCGCCGCATCAGCGCGGCCAGCAGCGCGAATTCGGAGGTCGTCAGCGCGATGTCAGTCTCGCCAATCCGGCAAAGGTGCCGGTCGACATCCACGCTTAGCGCGCCCCGCGACAGCGGGCCGGTCTCGGGTACCACTCGGGCCGCGCGCTTCAGGATCGCCTTGATCCGCGCCACAAGCTCCCGCGGGCTGAAGGGTTTGGTGACATAATCATCGCCGCCGATCTCCATCCCCAGCACGCGGTCGATCTCATCATCGCGGGCGGTCAGGAACAGGATCGGTACGTCCGAGGTCTTGCGCAGCTCTTTGCAGACCTCCAGCCCGTCCCGCTCGGGCAGCCCGATGTCCAGGACCACCAGGTCGAACGCGCCGGATTGCGCTTTGGCCAGGCCCTCCGCCCCGTCCGCCGCGAAGGCGGGGGCGAACCCTGCCGCCTCGACCGCGAAGCCGATCACGTCTTTGATGTTGGGATCGTCATCGACGATCAGAATTCTTGGCGGCATCGGTGGGGCCTCACAGATCGTGGTAAGCTTCTAAGTAACGTTGCAGGCGCCAGCGGCGAAAGCCCCATTCCTGCCAGTGTTCAATCGGCTCGAACCGGATGGCGGGGTAGTTGCCCCGCCCACAGGCGGTTTGGTCGGTAATCTGGCCGTAGTCCATCATCGCCGGGATCACCTGTTCACCCAGGCCGCACAGATAGGCAAGGTCCAGTGCATCGGGCGCCGCGTTGGCCATGTTGTAGTCGGTGATTAAGTAGCTGAAGTTGATGAAGCAGCACAGGTAAAGCGTGCCCGTCAGGGTGATCAGGTTGGCCTTGAGGAGCCAGCTGAACGGGCGATCCTGCACCATCTGGACGATGATCAGCACCAGGCCCACGAAGATCAGCGCCATCCAGATGAAAGCCGCAACGCGCAAGTGGGTAAGGCTGTAGGCCTCCACATAAAGGCCCAGGCGCACGGCGGCGGTCACGACTAGAAACAGCGTCTGCCCCAGCCAAAGATACATGAGCGTGCGCAGGACCGTGTTGCCAGCGACCATGCGATGCGTCGCCATGGCGAAGACCCCCGACAGAAGCGCGGTGACCAAAAGCGGATAGGCACCGCGATGGGCGTAGCCCGCGTAGGTCATCCCCTCGGGGAGCGTTACGCCACCGGTCAGCACGCCTATATCTGATGCGGTTTGCAGCGCGAACATCACATTGAATAGGATCAGCGAGGTGCGAACAGAGGCCGGGTTGATCAGGCCCGTGGAGGGCAGCGTGAAGGAAGGCGGCACGTGATCCCCCGCCCCAAGGCGCGCTTGGAAATGGAGGAGGGGCCATACGAGGCAGGCGGCAACGATCCAGAAGAACGGACGCGTCAGATGCTCGGGCGAAAGGGGCGCGATTGCGGCCAAGCGGCCGATAGATTGCTCGATCAACGGATTGGCGACCGCGAACAGGATCAGGAACAGCACCCCGATGCCCACCGGCAAGGCGGTTGCACGGAAAACGGCGGGGAAGTCCACATCAGTCCCTGCGCGCCGCAGGTCCGAGGCAACGTCGAGAGGGAAGGCGAAGGGCTGAATGACAACGGCGTCGACCACCGTCGTCAGGGCTTGGCTGGCCTTGGGCGAGGTGCCAAGGACCACCCAGATCAGAAGCGCCGCCAATCCCGCAGCGCAGAACATGAGCGACAACGGCTGCACGATCTCAATTACCGGGGCCACGCAGGCGGCCATGAATGCAATGGCCAAAGCGGCCTCGCGCCCGGTGACACCGCCCGGCTTCAGGGCGACCATGCCGGCGGCCAGGGCCAGAGCGTAAAGCGCGACGGATACGCCAAGGTCGCGATCCCAGAACACCTGATCGGCAAGCGCGATCATCAGGGCCAGGGCAGCCAGCGCCTTGGGGGGCAGGCGGGTGCCGTCCAATGGTGGAGTTGCCCCGCCCGAGGCCGCGCCGCCCTCATCAGCATCGATGAACCACCAGGCGTCTTTTTCCAGCCGTGCGGGAACCCCGCGAATAACCAATTGCTCACCCATGAAACCTCTCCTTGTCGTGGTGCGTCTGTTGTTGACGCCAGATCTGGCAGGGGCGTTTGCAGGCGGGCGGTCCTAGTCGTGCAGGTGGAAAGGGCGTTTTGTGCAGGGCTTGTGCAGGGGGCCGTGTTTACATCTGGCATACTAGTCTTCAATATGCTCCTGGAGAGATTGGAAATCCCCCACGATGACGACTGCCCCGACACCTAAGGCGATCTATGCCGTGGCTTGGCCGCTGACGCTCAAGGCGCTGATGCTGCACGGCATCGTGGTGATCGACGCCTACCTGATCTCGTCTCTGGGGGAGGAGGCGCTGGCCGCCATCGGGCTGGCGGGCGCTTTGGCTGGGCTGCTTTTGGGCATCCTCTTCGCCTTTTCAAACGCCACCCAGATCCGCATCGCGCAGTCGTTCGGAGCCTCGGGGGACCTCGGCCTGAAAACGGCGTTCTTTTGCGGGTTGATCATCAACCTGGTGTCGGTCTCCCTCGGGGTACTTGGCGTGGTGATCTTTGGGCAATGGATCATCGACAGCTTCGCCCAGACCGAGGCGATTGCGCGCCAGGCGATAGAGTATCTCAACGTCTTCCTGCTGGTCATCTTCGCCGAGGCCATCGGTCAATGCCTGGGCAGCCACTTCAACGGCTGCGGCAAGACGCGGGTCACGTTCTACAGCTATCTTCTGGCCTTGCCGGTCAACATCATTGCCAGCGTCGTGCTCATCCACGGCCTTTACGGCGCGCCCGAGTTGGGCGTCGCGGGTGCTGCATATGGCAGTGCGCTCGCCTCGCTGACCCGCGCGGTCTTTCTGGGCGTCCAGTTCCACCGCCAGAACCGTCTTTTCCGGGGCGTGCCGGGCTGGTCCCGCGGCAGTCTGTCCTTTGCCCTGAAACGCCACCTGATCTTCTCCTGGCCCATTGCGGCGACGTTCCTCAGCATGACCGTCGGCACCCAGGTCTGCGTGCTCATCTACGCACGGATGAGCGTGAACGACTTCGCCGCCCTCACCCTGATCACACCCTGGGTACAGGTCGCGGGCACTTTCGGGATGTGTTGGGCACAGGCGACCGGCATCATCGTCGCGCAACTGCTGGGGGCGGGCGCGAAAGAGCAGACCTTGGACATCTTCCTCAGCGGCGCGTGGCGGATGGCGTTCGTGGCGGCGGGTGTCGTCTCGGTCATCTACCTGGCGATCTGCCTCGCGTCGCCCTGGATTTACAGCGGGTTGGAGGCAGAGACCCGCGCCACCCTGTGGTGGTTCCTGCCGACGCTGCTGCTATTGCCCTTCCCCAAAGGCTCCAACGCGATCTGCGGCCATACGCTGCGCGCGTCCGGCGACACGCTTTACGTGATGAACATTTTCCTGACGGGCCAATGGGCGTTCAAAGTGCCCGTGACAGCGCTATTCGTGCTGGTTCTGGAATGGCCGGTCGCAGTGGTCTTCGCGCTGGTCTTTATGGAAGAACTCGTCAAATTCCCGCTGTTCCACCGCCGCCTCTGGCGCGGGGATTGGAAACGCGCTGACGTCGCCGGTGCCTAACTCTCGAAGTAGTCGGGGTTGTCTTTGAAGATCGTCTCGATCGTGGCGTCCAGCCGTGAGAGGTGGAACATGCCGACTTCCACGGCCCCCTCCGCATCGCCCGCCTTGATCTTCTCGGCGATGGCGCGGTGATCTTCCAGCAAGTCTTCCATCCGGTCGTCTTTCGACAGGCTGAGCATGCAGAGCCGGTCCACATTGGCCTTCTCGAACGAGATCACCTCGAACGCGAAATCGACCTTTGCGATCCGGCACAACGTCTCGTGGAACTCATAGTCCAGTTTGCCGAAATCCTCATACCGGCCGCCGGGCACCACATGGGCTTGCTGCGCCAGGCAGGCGTCCAGAAGGGCGCTATCGGCGGGCGTTGCTTCACGGGCGGCACGGCGCAGAACCTCGGCCTCCACGCTGGCACGGACAAACCGGGACTTGGTGATTTCCTTCAACGAGAAGCGCTTTACCTCGGTCGCTTTCTGCGGCTGGATCAGCAGCAGATCGAGGTTCGCCAAGCGGCTGAACGCATCGCGGACGGGTTGGCGCGACACGCCGAATTGCGCAGCAATCTCGGCCTCTGAAATCTTGTCGCCGGGCAGCAGTTCCAACGTGGCGATGGCGTTGTGCAAGTGCTCGAACACGACGTCGACGCTGGTTCGGCGGTCTCTGGTGCGTGCAACACTTGGCATTTGGTCGTCCTCCGTTTGGGAAGGGAATAAGGGGCTAGAAGCCGATTGGCCAGTCTTCAGTCAGCCGCGCGGTGTCGGCCTGTCGCTTGTGCCTACCATCTGGGCACTTTGCGAACGTAGTCCGGGATGTATTTGAGCATTTCGTCCGTGTCGTCGCGGTCTTGCACCATGGCTTTGTTATATAAATCATGAAGCTCGGCCACCGCCTCATGGTCCAACTCGACACCCAGACCGGGTCCGTCCGGCACCTGCAACGTCCCGTCCTTGAACGTGGGCCGCCCGCCCTTGATGATCTCTTTCGTCGACCAGGGATAATGGGTGTCGCAGTCATAGGTCAGGTTCGGCGTGGCCGCCGCCACGTGGCACATCGCGGCCAGCGATATCCCGAGGTGAGAGTTCGAATGCATCGAAACACCCAGGTTGGCCGCGCGGCAGATCTCGCCCAGATGCACGGCCCCCGTCGCGCCGCGCCAATAGTGATGGTCTGACAGCACAATCTGCACGGCGTCTTTCTTCACGGCCTCGATGATCTGTTCGAACTCCACCACCACAAGGTTTGTGGCGAGCGGCATATCGGTCTGCGCCGACAGCGCCGCCATCGCGTCCATGCCGCGCACGGGGTCTTCCAGGTACTCCAGAACGCCACCTGCGGTGCCGCCAAGCTGGTCGATCACTTTCAACGTGGTCTCGATCGTCCAACCGCCCATGGGGTCGATCCGCAAGCCGTCATGGGGGAAGGCTTCGCGCAGCTTCAAAAGCGTCTCGACCTCCAGGTCCGGGTGCAGAACGCCGCCCTTCAGTTTCCAGGATTTGAAACCGTATTCCGCGGCAAAATCCTTGGCTTGGGCCACCAGCGTATCGGGCGTCATCACCTCGCCCATGATATCGGGGCCAAAGGTCAGATCCTGCTTGGCAAACTTATAGAAGAGGTAGCCGCCGAAAGGGATTGTCTTGCGCACGGCCCCGCCGAGCAAATCGTACAGCGGTCTCCCTACCTCCTTGCCGCGAATGTCCAGAAGCGCGATCTCGAACGCGGAGTAGACGACATCGATCACCTTGTGATCGGCCAAGGCGGTGGGGGCATTCACCCCGCCACTATTGGGCAGGGCCTCTTCCACGCGGCGGCGCAACTCTCGCAGGTTATAGGGGTCAAGCCCCTCCAGCGTGGGCGCCACGGTTTGCAGGCCGGTAAGCGTGCGTTTCGCGCCGTAGGCCTCTCCCAAACCCACAAGCCCGGTGTCCGTCTTCACCTCGATCACGGCGCGCAGGAACACCGAAGGATGCACCCCTTTGGTGTTCGCCAACGGGACGTCGGGGATGGCGATGGGTGTGACAATGACTTCGGCAATCTTCATGGGGCGTCCCTTTGGATGGGTCACCCTAGGCCGCATGAAATCAAAAAATCAATACTAGTATTCTAGATTGGAGCAACTAGTATACCACTTGAAAACGGCGAATCATTCGCACAGCGCGAAGGGTCGCAGTCCATGGCATCGGGAGGGGTCATGTCCGGCGTAGTACTGAACAACATCGTCAAGGCGTATGGCGCCGTTCAAGTCGTCCATGGGATCGATCTGGAAGTACAGGAAAAGGAATTCGTTGTGCTCGTCGGCCCGTCGGGGTGCGGCAAATCCACAACGCTGCGCATGATCGCGGGCCTCGAAGAAATCTCGGACGGAGAGCTGACCATTGACGAGCGTTTCGTCAACCGCGTCGCCCCGAAGGATCGCGATGTGGCGATGGTGTTCCAGAACTACGCGCTTTATCCGCACCTGAACGTGGCCGATAACATCGCCTTCGGCCTGCGCATCCGCAAGGAAAGCAAGCAGGTCATCGAGGATTCCATCGCGGAAGTCGCGGGCATCCTGGGCTTGCAGGATTATCTGCAGCGCCGTCCCGCCGACCTTTCGGGCGGCCAGCGCCAGCGGGTCGCCATGGGGCGCGCCATCGTGCGCCGCCCCAAGGTTTTCCTCTTTGATGAGCCGCTTTCCAATCTTGATGCCAAGCTTCGCACCCAGATGCGGGCCGAGATCAAGCGCCTGCACAAGCGCCTTGGCGTGACCAGCATCTATGTGACCCATGACCAGGTAGAGGCGATGACCTTGGCCGACAGGATCGTGGTGATGAACGACGGCCGGATCGAGCAGATCGGCACCCCGATGGAGCTGTTCCTCAACCCCGCCAATTCCTTCGTGGCGGGTTTTCTGGGCGCGCCGCCGATGAACCAGATCAAGGCCACGATTGCCGAGGGCGACACCGGGCCCGTGGCGGAATTCGGGGACCAGAAGATCGCGCTGGCGCCGTTGCCGGGGCTGCAAAACGCCGTGGGCCGCGAGGTTATCGTCGGGATCCGGCCCGAATACGCCCAGATCGTGACCGAGCCCACGCCGGGCGCCGTCATGGGCGAATTGGACCTGGTAGAGACGTTGGGTTCGGAGGCTTTGTTGCATCTGACTGTCGCCGGAAAACCCTTCGTGATCCGTACCGAGACTTTGGGCAATATTGAGAAACTCAATGATGTCAAAGGCTTCACTGCCTGCTCAAGCTTGAGCAAGGTGTTTGACGCCAACACAGGCCTGGCCCTCTCCGGCCAGACACGCATCGAATGAGCACGCCGGGCACCAACGTCGGCGGTCCCGCCAAAACGGAAGAGACCGTGATCCTGGCCAAGCAGGCGCTGCACAGGACCCGCCCCTCGCGGATCCAGCGCGTCGGCGATCATCTGCGGCGCGAATGGCAGCTCTATGTCATGCTGATCCCGACGATCATCTGGCTGCTCGTGTTCCTCTACAAGCCGATGTACGGCCTGCAGATCGCCTTCAAGGATTACTCGGTGTTCCGTGGCGTCGCCGCCAGCCCCTGGGTCGGGTTCGAACATTTCGAGACGCTGTTCAACAACGATCAGTTCATCCGCGCCCTGCGCAACACGGTCTATATCAGCTTCCTCAGCCTGATCTTTGGCTTCCCGATGCCGATCCTTCTGGCCCTGATGTTCAACGAGATCCTGCGGGAATGGTTCAAGAAGACCGCGCAGACCATTGTCTACCTGCCCCACTTCATCTCTTCCGTGATCATCGCGGGCATCGTGATCACCGCATTCTCCCCCTCGGCGGGGATCGTGAACACGGTGATCGAATGGTTCGGGGGCGAGTCCGTTTATTTCCTGACAAGGCCCGAATGGTTCAGGCCCATCTTCGTCGGCACAACGATCTGGCAAGAGGCCGGGTTCCAGTCCATCGTCTACCTCGCGGCCATCGCGGGCGTCTCACCCACGCTCTACGAATCCGCGGTGGTAGACGGTGCCTCGCGCTGGCAGATGATGTGGAAGATCACCATCCCGTCGATCCTGCCCACGATCATCATCATGCTGATCATCCGCATCGGCAATATGCTGGAGGTCTCTTTCGAGATGATCATCCTGCTCTATCAGCCCGCCACTTACGAGACGGCGGATGTGGTCAACACCTTCATCTATCGCCAGGGCCTGCAGGGCGGCCAATACGACCTTGCCGCCGCCGCAGGCCTGTTCAACGCGGTCGTGGCCTTCGTCCTTGTGATGAGCGCCAACGCAATTTCCAAGCGCTACTCGCGCACGTCTCTGTGGTGAGGAGGTTGAACGTGTCCTTCAAAAACGACTTCCCTAACCTTGCCGAACGCGTTCGTATCGAACGCTGCCTCGTCAAGACCGGCAAGACGATGATCCTTTTGAAGAAGGACACGTTCTAATGGCCAACATGAACCTCTATTCCCGTGGCGACAAAATGTTCGTCATCCTCAACATGTTCCTGATCACGATCTTCACGATCTCGGCGCTCTATCCGTTCATCTACATCGCGTCGCTTTCCATGAGTTCAGGGTTCGAGGCGCGCGCGGGCAACGTCGTGCTGACGCCCGTGGGCTTCACGCTGGACGCCTATGCGCAGGTCCTGTCGGAACGCATGTTCTGGGTCAGCTACGGCAACACCTTCATCTACACCATCGGCGGCACGCTGATGAGCCTCGCGTTCATCATCCCCGGCGCCTACGCGCTGTCGCGCCGCCAGCTCTATGGCCGCCGCTTCTGGAACCTGATGGTGGCGTTCACCATGTGGTTCCACGCGGGCATGATCCCGTTTTTCCTGAACATGCGCGATCTGGGCCTTTTGGATAGCTACTTCGGCATCATCATCGGTTTCGCGGTGAACGGCTTCAACATCATCCTGCTGCGCAACTTCTTTGAAGGCATCCCCGAGTCCTTTGAAGAGGCTGCGCGCATGGACGGGGCCAATGAATTCCAGGTGCTCTGGAAGGTCTACATGCCGCTTTCCAAACCGGCCATCGCCACGGTTGCGCTGTTCTGCATCGTGTCGCGCTGGAACGGCTTTTTCTGGGCCATGGTGCTGTTGCAGGACGAGGACAAGATCCCCCTGCAAGTCTATCTGCGCCACGTGATACTGGAGCTGAGCGATGACGAGGAATTCTCGACCACGCTTTTGAACTCCACCTATTCGTTCGAGACAGTCAGTGCCGCGATCATTGTCTGCTCGATCATCCCCATCCTGCTCATCTACCCGTTCCTGCAGAAGTATTTCAGCAAGGGCATCATGTTGGGCGGCGTCAAAGAGTGACCAAACGACCGCATAAAGGGAGGAACACTATGCGTAAAATGACATTGGCCTCGGCCATTCTGGCATCGACCGCGCTGACCGCGCCCGTCTTTGCCGACGGACATCTGATGATCGTGGACGAGCCACTTGAGCTGACGATCCACATGCACTGGCCCCGCGCCCAGGGCTACGGTGTGGGCGGCGAGACATCCGAGATTTATCCGGTGGAACTGGAAGCCCGCCGCCTGACCGGTATCTCGCTGACCGACGCGACCGTAGGCGCGAACTCCACCGACGCTGGCGAGGCGATGAACCTGCTTCTGGCGTCCGGCGATCTGCCCGACATCGTCGGCGGTCACCTGATCCGCCAGCCCGTCAATGAGTTCGGCCCCCAGGGTGCTTTCGTGCCGCTCAACGATCTGATCGCCGAGCATGCGCCGAACATCCAGGCCTATTTCGACAGCCATCCAGAGGTCTTCAACTCGATCCAGGCCTACGACGGCAACATCTACTACATCCCCTATCTGCCCGACGGTCAGTTCGGCCGCGCCTATTTCATTCGCCAGGATTGGCTGGATACGCTGGGTCTGGAGCAGCCGCAGAACGTCGAAGAGCTCTATGAGACGCTCGTCGCCTTCCGCGACGGTGATCCGAACGGCAACGGCGAAGCGGATGAGATCCCCTTCTTCGCCCGCAACTGGGAAGAGACCATTCGCCTCGTGACCCTGTGGGACGCGCGCTCGTCCGGCTCGGACACCTACCACGACTTCTACATCACGCCCGAAGGCACGCTGTCCCACCCCTATGCCGAAGACGCCTACCGCGTTGGCTTGGGGAACGTGGCCCAGTGGTACGAGGAAGGGCTGATCGACCCAGAGGTTTTCACGCGCGGCTCGTCCTCGCGCGATTACCTGCTGTCCGAGAACCTCGGCGGCTTCACCCACGATTGGTTCGCCTCGACCTCTGGCTACAACGCCGCGCTGGCTGACGAGATCCCGGGCTTCAACTTCATCCCGTTCCTGCCGCCAGAATCCGCCGGTGGCGTGCGTATGGAAGAGCATCGCCGCATCCCGGTGAAGCCGGATGGTTGGGCGATCAGCTACTCCAACGAGCATGTGGTCGAGACGATCCAATACTTCGACTTCTGGTTCACCGAAGAGGGCCGTCTTCTGTCGAATTTCGGCGTCGAGGGTCAGACCTGGAACATGATCGACGGGGAGCCGGTGTTCACCGACGAGGTTCTGAATGCCGACCAGGCCGTGAACTCTCAGATGTATCTGCAAGGCGCGCAGATCCAGCGCGGCTACTGGCAGGACTACCGCTATGAGTGGCAGTGGACGGCAGAGGCCGCCCGCGAGGGCATCGAGCTTTATGCCGCTAACGATCTGCTGGTCGATCAGTTCCTGGGCGTTGCCTTCACCGAGGACGAGCAGGCCGTTTATGACCGTTACTGGCCGTCCATCCGGACCTACATGCTGGAGCGTCAGCAGGCGTGGGTTCTGGGCTCGGGCGACATCGATGAGGACTGGGATGCCTACATCGAGACGCTGAACGACATGGGCTATCAGGAGGTGATCGAAGTGATCAACTCCGCCTACGCCCGCCAGTACGGCTAAGCCGTTCCAAACCATCGGCGTGTGGCCCTTTCCCGGGCCGCACGCCCTTTCGAGACCCGAGCTGAAAGACGACAGATGTCCGGCCAAACCGCCAAGACCATGATACCGATGCTGGATGAGCCGAAAACGGGTCGTCTGACCATCCAGTACGCCCCCGATGCGGACAGCAAGATCGTGGAGAACCCGCCGCGGTTCACCTGGCTTCCCGTCATCGAAGACGAGGCGCTTTTCGTGCTGCGCCTCAGCACGGACCCTGCCTATCCGGCCGCTGCCACGCAGGTTTTCGCGGGCATCCCATTGAATTTCTTCACCCCGGACGTGGCGCTAGAGGCCGGCGATTACCATTGGTCCTACGCCGTCTGTGACGCGTCCGGTGCGCCCATCACCGCCTGGAGCAGTTCTCGGACCTTCACCATCACCGAAGACCTGCCGCAGACGCCGCTGCCCTCGCGCGCCGATCGGTTCGCCAAGACAACCCGCGCGCACCCGCGCCTGTGGATGACGCCGGACCGTTTGGACGCTTTCCGCAAGGACGTCGCCAAAGACCCCACCACCCACACCTGGGACATCTTCTATGAGAAGTCCGTGACCCCATGGATGGACCGAGAGGTCATGGCCGAGCCCGCAGGCTACCCTGGCCACAAGCGCACCGCGCCCATTTGGCGGCAGACCTATATTGATTGCCAAGAGTTGCTCTACGCCATTCGCCACCTCGCCCTGGGGGGGCAGGTGACGAACGATCAAGCGATGCTCGACCGCGCCAAGGAATGGCTGCTGGAGGCCGCGTCCTGGAACCCCACCGGCACGACGTCCCGCGCCTATACCGACGAATGGGCGTTCCGCGTGAACCTCGCGCTGGCATGGGGCTACGACTGGCTGTTCGACCAGATGACGGAGGAGGAACAGGGACGCGTCCGCGAGGCCCTCCTGGCCCGCACGCGCGAGACCGCCGACCACATCATCAAGAACGCCAACATCCAGCTCTTCCCCTTCGACAGCCACGCCGTGCGCGCCGTCTCGGCCGTGCTGATCCCGGCCTGCATCGCCCTTCTGGACGACGCGCCGGAGGCGGAGGATTGGCTGCACTATTCCGTCGAGTTCCTGTCCACCGTCTACTCCCCCTGGGGCGACAGCGACGGCGGATGGGCGGAAGGCCCGCATTACTGGATGACCGGGATGGCCTACCTGATCGATGCGGCGAACCTTCTGAAAGGCTACTCCGGCATCGACCTCTACCAACGCCCCTTCTTCCAGCGCACGGGCGACTTCCCGCTCTACACCAAGTCCCCCGACACCAAGCGCGCGACCTTTGGCGACGACAGCACCATGGGCGATTTGCCTTCGGTCAAGATCGGCTACAACCTGCGTCAGTTCGCAGGCGTGACGGGCAACGGCGCGTACCAATGGTATTACGACGAGATCAAACGCACGAACCCGGGCACCGAGATGGCGTTCTACAACTGGGGTTGGTGGGACTTCAATTTTGACGAGCTCGCATACCGCACCGACTTCCCGGTGATCGAGGCCGTGCCGCCCGCCGACGATGACCAGCTACGTTGGTTCCAGGGCATCGGGTGGGCCGCGATCCAGCACCGGATGCAGGACTCGGACAACCATATTCAATTCGTGATGAAGTCCTCTCCCTTCGGGGCGATCAGCCACAGCCACGGCGACCAGAACGCCTTTTGTCTGGCGGGCTTTGGCGAGGATCTCGCAATCCAATCCGGGCACTACGTGGCGTTCAATTCCACCATGCACCAAGCGTGGCGGCGTCAGACGGTGTCCAAGAACGGCATCCTGATCAACGGCAAGGGCCAATACGCGGGCAAGGACAAGGTTATGGCCATGGCATCCGCGGGCCAGATCAACGTGGCCGAGGCGCGCGAGGATCATATCTTCATCCAGGGCGACGCGACCGCTGCCTACCGGACGATGACGCCCGAGGTCACCTCGGTCACCCGCGACGTCTATTTCGTGCGCAACCAGTACTTCGTCATCGTCGACAACATCGACGCCACGGGCGCGGTGGAAATCGACTGGCTGCTCCACACCAATGCGCCGATGACCCTGGGCGAAAGCACCTTCCGGTACGCGGGCGAACGCGCCGGGTTCTACGGCAAGTTCCTGTGGTCCGAAGCAGGCCAGCCAACGCTCACCCAGAACACCGGCTTTCCAGGCGTCGACCCGTCCGAATACGACGGGCTGCCTGTCAGCACCTGCCTGACGGCGCGCTTCCCCAAGGCCACCCGCCACCGCATCGCGACACTTTTGGTGCCTTACCCCAACAGTGCCCCGCGACGGGTGTTCAGCTTCCTGGACGACCAGGGATACGACTGCGACCTCTATTTCACCGATGCCGACGACCAAAGCTTCAAGGTGATTGTTCCAAAAACATTCGATGTTGGCGCCTAGCCAACTCTCAAACAACAAAGGGAAAGCCCCATGAAACTTGGCGGAAAAACAGCGATTATCACAGGCGGTGGGCGCGATATTGGGCGGGCATGTGCTGTTCGATTGGCCGCAGAAGGCGCGAATGTGGTGATCAACTACTTCGCCAGCTCGACCGGCGCGGATGAGACGGTGGCCGAGATCATGGCAGCCGGTGGCAAGGCTGTGGCCGTGCAAGGCGATTTGACCACGCAAGCGGGTGTGGACGCGCTTGTTGGCAAAGCGGTCGAGGAATTCGGCGGCGTCGACGTGTTGGTCAACAACTCCGGTGGTCTGGTCGCACGCAAGACATTCGCGGAGATGACGCTGGAGCATTGGAATGAAGTGATGACGCTCAACGTCACCAGCACCTTCCTGATGATCAAGGCCGTGGGTCCGCATATGGGCAAGGGCACGATCGTGAACATCGCCAGCCAAGCGGCGCGCGACGGCGGGGGCCCCGGCTCGGTGCCCTATGCGTCCTCAAAGGGCGCGGTGATGACGATGACGCGCGGCTTGGCGAAAGAGCTGGGGCCAGACGTGCGCGTCAACGGCCTCTGCCCCGGCATGGTCGACACGGATTTTCACAACATCCACACGCCTGATGCGGGCCGTCGCGCGTTCGAGGCGAACGCGCCGGTCAAACGCCAAGGCGTGCCGATGGATGTGGCCAATCTGGTGCTCTTCCTGGCCTGTGATGACAGCGCGTTCATGACCGGCACCAACATCGACATCAACGGCGGTATGTTGTTCAGCTAGGCCAATGGGGGAGGGCGTCAGGCCCTCCCGTCACCCCGCATCAATGTGTCCGGTAAAGCCCGACACCGTGACGCCAATGCACATCCTTATAGACCAGCGTACCGGTCATGGAGGGCGTGTAGGCCGACAGCCGCGCCATCTGGAACGCCCGTTCGGGTATGCGCAAGGAAGGCCGCCGGATGCCCAGGGGCTCGGCGGCCTCAAACCCCCGCGAGCCATAATAGTGGTGGCTTCCTTCCAGGATCACGAACGGCACGCCCTGGGCATCAGCCGCTGCTAGCGCGGCCGCGATCAAAGCCGTGCCAATGCCAAGCCGTTGATGGGGCGGGTCCACGGCGAGCGGTGACAGGACCATGACGTCAATCAACCGCTCCGCCCCGTCCAGCCACGCGTGCGACAGCATCACATGCCCGACGGGCGGGTGGTCGCCATAAGCGGCGACAAGGGAAAGGGTGGGCAGCGGCGCCTTTGCCTGGCGGAGGTCCTGGACCAGCGCTGGCAAGTCCGCGCTTTCAAACGCGGCTTCGTTTAGGGTGTGGACAGCGTCGTGATCGTCTGGCGCTTCGGGCCGGATGTGCAGGGACATGTCAGACATCCGCGGCCTGCCGCGCCCAGGTCATCCGCACGTCTGGGGTCTTCTCCACATTGCGGCTGCCGTCCGTTCGCTCCGCCTCAACAAACCCGTGCCCGGCATAGAACGCGCGCGCGGCGTGGTTCTGCTCGAACACCCATAGCTGGAGGTGACGCGCGCCGTCTTTGGCCCAGGCGATGAAGGCCGATCCCAAACCCTGCCCTTGGTGATCGGGATGAATGTAGAGCTGTTCGAGCCATCCTTCGTGGACGCCACAGAACCCTGCTACGGCGCCGTCAACCTCGGCCACTGCGAAGGTCTGCTCCACCACGACCCTGGTGAAGAACTTGGTATCACCGTCGAGAGAATGCAGCACCGGTAGCCACGGCATCGCCGTTGATGACGAGATACGGTTGACGATTGCAATGGCGGGGGCGTCGTGGACGGTTGCGGGCCTTATCATGCCGCTGACCCTAGCGAGCCAGCCACCCGCCGTCGACGTTCAACACCGCCCCGTGAATGTAGTTCGCGGCGGGTGAGGCGAGGAAAACCGCCGTCTCGGCGATGTCATCGGCCCGGCCCCAGCGACCTGCCGGGATGCGGTCCAGGATCGCTTTGTTGCGGTCCGGGTCGGCGCGCAGGGCCTCGGTATTGTTGGTCTCGATATATCCGGGCGCGATGGCATTAACGTTGATGCCCTTGGCCGCCCATTCGTTGCACATGATCTTCGTGAGGCCCGCGATGCCGTGCTTTGACGCGGTGTAACTCGGCACCCGGATGCCGCCCTGGAACGACAATAGCGAGGCGACGTTGACGATTTTGCCGGCACCTCGCGGCAGGGCAGCCTTGGCGAAAGCCTGGCAGGTGAAAAACGCGGCCTTCAGGTTGACGTCCATGACGTCATCCCAATCAGACTCGGTGAAGTCCACGATATCGTCGCGCCGGATGATGCCCGCGTTATTCACCAGAATGTCCACCTGACGTTCCGCGAAGACATCCCTTGCGGCCATCGGGTCAGTGAAATCCAACGAAAGCGCCTCGGCGCTGGCGATCTGGCCCACCGTCTCGTCACAAGAAGACCGCCCGGCGCAGATCACATGGGCGCCAGCCCGGCCCATGGCGACGGCAATCGCCTGGCCAATCCCGGTGTTGGCCCCGGTGACGAGCGCCGTCTGACCGTCCAGAGAAAACGGGTTCATCGCAAGCTGTCCATGGCGACCATATCCATATCGGCGAAGTCGACGTTGTCGCCCGCCATCGCCCAACAAAACGTATAGGCAGAGGTGCCCGCGCCGCAGTGGATCGACCAGGGCGGCGAAATCACCGCCTCTTCATTGGCCATGACAAGGTGGCGGGTTTCCTCGGGCTTGCCCATGAAATGGAAAACCCGCGCGTCTTCGGGCAGTTCAAAATACAGGTAGGCTTCCATCCTGCGATCGTGCAGGTGCGCGGGCATGGTGTTCCAGAGAGAGCCCGGTTGGAATTGCGTGTAGCCCATCAGCAGTTGACACGTCTCGCAGACCTCGGGGTGGAGGAACTGGATGATGACCCGCTCATTCGCCGTCTCGCGCGATCCCAATTCAACTCGGCGCGCATCGGATAGCTTGATCAGCTTGGTGGGGCAGGTGCGGTGCGCGGGCGACGAAGTGATGTAGAAGCGTCCCGCGCCCGAGAAAGTCACGGCCCCCGCGCCCATGCCGACGTACAGCAGCTCTCCGCGTTCCAGCGTGTGGGTGTCGCCGCCGACGGACACCTGTCCGGTATCGCCGATGTTCAGGATCCCCATCTCACGGCGATCCAGGAAGCTCGGCGTGCCGGTTTCGGCCATGTGATCCAGCGTCAACGTGTCCGCGCCCGGCACAGCTGACCCGAGAATCAGCCGATCATAATGGGTGTAGACCAGGTTGATCTCTCCCTCCCCAAACAGCCCATCCTTGTGGAAATGGCTGCGCAACCCGTCGGTATCGAGCGTCTTGGCATGGGTGGGATCAATCGCGTAGCGCGTTTCGGTCTTCAAGGTCATAGGGCTCGTCTTTCAAAGAGGGGGCGTTACAAAAAATCGTCGCGGCGCGGGGTGAAGCAATCCACCAGGCGGCCGGGCTCCAGGCACACGCAGCCATGCACGGCGTTGGAGGGGATCACGAAGCTGTCCCCCGGGCCGACTTCCATCGGCTCTCCATCCAGCGTGAAGCGAAAGCGACCGCTTTCGACGAACGTCGATTGGACGTGGACGTGGTTGTGCAACGCGCCCTCGGCCCCTTCGGCGCCAAAGGTAAAGGCCACGACCATCAGGTCGGGATGGTCTGCAAGCACCTGACGGGTGACGTTTTCACCGGCCTCCACGATGGGAAATTCGGTCATGGTTTCGCTCTTTCACTCAACACTTTTCCTATCTGGTATGATAGTATACCAGTTTGAGTAAGGGAAGCAGATTGTGCATCCGTTTGGGTTTCACCCAGGCGATTGTTCAGTTGCCGGGGCGCGGTTTGACCCCGATAGTCGGACCGAGCGGTGCAGGGGCAAAGGGGATAAGGAATGCGGGAAACGTGGCGTTGGTTCGGGCCGCTTGATGCGCTGACCCTGCCCGAGATCGCCCAAACGGGTGCCGCCGGGATCGTCACGGCGCTGCATGAGGTTCCTTACGGCGAGATCTGGAGCGCAGAGGCCATTGCGGACCGCAATGCTCAGATCAAGGCATCGGGCTTTACCTGGGATGTCGTTGAAAGCCTGCCGATCCACGAGGCGATCAAACGCGGCGATGGGGACCTCAGCGGCCTGTTCGCCAATTACCGCCAGTCCATGGCCAACCTTGTGGCCAATGGCGTGCGCACGATCTGTTACAATTTTATGCCCCTCCTGGACTGGACCCGCACCGACCTTGCCCATCCCCTGCCGCGTGGCGGCACCTGCCTGAGGTTCGAAGCAGCCAAGATGGCCGCGTTCGAGGTCTATATGGTCCAGCGTGATGGCGCAGAAGAGGCCTATGGTGCAGAGGTGCTTTCCGCCGCCCGTGTCTGGTTCGACGACGCCAGTGAGGCGCAGCAAGCCGAGCTGCTGAAGGCCGTCATGTCCGGCCTGCCCGGCGCCTACGACCGCTATGACATCATCGAGTTGCGCAGTGCCCTCAAGGCCTACGACGGCCTTACCCACGCTGACCTGCGTGCCAACCTCAAGCGGTTCCTGGAAGAAATCATCCCCACCGCTCAAGATCTTGGCATGGCGATGTGCATCCACCCCGACGACCCACCCCGCGATATCCTTGGGCTGCCGCGCATCATGTCGAACGCCAAGGACATCGCCTGGATGCTGGACGCCGTTGACGCGCCGGAAAACGGGCTGACCCTTTGCACCGGTTCCCTCGGCGCCAATCCGGCCAATGATTTGCCCGACATCGCCCGCCGCTTCGGGGACCGCATTCACTTCGCCCATCTGCGCAATGTCGCCAAAGACCCCGATGGCTCCTTTCAAGAGGCGGCGCATCTGGAAGGCGACACCGATATGGTCGCCGTCATTGATGAGTTGCTGGAGGCGGAAAGCCGACGCGGCACCGCGATTCCCTTTCGCCCCGACCACGGCCATGACCTACTGGATGACGTCGGCCGCGAAACCCACCCGGGCTACCCGCTGATCGGGCGACTGCGGGGTTTGTCTGAACTGCGCGGCGTCATCGCGGCCCTCACCTGATCCCCCCCTTAAACAAAGGTTCCAACATGCCCACTCCTAAACCTGTCGCCGGGGCCACGCTTGCCCCCATGTCTTTTCCGCAAGCCGGGGGCGGAACGCTCACCGTGGGCGGCACCCGCACGAATTGGACCCTTCTGACGGTCTATCGCGGCAAGCACTGCCCGCGCTGCAAGAAATACCTCAACATCCTCGATGGCATGCGCGCCCAATGGCAGGACGCCGGGTTCGACATTGCGGTGGTCTCGGCCGATACGGAAGAGAAGGCGCTGGCGGATCAGGCAGAGTTTGGCTGGGGGTTTGACCTGGGTTACGGCCTGACCGAGGCGCAGATGGAGACCCTTGGCCTGTTCGTGACCGAGCCGCTGTCTGGCGCCGAAACGGATCGCCGTTTCGCAGAGCCGGGCACCTTTGTGATCCGCCCCGACGGCAGCATTTTGTTGATCGCCATCTCCAACGGACCGTCCGCGCGGCCCGAGTTGAGCGAGTTGCTCGATGGCATGATCTTCACCAAAAACAACGACCGTCCGCCGCGCGGCACGGTTTGAAGTTGGATTGACTCACGCTCGCCATAGCTATACTAGTATTCTAGTCCGCAGGAGGGAGGTCTGAACGACCAGAAGCTGCGGTGCGATCAAAACGATCTGGGAGGATCATATGTCACGGACTTTCACACTCAGCAGCACCGTCCTCGCGGGCTGCCTCGCGGTTGCGGCATCGACGGCTTCGGCCCAGGACCTGCGCGGCTGGAACATCCACGTCGAGGATTACCCCGTCTCCATCGCGATGGAATCCTTCATGGAGGAAGTGACCGAGGCCACCGGCGGCGCCGTCACGGGGACGATCTTCCACAACGGCGTTCTGGGCAGCCAGCCCGACGCGATTGAACAGGTCCGCCTCGGCGCGCTCGACTTCGGTGTTTTCTCGCTGGGTCAGATGGGTACGTCTGTGCCTGAGACCAACGTCGTCTCGTTGCCGTTCATCTTTGGCTCCATCCCTGAGATGTATGAGCTGATGGACGGCGAAGTGGGTGACGCGATCAGCGCGGGCATGCAGGAACGCGGTATCATCGCACTGGGTTGGTACGACGCGGGCGCGCGCTCGTTCTACAACTCCATCCGTCCGATCAACACGCCTGCCGATGTGGAAGGCCTGAAGATCCGCGTGATGAACAACAACCTGTTCGTCATGATGGTCGAAGCGATGGAGGGCAACGCGACGCCCATGGCTTTCGCCGAGGTCTACCAGTCGATCCAGACCGGTGTTGTGGACGGGGCCGAGAACAACCCGCCCTCCTACGAGAGCACCAGCCACTTCGAGGTTGCGCAGTATTACTCGCTGACCGAGCACCTGATCATCCCCGAATGCCTCTGCATGAGCCTGCGCGCCTGGGAGGCCCTGTCGCCCGAGCATCAGGAAATCGTCATGGCCGCAGGGCGCGCCAGCGCCGAGTTGCAGCGCGAGCTGTGGCAGGCCCGTGAAGCGGCCTCCATGGAGATCGTGGAAGCCGGCGGCACCATCGTGAACATGATCGCCGACAAGGGCCCGTTCCAAGAGGCCATGGCCCCGGTCTACGAGCAGTTCCTGGCTGACAATCCGGACATGGCGGACTTGGTCAACCTGATCCGCGGCACCGAATAAGACGGTCGCATAAGATCACTTTGGTGGTCCGCGTTGCATTGTGATGCGGGCCACTGCACGATCCACTACTCACGCCAATCGCAGGACCACCATGAGCGATCAGTTACCCCCAAGCGGTTGGGTTGAAACCATGCTCGACTGGGTCGGCAAGATCTGTTCGCTCATCGCGTCCCTTGCCGTTGTCGTTCTCGTCATCACCTTCGGCTGGCTGGTCTTTGGCCGCTATATCCTGAACGAGACCCCCACCTGGGTCGAACAACTGGCGCTTCTGCTGATCTGCTACATCGTGTTTCTGGGCGCGGTTTCGGGCATGAAGGACGAGACTCATCTGGGCGTCACCCTGTTTCGCGACATGCTGCCCACGGGATTGCAAAAGATCATCATCATTTTCATCGACGTCCTGCTGGCCGCCTTCGGCTTTGTGATGCTCCTTGCGGGTATCGAGCTGGTGCAATTTGGCTGGGACAGCCTGCTGCCGATGCTCGATATTCCCGAAAGCTTTCGCACCCTCGCCATCACCCTATGCGGCGCGCTGATCTTCGGGATCTGCGCCATCCGCGCGGTCCTGCGCACAATCTCATTCTCGCGGTGGCAGCCGATGCCTGACACCCCCGATATCACGGAGACCTGAGATGGGCCTCATCATCCTCATGTGTGTCTTCTTTCTGCTGGTGGTCATGGGCATGCCGGTGGCCTTCGCCATGGGCATTGCCGCCGCTTCTGCCTTCTGGTTCGAAGGCTTCCCGATGCTGATCACCTTTCAACGGGCCACAGCAGGCGTCTCCGTCTTTTCGCTCCTGGCGATCCCGTTCTTCATTCTGGCAGGCGAGGTGATGTTGAGGGGCGGCATCGCCGTGCGGCTGGTCAAACTCGCCTCTGCCCTGGTGGGCCACCTGAAGGGTGGTTTGGCCATGGTGAACATCTTTTCCTCGATGCTCTTTGGCGGCATCTCGGGCTCTGCCGTGGCCGACATCTCGGCCCTCGGCTCGCTTCTGGTGCCGGTGATGAAGGAACGCGGCTACCGCCCTGATTTTGCGGTCAATGTCACCGTCACCTCTTCCATCGCGGGCATCGTGATCCCGCCAAGCCACAACATGATCATTTATGCGGTCGCCGCGGGTGGCGGCATCTCTGTCTCGGGCCTGTTCCTCGCGGGCGTGATCCCCGGCATTCTGATGTGCATCAGCTTGGCCGTGGCGGCCTACGTGCTGTCGATCAAACACAATTACCCGTCCGAGCCGTTCCCCGGCTGGGGCGAGGTTGGGCGCACGGCGGCCTCTGCGATCCCGGGGTTCTTCACCGCCGTCATCATCGTCGGCGGCACGCTATCGGGCGTCTTCACGGTGACCGAGTCCGGGGCGTTCGGGGCGATCTATGCGCTTTTGTTGACCACGATCTTCTACCGCAGCCTCAGCTGGCAGGCGTTCCTGCAAGCGATCTCGGGGACCGTGCGGACGACGTCCATGGTGATGATCCTGATCGCGTTCGCCAGCTCCTTCGCCTATCTGCTGGCGCTCTACCGCGTGCCGGAAACGCTCTCGAACGGGTTGGTCACGATTTCCGACAACCCGATCATCATCCTTTTGATGATCAACGTCATCCTGTTGATCCTGGGCATGATCATGGACATGGCCGCACTGATCTTGATCTGCACGCCGATCTTCCTGCCCATCGCACAAGGGCTTGGCATGGACCCGACGCAGTTCGGGATCATGATGTTGATGAACCTCGGCCTGGGCCTCTGCACGCCACCGGTGGGGACATGCCTGTTCGTCGGATGTGCGGTCGGCAAGATCAAGATCGAGCAGGCGTTGAAGTCGATCTGGCCGTTCTATCTGGCGATTCTTGGCGCCTTGATCCTTGTGACCTACGTGCCTGCCGTTTCGCTGTGGCTGCCGTCGGTGATGCGCTAAGCCGTTACATCACCGCGCCGATTTGCCAGGGGACAAATTCGTTGTCCCCAAGGCCCAGGCCCTCGCTTTTCGTGGCCTGGCCCGAGGCTGTTGCGATGATCAGTTCCAGGATCTCGGCCCCTTTGCCTGCCAGCGGAACGCCCGCGCTGATCACATCCCCGCAGTTCAGGTCCATGTCTTCCGGCATCGCCGCAAAAAGGCGGTCGTTCGTCGCCAGTTTCAAGGTCGGCGCGGGCTTTGACCCGAAGGCCGAGCCGCCGTCCGGTGGTGAATACGACAACCTGCGCCCCGCCCGCGATCTGCCCGGTGACGGAGACGGGATCATAGCCGGGCGTGTCCATGAAGATCAGCCCCGGCGCGTTGGGAATGGCGCCGTAATCCACCACCTCATTAAGCGGGGTCGCGCCACCCTTGGCGACGGCGCCCAATGATTTCTCCAGGATCGTCGTCAGCCCACCGGCCTTGTTGCCAGGCGTCGGGTTGTTGTCCATCGAGCCGCCGTTCATCGCGGTATATTCCTCCCACCAGCGCAAGCGGGCGGTCAATGCGGCCCCGACCTCGGCGCTCGCGGCGCGTTGCAGCAGCAATCGTTCCGCCCCGTAGATCTCGGGCGTTTCAGACAGGATCACCCGCCCGCCGTGGCCCACCAGCAGGTCGCTTGCCACGCCCAAGGCGGGGTTCGCCGTGATCCCCGACAGCCCGTCCGAGCCGCCGCATTGCAGCGCTACGCCCAGCTTTGACAGGGGTTGAGCACTGCGCCTGGCCGCGTCGATCTCTGGCAGCAGGGCCTCTACTTTCGCGACGATCTGCGCAATTGTCGCCCGCGTCCCGCCGCTGTCCTGAATGGTCAGGCCGTGGAACCGCTCCTGCCCATCCGCGCTGAACATCTGCTTCATGCGCGCGATCTGCATGACCTCGCAGCCCAGACCCACAAAGATCGCCGTGCCGACGTTGGGGTGGGTGGCGTGGCCCCAAAGGACCCTCTGCAAATTCTCCCACCCCGGTCCGCTCGCGGCCATGCCGCAGCCGGTGCCATGGGCGAAGGCAACGATCCCGTCCACGTTGGGATAGGCGTCCAACATGCCTGACCGTGTAACTTGATCCGCCGCCTGCCGGATGACGCTGGCCGAACAGTTCACCGTCGCGAGCAGCGCCACCATATTGCGCGTGCCGACCTGTCCGTCAGCGCGCAGGTAGCCCGCGAAAGTGCGTGGTTGCACGTCAGGTATGGCGGCCTTTGCGGCGCTTAGTTGATCGCCGATCTTCCCCGCATTGCCATGGACGCCGAATGCAAGGTTGTGGCTATGGACATGGGCGCCCGCCGGAATGTCTTCGGACGCGAAGCCGATCATCTGGCCGAACTTGGTGACCACGGATCCCTTGGTGATGGCATGACGGGCGATCTTGTGACCGGACGGAACGGAGGCATCTAAGGGATCGCCAATCCCAAGGGGCGTGTCCCCCGCCTGTGCCTGCGCGGTCAGGATCGCGACGTCATCATCCTCGTGCAGAACCAGCGGGCGACCCATCACGCGTGCCCCTTCACAAACGCCCGCACCGTCGCCTGCGCACCGTGTTGTTCAAGCGCTGAAAAGGCCGTCGCCACGGCGGCCCGGAAATCAGCGTTCTCTGCAAGGTCCACCGGGAAGATCTCGGGAATGGCCAGCAGATCGGCGACGGTCTTCGCCGCCTTAAGCCGCTCGGCCATCGGATCGCGCACGTCAATGGGCGCACCACTTTCATCCACGCCACCAACGTACCGCATCCATCCCGCCACCGCGAGGCAGAGCCCCCGCGGCACCCGCCCAAGCGCCAGGTTATCCGCAATCGTTCCCAAAAGCCGTTGCGGCAGCTTCTGGCTGCCATCCATCGCGATCTGCCAGGTCCGATGTCGGATCGCAGGGTCGCGATAGCGCTGCATCAGCATCGCGCAATACGCCTGCAAATCTTCGCCCTCCGGTTGCGGCACGGTGGGCGTGATCTCATCACGCCAAAGCACCTGGCACAGGCGGGCGAAATCCGGGTTGGCGACGGTGTCGGCGATGGTCTCATATCCCGCCAGATAGCCCAGGTATGCCAGTGTCGAATGGGTGCCGTTCAGACACCGCAGTTTCATCAACTCATGCGTCTCGACGTTTTGCACAAGCTGCGCACCCGCAGCTTCCCACGCAGGGCGGCCGTTGGTAAAATCATCTTCGATCACCCATTGCCGGAAGCGTTCGTGGAAGACGGCGGCGGGATCTTGGTAGCCGGTGACCTCGGCCAGTGCTGCAAGATCCGCCTCGGTCGTGGCCGGGGTGATCCGGTCCACCATTGTGGAGGGGAAGGCGACATTCGCCGCGATCCATTCCGCGATGTCGGGTGAAATGCGGCGCGCGAAATCAAGGGTCACGGCCCTGGTGATTTTGCCGTTCGACGGCAGGTTGTCACACGACAGCACGGTGAAAGGCGGCGTGCCGGATTGGCGTCGGAGCTCTAGCCCGGCGACGATGAAACCAATGGCGGAGGCGGGGAAATTCGGATCGGCAAGATCATGGGCAACGTCAGGATGGCTGATATCGAGGCCGCCGGTTGCCGGGTCAAACCCATATCCCTTTTCGGTGATCGTGAGCGAGACGATACGGATCGCGGGATCGGCCAGAAGGTCGACGATCGCCGCAGGATCCTCTGGCGCAACAAGCACGTCCGAAACGGCCGAAATGACCTGTGGCTCCATCCCGTCCGGCGTCAGCGTAACGGACGTGTACGCCACGCCCTGTGGCCCCAGTTGATCGCGCGCCGTGGGGCTTTTGAGCGAGACCGCAACGATCCCCCAATCGCCTCCCGACGCTCGGATCGCTTCATCGGTGTAAGGCGCCAGATGTGCCCGAAAGAAGGCGCCGGGGCCGAAATGGACGATGCCGGGGGCGGGCGCGGGGCTCTGGCGGGTCAGGCGCGGCAGGTTCACAGGCGATACGCGTCTTTGACGAGGCGGTAGGTCAGATCGTGGGCCACCTCAAAAGCTTCAGTTTCTCGCAGCCGCCCCGTGCCCACCAGCTCGGCCAGATAAGCGCAGTCGGTGCGCCGAGCCACGTCGTGGCGCGCGGGGATCGAGCAAAACGCGCGCGTGTCGTCGTTGAAGCCCACGGTGTTGTAGAACCCGCAGGTCTCAGTCGTCGTTTCGCGGAAGCGTTTGATGCCCTCATAGCTATCGAAAAACCACCACGGCGGGCCGAGGCGCAGGGCCGGGTAGGCACCCGCCAGCGGTGCCAGCTCGCGGCCATAAGATGTTTCATCGAGCGTAAAAAGAATGATCGTCAGGTCAGGCTCCATCCCCACCGCGTCCAGAAGCGGTTTCAACGCGCCCACATAATCCGTGCGCCCCGGGATATCGAACCCCTTGTCGCGTCCATGAAGGGCGAAGACCGGCGCGGAATGATTGCGCCGCGAGCCAGGGTGGATCTGCATCGTCAGCCCGTCGTCCAGGCTCATCCGCGCCATCTCGGTCAGCATCTGGCCCCGGAACGCGTCGGCCTCATCGCCCGTGCAGGCCCCGGCCAGGGCCTTCTGAAACAGCGCCTGCGCCTCGCTGCGCGGCAAATCCTCGGTCCGGGCCGTCGGGTGTCCGTGGTCGGTGGCCGTGGCGCCGAAGGTCTTGAAGTAGGCCCGCCGAGCACGGTGGGCCTTGAGGTAGCCGTCCCATGTCGTGGTGTCCTCGCCGGTGACCGCGCCAAGCTGGGCGACGTTGGCGGCGAAACCCTCAAATTCCGGATCAACGACGGCGTCGGGGCGATAGGTTGTCACGATGCGCCCGGACCAGCCGCTGTCGCGGATCATCGCGTGCCAGGCCAGATCGTCCAGCGCGCCCTCCGTGGTGGCCAGCACTTCGATGTTGAAGTGGTCAAACAGCGCCCGGGGGCGGAAGGCGGGCTCGGCCAGTCGCGCCTCGATATGGTCGTAGCAGGCGTCGGCGGTGGTTTCCGTCAAAGGGGTATCCAGCCCGAACACATGTTCGAACGCATGGTCCAGCCACATCGCCGTGGGCGTGCCGCGGAACAGATGCATGTTGCGCGCCAGCAGGCGCCAGATCGCGCGGGGGTCCGCCTCGGACGGCCCGCCATCTGTGCGCGGAATGCCAAGGTCCGTCATCGCGATGCCCTGGCTCACCAGCATCCGGAACACGTAGTGGTCCGGGACCACAAACAATTCCGCCGGGTTGGGAAAGCGCGCGTTTTCCGCGAACCAGCGTGGGTCGCAATGGCCATGGGGGCTGATTATCGGAAGATCCTTGACGCTGTCATAGAGGTCGCGGGCCAGCGCCCTTAAGCTGACATCAACGGGGAACAATCGGTCGGGGTGGGTCAGGGCCATGTCAGGCAGTGCTCCTCCTGTCAGGTCTGCGTCTCAACTGATATGCTAGTCGGCTAATCCGGTCAAAGCGTATCCGCGCACATGCGGTGCTTTGGGTTGCTGTCCGTGCCTGTGCCTAACATGCAGTGCTTCGGCGCCAAACTAGCGTTTTGATTGGGGGCGGAACTGTGCTCCGATGAAAGCGCAGGAGGATGCTATGCCAAACAAGACCGTTTCCCCTCAGGCCGCTGCGGCGCTGCTCAGCGACGCGGATGTCGTCACGACCTCGGGCTTTGTGGGCATCGGGGTGCCGGAAACGCTTCTGAAGGCGGTAAGCGCGCGGTTTCAGGAGACCTCCGCGCCCCGCGACCTGACGCTGTTTTTCGCCGCAGGGCAGGGCGATGGGAAGGACCGTGGCCTAAACCATCTGTCGCATCCGGGGCTATTGAAACGCGTGGTAGGCGGCCACTGGGGGCTGATCCCGAAGGTCGGGCGCCTGGCGACCGACGGCGCGATAGAGGCCTACAATCTGCCCCAGGGCGTGATCAGCCAGATGTTTCGCGACATCGCGGCGGGCAAACCCGGCACGCTTAGCAAAGTGGGCTTGGAGACCTTCGTGGATCCCCGCAAGGGCGGGGGCAAGTTGAACGCGGCGACGGTCGAAGACCTCGTGCGCGTCATGGATATCGATGGTGAAGAGTGCCTGTTTTACCGCGCCCTGCCCATCGACGCGGCGCTGCTGCGCGGGACGACTGCTGACACGGCAGGCAATGTCACGATGGAGAATGAGGCGCTGACCATCGACAATCTGTCCCAGGCCATGGCCGCGAAAAATTCCGGTGGCGTGGTGATCGTGCAGGTCGAGCAGGTGGTTGCGCGCGGCTCACTGAACCCGCGCGATGTGGAGATCCCGGGCGCCTTGGTCGATGCGGTGGTGCTGGCGGAACCGGGCGATCACATGCAGACGTTTGCCACTACCTTCTCTCCGGCGTTCACCGGGCGTTATCGCAAACCGGTTGAAGATGCTGCCGTCATGGCGCTGGACGCGCGCAAGGTGATCGCGCGCCGTGCGGCGTTCGAGTTGCCGGTGAACGGCGTCGTCAATCTGGGTATCGGCATGCCCGAAGGGGTGGCGGCTGTGACCGGTGAGGAAAAACTGCTGGACCACCTGACGCTGACGGCAGAACCCGGCGTGATCGGCGGCCAACCTGCCTCCGGCCTCGATTTCGGCGCGGCGGTGAACACCGACGCGGTGATCGCCCAGAACCAGCAGTTTGATTTCTACGACGGCGGCGGTCTGGACATCGCGATCCTCGGCATGGCGGAGGCGGACGCCCAGGGCTCGGTCAATGTCTCGAAATTCGGGCCGCGCCTGGCGGGGGCAGGGGGCTTCATCAACATCAGCCAGAACGCCCGCAAGGTGGTGTTCACCGGCACCTTCACCTCGGTCGCGCTTGATGTGGCGGTGCGCGACGGTGCCATCGCGATCTTGTCCGAGGGCCGGGTGCGCAAGTTCGTCGATGCGCTTGAGCATATCACCTTCTTTGGCCCCCGCGCGGCGCGGCTGGAGCAGCCAGTGCTGTTCGTGACTGAGCGCTGCGTCTTCCGCCTACGTGCGGATGGCTTGGAGTTGGTAGAGGTGGCGCCGGGTGTCGATATCGACCGCGATATCCTTGCCCAGATGGCGTTCCACCCGATCATCGAAGATGTGGCCCCCATGGACGCGCGCATTTTCAGTGAAGACACGATGGGCCTGGCCATTGATCTGCTGGCACTGGATTTGGATACGCGGATTGCCCTGGACCCGGGCGCGGACCGGCTGTTCATTAACCTCGAGAAACTGCGGATCCGCGACCACGCGGATGTGACCCGTATTGTAGCCCGGGTCGAAGAGGTCTGCGGGCCGTTAGAGGCCAAAGTCGACGCCATCGTGAACTACGACGGCACCATCATCTACCCCGAGATAGAAGAAGACTACGCGGCAGCGGTTCAAGGATTAGAAGACCGATTCTACCGGTCGACCACGCGATACTCTGCGTCTGCCTTCATGCGCATGAAGCTGGGCAAGGTCTTCGCGCGGTCCCAGGGCTCGCATATTTTCGAGACGGAGACCGAGGCCCGCCGATCCCTGGGGCCTGGCGGCGGGCAGTAGGGCTTCTTGGTGGTGGCTTGCGTAGGGTGGATGCAATGGCATGCGTCCAACCCGTCCCCAGATCGGTCAAATCTCACGGCCATCCAGAAGTTCCTTCAGGATCGCATTCGGGAACCGGCGCTTCAGCGTCACCGCGAAGAACGTCTCGCCAATATCTGGCAGTCGATCCGCTTCGATCAGGCGGCCACTGCTCAGCTCATCCTGAACCACGATCGGCGGCAGCACGGCCAGCCCAACGCCTTCGCGCGCCAGAAGGCGCATCATCGCCATATCTTCCACCTCCGCCGCGATCTGGGGCCGGATCCCGAGCCGTTCGGTCAAGGCGTCAAACCCGATGCGGACGGCGGTTTCGGCGGTTGGCAGGATCATCGGTTTCTCGGACAGCAATTCCGTCAGACCCGGTTCCCCAAGCAGAAGATCCGGCGCGCCCACAAGGCTGACGGGCTGCTCGGACAGGCGATGCGAGATGAACTGCGTGACCGAGTCTTGCGCGGGCGCGCGGTTGATCAAGACAACGTCAAGGTTCAGGGCCTCAAGGGACTGCAGCAAATCGGCACTCGTGCCGGAGCGTAGGATAACCTCCACATCGGGGCGGCCCAGGATCGGACGCAAAAACTCCATGTGGAAGTTGCGCGACAGGGTGGCCAGGGCGCCGATGCGGATCGCATTTCGGCTGCGGCCCTGTTCTTGCAGCGTGCCAAGCAACTCGCGGCCCGCCGCAAAGATCGCATCGGCATGGTCAAGCGCGATGCGCCCGGCCTCCGTCAGGATCAATTGCCGCCCGCGCCGCTCGAACAGCGCATGGCCAAGCTGCGCCTCCAACTGTTTGATTTGCACCGAAACGGCGGATTGCGACAGGTTCAGCCGCTCTGCCGTGCGGGTCAGATTGCCGTCATGGGCGACTGCCCAGAAGTAGCGCAGATGGTGGTAATTGAAGTCGGCCATATCGATACATTAAACAGAACGAATTAGATCAAACAATGAATTTTTATGGATGCTTTGGGTCTGCTAGCAACCGCCAACGCCGTTGTTCAGCCTCAAAGGACGCCTCGCCATGTTCATCGCCTTGCTGCCCTACCTCGCCCCCCTTGCCCTGATCGCGGGCGCGATCCTCGCCTTCCGCGGGCCGCAGATGCGACCAACCCAAGAGCTCGCGAAGGTTGAGATCGCGTCGCTCGTGGCCCTGGGGGTCGCGGTCCTTAGCGCCCTGGTGCTGATCCTGACCGGCCCGGCATCCAGCCTGTTGATTGGCGCGGGCGGCTTGGGGCTCTCGGCGCGGTTGGACGCGGTCAGCGCGGTGATGTTGCTGCTGGTCACCTTCGTGGGCTGGGTCGTGGTCCGCTATGCGGCCACGTATATGGACGGCGAGGCGCGGCAAGGTCCGTTCACCGGCTGGCTATGCCTGACCCTTGCCGCCGTCATGCTGTTGGTGATCGCAGGCAACGTCGCGCAACTCGTCCTCGCCTGGATCGGCACAAGCCTCGCCCTGCACAAACTGCTGTTGCACTACCCTGAGCGTGTCGCGGCGCAGCGGGCCGCGCGCAAGAAGTGGATAACGGCGCGCTTGGGCGACGCGGCCCTGTTGGGGGCCGTGGTGCTGATGGTCGCGGCCTATGGCACCGGCGATCTGGCGCAGATCCATGCCTCGGCCCGCTTGAGTGAGGGCAGTAACGCGGGATGGATCGCGGCGCTGCTGGCCATCGCGGCCATCCTGAAATCGGCGCAATTCCCGATGCACGGCTGGCTGACCGAAGTGATGGAGACGCCCACGCCTGTCTCGGCCCTGCTGCACGCAGGCGTCATCAACGCGGGCGGCTTCCTGTTGATCCGGTTCTCGGACGTCATGCTGCTGGCGCCCGGCGTTTTGGCGGTGCTTGTGATGATCGGCGGCTTCACGGCTCTGTTCGGCGGGTTGGTGATGCTGACGCAATCGGCGGTGAAGACCTCCTTGGCGTGGTCGACCGTGGCACAGATGGGTTTCATGATCCTGCAATGCGGCCTGGCGCTGTTCCCGCTGGCGCTCCTGCATATCGTGGCCCATTCGCTCTACAAGGCGCACGCGTTCCTGGCCTCGGGCCAGGCTGTAGACGGAGTGGCGGCGATCCGGCGGCCCGGGCCGGTGGCGATCCCCAACGGGCTCGCCGTGGGCCGCGCCTTTCTGATCGCGCTGGTGATCTACGCCGTCGTGGGCCTTGTTTTCGGCGTCACGGGGAAGTCACCCCAAGCCATTGCGCTCGGTGCGATCCTTATCTTCGGCGTCGCGTACCTCCTCGCGCAGGGCCTCGCCGACGCGGCACCGCGCGTCCTGACCCAACGGACGGCCGCCTATTCCCTTGCCGCCGCCGTCGGATACTTCGCGCTGCAAACCGGGGCCGAGTGGCTGATGTCTGGCACCTTGCCCGCCACGCCCACGCCGGGCCCGCTGGAATGGGCGCTGATCGTGCTGGCGCTGTTCAGCTTCGGCACCGTGGCCATCGCACAGGCGATGTTCCCCCTCTGGGCATACCACCCGGCGGCGGCGGGGCTTCGGGTGCATCTATCCAACGGCCTCTACGCCAATGCCGTCTTCGACAAGCTGCTGCGCGGCTGGTCGACCAAAACCTCTTCCTGAACCCTGCGCATAAGGATTACTGCCATGACTACTTCCTCTGACCTTTCCCTCGCGCAGATCAGGGCGGCAAGCGATGCTGCCGCCCGCGCGATCCCTCCGGTCTGGCCCCTGGCCTCCTCCGTCGCGGTGAACCCGTTCCTGGGACAAACGGGCGAAACACTAGCACAGGTCGGCGCTCGGCTTGGCCGCGTGGGCGGTGTCCCCGTCACCATGCCCAGGGCGCATTACAATGCCCTGATCGAGAGCGGTACGATCACCCACGCCGACATCACCGCGGCTCTTGCCGCTCAAGGCGCAACGGATCTGCCTGACCTGGCAGAGGTCAAACGGCTGGCGGACGCAGACGTTGCGCCGCCAGCGCCACAGCCCACGATTGCCGATCTGGCCGCCAAAGTGTCCGGCATCGATTGGCCCGGCGTCATCGCCGAGCGCTTCGGTATCTGGGCCGGGGGCTACTTCGATCAGGGTCAGGCGCTTTGGGCCGCCCCGCGCCGGCGCGGCGCCTATGACGCCTGGCGTCAAACGGCGACCCATGACCTGACGCCCGAGATCGTCGGGCTCACCGGCTTTGGGCAGTTCGTCAGCGAAACGCCCGATACAGCGGAAGAGGCCATGGCCGAGGCCATCACCGCGCTGGGGCTTGGTGCGGACGCGCTGGACACCTACCTGCACCAGCTTCTCTTCACGCTCGGCGGCTGGGCCCAGGTCGCGCGCTATCATCTGTGGCAGGCGGAACTGGCAGAAGGCTCGGACGCGACAATCACCGATCTGCTGACTATCCGGCTGGTGTGGGAGCAGGCGTTGCTAGGCCTCTATGGCGAACAGATCGCCGAGGATTGGGCCGATGTGAAAGCGGCCCATGCAGCACCCATTGCCGAAGATGCGGACATGGCAACCAACGCCGTCCTGCAGGAGGCGTGGGAGCGCGCGGTGCAGCGCGATCTGGCAGAAACCTTTGCCGCGCCCGCGCCAGACGCCCAGGACAAGCGCCCGGCGCTTCAGGCGGCGTTCTGCATCGACGTGCGCTCGGAAGTGTTCCGCCGCGCGCTGGAGTCCGTGAACCCCGGCATCCAGACGTTGGGCTTTGCGGGCTTCTTCGGCCTGACTGCCTCCCACAAGGGTTTTGCCTCGGACGTGGACGAATTGCGGTTGCCGGTGCTGCTGAACCCCGGGGTCACGTCGACCTCTGCGGGCAGAGACGCAAACGCCGACCAAACCGCCCGCTTCACCGCCCGCGCTAGCCGCGCTTGGGGTCGGTTCAAACTGGCTGCCGTGTCCTCCTTCGCCTTCGTCGAGGCGACCGGGCCGATCTATGCGGGCAAGCTGGTGCGCGACGCGCTTAGCCTCGCCCCCGATGTGGCCCCCGCGGGACCGGCCCCCCGGCTTGACCCGCCCCTGCCGCTTGAAGCGCAGATCGACGCGGCCGAAACCATCCTGCGCGCCATGTCCCTGACCGGGAACTTCGCGCGGTTGGTGGTGCTGGCCGGGCACGGCGCGAACGTGGTCAACAATCCGTTCGCCAGCGGCCTGCACTGTGGGGCCTGCGGCGGCTATGCGGGCGACGTGAACGCGCGGCTTCTGGCGGGTTTGCTGAACTCGGACGATGTTCAACGCGGACTTGCGGAACGGGGGATCGAGATCCCCACCGACACCTACTTCGTGGGTGCCTTGCACGATACGACGACGGACGAGATCACGCTTTTCGCCGCCGACACGCCCTCTACGGCCCACGATGCCGACATCCGTGAGGCCAAGGGCTGGTTCGCCCAGGCCGGGATCGTCACCCGGTCCGAACGTGCGCTGCGGTTGCCCCGGGCAAAAGGCGATGCGGATATCCCGCAACGGAGCAAAGACTGGGCCGAAACCCGGCCCGAGTGGGCGCTTGCGGGCTGCAAGGCCTTCATCGCTGCGCCGCGTCGTCGGACGGCGGGCAAAAGCCTGGGCGGGCGGGCGTTCCTGCACGACTATGACTGGAAGCAGGACAGCAGTTTCGGCGTGCTGGAACTGATCATGACCGCCCCCGTGGTCGTCGCAAGCTGGATCAGCCTGCAGTACTACGGCTCCACCGTCGCGCCCGACGCCTTTGGCGCGGGGAACAAACTGCTCCACAACGTCAGTGGCGGCATCGGCGTGCTGGAGGGCAATGGCGGCACCCTGCGCGCGGGCCTGCCCTGGCAATCCGTCCATGAGGGGGAGGGCTACGCCCATGACCCGCTGCGCCTGTCGGTCTGTATCGAAGCCCCGCGCGAAGCGATGACCGATATCCTCAAGCGCCATGACGGTGTCCGGGCGCTCTTCGACAACCGCTGGCTGCACTTGTTCGCCCTGAATGAGAGCGGCCAGATGGCCTGGCGCTATGTCGGCAACCTGGAGTGGGAGCAATGCGCGCAGGACGCTGAACGCGCGCCGACATTGGCGGCGGCGGGGTGATCTTGGCAAGGGCCGGGGGCACCCTTTAATGGGCACCCTCGGCCGCGTTGCCCGCTTAGTGGGACATAAGCACCGGCACCGTGGCGTCCCGGATCACATCCGTGGTGACCCCTCCAAAAACGTCATGGGAGAACTTCGAATGCTCGTAGGCGCCCATCACGATCAGGTCCGCCCTGATCGTCTCGGTCACGCTTAAAATCGTGCTGCCCACACTGCCGGACCTCGCGTGCTGCGCATGCTCGGCGTTGATGCCATGGCGTTTGAGGTTGGCGATCAAGCGCTCTGTCCCCTCGGGAGCCGTCTTGCCAATGGTCAGGACGGTGACTTTACCCTTCTCCTCCAGCATTTCCATCGCGTCCCCAATCGCCCGCGCGGCGGCGCGTTTTCCATCCCAAGCCACGACAACATGGGTCGACAGGCCGGGGGCGTCGTAGTCTTTCGGAACGATCAGGACTGGACGGCCCGACTGTAGGGCGATCATGTCGGGGCTGGCGGACATGTGTCTCTGGACCGGATCCTGGGTTTGTCGCGCCGTCACCACCAGGTCGAACGTCCGCGCAATGCTGGCAACAGTTGCGCCGTCCTGATCCACCACGTCGAAAAACTCCGACGCGTCCGCGCGACCCTGTTGTTGGACCAGATCCGTAAAGACATCCTTCACGCGCGCGATTTCATGGGCTTCGCTTTGTTGAATGGTTTCCACAAGCTCGCGAGGGGCCTGCCCGCCCAAAAGGCTGAGCACATGGGACCGCCCGTGGCCGACAATTCCGGTCACCCAGGCGTCATGTTCGTTGGCAATCTTCAACGCGTGTTTCAGCGGGCATTGCGAGGAATCCCAACCGGAATAGGCAACGAGGATGTTCTTTACGGTCACGAGGTGTCCCTTTCTTTCTCAATCGTATCAAAGAACGCTGCCGATGTGGACCGGCATCAGTTTGGTTCTTCCTGCGTCCCTTGGGGCGGCCCGCGAGGCGCGTCGCCGACGCAAACAACTCCATCTGTTGTCCTAAAAATAGAGCGATTTGATCAGAACCACCTTGTTCCAGATCAACTCGGGCCACAGGGCATGCTGTTTAGCACAGGCGCCTACGCCGCCTCGGACCCGCCCGACAGGATGACAGCCGATGCGCGTCACAGAAGGTGATGCGTCTGCGCCAGCTCTCTATCACACCAACACGCACCCCCGCATGGCGTGGATCTGATCCGATCCAACGCACAAAGCTTGATCACCAGAATTCGCGCAAGTGATCGAGTTTGAGGCCATTTGGGCGAAACAACAGAGACGCCGGGTACGCTCGGTCGGTCAAAAGCCGTTCTACCGAGAATTCGTCTTCCAGCGCTTGCAGTTTTTTCACCGCCTCCTCAGCCTCGTCCCAACGCTTTTGGTGGGCGAACAAACCGATCATGTATCGTATCGGGGGGCGGAACTGCGGGTTCGACCGGTGGACGGCGAGGAAGGAGTTCAAGGCACGGTCAAGCTCGCCGCGCGCCAGATAGGTCGCTCCCATCTGCAGCTCCCACCAGAACTTGCGGCTGGAACTGTGCGTGATCGTGCGACCATAGGTGGCGTGTTTGACCGATAGGTCCAAATCCCCAACATAAAGTGCCGCCGTGCTTAGCGACCACCTGGCCAGTGCATTGATCGGCTGTAGGCTGACGGCATGTTGGGCAAGCTCTGCAGCCCTGACTGAGTCGTTTTCCAGAAAGTGCGCCGTGTTGGCCGCAACGCTCAGGACGGTCGCGTTGAACGGAGCATCTTCCATCGCTTTCAGGGCGAACTCTTGTGCGGCTTCGGCCAGACCTTCGCGGTCCAGAAGATGGCGCTCGATATACTGGATAGTCCTGATCTGAGACCGCCAAGCCAGATAGGTTGCATCATCGAACTCTTCATAGAGCAATTGCAACGCCTCATCCGCCTCGCGCAAGCCATCGGCCTGCATCGAAAAGATCTTCCCGAGCACGGGCTCAAGCAAAGCACCCTGCGCTGAACGACGCCGAATGGCGTCATTGTGCAGGCACTTTGCAATCCCCTCAGATAGCATTGCGACAGCACGTGCGATACTCGGATCCCGGAACAATTGCAGCGATGCTTGCGCGAAATGCAGTTTTTGTCCCCAAAGCCGCTCCAAGGTGGAGCTGCGGCTGACACTGAGCCGCAAGGAGATCTCGCCTCTCAGAACCGGCGCGACTTGGATCTCGACAATAAGGTCTGAGGCGTCGTTTCGGGCGCTTAATCCGCTGCCTGCTTCGACCGTTTCGACAATAACGTCGGCTGGCAGCGACTCTCTCAACGCGGCTGCGGCCTCATCCGCAAGAGAAGACACCACCCAGTCAGCTTCCGCGCTTTCGCTGCGAAAGGCTAGGATCACAATGCGTTTTCTGGGGGTCGGTCGCCGCATCGGCTGCGACGGACCATCCGCCCCTTTGCCCTGGGCGCGGGCCGACAGGCGCATTTGGAACAGCCACTGGTCAAACTCGCGGTCGCCCACCTCCAACCCGCCAAGGAATTCCCCATTAGCCTCCGTCGGCCCCAAGACCTCTACGGCATCTTGCGCAAGGCCGACGCTTTGGCGGTCGGACAGGATAGCGTCTCGGTAGCGCCCGAAGTCGACGCGCAAATCGTGGACCGCCTTGCGCAGGTTCCCCTGCGCCTGCTCGACTTCACCTGTGGACCACAATTTGTTCTGAAGCCACACTCTGCTGCGCTCGAACGACGTGTTGGTTGCAAGCGCCGCAACCAGGGCTCTGTTCTTGGCCGACCGAGGGGTTATGTCTTCGCCGTCCGACCCCTCGACACGGAAATCTCCCCAGAGATTGACCCGAACCTTCAGATGTTCGGGCAGACGTTCGGGCATATGTTCTGGCAGAGAATCCATTTATTTCGCGTCCAACGACTAAATGGGATCATACCCGCAGAGGCAGAACCGTACAGTTATTTAATCGTTAATCACCGTTAACCTGTCCAGCATTTATTGCAAAACGCCCGGCCTGCCCAAATAGTGAATGCAGTTAACAAACCGGGGGGTGGAATATGTTCTTTTTGGGTGGAGCGAATGGCGGGGCCAACGGCGGAGCCAATGGGGGTGCGAATGGTGGCGCCAATGGCGGAGCCAACGGGGGCGCCAATGGCGGGGCGAATGGATCACACGCTGGCGGTCCCACCTCCGTCCTGCTCAGCGCGGCGCTGGGCGCAAGCCGTGACGCGATCCTCGGCTATTGGGACGGCACAATCGACGCTACCCGCGTCAACAGCCAACCGGTTGCCGGAGATGATCTGTCATACCTTTCAGGCGAGCGACGCGAAACGATCCTGGCTTCCGCGCTTGCCTCGTATTTCCGTGTCGCGCCGAAAACCGACGCCGGTCCACGGGAAGTAACGGTATTGTTCGATCAAGCGCCTTTGGTGAAACTGACGGCACCTGAAATTCCCACATTCGTGAAGCAGCTTGAACAGGTCCGGGCCTATGCGGACCTAAGGCTTGACCGCCTTTCGGAAATTCAAGTGCAGATCTACGACATCATGTCGTTCTTTGGCTCAATCCTCCAACTCGCTGAGGGGCGCCGTGAAAACGTATTGCGGCTTTTGCGGGTGGTCCAAAGCGTTACAATCATGGTCGAGCAACAGGTGAAACACGCCGTGCGCTCGCACCGGCCGATTGATTTCTCGGACAAGGTGCAGCCGATTATCCAAACGCCTGACCATTCCAGTTTCCCATCGGGCCATGCGACCGAAGCCTTCGCCATCGCCACGGTTCTGCACCGGCTCATCACGGGCCAAGGCCCGCAGAATGGGGCAGCAGAGGCGTCGATGCCCTTCCGGTTGGCCCATCGCATCTCAACGAACAGGGTCGTGGCAGGGGTTCACTTCCCGGTCGACAATGTGGCTGGTGCGTTATTGGGATGCCAAATCGGCGAAGCAATCGCCATTGCCGCGACGTCGGAGGAGGGTATTGCCAGCGAGGTCTCGTTCAAGTCATTCGCGGCAAAACCTGGAGAAGACTCTTTCGACTTTGCCCTCAGGCTCCAGGACGCAAACGCTAAGTTCTGGGGTGTCAGTAGTGTACTCGACCCGGCAAACAGCGAACCTCTCGACGAGGAGGAAAAACGGATTGGTGTGCCAGGTCATAGCTTTGACTTCGTGCAAAAAGCCTGGGCCAACGCACAGACCGAGGTCCTGGCATGACCTGGAAATCACTGAGCGAAGGCCTTTCGCCTTACGTCCACTGGTTCACAACCAAGAACAGTGTTCTTGTCGGCGGACAAAGCTTCTACGATCACAGAGATATCGCCCCCCCCTCGGATCTTGGCCCGACCACAACGCCAGGCGGTCATTCAGGGGCCAGCACGGAAGATGCGACGCCTTACGTGGCCGGTGACAACTTAGGCGAGCACTTAAGCAGCCGGGTCGGGCCCGAAGGGTTACCCTTTCTCGCCGGTTCGGTAGGGGCCAAAGGCGCCCCCATCGACATCGGGTCTCCGACACTGCCAAGCGATGAAGAGATGAAGGATCTCGCAATGGCGATATCCAAAGACGCGATCCTGACTGCAGTGATCGACATCGGCATTTCGCCGGTTCACCACCGCTTCCGGCACACAAAGGACACGACCCGTATCCTGAGTTCGTGGCAGCAATCCGGAGTGTTTGACGAAAAGCAGAACCGCACGCCTTTCGGATCAGAAATCCTGAAACGTGACATTGACGCCGCGTTGCGCGACCCAACCTTTGACGAAGTTGGGTATTTCCGGGAGGCAGGTCTTGTTCGCCCAGACCGACCCGAAGGGGCACGCGATCTGGAGTTTCGGTTCAGTCACGGCACCCATATGGCCGATTTGGCCTGCGGCGATGAACCCGGCGACGAGGATGGCCCGATCAGCCGCCCGATCTTAGCCGTCAACATGCCGTCCAAATATGCAATTGGCTCGGCAGGCACGTATCTGTCAGCCTTCGCGCTGTCCGCGTTGATACGGGTGGTCGCCTTTGCGAACAAGCTCTGGGAGCAAATGGACGCCGACCTTAAGGAGGCCTCCAAGTGGAAGGACGCGGGTGGGTTTCCGCTGGTCGTCAACTTCTCGTTCGGGATGCAGGCAGGGCCGAAGGACGGCAATGGTTGGCTTGAAATGCCGATGCAGCAAATCATTGCGCGTCGCAACGCGCCGCTGGACATTTGCATTCCCGCTGGGAACGACAACTTGAACCGAGTGAGTGCCCGTGCGGAGCTGAACTCCGGACATCTGTCACACACCTTTTCCTGGCGCGTACCACCGGCGGACCGGTCCAGCAATTTCGTCGAAATATGGACCGGGCCGCTGGCGGGAAATCGGCCGGACATCGAAATAACCGTCAAGGCTCCGGATGGCCGCGCAACTCAAGCGTTTGCACTGGCAACGGAAAATGACACTCGGGCAGTGAACCAATTCTGCGTATTCGGCCCCACCGTAACACTGTATCGGACCCGGTGGCCTGGTCCGAAAAAGGGCGACCAAGAGACGTTCCGATATCGGATCGTGATCGCGATTCTTCCGACAGAGATCGAAGCGTCCCTCCAAGGCGGCCCAATTGAGCCTGCACAGTCAGGTCTTTGGGAAATTGCGGTTCAGGCAACAGATCCTGCGTTGGTCACTGCAGATGAAGACAAAGTGGACGTGTTCCTCTACATTCAGTCGGACCAGGACATTCGCCCTGGCCGCGATCATACCTCGCTGCGATCCTACTTCGACGACAACAAATACACTACTCACACCGATGCCAGAGATCCGCTGGAAGGTGTGCCGATCGGAATGCCACGCGACAGCTACCACGTCGCGTTGGACAGACCCACGGCGACGTGGCGACTAGATGACTGGAGGTATGAAGGACCCGTTCAACGCAAAGGCTCTCAAAACGCGCTCGCAACCAACAGAGCCTTGTTCGTGGCCGGGGCGTACCGGCTGAGCGATGAACGTCCAAGTGCATATTCCTCGACGGCGCCCACCGAGAGGGCCGATCGCGACCCCGAAAAAGAGGAAAACCAGGACCAACAAAGCCCAAGCGGCATCACAGCACTGCTTCCCGGCGATGATAGCCCGATGCACCCGGGTCTGTTGGGCGCTGGAAGCACATCGGGATCAATCGTCACCCTGCAAGGAACCAGCGGGTCCGCCGCGCTCGCGACCCGGGAAATGGTGGAAACCTGGGCAGGCCTGAAGCGCAGTGAACTCAAGCCAAAAACAACCGGGCGCGACACGTTGCTCGAAAAAGCTGCCGAGACGCGAAAACCAATTCAAGAATTCCGGGCGGCATACTCCCGTCTCAAATCCGGCGCAGGAGTGATCGCGTCGTCCCACTACACCGCTCTGCGGCGGCACGGACCTGGGTGGTAGACCCGCCCAACACGTAACCAATTTCTGACCATCCGCAGCATCTGATGCCTTTTCAGATGACGGGAAAGGTGTGCCTGCCCTCCGCCATACCTGCGTAACCCTCTGATGAAAGGAGATAAATATGGAATTCAACGTGGCCATGCACAATATTTTGCAAACGGCGACCTACGAGGCCCCGGCCCGTCGCGGAAGCGCGTTCCATGAGTACCTGATTGTGCGCCGCCCGGATGCAGAGACGATCACTGTCTCAGACGCGGGCTCTGCTCCGCCGCAGGCCCCGTCTGACGCGCCCAATGATCTGGCGGCCAAAAACACGCAAGTGGGCACGCTGATCTCGCAAGATACCGTGGCCGGGACCGAGACGTTCATCCTCAACCGTTACCTGCCCCGCGGAGTCGTGCTCCCGGGAACGGAAACGTTCTTTCCGGCCGACGGCTTCGTGGTCCTCTCCCTTCAAGACGAAAAGCCCCGGGTGCGCGTCTCTGGCCGCCACGCCCATGCAAAGCAAATCGCCGGCGCGCGGTTTGTTCCCATCGATATGCCGGGCGAGCCTTCGACCTCCGCCTCGGCGTTCACCTGGCACTTCGACGCCACCTACCTTCCATGGGTCGGCGAAGCGCTTCCCTCCTAAACCCCCTGATTAATGAGGAAAAAACTATGACTTTTCATGATCCAAATCGCAAACCTGCAGACGTACGGAATGCGGCCACAAAGCTCTCGACCGAGGCACCGCTCGAACCCCACGATCCGAACGAGGATGAGGTTTCGCCCTATATCTTCAATTTCACCAAAGGGCTGACCCACACTTCGAACGGGCTTCTGTCCGACCCCGGCGACTTCGAGCAATTTGTCAAAGGGACGGAAACCCATGACCCCAAGGAATTTGCCAAGACGGTCCCTTTCCGCGGGGACTTTGAAGGCGCCGACCTGACCAACCTCCCCGAAAAGAGCCAACGCTACCGCCAATGGGAAAGCCCAACCTCGGGTCACGCCTACGTCCTGCAAGGGCCCGACCCCTACGCCGTAACCATGCCCCCCGCGCCCGCAGTCGGATCGGCAGAATTCGGTGCCGAGATGGCCGAGGTCTACCAGATGGCCCTCAGCCGCGACTGGGCTGTTGCCTCTTTCATGGACAGTGCTCTTGTTCACAAACTCACGGACTTGCACGGAAACCCAGTCTCCGCCGCGTGCAAAAAGCGCCTGTCCGACGACAACAAGAAAGTCGACCACGCCGCCAAACGCCTCAGCGCCATGCGCTGGTTCGAGGGCACGGCGGATGACAATCAGAAGCAGCTGCTGAAAGACCGCCGCCGCCACGGGAAACCTCAGACCGCAAGCAGTCTTTTCCGGGGCGAGGGCGAAGACAATTGGGCCACTCCGTTCCTGTCGCAGTTCATGGTCATGGGTTCCGGTGGACGCGACAAGGATTTCAAGAAGCGGTCCGAAGGCAAGATCCAGTACGGGGCGCAGTGCATCCCGCAGAAGGTTCGCGTCGCCAAGCCGGAAACGGATTATATGACCGGATGGCGGGATTGGCTGCATGTGCAAAACGGGTTTCAGGCACGGGGGTCGCTTCCGGCAACCGGCCCGGACGCAGAGTTCGTGGAAGACGCCTTCCGTCCGATCGCGCGGATGCGTGACCTGGCGACCTACGTCCATGATGATGCGCTCTATCAGGCGTACCTCAATGCCGCGCTGATCATGCTCGATGAAGGCTACGCCCTTGATCCGGACATCCCCTACCACGGCGCGGCCACGCGGAAGTTTCCGTTCCCCGGCGCCATGGCGGACGACACCAATCGGTCTCCGTTTGCCCTTTTTGGGCCGCCGCACTTGCTCACGCTGGTCACAGAGGTCTCAAGCCGGGCATTGAAGGCCGTGCGGCTGCAGAAGTTCTCGATCCATCGCCGCCTTCGCCCTGAAGCGGCCGGGGCGCTGTTCCATACCGTGTACTCCGATTACGAGCCGAACTGGGATGACGCCAACAGCCATGAATACGGGGCCCACGGCGACGCGATCGAGCAAAGTGCGCGTGACATGCTGGCCAAGACGGTGGCCGAGTACACCTTCCCGCAAACGCCCACGACGCCACCAACCGAGCCTGCGCTTGAGGACATCCTGACCGACATCCGCAAGCACAACCACGACCAGAACGACGGCAAGCTCAAGAACTCCTGGCTCTTGCCGATGGCGTTCCCCGAAGGCTCTCCGATGCACCCCGCCTACGGCGCGGGCCATGCGACGGTCGCCGGCGCCTGCGTGACGCTGCTCAAGGCGTTCTTTGCGATGACCGACAAGTTCGGGGCGCCGACCTACGTCGTCGAACCGGGGGAGGCTGCCTTGGTACCTGATTGCGGGACATCGCCCACGGATCAGACCATCGATCTGCTTGCCGTGAATATCGACCAGGGCCTGACCCTTGAGGGTGAGCTGAACAAGCTCATGTGGAACATCTCCAACGGTCGCAACGTCGCCGGTGTTCACTATTACACCGATTACATTGAAAGCGCGCTGTTGGGCGAGGCGATCACAATCGGGATCCTGCGTGAGCAGATGCTTGCGTATCACGAGCACGAGAGCGTTGGGATGACGTTGCCGCTGCTGGTGCCGCGCACATTGCCCAAGTCTTTGTTGACAAGTCAGACCGACCTGACACCCACCAGCGTGGTCAGCAAGATCCTGATCAAGAGCGATGGAACGCTGGCCGACGCCAGCTGATCGCTCTGGGTCCAGCCCGCGTCTCTCCCCTTCCGGCGGGCTGGACCGATCCCTTTCATACCCCTCTTTCAACAGACGTGCCTTGGGGCACGCATGAGGTGACACCATGGATAATTTCTTCAAATTCGCATCAATCGTCTTGGCCTTGGCAATCGGCTTGGGGGTGATCCAATCGGCACAAGTCGGATTGCTGGAGCTCAACGCAGATGAGGCGATACTCGCCAGCGCCGCCAACATCCTCTTGGTCTATTTCGTGCTTGCGCTGATGATCGAGCGGTCCTGCGAGGTGGTGATGGACGCCCTGACGGCCCTCGGCCTGGTCCCGCCCGGCATCAAACCCGAAACCGAGCCGCAGCCGCGAAGGCGCACTTTGATGGCGATCCTTGTCTGCCTGGGATTTGCCGTCGCCATCATGCTGACCGGCGTGCGTCTGATCGAGATGATCCTGATTGCCGCCTCCGATGCGCCCATCGTGACAACAAGCGCATTTGTCTACGCCGACACGATCCTGACCGCGTTCATCTTGGCCGGGGGCTCCGAAGGCATTCACCGGCTGATTAGCAAACTTCTGGGTGAGAAGAACCCGATCCCTGATCCCGCTTGATTACGAAAGCGGCGTGCGCCGCTGCCAGCCCCCACCAATCATTCAAAAAAGGAGACAGATTATGTTGAAAGAACCCGGAAACCTGTCGGACCTTGGCGCAGACGCTTTGAAGGCTTGGAACGACACGATCATCAACGAGGTCGAAACGGCGCAGCAAACCGCCTTTTCTGATCACTTCAAGCTGCTCCCCGATGCCGACTGGCCCGATGGCGAGGCTGTGGTGGATTGGGGCGGCGTTCCCCGGATCCTTGAGAACTGCCTGGGCGCCACCAGAGCCGCCAAGTTCTGCGATTGGAAGACCCCCGTCGGCGATCTGGGCCGCGTGTTTGGCCAGGATGAATATCTGGAGTGGCGCACCGTCCACAATCGCGCCGGAAAGCTCGTCCGCGTCGAAATCACGACGGAACTCGCAAAGTACTGGGAAATCCTCGCGGGCCATCACCCGATGACATGCCTGCGCATTCTTGGCCGTTTTGCCGGGGAGGACATGGCCACCTGGCAAGAGGTCTACGGCGACGTTGATCCGTTTGCCCCCGGCGTGACGACCCAACAGCGCTCTGACGCCTTCAATCGCATGATGGTTCGGCCGCCAAGCGGCCCCGTACGCAGTCCCTATAACAATGGTCAGAAGGCCATCGCGTTCCTCTCCAAGCCGGTCAGTTCCCTCCACGCCGCTGTCGCGCTTTTTGTGCGCGCTGCAGCACCCCTCGCCAAGATGGTCGACGGCGAGGAAGTGATGATGTCAGGACCAGAGGCCATCGCAAGCACGACCCAAGCCGCGATCGACTGCCGCAACAGCGACCCCACCATGGTCGGGCGCATGATCCAAGAGGTCTGGAACGGCGCGGCCGTGGCCTTCGACGATCCCGTCGGCGTCTATATCCGCAGCTTCGCACACACCACTCTGGTCGATGACACCGGCGTTCCCATGCCTCTGGACTGGGTCGATTTCCAGCGCGGATCCCGCCCAAGCGCGGGCGTCGGTCAGGAACGCTCGCAGCGGTTGGTCATTGAGGTGCCCCCGGGCAAGGGCTTCGTTCTGGGGGACATGTTCAACAAACACACCAATGAACGGATCGAATACGGATACCAGATCGCCGAACTGGTCAAAGCGGCATGCTACTTCCGGACTAGCGCAGACGGTTTCGTCACCACGCCCCGCATCGTCCAGCCCGTTGGCGCATTGGCCGATTGCACTAGCGAAGGCAACTGCAACTTCTGGCGCGCCCTCTTCAACGAGTTCGAGCAAAGCACCTCAGTCCCCTCCGAAGCCGTGGTGGCCAGCGACAGGTTGGGGGATCTCTGATGTTACAGGACGGGATTTACTGGGAGGGCGGGATGCCGCCCTTCTACCGGCTCTTGCAGGTGAACATCACGTCTGGGGCAACGCCGGCAAGGGTCCACGACGCCCTATCGCAGCTTTGGACGATGCTAGAGGCGCTGCGCCGGGGCGAGGTCCAGGATCTCCGCAAGGAACTCCGGCCCGGCGACCCTGACGTCGTGTTGGATGCGGGCGAGTTGCAGGTCCTGCTTGGATATGGGGGGCGTCTCTTCGACGACGCGCTGCACGTGCCACCCCTGGTCGACCCAGACGAAAAACCAAGGTTTCTACAGCCCTTGGATACGCGGCAGCCTACAGCGCCGTTTGCGAGACTTACCTGGCTGGATCACGAGGACCCTCGCCTGCATCCCCAGCACCCGAACACCACGCAATCCGATCTTGCCTTCCAGTTTACTGGAACGTCAGAACTCGCGGTCAACCGTGCCATCGTGGAAGTGCAAAAGTGCATCCACGACAATGACCTGCCGCTCCGCATCACCAACTTCTTTTCGGGCTTCCGGCGGGATGACAAACGAAGCTGGATCGATTTCCACGACGGCATCAACAACATGACACCGCCCGAGCGCCTTGTCGCGATGGAGGTGCAGAATCAGGGCAAGGCCTGGCTGCATGGGGGGACCTATATGTGCTTCCTGCGGATCCACGTGGACATCGAAGCCTGGCGCCGGATTCCGCGGGGGTTTCAAGAGCTGATCGTCGGGCGAAACAAACTGACGGCCTGCCCAATTGAAGACACCACGCGTTCCGACGCCCAATCCGATGTACAACCGGTCTTCCAAAGTGGCTGCCCGATGTCTGGCAACCTACCAGCCATGATGACGACCGATTTTCGGGACGCTCCCCAACCCACCGACAGGATCGCACTCGCGGCCCACATCTTCCGATCAAACCTGAACCGGACCGGAGGCCCTCAATCCGCAAGCAGTCGGATCTACAGACAGGGCTACGAATTCCTGGAACCTTCGCCCGACGGGGGAGTGTTGCAGGGTTTGAACTTTGTCGGCTTCATCCGGGATTTGAAAGAGTTCATCGACATTCTCGACTCGGTGGGTTGGTTGGGCGATGCGAATTTCGGCGGCCTGGAGACCGCGACAGAGAATGAACCGCCAAGCATCGAACTCATGAAGCTCCTGCACGGCTGCTACTACGCGGTGCCGCCCATGGGTTCGCCATTTCCGGGCTCAGATCTGCTGTTGTCTGGAACAACCCCGCTGGTCGCCTCAGCAGAGGGCGTGCAATCGACACCCCAAAGCGACGTTCGAGAGATTGCTGGTATCGGACAGGTCTACCAACGCCTTTTGAATGAAGCCGGAATATTCACCGTCGCAGATCTCGCGATGTATGAGGGGGGCCTAGCGGACGACTCCACGCCAGAGATCGTGAAGATCGCAATCGAGCGGGGCTGGGTGTCTGACGCTGCTAAACTCATATGACCTGTGAATATCGGCAGTTTCTCGGTCGTTACGATCCGACACACAGGCGACGCCCCCAGAACGTTTTAAGGGCAAGTACCTAGCGGGCGCCGTTCGTAAGCCTCGACCCACAACAATTGCGCCACAACACCAATCGAAACCGGCCACGCCGTGCGCCGCATTAACGCAAATGCCTTTCGGGGAATGGTAGCGGAGGAGGGACTTGAACCCCCGACACGCGGATTATGATTCCGGCGATCTAGTAAATCAATAGGTTACCTTTAGGGAGGCCACGGCTGAGTTAAGATAATTAATGATTTAACGTGAGTAGCTTACTCAATTTATTGCTGACAGAATTGACTCCGAAAATTCTCGGACTTGATGTTAGACCGATGTTAGACCAGATTTCCTACATGGACGAACTCAGGATCAACATTGACCTTCCAGGTGAGCCAGACGGCACTCTCACACTGGCTCTTCGGAAGCGGAGTGAGTCAAAGACGACCTATCAAGCTCGCCGCATCGTGCCCATGGAACTGAGGCGAAATCCAAGGAACCCATACGTGACCAAGAGCTTGGGCACGACTGATCTTGAGAAGGCCAAGGCGTTCGCAATTAGGTGGGAGCGCTCACTCTTCTCGAAGATTAGTCAAGGGCAAGCGTTGCACCCCATTCCTTTTGCCAGTGCGGCTCGAAAGTATCTTAAAAGGCTCGAAGCCGAGCAGAAGATTTTGGACCAAACCGGTCAACCCCTGGTAGCCCAATCTAAAGTCGCGAGGGCTCGCACAAGTATCAACCGTTACCTAGTTCCATTTTTTGGAGACATAGACGTTAGGTCGATAGATCAGTTGGTTTGCGATCAGTATCTGAACTGGCGAATGAAGTATTATGTTTCCGGTCCCGGGACAGACCAAGAGATGGTCACCTACCAGCGCGACGGGCTTCGACTGCAACGCCCGATCGCCAAAAATACCAAGCCAGCACCCTCGACGGTGAACAAGGACGTAGTGTGCTTCAACGAGATTTTGACTGAGGCACGGCTCTTACACAGCCTTCCAAACTGGAACTTCAAGATAAAGGTTCCGAAGGATAAGAGCAGTCGCACTCGCCGTCGTCCACGGTTCTACGATGACGAACTCAGATTAATGGAAGAGTGTTTGATCGAAGACTGCATCATGGCAACTGGTCGCACGTGGTTCCAGCGGCATATGCTATTCTACTTCATTCAATTTATCCTTGGGACAGGGATCAGAGTCTCGGAAGCTTATTGGATTAAGATGCGCGATCTTGAGCTTCGACCGATTTCGGACCGAAGCTTCGCTGATTGGAACAGAACTCCGGAGATGTGGCCAACTGAAGAGGGGTATGGATTTAGGCACACCGAGTTGCCGATAGTTGAAGATCGACCAATGGAGTTCAGGATTAGAGTTGGAACCGATAACCCGGGGCTAAAGCACCCCGATCATTCGAGGGTTGTTATCCCGACGCTGACATACTCTGAAGCTTTGATTCAACAACTAGGTTTTGTTCAGCAACGCTTGCACGAACTTGGCATGGTCAATGATGAGGCACCACTGAAGCTACCTCAAGATCGGTATGTTTTCATTAAGTATGATGGTTCCCGGGCGGCAAGCTATTCTAAAGGGTTTAACTCACTACTTGACCGAAGCAAGTCGCCAGAGTTCCCCGGTGGACTTAGGATGCGAGAGGGCAGGAACCGGCCTCTGACGAGTCTGCGACACACATATGCATCAAAGCAGATTGAAGCTGGGGCCACACGTAATGGGCTTGGTTTCCTTGCTGACAACATGGGAACTACGCCGGAGATGCTGCGAAAGCACTACGCCCAGGTTTTGCAGGAACTGAACGCCGATGACCTTCAAAACTACTAATTTTCATTAAGACCTTCGATAGGAAAGCTGCCGATCAACGCCCGTCATTCTTATTCTCCAGGTAAGCATATCTGGGCTGACAACATGCTCTTCGCAGGCGGCTTCAACACTAAGCCCTCTGCGTCGTATCGACAAAAGCGCTGGCCTCGGAAGCAACAGTGCTCCGGCCAACCAATCAGCTTCGTTCTCCTGCAACTGATCAAAGTGGCCCGGAACCAGTGAGCCATCTTCCAGAATGCAAGCATCGGAAAGTTCATGCCCCAAGATAATGTGGGATAACTCATGCATCACAATGCTGTTCCGCCTGCCTCTGGAATCAACGGGTTTGTGGACTACCAAATGGTCTGGTCCGTTCCTCATGGTAAAAGCCAGCCACGAGTCATCGTCAGCGTCATTGATCGTCCGCGATGTCGGTTCAGTTAGGTCCTTGACATCAGCGGCGGACCACACGGTGACCCTCAGCTCCTCTGCGAGTTTGTCGGCAGAAAGTGCTTCGTGTTCGTTCAGGCCGAAACGCCGACGGAACTCTACCGAGCGCTTTTCGCACTGAGACTTGAAACCGTGCTTGAACTTCAAATGTGGCCCCGTGCGTCGATTTCTTCTTCGAATTGGCGGGCGGCTTTCGTGATCAATTCGGCTAGTGCATGTGCTGTAGGCTGAGGCACGGCCTTTCTGTTTTTGAAAGCGATTTGCAGGTCGCCGACGCCTGTAAATCTCGCGGGGTCTTCTCCCAACCATTCACTGATTTTGTCCAATGTTCCGATATCTGGCACATGACCCTTTTCAATCCTAGTCAGTGTGGTCGGGCTTATCCCAATCTCTTTTGCAGCAGCCCGAACCCCCATGTTGCCTCGCTTTCTCAAGACAAGAGGCGCTAACTCCTTGATATCCATACATCCTCCAAGAAAGTGGGTCACAGATTGTGATTAGTGTTTCTTTAACTGTGACGCTCAGATATACCAGTCTGTGAAACACTTGAATCACGTAGAGACCTCGCGGTCAACTGCGACAAGATGGAGGCAGAAGCCTGAGTATGAATAAACCAATCAAGAAACTCACCCCACCTTGGCAAAGCATCGGTGAACAGTTGCTTGCAGCCGCCGCGGTTAAGATCGAACTGCCGCCGAGCCAGCATGCTTTGCTGGCAGAGCGGAAAGCAACGATTGAGAAGCACCTCGAACGCGATGGTAGCCCACTGAAGGGGCGCATCCGCATGTTCTACCAGCAAGGGTCTGTCGCAATCGGAGCTACGATCCGTGCTAAATTTCGGTTCGAAGGGTTCGATATCGACATCATTGTCGAATTGCTCGCGAACGGTATGACGCCTTGCGAGGTTTTGGACACCCTTTATGAAGCAGTTCGGGGTGACGAGGGATCACGTTACTATGAGATGACCACCCGCCAGTCGCGTTGCGTGACGGTGACCTATGCCGATGGGATGCACATCGATCTTTCGCCATCGGTGCTTCTCGATGAAAACGATCCTCGCCGCAGCAACATCTTCCATTCGAAGCTGGAAGAGCCTCGCAGCCGTGACACTACCATCCTGACCAACAGCTACGCCTTCGTTCAGGAATACATGGACCGCTGCCCAGTTGATCAGGCGTTCCAGGAAGACTATGCCCTTATCGTGGCTGCCGCTGACACAGGCTGGCAGCGAACCATGGCAGATGCTGAAACCCTACCGGTTCCGGAACATTCGACAGTTGTCGGTGGTAAGTCGGCTGTTACGGTCGCCTTGCAACTCCTCAAGCGCAATCGCAACATCCGATGGTCTACTCGTCACCGGCGCATGCCAGCCTCAGTAATGTTCAGTTGCCTCACTTTGGAGGTCGCTGCACCGGGACGGACGATTGGCGAAAATCTTCGCGTGATCGCGACATACATTCTTGATCGGCTGCTGTCGGCAAAAGGGCAGGGACGGCTAATTCATGTCGAGAATCCACGTTGCCCAGGTGATGTGTTCACGGATCGTTGGCCGGAAAACCAAAGTGCTCAAGACTTGCTCATCGGCGACCTGAAGCTGTTCCTGGAACAACTTCGCATTCTGCTGGATCAGAGTTCGTCTTTGGCCACGAAGGTTAAGGTTCTCAAAGAGATGTTCGGCGAGAACGTGGGTCAGGCGGTTGTAGACAGCATGGGTGACGAGTTGGGCGGGCTTATCCAATCTGGCAACCATCAGTTCGGGGCCACTGGCACGGTGTTGGCGGCTCCTGTTTCCACGCCTGGCAAGCTGAGAGTTCCAGCCTCAACCTTCTACGGCACACGGTGGGAACGTTGATGAAGTCGCTCCAAGACCAGATTCGGGCGATGGCTCGTGACTGGCCCCAATTTGAGCCAACAATTGGCATGGGGCCAGCCTCGGTCGTCTGGTTTGGCGATCTCTGTGGTCTCGACCGCCCCTTTCATCTCAGCGTTGAGTATGGGTTGCCGATGCGAGGCCGCGAGGACCTTTATCGGTTCATGCCCGTTGTTCGGGTTCTGCGGCCCGCGCTGGTCCCAAATTTCGACGCCGCCGATGAGGCACCACTGCCTCATATGTATTTCGAGAAGCCTGATATTGGGCTGTCGCCGCTTTGTCTGTTCGATCCGAAGGCGAACCAATGGGACGGCTCAATGCTGATCAGTCGAACCACCATCGGTTGGGCTGCCCGGTGGTTGGCTGCCTACGAATACTGGGAAGTTACGGGTCGTTGGATCGGTGGTGGTCGCCACGATTATCCCGATGATATTAAGGAGCCTGCACATGCCGCGTGATGATGCTTACAACCATACCGTGCCTCGCCGGTCAGACGGAACGCGGCAGACTTTTCGCCCAAAGCAGCCGTGGCCTGCGGACAAGCCCTTTCGCCTTCTGAGTATCGATGGCGGCGGTATCCTTGGCTTGCTGCCATGCCTTGTTTTAGCTGAGTTCGAGAAAAGGTTCCTAGACGGCGAACCAATTGGAACACACTTCGACATGATCGCTGGCACCAGCACAGGCGGCATCATCGCAATGGGACTTGGCCAGGGAAAGTCGGCTCAAGAGATTTCCAAGTTATACCTGGAGCGGGGGCACCATATTTTTCCCGGAAATTGGTTCAGTCGTATCTCTCGCAAGATCACACAATACTTCATGTCGGCCCATGACCGAAAGAACTTGGAGAATGAGTTGAGGCGCGAGTTCGGTGACCGGCTCTTCGGATCGAGCCAAAATCGGCTTTGTATTCCTTCTTTTGAAGGTCGTTATGGTGAGCCGTATATCTTCAAGACCCCTCACCACCCAGACTACAAACGGGACCAGCACAAGACTTTGGTCACCGTCGGTATGGCAACAGCCGCTGCACCTGGAACCTTTGCGGCTCATGAAGACGGGGGATATACGTTCGTCGATGGCGGGTTGTGGGCGAACAATCCCACAATGGTCGGCCTTACCGACGCCATGGCATGCTTTGATATCAACCCCCGCCAAGTTCGCATCCTCAGTCTGGGCTGTGGTCAAGACATCCATCGGATGTCCCGCTGGCAACGGGTCGGTGGTTTCTGGCATTGGAGAAAACACTTCACCTCGTCAGTGATGCGAGCACAATCCCACGATGCCATTGGGCAGGCCGGTCTCCATGTTGGGCGTGACAACCTCATCAGATTGGATGCGCCTGAAGTTGGAAAACGGATCGCGATGGATGATGTGGATCGTGCCGTGGTTCAGATGCCGCCTGTTGCAAGGGCGTTGGCAGAAGCGAGCGGTCATCGGGTGGCTGATACGTTCTTCTATGCTGAGGACGGGCAGCTTGCGCACAGAGACTTCGGACCGATGGAATGCAGATCGAGGCAAGATGAATAACCTGTTCGGCTGGCCATAATTAGCAACGCCGCCTTTCGCACTTTTTGGCTCTGAATGCATTGACTAAGATTTGAAGTATACACAGGTATTCGTATCTGAGATCCTGTTAAAGTATTTAAATCTGTGCCGCTTTGCGAGTCTTCGTTTCGGACTCTTGCGATCACTGGATGTTGGCGTTACTGGTCTCAGGGCCCAAATGTCGTCTAATTTTGGTTTTTTCCTAAATGGCGAACATAGCTTCAAAGCTAAAAAGTTGAGGCCAAAAGTGCCGCTGGTTTGGCCAATTTTCAGTTCTATGAAGCCAACAGACACGAGTATGCACAGTCTTGCGTGGAGAGCTTGCGACAAGCTATTTGAAGATGGACTTGCCAATCAAATAAGCAATTGCTCCGATCTGCGCGACTGATGCTGCTATCAATGCCAGTAAGACTTCCGTATTAAGAAGCCGGTCCGCCGGGTCCGAGTCCACCTCTAACAAAACCAAAGCTACGTCGAACGCCAACGCCGAGGCGATGATGCCCATCGTAAACGCTGATGAGTATCGGATGTATGTGCGCACGGCATCAGACCAATCTCGTCTCATCAACAAATTTTGACTCTCCCCTATACTGACTTCCGTAACTTCGAAATCTTCAAGAGGTTCATCGCCATCATCAGTAGTTTCGTTAGTCATAAAAATACCCCCATTGCGGGGGACCTCCACCTCACAACTTTACGGCAAGCGTTAATCCACCTTAATTTTCAACTTTTGGCCCTCTTCGGTCTGGAGAGTTAGCGCACCTTCCGAATCCGCATACTTACTAACCGCAGAAGTCTGTGATATTGCTCTGCGAAGCGCATCGTTGATCGACAGTGCATCAAAATGCTCGACCAACATTTCCAATTTTTCCATGTCTTTGTCAGACAAGTTCACTGTGCGACGGGGCATACATATCTTCCATTCGTTGACTACGTCCCTCTAACGCGGAGGGCAAACCTTTGGTTGCATCTAGAGACACTGGCTAGCACTTTCAAGTCAAGAGCATACTCTCATTCTCACCTCATCGGTGCAATTTTGCGCCCAAAATGCGTCACAGAGTTGACAGGCACTGCACTTGAGGTGTAAAAGAGAATCATAGCTACGATTGTCTATAGCGAACTGGCTTCAAAAGTCTTAAGGGTCTGTGCAGCATTGTGTTGGATAGACTATGGTAGCTACTGTTTCTGGGCTGAAGTTTGCCCACGAGAAGATTTCTATATCTCAAAGAGAATCATACTCGGTGCGCGTTGTCCACGTGGATTACTCTTGGGATTTAAGTTCTTCGATCATTGGAAAATCTCTCAAGTTCTTCGATGATCAAATTGATCGCACTGAGGTCAACACCAGGAACAGTTTACGGAAGTCACTAGAGACTGACTTGATCCCTGAACACGGAACCGCCTGCACCGCCATCCTGAAAACTGATCCATCTGTCATGCTGACGGAGCATGAATCGCAAGTATGGAACCTCGCGCCTTTCGCAAATGTATACGCGATGCCGCTTCAGATGACTGAAGGGATGCTTATCGGGAAAGATGCTGCGATGGTTCTTAACGCCTTGCTAGGTCGCGGGAACTTTGCAACCAACGAACTTGAAAAAGAGGTCGAAGAATTCGAAGGCCACTGGTTGAGGGGCTTTGAAAGTCAGGGGTATAGAAATACGCTCAGCGCCTTCCAGAAAGCAGTCAACCTTTGCCACGATTACCTGTCCTTCAATAATGCTCGAAATAGCCTGCTTTCTACGTTTGATCGACTGATAAACCTTTGTCACCGAGGTGAACTTGCTCCCGGTGATATTATCGTGTGTCCAATCAGTGCGCAAACGAGAGGGTTTTGCCCTACCACTGGGATTGTGAAGAGTTTCGATTTCCCCATTGCTCAGTTCTCGTCAGTAAGGCAACGAATTGCCAAGCTGACTACGGATCATTCAATAAGTGTCATTCTATCAGCAGGAAACAGTGGTCTCGATCTCAGTCATGGCGATCTCCCCCTCTTTTTCGGAACTATTGCCGACAGTTCGATCTATAGAAACCGGGGCATCGCCTGCGGAGCAGTCATTACTGGTGCCGATCTCAAGCATTCATCTAGAGCTACAACGAGAGCGGTTAATACTGGTAAATGTATTGATGCTTCCGGCAGATATGAACTGGACAACGCAGAAAAGTTCACTCACCGTGAACTGAAGCACTTGGCAAACCATTGGAGCTTGAGTAGCGGAGCATCAATGGTTGTCGCAGCTTGCCTAGCGTCCATTCAGCAATACCGCATCAATACGGGATACAAACCGTTGAAACCTTACGAAGCACGGGCACATATGAGGCAATGGACTTTGCTGCCGAACCATCGAGGGCGAGGAATAGTAAACGGTTCAGGCTTCATGGGAAGTCCGCCCGACCTTGAAGCTTGGATGGTTGGCACTGGCCTTGTATCGGCTGAGCTTTAGCTGAGTTTTCAAAAACGGTCGTTTATGGCTTCTCGTTACTCCCACCAAACTTGAAACCTGACACGCTTATACTACAGGTCTGGATATTCTCATAAACCCCTATCGATTCGAATCGGTCGTCCCGATATCATGTCGATGAGTTTTGAGAAGGAGATGCGATGCTGGTTGGTTACGCGAGGGTCTCGACCCGGGATCAGAATTTGGATGCTCAGATCGATGCGTTGAAGGCTGCTGGATGTGAGCGGGTGTTCACGGAAACAGCCTCTGGGGCAAAGAAGAGCAGGCCCGTGCTTGAGGAGGTTCTGGAATTCGTCCGAGCAGGAGACACACTGTGCATGTTCAAGCTGGATCGCGGGGCTCGCAGCCTGCCGCATCTCATCGAATTGTTGAATGATCTGAAAGCTAGGGGAGTGGGCTTTCGAAGCCTGACTGAGGAAATCAACACGACCACCCCAGGTGGCAAACTGCTGTTCCACCTGATGGCCGCGATTGCTGAGTTTGAACGGGACCTGATCCGAGAGCGCACAATGACTGGTCTGAAAGCTGCAAAGGCGAAGGGCCGAATTGGCGGTCGCCCAAGACAGATGACGGAGGACAAGATCGCAGCGGTGAGAGAGCTTCTGGCACAAGGAACACCCGTAAAGGACGCCGCCGCTGCCGTTGGTGTATCTGTGCCAACGTTGTATCGCTGGGTGCCTGGTGCATCGCGGTAACGGTCGTCGACTTGGCTGTCGCCAATTGATGGAGGGAGTGTTGTGTCGTCATGGAACCTAATCGGATAAGCGCTGACGACCACAACTCACGATTTCATCGACGCTCCCCACAAAGCACTTGTCCTCGCACACGATATAGAGATGCGGGCCCGACCCAGGCGCTCAACGCAATTTTGACGACACAGCGGAGCGGCATGGTGACTAGCCAGTTTCCGGGCCGGGCATATGGAAATATCGATCAGGATGCACGCGGTTCAAGGGGTTTGCGGATTGGCACAAAACTATTTCCGGACCATGGTTTGATCTATGGCATTCGGCATCTTCATCCATCGCACTGACTCGATCTACGACGATGTCCCGTCCGAGCGATACCAGTTCCCACGCCAGTATCTAGGTCGAGCGAAGCAGTGTGAAGGGGATTGGATTGTCTACTTGGAGCCGACGAAGGTCAGGCAAACCAAAGGCTACTTTGCAGTGGCCAAGGTTCAAGAGATCATTCCGGACCCACGAGCGACCGACATGTTCGTCGCGATCATTGAGCCAGGCACGTATCTTGATTTCGGCGACCCGGTATCCTTCCGCCACGATGGTGCTGTGGTGGAGACGGGCTTGCTGAATGATCAGGGAGTGATCTCGGGCCGTGCTCAGTCTGCCGTCCGACCCGTATCCCCAAAAGACTTCGCTCGTATCGTCGAGCTTGGCCTCGGCAACGATCAGGACGTGCTGCCGAGGGTTGATGCCAACGGAGTGCCCGACGGCTTTGCGGAGGGTGAACAGGTTTCTTTCTCCGGCCCCTCACACCGTCAGCGTATCTCCCAGGTGACGAACCGTGCCGTTCGGGATCGGAACTTCAGAAAGACTGTTCTGCGGGCCTACGGAGAGCGGTGTGCTGTCACCGGGTTGCGATTGATCAATGGCGGTGGAAGGGCAGAGGTAGAAGCGGCTCACATACAGCCAGTAGAGCATGATGGGCCTGACATCGTGAGCAACGGGATAGCATTGTCTGGCACAGCACATTGGATGTTCGACCGTGGGTTGGTTGGTCTATCCGATGGCTTGGAGATATTAGTTTCTCGGCAAGCCAATGACCCGGATGCGGTCAGATCAATGATCAACCCGACCGGCGTGCTCCTGGCTCCAGAGCGACCCGCGAACCGACCGAGACAGGGCTTTGTCGCGTGGCATCGTGAGAACTGCTTCAAGCATTGATGCTGTTGCTTAGGGCGATCCATCTGTCATGGAGATTTGCGTGAACGCCGGAATGTCGATCACCCTAGGTAGGCGTCTCCGTTCACCGGTTATCTCTTCCATGTCTGCTTCAGCGGCCTTGTAAACCCGTGATAGCTGTTGGATGCAGCCCTGCATACCTGGGCTGCCATCGATGCGTCTCCAGGCGTCCAAGACGAACGGCACAAGCCGCATCTCGTAAATCAGGTCTTTGAGAGTGACCGGGCCACCGTCGTTGCCCATGAATATCGGAAGGCGTCGAAGAAACCACCGGAGTTGATCGTCACCGGCGTCCTGTAAGAACTCGAAGGCGGCTGAGAATTCATCTTCCGTGTTGGTAAATCTTTGTTCGTCTTTCATTATCATAAACTCCTGTCTGTCATCCACGGACGAGCGTGCAGTTTGTATCCCTCAGTTGCATTTATCAGTGCCGGGCCTGAGGGAATTCGAAGATATAGCGACTTCACGCTGCTTCCTGCATCGCCAGTGATACCTCGGTATCTTCTTCATCAAAGGTCTCGTGCCAATAAGACCGGATGCAGTCCTCCAGGATGGCCCCCAGTTCACGGCGTTCATAGGCTCTGATGTCTGCCAGCATTTGGATGGCGTCCTGATCGAGGTTCCGAACGGAATAGCGTTTCAACATGAGCGTTCCTCCTGATCGTATTTAGGCCAATCGAAGAGTTTTTGCCGATGGTTCTACCCGATACCGGCAAGGGTCAGACTGAAGTTCAACGGTCGAACTTTGGTCTGACTAAATACCAATACCCAGATGGACATGGTCTCCGTTTTACGCGGATATCGGTGGCTGATTTCTCACTTCGGCATCGATCTCACTATGTTCGTTTGGTTGAGCAAAAAAGATCATGAAAGGATCACAACATGGCGAGACTTACGACACGTAGACTCCGGGACAACATCGATACACGCAAAGTAGGCAGAACTGGGTTGGCAAACGACCAATGCTTAAAGCGAAAAATTCTGGAACGTGAATTCGAAGCAACCGGCAATGCTGCAATCGCATCGGTATTGCATCACCAAGCAAAAATGGTGGAACGCGAAAAAGACCAAAGGCAATACGCAACGCCCCGCAGAAAGACCAAACGCAGTGGAGACAAACCACGTCGTAGGGATTTCAAATCCCCTGAGGGCTTCAACGAATGTGGTGCCGTTAAGGGTAGATCATACGCCAGCAAAGCCGGAGCACGGATGGAGAGGAAGCAGAACGGCTTTCCCGACATTATGCGTCACCCAGCAACCATCAATAATATGATCGTGCCTCTAACCGGTGACGCAAAGGCCGCCACTGACAAATGTCGTTGCCTGATGCGTGACGCCTTCAAGAATCTGAGCGAAGGCGCACAGGTATCAGGAGCTTTTCAAATCGCAATGGAAAGTGCGGCCTATCTTGCAACCATCTTTCCACCATCAGAGCTTCCTGAATGTCTCGACCCGATCAACCGACCCGATGAGGTCTTTGCTCTGCTTCATTGGCATGGTGTGATCGCTGATCCATACCTGACCAAACAAGAGGTTCGTCAGGTTCTTTCTGACGCCTTCCCCGGCTGCCGTCGTATCTGCGTTTCAAAGGTGCAGCCGGAAAGAGTCAATAAGCAGGGGCAGATTACACACGGTGTCCAAGGTTATCTCGAATACGCCGCCATGAATAAGACCGAGGTCAAGTTTGATAAGCCCAATCAGAAGAAGGATGCGATCATCGGTTTTGCTATGCTTGGTAGCCAGTTGACCAAGAAGAACCGTTCCTTCTCCTTTGGGAAGTCATTGGCGGTTACGGGAATAGAAATCGATCCGGGACGTATCCTTGAACTGGAGCACATGGAACGCTTGCACGACATCAAGAAGAACTGGAAGAACCTATCCTTTGGTGAGAAGTTCATTCACCTGTGGTGCTCTGGTGCGTTCGTGATGCTCCGTAAGGGTCAAACCTGGCTTAAAGGTTGTGCTACCCTCGGTGATCGCTTCCGGGTTTTCCTGGCCCTAGTTAAGAAATGGTGCGACGACCCATCAGCGGAAAGCCCTTGTTTTTATGACTATGCTAAGGTCGTCCGAGAATAGTTGGGTTCAAACTAGTCCTCTGACCTAGCGTAATCGCTGTTGGCTCCATTTGCGCTGCTCGCAATGCGAAAAGTCCGATCTCGGATGCCGGAAAGAGGCCGAAACGCCCCAAGATGCCTACCGCAGATGCCGCAGCTTGGGCTGTGAACGGTAGAACTATGTCTGGCACGTCCGGTGCGAGGCGCGATGCTACACACCTCTACTTCACGCAATTCATGCTGGTCTTGCCATGTTAGATAGCCAGCAAAACCCGGTGGACAGCGATCTCAAGGGGATGAAATCTGAATTTCAGCGACCCTCAGATTTCGGATGAATAACCGGTCTGTCGGGTTGCCTGAGGAGCTTCCTGGGCGATAGAGGCCGAATTGAGGTTGGAAACTGCCCTGTTCACGAATAACCGTTGGGCCGCGATAGACCTACTCACCTCCGAAGTAGACAGTCATGGTCTGCTGGCCCGAAACCGTGGTCACATCGACGGCGATCTCTGTCCACCCTTGGGCAAATCTGTCTCTCGTCCACCCGGGCACAAGATAGTGAATGTATCTGCTTCGCAACGACGGTGACTCGATTGCTATGGCCCCATCGGGGTCCACGTTGATCATGATGAATGGGTAGCACGAACAATTTGGTGTTTGGTGCTGATGAACTTGGAAAAAGGTGGTGCGGCCTGCTGATGCCGCTTCGGGATCAAACCGGAATTCACCACTGATACGATATGAACGGCCTTCCTTTGGCAGTTGCCGTGAGTAAATCAAAGCACGCTCCCAATACGGAGCATTGTGGCGAGCCGTATCATCTCCTGGGCAAACGCCTACGTCGCCGTGTTGCAGGGTAATCGTATAGACACCTTGTCGCCGAACCGCGGACGACCTGTCGGGCACACCACAGCCGCTTCTGGCATCGATCTGGATGTTCCGTGCGGCATCGAATTGCACGGAACTGATAGCATCAGGATTGGATTGCCCGTGTGCAACTCCGACCCAAACCATTGCCATTACAAATAATGCGATCAGCACAGCATTGGACTGGGCGAGGAAGACTATTTGCTTGGGGAACACTTCGAGCAATTCCTTCGTGTCACTAGGTGGTTGCAGGGTTCGACGCAGTAGATACCAATTAAGTCATTTGGGGTGACCTGCCGGTCCGTTGCTTCGTATATTCGCTTCATCAGGGACCTGCGGGGCATAACGGACCTGTCTACGACCCTGCTGATCGTCGCAGTGGTCGTTCCGGTGCGACGGGCAAACTCACCCATCGATACCCCGTTATGTATCAGAAAATCATTGAGTTGCATAACGCGCATTTATTACGTTCTGCGTAATGATTCGCAAGAAAGCAATTTGGAATAGGCTGTTACGCCCTTACGTCCCGTGTAATAGTCCGAGCAATACGATGCTCGGGGCTAACAATTGCGACTACATCAGTTACTTCGAAAGGTGCGGGAGGACTGCGGGTTCTCCCAGGAACACGTCTCTGGTGAGCTTGGGATTACCGCTGCTTCGTTCTCTCGGATGGAAGCAGGCAAGTCGTCGATTACAACGCACCGTCTCAGCCAACTGGCGGCAATCTACGAGGTGTCTGCTGGTGCTTTGCTTGAGGGTTCCATCGTGAGGCTCCCGCACCGCATAGACCTGGAGCGACTGAAGCTCGTGATCACCGAGATCGAAAACACTATCGCTCGACTTGATGTCCGCCCGTCCGCTGAAAAAGTCGCCGACGCCATTGCCGAAGTTTATCAGTCGGAGACCGAGCACGTCTTTGATAACCCACGTGAAACCTTTGATCCGTCGCGGCACAGGCGGCTGATCGAACTGATCTTCAAGAAGTAATACAGGTTTGCTGTGTTCAGCCCGCAACTGCGTTTCCATTCCGACTGATTAAGCCCATGAGATTCCACCAAAATGGTCCAGTGATCCCGGATAACCTCTTAGAGAGGTGCGATGCTGGTCGGGTCGTATTCCTGTGCGGTGCGGGCGTTTCGTTGCCGTCAGGAATGCCGACCTTCATTGGACTGACGAGGTATGTAATCGACTTCTTCGATCCACCTAGCGACTCTGAAATCATGAGGGCGTTCCAGCCTTGGATTGATAATCCAACGGCCTCAAACATGCCGCTGGACCAAATCTTCAACTTGCTTCACCAAGAGTATGGCAGGGATGAGGTAAACTCACTGGTAACGGAAAGGCTAACTACAGGGGCTGATGCTGTCGATATCGGTCACCACCACGATTTGATCAAACGCATCTCTTCAAGCCCCAACGGCTTGCCTCAGGTTGTGACCACTAATTTTGATCTCCTGTTCGAGACTGGCGAAGATACTATTACACACGTGCCTCCAGCTTTTCCGGACCTAGCATTTGGGACTTCGATAGAAGGCATCACGTATCTTCACGGGCGTCTTGCGGAGGTTTCCGCACAGCATCATTCTTATGTGCTCAGCAGTGCGGAATTTGGACGGGCTTATCTGTCTGAGGCATGGGCAACCAACTTCATAAGAAATCTCCTTGATCGCTATACGGTCGTGCTAGTCGGCTACCAAGCCGAAGACCCTCCAATCAAATACCTTCTTCAAGGTTTGAACCACGACGGTCAGTATGATCCCTCGAAGCTATTCGCTTTTGATCGCGGCAGACCTGAGGATATCGAGGCTAAGTGGCGTGATCGTGGCGTGACCGCGATAGCATATGAAGATCACTCAAATCTTTGGGAGACAATCGAAGCGTGGGCTGATCGATCAACAGACCCAAGAGCCTGGCGTTCGTCTGTTATACAGCTTGGGCAACAAGACCCGAAAAGTTTGATGCCGTATCAGCGGGGGCAAGTTGCGCATGTGTTGCGGAGCGTTCCAGGTGCTAAAGCATTCGCCGAAGCAGAACCGCCGTCTAACCCGGAATGGCTTTGCGTCTTGGATGCTGGGATACGGTCCGCTGAAGAGGCCAAAGGCTATGGCGATAATGCTGAGGTCTTCGACCCGAAGCAAATGTATGGACTAGATGATGACCGACATGACCTTACTGACGAGGATTACAGGAACGGGATTACAAACGATCACTTGATGGTTTGGCGGTATGATGACGAGAACCCTGCGGACCAACATCGGCTTGGCGGTCGACAGCCTGAAGGCAGTGAAAGAGTCCCTCCGAGGCTTTGGCACCTCATTGTTTGGGTTGGGAAGAACATTCATGACCCCATAGTGGCGTGGTGGGCGTGTAGACAGCACGGTCTTCACCCACGATTGCTCAGCCACATCGAATGGCAAATGGCACAACGGGACGACCTTCACGAAAGTGCCAGGACTGCCCTGAACCTGATTGTTGAACATCACAAAGACCCAAGGAACCGACAGTGGGACGGTGACTGGTTTGACCTGCAAAAGAGAATTTCCAATGAAGGTTGGACCACCAGCGTTCTGCGGGACTTCCGCCGCGTATGTTCTCCACGGATCGCCATCAAGCGGCCTTACAGTCTTGGTGGCGTCAGACCGCCGAGCAAAGATTGGCCCGACCTAAGGCTGGAAGATATGGGTCGGTTCGAAGTTCAGTTCCTTGAAAGGCACAATGAAGAACTAGCGGTGCCTGACGATGCACTGCCTCGCGTGATCGACATTTTGGCAGATCAATTGTTGGCTGCGTCCGGTATGCTTTCGGACATCGGAGCTACCTATTTCATCACCCCAACTTGCTATCCTGGTCGAGAGGTAGACGGCAACGACCGCTATTCCGATGCTGCTGAGGCGATGGCGTTCTTCATTGAACTCTTCAATCGACTCCAAGTGTTGCATCCCGCACTAGCAAGAGGCCATGCTGGCACTTGGCCGTTTGCCGATAAGTTCTTCTTCAGAAAGCTGAGGCTTTTCGCACTTTCCAAGCCTGCTCTATTCAGTGCCGATGACGTTGCAGAGACTGTCCTTTCACTCGACGATGAGGTTTTCTGGGACACGGATGTATCACGCGAACTGCTGTTCCTTTTGGTGGATCGCTGGGCATCGTTTTCGCAAGCACAGCAAACGTTGATTGGGACGAAAATTCTGGAAGGCCCAGATCAAGAAGAGCACTGGTCAGCCGAAGATTACCCCAGGTTCAAGAGCGAACTCGTCGGTCGTTACGGACGTTACCTTGAGCTTCAAGGCTGTTCGTTAACATATGACCTCAGCGAGAAACTTGCGCGGGTTGTCTCAGGCATCGAGAACTGGAGCGACGGTTGGGCGACCTCTACCGTCACCGAACGCGGTTCCCACGTAGGCTGGGTTGGCACTGACGAAACCCCTGATGTGATAATGAACCTGCCTATCAATGAAATTGTTACCCGGGCAACTGCTGACCTTCAGCGCGACTTCGATAGCTTTACCGAGAAGCGGCCTTTCACTGGATTGGTGAAAACCAACCCGCGCAAGGCACTGTCTGCCCTTACCGTTGCCGCAAAGCGGAATGAATACCCGCAAGCCTTTTGGGCGGCTCTGATCGATCACATGCCAAGGGACATCGATCCTCGGCTTAGGCGGGTTTTCTTGCACCGGGTCAGCAGGCTGCCTCACAGGGTCGTTGCTGAACTCAGGCATTCTCTGGGCAGTTGGCTGGAGAAGGGTCTGGGCGAACTTCTTGAGTTCGATGACTGGCTTGGATGGTTTGTCTTTGATCATATTGCCAATGGGTTTTTTGCTTGGGGAAACGATGTGGCTGAAAGCGATCTTGGCGAAGTTCTCCGAGGTGGCAAGGCTGTTAAAAAATCTAGACGGACCGTTGGTCACGCTATCGTTGGGCCGGTAGGAATGATGGCCGCAGCACTATTGGACGTTGCCCTTAGCGAGCAGCAAGAAGCAGGATCGCTGGTTCCGGACAACATCAAGACCCGTCTTGAGCGGCTTTTCGCTGCCCCTGGCGAAGGGTCTGACCATACTACCTGCATAGTGATGCGGCAGCTTAACCGGTTGATGCAAATGGACCCCCATTGGACGGAAAAGCGACTTCTACCAATGCTGGTTTTCGAGCACCCAGCTTCAGAACCATCTTGGAACGGTTTTCTTCATGCCGGACGGAATCCCTCGTCTGCATTGGCCGAGCAATTGAAGCCGCTGCTGCTTACGGTCTTTCCTTGGGTGGAACAGCAGGCGTGGGATCGTGATCTATCCAAGGTCGCCGCGAATTGGCTCTGTTGGATGTGCATCTTTAGGCAAGACAAGCCAGACGGTCTCACCAAAAAAGAGATGAGAAACACTCTGCGTTCAATGTCCGACGAGACCCGCAACAGAGTTATCTTTTGGCTCGGAATGGTTGGTCAGAAAAACGATAATGGCTGGGCCGATCTGGTCACCCCGTTCATACGAGATGTTTGGCCCAGAGAACGTGCATTCCGAACATCTTCTTCCGTTGGGTCCTGGATCAGTATGTTGGATGATACTGGCGACAGCCTGCCAATGGTCTACGCGGAAGTGAAAAGGTTTCTTGTTCCCGTCGAGACCGACCGGCATCCATTTTACCGGTTCACACGTGCTCTCGAAGACCAAGAGCCACTGACAAAAAGGTTCCCAGAGACAACTCTAGACTTGGTGCATACTGTAACACCAACGGTGCTCACTCGCCCGCCATACGAGCTTCCAGATATTTTATCCATCATAGCGGAGGTCCAGCCGGAGATAGTATCTGATCATAGGTATCTGCGCCTCATCGATCTCGTGGAGCGAAGCTGACCTTGGTCAGGCTATTCGTCGTGTTTCCGAAGTCCCATCGGCCCAAGTCGGCAAAGCGAGGCCAAGTTTGCGTGCAGGAGAGTGATTTATGGCGGCCCGATTCCTCGGTTCTGGTGGGTGCAAATGTTCGACCAATGTTAGACCAAATCCCCTCGGCTTCTCTCGTAGCGACGACATGCTTATAAGCATCTGATTTTAGGGCATTTTGGTAGCGGAGGAGGGACTTGAACCCCCGACACGCGGATTATGATTCCGCTGCTCTAACCAACTGAGCTACTCCGCCATACCGAGGCGGTGGGTAAGACAGCCGGCGCGTTGCGTCAACACGAAAAAGAGCGCCGCGTCCCGGCGATATCTCTATTGGTGCACGAGGCGGGCGTCCGGCACGGCCACACGCAGGATTTGGCGGGCGATGACCTGGCCGTCGGCACCATAGGCGGCACTTCGCACGACCAGAAGGGCGGTGTGGCGCTCCACCGACAGGGCCACCGATTGCGACATATCGGTGATCTCGGCGCGCGCTTCGGCGGCCACGCGGGCGGGCGTGATGCCGTGGTGCTCCAGTAGGTCTGTCAAGACGACAGGCGCGTCCTCGTCCAGCTTGTCGATCAGGGCGACCGGCACGGCGACAGCTTCAAGCGCCGCGCGGCTGCCCTTGTGTTTCAGGGTGCGCTCCAAACTGGCGACGCGCTCTGCCCCCATGGCGTCGGCTTCCGACGGGGTGGCCCTGCGGGTGTCCGTGCGGCCCCGGAACGGGTCGAGCGCCATGGGCGCGCCGGCGCCGTCGAGCAGCACAGGGGACGGAGCGCTCGTCTGCGTCACCGTCGGGGTCTGCGTTGCCACGATCGTGCCGCGTCCCGGTTTGCGGTTCAGGTAGCCCATCCCCTCCAGGCTGATCAGTGCCCGGCGCATGGTGCCCTGGCTGACCTTGAACTCATCGGCCAGGCCGAACTCGTTGGGCAAACGGCGCCCCACTTCCCACTCACCTTTGGTGATGCGTGAGATCATGTCGGCTTCGACGATCTGGTAGAGAGGTTGGCGTGCCATAGGCGGGCTCCGGGATATGGTCCCTGACTTATGCCGCAGTGCAGCATTTTTCGCAACCCGTCCCCGCCCTTGTACGAAAGGCGGGGACGGCCAAAGGTCAGACAGGTGTTACACGTCGGCGCGATTGGCGATCAGGTCATCGACCACCGAGGGATCGGCCAGGGTCGAGGTATCGCCCAAGGCGCCATAGTCGTTCTCGGCGATCTTGCGCAGGATCCGGCGCATGATCTTGCCCGATCGCGTCTTGGGAAGACCCGGCGCCCATTGAATGACATCGGGCTTGGCAATCGGGCCAATCTCCTGGCGGACCCAGGCCTGCAACGTCGCGCGCAGCTCGTCCGAGGGTTCCTCGTCATTCATCAGCGTCACGTAGCAATAGATGCCCTGGCCCTTGACCGGGTGGGGGAAGCCCACAACGGCGGCCTCGGACACGGTCTCATGGGCGACAAGCGCGCTTTCGATCTCGGGCGTGCCCATGCGGTGGCCGGACACGTTGATCACGTCATCGACGCGGCCGGTGATCCAATACTCGCCATCGGCGTCGCGCTTACAGCCGTCGCCGCTAAAGTAGTAGCCCTTGTAGTCGCTGAAGTAGGTCTTCACGAACCGCTCGTGGTCGCCCCAAACGGTGCGCATCTGGCCCGGCCAGCTGTCGGCGATGACCAACACGCCCTCCACATCGTCGCCCTCGATCACTTCGCCGGAGGTCGGCTCCAACACCAGCGGCTTCACCCCGAAGAACGGCTTCTGGGCCGATCCGGGCTTCAAAGCATGGGCGCCGGGCAGGGGCGTCATCATGTGGCCGCCGGTTTCCGTTTGCCACCAGGTATCGACGATGGGGCATTTGCCCTTGCCGACGTTCTCATTGTACCAGTTCCAGGCCTCGGGGTTGATGTTCTCGCCCACGGTGCCGAGCAGTTTCAGCGAAGACAGGTCGTATTTCTCAACAAACGACGTGCCCTTGCCCATCAGCGCACGGATGGCCGTCGGAGCCGTATAGAACTGGTTCACCTTGTGCTTTTCGCAGACCTCCCAGAAGCGGCCCGCATCGGGGTAGGTGGGCACGCCCTCAAACATCAGCGTGGTGCCGCCGTTGGCCAGCGGGCCATAGACGATGTAGCTGTGGCCCGTCACCCAGCCGACGTCAGCGGTACACCAGAAGACATCACCTTCCTTGTAGTCGAAGGTATACTCGTGGGTCATCGAGGCATAGACGAGGTAGCCGCCGGTGGTGTGCACCACGCCCTTGGGCATGCCGGTCGAGCCCGAGGTATAAAGGATGAACAGGGGGTCCTCTGCGTTCATCTCTTCCGGCGGGCAATCGGCGGAGACGCCCTCGGCCAGCTCGTGATACCAGTGATCGCGGTCGTCGACCCAGGCCACCTGTCCGCCAGTGCGCTTGACCACAAGGCATTGCGTGCCGATCTGGTTGTGCAAAAGTGCCTTGTTGACGTTGTCCTTCAGCTCGGTGACGCGGCCCCCGCGGGGCGCACCGTCAGAGGTGACGACCAGCTTCGCCTCGGACCCGTTGATCCGCGCCGACAGCGCATCGGGCGAGAAGCCCGCAAAGACGATAGAATGCACCGCGCCGATCCGCGTGCAGGCCAGCATCGCATAGGCGGCCTCGGGGATCATCGGCATGTAAAGCACCACCCGGTCGCCGCGCGCTACGCCCAGGCCCTTGAGGACATTGGCGAATTTACTGACTTCCTGGTGCAGCTGGTTGTAGGTGATGTGCTGTGCGGGGTCGGTTGGCTCATCGGGCTCAAACAGGATTGCGGTCTGGTCGCCGCGCGTCGCCAGGTGGCGGTCGATGCAATTGGCGCTGACGTTCAGCGTGCCATCCTCGAACCATTTCACATGGACGTCGTCATGGGCGAAGGAGGTGTTCTTTACGGTCGTGTAAGGCTTGATCCAGTCGATCCGCTTGCCATGCTCGCCCCAGAACGCATCCGGATCGTTGATCGAGGCGGCGTACATGTCGTCATATGTTGCGGTGTCGATATGGGCGTCGGGCAGCAGCGGCGGCATCTGGTCATTTGGCACGTTTGTCTCTCCTAGAACGTGGGTCGAACGGCGCGTTTGGGGGCCGGTTCGGGTCGGACGGATTGGGGGGGCTGTGGGGACCAGCACTTGGGTGCAAGCGTCATGATGTCCCGGCAGTCGTTAAACAATTTGGCCCTCCCCCAACAGATGACGCAGGCGGCGGGGTGGCCCGCCGTGGCGTGATCTCTGTCGGCGCCAACATGGCAGGGAACGGACAATTTGCGAAACGTTTCTTAGTGACGCAGCCAATCAAGTCAGGCAGATTTACGACTGTGACGCCAAACTGTGAATTTCTTTACACCCGCTGTGCGCGCGCCGCTGCCCCGATCACATCCACCCCCATTTGATCCAGCAGATCGATGTAATCCAGCAGCACCCAGTTCTCGGCGATCAATCCCGCCTCGATCCGGTAGAAGTCCATCACCCGCAAGGTCAGCGCGCGGCCCGTGGCGGGCACGCCCAGGTAGGTATCGTGGTGCGTCATCGTCATCGAGGGCCAGCCCGACACGGCGGCATAGTTTCCGTCGCCCACCCGCGCATAGTGATTGCCGCCCTTGCGGTCCGGGAAGGCGCGCAGGAACTGGGACCTGTGATGATCCACAAAGCCCCGCCACGCCACGGTCGAACCGATGCCGCCGGGCCCGTGCCAGGCGAAATCCGGCGCCCAGGTGCCGCCCGCGCCGACCTGGCCGTCGGACCCGAAGCTTTCGGGGTCGTACACATGTAGCGCGGATAACATCGCCTCCACCACATCAAGCGAGGCCGCGCCATCCTCGCGGTTTGGCGGGCACAGGCCGTCCTGGGTCTGCGGGGCGGGAAACACGAGGGGGGCGCCGTAAGGGGCCTCGGCCAGGGGCCAGACGCCGGTCTGATGGATCAGATCCAACAGGTCCACGATCAACCGCGCCTCGGCGATCTGGCCGTTTTCAACCCGCCAGAACTCTCCGATGCGCAGGTAGACCAGCTTGTCCGTGGGCGGCACGCCCCACAAGGGCGCGGTGAACAGCCCGGTGATATGGGTGATCGATGTCACCCACTCGCCGCCATAGGCGCGGCGATTCTGCCCGCCGAAAACCATCAGGTCGCGCCGCCGCGCAGGCGCCAAAGCGGCCCGCAGGGGCGCGATCAACCCCGCCACGATCTGCTCGGGCCCCACAAGCGTGCCCACCGGGGCCGAGACCTCGATCCGTGCGTCTGCCGCAAAGCCCTTTGCCGCAAGCCCCTGTAAATCCTCAGCCTCTGCGCTGAATAAACTGGCCAAAAATGCTTGGATATTCGCCCGAGTATCGCCCATCACTGCCCTCGTCCGTATCGTGATCGGAAAAAGACTTGCCAGATCGCCAGAGGGGACACTAGCGTAATATTGCAAACCTATGCAAAATTCGCATGGTAGAGGTCAGAGCGGCCAACGCGCCGCATCTGGACGACTTAAAAACAACGGGCCCACGCGGGATGATCCTGCACCGGTCTGACAAAAACGAACGAAAACCAACGGGAGAGATCCGATGTTTGTTAAACGACTTGCCCTCGCGGGCGCAGTCTCGGTGGCGGCAACGGCGGCCTATGCTGATGGCCACGCCACCTGCGATTGGGAAAACACCACCGAGGTGACGATGCTGTCCGCCGCGTTCGAGGCCTGGATGGCTGTCGCAGACGGCATGGCCGCCTGCGGTAACTTCTCGCCCGAACTGGACCAGGAATTCCGCACCAAGCAGCCCGAAGGCTTCGCGGCATCCCCCTCGCTCTACCAGGTCGGTGGCGTGTCCAACGGCACCATCACACCGCTCCTGAACCAGGAAACCATCCGTCCGCTCGATGACCTGATCACGGCCCACGGCGACCACCTGACACCCAACCAGCTGATCCAGATCGACGGCCAGACCATGGCCGTGGCCATGATGGTCAACGTCCAGCACCTGATGTACCGCGAAGACATCCTGTCTGACCTCGGCATCGAGACGCCCACCACCTGGGAAGAAGTGCTCGCCGCCGCCGAGACGATCCAGGAAGCAGGCGTCGTCGACTACCCGCTGGGTGGCACGATGAAAGCCGGTTGGAACATCGCGCAGGAATTCGTCAACATGTTCGGCGGCTTCGGTGGCGATTTCGTCAACGACGACAACACGCCCGCCGTGAATGGTGAGGCGGGCCTGGCCGCGCTCGACATGATGATGCGCCTGACCGAGTACATGGACCCTGAATTCCTGGTCTCTGACTCCACCTACGTGCAGCAGCAGTTCCAGCAGGGCTCCATCGCGATGGCCAACCTCTGGGCGTCCCGTGGCGGTGCCATGGACGACGAAGCTGAAAGCCAGGTCGTGGGCCTCGTGGCCTCTGCCGCGGCACCACTGGCCATGGAAGGCGGCGCACCGGCCACCACGCTGTGGTGGGACGGCATCGTGATCGCGGCCAACATCTCCGATGAAGAGGCCGACAACGCCTTCCGTCTGGCGATGGAAGGCCTCGATTCTGAGACCGTCGCAGGCTCGCCCGACGCGGCGATCTGGCTGATCGAAGGGTATGAGCCCAACGACATGGCCGCAGGCGCCATCGCGTCGGCCACGGCCAACCCGGCACCGCCCGCATACCCCTCCACCACGCAGATGGGTCTGATGCACACGGCTCTGGGCTCCGAGCTGCCTGCCTTCTTCACCGGCGACGTGACCGCAGAAGAAGCGCTGGCCGCAGTCGAGGCAGCCTATACGGTCGCCGCACAGGAAGCGGGCCTGCTGGAGTAATCAGCACCGACGGCGCGGCTCCCCCCTCGGGGGGTCTCCGCCACCCTCGGCGCGGAACCTCTGCCCTGGCAGAGTGACCCAACCGCCAAAAAATCCTGCCGGGGCCGCCATCGCACAGGCCCCGGCACCACCAGACAGGGGACCCCAACCATGAAGTTCAAGACATTCATCTGGTTCGTCGGACCATCCCTGTTCCTTATGCTGCTGTTCATCGCAGCCCCCCTGACATCCGTGTTCCTCGGCTCGTTCCAGGTCACCCAGCCGGTGGTGCAACAGGTCGAGGTCGAGACGTGCTCGGCCGGTTTCCTGGCGCAGACCTGCACCACGGATCTGCAAACCATTCCCGTCATCGACGATGAGACCGGCGAAATCGTCACCACGACCGAGTGGGTCGGCTTCCTGTCCTACGAGCGCGTGCTGGAACCCGCCCGCGCCTGGGAGGCGATCAAGGCGTTGGATTACAGCGCGCTGATGCAGATCGATTTCTGGTCGGCCCTGCGCTTCACCCTGATGTTCACCCTCGTGACGCTGCCCCTGGTGATCGGCGTCGGCCTGGCCATCGCGCTGGCGGTCAATAACGCGGCCAAATCGATCCGTGGCCCGATCATCTTCATCTCGCTTCTGCCCTTCATCATCACGCCGGTCATCGGCTCACTCTCGATCTACTGGCTCTTTGTCGGCGACGGCATCCTGACCCGCGGGATCGAGGCTTGGCTGGAACGCGACATCGCCATGTTCGCCCAGGGCTGGACGATCGAGCTTCTGATGCTGTTCTACCGCGTCTGGCACGTCGCGCCCTTCGCCTTCGTGATCTTCTACGCGGGCCTGCAAACGGTGAACCAGGACACGCTGGAGAGCGCGATCATCGACGGCGCCTCGCGCTGGGACCGCCTGAAATACGTGATCGTGCCGCATCTGATGCCGCTCATCGTGTTCATCGCGCTGATCCACCTGATGGATGCTTACCGCGTGTTCGACGAGATCGTCGGCTTCCGCGCCGAGGCCCATGTCACCTCGCTCCAGTATCTGACGTTCGAGTTCCTGCGCCCCGATGACGCCGGCAACCGGGCCTTCAGCCGCGCCTCCGCATCGTCAATGCTGACGATGGTGGGGATCGTGATCCTGCTGATCCCACTCTTGCGCCGCACCTGGCGTGATCACAAAGGGAGCTCGCACTAAAATTTTGTTTGTCAATAGCTTAGGTGCCTGCTCAAGCTTGAGCACCCCCCAAACCACCCAGGTGAGCACCTCGATCAGGAGCCAATCATGAGCGACACACCCCGCGCCATGCGCCAACCCTTGGGCCTGAAACTCGGCTCGGCTGCTTTCCTCGCCTTCTGGTGCATTCTGGCGGCCTTTCCCATCGTCTGGATCACCTTGATGAGCTTCAAGTCGCCGGTGGACGCCTTCGCGGCCAACCCCTTCGACGTGATCCTCGGCCCGGTGACCCGGGACCGGGGCAACGGCCTATCCTTTCTGGACCTGATCTTCGGCATCGTGGTGCTGTTCTTCACGATCAAACTGGCCTTCTCCTGGCTGCCGGGCCGCGTCCAGGCGTGGAGCCCCAAGGGCCAGGTCTGGGCCGGGTGGATCATCGGCGTGATGGCCTACGCCGTGGCCTTCATCTTCGCCTTCTTCCTGATCCTGCCCCTGATCCTGGGCGTGCTGAACCCGATCCTCGGCCCCCTCGGCACGCCGATCATCGGCCTCACGACCGAGCACTACCAGACGATCTGGGTAGAGCGTGGGTTCTACAACAACTTCATCAACTCGCTGATTGTGACCGGCGGCACGGTGACCATCTCGCTCACCGTCGGCACGCTCGCAGGCTACGGCCTCGCGCGCTCCGGCTCCAACATCGCCTTCTGGCTGCTGATCATGGCGCTGGTCTTCCGCGCGCTGCCGCACTCGGTCCTTCTGGCGGGCTACCTGCCGGTCTTCGTGAACTCCGCCGAAATCCTGAGCCCGATCCTGGGCGAGAACGCCCCCACGCTCTACGGCCAGCCCCTCGCGGTGATCGCCGTGCTGGTGTCGATCAACCAGCCCTTCACCATCTGGATGCTGCGCAGCTTCTTCCAGAATATCCCCAATGAACTGGACGAGGCCGCCCGCGTCGATGGCTGCACCCACTTCCAGGCGTTCCGCTGGGTGATCATGCCGGTCATGTGGCCGGGCGTGATCACCACGGGCCTGTTCTCGTTCCTTTTGGCCTACAACGACTACCTGATCACCGCGCTGCTGCTGGACGGCACGAACCAGACGATGGTTCCCGCCATCGCGGGCTTCTTCAACCGCGAGACCACGACAACCGACCAGGTCGTCGCCGTGGCCGCCGCCGTATCCATCATCGCGCCGCTCTTCCTGCTGGTCATGGTGTTCCAGCGCCAGATTGTCAGCGGCCTCACGGCCGGCGCGGTCAAGGGCTGACGCCCTTTCCCCCGGGCAGCCCCTCCTCGCTTCGCTCCTCGCAGCTGCGCCGAGTGGGGGCTCCTTCATCTTGCCAGAAAAACTCTCAGGGGGGTCCGGGGGGATGAAATCCCCCCGCGCGGTCGACCCAGCGCAAGCTGGGGCGAAATCCCTCAGAGCACCCGGAAGCGGTTTCCGAGCCAGGGCATCCGTTCCAGCCCCGGGTCCGCGAAATGCACGCCGATCAACTCTCGGGCCAGTTCTGCGATTTGCTCCGGGATGCCGCCTGACCAATCCGACGTCGCATAAAGCACGATCTGTCGGGACATCACGCCGCCGGGCAGGGGATGGGCCTCGATCCCGCCCGCGAAGCGCCCGGCGCGGGCCAGGGACAGGGCGGTCGTGACGGTCCAGCCGGTGCCCGCCGCCACAAGGGCCGAGATCGACTGGTTCGAATCCATCTCGAACCGACGCGGCGGGGGCGTGCCCGCGCGCTCCAGATAAGCCTCGATCTGCTGACCCATGACCTGATCGAGATCCCGGCGCAGGAACGGCAGATCGGCAAGGGCCGCGAGGCCCCGCGCCACATCCGTGCCCTTGGGCACGGCGAGGATATAGGGATCCTCCAGGAGCGGCAGGGCGACCGTGTCCCTCGGCTCGGCATCACCTGCAGCGCAGATCACCATGTCTAGCTCTCGCGCGGCGATGCGGGCCTGCAGGATATGGCTGGCGCCGGTCTGCAGTACGAAGGCGCATTGGCTCATCGCCTCTGCCAGGCGCGTGGTCAGAAGCGGCGTCACCTCATTCTCGAAATCCTCGATCACCCCCAGCGACAGGGACGCCAGATCGCTCAGGTCCAGGGCCTTCAGGTCCCGTTGCCCGGCGCGCAGGGCGCGCAGCGCCTCTTTGGCCTGGACCAGAAACAGCCGCCCCGCAGGCGTCACGACCATGGGGCGGCGCGAAGCGTCCACGAGGTCCACCCCCAAGGCCGCCGACAGGTTCTTCATTTGCTGCGACACCGCAGGCGCGCTCATGCCGAGTTCAACTGCCGTCGCAGCGACAGAACCCGTGCGCGCCAAGGTCTCGAACACTTCGAGACCGCGCAGTGTCAATCCCTTCAAAAGTGCGGTGGACATGGCTCAGGCGTTCACGATCTGCGCCAGCAATTCCGGCGCAAGGGCAATGCCCCGGGCCTCGGGCGCGGCGCTCATGTCGGGCAGATGCGCCATCAGTTCTTCGGCGGCCGTGGCCTTGGGGTCAAGGACCGTCAGCCAACTCGATTCCCGCACTGCCCCGCCCATGGGCGAGTCCGTTGCAGGCGGGGCCACGGCCATCAGGGCCGACAGCATCGTCTGCGCGCCCGTGTCCAACGCGATGACCTGCCGTTCCATCGGGCGGATGGCGAAAGCCTTCCCGTGGGTCCGCACGCAGACCGCCGCAAGACCGGACGCGGCCACCTCGACCATTGCGCCTGCCATGGCGCCGGGGTCACTGGCGCGGGTCATATGCACCATCGCCATGCCTTGCGCCTGGGCCGCCTCGATCACGGCGGGCAGGGCCTGGGACATGGCCGCCGCGGCGAAACCATGGCCCGCGTCCACAGCGACAACGGCGGGCGCGGGGGCCGTCACCGTGACGTGGGCGTCGGGATAAAGACGCCCGTAACGGATCAGCCGAATGTCGCGCAATAATGCCTCGAAACCGCTTTCCGGGTCTCCGGCTGCTTCCGACAGGGCAACGTCGCGGGCGACAGTCTGGGCGGTGGTGTCCCCCACGCCAGCGCGTGTGAGGCAGTCGCGGGCCAACATTTCAAGGTCGGAGAGGTCATAGGTATCTTCCATGACGATAGTTTTTCCCGCGCGACCGCAGAACGTCAATGGGCACGGCGACTTGGCCTCCGTCCCGGCGAAGGCCCGCAGGGCGTCCGCAATCCGCCGCTATCCCTCCAGAACCAACTCCGGGAAGCGCCGCGCCGTGTCGCGGATCGCCCCTGCCAACCGCTCGAACGCGGGCGCGGCCCCAGACGAGGACCGCCACACCAACCCGATGGAGCGCGAGAAGCGCCGCCCCCGGAACGGACGCACCACCACGTCATCGGCGCGCCCCTCGATCTCGGATCGGACGTAAAGCGCCGGCAGGAACGTCAGCCCCATGTCCAGGGCCACCATCTGGCGCAGCGCATCGAGCGATGTCCCCTCGTAATCGCGCGACATCTGCGCGCCGGTCTCGACGCAAAGCGCGCTGATCTGGTCGTGCAGCGCGTAGGCGGGCGACAGCGACAGGATCGACTGATCCTCCAACTCGGGCCCTTCGATGTTGTCCTTCTCGGTCAGCGCATGATCGACGGGCATCGCCAGCCCCAAAGGCTCTCGGAACAGACGCACCGAAGTCAGCCGCGCGCCTTGCACCGGCAGTTGCGTCAGGATCAGGTCGTGGGTGCCGTCGTTCAGCTCTCGCACCAGGTTTCGCGGCGCATTCTCGCGGATATAAAGGCGCAGATCGGGGTGAGAGCGGTGCAGATCCCCCACCACATGGGGCATCAGGTAGGGCCCCAGAGTGGTGGAGGTGCCCATCCGCAGCGTGCCGCCCAGGCCCGATTGCAATGTGGCCGATAGGTCGAGAATGCCTTGCCCGGCATCCAGGATTTCGCGCGCGCGGCGCGTCACTTCGCGCCCGGCCTGCGTCAGCCGCACCGGGCCGCGTCCACGCTCAACCAGGGTCAGCCCCAGAACGTCTTCCAGGGATTTGATCTGCACGGAGAGCGAAGGTTGCGAGATCCCGCAGGCTTCTGCGGCCTCGCGGAAATGGCGGGTGTCTTCCAGGGCCGCGAGGTAGCGCAGCTGCCGCAAGGTGAAGGGGAGAGAAGTGTTGTGCACGGCTGTATAGCTTTTTCCAATGGGTATTTCATGTTCGGTTGGGTTGGAACTATGTCGAAACTCGGCTAACTCAACATCACCAAGATAAAAATCTGATCCGAGGCCGGCACGCGCCAACGATCGGACGTGGCCCTGCGGTGCTGGTGGTTGTCCCTTCCAGTGCTCACAAACGACGCAGGACCACATCTTCGGATAGTCCGTGGGCGGCTCCTGCCGTCAGCTGCTCACGGGCTGTCCGAGCGATCCTTCCCGGCAGAAATAGGTGCGATCGCCCCCATGGCCATGCACGCCATGTCGCAGGGCGCAGACTATCAAAAATAAAAATACCAAAGGATTGACCTATCGATAGGCCCGTCCTATCTGACCAAAAACCGCCGCTCATGCAGAAAAGTGCATTTGGCGGTGGACGCGGCCGGGCTTTGAGCCAATTTGTGGGCAGACCGGCCAAACCATTGCACGCGTCGTCTTGGACAGACGACACAAAGAGCCCCCCGTTGCGGGGGTGGATGAGGGACAAAACAGTGGCAGTTGGCGGGGCAGAGGTGTCACGGGTCGCAGGAGGCCCGGCTGGATGGATTGCAATCCTGGTCCCGGTCGCCCTGTTCGCATGGTTCGCTCAATTTCTAGGTTCCGTGGCCGCAGGTCAAACGCCGCTGATCGGCATCGATTGGGTCCCCTCCATGGGCATCCGGTTGGAAATGCTGATCGACGGCTTGTCGCTGACGTTTGCGTTGCTCATCACCGGCATCGGCGCCTTGGTCACGCTCTACTCCAGCAAATACCTGGGCAATCACCCGGAATATCCGCGCTTTGTCCTTTATTTGCTGAGCTTCATGGTCGGCATGTTGGGCCTTGTGTTGGCCGACAACCTGATCGCGCTGTTCGTGTTCTGGGAAGTGACGACGATCTCGTCCTACCTGCTGATCGGCTTCAACTCCGATAGTGCCAAATCCCGCCGCTCGGCCCTGCAAGCGTTGTTCGTGACGGGCGCGGGCGGGCTGGCGCTTTTGGCGGGGATGATCCTTCTGGGCGCGGCAGCGGGCACATATTCCCTGGCCGAGATCCGGGGCATGGGCGACGAAATCCGCAATCATGAGCATTACGTCCCGATCCTGATCCTGTTCCTCGCGGGCGCCTTCACCAAATCGGCGCAGTTTCCGTTCCACTTCTGGCTGCCCAACGCCATGGCCGCGCCGACGCCGGTGTCGGCCTACCTGCACTCGGCCACCATGGTGAAGGGCGGCGTCTACCTGATGGCGCGGATGAACCCGACGCTGGGCGGGACCGAGCCCTGGTTCTGGGCGCTGGTCATCGCGGGCGGGTTCACCACGGTCTTCGCCAGCATCCTTGCGGTCCGCCAGACCGACATCAAACAGGTGCTGGCCTACACGACGCTGATGGCGCTGGGGGCGCTGACGCTGTTCATCGGGGCAGGCTCCAGCGATGCGATCAAGGCCGCGATGCTGTTCCTGGTCGTCCATTCCCTCTACAAGGCCGCGCTCTTCCTGATGATCGGCATCGTCGATAACCAGACCGGCACGCGCGAGGTTGCGGACCTGCGCGGTTTGGCCCGGAAGATGCCAATCACCTTCTTTGCAGGGGCACTGGCCGCGATCTCCATGGCCGGGATCCCGCCCTTCGTGGGCTTTATCGGCAAAGAGTTCCTCTACAAGGCGGGCCTGGGCATGGACACGGCGATGCTGTGGATCACCGGCACCATCTTCGCCGCCTCCGTTCTGATGTTCGTCGCCGCTGGCATCTCTGTCGCGCGCCCGTTCCTGGGCCGTTTGCCCGAGCGTTTCAAGGACACGACCGAAGGGCCGATGGCCATGTGGCTGGGCCCCGTGATCCTCGGCGCGCTGTCGCTGTACTTCGGCATCTTCTCGGACGTGCCCGAGATCTGGTTGGTCAGCCCCGCCACCCAAGCGGTCTATGGCAGCGCCGTCTCGGTCGATCTGTACCTTTTCCGCGAGGTGAACGAGGCGTTCATCCTGTCACTGATCACCTTCGGTGTGGGCTTCGTCTTCTACCTCCTCCACGGCCGCCTTCGCGACCTTCTCGCAGCGATATTCAAGGCCAATCCGATCAAGTTCGACCCCGGCTATGACCGGTTCATGGACGGCTTGAAGGCCCTTGCGGCCTGGCAGACCAAGTACCTGCAGGGCGGTATCCTGCAGCGCTATGTCTTCATCACCTTCGCCACCTTCGCGGTCGCCATCGGCGCCACGCTTTACCTGCAAGACGCGCTCAACTTCCGCGTCGATTTCGCGGCGGAATTTGACGAGCTTCAGTTCAAGCACTGGACGGTTCTGTTGTTCATTACCGCAGGTGCGCTGCTGACCGCGCTGACCCAGTCGCGGATGACGGCGATTGCGGCGCTTGGGGTGGTGGGCATCGGCGTCGCGTTGATTTTCATCATCTTCTCTGCCCCGGATGTGGCCATCACGCAGCTGCTGGTGGAAACGCTCGTGGTCGTGCTGGTGGCCGTGGCAATGCTGAAGCTGCCGCACCTGGGCCTCAAGAAAGAGCCCAATCGCGCGGTCCATGCCGCACTTTCGATCACCGTGGGCGTTCTGACGACGCTGGTGCTGGTGGGGGTGCTCCAGTCTGACCTGGACCTGCGCCTGACGGAGTACTTCAACGCCACCTCCTGGCCCGAGGCTTACGGGCGCAACGTCGTCAACGTCATCCTCGTGGACTTCCGTGCCCTTGATACCTTCGGCGAGATTGCCGTGGTCGTCGTGGCCGCCCTTGCGGCCTATGCGCTGCTGCGCGGCACGCGCTACGGCACGATCAAAGAGGACGCGGCCAGCACCCCGAAAGCCACGGGCGGGGAGGACGCGACATGATGAACTCCATCATCCTCAACGCCGCGACGCGGCTTCTGACGTCGCTGCTGCTGCTGTTCTCGGTCTACATGCTGCTGCGCGGGCATAACCTGCCCGGCGGCGGCTTTATCGGCGGGCTCATCGGCTCGACCGGGTTCGTGCTTTACGCCATCGCCCAAGGCTCCCAAGCCACCCGCGATGCGCTCAAGTACGAGCCGCAGAACATCGCCATGATCGGCCTTGGCATCGCCCTGGCCTCCGGCGTCTACGCCGCCTTCTTCGGCGACGCCTTCTTCGAGGGCCAATGGTGGTTTGCAGGCGCGGACCCCAATGACCCCGATGACAAGGGCCTGCCGATCTCCAGCGTGCTGTTCTTTGACATCGGCGTGTACCTCGTGGTGTTCGGATCCATCCTGACCCTTGTCCTCGCGTTGGAGGATGAAGTCTGATGGAACTGCTTGTCGCGATCATGGTCGGCGTTCTTGTCGCCGCCGCCGTTCACCTGATGCTGGCCCGCAACGTGTTGCGGTTCCTCTTCGGGCTGATCCTTCTGTCCAACGCCGCCAACCTGACGATCTTCGTGGCCGGCCGCCTGACCTCGGAAAGCCCGCCGCTGGTGCCCGAGGGCAGTGATTTCCCTGTGGCGGACGCCGCCAACGCGCTGCCCCAGGCGCTGGTGCTGACCGCCATCGTGATCGGCTTTGGCCTTTTCGCCTTCGCCCTGACGCTGGTCTACCGGGCCTACCAGAACCTTGGCACGCTGAACTCCGATGAGATGCGCCTGGCCGAACCGGTTGAGGACACGCCGCAAGAGCCCTCCAAAAGCTTCATTGCCCGGCCCGCCACCCCCGGGGAGGCAGAGCAATGAGCTGGATCCTCGCGGCCCCCATTATCATCCCCTTCGCCACCGCCGTGCTGGCGTTCCTGTTCCGCCACGGGCCCGAGGGCCGCTGGCTGAGCGTGTTGGGCTCTGCCGCGCTTCTGATCGCGTCGATCATCCTGATGATCGATGTCTGGGATCAGGGCGTTGTCGCGGCCCAGATGGGCAATTGGCCCGCGCCCTTCGGCATCACGCTGGTCGCCGACCTGCTGAGCGCGGTGATGGTCGTCATCACCGGCATCACCGGCCTTGCGGTTGCCATCTATGCCCTGGCCGACATTCACGAACGCAAAGAGGCGCTGGGTTATCACGCCCTCTACCAGGTGCTTCTGGCAGGCGTCTGTGGCGCGTTCCTGACGGGCGACCTGTTCAACCTCTACGTCTGGTTCGAGGTCATGCTGATCTCGTCCTTCGGCCTTCTGGTCATGGGCGGCAATCGGCAACAGCTGGATGGCGGCATCAAATATGTGACCCTCAACCTCGTCTCGACGGTCCTGTTCCTCGCCGGTATCGGCCTGCTCTATGGCATGACCGGCACCCTCAACATGGCCGACCTGCACGCGGCGGTGCAAAACGTGGAAAACCCCGGCCTTCTGGTCGTGGTCGCGGTGATGTTCATGGTGGCCTTTGGTGTCAAGGCGGCGGTCTTCCCGCTGTTCTTCTGGCTGCCCGCATCCTACCACACGCCCTCTGTCTCGGTGTCGGCGATCTTCGCAGGCCTACTGACCAAGGTCGGCGTGTACGCGCTGATGCGGATGTTCACGCTCGTCTTCACAACGGACGTGCCCTACACCCACACGATCCTTCTGTGGGTCGCGGGCTTCACCATGGTCACGGGCGTTTTGGGCGCGGCGGCGATGAACGATTTCCGCCGTATCCTGTCGTTCCACATCGTGTCCCAGATCGGTTACATGATCCTGGGCCTCGCGCTGTTCACGCCGCTGGCGATCGTGGGCGCGGTCTTCTATCTGGTCCACCACATCATCGTGAAGGCGAACCTGTTCCTTGTCGCTGGCGTCGCGCGCCGCATCGCGGGCAGCACGGACCTGGCCCAGATCGGCGGACTATACAAAACCGCGCCTTTGCTGGCGATCCTTTTCCTGATCCCGGCGTTTTCCCTTGCAGGTTTCCCGCCTTTGTCCGGGTTTTGGGCGAAGTTCATTCTGGTCAAGGCAGCGCTGGAAAACGGCAACTATTGGATCTCGGCCATTGCCCTGATCGTGGGCCTCCTGACGATCTATTCGATGACGAAAATCTGGGGTAACGCGTTCTGGAAACCGCACCCGGCGGGGGTAGAGCCGAAGCTGTCCAGCCTGGCCGCCAAGGATCGCGCGGCGCTTTTGGTGCCCATCGCAGCCCTTGCGATCCTGACCTGTGTCATCGGCCTCTTCCCTGAGCCCTTCGTGCTGTTCGCCGAACGCGCAGCGGACCAATTGCTGAACCCGCAGGCCTACATTGACGCCGTCCTGACCTCTGGCGTGGAGGTCAGCCAATGACGCGCACCATGCCCCGTCTGCCTTGCCCCCATATGCACTCCGAAATGGCCCCCCCCGCGTGCGCCCGAAAGGAGGCCCCATGAACATTTTCGCCCTCAACGTCGCCCTCGCCGTCGCCTGGGCGGCCCTGACCGGGGACATCAGCCTGCCCAATCTGCTGGTGGGCTTTGCGCTCGGCTCTGCCGCGCTCTTCGCCACACGGCCGCTTTATCCTGGCTGCGACCGCTATTTCTCCCGCGCCACGAAGTGGGTCAAACTGGTCCTCGCCTTTGTGTGGGAGCTTTTCGCAAGCTCGGTCCAGGTGGTCTACGATGTGCTCACGCCCGAGCATAAATCGCGCCCCGGCATCATCTCGGTGCCGCTCGACACGGAAGGCGAAATGGCCATCCTTGTGATGACCAACTACATTTCCCTGACGCCCGGCACTCTCAGCCTGGATGTGACCGAGGACCGCAAGACCCTCTACATCCACGCCATGTTCGCCGATGACCCGGAAGAGATCCGCCGGTCCATCAAGGAAGGTGTGGAGCGTCGCGTGAAGGAGGCCATGGAATGAGCCCGATCCTCGTTACCGCCATCGACATCGGCTTCGTGCTGGTCATGCTGGGCGTTGTGGGGGCGTTCATCCGCCTCGTCAAAGGGCCATCGCTGCCCGACCGCATCGTGGCGCTCGACATGATGACGGTGCTGATCGTCAGCTTTTGCGGCATCTATGCGATCCTGTCCGGAGAGACCGCCTTTGTGGACGTGGCCATCGTGGTCGCCATCATCGGTTTCCTGGCGACGGTAGCCTTGGCGCGGTTCGTCGACCGCGCCCAGCACCGCACGGGCACACCGCCCGCCAAGGAAGCCGCCAAGGCGGAGGACGCGCCATGATCGTCGCACCGGAGGTCCGCCATGCTGGCTGAATACATCATCGCAGGCCTGATCCTGCTGGGCGCGTTCTTTTGCTTCGTGGCCGGTCTCGGCGTCTTGCGCTTGCGCGACGTGTTGATCCGAATGCACGCCTCCACCAAGGCGGGGACGCTGGGCGCCGGTCTGATCCTGATTGCCGTCGCGATTTTCTTTGGTGACATCACCACGATCACACGGGCCGTGGCGACGATCCTGTTCCTTTTGATCACCGCACCGGTCGCCGCCCACACAATCGGCCGCGCCGCGTTCCGCGCGGGCGTGCCGTTGTGGAACACCAAGATCGAAGAGGGCACCCGCGAGAAGCTTTAGCGCGGGTCTGGTGGTGCGAAAATTGATATACCATTGATATACCTGGGGCCGGCGCTTGGGGTCATTGGAAGTGGCCAAATCCGCGATTGATATACCATTGATATACTCTGGCGCGGGCTTAGCCCTCAGGTCTGAAGGAAATCATACCGCCCGTCGGGCCGCACCGCGCAGGCCGTCAACCGCCCCGAGCGCCAGGCGCCGGTGTCCGTCCCGATGCGGCCCTCGGCCACCACGGGCGCGTCAATTTCCGTGTGACCATGGGCGATCCAGACGTCATCGCCGCGCGGTCCGCCATCAAATTCCGGGTGCCCCCAGAGCAGCACGCGGGCCGATTGATCGGCCATGTCGTGGCCCGGATCTGCCCCAGCATGGACCGCCCAGAGGTTGCCGGAGGACCAGCTAAGGGGCAGATTTTCCAGCCAATTCAACGTCTCAGCTGGAATCCGGCGGCGCAGGGCCGTGGCGGCGGTGGGGAAGGCATCGAATTCGGGGCTTTCTTCCAGATCCGCCGTCGCCACCCCGAATGAGCGCAGCGTTTCCACCGCGCCCGAGCGCATCCAGCGCGGCCCCCGCGTGGCGGGGTCGGCCAGGAAATCGAGCATCATCCGCTCGTGGCTGCCCATCAGACAGGTGACATTGGTCGGAAAACTCTCCTGCAACTCGCGCATCCGCGCCAGCACCACAGCCGAGTCAGGTCCCAGGTCAATGTAATCGCCCACGAACACCAGCATCGGGTCCACCGCAGAGGTGCCGCCGATGTGCGCATCAATCAGTTCCAGCATCAGCTCCAACAGGTCAGCGCGCCCATGGACATCGCCGATGATGTAGGTCTGACGCTCGGGCAACGGCATATCTTGTGTGGCCGGGGTTTCGGCCTCTGCCGGGACTGCGCTGTGTTGCTTCCGCCCAAGAAGTGATCGCATCGATTTCAACATGAGATCAGAGGTGCGCATTCAGGCGTGATTTGGCAAGGGGAAACGCCGTCACAGGCCTACGCTCGTGCCCTCAAAACCTGCGCGGGGCGGCTGGCCAGGGGCCGCCAGGCAAAGGCCAGGCCCGCCAGCAGGGTCGCAGCCGCGCCGCCCAGAACGATCGCCGTGGCAGAGACGGGCTCGAACACGTAGTCGGTGTCCATCACGAACGTCATCACGGCCCATCCCCCCAGCGCCCCCGTGGCGATGGCGACAATCCCCGCCGCAGCCCCTAACAGGCTGGCACGCAACGCAAAACTGGCCAGCACTGTGCCTCGCGACGCCCCCAGCGTTTTCAGAACGGCGGCTTCAAACACGCGCCCCCGCTCCCCCGCTGCCGCCGCCCCGATCAGCACGACGAAGCCGGTCAAAAGCGTGGCCAAAGCGGCATAGGACGTGGCGCGCGCGATGCCGCGCAGGGCTTCGGCCACACGGTCCAGCGCGTCGCGCACAAGGATTGCGGTGACGTTGGGCGCGTCCGAGGCCACATCGCGCAGGATCTGCGCTTCGGCGTCTTCCTCAGCATAGACCGTCGCAATATGGGTGTGCGGCGCGCCTGCAAGTGCGGCCTCATTCATCGTGACGATGAAGCCTATCCCTGCGTTTTCAAAGGAAACTTCGCGCAGCGCCGCAATGGTCGCCGTGATGTCGCGGCCCAGGATATTCACGGTGATCACATCGCCTAGGTCAAGCCCGATCTCCGCCGCTTCCTCTGCTGCGAAGGCCATCAGCGGCGGGCCGGTGTAATCCTCGGGCCACCAATCGCCCGCCATGATCTCCTCTGCCGGCGGCGCGCCCGCCATGTAGGTCACGCCTCGGTCGCCTTGCAGGACCCAGTGATCGCCCGCCACCTCTTGCGCACTGGTGCCGTTGATCTGAGTGATCACACCGCGCAGCATCGGCGCGGTATCGACCCGGCTGACCTGGGGATCAGTCTCGACCCGGTCCAGGAACGGCTGGAGCTGATCGGGTTGAATATCCACGAAAAAATAGCTCGGCGCGACCTCGGGCAGATCCCGTTGGATGGCGCTGCGCAGATTGGTGTCGATTTGCCCAACGGCGGCCAGAACGGCAAGGCCGAGGCCGAGGGAAAGGACGACGGATCCGGCCTCGGACCCCGGCCCGCCCACGGCGCCAAGGGCCGTGCGGATCGCCGTGCGCCCCCGCACGAACCGGACCCGTGCCAAGCGTCGGCATATGGCGCGGATCCCCCAAGCTGCCCCTGCGAGGAGCGCGAGCGCGAGGAGGAGTCCGCCTGCCGTCCCGAGCGCCAGTCGAGGGATGCCAGAGGCCCAGACGGCAGAGCCGATGAGGACGATCAAAAGGCCCGTAATTGCAATAACATAGGTCGCCTGGGGCCAGGCCGCCGCGCCAATAGAGGCATCGCGAAACAGCGCCGCCGCGCGGACCTGGGCGGTGCGCGCCAAAGGCCAGAGCGTGAAGATCAACGCGGTCAGGATGCCGTACCACGCGGCCTCCAGAAGCGGCCCGGGATAGACGCTGACCGCGACGGGAACCGGCAAATTCGCCTGGATCACCGGCGCGAACGCCAAGGGCGCGGCGGCGCCGAGGATCACGCCCAATGTGACCCCAAGCGCTGTCAGAATGCCGACCTGAATGAAGTACGTGGCAAAGATCGTGCGCCCCTCGGCGCCCAGGGTTTTCAGGATCGCGATGGTCGCGATCTTGCCCTCCAGATAGGCGCGCACCGCAGCGGCGACGCCGACCCCACCCACGGCCAAACCGGCGAGGCCGACCAGCACCAGGAACGCGCCGATCCGATCGATAAACTCGGCCACGCCCGGTGCCCCGTTGCGGGCATCGCGCCAGCGCGCGCCGTTAACCTCTAGCGGAGCAGCCGTGGTTTCGGCGGCGGCCAGATCAGCGCCCGGGGGTAATCGCAGGCGGTACTGGCTTTCGTAAAGCGTTCCGGTCTGGATCAGGCCCGATCCTTCAAGCCCCTCTAACGAAACGATTGTTCGCGGTCCAAGCCCGAAGCCGGAGGACGCGCCGTCGGGCTCATCCACCAGTAGCGCGCGCAACTCGAACTCTTGCGTGCCCAGGCGGATCCTGTCGCCCACCGATAGCGCGAGCCGATCCACCAGAAGCGGCGCGATGACCGCGCCGGGCAGGTCGCGGACCTCCAACGCCTCGGATATCGGCATCGGCGGATCCAATCCGACCGTGCCATAGATCGGCCAGGCGGCGTCCACCCCGCGCACCTGCGTCAGGCCCCGCTCTACCTCGTCGCGGTCGACCACGACCATGGAGCGGAAATCGACCGTTTCCGAGACGACGTCGGCCATCGCCGCCATGAAGGCGCGCTCATCATCGTCGGCGAAACGGTAGGTGAAGGTGACCTCCGCGTCGCCGCCCAGGATCACCGCGCCCTCGCGCGCCAATCCTTCCTCGATCGATACGCGGACGGAGCCCACGGCCGCAATCGCCGCCACACCCAAAGCGAGGCAGGCCAGAAATACCCGAAAGCCACGCAGCCCGCCGCGCAGACCTGCGCGCATTTCTCGCCGTGCGATGCGCCAGGCGATCATGCGATGCGCCCGTCGCGCAGGCGGACCTCTCGGTCGCAGCGCGCGGCCAGTTCCGGGGAATGGGTGACGAGGATCAGTGTTGCGCCATGGCGGTCGCGCAGCGCCATCAGCAGATCCATGATCTGCGCGCCGGTGGACCCGTCCAGATTACCCGTCGGCTCATCGGCCAGAAGAATATCGGGGCGGGTTGCAGAGGCGCGGGCCAAGGCGACGCGCTGTTGCTCGCCGCCCGACATCTGCGCGGGGTAGTGCCCGGCGCGGGCAGCCAGGCCCATGGCGTCCAGCTCCGCCTCTGCGCGGTCAAAGGCATCGGCGACACCGGCCAGCTCCAACGGGGTGGCGACATTTTCCAGGGCGGTCATTGTCGGGATCAGGTGGAAGGATTGGAACACCACCCCCATATGCTGACGACGAAACCGGGCCAGCTGATCCTCGGACATCGCGGTCATGTCGCGGCCCATCGCCGTGACCGAGCCGCCACTGGCCCGTTCCAACCCGCCCATCACCATGAGGAGTGACGATTTGCCAGACCCGGACGGCCCCGTGAGCGCCAGCGTTTCACCGCGTTGCACCTCCAACGTGATCCCGTGCAGGATGTCGACACGGCCCGCGTTGCCGTCAAGCGACAGCGTCGCGTCGGAAAAAGATAGGAGTGCCGCCATGTCTAAACTCTTCCGTTCACTTCTAGGGTCATATGGGGCCTTGGCGCGCCTCGGCAAGGTGGCGCTGTTTGCCGGTTTCGCAGCCCCGGCGCTGGCGGACGAAACGACGATCCTGGCCCTTGGCGACAGTCTGACGGCGGGCTACGGCTTGGTGCAGGAAGAAGGCTTCGTGCCGCAGCTGGAGGGGTGGCTGGAAGGGCAGGGGCACGCCGTCACGTTGATCAACGCGGGCGTCTCTGGGGACACCACGGCGGGCGGTCTGGCGCGGGTGGAATGGAGCCTGACGCCCGAGGTCGACGCGATCATCGTGGCGCTTGGCGGCAACGATTTCCTGCGGGGGATTGACCCGGCGGTGAGCCGCGCGAACCTCGACGGCATCCTGCAGGTTGCCCGCGATGCGGATCTGGAGGTGTTGCTGGTGGGTATTGTGGCCTCGGGCAATTACGGGCCTGACTATCAGCAGGAATTCAACGGGATGTACCCGGACCTGGCGCAAACCTACGGGACTTTGTTGGAACGTGACTTCTTCAACGGCTTCCGCGCCTCGGTGGACGCGGGCGCGGACGTGTCCGAGTTTATGCAGCGCGACGGCATTCACCCGAATGCCGCCGGGGTTGCATTGATTGTCGAAGATTTAGGGCCTCAGGTAGCAGCGCTGATTGAGCGCGTCGGAAGCGAATAAAACCGAACGCAAAAATTGACAAAACGAACACGAGGTGAGAAGAGGCGCGCAGTCTGAGCGCGCAACAGGAACCGGATCATGGACGAGCCCTACGACCTTTTCGTGATTGGCGGCGGCATCAACGGATGCGGCATCGCCCGCGATGCGGCGGGGCGCGGCCTAAGCGTGGCCCTGGCCGAGATGGGGGACCTTGCCGGCGCCACTTCCAGCGCGTCGACAAAGCTTTTCCACGGCGGCCTGCGGTACCTGGAATACTTCGAGTTCAAGCTGGTGCGCCACGCCCTGGAAGAGCGTGAGACCTTGCTGCGCGCCATGCCCCATATCAGCTGGCCGATGCGCTTCGTGCTACCGCTCTCCAAGGACATGCGGTTCGACAATACGACACCGACCTCAAAAATCCTGGGCACGGTGATGCCCTGGATGAAGGGGCGGCGGCCCAACTGGCTGATCCGTCTGGGGCTGTTTTTGTACGACAATCTGGGTGGGCGGAAGATCCTGCCCGGCACGAAGGGTGTCAGCCTTGACGGCACGCCTGAGGGCGCGCCGCTGCAGGATCGCTTCACCAAGGCCTATGAGTACTCCGATTGCTGGGTCGAGGACGCGCGCCTTGTGGTGCTGAACGCCCGCGACGCCGAGATGCGCGGCGCCAAGGTGATGGTGCGCACACGCGTGGTCTCCGCGCAGCGGGACGGAGAGCAGTGGCGCATCGAGCTGGAGGGTGAAGGCGCGGGCACGATCTACGCGCGCGCCCTGGTAAACGCGGGCGGGCCCTGGGTTGCCGATATCGTGCGCAACGTGGCGCGGCAGAACTCCAGCGAGGGGGTGCGGCTGGTGCGTGGGTCGCACATCGTGACGCGCAAGCTTTACGATCACGACAAGTGCTACTTTTTTCAGGGCACCGACGGGCGGATCATCTTCGCGATCCCCTATGAGACGGACTATACCCTCATTGGCACCACCGACGCCGAGCACACCGCTGACCCGCGCGAGGCCGCCTGCACGCCGCAGGAACGGGACTACCTGCTGCGGTTTGCCAACGATTACTTCAAGGAAACCCTGACGGCCGAGGATGTTGTGTGGACCTACTCGGGCGTGCGGCCGCTCTATGACGACGGGGCAAAGTCAGCCACAGCGGCGACGCGCGACTATGTGCTGTCCCTTGATGACGCCGGCGCGCCGATGCTGAACGTCTTTGGCGGCAAGATCACCACCTACCGCGTGCTGGCCCAGGACGCCTGGGACAAGATCGCACGCTTCTTCCCGGAGGCTTCGGGCCATTGGACGGCGGGCGTGCCCTTGCCCGGCGGCAATTTCCCGGTGGATGGCGTGGACAAGCTGATCGCGGATCTCAAGACAGCCTATCCGTTCTTGGGCGACAGATGGGCCAAACGCCTGATCCGCGCCTACGGCACCGAGGCGTCCGACCTTCTGGGCATGGCAAAATCGCCCGAAGAACTGGGCCGCGACTTCGGGGCCACCTTGACGGAGGCCGAAGTGCGTTGGCTGATGGTCCACGAATATGCCCGGACAGCGGCAGATGTGGTCTGGCGCCGCTCGAAACTTGGCCTCAAACTGAGCGCTGATCAGATCGCGGAGATCGACGCCTTCATGGCCGCATCTTAGGGAGAGATGAGATGACACAAATCCTCGCCATTGACCAAGGCACCACCTCGACGCGCGCCATCGTGTTTGATGGGGATTTGCGGCCCAAGGCCAGCGCCCAGAAAGAGTTTACGCAACATTTCCCGGCGTCGGGCTGGGTGGAGCATGACCCGGAGGAGATCTGGGAGACGGTGCTGGAGACCTGCCGTGGGGCGCTGGACCAGGGCGGCGACGTCGCCGCCATCGGCATCACCAACCAGCGAGAGACGGTGGTGGTTTGGGACCGCGCGACCGGCGCGCCGGTCTATAACGCGATTGTCTGGCAGGATCGCCGCACCGCCGCGCTTTGTGCGGATCTCAAGGCAGCGGGCCATGAGGATATGGTGCGCGACAAGACGGGCCTGCTGCTCGACCCGTACTTCAGCGGCACGAAGCTGGCCTGGGTGTTGGATAACGTTGAGGGTGCCCGCGCGAAGGCGGAGGCCGGGGAACTGGCGTTTGGCACCATCGACAGCTTCCTGATCTGGCGCATGACCGAGGGCAAGCGCCACGTGACCGACGCCACAAACGCCGCGCGCACGTTGCTTTACAACATCCGCGAGGGGCGGTGGGATGAGGACATTCTCGCGCTCCTCAACATCCCCGCAAACATGCTGCCTGAGGTCCTCGATTGCGCCGCCGACTTTGGCGAGACGACGCTCTTTGGTGCGCCGCTGCCGATCCTCGGCGTGGCGGGTGACCAACAGGCTGCCACGGTCGGGCAGGCCTGCTTCCAGCCTGGCATGTTGAAATCCACCTACGGCACCGGGTGCTTTGCGCTGCTGAACACCGGCGACACGCTGGTGACCTCGCAAAACTGGATGTTGGGCACGATTGCCTATCAATTCGACGGCACGCCGACCTATGCGCTGGAAGGCTCCATCTTCATCGCCGGTGCGGTGGTGCAATGGCTGCGGGACGGGCTGAAGATCATTGACGACGCACCACAAAGCGCGGGGCTGGCAGAGGCGGCGGATCCGACCCAAAGCTTGTACCTCGTGCCTGCCTTCACGGGCCTCGGCGCGCCCTATTGGGACCCGGACGCGCGCGGGGCGATCTACGGGCTGACGCGGAACTCTGGCCCGGCGGAAATCGCAAAGGCCGCCTTGGAAAGCGTCGGTTTTCAGACGCGGGATCTGCTGGAGGCGATGGCTGCCGATTACCCCGGCGACACTGGCAACGTGCGGGTGGACGGTGGCATGACGGCCAGCGATTGGACGATGCAGTTCCTTTCCGACATCCTCGGCGCGCAGGTAGACCGCCCGCAGGTGCTGGAGACGACGGCGGTGGGGGCCGCTTGGATTGCCGGACAGCGGGCCGGGATCTACGCGGATCAGGCGGGTTTCGCGGCGTCTTGGGCCTTGGACAAGACCTATGCGCCGCAGATGGATGCCGCCACGCGCGATGCGCGCTATGCGGGCTGGAAGGACGCTGTCGCCCGGACATTGTCCGACCGTGGATAAGCCGCCGCTTGCCCCCTTGAGGCTCGCGATGGCGCAGATGTGCTCTGCCGATACCCATGCCGCCAACATCGCAACGGTGACGGCGCTGGCCGCGAATTCGGCGGGGCAGGGGGCCAAGGTGCTGGCCCTGCCTGAGGTGGCGGGCCTGATGAACGCCAACCGCAAGGTGGCGCTGACGCAGGTGGTGGATGCAGCCGATGACCCGTTCATCGCCGCCTGTCAGGAGATTGCGGCCAAGCATGGGCTATGGATTCACACCGGATCGACGCCCGTTCTGGCCCCGGACGGTCGGTTCCTGAACCATTCCACCTTGATTGACGCGGGCGGCGCCATCAGAGCCGAATACGACAAGGTCCACCTCTTCGATGTCCAGATCGAGGGGCAAGCCCCCATCGGCGAGTCCAAACGCTATGCGCCGGGCGACGCGCTGGTCCTGGCCGATACGCCGTGGGGCGGGTTCGGGATGACGATCTGTTATGACCTGCGGTTTCCCTATCTTTATCGGACCCTTGGGCAGGCGGGTGCGTCCGTGATCTTCATCCCGTCGGCCTTCACGGTCGCCACGGGGCGGGCCCATTGGGAAACGCTGTTGCGCGCCCGCGCGATTGAGACCGGGGCTTTCGTGATCGCGGCCGCTCAATCCGGCAGTCACGCCGATGGTCGCGAGACCTATGGCCATGGGCTGGTCGTCGACCCCTGGGGCCAGGTGTTGGCGGATATGGGTGAGGGGGCGCCGAAGATGGCGCTTGTCGATCTGGATCTTTCGCTGGTGGGCAAAGCCCGCGCGCAGATCCCGGCGCTGGCAACGGGGCGCGACGTGCCGCTTAAACGGATGTGATCAGCCCGGCCTCATGGGCCTTCAGGCTGAGCCGCGCGGAAACATAGCTTTCGCGGCCCTTTTCTGTCCCCAACTCTGGGAATGCGTGTAGCAGATCGCCAAAGATCTCCCGCGCTTCGCGGTTCTGCACCATATCGCCGGGCTGGAAGCTTTCGGTCCAGGCGTTGTCGACGCGGATCACCTCATGGGCGTCGCACATGAGGTGAATGTAAGTGACGCGCTCGCAGGTCTTGGCGACCTCGACGCCGGGCAGATGGGTAAGGTGTTTGGCACGGACCAGCACTTGATCCGTGGCAAAAAGCAACTCGGCCTGCACGCCCTCAAATAGCATCCGATGCTGGGGCGAGACCTCCATATCGCGGTTCGGCACGCCCTTGCCCAAGGCGCTCTTGCGGATGCGGATCGGGCGCAGATGTGGCGCTTTGGCAAGGTCCACCTGCGTCAGGGTCTTCTTGCCGATCCAGCGGATCGACTGGAGGCCATTATCACGGGTCTGGATCAGGTCGCCGACGCGCAGATCTTCCACCTTGAAGGTCCCCCGCTCGGTCGCGACACGGCTGCCGGGCGTGAAGCAGGGGATCACCGTTTCGATATTCGAGAAGGTCAGCGTGGTGCCGTCACTGAACGTGACGGTGCCGTTTTCGGGGTTCAGACCATCGTAGATGATGATCGCGCCTTCATCGCCCAGGAACAGCGTATCGTTGTCGTCGCCGCCCTCTCCGCCGTCGATCACATCGCCCGAGCCGCCGAAGATCCAGTCGGCATCTGCGCCGCCCACCAAAGTGTCGCTGCCCTGACCGCCGATCAGGCTGTCCTGGCCCGTGCCGCCCTGGATGCTGTCATCGCCTTCGCCGCCGAAAAGCGTGTCATTGTCGGCGCCACCGTCAAGGCTGTCGTTGCCCTCTTCGCCATAGATGACGTCCGCGCCTGCGCCGCCTTCGATGGTATCGTCGTTGCCGGTGTTGATGAACGTCGTGGGGTCGATGGTCAGGTCGTTGGTGGAGACGACGGCAAAATTGTCGAACGCGTAGCTTTCGTCCGTCGCTGCCTGGTCGAGGGTAGAGCCGAAGCCCAGGTCCAGCGTCTCGGGCGCGTTTTCCACCTCGATCCGCACGCGGAAGCTTTGGTCCGTGGTCCAGCTTTCGCCGCTCCAATACCCGTTCTGCGCGGCATCGCCCAGGGATGTGAGCGAGACCGTGTAGGTGACACCGCCAATCGTAACGGTGTTCGTGCCGCCCACGGCGGTGTTGGGAAAGAAAGCCTGGCTGAAGATCTCTTGCCCGTTGGCATAGATCTGGAATTCCTCGTTATCCCAGCTGTCGATGCGGTGGAAATCGAACTCGATCACCGCGTCGTCGTAGGTGGGGTCAAAGGTCAGTGTCCGCTGGGCCTCGATATCCGTGGCCGAGGACGTGCCTTGAATGCGCCCGAGGACCGAGCCGAAGAACGGGTCGGTGTTGTCCGTGGGCGCGCCACCCCAGCCGCCGTCATTGCCGCCGTCGAAATCATCGGCATAGACAAGCGCGCCGTTGGCAGGCGTGCCGGTGCCGCCGTCACCGAAAAGCGTATCCGCACCGCTGCCGCCGACGATGCTGTCCGCCCCGTCGTTGCCCACCAGCGTCTGATCCGCGCCCGAGGCGCCTGCGTCGATGGTGTCGTCCTGGGCCGTGCCATCCACCCGCTCGATATTGGTGAATTCGACGCTGTCGGCTGATCCGGTGTCCGAAACGTCGCCCTGTTCGTCGCCGTCAAACAGCACGTCGATGCCCGTTGACATCTGGCTGAAGTCGAGCGTGTCGAGGTCATCGCCGTCCTCGCCGCCGTCCACGGTGTCGGTGCCGAAGCCGTCGGTGAATTGGAACAGGTCCTCTTCCGCGCCGCCAGACAGGCTGTCGTCCCCCGCGCCGCCGTCGATGGTGTCTGCCCCGAAATCGCCCGAGATCGTGTCGTCGCCCAAGCCGCCAAACAGGCTGTCGGCGCCGGTGCTGGTGAAAACCTGCGTGCTCGCGTCGGCGGGTGCCTCATAGACCTGAAGGATATCGCCGGTGGCGGGATCCAGCAGAACCCAGTTGGTTTGGGTGGTCGACGGCGTGGTGAAATCGCTGCCCGCGGGGATCGTGATGACAGGCACGGCAACGCCGGAAGCGTCGATCTGCGCCAATTCTACCGCGTGGGGCGCGTCGTTCTGGAATGTGACAGAGGTCGCCGTGCCGCCGGTGCCCGAGGCGATATCGAGCGGGTCGACCGCCAGTTGGTCGCCAAAGATCTGATCATTGCCCGCACCGCCATCGATGGTGTCGCCGCCCTGGCCGCCATACAGGATATCGTCGTCCGTCTCAGACGCCGTGTAGTGGACGTCTGTCAGATAGACGACCTGCCCGGTGGTGCCGCCGTTCTCGTAGATCACCTCGAACCGGGTGATGGGACCTGCGATCTCCACCAGGACCGAGCCGCCGACCTCGTTGGGATTGTCATCGCCCGCGCCGGTCACGGTCTGTCCGCTGACCACGTCGCCGATTGTTTCGGGCGTCAGCGTCACGGGCACCAGATTGCCGTTCGCATCATAGGCGTTGACGGTCAGGATATCTTCCCAACCGCCCGCGTCCACATCGTTGATGCGGAAGGACACGTTGGTCAATTCGACGTCGGCGGCGAAATCCAGCGTCGCCACATCCGCGCCGCCACTACCCCCAAGCGCCAGCCCTGATGTGGCCGAGAACGGGTCCGCACCTTCCACATATTGCGTGGTATTCGTGATCGCGGATTGGTTCAGCGCGCCGTCATTGGTGATGGTGACGCTGATGTTGGCGACGCCCGTGTCCTGGGTCATCCCGCCCGAGATATCGGTGCCGTCGCCCTCTGCGATCCAGCTGAAATTCTCGGTGGCCGAGTTCAGGGGGCCACTGGGACCGCCGGTGATGCTGTCGTCAGCCTCACCGCCATAGACCGTGTCGTCGCCGAAGCCCGCCTCGATCACATCCTCATCGCCGGTCGTGCCCGCGGTGCCGTCGTTGTTGTCGACCTGTTCCAGGTTCGGATCGACGTAATTGGCGTCGATCAGATCGTTGCCGAGGGTGCCGTCCACCACGCCATCGGGGCCGCCGTTGACGGTCAGCGTCTCGATCCCGGTGAAGGTGGCGGTGGTGCCGTCGTTGAAGACGACCGTGCCGTTTTCCGGGTTCAGCGGGTCAAAGATGACCTCGGCCACGTCATTGACGATCAACTCGTCATTTGTGTCCGTGCCGCCCTCGCCCCCGATCACGACATCACCGCCGCCTGCGGTGATGATATCGTTGCCGTTGCCGCCGTTCAGCGTGTCGGCCCCTTCGCCGCCGATCAGGACGTCAAAGCCACTGCCGCCGTCCAGGCTGTCATCGCCCGCGCCACCCTCCAGCGTGTCGGCGCCGCTACCGCCCTCTAGCGTGTCGTTGCCGTCGCCGCCCTCCAGGCTGTCACGGCCCGCGCCGCCGTCAATGCTGTCCTGCCCATCGCCGCCGTCCAGCGTATCGCGGCCCGACCCGCCCAGAAGCGTGTCATTGCCCGAGCCGCCATCGAGCACGTCATTGTTGTTGCCGCCATCCAGCAGGTCATTGCCGAAACCGCCGGTGATCGTGTCGTTACCCGCTTCGCCGAACAGCTCGTCGTCGTCCGTGGGCACGGCGTCGAACTGGATGTCGCCCACCAATCCAAGTTGAGCGTCAGTCCCGGCGTTGGCGTAGATGATCTCGATATTCGCGACGGGGCCCGCGATTTCGACCAGCACAGAGCCCAGGGGATCGTTGTAGCCCGTGGCCCCGGGCCCGGCGGTCACGGTATTGCCATCCACGGTATCGTTGCCCGCGGTTGTCAGAACAACGGGGATCAGGTTGCCCGCGGCGTCATAGGCGTTGATCGTGAAGACGTCTTGCCAACCCGCTTGGTCGATGTCGTGCAGGCGGAAGGCGACATTCTCGACCTCATTGGCAAAGCCCGAGCCGCCGACGGCGGAGAAATCGATATCAACCGTCCAGACATCGGCGCTGCCGTCGCCGCGAATGGCCAGGTTTGAATTGGCGTTGAAGGTCTCGCCCGTGGCCAGATAGGTCGGATCGGTCTCGACCTGAGCGGTCGTGCCGCCGCCGTTATTGGTGAAGCTGACGGCCACATCGATGCCGCCGGTGTTCTGGGTGAAACCCCCGGCCAGATTGGTGCCATCGCCGCCCTGGGCGTTCCAGTTGAGGTCCAGCGCTGTGGGGGTCAGGGATGGTGCGCCACCGTCAATAGCATCGTTGCCACCGCCACCGGTAATGGTGTCGTTGCCCGCAAATCCGGTGATGTCATCGGCGCTGCCTGTGCCGGTCAGACCATTGTCTGTCCCGTCGCCGTTGATCGTTGCCATTACTTACCACTCGTCTCGGCTCTGCGGCCGATTGCTCTTACCCGGTCAATTTAGAGCGAATGCATGACGAAATTGAGGCAAAGAAGCGCAGAATGTGGCAGAAATGTGGCGCGGGAATAAAAGCCTTTGATCAATGGGTTACGCGGTGTTTCGGTTGTCCTCCAGGACAAGGTCCGAGGCCTTTTCGCCGATCATGATGGCAGGCGCGTTGGTGTTGCCGGACACAATCTCGGGCATGATCGAGCAATCGGCGATGCGCAGCCCGCTGATCCCATGGACCCGAAGACGCGCGTCCACGACGGCGTCCGCACCCTGGCCCATCTTGCAGGTGCCGGTGGGGTGGTAGATGGAGGCCGTGTTGTTGCGCGCCCAATCCAGCGTCGCCTCATAATCATCCATGTCGAGGCTGGCGTGGGGCCGAAACTCCTCGCTGATTTTGGAGGTCAGCGGCGCATGGCGCGCGATCTTGCGCGCGATGTTGACGCCCGCCACGACGGTCCGGCAATCAGTCTCGGTCGACAGGTAGTTGGGGATGATCTTCGGGTACTGCCGGGGGTCTTTACTGGCCAGGCGGATCTCACCCTTGCTTTCGGGGCGCAGCTGACACACGGACATGGTGAAGGCACTGAACTTGTCCGCGCCCTTGCCGGGGTTCTCGGCCGACAGCGGCTGGACGTGGAACTGGATATCGGGCGTTTCCAGATCATCGCGAGTGCGCATGAACCCAGTCGCCAGGCTGGCGGCCATGGTCATCGGACCAGCCCGGAACATCATGTATTTTAAGCCAATTCTGGCCTGACCGATGAGGCTGGAGACCTCATCATTCAACGTCGGCTCATTGCATTTGTAGACCAGCCGCGCCTGCAGGTGATCCTGCATGTTCTTGCCCACGCCGTGGAGGTCCTGGACCACCTCAATGCCGTGTTCGGACAGCTGCGCGGCCTCGCCGATGCCGGAGGTCATCAGCAGTTGCGGCGAGTTGATCGCGCCGCCGCACAGGATCACCTCACGGCCCGCCTTGACGATGACCTGGTTGCCAGAGCGGTCGGTATAGGCCACGCCGGTGGCTTTTTTACCGTCCAGCGTCACCCGGTCCACTTGTGCATGGGTGATGATCTTCAGGTTCTCGCGGGAGCGCGCCGGGTTCAGGTAGGCCACCGCTGAACTGCACCGACGCCCATTGCGCGAGGTCAGCTGGAAATAGCCCACCCCTTCCTGCGTTGCGCCGTTGTAATCGGGGTTGAACGGGTAGCCCGCGGCCTGCGCGGCGGCGACCCAGGCGTCGGTGATGGGCCGTTGGATGCGCATGTTGGAGACCGAGAGCGGGCCTTCGTCGCCATGGAATTCATCGGCGCCACGCTCGTTATGCTCGGCGCGTTTGAACAGGGGCAGCACGTCGTCCCAGCCCCATCCGGTGTTTCCCATCTGCCGCCAGCGGTCATAATCCTCGGCCTGACCGCGCACGTAAAGCAACCCGTTCAGCGAAGATGAGCCGCCCAACACCTTGCCGCGCGGCCATTCGATGGACCGGCCATTGAGGCCGGGATCAGGCTCGGTCTTGTAGCACCAATCAACCTTTGGATTATGAATGGTCTTGAAGTAACCTACGGGAATGTGGATCCATGGATTCCAGTCGCGACCCCCGGCTTCGAGCAAAATGACAGAGTTCCGCGAATCGGCTGATAGCCGATTTGCCAACACACAGCCGGCCGATCCGGCGCCGACAATCACGTAATCCGCTGATACTTCGGTCATAGTTGCACGTCCTTGGTCACTTTTTCAGCATTGGAAAGATTTCACTTGCCTCCTAGACCATAAGTTGACCAAGATTGAGACCACAAGTATCAATTTTGCGCATTATTGGGAGGTAAGCGAAAATGAAAATGAACGCATCCAAAGCCCTGGCACAGATCTCACGCCGAGATCTGATGAAGCTGACAGGCACGTATGGCGTTTCGTCCGTTGTTATGGGCGCCGCCACATTGACCGGTGCGGTCACCCTGCCGCGTTTGGCACATGCTGTGGAATCCACGTATGATCGCCGCTACGGCACCGAAGCTCAGTACGAGCTGAAGTTGGGCGCCGCTGGTTTCAACCAGCGCAACCTGCTGATCGAGCGTGCCGGTGTTCTTGAGTTCGCCCGCGACCTCGAAGAGCGTACCGATGGCGCGATCCGCATCGAGTTCATCGGCGACAACGCAATCTGTGGTCAGCTGAACTGCCTTGAGCGTGCTCAGCTGGGTGTTGTGGACTTCTATTCCGCATCCACACAGAACTCTGCCGGTTCCGCACCGTACCTGAACGTGCTGGACTACGCCTACATGTTCCGCTCGCGTGCGGACCAGTACCACTTCCTCTACAGCCCTGAGTCCCAGACGCTTCTGCGCGATCCGCTGGAGCGGATGCACGGCGTTAAGTTCCTGTTCAGCCACGCAGAACTGCGCGGCCTGCAGATGGGCTCCACCTTCGCAGAGCGTGACACGGTCACCCAACTGGAAGAGCTGTTCGGCACACGTAACCGTGTGACGGGGACGCAGCTTGGCCGTATCGCCATGAACCTGATGAACCTCAACCCGACGCCCATCGCGTGGGAAGAGACCCTCGACGGTCTGCGTCAGGGTCTTGTTGACGGTGCAGAAACCTGGGCCTCCGCTGTGGCATACGCCAACATGAGCCCGGTGGTCAGCCAGTCGGTCGACCTGAAGTTCTTCTGCGGTACCGAGCACACCGGCATGAACGCGGAACTCTTCGACAGCATGTCCGGCGAGTTGCAGGACGCGATCATGGAATCCGCGTATCTCACGCAGGTTCACGTGCAAGCGGCCAACGAAGCGGCCCTGGTCAACACCGTGGGCTTCACCGATCCGCCGATGCCCGGCACGATCTTCGCCGAGAACGACGTCCGTGTCGCCAAGCTCGCCGAAGACCAGATCCAGATCGCTCGTGAGATGTGTGCGCCTGAGTACAATCCTGAGCCCTGGGCCGAATGGCGCGAGCGTCTCAACAACTGGCAGGGTGGCGCAGACACCTACCAGGAGATCTACGACGTTGCACGTCAGATCCCTGCTGATACGCTGGCCGAGAACGTTGAGCCCCGTCGTTGGTGGCGCGGCTAATCCCTTTGGGATTTTAGGAAAACGGATGACGGCGGGCCTTCGGGCTCGCCGCATCTGCTCTGACAGGCGGGGCACGCGACTGACCTCGTCCAACATAACTTCATAAGCCGGGGAGGGGCCGATGGGAGAGATTTTCACCGGTATGGGTGCGATCCTTGCTGCGTTAGCCGATGGCGATGCATGGACGATCCGAAGTGCAGTCAACACAGAAGGCGCGTGGGGCTTGGCCCTAATTGCCATGTTGTTAGGCGGCTTCATCATCATGATGGTCTACCGCTATGTTCCATTCATTGAACGCAATCTTGAACCGACCGTCATGGTGGTCTCGTACCTGACCATTGGCGGCATTATCTTTTTTGGCGTGATCCAGCGGTTCGTGCCGGGCATGCTGGGGATGGACTTTTCCAATACGCCGCAGTGGCTTCAGCCCTGGCCTTGGACTACGACGCTTCCGCCCTTCCTGTTCCTGGTGATGACCTGGGTCGGGTGCAGCTATAACGTGAAGCTGCGCACGCACCTGTCGTTCAGCGAATTCCGCACCAACATGCCGCGCCCCGTTCAGATGGTCCTGCTCAGCGTCGATGCGCTACTGTGGATGGGCTTCTCTTGGGTCGTGCTTGTGACCGGCACGCGCCTGGCCGTGAACGCGGCCTCCAACTTCCAGATCGTGCCCGGCACCGATGGCCTCATGCAGTGGTGGTTCATCCTCGCGGTGCCCATGTCCTTCGTCTTCCTGATCGCCCGCGTGATGGAAAACTGGTCGCGCGACTTCAGCAATTTCCGCTCGGGCAACAAACTGATCGAGCAAGCCGTGATCGGAGGTGACACATGACCGACGGTACAATCATCACCCTCATCTCGCTTGGCGTGACAGGGTTGTTCATGCTGGGTGTCCCGGTGTTTCTTGTCATCGGCTACTGGGTCATCGGCATGTCCTTTGTCCTCGGCCTGCCGCTGGACAATATCGCCGCCGCGCTGAGCCGCGTCTTCACCGACGGTTTCGCCCTTCTGGCCATGCCGCTCTTCATCCTGACGGGGGACCTGATCAACCGATCCGGCATCGCCCGGCGCCTAACCGACTACGCCTATGCCTGTTTGGGCTGGATCCGGGGCGGCCTGGCCATGGCGGCCCTTGGCGCTTGCGGCCTCTTCGCGGCCATCTCGGGCTCCAACTCGGCCACGACAGCCACCATCGGCTCCATGCTCCACCCAGAGATGGTCAAAGGTGGCTTTGATGAACGCTTCTCGGCAGCCACCGCTGCTGCGGGTGGTACGGTGGGTATCATTATCCCGCCGTCGATCATCTTCATCGTCTACGGCTTCTTGATGAACCTGCCGATCTCGGACCTCTTCGTGGCGGGCATCATCCCCGGCTCGTTGATGGTGCTTGCGATGATGACCGCGTGTTTCATCGTCTGCTTCCGCAACAAATGGGGCTACATCATCGACCTCAATATCTTGCGGGTGATGAAAACCGGCGTCGGCGCCTGGCTTGGCTTCTTCGCCATCGGCCTTGTGCTTTGGGGCATCTACACCGGCAAGTTCTCTCCGACAGAGGCAGCTGGCGTGACCGTGGGCTTCTGTGTCTTCGTGGGCTTTGCCTGCCTTGCCATCACGAAGATCGTCAGCCTGTCCAACCCCGGGTTTGAGACCCGCGAAGATCGTCCGGTGGACGAGCGGAGCTTCGGTGGCATGTTGGTCGTCGGGGGCTTCAGCCCGATCGAACTGCCCTCCATCACAATGCGCTCGGCGCAGATCACCGGCATCCTTGCGCCGCTGATCGCCGTGTCCGTGGTGATGCAGCAGGTCCTCTCGGACCTCGGTGCCCAGGAAATCCTGACCGAGTTCGTGACCTCGATGGGCGGCTACTACGCGGTGCTCTTTACCGCCATGGCCATCGTGTTCGTCTTCGGTATGGTCCTGGAATCGCTTCCGGTTACGATCATTCTTGCGCCAATCTTGGCCCCCATCGCCCATGATGTGGGCGTAGAGCCGCTGCAATTCGCGGTGGTCTTCCTGGTGGGTGCCTCTATCGGGTTCATTACGCCACCCTACGGCTTGAACCTATACGTGGCGTCAGGGGTGACAGGGGTGCCATACTTCAAGCTCCTGCGATACACATGGGGTTACCTGTTCGCACTGATCTCGATCTGGATCATTGTGGCACTTGTGCCGTCGCTCTCGACGATGCTACTGCCGGATCTCTAAGGGAGGCCCCGATGGACGGAGACCGTCCACGCGACACAATACCGACCAACCTCCGGCTCCTGATGGTGCTGGAGGAGGTCGCACGTGTGGGGATCCCCGTTACGCCGACCGAGGTGAATGCCACCCTGGAACTGCCCAAACCCACGATCCACCGCCTCTTTGCGACGCTGGAGGAAGAGGGGTTTTTGCAACGCGACATGGACGGGCGGACCTATTCGCCCGGCCCCCGGATGCGGGTCCTTGCGGCCTCGACCCTGTCGTCGCTGCGCATCCGCACCGCCCGCCAGGCGATCCTGCGCCGCCTCAGCCGCGAGATCGGCGAGACCTGCAACATCGCCCTGCCGGACCGCGACAGCATGTTGTATCTGGAGCGCGTGGAAACCGAATGGCCCCTGCGCATTCAACTGCCCCAGGGCACCCGCGTGCCCTTCCACGCGACCGCGTCGGGCAAGATGTACCTCAGCACGCTGGCGCCCAACCATTTGCAACGCTACCTTAATGCGGCGTCGCTTACCGGGCACACGGAAAACACGATCACGGATCGCGCAATGTTGATGGCCGAGTTGGAAGAGGTGACCCGAAGCGGCTACGCCCTGGACCGGGAAGAGTTCATGTCCGACATGATCGCCCTTGCCGTGCCGATCATGGAGGCCAATGACCGCCTCATGGCGACGCTGTCGTTCCATGCGCCCACGCAGCGCTTCGACGTGGCGCGGGCGGTCACCTATGTCGACGCCCTCCGCGACGCATCGCGCGAGTTGTCGCTTCTGGTCGCCGCAGACGCGGGCGCCTGACGTTGCCTCAAAGCCCTGCCCAATCCTGACACTTATAGCCAACAGCACTGCGCGACTACGGAGACCCCTCAAACCTGGGGTTTGAGGCTTTGCCCGCGACGGGAGAGGAGCGCTCTCAAACGGCGCACCAAATATGACGGCCCCCGGATCAAGACGTAGACACCGCTCAGAGAGGCGGGCAGGGGCCAGGCCACGACGTCCTCCTGGCAGATCAAATGCGCCTTCAACGCCCATATCCCAGTCCACGGCGATGCATAGAGATGGCGCATTTCCAACATGTCGAAGATGAACCTCAGGTCGCCCCAGAACCGTTTGGGCTCAACCAGCGGGCGATCAATGCGCCCGACAGAGTAGCGATAAAGCGCCTGGGCTCGGGGCGACATCTCCGGGGCGTAGTCGGTTCCCAGGAACGTGTCGCAAAGCTTCAGGGCGGCGGTCACCGAATTGCGCTCGGGCGTGGTGGCGACCGCCTCCAGGATGCGCGCGCGCCTCTCAGGGCCAAGCTGGTGCAGGAACGCCGCCAATTCCGCCAGCCATTTCAACCGCATCCAATGGTGCGAGCTTCCATGCACACAGAGGTACAGCACCGTCTGCTCGTCGCCCATCGTTTGCATCTCGGTCGCGCCGACGACGGTGACGGTCTGGCGCTCAAGACGGCTCTCGATCCCGTTCAGCAAGGCCTTGGTATTCGTCAGGCGCCAATGCAGTTCCACCAGAGTGCCGGACGGCCCGATAAGCGACAGATCCTTGCAATAACGGATCACCGCGCGGGCCTGTTTCTGCGTGAACGGCAAGCCATCGCCGGATCTGCGATAGCCCTTCTCCTGAAGCGCGAAAATCGCCTGCACTGCCTCCGCTTCAACGACAAGAACGTCCAGGTCGCGGCTGAATTTCCGGGCGACGCTTCCAAAAGCGATCTGCCCCAGCACCGGACCCTTGATGTGCACCGGTGTGATCCCCGCCGCGACGAGCGTCTTGTCGACGGCGATGCATTCCTGGGTCAGCTGCAAGGCGTGCAACGTCTGCGCCTTCGCCATACCCGAGACCCACTCGCAAAACGCCTCGGGCACATTGCTCTGGCCCCGAACCGCCCCGTGGACCAAGGCGACGACACGGTGGCGCATCACGGCGTCGCGCACTTCGTCCCAATCCGCGACCCCTTCGGCCGCGTGGCGCACGGCTTCCCGGGCATCGGCATCGATGGGCCAGCGGCAGCAGGCCGCCACAAACCGGGTCGTGTCACGCATGGGATTTCCCTTTCACGCCAGACAAGCGCGGTGCCGAAACTTGGCTTAGCCGCTGGTTTTAAACGACATTCACCAAGCAGAATGATGTGCGCTATATGCTGTCGATGTTTTGCGCTCTATTCAAGCCGCCTCTACGACTTTCGCCCCAACGGTTGGAGAGGTTTCTGCGGTGGCCCAAGGTGCGCTCACGGGCGCGCCCACCAGCACCCGCATTTCGCCGCAATCGGCCTCCGTTTCAAGCCCAGGGTCTATCCTCCGACAGGCACGCATTCAACGCAGTGCCCTGCGGTCGCGACGGCCAACGCACCCATTCTGGAAGGGATTTCGCCCTCGGCCAGCTGCGCCCTTGTGCTGCGTCCAGAACTTTGTTAGCCGCAGCCGTCGTGAGGTTGCGGTTCACCCGCAGAAGCGCTCCAGGCGAATTAGGCATTACAGGACGCTGCTTTCTTTCGGCTTCAAAAGTATTGAGTGGTCACGATGCCCATCAAAAGTCAGCAAGTTGCACGCGCATCCAAGGGGCCAAGGGCCAAAGGGTCGAACGCCCGGCGGCTCGAAAGTGGCAAAGGGTAAGGCGATGTCGGACCTGCTCGTCGATTACAAACCAAATGATATCTTGAAAAGGGTAGGCTCTTGAAAGTCTTTAAATTGCTGAACATGTTTGGATTTGATGCCCGCAAAATGGGTAAATCCATTGCGGCCCTCCCAAGGTTCTATTCCGACTACAAGCATCTGAAGACTGCCCTGGCAGAGCAGGACGGCGGCCTCGAAATCGAGCGGTTCTACCCCGTCCTCATGGAAAGCGCCGAGCCCTCGGGGGAGGCGACGGGGCACTACTTCCATCAAGACCTCTTGGTCGCCCAGAAAGTGTTTGCGTCAGACGCCGCGCGGGTCGTTGACATCGGCTCGCGTGTGGATGGATTTGTGGCCCATGTGGCGGCATTTCGGAAGATCGAAGTCGTCGATTTCCGCGCGCTCGAATCCGGCCATGACAACATAGCCTTTCTGCAATGTGACGTGATGGAAGAGGGGGCGACGAGCCAACTCGGAGAGTCCGATCTTGTCACCTGCCTGCACGTGTTGGAGCATTTTGGACTGGGGCGCTACGGCGATCCGATTGCAGCCGACGGACACCTTCGCGGCCTGCGCAATCTGGAGCGTATGGTGGCGGACGGTGGCAGGCTTATCCTGAGCGTCCCCATTGGCCGCGAACGCATCGAGTTCAACGCCCACCGGATCTTCGCCAGCGGCACCATGCCGTCGCTGATCTCGGACGCCTTCACCTTGACCGACTTCTCCTATGTCGATGACCGGGGCGATCTGCACACCAGCGTGGACCTCGTCGCGCAAAAGGACAAGCTGGATGCGATGCACTTTGGCTGTGGCATCTACGATTTCCGAAAGGCCTAGCGACCAAAGCGCGCGACCGTTACCTCACGCACACCGGTACGCCCCATGATGGCCCACCCCGCAACGCCCTGAACGGCACATAGCAGTCAGAAAGATTTGATTAGGATGCTTCTCAAAACGCCAGACACCGCGCATGCAGGTGTGGCCCGTGGGCATTGCGCAGGGTTGGGTGGTATAGAACCGGAGCACGGCATCGCTCCCGCCAGGTCAGTGACCCCGCGCGCGGTGCGGCGCCGGATGAGCGATCAGGGTGGTGATCGTGGTTGATGCCAATGCGCGCCCGGATGCGATGACAGAGCTGCCGCAAACCGGGTCGTACCCCTATCATTGCCCTATTCTCAGTCGGCCTGATCTTGGCGTGCTGCGCGCTCCGGGGCCGGGGCTGGGGAACTTGCTTTTCCCAATCGCGCGCGCGTTGACGGGGCAACAGGAGCAAGGTGGGACATTCGTTTTCCCAACCATGCGGCAGATCAAGATCGGGACACTCCTCCGTTCTGAGCGCGACAAACGCACATACGGAGAGATCTTTCGCCGCCGAACCCTGCGCGAAGCCGCCCATTGGGCAAAATCGCAAACCCTGCCGAAAGCGGCTGAGGAAAGCGCATCGCCCACCGCCAAAGCCATCGGCTACACCGGGATGGCGCAACAGTTCCACAGCTTGCCCGACGATTGCACCGTCATCCGGGATTTCCTGATCCGCGCCTCGCGCCACCCCGTCACCGACGCGCGGTACGACATCGCCATTCACTTCCGGAAGGGCGACTTCCAGCCGCCCAAAGAGGGGCACGCCCGCCAAAGCGTGCAACTGCCCGTCAGCTGGTATCTTTCGGCGTACCGCAAGGCCTGCGACTGGCTGGGGAACGACCGGCCCAGTGTCATCTTGTTCACCGACGGTGACCCCCAGGCGACAGCGGCAGAATTGGGCATCGAAAACATCGCGTTCGAGCCGCCCGGCAATGCGCTGACGTCCCTTCTGGCGATGTCCCAGTCGCGCGTGTTGATCCCCTCGCGGTCCACGTTTTCGCTTTGGGCACAGTACCTGGGCCAAAGCACGACCTTCTGGCCCGAGGGGTTTGACCTGAAGGCGTTCAAGCGCGTCGATCCCGCCGCCGATCTCTGGGTCTGACCGATCATGGGGGGCCTGGTCACACGACTAACCGCGCCATTGCGGAAGTTCTCCGCCCGCTTTTCCTATTTTGGTGTCTTGTCGCTGGCCGAAAGCCTTGTGCTGGTGGTCAGCTACTTCGTGGCGCTTCGGATGCTCATCCAGCACTCCGGCATCGAATATGCGGGCCTCTGGTCCCTGACCATGGGTTTCGTGACGCTCATTCGGGTCCTGGACCTGACCGGTGCCACCGGTTTGGCGCGGATGGTAGCGCTGAAACGCGATGATCCGCGTCAGGCGGCAGAATACATCGATACGCTCAGCCTGATCGTCCTGGTGTTCTATTCTCTATTTGTGATTGCCAGCTATGTCCCGCTGCACCGCTTCTTTGAATCGTTTCTGGAACCCGCAATGCAGGCCGAAGGCCTGGCTGTCTTTGCCGTGGCGATGATCGCGCTGCCGATCAACCTGGTGAACGCGGCGCAGATCAGTGCCGTTGATGGGATTGGGCGGGCGGACATGCGCGCCATCATCAACATGGCATCGATGGTCTTGTTCCTGTTTCTGACGTGGATATTGCTGCCGCAATACGGGATCCTGGGGATGGCCTATGCGCAGATCTCGCAGTTTGCCGTGGCGCTTCTGGCCTCCCGGATCTTTCTGGCAAGGTCGGTGTCGGCACTCTCATTCCTGCCCTTGGCACTCTCCAAGACCGCCGCTGGCGAGACTCTGCGCTACGGCGCGAAACTGCAGCTGTCTGCCATTCCGATGGCGATTTTTGATCCGGTCGCGCGGGTGCTTTTGGGGCGTGTCGCAGGGCTCGAATTTCTGGCCCACTACGACATCGCCTACAAATTGGCGGGGTACACGCGCAACCTGGTCCGGGCCTACCTCACCCCGATGCTGCCCCAGTTTTCGCGCCTCTCCGTGACCGATGAAGAGGCGGGGCGGCAGTTGCTGTCTGAAACCAGCGTTTCCATCGCCCGCGTTGTCTCGGTCCTGTTCGTGGCGTTGATCGCGGCTAGCCCGCTCTTCAGCCTCTTCATGTTTTCCGAGATCTCGTATGAGTTCATTCTGTTCACCGCAGCCCTGTCGCTGGGTTGGGGATTGACCACATTCGGCCTTGTCACACAGCTTTACGCCCGCGCCTGCAACGTCCTGCGGTGGAGCATCATGGGCCAATGGGCCATGCTGGCGCTGTTCGTGCCCGCCATCTTCGCGACCTCCGCGTATCTGGACGACATCTACCTGCCAATCGCCCTGTCGATCGTCGTTTTGGCGGGCCACGCGTTCGCGTTTTTCGGTGAAGTGCGCAGCCTCAAGCTTGCGCCGTTTGCGTCGTCCAAATCCTTGCTGCCCTGGGCGGCAGGGTTTATCGGTATGGCTCTCGTTGTGATCGTGGTCACGTTGATGCAACTGGCGGACTGAGGGGCAGGCCCATGACAGATGCGCAGATCAATGACGCCGCCGCGACGCCTGCCGCCAGATCTGTCCACGTTCTGCAACCCGCTATCCCGACCTACCGCTACGACTTCTTCGACCGCCTGGCAGAGGCTTATGCGGGGCGCTTCTTTGTCCACGCGTCACAGCAAGACCTCGGCGCGCTGACGGAAAATGGGATTGAACGCGCTTGGGTGCGGCAACTCGGGCCGATCGGCCGGCTTCTGCCGGGCGTGACATGGCAGGCGGGGGCCGTTGGCCTGCCGCTCAAACGCCATGATGTGTTGATCCTGTCGGGCGCGCCGCGCACCCTCAGCAACATCGTGCTCATGCTGCGGGCCCGGATGATGGGGGTTCATGTCATCTGGTGGGGCCACTACCTGAGCCCGGGCAGCCCGTTCTGGCGAAGGACGCTGCGCATCGCCTTGATGCGGCTCGCCCACGGCGCGCTGTTCTACACCGATGATGAGATCACGGCCTATCGTCAAAGCCCGGCCGGGCGCCGCGATAGGCGGGCGATTCATGCCTTGAACAACGGGCTGAACACCGACCCCATCAACGCACACCGCCTTGCCTATGGCGCCGCCGACCGTCCCAAAGATCTGCTGTTCATCGGTCGCCTGACCGAGAAGTCGGGCATAAAACTGGCCATCGAGGCTCTGGCCAACCCGAGCCTTTCCGACGTGCGCCTTCAGGTCATCGGCTCCGGCGAGCTGGAGGCCTCCGCAAGGGAGCAGGCCGAAAGCCTGGGTCTTGGCGACAGGATCATATGGAACGGCGCGCTTGTGGACGAGGCGCAGATCGCCGCCATCGCGAACCAATGCCGGGCCTTCGTCTATCCCGGTGCCGTGGGCCTCAGCCTGATCCACGCCATGGCCTACGGGCTACCGTCGATTTTGCACGGCAACACCCTTGGCCACATGCCGGAAATCGCAGCTTTCAAAGACGGCGTGACCGGCCGGGCGTTTGATCCCGGTGATCCGGCCTCCCTTGCGTCAGTGACGGGCGATTTGATCAATGATGCCGCGCAGTTGGATCTTTTTGCGACATCGGCGCTGAGCATCATTGAACGCAGCCATAATTCGGCGGACATGGTGGCGCGGTTCAAGGATGCCGTTTCCGCCTTCCCCTGACCCGGACGTGCGATTGACGCAGGCTTAAGCCGCCGTGCTTTGCGACATCTTCGCAAATCGCTGTTGCCGTGCCTCGCGATCTTGGAACCGTGCCAGCGCGAAGGCGACCGCCGTCAAGGCAAACAATTTGTCCGCCCCCCAGATGCTGCCTGAAAACTGTGCCGCAATGAAGGCTTGGACAAACGCAGCCGACAACAAGATGTGCCGGTCCGAAAGCTTGGTGGCCAAAACAACAAACAGGTTGAAGAATATGTAAACGCACAGGGCCAAACCAAACACGCCCATCGCCATGCCTGCCTCGATGAAGACGTTGTGCGGCCAGAAGCCCATGCCGAATTCCGGATCAAGGAAATACTTCCCGATCAACGGCGCCTCCATCATGTCGTTGATGCCGGAAATCTGAAGCTGCAACCGGATTAGGACGGACGCATCCAGATCGCCTGTCACGCCTTGGAGCCGCTCAAACACCAGGTTGTCGCGTGGGATCATAAGGGCGGCCACCAGCATCACGGGCAACATCTGAGCCAGCCGTTTCTTGTTTGAAACCGTGATCCAGAGGACCCCGAAGATGAAGGCAACCAGGGGCCCGCGTGAGCCTGCATTCAGAAGAATGGGGATCGACAGGACAACGATCAACAACGCGGCAAACTTATAGCGCAGCCCCGATTGGCTCAGCGCCAGATAGATCCCGACAAGCGACGCTGTTGCAGCCAGGTGCCCCAGGGAAATTGGGTTCAAGGCGACCAAGGACGCTCTCTCACCAACTCCGGTGATGATCGCCCCCCTGGCGACCAATAGATAGTATCCGGCGACCAACCCCAAAGAGACCCAGTAAAGCCGCATTGCGAAGTCGCGCTCGGAAAACCGCTCGTCAATCGCAAGGGCCACCGCAAGCGTCGGGATCAGCGTAGCCAGTAAGAAGAAGGTCAGCGCTTGAGCTGCGTCGGGATGCAACGCGAACAGATGGTCGTAAAACAACCGGCATAGGTAAAGCGCGAGAAACACGCCGAGCGACAGGCGCAATGAGCCTCGAAGGGGCGATAACATGCCCGAGCAAATCAGGGAAACCGCGAGCAGCACGACAAATGCGCGGTAAGGTCCCGTGATGGCCGTGGAGTCCACGCCCGCAAAATTGACAAGCATGGCCGCGGCCGGGTAGCCCGCCAAGATCAACACCAGCAGCCACGTGACCGCCTTTGACCGTGCTGATCTGATCTGGATCTTCATCGCAATCCTCAACTGAACTCACCAGATGGCTGTTGAGGCCATGGGGCGCGCCGACAAACGGGCTTCCTCTGTACGGAAACTCGGCAGATCGGGCCACAAGGGGGTTTAAGCACTTCGGGTTGGGGCTGTCAAAAGGGCTCCACGAAGCATCGGGCATTACTCGTCAGGGTTTGCCATGGCATGGGTTGGCAGAGATGGCCCTCGGACCCCAGCGCGGCTTGGGTGGCTAAGGGTGAACCACGCACAGGCAAGACCGCTTGGGCGTCAAGATCCGCGTTAGATACGCCATGTCTTCCGGGTCATCCGAGGCCCCATGAGTAGTCTTGCGCCGACGCTTCAATTAGTCCGGTTCCGCTATTGCGCGCATTGGACCTCATGGCTAAACGTCTGTTCGGCAAATGACATAGTTTTATGAGCGGTTTTCCAACATGGCGACAGTACAAAAATACCTTCCCGAGGGTCTCTACAAACGCTTGCAGCGCGTAAAACACCTTCGCGAATGGGCGGGGCGGGGCTATTCCGAGCACGCGCCTCAGTTCGTCAAGGAAGGCCTGTTCATGCGCCACGGCGTGCCCAACGCCACCTGGATCGAGACCGGGACTTTTCTGGGCACAACGACCCGTTTCCTGTCCCAGCGCGCGCCCAAGGTTTACACGATTGAACCAAGCGATCTCTATTACCGTCGCGCGCTTGAGACGTTCAAAGGCCAGAACGTCGAGGTGATCAACGCCCCCAGCGAAGACGCGCTTCCCAAGCTGTTGCCAGAGCTGACGGGGCCGCTCAACTTCTGGCTCGATGGCCACTACTCGGCAGGCGAGACCTACAAGGGCGAAATCGAGTGCCCGGTGGAACCTGAACTGACGGCCATCGCGGCGAACCTTGATCATCTGGATGCCGTGTCGATCCTGATCGACGACGTGCGCCTCTTCTTCCGGGACGAGACGACGCACGAGGATTACCCCTCGCTGGATTACCTGGTCGACTGGTCGCGCGAGAACGGGTTCGAGTGGCGGATCGAGCATGATATCTTCATCATGAAGCGGATTGTTGGCTCTTCGAGCAATCAACAATAGGGCTGGCCCTCGTGAAGATCGCACTGATCACCGGTGACCTCAGCAACAAGGGCGCGGGCGTCAAGGAAGTTGTGGAAGGGCTTTCGTCGGCCCTGGCCGGCCATGGTCACACGGTCGAGGTTTTCGGCATTGCGACACCCGCCTGGGACGCCGGAGACGACAAGAAATGGACCGGTGCGAAAGCCAATGCCTTCCGCGTCATGGGCCCCACAAGCCTTGGCTACGTTCCCGACATGGCACAGCGCCTGCGAGCGTTTGATCCTGATGTCGTGCATGTTCACGGCATTTGGCAGTATCCCTCATACGTCGCCCTGAAATGGCACCGCGCCACGGATCGTCCGCTGTTTTCCAGCCCGCACGGTATGCTGCATCCGCGCGCCCTGGCGCAGGCGTCGTTGAAAAAAGCCCTGGTGCGCCGCCTTTATGTGGATGCTCTGCTCAGGGCCTCCTCCTCTGTGATCGCCGCCACGTCTGAGGAAGCCGCCCATTGTCGGGACTTCGGGGTGGCGGGCGCGGTGGTCGAATTCCCCAATGGGGTAATCCTGCCCGACACGAAAAACGTTCAAGCCCTGGACGCACCCTGGTCCGGGGCGCTTGATGCCCAGGATCCGGTGATGCTGTTTCTGGGGCGTTTCCATCCCACCAAGAACCTCGATACGCTTCTGGATGTCTGGAAAGACTTGCACGGCGCCGGACATTTGCAGGGCTGGCAGCTCGCCATTGCGGGCTGGGGCGACGACGCGGCAGAGGCCAACGTCCGGGCACGCGTGGACGCCTTCACCGCGGCGGGCGCGCGGGTCGCGTTTATCGGCCCCCTGTTTGGGGCCGCGAAACAAGCCGCGTTCCACCATGCCGCCGGGTTCATCCTGCCGTCCCTGAACGAGTCGTTCCCAATCACACCACTGGAGGCTTGGGGCGCACGCCGTCCCACCTTGCTAAGCACGGCCTGCAACCTGGATTTTGCGGTCTCCGAAGGGGCCGCTTTTGAGATTGGGACCACCCGGGAAGCGCTTGCCACCGACCTGCAACGGTTCTTCGCCCTGGGACGTGCAGAACACGGGGCGATGGGACAACGCGCCTTTGACCTGGTGCGCCGCGATTTCAGTTGGCCTGTCGTGGCAAAAATGTATGAAGACGCCTATGAGCAACCCCGGGCCCGAAGCCGCGCGGCGGGATCGGGCTCAGAACACGCTACGGAGCAAAATCAATGACTGTGATCCTCGGGCTGAACGCCTTTCATCCAGATGCCTCCGCTTGCCTTTTGATCGATGGCAAACTGGTGGGTGCTGTGGCGGAAGAACGCCTTGGCGCCCGCAACAAGCACACGATGGCCTTCCCCGAGAATGCGATCCGCTGGCTGTTGGAGCAGTCGAACGTGCGCCTGCGGGACGTGACCGATGTGGCCATTGCGCGCGATACCTCTGCCAACCGCGCGGCCAAGGCGGCGCACCTTTTGCGCAACGCCAAATCGGCGGTGTCGACGGTGCAAAGCTTCCTCAATCGCGGCGCGGATACCCGGAAGACGCTCAATAATCTGGCCGAGATCTGCGGCGAGGATCCCGCTCTGGTCCGTTACGAGGTGCATAACGTCGAACACCACCTCGCCCATATCGCCAGCGCCTACTACACCTCTCCGTTCGAGACTGAGACAGCGGGCCTCTCCTATGACGGCTCCGGCGATTTCGCCAGCCTGATGGCCGCGCGCTGCGAAGGGACCGACATCCAGGTCCTCGACCGGGTCACGCTTCCCAGCAGCCTGGGGCATTTTTATACCGCGATGTGCCAGTTCATCGGGTTTGAGCTGTTTGGCGAAGAATACAAGGTCATGGGCCTGGCCCCCTACGGCACTGATGCCTATTCGGACGAGCTGTCGAAGGTTATCGAGCTGGACCCCAGCGGCTGGTTCAGCCTCAACCCCAAGATGGTCGATGTGGCCAACGGCCTCTCGGGCGCGGATTTCTCCGACAACGGCGCGATGCGGATGGGGCGGATCTACACCGAGGCGATGGAACGCCTTCTGGGGCCGGCCCGGCAAAACGGCACGCCCGTCACACAACGCGAGATGGACATCGCGCGCTCCACCCAGGTGCGGTTCGAGCAAGCCGCAGGGCGCTGTATCGAAAAACTGGGCGAACTGGTGCCGCTCACCAATCTGGCGATGGCGGGCGGATGTGCCCTCAACGGGGTGATGAACGCCCGCATCCGGCGCGATTTCCCGGTGGAAAACGTGTATCTGCAATGCGCCGCCTCCGATGACGGCACCGCCATCGGCGCCGCGTTCCATTGCTGGCACGCCAAGCACAAGCGCACCGAGCGGTTCGAGATGAAGCACGGCTTCTGGGGCCCGGAATACGGCGATCACGACATTCAGGCCGCGTTGGAGCAATTCGGCCTATCCTACCGCAAATGCGCCTCCGAGAAGGAGCTGCTGGATGCGACGGCCGACTACATCGTCGGCGGCGCGGTGCTGGGGTGGTATCAAGGGCGCAGCGAATGGGGCCCCCGGGCGCTTGGCAACCGCTCGATCCTGGCAAATCCCGCGATTGCCGACATGAAGGACACGATCAACACCAAGATCAAAAAGCGCGAGTCGTTCCGCCCCTTCGCCCCCTCGCTCCTGCGCGAGGAGGTGGGCCGCTTCTTTGAACAGGACATCGAAAGCCCGTTCATGATGCATGTGGTCAAGTTCAAGGAGGAATGGCGCAAGACCTTCCCCGCCGTCACCCATGTCGACGGCACCGGGCGGCTTCAATCGGTCGAGGAAGAGAACAACCCGCTCTACTACCGCCTGCTCCATGCGCTCAAGGCGCGCACCGGCTACGGCATCGTGCTCAACACCAGCTTCAACGAGAATGAACCGGTCGTCGACCGCCCCGAACAGGCTATCGCCTGCTTCAACCGCACCGATATGGATGTGCTCGTGCTGGGCCGATACATCGTCACCAAGCCCGAGTTCGACGCCGCGGCCCTGCACACGCCCGCCGCGCAATGAAGATATCGGTCGTCATGGCAGCTTACAATTCGGAGGCCACGATTGCGCGGTCGGTCCAGTCCTTTCTGGACCAGGACCATCCCGACAAGGAATTGTTGGTGGCCGACGGCGCGTCCCGGGACCGCACCGTTGCCATCGTGTCGGACATGGCGGACGGCGCGGTGTCGGTTGTAAGTGAGCCGGACGCCGGCATCTACGACGCGATCAACAAGGGCATCGGACGGGCGACGGGCAACATCGTGGGCCTGCTTCACTCCAACGACGTGTTCTCCAACCGCAGCATCCTGTCGCGCATCGCCTCGGCGTTTGACGGCAGCGATCTGGACGCCGTCTATGCGGATGTCGAGTTCTTTCCGGCCAACGACTTTGGCAAAAGCATTCGCCGTTACCGCTCGGGCAAGTTCTCGCCCGGTGTTCTGGGCCATGGTGTCATGCCCGCCCATCCGACCCTGTTCCTGCGACGCAATGTGTTTGAGCGTTTCGGGATGTATGACACCAGCTACAAGATCGCCGGTGATTTCGAATTTGTCGCGCGCATCTTCAAGGACAACGATTTGAAGTATCAGTATTTCGATGAAGTATGGACCCGGATGCAGGCGGGCGGCGCCAGCACGGCGGGGATCCGCGCCAAGATCGCGCTGAACACGGAAACCCTGCGGGCCTGCCGCGATCTGGGCATCGACAGCAGCTTTTCCAAGCTGATGGTCAAATACCTGAGGAAACTGCCCGAGTTTCTTCCGGCGGGGCTGCGGTGATCCCATGACAGATATCTGCATCATCGGCGGCAGCGGCTTTATCGGCAGTGCCATATCCCATCGGTTGGAGGGCATGGGCACGCCGTTCTCCATCGTGGATCAGCGTCCCAGCCCGTTTTATCCTAACCATCACACGCTGGCCGACATCACCAAACCTGACACGATCGCGGGGCAGGTGAAGGGCTCCTGCATCATTCATCTTGCCGCCGTGCACCGTGATGATGTCAGGCCCTTGTCCCGCTATGACGAGGTCAACGTCGAAGGCACCCGCGCGCTCTGCCGCGAGGCAGAAGCCGCCGGGATCCAGCGGATCGTCTTCGCTAGCTCTGTCGCCGTGTACGGCTTTGCCGAACCCGGCACGGACGAAACCGGGGCCGTCGCCCCGTTCAACGATTATGGCCGCACCAAAGCCGAGGGCGAGGTCGTCCTGAAAGAGTGGCAGGCAGCCGACCCGGAACGTCGCAGCCTAACCATCATCCGGCCCACGGTCGTGTTCGGCCCGGGCAACCGCGGCAATGTCTACGGCCTCTTGCGCCAGATTGCGTCGGGGCGCTTTGTGATGATCGGCGCTGGCAAGAACCGGAAATCGATGGCCTATGTGGAAAACGTCGCCGACTTCTTCCTTTACTTTACCGACGCCGAACCCGGCGTGCGCATCTACAATTACATTGATGGCCCGGACATGCAGGTGGACGATCTTGTGCGCCTGACGCGCCGTGAGGTTCTGGGCCGCGACAATGTCGGGCTGCGGCTGCCCAAACCGGTCGGCGTGCTGGCAGGCTGGATGGCGGACGGTCTGCGCGCCGTGACCGGGATGCGCTTTCCCATCAGTCGGATTCGTGTGAAGAAGTTCACCGAAAACACCGCGTTCACGACAGCGCTGTCTAATGAGCACAATTTCGTACCCAAGGTCTCGCTCGCGGATGGTCTGAAGGCGACCATCGACGCGGAATTTCTTAATCCCAAACCGGATCAGGTGACATTCGAGACTGAATGAAAACCGAAGAGGCGTAACGTTGAAAAAAGCACTTATCACCGGCATCACCGGGCAAGACGGCAGCTATCTGGCGGAATTTCTGCTGGAAAAAGGGTATGAGGTTCACGGCATCAAGCGCCGGGCCTCGTCGTTCAATACCCAGCGCATTGACCACATCTATCAGGACCCGCACCACCCCAACCCCAAGATCCGGCTGCACTACGGGGATTTGACCGACAGCTCCAACCTCACCCGCATTCTGTCCGAGGTGGAGCCTGACGAGGTCTATAACCTGGGCGCGCAAAGCCATGTGGCCGTCAGCTTCGAGGCGCCGGAATACACGGCGGACGTCGATGCCATGGGCACCCTGCGCCTTCTGGAAGCGATCCGGTTTCTGGGGCTAGAGAAGAAGACCCGCTTCTACCAGGCCTCCACCTCCGAGCTTTACGGCAAAGTGGTCGAGATCCCGCAATCCGAGACGACGCCCTTCTACCCGCGCAGCCCCTATGCCGTCGCCAAGCTCTATGCCTATTGGATGTGCGTGAACTACCGCGAGGCCTACGGTATCTACGCCTGCAATGGGATCCTGTTTAACCACGAAAGCCCACGTCGGGGGGAAACCTTCGTGACGCGCAAGATTACACGCGGCATGGCCAACATCGCCCTGGGGCTCGAATCGTGTTTGTTCATGGGCAACATCGATGCCTTGCGCGATTGGGGCCATGCGAAAGACTACGTGCGGATGCAGTGGATGATGCTGCAACAAGACGCGCCCGAGGATTTCGTGATCGCCACCGGCGTCCAGTATTCGGTGCGCGAGTTCATCACCTGGTCCGCGCGCGAGTTGGGCATCGAGCTGGCGTTTTCCGGCGAGGGGGTGGAAGAGATCGCGACCGTGACCTCCGTCACCGGCGACACTGCGCCCAATGTCTCAGTCGGCGATGTGATCGTGCGGATCGACCCCCGTTATTTCCGCCCCACCGAGGTGGAGACGCTTTTGGGCGATCCCTCGAAAGCGAAGACGCAGCTCGGTTGGGTGCCCGAGATCACCGCGCAACAGATGTGTGCCGAAATGGTGTCCGAGGATCTCAACGCCGCCAAGCGTCACGCGCTGCTGAACAAGCATGGCCTGGGCCTTGCGGTGTCTGTCGAAGGATAACGCCATGACCCGGATCTACATCGCAGGACATCGGGGTATGGTCGGCGGCGCGATTGTGCGACGGCTGGAGGCGCGCCGCGACGCGGGCGAAGCCCTCAGCCTTCTGACGCGCACCCATGCGGAACTGGACCTGACCAATCAAAGCGCCGTGCACGCCTTCTTTCAGGCCGAAAAGCCAGACATTGTAATCCTCGCTGCAGCCAAGGTCGGCGGAATTCAGGCCAACAACACGCTGCCCGCTGACTTCATCTATGAAAATCTGATGATCGAATGCAACGTCATCCATCAGGCGTTCTCGGCGGGTGTCACGCGGCTTTTGCAGCTTGGATCGTCGTGCATCTACCCCCGCGCGGCACCGCAACCGATGGGCGAGGACGCGCTTCTGACGGGCGTGTTGGAGCCCACGAATGAGCCCTACGCCATCGCCAAGATCGCCGGCATCAAACTGTGCGAAAGCTACAACCGGCAGCATGGCACCGATTACCGCAGTGTCATGCCCACCAATCTTTATGGGCCCGGCGACAACTTCCACCCCGAACACAGCCACGTCCTGCCCGCCCTGATCCGCCGCTTCCACGAAGCTGCGGAAGAGGGACGCGAAGAGGTGGTGATCTGGGGCTCTGGCACGCCAAAGCGTGAGTTCCTGCATGTCGATGACATGGCAGAGGCCAGTCTTTTTGTGCTCGACCTGCCCTATGACACCTACGCGGCCAACACGGAACCGATGCTGAGCCATATCAACGTGGGCTCGGGCACAGACGTCTCGATCCTGGAGCTGGCGCAGATGGTGGCCGAGGCCACGGGCTACTCGGGCCGCATCTCGACCGACCCCTCCAAGCCCGACGGCACCCCGCGAAAACTGATGAATGTCGGCCGTTTGGACCGCATGGGATGGCGCGCGCGTATAGGCTTGCGTGACGGCATTGAGGATGCGTACCGTTGGTATTTGGCCAACCGTGACACGGCCCGCGTCTAACTCGTATTTGACTGGAGAACGCCTTGACACAAGACATCCACCCCCTTTTGTTGTGCGGCGGATCTGGCACCCGGCTCTGGCCGTTGTCGCGCAAGAGCTTCCCAAAGCAGTTCGCGCGTTTTGCCGGGGATCACAGTCTGTTCCAGGCCTCGGCGCTGCGCTTGGCGGGGCCGGGATTTGCGGCCCCCATGGTCATCACAGGCTCCGATTACCGCTTCGTTGTCACCGAACAGCTGGCCGGCGTCGAAATCGCGCCCGCCACCATCCTGATCGAGCCGGAAGCCCGCAACACCGCGCCTGCCATTTGCGCCGCAGCCGTCGCCCTGCACGAGCGCGCGCCAGACGCCTTGATGCTGGTCGCGCCGTCCGATCATGTGATCCCCGACACAGAGGCCTTCCGCGCCGCCATTGCCGCCGCCGCCCCCATGGCGACGGAGGGCCGGATCGTCACCTTCGGGATCCGCCCGGACCGCGCCGAGACGGGCTATGGCTGGTTGGAATTGTCGCAGGTCGTCGACGGCACGAGCGAGGCCCGCCCGCAACCGCTTGAGGCCTTCGTCGAAAAGCCAGACGCCGTCACGGTGCAAGAGCTGTTCAACAGCGGCAAACACCTCTGGAACGCGGGCATTTTCCTGTTCTCGACCAAAGCGATCCTGGCCGCGTTCGAGGCCCACGCGCCCGAGATGCTGGCCATTGTGCGCACCGCTTTGAAGGAGGGCACGCAAGACCTCGGCTTCACCCGTCTCGCGCCCGAGCCCTGGGCGACGATAAGTGACCTGTCGATTGACTACGCCGTGATGGAGAAGGCCGACAACCTCTCGGTCATGCCCTACAACGGCGCTTGGTCCGACCTGGGCGGCTGGGAGGCGGTCTGGCGCGAGTCCCAGCCCGACGCCAACGGGATCGCAAGCCAAGGGCCCGCGACGGCAATCGATTGCTCCAACGTGCTGTTGCGCGCGGAATCCGAGGATCAGCAGCTTGTCGCCATCGGCCTCGAAAACATCGTTGCCGTCGCCATGCCCGACGCCGTTCTGATCGCGGACAAAGACCGCGCCCAGGACGTGAAGCTCGCTGTCAGCACCCTCAAGGCCCAGGGCGTGTCCCAGGCCGAGACATTGCCGCGCGATTTCCGCCCCTGGGGCTGGTTCGAAAGCCTGGTGATCGGCACGCGGTTTCAGGTCAAACGCATCCACGTCAATCCCGGCGCCGCGCTCAGCCTGCAAAGCCACCACCACCGCTCCGAGCATTGGATTGTGGTGGAGGGGACCGCCCGCGTCACCATCGGCGAAACGGTGCAACTGGTGACCGAGAACCAATCCGTCTACGTCCCGCTGGGGGCCGTGCACCGCATGGAAAACCCCGGCAAGGTGCCCATGGTCCTGATCGAGGTTCAGACCGGCAGCTACCTCGGCGAAGACGACATTGTCCGTTACGAGGATATATACGCCCGTGGCTGAGCCAAAGCGCATCTTGTTGGTGGGCAGCACCGGGCATGTTGGGCGAATGGTGTTGCATCACTGGAAGGCCATGCCGCCCCCAGGGGTGGAGGTCATCGCACAACACCGCGACCCAAACCGCGACGATGGCCTGTTCTGGCCCCTGTCTGAGCCCACGGACAGCGCCCTCGCCGCCCAGGATTTCGACGCGATCATCTGCCTTGCGGGTGTGACACCGGGCCCCGGTGCCGACCTGTCGCAAAACGCTCGCCTGGCCGAGGTTGTCCTTGAAGCCGCGCATCAGGCTGGCATCCCCCGGGTGATCCTCGCCTCCTCCTCCGCTGTCTACGGGGCAGGCGATGGCACCCCTTTTGCCGAGACGGACGCCACCGCCCCGGTCAACGCCTATGGCGAGGCCAAGATCGCCATGGAAGCGGCCTGCACGCCGTGGCGCACTGCGGGGCTAGAGGTCTGCTGCCTGCGGATCGGCAACGTGGCGGGTGCCGATGCCCTGCTTCTCAACGTGGCGCGTGCCCAAGATGGCGCGCCGCTGGCAATCGATTGCTTTGAAGACGGGCGCGGCCCGGTCCGCTCCTACATCGGCGCTGGAACCCTCGCGCGCGTGCTGGCGGATCTGGCGACGCACCCCGCACCTCTCCCTCCCATTCTGAACGTGGCCGAGCCTGGATTTGTGTTCATGGAGGATCTGGCCCGCGCCGCCGATCATCCCTTCGCCTACCGGCCTGCGCAAAAGGGGGCTTTCCAGCGCATCACGCTGGAATGCAGCCGCCTTGAGGCCCTGCACGCCTTTGACCCGGCCCCCGCGGACGCCGCGCGGATGGTCGAACAATGGAAAGAAACATTGCCCCAATGACACCTGCCAAACGCCTTCTAGATCTGATCTGCGCCATCGGTTTGTCGATCATTCTCGCGCCGGTTGTCATCATTGTGGCCCTCTTGATCCTAGTGCTCGATGGGCGGCCGGTTTTCTATATCTCCGAACGCATGAAAACCCCGACTGAGGGTTTCAGGCTGGTCAAGTTTCGCACCATGAAAACCGTCGCGGAAGACAGCGGCGTGTCAGGCGGCGATAAATCCGACCGCATCACCCGCACCGGTGAGGCGCTGCGCCGAAGCCGGTTGGACGAGGTGCCGCAACTGTGGAACGTGCTACGCGGCGATATCAGCTTCATCGGCCCGCGCCCGCCCCTCCGTCAATATGTCGAACGGTTTCCTGAGATCTACGGCAAAGTACTGAAGTCGCGCCCCGGCGTCTCTGGCCTCGCGTCGATTTACTTCCACGCCCACGAGGAACATCTGTTGGCCCGGACCAGCAGCCGGGAAGAAACCGACAGGATCTATTCGCGCGCCTGCATCCCGCGCAAGGCGCGGATCGACTTGATTTACCAGGAAAGGCGGAACGTCTGCATGGATATCTCGCTGATGCTCAAGTCCGTTATCAAGCGGCTTCGGTAGCCTGCAGATGCGCTTTGGCAGCGGCATCCGTCCCGCGCGTCCAAATCATGGACCGGGGGCGGTGACGCCGATGCCCGCGAACATGACCGATGCCGCACTGACTGACCAAACTCTATAGGACCACGTGCCAACATGACCCTTACCTGCTTCAAAGCCTACGACGTCCGTGGCCGCCTTGGCATCGACCTTGATGAAGACATCGCCTACCGCATCGGTCGCGCGTTCGGGCAGGCCCTTGGCGCGCGCTCGGTGGTGCTGGGGCGAGACGTCCGCGCCTCGTCCGAGGTCTTGGCCGGACGCGTCGCGCAGGGTCTGGTCGATGAGGGCTGCGATGTCCTCGATCTGGGGCTGTCGGGCACGGAAGAGATGTATTTTGCCACAACCCATTTCGGCGCGGATGGGGGCATCTGTGTGACCGCCTCCCACAATCCGATGGATTACAACGGCATGAAGATGGTGCGCGCGGGCTCCGCGCCGCTCGATGCCGCCACGGGGCTCGCCAAGGTCAAGACGATTGCCGAGCGAAACGCCTTCGCGCCGGTGGCGGCGAAAGGCACCGTCAGCGATGTCGCGACGCAGGCCCGTGCGGCCTACGTGGAATGTATCGTGGGGTTTGCGGATATTGACGCGCTCAAGCCGTTGAAAATCCTCGTTAACGCAGGCCATGGCACGGCGGGGCCCACTTTTGATGCCATCGCGGCACGGCTCGACGCGGTCGGGGCGCCGCTCACGTTTGAAAGGCTGTTCCACACTCCCGATGGCACGTTCCCGCAAGGCATTCCCAACCCGCTCCTGCCCGAGAACCGCCCCGCAACCGCCGCAGCCGTCCTGGCCGCCGGCGCGGATTTCGGCGTCGCCTGGGACGGTGACTTCGATCGCTGTTTCTTCTTCGATCACACCGGCGCGTTTATCGACGGGGAATACGTCGTCGGCCTTCTGGCCGACGCCTTCCTGGCCAAGGACCCCGACGCCACGATCATCCATGACCCGCGGATCATCTGGAACACGCGCGATATCGTCGAAAAGGCAGGCGGGCGCGCCGTCCAGGCCCGCACCGGGCACGCGTTCATTAAACAAGCGATGCGCAACGAGAACGCCGTTTACGGTGGCGAGATGTCGGCCCATCACTACTTCCGCGATTTTGTCAGCTGCGACAGCGGCATGATCCCCTGGGTCCTGATGGCCGAGCTCGTCAGCCGCCACGGGTCCCTGGCCGATCTGATCGCCGACCGCAAAGCGGCGTTCCCGTCATCGGGCGAAATCAACTTCGTCCTCGACGACCCTCATGCCGCAATCTCTCGGGTCCGTTCGGTGTTCGAGCCTCAAGCGACAGCCATCGACGAAATGGACGGCCTGGGGTTCGACCTCGGCGAGTGGCGCTTCAACCTGCGAAGCTCCAACACCGAACCCGTCGTGCGCCTCAACGTCGAAGCCCGCGGCAACGCCGAGCTTGTGGCAACAGGCGTCGAGCAGGTGAAATTCCATCTGCTCGGATGAAGACCGCGTCCTAGGACCGCCACCATAAGAACACCGCTCATGTCGCCGCGAGCCCCCGGGGCGTGCCATCGAAGGCCTATGGCTCACGCGCCGAAAGACTTAGCCAGCGCAGAGAACCACAAAGACAAAGCCCCATCATAGGCGCGTCATCACTAAGGAAAACTGGCTGGGGTGGTAGCAGCCATATACTATTCCACAGTTTTCCAGGTCGTTCCTCGTAACCCTTGTTTTTAAAGGAGTATACTGCCACTCTATTCCATGGGTATCCACGGGGTTCCACCTGATAATGTGGGTCGGAATGTGGGATGAAATCTATGCTTAGGAGTGTCTGCCATGCCTGGTAAAGCGAAAGGCCAATCACACAAGGCCAACCAGCTTTCAGCTCAATTTGTGAAATCGGTAAAAGAGCCGGGGCGCTACACTGACGGGAACGGATTGTTCCTCCAAGTCGATGCCAGCGGTGCAAAGCGTTGGGCACAGCGCATCGTGGTGCGAGGCAAGCGCCGTGACATAGGCATGGGACCGTTTTCCGTTGATCCGACTAAAGCGCCCGGTATCACGCTTGCGCAGGCTCGAGAGCGTGCAGTCTCCAACAGGACCACAGCGCGCGCCGGGGGCGATCCGCTCGCCTACAAGAAGCGGCTCGACTGGACATTCGAAGTGGCGGCTGAATTTTTCGACAAAGAGAAGGCATCCGGCAGCCTCAACGAGAAGAACCGGAAGCAGTGGCGCGCCGCTCTGGAGCGCCATGCGATGCCGATAATTGGTGACCTGAACGTGCGCGATATTGAAACCTCAGACGTTGAGCGCGTCCTTCGCCCGATCTGGGAGAGTCACACCGAGACCGCATCGCGCTTGCGCGCGCGTATCGAGGCCATACTCGGCTATGCCAAAGCCAAGGGCGCCAGATCAGGCGAGAACCCGGCCCGCTGGAAAGAGAACCTTGAAGCCATGTTCTCCGCACCCGGCAAAGTGGCGAAGAAGGTAAACCGCCCAGCAGTCGCATTGACCGACATAGCCCGGTGGTGGTTTGCGCTGGGAGAGCGGGAGGGGACTGCTGCGCGCGCCCTCCAATTTCAGGCACTGACTGGCAGCCGTTCCGGCGAGGTCAGGGGCATGACGTGGGATGAGGTCGACGTGAAGTTGGGGCTCTGGACCGTGCCCGCCGATCGAATGAAAGCGAACCGGGAGCACCGCGTTCCGCTGTCCGCGCCAGCGCTTGCAATCCTTGAGAGCCTGCCGCGCATGTCGTCGCCCCACGTATTCCCGGCCCCACAAGGCGGGATGCTCTCCGATATGAGCCTCAGCGCGGTCATGCGACGTATGCAGCGGGCGGAGGAGAAGGCGGGGTTGGCCGGGTTCCTTGACCCCACAAGCAAGCGCCCAGCAGTCCCCCACGGACTGCGCTCGACCTTCCGCCAATGGACGGCCGAGCAGGGCTACGCGCGCGACATGGCGGAAATTGCGCTGGCCCACCGAGTCGGGAGCGACGTCGAGCGGGCCTATCAGCGGAGCGACATGCTTGAGCGTCGGCGTCGTATGATGGCCGATTGGGCGGCGTTTCTTCGCGGTGAAGTACGAGGGCAGGTTGTGCCATTGCGGGCCTGACAATACCGTCGTTTTGCATGTTGGTGCATGCTTGTGCATGATGATTTTTCTTGACAGCCAGTAAAACAACGGCCCATCGGCGGCTCAATACGGCACTTTATGGCATGTGGTGCATGGAGCGCGGCTGTGAAGCGACCCTAGCCTAATCTCACGTCCAATCCCGGGCGTTGAATTAGGAGTAATCAATATGGATAACCCCGAGCGACTTCTTCGCCGCCGTGAGGTTGAAGGTCTGATTGGCCTGAAGCGATCAAAACTCTATCAGATGATACGCGAAGGCCTGTTTCCAGCTCCGGTCAAATTGACCGAGCGAGCAGTTGCATGGCGCGCCTCTGACGTTTCCGCATGGATCAATTCACGCGAGGTCGCGTGATCCATGCTAGGAAATAGAAACGCCCCCAGCGTCGGTGAGAACGGCGCGTGGGGGCGGGGGTGCTTTCCTGTCGGGACCGGCATTCCCAATGTATCCGAAAACCGAAATCCTGCCAACGCTATCGCGCTCAATACAATCTCCGGCGAGACGCACTCGCTGTCAGGCCCGGCGGCGAAACTTGTGTGCTGGCTGGCGCAGGCTGGCCCGGAAAGACCGCAGCTAACCGGAGCCGATCTGGAGCTCGCTGAATTGCTGGCTGCTGATGCCATACCACTGCAATTCAGCCCGGTTGACGCTAAAAGCAGGGCGCATGCTTGGCTGGACCCCACGCGAATTGCCGAGGTACAAAATGGGACGTGACAAACGCAACGAGCGGGCGCAGGAGCATTGGACCAAGCTCGCGCGCCCGATGATGGAAACCGACGCTTGGCGCGCGCTTTCTCCCGTAGCTCAGGCCCTCTATCCGTGGCTAAAGCTTGAGTGGCGCGGCCCAAAGGCCAACAACAACGGCAAGATCCGCCTCAGCGTGAGGCAGGCTGCCGATGCGCTGGGAGTCACCCGAAATACCGCGGGGCGCGCTTTCCACGATCTTCAGGCCAAGGGCTTCATCGTTGTTCGAGAGCGCGCCCGCCTCGGAATAGGTGGCAATGCCTCAGGTCCATCCTACGAACTGACAGAACTGTCCACGCCGCACAGCAAAAAGGCAGACGGGCAGAAGCTCTACAAGCTCTGGAAGCCCGGCGATGACTATCCCATTCACAAGGGCGCAGTGCACAATCCAAGAGGGAAACGAAATCGTAATCCTGTCATTGAATTGGTGACGCCCTGTCACCAATACGGTGACGCATGACATGGACACTGTCACCAAAGTAGTGACGCCCTGTCACCAAGACGGTGACGCTTCAGGCCAGTTTGAAGTGTGCAACCGTCACCATAATAGTGACATCCTTACCTACCACCTATCCCCCGGATCAACGGCAACGAAGCAAAGCCCAGCTTCTACCAATCCAATGAAGTGAGAAGGCGACACGACTTGATCAGGCTTCGATGCCGTAGAAAATCGTTACGATCCGCTTGCCTAGGCTGACGCGCGTGTTGATTTCACCACCACCCTTCATGACTGTCGCTTTTTTACACCTTGTTTCTTTGCCGAGGCGTTTGAGAAAACTCTCGCTCGACTGTGCGAACCGTCGACCATTGCATAGGCATTGGGCTTGGCTGGTGGCATGTTAGTAGTGGCTCGGCGCCAATCTGGCTACGTATTACCGTACCCTAGGATCGTACTTTGTTCGGTATGGGTGGGAGTTTGAGTGGCGCTAGTGTTCGACATCCTACAAAAGAGCCCCGATGGAAGCAGTGTATCCAACAGGCGCCCAACATCGCAAAGTAAACTGCTAGATGACGGCTTGGAGCCCTTCTCCGATCTTCGTGTTTGGCGCAGCATTCGACACCAAGGGCGGGAAGCGGACATTCGCTGCAACGCCGCAGTATTAGTACCCCGAGCTGGCAAGCAGGCTTCGTTTCCAAAGAACGGGGCGGCCCGGTTCTCTTGATACTGAATTATCAGAGTTGGAACTGTCGTCCCTACTGATACCGTTACGATTGCTCTTGATGAGAACGTGAAGGACTGTTGCTACGCTAACCAAGGCACGGTCCAGAAAAGCAGGGTCTCGGCAGGTTTCCTCGGAACTGAAAGCGTACGACCTGCGTTTTGTTCTAATGAACAGGTCTTTCTCCTCCGCACGAATTGGCAACTTGGCGATCGTCGTCTTGGTTGTCCTGATGGTTTTTGTTATTCTGGACCAGGCGCAGGGGCTTTTTGCGCCGATCATCAGCGCGATTGTGCTGGGCATCGTCCTGGCCCCGTTTTGCAACATGCTGGAGCGATGGCGCATTCCGAGTGCCGCAGCCGCCATGATGATCATGGCGGTCTTTTTGTGTGCCGTCGCGCTGACCTATCTGATCGTGGAGCCAACGATCAGCGAGGCCATCCGCAACGCGCCGATCATATGGTCCGAGATGCGAACCCTGTTCGAAAGCCTGCGCGGGGCGGTGGAGGGCGTGCAGGAGCTGCAAGAGACCGTCGCGGATGCCCTCACAGACGGTGAGGATCCGGAGGCTGACTCGGCTGCGGTGCCGGTGCCGAACCTGCTCGATGCTTTGTCTTACGGTCCAACGGTGCTGGGTGGCGTGCTCATATTCATCGGTACGCTCTATTTCTTTCTTGCGACACGCCGCGATGTGTATGCGCGCGTCGCCCGCTTCATGCCGCTCATAACCGAGACACTTCTGCACGATGCGGAGGTCCGGGTGTCGCGTTATTTCCTGTCTATTGCGCTGGTGAACGCGGGCTTCGGTATTGCGGTGATGATCGTGATGTCACTGCTGGGAATGCCGCAGCCGATCATGTGGGGGCTGGCCGCATTCCTCTTGAACTTCGTCTTGTACCTCGGACCCGGCTTGATTGCGCTGTCCCTTTTGCTGGTTGGCGTGATCACGTTCGACGGCGCGATGTCCGTCGTGCCGATGGCGGCGTTCATCTTCCTTAACATGATCGAGTCGCAATTCGTGACGCCCACGTTTGTGGGCCGTCAAATGGCGCTGAACCCGTTGATGGTGTTCTTGTCGCTGGTCTTCTGGCTGTGGCTTTGGGGTCCGATTGGCGGGTTGGTCGCGATCCCCCTGTTGGTGTGGTTGCGCTTCATCGTGTCGGGCGGGAACGACGATAACGTGCCTGAACCCGCCCCCTTGGATGAGGCGGCCTAGCTGCATTGGGGCGCGCGCCGCTCTTGACGGTTGACCTTCGCCTGTATCCCGCGCCACCGACGCGTGACCTTGCCGAGGTGACAGGCATCAAAGCGTGCAACGAGCTGAGGCGTGCCCCTGCGAAACCCAAAGAATAGCATTCAGTCAATTGGGCAACCGTTCGGTCTTCTAAATGACGGCGCACGCTGCTCCATCATCATACAAAAAGGCCCCCATCCGCGCTTGGGATGGGGGCCAGATCTTTGTTTGCCTTTGGTCAGCGTCAGGCCGCCTCGTCCACCTTGTCATCGGACGTCAGCGTTTCCTTCACGCGTTTCTGCCCCTCGGCCACGGCTTCTTCGGCGGCTGCCTTGAGCTTGGCCTTCTCGGCCTGAAACACGCGGTCCGCTTCGTCAAAGAGGCGGTCACGATGGGCGCCGATGGTCCGATCTTCCACCTGCGTGCGCGGCAGCATCATGGCCAGCGCCGCACCGGCGGCCAAGGCGAGGCCACCGACGAGCAGTGGATTGTCATGCGCCGTAGTGCGGGCGACCTGGGCGGCACGCGCGGCCTCTGCCTCGGCGCGCGCGTGAACGGCGATCGCCGCTTCTCGGGCCTGGCGAATGCGGTCCTTGGCGCCATCGGGCAGGCCGTCCAGACCGTCTTCGATCCGGGCGCGCAGGCTGTCGGCGGTGTCATACAGCCGCTCTTTTGCGGCGTCCAAGCGGGGGGTGGTGTGGGTGTCGTCAGTCATGGAGAGGTCTCCTTTCAGAATGCTATGGGGTTGATCGGCCTTGATGGCATCATCTGCCGCCGCCACACGGGCGTCGAAGCCCGCCATCGGCGGCGTCGGTTGCCGCAGCCCACCGACCGTTGGGTGAATGGTGTCGTCGTAGGCGGCGCGCGGGCCAGCGCTGCGCGTGGCGGCTTTCAGCGCCATCCAGGCGAGGCCGGCACCGGTTACGGCCAGCGGACCGGGATTGCGCCGCGCTGTCTTTACGGCGCCTTCGCCGGCTTGGCCCAGAAGGCCGCTGGCGCGGGCAACCAGTTCTGCGGGGGCGAACTGCGCCTCCAACTGGGTCAGCTGTGCGCGCAGGGCGTCGCGTTCCGCTTGCAACTCAGTCTCGATTTGCTTGGGGCTAGGCATTGATCTGTTCCTTCATCAGGGCAACGTCTTGCTTGACGTTGGCGATGCTGCGACTGGGCATCAGGTGCTTTGGCTTCAGGTCGTGGATCCCTTTGGCCGCAAGGATTGCTGCGACCAGGGCGGTGCCAGCACCAACGGCCAGCGCAGCCCAATGAACCGCCCACCCAATTGAGACGAGCGCGGCAACGCCAGCAGCGGCAAGGGCACCCAAGCCAACGAGGCCAAGCACAACGGCACCGACGAGAAGGCCAATGGCTACCCCGGCGCGGGACAGGTTCTCGCCGACCTCGGCTTTGGCCAAAGCCGCCTCCTTGCGCAGAATGCGGCCAATCTGGCTGACTACATCGGTCACAAGCTGAGCCGTGTTCCGCCCCGTGTTCTGATCGGGGTACATTACGAGTACCCCCACCGGCGGGCGTTCTGGTCCGGATAGGCGGCCTGGTTTTCCGGAACGCTTGGGTAATTGTGCCGGTCCGGCGCGGTAGCAGTGGCGCCCGCGCGCTCAGACGCTTTCATGGCGCGTGCCGCGAGGAAGCCAAGGGCGGCGGCGCCACCAAAGAACACCAGCGGGTTGCGGCGCGCGAAGTGCGTCACGTCCTGCTGGATGTTGGACAGATCCATGTCGCGCACGGCGGAGGCGGCGTGGGCAAGATTGTCGCCCAAGTACTTCACGGCATCCGAGGCAAGGTCATTGCCCTCGAACGCGGTGCTTGCTTCGCGGAAATTGTCGGCCTGTTCGGCAACGCGGCTGGCGACCTTTTCCTTGGCCGCTTCCGCCTTGACGGACGCGTTCGCTTTGGCAGTTTCCGCCACCTCTTTTGCGGTGTCTTTGGCCGTCTCGGCCACCTTTGACGCTGTCGAGCGTGTCATTGTCAAACTCCTTCGGTTTCGCGGCAGACTGCGCGGGCTTTTTGGACAAAGGTCCCCCGGGCAGGTCCGGCGGGGCCGTACCTGCGACGCGTCTCATCTGCTTGTGCTTGCTTGTGGTAGGGCAACGGCTGGCGCGCCCGAAGGTTCCATCATTTCGCGCCTGGACACCGCTTTTTTCGGCTAGACCATTTCATCAGGGACAAACGGCAAGGGCTTGGCCAAACGCGCCTGCGCCTCGGGGTCGAAAGGTAGCAAAAAGTGGTGCCTGTCCTGAGGTGGCGTATCGCGGGCCTGCGTGAGCAGGCTGTTGATCTGGTCAACCACCACGCGCGGTTCTACCGTGAGATCAGGGGCATCGCCTCCAAGCCAATGTTTGAGCACCCGCGGCCAGAGCGGCGCAACATGTGCCGGGTTCGTCAAGTGCAAGCCCGCTTCGGTATCCCACCGAAAACTGCGTCCATTGAGATTGGCAGAGGACAGGATCGCCTCGTCTTGGCCAAAGAGGGACAGCTTGGAGTGGACGTAGATCAAGGGCGCGCCATGCACGACGGCTGCGTCCGGCTCATCGGTCGCGGGCCGGGTTTGCGCAGGGCAGGCCAGCGCCAGTCGGTCACCCAGACCATCGCGCAAGATCTCCAGGGCCTCCATCTGGACCTGTGCGCCGAATTGGGCGTCTTCGGCCTCGTTCCCCTCAAACGCCACATCTTCCGGCGCGGCGGGGAGGACAAGGATACAGGCCAGCGCGTCATGCTTTGCGGCCCCATCGACCAGCGTCTTGGCCAACGGCTTGTGGCGGAAGAATTGCGTTTCCAGGTAGATCAGGCCCTGGCACCGGGCGACGGCATCCAGATGAGCTTGCTCTAGCTCATTCACCAGGGGCTTGGGCGCGATGTGGGTCAAATCCTGCGCGCGCTTGGTCGACAGCGTGCGCAAGAAGCCCGGTGCCGGGGGTGGGGCCTCCTTTACCGCCTCGGTCACGGCCTGAAAGCTGGCCAGATGCGCGGCAGCGGCGCGGACGACCGGGCCGCGGGCGACGGCTTGAATGTCCTGCCAAGTGCCGATGGCGGGCTGATCGTGGTCGAGCGTATCGTAGCGGCGATCGTTCAGGTCCAGCCCACCGATGTAGAGCGTTTCATCATCAATGACCGCCAGCTTTTGGTGGTGTGTCGCCGGCACCATCGGCAGATCGTCTTTTGGCTCAACGCCGTGCAGGCCGGGTGTCAGCGGGTCAACTTCGGTCTGATCCAGGACCTCTGCCGTTTTGGAATGCAACACGCGCCTGGGCACATAGCCGACACGGGCGGGATGCATCGCGATGGTAAAGCGCAACTGCGCGCCGGTCGACAATTCGTCAAGCGCCGCCAACTGCCGTGCGCTCTGCCAGGATCGGCGGTGATCTTCGGTGGCGATGATCGGATCGAAGTCACTGACCGTTATGTCGATTTCCACGCCCCTGTTCAGAAGGTGCAATAAAAGGTCGAACCAGGTCGCGCCGATTGCCCGCGCCTCATCGCTGTGCAGGGTGGTTTTGGGGTCGAACACGCGGAAACATCCGCAAATCCGCTTCTTCGCCGACAGGCACAGCTTTTCGAAGGCCGGAAAGGCCTCGCTTGCCGTGAAGTGAACCTCTAACTCACTAATCGGGTTCGGATCGGAGTGCTGCGTTGGTTTCATGGCCCATCACGCTGTCGTTGCTGAAACGTCGTCGTCATCTGGGTGCGGTGCGGCGAAGGCGGTGAACGTGGCTTCGAACCGGAAATTCGCCTCATCCTGCGACACGTCCGCCACGCCGCCAAGTTGCGCCACGAAGGCTTCCACCAATCGGGCCCCCAAGCCCGTTCCGTCATTGGCGATCTCGTCCTGCACCGCGCGACCGAGCGTGTTCTCGACGATCAGGCTGATCTTGCGATCCTCGTCTGCCGTCAACCGTACCGAGATTTTGGGCGGTGTGCCGGTCTCAGGCGCGCCGAGGTATTTGATGGCGTTTGTTACCGTCTCATTGGCCAACAGCGCCAAGGGCACGGCCTGATCGGGATCAAGATTGACCGCATCAAGCTCCAACGATGTCACGACACCTTTGCCCTGAGGAATGCCCGCACTGAAGGAGGCCTGGACGACCTCACTCAGCAATTTGTCACCACGCACCTGCGCCATTGTCGTCCCGGTATAAAGCGCCTTGTGGATGGTCGACAGGCTCATCACGCGGTCCTGGACACGGCGCAGCACACGGCGCGCATCGCCATCTGGCACACTGCGGATCTGCATGTTCAGGATGGACGCGATCAGTTGCAGATTGTTTTTCACTCGGTGATGCACTTCGCGCAGCAAAAGCTCTTTCTCTTCGAGGCTTTCAGCAAGCTCAGCCCGATCACCCAACATCCGGTCGATCATCCGGTTGTAGGTCCCCGCGATCTGCTGGAACTCGGCTGGCGGGTTGTCGAGCATGGCGAACCCGGACCCCGGGTCATCGAAGGAGAATGCCCCCATCCGATGCCGAATTTCGCGTAGGTGTTGCAGCACCAGACGATCCAGCGCCAGAAAGCCGATCCCGAAGGCCACGATCCACATCAGAACCGGGAATAGCGGCGTGAGGGTGCCAAAGATAGGCACGGAATAATTCTGGATGGACCCATTCCAAAGGCCCACCACGTAGACGCGATCTTCGATCAACGGAACCAGCGCTGCCAACCGCTCCGATCCGTCTTGATGCAGAATGTTGAATGTCAGGCCGCGCGGCGAAAACGCCAGCGTTTCCGGTTCAAGGTTGAGGGCCTCAAAGATGCCGGCGTTGGCAATCCCAGTGCTGGCCGACAGGACCTGCCCAGTCTCGCTGATAAGGGCGAGGTCGACTTCCTCCACCTGCGAAGCCAGCAAAGTGTCCGTCAGGCTGTGCGGCAACGCAACCGACGCGGCGCCCAGAAATTCCTGTGTTTCAGGGTCAAAGATCGGCGACACGACGGTTAACATCGATTGCTCGCCCGTCTGTGCATCAAATCCAATTGTGACCGTCGGCGACGGCCGTTCGATGTAGTCCTGCCATATGGGGTCGTTGGAAAGATCCAACTGCTCACCTGTGGACGAACACAGCGTCAGGCCATCCGCGTTCATGAAGCTCGCAAGGGCATAGGCCTGGGCGCGGTCCACGAACCGCTGCATGATGCGTTCACATAGGGCGGGGTCGTCTGCGGCCTCAACCGCGCTTGCGCCCAAGGCTGACGCCGCACCGTGGGCGCGCCGCAGCAAAGCGCGCTCGGTGCTGGCCGCCTGTGCTGTCCGCGCGAGGATATTTTGCTGCTCAAGCGTTTGAGCGTCGCGGACAACGGCGGCTGTCTGAACAACGGCGATCAATCCAAGTGGCAAAATGGCGAGGCTAAGAAATAGCGCCAACCGCGCCTTGAGCGAGGTGACGCTACGCCATGCGCGTGCGATTGGCCTCATGCAGCAGCTGGTCCCGAGATGACCGCGACCGTCGCCGCATCTGTCAGCTCCAGGGCGTCATCTTCGTCAAGCTCAAGTATCTCGATCAAGCGTTTGCGGGCCCGGTTCACGCGGCTCTTGATCGTCCCCACGGCACAGTCACACATGTCCGCCGCCTCCTCGTAGGAAAAGCCGGATGCGCCGACCAGAAGGAGCGCTTCACGCTGTTCATCTTGCAACTCTGCGAAGGCCACGGCGAAGTCCTTCATCGCAAGCCGACCATCATGGGCCGGTTTTTCCGACAGCTGCGCCGTCATGGCGCCGTCGACGTCCGCGACCTCTCGCTTCACCTTGCGGCGCGAGGAATAGAACGTGTTGCGCAGGATGGTGAACAGCCAGGCCCGCATGTTGGTGCCGGCCTGAAACTTGTCGATGTTCGACCATGCTTTGACGACAGTGTCCTGTACCAGGTCATCGGCGGCCGCGTGATTGCGTGTGAGCGAACGGGCAAAAGCCCGCAGCGACGTGAGATGCTCAACAATCTCGTCGCGGGGATCATTTGCCATCTTTTGCGGTCCCTTCTTTTGCCTTGAGTTGGGCAATCAGATCGAGGAACCGATCGGGCAATTCGTCCTTCATCGCGTCGTCATAGACACGTTTGAGGTTTTCATCGATCTGCTGCTCCACTCTGGATTTCTTACTGTTTGAGGCCATGTCTCACCGGTACCGAAAAAATTGTCGTCTGGGTGGGAACCAATCAGTGCGGAAAAAGTTCCCAATAAAATGTGCACGAGGAGAAGTTAGCATGGGATCTACCGAAAACACGCGCGATCTGAGCACTGATTTGATGGAAGATCTGCCGTTCCTGCGCCGCTATGCGCGGGCGCTGACAGGGGCGCAAGACACGGGTGACCGTTATGCCATGGCCACGCTAGAGGCGATTGTTGCCGACCCGTCCAGCGTTGCGGATGATCCGACGTCGAAGATCGGCCTGTTTCGGATATTCCACGGTATTTGGTCCAGCTCGGGCGCGCCCAGTGCAGAGGATGGTGAGACGACCGATCTTTTGGAGGAACGCGCCCAAAGGCGGCTTGCGAAACTGACCGCCAACACGCGCGAGGCGCTTTTGTTGCACACGGTTGAGGGCTTCGGGTTTGAGGCCATCGCTCGGATCATGGACGCCTCACAGGCAGAGGCGGAAGAGCTGGTATCGCGCGCCATGGCCGAGATGGGCGATATGGTTGCCGGTGACGTTCTGATCATTGAGGATGAGGGCATCATCGCGATGGATCTGAAATCCATCGTCACCGACATGGGCCACACCGTCACCGACGTGGCACGCACCCGCGACGACGCGATTGCCAAAGGCAAAGCGAAGGTGCCCGATCTGATCCTCGCGGACATTCAACTGGCAGACAAATCCTCCGGTATTGACGCTGTGAATGCGTTGTTGGCAGATCTCGGGGACCGTCCCGTTATCTTCATCACCGCCTTCCCCGAGCGGCTTTTGACGGGCGAGCGTCCGGAACCTGCGTTCCTGATCACCAAACCATATTCCGAGGATCAGGTTCGCGCAGCCGTCAGCCAAGCCATGTTCTTCGCCACGACCGAACGCATGGGCGTGGACGCTTAAATTCCCCGCTGCTCATCATAAAAAAAGCCCCGGCCAATTGGTCGGGGCTTTTTTGTTTGTGGGTACCGTCCATCAATCGGCGGCGATGGCGCGTAACATCCAGGCGGCTTCCTCGTGGAACGCGCTGCGCTCGGTTGCCAAATCTTCCGTCACCGGGTCCTTGTGGCTTCCCGACAATTCGACCAGAGCATGCAGGCGATGGGCCAGCTTCTCGTGATCGCTTGCGAGATCTTCCATCATCTCCCGGGCGGATGGCATCTTGTCCAAATCCTCAACCCGCGAGCGCTTCATGATGTCGTTCATGCGCATCGGAGCCAGCTCGCCGAGGGCGCGGATACGCTCGGCCAGCTCGTCGGCGGCGGCAAACATGTTCTCGTAATGCTCGTCCGTCAGCTTGTGGATCGAGTAGAACGCAGGGCCGGTCACGTTCCAGTGGTAGGCGTGCGTTTTGAACGTCATGCGGTAGGTATCGGCCAGAACATCGGCAAGCCCTTCGGCAACGGCGACCTTGTCGCGCACGCCCGTGGAAACGGCGTCGGCTTTAGGGATGACTTTCAATGTGTCAGACATAATGGTCTCCTTTCTCTCCCCCACACAACCCGCCAAAGACACCAAGGTTCCGCAGATTTTTCGTGGAACCATAAGCGCTTCGTGCGCGTTTCCTGCGGAAGCAAAGGACACTACGATGCGCGAAGAGATGGCCGTTCGCGAGGCAACCCGCCTCAGTTCCAAACTGATCTACGAGGTGATCCGCCGCGACGGCGAGGAAGAGTTGGAGCGCCCGACGCGCTCACTGATCTGGTCCGGGGTCGCCGCAGGCATCCTGATCTCCTTCTCGGTTTTGGGGGAAGCGATTTTTCGAACCTACCTGCCGGACGCACCCTGGCGTTTCCTGGTAGAAAACCTCGGGTACAGCTTCGGGTTCCTCCTCGTGATCCTCGGCCGAATGCAGTTGTTCACCGAGAACACGATCACCACCATTCTGCCGCTTGTTGCGGAACGGTCCGGCACCTGTCTGGCCGCCGTTGCCCGGCTCTGGAGCATTGTTCTGGTGGCCAACATCATCGGTGGGTTTATCGCGGCGGCCTTCATGACCCAGACCAGTGGAATTGCGCCGGAACTTCTTGCAACCATCAATGATCTGTCGCACCACGCGACCGGTTTCGCGGCCTCCGAAGGCTTTCTGCGCGCCATCCCCGCCGGCATACTTGTCGCCTCTATCGTCTGGATGATGCCGGGGCAGAATGGCGGCGAAGTTCTGCTGATCGTGATCTTCACCTGGCTGATCGCGGCAGGCGATTTCACGCATATCATCGCAGGCTCGGTCGAGATGTGGGTCTTGGTCCTGCAAGGCGAACTCACGGCTCAACCGGCGGTGTTCGGCTTCTTCCTCCCGGTTTTGGCGGGCAACATTGTAGGCGGTACGCTGGTCTTCGCGCTGCTCGCGTGGGGACAAGTCAAAGCCGAGGTTGAAGAGGAAGAATAAGACGGCCGCTGAAGGAACGAGAAGCGGCGGCGGGCGTTAGACTTTTGAACCAGAAGGAGAAGACACATGTCCGCACCGGATACCAACCTTGACCGTCAAGCCCGCAGGCACAAACCATCGCTGTGGGGCATTGCCATGGCCGTTGGGGCAGCTGCCCTGTTCGCCATCACCGCGCTGCTTGTGGAGGGCGTTCCTGCCGACGAACAGGCGGCAGGAATCCCGGAAGCAAGCGCCACAACGCAATAGGCAATGCATGAAAAAAGGGCTGCCCCGAGATGTCGGAGCAGCCCTTCTTCACGTCTTCGCGGTGCCGGTCAGATCAACGGGCGTCGCGCGGGGCGGTCAATCTCGATCATCGCAAGCTCTTCCATCTTCTCGCGATCGTGGAGACCCAGTTTTCCGTCCTCAAGCGACAAGATCTGTTTGTCCCGCAGTTTCATCAACGTCTTGTTGGTATGGACGAGCGACAACCCCAACGCATCTGCCAGATCCTGCTGGCGAAACGGGAACGGGCAATGGTCGCCGTTGGTCAGCCCAAGGTCATCACACCGCGCGTAGAAGCGCAGCAATCCCCAACACATCCGCTCCATCGCGCTCATCTGGCCGACCGAGGCCAAGGCCTCCCCCAGAAAATGTTCGTCCATCGCGGATAGCCAGGTGAGGTCAAACGCCCGTTCGGGCTCGGATTTAAACAGGTTCCACAGCTCTGCCCGGTCAAAGACACACAGCACCATTGGTGTGGTCGCCTCTACCGAATGCTTCATCTCACCCATGACACCGGCCTGCAGGCCCAGAAATGCGCCGGGCAACGCGAAGTTCACAACCTGCCTTCGCCCGTTCGGCAAAAGCTTGTAGCGCAGGCCCATGCCTTTCAGAACGGTGAACAATTGCGGGCTATTGGAGCCTTCCATCAAAAGGGTCGTACCGGGATCGACCTTCAACTCGCCCACCTTGAAGCGGCGCATGAAGGTAATCTCGTCCCCGTTAAGCGTATCGTAGACATCCCGTTTACGAAGCGGGCAATTTGCACAATCAGTAACCATGTCTCTTTTCGTCGTTGCTATGTCCTAGTTTAATGCACGACACGTGAAATCGTTCCAAATGGCGCGATGGAGATTTGCCCCACCACACCCGACGAATTGCGCGATCCACCTTCGGGGCAGGCGAACGCGCCCTGCATCATCATCCACTCCAACGTGTTGGTGGCTGAGGATCTGCGCGACATTCTGATGAATGCGGGCGCCCAGAACGTGGTGGTGTACACTGATTTTGCGGACGTCACCGAAGATCGGGCCACGGTGGTCTTTGCCTCGGGCGGTCTTGAACGCACGCTGAGCGCACCGCAGTTCGACGCGTGGGCCCTGAACGGCACCCCGGTTGTGTTGCTCGACGACGGACATAGATCCGAAGCCGCGTCGCAGCATGGTCTGCACCTTCTCAATGAGCCCTTCCGGACCGAGGACGTTATCGCCCTGTTAACCGATTTGCGGGTTTTCTGAGATATTATTGGAACCGATTGCCGGAACAGGGGTTGTGGGTGTGTAACTGATAAGGAGACACGCCATGCTACGCTGGGCCGTCACATTTCTAGTCATTGCGCTGATCGCCGCGCTCTTCGGTTTCGGAGGGATCGCTGGTGCATCCGCAGGGATCGCACAGATCCTGTTCTTCGTGTTCATCGTCCTGTTCGTCATTTCGCTGTTGGCGCGGGCCGTAAGTGGCCGAAGCTGACGCCGTCTGCACCGCGCGGTGCGCTAAAAGGGGTGAACGGTCTGACCTCGTGACCGTTCACCCCTTTTCTTTATCCAATTGAATTTATTTGTAAAAAAACTCGGAACCCTCTGCGCGCCCGGCCGTTGAACGGACAGAAGCAAAGGAGATTGAGATATGAGAACCGGAACCATTTTCGCCGTCGCCATCGCTGCAATCGTCGCTGTTGTCGGCATCTACATGGTCGACATCGACCAGACCGAACAAGGCGCGTTGCCCGACGTGAGCGTTGAAGGCGGCAACCTGCCGGAATTCGAAGCCGAGGTCGGCTCGGTCGAAATCATCGAAGAGACCGTGACCGTACCGGGCATCGAAATCACCCCGCCCGAGAACGACGAAATCGCATCTAACTGACGCGACATTGCATCAAGCCACAGCCACACACCAAGGAGAGACGCTATGAACCGCGACCAAATCGAAGGCAAATGGACCGAAATCAAAGGCAAGCTCCGCGAAAGCTACGGAGACCTCACCGACGACGACCTGGAAGCCGCCAAGGGCGATCGGGAACAGATCGAAGGCGTCCTGCAGCAAAAGCTGGGCCAGTCGAAAGCCGAGGTGCGTGAGACGGTCGACAAGCTGCTGAGCAGCATCTGACAGTGCCAAGCCGTCAAAAGATTAAGGGTCCTCCTCGCGAGGGCCTTTTTTGCGTGCACGTTTGCAAGGGGATGGTTGCACAGAGGGCATGTTTACCTTCGGATCCGGGCACTTTGGTGTTGATCCGTGAAGGTAGTCCGTTAGCTGGCATCAATTACCCTTCATATCGGACGAAGAGCACTGGCTGAGAAAAGAGAGACGCCCGAAGTTACAGTGTCGAGGATCTTGGCAAGTCGGGTCTCTGCGCGGCCAAAGCCCGACAATTGCTAAAGCGGGGCGTCAGATCGACGTAAGTAAAGACCAAGCTTCCCTGAAACATGGCTAAGCGGCCGGCGATGAGTCTTCGAGTGGCCTCGGACACCGCGCGGGCAAGCCCCGCGCTAGGTTCATGTGACGCCCAAACGCGCCGCACCGAGCACCGCTCTTTTGGTCGAAGGCTTCGGCGAGATATATGACCCAAGGCCACTTAGCAGCCCGTCCCACTATCCCAATGGAATGAACTTGCAGTGCTGATGTGATGGGACATTTGGAACCCGACGTATGACCTGCCGTGTCAGGTGATAAGGCAATCTGGTCTCCCTTCATGCTGTTGCAAGGTTGCTCTATTCACATCACGAGTGCGGACTTCGCCGCAGCGACGATGGCTAACACTGCCGACGGCAAGCAGGTCATTGAATGGCTGGAAGAAGGTGAAAGCGAAGACGCCGTGATGGCAGCGAATGCCTCCTTTGACTCTCCGAACTGCAGCAAAGAGATCTCCAACGGGATGCCCGCAATGGGCCGCACTCGATCAGTCAGGGGACTGTCCCCGTCCGATACTGCGCCGTCGCCCAGGTCCCCCTAGAACCCACTGTACCCGCGCTTTACATCGCTGCGAGCCGTGCCTTGACGCGATCCGATAGCCACTTGCAATGATTGTTGGAGGCGGTAATTCTCCATCATGGTGGAACACGATGACAATATCTTAAACACGCTTCCCTCCCGGCTTAAGGACGCCCGCAAAGCCAAGGGCTTGTCGCTGGACGCTATTTCGAACCTCAGCGGCGTATCCCGTTCGATGATAAGCCAGATCGAGCGTGGCGAAAGCAGCCCTACAATTGCGACGCTCTGGAACCTTACCAAAGCCTTGAATGTTGATTTCGCGGGGCTGCTTGATGGAGCGGACACTGGCGACAAGATAGATATTCTGAAGGCCGCCGAAGTCCCGACCATTGATAACATGGGAGAAGGGTGCCGTATCGCGATCCTTTCGCCGCCGGAAGAGGCTGGTGGGCACGAGGTCTACGACATCTCCTTTGAGGCGTCGGGGGTGCTGGCCAGCCAACCGCATACACACGGCTCAATTGAGCAATTGACGGTTCTTGAGGGCCGTGTGCGGATCAAGTCCGGCTCTGCCCATTCGGAGGCGAATGCGGGCGATACTGCACGTTATGCAGCTGACGTGACCCATGAGATCGCGGCCATTGACGGACCCGCCCGCATTTTCCTCATAGTTAAGGCCTCCCCATGACGACTTAACGGACGCGCATTCGCTATAATGAAATTCATGATTGCGGAATGATTTCCGTTATGACAGATATGGGGTGCTCAAGGAGTCACCTCATGCCCAACACGTTTCTTACCGACATTTCGCAAACCCTGACCGACATTGAAGGCGAAGGCCTTTACAAACGGGAACGGCACATCACGTCACCGCAGTCTGGCACTGTGCGCGTACAGGACCGGGATCTGATCAATCTTTGCGCCAACAATTACCTAGGACTTGCGGACCATCCCGCCCTCATTAACGCGGCGAAAACGGCGATGGAGACCCAAGGGCTTGGTATGGCGAGCGTCCGTTTCATTTGCGGGACGCAAGTTGGGCACCGGGCCTTGGAGCAAAGGCTTGCGAGCTTCTTGGGCAAGGACGACAGCATCCTGTTTGCAGCCTGTTTTGACGCCAATGGCGGGTTGTTTGAACCGCTGCTGGGGCCCGACGATGCCATCATTTCTGACAGTCTAAACCATGCGTCGATCATCGACGGCATTCGGTTGTGTAAGGCGAAACGGTATCGCTACGCCAACAACGATATGACCGACCTTGAGGCGAAGCTGAAAGAGGCAAAAGCAAGCGGCGCGCGTCATGTGATGATTGCGACAGACGGTGTGTTTTCGATGGATGGCACTTTGGCCAATTTGGTGGCTGTCCGTAGTTTGGCAGATGCTTACGGCGCGGTTGTCATGGTCGATGATTGCCATGCAACCGGCTTCATGGGGCCGCGCGGGGCGGGCACGCCGGATCATTTCGGCGTCGATGTTGATATTCTGACGGGTACTTTGGGCAAGGCGCTTGGAGGTGCCATCGGTGGATATATCGCAGGGCCGCAACCTGTGATTGACTTGCTGCGGCAACGCGCGCGTCCCTACCTGTTCTCGAACTCTCTGCCGCCAGCGATCGTTGCTGCGGGCCTGGAGGCCATCTCACTGGTAGAAAATGGCCCGGACCTGCGCAAACAGCTGTTTGAAAATGCTGCATACTGGCGGGCCGGATTGACCAAACTCGGGTTTGACCTGCTGCCGGGGGAACACCCGATTGTTCCAATCATGCTCGGCGAGGCGCAATTGGCCCAAGACATGGCCGCGCGGCTGTTCGACGAAGGTGTCTTTGTTTCAGGGTTCTTCTTTCCGGTAGTGCCACATGGTCAGGCCCGCATTCGCACGCAGATGAATGCCGACCTTACGAAGGCCGATTTGGATTGTGCGCTCGCCACCTTTGGAACGGTCGGGCGTGAATTGGGGGTGATCCAATGACACCGAACACAATGAAAGCGCTGGCCAAAACGAAGCCGGAAGTAGGGCTGTGGCAGATAGATGCGCCCGTCCCGGAAATTGGACCCAACGACGTTCTGATCCGTGTCCGGACAACAGGGATTTGTGGCACGGACATTCATATTTGGAACTGGGATGAATGGGCGAAGGCAACGGTACCAGTACCCATAATCACGGGCCACGAGTTCGCCGGTGATATCGTCGACATGGGCCGCAATGTGACCGGCCTGACCCTCGGTCAACGGTGTTCGGGCGAAGGACATCTTGTCGAAACCGACAGCCGCCAATCCCGCTCTGGCAAGTTCCACCTTGATCCCGGGACGCGCGGCATCGGAGTGAATGAACAAGGCGCATTTGCGCAATACCTCAGGCTTCCTGCCTTTAACGTGGTGCCTTTGCCCGACGATATCCCCGATGAGATTGGCGCGATCCTCGATCCACTTGGAAACGCCGTGCATACAGCTCTCAGCTTCGATCTACTGGGTGAAGACGTGTTAATCACAGGGGCCGGGCCCATCGGCATCATGGCCGCCGCCGTGGCGCGACACGCGGGCGCGCGGAACGTTGTCGTAACGGATATCAACGCGGATCGACTGGCGCTGGCGGAATACGTCGTGCCATGCCTGCGCGCGGTGAATGTGGCCGATGAAGATTTGAACGACGTCGTCCATGAGCTTGGCTTGCGGGAAGGTTTCGACGTCGGGCTGGAAATGTCTGGCAGCCAAGCTGCCCTGGACCAAATGGTCGAAGCTCTCGTGATGGGCGGTAAGATCGCGCTTTTGGGCATCCCGCCGGGGCAGTCCCCCGTTGACTGGAGCCGCATCGTGTTCAAGGCGATCACCATCAAAGGCGTCTACGGACGCGAGATGTTTGAAACCTGGTACAAAATGATCGCCATGCTTCAAAACGGCCTCGACGTTTCTCGTGTCATTACCCATCGCTTCGATGTGAGAGACTTTGAAATGGGTTTTGCCGAAATGAAGTCGGGGCGTTCTGGGAAAGTCGTTTTGGATTGGACGTCGAGCCAAAGCGGCTGTTGAAGGCCAGCGGCTGGAGGTAAGCTTCGTCCCGCATTTCGGATCCCGAAGCTCTTTCAGATTTCGCGATCGCCGCGAACGGAGGCTTTGACGGGCTGCGCTGCAGCATCGAAGGAATGAGCTGAACGGCAGCTTTGGGCCGCAAGCGCCAGTTGGACTGGGCGGATCGAAGGTCCGGAAAGTCCCGCATAACTGCCACTTAAACCTTGGTCCGCGCAACCGGGGCGGACCAGAGGCAAAATGGGAGATATTCGTCAGGTGGCGAACAAAAGTGAGTGAGTCTCATATCGCTCGCGCACGTTCGGTATAGCCAAAGGGTCGCCTCATAGCTGTTTCGATTGGCGCTCTTTTTCGTCAGCAAGTTCTGAAATGCGATGCTTAATCCAACGCCATCTTTGTCGCTCTGCGTGCCAAGCGAGCCCAAAGGCAGTTCCTCCGGCTATCGCCCCCGCCTGGGCTACGGTCCACCCTGCCGCGGGTTCCAATACCGCAATCATGGTTGCCCGTACCGCTCCAAACCCCAATGCAACGCGTGAGTTATCGGGTTTTTCTCAGATTTGGGAATTCCAAGCAGAGCGGCCTCTTTGGTAGCTTGATCGTAGTAGTCAGTCGGGTTTACCTAAGTTTGTGGTGTATGCGATTTGGAGCCGACCTGCACAGTCCTAGGCTGACTAATATAGCGGGCACGACGGTTTCGGGCTTCGACGCGCTCAAGCTGGCTCAGGGCTAGTTCGAGCGACTCTATTTGTGAGGCCATGAACTCAGACTTGCCGTTTGTATTTCGTTCCGTCGCGTCCAACAGTTGTAAAGCGATGGGCGTCAAAAACGTTCGATCTATCGAGTTAAGGCGGCCATCGAAGTCTGAACTAAGCTTCAAAAAAAATTCTTCCAAACCTCACGCGGGCAAACGTGGAGTATGAACCGAGTCGCCCAATTTTTGCCCCCGCCCCCCCCTGCGACAGACCGCCCCCCCTATTTGGAGTGGGGATCTAGTTTCCGCATGGAGCCGGGGCAGTGTTGGCCACCTAGGCAGCACTGGGTCAGGACGGCTGCGGGCTCTACGCGTCATCGCCAACCAGCCAATCGGGGCTCTGGCCAGATGCTCGTGTGTAACGGAGGAAGGCTGCTGTTGACGCTCCATCGGTATCGAGGAACGGGCGCGGCGCTAAAGAGTTCGTGCTTGCCTCAAATTGAGACAGGCGAGTCTCAATCAGTTTCAGGTCAATCTCTATGGTGTTATCCGTCTGCTGTGTGACCACCTCGCAAAAGCGGGGCAGAGAAACATGGGCAGAAGGTCGCACCGGCAATGTGATGTGGGTGGGAGTGTGGGTTGCTTGAAAAGACAATCCGTTTTTCCGTTTTGCATCAACAGCTTGCGGTAAATATTTGGCTGGGGTGGTAGGATTCGAACCTACGATACACGGTACCAAAAACCGATGCCTTACCGCTTGGCTACACCCCAACTGTGTCGGAGGGGATACGACGCGCGACGGCAGGGATCAAGACCTCGTTTGCGTTTTTCCCTTCCGGTTTTCCGCTATTCTTGCGGGGCTTCCCGGCGCAGCAGGTCGTCGTCCGGCAGGGCCTCTCTCTCGGTGTCGATGATCTCCTGCAAGGCGGCCGCCTCGTCAGTGCCAACGTCCTGCACCTCCACCTGGGCGGCAGGCGCTGTCGCGGCGGCGGGGGCGGTTTGCAACGCCCCGGGCAGCTCGGTTCCCAACAGCCTATAGGTGGGTTCCGGCAGGGTGATCCCTGCCTCCTCCAGCCGCGCCTTGACCACGCGGATGGCCTCGCCCTTGGCCATGCCGATGCCCGTCTCGTGCTGCTGGATCCACCCGGCCGCCGTGATGTCGATAGTCGAGGCCCCCAACCCCTCCACCCAAACACCAGGCCCCGGCGTCTCCAAAAGGAACGGCAGTTCCTTCAACGCCGCCAGGGTGATCCGCTGCGCCTCGGCGATGTCAGCGGCAGGGTCGACACCCACAAGGAACGTGAACCGCCGCTCATCGTTGCGCGTGTAATTGGTGATCTTCGACTTGAAGACCGTCGCGTTGGGAATGCGAATGTGGTTGCCGTCCAGGCTCAACAGGATCGTGGCGCGGCTCGTCAGGCGGATCACATGGCCCAGATCCCCCTCGATCTCCACCAGGTCCTTGGGCCTAAACGGCTGCCGGATCGACAGCATGATCGACGAAATAAAGTTCTCCACCGTGTCGCGCACCGCAAAACCAATCGCCAGGCCGACGATCCCCGCCGCCCCCAGGATCGTCCCCAGAAGCGCCGTCGCGTTCAGAAGATCCAGCGCCAGCACGACGCCCAACACCACGAAAACCAGCCGCACGATCTGGCGGTAAATGTCGGCAATGAACGCGTTGGGCGCGATGCGATCCCAAGGCCAGGACCGGCGCGCCAGCCAGAAGCCGAACAGCCACATCAGCACGCCCGCGGTCAGCGCCACCAGGATCAGCGGCGAAAACGCAATCGCCTGCACCGCACGTTCCCGCATCCGCTCAATCGCGGGGTTCAGCCGCTCCACCACATCGGTGCTTTCCGCGACCGTGTTCTCGATCGCGACAACGCCTTCAACGCGCGCCACCAATTCGTTCAGCGCGGTGATCCGGCCCGCATCCACTACCGTGCCGCGCAGCGTCACGATGCCGTTGGACACCGTCGCGCGCACATCGTCATAGCCCTCCAACTGGCCCAGGATGTCCATGATCCGGTCGCGCGTCGCAAAATCCTGCGCCCGGTCGCTTTCCACCGCAATCGTGCCATCGGGCTGCCCGCCCTCGGTCTGCGCCACGACAGGCCCGCACAGGGCAACTGCGAGGAGCGCAGCGAGGAGGGGTTGAAAAAACCGCCCCCTCATAGGCGCACCGGGTGCGCTTTCGCGACGGCGTCCAGCGCCATCAACGTCGCCAGAACCCCGGCCATATCCTCCAGGCGGATCATGTTGGGCCCGTCAGAGGGCGCGTTGTCCGGGTCCTCGTGGGTCTCCAGAAACACCCCCGCCACGCCCACGGCCACTGCCGCGCGGGCCAAGACGGGCGCGAATTCCCGCTGCCCGCCCGAGGATCGGCCAAGCCCGCCAGGTTGTGCCACAGCGTGCGTGGCGTCCATGATCACCGGGTAGCCGGTCTTGGCCATTTCCGGCAGGGACCGCATGTCGGCCACCAGCGCATTGTACCCAAACGACACGCCGCGCTCCGTGAGCAACAACCGCTCGTTGCCCGTGCTCGCCACCTTCTGGGCCACATTCGCCATGTCCCAGGGCGCCAGAAACTGGCCCTTCTTCACGTTGATCGCGGCGCCAGTTTCGCCCGCCGCCAACAGCAGGTCGGTCTGGCGGCAGAGGAACGCGGGGATTTGCAGGACATCGACAGCCTCGGCCACCGGCGCGCAATGCTCGGGCGCGTGGACGTCGGTCAGCACCGGGCAGCCGAATTCCTCGCGGACGTGCGCCAATATCTCCAGCCCCGCTGCCATGCCAAGCCCCCGCTTGCCGCCCAAAGACGTGCGGTTGGCCTTGTCATAGCTGCCTTTGAAGATGAATTGCGCGCCCGCGTCGGCGCAGACCTGCGCCATGTGCCCCGCGATCATGCGCGCATGATCCAGGCTCTCCAACTGGCACGGCCCCGCGATCACCAGCAAGGGCGCGGTGTTCGCGACGCTTAGGTCCCCAATCTCAACCGTCTTCATCACGCACACTCCCCGGGGCCAAAGCCCCGAGGTGGCGCAAGGATCAGGAGCTTACCTGTTCCCGCAAGATCGAGGCGGTCATCGATATCAGAAGGTAGATGCCAGAAAAGACGACAAGTGCAAGCAGCGTCTTCTCAAACGCCTTCGGATAGGCCGCCTCGTCCGGGGCAATCGGGAACACGCCCATGGAGATGTAAAGCGATTGGCGGTTGGCCTCGGACCGCGCCGATTCCATGCCCTGCATCGCCTCGGTCAGCATCAACTGCCGGGTTTCCAGGTCCGCCTGGGCGATCACCAGTTCCGATTGGATCCGCGCCAGCGAGACCTCTCCGTCGCCCTCATTGGTCAGGGACGACCGCAGGTCCGAGATCAATTGCTCATACCGCGCGATGGTTTCCTCGGCGACTTGCACGCGCGTGGGGTTGGGCCGGGGCGAGGCCTGGATTTCCGCCAACCGCAGGCGCTGTTCCACCAGTTGCATCTCGAAGGTGGCGATCTGGTTGAAGACCTGGTTCACCTCGGCCTCCGCTGACAGAACCCCGCGTTGTTCCTGCAACTCCAGCACCCGCATCTGCGCGGCAAGGGATCGTTCTTCGGCCTCCTGAAACGCCTCCCGCGCGCCGGCCATCTGGTCTTCCTCCAGCCGGGACGACATCTGGTCCACGCGCTCTTCGGCATAGGTGATCAGCGCTTCCGAGAAGGCTTGCGACGTCGCGGAATCGGCTGCCAGAACCTCCATCCGGATCAGGCCCTCGGTCGGATCATAGCCGATGGTGAGGTTGCGCAGGTAGGTCTTGTACATCTGCTCATCCGTGGCGTCGGGTGCCAATCGGACCAGCGGATCAATGTCGTCGCCCGAGAAATGCTCCCGAAAGCCCAGTTCCTCATCCAGCCGCAGCATCGCCTCGCGGCTTTCCAGGTAGCTTTGCACCGTGATCGACTCCTGCACGGTGGCAAAGCTGGTGCCCCCCAGAAGTCCCCCAAGCCCACTGCTCCCGGCCGAGGCTTCGGCCTTCTGGATCACGAACTCGGTGTTGGTGGCATAAAGCGGCGTGGCGACGGCGTAATAGTAATAGCTGACCAGCATCGTGGGCAGCAGCACGAACAGCGCCAGGCGGGTGGCCAGTTGGATCAGCTTGCGACGGCGCCGGTTGGCGATGTCGCGCTGCACGTTCATGATTTCAGTGGCGCGCGATTCCGCGGTATGGGCCACGCCCGCCGGGGGCGGCGGGGCGGCGGCTTGGGTGGCGGGCACCTGGGCCGTGGCGGCGCGCACGGGCAATGTGTTTCCCGCGCCTGCGGCCCCAACGGCCGCGGCAGCAGCACCGGGAGGGGCGGTGGCGTCCTTGTTCTCGTTGACGACCAGCTCCAGCATGTTGGATTGGCCAAACGGGTCCAGCCCGCGTTTGCGCAACTGGCGCACCGCGTCAAAGTCTGACGCCGGGGACAGCCCGTGTTTCTGTGCGGCGCGGCGCGCCATGCGCAGCTGCCTGCCGGTCAGCCCTTCGGACCGGATCGCGGCCAGCTCTGCCTCTACGGAAGTCTCGCCCCCAGCAGGCGCACTGGCCTGCGCGCGATCTGCGGCGGCAGAGCCCGGCAGGGCCATATCGCCAAACCCATCCTCCGAGACATTGGGCAGGCTGGTGTCTTCGACCTCCGGTCCCCGCGCCTGCCTGGGTCCAGGGGGCACAGCGGCAGGGGCCGCCGAGGCCGCCGCGCGCGCCTCCACCGCCTGCGCACCGCGCGTTTCACCGGTGGGCGCCACGCCGTCACTGCGGCGGATGCGGAACTTCCTAGCCTTGGGTTTCATAGTCATAAAGCTGCTTTGCCTCTTCCAGCGTGTCGAACTGATACAGTTTGCCATCCCTCAGAACAGCGGCGCGACGCGCAAATTTCTCTAGCGTTGTGGCCTGGTGCGACACGATGATCACCGTCGCGTTTTTCAGCCGCTCTGCCAGGATCCCGCCCGCGCGCCGGTTGAACTCGGCGTCTGTGGAACTCGGCATCCCTTCGTCAATCAGATAGATATCAAATTCCAGCGCCAAAAGGAGCGAGAAGTTGAACCGGGACCGCATCCCGGCAGAATAGGTCCCCACGGGCATGTCGAAGTATTCCTCGATCCCGCAGACCCAGCGGCAGAACGCCTCCACATAATCGGGGTCCAACCCGTAAAGCTGCGCAATATAGCGCGCGTTTTCCATCGCCGAGAGCTTGGTGATGATCCCGCCCATGAACCCCAGCGGAAACGAGATCCGCGCATTGCGCGTCACAATGCCCTCATCGGGCTTTTCCAGCCCGCACATCATCTTGATCAGGGTGGTCTTGCCGGTGCCGTTGGGCGCCAGAATGCCCATCGAGTACCCGATGTCCACGCGGAACGAGGCCCGGTCCAGGATCACCTTGCGGCGCTCCCCGGTCCAAAAGCTCTTCGATACTCCCGAAAACTCCAACATCTCTTACGCCGCCCAAAATTGCCTGCCAGCGCACCCCGTCTTACACGCGAGATGTCACCATATTGGAAACATACTATCCCATTGGGGCAGTATTATGTCCATTTTCCTTGTCAGTCACAGGGAATTTTCGATCAAATGGCGCAACTTCCGGTCAGACCGCCGTGAAGCGCCTGCCTAAATCTGCTGCTTTTGCACTTTCGTCACCCGTCCGGTGATCACCGCGATCAGGGCCGCCGCAAATGACAATAGCGCGCCCATCCGCGCGGCATCCTGGATCGGGCCCGGCTCGAACGCGACCGAGGTCACGAAAAGCGACACGGTAAAGCCGATCGCCGCCACGATCCCGATCACCAAAAGATCTACCATCCGCATTCCCAGGGGCAGGCCCAGGCCTAGGGGCCGCGCCGCGATCCAGCCGAAGACGAAGATACCCAAAGGCTTGCCGATCAACAGGCCCGCCAGCACCAGCCAGGTGGCCTCTCCCATGGCCGAAAACGCGACGCCCGCGTTCATCAGGCCAAACAACCCCAACGTGATCGCCACAGGGAATTTCAGCGCCCGCCCCATGGTGTTGAGCAGATCGTGCAAATGCACCTCCGCCGCCGAGAAGATGCCGAAGGCGCGGTCTGCGTGGGGGATCGTCAGCACGATGGGCAACAGGCCCAGGGCCGGGTGCAACCCCGCCTCCTGAAAACCATACCAACAGGCGCAGCCCGCAAGCGCATAGGGCCAGAACGACAGTTTGCGCCGCACCCAGCTGGAGCGGCGGCGCAATTGATCGCCCCGGTCCAGGTAGCGCGGCAGCCAATTGGCCAGCACAAAGACCGCCACGGCGGCGCCCGCCGACAGCAACAGCCAGGACGGCGTCATCGCGGCCTCCGGGTAGAACACCGCCAGGATCAACAGGCCCGCCGCGTCATCGGCAATCGCCAGCAAAAGCAGGAACCGCACCGCCGGGTGCCCCGCGCCAAACACGATCCGCCCCACAACATAGGAAAACGCGATATCCGTGGCCGTGGGGATCGCCCATCCATTGGCGAGCGCGTCATAGGTGGAAGAGCCCAGAAAATACGCAAGGCCCAGGTAGACGGCGATGGGCCCCAGGATGCCCCCCAAGGTGGCAATCAGCGGCGTCGCGGCCTTCTTGCCCCGCAACGCGCCATTTTTCAGGATCACCGCCTCCCACACCTCTTTCGCGGCAATCGCGAAGAACAGGGCCATCAGAACGTCATTCACCAGATACTGCAGGGTCAGATCGCGCACCGCGCCCCCGGATCCATCGGCCACCAGCACGCCAATCGGCGCGTCCTGCCAGATCATGAACTCGGTGAAATACTGGTAGCTCTCGGCATCGACATTGGCCCAGACCACGGCAACAACCGCGCCCAGGACCAGAAGCACGGAATACCCGGTGATGAAATTCCAGACCGGATACATGGAAGCTCTCCCTTTGCCGTCCACCGGGTGATTACCCAATGGGCGGCAGGGCGTCCATGCCTCAGGCGATCACGCTCCAGACACTACCGGCAATGATCGCCCCTGCAAGGGCCAGGCCCAGGTACGCGACGAACACACGCGGCTTGACCAGCGCCCAGACCGCAACCGCGGCGGGGATCGAGCTGACGCCCCCGGCAATCATGAAGGACATGCCCGCGCCGGGGTTCATCCCCTGCTCGATCAGGCCGTTGACCAGGGGCACGGCGGCATAGCCGTTCAGATAGGCAGGCGCGCCGACAAGGGCACCGATGATGATCGGCCAAATCCCGTCGCCGCCGACAACCGTGGCGATCAGTGAGGCCGGCACATAGGCAATCAGCAGCGATTGCAGCAGATAGGCCAGCATCAACCACTTGGCGAGGAACACGAAGTTTTCCCAGGCGGCCTGCGCAAACAGGCTCCGACGCTCGGCCTCTTGCCAGAAGCGCCAGTTCAACGTGGCTTTCTTGGCCGAGCAGCAGCCCTTCGCGGCGGGCTTCTCGCGCAACGGGTCCGCGAAGACGGCGGATCTGGAGAACGCCATGACGGTGGCCCCGCCAAAGATGCCCAGGGCAATCGCCGCCACGGTCTTGGCGACAGCAAACTCAAAGCTGATCCCGCCCGAGGTGATGGCAAACATCGCCGGGTCCATCAACGGCGAGGCCAACCAGAACGCCATGACCGCGCTCAAGGGCGCACCTGCGGCCAGAAGGGCCGCGACGAAGGGGATCACTTCGCAGGAACAAAATGGCGACAAGCCGCCTGCCAGGGCGCCCACGACAATCATTCGCGCCTCGCGTCCGGCAAAGGCGCCGTCCAGCAGGCGCTCGGACCCGGTGGCTTTCATCACGCCGATGGCGGCAACGGCAAAGAGGATGAAGGGCAAGGTGCTGCTGAAGTGGTCCCAGGTTTCCGCCAGCGTGGGCGGCACCGCACTGCGATCAAAGAAGGCCAGGACGGCAAGGATCAGCACGAAGGTCAGGGCGACCTTGTCGACGCGCTGCCACAGTTGCGGGATCACACCCGGGGTCGGGGCAGGGGGCGGGGAAAGGGTTTGGTCAGCCATTTTAGTCTCCGGGGGCGCGGGCGTTTTCGCCGCTATTGCCGTTCTCGGCGGCATCGGCGCAGCATTCGGCCAGCAGGAAGCTGGACAGGTCTTCGATCATCGGGTGATTGACGTAGGACAGGATCCGCCGCCCCTCGCGTTTCTGGATCACCAGCCCCGCCGTCACCAATGGGCGCAGGTGATGGGTCAGGACCGATCCGGTCAGCCCAACGCGCTCACCCAAATCGCCCATCGCCAGCCCGCTCGGGCCCGCGCGCACCAGCGCCAGCACGATTGACAGGCGATGGGGCGAGCCGATGGCCGCAAAGGCGCTTGCGACGATGGGCACCTCTTCCTCCAGGGTCTGAGGCTCGTCGTAGTAGGTGTCGATGGGGGTGGGCTGTGCGTTCATGATGTTTCTATGTTTATAGAAATAACGAAATTGATGCAAGCCCTTTATTTCTTGGGTTTGCGGCGTATCTTGCGGGGCATGAGCACCCTGCGCAAGCTTGAGCAAGACCTTTCCGCCTGCCGGATCTGCGCCGACAGATTCGCCGCGACGGTGACCGGCCACATGCCCCGCCCGGTCACCTGGTTCGCCCCCGGCGCCCGCCTTTTGATCGCGGGCCAAGCCCCCGGCGCGAAGGTCCACGCCTCGGGCCAGCCCTTCACCGATCCCTCCGGCGACCGCCTGCGCGATTGGATGGGCGTGGACGGCGCGACCTTCTACGACCGCTCCCGCGTCGCGATCTTGCCGATGGCCTTCTGTTTTCCCGGCTACGATGCCAAGGGCTCGGATCTGCCGCCCCCCAAAATCTGCGCCCAGACCTGGCGCGCGCGGCTGATCGAGGCCCTGGGCGACGTCCGCCTGACCCTTCTGGTGGGCGGCTACGCCCAGGCCTGGCACCTGGGCGGCAAATCTACGGTCACAGACCGTGTCGCGGCCTGGCGCGACCATGCGCCCGCCGTCTTCCCCTTGCCTCACCCCTCCTGGCGCAATACCGCGTGGCTGAAACGAAACCCGTGGTTCGAGGAGGCACTTCTGCCCGTCCTGCGCGCCCGCGTGGCAGAGGTATTGGAAACGTGACCCCCCTGGACGAAGCCTTCACGGCGATGGAAAACGCCCCCGACGACGCGCAGGTTCGCCTGGCCTGGTTCGACCGCCTCGCAGCGTCTGAGATGTTTCTGCTGCTGGAGGGGGAGGCCGAGGGCGACCGGATCAAGCCCAAGATCTTCTCCGTCGATGGCGCGGATCTCGTGGTGGCCTTCGACCGCGAAGAACGCCTCGCCGCCTTCGCCGGTGACGTCGCGCCCTTCGTGGGCATGTCGGGCCGGGTGATGGCGGGGATGCTGTCGGATGCGGGGTTGGGTCTGGCGGTCAACCTGGGCACCGAGTTTGAAACGGTGCTGGAGCGTGAGGCCATCGGCTGGCTCTCCGGCACCCTCAGCCAGGCGCCCGAAACGGTCGAAGACCGCCCCGATGAAGTGCTGCCCCCCGACGGTCTGCCCGAGACGCTGCTGACCGCGCTCGACGCGCGCCTGGCGACAACCCACGGCCGCGCCTCGCTCGCCTATCTTTTGGCCACGCGTTTTGACGATGGCCGTCGCGGGCATCTTCTGGCTTTCGTCGAGGCGATGGATGGCACCGAGAGCGCGCTGGCGCAGCTGGTGGGCGACGCGCTGAGTTTCTCGGGCCTGGAGGCGGGGAGCCTCGATGTGGGATTTTTCCGCGCGTCCGACCCGATGTGCGCCACTTTTGCCAAGGTGGGGTTGCGGTTCGATCTGCCCCAGCTTGCCGATCCGATGGCGCCCGTGGCGCCGGGCAGTGACCCCGACAAGCCGCCGCGTTTGCGGTGAGGTCATGACTGAGGGGCCAGCCCCTCAGACACCCCGGGATATTTGAAGAACGGGGAAATAGGGGCTCTAGTAGCCCAAGGCCCGGTCGACGAGGTGGAGGAAGGGCGCGCCTGTCTCGCCGCGCCGGATGTTCTCGGCGATGACTTGCGAGGCCGTGTCGGGACGGGTTTCCGAGGCAATGTGCGGTGTCACGGTGACGCTTTTGTGGGCCCAGAAGGGGTGATCTTTGGGCAGGGGTTCCTGCCGGAAGACATCCAGGGTGGCGTGGGCGATGTGGCCCGTATCGAGCGCTTCGAGAAGCGCGTCGTCGTCGATCAGGGGGCCGCGACCGGGATTGATGATCACAGCACCTTTGGGGAGGTGCGCGAGGCTGCGCGCGTTCAGGATGTTTTCGGTGGCGGGCGTGTCGGGCAGCAGCAGGATCACGATCTGCGCGGTGGCGAGCGCATGGGGCAAGCCGTCTGTGCCATGGAACGTTTCAACGCCCGCAATCTCTTTGGCCGAGCGGGACCAGCCCGCCACCGGGAAACCGAGCCCTGTCAGCGCTAGGGCCACGGCCTCGCCCAAGGCGCCGAGGCCCAGGACCGTGATGCCGCGATGGCGCGCGAGCGGTGGCACCGCGCCGTTGCGCCAGATGCCGTCCTGGCCATGGATGTGGGCGTCCATGCCGAGGTGGTGGCGCATCGTGTGGCCGACGCACCATTCCACCATGCCTTCCGTCAGGCCCGCGTCCACCATGCGCGCGAGCGGGGCCTTGAGCGTTTCGTTATGTGTCACCTCCTCCACACCCGCCCAGAGGTTCAGGACCGCTTTCAGGCTTGTGTAGGGGGTGAAATCCTGCACGTCGGAATTGGGCGCGTAGACGATGTAGTCGACGTCGGCTGGATTGGCCTGGGTCGTGAGGCCCGCGTCGCTGACCCCTGCCTGGGCCAAGGCGCGGCGCAGGTGCGGCTCGTAGGTGACCCACCGCTCGGATTTGGCGGCGAAAAGGATCGTGGGGGCTGTCATGGGGGCTACCTAGCTCTGTGGACGTGGGCCGATTGCACCAGACCGAAGGCGGCCATCAGGACCAACATGGCCGACCCGCCGTAGCTGACCAGGGGCAAGGGCACGCCGACGACCGGGGCCAGGCCCATGACCATTGCCATGTTCAGTGCAAAGTAGAGGAAGAAGGTGACCGCCACGCCCATCACCAGAAGCGACGCGTAGCGGTCGCGAGCCATCATCGCGGTGGCGATGCAGAACACCAGGATCAACACGTAGAGCAGCAGCAGCGACGCCCCGCCGACAAAGCCGAATTCCTCGGCCAGGGTGGGGAAGATGAAGTCGGTGTGGCTTTCGGGCAGGAAGTCGCCCTGGATCTGGGTGCCCTGCATGAAGCCGCGCCCGGTCCAGCCGCCCGAGCCGAGGGCGATCTGGGACTGGGTGATGTGATAGCCGTCGCCAAGGGGGTCGGAGGACGGGTCGAGGAAGGTATCGATCCGCCCATATTGGTAGTCTGCCAGCAACTGCCACCCCGTGCCGCGGCTGACGAACACGGCGCTGATCGCGCCGATGCCCAGGCCGATAACGGACATGAAATAAAGCCAATGGGTGCCGGCCATGAACATGACCGCGCCGCCGCCCATGAGGATCAGGAGCGAGGTGCCGAGGTCTGGCTGGATGAAGGTCAGCCCCACGGGCAGGGCGATGATCAGGAGCGGAATGGCGACAAAGATCGGGTTGGATACCTTGCCCAGATCAAGCCAGTCGTAATAGGCCGCCAACATCATCACGACGGTGATTTTCGCCATCTCGGAGGGTTGCAACCGCATGAAACCCAGGTCGATCCAGCGCTGTGCGCCACCGCCGGTGGCGCCGAAAAACTCCACCCACAACAGCAGGATGATCGCCACGATATAGGCCAGCACCGACATGTTGCGCCAGAACCAGATCGGTACCATGGCGACGATCAGCATCAGCACGAAGCCCATGGCGAACCGCTGCATCTGGGTCTCGGCCCAGGGGCTGAAGGAACCGCCTGCCACCGAGTAGAGCATCAAGAACCCGACGGCGGCCACGGCGCAGATTAGCATCGCGAGCGCCCAGTTCAGCTGCAGGATCTTGCGCCACCCGGTGGGGGTGGATTTGACGTGGTATTCGAGAAAACTCATGCGCGCCGAGGCTCCCGGCCGGAAGGGACGGGGGGGGATTCGAGGATCGGCAGGCTTTCGTGCAGCCGTTGCATGTCGCGGCGCTGGCTGACGGGATAAAGCTCGGGCGGGGGCACGTCGCCCAGTTGGGCGCGCAAGAGCACGTCGCGGCCAATGGGCGCCGCCGCGACAGAGCCGCCGCCGCCATGTTCCACGATCACCGACACGGCGTAGCGCGGATTATCGTAGGGCGCGAAGCCGACAAAGAGCGCGTGGTCGCGCCGTTCCCAGGGTAGATCCGCGTTGCTGATCACGCCCGCCGCCCGTTCGGCGGCGGTGATGTTGCGCACCTGGCTGGTGCCGGTCTTACCCGCGATGGTGAACTCATCGCCCATGACGCGGCTGCGATAGGCGGTGCCGCGCGAATGGTTGTTGACCCGCCACATGCCATTGTGGATCAGCGCCAGATGGTCCGGATTGACGCCAAGATCAGGCGCGTCGCCGCGCCGTTGCGGCACGCCGTTGATCGACCGCACAAGCGATGGCTCCAGCGCCTTGCCCGAGGCAAGACGCGCGGTCATCACGGCGAGATGCAGGGGAGAGGAGAGCACGAAACCCTGCCCGATGGAGGCGTTCAGCGTGTCGCCGACGACCCAGTCCTGCTCGAACCGACGGCGCTTCCAGTCCATCGTGGGCGCAAGGCCCTGGGCGATGCTGGACAGGGGCAGATCGTGGCGCACGCCGCAGCCGAGGCGGATCGCCATGGCGGAGATATTCTCGATCCCGACCCTTTGGGCCAGCTCGTAATAATAGACGTCGCAGGATTGGCTGATGCTTTCGGCCAGGTTCATCCGCCCGTGCCCGCCCCGCCGCCAGCAGTGGAAGCGGCGGTTGCCGATCTCCATGTGGCCGGGGCAATTTACCGTCTCTTCCGGCGTGATGAAGCCGCCTTCGAGGGCGGCGAGGGCCACGACCATCTTGTAGGTCGATCCCGGCGGGTAGAGGCCCTGGGTCGATTTGTTGGCAAGCGGTCGGTAGGGGTCGTTCAGCAAGCCGTTGTAGATCGTGGACGACAAGGGCCGGGTGAAGATCGATGGGTCGTAGGTGGGGGCCGAGGCAAGCGCCAGGATCTCGCCGGTTTCGCAGTCCATTACCACCGCGCCCGCGCTTTCGCCCGTCAGCCGCGCCTCGACGTAGTTCTGCAGGCCCGCGTCGACGGTCAGCTGCACGTCGTCGCCCGCGATGGCGGGGTCGCGGTCCAGCTCGCGCATCACGCGGCCATTGGCGTTGACTTCGACCCGCTTGGTGCCGGCACGACCGCGCAGGTTATCCTCCAACCCTTCCTCGACGTTGAGAAGGCCGACTTGAAAGTCGGGGATGCTGAGGACCGGGTCACTATCGCCGGTGCGTTCGCGGTAGTTCTCGGGCACGTTGCGCACGTAGCCCACGACATGGGCGAAATCCGCGCCCATGGGATAGGCGCGCGACAGTCCGACCTCTGGGTTCACGCCGGGCAGGGCAGGGGCGTTGACGGCGACCGAGGACATTTCCTCCCAACTCATGCGGTCGGCGATGGTCACGGGCACCCAGGGGCGGACGGCAAAGATCTCTTCCCTGGTCCGCTCCAGCGCTGCCATGTCCAGCGTCACGATCTGGCTGAGGCGTTCCAGCACCGCGTCGACGTCGTCGGCATCTTCGCGCACGAAGGTGATCCGGTAGACCGGCTCATTGCCCGCCAGCAGCACGCCACCGCGGTCAAAGATCAGCCCGCGCTCGGGCGGGATCACGCGGATGGAGATGCGGTTGTCTTCGGCCAGCAGCCGGAAGTCATCGGCGCGTTCCACCTGCAGATACCGCATCCGCCCGGCCAATACCGCTGCCGTGCCCCCGAAGAGACCCCCGACAATCAGAGAGCGCCGCCCGATCTGGCGGGCGCTGTCTTCAATCTCTTTGGCGTTGCGTTTCATGGGCGGGGTGCAGACTCATAGGGCTTCAAGCTCGGTCGGGCCCAGTTTACGGACTCGGAACACGAATTTCGAGACGGCAACGACGACCGGATAGATCGCAATCGTCACAATCCCATGAGCCAAGGTAAGCCCGAGTGAATTGAGATCCACCAGCAGCATCCACAAGATCACCCTGTTGAGCAGGACCATGCCCATTATCAGGGCGGCAACCGTGCCCCATTCCACGAGAAACGGCAGCTCGGTCATCGTCAGGCGGCGGCGGCGCAGGCTTTCCGCGGCGATCAGCAGAAGCGCGGTCCAAAGGCCCGGCGGGCGCATGAACAGGAAATCGGCCAGAAGGAAGACGACCAGTAGCAGGCCAAGGGGCACCAGCGCGGGCTGACGGACCATCCAGGCGAAAGTCAGAAGGACCAGTAGATCGGGGCCGGGGATGCCGCCTGCGGCCAGGTTGAGGGGCAGCAGTTTCAGGGTGATCACACCGAGGCAGAGGCCCAGGAAGACCGCGCGATAGGTCCAGATATGGCGGGCGGACAGCGCGCTCATTCGGTTGCCACTGGGGCAGGTGCGCGGGCCGACTCCAGCGGGATCAGCCCGCCGTCCTCATCTAAACGCATGCCCTCAGGGGGCCAGGGAGGGCCGATCAGGTCTGCGGGGCTTTCCAGCGTGGTGCCGGGGTGGCTGCGCATCACCCGCATGAAGCTGAGGCGTTGCAGGTCGGCAGACAGCCGCCCCCGCATCCGCCCGTCCGAGGTGAAAACGACCTGGCCCACCAAGAGATCTGGCGGAAACAGGCCCCCGTCGCCGGAGGTCACGATGCGGTCGCCCGCCGCCACGTCCTGGGCGTCGTCGATGAAATCCAGCAGCGGCGTGCCGGTATTGTCGCCCATCAAAAGCGCCTGCTGCCCCGAGGGCAGGATCGTCACCGGTATGCGGCTGGCCGCATCGGTCAGGAGCAGGACGCGGCTGGTGCGGTCGCCCACGCCCGAGATCCGGCCCACGACGCCAAGCCCGTCCATCGTGGCCCATCCGTCAAGGATCCCGTCGCGCGCACCCACATTCAACAGGACCGAGCGGCGGAAGGGCGACCCGCTGTCGGCCAGCACGATGCCGGTCACAAACGTCAGCTCCGGGTCCAGCTGCACACGGTTCAGGTCCAAGAGGCGCGCGTTTTCCTGCTCCAACTGCAGCGCCGCCTCGCGCCAGGCGCGCATTTGCTGCAATTCTCGCCGAAGCTCCTGATTTTGCTCGAAAAGGCGCGCGTAGCTCTGGAAATCCTCGGCCATGCGGGCGATGCCGCTGACGGGCGCCATCACCCATTCCATATTGGGCACGTAACGGTCGATGACGGCGGCGCGGATACGCTCGACCCGGGGGTTGTCGATCCGCCAGACCAGCACAAGAGACAGCAAAAACAGCACGAGCACCGCCAACAGCAAGCGCCGGACGGGTCTGGAATAGCTGTCGTCGTAGTTGTCCCGTGCCATGTGGCACTCCCTGGGGCCCGTGCCTTCCGGCACAACGTGGGGGTTAGATTAGCTGTCGTAATCTATCGCATGGCGCAGGAGATTCTCATACTCCAATGCTTTGCCGGTGCCGAGCGCCACGCAGTTGAGGCTTTCGTCGGCCACGGAGATGGCGAGCCCGGTCTGTTCACGCAACGCCAGGTCCAGTTCCCCCAGCAGCGCGCCGCCCCCGGTAAGCATGACGCCCCGGTCCACGATGTCTGCCGCCAGATCAGGGGGCGTGGCTTCCAGCGCGCCCATGACGGCCTCGCAGATTTGCTGGACCGGCTCGGCCAGCGCTTCGGCCACCTGTGCCTGGGAAATCTCGGTTTCCTTGGGCACGCCGTTCAAAAGGTCACGGCCCCGGATGCGCATCGACGCGCCGCGCCCGTCATCGGGCATCCGCGCGGTGCCGATGGAGGTTTTGATCCGCTCCGCCGTGGCTTCCCCGATCAGCAGGTTATGCTGGCGGCGCAGATAGCTGATGATCGCGTCGTCCATCCGGTCACCACCCACGCGCACGGAGCGGGCGTAGACGATGTCGGCGAGCGACAGCACGGCCACCTCGGTCGTACCACCGCCGATGTCCACGACCATCGAGCCTGTGGGATCCGTGATCGGCATTCCCGCGCCGATGGCGGCTGCGATGGGCTCCGCGATCAGGCCCGCTTTGCGCGCACCCGCCCCCAGAACCGATTGGCGAATGGCGCGTTTCTCCACCGGCGTCGCACCATGGGGCACACAGACAATAATCTTGGGCTTGGTGAAGGTATGGCGAGAGTGGACCTTGGAGATGAAGTGTTTGATCATCTCTTCGGCGACATCAAAGTCTGCGATCACCCCGTCGCGCATGGGCCGGATGGCCTGAATGGAGCCGGGCGTCCGCCCGAGCATCAGCTTGGCATCTTCCCCGAACGCCAACGCTTTCTTGACGCCGTCCTTGACCTGATAGGCCACCACCGACGGCTCGTTCAGGATGACACCACGGCCCCGCACATAGACCAGCGTGTTCGCCGTCCCGAGGTCAATCGCCATGTCAGACGAGAAAAGGTTGCTAAAAAATCCGACCATGGGCGCGGTCCGTTCCATCGAAAATGTCGGAGCGCCCCCGTTGCGAGAGCGCCCACCAGAGACTCGGGGCATATAGCCCTTGCCCCCCCCGAGCCGCAAGGGGCCGGGCGCAGAGCCTTGGAAGGCTCTGCAAAGGGTTTTCGAAAACCCTTCCAGCGCAAGTCGTCAACTCACGTCCTTATAGCTGACCTCGCGCACGTCGCCGCCGGTCTTCTCGCGGCGCACGATCAGGCGGTTGAGCGCATTGACGTAGGCCTTCACGCTGGCCACGACCGTGTCGGTATCCGCCGACTGGCCCGTGGCAATCCGCCCGTCTTCCTCGACCCGCACCGTCACGGTCGCCTGGGCGTCCATGCCCTCGGTCACGGCGCTCACCTGGTAGAGCTGCAAGGCGGCCTCGTTGGGGTAGATCGCCTTCACGGCATTGAACGCGGCATCCACAGGGCCATCGCCCTGGGCGGTCGCCTGTTGGTCCGCGTCGCCCACGCGCAATGTCAGGTCTGCCGATTGCGGCGCCTCGGTCCCGCAGATCACCCGCAGGAATTTGACCTCCAGGTGCCCTTCGCCATCCGATCCCGCATCCGTCACCAGCGCGATCAGATCGTCATCGAAGACCTCTTTCTTGCGGTCCGCCAGCGCCTTGAACCGCACGAACAGGTCGTTGAGCTGATTGTCGGCCATGTCATAGCCCAGGTCTTTCAGCTTGCTCCGCAACGCCGCGCGGCCCGAGTGCTTGCCCATGACGATGTTCGTCTCGGACAGGCCCACATCTTCGGGCCGCATGATCTCGAACGTATCGGCGGATTTCAGCATGCCGTCCTGGTGTATGCCGGACTCATGGGCAAAGGCGTTCTTGCCCACGATGGCCTTGTTGGGCTGCACGTTGAAGCCCGAGACAGTCGCCACGCGGCGGCTGAGGTGCATGATCTTGGTCGAGTCGATCTGGGTGGTGTAGGGCATGATGTCATTGCGGACCTTCATGGCCATCACGACTTCTTCCAGCGCGGTGTTGCCCGCGCGTTCGCCCAAGCCGTTGATCGTGCACTCGATCTGCCGCGCGCCGCCTGCGACCGCAGCCAAAGAGTTCGCCGTCGCCATGCCCAGATCGTTGTGGCAATGGGTGGCAAAGATGATCTCATCGGCGCCGGGGACCTCGGCGATCAGGCGGCGGATCAGGTCTGCGCTTTCCACAGGCGCCGTGTAGCCGCAGGTGTCGGGGATGTTGATCGTCGTGGCGCCCGCCTTGATCGCGATTTCCACGGTGCGGGCCAGATACTCCCACTCCGTCCTTGTCGCATCCATCGGCGACCATTGGACGTTATCGCAGAGGTTGCGGGCATGGGTGACCGTCTCGTGGATGCGGTCGGCCATTTCGTCCATCGTCAGGTTCGGGATCGCCCGGTGCTGGGGCGAGGTGCCGATGAAGGTGTGGATGCGGGGGGATTTCGCGTGCTTCACGGCCTCCCACGCACGGTCGATGTCCTTGAAGTTGGCCCGCGCCAGCCCGCAGATCGTGGATTTCACGGCGTTCTTCGCGATCTCGCTCACCGCGGCGAAATCGCCTTCGGAAGCGATCGGGAAGCCTGCCTCGATGATATCCACGCCCATTTCATCGAGCAGCCCGGCGATCTCCAGCTTCTCATCATGGCTCATGGTCGCGCCCGGCGATTGCTCGCCATCGCGCAGGGTGGTGTCAAAAATCAATACACGGTTGTCAGAAGTCATATCGGGTGTCCTTAGCGTTGAGGTGTCTCCGGCGCGTTCTCTCCCCTGAGCGGTCGCGCCAAATGGCACGCTCAGAGGCGGCTAAGGAGGAGGAGACCAAGCAGCGCGGACGGCAGGCGTGCCGTCGAACATGCGATATGTGGGTGCGAGGTCATGGGGCATAAATGACCGAAGCGGACCCGTTTGAAAACCCCCAAATTGCGGCCGCACCGTTGACCGCGGCGGGCGCGCATCTACGTCGCCCTCCATGATTGAAGCATTGGTGATAGGCGCGTCCGGCGGGATCGGGCAGGCGATGGTGGCCGAGATGCGAGCGCGCGGCGGCAGTGTCACAGCGCTGTCTCGGTCCGGCGACGGGTTGGACGTGACCGATGCCGATTGCGTGGATCGCATCCTGGGCGGCCTAGACCGCACCTTCCAGACCGTTTTCGTTGCCACGGGTATCCTCGCCCCGCCCGGCGCGGTGCCGGAAAAGCAGCTTTCCGCCATCGACGCCCACACCATGGCCAATGTCTTCGCCGTCAACACCATGGGCACCGCCAATATCCTGCGCCACCTGCCGCGCCTGCTGCCGAAACAGGGCCGTTCAGTGACGGCGATCCTGACGGCGCGGGTCGGTTCCATCGGCGACAACCGGATCGGCGGCTGGCACAGCTACCGCGCCTCCAAGGCGGCGGCCAACATGCTGATCCGGGGCGCGTCGGTGGAACTCAAGCGCACCCACAAGGATGCCCTCGTCACCGCGATGCACCCCGGCACTGTCGCCACACCCTTCACGGCGGATTACGCCGCGACCCATAAGACCGTGCCCGCCTCGGACACTGCAAAAATGCTCTGTGACGTGATGGAGCGGCTGGATCACACCGGCGGATTTGTCGACTATTCAGGCGCGACGATCCCGTGGTGAAGCCTCGTATCGTCCTGATCCTGGGGGACCAGCTGTCGCCTGACATCGCCGCGCTGCGCGAGGCGGATAAAGCCCGTGACATCGTCCTGATGGCCGAGGTTGCGACGGAGGCGAGCTACGTCCCGCACCACCCCAAGAAGATCGCCTTCCTCTTCGCCGCCATGCGCAAATTCGCCGAGACCCTGCGCGCCGACGGATGGAACGTCCACTACACCAGGCTGGATGACGCGGAAAACGCGGGCTCCATCCCCGGCGAACTTCTGCGCCGCTGCGAGGAGGCGTCAGCCGAGGAGGTGCTGGCCACCGAGCCCGGCGAGTTCCGTCTGATCGCGGCGCTCGAAGACATGCCGATCCCCGTCCACCAATTCCCGGACGACCGGTTCCTCTGCTCCCACGCCGAGTTTGCCGACTGGGCCGAGGGCCGCAAAGAGCTGCGGATGGAGTGGTTCTACCGAGAGATGCGCCGCAAGACCGGCCTCTTGATGGACGGCGACAAGCCAGAGGGTGGCAAGTGGAACTACGACCACGACAACCGCAAGCCGCCGCCGGGCGGCGTGGACGCGGCGCCGATGCATTTTACGCCGGACGAGACGACGGAAGAGGTGCTGTCCCTCGTGGCGTCCCGGTTCGACAATAACTTCGGCGACCTGACGCCTTTCTGGTTCGCCACCGACAGCGGCCAAGCGCGCCGCGCGCTGGCCCATTGGGTCAAGACGGCCCTGCCGAATTTCGGCGATTTCCAGGATGCGATGATGAAGGGGGAACGCTTCCTCTATCACTCGATCATCTCCATGTACCTCAATGCCGGTCTTCTGGGCTGGCGCGAGGTTTGTGACGCGGCGGAACAGGCATACAAAAACGGCCACGCCCCGCTGAACGCCGTGGAGGGCTTCATCCGCCAGATCATCGGCTGGCGCGAATACATGCGCGGGATCTATTTCCTGGAGGGGCCGGAATACACGTCGCGCAACACGTTGGACCACACACGCAAGCTCCCGGATTTCTATTGGTCCGGCGACACGGACATGTTGTGCCTGTCCGAGGCCATCACCCAGACGCGGGAAGAGGCCTACGCCCACCACATTCAGCGCCTGATGGTCACGGGCAACTTCGCGCTTCTGGCGGGCATCGACCCGCATGAGGTGCACGAATGGTATCTGGCCGTCTATGCCGATGCCTACGAATGGGTCGAGGCGCCCAACGTCATCGGCATGAGCCAGTTTGCCGATGGCGGGGTGGTTGGCTCCAAGCCCTACGTCTCGGGCGGCAACTACATCAACAAGATGTCGGACTACTGCAAATCCTGCGCCTATTCGGTGAAGGAGAAAACCGGCGAGGGGGCCTGCCCGTTCAACGCGCTCTACTGGCATTTTCTGATGCGTCACGAGGATCGCTTTGCGAAGAACCCCCGCATGGCGCAGATGTACCGGACCTTTGCGCGGATGGATGAAGCCAAGCGCGCCGAAACGCTGGCGAGCGCCGAGGCCTTTCTGGAAAAGTTGGACAGCGGCGCGCGGGTCTAGGGCTCGGTTTCGAAAGACCCTGCAATCTGCTATGGGGGGATGGACTTCCGCATGGCGAAAAGGTCCAGCCCGTGGCGCAGAGTGAAAACAAAACACAGGCCACCGACGCCGATGTGACTGCCTTTCTGGAGGCCGTCGAACACCCGACGCGGCGCGCCGACGGCCTGGCCTTGGACGCGCTGTTCCAACGTGTGAGCGGGTTCAGACCGCGGATGTGGGGCCCGTCGTTGGTGGGTTACGGGCGGTACGACTACACCTATAAATCGGGTCGTCGTGGATCTTTTCTGGCCACGGGGTTCAGTCCGCGCAAGGCCAACCTGTCGATCCATATCATGCCGGGCTACGCGGACTATGGAGAGATGCTGGCGCGTTTGGGGAAGCACAAGAAAGCGGTCTCGTGCCTCTATGTGAACAAACTGGCGGATATTGATTTGGCGGTGCTGGAAGAGATCATCCGCTCTGGTTTGCGCGACCTGGATGTGCTTTGGCCGGTGCATCCGGAATAGGCTTCCTCCGTGACGGCGCCTTTCGTCCACCGGGCTGTCACCGATGCCAGTCCTTTTCGGCCCGGTCATCTAACCCGATACGCTCCCCGCGTCTTTCCCGCTGGCGCACGCTCCTTGCGCGCCCGACCCGACACTCCTAGACGGCCGTCACCGGCACCGCGCCGTCCATCGCCGCGCCGCGCGGGGCCAACCCGCTCATGCCACTTCCCAGGATGCTCCCGGGCAGCACGATCCGAAACCGCGCCCCCGGCATGTCGTCGTCCGCGTCGGCGGGCACGACTTCGAAGGTGCCGCCCCGGCTGTTGACCAGTTTCGCGATGGCGCTGAGCCCGAAGCCATGGACGCCCTTGCGCGCCTCGCCCTTCTTGGTCAGGTCCTGCAAGGTCATGCCGTCGGGCAGGCCGGGGCCATCATCGGCCACTTCGATCATCAGCATGCCGCGCGCGCGATCCTCGGACACCTGAACCGTGATGTGGTGCTCGCAAAACCGGGCCGCATTCGACATCAGGTTGCGTACCCCCATCTGCACCATCACCTCATCGCATTCGACATGGGTCTGGGGCAGATCAATCGCCAGATGCATTTCCGGGTCCACCATCGCGGCGATGTCGCCGCAGAGGCGCCCCAGGTCGATCGCTTTGCGCACCTCTTCCCCGGTCTCCAACGTGCGCGCGCGCTCCAGAGTGGCAGAGATCTGCGCCAGCGCCTCCGCGGCCGTGTTGGACACCAATTGCAACAGGTCCGCCTTACCGTCGCCCATATCCTCAAAATCCTCAAGGATCAGGTCAATCAGACTGGACACGGTGGCCAGGGGCCCGCGCGCATCATGGGCGGCCATCGTCGAGAACAGGCGCAATTCGTCAAACCGTTCCGTCATGTCGGCCAGCGCATTGGCGGCGGCAAATTCACGGTCCTTGGCTTCGGTAAGCGTCGAGGCGACCCCCAAAACGACGTTGCCATCGAAACCCGCGGGCTTCGACAGCGTGGTTTGCCACCAGGTTTCCCGCCCATCCAGCATCAGGCATTCTTCATACGAAAAGGGCGTGTCCGTCCGCAAACACTGGCGATAATTGGCGTCCAGTCGCTCGGCCATGCGGGTCGGAAAGATCTCTGTCGCGATGCGTCCGGGGAAGATCGAGGTCGGCATATCGGCGACGCGCCCGAGGGCTGCATTGGCATGCACATACTCCAGTCGGTCGTCAGGCAGCAGGATCAGCACGAACATCGGCAGGTCGATGCCGTCCGTCCAGCGGATCAACCGCTCCATGGCGCGGTCTGCTTCGGTACTCTGGATCATCGACATACTCGCTACATTGCAATTCAGCCCCACGGGCAGCTTTACGCGCGTAGCATTAACAAGGTGTTGCGATGGGTGATAAATGCGCGGGCGATTAGTCCCACCACTGGTCCACGGCGGCGATGTCGTCATCGGACCAGCCGAAATGATGGGCAAATTCATGCACCAACACATGGGTGACCAACTCGGCGAGGGTCACATTGCCCCGGTCCACCCATTCATCGAGGATCGCGCGCCGAAACAGCCAGATCGTGTCCGGCCGCTCAGGCATGTCCATCACCGATTTCTGGGTCATCGGGATGCCGTCATAAAGGCCGGTCAGCTCGTAAGGGTCCTCCATCCCCAGATCCGCCAACATCTCGGGCTCCGCCACATCCTCCACCCGGATCACGACGTCGCGCGCAGGCCCGGCCCAGGGGTCGCCCAGGGCGTCGCGCGCGGCATAGGCCAGGGCTTCCATCTCGGCCAGATCGGGGGCGGTTTTATCAGCGTGCATGCCCCCGATATGGACAAAAGCGGGCGCACATGAAAGAGGAAGAGCCGCTTCCCCTCGAAAGGCCTCGCCCCATGTCCGCGCCTACAAACGTCGTCACCCGCTTCGCCCCGTCGCCCACTGGTTTTCTGCACGTCGGCAACCTGCGCACGGCGTTGTTCAACTTTCTGATCGCCAAGAAGGCGGGCGGGCAGTTCATTCTGCGGCTCGACGACACGGACCCGGAACGCTCGACCCAGGAATTCGCCGATGCGATCCAGGAGGATATGGAATGGCTGGGTCTGACCTGGGCCCGGATCGAGCGTCAGTCCGACCGGTTTGACCGCTACGCCGCCGCTGCCGATGAGTTGCGCGCCAAGGGGCGGTTCTATGAGGCGTGGGAGACGCCGACCGAACTGGACCTGAAGCGCAAGAAACAGCTGAACATGCACCAACCGCCGGTCTACGACCGGGCGGCTTTGGCCTTGTCCGACGGCGAAAAGGCCAAGTTGCGCGCCGAGCGGGGGCAGGGCGTGTGGCGCTTCAAGCTGGATCATGCGCGGATCGAATGGACCGACGGCATTCTGGGCGATCTGTCGATTGACGCGGCCTCGGTCAGTGACCCGGTGCTGATCCGGGCCGACGGGCAGGTGCTTTATACCATCGCCTCCGTCGTCGATGACACGGATATGGGCGTGACCCATGTGGTGCGCGGGTCGGACCATGTGACCAATACGGCGACCCAGATCCAGATCATGGATGCCCTGGGCAAGGACGCGCCGTCCTTTGCGCACCACTCGCTTCTGACGGGACCGCAGGGCGAGGCGCTGTCCAAACGGCTTGGCACCCTGGCGCTGCGCGACCTGCGCGCGGCGGGGATGGAGCCGATGGCGCTGCTGTCGCATATGGCGCGGATCGGGTCTTCGCAGCCGGTGGAATTGGCGGGATCGGTCGAAGAGCTGGCCGAGGGGTTCGACCTGGGCCACTTCGGCTCTGCGCCAACGAAGTTCGATGTCGAAGACCTGTGGCCGCTGACCGCGAGCGTCTTGCACGCCACCCCCTATGACGCAGTGGCCGAGGAGGTCACGGCTTTGGGGGTCCCTGCGGGCATCGCGCCCGCGTTCTGGGAGGTCGCGCGCGCCAACATTGGCAAGCGCGCGGAGACTGCCGATTGGTGGGCCTTGTTCCGGGACGGGGCCGAGGCGTTGGTGGCCGATGAGGACCGGGACTTCGTGGCGGAAGCCTTCGCGATGCTGCCCGAGTTGCCCTACGACGAGACGACGTGGAGCGCCTGGACCTCTGCCGTGAAAGAGGCCACGGGCCGCAAGGGACGCGGGTTGTTCATGCCGTTGCGCAAGGCTGTGACGGGACGGGAAAAGGGGCCTGAAATGGCTGATGTCATGCGCCTGATGCAGGTGAAGCCGTCGCTCTGATCCCCGCCCGGGTGCGCACCTTCAGGCCTCGGGTGTTTCGCCGCGTCCTCGGCCTTTGGCCTGCGCGCGCACGCGACCAGGCGCCCTCGGCCAGGGCCGATGGCGCGGGTGTGCTTTGACTGCGAGGTGAAGCTGTTCTTCGGGCGGCGTGATCGGCGCGGGGTTTGCGGATTGCGCCTGCGGGCGGGATCGTGACAGTGTCTTGGGATGGCAAACTCGCAAGCGGTCTTCCTCGAAGGGTCCCTCTTCAAGCATATTTCGGTGATGTCGCTGACCTCGTCTGTCGGGCTGATGGCGGTGTTCCTGGTCGATTTTGTCGACATGATCTTCATCTCGATGCTCGGCAAAGAGGAGCTTGCGGCGGCCATCGGATATGCGGGCGCCATCCTGTTCTTCACCTCGTCTTTCGGGATCGGCATGGCGATTGCCGGCGGTGCCCTCGTGGCCCGCGCGTTGGGGGCGGGGGATGAGGCGCTGGCCCGTCGTCGTGCGGGCACGACGCTGTTTTACGGCATCCTCTTCGGCAGCATTTTCGCCGCTGTCGTCTGGTTCAATCTGCCTGCACTGGTGGCGCTGCTTGGCGCCAGTGACGCCACCCAGGACCTTGCGGTAAGCTACCTGCGGATCATCATCCCCTCTCTGCCGCTGCTTCTTGTGGGCATGGTCGGCGGCGCGATCCTGCGCGCCCATGGCGACGCGCGGCGCGCGATGATGGCGACTATCATCGGCGGGCTGGTCAATGCCGTGCTCGACCCGATCCTGATCTTCGGCCTGAACCTGGAGCTGACGGGTGCCGCCATCGCTTCGGTCTGTGCGCGGATGGCGATTGCGGCGGTCGCCCTGATCCCGATCTTCCGCCACCACGGCGGCCTGGCGCGGCCCGCCCTGCCGGATCTTCGGTTGGACCTGTCGCCCATCGTGGCGTTGGCCGCCCCCGCGATCCTCACCCAATTGGCGACCCCTGTGGGGCAAGCCTTCGTCACCCGCTCCATGGCTCAATACGGGGAAGAGGCCGTGGCGGGCATGGCGATCATCGGGCGTCTGACGCCCGTGGCTTTCGGGGTGCTCTTTGCGCTGTCGGGCGCCGTTGGCCCCATCGTCGGGCAGAACTTCGGGGCGGGCAAACAGGACCGGGTGAAACGCACGTATTATGAGGCGATGCTGTTTACCGGCCTTGTCGTCGTGATCGTCAGCGCGGTGCTGTTCTTCCTGCGCGAGCCCATCGCGGCGCTGTTCACCGCCACGGGGGATGCCCGCGCATTGGTTTTCCTGTTCTGCGGGCCGCTGGCGCTGGCGTTCTTTTTCAACGGTATGATCTTTGTGTCCAACGCCAGCTTCAACAACATCGGCTATCCCTACACCTCGACCTGGGTGAACTGGGGCCGCCATACGATTGGCACCATCGTGCCGGTCCTGATCTTCTCGGCTTGGTTGGGGGCAGAAGGCGTGCTGATCGGGCAGGCCGCAGGCGGTGTGGTCTTCGGCGTGCTGTCGTTCGTGCTGGTGCGCCGGATCATGGCAACCGCGGCAGCGGCACCGGCGGATGAGCCCTTCGCCCGCCACGCAAGGCTTATGGCCCTGTTCCACCGGCACAGATAAAAACTCGGAACCAAATGCGCCCTGGCTAGTTGTCTTTGCAACGCAACCACTCAGGGAGACCCCCAATGGAATATGGCATCTTCGGCCTGCTCGTTCTGATCGCGAACATCTACGCGATCTTCAAAACCTGGACCTCTGCCGCCTCGACGCTGGCGAAAGTGATCTGGACTGTCGTGATCCTCGTCTTGCCGATCCTGGGCTTCATCGCCTGGTTGGTCGCAGGCCCCAAGGGCGGCAACACGATCAACGTGTGACGCCCGCGCCCCTCGACACCAAAGGCCACCCCTCGGGGTGGCCTTTTTCGTTTAGTGGATGGCTTCATGGAGCGCCGGATCAGGCGTAGACCGTGCCCCAGCGCTCGATCAGAGCCTGTTGCATGCGCTTTGCAGCGCGGTTGTAGGTGCGCGTGCCGGTGGGGCGTTCTCGCTGATCCTCGGGGATCGCTTCGCGCCGGTCCAGATCGGCGCTGAAGATGGTGAAGGCCAGATCGCGCCCGGTCGGCGTGCGGGCAAAACCTGCGAGGGTCGAGACGAAATTCAACGTGCCGGTTTTGGCGACTACCTCGATGGGGTGGCCCTCGATCACATTGCCGTCGCGGTCGCGCATCGGGATGTCTTTCATCAGGTCGCGCAGCGCGCTGCCCGGCCCGGCGGCGACGAGGGCATGGGTCATGTCCTGCGGCCGGATGCGGCTGCCGACGCCAAGGCCGGAATGATCGACGAAGGTGGCGTTGCGCGCGCCCAGGGTCTCGGCCATCCACGCGGTCATCGCGGCCCCTGATTCGGGCAGGCTCGTGGCCCGCTCACCGGCGGCCTGGGTGGCCATGAGGCCCACGACTTCCGCCGTTAGGTTAGTCGACCAACGCATCATCCCGCGCAGGATTTCGTCCAGCGGATCGGAGACATTTTCGGCCAGAACCAGCGCCGTGTCCGGCGCGCTCAGCGCGTAGCTTGGCGAGGCCAGGCGCACGCCATGTTCGCCCATCAATGTCTGGAAGACCTCGGCCATGTAAGCGGCGGGGCGACGCACCGGAAGCCAGCGCGATCCGGCTTCGCCCAGGGCGCCGCGCGCGACGGTCCAGGCGTCGTGGCTGTCGGCATCAGAATAGGTGTAAACCGGTGTCGTCCGCTCGGCCACGCGCATCCGCGCGACCTGCACCGCAGGGCGCAAGGAGGCAGAGCGCGCGTCCATGGAAATCGTGTAATCCTCGCCCACCCGTTCCCATTCAAAATGGACGCGGTTGAAGTTGAGGTTCAGCGCAGAGATTGCCGGATTGTACCCCACATGGGGTAGCTGGCTGGGATCAATCTGCCAGATCTCGGGGAGGGCGCCTGTGGCCACCATGAACCGGCCTGTCACTTCGCGCAGGCCCATGTTGACCAGATCATCGGCCATTGCGGCCAGGGCGTCGGTGTCGAAAATCGGGTCGCCCGAGCCCACCAGCCAGAGGTCCCCATCAAGCCGTCCGTCGGCCAGAACCCCGTCCGAGACAAGCCGGGTGCGGAACCGGTAATTTGGCCCCAGACGGTCCAGCGCATAGGCGCAGCTGACCGCCTTGGCGACCGAGGCGGGGGGCAGGGGGTAGAGGGGGTTCACGACCTCCAACATCTCTCCGGTGACGGCGTCTGCGACGGCAAAGCCGATGCGCCCGCCCAGGCCTGCATCCCGGATAATCTCGGCGGCCTCGGGGATGGTGCGCAGCAGGAATCCCGTTGGCCGCAACAGCGGGCGCAACGACCGCTCTGGCGCCGCAGCCCACGCCCCGGGGGCGGTGCTTGCAAGAAGCCCGCTCAGGAAGATCCGTCTGGAAATCATGTCGTCATTTCACTTGGCAGCTGCGCACAGATTACCTTGAGGCAGGGGGGACGCTCAACCCCCCGTGGCGACACGATTTTGTGCAAGAGGGGGCAGGGTTTCCCTGCTTGACGAAGCAGGGTAGGCGGGACGGCGATGGACAAGAACACGCTTCGCGCATTGCCCCTGATGCTATTGGCCATGGCCCTGATCCCGGCGGGGGACACGGCAGGAAAACTGCTTACTTCCGGTCTGGATACGGGCGGACAGGGCGTCTCGCCCCTCTTTGTCGCGTGGAGCCGCTTTGCCCTCGGCGCGCTGATGATCGCGCCTTTCGTGTTTCGAATCGTCTCACCGCGCCTCTTCGCCGATTGGCGCATCTGGCTGCGTGCGCTGTTGCTGGTCGGCGGCATCACGTCGATCCTGACAGCACTCGCATCCGAGCCCATCGCCAACGTCTTCGCGGCCTTTTTTGTCGGGCCCATACTCTCTTGGCTCCTGTCTGTATGGCTCCTGCGCGAGCCGTTTTCGGCCCTGCGCTTCGGCCTGATCTGCCTCGGGTTCGTTGGGGTGATCCTTGTCGTCAAACCGGGCTTTGGCATGACCATGGGCATGGGATTTGCGGTGCTGGCGGGGCTTTTTTATGGCTGTTACCTGGTGATGAGCCGGTGGATCGCCAACGTGGCAAGGCCGCGGGCGATGTTGCTCTCGCAACTGGTCATCGGCGCGCTTGTCTTGGCACCTTTCGGGATCGCGGCGATGCCGCCGCTCAGCGCGCCCGTGGCCTCACTGGCCTCGGTGTCGGCTGCCTGTTCGATGTTGGGCAACCTGCTTTTGATCATTGCCTACCGCCGGGCGCATGCCAGCCGCATGGCTTCTTTCGTCTACACGCAATTGATCTGGGCCACGCTATTTGGCGCGCTGATCTTCGGCGCGTTTCCCGACGGCGTGGCACTTGCCGGTATTGCCTTGGTCCTGGTGTCTGGATTTGCGTCGCTTTGCGTTCGGGCACGCTAATGGACGCCTGACTAACCCCACTCGCCCCTGGCCCGGATCTCTGAACTCGACACATCCAGCATCGGCACGTTCAGGAAACACCACGCCGGTGCCTCGGCCCGCCCTAGTAGACGCGCGGCGCTTGCGGGCATCTTGGCGTTGCGAAACCTCTGCGCGGCCACCGAGGTGCGGGCCGAGATCCTCTGGCCCGGGCGCGCCAGAACACCCACGGGCACGTTCTCCATGATCCATTCCCAGCGCTGCCAATGGTGAAACTGCGCCAGGTTGTCGGCACCCATCAGCCAGACAAACCGCACGCCGGGGTAAAGCCTCTGTAGCCGCTCGATCGTCTGCGCGGTGTAGCGCGTGCCCAGATGCGCCTCGATATCGGTGACGTCGACCCGCGCGTGGCGGACCAATGCGCGCGCGGCCATCATCCGCCGCTCCAACGCCGCGGGGCCGCGCGTTTTCAGGGGGTTACCGGGGGACACCAACCACCAAACGCGGTCCAGCCCGAACCGTTTCAACGCTTCCCGGCTCACATGCACGTGGCCCCTGTGCGGTGGATCAAACGACCCCCCGAACAGGCCAATGGTTTGGCCCGGCAGTGCAAATGGCAGCCTGTGACGCAACGCCGTTCCTCCCTTGTTCGGGGCTTTGATGGGCGCGAGGGGGCGGTCTGTCAATCATACATCCCGCGCCTTGAACGCCCGCGCCAGCCCTGCGGATCGCGCCAAATTTAGCGAAATCCGCGCCATAAAACCCTGCGGGACAGCGCGCGCGTTAACCCGGCCTTGGCAGAGGGCAACTAGCCTTGCCGAGAGATAACAGGGCGGATGTGATGATGAGTATGACGGGGTCATTCCCCTCGGTTTTGGCATGGCTCGACCCGGCGGCTCTGACGGGCGTGCGCACGTTCCTGTTGATGGAGATCGCCCTGGCGATCTTGCTGATGCTGCTGATGGTCGTGCTGTGGGCCAAGACGCGCGCGTCCAAATCCGCGCTGGAAGCTTTGTCGGTTGCCCAAAAGAACCTTGAAGACGTCTCCGCCCAGGAAGCGATCCTGCGCGCGGTCGCCCAAAACGCCAACGATGGTTTGGTCTATCAGGACATGGAGGCACGGATCCTATGGGCCAACCCGGCCTATTGCCGGATCATGGGGCGTTCTTTGGAAGAAGTGCTGGGACGGCGCCCACAGGAGTTCTGCTTCCCGCCCGACATGAAGCCCCATGAGGATGACATTGCGAACTTCCGTTTCGATCCAGATAGTTATGAGTTCTACAACCTCGTGCGCCGTCCCAACATGCGCAAGAATGGAGAGCTGTTCTGGCACGAGTTCAACCTCTCCACTGTCGAACCCCGCAAGGGCGAGAAACGGGTGATCCTGGTGTCGCGCGACGTCACCAACCAGGTCAAACGGGAGGAAGAGTTGGAGCGTGCCCGCGCCGATCTGCACCACGCCGCCCACCACGATGCCCTGACGGGTCTTCACAATCGGACCGCTTTTCTGGCGGCCTGCGACGCCGTCTTGCGCCGACCCAACCCCGCAGACCGGGCTATCGGTCTGCTCTACATCGACCTTGATCACTTCAAGGCTGTAAACGACACCCATGGGCACTCGGCGGGGGATTGCATCCTGGTCCATGTGGCCGCCGCGATCCGCGCCTGTGCGCGGCAATCGGACCTGTCGTGCCGGATGGGGGGCGATGAATTCGTCGTGGCCTGCCCTGGCATCACGGATTTCGACCGGTTGCAACACATCGCCGACGGGCTGATAGAACGCATCTGCACCCCGCTCGATTGGGGCGATACGACCGTGGAATGCGGCGCCTCCATCGGTATCGCGTTAAGCGATGGGCAGGAAACCACGGCGGCTGACCTGATCCGCTCTGCCGACTTCGCCCTTTACGAGGCGAAAAGGCCAGGCTCGCCCCGCGTGGCCCGCTACGACGCAACGCTGCACAGTCGTCAGGAAGCTGAAAACGCCCTGATGGAAGAGTTTGTCGAAACCCTCGACACGGATGGGATCAATTTCGTCTATCAGCCCATCCTGGATGGTCGCTCGGGCAAGATTTACGCGTTCGAGACGCTGGCGCGATGGAACCGAACTTGTGGAGAGGTTGTCTCTCCCGATGTTTTCCTGCGCTACGCCTCGCGCCTCAACCGCATGGCCGACATCGACTTTGCCGCGATCCGCGCGACCACGTCGCTGGTCTCTGAGCTGCGCGGGCAGGATTTCACCATCCGCGGCGCGTTCAACACCTCATCCGAGGCGCTGGCGCATCCGGAGTTCATGCGCCGCCTGGATTATGAGGCGCATCTGGCCGGGCTCGACACGAAATCCCTCGTGGCAGAAGTGTTGGAGACGACGTTCTTTGGCGCCGATACCACCGACAGCGTCGCCGCCGCCCGCATTCAGGAACTGCGCGAAAAGGGTTTCGCCGTCTACCTCGATGACTTCGGCGTCGGCTATGCGGGCCTGTCGCACCTCAGCCAGTTGGAAGTCAGCGGCGTGAAACTGGACCGCTCGCTGATCGCAAATGTCACCCACGATCGTTCCGCGCGGATCATCACCACCTCGATCCTGCGCCTGTGCGACGAACTCGGGGTCAGCACCTTGGCAGAAGGTGTCGAAACGGCCGAACAGGCGGACTTCCTGCTGGACCATGGCTGCTTCCGCCTGCAGGGCTTCGGCGTCGCCCGCCCCATGGCGCGGGAGGCCCTGATCTCGATGATTGCCGAAGGCGCGCCCATCGTCATCCCGCCCGAGACCCAGGTTCGCGCGCTCAGCGCCTGACCCGGGCCCAACCCTTCGATTGCCGATCCCGCCGCGCCCCTCTAAAGAAGGGCGCAACAGCGATCTTTCAGACGGAGTGGACCCATGGCCGCCTATCAATACGTGTACCACATGGACGGTGTGTCCAAGACCTACCCCGGTGGCAAGAAGTGCTTCGAAAACATCCGCCTCAGCTTCCTGCCCGGCGTGAAAATCGGCGTCGTCGGCGTGAACGGCGCCGGTAAATCGACGCTGATGAAGATCATGGCGGGCCTCGACAAGGATTTCACCGGCGAGGCCTGGGCGGCTGAGGGGGCAAAGGTCGGCTACCTCCCGCAGGAGCCGCAGTTGGACGAAAGCCTGTCGGTGCGTGAAAACGTCATGCTCGGCGTGGCCGAGAAGAAGGGCAAGTTGGATCGTTTCAACGAGCTGGCGATGAACTATTCGGATGAGACCGCCGATGAGATGGCCGCGTTGCAGGACGAGATCGACGCCAACAACCTTTGGGACCTCGACAGCCAGATCGACGTCGCGATGGAAGCGCTCCGCTGCCCCCCCGATGACGCGCCGGTGGCGACCCTCTCGGGCGGCGAACGCCGCCGCGTGGCACTGTGCAAACTACTTCTCGAAGCGCCTGAAATGCTGCTCCTCGACGAGCCCACCAACCACCTGGATGCCGAGACCATCGCCTGGCTTCAGCAGCACTTGATCGACTACAAAGGCACCATCCTGATCGTCACCCACGACCGTTATTTCCTTGACGATATCACCTCCTGGATCCTGGAACTCGACCGCGGCCGCGGCATCCCCTACGAGGGCAATTACTCCGCCTGGCTGGAGCAGAAGGCCAAACGGCTGGAGCAGGAAGCCCGCGAAGACAAGACCCGCCAGAAGACGCTGGAACGGGAATTGGAGTGGATCCGCCAGGGCGCCAAAGCCCGTCAGGCCAAGCAAAAGGCCCGGATCAACGCCTATGAGGACCTCGCCGGGAAATCCGAGCGTGAGAAGCTGTCGCGTGCGACCATCATCATCCCCAATGGCGAACGCCTCGGCCAGAAGGTGATCGAGATTGAGAACCTCAAAAAGGGCTACGGCGACAAGCTGCTGATCGAAGACCTCTCCTTCGCACTGCCCCCCGGCGGCATCGTCGGCGTCATCGGCCCCAACGGCGCGGGCAAATCCACCTTCTTCCGCATGCTCACGGGCCAGGAACAGCCCGACGAGGGCACGCTCGAATACGGCGACACAGTGCAGCTGGCCTACGTCGACCAATCCCGCGACGCGCTGGAAGGCGACACGACGGTGTGGGAAGAGATTTCCGGCGGCGCCGAGATCATCGAACTGGGCGACGCGAGCATGAACTCCCGCGCCTACTGCTCGGCGTTCAACTTCAAGGGGGGCGACCAGCAAAAGAAGGTCGGCCAGCTCTCGGGCGGCGAACGCAACCGCGTCCATATGGCGAAGCTGTTGAAGTCGGGCGGCAATGTTCTTCTCTTGGACGAACCGACCAACGACCTCGACGTCGAAACCCTCCGCGCCCTGGAAGACGCGCTCACGGATTTTGCTGGCTGCGCCGTGGTGATCAGCCACGACCGCTTCTTCCTCGACCGCATCTGCACGCACATCCTGGCGTTCGAAGGCGAGGCCCATGTGGAATGGTTCGAAGGCGACTTCTCGGCCTATGAGGAGGACAAGAAGCGCAGGTTAGGGCCAGACGCGTTGGAGCCCAAGCGGTTGAAGCACAAGAAGTTTGTGCGGTGAAGCCAGTCGCGCGACAACGCTTTTCTGAAGGGGCGCGCGCACTTAAATTGGCGTCAAATGTCGATGGCTATGCTTGTCCCATATGCTTGATGGTCTTTGAGGAGGCGGCGTTGGCAAGCGGTTATCTTACGATTGACCACGTTCCTCCCAGAGCTTCGGGCGGCAGATTAGAAGTTCTTACCTGCAAAGTATGCAACAACTTTGCTGGGACTGCTTATGAAGCTGATCAGAATGAAGCGCGCAAGGCCGAGAATTTTCTCCGCACCTTCGGCGCGGGTGGCGAAACGGAACGGCGATCTGTTTCGCTAGTAAGCGAATGTGGAAAACTCAACGCGACGCTGCACAAATCCGCTGAAGGGGTAATCCATTTGGCCCCTTCATCTGGCCACAACCCGCACGGTCCCGACCAGATCGTAGAGTGGATTGACGAATCTTGCATGGCAGGAAAGCAAATCTCTATCGACATCCCGCTGAACTACCGTAAAGCGCGTGTGAAGCAAGCGGAGCTGAAAACCGTGTTTCTTCTTTTCTTTGCAAAGTTTGGATACACCTTTGTCGCGCATCCGTACTTCGATCACATCCGAAGTGTTCTACGGATGAAAGCGTCCGAAGAGACAGAGGTTCCTATTGCCTACTTGAATGCATCAGATGAACAGGTGCCTGATATCCTAGGCTATCTGGACAAATGTTGGGCTTTAGCGCCGGTGAACGGGCGAACGTGTATGATGCCATTGAGCAAAGACGCTTGGCGAAAAGCGGAGAATGTTGGCGCTGTAGAATTCGATGAAACATTCAGTTCATATTCCATGCCTAGGAGGATTGAGGCGTTGATGGATCATCATGCAAAGTCGCCGATGTTGAGCTATCGGCGAATCGACTCACGCCCGACTTCCCCTTGATTTCCACCCCCATCTGCGCCATATGCACCCTGCGACCGTTACCGCACCTCGTCCGCTGTCTCCTCTACCAAGGCCTCAGTCTCGATCTGCTACCCAACTGACGCCATACCGCCGCAGGCACGCGGGCGGGAATACATGACTTAGGAGACACACGATGGCCAATGGCACCGTGAAATGGTTCAACTCTACTAAAGGCTTCGGCTTTATCGCACCCGAGACGGGCGGCAAGGACGTGTTTGTGCACATCTCTGCTGTTGAGCGTTCTGGTCTGACCGGCCTCGCCGACAACCAGAAGGTGACCTACGACCTCGAAGCTGGCCGTGATGGCCGCGAGAGTGCCGTGAACCTGAAGGCAGTCTAAGAGACGCTTCAGCGATCTGCTGACAAGACGATGGCGCGCCCGGTTACGGACGCGCCTTTTTTTGTGGCCCGGTGAGAGGTCATGATTCTTGGGATGCCGGGTGGTATGTGATTGGACCCCCCGTGATCTTCCGAGGGCGATAGGAGGGCGGTTTGAGCTCCCCTGATCCGCACGTTTTGCACCCATCGGCCAAGTGCCGCCTATCTCAACACCCCCGGGGCGAATTTCCGCCAAGGCGCTGAAAAAGGGCGGGAAAGCCGGAAAGCTATCGGATATCAGCGCGGCGATTTTGTGTGACAGGGGGTGAAATGGCCACGTTGGGCTTACCCCGTCCCACGAAGCCCCAAAGGATAGACCATGACCCGCCCCGCCCAAACTCGCCGTCAACCCTCGCCCATTCCCGGCAAGCCCGCGCCCGCTCCATTTCGGTTCACTGATTGGGCGTCGATCTAAGCTGTCAAGACCGGGGACCATCCGCTGACGCGGGCCCCGGGAAGCAGTAGGGTCGAGGCATCACAGGAGAAAACAGATGCCCCCGCGCCAAGCCAAACACACCCAACGCAAGCCCCGCCCGCAGCCGTTTCGGTTTACCGATTGGGCCGCAATATAACGGGTTCGGCCCCTAAAGGTGCCGATCCGTGATCTTTCCCCGCGACCCCAACGTGGCCCCGGTCCATCTAGGGCGGGACCCCAACGCCTCGGGGTCAGAAACGGATGGAGATCACTAATGCCACGGCGGAAATCATCGCCATCCACAGTGTCGCGATCATCGCGATGCGGCCGAAGACCAGCCACTCGCGCACGTCTTCATCATCGGTCAACGCCTCGATTCTCGTGCCTTTGGCCATGGATTGAACCCGGTCGCGCATTTTGTCTTCAAAGCTTGCCATATCACCTCTCCACAAACGTCGTCCCTGAGGACATTAGCGTATCGGGCCGGGCATTCCACCGCTTTGCGCCTTATTTCGCGTTGCCAGCGGCGCATTCTCCACTAACCTCAGGGTCAATCGTCCTGAAAGGAGCTTTCTCCCCATGCGTTCAATCGTGACCAAACTGGCCTCTGTTTTCACCGCAACATGGGTGAGCCTGGCCTCCGCGGCGCAGGCGCAGGATGCGCGGGAAATGGAATTCGTGCAGGGGCTGATGGAGTCCATGAACCAGCTTTCGGTGCGTTTCAACCGCGAGGTTTGCGGGTTTGTCCTGCAGGATGCGGAGGGAAATTACTCCTCCACGAAGGCGTCCTGGGGCGGCGAGGCGAGCTGTGCGTCGATGCCGTTGGAGCCCGGTCAAAGAGCGGTCTCGTCCTGGCACACCCATGCGGCCTGGGGGCTGGGGTATGACGGCGAAGTGCCGTCCATTCAGGACGTGGAGGGCGACATGCGGTTCGGCGTGAATGGCTGGGTCGGCACGCCCGGCGGGCGGCTGTGGTTCGTGGATGGGACGACCGGCACGATGACCCAGGCCTGCGGGCGCGGGTGCTTGCCGGAGGACCCCAATTTCTTCCCGGAAGAACATGGGCCGGTGGCCGAGACCTATACGCTGGACGGGCTCTACACCCGCTTTGGGCGGTCGCGTTAGACCGCCTGCTCAAGCTTGAGCAAGGGCCTAAGCACCTGAAAACGCAACATAAAGCATTTTCATTAATGTTTCATTAACCACAAACAAGCCCCAAAACCCGGCCCCGCGGCCTCACTCTGCCGCTTCCATGTAATCATCCAGCGGCGGGCAGGTGCAGATCAGGTTTCTGTCGCCCGCCACATTGTCCACGCGGTTGACGGGCGGCCAGTATTTGTCGACCCGGAAGGCCCCCGGCGGGAAACACCCCTGTTCGCGCGTGTAGGCGCGGTCCCAATCGCGGACGAGGTCCTCCATCGTATGGGGGGCGTGGTGCAACGGGCTGTCGACAGCCGCGATCTGGCCACCTTCGACCTCCGCGATCTCGGCGCGGATCGCCTGCATGGCGGTGATGAAACGGTCCAACTCGGCCTTTGTCTCGGACTCCGTGGGCTCCACCATCAAGGTGCCGGCCACGGGCCAGCTCATGGTGGGGGCGTGGAAGCCGTGGTCCATCAGACGCTTGGCGATGTCATCCACGGTGATCCCGGCCTCTGCAAAGGGGCGGGTGTCTAGGATGCATTCGTGGGCCACGCGGCCCGTGCGGCCCTTGAAAAGCACGCCGTAGTCGCCCTCCAGCCGCTGCGCGATGTAGTTCGCGCCCAATATCGCCACCTTCGTGGCCTGGGTCAGGCCGGAGCCGCCCATCAGATGCACATAGGCGTAGGAAATCGGCAGGATCGAGGCCGAGCCGTAAGGCGCCGCCGAGACGGGGCCTTGGGTGCCGCCCGTTTCCGGGTGGCCGGGCAGATGCGGGGCCAAATGCGCGCGCACGCCAATCGGGCCCATGCCGGGGCCGCCGCCGCCGTGGGGGATGCAGAAGGTCTTGTGCAGGTTCAGGTGGCTGACGTCTGCGCCCAACTCGCCGGGTTTCGACAGGCCGACCATGGCGTTGAGGTTGGCGCCATCCAGATAGACCTGACCGCCGAACTCATGGGTGATTGCGCAGACCTCGCGCACCGATTCCTCGAACACGCCGTGGGTGGAGGGGTAGGTGATCATGCAGGCGGCCAGCTTGTCGCCGGCGGCCTCCGCCTTGGCGCGGAAATCGATCAGGTCGATATCTCCGTCCTCCTGGGATTTGACCACGACAACCTGCATGCCCGCCATCTGGGCAGAGGCCGGGTTGGTGCCATGGGCCGAGACGGGGATCAGGCAGATGTTGCGATCCTGCTCGTTCGCGCGGTGGTAGGCGGCGATGGTCAGAAGCCCCGCATATTCGCCCTGCGCGCCAGAGTTGGGCTGCATCGACATGGCGTCATAGCCGGTAATCTCGCACAGCTTGGCGGAGAGATCCTCCAACATCTCGGCATAGCCCTCGGCCTGATCGGCGGGGGCGAAGGGGTGCAGGTTGCCGAACTCGGGCCAGGTGACGGGCATCATCTCCACCGCCGCGTTCAGCTTCATGGTGCAGGACCCCAGCGGGATCATCGCGCGGTCGAGCGCCAGGTCGCGGTCCGAGAGGCGGCGCATGTAGCGCATCATCTCGGATTCGGCGCGGTTCATGTGGAAGATCGGGTGGGTGAGGTAATCCGACGTGCGCAGCAGATCCTCGGGGATCGCGGGGGTCCTGGGGACGGGCGCGACGAGCACGCCGAAGGCGCGGCAGACGGCTTCGATATGCGCCTCGGTCGTGACCTCATCGACGGCGATGCCGATGCGATCCGCGCCCACGTCGCGCAGATTGATGCCGCGCGCCACGGCGGCGGCCATGATGCGGGATTGCTTGTCGCCGACGTGGACGGTGAGGGTGTCGAAGAAGGTGTCGTTTTCAGGCGGGTAGCCGCCCGCGCTGAGGGAGGCGGCCAGGCGCACGGCGCGCAGGTGCACGCGTTCCGCGATGGCGCGCAGGCCCTGGGGGCCATGGAACACCGCGTAGAAGCTGGCCATGACGGCCAGCAGCGCCTGGGCGGTGCAGACGTTGGAGGTGGCCTTCTCACGCCGGATATGCTGCTCGCGCGTTTGCAGGGACAGCCGGTACGCGTTGTGGCCGTGGCTGTCGACGGAGACGCCGATGATGCGGCCCGGAAGCGCGCGCTTCAGCGCGTCGCGGCAGGCCATGAAAGCGGCATGGGGCCCGCCGTAGCCAAGGGGCACGCCAAAGCGTTGGGCCGAGCCGATGGCGATGTCCGCGCCCATGGCGCCGGGCTCCTTGATGAGGGTCAGGGCGAGTAGATCCGTGGCGACGACGGCGATGGCTTTGGCGTCGTGGAGCGCTTCGATCTGCGCGGTGGGGTCGTTCAGGCCCCCGAAGGTGCCGGGGTATTGGAAGATCGCGCCAAAGACGGTGTCGGCTTTGAGGGTGTCGGGCGCGCCGGTCAGGATCTCGATCCCCAGGGGCGCGGCGCGGGTCTGCATCACGGCGATCGTCTGGGGGTGACAGTTCTCATCGACGAAAAACGCGCGGGTCTTCGATTTGGAAGACCGCTGCGCCATGACCATCGCCTCGGCCGCCGCGGTGGCTTCATCGAGCAGGGAGGCATTGGCAACGGGTAGGCCGGTCAGGTCTGCGACCATGGTCTGGAAGTTCAGCAAAGCCTCGAGCCGGCCCTGGGCGATCTCGGGCTGATAGGGCGTGTAGGCGGTGTACCAGGCGGGGTTTTCCAACACGTTGCGCTGGATCGCGGGCGGCGTGTGGGTGCCGTGGTAGCCCTGGCCGATCATCGAGACCATCGGTTTGTTCTTGGCCGCGATGGCGCGCATGTGCTCCAGCAGCTCTGCCTCGGATAACGCAGGCCACTCCAGCGCGCCCGTTTGCCGGATCGACGCGGGAACCGTGTCGTCAATCAACGCATCAAGGCTGGACGCGCCGATGAATTCCAACATCTCGGCCATCTCTGCGGGCGAGGGGCCGATGTGGCGGCGGTTTGCGAAATCGGTGGGGTCGTAATCGGTGGTCGTCCAGGGCATGGGGGGCTCCATCGGCAGACCCGCGCGGGCCTTGCTCTTTCATCTTGCCAGAAAAACTCCCCCCGGAGGGCCGGTCTGCCGGGGGGGCGAAGGTTTGGGGTCCGGGGGCTATTCCTCCACCAGATCCTTGTACTCATCCTCGGACATGTACTCGTCCAACGCGTCCGCGCTTTCGACCTTGATCTTGAAGAACCAGGCCGCGCCCATGGCGTCTTCGTTGACCAGCGCGGGCTTGTCGGCGAGCGCGTCGTTGACCTCCACGATCTCACCATCGAGCGGCGCGATGATGTCGGAGGCAGCTTTGACGGATTCGATCACCACGATCTCATCCCCCTTGGAGACCTGGGTCTCCACCTCGGGCAGTTCGACGTAGACGACGTCGCCAAGCTGGGTGGCGGCGTGTTCGGTGATGCCAACGGTGATGATGTCGCCATCGGCGTCGAGCCATTCGTGGTCTTCGGTGAATTTCATCGGGGTCTCCGTCTTTTTTTCAATATCGGGGTTAGCGTTTGTAGCCGGGGGGCGTGAAGGGCAGTTTGACCTGGGTGACGGGCAGGCGCTTGCCGCGCACCTCGCCGTAGAGCGGCACGTCTTTGGGGGTGTCTGCCGCCACGAGGGCAAGGGCCATGGGGCCGCCCAGGGTGGGGCCAAAACCGCCGGAGGTGATGGTGCCGATGGGGTTTTCGGCCTCGGGGGAGGCGAAGATCTCAACGCCTGCGCGCATCGGCGCGCGGCCTTCGGGCAGAAGACCGACACGGCGGCGCGGGGCATTGCCGCCCAGTTGCGGCAGGATCACATCGGCGCCGGGAAAGCCGCCCGCGCGCGGCCCGCCGGGGCGGCGGACCTTGCCGATGGCCCAGGCCTGGCCGGCCTCCACGGGGCTGATGGTGGCGGACATCTCCTGGCCATAAAGCGGCAGCCCGGCCTCCAGCCGCAGGCTGTCGCGGGCGCCGAGGCCGATGGGCGCGACCCTGTCGTCGGCCAGAAGGGCGCGCGCGAAGGCCTCGGACCGCGCGTCCGGGATCGAGATCTCGAACCCGTCTTCGCCGGTGTAGCCGGAGCGGCTGATCCACAGCTCGACCCCGTCCCAGTCCAGCCGGGTGCTATCCATGAAACGCATCTCAGCCGCGCCGGGGACCAGGGCGGCCAGGGCGGCCTCGGCCTTTGGTCCTTGCAGGGCCAGCAACGCGCGGTCCTGAATGACTTCAACACCGCCCAGACGCGCGCGCAGATGGGCGATGTCGGCGTCTTTGCACCCGGCGTTGACCACGAGGAACAAGCCATCCGGCACGCGGGCGATCATCAGATCGTCGAGCACGCCGCCGTTCTCATTGGTGAAAAATCCGTAGCGCTGGCGGCCCTCGGCCAGGCCAAGCACATCCACCGGCACCAGCGCTTCCAGATCCGCGTCGGCGGGCAGCATGACCTGGCCCATGTGGCTGACGTCAAAAAGCCCCGCGCTTTCGCGGGTCCAGAGATGTTCCCCCATCACGCCGCGTGCATATTGCACGGGCATCGCGTAGCCCGCGAAACCCACGAACTTACCGCCCAATTCGGCGTGCAGATCGGCCAGTGCCAGTGTCTTGAGATCACCCTCAGCCATCATCGTCCCCTTGCACGGGACAAATGGCCCGGCATCACCCACACGCAGCTCAAGCGCTGCGCCCTATGATGCCCCCTCTGTCCTTCGGCCTGAGATCGTTATCCCTTCGGCGGAGGGTCATGGCCCTCACTCTCCAGAGTACTGTCGTGCCACCACAGGTCCGTTTGCCTGAGAGTTTACCGGGGCGGTTGCTCCTTCGGCCCAAAGCGACGTCGCGATGCGGCGTCGCCAAGAGTCTCCCTATGGTTGCATGCGAAAGAATACAGAGACGCGCGGTGCTTTCAAGAGGGGTTGATAGCTTTCGTCAATTGCCCCATTCGAGAGCCATGAATGATCCGTATTTCTTTGGCTACGGCAGCCTTGTGAACCGCAAAACCCATGCCTATCCGCAGGCCATTCAGGCCCATGTGACGGGCTGGCGACGGACCTGGAAGGGCACGGTTCTGCGCGAAGTGGCCTATCTGACGGCGGAACCTGATTCGGGCGGTGAGATTGCCGGGCTGATCGCCGCCGTGCCGGGCGCGGATTGGGCGGCGCTGGATGTGCGCGAGGCGGCGTATGCGCGCCACGGCGTGGGCGACATCCGCCATGGGCATGGGGACGGCCTCGATGTCCAGATCTACGCGGTGGAGCCGCAGCACGTGGACACCAAGCACCACCCGATCCTGTTGAGCTATCTCGATACCGTCATTCAGGGCTATCTGGCCGAATTCGGAGAGGCGGGCGCGCAGGCGTTTTTTGAGACAACGGGCGGCTGGCACCACCCGATCCGCGACGATCGCGCGGCGCCGATTTATCCGCGGGCGACCGAGTTGACGCGGGCGGAGCGGGCCTTCGTGGATAGAAACCTGGCGCGGGTAGGGGCCCGATAGAGCCCAAAACCTACGCCGCTTCGCGGCTAAACGGTGAAACCTACGCCGCTACGCGGCTATACGGTAAGATGCCGGGCGCGGGCACCGCGTTCAATGGCGGCGGCGTGGAGGCGGTCGATGGCGAAAACATCGCGCATCTCTTGCAGGAACCGCAGCTCGGCCTGGGCCAGTTTGCCGTCGGCGGCGGCCACGTCGCAGGCCAGCGCATAGGCGGTTTCAAACAGATGCTCGGGCAGGTTTTCCTTCACCAACCCAAAGAGCGCGTCCAAGCCGTCTTCCTCTTCAAAGAGGTCGAACACCACATTGGCCACGCGGCGCATCCGGTCCGCGTCGTAAGCCCCGAACACGGGCAGGTAGTTCACCATCTGCTCGATCGACAACAATTCCTCGGTCCGGATCGTCTCGTCGGAGACGGAAATCCCCACCATCACGGCCACAAGGCTGTCTTCGGGGCTGAAACTGTGGTCGGGCATTCTTGGATCTCCTGGGTTGGTGTTCCATTTATTGACGACCGTGCCGGTAAACAATAGGTGCGGGGCCGGGCAATTTGGCCCGTATTTCAAGGTGAGATGAGATGACCGACCTGCGCGACGCTGCAATGACCTCCAAGGCCTGGCCCTTTGAAGAGGCGCGGCGCGTGCTGAAACGCTATGAAAAGGCGCCGCCCGAGAAGGGATATGTGCTGTTCGAGACGGGCTATGGCCCGTCGGGCCTGCCCCATATCGGGACCTTCGGAGAGGTCTTGCGCACAACCATGGTGCGCCGTGCGTTCGAGGTGATCAGCGACATCCCGACGAAGCTGATTTGTTTTTCCGATGACCTCGATGGGATGCGCAAGGTGCCGGGCAATGTCCCCAACGCGGATAGCCTGACGGAGCATTTGCAGCGGCCCCTGACGAGTGTGCCTGATCCGTTTGGCACCCACGAGAGCTTTGGCCACCATAACAATGCGATGTTGCGGCGGTTCCTGGATACCTTCGGGTTTGAGTATGAGTTCATCAGCGCGACGGAGTTCTATGGCTCTGGCAAGTTTGACGAGATCCTCAAGCGCGCGGTGGAACGCTACGACGACATCATGAAGGTGATGCTGAAGTCCCTGCGCGAAGAGCGTCAGCAGACCTATTCGATTTTCCTGCCGATCCACCCGGAAACGGGCCGCGTGCTGTATGTGCCGATGAAAGAGGTGAACGCGGAAGACCACACGATCACTTTTGATGATGAGGAGGGGCGTGAGTGGACGCTGCCCGTGACGGGTGGCCGCGTGAAGCTGCAATGGAAGCCTGATTTCGGGGCCCGGTGGGCGGCGCTTGGCGTCGATTTCGAGATGTTCGGCAAAGACCATTCCACCAACGCCGAGATCTACGGCAGCATCTGCAAGATCCTTGGGACACCGGCGCCGATCAACTACACGTTCGAGCTGTTTCTGGATGAGAACGGGCAGAAGATCTCCAAAACATCCGGCAACGGGATCAGCATTGACGAATGGCTGACCTATGCGTCCTCTGAGAGCCTTGCGTATTTCATGTACGGCAAGCCGCGCACGGCCAAGCGGATGTATTTTGACGTGATCCCGAAGGCGGTGGATGAGTATCACCAACAGCTGCGCGCTTACGCGGGCCAGGACACGGGCGCGCGCTTGGCGAACCCGGTCTACCACATCCACGGTCACTACGTGCCCGCCAGCACGATGGTGGTGCCCTTCGCGATGCTGTTGAACCTGGCCAGCGTTTCCGGCGCGCAGGAGAAAGAGAAGCTGTGGGGCTTCATCAACCGCTATGCGCCTGAGGCGAGCCCGGAAAAGAACCCCGATCTGGATCAGGCGGCGGGTTTTGCGATCCGCTACTTTAATGATTTCGTGAAGCCGACGCGGGTGTTCCGCTTGGCCACGGATCAAGAGCGCCGGGCGATGGAAGAGCTGGTGGCCTGCCTCGGCGATGCCGACAAGGCGCTGGACGTGATCGCGCGCAAGAACGCGCAGGAGGGCAAGGATGTGCCGCTGCCCGAGGTCAACTGGAACGATGACGAGTTTCTGCAGTCCATCGTCTTTGCCATCGGCAAGACCCACGAGTTTGATCCGCTGCGCGCCTGGTTCTCGGGCCTTTACGAGGTGCTGTTGGGGGCGTCGCAGGGCCCGCGGTTCGGCGGGTTCATCGCGCTTTACGGCATCGCGGAGACGGTGCAGCTGATCGAGGACGGGTTGGCTGGCAAACTTGTGACCTGAAATCCGGCGCGGCGGCGCTAGGTTGCGGAGCATCGAATAAAGGAGATGCCCCATGATCCGCGCCGCCGTTTTGTCGTTTGCCCTCGCCTTTGCTGCCCTGCTGCCCGCGAGTGCCCAGGAAATGCTGGACCCCAACCCCGAGATCGAGGCCGTGATCGGCAGCCAGATCAACGCGTTCCGCGCCGAGGACGTGCTGGACGCCTGGCAATACGCCAGCCCCAACATCCAAGGCATGTTCGGCGATCCGCAGAACTTCGGGCGGATGGTCGAGCAGGGCTATCCGATGGTCTGGAACCCGGCAGAGGTCGATTTCATCGACCTGCAGACCTTTGGCGCGGTGATCGTGCAGCGGGTGGAGGTTGTCGATCAGGCGGGGAACCTGCATTACCTGGGCTACGCGATGATCGAAACCGAGGACGGCTGGCGGATCAACGGTGTTCAGGTCCTGCGGGCCCCCGCGCTGGGGGCTTGAGCGCGGCCGCCGTTTCGCGCTGCAACGGGCGCCGGACATTGAGGGGTTGCGCCGCCTGACGGCGTCGCCGGGGGCCTCGCGCACCTGCGGTGCGCTCGGCCTCGGTGCATGATGTCCAAGGCCGGGCCCAAACCACCTCACTTTTCTACGCTGCGTTAACGGTCTCTTAATCTCTATGGCCTAATCATGGCCTTGCAATCCGGGTAATCGGCCGTCCCAGTCGGCTGATCGCCCGGACGTTTTCAGACATTGCAAAACAACCGAGGTGACCGTTCAGGGCACCTCGGTTGCCCCTGTTCCGGTCGATGGATGATGCGGGGCCCCTTTGGTTGGGCGATAGCCCCGCGCGGAAAAGGGGTACGACATGAACCAGGTGATCACAGACGGCCTTATCTTGATGCCGCCCGCATTTGCCGATGGCCTGGGCGATTGGTCCCGGCAGGATGGCCGTCCAGGCAGCGATACATGGGCCACCGCGCCCAATGCCGCGATTGTCGCGGCAGACAGCGATTTCGGCGATTGCCTGGAAATCGTGAAGATCGATGCCACCACCAAACTGCGTTCCATGGGGCAGACGCCCGTCATTCCGGGGACCTACCTTCGGATCTCGGCGCGGGTCAAAGTGCTGTCGGGCAACCTGCCCGACGTGCGCATCGCGGCCTGGCCAGGCACCGGGTCAAACACCTATGTCTCGGGCCTGACCGAAACGGCCTCCTCGGTCGATATCCCGGGCTACGGCAGCATTGTGACGGTCAGCGCGATCCTGGGCTCGGGCGAGCGCGGCGGCGTCGACATGGCTTGGGGCACGGGCCCCAGCTATGCCCATGTGGGCCTTGACCTGACCGGCCCCAACGGCGGGCAGGTGCGGATCGAAAGCATCACGGTTGAGGACGTCACCTCGGTCTTCCACCGCAAGCTGATGGATTGGGTCGACGTGCGCGACTACGGTGCCGTGGGCGATGGCACCACCGACGACCGCGCCGCGTTCTTCGCCGCCGATGCCGCTGCCGCCGGGCGCGAGGTGCTGATCCCCGCCGGTGATTACTACGTCGGCAACAACCTGACCCTCACCAACCCCGCCCGCTTCGAGGGCCGCCTTGTGATGCCAGACGCGGCCCGCCTGTCGCTGAACGAGAACTTCGACCTCGACGGCTATACCGAGGCGTTCGGGGACGAGGTCACCGGCCTGAAGAAGGGCCTGCAACAGCTGTTCAACCAGTCCGAGTTCGAGGCGTTCGATCTGTGTGGTCGCCGCGTCGTGCTGGACGCGCCGCTGGATATTCAGGCCATCGTCGGCAACCGCAACACCTATGCCAACCGCCGCGTTTTGCGCAACGGGCAGTTCACAGCTGCCGCCTCCAGCGCGTGGAATGACACAGTCACCTCGCGCAGCGCCAATTGGTCGGCCAACAGCGCGTTTGAATTGTCGAACGTGTCCAACGCGGCCTCCATCGAGGTGGGCTCGCTGGTTACCGCACCCCAGGGCGTCGGGCGCGAGGTCTATGTGCGCGCCGTCAATGCCGCGCAGAACAAGGTCTTCCTGTCCTCGCCCCTGGGGGCGCCGCCGGCCAACCAGACCTATACCTTCACTCGCTTCAAGTTCATGCTCGACTTCATCGGCTGGCAGAACCTGCAACGGTTCATCGTGTCGGACATCGAGTTCCTTTGTGGTGGCCTCTGTTCGGCGATCAACCTGTCGCTCGATGGCCTGGTGTTCCAGATCCAGGATTGCTTCTTCACCGCCCCCAAGGACCGGGCGATTACCTCGGCGGACGAGGGGTGCCAGGGCATGCAGATCGACCGCTGCCAGTTCTTGTCGAACGAACAGGCGATCAACGTGCCGCAGCGCAAGACGATCTGCTTCAACATCAACTCCAGCGACTGCAAGATCCGCGACAACCGGGCCAACAAGTTCCTGCACTTCGGGGTGATTTCGGGTTCGGGCAACATCATCTCGGGCAACCACTTCTTCCAGGGCGACGGCATCGTGGAGGGCGTCCGCTCCCCCGGTTTGGTGATCGCGGAGGCCAACGCCAAGTGTACCTTCACCGGCAACTACGTCGACAATTGCTACATCGAGTGGACGAACGAGAAGGACCCGAGCCCCGATTTCTCGGGCGGGCTGTCGTTCCACGGGCTGACGGTTCAGGGCAACATCTTCTTTGCCACCAATACGGCGCCCTGGATGCGGTTCATCGCGATCAAACCCCATGGCTCGGACCACTTCATCAACGGCATGTCGGTGACGGGCAACCTGTTCAAGAAGACCAACGGCGCGCAGCTGGAGGCCGTGGACGGGGTGGATGATTCTATCGCCAATCTGGATCTGAACCGCACGGCGGACCTGGAATTCAAGGGCAACGTGTTCCACGGCATCGTGAAACGGACGGAAAACCCGATCTCGATCCGGTCGGTACAGGGGTCGGCGGTGCAGACCTGGAACGTGGACCTAAGCGATTGGCTGCCCTTCGGCGCGCCTGCGAAATACGCGCTGTCGGTGCTGCCCGATGGCCCGCTGCGGTCGGTTTCCAACGTGATCGTCTATTCCTCACCCTATGCGCAGGGGTTGCAAGGCGTGGGAGGGCAGACGTTGCGTGTGACCTGGTCCCAGGCCGTGCGCGGGGCGGCCTATGTTACGGCGCGCTGCGACAACTGACGCAGGTCACCTTGCGCGCGCGGCACGCGGTGGACGCGTGAGGTGATGGGGGACCCCCGGGCATGCGACGGCAGCCCGGGGGTCTTGCGTTTCGCGGCTTCTCCTTTCGGGCCGCGCGCGGTAGATGCGGCGGGATGGAGGAGGAAACCGTGCTGGCCGTTGAATCTGTGCAAGACTATCCGCGCCCGCCCGCGCTGGAGCCCGTGGCGCAGCGCCTGCGCGCGGTCTTCAAGGGCGTGCCCGTGGCCGATAGTGAGGCGGGTTTGCGGGTGTTGGAGACGCACCACGCGCCGACGTATTACATTCCGCCTGCTGATGTCCTGGGCTCTGCCCTCGTGCCCGTGGCCCATGAGACGTTCTGCGAATGGAAGGGGCGGGCGGTCTACTATGATCTGGTGATCAACGGGCGCCGGGCGCGCAAGGCCGCCTGGAGCTATCCCGCCCCCACGGCCCGGTTTGAGGCGCTGCGGGACTACGTGGCCTTTTATGCCACGTCCTTGGACGAGGCCTTTGTGGGCAGTGTCCGCGTGGTGCCCCAGCCCGGGGATTTCTATGGCGGATGGGTGACGCCGAACCTGACCGGCCGGATCAAGGGCGCGATGGGGACGCTACACTGGTAGCCCGCGAGCGGGCGGGGCACTGGAAGGCGGTTAGCCTGCCGCGCTGCGCACCATCCGCTCGGCGCTGATATAGCGCGTCAGCTCTTGCCAGGTGTCGGGATCCAACAGCGACAGCAGCCCCTCGGCCACGTTGTAGCCATAGCTCAGCCGGTCACCGCCCGGCGTGACGAAGGTCAGATGCGCGCCGTCGGTCTCGATATCCGCCTGCTTCTCGCAGGTCCAAAGGCTGGTGCCCTCGTTGCGCAGCGCCCAGATGCCGGTGAAGGTCTCTCCGGTTTCATCACTCGCGCTGAGGATCGTGTAGGCGTGATCGGCGGTGAAATCCCAGCCGTCGCCGGTATCATCCTCGCGCCAGGTGCCGACGGGGGTCGCGCCCTCGCCCATCACCCGCGTATAGCTGCGCCCGCCCCAGATCATCCGCGCGCCACCGTCCTCAAAGCTGAGCGGCTCATCGGGTTCGGCGATGTAATAGCTGCCATCCTCGGTGATCTCATAGGTCTGAGGTTGGCCGGGCAGCAGCCAGATGCCGATCAGGGTGGGGTCGAGAGAGGTCTGTGTCATGGGTCCAAGATGACATGGAATTTTCGCGGTGCCTAATGGTTAAGGCGGCATCGGCGGGAAATTGGGTCGATTAAAGCAGAAATTCATGAACTCGTATCACTCAACGCTGCCTGAAATCAAAGATTTCAACGCGTTGAGTGATGCGCGATGTTTCAGTTCGACTGAATTTCGCTATCAGGCCACAAGGTCAGCGGCGGTGAGGTGAAAGGCCTTGCCGAAGCCGCCATTCAGGAACGCGCCGGTGGGGGCGAATTGGGTCAGTTGGAAGTCGGTGAAGTCGTAGTAGAGCTGCGCCTTGGGGTAGAGCGACAGGTAGTGGCCCTTCAGGGCCGACTTGTCGGCGGGGGTGGCCACGGCCTGAAGGGTCAGGCGCGGGTGGGTCAGCGGATCCCCCTTGGGGCCGGGCTCGCCGATCAGCACCGAGCAGGCGGGGTTGGCCTTGAGCGCGGTGGTGTGGGTGGACAGCGTGGAGATCAGCGACAGGGGCCCGCCGTCCGTGCCGGGGACAAGGGCGATGCGGGTCACGACGGGGGTGCCGGTGTCGGGGTCCAGGACGGCGAGGGCGGCGAAGCGCGCGGTGTGGATCAGCGTTTGCGCCAGGGCGCGGGCGTCGTCGTCGGTGGGGCGGATGGGGTTGGTCATGGCGCGAGAATAACAGGCGAGGGGGCCGGGGGCGAGGGCAGAGGGGTGCGGTGCGCGTTAGAACTCCTGCCAGATCGACAGTGACATCCCGACCGCATCGCTGCCGGTCAACGCCCCCCGCGCGCCGAGGCGCAGGGAGGTGCCGTCGCGGATCTGGAAGACGAAAGACGGCGAGGCCGTCACCAGGGGATCGGCATCGGGCCAATCCTCGGCCTTCAGCGAGAACACCAGCGCGGCACGGTCTGAGAGGTTAAACCCGACGGTGCCCTCGGCCTGCAGGATCGGCTGGTCGATCTCCAGATCATAGAGCGCCACAAGATCCAGCGTGACCCAGCCGCCCTGGTGGCGCATCGGCATGTACCAGGCGTCGCCACCGCCGCCGAACCCGCGCCCGAGGGACGCGCCGAGGCGCAAAAGCCCATGGGGGTCCGCATCGCCCAATTGCCGCACGCCAAGGCCTGCATCGACGGCAAACTGCCAGGTCGCCTCAGGCGCGCTTAGGGAATAGCGCAGGAAGCCGACCGCCTGACGGCTCAGGTCCCCTTGGCCAAGGTCGATGCCAAGGGTCAGACTGTGGCCCAGACCCACCTCACCATAGAGGCTCAGGTAGGTTTCAGGCTCCCACAGGCCGGCCATCAGATCCGAGGGAGCTTCTTCCGCCGAGACCTGGAATGACACGAAAACATCGCCCGCATCGCGCGCCCACGGGCCAGCCGTGGCCGGCAGGGCACTTAGACCCACCACCACGCCAAGACCCCAAACCGTGACCCCCTTGCAACGCATAAGTGAGATAAAGGCCGCATAGAGTTAACAAATCCCTAACGCGCCTTGTTGCAACTGCGGGCAGACCGCCATGCTACGGCCTACACGCCACAGATTCGGGGGAATCGCTGTTTTGGCCACTGTGTGTTTGCTTAACGAATATCGCCTTACCGCTGGACCCTGCCAGCACGCGCCCCATGGTTGAGCTGTCGGGCAACATCCGAGCGGCCCTTGCCGCAGGCGCGACGATGCCCGGGGAAAAGCGTGCGTTTGGCCAACCCATGCGCCTGCGCTCGGGGCCTTTGGCGGGCAATGTCATGACAGTCTATCGCGGCGGGCGCGACCCAGAAGTGCAGGAATTGCTGGCGCGCCGTCACGACTCCTACATTGATTGCCTGCGCCTTGCGGGCGTGCGCGTGCCGGAAACGCACCTGCGCCTGATCGACGAGGCGGGGATGCAGCGTCCGGTCATCGTGCAGAAGGCGGTGCCCGACGACAGTATGTTGGTGCCCCTGATCCGAAAGGCCGGACCCAAGGCCGCCATTGGCCTGTTGGACCGGGTCGCCACCGATGTGGCCGAGTTCTGGCGCCGCGTCGCGCAGCGGCCCGAGCGGGTTGGCTTCCATGCCCTGATCGAGCGTTTCGGCATGGACGAGAACGGCCCCTTGTTCCTCGATACGTTCCCGCCGTTGATCTCCTACAGCCGTGACGAGATGGGGCAATTGATCCAGCGGTTTGCCGACAATGGCCTGGTGCGCGGGCTTGGCAAGGTTCTGCCCGGGCGTCTGCGCGACATGCAGGACCGCTGGTATACGCCCGCGGGATCTGTCCAGACGCTGATCGACGGCGCGTTGCACCTGCGCCCGGCGGATGCGGAAGAGATCCTGGATTGGGCCGACAGGTTTGCCGCCACCCGCCTGGAAGGGCCGTGGCGCAACGCCGTGCAGGCGCAACTGGCGCGGCACGCGCGGGCTGCGAAGATCAATGTCGGACGTTGGAGCAGCCTTGCCGGACGTGACCGGCCCCATGCCTGACGCCGCTTTGCGGCCTGGGGACTGTCGCGCCGACATGAAGGTCGTCTTGGTCCACCCGGAAATTCCCGGCAACACCGGCACCATCGGACGCACCTGCGTGGCGCTGGAGTTGGAGTTGATCCTGATCCACCCCTTGGGCTTTGATATCACGGAGAAATCCGTGCGGCGGGCGGGGCTTGATTATTGGAAGCACGTCCGGCTGAGCGAGTACGACAGCTGGCAGGCGTTCATGGCGGACCGCGCGCCGCGCGCCGACCAGCTGTTCCTGTTTGAAAACGGCGGAGAGGGCGGCTCTGTCTACGGGCCGGAGTATCCCGGCGACGCCTATCTGGTCTTCGGAAAAGAGACGAAGGGCCTGCCGCCCGAGGTGTTGGACGGCCGCGCGGATCGCACGTTCCATCTGCCCATGCGCTCGCCCCACATCCGCTCCCTGAACCTCGCCAATGCGGCCACGGCGGTGATCTACCAGGCCATGCGCGCTTATCTGACATAGCGCGGTTGGCCGGGTCGCCCTGGGCAGGGGCCTCACGATTTTCAAACCGGCGCCCGAAAAGTGCCGCAATCTTTGGGTGTTCTGGGTCGAAGTAATTCGTAATTGCCAGGCTGGAGTCCCAATAATGGCCCTCAATTTTAAGACTTTCCTCGCTGATGAGCGCGGTGCCATCAGCGTCGACTGGGTCGTCCTGACGGCGGCTTGTGTCGCCTTGGGTCTGCTGGCGATCACGATGATTTCGGGCTCGATCCGCGACAACGGGACCGAGGCCAGCGCGATCATGCAAACCTATGAAATCAATCACGAGTTTGACACTGAAGCCGAGATTGCGGCGCTTCAGGAGGCTGCAAACGATGCGTTGACGCCGGATCCTGAGCCCGAGCCGGTCAACTAAGACCGCCCCGACACAGGCCCCCGTTTTGGGAAAAGCTTTTCATGCCACCCGCGAATGAGTATTCGCAGGTGGCAAGATGCGTTTGCACGGCCCCCAAACCTGAAAGCCTCCGGTGATGTCTGACCCTGATTATGCACAAAAACCCGCTGCCACCGACGACAAACCGAGCCTGGAGGCCGAGGTGCGCGCGCTGCGAGAAGAGCTGACGTTCTTGCGCAAGCATCGGATGTTCCAGGTCTACCAATCGGTCCCCCGCGTGCTGTTCTTCCGGTTCGCGGTCGGCATGGCGGTGGGCCTTGGCACGGTGATCGGCGCAACGGTTCTGCTGTCGCTGATCATCTGGGCGCTGAGCCAGATCGAGTTCATTCCAATCATCGGCGAGTGGTCGGCGCAGATCGCGCAAGAGATCGAGGGAGCGGTCAACGGCGGGGATTGAACGCCCGACGCTTGAGATGTGCGCATTGCCGCTTACATGTTTTGGGACGGCGCAGATCTGACCCAAATGGAGAACGCTCATGCAATGCCCCATCGACGGAACCACCCTTGTGATGTCGGACCGCCAGGGTGTGGAGATCGATTACTGCCCCTCCTGCCGCGGCGTGTGGCTGGACCGAGGCGAATTGGACAAGATCATCGAACGCTCCGTCCCCAGCGCGGCCGCCCCGGCGCCTGAACCGCGCGAAAGCTACGAGGACGCGCGCGCGCCCCGCCGCAAGAAGCGCGGGTCTTTCCTGGATGATATCTTCGATTTCTGAAGTGCCGCCCTCAGCGCGCGGCCAACCGGCTGAACAGGTCAAAATACTGGGCGCCGACCTTCGCCCAAGTGTAGTGCCGCTGCGCGATTTCCTGTAGCGCGGCGCCCTGTCCGGCCTGGTGCGGCCCCTCCAGCGCGGCCTTGAGGTCTGTTTTGCCAGTGAAGTATTGCGCCGCGTCCTGGGTCGCGATCCGGTTGAAGGTGCAGTCAAACGCCAGGATCGGGTGGCCGATGTGCATCATCTCGACCAGCGCGGGATTGGTGCCACCGGCGGAATGGCCGTGAACATAGGCCCGCGCCCCCTGGCGCAGCGCAAAGAGCGGCCCGGGCGCATAGATCGGGTCCAGCAGGCGCAGGTTCGCCGTGCCCTGGAACCGGGCTTTCAGGCCCTGCCCATATGGGCTGTCGTCCCAGTTTCCCACGAAAACCAAGGGTTTACCCGTTTCCGTGAAGGCCTCAAGAATGGTCTGGACGTTGTTCTCGGGCTCAATCCGGCAGAGCGCCAGCGTATAGCCCTCGGGCAGGTTTTCCGGCGCGGCAGAGGGCGGTTGCGGCGGCGTCGTGGCGTGATCGCCGCCGTAGGCAATGACCTCGGCCTCGACCCCGTATTCCGCGCGCAGATGCTGCGCAATGGCGGGGCTATCGGCGATCACGGCGTCCGAATGGCGCACCGCCAGCTTTTCGGACCAGCGCAGGAACGCGCGGGCCGGGGCGGACCACTTACCGCGCCGCCATTCCAGCCCGTCCACATGGGTGACAACGCGTGTGCCTTTTCGCGCAAGGGCGGGCAGGGCGATGGCCCCGGACACGCCCAACAACAGCGCCACATCGGTGCCACGGGTGATTGCATCGCGCAGCGTGGTCGTGTCGTAGATCACGCTCGACGCCCCATTGGCGCGAAAACGCGAGTACCGAAGCTCTGCCTTGCCGAAGGTTTCGGGCTGATCGGGGTAGACGGGACGGCTGCAATAGACGCTCAGCGCTTCGGGGCGATCCGTGTCGGCATGAAAGCGCGCAAGATTATCTGCCAGCGTCTCAAATCCGCCATATCTCGCGGGGACCCCCACGGACCCCAGGATCGCGATCCGATGGCGGTTTATGTCTTTCATTTCAACCCTTTGGAAGGTTGGCACCTGCTTGGCACCCGTGATCCCTGGGGCACGCTATATGATCACGATCCGAATTGGAAAAGGCAAAGCCTAGGCGACACGCGATATTGTGTTCTAGACTCGCCTCTGTATTAACCTAATCTTTAATGTCATCAGGTTGATTACAGTTGATATTGAGCGGCGTGTTGGATTTGCGCCTGACGAAACATTGTTGGTATGCGGCCCTGTAATGGCCTGAGGAATGAGATGACGATCGTCCCGGACTTTGACCGCTCTGTCGCATTGCCGGTGCCAAACCGACGCCTGGGTGCACACAGACGGGCTGCGGGTGTCGGCGGCTCGGATGCCTACTGGCGGTTTCGGTCGGTCATTGACGTCGTCGGCGCGCTTTTTCTCTTGCCGATTGTCGCCTGCCTGGCGCTGATCCTTCTGGTGCTCAACCCGCTCTTCAATCCGGGGCCGCTGCTCTACCGTCAACAGCGCATGGGCCAGGGGTGCATGCCGTTTCTTGCGTTCAAATTCCGCACGATGACCTGCGGACCGCAGGAGCGGGGGGCCAATGACCCGGTAGAGGTTGACCGGATCACGCCGCTCGGCGGGATCCTGCGGCGTATGGGGTTGGATGAACTGCCCCAGGCCATAAACGTCCTGCGCCGAGAGATGAGCTTGATCGGCCCGCGCCCCGATTGCGTGCGTCATGCCGAGGAATTCCTGACCGAGATACCGGAATATGGCCGCCGCTTCGTCATTCGCCCGGGGATGAGCGGGTTAGCCCAGATCAAGCTTGGCTATGCCGTTGGCCGCGATGCGACGCGCGCCAAAGCATTGAGCGATATCGATTATATCCGCCATGCAGGGTTCGTGTTGGACCTTTGGATCACCTGGCGCACTCTGGTGACGGTGTTCACCGGACGCGGTGATTGAGCGACACAACGGGCCCGCAAGACGGCTCAGTTGCGGCGGGCCTTCCGTCTCCTAAACCACGCAAATCACCTATCCGCTGATGAAGGTCACGTCCCCTGACGGATCAATGCGCGCGGCTGTCATCGCCCCGCCATAGGCCGCGCCGGTGTCGACGGCGATCCGCCCGGCTTCCGCATAAGGCGCCTCAAAGACATGGTGGCCGAAGGCGACCCATTGGCCGTCGCGACGCTCTGTCTTCAGGAAGGATTCCTTGCCCCACATCAACGTCTTGGGCGACTGCGCCTCCATCGAGACCGCGGGATCGGCGCCTGCATGCACGACCCACAGCGTGCCCGACGACCAGGACAGAGGCAGGTTCGAGACCCAGTCCACAAGCTCCTGACCCATGGCCTCCATCAAATCACCGGCGGCGTCCAAAAGCTCTCCGGCGCCGCGGCTGTTGGTGCTCAGACCCGCCCCGACGCCAAAACTGGCCAGCGTCTGCAAGCCGCCATAGCGGATCCAACGCTTGGCTGATCCCGTCGGATCAGACAGAAAATCGAGCAGCATCCGCTCATGGTTGCCCATCAGGCCGATTAGCTTGTCGGGATAGGTGGTGGTCACATGGGCCATGAAGCGCAGCACGTCGGCGCTGGCTTCGCCCCGATCGATAAAATCCCCGACGAACACGACCTTGCTGTCGACGCCGGCATGGGCGGCAGTATCCGCGTCGATCCGGTTCAGCAGCGTCTCCAACTTGTCGATGCTGCCGTGGATATCCCCAACGACATAGACCACTTCTTCCGGCGCAGGGCCCGTCCATTCCGTCATGCTGCCCACGCCATCATGTTGTCCACCGTGCCATGGTCCGTCTTTCCGGGGCGGCAACGTCCCGCCCACTGCAATTCCGTTGTCGTCGATCAAAGGCCGTCTGTGGATGATGTGCAATCCGATAATTGTTTCACAAGGTCTTTGGGATCACGGCCCCGGACGACCGTGGCTTGGATGCATCGTGGTTTGGGAAAAGGGGGCGGTTTTTGCGGGGATGGCCGTGTGCGTTCGGCGCGAAGAGTGTATGTGAGAGGGGACAATTGGTGTGTCGGGAATCGCTGACCCACTAAATGGAGGATAAAAAGATGAAGCTACTACGCGCGGTGATGGCGGGCTTGGGGATGTTGGGCTTGTCGGCGTGTGGGTCGGCGTATGTGTCGCCGGATGTGTCGGAGTTTGGCGGTGAGGACGGGGTTCGGGTGGTTGAGTTGTCGCCGGCGGTGGTGACCCATGCGAACCGTTCGGCCTATCAGCCCCAGGATCTGCCGGCGGCGTTTTCCAGGATTGCCGGTGGCGGCAGCGGCCCGCGCGGCGGCGCGCGGTTGCCGGACCCGGTGTTTGACGCCCAGGCGCGCCCCGGCGCGTTGGAGCTGCGGGTGCCGCCCCAGGTCAACCCCGGCTCGTACCGGATCGGCGTGGGCGATGTGCTGCTGCTGGCCACGCCGCGCGGCGAATCGACCGTTGAAGAGCTGGCCGGGCTCGTGGCCGCCCAGAACCAGCGCCAGGGCTATACCGTGCAGGACGACGGCGACATCGCCATTCCCGATGTCGGCCGGATCACCGTAGGCGACATGACGCTGGCCGAGGCCGAGGACGCGATCTTCGAGCGTCTGATCGCCGCGCGCATCGACCCCTCGTTCAGCCTGGAAGTGGCCGAGTTCAACTCGCAGCGGATCTCGGTCGGCGGCGCGGTGCGCAGCCCGGGCGTGGTGCCCGTGGGCATGACGCCGGTCTATCTGGCCGAGGTTCTGGCCTCGGCGGGGGGCCTGGACATCAGCTCGGACGATTTCGCGGTGATCCGCATTTACCGCGACGGCAACCTCTACCAGATCCCGACCCAGGACCTCTATTCCAACCAGGGGCTGCAGCGGGTCCGGCTGATTGACGGCGACAGCCTGTTCGTCGACACCGCCTATGATTTCGAGCAGGCCCAGGCCTATTTCGAAGAGGTCATCGCGCGCGCCCAATACACCCAAAGCGCCCGGGCCAATGCCATCGCCGAGCTGCAGACCGAGGTCTCGATCCGCCGCGGCGCGCTGGACGAGAGCCGCCAGAACTTCCGCGACCGGCTGGAGTTCGGGGCCGAGGGCGGTGAGTACGTCTATATCGCGGGCGAAGTGACCTCGCCGGGCCGCTTCGAGTTGCCGTTCGAGAACCGCGCGGTTCTGGCCGATGCGCTCTTTGATGCGGGCGGCTGGAGTGCGAGCACCGGCAACCCGTCGCAGATCTACCTGATGCGCGCCCAGGAGAATTCGTCCTACGCCAGCTCGGTCACGGCCTATCAGCTGGACGGCTCGAACGCGGCCAACCTGGTGCTGGCCACCCGGCTGGAGCTGCGCCCGGGCGACGTGATTTTCGTGGCCGAACAGCCGGTGACGCGCTGGAACCGGGTGATCAACCAGATCACGCCGACGATCCTCAACCTCGGCGCGACGGCGGTGAACTGAGGCCACAAGCGCGGCCCCAAAAGTGGGCACCGGTTTTGGGACAAGCTGCGCGGTAAAAAAGGCCGCAGCCACCTGAAGCAAAAGCACACAAAAAAGCCCCGCCCGGATCACAACCCGGGCGGGGCTTTTTCAATTATACGGGCGCTGATCGCGCAGGCGCGGTCGCCGCTTAGTTACTGCCGTCGGAAGAAGACGCGACGGAGGCGATGATGGCTGCCGCCGCCAGAAGCGCGATCAGGATACCGTTCTCAGCTTCCAGGGTGCCGACGGTGACGTCAGTGGCCGGCGCATTGGTCACAGGCTGGATGCCCTGAGCCATCGCAGAGGTGCCAAGAGCGGCGATAAGAGCGGTCGTCAGAAGGGCCGTTTTCATGGGCATTCTCCAAATATGCAAAAAGACTAGCCTCCTTTTAACGCAGACTCAGCCCCATGACAACGCACAGGGATGAGACGGTCGAAACCAAGCCCCTTTCCGCAAATGCGGCCAAGCCAACAAGGCAAAATAGCGAAAGACAGGGCGGCAGGACCTGCGACGCTTACCGGAACAGCCGTTCGACGCGGAAATGGCCCAACGCTGGACCGGCCCATTGCTCGGACACCCAGGCAAAGCCCGAGCCGTCGACCCAATAGCGATTCTCAAACCCATGCTCGCCTGTGGGATCGCGGTAGCAGGTCTCTGTGACACGGGTCAGGGTCCGGGCCTGGCCAAAGATCGCGATCCGTTCCGAGCCTTCGCGCGCGATCTCGCAGCGGAAGGTGGTTTGGCGCTGCTCCAGATCGCCCTCGACATGGACGTAGAGCCGGGACACCACGCCGGAACGGCCGTGCACCAATGCTGCCCGTGTGTCGGCGATATCGGCGGCGTAAAGATCGGTCCCCGCCCCGCGCGTGGCGCGCAAAACGCCTTCTCGGCTTAGGGTGACCGTCGCCCCGCCATCGCCTTGCCAGGTCTCATTCGGGCCGTTGGTCGCCATGCGGACCATGGTCACGCCGGGGCCGCTGGCGGCGCGCTCCAGCAGGATCAGCGGCAGGCCCGCCTGATTGATGATGTCGCGGGTCAGTACCTGGCGCGGGTCAATCGCGGGCGGGGCCTCGGCCTCGCGCCCCAACACGCCGCCCACGGCCCCTTGGGCCAGGCCGCGCACGGCCCCCAGAAGCGGGTCATTGGCCGAGGTGCCACAGGCCGACAGGGTCGCGGCCGCAAGAAGTGCGGCCAAGCAGGCTCTTACCGCCATATCATCGCCTCCGTGTCTTCCAACCGCGGACGGGTGTAATCGATCACCAGATCATGCAAGCGGCCCTCCACTTCCACCCGTGCGCCGCCATCGCGCAGGACCGGCTGGATCAGCACCTCCGACGTGCGCTGGTTGGAGGTGCCCAGGAACCAGGCGAGGGGGATCGTAAGCTCGATCCCCTTGTCGAAAGAGCCTTCGCCGAAGCTTTCAAACGACACGTCCGTGAAGGTCGCATAGGCCCCCACCCGCCAGCCGTTATCAAACGTCCGGTCCAGCCGGAACGTCGCGCCCCAATCGCCGGCGAGGTAGCGGCCCGCATCGACCTGCAGGTCGAAATCATCGGTCAGACGGTAGTAGGCTGAGACATGGCCGCTGGTGACGTTGTAATCGCGCAGCCCGAAGCCGCCGTCGAATTCCCGCGCCCAGACGTGGTTCAACTCTACCCCCAGCCCCAGCCGCGAATGGGCCGGCTGCCATAGCAATTCGCCCGAAATGCCTGCGTACATCCGCTCCAGATAGCCGAAGCTGACGCGGCTGTAGAGGTTCTCGGCCGGGCGCCCGTAGTGCGCCAGGGTCAGCCGCTCCAGGTAGAAGTCCGACTGTTGGCGGTAGAGCGCGGCGTTGGTGCGCACCACCGGCGGCGGGTTGGGCAGGATGACATCGGCGTTCACGATTTGCGACTCGTCCAGGTTGCCGCCCAGGGCGGCGCGCACGCGGCCCTCGGCCACAAAGCCACCGCCAAAGCGGTATTCGGCCTGGGCCTGAATGCCGCCGTTCAGCAGGATCGGGTTGTCGGGGTCGAAGATCGAGCCTTCCAGATAGGGGCCGATGCCCCAGGTGAAGCGCGAGCGCGGCACCGTTACCTCCAGGCCCACGGGGTCGGCGACGGACCGCGCGTCCTCCACCTCGGCCACGGCGAGGGCCAGTTCAGCGCCACCAGGATCAAACTCCAGCAATTCAAGATCCGTGCGCGAAATCCGGACCCGCGTCGTGTCGATCCCTTCGACCACGAAGATCACTTCGAACACTTCCACCGAGGGCGGCAGCGCCGCGCTCATGGCGCGCAGAACCCGGCCCAAGGCCTGGGACGTGTGGTTGTACTGGCTGTTGCGCACCCGGATCGTGGCCCGGTGCGCATCCATCGTCAGGTTGTCCAGATGCAGGCCCTGATCCTCGAACAGCAATGCAAAGCTGTCGCGCAGGACCTCGGCGCCGCCCGGTTGGCTGACCCAATTGGTGTCATAGGGTGTGGCCTGGGGCGCCCGTACCGCAAGGGGCCTGGGCGCGGGATCGCCCGAGCTGGTGGGCACCGGCGGCCGGTGCGGGTTCAGGGTCATCGCCAGCGAAATGCCGAAGGTGTCACCGCCAAGCACATAAGCCCCGCCTCGGATCCCGTTGGAGATCTGGTAGGTGGCACCAAAGTTGAACGGAGAGCTGGCGTCAATCAACCCGTCCGCCGTCTCAATGGTGTAGGTGTCCGAGGAGTATTCCAGCTGCAACCGCAGCCGGTCCGTCGCTTGCCATTCAATCCCGCCAAACACCGCCGCGTCACCGCGGAAGAACTGGTCGAAGTTTACTGTGCCGCCGTTGCCGACGTCCCGGGCCGGGCGGGTCTCGAACCGGTCGTCAAAAACGCCAAGGGGGTTCGAGAAGCCGTCGCGTTCGCCCAGGCGGCCCCAGCCCAGGCCGGCCGTCACGGCCACCTGGTCACGCGCGCCGAAATGGCGTGTCGCAACGATATATTCGCCGCCGTAAACCCCCGTGCCCGCGATGTCCCGAATGCCGATCGCGACCGCCGGGGACCAGCCCCAGGTCTCTTCATCCAGCGCCTGCCAGTGGAGGTCGAAGCTGCGGTCAAAGAAAAGCTCTCGGTCGCCCGCGATTGCCAGATCAATTCCCGAATACCGAAAGGTCGCCGTCACATTCGGCAGCACCTGAAACGACAGCGTGCCGCGGTTGCCCGCCGCCGAGGTCGATACGGTGAAACCCAACTCGCCGTCCGGCATGGTGTTTGCCGTGGGCATGTCAATCAATCCAGGAAGGCCGTAGCTGTTCAGCGTCGGGCGGCCTGAAAGACTTTGCGCCTCATCGGCATGGCCCGGAACCGCGAACGCACACGCTGCCAAACCAACCCGAAAATAGAGGCGCATCCCAGTCATCAATCATCAGCTTCCTGAAGGGCAATTACTTGTATCAAGTCATACCCAAGCCAGGGGCAAACCAAAAGGACAACGCTCGGCTTGGGCGTATCCAAGCCGAGGCCGATGCAGACACGCCACGGAACAGGGGTATCTAGGTGACCGCGCAGGGAAGGTGAGCAGAGGCGGGAAGGGTGGCATAGGTGACGCCCGTGATGTTGTGGGCACCTGTTGATTTTCCATGCCTTTCAATGGCTTGGCGGATGGCTGCGTCGCTGAGGTAGGGGCGCAAAGCGTCCAGGTCCAGCAGTTTTCGGTTGGCAGATGTCGCTTGCGGAGGGGTAGGTGTGGTGTCCGGCCCATGATTTATCGCAGCATCTGGTTGCACCCCGTGCCGGATTGGTCCGTAAGGATTCGCGGGGTCCGGAACGGCGCGCAAAAGCGCCTCGGACAGGGCGGCGCGGGCGCGGGTCAGCGCGGCCTCCTGTTCCTTGAACGTGGCCTCCAGGCGGCGCAGATCCTCGCGCAAGCGGGCCGTTTTGCGCAGGCGGGCCTGCGCAATGTCGTTTTGGAGGGCCGCCAGATGATCAAGGGCTGACGCGGCGCGCGCCTGGGTGAGGGACGCGTCGCCGCAGAGCGCCTTGGCCCGGCGGCAGTAGGGACCGGCACGGGAGGCCAGCCGGGCGGTGGTGTCGAGCGGTTCGATCGGGGACATGTCATTGGGCATGTCCAAGGGTCGCGCGATTCCAGTTAACGGATGGTTACCAAAATCCGCTCAAACCGCCGGGGTTTGGCCGCAGGTGCGGAACGCCTCAACCTCGGAAGCTGCACCATCAAGCGACACACGCACAGTCAGCGCCCCGGAAGTGGCCGCGGCAGTCTCGTTGAACTGCAACCCGTCCAGGACGTTGCCGAACCCCCGGTCCGAGACGCTCAAGGTGTTGAGATCGGGGGACAAAACGTGGCGGTCCGTGCGGATGGTGTTGGGTCGGGGGCCGTCAAACGTCATGGTGAACTGGGGCGCAACGGGCCAGGGCTCGGCGCCCGAGACGGCAATGGTGTAAAGCGGCACGCTGCGGTCGTAGGTCAGCCGCATGGCCGTGTCGCCCTCGGTATGGGTCAAGGTGCAAAGACGCCCGTCAACGCCCGCCTCCCAGGCGGTGGCGGCGGGTGCATGAAGCAGCAGGGCAATGGACAGGACGATCCGGGACATGGGGCAAAGGGTGGTCCGGGCGGCCCAAAAAGCAAGGGGCGCGATGCAGGTCCACCCACGTACATCTCTCGCGCCGCCATTCAGAACTGGCGAAAATCTGGCCGGGCAGCAGCTCCGGGACCGCAAACCCACACACGCCCCCCCCCGTGCCGCAAAAATGCCATCTGCCGATGCCATCCTCGGCCCATGTCACCACACGGGCCGTTCCGATGCGCACTCCCTTCGTCTTGCTCCTGTTGTCCACCCTCTGCGGGGGAGCGTCCTATGTCCTCGGTGGCCCCACCCTTACGCTGCCCCTGGCCGTTTCGGGCCTGGCAGGTGTTGCCGCGTTTCTTCTGCTGCTCAAAGCGGGGCGGAGCGCCCGGAAAGCGCGCGCCGTGGTCGCGCCCAAGAAGGCCAGGAAGGCCAAGAAGGCATCGCGAGCGGCAAAGCGCACGCCGCGACGTCGCCGCGCCCGGCCTCAACACGTCGTTGTCGACGGCTCCAACGTGATGCACTGGAACGGCGAGGTGCCGCGCCTGGCGACCCTCAAGGAAGTCATCGCCGCGCTCAAACGCCAGGGATACCAACCCGGCGTCATCTTCGACGCCAACGCGGGCTACAAGCTCAGCGACCGCTACCTGGACGACCGCGACTTTGCGAAGCTCCTGAACCTGCCCGGCGACCGCGTTCTGGTGGTCGACAAGGGCGAGCCCGCCGACCCCACGATCCTCGCCGCCGCGCGCGAGTTGGGGGCGAAAGTCGTCACAAACGACCGGTTCCGACACTGGGTAAGGGATTTTCCCGAGGTCCTGGAGGAAGGCCACTTGCTGAAGGGCGGGTTCGAGGATGGCAAACTATGGTTCGACGCGGCGGCCTGAGGGGCGTGACCCTCCAGATCGCGCACCCGATCATGGCGTGCTCAAAGTCCCGTCAAAAAGTCTGTTGACGCAGCCCCCTGTGACACATCACCTTGAGGCTCTTTGTTTTTTCTAAAGAATTGGATTGGTGGCAATGGCCGAATTTACCTCAAAAGATGTCAACGACCCCATCGTTGACATTACGGCGAGCGACCCGTTTTTCAGGGGTTTTGATTTCGCCGGGACGGGCATGGTCCAGTGGCACTCCTTCATCGACATGGATAGCGGGGGGCTGATCGTCTCGAAATGGTCCAACAGCGAGCTGAACATCGCGATGGAGTTCAGGATCGACCCAGAGTCTATGGCAAACGCCCTTCTCGTACGGCAGTTCAGTAATCTGGACGGCCAACTCAACGTCGACCGCCATCTTTTTGTTTCCGTGAAGGGACATGGCGGCGTCTCCACGGGTTTTGGGGGCGGGGGCGGAAAGAATGCCAAGAACAAGGAAACGTGGGAGACGGTGCTGCAGTCGATGTCCGATATGATCGCCAGCGACGGCAAGGTCGACGAAAAGAAGTTCCAGAAACTCGCCGAGAAGGCGGCGAAGCTGGAAGGGCGGGAAAGCGGCGAGCCCAAAGGCCTCAAGCGCGCGTGGCTGTGGCTGATCGGGCGTCTGGAAGAAGACGGCTGCGTGGACCCGGACATCTTCAAGCAAGACGGCGGCATGGGGCGCGTTATGGTGCGCATCGATCTGCCCGCCGAGATGGCCAGCGGCCCCACGACGGAAGAGATGATGGGCCAGGCGATGGACCCCCGCTAAGGGCGAAACGCCGTCTATCGCCGCGCGCTCCCCCGCCGGGCCTTGCCGCCGCGCATACCGCCGCGTCCGGCGGTGCTGCGCCCGCTGGCTTTGCTCGCGTCCTCGACCGCCGCTTCCACCGCCGATTGCCGTGCCAGGGGGTCGTCGGCAATCGCCAGTTCCACGGTTTCCAGCCGCTTGACCTCGTCGCGCAGCCTTGCGGCTTCCTCGAACTCCAGGTTCTCGGCGGCCTTGCGCATCTTGTCGCGCAGGCCCTCCAGGTGGGCGTGCAGATTGGCACCGATCAAGGGCTTTTCGACCTTCGCCGTCACGCGGCTCATGTCGACGTCGCCCTGGTAGACGCCCATCAGAATGTCATCGACATTCTTCTTGATCGTCGCGGGCGTGATGCCGTGTTCTTCGTTATAGGCCAACTGCTTGGCCCGCCTGCGCTCGGTCTCGCGCATGGCGCGTTCCATCGAGCCGGTGATCTTGTCGGCATACATGATCACGCGCCCCTCGGCGTTGCGCGCGGCGCGCCCGATGGTCTGGATCAGCGATGTCTCAGAGCGCAGGAAGCCCTCCTTATCGGCGTCCAGAATGGCCACCAGTCCGCATTCGGGGATGTCCAGACCCTCGCGCAACAGGTTGATCCCGATCAGCACGTCAAACGCGCCCAATCGCAGGTCCCGCAGGATCTCGATCCGCTCCAGCGTGTCGATGTCGGAGTGCATGTAGCGCACGCGGATGCCCTGTTCGTGCATGTATTCCGTCAGATCCTCGGCCATGCGCTTGGTCAGCGTCGTGACCAGCGTACGGAAGCCGTCGGCGGCGACCTTGCGGACTTCGTCCAGCAGGTCATCGACCTGCATCTCGACGGGGCGAATTTCAATGACCGGGTCGATCAGGCCCGTGGGACGGATGACCTGTTCGGTGAACACACCGCCCGCCTGCTCCAGCTCCCACGCGGCGGGGGTGGCGCTGACGAAGACGGATTGGGGCCGCATCGCGTCCCATTCCTCGAACTTCAGGGGGCGGTTATCCATGCACGACGGCAGGCGGAAGCCGTGCTCGGCCAGGGTCATCTTGCGCCTGAAGTCGCCCCGGTACATGCCGCCGATCTGGGGGACGGAGACGTGGCTTTCGTCGGCGAATACAATCGCATTGTCGGGGATGTATTCGAAGAGCGTCGGGGGCGGCTCCCCCGGGGCGCGACCTGTGAGGTAGCGCGAATAGTTCTCGATCCCGTTGCAGACACCCGTGGCCTCCAACATCTCCAGATCGAAGTTCGTGCGCTGCTCAAGCCGTTGGGCTTCCAGCAGTTTTCCCTCGCCCACCAGTTGATCCAGCCGCACGCGCAGCTCTTCCTTGATGCCCTTCATCGCCTGCTGCATCGTGGGCCGCGGCGTCACGTAGTGAGAGTTCGCGTAGACGCGGATCTTCTCGAACGTGCCGGTCTTCTGGCCGGTGAGCGGATCAAACTCGGTGATGCTTTCCAGCTCTTCTCCGAAGAAGCTCAGCTTCCAGGCGCTGTCCTCCAGGTGGGCCGGCCAGACCTCCAGACTGTCGCCCCGGACCCGGAAGGTACCGCGCTGAAAGGCGGCGTCGTTGCGGCGGTATTGCTGCGCGACCAGATCCGCGATCACCTTGCGCTGGTCATACTCGCGGCCCGCGTGCAGGTCCTGGGTCATCGCGCCGTAGGTCTCGACGCTGCCGATACCGTAGATGCACGAGACCGACGCCACGATGATCACATCATCGCGCTCCAACAGCGCCCGGGTGGCAGAGTGGCGCATCCGGTCGATCTGCTCGTTGATCTGCGATTCTTTCTCGATATAGGTGTCGGACCGCGCGACATAGGCCTCGGGCTGGTAGTAGTCGTAGTAGCTGACGAAGTATTCGACCGCGTTGTCGGGGAAGAAGCTTTTGAACTCGCCATAGAGCTGCGCCGCCAACGTCTTGTTGGGCGCCAGGATGATCGCGGGGCGCTGGGTTTCCTCGATCATCTTGGCCATGGTGAAGGTCTTGCCGGTGCCCGTGGCGCCCAGAAGTACCTGATCGCGCTCGCCATTTCGGATGCCCTCGGACAGTTCGGCAATCGCCGTGGGCTGGTCGCCCGCCGCCTCGAACTCGGTCTGCAGCACGAAGGTCTTGCCGCCCTCCATCTTCAGGCGGGCGCGGATGTCATCCACCGCCCGTCCGGTGTCGGGCATCTGTTCGGGCGAGTTGTTATGCATCGTGAAGCCTCCGGGGTTGTCCCATAGAATGGAGCCTTCGCGCGCGGCTGCAAGGGGGCGTGGTGTCAGCTGGTGACAGCATGGTGTCAGGAGGCTGTCGGGGTGGGGGCGGGGCGCGTTAAGGATTTGGCAAGGAAGATGGGCCAATTGGTTAACAAAATAAGGGGAATTGTGCCGATTAAACCTTTGCGCGACTCGGGCGAAGAACGTAAGCAGAACAGGCAAGCAGCAGAAGCGGTTGCCGGCCCCGCGCCGTACCCACCCACCCCTCGCTCCCCACGGCCAGGGCTGGCAACCTCCTTCTCCTCCCCTCCCATCGCGATCCCCCAAACAGCGCAACCCGTGCTAAGCTGCCGCCATTCCTGATGGAGGCCCTTGCCATGCGCCTAGCCTGCGCCGCGCTTTTCGCGCTGTCCCTGCCGGTACTCGCCGATGCGGACCCGCCCCGCCCCTTCACAGAGGGTCCGGTGCAGATCAGCGGCCCGGCCGAGGTTGTCTTCGACTGGACAACCGACCGCTGCGAAGATCACCATTTCGCCGACCTGCCCGTGCGCGCCTTTCGCGACGCCCAGGGCATCAACCTGATCCTCGGCCATGACATCACCCGCCGAATGCGCGGCCCGGATTTCGACAGCCTGCAGGTGGAATGCGAGATCCTGCTGACCTCCACCCGCGCCCGGCACCCGGACCAATTCGCCGCCATCGAATGGATCGCCGCCCCCTACGCGCAGGGCGACACCATCCACGCGCTTATCCACAACGAATACCAGGGCAACCGTTACCCCGAATGCGAGACGGCGGATTACTTCAGCTGCTGGTACAACACGATCACCTACGCCCGCTCCGACGACGGCGGCGCCACCTTCGGCTACCCCATCGCGCCGCCCGCCCACCTCGTGGCCTCCATTCCTGAGCCCTACGCCCCGGATGAGGGCATCTTCGGCGCCTTCAGCCCCTCGAACATCATCGCCCACGACGGCCACTTCTATGCCTTCATCAAGGTCCAGACCTACCCACTCGGCACCCAGCATACCTGCCTGATGCGCACCGCGACGCTGGAGGACCCCGACAGCTGGCGCTACTTCGATGGCGTGGGCTTCAACGGCCGCTTCGCCGACCCCTACCGCGATGACCTGCGCGCGCTCCGCGCTACCACCTGCACGCCCATCGCCCTGCCACAGATCGCCCAGATGTATGAGGGCGTGAGCTGGAACACGACCCTCAATCGCTTCATCCTCATCGGCACCAGCTCCGACCCATCACGCGACCCCAACCCCTACGGCTTCTACTACGCCCTGTCCGACGACCTGATCACCTGGGACATGCGCGTGCCACTCCTGGAGGCGCGCCTACCCTGGCGCGCGACCGGGCGCGAAACGGTCTACCTCTACCCCACGCTGATCGACCACGACAGCGAGAGCGTGAATTTCGAGACGACGGGCACGACGGCGTACCTCTACTTCACGCGGTTGAATTTCGGCTCCGGGGACCTGGACCGGGATCTGATCCGGATGCCGGTGCGGATTGGCGCCGAGTGAGCGTTCACTTCGCATCGAAGGGCTGTTTCGGGCCCAATGCGGCAGGATGGCTAATGTCGGGTGTTGGGACGGTGGCCAAAATCGTGTCAGATCATATGAAGTTAAGCCAAGGGTTTGCAGCACAAGATTTTCAGCGATTTTGAAGATACTGGCTGCTGTGACAAAGAGGATCGGTCATTTTCACGTAGAGGTTTTCGTGGGGTTTAGTCGCCGGTTGTTCGTACCCGAACAGGTGAGGCGCATGGACATTAGAGCCACAGTGTTCGCGCAGAAATCAAGTGGCGCGTAGTTCCCACGTGGTTTTTGAGAGCTTAATTGCCATCGCTAACGATATCAGGAAGGGCCAAAGCAACAGTATCTTGTACCGTGTGCTCTCGCTTAGCTGAAGAGATTGGATTCTGCGCTGATATTGATGGTCATAGTACATGTTCACTTGGCCGGCAAAGTGGGCACCAGCTATCCAAACTCTTTGTTCGGTAGAACCTTCTTCTAGCTGGCGTTCTCGAAGAACGAACATTGTCTGGACAGCACCTAAAGCCCTACTCAAAAACGCCTCAAAATCTTGATTATTAATTAGATCATCAATGGTCGCATTGTTGTGTATCACTTGAGCTGTCAGGGACCGGTATGGGTCCACAACACTGAGAAAAGCTGCGCAGGTTTCTCTTGCAAGCGCTCTGCTGTCGGTTTCAAGCCCCGCGCTAACAACGGGTAGTGAGTTACAGCTTTGAGATACGTCTCCGATTGCAAAGCCGATTTCTATTATCTGATTCCTCTGTTCACTTCGTATGGTCGCCTCGGACCCCAAAAAAAGAGCGATTACGACTCCAGCCGAACCAATCACATAATAAGGATAGTCGAGGAGTTTGAGAAAAGTATTTGATGGCGGCTTTAAGCAGATCGCCCAAATCTGCCCACATACGATGGCTGCCGCCATGCAAAGCCCCAAAGACCGGATAGAAACTGCGCTATAATTGGCCCAGACGAGCCACGCGAAAACCGGCGTCGCCAAGACCGGAATGATCCATGCTCTAAACATCCCAAGGCTCCTTCAGGTTGCGGGCATCTTCACAGTTGTCGGGCAAAGAGTATCGAGAAGCAACGCGGCGCAGGCTCAATGCGGTCCTCGGAGGCATCCCTCGCCTAGAGGAGAAGAGCGTTTCAGCGTCTGGTTCCGAACATAACCGTTGAGTTCCGCCTAGGGTTTATGACCTCAGCGACAACCACCTTTTTTGACAGCTTCTGATTTCCGGAAGCGGCCATTGGCGCAGCAGCAGCGAAAGCCCCATTCATCGCGCATAGCGGACCTCCGACCGTCGCCGCGGCAATCGCTCCACCCCCTCCCATCCCGCGACAGCTTCGCAGATTGCAAAACGCCGCGCGGCTCCGCATAACACCTCCACCACAAGACCGGAGACCGCCCCATGAGCGCACGCATTTTCAAACCTGCCAAAACGGCCATGTCCTCGGGCACTGCCAAGACCAAGGAGTGGGTGCTGGAGTTCCTGCCCGCCCAGGCGCGCAAGATTGATCCGCTGATGGGCTGGACCTCGTCGTCGGACATGGACAGCCAGGTGCGCTTGCGGTTCGAGACGGCAGAGGCCGCCAAGGCCTATGCCAAGGACCACGGCATCGATGCCGTCGTGCTCAAGCCCAAGACCCGCAAGCCCAACATCCGCCAGGGCGGGTATGGCGAGAATTTTGCCACCGACCGGCGTGGCGCCTGGACCCACTAGGGGATGCAGACGCGCCTCTGTGCCCCCGATGATCCGGCGCTGGCACCGCTCATCGCGCGCCACCGGGCCCACGCGGCCGAGGATTATCCGGCAGAGAGCCAGCACAACATGGATGGCACGACGCTGGCCGCCCAGGGCGTGCGGCTCTTTGTGTCCTGGCTGGACGGGGCCGCCATTGCGATGGGCGGCTGGAAGCCGTTTGGGGCTACCTCTGCCGAGCTGAAATCCATGCACGTGCTGCCCGAGGCCCGCGGCCAGGGCGCGGGCCGTGCCATCGTGGACGCCATCCTCGGCGATGCGCGCGCGGCAGGGCGCCAGGAGATCTTCCTGGAGACCGGCAGCCTCTCACCCCACGCCGCCGCCCGCAGGCTCTACGAGCGCTCTGGCTTCGCCTACTGCCCGCCCTTTGGCGACTACACCGACGACCCCAATTCCGTCTTCATGCACCGCGCGCTCTGAGGCGCATCGGTGTACAGGTTGTGTACAGGGTGTGTACGGCCTGTGCCGGGGCAGAAATAGCGTGATCACCCCACCTAACTCCAAGTGGACGCCCCCGCCGCAAGCCGCTAAACCGCCCCCACGCGGGCCCATAGCTCAACTGGATAGAGCAGCCGACTTCTAATCGGCAGGTTGAGGGTTCGAGTCCTTCTGGGCCCGCCAGGTTTTTATTTTCGCTACCGCCCTTCGGGCTACTTGAGCGCGAGTATGCGCTACCGCCCTTGGGGCTACTTGAGCGCGGTTTGGGCTACCGCCTTTCGGGCTACGCGCTGGCGGGTTTGCCGCAGCACCTTGGGTGCTTTTCACGGGACCCCTCCACGTGACGCGCAGGACGAAAGCGGACCCGAATCGCCTGCTGGCAGACTCCTCAAAATGAACGGGGCGAAAGTGCAACATCCTGCATCAGTGGCGAAATCATGCTTGGAAACAGGTATTTGGCGACTTGTTGCACTAGAAAGTGTCGGCTTTAGAGTGTTCACCGCGCCGTGATGTGTTTATAGTGTCTGCCTATTGGCACTGCCACGCCACATACGATCCTGGGGGATGATCCATGATACGCTCCGAGCTGATTCAAAAGCTTTCCGACGAAAATCCGCACCTCTATCAGCGTGACGTCGAACGGATCGTGAATTCGATTTTCGAAGAAGTCATCGACGCGCTGGCCTCGGGCGACCGCGTTGAATTGCGCGGTTTTGGCGCGTTTTCGGTGAAGAAGCGCGACGCCCGCATCGGCCGCAATCCGCGGACGGGCGAAAGTGTCTCAGTCGAGGAAAAGCATGTGCCTTTCTTCAAGGCTGGGAAACTGCTACGCGACAGACTGAATGGTCACGAAGGCTAAACGGCTCGGTCCTTTGAGGCCGATAGGGCCTTAAATGGTGTCGAGGGGGATGCTTTGAAAATTCTGCGATTGGTCAAACTACTGTTCTTGGCGCTGGTCCTTGTGGCGCTGGTGTTCCTGTTTTTCGCCAACAATGAACCGGTCACGCTGAACCTGATGCCCGATGTCATGGCGGCTGCCACGGGCATGCAGAACGAATACACGCTGCCGCTGTTCATCGTGGTGACGGGCGCGCTGGTTCTGGGCATCATCGTGGGCTTCGTGCTGGAGTGGCTGCGCGAGCACCGCTTCCGGGCCGAGGCCAAGACCCAGCGCCGTGAAGCGAACCGCCTGAACCAGGAAGTGGCCGCGATGAAGGGCCGCAAGGGTGACAGCCAGGACGACGTATTAGCCATCCTGGATGACGCCGACGCCGCGCGCTGATCCGGTGTCTGACATCGCGATCAAGTTTTGCGGGCTGAGCCGATCTGAGGACGTGGCGGCAGCAGCGGAGGCGGGCGCCCGATACGTGGGTTTCGTGTTCTTTCCAAAGTCTCCGCGCAATGTCTCGCTCGCGCAGGCCCGCGCCCTGGCGCTGGAGGTGCCGCCCGGCATCGCCAAGGTCGCGCTTACCGTGAACGCAGATGACGCCCTGCTGGACGAGATCGTGGGCGAGGTGCCGCTGGATATGCTGCAACTTCACGGGGCCGAGACGCCCGAGCGGGTGGCCGAGGTTCGGGCGCGCTACGGCTTGCCGGTGATGAAGGCGATTGCGATTTCGCAGGCCTCGGACCTGGACGCGATTGACGCTTATTCCGCCGTCGCCGATCAGCTGTTGATCGACGCCAAGCGGCCCAAGGGGTCGGACCTGCCCGGGGGCAATGGCGTGACGTTTGACTGGACGCTTCTTGCGGAGCGCAAGTATTGGACGGTGCCCTGGATGCTGGCCGGTGGCCTGACCCAGGACAACGTGGCCGAGGCGATCCGCGTGACGGGGGCGCGGCAGGTGGACCTGTCCTCGGCCATTGAATCGGCGCCGGGCGTGAAAGACGCCGCAAAAATGCGGGCGTTTTCGCAGGCCTTAACCGATCAATAACCAGTTTGGGGCAGCATGACCCCATGGCGATGAACCTTCCCGATCACCTCACACCCGAGGTCTGGCTGAACCAAGTGCTGTCCTCTGGCGAGGCGCGCAAAGGCGGTGTGGTCAAGCGGCAGATCCGCGACGTGGAACGGCTCGTGGGGCGGGACGCCTTCCTCGCGGAAGTCGAACGGCGCGGGTTTCAGGCCGTGCAGAACGGGCGCCACTATGTGATCTTCTGCAACGGCTTGCCCCTCCGTCGCGCGCGGGCGGACAGCGGGCTTTCGAAAGACCGCCCTTAGGCCCGCGCACGCGGGCCTGTCACGCGGTTTGCAAACCGCGTGGAGCAAGGCCTTTCGAAAGGCCTTGCCCTTGCCCAACCCCTACCGTCGCGCTACCCCTCCTTCCAACGCGAAGGGGAGCAAGACCATGCCGGACGATCTTTTGAACAGCTTCATGACGGGCCCGGACGAAAAAGGCCGGTTCGGGGACTTTGGCGGGCGGTTTGTGTCCGAGACATTGATGCCGCTGATCCTGGAGCTGGAAAAGCAATACGAGCACGCGAAGACCGACGACAGCTTCTGGGCCGAGATGCATGACCTCTGGACCCACTATGTCGGCCGCCCCTCGCCGCTGTATTTCGCGGAACGGCTGACGGAACGTCTGGGCGGCGCGAAGATCTACCTCAAGCGCGATGAGCTGAACCACACCGGCGCCCACAAGATCAACAACGTGTTGGGCCAGATCATTCTGGCGCGGCGCATGGGCAAGAGCCGGATCATCGCCGAGACGGGCGCGGGGCAGCACGGGGTGGCGACGGCGACGGTCTGTGCGAAGTTCGGGTTGAAGTGCGTGGTTTACATGGGCGCGACGGATGTGGAGCGGCAGGCGCCGAACGTGTTCCGGATGAAGCTTTTGGGCGCGGAGGTGGTGCCGGTGACCTCGGGCCGCGGGACGTTGAAGGATGCGATGAACGATGCTTTGCGCGACTGGGTGACCAATGTGCGCGACACGTTCTATTGCATCGGAACGGTCGCGGGGCCGCATCCCTATCCGGCGATGGTGCGGGATTTCCAGGCGATCATCGGCAAGGAAGCCAAGGAACAGATGATGGCGGCAGAGGGCCGTCTGCCCGATACGCTGATCGCCGCGATTGGCGGCGGGTCGAACGCGATGGGGCTGTTCTTTCCGTTTCTTGACGACAAAGAGGTCAACATCATTGGGGTTGAGGCGGGGGGCCATGGCGTGGATCAGAAGATGGAGCATTGTGCCTCTTTGACCGGGGGGCGGCCTGGTGTGCTGCATGGGAACCGGACGTATCTGTTGCAGGATGACGACGGGCAGATCCTGGAAGGGCACTCGATCTCGGCGGGGCTGGATTATCCGGGCATCGGGCCGGAGCATGCCTGGTTGCACGAGATTGGCCGGGCAAAATATGTCTCGATCACCGATAAAGAGGCGCTCGACGCGTTTCAGTTGAGCTGTGAGACGGAGGGTATTATTCCGGCGCTGGAGCCGTCCCACGCGCTGGCCCATGTCGCGAAAATCGCGGGGGATCTGCCGAAGGATCACCTGATCTGCATGAATATGTGCGGACGGGGCGACAAGGATATATTTACCGTCGCCCGCGCCTTGGGGTGGGACATGGTGGGGGCCTGATTGTGACCTGCTCAAGCTTGAGCAAGCCTCTATCCCATTGATAAAAAACGAAAATGAGAAACGTTAACCTTTGAGCACCGGCTCTCGGCCGCCGATCAGGTGTCGGCGCCGATGGCGTGGCTTTCCAGCATTTCCATCGGAATGACCTCCAGCGCGCGTTTGTGGGTGGCTTCCAGGTTCACCAGGGGGGCGGCGCCCTCTTCGGCGGCTTGCATCCAGCGCGAGGCGCAGACGCACCAGCCGTCGCCGGGTTTGAGGCCGGGGAACCCGTATTCCGGGCGCGCTGTGGACAGGTCATTGCCGACATACTTGGAGAACGCCAGAAACTCTGCCGTCATCACGCAGCACACGGTGTGAGATCCGCGATCCTCTGCGCAGGTTTCGCATGCGCCGTCTCGGAAAAACCCGGTCAGAGGGTCTGAGGAGCACATTTGCAACGCCTCTCCGAACACATTGAGAGAGGGGTCTTTGGGAAACGTCATGGTCTGGGTGCCTCCGAGCGTGTGGAGGTCGTTCGCCTGTCAGCCTATGCCAGAAGCGGCCTCGGGCGAAAGCGCATTCTGCCAGTCTATCCAGGCCCCATGAAACTCAACGCGCGCCAAAGCGACCCGAAGCGGCGTGCCGCCGGTCCAGAGCGTTGCTGCAAGACCTGCGCCGGGAGTGGCGTCATCGGCCTCCATCGCCAGGTGCAGGAGCGGGGCGGCGGGCGTGGCGTTTGCCCCTTGGTGAGTGAGCGTGTCTGAGATTGCCGCCCGGGTTTGAGGCGGGAAATATTGCGCCGCGATGGTCGAATAGACGACGTGCAGGCCCTGCCAGGGCTGGGCGAGACGGGTGGCGAGCCAGGGGGCGGCGTCACCGGCATCTACCTTGGTGTCCGAGAGCGAGATGGCGGCGCGGGTGCGCGCCATCCGCTCGGGCTGGTCGGGCCAGATGTAGGCCTGCAGGCGCAGGGCATCGGCGGGGTCTTTGGGGTCCAGCGGCGTGAGGTCGACGCCCGCGCGGTCGGTCACGGTGAAGGGATGCGGCGTGGGGAAGGGGCCGGTCCACTTTGGGGCGAGGCGCACGGGGCTTTGGGGCGCGACGTGAAGGCCGCGGCCCATCGAGAGGGCGAAACGGTCCAGCGAGAGGTTGAGGCCGGCGCTGGCGCCGAGTTCCGAGAGCGTGACGGGGTGGGGACCCGTTTGACCGAGCGCCCACCAGATGCCTGCGATGATGGCGGCGGCGCGGCGTACCTCGTTGGTTTGGGGCGGGCGGTCGAGCCAGGCCATGATGCGGGGCGCGTGGGTGGTGAGGGTGGTTTCGATGGCCTGCCAGAGCGTGTCGTCGTCCACGGTGTGGGGCGGGTAGGCGGCGATGAGGGCGGGGGCGCTGCCGTCAAGGACCAACCCGTGGAGCGCGCCCGCCAGACGCAGCGGCACGGATTGGGCGGCGGCGCTGACGTCCCCTTCCCAGGCCAGGCAACGCGCGCCGACCGTGGTGCTGGCGTTAAGGCGGGTGCCGATCAGGGGCATCAGGCGGGCCATGAAGGGCGAGCCGAGTTTGGCGGTGACCTCGCCCTGGCGGGCGAAGGCGGCGCGCAGGCGGTCGCTCATCGGAACTTGTCGGCGAGCTTTTGCAGGGCGCTGCGGGTGTCTTGCGGTTCGGGCTTCGGCCTCTCTTCGTTGTCGCCCCCTTGGGGCGCCGCCTCCTCGCGAACGTCTCTGCGGGGCGGCCCCTCCTCGCTATCGCCCCTCTGGGGCGAACGCTCCTCGCAGCTGTCTTTTGCCTTCGGCTTGGAGGTGGAGGAGGGGGGCGGGGCGGTGCGCAGGGCGACCGCGTTGAGGAATTTGCCGCTGTCGCCCTTGGCCAGATGGGCGGCGCCGTCCGAGAGGCCGCGCAGGACATCGTCGAGCCAGCCCTGGTCCGCTTTGGCGAAGTCGTTGAGCACGTAGCCCGGCACCCGGTCCTTGTGGCCGGGGTGGCCGACGCCCAGGCGCACGCGGTCGTAGTGCGGCCCGATGTGCTGATGGACCGAGCGTAGACCATTGTGGCCCGCGTGCCCGCCGCCCGCCTTGACGCGGACCTTGGCGGGGGCGAGGTCAATCTCATCTTGGAAGACGGTGATGTCGGTGGGCTCAAGCTTGTAGAAGCGCATCGCCTCGCCGATGGACTGGCCGGAGAGGTTCATGAAGGTCGTGGGTTTGAGCAGCAGGACCTTCTCGCCGCCGAGGTTGCCTTCGGTGAGCATACCCTGGAACTTACTGCGCCAGGGCGCGAAGCCGTGGTCCTCGGCGATGCGGTCAACCGCCATCCAGCCGATGTTGTGGCGGTTGCCCGCATATTTCGCGCCCGGATTGCCCAGGCCCACCCAAAGCTGCATGTTCGCCTCCTGAAGACCCCTTCTGATAGGGCGCGGCGGGTCATTTGCCAAGGTGTCGGGGCCTGTGGCAGGCTGCGCGCAAAGGGGACATCCGATGGACGATTTACCGGACATGATGCGCGCGCTGGTCCTGCACGGGCCGGGCGAGCGCTTGGTCTATGACGAGGTGCCGCGCCCGAAGCCCGGCGTCGGAGAGGTACTGGTGCGGGTCGCGGCCTCGCCGATCAACCCGTCTGACCTGGCGATGTTGGCGGGCGAATACGGGCTGCGCTGGCCCTATCCGCTGATCCCGGGCCTGGAGGGTTCGGGTGTTGTGGTGGAGGCGGGCTCGGGCGTGTTGGGGCGCATGGCGGTGGGCAAGAACGTGGCCCTGGTGGGCGAGACCCAGGGGTTGTGGGCGGAATATGTGGTGGTGCCTGCGAACCGGGTGTTGCCGCTGCCCAAGGAGGTGTCGCTGGGCGTGGGGGCGAGCAGTTTCGTGAACCCGATGACCGCGCTGGCGCTGGTGAGCGAAGTGCGCAAGGCCAAGCAGTGGAGCGCGATTTCAACGGCGGCAGGCGGCGCGTTGGGGGCGATGATCCGCAGGCGCGGCAAGGAGAAGGGGGTCAAGATCATCAACATCGTGCGCAAGGCGGCGCAGGTCGAGGCGCTGAAGGACGAGGGCGCGCGGTTTGTGTTGGATGAGACGGCGGCGGATTTCGACGCGGAACTGGCGGAGTTGTGCAAGGATCTGCGGTGCAAGATGGCGTTTGACGCGGTGGGCGGCGCGTTGACCTACCGGGTCGGGCAGGCGCTGCGGGGCGGCGGGCAGATCCTGGTTTATGGCGGCCTGGCGGGGGAGGCGGCGCAGGTGCATCCGGGCACGATGATCTTCAAGGGGTTGACCGTGAAGGGGTTTTGGCTGTCGGAGTGGCTGTCGAGGAAGAAAGCGCCGGAGTTGTTGCTGATGACGCGAGAGGTGACGAAGGGCCTGAAATCGGGCTTTGCACAGACGAAGGTGGCGCGCCATGTGCCGCTGGAACTGGGAGCCTCGGCGCCCGAGGCTTATGCGGGCAACATGAGTGGCGGGAAGATCCTGATCTCGACCGGGGCCTATCCCCTGGGGCTTTGAGGGGGGTGACGTGGGTGCCCTGAAATTGTCTAAATCCGTGGGTAATGCGTGAGATATGACTGAGATGACCCCTCCTTCCGATGTCCTTTACCGCCTGAACGGCGTCGACCTGGGCCTGCCTGCGGGGCTGGCGAACGACTCGATTATCGAGAAGCTGGCCGATGGCAGCTATGAGGGGGATGAGGCGCGCTCGGTCGATCGCTGTGTGCGGCCGGGGTTTCGGGTGTTGGAGCTGGGGGCGGGGCTGGGCTATGTCGGCACGCTGGCGGCGCTGAAGACGGAGCCCGAGAATGTGCTGTCGGTGGAGGCGAACCCGGATCTGTTGCCGGTGATCCGGGCCAATCATGCGCGCAACGGGGTGGGCGATGTCAGCCTGATGCACGGCGCTGTTGTGGGCCATGCGGAAGACGGCGCGACGGCCAGTTTTCATATTGCTGGCGGGTTCACCGGCTCGCGCCTTGGGGCGAAGGGGGGGCGTCAGGTGGAGGTGCCGCTGATCGGGTTTCACGAGCTGATCCGCGCCCACAGGCCCCATGTGGTGCTGATGGATGTGGAGGGCGCGGAGGCCAGTTATTTCGACCGGCCCTGGAAATGTCCGCTGCGGTTTTGTGTGATGGAGATCCATCCCAAGCAGTATGAGGCGGCGGTGATCAAGAAGATTATCGACCGGATGAGTGCGATGGACATGACCTATGACCCGGTGACGTCGCGCGGCAAGATCCTGGGGTTTCGCAAGGTCTGGGGCGAGACGGCGTAAGCGCGGTTTCACGGGCGCGCGGCAAATGTCGCCGGGCGCGCCCGTGGCGGTCGTGGGATTGAGTTGTATTTAGCAAGATGAAGGAGCGGTCCGCGCGGTTGCGGTGACCGTCAGGCGCGGGTGACGAGGCCCGCGTAGCAGCCGTGGCCCGCGTTGTGGGCGTGGATGTAGCGGATCTTGTCGTTGCTGAGCATGTCGCGGATCGTGGCGTCGGCCTCGGTCCCCGGGACGACGCGGCCGTCTTCGATCTTGTCGGCGGCGTTGAAGCCGCGCAGCGACAGGAGGCGGCGGGTCATGACCTCGGGCACCTCGTCCACGGCGTCGTAGGTGTTGGTCGCGCCTTCGATCACGTAGATCGCATGGCTGGATTGGTAGGGCGAGTTTGCGGGCTGATGCTGGTGGTTCAGAAGCAGGAGCGTTTCGCCGACATCGGCGTCGCGCATCTCGATCCGGTCGGGGTAGGTGTTGGGGGCATGGGCCGTCACACGCTCGGCGCCGTGTTGGGCAAGCTCGGCATCTGACAGGCCGAAGAGGGGGGCGAAGGGGGCGGGCGAGAGCCCGGTGATGCGGTAGGACATGGGTAATACTCCGGTTGGTGTGCGGCCTGTTTTTGCCGCGCAACCGGCGTCCTTGCGACCCGGATGTTGCGGGTTACTCAACCCGGCATGATACCGGAGTGAGTTCGATGAAGAGCGCTCCGAAGCCGTCATTGCTGGCCGGTGTATCGAGCACGGGGCCGATGGTGGTGTCCGGCCAATCCTCCAGACGGGGCACGAAGGCGCGGGGAAGGCGTGTCAGGCCCTCAGAAATTGGCTCGAGCGACGAGATAGTTTGAACCTCCCAGCCACAGCAGGGCGCTGCGGGAAGTACGTGGAAATTTGCCACGATGTGAAGGTCCAGGGACCGCGCTGCATCGTAGAAGCTGCCGATCAGGGCATAGTCGCCGTAGGGGCCCCTGCAGCCCTGGCGCGGCCCGAATTCCGTGGCCTCAGTTATTTCGCCGTCGCACAGGAAAAACAAATCGAAGGCGACGTCGCTCGGCTGAAAAGTCTGCTGGCCCGTCTGATCTTGAAACACGACCGATGTGATCGGGCATTGCCCGAGGTCTTGCGCTTGAGCGCCGGTTGCCATGGCTGCGATGACCGTGAGATTGGCGAGGCTTGGTAAGTACCTGAAGGGCATGGGGCTATCTTTGCGGTCAAATTACACGGCGGGCATCTGTTGGGTGGCGCAGTGGATGCCGCCGCCGACCTCACCCAGGGGATCGACGTTGAGCATCACGACCTCGCGGTCGGGGTAGAGCGCCTCGAGCGTGCGCCGCGCGGCACGGTCGGTGCGGCGGTCGCCGAATTGGGCGGCGATCACGGCGCCGTTGCAGACGTAATAGTTCACGTAGGAGGCCACGAAATCATCGGAGGTGATGCGGGTGTCCCAGGCGTCTTCGATGACGGTCAGGCGCAGGCCTGCGGCCTCCAGTATGTCATGGGTCTCGAACGCCGAGACGGAGAAGGGATCGCGGGCGTCGGGCGCTTCGGGCAGTTGGATCAGCACGTGGCCGGGGGCGACGAAACGGGCCAGCGCGTCGATGTGGTAATCGGTGATATCCAAATCCCGCACGCCGGGGGCCCAGATCATCCGATCCGCGCCGATGGTTTCCAGAATGCCGGCCTCTACCTGGGCGCGGGTCATACCGGGGTTGCGGTTGTCGTTCACCCAGGAGCTTTCGTGGGCGATCACCAGGCCCGCACCGTCCTGTTCCAGCCCGCCCGCTTCGCCGACGACGGGGGAGGGGCGGTAGGGCAGGCCCATCCTCTCGGCCACGCGGGGGGCGATGGCCCCGTCATTGGCGTGGGTCTGCTTGCCGCCCCAGCCGTTGAAGTTGAAGCCGGTCACGGCGCGGTTGCCCGCCCCGTCGAGGACAAACACCGGCCCGCTGTCGCGCGCCCAGAGGTCATCGGTGGGGATATCCCAGACCTCGACATCGCGGGAGAGTTTGCGGGCGGCGGCGGCGCGCGCGGGGGCGGGCATGAGAAGGATCACAGGCTCGAACTCGGCGATGGTGTTGGCGATCTCGGCGATGGTGTCTTGCAGCATGTCGAGGAAGACGCCGTCGGGATGGACCTCGCGGCTGACGGGCCATTGCATGAACGTGGCCTCGTGGCGGTCTTCCTCGGCGGGCATGTGCCAGCGGGTGGGTTGGGCGGAGAGGCCTGTGGCCATCAGCCCGGCGCCCAGGGCGCCCAATGTGGTTCGTCGTGTCATGCGCATCGCCTGTCCCTTCCGTTTGGGGCAGCTTAAAGCAGAAATCCATAAACCTGAATCACTTAACGCTGCCTGAAATCCAAGATTTCAACGCGTTAAGTGATGCGCTGTCTTGCAGGTTAGATGAATTTCGCTCTAAACGAAAATGCGCCGCCCGGCATCCCGGACGGCGCATCGCTTGCGAAAATCGCGAAGGGTTTATTCTTCTTCGTCGCCTGCGGCGGGGACTTCATCGGCTGCCGGTGCGTCCTCATCCTCGGCTTCATTCTCGGCGCTGACGAGGCCGGAAGGCGCGGTCAGGTTGGCGATCACGAAGTCGCGGTCGATGGTGGCTTTGGCGCCTGCGGGCAGGTCCACCGAGGAAATCGTGACGGTGTCGCCGATTTCCAGACCGGTGAGGTCGATGGTGATCTGCTCGGGGATATCACCGGCGGTCACGCGAAGCTCCACCTCGGGGCGGACCATGGTGAGCACGCCGCCCTTCTTGAGGGCGGGGCAGTCATCTTCGCCGACAACTTCGACGGGGATGAACAGGCTGACCTTGGACGTGCGCTTGAGGCGCATGAAGTCCACGTGGGTCGGCAGGTCTTTCACCACGTCGCGCTGCACATTGCGGCAGATCACGCGGACGTCGTCCTGGCCTTCAACCTTCATGTTGAACAGCGTCGACAGGAAGCGCCCGTCCTTGAGGCGTTTGAACAGGACGTTGAAGGGGATGTTGATCGGCAGCGGATCGGTGCCGCCCCCGTAGACGATGCCAGGCACCATGCCATCACGGCGTGCTTGACGAGCGGCCCCCTTGCCTGTCCCCGTCCGTGCCTCAGCGATAAGATCAGGAATCTCACCAGCCATTGGAATTCTCCTAGAGTTATGAGCCGCCTCCAAGGGTGTCGGCTCTGGGTTATCAAGTCCGCGCGTATAGGGGAGGGGCGCGGTTTTGGAAAGCCCCCTCTTGCGCCTTGGTCGGCTCCGTGACAGCGGTGGCGGCCATGTCCGTTTTGTCCGCCCTGTCCCTGTCCCGCCGTCCGTTGGTTGCCTTCATGATCGTGGGCACCTTCTGGGGCAGTTTTGCCGCGCAAGTCCCTGTTTTGAAAGCGGGAATTGAAGCGGATGACGCGTTGTTCGGGTTGATCCTGTTGGGCACGGCGTTGGGGTTGGTGACGACGATGTGGCTGGCGCCGCTGTTTGACCGCTGGCTGGGGGCCTGGGCGATGCCGGTGGCGGGGAGCATCTTTGCCGCCGTGGCAATGGGCCCGGCGCTGGCGCCGTCGCCGGTGTGGTTTTTCGGGGCGATGGTCCTGGCGGGCTACTGCTCGGGCATCCTGGATGTGGTGATGAACGCCCGGGTGTCGGAGTTGGAGGCGCGCCATGGGCGCAGCCTGATGAACGCCAATCACGCCATGTTTTCAGTGGCCTATGCGATATCGGCTGTGTTCACGGGCTTCGCGCGGGAGGCCGGGTGGGACCCGGTGCAGATCTTCAGCGTCGTGGCCCTGTTGATCCTGGTGATGGCCTTGCCGCTACGGATGGCGGTGGAACAGGTGGATCACGAAGCGCGGCGCGCCAACCGATTCCCCTGGGGGCTGGTGGTGCTGTGCGGGGCCATCGTGCTGGTGGCCTTCTTTGTGGAGGCCACGGTGGAGGCCTGGTCGGCGTTGCATATCGAGCGGACGTTGGGCGGGCGCGCGGCGGAGGGGGCGTTCGGTCCGGCGGTGCTGGGCCTGACGATGGCGATTGGCCGATTCTCGGGCCAGGCCCTGACGGAACGGTTCAACGAGCATACGATCATCGTGGTGGGCACGGCGATGGCCAGCACCGGCGCGGTGATCGCGGCGACGGCGGGGTCGCCTGGGATGGCCTATGTGGGCTTTGGCGCCATGGGCTTGGGCATCGCGGCGGTGGGGCCGGTGGGCCTGGCGATTGTGGGCCGCATGGTGCGGCCCGAACACCGCACGGCGGCGGTGGCGCGGGCCGCGGTGATTGGCTTCATGGGGTTTGTGCTGGCGCCGTCGCTGATGGGGTTCGTGTCCGGCGCGGTGGGCTTGCGGTGGGCGTTTGGTGCCGTTGCGGCGGTGGCCCTCCTCGCTCCGCTCCTCGCAGCTTACCTGAGGCGGGCTTACTCCCAGTCGCCCTGAAATCCCTTCGGAATCAGCAGGTTGTCGCGGCTGAGGTTGGCGACGTCACGTTCCCCGCAGAGGCCCATAGAGGTCGAGAGTTCCTTCTGGATCACCTCCAGCGCGTCGGTGACGCCCTGTTGGCCGCGCGCGCCGAGACCGTAGACATAGGCTCGCCCGATCATCGTGCCCGTGGCCCCCATCGCCAGTGCTTTCAGCACGTCTTGGCCCGAGCGGATGCCGCTATCGAGGTGCACTTCGATCTTGTCGCCGACGGCGTCCATGATCGTGGGCAACATGCGGATCGAGGAGAGCGCGCCATCAAGCTGCCGCCCGCCGTGGTTGGAGACGACAATGGCGTCCGCCCCCACGTTGATGGCCTCTTTCGCGTCGTCGGCATCGAGGATGCCTTTCAGGATCACCGGGCCGTCCCACCAGCTGCGGAACTCGCGGATCCGGTCCCAGTCGAGGCTTTGATCAAAGGCCTGGGCCGTCCAGGAACTGAGGGACGAGGGATCATCGACGCCGTCGAGATGCCCCACGATATTGCCGAAGGTGCGCCGTTTCGTGCCCAACATCTCCAGCCCCCAGGGGATCTTGGTCATCATGTTGGCAATGGAAGCAGGCGTCAGTTTGGGCGGCGCAGAGAGGCCGTTCTTGATGTCCTTGTGGCGTTGCCCGAGCAATTGCAGATCGACGGTGATGACGAGTGCCGAGCACTTCGCGTCCTTCGCGCGGGCAAAAAGGCGCTTCATGAAATCATCGTCTTTCAGGGTATAGACCTGAAACCAGAAGGGTTTCTGGGTATGCTCGGCCACGTCTTCGATGGAGCAGATCGACATCGTCGACAGTGTATAGGGCACGCCAAACCGCTCCGCCGCGCGGGCGGCCTTTATCTCTCCATCCGCCGATTGCATGCCGGTCAGCCCAACGGGCGCGAGCGCCACGGGCATGGCGACGTCCTGGCCCACCATCTTGCCCGCCGTCGTGCGCCCGTCCATGTCGCGCGCGATGCGCTGGCGTAGGCGGATCAGGTCGAAATCGGAAGAATTCTCGCGGAACGTCTGCTCGGTCCAGCTGCCGGATTCCGCGTAATCGTAGAACATCTTCGGCACGCGGCGGCGGTAGATCCGCTTGAGGTCTTCGATCTCGGTGATGGGGGGCATGGGGGCGTCCTCGCGATGTGGTAAGTTTTCTTTACCAATACATCTTTGAGTTGTCCATGCGGTGATTGTGGTACGGGCAACCGATGCCTTCCAAGCTCGGTGACCCTTTCATTTGTGCCGCAGGGCATGGGCACTTTGAGGGACCGTGACCGACGCCCGTCAGTGAACGGCAAAATCGGACAGGGAATTGATGACGACGATCCCGGCGATGATCAGCGCCAAGCCAACGCTCGCGGCCAGATCCAGACGCTGCCCGAACACGAAAATCCCCGCCAAGGCGACCACGACAATGCCCAGACCGGATGCCAGGGCATAGGTGATGCCAAGCGGCATGTACCTGAGGGTTAGGGACAGGAAATAGAACGACCCGGCAAACCCTGCAATGACCAGAACGGAGGGCCAGAACTTGCTGAACTGTGCGCTCGCGTTCAGGGCGGAATAGCCCACGGCTTCGGCGATGACGGAAGCGGCGAGATAGAGGTAATGGGGGGGCAAGGGGCTCTCCTCGGTTGGGGGGGGTGGCACTTGGGGCCAGATTGGGGTGGCGACGGGTAGACCTGGGCGAGGTCGACGGTTTGACGGATGACGCGCCTGAACGCGGGTGGTCCGGGTTTCGTGGATATGGCGGATCGCAGAGGGCGCCCTGCGTTGCCGGTGTTCGGCCAGGCTGCTACGCTGTGGGAGCGCAGGGAATAAACGGGTCAGGCGTCAACGACATGGCAAAAGTCGCCAACGACACGGTCCTGGCAGAAACCATTGCAGAGGCGCGGGTTCTGGCGAAGAGCGGGAGGTTCTGGCTCGGGCTTCTGGGGGTCGGCTTCGTGATTGGTCTGACCGGTCCGTTCGGGACTTTTGACGCGCTGACGACAGTGCCCCGAACCGCGTATTGGATCATTGTCGCCGCGACGACGTTCTGGCTTGGCTATCTGATCTCTTACGCTGTGGCGACGGGCGCGGAAAACCGGGGGCTGGACGCCCGCCTGAGCCTGACCATCGGGGCGGTGGCAGCGAGCCTTCCGGTGACACTCTGGTTGGCGGGCCTTCATCTGATGTTTTTCGCAACGTCGTTCTGGAGCGGCGTTGCCGATCTGTTGCCCTATGTGACGGTGATCTGCATCGCCGTGGCTTTATTGTCCGAAGTCTTCACCCATCGCGAGGTTGCGCCGGTGCGGGACACGCAGCCGTCGCCCGCGCCTGCGTGGCTCGATCAGTTACCCGGTCATCTGGGCCGGGACCTGATCCTGCTTCAGGCACAGGATCACTATCTGCAGGCGGAAACGGAACTGGGGCAAACCCTGATCCGGACGACGCTTCAGGAAGCGGCGGATGAACTTGGCGACTACGGCCTGCGGCTGCACCGGTCCTGGTGGGTGGCGCGGCGGGCGATCAAAGCCTATCGGTACCGGGCTGGCGCGCCTGTGATTGTGTTGCAGGACGGGCGCGAACTTCCTGTGGGCCGAACCTATCGCCGTTCGGTGCGTGCGGCGCTCAGGTAATATGTGACCGTTTTGGGGGCCTTACCCCCGATGCGCGCCATCCGACAGAGTTTTCACAAACGCCAATACGTCTTCCACGCTGTCCCCGTTTGCGATCTTGGACACAATCGCAGAGCCCACGACGCAGCCGTCGGCGGTTCCGGCGATGGTTTCGGCCGCCTCGGGGGTGGTGATGCCGAAGCCCACGATGACGGGGATGTCTGTGGCGGATTTGATGCGGGCGACTTCGGGGGCCACGTCTGATGCCTGGGGGGCGGCGGCGCCGGTGATGCCGGTGATGGAGACGTAGTAGACGAAGCCCGATGTGTTGGTCAGCACCTTGGGCAGGCGCGCGTCGTCGGTTGTGGGGGTGGCCAGGCGGATGAAGTTGAGGCCGGCGGCCTGGGCGGGGATGCAAAGCTCGTCATCCTCTTCCGGCGGCAGGTCCACGACGATGAGGCCGTCGATGCCGGCGTCGGCCGCGTCGGTTAGGAAAGTCTCAACACCTCGGGAGTAGATCGGGTTGTAGTAGCCCATGAGGACGATGGGCGTGGTGGTGTCCTGGTCGCGGAAGTCGCGGGCCATTTGCAGGGTCTTTTCCAGCGTCATGCCGCCGTCGAGCGCGCGTTGGCCTGCGAGCTGGATGGTGGAGCCGTCGGCCATGGGGTCGGTGAAGGGCAGGCCCAACTCGATGATGTCGACGCCGGCGGCGGGCAGGCCGCGCATGATTTGCAGGGAGGTGTCGTAATCCGGGTCGCCCGCCATGGTGTAGGAGACGAAGGCCTTTTGGCCCGAGGCGTGCAAGCGCGCGAAGGTGTCGTCGATACGGGTCATGGCTGTGGGCTCTCGATTAGCTGCGTCGGCGTGGTTTGGCGCAAGGGCGTTTGGAAATCAATGGGGGGTCCTCACGGAGGGGAAAGCGCGCAGGGGTTTCCCAGGGGCTCTGGACGTGGCAGGCGCGCGTCCCCATGTAGGGGTCATGAATTATGTTCTCGCCATCTTGCTGCCGCCCTTGTCGATCTTCCTTGCCGGAAGGGTCATCCTGGGCATCGTCATCGCGCCGATCTGGATCCTGGCGTTGATCTTCTCGGGCGGGTTGACCCACCCGATGTTCATCCTGCTGGCCTGGTTCGTGATTTTCGAGCGGCGCGAAAAGCGCGGCTGACTCACGTGGCGGTCAGTTTCCAGAACCGCCAGGGAAGCCAGATCCCCGCAACCGCGAGGCCGAGGGTGTAGCCAAGCCATATCCCGACGGCGCCGAAGTCCAGCGTGATGCCGAGGATGTAGCTGGCGGGCAGTGCCAGCGGCCAATAGGCGATCAGCGTGATGGTTGTGGGGCGGGTCATGTCGGACATGCCGCGCAGCGCACCGAGTGATGTGCCCTGGATGCCGTCGGCGATCTGCATGGCGGCCATCAGCATGAACAGGCTGGTGGCGAGCCCAATGACGGCGGGGTCCGTGGACATCGCCTCGGCCATCAGGCGCCCGCCGAAGATGAACACCAGCGCGGCCAGCGCTTGCCACAGCACGACCATCTGGAAGGACGCCTTGAGGATCGGGCGCAAGCGGTCGCGCCTGTCCGCGCCCACGGCATTGCCGATCCGAATGGACACCGCCCCGGCCATGCCGAGCGGGATCACGTAGGCCACGCCGCCCAAGGCGTTGACGATCTGGTGCGCGGCCAGCGCCTCGGCCCCAAGCCAGCCGATCATCAGGCCGATCATCGCGTAGGCGCCGCCCTCGCCTGCGTACCCCAGGCAAATCGGCACACTGTCTTTCAGCTGCGCCCGAACGTCGGACCAGGCGACGGCGACTTTTTGGCGGTAGGCGGCCAGGCCGGGCGCGCGCGACACCACCAGCCAGGCGGCGAGCAGGGACAGGGATTGAGACAGCACAGAGGCCAGTCCCGCGCCAAGTATCCCCATGTCGAGGACATGGATGAAGGTGTAATTGGCCGGGATGTTGACCAGCACGCCGATGTAGCTGAGGCCGACGGCCGTCCACGGCCAATCCACGGCGTCGAACAGTGCCTTGAGGCCGAAGAAAAGCGTGAAGGGCACGATCCAGAAGGCCATCGCGCTCCAGTACGGCAGCAGGATGTCCAGGACCTCTTCGGGTTGGCCGAGGGGGCCCAGAAGCGGGTAGAGCGCCATCATCAGAAGGGCGGCGAGGATGCCGCCGATCAGGCAAAGGAGCAGGCCGGAGCGCAGGGCGACGGCGACGCGGGAAGGGTTTGCAGCACCTTCCGCCTGGCTGATCTCAACGGAGATCACCGTCAAAAGGCCCCCATAGGGCCGAGATCAGGATGATCAGCACGGCGGTTGTCACGCCCGCCGCCGCCAGCGGCACAGTGCCGAGCGGTGAGATCATCACCGTGTCGACGACGCCGATTAAAAGCGCTGCCGTCAGGCCCACCATCAGCGGCACGGCGAGGCGGATCAGGGGCGCAAGTTCAGATGTGGTGGCAGGAATAGGGAAGCGAGTGTCTGTCATGGAAATACCTTGCCGGTGAAAATCCGGCGTAACCGTCGCGGTCGATCAGAGAGGTCTCTGACGAGAAGGGGCGTTTATGCCTTCGACGGGTAATCCATGGGTCCAATCCTGCAAATGCCAGCGGCTCTGACCCCCGCAATAGTGAGAAATCCTCGGCAAGTCCAGTCCAGTGGCGCGCGCCTTGACCTTCCCCCCCCGCGCGACCTACATGCGCGCTGTCTTCAACGCTGGATCGGAGTGTGTCAGATGGGTTTCAAAATGGGCATCGTGGGCCTGCCGAATGTTGGCAAATCGACCCTGTTCAACGCGCTGACGCGCACCGCTGCCGCGCAGGCTGCCAACTTCCCGTTCTGCACGATCGAGCCCAATGTGGGCGATGTCGCCGTGCCCGACGCGCGGCTCGACAAGCTGGCGGCGATTGCGGCCTCCAAGCAGATCATCCCGACGCGGATGACCTTCGTGGACATCGCGGGGCTGGTGAAGGGCGCGTCCAAAGGCGAGGGGTTGGGGAACCAGTTTCTGGCCAACATCCGCGAGACTGACGCCATCGCCCATGTGCTGCGCTGTTTTGAGGACGGCGACGTGGTCCACGTCGATGGCCGGGTGGATCCGATTGCCGATGCAGAGACCATCGAGACGGAATTGATGCTGGCCGATCTGGAAAGCATCGAGAAGCGGATGGTCAACCTGGTGCGCAAGGTGCGCGGTGGCGACAAGGAAGCGGTGCAGCAGGAACGCTTGCTGAACGCGGCCAAGGCGGTGCTGGAAGACGGGCGCCCCGCGCGCGTGGTTGAGGTCGCGGACGAGGACGCCAAGGCTTGGAAAATGCTGCAACTTCTCAGCACGAAGCCGGTTCTTTATGTGTGCAACGTCGAGGAAGAGAACGCGGGCACGGGTAATTCGCAATCCGCGCGCGTGGCGGAGATGGCGGCGGCGCAGGGCAATTCCCACGTCGTGATTTCGGCCAAGATCGAGGAAGACATCAGCCAGCTGGACGCCGATGACGCGGAGATGTTCCTGGAGGAATTGGGGCTGGAAGAGCCCGGCCTCGATCGCTTGATCCGCGCGGGCTATGAGCTGTTGAACCTGCAGACCTATTTCACCGTCGGCCCCAAGGAAGCGCGCGCCTGGACCATCAAGGAGGGCACGCTGGCCCCCGCGGCGGCGGGCGTGATCCACGGGGATTTCGAGGCGAAGTTCATCCGGGCCGAGACGATTGCCTACGGCGACTATGTGGAGCTGGGCGGTGAGAACCCGGCCAAGGACGCGGGCAAAATGCGGGCTGAGGGCAAGGGTTATGTCGTCAAGGACGGCGACGTGCTGCACTTCCTGCATGGCGGCTAATTTGTGCACTCCGTGCACGGGGGTTGACTTGTGCACTCCGTGCACGGGGGCTGAACGCATCAGACCGCTCGGGTGAAATCCACTTGGGTGAGGGCGTGGCCGAAGGCGCGGCGGGGGTGGCGTGACGCCTCGGAGAAGCCCGCGCGGGCGTAGAGAGCGCAGGCGGCGGGGTGGATGGTGAAGGTGGAGACGTTAAGGCGGGCGAAGCCGAGGCTGCGCGCTGTTTGTAGGGCGGCCGCCAGCATCTCTCGCCCCAGGCCGCGTCCCTGGAGGCTGGGGTCCAGAAGGAACAAGCGGAGGCGGGCGGCGGCGGGGCCGTCTGGGGTGAGGAAAAGCGAGCCCTTGGGGGTGTTGTCCTGAATAACAACCCAGCCCTGTCTGGTGTTGCCGGCGATGGCGTGGTCGATGGCATCGAGGGCATCTGAGACGGCTTGCGCGAAGCTCTCATCAAAGGCGTGCGTTCTTGTATAATAAGTGATGTTGAGCTGTGCGACCGCCGCGCGGTCCGGAGGCGTGTAGGGGCGGATCTGGGTCACAGTTTCAGCGGCGCGACAGCCTCAGCGACGCTGCCAATGCGCTCGACCGCGCCGTCACGGATTTGCACCAGACGCAGGAACAAAAGGTCCAGCAGCATCAACTGCGCGTCGCGGGAGGTGATGGCGGAGGAGCGGACATGCTCTTCATCCGTGACGGTGCGCAGGGCGTTGTTGGCGAGGTCCGCGAGCGGGTTCGGGTGCAGGCCGGTGATGGTGATCAGCGGCGTGGCGCGCGCGACGGCGGCCTCGGCGATGCGCAGGGTCTCCAGGCTGGTGCCCGATTGCGAGAGCGAGACCAGAACGTCGGCGGGCGTCAGCGTGGCGGCATGGGCCATCTGGATGTGGCTGTCGGCATCGAACAGCACCGGCACCCCCAGCTTTTGCAGCTTGTAGGCGAAGTCGCGGGCCACCAGCGACGAGGCGCCGACGCCCGAAAGGTGAACGCGCGCGGCGCCGTTCAGGGCATCGCGGGCGGCGTCGAGTTGGGCCGGCGGATTGATGCTGAGCGTTTCCTGCAGGGCGTGGATCTTGCTGGTCAGCAGCTTCTGGGCCGTCATCGTAGCGTCGTCGCCCACGTCGATGGTGCTGTGGACGGCATCGAGAGGGGCGGTGCGGGTGGCGGCGGCGCGGGTGATTTCCAACCGCAGGTCCTTGTAGCCGGAAAACCCGAGTTTCTGGCAGAATTTCACGACGGAAGATTGGCTGCGCCCGGCGGCGCGGGCGAGATCACTGGAGGACAAACGCGCCATACTGTCAGGATCGCCGAGGATGGTGTCGGCGATCTGGCGCTCGCCCGCCGAGAGCGTGTCGCGTTGGGCTTGCATAAGGGTGAGAATGGACAAGGATTGGCCCTCGGATGGTCGCGTTGGAATAATCTACCACAAAAAAATTGACTCTGGCGAATATTAAATTCAACCTTTGCCCTAGGGGAAGGGGAGTCGCTGCCGTGTCTGCCGCCATCACATCTGATCTTGAGACGCTTGTGTCCGAGGCGCGTAACCCGCGCTCGGAAGCCATTGATCTGATGTCGAGCGCGGACATCGTGGCCTGCATGAACGCCGAGGATCGCGGGGTGGCCGAGGCCGTGGGCGCGGTGCTGCCTGCGGTTGCCGAGGTCGTGGACCGGATCGTGGCGGCGATCAGCCAGGGCGGGCGGTTGATCTACATCGGGGCGGGGACGAGCGGGCGATTGGGGGTGCTGGATGCCTCGGAATGTCCGCCGACATTCTCGGTCCCGCCGGAAACGGTTGTGGGCGTGATCGCGGGGGGCGAGCGGGCGCTGAGACATCCGGTGGAGGCCGCAGAGGACAATGACGCGCAGGGCGCGGCGGATCTGGCGGCGATGAATTTGAGCGCTGCGGATGTCGTCGTGGGCATCGCGGTCAGTGGCCGGACGCCCTACGTGATGGGCGCCCTGCGCTACGCCAAGGAGGTGGGCGCGGCGACGGCGGCAGTGACCTGCAACCCCGGATCGCCGCTGAGCGCACTGGCCGATACGGCGATCTCGCCCCGTGTGGGGGCGGAGGTTGTGACCGGCTCGACCCGGTTGAAATCGGGCACGGCGCAGAAGATGGTGCTGAATATGCTCAGCACCGCGAGCATGATCCGGCTGGGCAAGACCTGGGGCAACCGCATGGTGGATGTGACGATTTCCAACCAGAAACTGGCGGAGCGGGCCTTGTCGATGCTGGTGGAGGCTGTCGGATGCAGCCCGGCAGAGGCGCGTATTGCGCTGGAACAAAGCGGGGGCAGCGTGAAGCTGGCCATCCTGATGCAGATCACCGGCCTCGACGCCGACAGGGCGCGGGCAACACTGGAGGCCGAGCGGGGCTTCCTGCGCAACGCGATTGAACGAGCGGGAGATAACTCCGCCGCCTAAGACAACCATGGACCACGGGAGAAGATGAGATGACTGCACTTAGAACCACGGCGCTCGCGCTGTTGACCACCGCGATGGTGGCGCCCCTGTCGGCGCAAACGCTGGACCTTGCCTGGTCCCAGGACGCGACCGGCCTCGACCCCCACACGCAGCCCGGTTTCGCGACGATTCGCCTGCTGGAGCTGATGTATGAGCCGCTGGTGCGGCTGGACGAGAACCTGGAGTTGCAGCCCGCCGTGGCCGAAAGCTGGGCGTTCTCGGAGGACGGCATGTCGCTGACCTTCAACCTGGATCCCGACGCGATGTTCCATGACGGCACCGGCGTGACTTCGGCCGATGTGGCGGCGTCCTTCACCCGCATCCTGGACGAGGACACCGGCGCGATTGCGCGGGCGAATTACACGGCGATCACCGAAATCCAGACGCCCGATGATCATACCGTGACCTTCGTTCTGGACCGCGCCGATGCGCCGATCCTGAACGGCATGGCGACGGTCAACGCCGCTGTCATCTCGGCCGCGGCGATTGAGGCAGGGACCGTGGGGACCGAAGTGACGGGCTCGGGTCCCTTCACGCTGGAGGCTCGCACGCCGAACGCCAGCGCCAATCTTGTGGCATTCGATGCCTGGGCCGGCGGCGACGTCGCCTATGACAACATCGCCATCAGCGTGCTGCCCGATGAGACGGCTTTGCTGGCCGCATTGCGCGCCGGGCAGGCTGACTTCGCGCTGATCAATGACCCGCTGGTCGCCACACTGATCCCGCAGTCGCCGGGCCTCAGCCTGAACACGGCGCCGACTTTGTCCTACTATGTGCTGCAACTGAATGCCTCCCGCGAGCCGATGGACTCGCTGCCGCTGCGCCAGGCGATCAGCTGCGCGATTGACCGGCAGGACATCTTGGACGCCGCGCTTCTCGGCGAAGGCGAAGTGACCGGGCCGTTGACCTCGCCCAACTATCGCACCGACCCCAGCGGGCTGTTCTGCTATGAACAGGACCAGGACCGCGCGCGCGAATTGCTGGCCGAGGCGGGCCATGCCGACGGCTTCAGCGCGACCGTTATGGCCGCGACGGGCGAGCCGCCCACCGCATCCGCCGTGGCGCAGGTGATCCAGGCGCAGCTGGCCGAGGTCGGCATCGAGCTGGAGATCGAGATGCAGGAGCTTTCCGTCTACATCGACCGCTGGCTGGCGGCTGATTTCGACATGGCCGTCGCGCTGAACGGGGGCCGCGTGGACCCCTACACGATGTACAACCGCTACTGGACGCGGGACGGCAATCTGCAGGGCGTGGCGAACTACATCGACGACACGCTCGATAGCCTGATGAACGAGGGCCGCACGGAGACCGATGAGGCGCGCCGCGCCGAGATATTCGCGGAGTTCGAGATGCATCTGGCCGAGATGTCGCCCTGGGTCTGGCTGTTCACCGGCAACACCTACACGGCGCAGGTCGAGGGGGTTTCGGGCTTCGCGCCGTCGCCCACCGGCTCGCTGTTCGGGTTGGTTGATGTGACATTGGCTGAGTGATCTGAAGCGCGACCGGGGCCTCTGACATGAGCTATCTGCTTAGGCGACTGGCGGTGTTTCCGCTGGTCATGTTGGGGGTCTCTGTCTTCGTCTTTGTGGCGATCAGGCTGGTGCCCGGCGATGCCATCACGGCGATGCTGGGCACCGAGGGCGGCATGTTGACGCCCGCGCAGCGCGAGGCGCTGACGGCGTATTTCGGCCTGGATCAGAACTGGGCGGTGCAATACGGGCGTTGGCTGGCGGGGCTGTTTCGCGGTGATCTGGGGATATCGGTCACCTACGGGCAGCCGGTGCTGGACCTGATCCTGGAGCGGTTCCCGCTGACGCTGCAACTGGCGCTGATGTCGATGGTGATTGCTTTGGCAATCGGTCTTCCGGCAGGCGTCTTTGCGGCGGTGCGGGCGAACCGGGCGTCTGATCTGATCGTGCGCATCTTTGCGATGGTGGGCCAGTCGATGCCCAATTTCGTGGTGGCATTGCTGGCGATTTACCTGTTGTCGGTGGGCTTCGGCGTGCTGCCCACGATGGGCAGCTACGTGCGGTTCACCGAGGACCCCCTTGGCAACCTGGCGCAGATGATCCTGCCCGCCTTTGCGCTGGGAACGGCCTTTGCGGCAGCGGTCACGCGGATTACGCGGGCGGCGATGCTGGATATCTTGTCCGAGGATTACGTGCGCACGGCGCGGTCCCAGGGGTTTTCGCAGCGCTACGTGATCTGGCGCCACGCGTTGCCCAATGCGCTGATCCCGGTCCTGACGTTGAGCGGGGTGGAGTTCGGCTATTTGCTGGGCGGCGCCGTGATCGTGGAGCAGATTTTCGCGCTGCCGGGCCTGGGCCGCGTGGTGCTGGATGCGATCTTGGAGCGGGATTATGCGCTGGTGCAAGGCGTGATCCTGTTCATCGCCTTCAACTTCATGCTGGTGAACCTGCTGGTCGATCTGGCCTACGCGGCGCTGGACCCGCGCATTCGCTATGGGGGCAAGTCATGAGCGTTCTGGGCGCATTGTGGCGACACTCCGCGGGGCGGATCAGCCTTGTGATCATTGGCGTTCTGGGCCTCGCGGCGCTGTTGGGATTGTTGGGCGTGACACCCCACGATCCGCTGGCGCAAGACCGCTTGGCGCGGCTGCAAGCCCCGAGCGGCACCTATCTGTTGGGCACCGATCTGTTCGGGCGCGACATGCTGAGCCGGTTGATGGAGGGGATCGGGCGGTCGTTTGCCGTGGCGCTGTTGTCGGTATCATTGGCGGCGACACTGGGGACGATCCTGGGCCTCACGGCGGCGTGGTTCGGCGGGCTGTGGGACGGGGTTGCGATGCGCTCGATGGACGTGTTGCTGGCGTTTCCGGCGATCTTGCTGGCGCTTTTGATCGTGGCAATCCTGCAGCCGGGCCTCTGGACCAGCGTGCTGGCCATCGCCATCGTCTACACGCCGATTTTCACCCGCGTGGCGCGGGGCCCGGCCCTGTCGTTGAAGACCCGCAGCTTCGTGGATGCGGCGCGCACGTTTCGCAGTTCGCGCACGTACATCCTGTCGCGGCACCTCTTGGGCAACCTCGTGGCGCCCCTGACGGTGCAGTTCACGCTGGCGCTGGCCTGGGCGCTGTTGACGGAGGCGGCGCTGAGCTTCCTCAGCCTCGGCACGCAACCGCCGCACCCGTCCCTGGGCCTGATGCTATCGGACAGCCGCAACCTGATGGAACTAGCACCCTGGCTGCTGATCTACCCGGCGGCGGTGATCATGTTGGCGGTTCTGGGCTTCAACCTTCTGGGCGACGCGCTGCGCGACATCACGGATCCCAAGGCGCAGGGGGGGCGGGTATGACGCTGTTGTCGGTCAAGGACCTGCGCGTGGGGTTTGGCGCCATGGAGGTCGTGCATGGCGTCAGTTTCGACGTCGCTGCCGGAGAGACCCTGGCCATTGTGGGCGAGAGCGGGTCAGGGAAATCCGTCACCGCGATGTCGATCAATCGGTTGATTGATTACAGCGGTGGGGCGATCAACGGCGGGTCGATCACCTTGGACGGTGCGGTGGATCTGGTGGGCGCCTCAGAGGCCGAGTTGCAGCGCCTGCGCGGCCGCGAGATCGGGATGATCTTCCAGGAACCGATGACGTCGCTGAACCCGGTCCTGAAGGTCGGCACCCAGATTGGAGAGATCTTCGCCAAGCGCCACGGCATGTCGGGCCGTGCCGTGCGGCAGGCGGCGGTGCGCGCCCTGGACCGTGTGCGGATACCTGACGCGGAGCGTCGGCTGGATCAGGCACCGCACCAGATGTCGGGCGGGATGCTGCAACGGATCATGATCGCGATGGCGCTGGCCGGGGAGCCCCGGCTGTTGATCGCGGATGAGCCGACGACGGCGCTGGACGTGACCATCCAGGCGCAGATCCTGGCACTTCTGGCCGAGTTGAAGCGAGAAACGGGGACGGGGCTGATCTTCATCACCCACGACATCGGCGTCGTGGCGGGCATCGCCGACAAGGTCGTCGTGATGCAGGACGGCGCGGTGGTGGAAAGCGGCAGCGCGGGCGATATCATCGACCGGCCCCAGCACGCGTATACCCGACATCTGCTAAGCGCGGTTCCGCATTTCCGCCACGGCGCGGCGGCGCCTGAGGGGCGGGCAAAGGGGGCGGCAGCGCTGCGGGTGGAGGACCTCGCGGTGCGCTTCCCCGTCGGGGGCGGCTTCCTGCGCAGGCCCAGGGGCGTGGTTCATGCGGTGTCGGGCGTGTCGTTTGATTTGAAGCCCGGAGAGACGTTGGGGATCGTGGGCGAAAGCGGGTCCGGCAAGTCGACGATGGCCCGCGCGGTGCTGGGGTTGGTGGACCCGACCAAGGGCCGGATTGCCTGCGACGGCGACCGCGCCGTGCAGATGGTGTTCCAGAACCCCAACGCCTCGCTCAACGGGCGCATGAACGTGCGCACAGCCCTGGCCGAGCCGGTCATCGCGGCGGGGGGCCGTGTGGATGCGGCGTGTGTCGCGCGGATGCAGATGCTGCTCGACAAGGTCGATCTGCCGGCCGATGCGTTGGACCGCTACCCCCATGAATTCTCGGGCGGGCAGCGGCAGAGGGTGTGCATCGCGCGTGCGTTGATGCCGGAGCCGAAGATACTGGTGCTGGACGAGGCGGTATCGGCCCTCGACGTCTCGGTGCAGGCCAAGGTGTTGGATTTGCTGATGGATTTGCAGAAGGAATTCGGCCTCGCCTATCTGTTCGTGTCCCACGACATGGGCGTGGTGGAGCGGATCGCGCACCGAATTGCGGTGATTTACGCGGGGCAGATCGTGGAGATGGGGCCCTCGAAAGACGTCCTCTCAAACCCGCAGCACGCCTATACGCGCAAGCTGATGGCGGCGGTGCCATCGCTGGAAAAACGAGAGGTGGACTTCGCCCTGGACACCGATGAGGTCCCCTCAACCCTGCGCCCGGCAGGGTGGGAGCCCGCGCCTGTCATATGGCGAGAGCACGGCCCCGGGCACCGTTTTGCAGCGGAGGTCGGGTGATGGGGTTTGCGGCGGCATGGGAACGGGTGGCGGAGGCCGTGGAAGCCGGGCGCATTCCCGGCGCGGTCTTTGGATTACTCGATGAGACTGGGCGCCTAGGGGCCTATGCGGGGGCCGCCCAGGTGGTGCCCGAAGTCGTCCCGATGACGCGCGAGACCTTGTTTGACCTCGCGTCTTTGACCAAAACGGTGTTCACGGCAGAGCGCATCTTGGCGCAGGCCGCTGCGGGGCGGATCGACCTGGATGCGCCGTTGACCAGCGTGATCCCGGACTTCCGTCAGTACCACCCGGATTGCTGGGAGCGCGGGGTGACGTTCCGCCAATGCCTCGCCCACCAGACACCTTTCCCGGCGGTCGAGCCGATCTACACCTACGGAAATGACCCCGCCACGCTGCGCGCCTTCGTCTTGCAGCGACAGTGGGCGCGGCAGGGCACGCCGGTCTATTCCGACATCAACTACATCCTTCTGGGCATCGCGTTGGAACGCTTGGAGGGGTGCAGCATCCGCGACATGGATCCGGGTGCGGGGTTCACCTTCACACCTGATCCGGCGGCCTGCGCCGCGACGGAGGCCTGCACCTGGCGGGGCCGTGTGATGCGTGGCGAGGTCCATGACGAGAATTGTTTTGCGCTACAAGGCTCGGGCCACGCGGGGTTGTTCGGCACGATGGATGCGCTGCTGGATTTCGGCGCAGGGGTTCTGGCTCGCGGGCCGGGACTGGCCGGAGAGCGCGTGGCGGGCACGCGGACCCATGGCTGGGAAATCCGCCATGACGGGTGGCCCGGTGGGCCGCTTTGCGGCGCGGCGACGATAGGGCACACGGGGTTCACGGGGACGGGCCTTTGGATTGACCCGGACGCGGGCCGCGTCTGGGCACTTTTGACCAACCGGGTGCATCCGTCGCGGCACGCGGAGACGGGCATCGCGGCCCTGCGGATCGCTGTGGGGGAGGCGCTTTATGGCGGCTGAGATGCGCTGGTGCGTGGGGCTGATGACCGGGACGGTGCTGGACGGGAACATCGACGTCGCGCTGCTGCGCACCGATGGCGACCGGATCGAGGCGTTCGGGGTCTACGCGCTCTACCCCTACGACGCGGAAACCAACGACATGTTGGCGGCCTGCCTGGAGCAGGCGAAGGCCTGGGCGTTCGAGGGGCCGGAGCCCGAGATTTTCGCAAGGGCCGAGGCGCGGATCACTTTGGCGCAATCGGATGCGGTGGCGCGCTTGGTGGCAGAGGCTGGGTTGGCGCTGGCCGACATCGCCGCGGTGGGGTTCCACGGGCAGACGGTGCTGCACCGGGCGCCGGAAGCGGGGCGCTTGGGCCAGACGCGACAGTTGGGCGATGGCCCGGGCATGGCGCGTCGTCTGGGCGTGCCGGTGGTCTATGATTTCCGCAGCGGCGACATGGCGGCAGGCGGGCAGGGCGCGCCCTTATGCCCCGTCTACCACGGCGCGTTGCTGGCGCGGCTGGAAGGGGAGCGGGCGACGGCGATCCTGAACCTCGGTGGAGTGGCAAACGTCACGGCGCGCGACGGGCAGGGCGGTTTGGCGGCGTTTGACACCGGGCCCGCCAATGCGCCGATCAACGATTTCGTCGCCACGCGGGTCCTGGGAGAGATGGACCGGGACGGGCACTTGGCTGCCTCGGGTCGGGTGGACGAGGGGCTGCTGGCGCAGGCGCTAGAGCATCCGTACCTGCGTCGGGCCTATCCCAAATCCTTGGATCGGTTTGATTTTGGCCACGGTTGGGTGGCGGAGCTGTCTGACGCGGACGGGGCCGCGACCCTGACGGCGTTCACCGCAAGCGCCGTGGGCCTGGGCCTCGACCTTTTGCCTGAACGGCCCAAGCGCCTGATCGTCTGCGGCGGAGGGCGGCGCAACCCGACGCTCCTGACGATGATCGAGCGCTACGCCCGCGTTCAGGTCGACCGCGCCGAGGTGGCCGGATGGGAAGGCGACGCAACCGAGGCGCAATGCTTCGCCTTCCTGGCGATGCGCCGGTTGCACGGCCTGCCAGTGAGCTACCCGGGCACCACTGGGGTTGCTGTGCCGATGGCGGCGGGGCGGGTGGCTCTGGGCTGATTGGAGCGGACGGTCACGGATCTTGCGTGGCCGGATTGGCGTGTGGGCAGCGATGGGGAGGAACTTGGTGGTTTGGTGGTCGCGCGATGGTCTGGGCCGTTTCGCCGCAGGCCGTAGCAGCATATGTGGTCTTGCACGGCCATATTTTACGGAACCGTTCCAAAGTAATAGGGGGGAGAGGGGGTTGCGGAGCAGAGGGGACGCAGTTCGAGCAACCCGCCATGCGCTCAAGTAGCCGCAGGCGGTAGCGTAAATGAAGGAATGGCGGAGACGAAGGGATTCGAACCCTCGAACGAGTTTCCCCGTTACTCCCTTAGCAGGGGAGCGCCTTCGACCACTCGGCCACGTCTCCGCTGACCCGTCTAATGTCGGCGTCCCGGGAAAACAAGACAGAAATCCGACCGGTCACGCGGCGGCGCGGGACTGGCGGAAGAGGGCGATGGAATAGAGCACGAGGGCGGCCCAGATCATCGGGAAGGCGATCATGCGGGCGGGGCCGAAGGGCTCGTTGAAGAGGAACACGGCGACCAGGAAGATCAGGGTGGGGGCGATGTATTGCAGGATGCCAATCGTGCTGAGCCGCAGCAATTTGGCGCCGTTTACGTAGAGGATCAGCGGGATCGCCGTCACCAGGCCGCAGCCGATCAACAGCAAGGTGTCCCAGGGCACGCCCGCCATGAAGCTGCCGCGGCCCGTCGCCCCGAGCCATGCCAGATAGGCGAGCGCGGGCACGCAGAGGATTGCGACCTCCAGAAAGAAGCCCTGGTTGGGGCCGACGGGCAGTTTGCGTTTGCAAAACGCGTAGCCGCCCCAGCTGAGCATTAGGGCCAGGGCGACCCAGGGCAGGCGGCCGTCCTCGACCGTCAGGACGACCACGGCAAGGGCGGCCAGTGCGACGGCGGCCCACTGCAGGCGGCTCAGCCGCTCCCCCAGAAGCACGGCGCCCAGGAAGACGCTGAACAGTGGATTGATGTAATAGCCAAGCGCGCCGTCCAGCGCGCGGTCGTTGGCGATGGCCCAGATGTAGACGCCCCAGTTGACCGAGATGAACAGCGCCGTGAGCGCGGCCATGGCCAGCAGGCGCGGCGTGCGCAAGGCAGCCCTCAGGTCCGCCGTGCGACCGGTGATCCAGATCAGCGCGCCGATGATCGGCAAGGACCAGATCACCCGGTGCGCTACGACTTCGAGCGGAGAGACATGGGACAGCGCCTTGAGGTAGATCGGCAATCCGCCCCACAGCACGTAAGCGCTGACCGCATAGGCAAAGCCTGCGGGGGTGTCGTCGTTTTGCGGTTGTGCCATGGGGTGTCCCTACCTTCGGGCAAGGCTTAGGCCCCATAGCGTCGGACAACAAGGGCCCGATAATAAGGGGCCGACTCAGGGCAGCGGCACCTCTGGGAAGGTCAGGGTGATCTCTGTGCCCGTGGAACCCGACGCGACCTTGAGGCCTGCGCCCAAGGCCTCGGCCCGGCGGGTCATGTTGGAGATACCGTGCCCACGATCCGAGGCGCAATTGGCTTGCGCGTCGAAGCCGCGCCCATTGTCACTGATCGTGATCGTGCGCGCGTCGGTCGCCACCCGGATCACGCTGGCGTCGGCGTGCTTGATGACGTTGGTAATCGCCTCCTGCACGATCCGCGCCAGGTTCAGGTTGGGCGAGGGGCCTGAGACGGGCGCCACCGGCTCTTCCCCGATCTGCCAGTCGAAGGCGATGCCATTGTCGGCCAAAAGCCCCTCCAGCCGGGTGCGCATCATGCCCAGAAGCGTCACGAGGCTTTCCTGGCTTTCAACACTGTCGAGCATCATCGCAAGGTCGCGCAGGGCGTCCTCCAGCGCCCGCCGGATCGTGTCATCGCCCGACCCGGTGCGACGGATGTAGGCGAGTGTATTGACCAACTGGCCGCCCAAGCCGTCGTGCAGGTCCAACATGATGCGCGAGCGTTCCTGGGCAATCGCTTCGCGCTTTTCAGTCTCGGCCAGGCGCGTGAAACTTTGCTCCAACTCCGCCGTGCGCTGGCCGAGGGTCTGGTTCAGCGTATCGGTCAACTGCTCGTACCCGCGCAGGCTTTGCAGGAACTTCGACAGGATCAGGTAGACGCAGGCAAAGGACATGACCGTGGGCATGACCTGGAACAGCGGCAGGCTGCGCGGCGTGTGGGGGAGCGCGGTGATGATCAGGCTGTAGATGCCGAGGGTCACGGCTAGGGAGATGCAGACGAAGAAGACCGGGAAGTCGGGCCCCGGAAGGTCGGTGCGTCGCATCCACAGGATCACCAAAACCGCAACCGCCGACGGCGCGCTGAGCGTGTTGACCGTGACCGCCATCGCGAATGTGTAGCCGCCCGGAAGGATAAGGGCGGTGACAAGGCACAGGAGGATCATCCCGAGGTGTGCCTTTTCCAGAAGCAGCACGGGCAGGGACACCAGGTGGCGCAGGAATTTCAGGATCGTGAACACATAGACGGCGGCCGAGAAGGGCCAGAGGATCGTCCAGATCTTGTAGGACCCGATGGAGGTTCCGAAGGCATAGTGGGTGAGGATGAAAAGCGCGCTCAGGCAGGATGCGGCGAGCCAGAAATAGTGCATCTCGGCCCGGCGGTTCCACCAGATCAGCAGGAGCGCTGCGGCCAGCACCCCCATCAGACCCATGGAAAACCGCGCCACGCCTTGCCCAATCGCGAACCGTGTCGCGTGGCTTTGCGCCAGTACCGCGTGTGGCCCAACGTGAAATTGCCAGAGATCCAGCCCCTCCGGCCCGGGGCCCTCAAGCGTCAGGGTGACTGTGTTCTGGCCCGCGCGCAGCAGCGCGGGCGGGAGGGAGACCAACAGCGGTGTGCTCCAGAGGCGAACGTCGTCGCGGGGCTCAAAGAGTGTCACATCGTTGAGCGTAACCGTCACGGTATCGGCGAGCTTGGGTAAGTAGAGCGCCTGCACGGTGTCGGGCACGGTATCAAAAGTGATCTGGGCTATCAGGGTGCGGGTCAGCGTCCCTTCGTCAAACGGGCGCTCGGAATGGTAGGGCAGGGTAACGTCGGTGCAGGTTTCAGGCTGCTGCGGGTCGACGCAAAGGGTCGCCCTATCAATGAAGCGCGCACCGTCGACGGGAGTGATCCGGCCAATGTTGAGCGCAAAGAGCAGCGCCGTCAGAAGCGCCACCCAGGCCGTCATCGCGATCGAGATCCGAAGCAGCGGCGCGGTCACAACATGCCGGCCCGTGAGGCGATCGCCACCGCCTCGATGTTGGAAGAGACCTCCAGCTTGCGGTAGATGCTGGTGATGTGATTGCCCACCGTGCCTGCCGAGATCCCCAGTTGCGCGGCGATCTCGTGGCGTTTGTAGCCGCGGGCGACCGCGCGCAAGATCTCGGTCTCGCGGTTGGTGAGGGTGGAGGCGCCTTCCGGGGTGGGGCTGTCGCGCGGGTCGTTGAGCACCGCCAGAAGGTGGCGCGCGATGGCCGGGCTGATCGGGCTTCCACCATCCAGGACGGAGTGGATGTCCTCTCCGATATGGGCAAGATCGCCGCCCTTCAGCACGTAGCCCTTGGCGCCCGCGCGGATCGCCTCGATCACCCGCGCCTCGTCTCCGAAGATCGAAATAACCAAGGCGTCGACCTGCCAATCGACCTGTGAGACCGCGCGAATGGCGTCCACGCCGCTGCCGTCGGGAAGTCCGATATCGACCAGAAGGACCCGGGGGCGCACCTCGAACAGAAGCTGCAAGCCCCGGTCAAGGTCCCCCGCAACCGCCGCCACTTCAATGCCATCGGTCGCCATCACGGCGGCGCAAAGACTGTCGGCGATATCCGGGCGGTCCTCGATGATCAGGACAGAGTGGTCGGGCACGGGCGGGTTCCTTGCAGGCGTTGATTTCACCTTAAACGGTCGCGGTAATCGGGCAACATGTGTGAATCCACATATAGGCGTGTGGGGTGAAGGGGACGTAGGGTCAACGTCATTGGGGAAATCAAATCTTCTAGAACCAATGACCGCACGCCAGCGCTTTCAATCAAGCCATTGAAGGGAATGGGGCGGCGCACGTAAGAGTGTAAAGGCAATTACCGCCTTCGCGTGTGCCGCCCGCATTCTTGGCTGTTTCTTTGTGCCGAGCCCTCAAAGCTCTGTCCTTGCCGCGCGAAAGGCGATGTAGTCTTTTCCAAGCTGCTGATTGCTGCACGGATGCATGCCATGACCTCAATGGATCACAAGACGTTGGTTGCTGAGATGCCGCCCGATGTCCGGGCGGCGTTGACCACCTGTACCGATGCCCCTGGCGTCCGCCAGTTTGCAGGCCATATCGGCGCGATTGGGGTAGGGGCGGTCTTGATCCTGAGTGATGTGCCGATGATGGCCCTTCTGATGCTGGTGCAGGGCATCCTGATCAGCTTTCTGTTCACCGCCTTGCATGAGACGACCCACCGCACGCCTTTCAAGACCCTCGCGCTGAACATCTGGGTCGGTCGGATCTGCGGGGCCTTCGTTCTGATCGGGCCAGAGTGGTTTCGGTATTTCCATCTGGCCCATCACGGCCACACCCACGACCCCGACAACGATCCCGAGCTGGCGACGCCAAAGCCCGAAACCATTTGGCAATATGCGGTCTATCTGTCGGGCCTGCCCGATATCGCCAAGCGCCTGACCGTCCTGATCCGCAACGCGACAAGGCCCAACCGGGACGCCTATGTGCCAGAGGGCGCAAAGCCGCGCATCAAGACCGAAGCGCGGTGCCTTTTGGCGTTTTACGCTGGCATCGTGGCGGTCGGCTTATGGTTCTGGACCCCTGCCGCGCTCTTGGTCTGGCTACTGCCCCTGCTGATGGGCGGACCATTCCTGAGGGCTTATCTGTTGGCCGAACATGCCCGGTGCCCCCATGCGGCATCAATGCTGGACAACACGCGCACGACCCTGACCACGCGGCTGGTTCGCGCGTTGGCGTGGAACATGCCGTATCATGCGGAACACCATGCCTATCCCGCGGTCCCGTTCCACAAGCTGCCCGCGTTTCACGAACATGCCAAAGCCCATATCACCCACCTGCAACCCGGCTACGTCCGGTTCCACCGCAGTTTCGTGACCAAAGTGCTGTCCCATGAGAGCCCGCCATGATCACCTTCGACCTCGGCGCGCATAAGCGGCCCGTCTCAACCCGTTCGCCCGAGGCGCAGCATTGGTTCGATCAGGGCCTCAACTGGTGCTACGGGTTCAACCATGAGGAAGGCGTCGCGTGTTTCCAAAAGGCACTGGATCATGACCCCACGTGCATGATGGCCCATTGGGGCATCGCCTACGGCACCGGGCCGTTCTACAATAACGTCTGGCGGCAGTTCAGCCCGGCAGAGGCCGAGGCCGCCGCGCGTCTGTGTCATGCCCATGTCCAGGCCGCCCAGGCGCTGTCGGGCACGGCGGTGGAACGCGCCTTGGTGGCGGCACTGGCGCAGCGGTTCCAACAGCCCCACGGGGTGTCGCAAGAGACGTTTGACCGTTGGGATGATGATTATGCAGCGGCCATGCGGGCGGTCTATGCGGCGCATTCAGACGACGATGATGTCGCCGCCCTGACCGCCGAGGCGCTGATGACGCGCACCGCCTGGAAGCTGTGGGATGTGCGCACGGGCGCGCCCGCGCCGGGCTCTGACGTGCTGGAGGTGCTTGAGATCATCGAGGGTTCAATCGCCCGCAACGATGCGCGCGGGACGCCGCAGCACCCGGCGATCCTGCACCTGCACATCCACGCGACCGAGATGTCGGCAGCACCCGAACAGGCAATGCGCTCCGCGGATCTGCTGGGCGACATGTGCCCGGATGCGGGCCACATGAACCATATGCCCGGCCACACCTATGTCCTCTGCGGGGAGTATGAGAAGGCCAAACACGCCAGCGACAAGGCGATCCGCGCCGATGATCTTTACGTAGAACACGCGGGTGCGTTCAATTTCTATACAACCGCGCGGTGCCATGACCTGCACCTGATGATGTATGCCTGCATGTTCCTCGGCCAGTTGCAGCCTGCGCTAGCCGCCGCCAACAAGATGTGCGCGACCCTGTCAAAAGAGGTGTTGAGCGTCAAAGACCGGCCCCAGATGGCGATCACGATGGAGGGGTATTACGCGATGCGGATGCATGTGCTTGTCCGGTTTGGCCTGTGGCAGGACATCGTGGACGCTGCCATGCCCGACGATCCGGTGCTCTATTGCGTCTCCACCGCGATGCACCACTACGCCAAGGGCGTGGCGCAGGCCGCCTTGGGCGGCGCGAAGGCAGCGGAGGAAGAGCGTGTTAAGTTTCACGCCGCCTTGGCCCGCGTGCCCGAGAATCGGCGGTTCTTCAACAACGCCGCCAAGTCGATCCTCGCGGTAGGGGAGATGATGCTGGAGGGCGAGGTCGCCTACCATGCCGGGGACTACGCCAAGGCCTTCGATCATCTGCGCGAAGCGGTCCATCGCAGCGACACCCTGGAATACACAGAGCCCTGGGCCTGGATGCACCCGCCGCGCCACGCGCTCGCGGCTTTGCTGGCCGAGCAGGGGCATTATGCCGAGGCCGAGGACATCTACCGCTCCGATCTTGGCCTCAACGACAAGCTACATCGCTGCGCGCAGCACCATGACAACGTCTGGGCCCTGCACGGCCTTGTCGAATGCCTGCGGCTGCGCAAAGAGACGGTTGAATTGCCCGGGTTGGAGGAAAAACTTGCCCTCGCCTTGGCCAAAGCGGATGTCCCGATCACCTCGTCTTGCCTTTGCCGCGCCGCCGCGCAAGCCTGTTGCGCGCCCTAACGAAAGCCCGCCAATGATCGCCAGTCTGATGATGTACCAACGGCCAGAGTTGGCGGGCGCCCATGACAGGCTGTGGGCGGGCATTCGCATGCGTTTGCAGAGCGCCGGCATGGATGCGCCCCAGGCGCTGTCTCAGGACGCGGAAGAGTTTCTTGTCTGGCGCCACCCGGACCTGGTCCTCAGCCAGACCTGCGGGATGCCGTTCCGCCTGTGGCTGCACGATCACGTCGCACTGGTCGGCACGCCGGATTACGGGCTGGAGGGCTGCGCGCCGGGCTACTACCGCAGTGCCCTAGTCGTGCGCGCCGACGACCCGCGCGAGGGTGTTGCGGCATTCCATGACGCGCGGTTTGCCTACAATCAAAGCTTTTCTCAATCCGGGTTCGCGGCCCCCTATTGGCACACACAGCCACACGGCTTCTTCACAGAACGGCGCATTCAAACCGGCGGCCATCTCGCCTCTGCCCGTGCTGTGGCCGAGGGGCAGGCGGATATCGCCGCCATCGACGCCGTGACCTGGCGCAACATTCAGGCGTTTGAGCCATTTGCAAAGGCTCTTCGCGTGCTCGACTGGACGACACCAACGCCGGGCCTGCCGCTGATCGCGGCCAGGCACTGCGATCCCGACGTGATCTTTGACGCGGTGCAGGGGGCCTTGGAGAAGCTCAGCCCAGAGGATGCCGATGCCTTGGGGATCAAGGGCCTCGTGCGCATCCCGAAGGCGGCTTACCTGAGCGTCCGCAACCCCGACGACACGATCAGCCCGCCTTTTTGAGGGCGCGCTGGCACAGGATCCGGGCGGTTTGCACAAAACGGGCCTCGCGCGCGGCGGCGCCGGGCTCGGCGCGGCGGGGCATGATCCAGCCCACATAGGTCACGGCGCGCAGCGCCAGGAACAGATCGAGGGGGCCCGTGTCCAAGCTGCGCTGACGGGTGTAGCCCGCAACGAGTGCCTCCGTGAGGGCTTGGAAATCCGGCGCCGCGTGATGTTTCATCAACACCGTTGCAAGTTCGAACAGCCGATATCCGTAACCGCCGTCGTCGAAATCAATGAACGTGATGGCGTCGCCTGTGGTCAGCACGTTATCGGCCACCAGATCTGCATGGATCAGGCCCGTGTCGAGGCTCGGCCCTAGTGCCGCAAGCTCCTTGGCGGCCACCTCTCGGAACTCTATCAACAGCGCGCGGGTGTCGGGGTCGAGCGCGGGGTTCTCCCAGAACCGGCCCCAGACCGGGGCCTCCCCCAGCAGGCCGTCCGCGTTCCAGCTGTGTCTTGTGAAATCCGTTGGGGGCCTCCAGGCGTCACAGGCGTCGTGCAGCCGGGCGATGTCTGTGCCGAGGCGGTGGAAGGTCTTGGGCGAGGGCGCGATGGGCGTGCCCGCACACCAGCCAAGCATGTCCACGCGGTGGTCCTCTATCCGCTCCAGAAGCGCGCCCTTGCGTGAGGGGATGGGTTTGGGAACGTTGAGGCCCGCCGCATCCATGGCCGCCATCCATTGCAGTTCGGACCGAAGCTCTGCGTCGCTGCGGTAGCCTGGGCGCTTGAAGCGCAGGGCGTAGGTGTTTTCGCGCGTTTGCACCCGGTAGACGCGGTTCTCTCGCCCGGTGATGAATGTGGCTTTGGCCCCCGCCAACCCCCAAAGCGAAAGGGCCGCGTCGACCTGATCGGTCATGGCGCGACCTGCGTCAGGACCTCATCCAGGGCCGTCATCAGCATCTCAAGATGCGCTGTCCCAAACGTCATCGGGGGGCGGATCTTCAGGGTGTTCTTGTGCCGCCCGAGCTTCGACAACAGAAACCCGCGCTGGCGAAGGGCGTTGACGACGCGGTCGGCATAGTCGGACGCCGGGACCTTTGTCGCGCGGTCCAGGACGAATTCGCAGCCAAAGACCATGCCGCTTTGGCGCACATCGCCGATGACCTCATGACGGTCCGCCAGGGCGCGCAGGTGTCTCGCCGCCTGTTCCCCGACGCGCAAGGCGTTGGCTTGCAAGTCTTTGTCCGTGATCTCATCCAGCACGGCCATGGCGGCGGCGCAGGACACCGGGTTGCCGCCGAAGGTGTTGAAATAGCGGAAGGAATGGCGGAAGCGGGCCATGATGTCCGGCGTCGTGACAAGGCCTGCGACCGGGTGACCGTTGCCCATCGGTTTGCCCATAGTGACAATGTCTGGGGTCACGCCCTGTCGCTGATGGGCCCAGAAATGACTGCCAGAGCGTCCGAACCCCGATTGCACCTCGTCGCAGATCAGCAAGCCGCCCGCCGCCCGCACGACCTCGGCGGTGGGCTGCAGCCAACCCTCGGCCTGGGTCGGGAACCCCTCGTTCAGGAACAGGGGGCAGATGATCAGGGCGGCAAATCCCGTGCCGTCCGTTTCCAGCGCCTCGATCGCATTGGCCGTATGGGCGGCGAAGCGCGTGCCGTCGGGGTCGTCTATGCGGTAGCTGTCGGGCGCCTCCACGTGGCGCAGGTAGCGGTCCATTCCAAACCCCACCTCGGGGGCATTGCTGCGCGAGAGTTGGCTGACCAGCGTCGTGTTGCCGTGATAGGTGGCGTCCGTCGCGATGATGCCGCGCTTGCCGGTCATAGCCTCGGCCATGCGCAGGGCGATGTCATTGGCCTCGGACCCGGTGCAGGTGAGGATCGCGGTGGACAGGCTTTCATCAAAGGTGGCGGTCAGCCGCGCGACATAGTCCAGGATCCCCTCGTGCAGATAGCGCGTGTGGGTGTTCAGCGTCGCGGCCTGGGTGCGGATCGCGTCGACCACGCGGGGGTTGCAATGGCCGACATGGGCCACGTTGTTATAGCAATCGAGGTAGCGCTTGCCGTCCGCGTCCCAAAGCCACACATCCTCGCCGCGGGTAATATGCACCGGGCTGTCGTAGAAGGTGGATACGTTGGGGCCAAGTAGGGCGCGGCGGCGTGCCATGAGGTCGGTCATAGGTCGATCCTCAAGCCGTCGTGGCCGATGTGAAGCGGGCCGTCGTAGATGCCTTTGGCAGCCTCGCGCCATTCGGCTTGCGAAAAATTGGGATCGTCCGAGGGGATCAGGTGCGAGAAGGCCAGCGCTTTCACGCCCGCCTGCGCGGCGATGGCGGCGGCGTCCTGGGCGGGCGAATGGACCCGCAAGAGCCGCGCTTGCAACGTGCCCTCGGTGTCCCCGAGTTTCGCCATCAGGGCCGGTAGCGCCTCGACCAACATCGCCTCATGGATCAGCAGATCCGCACCCCGCGCGAATTCCGCAAGGGCGGCCAGGGGGGCGGTGTCGCCGGAGTAAACGACATGGGTGTGGGACGTTCGGAAGGAATAGGCAAAGCAATCCGCCATCGGCGGATGCTGCGTGCGTAGGGCGTGGACGGTTAGGCCATCGCGGGCCATGACCTCACCCGGTGCCACCGCGTGGAAGCGCACCAAGTCCCGTATGTCCCGGCGGCCATCATCCACGATGCGCAGGTCGATGTCGGCGCGCATCGCCTCAAGGAAATTTGCCCAATACGACGCCAGTCCGGGCGGCCCATACATGTCGATGGGCGTCTTCAGGCCCGAGGTCCAGGCGGTGTGGATCAGCGGCCCAAGTTCCAGATAGTGATCGGCGTGTAGATGGGTGATGAAGATCAGCGACAGATCGCGCAGCGCGATGCCCTGGCCAGTCAGCCCGTGGGTCACGCCCAGGCCGCAATCCACGACAATCGGCGTGCCGTCCAGCATGTAGAGGTTCGACGTCGGCTTGGACGAGTCCGGCCGCTGCGAGGGTCCGCCCTTGGTGCCCAACAGAACGATGTAGTCGCCGCTCACAGCGCCGCGAAGCCCTTGTCGAGCGCCGTCAGGATCGTGCCTGCGTCCTCTTCGGTCAGGATCAGGGGCGGCGACAGGATCAGGTTCGGACCCGAGACACGCACCATGGCGCCGTTTTGATAGGCGACTTCTTGGACCGTTGCACCAGACGTTGCGTCCGGGGCTTTGGTCGCGCGGTCGCTGACCATCTCAATCGCCGTCATCAACCCTTGCCCACCGCGCACATCGCCGATGACGTCGTATTTCTCCTTCAACGCAAGGCAGCCCTCGTAAAGCTGCGTGCCGCGCGCGCGAGCGTTCTCTACCACGTTCAGGCGTTGCGTTTCCGCCAGGCACGCCAGCGCCGCCGCCGCGCCTACGGGATGGCCCGAGTAGGTGTATCCATGGCCGATCTTGGCCGAGGCGTTGTTCTCGAACGTCTCGATCATCTTGTCGCCAAGCATCACCGCGCCAAACGGGAAGTAGCCGTTGGTGATCGCTTTTGCCGTCGCCATCATTTCGGGCTGGATGCCCCAGAGCCGCGCGCCAGACCACGCGCCCGTGCGTCCATAGGCGGTGATAACCTCATCGGTGATCAAGAGGATGCCGTTGCGGTCGCAGATTTCGCGCACCATCGGGGCGAAGGTTTCATGGGGCACGATCACGCCGCCCGCGCCCAGGATCGGCTCCATGATCATCGCGGCGATTGTGGTGGGGCCCTGAAAGGCGATCTCATCCTCCAGCGCCTGCGCGCAAAGCTGCGCCAGACGGGCCGGGTCGGTTTCGCCAAACGGGTTACGGTAGGTGTAGGGCGCGGGGATGTGATAGCAGCCGGGCAAAAGCGGCTCGTAGGCGGTGCGGAAATTGGCGTTTCCATTGACCGACGCGCCGCCCATGTGGGTGCCGTGATAGCCCTTCTTCAGCGACAGGAACTTCACCCGCCCCGGCTCTCCTCGCAGTTTGTGGTACTGGCGGGCGAGGCGCAGTGCGGTCTCCACAGAATCCGACCCGCCCGAAGTGAAGAACGCGCGGCTCAGCCCATCGGGGGCGAAGAACTGCGACAGCTCGTAAGACAGCTCAATCGCCGCATCGTTGGAGGTGCCCCGGAACGTCGAATAGTAGGGCAGCCGGTCCAACTGGCCCGCAATCGCGTCTTTCACCGGCTGGCAGGAATAGCCGAGGTTCACGTTCCACAGCCCGCCCACGGCATCGACAACCTCATGCCCGTCGATGTCCTTGATCCGTACGCCGTGGCTTTCGGTGATGATCTTGGGCGGCGTGTCGATGCTGTCCTGGGGCGAGGTCATCGGGTGCCACATCAGACGCCCGTTGTTCTCTTTGAGGAAGTTGGAGTCTTTCATGAGGCGATTTCCAATGTGTCTGACAAGGTGCGGGCCCAGGCGGCCTCGACAATGTGGGGCAAGGTGCCACCCCAGTTTCGGGTGATGTCTCGGGCGGCGGTCATCAGGTTTTGCTGCACGCGGGTGGTCAATTCGGGAGTGACGCGGGTCGCGACGCAGGCCACGGAGACGGCGCCTGCAAACAGGCCCGTCTGATCAAAGATCGGGGCCGAGATGGAGTATGTGTCCTCGCCATAATGGCGATCGGAATGGGCAAAGCCGGTCTCGCGTACCGCCGCGACGGCCCCCGCTACCTGCGCGGCAGAGCGGGGCGTGTTTGGTGTGAAGACCTCAAGGTCGTCCGTGACCTGGTCCATCAGTTCTGTGGGCCCGAATGCCAGCGCGCAGTGGCCCGAGGCCGTTGCGTGCAGCGGGAAGACACTCACGTCGATGATCACCCGCGTGGCGTGGCCGTGCGATTCGCATGAGGCCAGCGCGTAGATCGTGCCGCCCGAAAGAACCGTGACGTGGCTCGTCTCTCCGGTTGCTTCGGCCAGGCGCGTCAAAGCGGCTTCTGCGGCGGCCTTGCGGGGCACTGTGGCTTCCCGGGTCTGGGCCAGTTGCAGCACGGCGGGACCCAGGCGGTACATCTTGGACGCGGGATTTTGCTCCACAAAACCAACCTCTTCCAGCGCCTGAAGGTGCCGGTAGGTCGTCGCCTTGTCGCGCCCGGCAAGGCGGCACATCGCCGACAACCCGATCTCGGGCCGGGCGGTCGTGAAGTAGGCCAGCAGTTCCAGGGTCTTCGTCGCAGAGGACATCCAGACCATCCCTTCCCATCCAATTCTCAGAAAAAGTTTGACAGAGGATATTTCACAAGGCAACCTTTTTTCTGAAATGATGGTTCAAAATATGAACCGCTGCAGGGAGAAGACCTATGACCAAATTCACCACATCATTGACCGCGGTTGCCGTGGCCATGGCCGCACTTGCCGGGCCTGCGTTGGCTGAGTACCCGGAAGGCCCCGTCGAATTCGTTGTGCCGTGGCCTCCCGGTGATCTGGAAGACATCCTGACGCGCATGATCGCCGAGGATTTCCAGGAAGCCTACGGCGTGCCTGCCGCTGTCGTGAACCGCCCCGGCGGCGGCGGCGGTCCGTTCCCGGGCGCGATTGACGTGGCCAATGCGCCTGCCGATGGCTCTACCATCGGGTCGTTCATCATCGCCGTGCCCGTCGTTGGCCCCCAGATCGGCATTCCCGAGCTGAACCCCGACCCCTTCGTGCCCCTTGGCAATTTCCTGACCTACCCGTTCGTGATCGCGACGTCGGGCGATGCGCCGTACCAGACCATGGAAGAACTCGCTGCCCATGCCGCCGACAACGGCGTCGTCCTCGGACACTTTGGCGCCCCCTTGGTGCCGACGCAGGTGACATTGGGCCTCGCCAACCAGATGGGCTTTTCCTACGCCGCAGACGCGGCCTTCGATGCGCTGGATTGCAACACGCTCGCCTCGGGCGATGTGGATGTGATCAACACCACGCTGCAACTGATCCTGCCGTGCCTGGATGACGTGACCGTGCTGGCCTCCATCGGGTCCGAGCGGATCAGCCTGACGCCGGACGCCCCCACGGTGGCGGAACTGGCGCCCGAGTTGGACGTCGCCCTTTGGAACGGCCTTTTCGTGCACCGCGACACCCCGCAGGACATCCAGGACGCGATCATCGCCGTGGCCCGTGAAACGGTGATGTCCGACCGCGCCCAGGCCCTGGCCGCCGAGACGGGCGCGCTCGTCTACTGGCAGCCCGCCGATGAGGTCGTCACGCAGATCCAGACGGATATCGAGACGCTGGCAGGCATCGAGGCGATGCTGGCCGAATAAGCGCAATGGGTCGGGCGGCGCGCGCTGCCCGGCCTCGCCCTGCACCGGAGCCGCCCCATGTCCCGCGCGAAAACTCTGCAAGCCCTGTTCAAGCGCTATCGCCGCCCGGGTGACATCGTCTTTGCCTGGGTGCTGTTGATCTTCTCGATCTTCATGCTGTCGCAACTCTGGGGCCAAACCACCTGGCGCAACGGCAACGCATTGTTTGCGCAGCCTCGGTTCTGGCCCGGCGTCTCGCTGGCGGGCATGGCGCTGTTCTCGGCCCTTCACCTGCTGGGGTCCGCGCTATCGGAACGGATCGAGGGGCGCTGGTCCGAGGTTTGGCTTTGGCTCTCATCCCTGGAATACGCAGGCTGGTTCATCGTCTACGCGCTGGTGGTGCCCTACACGGGCTACCTTCCCACGACCGTGGTCTTTGCCGTCGCATTGGCCCTGCGTGCAGGCTACCGCAGTGGTGGCGCGCTACTGGCGGCGGCCGGCGCGGCGGTGGCCATCGTGGTCCTGTTCAAATCGCTTTTGCAGGTGCGTCTCCCCGCCGGAGAGATCTACCAATACCTGCCCGACGGCATCCGCCAATTCTTCCTCATTTACCTCTGACAGGGCGGCCTCCCCATGGAAAACCTACTCGCAGGCGCCCAGATGTTGGCCCGTTGGGACGTGGTCCTGGCCTTGTTCATCGGCTCCATCGGCGGCGTGATCATTGGCGCCATTCCGGGCGTTGGCCCCGCCGTGGCCATCGCGATCCTGTTGCCCGCAACCTTCGCCTTTGATCCCATCGTTGGTCTTACCGTGCTGCTCGGCATCTATGGCTCAAGCATGTACGGCGGCGCAATTCCCGCCGTCCTAATCAACACGCCCGGTACCGCTGTGAACGCGCTGACGTCTTACGACGGCTACCCGATGACCCAGAACGGCGAGGCGCACCGCGCCGTGTCGCTGGCCTATTCCGCGTCGTTTTGGGGCGGCATCTTCGGCATCCTTTGCCTGATCCTTCTGTCGCCCGTTCTGGCCATCATCGCGCCGATGTTCGGCAGCCGCGAGATCTTCCTTGCGGCGCTTCTGGGCATCATCCTCGTGATCCTCGCCCATCGCGGCCAGATCATGGCGGCGGGTCTTCTGGCGATGTTCGGCATCTTCCTGCAGACCGTGGGGCTCGATGCTGTCACCTACACGCCGCGCTACACCTTCGACCTCAGCTTCCTCAGCTCTGGTGTGAACCTGATCGTCGTCGTCCTCGGCCTCTTCGCGCTGTCCCAGGCGTTCTTCCTGCTGACCGCGCCGGACGAATCCCCCAACGCCAAGCCCGTCGCGGGCCGAATGTCAGCAGGCTTCCGCGAACTGCTCAAGCACAAGCGCGTGGCCTCCGTCGCCTCGGGCTTCGGCGTGATCCTCGGCATGATCCCCGGCACCGGCGAGTTCACCGCGCAGTTCATGTCCTACACCTACGCCCAGAAAACCTCCAAAACGCCGGAGGCTTTCGGCAAGGGATCGCCCGAGGGGCTGATCGCGTCGGAGGCCGCCAACAACGCCGTCCCCGCTGCCGCGATGATCCCGCTTCTGGCACTCGGCATCCCGGGGGAGGCGCTGACCGCGATGATGCTGTCGGTCTTCTACGTCCACAACGTCATCCCCGGCCCACAGCTGTTCCAAAACGATATCGATCTGGTCTACGGCCTCTACTTCGCGCTGATCCTGCTGAATGTCATCGTGATGGTGTTTCTGCTGTTTTCCACCAACCTACTGACAAAGATCATCAAAATCCCCACGCGGTTTCTCGGCGTGTTGATCCTTCTGCTGTCGTTCGTCGGCGTCTACTCCCTGCGCAATTCCCTGACCGATTGCATGATCGCGGCGGGCTTTGGCGTCCTCGGCCTGATCCTCAAGCGCCTCAATCTGCCGATTGTGCCGATCATTCTGGGCATGGTTCTGGGCGGCATCATGGAGGTGAAACTCCGCTCCGCCCTGCCGCGCCTGAACTCGCCGCTCGACATGATCGACCGGCCCATCGCGATGATCATCTTTGCGATGATCATCCTGGTGATCGCCCTTCACCTCTGGACGCTGATCAAGGAATTGCGCGCGCCGTCTTCCGGTGATCATGCCCTCCACGACACGCAACAGCGGTAGGACATCATGGATCAAGCCAGCATCGACGCCCTGCGCGCGCTTCCTGTCGCCCCATTAGGCCATCTGATCGATGGGCAAAACGTGCCCGCGTCGGACGGGGCCACGATGGACATTACGTCGCCCCTGAACGGCGAACGCCTCACCACCGTTGCGCGGGGCACCGCCCGGGATATGGAGGCGGCAATCGCCTCGGCCCGCGCCGCATTCGACGACAAGCGATGGGCGGGCCAGCCCCCTGCCGCGCGCAAAAAGGTCTTGCACAAATGGGCCGACCTGATCGAGGCCAACGCGCTAGAGCTGGCCGTCTTGGGCGTCCGCGACAATGGCACGGAAATCTCCATGGCGCTCAAGGCCGAGCCGGGATCGGCCGCCGCCACCATCCGCTACTACGCCGAGGCGCTCGACAAGGTGTATGGCGAAATTGCCCCCACCGACCCAGGCACTCTGGGCCTGATCCACAAAGAACCCGTGGGCGTCGTGGGCGCGATCATCCCCTGGAACTTCCCGCTGATGATCGGCGCGTGGAAGCTCGGGCCTGCCTTGGCCATGGGCAATTCCGTGGTGCTGAAGCCCGCCGAAACCGCGTCCCTCTCGCTGATGCGCATGGCCGATCTGGCGTTAGAGGCGGGATTGCCGCCCGGCGTGCTGAACGCGGTGACCGGCGAAGGCGCTGTGGTAGGCGAGGCGATGGGCCTCTCCATGGACGTCGATGTGCTGGTCTTCACCGGCTCCGGCGGGACGGGGCGGCGGCTACTGGAATACGCCGCCCGGTCCAACCTCAAACGCGTCTATCTGGAGTTGGGCGGCAAGTCCCCCAACGTGATCTTCGCCGATGCGCCCGATTTGGAGGAGGCCGCCAAGGTCGCCGCCGCGGGCATCTTCCGCAACGCGGGCCAGGTCTGCGTCGCGGGCTCCAGGCTGTTGGTCGAGGCGTCAATCCACGACGACTTCGTTGCCGCTGTCACCCGTGCGACCGAGGCGATGCGCGTCGGTGACCCGCTGAGCCTTGCCACCCAGATCGGCGCGGTGAACTCGGAAGCGCAACTGGCCCAGAACCTGGCGTTCGTGGATACCGCGCGCGGTGAAGGCGGCACCATCGTCACGGGCGGCACCCGCGTGCTGGAAGACACCGGCGGCAGTTTCATGGCCCCCACGATCGTCACCGACGTCACCCCCGATGCGACCCTTTCGCAGAAGGAAGTCTTTGGCCCCATCCTCGGCGTCACCCCGTTTGAGACGGATGACGAGGCCGTGCGCATCGCCAATTCAACGGTCTACGGGCTGGCGGGCGCGGTCTGGACCTCAAACCTCGGCCGCGCCCACCGCATGGTCCGCGACATCCGCACGGGCGTCATGCATGTGAACACCTATGGCGGCGCCGACGGCACCGTGCCCCTGGGTGGCGTCGGGCAATCGGGCAACGGGTCCGATAAGTCCCTGCACGCCCTGGATAAATACATCAACCTCAAGACGGCGTGGATCAAACTATGACCGACAAAACCATTCTCGTGATCGGCACCTATGACACCAAGGATGCGGAATTGGGGTTCCTGTCCGACGTGATCCGGGGGCAGGGGGGCAAGGTGCTCAGCATGGATGTGTCCGTCCTGGGCGCGCCGTCCGCGCCCTGCGATCTGTCCAAGCATGATGTGGCGGAGGAGGGCGGCAGCAGCATTGAGGCCGCCATAGCCTCGGGCGATGAGAACAAGGCGATGCAGATCATGGCCCACGGCGCGTCGCTTTTGGTGGCGCGGCTCTACGCCGAGGGGCGCTTTGACGGCATGGTCGTGCTTGGCGGCACCATGGGGACCGACCTGGCGCTCGATGTCTGCTCGGCGCTGCCCTTGGGTGTGCCGAAATACATCGTCTCAACCGTGTCCTTCTCCCCCCTGATCCCGCCCGAGCGGATCGCGGCGGACACCCAGATGATCCTCTGGGCGGGCGGTCTTTATGGATTGAACTCGGTCTGCAAGGCCTCGCTGTCCCAGGCCGCTGGCGCGGTCCTTGGCGCCGCCCGCGCGGTGCAAATGCCGGACCCTTCAAGGCCGCTGATCGGAATGATGTCGCTTGGCACCTCGGCGCTGAAATACGTCATCCCCCTGAAACCCGCGCTGGAAGAGCGTGGCTATGAGGTCGCCGTGTTCCACGCCACCGGCATGGGCGGGCGTGCGTTTGAAAGCCTTGCCGCCCAAGGGGCCTTTGCCTGCGTGTTTGACTTCTGCACGCAAGAGCTTGGCAACCACATCCACGGCTCCAACATCTCGGCCGGGGCCGATAGGCTGACCGGTGCAGGGACCCATGGCACGCCGCAGATCGTGGCGCCGGGGTGTTATGACCTCGTGGATATCGTGGGCTGGCAGCCGATCCCTGAAAAGTGGGCTCATCACCTCAGCCACGCGCACAACCGCCTGCTGACCTCCATCGTTCTCAACACGGACGAGCGGCGCGCGGTCGCCCGCGCCCATGCCGTGCAACTGGCCAAGGCTACCGGGCCCACGGCCATGATTCTGCCCCGCCACGGCCTCGGCGAATGGGACCGCGTCGGCGCGGATCTGCATGATCAGGCGGGCCTTGATGCGTTTCTGGCGGAACTCTCGGGGGCGCTGCCCGCCAACGTGCAAGCCCACCCCGTCGACGCCCACATCAACGACGCGCTCTTCGCCGACACCGCGCTGGCGATTTTTGATGCCTGGCGGGCTGAGGGGTTAGTCCCGTGACCCGGGGTCCAGTTTCGCCAGCAGATCCAGCAGCGTCTCATAGTCCTCATCCCCCAGCGACGCGCGAATATCGGCCACGATCCGAGCCGATTGCTCGGCGCGGTCGTCGATGATCTTCTGGCCGGCGGCGGTGATCTCGATGAAGTGTCGGCGGCGGTCGACCTCATCCCTCGTCTGGGTGATCAACCCCTTCTCGCGCATCTTGGTGGCGATCCGGGTGAGGCTTGGGAAAAGCAGACTGGCGCGGTCGGCGAGCGAGGTCGCATCCAGCGGGCCATTTTCGGACAACACCCGCAGCACCCGCCACTGCTGTTCAGTAATCCCGGTCTCCGACAGCATATCGCGGATCGGGGCCATCACCCCCTCGCGCGCGCGGATCAGCGCCATCGGCAAAGAGCGCGCGGTCGGGGGGAATTTGCGGGACATGGGGGGCTCGGGCATAGTGCGATTGGTCCTCCCCGTGCTGCCAAGTCAGGCTTGACAATACAAGGCAGATTTACTTAACTTCGCAACAATTAACATGTTAAGGGTCCCATGCCCCACTTTCACATCGACTATTCGGCCAACCTGGAAGACACCGTGGATATGGCCGCCCTCTGCGAGGCGATCCGGGCCGAGGCCGCTGCAATCGCGGCCTTCCCCACGCCCGGCATCCGCGTCCGCGCGACCCGCGTGGACCATTATGCCATCGCCGACGGCAACCCCAAGCACGGCTTTGTCGATATCTCGGTCCGCCTGCGCGCGGGTCGGCCGGACGATGTGAAACAAGACGCCATCACCCGCATTTTCGAGGCCGCCAAGGCCTGCCTGTCCGAGGCTATGGCGACCCATTCCATCGCCCTCTCTGCCGAGATGCGCGACATCGACGCCGCTCTGTCGCCGAAGACAGGCACCATCCGCGACCATCTGGAGGATCCCGCATGAACAAGCTGGACGAGAACCTGGCCAAACTGGACGGCTACCTGGCGCGGTTCCGCGACACAGGTATCCTCAACCGCATCGCGGGCGCGGATGTTGCCGGGGCAGGGGGTGTGTTTCAGACCATCTCTCCGATCGACAAGAGCGTCATTTGCGACGTGGCCCACGGCGCGGCGGCGGATATCGACGCCGCCGCCCAGGCCGCCCACGCGGCATTCGCCCCCTGGCGCGACCTTCCCGCGACGGAACGTAAGCGCATCCTGATCCGCATCGCCGAAGGGATCGAAGCACGGGCCGAAGAAATCGCCCTGTGCGAATGCTGGGACACGGGCCAGGCCTTCAAGTTCATGTCCAAAGCCGCCCTGCGCGGCGCGGAAAACTTCCGCTATTTCGCCGATCAGGTCGTCCAGGCCCGCGACGGCCAGCACCTCAAATCGCCTACCCTGATGAACGTGACCTCCCGCGTGCCGATCGGCCCCGTGGGCGTGATCACCCCTTGGAACACGCCGTTCATGCTGTCGACCTGGAAGATCGCGCCGGCCCTCGCGGCGGGCTGCACGGTCGTCCACAAACCGGCTGAAGCCTCGCCCCTGACCGCGCGCCTGTTGGTGGAAATCGCCGAGGAAGCGGGCCTGCCGCCCGGCGTGCTCAACACCGTCAACGGGTTCGGCGAGGGCGCGGGCAAAGCGCTCTGTGAACACCCCATGATCCGCGCGATTGCCTTTGTGGGGGAGTCGAAGACGGGCTCGCTGATCACTAAGCAAGGCGCTGATACGTTGAAGCGCAATCACCTGGAGTTGGGCGGCAAGAACCCCGTCATCGTCTTTGACGACGCCGATCTGGACCGCGCGCTCGATGCGGTCATTTTCATGATCTATTCGATCAACGGGGAACGCTGCACCTCGTCCTCGCGCCTTCTTATACATGAAAGCATCCGTGAGGCGTTCGAGGCCAAACTCACCGCGCGCGTCAACAACATCAAGGTTGGCCACCCCCTCGACCCCGCCACCGAAATCGGCCCCCTGATCAGCGAAGAACACTTCGCCAAGGTCACCAGCTATTTCGACATCGCTCGCGATGACGGCGCCACCATCGCGGCGGGGGGCGAGGCCATCGGCGACACCGGATACTTCGTGAAACCAACCCTCTTCACCGGGGCCACCAACGACATGCGCATCGCCCGGGAAGAGATATTCGGCCCCGTCCTCACCTCCATCCCATTCACCACCGAAGACGAAGCGCTGCAGATCGCCAACGACACGCCCTATGGCCTGACCGGCTATGTCTGGACCAACGATTTGACCCGCGCCCTGCGGTTCACCGAGCAACTTGAGGCAGGCATGATCTGGGTAAATTCCGAGAACGTCCGTCACCTGCCAACGCCTTTTGGCGGCGTGAAAAACAGCGGCATCGGGCGCGACGGCGGCGATTGGTCGTTCGAGTTCTACATGGAACAAAAGCACGTGGGCTTCGCGCTCGGCCCCCACAAAATCACCAAGTTAGGAGCGCTGTAGATGCCCGTCCCCGCCCCCAACCTTTACCCCGATTTCAACACCATTCGCCTCAGCCACGTCTGCCTGAACGTCTCTGATCTCGCGGCCTCCAAGGCGTTCTATGCCGACACCCTTGGCCTTCAGATCACGGATGAGACGCCAAGCCACGTCTACCTCCGCGCCATGGAAGAGCGGGGGCATCATTGCGTTATCCTGCAAGCCTCTGACCAGCCCGGCACGGTGGAAGTCCTGGGGTTCAAGACTTTCGATGACGCCGATCTGGACCGCGCGCAGGCCTATTTCCAGGCCCTGGGGCGCCCGACGTCTTGGGTCGACCGCCCCTATCAGGGCCGCACCCTGCTGACCTCGGACAACATGGGCATCCCCTTGGAATTCTACCACAAAATGGACCGCCTCGCGCCGATCCACCAGCACTACGCGCTCTACAAGGGTGTCAAACCGCTCCGCATCGACCACTTCAACTGCTTCTCCCACAACGTCGATGCCTCGGCGGCCTTCTATTCAGACTTCGGCTTCCGCGTGACGGAATATACCGAGGACGCGGACAGCGGCCGCCTGTGGGCCGCCTGGCTGCACCGCAAGGGCGGCGTCCACGACATGGCGTTCACCAATGGCACCGGGCCGCGCCTGCACCACGTCGCCTTCTGGGTGCCCACGCCGCTCAACATCATCGATCTGCTCGACCTGATGGCCACCACGGGCTACGTCGGCAACATCGAACGGGGACCGGGGCGGCACGGCATCTCCAACGCGTTCTTCCTCTATATCCTCGACCCTGACGGTCACCGGACAGAGATCTATTGCTCGGATTATCAAACGGTTGACCCAGATCTGGAGCCGATCAAGTGGGATCTGCAAGATCCCCAGCGCCAGACCCTCTGGGGGGCGCCCGCGCCAGAATCGTGGTTCAAGCACGGCTCGCCCTTCGTGGGCGTGGCGACCCAGGACAGCGACATCGCCGCCAGCCCGATTGTCGCGCCATGAACTGGGATGACTACGCCCAATGGGGCCGCCACATCGCCGATTGGGGCGCGGAGTATCACAAATCCCTGCGCGACCGCCCGGTGCGGGCGCAGACAGCCCCAGGTGCCATCGCCGCGCAACTGCCCGCCGCGCCGCCCGATGCGCCCGAGGCGATGGACGCTATCATGGCCGATTTCGACGCTATCGTGATGCCCGGCATGACCCATTGGCAACACCCGCGCTTCTTCGCCTATTTCGCCTCCAACGCCGCTCCGCCCTCCATGCTGGCTGAGCAGTTGGTCAATACCGTCGCCGCCCAATGCATGCTGTGGCAGACCTCCCCCGCCGCGACCGAGTTCGAAGGCGTCATGGTGGATTGGCTCCGCCAAGCCCTTGATTTACCAGCGCCTTACACCGGCGTCATCCAGGACAGCGCGTCCTCGGCCACGCTTTCTGCCGTGCTGACCATGCGCGAGCGGGCGACGGGCTACACCGGCAACCGTGAGGGTCTGGGCGGCAAGGGGCACCTGCGCGTCTATTGCTCGGAAGAGGTGCATTCCTCCATCGACCGAGCCGCCTGGGTCGCCGGCATCGGGCAGGACAACCTGATCAAACTGCCCACCAAAGGCCCGCGCTTTGCCATGGATGTGGACGCTTTGCGCGCCGCCATTACCGCCGACATCGCAGCGGGCCACACCCCTGCGGGCATCATCGCCATCACCGGCGGCACCGGGGTGGGCGCCTCAGATGACCTCGGCCCCATCCTCGCCGTGGCGAAAGAACACGACCTCTACACTCACCTCGATGCCGCTTGGGCCGGGGCGGCGATGATCTGCCCCGAGTTTCATGCCGCGTTCTGGGACGGTGTCGCGGGCTACGACTCCATCGTTTTCAACCCGCACAAATGGCTCGGTGCGCAGTTCGATTGCTCGGTCCAGTTCCTGCGTGACCCCACTCCGCAGCTCAACACCCTGAAGATCGAGCCCGAGTATCTGAAGACCTCAGGCGATGCGGTCACGAACTATTCCGAATGGACGATCCCCCTCGGGCGTCGTTTTCGGGCGCTGAAGCTCTGGTTCCTGATCCGGTCCTACGGCCTCGACGGCCTGCGCAGCCGCATCCGCAATCACGTGGCCTGGGCCGGAGAACTCGCCGGGGCGCTGCGCGACGCAGGGTTCGAGATCACGTCCGAGCCGATCCTCAGCCTGTTTTCCTTTCGCTGCCCCGGCAGCGACGACGACCAGCAGCGCCTAGTCGACGCGCTCAATGATGATGGCCGCATCTACCTGACCCAGGGCGCGTTCCAGGGCCGCAAGGTGATCCGCTTTCAGGTCGGGCAATTCGACTGCACCCGCGATGATGTGATGATGGCGCGCGATGTGATAGACGAGGTCTGGAAAAGCCTATGAAATACGCAAGTTACATCGCCCACGGGCAACCCTATTACGGCGCCGTCACCGACGAGGGCATGATCGCGCTCAGCCCCGATCTGCCGCAATGGCGGACCCTGCGCGAGGTGATCGTCGCAGGCACGTTCGACCAGTTGGCCGATCTGGCGCGGGGCAAATCCGTCACCCATACGCAGTTCACCTACGACATGGTGCTGCCCGACGCGCAGCGGATCCTTTGCGTTGGCGTCAACTTCCCCGACCGCAACGCGGAGTACAAAGACGGCAGCGACACACCCAAGTATATGTCGCTGTTTCCGCGCTTTGCCTCCGGTTTCACCGGCCACGACCAACCGCTGATCCGCCCGCCGGAAAGCCCGCAACTGGATTACGAGGGCGAGGTCGCCGTGGTCATCGGTAAACCCGGGCGCCGCATTGCCCAAGCCGATGCCTACGACCACATCGCGGCCCTGACGATCTGCAACGAAGGCACGATCCGCGACTGGGTGCGGCATGCGAAGTTCAACGTCACGCAAGGTAAAAACTGGGACCGCTCGGCAGCGCTTGGCCCCTGGCTGGTGCCCTTCACCGACCCGGGCCAGCTTGATGATGCCCGCATCATCACCCGCGTGAATGGAGAGGTCCGCCAGGACGACACGCTGAACCGAATGATGCATCCGATCCGGCGTCAGATCGAATACATCTCCACTTTCATGACCCTCCAGCCAGGCGACGTCATCGTCACCGGCACGCCCACAGGCGCGGGCGCGCGCCTCGATCCCCCGCGCTTTCTGACCCCCGGAGATCTTGTAGAAGTAGAGGTCAACACCATCGGCACGTTGCGCAACACCGTTGCGGATGAGGTGCTATGACCCCTGAAGACCACGCCCGCGCCGCCGAAGATCTGTTGCAGGCCGAGGCCACGGGTCAGCAGATCGGCCTTCTGACCCTCCGCCACCCCGAGATGGGGATGGACGACGCCTATGCGGTGCAGAAGGCGATCGCGGTGGCAAAGCAGGCCCAAGGACGGCGCGTGATCGGCTGGAAGATTGGCCTGACCTCGCGGGCGATGCAAAGCGCGCTCAACATCGACATTCCCGACAGCGGGATCCTCTTTGATGACATGGCCTTTGACGATGGCGCGACGGTGCCCAAAGGCCGCTTCATCCAGCCCCGGATCGAGGCAGAGATCGCCTTCGTCATGAAAGCACCCCTCGGCGGTGCCGACGTGATCCGCGACGATGTGCTGGCCGCGACTGATTACGTCGCGCCCTCGCTGGAGATCCTCGATACCCGGATCACCCGCGTCGACGCGGCCACCGGCCAGACTCGCAGCGTTTTCGACACTATCAGCGACAACGCCGCCAACGCGGGCGTGGTTCTGGGCCGCGCGCGCCACGCGCCCGAGGCCTTCGACCTGCGCTGGGTGGGGGCGATCACGCTTCGCAACGGCGTGGTGGAGGAAACCGGGCTGGGGGCAGGTGTGCTCAACGATCCGGTGGAAAGCGTCGTCTGGCTGGCGCGGCGCATGGCGCAATATGGGCAAAGCATCACGGCGGGGCAGATCATCCTGTCGGGCAGTTTCATCCGCCCGGTGGAATGCCCGCCTGGCACCCGCATCCACTCAGATTTCGGCCCCTTCGGCCATGTCGATCTGAGCTTTGACTGACGTGAGGTCAACGGCCAAGTGGATCGGCCATTCTCCTACGCGCCAATCCAGACGGCAAAGCTTCGCTCAATCAGCCGCCAGACCCGAATTTCCTGTATACAGGCGTAGACCGTTTCGCCTAAACCGTTTCAATTGCTAACATTACGACTCGGCGACGAGCCGTGGTACGGAGCGGACGTGACCCTTTCTGACGACCTCGCCTTCAAGATCTACCAGTCGCTGCTGGACGCGACCGGAGACGCCGTAAACCTCCAGGACTTCAACCGCTACCAGCCCTTTTTCCAGGTCCCCTCGGTCCTTGAGACCTTTGAAGGTCGCAAGTCGATGGATACGCCCGAGGCCTTGAAACTGGCCTTCGACAAAGTGCAGCAGGGCCTGCAAGAGATCGGCGCCACGCGCATGCTGCGCACCTGTAGCGTTGCGCAGTTCGACGGGCCCGAGACGATCCGCGGTGTCCATGACACCCGGTTGGTCGACGCCGAGGGCCGCGTGATCGAGGCCTATTGCGGCATGAGCACCCTGCGCCTGCATGAAGGCCATTGGCGCATCGCGCTCAGCCAGTTTGTGGAAGAGACGGTGTCGCTACCCTCCAAGACCCTGCGCGGCTTTGACCAAGGCCCCAACTCGGCGACGGCCGCCCAATAACGCCCACCAATAAACCCTAGTCGTCGCCCTTCGCGGCGGCTGCGGCGCCTCCCTTGCCCAAAGCGACGGTCCCGAACGGTCCGCCGTGGACCATCTGTGCGAGGTCCGTCGGGTCCCCTGCGCCTTCGCTTGCCAAAATCTCCTCGGCGAATTGCTCGGCGTTGTCCTGCGGTTTGTAGCCCAGAAACGCAGCCTTGGCATTGTCCACCGGGCTGCGGTCATTGTCCGAGACGCCGTAGATCACCGCAAAGCCGGTTGTGGGCGTGTCGATGGCCCGCTGCACCAGCCGCACCAGATCGCCATCGCTCAACCAGGTGCCCAAGGCGCGGGCGTTCTTCACCGGCGCACACGACAGGATGCGCAGGTGGACGCTTTCGATCCCGCGTTTCTCCCAGTACATCCGGCCCAGGTCTTCGGTGAAACACTTCGCCAGCCCGTAAAAGGTATCGGGGCGGTGCTCTGCGTCAATTCCTATATAAGATTGGCGGGGATGCATGCCGACGGCGTGGATCGAAGAGGCATAGACGATGCGTCGGGCCCCGGCCTTCTGGGCGCTTTCCCATACGTTGTACGAGCCCACGAAGTTCGGACCCAGCAGCTCCTCAAACGGACCCTCATCGACGATGGCACCGAAATGCACCACCATCTCTACCCCGTCCATCATCGCCGCAATTGCAGCGTAGTCGGCCAGATCGGCTTTCACATAGCTCTCATTCGCCGCCAGGGCATCGACGCTGTCGGCAATGTCCGAGCTGACAAGCTCTTCACACATCGCCGCCAGCGCGGGCCGCAGGAGAGAGCCACAGCGGCCAGCCGCCCCGGTCAGTACAATTTTCTTCAGCATATCAGGGGCCTTTCAGATTACGGCAGTCTCAAGAACCGGCGCGTCCTGCGCGATCCGGTTGACGGAAAAGGGGCTCATGTCGAGGGTTCGGAACGCGCCATGGGTCAGCCATTCGGCGCAGGCTCGGCCCATGGCGGGGGATTGCTGCAGCCCGTGGCCGGAAAAGCCGTTGAGGAACACGAAGTTCGGCACATCCGGGTGCGGCCCGATAATCGCGTTCTGATCCAACGTGTTGTAGGCATAATGCCCGGCCCATTCCGATTGCACGCGGATCGCCTCGAACGCCGGGATGCGGGTGGCGATCAGGGGCCAGACGTGGCTTTCCCAAAAGGCGTGATCCATGGAGAAGTCATCAAAAGCGACGCTTGGATCATGGTCCGGGTGCCCGCCCGCCAGATAGGTGCCGCCGCCGTTGTCGCGCACATGCACGCCCGAGGGGTCGATGGTCAGGGGCAGGGGGCGGTCCAGGGGCGTTTCCGCCTTGAAGATCCAGGTGAAGCGTTTGCGCGGCTCCACCGGCAGGTCCAACCCCGCCATCCGCGCCGTGACCGCCGCGCGCGGGCCCGAGGCGTTGACGACCTGGCCACAGCCCACAACCTCGCCCGATTTCAACGTGACCGCGGTGATCCCTGCAGGCCCCCGGGTCATCTCCACCACTTCATTGGCGACGTATTCAACGCCCCGCTCGCGTGCCTGGCGTTTCCACCAATCAAACAGGGTCGCGCCATCGAAATAGCCTTCGTTCACCGTGTTGATCGACCCCAACAGGATGTCGTCCACATTGTAAAACGGGTAGGCCGCCTTGATCTCATCCGCCGTCAGCAACCGCGTCGCGGCCCCGGCGGCGGCCTGAATTTTCTGGTTATCGCGCAGGGTGCCGGCAAAGGCTTCGCTGTCGGCCAGATAGAGGTAGCCGTAGGAATGGATCGGCAGATCAGGGATCCGCTCGTCCCCGCCCATATAATCGCGGGCGTTGCTGACGAAGTCGGCGGCAAACTGGCTGATGCGGATGTTCAACTCGGTCGAGAATTGCTGCCGCATGCAGGAATTCGTATGCGCGGTAGAGCACCATTCGTAGGACGGATCCCGTTCCACCACCAAGACGGTGCCGTCGAAATCCGGGTTGTCGGTGAGGAACCACGCGGTGGAGGACCCCATGATCGCGCCGCCGACAATCACCACGTCGTAGCTGGCACGTGTGGGCACGGTATCGAATGTCAGTTTGGCCATGGCACGTCCCCCTTTTTGAGAACGCTTACCCGAGCCGGAGACGAAGGCAAGCTCTGTGACCTAGGCCAGCGCGTTTTCGTCCTTCACCGCCTCCATCGAGACATGGGTCGACGTCGCGGCGACATGGGGCAGGCGGCTGATGACCTCGCCCAACACCCGGCGATAATCGGTGATATCGGTCGAGCGGACTTTGAGCAGGTAGTCGAACGCGCCCGCGATCATATGGCATTGTTCGATCTCGGCGACGGCGCGGGCGGCCTCGTTGAACGCGCGCAGGGCGGGCTCGCGGGTATCGCTCAGGCGGACCTCGACGAAGGCCACATGGGCCAGGCCCAGGCGCGCGGGGTCCAGAACGGCGCGAAACCCCTGGATATACCCCTGTTCCTGCAGGCGCTTCATCCGCGTTTGGCAGGGCGTCTTGGACAGGCCCACACGGCTCGCCAGCTCGGTCACCGGAATGCGTCCGTCACTGGCCAGAACGTTCAGGATTCGCAGATCGGCTGGGTCAAGTGAACTGTCCCTGGGCAGGTTCAAAGGCATAAGTTGATCTTTCCGGTCAAATTTCAGGCCATTTCCATAGCATGCAGCCCCTCCTCGGGCAACTTGCCCTCCTCGCATCTGCTATAATGAGGGCGTCATTTCCCCCTCGTGCCGGAGCCTCCGCCATGTCCAACCTCGCCACCCTCCGCTCTGCCATCGCTGCCGCTTATCACGAAGACGACGCCCGCGCCCTCGCGCGTCTGCGTGCCGCCCATCCCATCGATACCGCGACCCGCAAAGCCGCAAGCGCCCGCGCCACCCGCCTGGTCTCCGACATCCGCGCCCAGGATCGCGGCGGATTGATGGAGGTCTTCCTGGCCGAATACGGCCTGTCGACCGCCGAAGGCCTGGCCCTCATGCGTCTGGCCGAAGCGCTGTTGCGCGTGCCTGACGACGCGACCGTTGATGCGCTGATCGAAGACAAGATCGTGCCCGCCCAGTGGTCCAGCCATCGGGGCAAGTCGAAGTCCGGCCTGGTGAATGCCTCCACGCTGGCGCTGATGCTGACCGGCGCGGTGCTCTCGGACGAAGACACCGCAGGCATCGCGGGCACGCTGAAAGGCGCCGTCAAACGGTTGGGAGAGCCGGTGATCCGCAAAGCCACCCGCCGCGCGATGAAGGAGATGGGCAACCAGTTCGTCCTGGGCGAGACGATCGCCGAGGCCGTCAAACGCGGCCGTGACCGCGCGGCCCAGGGCTATACCTTCAGCTATGACATGTTGGGCGAGGCCGCCGTCACGGCTCAGGAGGCCGACACCTTCCACGCCGCCTACGCCCATTCCATCGCGCATCTGGCCAAGCACGCGACCCGCGACGACATTCGCGAGAACCCCGGCATTTCCGTCAAGCTCTCGGCCCTGCACCCGCGCTATGAGGAGGCCCAACGCGACCGTGTGATGGCCGAGCTGGTTCCGCGCGTGCTGGACCTCGCACAAGCTGCGAAGGCCGCGAAAATGGGCTTCAACATCGACGCGGAAGAGGCGGACCGCCTCGACCTGTCGCTCGATGTGATCGAGGCGGTGCTGGCCGACGCCTCGCTCCAAGGATGGGACGGTTTCGGCGTCGTCGTGCAGGCCTACGGCAAGCGCGCGGCCCCGGTCATCGACTGGCTCTACGCCCTGGCCAAGACCCATGACCGCCGCCTGATGGTGCGGCTGGTGAAGGGCGCCTATTGGGACACCGAGATCAAGCGCGCCCAGGTCGCTGGCTTGCCGGGCTTCCCGGTGTTCACCACCAAACCCGCCACCGATGTGTCCTACCTCAGCTGCGCGCGGCAACTGCTGGACCGCACTGACCGCCTCTACCCCCAGTTCGCCACCCACAACGCCCATACCGTCGCCGCCGTGATCGAGATGGCGGACGACCCGCAAGCCTTTGAGTTCCAACGGCTTCACGGCATGGGCGAAGAGCTGCATGATCAGATCCACCGCTCTAACGGCTCTCGCTGCCGGATCTACGCCCCCGTCGGCGCGCACCGGGATCTGTTGGCCTACCTCGTCCGCCGCCTGCTGGAAAACGGCGCGAATTCCTCTTTCGTCCACAAGATCATGGACGAGGCGACCCCGCCCGAAGCCGTTGCCGAAGACCCCTTTGTCACGCTTGAAAATCCCGCCACGCCGGTCACCGAACCCACCGCCCTCTACGCGCCGGAGCGTCCCAATTCCCATGGCATCGACCTGACCGATCCCGTGACGCTCGCCGCGCTCGAAACCTCCCGCGCGCCTTTCCGCACCGCCACGTGGCAGGCGGGCTGGGGCACCGGTGCGACCCTTCCAATCACCAACCCCGCTGATCCGGCGGACGTCGTCGGAAACGTGACCCTCTGCACCGCAGAGGATGCCGAGAAGGCCATCACCCAGGCTACCCTCTGGAACGATCCAAATCGTGCCGAAATCCTCAACCGCGCCGCCGACCTCTACGAGGCGCACACGGCCGAACTCTTCGCTCTGCTGGCCCGCGAAGCCGGAAAAACCCTCCCTGATTGTGAGGCTGAATTACGCGAAGCCGTTGATTTCCTGCGCTATTACGCCGCCCGGATCGCGGATCTGCAAGACCCCCCCCGGGGCCGCGTCACCTGCATCAGCCCTTGGAACTTCCCCCTGGCGATCTTCACGGGCCAAATCGCGGCGGCGCTCGCTGCGGGCAACGCCGTGCTCGCCAAGCCAGCCGAATCCACCCCGCTGATCGCCGCCCGCGCCGTTGCCCTCCTCCACGAGGCGGGCGTGCCGTCCACGGCCCTGCAACTCCTCCCCGGCGAAGGCGCGACCGTCGGTGCGGCCCTCACCAGCCATCCTAAAATCGACGGCGTGGCCTTCACCGGTTCCACCGCGACGGCCCAGGCCATCCACCGCGCCATGGCCGATCACCTGGCCCCCTCCGCGCCGCTCATCGCCGAGACCGGGGGCCTCAACGCGATGATCGTCGACAGCACAGCCTTGCCGGAACAGGCGGTGAAAGACGTGATCATGTCCGCCTTCCGCTCGGCCGGGCAACGCTGCTCGGCGCTGCGGTGCCTTTATGTGCAAGAGGATATCGCGCCCGCCTTCCTCACGGCGCTGTACGGCGCCATGGATGAGCTGTCCCTTGGCAGTGCCTGGCCCCTTGCGACCGACATCGGCCCGGTCATCGACACCCGCGCGCAAGCGGGCATCGCGGCCCATATCGCCCAGGCCCGGGACGAGGGTCGCGTGCTGTACCAAACCGACGCGCCCACCACCGGCACTTTCATCGCTCCGACCTCGATCCGCGTCAGTGCCATCACGGATCTTGCACAAGAAATCTTCGGCCCGGTCCTTCATATCGCGACCTTCAAGGCGCGCGATCTGGACAGGGTCATCGATGAGATCAACGCCACGGGCTACGGGCTGACCTTCGGCATCCACTCCCGCATCGATGACCGGATTGCGGACGTGACCGGGCGGATCAAGGCGGGCAACCTCTACGTGAACCGCAACCAGATCGGGGCCATCGTCGGCAGCCAACCCTTTGGCGGGCAGGGGCTTTCGGGCACCGGTCCCAAGGCGGGCGGGCCGTCTTATGTGCCCCGTTTCACCCGCGCGGCTCAAGGCCAGGGCGTGTCGGACAGCCCCGCCGATGTGTCCGCCGCCGCCCACGATCTGCGCGTCGCCACCCCCGCCGACCGCGCGCTTTCCATGCGCGATCTTCCCGGCCCGACCGGAGAGACCAACCGCCTCACAACGCACCCAAGGGGCCGCGTCATCTGCGCAGGCCCCGGAGAGGCGGCCGCCCGGGAACAGGCCAAATACGCCACTGCCACCGGCTGCGCGTCGGTCCTTGCGCCAGACCTTCCGGCAGAGGCGCTGGCGTCCCTGCCGCCGTTCGATGCGTTGATCTATTGGGGCACGGCGGCGGAGGCGCGCCCCTACCGGCAGGCCCTGGCGGCGATGGAGGGCCCGATCCTGCCCCTGATCACCGAGGCCGATCCCACGCCCCGCCTGATCCAGGAGCGTCATACCTGCATCGATACCACCGCCGCGGGCGGCAATGCGGCGCTACTGGCGGCTGTCGCTTGAAAACCAGGCAATGGCGGCGTCTGCGACGTCGCCGTGCCCCACGGCGTCCATGACCATGACCCCTTCCAGCACCGTCAAAAGCGCGCGTGCAGCGGTGTCGGGGTCCGTTGTGCCCTCAGGCAGGCGCGCCAGCACCCAGGCCACGAAACCGTCGATCATCGCGCCGCCGGTTGCCGCGTAGGCCCCTTCACCGCGGGCGGAGGCCGCCACGATATCCAGCCAGATCCGCGCATATCCCGCTGCCACCGGGTTGCGCATGACGGCCACGATGGCCCCCAACAGGGCGCCCCGGCTCGGAAACCGCCCCTCCGGGATCGCCGCGTCAAGCCCGCCCAGAAAGCCCTCGGCCAGATACGACAGGAGGGCGGCGATCACGCCGTCCTTGTCGCCGAAGTGGTAAATCAGCATCCGGTCCGATGTCCCCGCGGCCTTAGCCAAGGGCCGCAGCGAGGCCGTCGTCAGCCCGTGCTCCAACACATGGGCGGCCATCGCCTCCAGCCATCTTTGTGTCTTCGCATTGATATCGCTCATAAGTTCCCTGTTGTAGCGAGTGCTACATATCCGTATTGTAGCGCTCGCTACATTTCTCAAGGACACGCCTTAAATGACGCTCTTTCAAATCCTACCTGCCATTGCATTCGCCCTGACTGCAATCTTTGTGCTCACCCGCGTGACGGCAAGCGCGCCCGCCCGCCCGGGCCTTTGGCGCTTCCCGGCCGTGCTTTGCGCGCTGTTTACCGGTTGGACCCTCTACACCATCGTGACGGAGGGCGTGCTGCTGGTCTGGGTCAATCATTCGAGCAATGCCTGGGGCAATCAGGTCTGGTTTGACCTGCTGCTGGCGGTCTCCCTCTCCTTCGCAGCCCTGGTGCATCGGGCACGCAGCCTCGGGATGTCGCTGTTGCCCTGGGCCCTCTTCGTCATCGCCACGGCGTCGATCGGATTGCTCGCCATGCTGGCGCGGATCCTCTATCTGCAGGAGCGTCCGGCGGCCTAGCCTCACTGCTCCATCGCCGCGTCCCAGGCCGCCAGGAAACTCTCTCGGTTCAACCGATCCAGGTACACCATCAGGGCCGGTCCCAGGCGGATCGGCCCGAAGGGAGAGCCCGCCGCGTCCCCCCGCGATTGCAGCGGCGGCAGGACCGGCGCGGCTGCGCCCTCGCCCATCCCTTCGCGCAACAGCGCGTCCAACATCGCGCCCGCCGCCGCGTCTTCCGTGGCCGTGACCGGGATCAGCGCCGTGCGCAGCATCACGTTGGCGAAGTCCTCCACCGCCAGGATCGCCAGCCCTTCGTCCCGGTCCAACCTCTGCGCCGCGTAGGAGCCCAGGACGTTGTAGGCCAGCGCCAGATCCCCGCTCGCCACCGCGTCAATCATCTGGGCCGAGCAGCAGTAGAGCTGCGAGTCCAGCCGCCCCATCACCTCCGTCAGCCGCCAATAGGCGTCCGACGAGCGCGCCTCTTGCGTCGCAAACAGATACCCCAGGCCGGACCTGCGCAAATCGTACGTCCCCAACCGGCCCGCAAACCGCTCCGGGTTGTCGCGCAGAAGCGTGACGAGTTCGGCGCGGGTGCGGGGCAGGGGCAGGCCCGCAAACCGCGCCTCGTTGATCACGATCACCGCAGGCTCTGCGGTGAAGGCGAACAGCTGGTCGTTCCACCGCGCCCAATCGGGCAGCGTGTCGGTGACGCCGCTCGTGTAGCTCTGCGCATAGCCGTCATTGGCCAGCGTAAACTGCAGGTCCATGGCCGACGACAGGACCAGGTCAAACGCCGCCCCGCCCCGTATCGCCCGGTTCAACTCGGCTGAGGATGCGGCGACATAGTCGATCCCCACCTCCGGGTTATCCTCTTGAAAACGCAGCAGGAACGGCTCAAACACATCCAGATCCGCGGTGGAAATCACCCGCAACACAGCACCTCCGGTGCCGGGATATTCCCGCCGATCCTCAATCTCGAATTCCTGCCCCCAAGCCGCCGCTGCGAGGAGCGTAGCGAGGAGGGGTGGGACCACCCAACGACCAACGACAGCCCTCAGGCCGCTGGCAAAATCAACCGCACACATGCGCCGCCTCCTTCCGCAAAGCCCAGATCCAAGCGCCCGCCATGGGCGCGCAGCGCCTCTTCCGCGATGGTCAGCCCCAGGCCTGATCCGACGATGCCCTCCACCTTGTCACCGCGCTGAAACCGCTCCGTCAAATGCGCGGCGGACATGTCGCCGAACCCCGCGCCCTCGTCGCGCACGCTCACCAGCGCCTCGCCCCCGACCTGCGCCACGTCGACCTGCACCACGGTCTCGGCGGGTGAGTATTTGATCGCATTGTCCAACACATTGCGCAGCGCGTTCTGCAACAGGATCGCGTCGCCCTCCACCGCCACCTCGGCCAGGGACATCGCGATGTCGATGTCCTTCATCTCCGCCGTCGGGCGCAGGGCATCGGCCACCGCGCTGGCCAGCGCGGCCACGTCCACCCGCTCGCGCGCCAGATCGTCGGCGCGAAACGACACCATCGCGTGGTCCAGCAGCTGCGACGCCGACCTGGAGCTGTCGTCCACCGCCCGGATCACCCGGCGCAGCGTCTGCTTCTGCGCCTCTTCCTCGACCGAGCGGAGGGCGATCTCGGCTTGGGTCCGCACAATCGCCAGCGGCGTGCGCACGCGGTGCGCGGCCTCGGCGATGAAGTCCTCGGACCGCTGGATGGAGGCGCCCAAGCGCTCCATCAACCGGTTGAGCGCGCGCACCAGCGGCATCAACTCCGGTGGCCCCCGCCGGCGCAACGGCCGCAGGTCCGATGGCCCGCGGGTGGAGACGTTTTGCGCCATCGTGTTGAGCGGCCGCAGCGACGCGCGCACCGCATAGGCCGAAAGGCCCACCGCCAGAAGGAACACGCCAAGCGACAGCACCGCCGCCTGCCGCGACAGCCCCGCCGCGATGCCCTGCACCCCGTCGCGGGTCTGCGCCAGGGTCACGGTGATCGGCACCGCTTCGCCGTCGGACAGGATCACGCGCATCACCGATACGGCCCGCACGGTGGCGTCTCGGTAGTCCAGGGTGGCAAATCGCACCTCGCCCGGCGTCACCTCGGGCCCTTCCAGGTCGGCGTAGCCCGTCAGCACCTCCGCGCCCGTTGCGACCCGGTAGAACACCCGATCCTCACTGATCGCACCGAGCATCGAGAAGGCGGCATAGGGCAGCTCCAGCCGCACCTGCCCCGCTTCCGAGCGCAACGTTTCCGCGATGGAAGTGGCCGAGGCCGCAAGAATATTGTCCTGCGTTCGCCCCGCCGCTTCCCGCGCAAAGCTCGTGACCATGCCCCAGCTCACCAACGCCAAAAGCGCCACGATTGCCGCCAGAAACAGCGTCAGTTTCCGCGCGATCGACCAGCCGGGCTGCACGCTCATACGGACATCCGGTAACCCGCCCCGCGCACAGTTTCAATCTTCACACCCACTCCGTCGAGCTTGCGGCGCAGACGCCCCACATAGACCTCAATCGCGTTCTCCGTGACATCCGCATCGTGGCTGAACAGCCGGTCCATCAGTTGTGATTTACTCAGGATATGCCCCGGATTGCGCGCAAAAACCTCCAGCAGCCGGATCTCCCGGTTGCGCAATTCCACCACCGCGTCGCCCGCCCGTAACGTGCCCGCCGTCGGGTCAAACACGGCCTCCCCCAAAGCCACCTCATTCTTCGCCGCGCCGCCCCGCCTGCGCAGCACGGCGCGGCACCGCGCCTCCAGCTCGCTGAAGTCAAACGGCTTGGTAATGTAGTCATCCGCCCCCTGGTCCAACGCCCCCACCCGGTCACTGATCTGGCTGCGCGCAGTCAGCACGATCACAGGCGTCTCCAACCGGTCCCGCCACCGCTTTAGCCGGTCGCGCCCATCGCCATCGGGCAACATCACGTCCAGAAGAATCAGGTCATATTCCGCCACCGCCAGGCTGTCTTCCGCCTCCGCCAAAGTGCCCGCATGGTCCACCGCATGGCCATCCAGGCCCAGTCTTTGAACGACTGAATCCGCCAATTCTGCATTATCTTCAACGAGTAAGAACCGCATGAACACTCCCTTAAGTTGCATGTCAGGCTGCTGTCAGCTTCGAATGCAACGCTTAAGGAATGGGCGGCGGACGACCGCCTGTCAAATGGGAGGACTACCATGAAACTAACCCGTCGGGTTATGATGACCGCTGCTGCCGCAATGGTCGCATTTTCGGGTGCAGCACAGGCCGATGGCCACCAGGTGCTGGACGAAATTCACTTTCTGATCCCCGGCGGCGCCGGTGGTGGCTGGGACGGCACCGCGCGCGGCACGGGTGAGGCGCTGACCGGCGCAGGCCTTGTGGGCTCGGCCTCTTATGAGAACATGTCCGGGGGCGGCGGCGGTGTGGCGATTGCCCACATGATCGAGAACGCCGACAGCATGGGCAACACGATGATGGTGAATTCTACGCCCATCGTCATTCGCTCGCTGACGGGCGTGTTCCCGCAGAGCTTCCGGGATCTGACGCTGGTGGCTGGCACCATCGGCGACTATGCCGCTCTGGTTGTGCCCGCCGACAGCGAGCTGACCTCGATGGGTGATCTTGTGGCCGCCTACCAGGCGGACGCCACATCCTTCGCCATCGGCGGCGGCTCGGTGCCCGGCGGCATGGACCACCTCGTGGCGGCCATGGCGATGGAAGCGGCGGGCGAAGATCCCACCGGCTTCAACTACATCCCCTATGACGCGGGCGGCGCTGCCATGGCGGGCCTTCTGTCCGGCGAGATCCAGGCACTGTCGACCGGCTATTCCGAGGCCGTGACCCTGGCCGATCAGGGCGAAGTGCGCATTCTTGGCGTGACCGCGGCCGAGCGGATCGAGGGCTCTGACGCGCCCACGATGATGGAGCAGGGCATCGACGTGGAATTCGTCAACTGGCGCGGCTTCTTCGCAGCGCCCGGTCTGGATGAAGAGACCGTCTCGGCCATGCGTGCGGCCATCGCCGCCATGTATGACACGCCCGAATGGGAGACCATCCGCGCGCAAAATGGTTGGGTCAACATCCACAACCCCGGCGACGATTTCGAAGCCTTTCTGGAGAACCAGGAACAGCAAATCGGCGACCTGATGCGCACGTTGGGCTTCCTGTAAAGAACCCAACGGGGCCGACAGGGTATTTTCCGACGGAAAATGTCCCGAGAGGCACCCCGGTAGCCATTCCGGGCGCTTTGAGAATGGGCACGGCACACTTGTTGCCGTGCCCCACAACAAACCAGACATTCCTTGGGAGGGGACACCATGGCGCTCGATCGCTGGATCGCGCTGATATTCGTGGGCATGTGTTGCGCCTACGGCTACGCAGCCTTCTTCACGATGGACCAGTTGCTGCCGCCGTTCATGCAGCGCAATCCCGTCTGGCCCTCCACCTTCCCCAAGATCCTTGCCGTGGCAGGCATCGTTGTGGGTCTCGTCGTCGTGTTGGGCCTCGAAAAGCAGGACACGACGAAAGAGCCCTCTGCGACGGACATCAACTACCGCCGCCTGCAGGACTACAACACCGGCCAGGCGATTGGCCTTCTGATCCTCATGGTCGTCTATGCCTTAGCGCTGCGCCCCGCAGGCTTCATCGCCGCCACGACCCTGTTCCTCGTGGTCGGCAGCTTCATCCTGGGCGAGCGGAAGTTCCACATAATGATCCCCGTGGCAGGCCTTGCCACCTTCATCGTCTGGTATCTCGTGCAAGAGGTCCTTGGCATCTTCCTGCGGCCTTGGCCGTTCTTCCTGGCGTAAGGAGACGTTACGATGCTTGAAGGACTCATGATCGGCCTGCAAACGGCGATTAACCCATTCAACCTCGGCATGGTCGTGTTCGGCTGTATCATCGGGACGTTCATCGGCATGCTGCCGGGCCTGGGCCCGATGTCGATCATCGCCATCATGATCCCCGTGGCGATCACCCTGGGCGATCCCACCGCCGCCCTGATCCTGCTGGCGGGCGTCTATTATGGCGCCATCTTCGGCGGCTCCACCTCGTCGATCCTTTTGAACGCGCCGGGGGTCGCGGGCACGGTCGCCACGTCCTTCGACGGCTACCCGATGGCCCGAAAAGGCCAGGCCGGTAAAGCGCTGACCATTGCCGCGATCTCCAGCTTCATGGGCGGCACGATTGGCGCCATCCTCCTGATGATCTTCGCGCCGATGCTGTCGTCTGTCGCGCTGCTGTTCCACTCCGCCGAGTATTTCGCGTTGATGGTCGTGGGCCTCTCGGCCATCGCCGCCTTTGCCGGCACCGGTCAGGTCGGCAAAGCGGTGATGATGACGATCCTGGGCCTGATGATGGCCACGGTGGGCGAAGGCGCCTTGGCCGCCATGCCGCGCTTCACCGCTGGCATCCTCGACCTGCAATCGGGCTTTTCCTTCATCACCCTCGCCATGGCCATGTTCGCCCTGCCCGAGGCGCTGTTTCTGGTGATGAACCCGGCCCGCTCGGCCCAGGGCTCGGAAGAGGACAGTTCCGGCAAGATCGAGAACCTGCGCATCAACCGCCAGGAGGCCCGCGCCATTGCCCCCGTCATCGGGCGGCAGTCCGTCCAGGGCTTCTTCATCGGCGTGCTGCCGGGGGCAGGGGCCACGATCGCCTCGTTCCTGGGCTACGCGGTGGAACGGAACCTCGCCACCAAGGAAGAACAGGCCGAATTCGGCAAAGGCTCCATCAAGGGCCTGTCGGCGCCGGAAACGGCCAACAACGCGGCCTGCACCGGCTCTTTCGTGCCGCTGCTGACCCTGGGCATCCCCGGCTCCGGCACCACGGCGATCCTTCTGGGCGCACTGATCGCGCTTAATGTCACCCCAGGCCCGCGCCTGATGGTGGATGAGCCGCAGGTGTTCTGGGCCGTGATCATCTCCATGTATATCGGCAACCTGGTGCTTCTGGTGCTGAACCTGCCGCTGATCCCCTACATCGCCAAGATCCTCGCGATCCCGCGCAACTACCTGATCCCGTTCATCTTGTTCTTCACCCTGATGGGGGCCTACATCGGCCAGAACAACGCGACGGAACTGCTGATCCTCGTGGGCTTCGGCGTCATTGCCACGATCCTGCGGTTCGCGGATTACCCGCTTGCGCCGCTACTGATCGGGTTCATCCTGGGCACGATGCTGGAAGATAACTTCTCGCGCTCCATGCAGCTCTACCAAGGCCTGGGCTTCATTCTGGAGCGTCCGATGACCCTTGGCCTTCTGGTCCTTGCGGCGTTCCTGGTGGTCCTGCCCACGTTCCGCGCGGCGCGCGCGCGCAACCGCGCCAAGGGCGTGGCCGATGGCGACTGATCCCCTTGCGGGGATCCGGGTCCTGGACCTGACAAATGTGTTGGCAGGCCCCTTCGCCTGCCACCAATTGGCCCACCTGGGGGCCGAGGTGATCAAGGTCGAAAACCCCCGCGGGGGGGATCTGGCGCGCAACCTCGGCGTCTCGCCCGCGCTGTCGGCGCAGGGGATGGGCATCAGCTTTCTGGCCCAGAATGCGGGCAAGAAATCCATCACCCTGAACCTCAAGCACGCGACGGGGAAAGAGGCGCTGAGGCGTCTGGTGAAAACCGCTGACGTGCTGGTGGAAAACTTCCGCCCCGGGGTGATGGACCGCCTGGGCCTCGGCTACGACACCCTCAAAACCGGGAACCCCGCCCTGATCTATTGCGCGATTTCCGGCTTCGGCCAGGACGGGCCCTGGGCGGGCAACCCGGCCTATGACCAGATCATCCAGGGCGCCTCCGGCGTCATGTCGATCACCGGCAGCGGAGAGCCCACCCGCGTCGGCTACCCCCTGTCGGACACCGTCGGGGGCCTCACCGCCGCCATGGCGATCACCGCCGCGCTCAACGCGCAGCCGCGGGGTGCCTTCATCGACGTCAGTATGCTGGAGGCGACGCTGGCGACCATGGGCTGGGTCGTCTCCAACCACCTGATCGGCGGCACAGCCCCCCAGGCCAACGGCAATGAGAACCCCACCTCCGCCCCCTCGGGCACGTTTCAGGCCGCTGACGCGCCCCTCAACATCGCCGCCAACAAGGACGAGCAATGGCAGGCCCTCGCGCCCCTCCTCGGTCGTGCCGACCTCCTCGCAGACGCTCGGTTCTTGACGCGGGAAGACCGCAAGACCAACCGTCACGCGCTGCGGGCAGAGCTTGAAGTCGTCCTTACGTCCAAACCCGCCGCCCATTGGGTTGATCTGCTGAACGCCCACGGCATCCCCTCGGGTCCCGTCCTGAGCGTGCCGCAAATCCTCTCTCACCCCCAGGTGGCGGACCGGGGCCTGATCGCGCGCCATATTGCCCCCAGCCTTGCCACCGCCGTGGATGTCGTCTCCACCGGCTTTCAACTCGACGGCGAGCGTCCCTCCGTGCCAACCCCGCCGCCGGTGCTCGGCCAAGACACCCACGACATCCTTCTGCAATTAGACTACTGCGAGGAGGACATCCGCAGGATGACCGAGGAGGGGGTGATATGAGCGAAGCTAATACAGACGTTGCCGATTGGTGGCGCACGTCGATCATCGACATGGAACCGGGGCGCATCGCCCTGCGCGGCCAGCCGATCGAGGATCTCATCGGCTCCCAAAGCTTCGCCCAGATGATCTGGCTCCTGGTCATGGGCACGCCGCTGTCCCCGCCCCAGGCCGCCCTGTTCGAGGCCGCCCTTGTGGCCGCCGTCGACCACGGCCCCCAGGCGCCGTCCATCGCTGCCGCGCGCATGGCCGTGACCTGTGGCGTCGGCCTCAACAACGCCATGGCCACTGGGGTGAATATGCTGGGCGACGTCCACGGCGGGGCCGGGGAGCAGGCGGTTTCGCTTTATCACCACGTCCAGCGCGCGGGGCCCGAGAACCTCGCCCAGGCGCTCGACACCTGGCGCGCCGAGCATGGCCGGTTTCTGCCGGGCTTTGGCCACCGCTTCCACACGCCCACCGACCCCCGCGCGCCCCGGCTCCTGAGCCTCGTTGATGACACGGCGGAACTGGGCGCCGTCCCCGGCGCCTACGCCGCCATCGCCCGCGGCATCGAGGCCCATATCGCCGCCGAAAAAGGCAAGCCCGTGCCCCTGAACATCGACGGCGCCACCGCCGTCATCTACGCAGAGCTCGGTTGCCCCGCCCCCCTCGCGCGGGGGTTCTTCTGCCTGTCGCGCTCCGTCGGCATCCTTGCCCATTCCTGGGAACAGACCCTCCAGGGCGGGCGCAACAAAGGCCCCACGCCGCCCGCTTACCGCTGGCGCTACGACGGCACCTAGACACCAGACCGCACCCTGTTACCTTCCGCTCAATTCACAACCTTGAGGGGGACACATCATGGCGAAACTGGCATTCCTGGGACTTGGCGTCATGGGCTACCCCATGGCCGCGCATCTGGTGAACGCAGGCCACAGCGTCACCGTCTACAACCGCACCGCCGCCAAGGCCGAAAAGTGGTCCACTGACATCGGCGGATCCCACGCCGCGACCCCGCGCGAAGCCGCAGATGGCGCGGATTTCGTCATGGCCTGCGTCGGCAACGACGACGACCTGCGCAGCGTTGTGCTGGGCGAGGACGGTGCGCTGGCGGGCATGAAGGCGGGCGCGATCTTCGTCGATCACACCACCGTCTCGGCCCTCGTCACGCGGGAGCTTGCCGGGGTCGCGGCCAGCCAGGACATCGGCTGGGTCGACGCGCCCGTCTCCGGCGGCCAGGCGGGGGCCGAGAACGGCCAACTCGCCATCATGTGCGGCGGCGCAGACGATCACTTCACCGCAGCCAAACCGATCATCGCGGCCTATTCCAAGGGCACCGTGCATTTCGGCGACGTGGGCTCGGGCCAGCTGGTGAAAATGGTCAACCAGGTCTGCATCGCCGGCGCGATCCAGGCGGTGTCCGAGGGGCTCTACATGGCCATGCAAGCGGGCCTCGACGCCAAGAAGGTGGCCGATCTGGTGAGCCAAGGCGCGGGCGGCTCGTGGCAGCTGGCCAACCGCGCGGGCACCATGGTGGATAATGAGTTCAACCACGGCTTCGCCGTCGATTGGATGCGCAAGGACCTTGGGATCGCGCTCGCGCAAGGCAAGGAGATGGGCATCACCCTGCCGGTCACGGCCATGGTCGATCAGTTCTACGGCGACGTGCAGCAATTGGGCGGCGGCCGTTGGGACACGTCGTCGCTGATCCAGCGCTTCCGTAAAATGAACGGCGATATCTGAACCGGGTGCGCTCTGCCCGTTGACATCCGCGCCGCGCGCCACACGTCCTGCCGAGACCTCGGTAGGACGCTTCCCATGATCCCCAGCATCATCGCCCGCAACGGCACCTATCTGGGGCTGCTGGTGGCAAACACGCTTCTCGGCTCGGCGATGCCGATGATGATCATCCTCGGCGGGCTGGCGGGCCTGATGCTGGCCCCGTCCACGGCGCTGGCCACCTTGCCCGCCTCCCTCTCCACCCTCGCGGGGCTGCTCTGCGCGGCACCATTTTCGCTGCTGATGGGCAAATACGGGCGCAAGATCGGCTTCGTCGCCGGGGGCGCCTGCGCCATCCTCGGCGCACTCATGGGCGTCTGGGCGATCTTCCAGGACAGTTTCCTGCTGCTCTGCCTCGCCCACCTCGCACTCGGTGCCGCACTCGCCTGCTACCAGTACTTCCGCTTCGCCGCCGCCGAGACGGTCAGCGCCGATTGGCAGCCCGTCGCCATCTCCCTCATCCTGACCTCCGGGCTGATCGCCGCTTTCGTCGGCCCCCAGGTCTTCATCTGGACCAGCGACGCGCTGGCCCCCATCCCCCTCGCCGGAGCCTACGCCGCGCTCGCGGGCCTGTCGGTGATCGGCCTCCTGCCGCTGATCTTCACCAATCTGCCCAAACCCACGCAACAAGCGCCCCAAAGCCTGCGCCAACGCCTGGCCGCCCTGTCGGTGCTCAAACGCAAACCGGTGCGCCGCGCCGTCGGCCTCGGGGCTGTGTCCCAGGGCATCATGGTGTTTCTGATGGTGCCCACGCCCCTGGCGATGATCGGCTGCGGCTTCAGTGACGCGCTCGCGGGCGACGTGATCCGCTGGCACGTCGTGGCGATGTTTGCCCCCAGCTTCCTGACCGGGTTCCTGATCAAACGCTTCGGGGTGCAGCGCATCGCCCTTCTGGGCCTCGGGCTTCTCATGGCCGCCTCGGTGACCGCGATGAGCGGCCTGACCGCCCCCCATTTCTACGTCTCCTTGATCGTGCTGGGCATCGGCTGGAATTTCGGCTTCATCGCCGCCACCACCATGCTCGCCGCCGCCGTGGCGGAGGAGGAGAAGGCCCTGATCCAGGGCGCCAATGACACCGTCATCGCGCTGATCTCCACCATCGGCGCATTCGCCGCCGGCGCGCTTGTGGCGGGCTTTGGCTGGGTCGTGCTTGCGGGCGTATCCCTCGTGCTTCTGGTCCTGGCTGCCGTCTACTTCGTGGCAGAGGCCCGCGCGACGGCGTGACGTCCCCCGCCCTAGCCCACCCGCCGCGCGACAATCCCCTGGCTGGTGCGCGACGGCGGACCCGAGGGGAAGGCATAAACACGGTCAATCTCGAACCCGGCCCTGCGCAGAAGGCCACAGATCTCGCTTTCGCGGAACGTCCGGTGCCGCCATTGCAACCAGATGATCGCGTTGCACCAATGCGGCTTGGAGACCACAAGGTTCAATCTGCCGCCCGGACGCAGCAGAACCCGCATCTGCCCAAGCGCGGTTAACGGGTCAGGGCAGTGCTCGATGACATGGGCCGCCAGAACTTCATCAAAGGGCTCCAGCGCCACCTCTCCCAGCAGCGCTTCCACAAGCCTCGGGTTGACCCCGCGCCCCTGCAACGCCGCGCGGCCGCGTTCCAGCATCGCCCGACTTGGCTCAAGCAGCGTCAAGGAATGCGGCGGCCCGTTGATCGCCACCCAGGCCTCGGAAAAAGAGGCGGTGCCCGCGCCGACATCGATCACGCGCAAGTCGCCCTCGGGCCGCTGCTGCGGCGCGGACAGGAAGCCAAGGTAGCCGTCATAATACCCCAGCGTGCGCATCTTGTCGCCCCAGCGGGGCGCTGCCACGTCATACCGCGGTGTCGAGTGCGCAACTTTGTCTACCATCCCGAAAGGATGTCACCTCGGCCCGAATTGCACCAGTCGCTTTCTTTTCTTCACGGCGTCTGTTGCGGCAGTCGCCAAGCCGCCCCCGGCGCCCTCTACCTCACGCCAGATACGTCCGGAACCACGCCACCATGCGCTCCTCCGCCAGCGCTGCCGCCTCGGCATCAAAACGCGGCGTGGTGTCGTTGTGAAACCCGTGGTTCACGCCGGGGTAGATATGCGCTTCGTAGATATTGTCATTGGCCTCCATCGCGCGCTGAAAGGGCGGCCACATGGCGTTGATCCGTTGATCCAGCGCGGCCAGTTGCACCATCAGCGGCGCCTCGATGCCCGCCACCTGCTCGGCATCGGGGAATGAGCCATAGAACGGCACCCCCGCCGCCAGTTCCGGGTAGGCCGCCGCCAAGCGGCTGACCACGCCGCCGCCATAACAGAACCCCGTCGCGCCGACCTTGCCGTTGGTCCCTTCCAGTGCCTGAAGGTATTCGAACCCGGCGAAGAAGTCGTTCAGCAGCGCGCCCTGATCAAGCGTGCGCTGCATCGCGCGCCCCTCATCATCGGTGCCCGGATAGCCCCCGAGCGAGGATAACCCGTCCGGCCCCATGGCAATGAAACCTGCCTTTGCCAGGCGGCGGGTCACGTCGCGGATATAGGGGTTCAGGCCCCGGTTTTCATGGACCACCAGCACGGCGGCGGGCGGACGGTCGGGGTTCACGTTGGCGGGGCGCACGAGGTAGGCGGTGATCTCTCCGGTGCCATTGGGGCTGGCGTAGGTGATGTCCTCGCCAATGATATCCGCGTCATCTTCGGCCACTTGCTGCGCCAGGGCGTAATTCGGCGACAGCGCGCCCAGGATCGCCATGGCGGTCAGCCCGCCCACGGCCCATTTGCCCGCCCGGTCCAGAAACTCCCGTTTCGAGATATGGCCGTGCGCGTAGTAATCATAGAGGTCCAAAAGGTCCTGATCGAAGTCAGCAGCGGTCAGGCGGTGGGGTGGTGTCAGATCTTTCATGGCGGCAACTCCCTTGGCGATGAGGCGATATGGCGATATGGCGATGCGGAGAGGATAGCGCATTCCGGCAGGCCGATGATCAAAGCGGCGTGATCACCTGCGCTCAAGGGGGCTCAAAAGGTTAACATAGGGTTAACAAAAATTGGAAAATATAGCGATAACAGGGGCTTAACCCACATGCTCAAGCTTGAGCACAACCCCACCCGACCCGCCGCTTTGACCTCCCCCCCAATCTCCCCTAAGCCGCTCCCATGGCCTACACCCTCACCGATCTTCCCACCCTCCAGTCCGAGGGGTTTGACACCATCATCGACGTCCGCTCGCCCGCCGAGTATGCCGAGGATCACGTCCCCGGCGCCGTCAACATGCCGGTCCTGTCGAACGAAGAACGCGCCGAGGTCGGCACGATCTACACCCAGGAAAGCCCCTTCAAGGCCCGCAAAATCGGCGCCACCCGCGTGGCCCGAAATGCCGCCACCGCGATCGAAACCCACCTGCTGGATCACAAGGGCGGCTGGCGCCCGCTCGTCTATTGCTGGCGCGGCGGCCAGCGCTCGGGCAGCTTCACTTCGATCCTGAGCCAGATCGGCTGGCGCGCCCAGGTGCTGGAAGGCGGCTACCAGGCCTGGCGCCGCCACGTGGTCGCACAGCTCTACGAGGGCATGCTGCCCTTCAAGCTGATCCGCCTCGACGGCTACACCGGCACCGCCAAGACCAAGCTGATCAAACGCACCGCCGCCCTCGGCGTCCAGACGCTGGACCTCGAAGGCCTGGCGCGGCATCGCGGCTCCGTCCTGGGTGATATCGACGGCGAACAACCCGCCCAGAAGGGGTTTGAAACCCAACTCCTCGAAGCCCTGACGTCCCTCGACCGCGCCAAACCCCTGCTGGTGGAAGCCGAATCCGCACGCATCGGCACCCTCCGCCTGCCCCCCGCCCTCTGGGTCGCCATGAAGGACAGCCCCCGGATCCTCGTCGAAGCCACGCCGCACCACCGCGCCCGCTTCCTCGCCGACGCCTACGCCGACCTCTTCGCCAACGCCCCCGCCCTGACCGCGCGGCTCAACCACCTGCGGCCCCACGCGGGCCACGCCACGGTCGACCACTGGCTCACCCTCCTGCAAACCAACCAACCCCAGGCCCTCGCCCAGGCCCTGATCACCGATCACTACGACCCGGCCTACGCCCGGCTCACCAAATCCAAATCCGCCTCCCCCCTCGCCACGATCGACGCAGGCGACCTGACGGACGCGGCCCTCGACACCGCCGCCCGCGCCATCGCCGCCCGCCTCGCGTAACCCCCTCATTCCCCGTTCCAAAAATATCCCCCCCGGAGGGTCCCGAACCCGGCCCAGGCGCAAAACGCCCTTCACCTCTCCCTCCCCATCCGCTACTCCCCACCCCAAGCGAACAAAGGGTGAGACCCATGGAAAAGACCTTCAACGCCGCCGAGGCCGAGGCCCGCATCTACGCGGCCTGGGACCAATCCGGTGCCTTCAAGGCTGGTGCCAACGCCAAGCCGGGGGCCGAGCCGTTCTCCATCATGATCCCGCCCCCCAATGTCACGGGCGTCCTCCACGTGGGCCACGCCTTCAACAACACGCTGCAAGACGTTCTCGTCCGCTGGCACCGCATGCGCGGCTTCGACACGCTCTGGCAGCCCGGCACGGATCACGCGGGCATCGCCACGCAGATGGTTGTCGAACGCGAGCTGGCGAAATCCCAGATCAAGCGCAAGGACCTCAGCCGCGAAGACTTCCTCGCCCACGTCTGGGACTGGAAGGCCAAATCCGGCGGCACCATCCGTGAGCAACTCAAGCGTCTCGGCGCGTCCTGCGACTGGTCGCGCGAGGCCTTCACCATGTCCGGCGCGCCGGGTGCTCCTGAGGGCGAGGAAGGCAATTTCCACGACGCCGTCATCAAGGTCTTCGTGGAGATGTATAACAAGGGCTACATCTACCGCGGCAAGCGCTTGGTGAACTGGGACCCGCATTTCGAGACGGCGATTTCCGACCTCGAAGTCGAGAACATCGACCAGCCCGGCCACATGTGGCACTTCAAATACCCCCTCGCGGGCGGCGCGACCTATGAGTACGTCGAGACAGACGAAGACGGCAACGAGACCCTGCGCGAGACGCGGGACTACATCTCCATCGCCACCACGCGGCCTGAGACGATGCTCGGCGACGGCGCGGTCGCCGTCCACCCCGATGACGCGCGCTATGCACCCATCGTCGGCATGCTCTGCGAGATCCCCGTCGGCCCCAAGGAACACCGCCGCCTGATCCCGATCATCACCGACGAATACCCGGACATGACCTTCGGCTCGGGCGCCGTGAAGATCACCGGCGCCCATGATTTCAACGACTACGAGGTCGCCAAACGCGGCAACATCCCCTGCTACCGCCTGCTCGACACCAAAGGCGCGCTGCGCGAAGACGGCGCGCCCTACGCCGAGGCCGCCGAGATTGCGCAAGCGGTCGCCAACGGTGAGACGACACTGGGCGAGATGGAAGTCGACGCCCTCAACCTCGTTCCCGACCACCTGCGCGGCCTGGACCGGTTCATGGCCCGCGAGCGTGTGATTGAAGAGATCACCGCCGAGGGCCTTGCGGTCATGACCACCTCCGACGACCCGCGCTTGGGCAAGAAGCCGCAGAAGAAGGGCGAGGAGGAAGAGGAGATCACGCAGGTCCCCCTGGTGGAGGCCAAGCCCATCACCCAGCCCTTCGGCGACCGCTCCAAGGTCGTGATCGAGCCGATGCTGACGGACCAATGGTTCGTCGACACCGCCAAAATCGTCGAGCCTGCGCTGGAGGCGGTGCGCTCCGGCCGCACGAAGATCCTGCCCGAACAGCACCGCAAGGTGTACTTCCACTGGCTGGAGAATATCGAGCCCTGGACGATCTCTCGCCAACTCTGGTGGGGCCACCAGATCCCGGTTTGGTATGGGCCGAAGATTGACGACAATTTCATGGCCGATGTGTTCGGAGACAGGGCTGAGCGCCAAGGCGCAGTCCCACAGCGCACATTTAGCAACAATGAATCAGTTGCCTTCTGCGCGGCCTCTTTTGAAGACGCGGCAAACCAAGCACGCGCCTATTACGCTGAATTCTTTGGCGCTTTCGAGATTGGAGAATCCCAGACCTCAAGCGCCTTCAATGCCGAATTCTATGGGACGAATTCAGGTTCAGGTACTGCTGATAGGCCATTCCATGGAGACACTGTAGACATTTCGCTCTACCGCGACCCCGACGTCCTCGACACCTGGTTCTCCTCCGGCCTCTGGCCCATCGGCACCCTCGGCTGGCCGGAACAAACCCCGGAACTCGAAAAATACTTCCCCACCTCCACCCTCGTCTCCGGTTTCGACATCATCTTCTTCTGGGTCGCCCGGATGATGATGATGCAGCTGGCCGTCGTCGACGACATCCCCTTCCGCGACGTCTACGTCCACGCCCTCGTCCGCGACGAGAAGGGCCGGAAGATGTCGAAATCCATCGGCAATGTCCTCGACCCGCTGGAGCTGATCGACGAATACGGTGCCGACGCTGTCCGCTTCACGCTGACCGCCATGGCCGCCATGGGGCGGGACCTGAAGCTGTCCACCGACCGCATCCAGGGCTACCGCAACTTTGGCACCAAGCTCTGGAACGCCGCGCGGTTTGCGGAGATGAATGAGTGCAAGCCGGACGCCTCCTTCGACCCCGCGTCCCCCACCCAAACCGTCAACAAGTGGATCGTGACTGAGACCGCCAAGGCCCGCATGGCCCATGACGAGGCTCTGCAAAACTACCGCTTCAACGACGCGGCGGGGGGGCTCTACCAGTTCGTCTGGGGCAAGGTCTGCGACTGGTATCTGGAATTCGCCAAGCCCCTCTTCGCCAGCGGAGACGAGGCCGTCATCGCAGAAACCCGCGCGACGATGGCCTGGGTCATCGACCAATGCCTGATCCTGCTGCACCCCACCATGCCCTTCATCACCGAAGAGCTGTGGGGCGAGATCACCGCGCGCGACACGATGCTGGTTCACGCCGCATGGCCCACCTACGGGGCCGAGCTGGTCGACGCGGCGTCGGAAAAAGAAATGTCTTGGGTGATCACCCTGATCGAGTCGATCCGCTCTGCCCGCCAGCAGATGCACGTGCCCGCGGGCCTCAAGGTGCAGCTGCTGCAGACGGATCTGGATACGGTGGGCCAAACGGCCTTCGACAACAACGCGGCCATGATCACCCGCCTTGCGCGGCTCAGCGAAGTCACCCCCACCGACGCCTTCCCCAAAGGCACCGTCACGATCGCCGTGGATGGCGGTACGTTTGGCCTGCCCATCGCCGATCTGATCGACGTGGGCGAGGAAAAGGCGCGGTTGGAGAAGACCCTGGGCAAACTCGCCAAGGAATTGGGCGGGTTGCGCGGGCGGCTCAACAACCCCAAGTTCGCCGAAAGCGCCCCGCCCGAGGTGGTCGAAGAAACGGCCGCCAACCTCGCCGCGCGCGAAGAGGAAGAGGCGCGGATCAAACAGGCGCTGGCGCGGCTTAATGAGGTGGCATGAGCCATTGGTTTGAGAAACTCGCCGAAAGGCACATGCGAAAGGCCCAGGCCGAGGGGAAGCTTTCCGGCCTGGCGGGGGAAGGCAAACCGCTTCCCGATCACCCCGAGGCGGCGCATATCGACGCCGCCGAGGCCGTGGGCTTCCGCCTGATGGCCGAACACGGTGCTGTCCCTGAAGAAATCCGCCTTCGCCAGGCCCGCGACGCGGCGCGGGCGGCCTACCAGGACGCGCCCGAGGCCGACAAGAAAGCCGCCATGGCCCGGCTGGCCGAGGCCGAGATGAAGCTGTCTATCGTGACCGAGGCGCGGATGCGCGCGATGCGCAGCACGTAGGGGAAACCTCCATACGGAAACCCTCCATTGAGGCAAAGCCGCCGTTTGGGTGAGGTTAAGGGCATCAAAACCCCTTCACGAAACGGACCCCAAACCATGCGTACTCTGAAAACCCTCGCCCTCGCTGTTACCGCCGCCCTCTCCGTCACCTCCGTGGCATCTGCCCAAGGCTATGGCGGCAACGGCTACCACCCGGCCCCCACCGTGCAGACCTACTATGCCCCCGGCACGGGCTACACCGGCTACACGCCCACGAACGTCAACTACCATGGCCACGGCAACCAGGGCCACGGCTATGGCAACCAGGGTGGCCATGGCGGCCACGCGATCACCTACTACCGCGTTCACGGCGTGTCCCACCACGATCACCTGAACGTCCGCCACGGCCCCGGCGTGCGCAACCACGTCGTCTACCGCTTGCCCTACAACGCCCGTGGCATTCAGGTCGGCAACTGCGCCCAGATCTCCACGTCCCACGGCCCCGCAACCTGGTGCACCGTCGCCTACCAGGGCTACCAGCGCGGTTGGGTGAACGCCCGCTACCTGGCGCAGGACTGGCACTAACACCAGGCGCCTAGGGCAAGACCCGGTCCACGGCGCGCATCATCCCCAACCCCTTGTCATAGACAAGTGTCAGCACGCGCCGCGACCCGGCGCGTGCTGCAATCGTTGGAGCAAGGCGCGCGGCCGTAGCGGCGGCAAGCGACAGGGCGATGAATTGGCGGCGTGTCTGTGTCATGGGGGTCTTATGCCTGAACCTGCCCCTTGCAGGGCGGGGAAAAATCCGCAAACGCTGACGCCATGACAGATCCGCGCTACACCGACCTCGTGAAATCCCTCCCCGCAACCGTCCCTTTCGTGGGGCCAGAGACGCAAGAGCGTGCCATGGGGGCAGAGTTCAAGGCGCGCCTTGGGGCCAACGAAAGCGTCTTTGGCCCATCACCCCGCGCGCTGGCGGCCATCGCGCAAGCCGCGTCCGGCGCCTGGATGTACGGCGATCCAGAGGTTCATGACCTGCGACACGCCTTGGCCAGCCACCACGGCGTGGAGCCCGGCAATATCATCGTGGGCGAAGGGATCGACGGGCTTCTGGGCTACCTCGTGCGGCTTCTGGTTGGCCCCGGCGATGCGGTCGTGACCTCCGATGGGGCCTATCCGACCTTCAACTACCACGTCGCGGGCTTCGGCGGGGCGCTGCACAAAGTGCCTTATCGGGACGATCGCGAAGACCCCGACGCGCTGATCGCCAAGGCGAAGGAAGTCGGCGCAAAGCTGATTTACTTCGCCAACCCCGACAATCCGATGGGCTCCTGGCACGGGGCCGAGGCCATTCAGTCGATGATCGCGGCCATGCCCGAGGGCTGCGTGCTGGCCCTGGATGAGGCCTACGCCGACACCGCCCCGCCCGAGGCGATCCCGCATCTCGACGTCACCCACCCGCGCGTCATCCGTTTTCGCACGTTCTCAAAGGCTTACGGCCTGGCGGGGATGCGGGTGGGCTACGGGATCGCGGCGGAAGACTTCGTCACGTCCTTCGCCAAAATCCGTAACCACTTCGGCATGGGCCGCGTGGCCCAGGCCGCCGCGCTGGCCGCGTTGCAGGACCAGGCGCATCTTTCCCAAACCGTCGCCCAGATCGCCGCCGCGCGGGACCGCCTCTCAGACATCGCGCGCGCCAACGGGCTTGTGCCGTTGCCCTCGGCGACCAATTTCGTGACCATCGATTGCGGTAAAGACGGCGACTACGCGCGGGCCGTCGTGGCCAAGCTCATCGCGCTTGGCATCTTTGTCCGCATGCCCTTCGTCGCGCCGCAAGACCGCTGCATCCGCGTGTCTTGCGCGCCGTGTGCCGACCTTGACGCCTTCGCCGAGGCCTTGCCCCAAGCGCTTGGCTAAAAGCTCAGGTCGCTTCTGCCACCAGGCGCATCGCGGCCTCCAGCCCGGTCGGCCCATGTGGGATCTGCAACGCGGTCATGCCCGCCTGCAAGCCCGCCAGCACGCCCAGAACCATCTGGCCGTTGACGTGGCCCATATGCCCGATCCGCAGGAAATCGTCAGGATCATCAACACCTTCCAGCGGAATGCCAAGGGTCACGCCGTAGGAATTCTCCATCCAGTCGCGCAGTTTCAACCCGTTGCCCGGCCCGAAATTCACCAGCGTCACCGCATGGGACCGCTTCTGCGGCTCTGCGATGTTGGCGCGCACGGGGCCCGCCTGGCCCCAGATCTTCAGCGCGGCCCAGATCGCCTCGGCCAGCACCTTGTGGCGGTGCCAGACCGCCTCCAGCCCTTCCTCGTGCACGATCATGTCGAGCGCGGTGCGCAATCCGTAAAGGTGGTGGGTTGGCGCGGTGCCGAAGAAATACTTGTAGAAGTAGTCAGGCTCGACCCGCATCCGCCAATCCCAATAGGGCGTCACGAGGTCTGCGCGGTCACGGGCCGCGTCGGCGCGGTCGTTGAAGTAGACGAAGGCCATGCCCGGCGGGGTCATCAGGCCCTTTTGGCTGCCGGTCACCATCACATCGACGCCCCAGTCGTCCATGTGGAATTCATCGCACCCCAGGCACGCGATGTTGTCGGACAGTAGCAGGGCAGGGTGCCCCGCCGCGTCCAGCGCCCGGCGCAGGCCCAAGACGTCATTCTTGACCGAGGTCGAGGTATCAACCTGCACGATCAGCACGCCCTTGATGGCGTGCGCGGTATCGGCCGCCAACACCTCTGCCACGCGGGCCATGTCGACGTCGGACGACAGGCCGAAATCCAGCAATTGCGTGTCGATGCCAAGCGCCTTGGCGAGTTCGCCCCACCCGGTGCCGAAACGCCCCGTGCCCAGGACCAGAACCTTATCCCCGCGCGAGAAACAGTTCATCAGCGCCGCTTCCCAGGCGCCATGGCCGTTGCAGATGTACATGGCCACGTTGTGCTTGGTCCGGGCCACAGCCTTAAGGTCCGGCACGATGGTCGCGACCATGTCAGGCAGCTCTCCGCGGTAGATGTTGGGCGCGGCGCGGTGCATCGCCTGCAAGACCCGGTCAGGCATGACCGAGGGGCCGGGGATGGCAAGGTAATGGCGGCCGTTGGCAAGGGTCATGGCAGGCTCCGATCCGGGTGTTGCCCCACAGCTATCGCGGCCCATTTGGGGGGTCAACGTTGCGCGGCGGGCGCGCGATGATTAGCTGTGATTTGAGATATCAATGGAGGCGAATATGACCGGAGAACGGGCAGAAGACCGCACAGTGCTGCGCCTGTCGGGGGCGGACGCCCATGGCTTCCTGCAAGGCCTCGTGACCCACGATCCGGGCGCGGGCCTGACCTACGCGGCATTGCTGACGCCCCAGGGCAAGTACCTCGCCGATTTCTTCCTTCTGGATCGGGGCGATGATCTGTTGCTCGATGTGAAGACGGAGATTGCCCCCGCCGTGGCGCAGCGGCTGAGCATGTACCGCTTGCGCGCGGACGTGGTGATTGAGGAGGCCGAGATGCCTGTGACCCGTGGCCTCGGCGCGCCCCCCGAGGGCGCCTTTGCAGACCCGCGCGACCCGTCGCTTGGGTGGCGTGCCTACGGTGTCGAAGGCGGCGATCCGTCCGTGGATTGGGACGCGCTCCGCGTGGCCGCCTGCGTGCCCGAGACGGGGGTCGAGTTGGTGCCAAATGACACCTACATTTTGGAGGCAGGCTTTGACCGGCTTTCGGGTGTGGACCACCGCAAGGGCTGCTACGTGGGCCAGGAGGTCACCGCGCGGATGAAGCACAAGACGGAGCTGAAGAAGGGCTTTGTGACGGTCGACGTGGAAGGGCGCGCGCCCGTCGGCACCGAGATCTTTGCCGGTGAAAAGCCCGCAGGCACGCTCTATACGCAAGCGGGCGGCAAGGGCATCGCTTACCTGCGTTTTGACCGCGCGAAAGGGCCGCTGACCGCGGAAGATGCGCGGATTTCGTGGGAAGCTTAGGCTGTGGATAACTTGGGACGGATACGGGGATTGTGGTAGCTACCGGCCTAGATCAGCAGTCCCGCCGCCCCTTCATGTCGTAAAAGCCACACCTTTGTATCCACACCCCCGGGCGCTGAGAACCCGCCGAGGCCGGTGGCCGACAGGACCCGGTGACAGGGGATCAGGATCGGAATGCAGTTGCTGCCACAGGCCTGTCCGACGGCCTGCGCGGGCAGTCCAACCTCTTTGGCGATGTCGCCGTATTCTCGCGTCTCGCCCAAGGGGATTGCCAGCATGGCGTCCAGCACTTTGCCCGTCGCGTCGCTCCGCCCGTGGCGGATGGGCACCGTGAACTGCGCCAGCGCTCCGTCGAAATAGGCGCGCAATTCGGCCGCCGTCTCGCGCAACAGCGCGGTGTCGCCGGGTGCCTCGACGGCCCCCCATCCGGCGCAGGTGATCGCGCCGTCTGTCTCTTCAACCCAAACCGGGCCGGTGGGTGTGTCGATGGAAATCCTGCTCATACCGTAACTCTGGGCGTGAGGGGCCAAGGGATCAACCCGGATCCTGCGCAAGCCGGATCGGGCCGCGCGCGGTTTGGGGATCGACCACGACACCGCGCTGGGTTGCCACCAACGGCAAGCCCGCCGCAACCGCCCGGACCCTGGGCATCAACGGACGCCAATCGTCCGACAGCCCGCGCGCCACTTCTGAGGGGCAGAAGCTTTTCCCCGCCCCCCGCCGCGCGGCCAGGTCCAGCAGCGCGGCGGCGATGTCGCGGTCTTCAACCAATCTTGTCTTGGGTCTTGGTCAGGAAATCCTCCGCCGAGTGCCGTTCCCACAATTGCTCGTGGGGCTCTCCGGATGTCCGGTTGACCATCTTGCCCCGGGCAGCCCCCGGGCGCGCGGCGATGCGCTCGGCCCAGGCCAGCAGGTGGGTGTATTCGTGGACCGACAGGAACTCACCGGCGTTATAGCTCTCGCCCAGAACCGTGCGCCCATACCACGGCCAGATCGCCATATCGGCGATGGTGTATTCGCCGCCCACCATCCATTCGTTCTTCTCCAGATGCTTGTCCAGCACGTCCATCTGGCGCTTGGTTTCCATCGCGTAGCGGTTGATCGGGTATTCCATCGGGTAGGGGGCGTAGGCGTAGAAATGCCCGAAGCCGCCGCCCAGAAACGGCGCGCTGCCCATCTGCCACATCAGCCAGCTTAGCAGCTCTGCCCGCGCAGACGCCGGGCCTTGGAAGGCGTCGAACTTCTCGGCCAGATGCATCATGATCGCCACGCTCTCGAACACGCGCACCGGCTCGGGGCCGGAGCGGTCCCACATCGCGGGGATCTTGGAGTTCGGGTTGGCCTCCACAAAGCCCGACCCAAACTGGTCGCCATCGCCGATGCGGATCAACCAGGCGTCGTATTCGGCGTCGGAATAGCCCGCCTCCAACAGTTCCTCGAACAGGACCGTGACCTTCACACCGTTGGGCGTACCCAGGGAGTACAACTGAAACGGATGCTCCCCCACCGGCAATTCCTTGTCATGGGTCGCGCCCGCGATGGGGCGGTTCAGCGACGCCCAGGCGCCGCCGTTCTCGGCGTCCCAGGTCCAGACTTTCGGGGGGGTGTAGGTCTCGGTCATGGGGGCTCCTGCGCTTGAGTGTCCCGCCAAACATAGAGCCTGCCGCGAAAAACCCAAGGTGCCAGGGCCATTGACCTATTTCCGCATCCCGGTAGCCTCGCTCCTGCGTTGAACCAAGGAGATTTCATTCATGCGTTTCGTCCCTTCGACAAAGATCGGGTCCCTGTTGGTCAGCTCGATCCGCGAGGCTGCCAAGAAAACCAATGCCGATCCAGAGCTGACCCGCAAAGAGGTCAGCGCCGCGCTGGTCGCCGCCGAAGCCTATGAACACAACAAGATGACGAAGGGCGAATTCAAGACGCTGAACCACGACATGTCGGAATTGCTGTGCCAATGGGCCGAGGCGCTGGAGGCGGGCAACGACCAACTCGCCAACCAGCTTGAGGGGCAATTGAACACGCTCGCCGCAAACCACCCCTTCAGCTATGCCGACAGCATCCGCATCCTCGGGCGCCATATGCGCTGTTCCAGCACGGCCCATGCCCGCGCCGCCTACTACCGCGCGTGGGAGGGGAAGAACAAAGTGCCGGATTTCGCGAAGATCACGAACGAGGTCCCCGGCACCGGCAAGGTCGCTGTCATCGGCGATTGGGGCACCGGAGAGCCCGACGCCGACGCGCTTCTGCGCGCCGTCATGGCCCATTCGCCCGATGTGATCCTGCATTTGGGCGACGTCTACGAGGCCGGTCTGCCCGCCGAGATCGAGGAGCATTTCATTGCGCCGCTCGACCGCGTCTGCGGCACCAACCGCCCACCGGTCTTCACCATCCCCGGCAACCACGAGTACTTCTGTTGTGGAGAGGGTTTTTTCGAGCTTATCGATGTGCTAAACGGCGGGCCAAACTCCGACTGGAACCAGGAGGCGAGCTTCTTCTGCCTGCACAGCGCCGATAAGGAGTACCAGTTCCTGGGCGCGGACAGTGGCCTGGGATGTATCGATCATGCCTCTTCTCCGCCGCTGGACGACTGCGAAATCGAATGGCACCGCCACCACATTGAAACGTTCCCGGGCAAGACGATCTTCATGACCCACCATCAGCTCATCTCGGTGGACCATGAAATCAACGGCCACGCCCACGGCGATGCCAACGGCTACGGCTATTTCAATCGCCATTTCGTGGATGCCTTCAGCAAGCAGATCCCCGGGTCAACGGACACGTATTTCGACCGGATCGACCTTTGGCTTTGGGGACATGCCCATTGGTTCATCCCGTTCAGCCCGAACCGAAGCATCCCTGATCCGCGCCGCAGCACGTGGCCCACGCTCAAGCGCGGTCAATTGCTTGGCGGCTCGGCGCGCGAAAAGACCTACCGCGCTCCGCATCCCAGCTATGATCCCCACCCCGGCGTCGACGGGCAGGTCGCCGGGTGGATCGTGCCACGGTCAGAAATGGATCCGAAAGCGCCTCCGGGCGAGTTGCTGGTGCCCCACGCCACCAACCATGCGCACGCCTACGGCCACGAAAAGCTCTACAACCACACCTTCGCAATCCTCGATCTCGCGACCGGAGAGGCGGCCTACTACGAGGTGCCGTCGTGGACCGATGACACCCCGAAGCCGCCCGCTGACAAGCAGCTGAAGGACAAGCTTTGGTCGCATAAGATCTGAGCGAGGTATTGCGCCGCGAGGGGGATTTCCTCGCGGCGCTTTTCTTCACCCCAGCGCGTCGTTGCAGCGCCCGCAGACACCCGCATGGGCGTGGCTGCCCACGTCGGGCAGGATCTTCCAGCACCGCTGGCACTTCTCGCCCTCGGCCTTGGCGAAATCGACCGAGATGCCATCGACGTCGGCCAGGGTGAACGCCCCGCCGCTGCCGTCCTGCAGAACCACATCCGAGGTGATCGCGATGTCGTCAAACGGCACGCTTTGCAGCGCTGCCAACACCTCTGCGTCTGCGACATGGACCACGGGCGCTGCCTCCAGCGAGGCGCCGATGACCTTGTCGCGACGCTGGATTTCCAACGCCGCTGTCACCACGCGCCGGGCGCTGCGAACCTTGCCCCATTTCGCCGCCAGGGCCTCGTCGCGCCAGGTGGCGGGCGTCTCGGGGATGTCCTCCAGATGGATGGAGCTGTCGTCGCCGGGGAACCTTTCCAGCCAGACCTCTTCCATCGTGAACACCAACACCGGGGCGAGCCACGTCGTCAGGCGGTGGAACAGGATGTCCAGCACCGTGCGCGCCGCACGGCGGCGGTCGGTGTCGCCATCGCAGTAAAGCGCGTCCTTGCGGATGTCGAAGTAGAAGGCCGAAAGGTCCGTCGTGGCAAAGGTGAAGACCGCCTGGAACACGCCCTGGAAGTCGTACTTCCCGTAGCCCTCGCGCACCGTGGCGTCCAACTCGGACACCCGGTGCAGGACCCAACGTTCCAACTCGGGCATATCCGCCGCGTCCACCCGGTCGGCTTCCATGAAGTCGTTGAGCGAGCCCAACATGAACCGCATCGTGTTGCGCAGGCGGCGGTAGCTGTCGGCGGTGCCTTTCAGGATCTCCTGCCCGATCCGCTGGTCGGCGGTGTAGTCGGTCTGGGCCACCCAAAGGCGCAGGATATCGGCGCCGTATTGGTCGACGATCTGCTGCGGCGCGATGATGTTGCCGATGGATTTGGACATCTTCATGCCCTTCTCATCCAGCGTGAACCCGTGGGTCAGCACGCCCCGGTACGGCGCACGTCCTTGCGTGCCGCAGGACTGCAGCAGCGAGGACTGGAACCAGCCGCGGTGCTGGTCGGTGCCTTCCAGATAGAGATCCGCCAGGCCATCCTCGGACCCATCCTCCCTGTCGCGCAGCACGAAGGCGTGGGTGGAGCCGCTGTCAAACCACACGTCGAGCACGTCGAACACCTGTTCATAGGCATCATGATCGTAGTCATTGCCCAGGAAGCGCGCCTTGGCGCCCTCGGCATACCACGCATCCGCGCCCTCGGCCTCAAACGCCTCCAACACGCGGGCGTTCACCGCCGGATCCCGCAGCAGGAAGTCCTCATCCTGCGGCCCCGCACCCACCTTCACAAAGCACGTCAGCGGCACGCCCCAGGCGCGCTGGCGCGACAGGTTCCAGTCGGGCCGGCTTTCGACCATCGAATACAGGCGATTACGCCCCGTCTGCGGCGTCCAGGTCACCAGCTCATCAATCGAGCGCAAAGCCCGCTCGCGGATCGTCGTGCCATAGGTGTCATCGCCGCCGACAGCCTTGTCGATGGCCGCAAACCACTGGGGCCGGTTGAGCCGGATCACCGGCGCCTTGGACCGCCACGAATGCGCGTCCGAGATCGTGATCCGCTTACGCGCCAGCAGCCGCTTCACCCCCACCAACTTGTCGATGACGGCCTTGTTCGCCCCACCGGGCTTCTTGCCGTCACGCGACAGGATGAACTGCCCGCCAAAGAACGGCAGATCCGCGCGGAAGGAGCCATCGTCGAGGATGTTGTAGGTCATCTCCAACCCATGGCGGAGCCCGATCTGATAGTCGTCGTCCCCGTGGGACGGCGCCGTATGCACCAGCCCCGTGCCCGCATCATCGGTCACGTGGTCGCCCGGCAGCATGGGCACGTCATAGTCCCATTCGCCCTCCGCCCCTTCGGCCCCGCGCAGGGGGTGCGCAAGGCTCAAGCCCGCCAGCTCATCCACGGAAACGTCCCGCAGACGGCGCACCATGTTGGGGTCACTGGCGTCCAACCTTGCCGTGCCGAAGACCTCTTCCGCCATCGCATCGGCCACGATGTAGCGATGCCCGATCACGGCCCAACACTCCTCGGGCCGGCCGACACACTCATAAAGACCATAGCTGATCTTCGGCCCGAAACAGACCGCGCGGTTCTGCGGGATGGTCCAGGGTGTCGTCGTGAAGATCACGACGTGGGCGCCCGCAAGGTCGCCCACGGGCGACACTTTCCCGTCGCCGGTCGAGACGGCATCCGTCTCGGACAGCACCTCAAACGGCACCCAGATCGCGTCGGTCTGGCGGTCGTGGTATTCCACCTCCGCCTCGGCCAGCGCGGTCTTCTCTACCGGGGACCACATCACCGGCATCGAGCCGCGGAAAAGCGCGCCGTTCATCAGGAACTTCATGAATTCCTCGGCGATGACCCGCTCGGCGTGGAAATCCATCGTCAGGTACGGCTTGTCCCACGTCCCCGTGACGCCCAAGCGCTTGAATTCGTCGCGCTGCACGTCGATCCAGCCCTCGGCGAATTTCCGACATTCCTGTCGGAAATCAACGATATCCACCTCGTCCTTGTCGCGACCCTTCTGGCGGTACTGCTCTTCGATCTTCCACTCGATGGGCAGACCGTGGCAGTCCCACCCCGGGATATAGCGCGCGTCATGCCCCAGCATCTGCTGGCTGCGCACGACCATATCCTTGAGGATCTTGTTGAGCGCGTGCCCGATGTGCAGGTTGCCGTTGGCATAGGGCGGGCCGTCGTGCAGCGTGAACGGCGGGCGAGCCGTGTCCGTGCCTTTCTCAGCAGCGGCCTTATCCCGCAAACGGTTGTAGATGTTCATCTTTTCCCAGCGTGCCAGCCACTCTGGCTCGCGCTTGGGCAAGCCCGCGCGCATCGGGAAATCGGTTTTCGGCAGGTTCAGCGTGGCTTTGTAGTCCATGGGTTCATCGCCCGAGACGGGCGTGGTGTGGTCGGCGCACATCGCAGGCGCTCCTCATGTTCGAATGCTTGATAGGGGGTGTAGCAGGGCGGCGCGGAGGCTCAAGCCCCAACACGACGCGAAAATCCCGGCGTCTCTGCTCAGAGCGCCGGGGTGCTAATTCGAATGGAAGTGCCGAATTGCCGTGCCATGGGGGCCGTATACCCGCGCGGCACGCCAAGGTCAAAGGGGGGCGTGGGCCGCGTGCCCTAGCAGGGCCCGCCGACAATGCCCAGGCCGATGAGAACCAGCAAGATCCCCAGCATCGACGCGCCGCCTGACGCGATCAGGTTGATCATCCGCGTCTCGCCCAACCGTAGGGCCGAGACCTCGCCCAATCCGCCGACCAGGATCGCGAGGCCGCCGAAGATCACCTTGCCATAGTCGATGAAGCTGCAGGTATAGACCCCGCCCGACGTGCTGGTGCTGGTCATCTGAAAGCTGAGCACGCCGCCCGCGATGACGAGGCCGATGGCGAGTTTGGATAGGGTGGTGAGGTCTGAAAGTTTCATGGTGTGGGGTCCTGGGCATAAGGGGTGCGCCAAGGAACCACGGGGCGGGCGTCGCTTGCAATGCGGGTTTCCCGCCGTCAGGACGCCGGGTCGCATGGGCGCAACCGGGCGGCGCGCTAGGGTACAGGCCATGAAGATGACGATAGCGATTGCAGGGGCCGGGATCGGCGGGTTGGCCGCGGCGGCGCTGCTGGCCCGCGACGGCCACGCGGTAGTGGTGTTTGATCAATTCGACGCGCCGCGCCCCGTCGGGTCGGGCCTGGTGATCCAGCCGGTGGGCATGGAGGTCTTGCGCGCCTGCGCCGCCGATCAAGAGGTCACGGCGCGCGGCGCGCCAATCCTGCATATGTTCGGGGATGAGGCGGATCGCGGCAAGACGGTCCTCTCCGTCGCCTATGGCACAACGCCGGACCGGCAAGGCCTCGGCATCCACCGCGCGGCGCTGTTCCGGGCGCTTTTCGACGCTGCGCAAAAGGCGGGCGCGCAGATTGTCGCCTCCAGCCCGGTCACCGCGCGTGCCGGGCAGCGCCTTGTCGTGAACGGAAAACCCGAAGGCCCCTTCGACCTGATCGTCGATGCGCTTGGCGCGGGCTCACCCCTCTCTCCCCTCAAGGCACGCGCGCTGCCCTATGGCGCCGTCTGGGCCACCGTCCCCTGGCCCAAAGATGCGCCGTTCCCCCAGGATCGCCTGTCCCAGCGCTACCGCAAAGCCAACCGGATGCTAGGCATCCTGCCGGTTGGCACCATGGCCGATGCGCCGGACCAACGCCTTGCCGCGATCTTCTATTCCCTGCCGGTGGCCCAGATTGACGCGCATTTCAATCGTCCCTTCGCCGATTGGCGCGCCGAGGCCACCCAGCTTTGGCCCGAGTTCGCCGCCTATCTGCCCGACACGCTCAGCCACGCGGATTTCACCGCCGCGCGCTACACGCACGGTGCCCTGCGCACGCCCTATGACGACGGCCTCGTGCATATCGGAGACGCCGCCCACCGCGCCTCTCCGCAACTGGGCCAGGGCGCCAACATGGCCCTTCTGGACGCCCGCGCGCTCCAGCTGGCCCTGCGAGGAGCCCGCAGCGCGGGCGAGGAGGGGCTGCGGCGCTACGCCATGGCCCGCAAATATCACGTGAAGCTCTATCAGGCGTTCTCCGCCGCCTTCACGCCGCAATACCAATCCGACAGCGCTACCCTGCCGCTCCTGCGCGACCACATCCTCGCGCCCCTCAGCCGCACATGGCCGGTGCCCCCTATCCTGACCCGTCTGGTCTGCGGCGACATCATCCCCCCGATGGCCTCACTTGACGCGCGCGTGACGCATTCTGACCGTTCATAAAGGTTAACAAATCTGATTGTTGTTGTATATCAGGTGTTTAGGCCTCTGCTCAAGCTTGAGCACCCCGGCTCAACGCCCGTTCCCTGAACACGATATAGAGGCCCGAGGCGATGGTCACCGCGATCCCCAGGGCCGCCAACCCGTTGGGCAGGTCGCTGAACATCGCAAAGCCCACCAGAGTGGCCACCGGGATCTCCAGGTATTGCATGGGGGCCAGCGTGGCCGAGGGCGCGTAGCGCAGCGACCAGGTCATCAGCAGATGCCCGATGGAGCCGAAAACCCCGAGGGCGACAAGCAGCCAGATCTGCGCGCCCTCAGGCGTCACCCATCCCGCCAGGGGGGCGATTTCTGCGGTGGGAAAGAACAGGAATGGCACCACCAAAGGCAGCGCCACAAGGCCCGAGGCGCCTTGCAGGGCCAGCGGATCAATCTCGCGCGACATCGCGCGGGTCACCAGCATGAAGAAGGCGAAGGCAAAGGCGACCCCGATTGGCAGAAGGGCGGCCCACCCCACGGCAGCAAAGCTCGGTTGCACCACCATCAGCGTGCCCACAAAGCCCACCGCACAGGCGATCAGACGGCGCGGCCCGACCTCTTCGTCCAGGAAGAAACGGCCCAGAAGCAGCATCAAGAATGGCATGACGAAGGCGATGGCCACAGCATCGGCCAGGGGCAACACCCGAAGGGCAGAGAACATCAGCAAAAGCCCGGCAATCTGCAAGCCCGCGCGCAGAAGCGTCAGCCCCAGGACCCGGCCCGTGGGGAACAGAACCGCGCCCGCCATCAGGGCCATGGGCACGAACAGGATGGTCTGCGTCGCGAATCGCACGACCACCAGTTGCAACAAGGGAAAGTCTGTCCCCAACAGTTTGGCCAGCGCGTCCGAGAACGGGATCACGACACAAAAGCCGACCATCAAGAGGATGCCCAGAAGCGGCCTGTCAGCGGTGTCCGTTGGTGTGCCCATGGCGCAGGCATGACACGGGCAGGCGGCGGTGTCAGCCCTCGGCTTTGCTCACGATCCCGGTCAGGGCGCGGCGGATCAGGCCGGTGACGCTGGGGCGTCGCCCCTCGCCAAACGGCAGCGGGCGGCAGACCTCCATGGCCGCAAGGCCCACCCGCGCGGTCAAAGCCCCGTTCACCACGCCCTCTCCAAACCGCCGCGACACCTTCGACAGGACCGAGCCGCCAAGCGCCGAGCCCAACAGATCATCGCCAATCGCCACGGCGCCCGTGGCCACCAGATGCGTCATCACCGCCCGCGTCAGGCGCCAGCTTCCCAGGGTCCCGGCGCGCCCGCCGTAGACCTCGGCGATGCGCCGGATCATTCGCAGGTTGGCGGTCAGCGCGACGATCACATCGGCCATCGCCAGGGGTACCAGCGCCGTCACGGTCGCCACCTGCCGTGCGGCGGCCTCCACCTCGGCGCTGGCGGCCTGGTCCAGGGGCGCCATGAGCTCGGCCTCGGCCAGTGCGAAAAGCGAGGCCGCGTCGAACAATTCGTCGTTCTGGCGGTTCAGGGTCTCTCGCCCCAATCGCAACTCCGCGCGGCCCGCATAAAGCGCTGAGATCTGCGCCACAACACCGCGCGCGCCCTTCAGGTCCCCCGCCGCCAAAGCCGCCTCCGCCGCGCGGTGGATCCGGTCGAGCCGTCCAAGGCGCGAGAACGCCGCCAATTCGCGCAGGGCGATCAACAAAAGCGCCAGTAACACGGCAGCGATCAATCCGAATGCGACCCAACCCAGGATCGGGTTGGATGCCAAGAGCCCGGTCACGAAATTCCACGCCGCCAGCGAGGCGGCGAATCCGATCAGCCCCAGAAGCGCCGACCAGAAGAAACGCGCCAGGCGCGACGGGCGTTTCGCACCCAGGGTGGCCACCACCTGCATCGCGCGCCCATCGGCCAAGGCCGCGCCCACATCGGGCACCGGCGCCGCCGCCTCGGGCCCCGCCTCGGGTGCCGCGTCCAACTCGATCAATACCGGGCCCTTGCGCTCAACCATCGGATTTCCGCCCTTTCATCTTGCCCGGAAAACTCCGGGGGAGATGCGCATCTTGATGCGCAGCGGGCGCAGAGCCCCTTCTAACGACAGCATTCATCGCAGTTTATCTCCGATCAGGAACTCCGCCGCCCGGTCCAGGCGAATGTGCGGCGGGCCTTCGCCTGAGCGCAGCGACAGCGGCGCGGGCGCAAAGCGCATCACGCCAAACTCCCCGTCCAGCCAAGCCGCCGCCCCGTTGCGGGCCGGGGCCAGCAGAACGGACGGGTCGACCGGCAGATCGCCGGGATGCAGCGCCGCCTGGCGACCGTCCTCCAGAAGCGCACCGCGCACGACACCCAGGTCAGCCCCCTCCACCCGGCGCGTCTCTTCCACCGTGGCACGCAGCGCTGCAATCGCCATGGCGCCCGTCGCCGCGCCCGAGAAATCCGCGCGTCCCCGCGCGTCGGCCACCAAAGCCTCCATGATCGCCTGCAAGCGCCCGTGTTGTTCGTGGTGCAGATGATCCGCCTTGGTCGCGGCAAACAGGATCTTGTCGACGCGCTTGCCGAGGATCGAGGTCAGGAACGAATTCCGCCCAGGCCGAAACGTGCCAAGAATGCCCGACAGCGCTTGGCGCAAGTCTTCCACCGCCGGGGGGCCGTTGTGGATCGCACCGAGCGCATCCACCAAGACTACCTGCCGGTCGATCCGCGAAAAATGCGCGCGAAAAAAGGGCTTCACGACCTGCGATTTATAGGCCTCATAGCGCCGCGCAAACTCTCGCGCCAGGCTGCCGCGCGGGGCCGCGCCTGGGGTCAGAGGCGCAAAGGTCAGCGCTGGAGAGCCCTCCAGATCGCCGGGCAGCAGGAACCGCCCCGGAGTACAATCGGAATATCCCGCCTCGCGCGCCGCCGTCAGGTAGGCCGTCCAATCGCGTGCCAGCTCAGACGCCACCGCCTCATCCAGCCGGGCCTCCGCGTCCACCGATCCCAAGCGGCCCACGTAGGGTGCGCCTTCAGTGCGCACCGCCGCGCGCGCCAACGCAGCCTCCGACCATTGCGCGTAATCCTGATCCAGCAGGCCCAGATCCAGCAGCCACTCGCCGGGGTAATCGACGATATCCAGATGCACCGTGCGCGGCCCCGACAGGCCCGAAAGCAAGCCCTTGGGGCGCACCCGCAACGACACGCGCAACTCGGACACCGACCGAGTGCTGTCGGGCCAAAAGGGCTCTGGCCCCGTCATTGCCGCCAGATGGCTTTCAAACTCGAACCGCGGCACGGTGTCGTCGGGCTGCGGCTGCAAATACGCGGCCTCGATCCGGCCGGAGGATGCGGCCTCCAGCCCTGCCATTCGGCCGCGATCCAAAAGGTTGGCCACCAGCGAGGTGATGAACACCGTCTTGCCGGACCGCGCGAGGCCGGTGACACCCAGGCGGATCACCGGCTCAAAAAACGTCTCCGACACCGTGTCCGTCACGGTCTCGATCCCCCGGCCCAGGGTGTCTGCAATGGCTCCGATCACCAAGGGGGGCATCCTCTCGCGCTTGTGATGGCCCCAGACATATGCATTTCCGTCAAAGGTTTCGAGACCTCATGCCCGATGGATAGACGGGGAACCTTTCATGGGGTAGCCCCGTGACATGCCGCGCTACGCTTTCAAGATCGAATACGATGGCCGCCCGTTCAAAGGCTGGCAGCGCCAGACCGACCTGCCGTCCGTGCAGGGCGCGGTCGAGGCCGCGTTGGCAAAGTTGGAGGCAGGCGTGCCGACAATCGCCGCTGCCGGGCGCACGGACACGGGCGTGCATGCGCTGGGGCAGGTGGCCCATGCGGAGTTGCAGCGACCATGGGAGCCGTTCCGCCTGGCCGAGGCGTTGAACTATCACCTCAAGCCCGCCCCCGTCGCGATCACCGCCTGCGCGCAGACGCCCGAGGATTTCCACGCGCGCTTCTCGGCCATCTGGCGCAGCTATACCTACCGCATGATTTGCCGACGCGCGCCGCTGGTCCACGACAAGGGCTACGCCTGGGCCCTGCGCGGGCAGGTCGATGTGGATGCCATGGCCGCAGGCGCCCGGCACCTGCTTGGCAAACATGATTTCACCACGTTCCGCGCCACCCATTGTCAGGCGAAATCGCCGGTGAAGACGCTCGATGAGATCCGCGTCGAGGCGGTGCCTCTGCCAGCAGGGCAGGAGATCCGCTTTCACCTCAAGGCGCGCTCGTTCCTGCATAACCAAGTGCGCTCGATCGTGGGTTCGCTGGAACACGTGGGCTCGGGCAGTTGGACACCCGACAACATGCGCCGCGCCCTGGCGGCCCAGGACCGCGCGGAATGTGGCACCGTTGCCCCGCCGGAAGGGCTTTACATGACCGGCGTGGGCTACCCTGAGGACCCGTTTGCCAACGGCTGGAGAGACGCATGATCGAGGTCCCCATCGTCAAAGAATTGGTGTTTGTGGGCGGCGGCCACACCCATGCGCTGGTCCTGCGGCAATGGGGCATGAAGCCTGTGCCCGGCGTGCGCGTCACGGTCATCAACCCCGGCGCCACGGCCCCTTATTCGGGCATGTTGCCGGGCCATCTGGCGGGTCACTATGCGCGCGAAGATCTGGACATCGACCTCGTGCGTCTGGCCCGTTTTGCTGGCGCGCGGCTTTTGGTGGACCGTGCCGTGGCGATTGATCCGGCAGGCAAGATCATACGCTTGGCCTCGGGCCGGGCAGTGTCTTACGACATCATGTCGCTCGACGTGGGGATCACGTCCGAGATGCCTTTGCTGCCAGGGTTTGCGGACCACGGGATTGCGGCCAAACCTCTGGGCAAGTTCGCCGACCTTTGGGCGCAGACCTGCGCCGGAGAGGGGGCGATCAAGATCGCCGTCATTGGCGGCGGGGTGGCGGGGTGCGAAGTGGCCATGGCCGCCGTGCACCGGATGCGCGGGCTGTCGCGGGATGTCTGCGTCAGCGTGATCGACCGGGGTAAGGTCCTGTCCGCCGTCGTGCCCTCGGCCCGTAAAAGGTTGATGGCGGGCTTGGCCACCCACGGCGTGCGCCTGATCGAAGACGCAGAGATCGCGGCAGTGGAGGCCGGTGCGGTCGTTCTGAAAGACGGGCAGCGCGTCGCGTCAGACCTGACGATTGGCGCGGCGGGGGCAACGCCCCAGGCTTGGGTCGCTGAAAGCGGCTTGCCCTGCCGGGACGGGTTTCTGGAGGTCGACGCCTCCCTCCGCTCCCCTGCCGACCCCACGATCTACGCGGCGGGTGATTGTGCGCATCTGGTCCATGACCCGCGCCCAAAGGCGGGCGTTTACGCGGTGCGCGCGGCACCGGTGTTGGCCCATAACATTCGGGCGGATCTGTTGGGACTGCAGCGCCGCGCGTTCAACCCGCAGAAGGATTTCCTGAAGCTGGTGTCCCTCGGCGGGCAAGTGGCGGTGGCGGAGAAATCCGGGTTCTCCCTTTCCGGCCCGCGCATGTGGCAGCTGAAAGATCGCATTGATCAGGCGTTCATGGACAAGTTTCGAGACCTGCCCGAGATGCCGTTACCCCGCGCGCCGCGCGGTGCCGCCAAGGGTGTCGCGGCTGAGATGGCGGGCCCTGCCCCCTGCGGGGGCTGCGGTGCGAAGCTTGCCTCCGGCGCGCTTTCGGGCGTGCTGTCGAATGCCCACGGTGCGTCGCGCGACGACACCACTGCCGTGGCCGGGGATGACGCCGCCGTTCTGCACATGGGCGGCGCGCGGCAGGTGATCAGTACGGATCATCTGCGCGGCTTCGCGCTCGACCCGGCTTTGGTTGCCAAGGCGGCGGCGGTTCATGCGTTGGGCGACATCTGGGCGATGGGCGCGGTGCCGCAAGCGGCCCTTGCCCAGGTGATCCTGCCGCGGCTGGAGGCCCGGTTGCAGGGTAAATGGCTGGACGAGGTCATGCAGGCCGCCGGAGACATCTTTGAGGCCGAGGGTGTGGCGGTCGTCGGCGGGCATTCCTCGGGCGGGACCGAGCTGACCGTGGGGTTTACCGTCACCGGCTTGCTGGACCGTGACCCGATCACGCTGGAAGGTGCCCAACCGGGCGACGCGCTGATCCTGACAAAGCCGATCGGCACCGGCGTGATCCTGGCGGCAGAGATGCAGACCAAGGCCCATGGCGAGGATGTGCTTGCCTGTTGGCAGTCCATGACCGCGCCCTCGGGCGAGGCCGCCCGCGCGCTTGCCCCCCTGGCCCATGCGATGACGGATGTGACAGGTTTCGGCCTTGCGGGGCACCTGAGCAACATTTGCGCGGCCTCCGGCGTCGGGGCAGAGGTCACGCTGGACGCCGTGCCACTGCTGCACGGCGCACAGGCTTTGGCCAGCACCGGCATCCGCTCCAGCCTCTGGGCGCAGAACCGCGCCTCGGTCAGTTGCGAGGTCCCGGAGACGCCGCTGGTAGACCTGATGTTTGATCCGCAAACCGCCGGTGGCCTTCTGGCCTGCGTGCCATCCGACAAGGCCGAGGGCATTGCCGGGGCCACAAGGATCGGTACGATCACGGACCGGCCCGGCCTGCGGTTCACCTAAGCGCCACTGCCCCTAGACACCGCCGCCCCCACGCCTACAGTTCCCCAAAGCCATCCCCTTTTATGAAAGGCGCGCCAGATGTCGAAATTCGGCTCCAGCCAATCCGTGACCCGCTTTGAAGACACCCGTTTCCTGACCGGGGCGGGCGGATATGTGGATGACATCGCGCCTGAAGGCGCGCTGACGGGCTACGTCCTGCGCGCGCCCATGGCCCACGGGACGATTACCGAGCTGGATGTGGAAGACGCCCGCTCGGCCCCCGGTGTCCACGCGCTGCTGACAGCAGAGGATCTGTCGGCGGCAGGCGTGAAAAACGCGATGCGGTTTTTCCGGGCGGACAACCAGGACGGCACCAAAGGCAACGGCGCCCCGCGCCCGATCTTGGCCGAAGGTCGTGTGCGATTTGTCGGTGACGCGGTGGTGTTCATCGTGGCCGAAAGCCTGCAACAGGCCAAGGACGCAGCCGAGATGATCGTGTTGGACGTCGACGATTTGCCGGTGAAGCTCGACATTACCCCTGGCGGCCCGGTGATCCACGACAGCGCGCCCGACAACGTCGTCTACGACTTCGCCATGGGCGACGAGGCGGCAGCTGACGCGGCGCTGGCAGCCTCGGCCCGGGTCATCACGCTGACCAGTTACGACAACCGCATCATCGTGAACTCGATGGAGCCGCGCGGATGCTTCGCCGAGATGGACGGCGACCGCTTGCATGTCGCCTTCAACGGGCAGGGGGTGTGGGGCCTGAAGAAGGACATCGCCAAGCTTTTGGGGATGGATGTGGGCGAAATCCGCGTCACCAACCCCGATGTCGGGGGCGGCTTCGGCATGAAAGCAATGGGCTATCCAGAGTATCTTCTGGTTGCCCTGACCGCGAAGCAATTGGGCCGCCCGGTGCGGTGGATGTCTGAGCGGACGGAGGCGATGTTGTCGGACAACTCGGGCCGGGACCTTAGCGTGACCTGTACGCTCGGGTTCGATGCCGATCACAAGATCACCGCCTATAAGGTCGACAGCCTGTCGAACATGGGGGCCTATAACTCGGAATTTGGGCAAGGCATCCAATCGGCGCTGTTCTCCAAGGTCCTTGCAGGGGGCTACGACATCCAGACAACACATTTTCGCAACCGTGGCGTCTTCACCAACACAACCCAGGTCGATGCCTATCGTGGCGCCGGGCGGCCTGAGGCGATCTACGCGCTGGAGCGGGTCATGGATTTCGCCGCGCGTGAATTGGGTGTGGACCCGCTGGAGCTGCGCCGGAAGAACTTCATTCCGCCCGAGGCCTTCCCCTACACCTCGGCGGTCGGAGAGCTTTATGACGTGGGCGAATTCGCGCGCGTGATGGCGCGGGCCGAGGCAGAGGCCGATGTTGCAGGCTTTGCCGCGCGCCGCGCCGCCGATGAAGCGCAGGGCAAATTGCGCGGCCTTGGGGTGGCCTTCTACATCGAAAGCATCCTCGGCTCGCCCGAGGAGACCGCGACAGTGGAACTGCACGAGGGCGGAGCGACGCTTTACGTCGGCACGCAGTCGAACGGGCAGGGGCACGAGACGGTCTATCGCCAGATCCTGCACGACCAGACCGGCCTGCCGTTTGACCAAATCGAGGTCGTCCAAGGCGACAGCGACCGGATCGCCAATGGCGGCGGAACCGGTGGATCACGCTCGGTCACAACTCAGGGAACGGCGATGCGCGCGACGGCGGATGTGTTAATCTCGGGCCTCATAGGCTTCCTGGAGGAGGATATGGACGCCACCGAGATCAGCTTTGATGTAGAAGAAGGCGTGTTCCGCGCGCCGGGCTCCAACGTCGTGGTGACACTGCTGGAAGCCGCGGCGCGGGCAACGGCGGCGGGCCGGGCCGAGTTGGCCCGCGCGTCCGAGACGACGACACTGCCCGGACGCTCCTACCCCAACGGCTGCCATATCGCAGAGGTCGTGATCGACCGCGAGACCGGCGAGACGCAGGTCGATCGCTACACGGTGGCCGATGATTTCGGCATCCTGATGAACCCGATGCTGGCCGAGGGCCAGGTTCACGGCGGCGTGGCCCAGGGCATTGGCCAGGCGATCACCGAGCATACGGTCTATGACGAAGACGGCCAGCTTCTGACGGCGACCTTCATGGATTACGGCATGCCGCGCGCCGACGACATCCCGATGATCGGTTTCCATACCGAGGTGATCCCGTCCACTGCCAACCCCCTCGGCATGAAGGGCTGTGGCGAGGCGGGCACCGTCGGCGCGCTTGGCGCGGTGGCCAACGCGGTGCAGGACGCGCTCTGGCCCCTGGGCGTGCGGCAGGTGGACATGCCGTTCACGCCGTCGCGGGTCTGGAGCATGTTGCAGGGCGCCCATGGGACGGAGCCGGTTGCCGCAGAATAGGGGCATATGGGCGTGGCTGAATGGCTTCCGCCAAGCGCAAACGCCGCCGCCACCGCCGCAGGACGTCTGCACCCATGTGATCCTGCTGGACGGCACGATGTCGACCCTGAAGCCCGGGTGCGAAACCAACATCGGCCTGACCTACCGGCTGCTTGGCGATCTGCCGCCCGAGGCCCATGTGCATGTCTACTACGAGCCCGGCATCCAATGGCGGGGCCTGCGCCACGCCCATGAGGTGATGGCGGGCATCGGCATCAATCGTCAGATCCGCCGGGCCTATGCCTGGCTCTCGGCCGCCTACAGGCCCGGGGATCGGGTGATCCTGATGGGCTATTCGCGCGGAGCCTACGCGGTGCGCTCGCTCGGCGGGTTGATTGACCGGATGGGTCTTCTGCGGCCCGACGCGGTAAGCGAGGCGCGGGTAGAAGAGCTCTACGGTCTTTACCGCACCGCGCGTGAGAGCGCGGCGGCCAAGGCGATGACTGCCGCGCATTGCCTTGCCGATGTGCCGGTCAGTTTTCTGGGCGTCTATGACACCGTGCGGGCGCTTGGCATGCGCTATCCGTTGATCTGGCGGTTCCTGCCCTTGCCCCACCCCTACCATACACACACGCTCGGACCCCATATCGAGGTCGCGCGCCACGCCCTGGCGCTGGATGAGACGCGCGTGGCCTATCGGCCGGTTCTTTGGGACACATCCCGCGCCGTGCCGGGCCAGAGCGTGACGCAGATGTGGTTCAAGGGCAGCCACGGCGATATCGGTGGGCAGTTGAACGGCCACCACGAAGCGCGCCCTCGGGCCCATGTGCCTTTGGTCTGGATGTTGGCGGAGGCCGAAGCGGCGGGGCTGTGCCTGCCGCCCGACTGGCGCGCGCGGTTCCCGGCGGATGCAGAGGCGCCGTCGGTGGGAAATTTCAAAGGCTTCGGGAAGTTGTTCTGGGAGAGGCGTCGGCGGGTCGTGGGCAAGGACGCCTCGGAGGTCTTGCATCCCAGCGCCGAGGAATGGGCCAAAGCGCGGGGCGTGGCCCTCGCGGGTTATGAGACCGCGTTGGGCTGACGGGCTTGCGCTTTGCTTTCTAAATTGGAGCCACTTTAGGCTTTGCGCTTTGCTTCGCAAATCGCCCGGGCGCACGCTCGGCTTCGCCTCGCGTGCGGTGCCGCCTTCGGCGCGGGGGCGGCCCTACGTGCCGCGTGGTTTGACGCGCAGGGTCGGGTCGGCGGCGCGTGGGTCCTCGGGCCAAGGGTGGCGGGGGTAACGGGCGCGCATGTCCTTGCGGACATCGGCGTAGGAGCCGTCCCAAAAACCCGGCAAGTCCGTTGTGACCTGCACCGGACGCTGCGCCGGTGACAGAAGCGTCACTTTCAGGGGCAGCCGTTCCGGTCCAATGACCGGGTGCACCGTGACCCCGAACACCTCTTGCAGGCGCAGGGCGACCTCGGGCACGTCGCCGGAATAGTCAATGGCGATCCGGCGGTTCATCGGTGTGGTCCAGGTTTCGGGCGCCAGACGGGCGACGTCTTGCAGCGCGTCCCACCCCAGCCAGGCCTCCAGCGCCGGGGCCGGATCGAAGCGTGCCAGGTCGTCTGCACTGCGCACCCCTGCGAGGAAGGGGGCTGCCCATGCGGGCAGCGCGCTGAGGAGGGATGCGTCAGAGACATCCGCCACCCCGGAAAACGCCACCCGCGCCCGCAACAGCCGGGCGCGTTTGGACCAGCCGAGCGTGTTGATCCCCAGATCGCGGATGCCCTCCAGCACGGCGTCGGTCATGGCTTCTGGCGCAGCCTCGCGCCAGGCGCGATCCGCCAGGATCAGCGCGCCAAAGCGTTCCTGTTGGCGCGCCTCCACCCTGCGGTGGCGCTTGGACCAATGACACAGGTTCTGCCAGGTGATCTGATCGCCGTAGAGCCGCCGGATCTCCGCCTCGGACACTTCAACGCCCAGGCGCACGCGGGCTTCGCGCGGGTTGCCGTCCAGATCCGTCGCCACGATCAACCGCGCCCCGCTGAGACCATCGCCATCGGGCAAAACCGCGCCCTTACCGCCCGACAGAACGTAACGCGGCTGATCGCCCGGGCGGCGCAGGCCGATGCGGTCGGGGTAGGCCAAAGCGGCCTGGGCGCCGATGCTTTGCCGTTCGCCGCCCTCGAACCGCTTCAAGCGTTTCGCGTCCTGCCGCACCCGGGCCAACACGCCTTTGTCACCCTCGCCCGTCTCCAGCGCCCGCAACCGCAGGCCCAGATCCACGCCTTGACCCCGGAGCGGATCACGCTCGGCCATCAGCGCCGCCAGCCGGGCCGAGCCGGGCCCGCCCCGGGTCACCATATGCGCCAGTCTCGGGTGCAGCGGCAGGCGCGCCAAGCGGCGGCCGTGGGCCGTGATCGTGCCGCCCTCCAGCGCGCCCAAATCCTGCAACAACGTGCGCGCCTCTGCCATCGCGCCTTCCGGCGGAGGTGTCAGGAAAGCCAGCCCCTCCGCGCTGCCCCATAGGGCCAGCTCCAAGGCCAACGACGTCAGATCTGCCGCTTCGATCTCGGCGGGCGGGAAGGCCGGCAGGGCCCCCTCTGCGCCCTTGGTCCACATCCGATAACACACGCCCTCCGCCACCCGTCCCGCGCGGCCCTGGCGTTGCGCAGCCTCGGCCCGGCTGACCGGCTCTGTGACCAACCGCGTCATGCCCGAGCCGGGATCAAACCGCGCCCGCCGCGCGCGTCCGGCGTCCACGACCACGCGGATGTCTTCGATGGTCAGGGAGGTCTCTGCGATCGATGTCGCCAGCACCAGCTTGCGACCCTGCACCTCGGGCCGGATCGCCGCGCGTTGATCGGCCAGCTTCATGGCACCAAAGAGGGGCCGCACGGTTGTGTCCTCGGGCAACCTGCCCTGTAGCGCACGCTCGACCCGGCGGATCTCACCCTCTCCGGGCAGGAATACGAGGCATCCGCCTGAAACCTCCTCCATGGCTTGCACCACCAGATCCGCCACGGCTGTTTCGAACCGCACATCGCGATGGGGTGGTTTGGAAAGCCAGCGCGTCTCCACCGGGAAGGCCCGCCCCTCGGAAGAGACCAGCGGCGCATCGTCCAGCAACGCCGCAACGGGCGCGGCGTCCAAGGTGGCGGACATGACGACCAGCCAAAGGTCATCGCGCAAGGCGCCACGCACTTCCCAGGTGAGGGCCAGGCCAAGATCCGCATTCAACGAGCGTTCGTGGAATTCGTCAAAGATCACCGCGCCGACGCCGGGCAGTTCCGGGTCATCCTGCAGCATCCGCGTCAGAATACCCTCGGTCACGACCTCGATCCGCGTATCGGGCCCGACGGCACTGTCGCCGCGCACGCGGTAGCCGACGGTCGCCCCCACATCCTCGTCCAACGTTTGCGCCATGCGCTCTGCCGCTGCTCGGGCGGCAAGGCGGCGGGGCTCCAGCATCAGGATCCTGCCCTTGACCTCAGGCAACAGGGCCAGGGGTACCCGCGTGGTCTTGCCGGCCCCAGGCCGCGCTTGCAACACGGCCCGGCCCGCCGCGCGCAGGGCGGTGAGCAACTCGGGCAGGATGGTGTCGATGGGCAGCTGCATGCGTGTTGCGATAGGGGCCGGGCGGGGCAGCGTCAACGGCTGGACAGGGGGCCCATCGGTGGGTCATGTGGGGGCACGGAAAAGGAGCAGCCATGACCGACGATCTGGCAGAGCGGATAGCAAACGGCGAACGGCGGGCCCTGGCCCGCGCCGTGACGTTGGTGGAAAGCACGCGGGCCGATCATCAGGCCCAGGCGGCGGAGTTGTTGGAGCGCCTGCGGGGCTTGAACCGGCAAGCCTTGCGCATCGGCCTGTCGGGCACGCCTGGTGTCGGGAAATCGACGTTCATCGAGGCGTTCGGCATGGCGCTGGTCAAGGCGGGCCTTCGGGTGGCGGTGCTGGCGGTAGATCCCAGCTCGGCACGCTCGGGCGGCTCGATCCTGGGCGATAAGACGCGGATGGACCTGCTTTCTCGCGAGCCCGGCGCGTTCATCCGCCCGTCGCCGTCATCGGCGGCATTGGGCGGCGTCGCCCGCCGCACCCGCGAGGCCATCGCGCTTTGCGAGGCCGCTAGTTATGACGTTGTGTTGATCGAGACCGTGGGCGTCGGCCAGTCGGAAACGATGGTCGCCCAGATGTGCGACCTTTTCGTTTTGCTCCTGGCCCCGGCAGGCGGGGACGAGTTGCAGGGCGTCAAACGCGGCATCATGGAGATGGCCGACCTGATCCTGATCAACAAGGCCGACGGCGACCTGAAGGCCACGGCCACCCGAACCGTCGCTGATTACGCAGGCGCCTTGCGCCTGCTGCGCAAGCGGCCCCAGGACCCGGAGGATTTTCCGAAAGCGCTCGCAGTCTCAGCGGTTGAGGGCACGGGGTTGGCGCAGGCCTGGGACGAGATGCAGGCCCTCGCCGCCTGGCGGCGCGACACCGGCCATTGGGACAGAACGCGCGCGGGGCAGGCCGCCCATTGGTTCGAATATGAAGTGCGCGAGGGCCTCTTGGCGCGCTTGCGCGAGGATGAAGGCGTGAAGTCCGCCATGGCCGACTTGGCCCGTGACGTGGCCAAGGGCGAGGCAACGCCGACGGCCGCGGCGCGGTTGATCCTGGAGCGTCTGGCCTAGGCCGGTGCCAGCTCCCCCTGGTAGCGGATGATCAGGCCGAGGCCCCGGACCGCCGCGTGGACGTCGAAGGTGATCTTGCCGTCCTCGGTGACACCCTCGACCCCCTCGCAGCTCGTCAGGACCCAGGACGGCATCGGCAGGCCGAATGCGCGCAGGCCGGTGATGGGAATGTGGAGGGTCGGCCCACTGGCCCTCGGCTGCATCAGGAATTCGCTGGTGCCGACCGTCTCGGCGATCACCCCGTCGCTGTGGAGCCGTTGCAGGGACCGGGTCATGTGGCCGTCAAAGTTCCGCTCCCAGATCTCGGATGTGCCATCGCGGGTCGCGCGGAAACTGAACGGCATCTCGCCGGATTTTCCAGGCATACCGCCCGACTTTGCGATCATCCGCGTAAGCGCGTTGCCGTGGGTAACCGTCACGTGGCCCTTGTAAAACACCGTATTCTCGACGGCATGGAAGGTCTGCAAAGGCTCGGGCAGATCGAAGAACGCATTGCCCATCGCGCGCGGGTACAGCATCAGGCCACCCCGTCGAGGAACCGCGCCCGCAGGCCCGCGTCCGGCATCATGCAGGTGTCGTAACGGCCGAAGACGGCGTAGCGGTTCTTGGCGATGCGGTAGTAAAGGAAACTGCGCAACGGCTCGGGGATGAATCGGGTGACGGCCAGGGCCTTGTAGGGCCAGCCCACGGCGGTCATCGCGGCGGCGAATGCATCAAGGCGTTCGTAAATCATGCTGTCCACGATAACCAGATTGGTGTCAAAGTCATCCGTTGGCATGCCGAGGGCCGCGTAAATCCGCGCGCCAAGGTCCGATTGGGCGTGGGCGAAGTGGAACCGCTGAGTCTTGTCGGCGCGGACGATGAAACGGAAGAAGCCCGAGCAGAGCACGCATTCGCCGTCAAAGACGATCAGGTCGCGGCCTTGCAGGGTGTCTCGCACATCAGCGGGCAGATCGGCGGTGGTCTTCACCGAAAGATACTGTCGCCCTGCTGGTCGATCAGCATCTTGGCTTTGAACAGCGACGTCTCCGTCGCCTCGTCCATGGACTGGCATTTGTCGGCGCGGATCATCTGGTGGATCTTGGTCTCTCCATCCACGTCCTTCTCGATCCTGGCCTGGACCTGGAAGCCGCCCTGGGCCTGAGCAGGCTCGGGGAAAATGCGGTAGTCCTTGTGGAGAACAGGCTCGGCCTGGGGCTTGGGTTTGCCGCCGAAAAGCTTGGAGAGGATGGACATGGGACGCCTCCGGTCAAATAGGTCGGGAGGGAAGATAGAGCGGTTTGGCGATGAGGGGAAGGTGAGGGCGTGTGCTCAAGCTTGAGCAAGGGCGTAAGCTATTGTTTTAAATACATATCGCTGTTTACGTTAACTTTTGGGTAAGCAGTTTGCCCATACCCACGGCGCTGCGCCGACGCTAGGCATCCATCCGGTCGAGGTAATGGGCGACGCAATCCTGCACCCGGCGGAAGCGATCGCCGCCCAGGTGCGTGCCGCCAAACCAACGGGTCACGATGATGACGTGATCTTGCAGATTGGCGCGCTCCAGCATGCGGACGATCACCATTCCGGCGCCGGCCTCTCCATCATCGTTCTTGACCGGGCCATCGGCGGTGAGCAGCGCCCATGTGTTGTGGGTGGCTTTCGCGAATTTCTTCTGGCGTTTGAGGGCTTTGAGGAGGGTGAGGGCCTCGGCCTTCGACGTCGCAGGGCCGCCGGAGACGGCGTATTTGGAGCCTCGGTCGGTGAGGATGTTGTCGTGTGTGATGAGCATTTTACGTGTCTACGCGGCGGAAGGCTGGCCGCCAAGCGCTGAGCCGCGACAGCGTCAGGCCTCGGGCTGGCGATCCAACGTTGGTTCTAGGGCACTTTATGGTGGCCAAGTCTTCGTACAAAACGAGCGGCGCACCAAGCGGCAGCCAAATCGCCGGGCCGTGGGGAGGCCCGACGATGGCGGGGCGGCTTCGCCGCTGTTAACCCGCGTTCTCACTAGCAACGTTTTCGGGATTGTGCCACCGGATGGAGTTAATCGAGTGGCATATCGGCGCAACGCTGGCCTCGATAGAAATCAGAAGAATGAAGGCCGGAACAAGAAACCACGTCTTCGATAGTCCAAAGCGAAATCCAGGCCTCGGCAATGTCCCCCAATACCGATCTTCGGCACCTGATTGCTTTAGCTTCCCAAAGTAACTTCTAATCTCGGCAAGAGACGTTTCCTTCGAATTTTCCAAGCGCCGCATAATGAAGTTGGCGGTTCTTGTGTGGGCGTCAAAGAGCCTATTATGAAGAGCGATCAGCCGGACGTTCAGTAGGCAGAGCGCTATTGCCGAGACGTAGACGATGGAAAAGTCAGGATCTCGATCAGCACAGGTTGGCAAAAAAAGATCTGTCCGATTCCCCTCGTCCAGAGCCAAACCGAGTAGAACCCCCGCTGCGCCAGAGATGATCGCGGTGATTTGGCCCCGCAAATGCTCATGATCGCGTCCGTGTGCAAAGTGCTCATTGGCTGAAGCCAGCAGCAGTTCCCTCGTTTCGGGTTTCATTCACCCAATGACCCGAAGTTATTGATCCAAGAACGACCGCAACTTCCGCGACCGGCTGGGGTGCTTCAGCTTCCGCAGGGCCTTCGCCTCGATCTGGCGAATACGCTCGCGGGTCACGCTAAACTGTTGGCCCACTTCTTCCAGCGTGTGGTCGGTGTTCATGCCGATGCCAAACCGCATCCGCAACACGCGTTCTTCGCGGGGGGTGAGGCTCGCCAGCACACGGGTTGTGGTCTCTTTGAGGTTCTCCTGGATCGCAGAATCCAGCGGCAGGACCGCGTTCTTGTCCTCGATGAAATCGCCGAGCTGCGAGTCCTCCTCGTCGCCAATCGGCGTCTCAAGCGAAATCGGTTCCTTGGCGATTTTCATCACCTTGCGGACCTTCTCCAGCGGCATTTGCAGCTTTTCGGCCAATTCCTCGGGCGTCGGCTCGCGGCCGATTTCGTGGAGCATCTGGCGACCGGTGCGGACCAGTTTGTTGATCGTCTCGATCATATGGACCGGGATGCGGATCGTGCGGGCCTGGTCGGCAATACTCCGCGTGATCGCCTGGCGGATCCACCACGTCGCGTAGGTGGAGAACTTGTAGCCGCGCCGGTATTCGAACTTATCGACGGCCTTCATCAGGCCGATGTTGCCTTCCTGGATCAGGTCTAGGAATTGCAGGCCCCGGTTGGTGTATTTCTTCGCAATCGAGATGACCAGACGCAGGTTCGCCTCGACCATTTCCTTCTTGGCCTGGCGGGCTTCCTTCTCACCCTTCTGGACCTGGTTCACGATGCGGCGGAATTCGGGGATGTCGAGGCCGACGTATTGGCCGACCTGGGCCATGTCACCGCGCAGCTCTTCGATCTTGCCCGAGGAACGTTCCATGAGCGCGGTCCAACCGCGCCCGGATTTCTGGGTCATCCGCTCCATCCAGGTGGGATCAAGCTCTTGGCCGCGATATTCCTCGATGAACTCACGGCGGTTGATGCGGGCCTGGTCGGCCAGCTTCACCATGGCGCTGTCGATGGACATGATGCGGCGGTTGATGCCGTAAAGCTGGTCCACCAGCGCTTCGATGCGGTTGTTGTGCAGGTGCAGCTCGTTGACCAGTTCGACGATCTCGGAGCGCAGGTGCTGGTATTCGGCTTCCTCGGACTTGGTGAAGCTGTCGTCCTCATTCAGGGTTGCCGAAATCCGGCTGTCCTGCATTTCGGAGAGTTTGATGTAGTCGTTGGCGATCTGGTCGAGCGTGGCGAGGACCTGGGGCTTGAGGGCCATTTCCATGGCCGCGAGCGACATGTTGGCCTGCTCGTCCTCATCATCGTCGTCGTCCTTGGCAATCGGGTTGCCGTCGGCGTCGAGTTCTTCTTCCGGCTCTTCCTTCTTGGCCTCGGGCACGGGGGTGCCGGGCGGGGTGGAGCCCACGCCTGCGGGCACGACGGGGGTGTCGTTGTCGTCGCCCATGGTGCGCCCGAACGTGGTGTCGAGGTCGATGACATCGCGCAGCAGGATGTCTTCTTCCAGAAGTTCGTCGCGCCAGATGGTGATGGCCTGGAACGTCAGCGGGCTTTCGCAGAGGCCCGCGATCATGGTGTTGCGCCCGGCCTCGATCCGCTTGGCGATGGCAATCTCGCCCTCGCGGCTCAGCAGTTCGACGCTGCCCATTTCACGCAGGTACATGCGGACGGGGTCATCGGTGCGGTCGAGTTTCTCGGTCTCCGTGGCTGCGACCGCGACCTCGCGGGAGCCTTCGGTGGTGACGAGATCACCGGCGGGCTTTTCTTCACCCTCCTCTGCCTCATCGTCTTCGATGATGTTGATGCCCATCTCCGACAGCATCGACATGACGTCTTCGATCTGCTCAGACGAGACCTGCTCTGGCGGCAGGACGGTGTTGAGTTGGTCGTAGGTGATGTAGCCGCGAACCCGCGCCTCCGCGATCATCTTCTTGACGGCGGCTTGGCTCATGTCGAGGCCCATTTCGGGCTCGTCGCCGTCCTGCTTGCGATCGTCGGTGTCTTTGGCCATGTGCGTCACCCCCTTCGGGCTGGTCCGATCCGCATGCCGTGCCCGCACGCGAATCATTTCGTCTGAAAGCATACCTTAGTGCGAATCACTGATTCGGATAGGCCTACGTGCCTTTTTTCTTGCCCTGTCCGGCGGTCGAGAGCAACTGGTGGAACGCGGAGCGTGCCTGGGTCGTTTCGCCGAATTGTTCAGCGTTATCCTCGCCTTTTGGCCTTGCGGCGGCGTGTTTGCTGCGCAGGGCCTCGTTCATGCGGTAGGCCAGCGCGGGGTCTCCTTCATCGGGGACGTCGGCCATGTCGTGGCGGGCCTCGACCAGCTCTTCCTCGATGGCGCGCGCGGCGGCCAGCTTGGTGAATTCTTCCTCCAGGCATTCCTCGGCGCGCAGGGGGTCTCCTGCGCCCAGAAGGAACGGCGTGATCGCGAGATGGGAAAGCCCCAGCAGGCTTTCAAGGGCAGGGGCGAGGGGGGAGGCATTTATTTCGTCCAGAAGCGCGCCCGCGTCACGGGTCGAGGTGCGCAGTAGGTGGGCGCAGAGGCGGGCGTGGTCCGGGTCGCGGGGGGGGAGGCGGTCAAGCTGCGGCTCGAACACGTCGATGAGGTCGGGGAAGCGGATGCACGTGGCCACGATCAAGCCGGTGCGCAGGCTTTCACCGTTCAACGCGCCGACCTTGGCGCGCGTTTCGGCCAAAGGGGCCTGGGCTTCGGCGAAGCCGCGCCCCTTCCACTGGCCCTTCGGTTGCCATTTGCCCCGCCCGCCGGACGCTTGCCAGGCCGGGCGAAAGAGCGCGCGGCGCAACTCGGCCACGGCGTCCCCGTAGTGGCGGCGCAGGCCGGGGTCGGTGATCCGCTGCAGGGTCGCGCGCAGACGGCCATCGAGGGCCGCACGGCGTTCGGGGCTGTCGAACACCTGCCCCTCCGTCTCGCGCCGCCAGAGGAGCGTTACCATCGGCTCGGCCTTGTCCAGAAGCGCCTGCATCGCCCCAGCGCCCTGAGCGCGGATCAGGTCATCGGGGTCCTGGCCCTCGGGCAGCACGACGAAGCGCAGGCTTTTGCCGCCCTCAATCAACGGCAGGGCCAGATCGACCAAGCGCATCGCGGCGCGCAGGCCGGCCTTGTCGCCATCCAAAGCGATGATCGGCTCGTCGGTGATGCGCCACATCAGGCGCAGCTGATCTTCGGTGATGGCGGTGCCAAGCGGGGCCACGGCGGCGGTGAAACCGGCTTTGACCAGCGCGATGACGTCCATGTAGCCCTCGGCCACGATAAGGGGCTGGCCCTTGCCCGCCGCCTCGCGCGCCGGGCCGTGGTTGTAGAGGGCGCGGCCCTTGTCGAACAACGGCGTCTCACGCGAGTTGAGGTACTTGGCGCGCGCATCCGCCGCCATGGCGCGGCCGCCGAAGCCGATACACCGCCCGCGCGCATCGCGGATCGGGAAGATGATGCGATCGCGGAACGCATCATAGGGCGCGCCGCCGTCATCGGGCTTGGTGGAGAGGCCCGCGAGGGTCACATCCTCAGCCGTCATGCCTTTGCCGACCAGCGCCTGGTGGATGCCCTGGCGCGCGTTCGGGGCAAAGCCGATCTCGAACCGATCCAGCGTGGCGGGGTCCATCCCGCGGCCTTCGAGGTAGGCCCGCGCCTCGGACGCGGCCTGGGTCTTGAGTTGCAGGCGGAAGTGCTGGACGGCGGCCTCGGTTACTTTCGCCAATTCCATGTTCTTGTCGGCCTTCTCCTGCGCCCGGGGGTCGCGTTCGGGCATCGGCATTCCGGCCTCGCCCGCCAGGATCTGCACGGCTTCCATGAAGCCGACATTCTCGGTTTCCTGCACGAATTTGAACATGTCGCCTTTGGCCTGACAGCCGAAGCAATAGTAGAAGCCCTTGCGGTCATCGACGTGGAAAGAGGCGCTTTTTTCCTGGTGGAAGGGGCAGGGCGCCCACATGTCGCCCTTGCCCTGGTTGGACTTGCGCGTGTCCCACATGACTTTGCGGCCCACCACCTGCGCGATGGAGGTGCGATTGCGCAGCTCGTCAAGGAATCCGGGGGGCAAGGACATGGACGCAATATCGGTGCGCGGGGGGGCGAAGTCTAGGCCCGGATCACCCTGAATGGTTAACCCTATCGCAGGAATAGAGAATTAGTTTTGCCTCGTCAGGTGACGGCGTAGCGGGCCGCGACCCCGTCCATGGCGCGGGTCAGCTCGTGGGTGGCGGTGGCGGCCATGGAGCGGAAGACCATGATCTCAAACCGGTCCTTGGCGGGGTGCATCAGGACGCAATTCATGTGCCCCAGAAGCGTCCGCGCGCAGTGGCCCGTCTTGAAAGCCTGCGCGCGCAGATCAATTGGGACGAGCCGGGCGAGCACGTCGCGGGCGGTCGCGCCTTCCAGCGCGCAGCAGGCCCAGGCGCTGGTCTGGTCCGAGAATGCGGCGTCCTTGATGGGCTTGAGGGCGGGGCCAAGGACCATGGCCTGGCCCGGGCCGGTCCAGACGGCGGGGCCGCTGATTTTGCCGGGCTCCGGGAACGGTGCCTTGATCTGCTTTTCCAGCGCCTTGGAGACGGCGGCCATGCGGCCCTTGGCGGGCGCGATCCAGGTGATGGCTTCGGGGGTGAGTTCGGAGAGCGTCACCGTGCCCGAGGTGACGGGCAGCAGGCCGTCGAAAGCGGTCTTGGGGGTCAGACTAGCCACGGGCGCGCCCTCCATCCGGGTCAAAGAAGACGGGGTCGCAGATCTCCACCTCGGCGGTGAGGCCGCGCAGGTGATCGACGATTTTCATATGGTGGCCGATGCGGTTGGGGCCGTTCTTGAGGAACCCAAGCCCGATGAAATGCCCCAGCGTTGGAGAGAAGCCGACGGAGGTGACGTAGCCTTGGTCGTTCTCGCGGGTGGCGTCGTCTTCGGTGTTGAAGAAATGCGCCCCGGCGGTGAGTTCCTTGACCGCACCGATGGGTTTGAGGCCCACCAGACGCTCGCGGTCTTCCTCCAGAAGGCCCGTGCGGGAAGCAGCGGCCTTGCCGATGAAGTCCTTCTTTTTGCTGAGCATTCCCTGCATCCCGACATCGAAGGCGGTGACGCGGCCATGGATTTCGGAGTGGGTGATGAAGCCCTTCTCGATCCGCAGCACGTTGAGCGCCTCCAGCCCGTAAGCACCGCCACCAAGCGCCTCGGCACGGGCCACGAGGTCGCGGTAGAGGGCATCGCCGTAGGCCGAGGGCACGGCGATTTCATAGGCGTGCTCGCCCGAGAAGGAGATGCGGAAAAGGCGCGCTGGGGTGCCGTGGGCGGTGACGGCGCCGCATTGCATGAAGGGGAAGCTGTCGTTGTCGATGGGCTGATCGAGCACGCCGTTGATGAGCGTGCGGGAGTGGGGGCCCGCGACGGAGAACTGTGCCCATTGCTCCGTCACCGAGGTGAAGGCGACGTCAAGCTCGGGTTTGAGGACCTGGGCGGCGAATTCCATATGCGCCATGACCTGGCCCGCGGCGGCGGTTGTCGTGGTCATGACGTAGTGGTTTTCCGCCAGGCACGCGGTGGTGCCGTCGTCCATGACATGGCCATCCTCACGCAGCATCAGGCCATAGCGCGCGCGGCCTGGCTTCAGCAGGGCGAAGTTATTCGTGTATAAGAAGTCGAGGAAGGCGGCAGCGTCCTTTCCGAAGATCTCGATCTTGCCGAGGGTCGAGACGTCGACCACGCCGACGGTATTGCGGACCATGGTGACTTCGCGGTCGCAGGACTGACGCCAATGGGTTTCATCTGGCGCGGGGAAGTAGGAGGGGCGGTACCAGAGGCCCACGGCGATCATCGGCGCATTGCGCGCGCGGGCGGCCTTGTCGGACGTGGTGAAGCGTTCCGGCGCGAAGCCGTTACGCTCGGCGCCGGCGGCCAAGGTGCCAAGGGCTACGGGCGTGAAGGGCGGGCGGTAGGTGGTGGTGCCGGTCTCGGGGATGGCGCGGCCGGTGGTGTCGGCGAGAATGGCCAAAGCGTTGATGTTGGAGGATTTCCCCTGGTCGGGCGCCATGCCCTGGGTGGTGTAGCGCTTCATATGCTCGACCGATTTGAAGCCCTCGGCGGCGGATTGCTTGACGTCCTTGGTGGTGACGTCGTTGGCGAAATCGAGCCAGGCGCGGCCTTTTGCCGGGACGCTCCAGAGCGGCGTGGTGGCGCCTGCGGTGTCGTCGGACTGCGGCAGATCGGGCTTGCGGACGCGTTTCCCGAGCGCGCGCAGGGCCCCCTCCGCGGCCTGAAGGCCTTCTCGCAGGCACCCTGATGTATCCAGCGTGCCGTTGCAGGCACCGGCGGGGTGCAGGCCCGCGATGGCGCCGGGTTTGGGGACGAAGGCGTGGAGGTCGGCGTTCCAGACCGGCCGCGCGCCGAGGTGGCAGGTGAGGTGCAGCGCGGGATTCCAGCCGCCGGAAAGGCCGAGGGTATCGGCCGTGAGTTTAAACGTGTTGGAGCCTGCGCGGACGGTGACCTCCCGCAGGGCCTGGCGGCCCTTGGAGCCGACGACCTGGGCACCGCGGTGGAGGCGGTAGTCGCCGATGGCTTGCGCATCTTCGCGGCTGTCGATGACGGCGGCGACTTCGACGCCTGCGTCCTGCAGCTCCAGCGCGGTTTTGTGGGCGTCGTCGTTCGTGGCGAAGATCGCCACTTTCTCACCGGGCGTGACGCCGTAGCGGTTGATATAGGTGCGGATGGCGGAGGCCATCATGATGCCGGGGCGGTCGTTGTCGGGGAAGGCGATGGGGCGCTCCAGCGCGCCTGCGGCGAGCACCGCCTGGCCCGCGCGGATGCGCCAGAAGCATTCTTGCGGCAGGTTCGAGGCGGGGGGGAGATGGCTGCCGACGCGTTCCACCGCGCCGAAGGTGAGGCCGTCGTAGACGCCAGTCGCCGTCGTGCGGGTCATGATCCGCACGCTGCCTGTCTCGCGCAGTTTTTCGACCATCTCGGTCACCCAGATGTCGGCGGGCAGACCGTCGATGATGTCCCCGTCCGACAGCAAGCGCCCGCCCAGATCAGCGGTTTCCTCCAGCAGGATCACGTCGGCGCCCGACATCGCGGCGGTAAGCGCGGCCATAAGGCCGGTGGGGCCGCCGCCGATGACGAGGATGTCGCAGAAGGCGAAGGCGCGCTCGGCTTCGTGGGGATTGGCGGCGCGCGTCATACGGCCGAGGCCCGCGGCGCGGCGGATGGCGGGCTCGTAGACCTTTTCCCAGAAGGCGCGGGGCCACATGAAGGTCTTGTAGTAGAACCCGGCGCTGAGGAAGTTGGGGAAGAGGTCATTGACGCTGAGCAGATCGTAGGCCAGCGGGCCCATGTGGTTCTGCGACGACGTCTCTAGGCCCGGGAAGACCTCTTGCACCGTGGCGCGGACGTTGGGGAGCATGGCGTCGCCCTCGCCCACCTGGATCAGGGCGTTGGGCTCTTCCGAGCCTGCGGTGAAGACGCCGCGCGGGCGGTGGTATTTGAATGAGCGGCCCATCAACTTGACGCCGTTTGCCATGAGGGCCGAGGCGACGGTGTCGCCCTTGAAGCCGGTGTAGGGCTGGCCGTTGAAATGGAACCTGCTCAAGCTTGAGCGGTCCACTAAGCCTTTGTTATCTAATCTCATTTCGAAAACTCACTCGCCAGCCGTGCGCCAAACACCTCGTGCGTGGTGGTATCGCGGTCCACCACCAGCCAGGCGCCACAGCCGCCGCCGTGATACCACAGCTCTTCCGTGCGGCCTGCGGGGTTCTCGCGGTTGTGGATGAAGTCGTCCCACTCGTCTGACCAGACTTCACCCTCGGGTCGGATGGCGCCCTGGGCATGGCCCCGGACGGTGAATTCGCGCAGATCACGGTTGCCGCACAGGGGGCAGGGGATGTGCATAGTGGTGCCTCCTTAATGCAGGTTGTGCTGGCTGCCGGTCGCCTCTTCATCCATCAGGCCGCGGCCTGTGGCGAAGCGGTCGAGCCGGTGCTTGGTGGCGGCGGGGTGCGGGCGGTCGGTGGCCATGAGATGGGCGAAGCAATTGCCCGAGGCAGGCACGGCCTTGAAGCCGCCGTAACACCAGCCGCCGTTGAAATAGAGGCCGTCGATATGGGTCTTGTCGAGGATCGGAGAGCCGTCGGCGCTCATGTCCATGATCCCGCCCCAGGAGCGCAGCATCTTGGCCTTGCCGATCATCGGCATCAGGGTCAGCCCGGCCTCCACCACATGCTCGGCCATGGGCAGGTTGCCGCGCGCGGCATAAGAGGCGTAGAAATCCAGATCGCCGCCAAAGACCAGCCCGCCCTTGTCGGACTGGCTGATGTAGAAGTGGCCCATGCCGTAGGTGATGACATTGTCGATGACGGGCTTGAGACCTTCGGTCACGAAAGCCTGCAACACATGGGACTCGATGGGCAGGCGCATCCCGGCCATGGCGGCGACTTGGCTAGAGCGGCCTGCCACGACCATGCCGACTTTCTTGGCGCGGATCGCCCCGCGCGTGGTCTGAATGCCGCGCACGGCGCCGTTTTCGATATCGATGCCGGTCACTTCGCAGTTCTGGATCAGGTCGACGCCGCGCTGGTCCGCGCCGCGCGCGAAACCCCAGGCGACGGCGTCGTGCCGCGCGGTGCCGCCGCGTGGATGGTAGAGGCCGCCGAAGATCGGGAAGCGGGTTTGGTCGAAATCAAGGAACGGCGCATGTTTGCGCACGCCGTCACGGTCCAGCAGGATCGCATCGTCGCCCTGGTTGATCATTGCATTGCCGCGCCGCGCGTAGGCGTCGCGCTGGCCGTCGGAGTGGAAGAGGTTGATGATGCCGCGCTGGGAATGCATGGCGTTGTAGTTGAGGTCTTGCTCCAACCCTTCCCATAGTTTCAGGGAGTGGCTGTAAAATTCCGAGTTGCCGGGCAGGCCGTAGTTGGCGCGCACAATCGTGGTGTTGCGGCCCACGTTGCCGCCGCCCAGATAGCCCTTTTCGACCACCGCGATGTTGGTCAGCCCGTGTTCCTTGGCGAGGTAATAGGCGGTGGCAAGGCCGTGCCCGCCGCCGCCGATGATGATGATGTCATATTCCGGCTTCGGGTCGGGATCACGCCAGGCCGGTTTCCAGCCCTTGTTGCCCGTCAGGCCCTGCCAAAGCACCTGAAGCCCAGAATAACGCATGATCTCTCCGTTCGTGCGGGGGTGTTCAGGGCGAGGTTATGCGCAGGGCGGGGGAGAAGGAAGGTCTGGCGGCGACATGGGAAGGGGTGCGGGCGACGATGACGCAGGGGGGGCCGCAGGGGGGCTGTCAGCGGGGGTCGGCTTTGCTGGAGGACAATCGGATATGGCTTTGGGTCTCAGCCACTTCGGGCAGGGCGCGGATGCGGTCGAGAACGCTGTCGAGGCTGGAGAGCGAGGGGGTGCGGACCTCGGCCACGAGGTCGAAGTTGCCGCTGAGGGTGTGGATGTCGAGGATCGCTGAAATGCGGCGCAGGGACTGGATGGTGGCTTTGCCATCGTCGGCCTTCAGGCGGATCAGGGTAAAGGCGCTGACTTGCACGTCTTTCTCGCCCGCCGAGAGTTCAACGGTGAAGCGCGTGATCACGCCCTGGTGCTGCAGGCGATCAATGCGGTTCTGAACGGTGCCGCGCGAGACGCCGAGGCTTTGGGCAAGGGCCGTCGCCGGGGTGCGGGCGTCTTTGGTGAGAAGCTGCAGAAGCTGGTGGTCGAGGTCATCCATGCCGGGCGGTATGGCTGCGCCTTGGCGGAAAGTCAAAATCTTGGCGATATGCGTGCGTTTTTGCCGTTTTGATTGGCGGTGCGGTGGCGTCTGATCGGGCCAGGCAACCCGCGAAGGATAAGCGATATGAAGAAGATAGGGGTATTGGGCTTGGGCAAGGTCGGCACGTTGGCGGCAGAATTGCTGCACCTGTCGGGCTTTGAGGTCACCGGCATCGATGTGCGGGCGCGGGGCGATCTGCCGTTCCCGGTAAATACGCTGGATCTGTCCGACACCGGCGGCATCGACGCGCTGTGCGCGGGTCAGGACGCGATCCTGTCGTGTCTGCCGTTTCCTCTGAACACACCCTTGGCCGAGGCCGCCCACCGCGCCGGCATCCATTACTTCGATCTGACCGAGGATGTGCCGACGACCAACCGCATCATCGAGCTGAGCAAGACGTCCAACGGGCTGATGGCGCCGCAATGCGGGCTTGCGCCGGGGTTCATCGGGATCGTCGGCGCCTCGCTGATCGCGCAGATGGAGGCGTGTCGGTCGTGCAAGATGCGCGTGGGGGCCTTGCCGCAGAACCCGACAGGGCTGATGGGCTATTCGTTCAACTGGTCGCCGGAGGGTGTGGTGAACGAATACCTCAACGATTGCGAAGTGATCGAGGACGGGGCGCGAAAGCTGGTCTCATCCATGGAATGGATGGAGGATATCTACATCGATGGCATGAAGCTGGAGGCCTTCACCACCTCGGGCGGGTTGGGGACGATGTGCGAGACCTATCACGGGCGGGTCGCGAACATCGATTACAAGACCATGCGTTACCCGGGGCACGCGAAGCTGATGAACTTCTTCTTCCACGAGTTGCTGATGCGCGATCGCCGTGCGGAGGCGGGGGAAATCCTCGTCAACGCCAAGCCGCCGGTGGAAGACGATATCGTCTACGTCCATGCCGCGGCCGAGGGCATGATTGCGGGACAGTTGCAGCGGCGCGAGTTTGTGCGGGGGTATCGGCCCGTCGACGTGGCGGGCAAGCGGCGCACGGCGATTTCGTGGACAACGGCGGGGTCCGTTGTCGCGATCATCGAAATGGTGCGCGACGGGGCGCTGCCGAAAAAGGGGTTCCTGAAGCAGGAAGAGATCGACCTGGAGGCCTTCCTGGCGACGGCGACGGGCGGCCTTTACGCGGCAGAATAGGGCAGGGCGGACCGCCCGTGCCGGGCAGGCAGGGCGCAGCGCCGGACAATCGCCGCTTAACTCGTGGACGGCGGCGTCATCTCTTCGTCGTAGGGGACCTGGCCCGCGTAGCGGGGGCGGGTGAGGGTGAAGTTGTCGAAGGTCAGGTCGTTGAGACCCACGTTGAAGGCGGGGTCGTAATCGACGAAGGATTCCACTAGCACCACACGCTCGCCACTGGCCATGTCGGGCAGGCGATCTGCCAGGCCGGTGAGGCTGGCGGTGAACAGCTCGGCCCTTGTGCCCGTCGCGTGGCTCCAGTCGACGACATAATCGCCGTCGGTGTTGCGCAGGATTTGGGTCACGCGCATCTCGACACCGTTGGTGTCGCGGATCATCGCGTCCAGCATCCGGGCCATGCCCTCGATATCATAGCCGTAGACCGTGGAGGTCTGGCGAGAGATCAGGTCCGCAATCGTGAAGGTCGCTTTGATCGACGTGTTGTAGACGCGGTAGGCATCGAAGAACGCAAAAGTGCCGACCCAGGCCCAGGTGAGGATGGGGAAGATGATCACCGTCTCGAAGGACACGGCGGCGGAGGTGTCGCGCAGGAAGTTTTGGAACAGGCGTTTCATGGCGTTCGTCCCTCAATCCGGTTCGTTCACGAAGATCGTGGAGGCCATCATGTGCATGTCCCCATCATCGTCGCGGGTCAGGTTCAGGCCAAAGCCCGAGAATGGTAGGATCCGCTCCACCACAAGGCAGGTCCGGATCAGCAGGAAGTCGTTGTCGGCGCCGACCTCAAATTCATTGTCCGGCGCGATCACGATGCCATTGCCGCGCCCGGCGCAGACCTGATCGTTGGACGGCATGTCGTAGACGGTGCGGTCGATGATCTGCAGGTCGATGGTCAGCAGCGTCTCACAATTGGGCAAGAGGTTGGTGTTGGAGCACATCGTGTCCCGCACCGTACTGGCGTCGGTGATCACGCCCTGGGCCAGGCGCAGCACCCGCGTGGACATGTCCAGCGAGCGTTCCAGCATGATCTGACGGGTCAGGATCAAGGCCGTTTCGAACGCGGCGATATAGACGATCATCAGAAGCGGGAAGACGATGACGAATTCCAGCGTCGCCGTCGCGGCTTCGTCCTTCCAAAACGCTCGGATCCTGTGGCGGAGATGAAACGTCATTGGATCAAACGCAATTGGTTGATGGTCCGCGCGATGGAGGCGAAGGCCTGGGAAATCTCGATCCCGTCGACGTCGTAGTAATGGGCATCGGAAGAGGCGCAGTAGCGCATCACGTCCTGGCCCCGCTGGGGCGCTTCGAACCCGATGGCGAAGACGATGATGCCTGCGGCATTGGCGGCGTCACAGATCGCCATCAGATTGGTGTCGGCCTGACTTTGCCCCAGGGTGCCATCGGGGCGCGCGCCATCGGCGTCCCAGCCGATGTAGTTGTGGCTGGGGTTGTCCGCGATGTCGTCGTGCCAGCCCCAATCGTCGGGATCGTTGGCGCGGGCGGCTTCCTCGATCCATTCCTCCACAAAGTTCTCGGCGGTGATCGTGCCCCACATGTCGACCCAGGAGATCAGGGTTCCCGTCAAGGCGGCGCCGTTGTTGGTGCGGGTGGGATCGAAGGCGTTGACGCGCAGCGTGTCCCATTCATCGATGACAGAGCCGTCGGGATCGGCCATGCCGTAGGCCGCCCATCCGCCATAGGGCGCGTTGGACCAATAGCCATTGGACGAGCGCGGGTCCCCGGTGGGGATCCAGAACTGGCCGTTTGTGCCGCGATCTTCCCACCAGATCGAGAAGCGGTCATCGTCAAACCGCCAGCGGTCGCTGGAAATATAGCCGTTGGACAAGACGCCATTGGATCCGGCATGGCGGAACACCGGGGTATAGCCCATGCGGTAGCCACGGTAGCGGCCCTCGTCGTCGTAGACGTCGCGCAGGTCCAACTGCTCGGTGTTGTCACCGTCGGTCATCAGGACGACGACCTTGATCGTCTCATCATCGATTGTCGTCGCGGGGTCGCCATCGCGATAAGGCGCGGGGCGGTCGTCGAATTCCGCGTGCACGTTGCCGGAGGCGACAAGCCCGTCCAGGGCGGGAGCGGCGGCGGGGTCCAGAAGGCCCACACCCCAGTTCATGCCAACATCGATGGCGGTCCAGCCGCCGGTTCCGAGGCTGTTGATATGGGTGTGCAGCACCGATTCCCGATATTCCCAAGGAACAATCGCGCCGTATTGGTCTGTCTGACAATGGGCGCTTTGAAACAGCTCGTCATCGCCTTCATTGTCTTCATCCCAGTGCGCGATCCGGCGCAGGGGCGTGCTGGGGTTGATGGCGGTGGTGGTGAAATCAGCCTCGCTGAAGCGGGCGCAATTCGATTCGTCGTGCAGGTCGTCGAAGGTGAAGACGCTTTCGATCAGGTCGCCGCCGTTGACGCGCCCGTTGTAGGGCACGATGGAGACGGACACGAGAAGCTCGTTATCGACGTTGTTGTTGGCGTTCAGAACCTCGGTCACGAATTCCCGCGCGGCGGGGCGCATGTTCGTCATCCGGTTGTTGTCGCCCATGGAGCCCGAAATATCGAGGACCATCGAAACCTCGATCCGGCGCACCCGTTCCTCGGCGGCGCCAATCGCCGGAGAGGTCATGACACGCACGCCGAACATCTGCATGAAGAGTGAGCGCACTTCGAGTTCGGCATAGGCATGGACGCGACGGAAGTTGAGGCCTTCCTCCACCCGCACATCCAGGCGGTAGTCTTCGATGCCCGCAATCGAGAAGTAGTCGCGCACGACGCCTTCGGGGTCATAGGGCTGGGTCAGCGAGGCCGCCGCCAGAACGGCGCGGTCCAAGGTATACTGCAGCTGCGTGCGCTGGGTTTCATAGCGCATCACGTCAATGGCGATGCCCGACGCGCCGACCATCAACACAAACAGCATCACGGCGAAGGCCGTAACCGTCCCGTCCTCGCGCTTCATGAAGCGGCGCGGTGCCAGGCGTGCGGCCATGGCACACGTCATGGCGTTGGCGGAACTCTGCATCTTGTGGAAGAGGCCAAACATGCCTTCTCTCCTACTGATAAACCCAATCGACCAGGGACCTGTCGCGGCGACAGACCCATGGCTCCGAGCCTTGTTGTGATCGCCAAGCAAGGCAGAAATGCGGCGCGGGCGTGGAGGAAACACGATCTTTACAGAGCTGTGGGCCCATGGCGTGGCCGATGTTTATGCACGCCAAGGTTGCACGATGCCCCGCGCTGTGGCCTTGTGAGGTTGGGCGCGCGCGGCCCCGCGGCGCCTGGGCCTGCTTGTTTAGTTGCGAACAAGGGGCAAACGCGAAGGGAGACGCGCCATGACGACCAACCGGGCAGAGCCCAGTTTCCGAGAATCTGTAGATTTGATGTTCAACCGGGCTGCCGCCCTTTTGGACCTGCCGCCCGGGTTGGAAGAAAAGATCCGCGTCTGTAACTCGACCTACACGGTGCGGTTCGGCGTCAAGTTGCGCGGCGAAGTGCGCACGTTCACCGGCTACCGCTCGGTCCATTCCGAACATACGGAGCCGGTGAAGGGCGGGATCCGCTACTCGCTTGGTGTGAACCAGGATGAGGTGGAGGCGCTGGCCGCCCTGATGACCTACAAATGCGCGCTGGTGGAGGCGCCTTTTGGCGGCTCTAAGGGGGGGCTGTGCATTGACCCGCGCGAATACGACCAGGATGAGATCGAGAAGATCACCCGCCGCTTCGCCTATGAGTTGATCAAGCGCGATCTCATTGATCCGGCGCAAAACGTGCCCGCCCCCGACATGGGCACCGGAGAGCGTGAGATGGCCATCATGGCCGATCAATATGCGCGCATGAACACGACAGACATCAACGCGCGCGCCTGCGTGACCGGCAAACCGCCCCATGCCGGCGGCATCCAGGGCCGGGTGGAGGCCACGGGCAGGGGCGTGCAATACGCCCTGCAAGAGTTCTTCCGCCACCCCGAGGACATCGCGAAAGCAGGCATGAGCGGGTCACTCGACGGCAAACGCGTCATCGTGCAGGGCCTGGGCAACGTGGGCTACCATGCGGCGAAGTTCCTGAGCGAAGAGGACGGCAGCATCGTCACCCATGTGATCGAACGCGACGGCGTGATCCACGACGCGAGCGGGATCAACATCGACAACCTGCGCGACTGGATCGCCCACCACGGCGGCGTGAAAGGCTACCCCAACGCGCAATACCTGGAGGACGGAACCGCGGCGCTGGAGGAGGAATGCGATATCCTTATCCCCGCCGCCCTGGAAGGGGTGATCAACCTTGGCAACGCCGCGCGGGTCAAAGCGCCGCTGATCATCGAGGCCGCCAACGGGCCGATCACGGCGGGTGCCAACGATATCCTGATGGAAAAGGGCACGGTGATCATCCCCGACCTCTACGCCAACGCTGGCGGTGTGACGGTGTCGTATTTCGAGTGGGTGAAGAACCTGAGCCACATCCGCTTCGGTCGCATGCAGCGCCGCCAAGAGGAATCGCGTCACCAGTTGATCGTGGACGAGTTGGAGCGGATCTCGAAAGACAGCTCGATCAACTGGACCCTGTCACCGGGGTTCAAGACCAAATACCTGCGCGGCGCCGGAGAGCTGGAGCTTGTCCGCTCGGGCCTCGATGACACGATGCGCGAGGCCTATGCGGCGATGCGCAAGGTCTGGCACGAGCGCGACGACGTGCATGACCTGCGCACGGCGGGGTTCCTGGTGTCGATCAACCGGGTCGCGTCGAGCTATCAGGCAAAGGGGATCTAGGGGGCTCTGCCCCCTCCTGCGTCTTTTTCCGAGGAAAAAGACGCAGACTCCCCCGGAGTTTTCCTGGCAAGATGAAAGGGAGCCGCTGCGAGGAGGGCCGGTGCCGCAGGCGCCGGGCCGAGGAGGGGCGTGCTTAGACGTCTTCGCCGCGCTCGAGCATCATCACGATCATCATGTCGGCCACGTTCTTGCCGTCCTGGCGCGCCGTGACACCGCCGATGGCCAGGGTCCGGCCCCAGCGCCACCAGACGCCGGGCGCGTAAACGCCCGGACCCTCGGGCGCTTTCAAGCGCACCAGGAAGCCGCCCGCGGGTTTGAACGCAAAGGCGCCGCGATCCACGCGCGCTACGTTGTCCATGCGGCACAGCACGCGGCCGTCGACTTCTCGCAGCTCTGACCGGGTCAGCTCAATCTCGCGCGCCGAAGCGTGCCACATGCCGTAGGCCAGCCAGAAGCATCCCGCGCCAAAGAAGACCAGCATCAGCATGTAGGCAAAGCTCTCGGGCGGGCGGAGCGCAGCGACCGTCCAGACGATCACGGCCAGGGCAACGATCATCCCCACCGCCACCACCCGGCGCGCCGGGCGCGGGTGAATGCTGGCCAAATGCTCATTGGGGTCGATCTTCTTCTTCCGCGCCATTGCACACCTTTCGTGCCGCCGTGCAGAGGTGACGGAAGCCTGCCCCGGTCCTACCTAGGGGAAAACGACACCGCAAGGAGACAGACCCATGTCACTTCGTCCCATTCTAGAAACCCGCCCGGCGCAAGCCACCATGGAGGGCGCGGGCGTTCACCTTCACCGCGCCTTCGGCTTTGCCGATCCGTCCGAGTTGGACCCGTTCCTGCTGTTCGACGATTTCCGCAACGACGACCCGGCCTTCTACGCCAAGGGCTTCCCCTGGCATCCGCACCGGGGAATCGAGACGATTACCTATGTGCTGGAAGGCACCGTCGAGCATTCCGACAGCCTGGGTAACAGCGGTAAGCTGGGGCCGGGATCGGTGCAGTGGATGACCGCAGGCTCGGGCATCCTTCACCAGGAGATGCCCTATGGAAACGCAAAGGGCCAGATGCACGGCTTCCAGCTGTGGGGCAACCTGCCTGCCGCCGACAAGATGACCGCGCCGCGGTACCAGGACATCGCGGGCGGCGAGATCCCCGAGGTGGTGGATGATGACGGCACCCGCGTGCGGGTGATCACCGGGGAGTTCTGGGGCAAGCGCGGGCCCGTCGACGGTATCGCCGCCGACCCGCAATACCTGGACGTCACCGTTCCTGCGGGGGTGCAGAAGACCTTCCGCATCGACACTTACCGCCGCGCCTTTGCCTACGTCTTTGAAGGGGCGGGGGCGTTCGCGGACGCCTCGGCGCCGTCGGGCGTGTTGCTGGAAAAAGAGGTGATGGGCGAAGAGGTCAACATCCGCGACCTCTCGGGCAACCGGACGCTGATCCGCTTCGGCACCGGTGACGAGGTCACCGTTCAGGCAGGCGAAGAGGGCGTGCGTTTCCTGCTGATCTCAGGCGCGCCGATTGAAGAGCCTGTGGCCTGGCACGGGCCGATCGTGATGAACACGCAGGAAGAGCTGCGCGTTGCGATGCGAGAGCTGAACAACGGGACGTTCATCAAGCCGGCACACTAGAGGGGTTTCGCCGCGCTTGCGCGCACGCGACGGGGGCGAGGGGGGAAGCCCCCCCTCGCACTCCCCCAAGGTGCCTTTGGCGCGTGTTCAGACAGGGCCCTGCCATTGCACGAACGCGAGGCCGGCGCCGATCACCACAAGGGCCCGGAAGCCAATTTCCGCGGCCAGAAGGCTACGGCGCTGGCCAGCCAGGGCGCCGGGCCGGTGGCGGGCGAGCGTGGCACGGATTGTTTCGGCCGCACGCAGGGCTGTCGCGGGGTCGGTACGGGCGGCCAGTTTGGGATGGCTCAGGCGCGGCTCCAGATCAATGAGTTCTTGCGCCGCAGCGCGGGCGGGCGCGGGAAGCAGCCGACCGGCCCGGCGCACGGCGCGGGGGAAGCTGCGGGCCCGCACGGACAGACGCTCGGCGATCAGGCCGCGAAGCTCTTCCGTAACCGCCTGGTAATGCGCGTGATCCATCGAATCGACCCTCGTCGTTTGCAACTGCGCGAAGGTATGCCTTGGGCACGGGCCGCTCAACCCTCTGCGCTGCGCTGGATTTCCGGCGGCATCCCGCGTAACCGTTGGGCCATGTTGGAGACCTACACCTTTGGCGCCGAGAACGCCGCCCCCCCGATCCTGATCGCCCACGGCCTCTTTGGGTCTGCGCGCAACTGGAACGTGATCGCGAAACGGTTGGCGGAGCGGCGCTTCGTCGTCAGCGTGGACATGCGGAACCACGGGGCGAGCCCCTGGTCCGCGCCCCATTCGTATGAGGCGATGGCGGAGGATTTGGCGGAGGTCATCGCGCGGTTCGGCGTGGCGGATGTGGTGGGGCATTCGATGGGGGGCAAGGCGGCGATGGTGCTGGCCTGCGCGCGGCCTGATCTGGTGCGGCGGCTGGTCGTGGCGGACATCGCGCCGGTGGCATACGGGCACACGCAGCAGGGGATGATTGATGCGATGCGGGTGGTGGACCTGTCTGCCGTCGAGACGCGGGGGGATGCGGATCGGCAGCTGGCGGCGGTCGTGGAGGATGCGGGCGTGCGGGCGTTCCTGTTGCAGTCCTTGGACGTGAAGGGGCGACGGTGGCGGTTCAATCTGGATCAGCTGGAGGCGGATATGGAGGCGGTGATCGGGTTCCCGGAGGTCTCGGGCGCTTTCGAGGGGGAGGTCCTGATGCTGTCGGGCGGGGCGTCGGATTATGTGTTGCCGGAGCATCGGGGGCGGGTGAAGGCTCTGTTTCCGAAGGCCCGGTTTGCGAGAATTCCGGGGGCGGGGCACTGGCTGCATGCGGAGAAGCCCCGGGAGTTCGAGGCGGCTGTGGGGGCGTTTTTGGGGTGAAGAGCGGTCCGGCCTGGGCCGGGTCGAGACGTCCAGTGGACGTTTCGAAGCGATGAATGCGGGATCGCCCGCGATCTTGCCGGGAGGGGGTGAGCAGGGGTGCTCAAGCTTGAGCAGGGTGTTAAGGTATTGGTTTTGTGGGGTTTTGGAATGTTGTATAAGAATAAGATTATGTGTTTTTCGGCGCTTTCTACGCGGGGTAGAGAAGCCGGTGACGGGCAGTGTACTGAGGTCGCCACGACAGTTAGGGGCCGTGCGGTCAGTGAGACAGAAATAAAGGCTCGGCGGAATCACTAGCCGCATGTCGGCATTTCTATGCTACGTAGAAAGAAAAAAGGGCGGCCTCGCAATCGAGACCGCCAGTCGCAGGGAGAGTCGTTTGTCTCGCTCAGAAACGCAGCGCATTGGAAGCCATGGTCAGATCCTCCACACGTGCACTTGCTGCCTCTCTCTTGATCACGCTAATTGCATGTTCAGCCCCAGATTTGTTGATGTAGCCTTCCGACTGACACATCGGTTCGTTGTTGGGCGCTTTGAACCGCCAGTAATACTGGTTGTTCGCCGAGCTCTTGAAGATTTCAAAGCGATAAGATGCCATGGTATACTCCTATTGGCAGTAGATATGCGAAGCACGTGTATCGTGATCGCTATACTTGTGCTAATATAGTTAAAGCTATACGTCAAGTGTAGCGATCAGAAATCAGTGGAGAAATCGATTGTCGTCAAATTTTGGAAGGAAAATTAAGGAGTTACGACTTTCTCGGGGAGTAACTTTGGATGATCTGGCGTCGAGGGTTGGCTCGACGAAGGCTTACGTTTGGCAGTTGGAAAATAAAACGCCGGCTCGGCCTTCCGGAAAGTTGCTACTGGACCTCGCAAATGCCTTGTGCGTAGCACCAGATTTTCTCATTGACGACGAACAAGCAGAGCCAACGGTCGATCAGATCACCGATGGGTTTTTGCGGAGCATTAGAGATAAACAACTTACGAAACAGGAGTTAGAGCAACTCCTAAGCATCGCGGATACTTTGGCCAAAAAATGACTCCAATTAGGGCCGCAAACAAAATTTTGTTGCTGTGGCAGCAACATGGGCCCGACGCCTACCCAGTTGATCTGCAGCAGGTAGTTGATGGGGTAATTAATCAATCGTCGAGTCCAGATCGGCTGAACCTGTCCTATGAGCATCTGCAATCAACCGAAGGTGCAATGCTGCAAGCGACCGTCGATCCACATTCATTCGCGGCAATTGTAAATCTTGGAATAAAGAACAGTGGAAGGCGCCGATTCACTCTAGCGCATGAGATCGGCCACTTTGTGCTGCACAGATCTCTAAAAATGAACTTTCAATGCTCCCGTGAAATGCTTGAAGACTTTAAAACGTTAGGGGTCGAGCGAGAGGCAAACCAATTCGCGTCTCAACTGCTTATTCCTCCGAACCGCGTCCGTGAGTACGACGAAAAACCTTGGAACCTAGACACACTGAAAGAAATCTCGGCTCGATTTGAAGTTTCGCTCCAAGCGGCGGGCTTGCGCGCTACTCAGCTATCACAGAAAAGACGAGCGTTTGTAGTTTCCGTCAGCGATTTCGTTGAGTGGGGAAGCTCGTCCGAAAGACTCTACAAGCAGGGCTGCTTTTTTCGGCAGATGATGGAAGTTCCCGTGGGAAGCACCGCATTTGGGGCGGAATTCTCTGCGGACCGATTAGACGAGGTTTGTGTGCAATCAGATTTCTGGGGAGTAACACGACGATTCAAAGAGGAGTCCATGTTGGGTTACGACGGGCGAATCTACACCTGCATTGATGCTGATTAGTCACCTATCCATTTGCAGCGCTGAAATAAATGCTGACTGACGGCGTTGCATACCCTAGTTGCTGTGTGGGCCGGCTAGTTTTTGCAAGCAAAAACCGCTTTCGCCCACCGTTCGAAATTCCCGGTTGCGCTCTAAGTCTGGCCGCCCAGCGGCGGGACAAGTCCCGCCCTACGCGTGGGGGTGCACAATGAATGTGCACCCTACGGGTTAGCTGTCCATCTTCAGGGCGCTGATGAAGGCCGACTGAGGGATCTCCACCTTCCCAAACTGCCTCATCTTCTTCTTACCCGCCTTCTGCTTATCCAGCAACTTCCGCTTCCTCGACGCATCCCCCCCATAACACTTCGCCGTCACGTCCTTGCGCATGGCGGATAGCGTTTCGCGGGCGATCACGCGGCCGCCGATCGCCGCCTGGATCGGGATTTTGAACATGTGGCGGGGGATGAGGTCCTTGAGTTTTTCGACCATGGCGCGGCCGCGGGTCTCGGCGCGGTCGCGGTGGACCATGATGGAGAGGGCGTCGACGGGCTCGTCGTTGACCAGCACCTGCATCTTGACCAGGGCGTCCTCGCGGTAGCCGATCATTTGATAATCAAAGGACGCATACCCTTTGGTAACGCTTTTGAGCCTATCGTAGAAATCAAACACCACCTCGTTGAGCGGCAGGTCGTAGACGACCATGGCGCGGGTGCCGGCGTAGGTGAGGTCGATCTGGATGCCGCGGCGGTCCTGGCAGAGTTTCAGGACGTCGCCCAGGTATTCGTCGGGGACGAGGATGGTGGCCTTGATCCGAGGCTCCTCGATCCGGTCGATGGTGGCGGGGTCGGGCATGTCGGCGGGGTTGTGAAGCTCGGTCATCGTGTCGTCGCGCTGGTAGACGTGGTAGATCACGCTGGGAGCGGTGGTGATGAGGTCGATGTCGTATTCCCGCTCCAGTCGGTCGCGGATCACTTCGAGGTGGAGGAGGCCCAGGAAGCCACAGCGGAAGCCGAAGCCGAGGGCGGCGGAGGTCTCCATCTCGTGGGAGAAGGAGGCGTCGTTGAGGGCGAGTTTCTCGATGGCGTCGCGCAGGTCCTCGAACTGGTTGGTGTCCACGGGGAAGAGGCCGCAGAAGACCACGGGTTGGGAGGGTTTGAAGCCTGGAAGCGGCTCGGTCGCGCCGTGTTTGTCGTGGGTGATTGTGTCGCCGACACGGGTGTCACGGACCTGCTTGATGGAGGCGGTGAGGAAGCCCATCTCGCCGGGGCCAAGCTCCGCGATGTCCTCCATCTTCGGGCGGAAGACGCCGAGGCGGTCGACGGGATATTGCCCGCCGGTGCGCATCATCTTGATCTTGTCGCCCTTCTTGATCGTGCCGTCGATGACGCGGATCAGGACGACGACGCCGAGATAGGGGTCGTAGTAGCTGTCGACCAGCATGGCCTTGAGGGGCGCGTCGGGATCGCCCTTGGGGGCAGGCAGGCGGGTGACGATGGCCTCCAGCACATCCGGGATGCCCACGCCGGTTTTGGCGGAGATTTCAACGGCTTCACTGGCGTCGATGCCGATGACGTCTTCGATCTGTTCGCGGACCCGGTCGGGCTCGGCGGCGGGGAGGTCGACCTTGTTGAGGACGGGGACGATGTCATGATCCGCGTCGATGGCCTGGTAGACGTTGGCGAGCGTCTGGGCCTCCACGCCCTGCGAGGCGTCCACCACGAGCAGCGAGCCTTCGACGGCCTGCATGGAGCGGGAGACCTCATAGGCGAAGTCGACGTGGCCCGGCGTGTCGATGAGGTTGAGGATGTAGGTGTGGCCGTCGTTCGCGGGGTATTCGATGCGGACGGTGTTGGCCTTGATGGTGATCCCCCGCTCGCGCTCGATATCCATCTGGTCGAGGAGTTGGGCCTGCATGTCCCGCGCGGCCACGGTGCCGGTCAGCTGGATGAGGCGGTCCGCAAGGGTCGACTTGCCGTGGTCGATATGGGCCACGATGGAGAAGTTGCGGATGCGGTTGAGGTCGGTCATGTGGGCGGCCCTTGCGTGCGAAGGTTTGAAGGGGATGTAGCGTGTGAGGGAGGGGGAGGGAAGGGGGCTGGAACACCTTGTCTCTTTCGTTGAATTGATTCACACTTTCAAAGTCTTGGGGGTTAGCGGCCGTGGAAGAGGAAAAAAACAGCGATTTCGAGTCTTGGTTGCGGGAACAAGACGATAGTGTTCTGCCAGTATTGGCATACAGATGTGCTATGCGAGTGCTTCCAATCGTTTTTTTCGTGTCGTCAGCCGACGAAAAGTTCGGCAAAATGGCAATCTGGACTGTTAGAGTTTTGTTAACGATCGCAGTAAACAACAACCGTCCAAACCAAGCCTTTCAAAAAATTCTTGCGTCTCTCTCTTCAGCTGGCCCTTCATACGCCATGTCGTTTGTGCGAGACTACGATGCCCGAATGCCCGCTAGCGTAATGCGCGCCGTAGCTACGGCGGCTCTCGGAAGTACTAAGCGAAATGGAAAACCAGAAAAATGGAGTAATGTAAGAACTGTTATCGACACAACTCAATTCGCTTACCATGCGATTGGTCGAGGAGACGATCTGAGAGCCTCATCTGCTGTTTTTGAAACTGCGCTGGTTTATGATGTTGAACGGTTTTCCGACAACCTTCACACCGCTCCTGTGCCGACACCTGTAGAATTGGATCAAGCTATCGATCATTACAGGGAGGACCTAATTGATCTCACGAAGATCGATTCCGTGTGGGTTTTTTGGACTAATTGGTACACCCGCGCGATGTCTGGGAACCCCATCAGCTGGGACCTACAAGAAAAGGTAGCATTGCTTCCGAATGAGGTTTGGGAAGCAGGGCCAGAATCCGTGGCAGACGCGATCGTACAGGTTGAAGCCAATCAGAAAACTCCAGACGCCAGCCGTCCGGAAAATGTTCCCGCCATCGAAAAGGCGACCTTTCAGGAATTGATAAAGGGGCTGCTTTCTACACCAGATGTAACCTATGAATTTGCGGTATCGTCCGCCGAGACTATCAACCGCGCAATACACGAATACCTCAACGCGACGGGTGAAAACTTCCTACCTGACGAATTTGCTGCAATGGAGGCCTTACCTGCGCACTTTCGTCGTATTGCAAGATTGGCAGAAGATTCTGCCGAAAGCTTGAATCGTGAGCAAGATCTAAAATTGGAAATTGAAACGCTCAACGGACGGGTCGCTCAGCTTGAAGGTGAGCTGAAGGTTGCGTTGGAGAAAACGCTCGACGGACGCTTTAAAGTCGCCGCGATTGAAGGATTAGCTAAGACTGTGACCAGTCCTTGGGCAATTGGCGCGCTGGGGTATGCGACGTGTCATTTCTTTGGATGGACCCCGAGCGCAATGACGTTCACGAACCTGCGCAGCTATGGCGAGGCGCTTTACAAGGCGTCTCCATTGATCGGGCGATAGGCAGTGGCTGTGGCTGTGAACGGTGAAGCGAAACCTATTCAAAAGTTTGCGTGGGTTGAAATGTGCGATGAAATGTGTATTTTGATGGGCATTCAGGAGCGCGCGCCATGACACGTCTACTCACCACCGAAATCGCCTCAATGACAGAAATGCGGGAGCCGCAGAAGGTTCTTAACCGTGCAAACGGGAAGCCTGTAGCGATCCTGAAGAACTCCAAGCCTGTGGCGTACTTGGTGCCTGCGGAGGCGTGCAGCGATCCGGGGGAGCACCGGGGCGCGACGATGGACGAGGTGATGGAGATCCTTGGGCAGCGGCGCGTGATGGATCAGCCGGTGCTGGATTACCTCAAGGACAAATGAGCTATCGGCTCTTCCCGGCGGAGGTTGTGATTGCCATCCATGATGCCGTGCTGAACCCCGGCGAGTTGCAGGGTTTTGCGCGTGACAAGTCGTTGGAGGGTGCGTTGGCGCGGGTGGAAAACCGGGTTGCCTTTGGGATGATCGACGATGCCTTTGACTTGGCGGCGGCCTACGCGGAGGCGATCGGTCAAGGCCATTGCTTCAATGACGCCAATAAGCGGACGGCGTTTCAGGTAATGGCCGTGTGTTTGCACGTAAATGGGATCGTTATGGAATTCACGCCCGATGACGTCGGCCCCAGGATTATCGATTTGGCCCAGGGGCGTGCAGGGGCTGAGGACATGGCGCGGTGGTTGCGGGTTGTCGCGGCGCAATAGGGCTATGCCTGCGGGTGGGGCGTGGATAGGATTTGTAGGAGCACCGAGACAAGGACCGCCCCATGAACCCTATCCCTCTGCGTATCGCTGACATCTACGTGCCTGGGCCGCGCAAGAAGACGTTGGAGCCTGAGAAGGTGGACGCTCTCGCCAATGATATTCTGGAGAACGGGCAGGTGACGCCGATACGGGTTCGCGAGGGGAAGGGGCGGTATGTGTTGCTGGAGGGCCTGCATCGGTTGGAGGCCTTGAGGGCGCTGGGCGAAGAGAAGGTCGTGGTTTATGTGACGCAGGCGCGGCTCCATTAGAACAGCCTTCGAAAGCGTGAATTGACCGGGGCGGGGGGCGTCTGGCATATTGCGCGTCAGAGCAGATCCGGGCGCAAAGACCCGTTCCAACCCTGAGGCATTCATTATGCGATTGATATACCCCGTTCTTGCGGCTGCATTTCTGGCCGTGCCGACCTCTGCCAACGCCAACCCGATCCAGCGGGCCTGTATGGCCTCGGACCGCGATGCGTCGCGTGCGCTTTGTTCGTGCATCGGCGATGCGGCGGGCGATACGCTGACGCGCAGCCAGATGCGCGAGGGGGCGCGGTGGTTCGATGATCCGCAGCGCGCCCAGGATACGCGGCAATCGGACCGTGCCTCGGATGAGGAGATGTGGGCCGCGTGGCGCACGTTCTCGTCGCTTGCGCAGCAGCGCTGCGGGTAGATTGGCGCGCAGCAGCGCTGCGGGTAGGGTGGCGCGCTAGCGCGCTGCGGGTAGGGTGGCGCGCTAGCGCGCTGCGGCTGGCGATCACGGAACTGTCAGGACAGGGATGGCGCGGGGTCGGATAGGCTCGGCCCAAATCGGGAGGGCGGGTGATGATCCGAGTTTTGATGCTGTGCATGGGCTTGGCGGCGATGCCCGCTGGCGCGACGGTGCTGGGGGGAGAGATCCTGCAGCAGACAGGCGGCGGCACTTTCGTGAAGCTCGACACCGCCGAGCCCTTCGCGGTCGGGGCCGATACGTTCAACACCGACCACCTCTATGCCTTTGACGAGGATCAGAATATTCTGCTGATCGAGCCTATTCGCGTGGACATCGGCGGGGGCGATCTGGGGGCGATCCCGGCGGGCACCGTGGTGGCGAGCCACTACGTGTTTTTCGACAGCATCAACGGCACGCAATACGGCTACGTCGATTTCGACGCGCCGATCCTGGGGATCGCGGCGCTGCAGGAGAGCATGGCGGCGACGGATTTTCTGGCGAATACGCGTGTGACCTACCTGAGCCTGGAGCTGCGCGGGTTGGAGCGGGGCGATCAGGTGTGGATCGACGAGGATGACCCGTTCCGGCTGTGGGTCTACTGGGCGGGTTCGTCGCCGGGGGATTACATCCGGGTGTTCACGGCACGCTCGGCGGCGGCGATGATGTGACCGGCCCCGCTGGTCTGGGGGAGGCCTGTGGTGTGTTGGCTTTCGGTGCCGGGGCCGGAGATTTGTGTCCTGAGACCTGTGTGTAAGGGCGATGGATGCGCAAATGGCTTCTATCAATGCGGGTGGCATGTGGGCTCACACGTCCTGTCAGCAGGGATTTGGACTTCAGATAGCTCTCAGGAGCCAGTGTCAGGGAGCTTGCGTAAACGGCTGCAAGGGGTCGAGTGGCACTTGGCTACGTCTTGTTTGGGGGGCGCCCACGCTACATTGGCGCAGCGTGGGGCCATATCGGGGTCAGCCGTCGGTGCGGTGGCCCGCGTGGTCGTGCTCTTCCGAGCCATGGCCGCTGTGGTCGCCGTGACCGCCATGGGCGCCCGCTTCGGGCTGGCGTTCGTTGTCGATAGTGATTGTGTGGGTCACCGGATCTGAGGTTTCGAAGGTGAAGGTGATCTCAATCTCTTCGCCCTGGACCAACGGATTGGTCAGGCCCAGAAGCATCACGTGCATGCCGCCGCGTTCCAGCGCGATGGTCTCTCCGGCGGCGATGGGGAAGCCTTCTTCCACCTCGACCATGCGCATGACGCCGTTGTCTTCCATGATGTGGGTGTGAAGCTCCAACCGCTCGGCGGCGTCGGAACTCACGCCGATCAGGCGGTCGTCGAAGTCATTGTGGTTGAAGATGGTCATGAAAGCCGCGCCGGATTGGGCGACGGGGCTGGAGGCGCGGGCGTAGGCGTCCTCGATCACCATATGGGCGTGCGCCAAGGCGGGGAGCACCGCGAAGGCGGTGGCGAGAAGCGTTGTTTTGAAGGGCATGTCGGTCTCTCTTCCTGTGTCGTTGGGGTGGGGTGCGGCTCAGGCCAGGTCCGGTGGGGCACGGGCCTGGGCGCTCAATAGGACGACAGGGAGAGGGAGGGGGGCGGGCGTCAGCGGGTCCGCTTGGCGGATCAGAAGAAGGGGCGTTGTGGCCGCTGGAGGTGTGGGCGCGAGGGCCGCAAAGGCAAGCAGGCAGGCGGGGCATTCGGGCGCTGCGATGGCTTGGCCGTCGGCGTCCAGAAGCGGCAGGCCCGAGGCATCGAGCAACAGGTCCGGCGCGCCGGTGCCGCAATAGCCGCCCGCCGCCGCCATGCGCGTCTCTGCCACGACGGCGGTGAGGCCGCTGAGCACGAGGGCGAGGGCCAGAAGCATATGAAGGAGCGCGCGGCGGATCATGTGCTTACGTGTAGCGTGCAGTGAAACGGATCACCAAGCGACAAAAACGCCATCGCCCCGCGCGGGGGGTTCCCGGCGGGGCGATGGGCAAACACTTGCAAAAAGAGGTGCGGCTTAGGCCGAGGCTGCGGCGGCCTGGGCTTTCGCGATCTCTTTCTTGATCTTCAGCGCGCGCTCGGACAGCTCCGAGTCCTTGGCTTTCGCCATGAACGCGTCCAGACCGCCGCGGTGATCCACCGTGCGCAGCGCGGCGTTGGAGATGCGCAGCTTGAAGCGGCGATCCAGGGTGTCCGAACCGAGCGTCACATCGCTCAGGTTCGGGAGGAAGCGGCGCTTGGTCTTGTTATTGGCGTGGCTTACGTTGTTGCCCGTCATCGGGCCTTTGCCGGTCAGTTCGCAGACGCGCGACATGGGGTGTCCTTCTCATATCTCAACCAGGGCTGGGCGCGGGGCCGGGCCTCTGAAACCAATAGGGCGCCGAGGAAGCTCGGACGCCCGGAAAATCTGGATTGGGGAGTACGGAGGCAGCGACAGGGTGTCAAGGCGTTTGTGGGCCGTTTCTTGGGTGGATTGGGGGATTCACGCCAGCCGGGAATGGGCGTAGCGTGGCGCGCGATGAAAGAGACCGATCTATATCCGCCCGTGAAGGCCTTTCTGGAGGCGCAGGGCTTTGAGGTGAAGGGCGAGGTGGGTCCGGCGGATGTCGTGGGCCTGCGCCCGGGGGGCGCGGGCGACGACATGGTGGTGGTCGAGCTGAAGAAGGGGTTTTCCCTGACGTTGTTCCACCAGGGGATCGCGCGGCTGGCGCTGTGCGATTGCGTCTATGTGGCCGTGGCGAAAGGGAAAGGTCGGCCCTGGCTGAAGGCACTGCGCGAAAACGTGCGCATGGCGCGGCGGTTGGGCCTGGGGGTGATCGGCGTCGATGTGGCGGCGGGCGCGGTGAAGGTCTACGCAGAGCCGGGCCCTTACGCGCCGCGCAAAGTCGCGCGCAAGAAGCGCGCCATCGTGGCCGAGTTCGAGAAACGCGAGGGCGATCCGAACCTGGGCGGCCTGCAGGGCGCGCGGGTGACGGCATACCGGCAGGAGGCGTTGTTGTGCGCCGAGTTCCTGGCGCTTGCAGGCGAAGCCAAGGGCGCGGAGGTGGCGAAATCCACCGGCGTGGCGCGGGCGACGCTGATCATGCGCAACAACCACTATGGCTGGTTCGAGAAGGTGGCCGTGGGCGTCTATGCGTTGACTGACACGGGCCGAGCCGTGGCGGAAGGCGGCTGATGAAAGTGGGCGCGATGCAAACGGATTTCGAGATCACCACGCGCGGTCCGGGGCTGTACGAGTTCACCGCCGAGGTCGCGCGGTGGCTGGCGGGGGCGGGCAGCGGGGTGCTGACCCTGATGGTGCGCCATACCTCGGCCTCGCTGTTGATCCAGGAAAACGCGGACCCGGACGTGCAAGACGACCTGATGGTCTACCTCGACCGGCTGGCGCCCCGCGCCGATGACCCGTCCATGGCCTGGATGCGCCATGTGGCCGAAGGCCCCGATGATATGCCCGCCCATATCAAGGCCGCCCTCCTGCCCGTGTCCTTGCAGGTGCCGGTACAATCCGGGCGGATGCGGCTGGGCACCTGGCAGGGCATTTACCTGGTTGAACATCGCGATGCCCCGCACCGTCGCCTTGTCGCGGCCCACTTCGCGTGATGGCGCGACTGCAACAGGTCACCTGCGCTACATGGTGTGGGGACGATTAGGGCCTACACAAGGCATGCGCGCCTCCCTATAGTGCCTGTGGATAAGCGGGCATAAGCCCCAAGGATTGAGGTAGGCGCGGCGAGAGTTCTCCATGCGCGATAGGGACAGGAGGCTGCGCCATGCGTTGCCCATTTTGCGGAAATATTGACACCCAGGTGAAGGACTCGCGTCCTGCTGAAGATCATGTGGCGATCCGGCGGCGGCGGTTTTGCCCGGCCTGCGCGGGCCGTTTCACGACCTACGAGCGCGTGCAATTGCGCGATCTGGTGGTGATCAAATCCAGCGGCAAGCGCGAGGATTTTGACCGGACGAAGCTGGAACGCTCGATCCGGATGGCGCTGCAAAAGCGCCCGATTGAGCCCGAGCGCGTGGATCAGATGATCTCGGGCATGGTGCGGCGGCTGGAAAGCCTGGGCGAGACGGACGTGCAATCCAAGGTCATCGGCGAGATCGTGATGGAACGCCTGGCGGCGATTGATACTGTCGCCTACGTGCGTTTTGCGAGTGTTTACAAGAACTTCCAGGCCACGGACGACTTCGAGGATTTCCTGGCCGAACTGCGTCCACCTGCGCAACAGACCGAGAGCTGACGTGCCCCCCTTGGTTGGGGAGGCTGACGCACGCTGGATGGCTCTGGCGCTGTCGCTTGGCGCGCGGGGCCTTGGGCGCGTGTGGCCGAACCCGGCGGTGGGCTGCGTTCTGGTACGGGAAGGCCGGGTGGTCGGGCGCGGCTGGACAGCGCCCGGTGGGCGGCCCCATGCCGAGGTCGTGGCACTGGGACAGGCGGGCGTTAAGGCCGCGGGCGCCTGCGCTTACGTCTCGCTAGAGCCCTGCAATCATGTTGGACAGACGGGGCCCTGTGCCCAGGCGCTGATTGACGCCGGTGTTACGCGCGTCGTCGTGGCCTGTACGGACCCGGACCCTCGGGTTGCGGGCGGCGGGATCGCGCGGCTGCGCGCGGCGGGGGTCGAGGTGGTTGTTGGCGTGAGGGCGGCAGAGGCCGAGCGGGCGCATCTTGGGTTCTTCACGCGGGTGCGTTCGGGGCGTCCGATGGTGACGCTGAAACTGGCGACGTCCGTGGATGGGCGGATCGCCACGGCGAGCGGTGAGAGTCAGTGGATTACCGGGCCGGACGCGCGGCGGCGGGTGCATGGGATGCGGCTGACGCACGATGCGGTGATGGTCGGCGCGGGCACGGCGCGGGCCGATGATCCGTCCTTGACAGTGCGCGGTTTCGGCGACGTGCCCCAGCCCGTGCGCGTTGTCGTCTCGCGGCGCCTGGACGTGCCGGTGGTCTCCAACCTGGGGCGCACGGCGCGAAAGGTTCCGGTGTGGTTGGTCCACGGCCCCGACGCGCCCGTCGCGGCGAGGGAGGCCTGGCTTGGTGCGGGCGCGCAACTGCTGGAAGCGGGGCTGGAGGAAGGCGGCCAGATGGACCTTGCGGCGGTTCTCTCGGCGCTGGGCGAGGCCGGGCTGACGCGCGTGTTCTGCGAAGGCGGCGGGGCGCTTGCGGCGTCACTTTTGGCGTCAGATCTGGTGGACGACCTGGCCGTTTTCTCGGGCGGTCTGGTGATCGGCGCGGAGGGAACGCCCTCGGTCGGCGCGATGGGATTGGGGGCGCTGTCAGGGGCGCCTCGGTTCGCGCTGGATAGGGTTGAGGGTGTCGGACCGGACGCTTTGAGTATCTGGACGCGGCCCGCTGAATAGTTCGAAATTAGACGGATATCTGTGGATAAACCTGTGAATAATGCTCCACGCGGGTGGATTTCTGCTATCTAGAGCGTCCCGCCTTTAACCTGAGACATCAGATAAAGGCGGGGCGCGCGCAACGATCAAGCGTTGCACTGCGCTCCCCCAAAAGCTGTTACTCAGGTTTTTGGCGGAACGCTTTAGCGACGCCAAAGCCAGCTTTGGCCCGCAAGCCAGCCCTGCAGTTTGGCCAGGGCCCGGAGGCTTGGTTTGCGCGGGACACCGTCGCCTGATGCAAGGCGCTCGACCGCGATTTCAACGGGGCAGGGCAGGCCGGTGACGGGATCCATGTAGCGCGGGTAGGTGATGAGCGCGGCGTGGACCAAAGCGGCAAGCGAGGGCTGCGCGCAGCGGCGCGATGGCACGTCGCCCAGGTCCGTGGTCAGGCCCCAACCGGCATAGAAGGGCGCGCCTAACGTCGTTACGGGAAGGCCGCGGACCAGCGCCTCAAACCCCATGGCCGAGGTCATGGTGACGACGCGGTTTGCGACGGCCAAAAGCGCCTCGGCCCCGGTTTGATCGGCGATGTGATCGGCGAGCGGGTGGGCGTCGTCGGGCAACGCTCCGATGCGCAATCCGGCCTCCACATCGGGGTGGGGTTTGTAGATCAGGTAGGCATCGGGATGCAGACGCCGGGCCTCGGCCAGAAGAGCGGCGTTGGTGTTGATCGTACCGGTGCCGAGACGGATGGAGGCATCATCTTCGACCTGCCCGGGCACAAGAATGACCTCGCGGTCAGGGGGCAGGCCCGGAAGCGACCCGCCGGTGATGTTGTACTTCGTCAGGCCCGCGCGGCGGAGCGTCTGGATCAACCGCTCGGCGCGGTCGAGGCGCGGCAAAGGCAGCGCGGCCGCCTCAGTGATCAGCCGCTCCAGACGGCTTTCGCGGGTGGGGTCGTAGTAGATCCCGAGGTCATCAAGGACCAGCGACAGGGGCGGGACCAGCTCGGCCCCAAGGCCCCGGGACCGCAGGAACCCGTCTTCCATCCGCAACAGCCTGTCCGAGGCCGCCGCGATCTCGGGCGTCTCGCGGCCTGCCCAGACGATCGTGGGGCGGCCGGGCACCGGCGCATCGGCGAAATCCAAGGCCCCGTGCTGACCGAAGCCCGCCTTCAGATGCCCTTTTTTCCAGCTGCGCATACCGAGGGCGACGTAACCTGCGCGGTCCTCTCGCCAGCTACGCGCCTGGGCTTCGAGCGCGCCGAGGACGTCTTCGACCTGGCCCAAGGCGTCGCGGTACGGGTCGTACCAGGTGGGGTAGAGCAGTAGTGCGCCTGCCACCAGTTGCGCGCGGGTCAGTACCCGTTGGCGGCGGGCGGGGACCGGGCGGCGGTCATCTGTCAGGCCCCATCCGGCGTAGAAGGGCACGCCGAAGGTGACGGGCTTGTGGCCCGCCAATATGGCCTCGAACCCGGCTTGGGAGGTCACGGTGTAGACGGCACGCGCGCCCTCAAACATGCGCCAGAGCGAGATCGGGCGGTCATCGAGGGAGACATTGGGGGGCAGCGTGTCGGCGCTGAAGTGGCCGGGGCGGTGGCCATCGCGCGTCTCGGGGTGGGTCTTGATGACGATATGGGCATCGGGGTGGTCTTCGCGGGCCCAAGTCAGCGCCTCGGCGAAATTGTCGGCGGTGGCCTGGCCCAGGGTGATCGACGCGTCGCCCTTTGTCTGGTCGATCAACAGGACGTAGCCGGGGGCGGGCGGTTCCAGAGCCGGGTCGTGGGCGGAATACTTTGACAGGTGCCCCTCGGCCATGCGGGCCATGACATCGCGGGCACGGTTCAAAAGCGCCGTGTCGTCAAAGGGATGGGTGGCGAGGATATGTTCCAGATCCGAGGCGCGGGTGGCGTCGAAGTAGATGCCGCGCCGGTCGATCACCAGGCCCAGGGGCGGCTCCCCCGAGCGGCCGGGGTGGAGGGAGCGGAGGAAGGCGTCTTCCACTCGGACCAGATGCGCGCCCGTGGCCTCCACCACCGCTTCACCGCGCGGGGCGTAGGGGGAATGGCCCCAGACCACGACGTCATCGGTCGCGTCGGGTTTGCCAAGCTTCAGGTCGTAGCCCGCGAGGGTCAGAATGCGGCGCACGCGCGCGTTGGTCAGGAAGCCTGCATTAAAATGATAGGCGCGGCGGTGGGGCGAGGTCTTTGAGCCCCCCGCCCCGCTATCGCCAAAGGGCGTCATGGATCAGTTGGTGCCGCCAAGCGCATCCGAGACGCCCGTCACGCCGGTCAAGGTGCCGGTCAGCGCCGAGATCGCGGTGTTGAACTGGGTGATCGGCGCGGAGGTCACATAGACCGTGTCGCCATCACGAATGACGAAATCGCGCGCCTCAAACATGCCGGTGGGCGCGGTGAGGTCGAGCACGTAGATCATCCGCTGGGTGCCGATCAGGTCATCACGGGCCAGGACCAGATTGGCCAGTTCCTCGGGCTCGTTACGCAGGACGAAGACGCCCGTGGGGTCCGCGAGCGAGGGGTTGAGGCCGCCGACGGAGGCGATGGCATCGATGGCGGAAATCACCTGGCTGTCGAAATCCACGACAGTCTGGGCACCGGTCGCGCCAAGGGCGGTGAACCGGCGGGTGTCGCCTTCGACGATGATCCGATCATCGGCGCGAAGCGAAATGTCGACGTTGGGATCCCGGAAGATATCCTCGTACCAGACGGTGCCGGTATGGCCGCCGCGTACCAGGGTAACGCGGGTGATTTCAGCGTCATTGGTGGTGCCGCCTGCCGCCGACAACATGCCCGAGAGGGTCCGCGTCGGACGTTCGATCGGGAAGATGCCCTGGCCGTTGACGTCGCCCGAGATCACGACGGTCGCGCCGTCGCCCGCTTCGCGCGAGACGATGACCTGGGGGTCGGGGGTTTGTTCGTCGAGGTTGCGGGTGATCACCTCTCGCAGCTGCTCGGGCGTGTTGCCCGCCGCGCGGATGCGGCCTGCGTAGGGGATGAAGATGAAGCCGGAGCTGTCGACCTGCAGCGTGGAAAGCTGCGCGGCGTTGGAGCCTTCGCCCGCCAGGAGGCCATCGGTCACGTTCTCGAAAATGGTCAGGGTCAGCGTGTCGCCGGGGCGGATCAGGTCGGTGTCGGCCACGCCTGCGTTCAACAGCGCCTGCGGGAAGCCCAGGGTCGGGACCAGCGAGGTCGCGGCGGTGACGCGTTGGTTGACCTCGACCACGAAAGCGTCGCCTTCGTTCTGGACGGAGCCTGCGAAGATCTGGTTGCGGGTGGGACCGGCGGACGGAAGCACGCGGGTGAGCACGTCACACGCAGTTATCGACACCACACAGGTGCAAAGCGCGGCGATGCGCGCGAAACGGGGAACCCTCGATGTCACGGGGATGGCTCCTTTAGCCTGAACTGCCTCAGATATTTTATTCTCGTTTTTTGGTAAGATATCCAAAAAGGCTTCACCGGGGAAGCCCCTTGCAAGCAATACCTTATTTCACCAACGAAAGGTGTTGCCTTGGTGCCGGTCTGCCCGCGTCCAGCGCGTCATAGGCATCCTCGGATGACAGCATCATATCGACCACCTGGCGCAAAAGCTGTCGGCGTCCGCGGGCGGAATAATAGCTGCCCGAGATCTGCGAGGTTTCCAACAGATAATGGCGATAATCGCGGTAGGCGCGGCTGTCGGGGCGGGTGGGGTTCTGGAAAAAGGCGGGCAGGGATTGGTCCGAGACGAACTCGGGCTTGAGGTAGACGGCTTGGCCAAAGGCCTTGAGCGGAAGTCCGCGCCAGAGCGCCTGTTGCGCGGCGGTGGAATTCACGGTGACGGCAGAACGCGCGTCGTTCAGAAGCCGCGCCAGCTTGCCGCCGCGCACGTAATGCACGCGGTCCGAGACGCCGTGGAGGGCCGCGAGGCGGCGGATATCGGCGCGGATCGGTGTGCGGCCATCTTCCAGCGGGTGGGCCTTAAAAACCAGGTGGTGGTGCGACGGCGCGCCGTCGGCGAAGCCCGCGATCAGCACCTCCAGGAATTCGGCCATATCCTCGAACGGTCCATGGTCGCGGAAGCTGGCGTCATGGGCCAGTTGCAGCAGCGCCAGGTGGTAGGGGAAGCCGCCGGTCTTGATCCGGTAGGTGGCCTGCACCCGGTCCATCCAGAGGAAGGGCATCAGGGCCAGGCGGCGCAGATACAGGCGAAATTCATCGCGCACCGTCAGGGCACGGTGCGGTCGGAAGGCGGCATAGGCGCGGTTAGCGAGCAAGACGAAGCCATGGTAGGCGGCGCCGTAGAAGACATGCTGGCGCATGTCGCCCCATTTGGCCGGCGCATCGGGCAGGTCGAGGTCGAGGTCCTTGAGCGCATTGCGCATCTGCTGCACCGAAGTGTCCATCAGGCGCGAATGCCCGTTGGCGCCGCCGCGCTCATAAGTCACCCAATAGGGGCGCAGGTAGCCTTCCTCAAACACATGGACGGTGATGCCCTTGGCGCGCGCATGCTCAATCGCCTGGGCATGAATGGGCCGCGTGTCGCCATAAAGCACGAGATCGGTGATGCCCTTTTCGTCCAGAAGGTGCGCGATGTGGTCGGGCCAGCCCTTTGACGGCTGGGTGAAGGGCAGGTAGGTGGATTTATCGGGCCAGAACGCTTGATCACCCCGGTTGAAGCCCACCCGCCAGACCTTCGCGCCCGCGTTTGCCATCATCTCGGCCAGGCGCGCGAAGAAGGGCCCGTGGGGGCCTTGCAGGAACAGGAAGGCGCGGTGGGTGTGGCTGGGCGCCATGGGGGCAGGATCCTCTGGTCTTGGGGCTGTCTAGCCGGATTTCCTTAACAAGAGCAAAAGGGAAGGGCGCGGTCTGGGCTGAATTGTGGCATCTGCGTGGCTACTGCGACCCTGGGGCCACGCAGGCGCAACGCTGGACGGCGGCGGTTTTTGCGCGATATCAGGGGGCAGCAGCGGAGCCAAAGGGAAGTCACGCAGATGTTCACAGGAATAGTCACCGATCTGGGCGAGGTCCGCGCGCTGGAGCACCGCGGCGACCTGCGCGCCCGCATCGGCACGGGGTATGACATGGACACGGTGGACCTGGGCGCCTCGATCGCGTGCGACGGGGTTTGCCTGACCGTGGTGGCGATGGGCGCGGATTGGTTCGATGTCGATATCTCGGCCGAGAGCGTCTCGAAAACCAACATCGGGACCTGGGAGGTGGGAAGCCGCCTGAACCTGGAGCGCGCGCTGAAGGTGGGTGATGAGTTGGGCGGGCACATCGTCTCGGGCCATGTGGACGGGGTGGCGGAGATTATCGGCATGGTTGAGGAGGGGGACAGCACCCGGTTCACCTTCCGGGTGCCCGGTGATCTGGGCCGGTTCGTGGCCCCCAAGGGCTCGGTCGCGCTGAACGGCACATCGCTGACGGTTAATGAGGTCGCGGGCTCCGAGTTTGGGGTGAATATCATTCCCCACACCAAGGAGGTGACGACCTGGGGCACCGCAAAGGTGGGTGACGCAGTGAATTTCGAGATCGATACGCTGGCGCGCTATGTGGCGCGGCTGGCGGAGTGGAAAACCTGAGGCCAGCGCGGGCGGCAGGGTTGGGATTGAGTTGTATTTGGCAAGATGAAGGGGGGAGCGGGCGTGAAGCCATTGGTCGTGCGGTCGATAGAGGATTGGTCCGGGCAGCGCTGCGTGGATGTGCGGCGCGAGGTCGATGGGCTGTTTTCCTGGGCAGAGTGCCGGCGCGACCCCGAAGACGCCCATGGCTGGCGCTTTCTGGGGATTGGCGCCGGCGGATTTTCCGGGGAAGCTGAGGCGGAAGTGGACGCGAGGCGGTCGGTGGAATGGATGGAGGACGCGCAATGACGGGGATGGGGCACAACAAGGGACCCAGCATGGAGGCCGGTGCGGGATTTCGCCGTGTCGCCTGGACCAAGGCGCGGGCCGCGTTGTTACCGAGCCTGCCGTTGGAAGTGGTCCGGTTGCGGGTGAAACGGGCGGAGCGGTTGGGCCTGCCTTACAAGAGCTACGCCACGGTGCGCGCCGTTACCGGGCGCGACATCGTGGGCTTTTTGTTTTCCGACAATGCCTTGAGCATGGGGCGGGGCGCCCAGGTGCCAGAGCCGGAGCGGGCGCGGTTGATCGCGCTGGAGGGCGCGGCAAAGCGGTTGGTGGCCATCCATGCGCCCCGTGATCCTGAGGCGGCGATCGAGGCGGGGATAATTGATGGCGCGGGCCGCGCGCCGGGTCTGGCCACCCCATGGCGGGCCGCGCGCGACGGATTGCGGGCGATGGCGCAAGACGCCTCGGTTCCGTTTGATGGCTTGGTCGTCGTGGCCGCCACGGCGCTGGAGACCGAATGGAGCGGCACCGCCGGTCTGGGCGGCACGATCCCCCGTGACGTGATGTTCCCCGCCTGAACACCCGGTGTGCGCGCGCCTCCCTTTCCAATACCGGCGCGTTGGACTATCTGGCCCCATGAAGCCGTGCAGAGGGGACGCCGCGCCATGACCGAAGCCTTTGAAACCCCCGGTCCCGTGGAACGGGACTGGTCGGATGCGATCTCGTCCATCGAGGAAATCCTGGAGGACGCGCGCAATGGCCGGATGTTCATTCTGGTGGACCACGAGGACCGCGAGAATGAGGGCGATCTGGTGATCCCGGCGCAGATGGCCACGCCCGAGGCGATCAATTTCATGGCCACTTACGGGCGCGGGCTGATCTGCTTGTCCCTGCCCGGCGAGCGGATCGACGCGCTGGGCCTGAGCCTGATGAGCACCAATAATTCCTCGCGCCACGAGACGGCGTTCACCATTTCCATCGAGGCGCGCGAGGGCGTCTCCACGGGTATCAGCGCCCATGACCGGGCGCGGACCGTGGCAGTGGCGATTGACAGCGGCAAGGGTGCTCAGGATATCGCGACGCCGGGCCATGTGTTCCCATTGCGCGCGCGCGACGGTGGCGTGTTGGTCCGCGCGGGCCATACCGAGGCGGCAGTGGATATTTCGCGGCTGGCGGGGCTCAATCCTTCAGGCGTGATCTGTGAGATCATGAATGACGACGGGTCCATGGCACGGCTGCCGGATCTGATCGCCTTTGCGCAACGCCACGGTCTCAAAATCGGCACGATCAGCGATCTGATCGCCTACCGCCGCCGCCACGACAACCTGGTGCGGGTGCAGCAGGAAGAGGTCATCACCTCGGAGTTCGGCGGTGAATGGAAGATGCGGATCTACACCGACCAGACCCAGGGCGCCGAGCATATCGTGCTGATCAAGGGCGACATCAGCGGCGACGACCCGGTGCTGGTGCGGATGCACGCGATGGACCCGCTGCTGGATGTGGTGGGGATCGGCCCGGCGGGCCGCGCCGGTGAGTTCAACGATGCGATGAGGCTCATAGCCGAAGAGGGGCGCGGTGTCCTGGTGCTGTTGCGGGACCTGACGATGAAGCTGGTCGCCGATGATGAGGTCAGCCCGCAGACCCTGCGGCAGTACGGCCTTGGCGCGCAGATCCTGTCGTCGCTGGAGCTGAGCGACATGATCCTTCTGACAAATTCACCTCAACCCAAGGTCGTGGGGCTCGATGCCTACGGCCTGTCGATTGTGGGCACACGCAAAATCTCGGAGCTTGGATAATGGCGGGACATTCAGACAACGACCTTGGGCTGCCGAGCTTTGACAAGTCGGTGAAAGTGGCGATCGTGATCGCGCCTTACTACACCAGCATTTCCGAGGCGCAGCTGGCGGCGGCGCGGGGTGTGCTGGACGCCGCCGGTGTGGCCCATGAGACCATCGAGGTGCCCGGATCGCTGGAGGTACCCACCGCCATCGGCATCGCGCACCGGATGAGTAACTTTGACGGCTTTGTCGCGCTGGGCTGCGTGATCCGAGGGGCGACGTCGCATTACGACGTGGTGGTCAACGAGTCCTCGCGCGCGCTGACGATGCTAGGCCTGCAGGGCATCTGCATCGGCAACGGCATCATCACCGTGGAGAACCGTGATCAGGCCGAGGAACGCGCGGATGGCGCGCGGCTGAACACCGCCGGTGGCGCGGCAGAGGCGGCGCTGCACCTGATCGCGTTGACGCGCAAGTATGGCGCGCCTAAGGGGAACCTCGGGTTCAAACCCAAGGGGTTTTCCGGCGACACCATCGAGATCGCGGACGGATCAAGCACGGCATGAGCGAGAAGAAACCAAAGGGTCCCAATCGGGACGAAAAGCGCCAGATGCGCTCTGCCGCGCGGCTTTATGCCGTGCAGGCGCTGTTCCAGATGGAGCATTCCAACCAGACGCTCGACGCGGTGCGACAGGAGTTTGAGACGCACCGTTTCGGCGCTGTCTACGAGGGTGAAGAGATGGCGGAAGGCGATACCACGCTGTTTCGCAAGACCCTGGAAGACGCCCTGGGCCGCCAGGCCGTGATCGACCAGATGACGGACCGGGCGTTGGTGGAAAAATGGCCGATTGACCGCATCGATCCCACCTTGCGGGCGCTGTTTCGTGCAGCGGGGGCCGAGCTGGTCGCGGGCAACGCGCCGCCGAAGGTGGTGATCACGGAATTCGTGGACGTCGCGCGCGCCTTCTTCCCCGAGGGCCGCGAGGCGAAGTTCGTCAACGCGGTGCTCGATCACATGGCGCGCGAGGCCAAGCCCGAGGCTTTCTAGGTCTCAGGTCCTAGTCGCGCGGTTTGGGTTTGGCCGCGAAGCTGACTGCCAGCCGGTTCCAGGCGTTCATCTGCGCGATGACCAGCGTCAGATCGACAACCTCAGCGTCCGAGAAATGGTCGAAGAGCGCGTCATAAAGCGGCTGCGGCGCGCCTTGGGTCGCGACCTGCGTGACCGCCTCCGCCCAGGCCAGCGCTGCGCGTTCACGCGCGTCGAAGAACTGCGCTTCGCGCCAGACCGGCAGACAGTCGAGCCGTTGTTGCGTCTCTCCGGCGCTGCGGGCATCCATGGTGTGGACATCGACGCAATAAGCGCAGCCGTTGATCTGCGAGACGCGGACCTCCACCAGCGCTTTCAGCTTATGCTCGATCTTGGTCACATCGGATTTGGCCTTGAACATGCTCGCGATGGCGGGACCGTTGATGGCGATGTAGTTCAGGCGTTCAGACATTTTGGCCTCCAGATGGGCGATGGGCAGTGGGGCGCGCGGATGCGCTCAGGCATCATCCGGCGCGGAAACCATGCGATATTCCACCAATTCCTCGGGGAGCAACACATAAATCGCATCGGGCGGGGTGGTCAGCGCATGTTGCATCACGCGGACGTCCACACCCATGGCGTCGAGATGGGCCATGACCTCGCCCTGGCCGAACTGGATGTCTTCGATGGCGAGAAAGGCGGGCAGGGCGGTGTTCTCGCCGAAGTAGTGCTGGTGAACGCCGACCATCGCGCCCTCGGGGATCTCGCGGGTCGTGCCGCCCGCCAGCACGTAGGGGCAGGCGGACAGGCAGATGTCGCCCGGCTCCATCATCGTCGCCAGGTCCGCGTCGCGGATCGCCTGGCCGATCGCCAGCGCGTCCTGAACGGAGCCGCCCGGGGAATGCAGCCGGATGGCTTCAAAGGTCGCGTCGGCCTCCAGCCATTCCGCGAACCGCGCGCTGTCGCCGGGTGCGATCTGGCCGGTCAGAAGCGCCACGTCGCCCTCGACCGAGAAGCGCAGTCGGGTGGGCATATCGCCGGGGTCGGGGATCGGCGTTTGCCGCGCGGGGTCCGTGCGGTCGCGCGCCGGAAGATCGCCGGGGCGGTAGCGGCGGACCTGATCGCCGGGGGCCACGGGCGCGTCGAGATTGGGCGCGGAGGTCCCGGCCAGCAGGCGCGGCAGGGCCGAGATCAAGTCCGAGCCCGCCAGGACCACCGCCATGGCGATCTGGAACGCGAGGATCGCGGTGATCGCGCGTTTGACGGTGAAGCCGCGCGGAGCCTCCTCTGTCTCAATCATTGGAGCGGACCGGCTGCGGCGCCAGGGGCTTCACGTTTTCAGGCGGCGGCGCCTGGGCCGCAGGGGGATGATCCAACGCCTCCATCTCGCGCATCGCATGCAGCGCGGCGCGCAGCTCGGCCAGCGTCAGCGTGTCCTCGGCCGGCAGATCGCCGCGCCCTGCGCGGATCGCGCCCTGGGTGACCATCAGGATCAGGACCAGCACGGCGGGCAGAAGGTCAATAGCAATCGCCCCGGCCCAGGAGGGTACGAAGTTGCCTGCATAAAGGATGACGGCATCGGCGGAAGAGATCGGCGTATACGTCACCTGGGCCGTGTCGGGCCGTGCGATGACCAATTCGGCGGCGTCCTCCAGCGACGCAGCGCGCAGGGCCAGCACTTGCAGAACGGAGGTGATGGTAGAGGCCTGCGCCTCTTGCCCGCCCGCGCCCGAGGCATCGAGTTCCGGCAGAACCACGGAGGCCGACAGGTCCTCTGCCGCGCGGTCCACCAGCGGCGCCACGGACAATTGCCGCAGGGACGACACAAGGCCCGCCAGGCGCACGGCATCCTCGGAGAACGCGACGGAGCGGGCCTCGACCGCGCCGGGCTCCACGATCAGCGCCCGCATCCGCGACAGAATCACGTTGCCTTCTTCAAATGCCGCCTCGATCAGGGGCGATTGCGCCTGGATCTGAACCTCCAGCGCGGCGAGTTCCTCGGCCTTCTGGCGCAGCACCCGGAACACCGCGCCGCGCCCGGCGAGGCCGGAGAGGTTGCCGTCGGCCTCCTGCTCGGACAGATCCTCGAACGACTGACGCACGCGGGTCACGTCACGCTCCAAGGCCTGGGCGCTGACGGCGGTGTCATGAGCCTGCTCCAGCGCCTCCTGGTATTCCTGCACGGTCTGCGCCAGGTGCTGTTCCACCGCCGCTGATCCCGCCAGCGCCGCCGCGTTCAGCCAGGACGACATGGCGATGATCGCCAGAGACCCCAAGGCCATCGCCCCCATCAGCTTCAGCTTGGCCGCCGTGGTGCGCATCGCGGGCATCAGCCGCAACAGGTAGGACCAGAACACGAAGATGCCGACGGAAACGGCAATGGAATAGGCGGAGGCCGCAAAGAAAGACAAGGCGCCGGTGTCATCCAGCAACGACGACACGCCGAGGTACGTATAGATGCCGGAGGCCGTCGCCAGCACTGCCAAAGCGGTGCCTGAGAAGCTTTCCAGCCAGGTCAGATGGCCCTGAAGCTCTCGGGCATGGGCCAACCCATGGGGGTTGGCGTTGCGGGTCGGGCTGTTGGGCATCTTGCGCCTCCTGCTGTGGGCTCGAAGCAGGAATATAGACGCTGTTGCGCCCGTGCCCAAGGTGCAGGGCTTGTAGCGGCGAAAATCCTCCCCATTTGCGCTGCACCGATGCCGGGGCGGGCGGTCTGATCCCCAGGATCGGTGGAGATTTCACCTTGGATTACCTGCTTGTTGTATCGGGCTTGGCGCTGCTTGTGGCGGGCGGAGAAATTCTTGTGCGCGGGGCACTTGGCCTGTCGGTACGATTCGGGATCACGCCCGCTATCGTGGGCGCCGTGGTCATGGGGTTCGGCACCTCGACCCCGGAACTGGCGGCATCGGTCACGGCGGCCCTGTCGGGCGCGCCGGGGATCGCGTTGGGCAACGTCATCGGCTCCAACATCGCCAACGTGGCGCTGATCCTGGGTGCGACCGCCCTGATTACACCCATCGTCGCGCGGCTGGGCTGGGTAGAGGCCGTGGGCGTCGCCGTGGCGACGGCGGCGATGATCGGCGTGCTGCTTCTGGGGGGCATCGGTGTCGCAGTGGGCACGCTGTTTCTGGGGGCGCTTGCGGCTTTCCTTCTGGCCAGCCTCTGGGTTGGCCAGTCGGGTGGCGGACCCGATGCACCGGGTTTCGGCCTGCCCCTCAGCCTTCTATGCGTGGGCCTTGGCCTGGTGCTTCTGATCGGCGGTGCCCAAGCGCTGGTGGGTGGTGCCGTAGGCATCGCCGGGGATTTCGGCGTGCCGCCCTCGGTGATCGGTCTGACGGTGGTTGCCCTTGGCACGTCCTTGCCGGAGTTGTCCGCAAGCCTTTCTGCTGCGCTGCGCGGGCAAAGCGCGATGGCCCTGGGCAATATCGTAGGCTCTAACATCTTCAACGTATTGGGCATCCTCGGGATCACCGCGCTGGTGCAGCCGATTGCCGTGCCGCCGTCGTTGCATATGGCTGAGGTTTGGGGCCTGGCCCTGACGGCTGCTGCGCTTCTGGCGCTTGGCCTTTGGGGGCGGGTGGGCCGTATCGCGGGGGCGATAGGGCTTGCGGGATACGCGGCTTACGTCGTCACCGTGCTGACCTGAGGCGGCGTGTGGCCGCCGAAGAGCACCCTCAAAAAGAGTGGAACGTGGGGCGAGGGCTGCTATCTTTGGGGCAGCAAAGGAGTCGCGCCATGCCTGACTACATCAAGATGATCCTGCGCCATGCCGCTTACGGCGGCGTCATCGCACTTGCCTTCGTTGCGACGATCCTGTGGTTCAACGTGGCGAACCTCTGGCATCTGGTGACCCATACGTCCGAGGGGCCCCTGGCCCTGATCGTGATGACGGTTCTGTGCTGGATCACCTTTGGCTCGGTCCAGATCGGCATTCGCATCATGATGATGGAAAGCGACGACGACCAGGAAGGCGGCAAGCGCGCGCCCGAGCCGCTTGCGATCCCGATCCCGGTCCGCGTGCAGGACACGCGCGGCCGGTAAAGTGGCGGGGACCACCGCTTCCGTAGAGGCGTATATTCCCGAGGACCTGTATATACAGGTGGGCGCCAGATAGCAGGGCCACGGCCAAGCCAGAGCCAGCTCCCTCGGATTTGCTTAAGGCCACTGGAATGTTGCCACAGGTACGAGAAGGGTAGATCCGCCACGTCGGTAGGTAGGCGGCGGCGGGGCATCCGGCAAGGGGCAGGTGCTAATTGGCTGAAATTGCTTCGCGCAGGGACAACAGGTGCTTGTCCCATCCCCCGTCAAAGGCGGTCAGCAGGCCGAACGCCTCGGCGCCCGTGGGGATGCCGTCGTGGCGCAGATGCAGACGAGTGCCGGCCTCCACCGCGGTCAGGGTCCATGTCACCTCGGTCATCAGCCCGCCCATGGGTCGTGCGGTGAAGCTGTAGGACAGGTGCGTGGGGGTCGTGGCCTCGCGCACCTCGCCCCAGACCAGCGGCGCGCCGTCTTCCCCGGGCATGGAGAATGCGCCGGGCGTTGTCAGGGCGCGCTCAGGGCGGTGGAACCAGATCGCCAGCTTGTCGGGATCGGTCAGGAAAGCCCAGACCTCGGCGGGCGGGGCGGAAAGGATCAGGGTCTTCTCGATCGTATGGCTGGTCATTTGGTTTCCTTTTCGACGGCTGTTTTGAGGGCAGAAAGGCGATCATCCCAGAACCGGTCAAAGAAGCTGAGCCAGGACTCAACCGCACGGAATCCGTCCGGGTTGATCGCATTGATCCGCTCGCGCCCCTTGGCGGTGACGGTGATCAGATGCCCCTCTTCCAACACGCGAAGGTGCTTCTTGATCGCGGGGCGGGTCATGTCGAAATGCTCTGCGACCTCGCCAATGCTCAGATGCTGCGCGCTCAAGAGCCCGAGGATGTCGCGGCGGGTGGGGTCGGCGAGGGCGCGGAAGGTGGCATGGGGATCTGTGTGCATGTCATAATACCATTTGGTCTTCATTAGATATGAAACCAAATGGTATCATGTCAAGTCGCTTGATTTTTGTTCACCTATTGTTCATGCTTCCACTATGCGAGACGAAGCGACAGACATTACCCTGATGCCCGGCCAATTGCTGGCACGCGGCGTGTGCCGCCATTTGCGCAGCCATGATTTCGTGACCCTGGAAGAATTCACACCGGAACGCGGCAAACGGCTCGACGTGATGGCGATGGGGCCCAAGGGCGAGTTGTGGGTGATCGAGTGCAAATCCTCCCGGGTGGATTTCACCTCCGACGCCAAGTGGGAGGGGTACCTGGAATGGGGAGACCGCTATTTTTGGGCGGTAGATGAGGCGTTTCCGACTGAGCTTCTGCCCGATGACACCGGCCTGATCATCGCCGACGGCTACGACGCCGAGATCCTGCGGATGGGGCCAGAGACAAAGCTGGCGGGCGCAAGGCGCAAGGCGGTGACCCAGAAATTCGCCCGCGGCGCGGCCCTGCGCCTGCAGGTCCTGCGGGATCCCGCCGCCGGGGTGATGGGCTGACCGGCCTAGCCCATGATGTCCGTCGTCAAGGCCACCAGCATGAAGCCGTTCGCCAGCACAAGCGCGATCCACCAGGCGTTGCGCCACCGCAGGGCGGGCACGAGGCAGGCCACCAGCCAAACCGGCAGGGCGATGAGGGTTGAGACCAGCCCATAGCCCATGGCGTAGCCGACGGGCTCCTGAAGTCCTGCGCCGCCCGTCTCGGCAGCGGGCAGGGTTCCTGCCGCCCAAAGCGACAGCAGCGATGCCCCGGTGCTGAGGAGGAAGCCGATCACCAGGTAGCCTGAAAGCTCAAGCCCCTTGAGAAGCATGAAGATCAGGTCTTTCATGCGTGCGACCCCCGGGGCATGGCGCTACTTGCCCTTCTTGCCGACCTTGCGCGCGGTCGCCGCCGCAGCGCGCAGTTCTTCGGCGATGTCTTCGGCCTCGTCGGGGTCAAAATCCATCGGCAGATCGATGCCCTCGCCCACAAGGTAGATCCGCACCATGCCCAGGTTCGTCGGCCCGATCTGAAGATCGGCGGCCAGGTCGTTTTCGCTGTTGATCCCCATGGGAGCCTCCGGGTCTGTTTTGCGATGATCTGCTGTATTGGGCGTAGCGCAGGCGCGCGGGTGGTGGCAAGGGAGCGGCGCGATGTGGTTTCACGCATTTGAGCCTCTTGCAATCGGAAGGGGCCAGCGCTATGCCGCCTGCGTGCAGGTGATGCACGATGGATGCCGGCGTAGCTCAGTTGGTTAGAGCGCCTGATTGTGGATCAGGAGGTCCCCCGTTCGAGCCGGGGCGCTGGTACCATTAATCCCTTTTATTGTCCTACCGCATGATCTTCATGGTCCTACCGCGCTTCGCGCTACTTGAGGACATTATTCATGGTCCTACCGCCCTGCGGGCTACTTGAGGACATTATCCATGGTCCTAACGCCCCGCGGGCTACTTGAGGACGGGAGCAAGCGCCAAGTCCCTGCGGGCTCCTTGAGGGCGGAACCCCGTCCCAACACTCTGCGCGCTAAGTCGAGTCGGCCCCTCCGCGCGGGCTTTGCCCGCTTCTCGCAGCCGTCACTGGGGCAGCATCATCTCTTCCACCAGGTCCTGCGTATCACTCGCGAAGACGCGGATGATGCCGTCGTCGCCGATGATCACCGTATACCCGTTGATCACGCTATAGCCGACGGTGCCCACACCCGGTGGGATCTCGAAGACGTCGGGGTGGACCAGAACCGGGCCGCGCACGTCATTCAGTCGGATGACAAGCAGCAAGATGACCGTTAAGACGCCGAGGATCATCACGCCGGTCAGCACCGTCACCAACACGCGCAGGAAGCGCAGGTTGGGGGGCAGGGGGCCGTCACCTTCGGGAATGTCATCCGCCATGTCTAGCCCTACGCGTCTTGTTTCAGTTGTCATCGGCCCCAATCCGGGTCCGCGCCTTGATAAGGCACTGGCGCGCGCCGTGCCAGAGGGCGAAGCGATCAGCCGGACGCGGTTGGCGAAACTGATCCCGGCGGGCGCCGTGACCGTGAACGGCGCGGTGCTGACCGACCCCAAGGCGCGCGTGGTGGAGGGCGACGCGGTCACGATCACCGTGGAAGAGGCGGTCGATGTCGAGACTGTGGCCGAGGATATCGCGCTCGACGTCCTCCATGAGGATGACGACCTGATCGTGGTGAACAAGCCTGCGGGCATGGTGGTGCATCCGGCGCCGGGCTCGCCATCCGGAACATTGGTCAACGCGTTGTTGCATCATTTCGGCGGTAAGCTGTCCGGTGTCGGCGGAGAGAAGCGTCCCGGCATCGTGCACCGGATCGACAAGGATACCTCGGGGCTCTTGGTCGTGGCCAAGTCCGACCGGGCGCATCACGGGTTGGCCGCGCAGTTCGCCGATCACTCGATGGAGCGGGAGTATCTGGCGCTGTGCCACGGCGTGCCGGACGGGGCCGACCCGCGCCTGCGCGGGGTAAAAGGCGTCAGCTTCGAGGGGGCGATGGTGAAGATCACCACCCAGCTGGCGCGCCACAAGACCGACCGTCAGCGCCAGGCGGTCCTGTTCACCGGCGGCCGGCATGCGGTGACCCGCGTGCGCGTGCTGGAGGCCCACGGCCCGGTCGCGCTGGTGGCCTGCAGGCTGGAGACCGGGCGCACCCATCAGATCCGGGTGCATATGTCCCACGCGGGCCACGCGCTGATCGGCGATCAGACCTATGGCGGGCGAAGGCGGGTCAGCGCCAAGGTGGCGGGCCACGAGATGCTGAACAGCTTCCCGCGCCAGGCGCTCCACGCCGCCACCCTGGGGTTCGTGCATCCCGTCAGCGCAGAGACCCTGCGGTTTGAGGCACCTTTGCCCGAGGATTTCCGTGCGTTGCTGGCGGCGCTGGCCTAAGCGCCTATTCCACAGGATAGCCCTGTAACATGTGCACAAATGCACGTGATCGTGCGTCGATGGATATTGCTGTTCGTATTCGCAAGGTGCATAACCCCCATCCGAAATGTGAATACGGCCTCTTGAAGTTAAGTTAATCGTATTTACATATCCTTCATACCGGACGTGCATCAACGCATCCGGCCCGCAAAACCGGGACCAAACGCAATAGGGGGACCAGACATGGCCAATTATGCAAATCTTCCCGCCCCGACACCTGAGGGCGGACTGAACCGTTACCTTCAGGAAATCCGCAAGTTCCCGATGCTGGAGCCGGAGGAAGAATACATGCTCGCCAAGCGTTGGGTCGAGGATGAGGACACCGATGCCGCGCATCAGATGGTGACCTCGCACCTGCGCCTCGCGGCCAAGATCGCCATGGGCTATCGCGGCTACGGCCTGCCCCAGGCCGAGGTGATTTCCGAGGCCAACGTGGGTCTGATGCAGGCGGTCAAGAAGTTTGACCCCGAAAAGGGCTTCCGCCTGGCCACTTATGCGATGTGGTGGATCCGCGCCGCGATCCAGGAATATGTCCTGCGGTCCTGGTCGATGGTGAAACTGGGCACGACGTCCGCCCAGAAGAAGCTGTTCTTCAACCTGCGCAAAGCCAAGGCCCGTATCGGCGCGCTGGAGGAAGGCGACCTGCGTCCTGAAAACGTCGCTCGCATTGCCAACGACCTAGGCGTTACGGAAACCGAAGTGATCTCGATGAACCGCCGGATGTCCGGGGGGGATGCCTCTCTGAACGCGACGGTCGGGTCCGAGGATGACGGCACCGCGCAGTGGCAGGATTGGCTGGAGGATGAGGATGCCGATCAGGCGACGGATTACGCGGAGCGGGACGAGTACCAAAGCCGCATGGCCCTGATGGCTGAGGCGATGGAAGTGCTCAATGATCGGGAGAAAGACATCCTGACCCAGCGCCGCTTGCAGGAGAAGGCGGTGACGCTGGAAGACCTCTCGGCGGTCTATGACGTCAGCCGCGAGCGGATCCGCCAGATCGAGGTGCGCGCGTTCGAGAAGCTGCAAAAGCGCATGCGCGAGATGGCCCGTCAGCAGGGCATGCTGACGTCTGCGTAAAGGAAACAGCAGGGCATGGCGATGCCCGCATAATACACGGGCGCCGCCACCCAAGACGGCGCCCGCACGATAAAGGCCCACACCGCTTGCGCGGTGTGGGCCTTTTCTTTGCGCAAAAGCACAGTCGCAGGTAGGGAAACCCTCCCTTTCGGGCGCGGCGGGCAGGGCGCATGTTGCGCCCAAGACATCGCCCCTTCATCACCGGACCCGCCCCCATGCTTCGCCGCCTCCTGAGCCTCAAACCCGCAGCCCCTCATCCGCCCGCCCCGGCGGACGTCTTCGCAGCGCTCCGCAGCTTGCCGCAGTTCAGCCTCGCGCGGGCGGCCCAAGACCTGCCGCGCGAAGGGGCGTGAGATGTATGTGACCCCCACCCAAATCGCCCTCGTCCATGCCACCCTGCCGCGTCTGACCCGTCGGCCCGCCCAATCTGCGATGGCGTTCGAGATGCATCTGGCCCGCTACGCCCCGGCGCTGGCCCGGCGCATGCCGCTCTCCCCGGTCGCTCTGCTCGCCGATGCCGTGGCGCTGATCGACACCCCCGCCGCGCTGCTTCGCCATGTCGCGCCGCTGGCCCATACCCTGCGCGCACACGCCATGTCCCCCCGGGGCTACATGGCGCTTCATGCCGCACTGATGGATATGGTGTCCGAGCATCTGGGCCATGACCACCAGCTGGAAGAGGCCTGGTCCGACGTGATCGGCCTGATCCTCGCGACGATGCTGGCCGAGGCCCACGGCCCGCGCATCAAAGCGATGCCTCTGGCGGCCTAGGGCAGGGCGCGCTACCAAACCCCCATGAAAACGCATTTGACCTGGGGGATCCTGGGCGCCGCCGGTTTTGCCCGCAAAACCATGGCCCCCGCGATCCATGCCGCCCGCCGAACCCATCTGAAATCGGTTGCCACCCGTGATCCGGCGCGCGCCATTCCGTTCTCGGACCTGGTTCCGGGCCTTAGGGTCGAACGCAGCTATGACGCGATCCTGGATGACCCCGAGATTGACGCGGTCTACATTCCGTTGCCCAACGCGCTGCATACGGAATGGAGCGCCAGGGCCGCGACCGCCGGCAAACACGTGCTCTGCGAAAAGCCCATCGGGCTCAGCATCGCTGACCTCGACCACCTGATCACCACGCGTGAGGCGACATCGCGCCTGATCGCCGAGGCCTGGATGCCCGCCCACCATCCGCAGTGGCAGCGCACCCGCGCGCTCTTGGCAGAAGGCGCGATCGGCACCCTGCGCAGTGTCAGCGGCGCCTTCACCTATGCGCTGGCCGACCCGTCGAACATTCGCCTCTCCGCTGATCTGGGCGGCGGCGCCCTGCGCGATGTGGGCGTCTACCCCCTTGGCGGTTTCCGCCTCGCCACGGGGCTGGAGCCCGTGCCGACCCATGTCGATTGGGTCCTGGAAAACGGCGTCGATACCTCCGCCTGGGTCGCGGCAACTGCGGGCGAGGTCCGGTTCAATTTCCACGTCTCCATGCGCGCCGCGCGTCACCAACAGATGATGTTCCACGGCACCCAAGGCACGCTGACCCTGCCTGCGCCGTTCAACCCCGGCTCTTACGGCGAGGCGCAGATCATCATCGCGCGCGACGGCGCGGACGTGCAGGTGATCCGCTTCCCTGGCGTCGATCAATACGTGGCCCAGGTGGAGGCCGTGGCCGCTCACGTCCTGGAGGCCACGCCCTTTGCCTGCCCGCTGGAATTCTCGCGCGGGACCGAGGCCGCCCTCGATCAGATCTTCGCCAAAGGATGCGTATAGAAAGTGCCGGACGCGCCCGTTATGATGCGCGTGATCCGTTCCAAAAGGACATGACCCATGGCCCGAAATGACGATGCAAACCTCGACGGTCGCGTGAACGGCGAACAGCCCGAGACCGTGCGCGACGCCCTATTGCAGCGGCTGCTTTACGTGGTGCTGATCGCGATCATGTTGAGTTTCGCGAGCACGGTTTTGACCGCGATCACGGTGATCCAGTTCATCGTCATGGTGGTCTCCAAGGGGGAGCCGAACGAGCGTCTCGCTGATTTCGGCACCGACCTGGGGATCTGGATGGCCAAAGCCGCCCGCTACCAGGCGGCGGCCTCCAACGTGAAGCCCTGGCCCTGGACCGATCTGGATTGACCTCAGCGGCCCATGGGCCATGTTAGGTGTCACCCCGCCAGCTCAGGAGCCAGCCCCATGTCCACGCCAAAAATCGCCCAAACCGCCCCCTATCCGGTGGAGGTCGAGGCCGGAAAATCCTATTTCTGGTGCTCCTGCGGGCAATCGGCCAATCAGCCGTTTTGTGACGGCTCCCACAAGGGCTCCGATTTCACGCCGGTGAAATTCACCGCCGAGAAAGACGGCAAAGCCTTCTTCTGCGGCTGCAAGGCCTCGGCCAACCAGCCGATGTGCGACGGGTCCCATTCCAAACTCTGAGTGCGCCCCAAATCCGGCCCGCTGCGAGGAGCGCCGGGAGGCGCGAGGAGGGGCGGTCGCGCCGGACGGCGCGAGGCGGGAAGCGCGCGCAGCGCGTCTACTCCAACCGCGCCCGCAACACGCGCAGCATGTTGCCCCCCATCACCGCGCGCACCTGATCCTCGGTCGCGCCCGCGCGCAACAGCGCGTCGGTCAGCGCGGCCAGCTCTGACGTATCAAACCCCACCGTCACCGACCCGTCGTAATCCGAGCCCAGGGACACGTGATCAACGCCAAGCGCGTCAATCGCCGCCATGATCACCCGCGCCACCCCGTCAGGGCTGTCATCGCAGGTCACATCGGCCCAGTAGCCGATCCCGATCACACCCCCGCCCTGATCCGCACCATTGGCCACAATCGCGCGCATCAGGTCATCGGGGAAGTTGCGATGGGCCTCACAGGCCGAGTTCAATCCGGTATGGCTGACGATCAGCGGAATATCCGTGGCCGCAATAACATCGCGCGCCACCTGCGGTGAGGAATGCGCCAGATCCAGCACCATGCCACGCGCCACAACCTCGGCCACGACCTCCTGTCCGAACTCTGTCAGGCCCTGATTGCCCACCCCGTGCAGGGATCCGCCCACTTCATTATCGAAGAAGTGGTGCAGCCCGACCAGCCGATACCCGGCCTGTTCCAGCCGGTCCAGATTGGCCATGTCCCCTTCAAGCGCATGGGCGCCCTCAATGCCCAACAGGCCGCCCACAACCTGAACCCCTTGCGCGCGGGCTTCCAGCAGCGCGTCCAACTCGACCTCCGAGGTGATCACCCGCAACCCGTCGGAGGTCTCCGCGAACCCATGCAGCCGCTCGGCTTGATACAGGGCGCGTTCCACCAGCGAATTCCAGGTGCGCGGCGGCCACATCTGGCCCATAGCCAGAAGCGTGATGTTGTCCCGCGCATCCGGGTCGTTCTGGTGATAATTCTGCCCCGCAGGCGATTTCGTGACCGCGGCAAAAACCTGCAGCGCCACATTGCCCTCCAGCAGCCGCGGGACATCGACATGCCCCCGCGTGCCCCGCTCGGTCAGATCGCGCGCCCACAACAGGCTATCGGCGTGCCAATCGCCAATCGTCAGCGTGCCATGCAACGCCGCCGCCCTGTCCGAGACGGGATAGGGCCCCTGCCAATTGATGCCGTTACGCTCGGCCTCAACATACCCCGGCGCAAAGGTCAAAAACGCGGCGAGGCCCACGACCAGAAGCAACAAAGCCCGTCCCAGTAGTTTCCGCAGCAGGCGCATCATGGCCTCCCAATCCTATCGGTTAGCCAGCACCGTAACCCTTGCCACAAGCCGCAACGCTCACTCCATCGCCTCCAACTCATCGATGAAGCCCTCGATCATGCTCAAGCCCTTGTCCCAGAACGCCGGGTCGCTGGCATCGAGCCCAAACGGCTCCAACAGCTCCTTATGGTGCTTCGATCCGCCCGCCTTCAGCATGTCGAAATACTTCTCTTCAAAGCCCTCGTTGCCCTCCGCATAGACGGCATACAACGCGTTCACCAAGCCGTCGCCGAAGGCATAGGCATAGACGTAAAACGGCGAATGGACGAAGTGCGGGATATAGGCCCAGAACGTCTCATACCCGTCCATGAACTCGAACACCGGCCCCAGGCTCTCGCCCTGCACAGACATCCACAGCGCGTTGATATCATCGACCGTCAATTCACCACCGCGCCGCGCCTCATGCAGCTTGCACTCGAAATCATAGAAGGCGGTCTGGCGCACGACCGTGTTGATCATGTCCTCGACCTTGCCCGCCAGCATCACCTTTTTCTCGGCGTCATCCTTGGCGCCCTCCAGCATCTTGCGGAACGTCAGCATCTCACCAAACACGCTTGCCGTCTCGGCCAGGGTCAACGGAGTAGACGACAACATCTCCCCCTGACCCGCCGCCAGGCGCTGATGCACCCCGTGGCCCAATTCGTGCGCCAAGGTCATGACATCACGCGGTTTTCCCAGGTAGTTGAGCATCACGTAAGGGTGCACATCCGTCACCGTGGGATGGGCAAAGGCGCCGGGCGCCTTGCCCTCCGTCACGCCCGCATCAATCCAACCGTCGGTAAAGAACGGCTCCGCCAGCTCCGCCATGCGGGGATCGAACTCGGCGTAGGCCTCCGAGACAACACGGCACGCCTCGTCCCAGCCCACGATCCGGTCTTCACTCATCGGCAGCGGCGCATTGCGGTCCCAGACCTGCAACGTCTCCAGCCCCAGCCACTTGGCCTTCAGCTTGTAGTACCGATGCGACAGACGCGGATAGGCCGCCACCACCGCATTGCGCAGCGCCTCCACCACCTCGGGCTCCACATGGTTCGCCAAATGCCGCCCGGCCTGGGGCGAGGGCAACCCGCGCCACCGGTCGCCAATCTCCTTTTCCTTGGCCAGCGTGTTATGCACCCGCGCAAAGAGCGGCGCCGTCTCGCTGAACTTCTCCGCCAAAGCCCGGGCCCCCGCCTCGCGCTTCGCGCGGTCGGTCTCCGTCAACAGGTTCAGCGTCGCTTCAATGCCAAGCGTCTCGCCCTCCACCTCAAAACTTAGCCCCGCAATCTGTTCGTCAAAGAGCTTGTTCCACGCCGAAGAGCCCACGACAGAGGCATCGTGCAGATACTTCTCCAACTCATCGCTCAACTGGTAGGGCTTCATCGCGCGCATCCGGTCGAAGACCGGCTTGTAACGCGCCAGATCGTCATTCGCGCCCATCATCGCGTCATAGGCGTCATCCTCGATCCGGTTGAATTCCAGCGAGAAAAACACCAAGGGCGTCGTATAGGTGGTGATCTTGTCCTGCATGTCGGACATGAACTTCGTCCGCGCGCCATCGGTCGTCTTCTGGTAGTACCGCAGCCCCGCAAACGACATGATCCGCCCCGCGATCATGTCGATCTTCTCGTAGCGCAACGTGCACTCCAGCAGCCCGTCGGCGTCCAGAGCGGCCAGCTTGCCCTCGTAATCCGCCGCGAACGACCGGCAGGCCTCTTCCAGCCAATCCAGATCCCGCTTCAACGCGGCCGCATCCTGCCCCTCATAAAGATCGTCGAGGTTCCACTCCGGCAGACCCTCAAGGGGCCCGCCTCCGGTCTCAGTTGCAGCATCACGAACGGGAAAAGGCAGGCGCATCAGGGATCCTCGGGCTTGAAAACGTTCAGACAGATATGCGCCCGACGCGGCCCACTCTCAACCCGCCTCCCTTTCATCTTGCCAAAAAAACTCAAACACAAGCGCCTGCCAACCAGCCCCACCCTCACCAATGAGGCGCCGCCGCGCGCGGGCGTCAGCCCGCGCGCGGCCCCCCGGCGACGGCGAAGCCGGCGCAATCCCTGCTTACAACACCCCTTTTACAATTCGACGTCGCCGCCTTCGCCGATCTCCGGAACAAACTCCGGCGCATCGGGGGAGCGGCGGATGATGATATCGCCATTGGGCAGCCGCTCCGGCAATTCGTAGGACGTCACATCGTCCATCAACTCGCCCATCCGGTTGAGAAACGGCAAGACCTCATCCTCGAAATAAGGCCGCGCCTCCTCGATCATCGGGCGCATCTCTTCCATCAATCCTTCAAGGATCATCCGAGTGCCTTCGCCCAGAAGCCCAAGGCCCTCCGAGACATCACCGTCGTCCTGCGCAGCCGCGGGCGCCGCAATCGCTAGCGCGCCGGCCACAAGTCCTGCGGAAAGTACATGTTTCATGGGATTAAGATGGGGGCTCGGGGGGGCTCAGATCAAGTCCCCGAAACTGGCCCCTCTCTTAGGCCAAGTCCAGACTGACCGGGAAATGATCGGACGCGGTCAGCAGCGCCTCCCTCAGGTCCGTGCGGCCCCAGCAGTCCGGGTCGTCAAACGGATGCCAGATCCGCCAGCGACCGGCGCGGGGCCGCAGGCCGGGCGAGACCATCACGTAGTCCAGCAAGGCCTGCAGATACCGATTTTCATGGCGTTTGAAGAACCGCGCCGTCGTGGGCGTGGCCGACAGCTTGGACACCAGGGCCTGAGCCGCGTGGGGGTCAAACAGCCGCCGCTCGGCCGCGCCCGCACTGCCCAACACAATCTCCAGACCCGAGCGTCCGAACAAAGCCTCGTACTCATCCAATCCGGGTCCGTCGTTCAGATCACCCGCCACGATCAGCGCCTCGCCCGCCTCCAGATGCGCCTCGACCCTGCGCCGCAGCCAGATGCATTGCGCCAGCTGCTTGCGGCGGTTGGCAATCGCCATCCGCATCACATCCGCATCACTCTTCGCCCCATGGGGCGCCTTGGATTTCACATGCGCACCAATCAGGCGGATCGGGCCCACCGGCGTCTCCAAGGCCGCCTCCAGGGGCGGCTTGGAGAACCGCACCAGGTCCTCCGTCGCGTCGATATCCAGATCAATCGCGAACTCCCCGTCAAACCGCGGCGCGCCCGCCTGCAACGGATCATGGCGCGCAGTGATCACATCCGGATCATACAGCAGCATCAGCTCCTGGCGCGTGTCATTGGCAAAGCCCACCAGCACCTCGCGCGCGCGCAAGCCCGCCTGGGTGGCAAACCCGCGCAAGGCCACCGCCCCGTCGCGGCCCCGGCTGGTGTCAGGGGCCTCCACCACCAGCACGGCGTCCGCATCCATCGCCTGGAACACCCGTGTCAGCGCGTCGATCTGGGCCGCGCGCGTGACATTCCACCGCCCCGACCAGCCGTCATCGCGCAACAAATTGCCCGCATCATCGAACAACTTGTAAAACCACTCCACGTTATACGTGGCGATCCGCATCTCAGGCAGGTTCCCGGCGGCTGTCCTGGATCTCTTCCCAGGCCTGGTTGATCGCCTGCATCCGCTGCTCGGCCAGTTTCACCGCTTCCTCCGGCACGCCCCGCGCGACCATCTGGTCGGGGTGGGTCTGGCGCACCTCGGCCCGGTAAGCGGCGCGAATGTCGTCCAAAGGCGCATCGGGCGAGACCCCCAGCACGGTATAGGGATCGGGGGCCGCATCCGGCACATGGCGCGCGCGCAGCCTGCGAAAGCCCGCGTCGTCCATCCCGAAGATCTCAGCCACCCGCGACAGGAACGCATCCTCCGCCGGGTGGTACTCGCCATCGGCGGCGGCGATGTGAAAGAGCCCCTCCATCAGGTCACACAGCACCGAGTCCGCGCCGCACGGCTTGCCGTCGACCCGGAACATCCGCGCGATCCGGTCGGCATATTGCTCAAACCCCGCCACATCCGCGCGCGCCATGTTGAAGACCCGCGCGGCGGCGGGCTCATCGGCGGCGGGGATGTGGAACACGCGGCGGAACGCCGTGACCTCATCACGCGTCACCAGCCCGTCAGCCTTGGCCATCTTGGCCGACAGCGCGATCACGGCAATGGTGAAGGCCACCGTCCGCTCCGGTGGCGTGCGCAGGCGGCCAAAGACCTCCGACAGGCTTTCGCCCTGGCGCAGCGCCTCCAGCGCCTCTGATATGCGAGTCCAAAGCGACATGGCCAAAGCTTACCCCGAGGCTGCCGGGAACGTCAGGGGGAAACGCACCTCACAACAGCTTTTGCAAAGCTCCGCATCTCTTTCAGAGATGCTTTTGCATTAAGACAAGGTCCAGATACCGCCCGAACTTATGCCCCACCTGCGGCAAATGCCCCACCGTCTCAAACCCCATCGCGCGATGAAACGCGATGCCGCCCGCGTTTTCGCCCGAGATCCCGGCAATCAGACTGTGGTTCCCAGCCTCTCGCGCATGGTCCTCCACCGCCACCAGGAGCGCCCGCCCGATCCCCCGCCCGCGCGCGCGCTCGGTCAAATAAATCGCGTGCTCCTGGGTCAGCCGATACCCATCGCCCCCGCGAAACTGCGCATAGGTGGCAAACCCCAGCGTCTGCGCGCCGTCCCGCGCCAGGAACACCGGCTGACGCGCCACCAGCTCTGCAATCGCCTCGCGCGTTTTGGGGGCCGAGGTAAAGGTGATCGTCGTCTCCGCAATCACCTCGTTCCACAGCGCCAAGATCGCAGGTACATCGTCAGCCCCCGCCCCCGAAATCACAACACCACCTCCCCACCGGGCGTGCTCAGCACCGCCTCAATCCGCACTGTGTCAGCTGCGAGGAGAATGACGCGTGCGTCATCGAGGAGGGGCTGAAGCGCCGCCCCAAGCGCCTCCACCTGGGGCGAAAACAACCGCAATTCCTTCAACCGCACGCCCGTATCCTGCAATCGGGGCGCCGGATGCGCCGCGCCATGCCACTGGATCAACGCCGGAAACAGCCCGCCAAAGGGCAGCTTCCCGTCGCGCGGCACCGCCATGGTCCAGCGCAGATCCGCCCGCTGCAGGCGCCACGGCATGCCAATCCCCTCAGGCGCCGCCGCAATCGCGGCCTCTATATCGGGGCAACGGCAGATCCAGTTCGTCACCCGCGCAGGCCCCTCAAACTCATCCAGGTTGAACCAGCGCGGCTGATCCGGGCCGGGGGCCTCGGGGTCAATCGCAATCAGCTCGAAATATTCCTCCGGCCCGAACGACAGCAGACGATTGTGGGTGCCCATGTCCGGGTGTGCGCCACCCGGCAACAAAGGTTGGCCCAGGGCTGCTTCCACGTCCCGCGCGCCGGGCTCCAACGCCTCGGCCGAGACGGCGATATGATCAAACGTCAGCATGCCCCCGTCGTAACCGAAGGCGCGCAGGTCGGAAAGCTCCTAGCGCGCTGGCCGTAAACCCGGCCTATTACGCCCATGAACACAGACCCCAAAGCCACCGCCCGCAAAGCCGCTTTCGCGGCCCGCAAGGCGGCCCACGCGCAAGCCACCAGCAAGACCCCGGCGGCGACCATGCACCTGATCGCCGCCATAGGCCCCGCCGCGGGTCGCACCATCGCGGGCTACATGCCGATCCGCACGGAAATCTCTCCACTGCCCGCCATGGAGGCCCTCCACGCCGCCGGCGCCCGCCTCTGCGTGCCGGTCATCAAAGCGGCGGGCCAGCCGCTCGACTTCCGCGAATGGACGCCGGGCGTGCGCCTCGAAGACGGCCCCTTCGGCGCTCAAATCCCTGCGAGCGGCGACTGGCTGACCCCCGACACCCTGATCGTCCCCCTCGTGGCCTTCGACGCGCACCTCAACCGCCTGGGCTACGGCGGCGGCTTCTATGACCGCACGCTGGAACGCCTGCGCGCCACCGCCCCCACAAGGGCCATCGGCTACGCCTATGCCGCGCAGGAGCTGCCCCAAGTTCCCCAAGAGCCGACCGATCAGCCCCTCGATGCGCTGATCACCGAAAACGGCCCCCTTGCCGCCACCCCAAAGCCCGCCTAAGCCCCTCCCATGCGTATTCTCTTTCTAGGCGATGTCATGGGCCGCGCGGGACGTGCGGCGATCACACAACGGCTCCCCGGCCTCCGGGCCGATTGGAAGCTCGATTTCGTGGTGGTGAACGGCGAAAACGCCACCTCCGGCATGGGCCTCTCGGGCGCCCACGCAAAGACCCTTCTGGACGCGGGCGTTGATTGCCTGACCCTCGGTGATCACGCCTTCGATCAAAAGGACATGCTCCAGTTCATCGAGACAGAGCCGCGCATCCTCCGCCCTCTCAACTTCTCCAAATCCGCGCCGGGCAAGGGCGCGCGCCTCTTTGACGTGAAGGGTCGCAAGGTTCTGGTGGCGCAAGCGCTGGGCCAGGTCTTCATGAAGCGCCCCTATGATGATCCGTTCTCGGCCCTCGAGGGCGCGCTCAAGACCCTCGGCGGGCAGGCCAAGGTGCACCTCATCGATATCCATGCCGAGGCCACGTCCGAGAAAATGGCCGTGGGCCACTTCTGCGATGGCCGCGCCAGCCTTGTCGTCGGCACCCACACCCATGTGCCCACGGGTGACGCGATGATCCTGCCCGGCGGCACCGCCTATATGACCGACGCGGGCATGTGCGGCGATTACAACTCCGTCATCGGGATGGAAAAGACCGAGCCGCTGCGCCGTTTCATTACCGGCATGCCGAAGGAGCGTTTCACTCCCGCCACAGGTGAGGCGACGCTTTCGGGCGTGTTGATCGAGACCGATGACCAGACCGGCCAGGCCAAATCCGTCACGCCCATCCGCGAGGGCGGACGCCTGCAAAGCGCCACCCCTTGACTAAGGCGCTGCCGCTTGTCCTGCTGATCGGCATGGGGGCGTTGTGGGGCATCACCCAGCCGCTCTCGAAGATCGCCGTGAACGCGGGCCACCGCGATATCGGCATCATTTTCTGGCAGTTCGCCATCGGTGCGGCGCTTCTGGGCGTGTTCAGCGTGATCCGCCGCAAGCCCCTGCCGCTGCACCCCCGGGCGCTGGCCTTCTACCTGTTGATCGCCATGATCGGAACGATCCTGCCCAACTCCGCCAGCTTCACGGCGGCCGTCCATCTGCCCTCGGGCATCCTGTCGATCGTTCTGGCCACCGTGCCGATGTTCGCCTTTCCCATCGCCCTGGCGGTCGGGATGGACCGCTTCTCGGCCCTGCGCCTCTTCGGCCTGCTGCTGGGCTTTACCGCGATCATCCTGATCGCCCTGCCGGGCACCAGCCTGCCGGATCCCGCGATGGCGATCTGGCTGCCCGTCGCGGTGATCGCGCCGTTCCTTTATGCGGTAGAGGGTAATATCGTCGCCAAATGGGGCACTGTGGGCCTGGATGCGGTGCAGGTGCTTTTCGGCTCCTCGGTTGTGGGCATGATCCTGTCCGCGCCGCTGGCCGTCGGCACGGGTGAATGGATCAGCCCCTTCGTGCCCTGGGACGCCGGGATCTGGGCCATCGTCGGCATCGCCATCGCCCATACCACGGCCTACACCACCTACGTCTGGCTTGTGGGCCGCACCGGCGCGGTCTTCGCGTCCCAAGTGGGCTATCTGGTGACGGGCTTTGGCATCCTCTGGGCCAAGCTGATCCTGGGAGAAAGCTATTCGCCCTGGGTCTGGGGCGCACTGGCGCTGATGCTTCTGGGCGTGTTCCTCGTTCAGCCGCGACGGATCTCACCTTGAGTTTCTTGGGTTCGTTGACCTTACGGAAATCCCGCCCTGTTCGGATCACCTAACAGCCCCTATACCAGTGTCATCGGTACCCAAGTGCCGTGGTCGGAACCCCTTCGGCCTATATTCCGTTCAAACACTTAGGATTTTCTCATGTTTACGTCTTTCAAAGCCCCCATCCTCGCCCTGGCCCTCGCGGCCACCGCCGTGCCGGCCATGGCTCAGCAATCGGTCGAGCTGGTCACCGGCATCGGCTTCGGCAACTCCCAGGTGGAGGCCACGCAGAACTCGGTCCGCGCCTGGATCATCGAGGGCACGCGCCTTTACGGCACCGCCGATTGGAACACCGCGCTGCGCGGCAACATCCAGTGCAACCAGACGCCCCAGACCGGCGGTGGCGGCGGTGCCACGACCATGGGCATCGGCGTTGAAGGTGACGCGACGGGCTCCTGGGCCTGCACCGTGACCGGCCTGCCGCTGAGCGCGATCAGCAACTGATCCCAGCGCCGCTTCCTTTTGCACCAAGTGCCCCGCTGACGTGTGTTCAGCGGGGCATTTGTGTTGCAGGGCCCAGGTCCCTGCGACAAAGATAGGCCCCGGGGCATCCCGCCCGAACCGGAGTTCCATGGTCGATCTACCCCTATCCGCGACCGGAGAGGGCCTTCTGACCCTCGCCATTCTGGCCGTCATGTTCGCCATGTTCCTGTGGGAGCGGTGGCCCACAGAGGTCGTCGCCATCGGCGGTTGCGCCACGCTGCTGATCCTGGGCCTTCTGCCCTACGCGCGGGCCGTTGACGTGTTGTCGAACCCCGCCCCCTGGACGATTGCCGCGATGTTCATCGTCATGGGCGCGCTGGTGCGTACCGGCGCGCTCGACGGGCTGACCAAGTTTGCCGAGGCCAATGCCAAGGCCCGCCCCGCGCTCGCCGTGATCAGCCTTTTGGCCTTCGTCGCCGTGGGCTCGGCCTTCATGAACAACACGCCGATTGTGGTGATCATGATCCCGGTCTTCGTGCAGATCGCCAAGATCCTCGGGCAATCGCCCTCCAAACTGCTGATCCCGCTGTCCTATGCGGCCATCATGGGCGGCACGCTGACCCTCATCGGCACCTCCACCAACCTGCTGGTCGACGGCGTCGCCCGCGCCCAGGGCCTGGCGCCATTCACCATATTCGAGGTCACGCCCATCGGCCTTGTCGTCGTCGCCTGGGGGATGATCTACCTGATGTTCGTCGGGCGTTTCCTGCTGCCCGACCGCGCCTCCATGGCGTCTTTGCTGGGGGGCGGGCGGTCGCGGCCGAAGTTCTTCACCGAAGTCGCGGTGCCCGAGGGCTCATCCCTGATCGGGCAAGCGGTGCGCGAGGTGGATCTGTTCAAACGCGATGGCGTGCGCCTGATCGACGTGCTGCGCGGCGATGCGTCCCTGCGCCGCGATCTGGCGGCGGTGGCCCTGCAGGAGGGCGACCGTGTCGTGCTGCGCACTGACATGGCCGAGGTGCTGGGCCTCCAGGCCTCCAAAGAGCTGAAGACCGTGGACAAGCTGAGCCAGGTGGCGACGGCCACGGTCGAAGTGCTGATCACGCCCGGCAGCAAGATGATCGGGCGCTCGCTTGGCAACCTGCGCCTGCGGCGGCGCTACGGCGTCTATCCGCTGGCGGTGCATCGGCGGAACCAGAACATCGGCACGCAGCTGGATGATCTGGTGGTGCGCATCGGCGATACGCTGCTGTTGGAGGGTGACCCGGCAGACATCGCGCGGCTCGCCGCCGACATGGGGCTGACCGATGTCTCGCACCCGTCCGAGCGCGCCTATCGGCGCGGGAAATCCCCCATCGCAATTGCCGCGATGGCGGGCATCGTGATCCTTGCCGCCTTCAACGTCGCGCCGATCCTGGCCCTCGCCGTGGTGGCCGTCGCCGTGGTCCTGCTGACCGGCTGCATCGACGCCGATGAGGCTTTCGGCTTCATCGATGGGCGGCTTTTGGCGCTAATCTTCGCCATGCTCGCTGTGGGCGCGGCGCTGGATCATACCGGTGCGATCACCCTGATCGTGGGTCAGGCCGCCCCCTGGCTGGAAGGCGCGCCCACCTGGGTGCTTCTCTTCGCCGTCTACTACATCACCACGGTGCTGACCGAGCTGGTCTCCAACAACGCCATCGCGGTGATCATGGCGCCCATCGCGATTGCCCTGGCCCAGGCCACGGGCGTCGACCCGCGGCCCCTGGTGATCGCCGTGATGATCGCGGCCTCGGCCTGTTTTGCCACGCCCATCGGCTATCAGACCAACATGTTGGTCTACGGGCCGGGGGGCTATGCGTTCAGCGATTTCATGAAGGTCGGCGTGCCGTTGAACCTGTCATTGGGCGTGGTCGTGTGTTTGACCATTCCGTTGATCTGGCCGCTCTGACCAGAAGGAGCCTTCGGCACATTGTCTATTTTTTTGGATGGGGGCTTTGCCCCCAAACCCCCAGGATATTTGGAGAACGGGGAAATGGGGGGCGGCGCGATTTTTGCGGTGGGGATTACAATGGCCAGACGAGGAGGATCGTGGGGATGGAGACGGCGACCACGATGACCTCCAGCGGCAGGCCCATGCGCCAGTAATCGCCAAAGCCGTAGCCGCCGGGGCCCAGGATCAGCGTGTTGTTCTTGTGGCCAATCGGCGTGAGGAAGGCGGCGGAGGCGGCGATGGCGACCGCCATCAGGAATGGATCGGGCGAGACGCCGAGGGACCCGGCCATGGTGATGCCCACGGGCGCCGCGACGATGGCGGTGGCGGTGTTGTTGAGCACGTCGGACATGGTCATGGTGACGACCATGAGGACCGTCAGGATCGCCCAGGCGGGCAGGCCGTCGGTCAGGGACACGAGCGAATTGGCGATGAGTTCCGTGCCGCCCGAACTGTCCAGCGCCGCGCCGAGCGGGATCATCGAGCCCAGAAGGACCACGACGGGCCATTCGATATGGTCATAGATCTCGGCGAGCGGCAGGATTTTCAACAGCACATAGCCTACAGCGACGATGCCGAGCGCGATGGGCAGGTAGACGATCCCTAGGGAGGCCGCGATCACGGCGGCGGCGAAAAGGCCGATGGCCGCCCAGGTCTTGGTGTCATTGGTCACCGTCAGGCCTCGGTCGGCCAGGGTCAGCCCGCCGAGCCATGTAACCACGTCGTCGGCACTGTCGGAAGGCGCCAGGAGCAGCAGGATATCGCCCGGCTCCACCACCGTTTTGCGCAGGCGTTTGGTGATCCGCGTGCCCTTGCGCGCGATGCCCATCAGCGTCGTGCGTTGCCGCCAGGCCAGCCCGACGCTTTCGGCGGTCTTGCCCACGATGCGCGCCTCATCGGGGACGACCATCTCGACGAAGGTGACGCCGTCGCCCGTGGCGTTATCGGCGGCATTGCCGGAGCCGTTGGTCTCCAGGCTCTGGCCCACCCGGAACTCGTCCAGCGCCTCGGGGGAGGCCTCCAGGACCAGCACATCGCCGTCGCGTAGTGTCAGGTTGCGACCCGTGCCGAAGCGCCGTTTGCCGTCGCGCAGGATGCCAAGGATCGCGACGTCGGCCTCTTCAGCGGCAGTTTGCAGATCGCGCAGGCGGGTGTTGGCCAGTTTGGAGCCCTCGGGCAAGCGCAGCTCTGCGATGTAGGGGGCGAGTTTGTCGAGTTGTTCCCCCACGCCGCTGTCGCGGTTGGGGATCAGGCGCCAGCCGATGAGCGCCACGAAGGCCAGCCCCGCGATGGCGGCAACCCCGCCCACGGGCGCGAAGTCGAACATGCGGAACGGCGCGCCCAATTGATCCTCGCGGATCGTGGCGATGATGATGTTGGGCGGCGTACCGATCAGGGTGACCATGCCGCCCAGGATCGTGCAAAAGGACAAAGGCATCAGGGACATGGCGGGCGAGCGACCCGCCTTTCGGGCCGTCGCGATGTCGACGGGCATCAGCAGCGCAAGCGCGGCGACGTTGTTCATGAAGGCCGACAACACGCCGCCGATGGCGCCCATGATCGAGATATGGGCGCCCAGCGAACGGGAGGCATCGACAAGCGTGCGGGTGATCAGGAACACCGCGCCGGACCGCACGAGGCCCGCCGAGACGACGAGGACCAGCGCCACGACCAGCGTGGCGGGGTGGCCGAAGCCCGCAAAGGCCTCGGACGCCGGGACAACGCCCAGAACGGTGCCGAGCATCAGGGCCGAGAACGCCACGAGGTCGTAACGGAACCGGCCCCAAAGGAGCAGAGCGAAGACGGCGCCGAAAAGTGAGAACAGGATGATTTGATCGGTACTCATGACGTCCTTGCATAGAAGCGCGCCGGAGGTGTGGGAAGGGAATAATGCGGGCCCGGACCGATAGACTTGGTCGGGGACCGCGTGCGTGGTAGGCTTCGCCCATGCTGCGTTACCTTGTCCCCGCCCTATGTCTGGGCACCGCCCTTGCGGCCCAAACGGAGCTTTCGCCCCCGACCGGGATCGAGGCCGTCCCGGGCGCGGGCGATCAGTGCTTCGGTTTTTGCTGCGTGATAGAGGGGCGGTTGATCTGCAACCCCGAAGTCCCCTCCCAACCCGCAAGCCCCCTGGGCCCGGTGATCATGCACAACGGCCAACAGCTGAACCTGGAAGACATCCGCCAACAGCTGGAGATGCAGGTGCAAGAATAGATGGTGATCTTCGACCCCGACCAATGGGACGTGCTTCTGCGCCATTTCGAGACGGCGCTGCTCTACGGCATCGTCCCCATCGTGGCCATCGCCCTGATCGTGGCCCTCCTCTGCGGTGTCACCGGATCCTGGCGCCTGATGCGCTTTGCCTTCTTCTTCGCCGTCCTGGGCGCGGGCTTCGGCCTTCTCCTGGGCGCCAGCCGCGCGCCCGCCGTCAACGCCTTCCTGCCCGCGCTCATCACCCTCATCGGCGGCCTGGTGATCTACGCCTTCCCCAAGGAAAACCCCGCCATGTCCCTCTTGGCTGACCCCGGAGAGACGCCTGAACCCCAAATCGTCCGCCAATTCGTGCTCGTGGCCCTCGCCTCGCTCGTGATGTCGTCGGTCGCAGGCGCCAACTTCGGCAGTTCCGTACGCGCCGACCATGAGGCGTTCCTGCGCGAAGAGGCCCGCGACCTGCTCCTCTACGAGACCATCGAGCTGCCCATCGAACTGGAACAAATCCGCCGTGCGCTCAACCTCAGCGATTAGATCGCCGCTTGCCCAGGCACCCCGGTTTGACTAAGGACACGGGGCACATCCAGAAGCGAGGGAGAGACCCATGGCAGGCCATTCAAAATGGGCAAACATCCAACACCGCAAGGGACGCCAGGACAAACTGCGCGCCAAGGTGTTCTCGAAGATGTCCAAGGAAATCACCGTCGCCGCCAAAATGGGCGACCCCGACCCCGACAAGAACCCCCGCCTGCGCCTCGCCGTGAAAGAGGCGAAATCCGTCTCCGTCCCCAAGGACGTGATCGAGCGCGCCATCTCCAAGGCCACCGGCGGCGACGCCGAGAACTATGACGAGATCCGCTACGAGGGCTACGGCCCCAACGGCGTCGCGGTGATCGTGGAGACGATGACCGACAACAAGAACCGCACCGCCTCCACCGTCCGCTCCACGTTTACCAAGAACGGCGGCAACCTGGGCGAAACCGGCTCCGTCGGCTTCATGTTCGACCGCAAGGGCCAGGTGACCTACCCGCTGTCGGCCGGCGACGCCGACACCATCATGATGGCCGCCATCGAGGCCGGTGCCGAAGACGTCGAAACCAACGAGGGCGACGGCGACGAGGACCCCGGCAACCACGTCATCTGGTGCGCCGACACCGACCTGAACGACGTCTCCAACGCCCTGGAGGCCGAACTGGGTGAATCCGAATCCACCAAACTCGTCTGGCGCCCCACCACGACGACCGAACTGGGCCTGGAAGACGCCCAAAAGCTGATGAAGCTGATCGAGGCCCTGGAAGAGGACGACGACGTCCAGACCGTGACGGCGAACTTCGAGATCTCCGACGAGGTCATGGCGCAGTTGGGGGCGGAGTAGGGGGGCATTCGGCCCCTTGCGGACATCTGATCCAAACGCAAAGGATCGCACGGCTTAGCTCGAAGCAGACATTAGCAAAGGCCACGAGAATGATAGGGCGACGACGCTACTGCTCACATTTGATCAACGGCTAGATATTCGCGGCGTTTAAGCACTCGCCGCAATCAAAGAAATAGCCTCCTCGACAGCTACCCTTGACTTCTCAGTTCCAAATTCCGTTTTTATACTAATATCCAGTGCTGAAAGCGTTTGTACGATTCCTAAGCACTGCATGGAAAGACGCTGACGTTCACCATCAGTGAGTACTTTTCGGTTATTGTAGCAAAAAACCCTTATATCTTCCAGCACTCGAATTGCATGTACTCTGTGATCTGGTGCCGAAAGCATATTATGCACCTTATCTATAAGATCGAACAAAACTTCAGTGTCGCCTGGAAACCCATCTTCACCTGCGGGCGCTTGAAGGATTAGTTTCAGATAGTTCGTATCCAGTTGATAAGTTAGAAAACCTTCGGTCGTCGCTGCTCTTTGATATGCTGTTTCTAGGTGCTTTCGCGCCATGTTGTAGTTGCCCACGTCCTGCATAAATATGCTGTATTGCAGCCAAAAAAGCGGCTCATCATTTATTATGATGTTGTCTCTCAGTGTTTCATAAAGGTCAGTTATTGATTTTTGTGTCTCGCCGTCACGGTCTCTGCCAAGCAAAGACGATACTCTCCCATATTGGAGGAGAGCACCAAGAGCCTTGCGAGCTTCCCGATTTCGCTGGGAGCTCAGGTTCGTGCCATTTTTCTTGCGTTTGGCAGCCTCTAGCGCCAGCCTGCAAATAACACTTGCAATGCCGTGCGAGCCGACATGTTCCCTCAAGAAGTACTCGCTAAAGACCGCTGAGTGCAATGCAAGCGCTTCTGGCGTCAAAGCACCGAACTCAAAGGCTGCGACTTCATTCTTCAACAGAATATCAAACGGATCACCACCTGTAATCGCACGGATGAAATCAGTCCCAACGTGAATTGAGAATGATCTCATCACACAAGCAGTCGCAATCACCTTCATTGCTTCCGTGTCGTCTAGCAAGGGTTTGATCGCAAGTCTCAAACGCTCTTTGATGTATGGGCTGTTTAACAAGTCTACCAGATGATCGCGCAACTCAGTCCGGCCACTGCCCGAGAGTTCAAGCCCTTCTGATGGAATACCTGAACGCGATAGAAGTTCTCTAAAGTTTTGTCGATCCCTTCTCTCAAATGGATTTAGATCCAACCTACCGATTGGGTTTGGTAGGAAGCTGTGTACCTCGCTTCGCCGAACTTGATCGGTGCCGGTGTTAATCTCGACTATGAAAGTCGCATTCGCCTTTAATTCGGCAATCTCGTCGGACACGGCCACGACGTCGTCATAGGTTCTAAAAAAAACAATAAGGTCATTTACTTGAGAAAGAAACTCAATCTCTGACGGGGGGATGTCACTGTGACTTGTGTAGCGCACACAGCTCTTGCCAGCGGCCGACAGTTCGAGGCTGAGCATATCAGCAAAGATGCTCTTTCCATTCGCGGTTCGGGAATGAAGCAACAGCGTCTTTGAGTCTGAGATTGCCTCCTTAGCCTCTTGCATCTTCGACTCTCTCGGTATCGCGAACTCGGCCTTTGGATAGGTTGAGGACAAGGATCGAAAATTGTAGTTGCCTCGCGTCAGGAAGTTCTCAATCTCAACTGGAGTTGGCCTAGCGATCGCTTTGTTGTCTTTGTAAGGGTCAATCAGCCGGAAGGCACGCAGTTGCTGAAAATCGCTGATTGGGTCCCCTGTTTTGGCATTGGAACATGATTCAGCGAAGCCAGAAGTCGCAATCGGATCTACTGAGCCGTATCCTTCTAACCTATCAAGCATGTAGTCGCTAACGGGATCACGCAGTATAAACCTGGTTTTCCCGGAAATGCCCGGATCTTTCGTTAGGTACTTGGCAACAACAAAGTCGTTCAAGTTGTATCCAACAAAAAATATCCATTGAGCACCTTGAATGTCTCTTTCAAACTGATCCCACCATGGGCTGCCCAACGCCGCCTGCTCTGCGTATGAGCGGTGATCTAGCACAAGCTGTGAAAGAACGTTTTTCCTGTCACACGCATGAATGTAACCATGCAAGTGCACCACAGAGTTTGAAGGAAATTTGCGAGGCCTCTCGTCATCTATCGAAAAGCTTGACCTGCGACTCTTCTTTGGGATGTCTTTTTCAAAGAATTCAACAGCATCATCGTAATTTGTTGTATAGATTCTTCTCCACCGCTTACCCAAAATAGTCTTTTGGTCGTCATTCAATTCTGTAATGATAAAAAGCTCGTGCAACAAGCCATACAAGTCTACCCCTCGATTAGCGGCATAAGAGGCTGCATCCTTAAGGTCGATATCTGCATTGTCTTCATCAATCTCGGACATAATAGTTTGCTGAAGGCCGTTGCCAACTGGCGGATGACCGGATCGCTTATTTGTGGCGGCTGCTGAAAAGCCGGAACCCAAGAAAAGCACGCATCGTTCTGTATCATATTCGAGTGGGAAATCCATACTCGCTCCGGTTTAAATCTATCAATTCCGTCTGACAAATACTGATGGAGTTTGTGGCATTTTTCAACACCGGGTTGGCCGGGCATATTCGGCTCCCCGAGTCTATGGAAAGTCCGCACACTGCGCAAAGCCGCCCCCATCCGTGAACGATGTGAATGGCCGCTTCCCGCCCATTCATGCATCTATCAGAAGTCGGCTCATTCTGCCGCATCCGCATAGAGCCTCCTCCAGAACAAACACCCCAAAAAAATCCCTAACAAAACGTTAACAAAATCCACAAAATCACACAATTTCAACTACATAACCCCTGTGCTCAAGCTTGAGCATCCCTGCGCACCCCCCAAATCCCAGCCCCCACCACCCCCGCTTATCCCCTTGCGGCCCCGCCGCCCCGGTGGTCATCTGGCAGGACATGGAAACCCCAGCCCCTCCCATCGTCGCGCCCGCCTCCCGCCCCGGGTGGGGCATCTTCTGGATGCTTCTCACGGGCCTCTGTTTCGTGGCTGTCACCGCGACCGTGAAGATGGTGGGCACCGACGTCCCCGCGATCCAGTCCGGGTTCCTGCGCTACGCGCTGGGCCTCGTTTTCCTGATCCCCATGCTCCCCTCCGTCCGCCGCGCGGCCATTGATCGGCCCCTCGCGGGCCTCTTCCTCGCGCGGGGTGTTGCCCATGCCTTCGCCGTCTCGCTCTGGTTTTTCGCCATGACCCGCATTCCCATCGCCGACGTCACGGCGCTGAACTACCTCAACCCGGTCTACGTCATCATCCTTGCCGTAATCTTTCTGGGCGAGCGTCTCGGCCCCTACCGGATCGCCGCCGTGGCCGTGGCCTTCGCGGGCACTTTCGTGATCATCCGCCCCGGCTTTCGCGAGATCGATCTGGGCCACATCACCATGCTCTTCACCGCCGTTTTCATGGCGGGCAGCTACTTCCTCGCCAAGATCGCCTCGCAGCGGACAGCGCCCGAGGTGGTGGTTTTCTACCTGTCGTTGATCGTGCCGGCGCTGCTGGCGCCGCTGGCGTGGTACGTCTGGGTGCCGGTCGGGTGGGAGGATTTGGGCTGGCTTTTCCTCTGCGCCTTCTTCGCCACAATCGGCCACTACTCGATGACGCTGGCGTTCCGCGCCGCGCCGCTCGCCGTCACCCAGCCGGTCACCTTCCTGCAACTGGTCTGGGCGACGGCTTTGGGCGTTTTCGTCTTCGGCGAGCCCGCGGACGGCTTCGTCATCGCGGGCGGCGCGATGATCATTGCGGCGATCAGCTTCATCACCTGGCGCGAGGCGGTGCTGGCCCGCCGTCGCCGCGCCGCCGTTTAGGCGGTCTCCTCGCCGGTCCCCTCAAGCCGCGCCTGGAAGCGTTCGAAGAACTGATCAGCCATCTTGGTGGCAAAGCTGTTGACCAGCCGCGAGCCCAGTTGCGCGATCTTGCCGCCGACCTTGGCGTCGACGTCATAGGTCAGCTCGGTCCCGCCCTCAGGGTGATCGGCGAGCCGGACCTGTGCCGCGCCTTTGGCAAACCCGGCGACGCCGCCTTTGCCCTCGCCCGAGATCGTGTAGCTTTCGCCCGGCACGATATCGGACAGGGTCACGCCGCCTTTGAACGTGGCTTTGACGGGGCCGACCTTCTGCTTGACGGTGGCCTCAAAGCCTTCCTCGGGCGAGCCGGTGAGTTCTTCACAGCCGGGGATGCAGGCCTTGAGGACCTCGGCCTCGTTGAGCGCTTCCCAGACGGCCTGGCGGTCGGCGGCGATATGTCGGCTGGCGTGTAGTTCCATGATTTCCCCCCTGTTTCTCGGTAGCTTACGACGCTTGGCCGAATTGGCAATGATCTATTGCGCGACCTGGTAGGGCAGGGTGCCGCGTCGGTTTGGGTCGACCAGAAGCTGGCGCTCCAGCGGCGGGACGGCGCGCTGGTGGCAATTGGGACGCTCACAGATGCGGCAGGAAATGCCGATGGGCTGAAACGCCGTGTCGCGGTCCAGATCGAGGCCATCGGCATAGACCAGCGAGGCCGCGTGGCGCACCTCGCACCCCAGCGACACCGCATAGCGGCGGGTCGGACGGCCCCAGGCGCCGCCGGATTTCGACACGTCGCGGGCCAGGATGACATAGCGGGCGCCGTCGGGCGTCTCGGCCAACTGCCTCAGAAACTGGCCGGGTGTCTCGAACGCCTGATGCACATTCCACAGGGGACAGGCGCCGCCGAACCGGGCGAATTGCAGCCGCGTGGCAGAGTGGCGCTTGGTGACCGTGCCCGCCTGATCAACGCGGGCGAAGAAGAAAGGAATGCCCTTGGCGCCGGGGCGCTGGAGGGTGGAGAGACGGTGGGCGATTTGTTCGATGGACGCGCCGAAGGTAATCGCCATCCGCTCCAGATCATGGCGGGTGTCGCGTGCGGCCTCGGAAAAACGGACATAGGGCATCAAGACGGCGCCCGCGAAGTAATTGGCCATGCCGATGCTGGCGATTTCGCGTGCGGTCTCGGACTGGAAACGGGCGAGATCCAGGGTCGCCTCGATCAACTTCTGTTGGCCGAGAAGCGCGTATTGATGCAGCAGTTGGAACCGCTGCGTCTCAGGAGCGGCTTGGGGTGAGAGGGTCAGGACCTTCGTCTCGGGCACGTAGGACCGGACGCCCTCGCCCGCGGCCATGCGGATCGTGACGCCCATGTCGCTGAGCACGGCTTGGGTGTGGGCTGCCAGATCGCCCGTGGCGCGGGTCGCAAAACGCTCGGCCGCGCGGTCCACGGCGTCGATGTAATTGTCAGTGTAGTGGAAGAAATCGCGCACCTCTTCCCAGGGCGACGGGGTGGCGCTGCTTTGCTGACCCAAGGCCTCATCGAGGGAGGCCAGGCGTTCGTGGGTCTGGCGATAGGCGCGGTGCAGTTCCAGAAAGGCGCGGGCCAGCGTGGGCGCGTTGGAGGCGGCAAGCCGAAGATCGGCGAGGGCAGGGGTGGTTTCGGCAAAGAGCGGATCGGCCAGGGCCTCGCGCATGTCCGACACGATGCGGTCGGCGTCGGAGGCCGAGAGTTCGGTCACATCGATGCCGAAGTCCTGGGCCAGGCCCATCAACACGGCGGTGGAGAGCGGGCGGTTATTGTTCTCCATCTGGTTGAGGTAGGGCAGGGAGATCCCCAACTTCGCCGCGAAATCCTTCTGGGTCAGGCCCACGCCCGTGCGGATAGCGCGCAGCTTGGCGCCGACATAGAGCTTTTGCGTGGCCATGGATGCCCCCTTTGCAACGCGAGGTTAGCGGATTTGCAATTGTGGGAGCAAGGGGCCGGGGGAGACGCTGCCTCGCGATCTTTTGCACGGCAAAAGACGCAAGCCTCGCCCCTCCCGCCGTCCCGCAGGCGCCGCGCTAGGGGTTGGGGTCGGCGCTGACCTGGGCCTCTCTTCGGATGGTGTAGAGGATCGACACGACCGCCAGCACCGCCGTGGCGAACATGATCCACAAGAGCGGTAACTCGCCCCGATCCCCCGTCAGCAAGGCGGCGGCCAGCAGCGACATCGCGCCGCCGCCTGCCAGCATGATCGCGCCGCCGAGGCCCGAGGCGCTGCCCGCCAGATGCGGGCGGACCGACAACATGCCCGATGTCGCGTTGGGCAGGACCATGCCGTTGCCGAGGCCCACGAAGGTCATGAAGGCGAAGAAGGTGAACGCCGTCTGTCCGCCCGCAAGCGACAGCCCGAGCGAGATCCCCATGCCCACTGCCGAGGCGATGGACCCCCAAAGGATCATGCCGTTGATGCCCACCTGCATCGAATATCGGCCCGAAATCCAGTTGCCGAAGAAATACCCCACCGCCGGTGCGCCGAAGTAAAGGCCCACTTCTGCCGCCGACAGACCGAACACTTCCGAGCCCACGTAGGGCGCGCCGCCGAGGTAGGAGAAGAAGGCCCCCGATGCGAAGGACGCGGCCATGCAATAGCCCCAGAACCGGCGTGAGGCCAGAAGCTCGGGGTATTCCCGGACCTGTTCGCGCAGGCTGGAGGTTTGGGCCTTCGCCGTCTCGCCCAGATCCAGCCAGACCAGCAGATGGATCGCGGCACCCAGCGCCAGCAGGAGCCAGAAGTTCGCTTGCCAGCCGAAAGTTTCCTCCAGCGCGCCGCCGATGCCCGGGCCGATCATTGGCACCACGGCCATTCCCATGGTGACGTAGCCGATTTGCGAGGCGGCCTCGGCCTCTTCATGCATGTCGCGCACCACCGCGCGGCCCAGGACCAGTCCGGTGACGATCACCGCCTGCATCATGCGGAAGATCAGGAAAACCTCGATGCTTTGCGCCATCAGGCAGCCGATGGTTGCGAGCATGAACAACACGCCCCCGCCAAGGATCACCGGGCGACGCCCAAGCCGGTCCGAGATCGGGCCGATGATCACCTGCAGGCCCGCGTTCACGAACAGATAGAGCGAGACCGACAGCTGCATCAGGCGGTAGTCGGCCTCAAAAAACGCGGCCATCGCGGGCAGGGACGGCAGGAAGATGTTCATCGACAGCGCGCCGAGGCCCGTGACGACGATCAGGGTGAAGATATGCGGAGGGGAGGAGCGGTCCAGAAACCGCGCCGGGGATTGGGAGGTCATGACCCTGAGCTACGCCTGATCGTGCGGCGCGTCCAGAGGGCGGGTTTGCAGCGGGTGAGATATGCAAGTTTGCAAAATGAGAGGCGTGATCGCTAAGTAATTTGCAAATATACATGTTCGCTCTGGTTGCCTGGCCCGCTTGCGCCTATTTTGCGGCCCAAGCCGAAAGGGAGAGACCATGACCGATATTCTGGAACAGCTTGAGACGCGGCGCGCCCAGGCGCGCGCGGGAGGCGGCGAAAAGCGCGTCGCTGCGCAGCATTCCAAGGGCAAATTGACCGCGCGGGAGCGGGTTGAACTGCTGCTCGATGAGGGATCGTTCGAAGAATATGACATGTTCGTCGCCCACCGCGCGACCGAGTTCGGCATGGCCGCCAATCGCCCGCCGGGCGATGGTGTGATCACCGGGTGGGGCACGGTCAATGGCCGCCAGGTCTATGTCTACAGCCAGGATTTTACCGTTTTGGGCGGCTCGGTGTCCGAGACCCATGGCCAGAAGATCTGCAAGATCATGGACATGGCGATGCAGAACGGCGCGCCGGTGGTGGGTATTGCGGACTCTGGCGGGGCGCGCATTCAGGAAGGCGTCGACTCGCTGGCTGCCTATGGCGAGGTCTTCCAGCGCAACATTGAAGCTTCCGGCGTGGTCCCCCAGATCTCGATGATCATGGGGCCCTGTGCCGGCGGCGCGGTCTATTCGCCCGCCATGACGGACTTTATCTTCATGGTCAAAGACAGCTCTTACATGTTCGTCACCGGCCCTGACGTGGTGAAAACCGTGACGAATGAGGTGGTTACCGCCGAAGAGCTTGGCGGTGCGTCCACCCATACCAAGAAATCCTCCGTCGCCGATGGCGCGTTTGAAAACGATGTGGAGGCCTTGGGCGAAGTCCGCCGCCTGATCGATTTCCTGCCGCTATCCAACCGCGAAAAGCCCCCGGTCCGCCCGTTTTTCGACAGCCCCGAGCGGGTGGAGACGAGCCTCGACACGCTGGTCCCCGACAATCCCAATCAGCCCTATGACATGAAAGAGCTGATCACCAAGCTGGCCGATGAAGGGGATTTCTACGAGATCCAGGAAGACTTCGCGGGCAACATCCTGACGGGTTTCATCCGCCTTGAAGGCCAGACCGTGGGCGTGGTGGCGAACCAGCCGATGGTGCTGGCGGGTGTTCTGGACATCGACTCGGCCCGCAAGGGCGCGCGCTTCGTGCGGTTCTGCGACTGCTTCAAGATCCCGATCCTGTCGCTCGTGGACGTTCCGGGCTTCCTGCCCGGCGTGTCCCAGGAATACGGCGGCGTCATCAAGCACGGCGCCAAACTGCTGTTCGCTTATGGCGAGGCGACGGTGCCGAAAGTCACCGTCATCACCCGCAAGGCCTACGGCGGCGCCTATGTCGTGATGGCCTCCAAACACCTGCGGGCAGATGTGAACTATGCCTGGCCCACGTCCGAGATTGCGGTCATGGGCGCGAAAGGCGCGGTGGAGATCCTGCACCGAGCAGACCTGGGCGACGCCGAGAAGACCGCCGCGCATACCAAGGAATATGAGGACCGTTTCGCCAATCCCTTCGTAGCCGCCGAGCGCGGGCATATCGATGAGGTCATCGCCCCCCGCTCCACCCGCCGCCGCGTCTGCCGCGCCTTCGCTGCCCTGCGGCGCAAGGACAAGAAGATGCCGTGGAAAAAGCACGACAACATTCCGCTGTAATGGGCCGGGGTGCTTGGCATACCGCGCGGGACGGCGACACGTTAACCCTGTCACGCAAGCGCACGGCCCGGTTTGACCTGGCCGAAGTCACGTTTCTTCCGGGCGAGGATCTGGTGCGCTCGCTGATTGCCCATCAGATCCGCCAGGACATGTGGCGCAGGTTGCAACGCTTGCGCGGCTTTTGCCCCGCCGTGCGGGTGACGACGCAGCCGGGCGGGGTCGCGATCCTTGCGGGTGGTGCTGTGGAAGGCGCCGTCACCGACCGGGCGCGGGCGACCATCGCCGATTTGCTCAACGACCCGGTCCTGCGTACCCGCTGGATCACCAACGCGAGGCGGCGCTGATGCTTCGTGTGGTTCTGATCGTACTGACCGTCGCGGTCGCAGGCTCCGCCGCGTTCCTGTTGTTGCGCGGCCCCGGCAGGCCGCCGATCTGCACGACCGACGAGGTGCTGCAAGCCCCGTCGGGCCACGACCTGCAGCTCTGCGATGTGGCGTTTGAAGAGCAACCCTCTGGCGAGGCTTGGGTGATTGTCCGAGTGCTGGATGCCGCTTTGGGCGATGCCACCCGCGCGGGGCACGGCGATCACGACTGGGCCTGCGAGACCTGGGGGCTGCCCGCGATGGACAAGGAACCGCGTCCCACGCGCATTATCGTGCAGATCATGGCCGAGCCCTTTGTGCGCGGTGAACCCGCGCCGGGGATAACCCAATCCATCGAGGCGTACTCGGAAGAAAGTGCCACCTGCATGTGGGAGCTTTTGTGATGCGTCCCCAACATCTTGCAGCGCGACGTTCATGTGAACCCTTTGGTGATGCATTCGAGTCACACGCAGAGCTTTCTTGTGGAAAACTCTGTGGAGAAGCCCGCGTCCCATGTAACGTCCCGCCTAGCTGCTCCAACGCAGCTGTACCTCGGATCGTGCCCGGGTCTACGGGCATCGCGCCAATAGGCCCGGTCACACCGCGAGGCAATAAGAAGAAGAAAACGGCTGTTACGGGATTGCAGACACCGTCACAGTCGAAACGGCAAGTCCTACGGTGCAATCCCCCAGAGCACCCGAGCAGGACATCCCCTCTAACCGGACGGGGCTTCGGTCTCGTCCGGTATATCTCCCCCAATAAATCGGGGGTCTCCCCATGCTGAAACACCGCGGTTTCCCCGGGCGTCTTCCGTCCAGCGAGCATCAATTCGTGATCCGTCGCGACAACAAATCCGGCGCCACCAAGCTGATCGCGCGTGAGCGCTATGCCGACCGCCGCCCCCCCGACCGGCGCGCCGACAGTGGCTTCATGGAGGCGCTTTGGCTTTACTTCGGGGAAGAACCGTTCGAGCGGGGCAACCTGGATGCAGGCCGCCTCAGTTGGCTGTTCGGGCGCGAGGTTGTGCCCGCCGAAGACCCGTTTGACCCCGAAAGCTACGAGGCGCTTCTGAAAATCGACGTCCCGCGCGCCCGCGCCTCGTTTCCCGAGGCTTTTGACGGCACCGGCGTCTGGGAAGGGGCCCCCACAAAGGGAAAGTCGGCATGATCCCGCGCGCCGTTAACCAAAACAAGCGGCCAGCCGCGCAGAACCGCCTGCACCTGCCTGCCTATCTTTCGCAGGCAAAAATTCCTGCCATGGTGGGTGGGTCGGCCACTGTCCCCAGTTGTATGTACCCGGCCGACACCCACAAGACGTGTTACCCTTCCCCTATAGGGCGGTCCGCCGTTTCAACGGTGCGACCGCCTTTTTTTTCCAGTGCAGCCCGGTTTTCCGCCGATCTGCCGTCTGCGCAAAACTTTCGCTCGTCTCCTCTGTCAAACCGCGTAGGCTATCGCCACATAGGCATATCGACAGGAGACGCAGCAAAATGCGCACCAAATTCACCCTTACCGCCCTTTTCGCGGCGACCCTTGCTGTTAGCGGATGCGTCACATCCGATCTTGAACGCGCGGGCGTCGGCGCCGTTGCGGGCGGTGTCACGGCGGCGGCCCTGGGCGGCAGCGTTGCCACGGGCGTTGCCGCAGGCGCGGTCATCGGCGCGGTTTGCGACGAAGTCACCAACATCTGCCGTTAACACATCCGCGGGTCTGACCCGCCGGACATCATTCAAATGCGACCATCCGGGCCAAGCGGCGCGGGTGGTCTTTCTAGTTGTGCGGGCGCTCAAGACCCGCCGGGAAGGGACGACATGTTCAAGAAACTCCTGATCGCCAACCGGGGCGAGATCGCCTGCCGCGTCATCAAGACGGCGAAGCGCATGGGCATCCCCACCGTCGCCGTCTATTCCGACGCCGACCGCAACGCGCTGCACGTGAAGATGGCCGATGAGGCGGTGAACATCGGCCCACCGCCCGCCGCCGAGAGCTACATCGTGATCGACAAGATCATGCAGGCGATCCGCGACACCGGCGCTGATGCGGTCCATCCGGGCTACGGGTTCCTGTCGGAAAACATGCTGTTCGCCCAGGCGTTGGAAGCCGAAGGCGTAGCTTTCGTGGGCCCGCCCGCCAATGCTATTGAGCAGATGGGCGACAAGATCACCTCCAAGAAACTGGCAGCAGAGGCGGGGGTTTCCACCGTCCCCGGCCACATGGGCCTGATCGAGGACGCGGCCGAGGCGATCAAGATCTCGGGCGAAATCGGCTATCCGGTGATGCTGAAGGCCTCCGCCGGGGGCGGCGGTAAGGGCATGCGGATTGCGTGGAGTGAGGATGAGGTGGCCGAAGGGTTCCAGGCGTCCAAGAACGAGGCCGCCAGTAGCTTCGGCGATGACCGCATGTTCATCGAGAAGTTCGTGACGCAACCCCGCCATATCGAGATTCAGGTGCTCGCCGACCAACACGGCAACGCGATTTACCTGGGCGAGCGCGAGTGCTCGATCCAGCGCCGCAACCAGAAGGTCATCGAAGAAGCGCCCTCGCCGTTCCTTGATGAGGCGACCCGCAAGGCGATGGGCGAACAGGCCGTGGCCCTCGCCCAAGCCGTGGGCTACACCAGCGCGGGCACCGTGGAGTTCATCGTCGATGGGGAGCGGAACTTCTACTTTCTGGAGATGAATACCCGCCTGCAAGTGGAACACCCGGTGACGGAGCTGATCACCGGCGTCGATCTGGTGGAACAGATGATCCGCGTCGCCGCGGGGCAGCCGCTGGAGATGGCGCAGGATGACGTCACGCTGACCGGTTGGGCGATGGAATCCCGCCTCTATGCCGAAGATCCTTACCGCAACTTCCTGCCCTCCATCGGGCGTCTCACCCGTTACCGCCCGCCCGCCGAGGTGGCCGCCGGCCCGCTGCTGACCTCCGGCAAATGGCAGGGGGAGGCCGAGGCAGGCTCTACCGCCGTGCGCAATGACACGGGCGTTTACGAGGGCGGCGAAATCTCGATGTACTACGACCCGATGATTGCCAAGCTCTGCACCTGGGGCCCGGACAGGCCCACGTCGATTGAGGCGATGCGCGTGGCGCTCGACAGTTTCGAGATGGAGGGGATCGGCCACAACCTGCCGTTCCTGTCCGCCGTCATGGACCACCCAAAATTTGCCTCCGGTGACATCACCACCGCTTTCATCGCCGAAGAATATCCTGACGGGTTCGAAGGCGTCACCCTGCCAGAAGACGCCTTGATCCGCGTCGCCGCCGCTGCCGCCGCCATGCACCGCGTGGCCGAGATCCGGCGCACGCGCGTGTCGGGCCGAATGGACAACCACGAACGCCGTGTCGGGGCCGATTGGGTCGTCTCCCTGCAGGGGCAATCATTTGAAGCGGCGATTGATGCCGACCATCAGGGAGCCACGGTCACCATCAATGGCACCGCCCTGCGCGTGGCGTCCGATTGGACGCCCGGCGATCAACTGGCGCGCCTTTCGGTGGATGACACGCCACTGGTTCTGAAGGTCGGCAAGCGCCCCGGCGGCTTCCGCCTGCGCACCCGGGGGGCGGATCTTCAGGTCTTCGTGCGCACCCCGCGTCAGGCAGAGCTGGCGGGCCTGATGCCCGAAAAGGTCGCGCCCGATACGTCGAAACTGCTGCTCTGCCCGATGCCGGGCCTCGTGGTGAAGATCGACGTCTCAGAAGGCGACGAGGTGCAGGAGGGGCAGGCCCTTTGCACCGTCGAGGCGATGAAGATGGAGAATATCCTGCGCGCCGAGCGCAGGGGCACCGTCTGCAAGATCAACGCGGGTCCCGGCGACAGCCTCGCCGTGGACGAGATCATCATGGAGTTCGAATAGCCCCGATGATCTTCCTACGCGCCAAAGGGTTCCAGACGGAAACTCAGCCCCCGCGGCTGAGCTCCTCTTGGCGCAGCTGGAAGTTGTCGATGGCGCGCACGATCTCGCGCACGTCGCGCAAGGCCGGGCGCCGCAGACCCACGGTGCCGTCCTTGGCCAGCACCACAAGCGAGAACCCCCGGGGCCGCAGCGCCGTCCGGATCTCGGACCGCGCGGCGGGGTCGGTGTCCACGATGATGACCACGTCACGCTCCAGCAACGCGGCGGGCCGCTCGGCCAGAAGCGCCAATTGCTCGGCCACGCGCGGGTCGGCGGGGGTGTCGGCGAATATGATGATGGGCCGGGCGACCCACAGGAATTCGTCCAGCGTCAGCCCGGCGGCATCGCGGGGGGCAAGGGGGTCAATCTCTGCCTCAACGGCGGCGTCTGTTGTCCCCTGGGCCAATGCGCCAAGGGGTGCGAGGCCCATCAGGGCAATCAGTAGAATGCGGTGCAAAGTCATCACGTCTCCAGTTTCGACAGATATAGTGAGCTTCGCGCGCAATGCTAAGGTTTTTGCTATTCGGCCCGGGATGTTGACCGGATATTCATCCAATTGGACGACCGAGGGGGGGCACTTTCACGTTTCCGCCCGAAAGGTCCTGCCCATGGATGTCGTTCTTCACATCGGTGCTCACCGCACTGCCTCTACCTCGTTGCAGCATCACCTGTCGCTCAACCGCGCCGAGATGGCCGATGCAGGCGTTGTCTATTGGGGCCCCAAGATCGCGCGCGGCGGGTTGTTTCGCGGTGCCATCGGCGGCGTCGAAGGCGTCATGGCCTGGCAGGAACGCCGCTTTGCGGGACGTTGCGCGATGCGGGCCGAAGCGGTGCGCCAGACCGGGGCAACCCACCTGATCATCAGTGATGAGAACATGATCGGCTCGCTTCGCGGCGCGCTGGAGCACACAAGCCTTTATGCGGACGCGGGCCGACGCATCGCGGCCTATGCCCATGGGTTTGACCGCCACCGCCTGACCATCGCGCTCTGCGTGCGCGACTATGCCGATTGGTGGACCTCGGCCATGGCGTTTAGCCTGCTGCGCGGTGGGCCGCTGCCGCGCACGGACCTGCGCGAACACCTCGTCACCCAGCCCCGCCGCTGGCGCCATATCATCGAGGAAATCGCCCGCGTGTTGCCCGACGCCCGCCTCGTCGTCTGGGATTATGAGGCCTCCGCCCTTCTCCCCCACCTCCTGCTGGAGGAATTGACCGGCCACGCCACCCCCGCCTCGGACGCGCCCGCGCGCAACCCGCGCCCGACCGCCGCGATGCTGCATGAGGTGATGGTCGATTGTGACATCGACCCGTCCCAATTCAACTGGCCGGGGGGCCGTTTCATGCCCTTCACTGCGCACGAGACCGAGGCGCTTGACGCCCAATACCAAGAAGACCTCGCCTGGCTGCGCGCCGGGGCAGGGGGCTTCGCCGACACCATTGATGCGACTTTGGCAAAGACCGAAGCGCAGACAGCCTTAGAAAGAGGAACCCCCGATGACGGAGACCACCGAAAATTGGCGTAAGCTGGCCGAAAAGGAACTGCGCGGTCGGGACGTTGATGACCTGACTTGGCAAACCCTGGAAGGGATTGACGTCAAACCGCTCTACACCGCCGCCGACACCGAGGGTCTGGCGCATATGGGTGCCATCCCCGGGGAGGCGCCGTTCACCCGCGGCGTCAAAGCGACGATGTACGCGGGCCGCCCCTGGACCATCCGCCAATATGCGGGCTTTTCCACCGCCGAAGAGAGCAACGCGTTCTACCGCCAAGGCCTTGCCGCCGGGCAGCAGGGCGTCTCGGTCGCCTTCGATCTGGCCACTCACCGGGGCTATGACAGCGACCATCCCCGCGTCGTGGGCGATGTGGGCAAGGCGGGCGTCACCATCGACTCGGTCGAGGATATGAAGATCCTCTTCGACGGTATCCCCTTGGATAAAGTCAGCGTTTCCATGACGATGAACGGCGCGGTGATCCCGGTTCTCGCGAGTTTCATCGTGGCAGGCGAAGAGCAGGGCCATGACAAGGCGCTGCTCTCTGGAACGATCCAGAACGACATCCTGAAAGAGTTCATGGTCCGCAACACCTACATCTACCCGCCCGAGCCTTCGATGCGGATCATCGCGGATATAATCAGCTATACCTCTGATAACATGCCGAAATTCAACTCGATTTCGATTTCCGGCTACCACATGCAGGAAGCGGGCGCCAATCTGGTGCAGGAGCTTGCCTATACCATCGCCGACGGGCGCGAGTACGTCCGCGCCGCGATGGAGGCCGGGATGGACGTCGACAAATTCGCCGGACGCCTGTCGTTCTTCTTCGCCATCGGCATGAACTTCTTCATGGAGGCCGCCAAGCTGCGCGCCGCCCGCACGCTTTGGCACCGGGTGATGACCGACATGGGCGCGCAGTCCGAGCGCTCCAAAATGCTGCGCACCCATTGCCAGACCTCCGGCGTGTCGCTCCAGGAACAGGACCCCTACAACAACGTCGTGCGCACCGCGTTTGAAGCGATGAGCGCGGTTCTGGGCGGCACCCAGTCGCTGCATACGAACAGCTTTGACGAGGCCATCGCGCTGCCCACCGAATTCTCTGCCCGGATCGCGCGCAACACGCAGTTGATTTTGCAGGAAGAAACCGGGGTCATCAATGTCGTGGATCCGCTGGCGGGCTCTTATTATGTGGAGGCGCTGACCGCTGAGTTGATCGAAAAAGCCACCGAACTGATGGACGAGGTGGAGGAAATGGGCGGCATGACCAAGGCCGTCGCCTCCGGCCTGCCGAAGCTGCGGATCGAGGAATCCGCCGCCCGCAGGCAGGCCATGATCGACCGCGGCGAAGAGGTCATCGTCGGCGTCAACAAGTACCGCAAGGACACCGAGGACCCGATCGATATCCGCGATATCGACAACGACGCGGTCCGCGAATCTCAGGTCGCCCGTCTCAAATCCATCCGCGACAGCCGCGATGACAGCGCCTGCACCGCAGCGCTGGACGAGCTGCAGCGGTGCGCCCGCGAGGGCGGAAATCTTCTGGCCGCCGCCGTCGAGGCCGCCCGCGCCCGCGCCACCGTAGGGGAAATCAGCATGGCAATGGAAAACGAATTTGGCCGCCACCGCGCGGAAGTGAAGACCCTCGCGGGCGTCTATGGCTCGGCCTATGAAGGCGACGAGGACTTCGCCGCGATCCAGGCCGATGTCGAGAAATTCGCCGAAACGGAAGGCCGCCGCCCGCGCATGTTGGTGGTGAAAATGGGCCAGGACGGGCACGACCGGGGCGCTAAGGTGATCGCCACGGCCTTCGCCGACATCGGCTTTGATGTCGACGTCGGGCCGCTGTTCCAAACCCCGGAAGAGGCGGCGCAAGACGCCATCGACAATGACGTCCACGTCATCGGCATCTCGTCCCAGGCGGCGGGCCACAAGACCCTCGCGCCGAAACTGATCGAGGCGTTGAAGGCAGAAGGCGCGGGCGAGATCATCGTCATCTGCGGCGGCGTCATTCCGCAGCAGGACTATGATTTCCTGATGAACGCGGGCGTCGCCGCCATCTTTGGCCCCGGCACCCATATTCCGACGGCGGCGAAAGACATCCTGCGCCTGATCGGTGAAGCGCGGGGGTAAGCCGCTTGCATGCGGTTTCGAAACCGCATGGTAAAGGCGTTTCGAAACGCCTTTACCGCTCCCTCACACCCCTGGCTCTTCGATGATGTAGTCCTCCCAGTCCTCTTCATCGACCTCGAATTCCGGCACCGTGATGCCGCGCACGGATACACCCGCCTCATGGACCGTCTCGGGATCGCCGGAAACCAAAGGGTGCCAATATTTCAACGGCTTACCCTCGTGGATCAAGCGATACGCGCAGGTCTCGGGCATGAAGTAAGCGACGTCCTTCATGGTGCCGGGCGTCAGTTGAATGCACTCCGGCACCAGGGTCTTGCGGATCTCATACTGCCCGCAGAGGCACGTGTGGTCGTCCAACAGCCGACACGCCACCCGCGTCAGCGCGACCTCCTGCGTATCCTCATCTTCCAGCTTGTTTAGGCAGCATTTCCCGCAACCATCACAGAGCGCTTCCCACTCCTCCGCCGTCATTTTTGACGGCGGCACACGCTCCCAAAACCTGTCCCTCATCCGCGCAGGGCCGCGCGCGCGGCCACGCCGTCGGCGTCCATCTGCACGATCAGCCCGTCCAGGCTGTCAAACTTCGCCTCCCCGCGCAGGTAGGCCACAAGTCCGACAGACAGATGTGTGCCATATAGATCGCCTGAGAAATCAAAGAGGTAGGTCTCCAGGTTCGGCTGTTCCAGCTCGAACATCGGGCGGAAACCCAGGTTGGCGACCCCGCCATAGGTGCCCGCATGGGGCCCGTCGCGCACGTCGACGGTGACGGCATAAACGCCAGGCTTGGGCACATGCAGGCCCGTCAGCCCCATGTTCGCGGTTGGATATCCCAGCTCTCGCCCGCGCTTTTCGCCATGCAAAACAGGGCCTTCGATGCGGTGCCAGTGCCCCAGCATGGCCGCGGCGTCCGCAGGCCGCCCGTCGCTCAAAGCGCCTCGGATCGCCGTCGAAGACACCGCGCCCGCGTCGCCCTCCAGCAGATCGGCGATTGTCACGTCGAACCCCAGCGCCGCGCCCATCTCGCGCAACGTCGCCGCGTTTCCCGTGCGCCCCTTGCCGTAACAGAAATCCGCGCCCACGACCGCGTGGCTGATCCCCAGGCTGTCGACGAGCACATCGCGCACGAAGGCCTCATCCGACAGGCCCGACAGGCGGGCGTCAAAGGGCAGTTCGACCAGCAGATTAACGCCCAACTTGCGCAAACGATTGGCGCGGGCTTCGGCATTCATCAGTCGAAACGGCGGGGCGTCGGGGGCAAAGACCTCACGCGGGTGCGGCTCGAACGTGACCACGCCAAGCGGCGCATCCAGCCGTTTGGCCAGGTTCAGCACATGTTGATGGCCGCGGTGCACGCCGTCGAAATTGCCAATCGCAACCGAGGCGCCTTTGTCGGCCAGGGCCGTATACTGATGATCACGCAGAAGTTTCATGGCCCGCAGTTAGGCCATCGCAACCGCCTGTTGCAAGGTGAGGCTCAGTCGAATTTGCCCGAGGGCGCCAGCACGGTCGCTTCGCCCTTCAAAACGACCGTCTCGCCCACGCGCGCTTCTGTCTTCAGCTGCACCCGGCGGCGGGAATAGTCGATGGACAGGACCTCTACCACCGCTTCCACCATGTCGCCGGGGCGCACGGGGGCCATGAATTTCAGGCTTTGGCCCAGGTAGACCGTGCCGTGGCCGGGCAATTGCTCTCCGATCACGGCCGAGATCAGGCCCGCCGTCAGCATGCCGTGGGCGATACGGCCCTCGAAAATGGTGTCCTGGGCGTATTGGTCGTCCAGATGCACCGGATTGCGATCGGTGGAGACCTCGGCAAACATCTCAATATCCTGATCCGTCACAATTTTTTGCAACGACCGGACCATGCCGACCTCAAGATCTTCGATAACGATGGTGCCAGTGGCGATATTGTCGAGCATGTCGCGTCCCTCCATGGCCCTCTCATAGGGCAAGCGGGGGGCATTCTGCAATGTCCGAGTGTAACAAAAGATGAATTTTTTGCCGCTACCCGCAACTTTGTTGCGTGGCCGTTACCGCAGCATCCCGATGGAGTACGTCGGCTCCAACTGCACATCGGTCAGAAACCGCGCCAGTTTCGACGGGTCGGGCTGCCGATCCGTCCCCGTCTCGGCCCGCGCCAGCCCGCCGGTGATGAACAGCGTGTCGATGTTCTCGCCAATGCCACCGGGGATGTCGGTGACGATGCCGTCGCCAATCGCAAGGATGCGGTCATCGGGCGTGGGTTTGGCCATCTGCACCAGGCGCCGCCGCGCCAGATCATAGATCGGCGGGTGCGGCTTGCCGAAGTAGAGGCTCTCGCCCCCCATCTCGGTATAAAGCTGCGCCAAGGCGCCCGCGCACCACTCCCGGCTGTCGCCGCGATCCACGACGATATCGGGGTTTGCGCACAGCAGTTTCAGGCCCCGCGTCTTGGCCAAAAGGAACTCTGGCCGCATCGTGGCGGGGTCGGCCTTGGGGTCAAACGGGCCGGTGCAAACGATCCCTTCGGCCTCTTCCAGGGGCACGCGGGTGATGTCGACGGCGTCGCCCACCAGGTCCATCGGCGCAAAGAACGGCGCATCATGGGCCTCGCCAATATGCCAGACCTTCGCGCCGACCGCGCCGGTCAGCATTGCCGCGCGCGCGCTATCGCCCGAGGTCGCGATCACGTCCCAGCTGTCGCGGGGCACGCCGATGCGGTCCAACTGCATGGCCACACTCGCGCGCGGGCGCGGCGCATTGGTCAACAGCAGCACCGTGCCGCCGCCGGCCTTGAACGCGCGGAGCGCCGAAACGGCTTCCTCAAAGGCATGGATCCCATCGTGAACACAGCCCCAAAGGTCGCAAAAGACCGCGTCATAGCGGTCGGAAATCTCGGCGAGGCTGTCGATAATGCGGGTCATGGGGGGCTCCGGTAATGGCTCGGCGCAGGCTTATGCCATGTGCCCGCAGGTCGCCAGACCTCGCGGCGGTTTAGCGGAAAATGCAGGTGGCCCCTGACCAGATTCCCAGAACGCGCGCGCCATCCTCGGACAGCAGGCCAAACAAATCCCCGGCGCCAAACTCGGTGCCAATGCTGCCGTCATAGAACTCCACCGCACCCTCAGTGGCCAACGCCGCGCGGGGGCTGCCGATGCCTAACCCGGATCCGGTGCGCAGGCTGCTGTCGCCGATCATCATCCAGCCCGCAAGCTGATCCTCTTGAAATACAAGGTTAATCCGGCCCGGCACATGGACCGAAACCAAGGGCCCTGCGCCGCATTCCTGCGGGAAGGCCACGGTCAAGTCGTGGCCGAAGATCGCCACAAGGGTGTGCATCGTGGTGTGAAACGGGGTGCCGAAGGGCAGGCCTTCGCGCAACGTGCCGTCGGCGCTGGTCAGGTGCAGACCGGTGGCATGGGGCGTGACAATATCGTCAGGGCCGGGCCAATAGGTGTCGGCCAGGGCGGCCTGCGCCATGGCGGCAAGGACCAGGATCGTGGAAAGGATGCGCATGGGAACCTCCGGCGGCGTGAAAAGGCAGCATCGCACCGGGCCGGGCGGCAAGCAAGGCGAGGGAAACCCGCCTTGCCCCCAGGCCTTAGACCGCCAGGTTCGGGATGATCTGCTTTTTGCGGCTGACAACGCCGGGCAGAACCAGCAGGTCGCCGTCGCCCGCGACGGTGGAAAAGCTCTTCTCGGCCACGGATTTCACCAGGTCGTTGGGCACCAGCAGCGTGGCCTCCTCGTTGAGGATGTCGATCACGAATAACAGCACCTGGTCGGCGCCGTCCTCAGTCGCGACCGTCGGCATCGTCTCCATCAGGCTGTCCTTGCGCGACAGCACCGTGGCGGGGGAGGTCGTCTCGAGGACCGACACGCGGAAGGTTTTGCCGCCGACCTCATAGGTCTTGCTGTCCATGCGCAGAAGTTCCGCGTCCGTGAAGCTGGAAACATCGGACTTCGCGGCGAACATCTCAGCCGCGTAATCGGCGATGTCGATGCCCAGGTCCGCCGCCAGTGCTTCGGCCACCGCGCGGTCCTCATCCGTTGTGGTGGGTGAGCGGAACTCCAACGTGTCCGACACGATGCAGCTCAGCATCGCGCCCTTGATCGCCGTGGGCGCCTTGCCCAGATCACTGCCGATCATCTTGTGCATGATCGTGGCGGTACAGGCCAAGGGCTCCATCCGGATCTCGATGGGGCCTTTCGTTTCCAGCCCGCCGACCAGTTTGTGGTGGTCGATGATTGCTTGAATATCGGCGTCATTGATCGTGTCGGGCAGCTCGGACGGGTTGTTTGTGTCAACGATGACAACGGGTTGCCCGGCATCGACCGCGTCGATGATGCGGGGCTTGGGCAGGTCCCAACGTTCCAGCACGAAAGCGGCTTCGGTGTTGGGCTCGCCCAACAAAACCGCCTCGGCGGGCGTGCCTTTGATCTCGCTCAGATACCACGCCCAGATGAGCGGTGAGCCGGTGGAATCTGTGTCAGGGGACTTGTGGCCGAAAACCAATGTGGTCATGGGGCATACCTTGCAAGTTATGGGCGGGAAGGTTTGAATTTGCCGTCCTTCTAGCTCTGCGCCTGGGCGTTGTCACGGGGCCGGGGGCGGTTTTCCGGGGCGTGCGGAAATCGCCGAAGGGAAGAAGGCGGGGTTGCACCTTGACTCGGCTCGCGGGCCTGCCTATCTCCGCGTCGTTGGCACTCGCACCAGGTGAGTGCCAATACAACAGAGAGACAGTCCCTAACCGGATAGAGGAGAGGCCAAAAATGGCATTGAAACCGCTGCAAGACCGCGTGTTGGTTCGCCGAGTTGAATCCGAGGAAAAGACCGCTGGCGGTCTGATCATCCCTGAAAGCGCGAAAGAAAAGCCCTCTGAGGGCGAAGTTGTTGCCTGCGGCGACGGCGCCCGTAAGGACTCCGGCGAGCTGATCGAGATGACCGTGAAAACCGGCGACCGCATCCTGTTCGGCAAATGGTCCGGCACGGAAGTGACGCTCGACGGCGAAGAGCTTCTGATGATGAAGGAATCGGACATCCTGGGCATCATCACCTGATCCCGCCGATCCCTGATAATTCCCTCTAATTTTAAGGAGACGCCATCATGGCAAAAGACGTCCGTTTTGATACCGACGCCCGCAATCGTATGCTGAAGGGTGTGAACACCCTCGCCGATGCGGTCAAAGTCACGCTTGGCCCCAAAGGCCGTAACGTTGTCATCGACAAGTCCTTCGGCGCCCCGCGCATCACCAAGGACGGTGTGTCTGTCGCCAAAGAGATCGAGCTTGAGGACAAGTTCGAGAACATGGGCGCACAGATGGTGAAGGAAGTTGCTTCCCGCACCAATGACGAAGCCGGCGACGGCACCACCACCGCGACCGTTCTGGCCCAGGCCATCGTCAAAGAGGGCATGAAGTCCGTCGCGGCTGGCATGAACCCCATGGACCTCAAGCGCGGCATCGACATGGCCGTGTCCAAGGTGATCGAAGACATCCAGGCCTCTGCCCGTGAAGTCGCAGACAGCGACGAAGTCGCCCAGGTCGGCACCATCTCCGCCAACGGCGAAGCTGAAATCGGCCGCCAGATCGCGGATGCGATGCAGAAAGTCGGCAACGACGGTGTGATCACTGTCGAAGAGAACAAAGGCCTCGAGACCGAGACCGATGTTGTCGAAGGCATGCAGTTCGACCGCGGCTACCTGTCGCCCTACTTCGTGACCAACCCCGACAAGATGATCGCCGAGCTGGAGGACTGCATGGTCCTGCTGCACGAGAAGAAGCTCTCGTCGCTGCAGCCGATGGTTCCGCTGCTCGAAACTGTCATCCAGTCCGGCAAGCCGCTTCTGATCATCGCCGAAGACGTCGAAGGTGAGGCTCTGGCCACGCTCGTCGTCAACAAGCTGCGCGGTGGCCTGAAGATCGCTGCCGTCAAGGCGCCTGGCTTCGGTGATCGTCGCAAGGCGATGCTGCAGGACATCGCGATCCTGACCGGCGGTCAGGTCATCGCAGAAGACCTCGGCATGAAGCTGGAGTCGGTGACGATGGATATGCTCGGCACCGCCAAGCGCATCACCATCACCAAGGACGAGACCACCGTCATCGACGGCGCGGGCAACAAGTCCGAGATCGAAGCGCGCGTCGCCCAGATCCGTCAGCAGATCGAAGAATCCACCTCCGATTACGACCGTGAGAAGCTGCAAGAGCGTGTTGCCAAGCTGGCAGGCGGTGTTGCCGTGATCAAGGTCGGCGGCATGTCCGAGATCGAAGTGAAAGAGCGCAAGGACCGCGTCGACGACGCGCTCAACGCAACCCGCGCCGCTGTCCAAGAGGGCATCGTTGTGGGCGGTGGTGTTGCGCTGGTCCAAGGCGGCAAGGCCCTGGAAGGCATGACCGGCGTGAACGCGGATCAGAACGCGGGTATCGCCATCGTGCGCCGCGCGCTGGAAGCCCCGCTGCGCCAGATCGCCGAGAACTCCGGCGTCGACGGCTCGGTCGTGGCCGGCAAGATCCGCGAATCCGACGACAAGTCGTTCGGCTTCAACGCGCAGACCGAAGAATATGGCGACATGTTCAAGTTCGGCGTGATTGACCCCGCGAAGGTTGTCCGCACCGCTCTGCAGGACGCGGCCTCGGTCGCTGGCCTGCTGATCACCACGGAAGCCATGGTTGCCGACAAGCCCGCCAAAGAAGGCGCACCCGCCGGTGGCGGCATGCCCGACATGGGCGGCATGGGCGGCATGATGTAAGCAACGAATTTCTTTCGGAAATTCGTGCGAAGACGGAAGTGCAAAGGCCCCCTAGTGGGGCCTTTGTCACGAGAGGTTAAGCCAGCAGCAAATTCGCTTATGCGAATTTGCGCGAGCCCGACAGGGTCTTTTCTGAAAGAAAAGGTCTCGAGAGGGTCAACCGCAAAGAACACGCAAAGGCCCCCACGCGGGGCCTTTGTCATCTCCAACCCCCGTCAAGGCGGGGAATCGAGACTTGACGGGGCAGCACGCCTCCATAGCATCCAACCCCTGTTGCGATAGGAGAATGCTATGCACATGACATCATCCGCGGCGCGCCTCGGCCTGACCGCCTGTGTCTTATCCCTGTTCCTCGCCATTCCCGCCCTGGCCTGCCCCATCGCCAAAGCGGTGGAGATTGAGTGGAACGGCTCGGACTTTCCCGGCGTGGTCCTGGAAGGCCCGGACGCCCAGGGGCACTGCCTCGTCAGCTATGACGGCTGGGACGAGACCTGGAACGAATGGGTCGCGCCCTCGCGCATCGCCAATATCGTCGCAGCGACGCCTGTGCCCTCGGCCTGCCCCACCGGCGCCTCGCGTCAGATCGAATGGAACGGCAGCCTCTGGGCGGGCACGATCCTGGAAGGCCCCAATGCCGAGGGCGCCTGTTTCGTGACCTATGACGGCTGGGACGCCAGCTGGAACGAGTGGGTCGCCCCGGATCGCATCGCCCCCGTTGAAGTCGCGGCACCTGCAAGCGCCAGCTGCCCGGTCGGCGCGGTGCTGGAGATCCAGTGGAACGACAGCTGGTGGGACGGCGCGGTCCTTGAAGGCCCCAACGCGGCAGGCGAATGCCTGGTGACCTATGAGGGCTGGGACGCCAGCTGGAACGAATGGGTCGCGCCCGCCCGCCTGCGCGGCGCAAACTAGGCCCGGCGCGCCAGCGGGGGCGGGCTGCGGTCCGCCCTTTTCTTTCGGCCCCTCGCCTGACACCTTCCGGCCCATGTCTGCCCCCTTGGCCCTCCACTTTGCTGGCGCAAAGATCCTCACCGATGCCGGGCTCGTGCCCGGTGATCTGTGTTTTGACGGACCGCGCCTTATGCAAAACGCGCCGCGCCGCATCGACGCCTCCGGCTACCTCATCCTGCCTGGCATCATCGACCTGCACGGCGACGGGTTCGAGCATCACATGGCACCGCGTCGGGGCGCGCAGACGGACCCGGACCTTGGCCTGCGCGCGGTCGAGGCCGAGCTGGCCGCCAATGGCATCACCACCGCGATGCTGGCCCAGTTCTTTTCCTGGGAAGGCGGCATGCGCGGCCCCGATTTCGCCGAGGCCTTGGCGGCGGCCGTAAACGCCTATGACGCGGCCGCGGATCTTCACATCCAACTGCGGTTGGAGGTGTCGCTGGCCGATCAATTCGACCGGGCCAAGGCGCTGATCACGCGGGAGAATATGCGCTACGTCGTGCTGAATGATCACCTGCCCCACGCAGCCCTCGCCGCCGGGAAGCGCCCGCCGCGCCTGACGGGGCAAGCGTTGAAATCCGGGCGCTCCCCCGACGCGCACCACGCGCTTCTAAAGCGCCTGCACGCCGACATGCCCGCCGCCCATCAGGCGCTGGCAGTGCTGACCAAAGACCTCCGCGCACAAGGCGTGCGCCTTGGCAGCCACGATGATCAAACCGCCGACCACCGTGCCCGCCACCGGGCCCTTGGCGCGGACATCGCGGAATTCCCCGAGACCCACGCCGCCGCCCATGCGGCCCATACGGCGGGCGAGGCGGTGATCATGGGCGCGCCCAACGTCGTGCGCGGCGGATCCCACGACAAGAAAGTCTCGGCGGCAGCACTGATCTCGGACGGTCTCGTCAGTGCTCTGGTGTCAGACTACCACTACCCGTCGCCGCACCGCGCGGCGCTGAAGCTCTGGGACGGTGGCATGGATTTGCCCCGCGCCTGGGGCCTGATCTCGTCGGGTCCCGCAGATGTGATGGGCTGGCAGGACCGGGGCCGGTTGCGCCCGGGTTTGCGGGCTGATCTGGTGGTGATGTCGGAGGCCACGCGCCGGATCGAGGGCGTGTTTTGCGCCGGTCGCGTCACCCATCTGACAGGCACATTTGCCGAGAGGATGGTGGGATAGCATGCGGTTTGTGTTTCTGGTCTGCGTCGTGCTGGTGGCCTTCGCGTCGAACTCGATCCTCAACCGCATGGCCGTCGGCGGCGAACAGATTGATGCGATCCTTTTTGCCTTCGTGCGCGCCGTCGCAGGCGCCGTCATGCTGGCCGCCTTGGTTCTGGCGCGGCGCCGGGGTTTGCCGCTTCTGGCGCCCGCAAGGATTGTCGGGGCGGGCAGCCTGACGGTCTATTTGATCGGGTTCTCAATTGCTTACGTGCAAATGGATGCAGGCCTTGGCGCGTTGATCCTGTTTGGCGGCGTGCAGGTGACGATGTTTGCAGGGTCTCTCTGGGGCGGAGAGCGTCCGCCGCTTAGACGCTGGATCGGGGCGGGCATGGCCCTTTTGGGTCTGGCCTGGCTCAGCTGGCCCACCGGGCCCGCCGCGCTGCCGATGATCGCGGTCCTCGCCATGCTGGCGGCGGCGGTGGGTTGGGGCATCTACTCCCTCGCCGGGCGCGCGGCGACCGATCCGCTGGCCGAGACCGGGGCGAATTTCGTCTGGTCGGTGCCGCCGCTTTTGCTTCTGACGATGGCGCGGCCGGTTCAGACCGACGGGGTGGAAACGACGGCCCTGGGGATCGTCTTGGCGGTTGTGGCCGGGGCGATTACCTCGGGCCTCGGCTACGCGCTGTGGTACGCGGTCCTGCCGCGCCTGGGCGGGACGACATCGGCGCTGTTGCAGCTGACCGTGCCGATCATCGCGATGGCGGCCGGGGTGGCTTTGCTGAACGAGGTGATCACCTGGCGCATGATCGGGGCAGGGGCCGTGACACTGGGCGGGATTGCCTACGGGTTGGGCCTGTTCCACCGCCGTGCTGCATAAGCGTTTTCAGCGCAGCGTCGGCTCCAGCACGTCATAGAAAATCCCGCCGTCCCAGGCGATCCGCTCCAGACTGTCGGGCTTCACACGGATGCGCGCCATCTCCTCGCGGGCCACAAGTCGGCGTTTGGTGACAATGCCCTCGGGGTCGGTCCAGTCCTGCAGCGGGTCGCCTGCAATAAGCGTGACGCGGAAATAGACGTCGACCTGGTGGAAATCGCGCTTGGGATCGTGGAACTCGTTGATCAGGCAGGGCGCGCCGACGGCGATGTCGAGGCCGGTTTCCTCATGAAATTCCCGCTTGAGGTTATCTTCAAGCGAGCTGTGTGGCTCTGCCCCGCCGCCGGGCGCGCACATCAGATCAGATTTGGCTTCGGGCCAGGCGTTCACCAACAAAAGGCGGTTTTCGACCATCAGGATGCCGCGGACGGCGGTGCGGATCGGGCGGCCCGATGAATTGGATTTGGGATTGGACATGGGCCGAACCTGACGTTACGGCGCGGCGCTGGCAAGGCCCTCGTCTGAGGGCCGCCGATCGCCTATCTATGGTCCATGCGATTTTTCATGACCTGTTTGATTTTTGTGATTGTGGCCGCCCCGGTACGGGCCGATTGCGTGGTGCTGCTGCACGGCTTGGCGCGCAGCGATGCGTCGCTTTATCTGATGGAAGAGCGGCTAGAGGCCCTGGGCTATCAGGTGGAGAATGAGACCTATCCCTCGACCGTGGCCACCATCGCCAACCTCGCCGACGAAACGATCCCGCCCGCGCTGGCGCGCTGCGGGTTGCAGCGGGTGCATTTCGTCACCCACTCCATGGGCGGCATCCTGGCGCGCTATTGGTTGGGCGAGCATCCGACGCCGTTCCTGGGCCGGGTGGTGATGATGGCGCCACCCAATGGCGGGTCAGAGCTAGTGGATGTGTTCGAATCGCTGGAGCCGTTCGAGTGGCTCAACGGCCCGGCGGGGTTGCAGTTGGGCACGGATCCCAGCGATCTGGTGAACCGCTTGGGCGACGTTGATTTTGATCTGGGGGTGATCGCGGGCAACCGGACGCTGAACCCGTTTTACTCCGCCCTGATCCCGGGGCCCGATGACGGCAAGGTCGGCGTGGACCGCACGGTGGTGGAGGGGATGGCCGATCACATCGTGCTGCCCGTCACCCATACGTTCATGATGAACAGCCCGCTGGTCATGGCGCAGGTGGAGGCGTTCCTGGAGCGCGGCGCGTTTGATCACGACCTGAGCGTGATCGAAGCGATTGGGGATTTGATCGAGTAGGGATTGGGATTGCGCCGTGCGCTTCGCGCCCGTCAGCCGCTTTTAGTGTTTGCGCCGTGCGCTGCGCGCCCGTCGCGGGGGCGAGGGGGGCACCCCCCCCTCGCGCTCCCCCCGGTGATGGATACGGCGGTGACCTTTTTGGCGGCGTCTGTGCGTTTGGCTGGGGCGGGATTGAGTTGTATTTGGCAAGATGAAAGGGAGCCGGGCCGGGGAGAGGGGCCTCTAGGGCGTGCCTGTGACGCGGTTGATATGGCCCATTTTGCGGCCCGGGCGGGTCTCGGATTTGCCGTAGAGGTGGACCTGCACGCCTGGCTCGGCTGCCAGGGCGGGGGCGCGGTGGAACGCGTCGCCGATCAGGTTTTCCATCGTGACATTTGCGTGCCTGCTGCCATCGCCCAAGGGCCAGCCGGTGACGGCGCGGATGTGTTGCTCGAACTGGTCCACGGCGCAGCCCGCCTGGGTCCAATGGCCAGAGTTGTGCACCCGCGGCGCGATCTCGTTGACGATCAGGCCCAGGGGCGTGACGAACAGCTCGACGCCGAGGACACCAACGTAATCCAGCGCATTCAAAATCTGTGATGCGATGAGGACCGCATCGGTCCGAAGAGGGGCGGGGACCTGGGCCGGCACGGTCGTTGTATCGAGGATACCGTCCTTATGGACGTTTTGCCCGGGATCGAAGGCGGCGACCGAGCCGTCTTGCCCGCGCGCCGCGATCACGCTGATTTCCATCGAGAAATCAACGAACCCCTCCGCGATGGCAGGCGCGCCTTGCAGCGCCGCCAAGGCGCCTTCCGCCTCGGACAGGTCCCTCACGCGGGCCTGGCCCTTGCCGTCATAGCCAAAGCGCCGGGTCTTGAGGATCGCGGGCACGCCGCTGGTGGCCAGCACCTCTTGGATGTCGCCGTTGACCGGCGCATAGGGCGCGGTTTTCAGGCCCAGGTCGCGCAGGAAGGCCTTTTCGATCAGGCGGTCCTGGCTGGTCTCCAGCGCCCGGCGGTCGGGGAAAAGCGGTGTGGTCGCCGCGATTACGTCGAGCGCGTCGGCGGGGATATTCTCGAACTCAAACGTGATCACATCGCAGGCCTCTGCAAATGCCCGCAGCGCGTCCAGATCGTCGTAGCCTGCCTGCGTCCAGGCTGCCGCGACATCGGCGGCGGGGGCGGCGCCGGGCTCGAAGATATGGGTTTTGTAGCCCAGGTTTGCCGCGGCCATGGCCAGCATCCGGCCCAATTGGCCGCCGCCCAGGATGCCCACGGTGCTGCCCGCCGGAAGGGGATTAGTCATCAGTGGGCACCTCGGGGATCGACGCGGTCAGATCCGCGCGCCATTGCTCCAGCCGGGCGGCCAGAGCGGGGTCTTCATTGGCCAGGATCGCGGCGGCCATCAGGCCCGCATTCGCCGCACCCGCCGCCCCGATGGCCATCGTGGCGACGGGGTAGCCCTTGGGCATCTGCACGATGGAATAGAGGCTGTCGACGCCCGAAAGCGCCTTGGTCTGCACCGGCACGCCGATCACCGGCACGCGGGTCTTTGACGCCACCATGCCGGGCAAATGTGCCGCGCCGCCTGCGCCTGCGATGATCGCTTTCAGCCCCGCGTCGACCGCGCCTTTGCCGAAATCCCACAGACGGTCCGGCGTGCGATGGGCCGAGACGATCTTGGCCTCATAGGCCACCCCCAGGGCGTCGAGGATATCCGCTGCCTCGCGCAGGGTGGGCCAATCGGATTGAGAGCCCATGATGATTGCGACTTGAACCATGATTTCTCCGCCGTTGGCCCTGAAGGAAGGCGCACTATACGTGTGTGCGACCCGGCCTCAAGCGATGATATCAGGGGTCAGCTCATCCTCGATGCGGGCAATAGCGTCTTTCAGCTTCAACTTTTGGGTCTTGAGCCGCTTGAGGGTCAGTTGATCGGGGTTCACGGCCTCTTGCAGGGCGTCGATGGCGGCATCCAGATCGCGGTGCTCGCGTTTCAAGACCTCTAGCTTCACCCGCAGGACGTCTTCGTGGCTCATCTCTGATGGCGCATTCATTGGCGGTAGGTCCCCGATTCCAGCGCCCCTAGCCTAGCGCCATTGCCGGGGCACTCCAAGCCTCCAAGCCTTGCAGACCAGCGCCCGCGCCCCCATATTTCACTCACGAGGCCCTGCCGAATGCGGGGGGCTTTGCGTAACCTGCAGATCGCTTGCCCTAAGGATGTGCCGCCGATGACGAAACTGACCCTTGCCTCGCACCCCTATCTTCTGGGTTTTGACCAGCTGGAACGGCTGGTGGAGCGCACCGCCAAATCTGGAAATGAGGGCTACCCGCCCTATAACATCGAACAGCGGGGCGACAACGCCTACCGCATCACGCTGGCCGTGGCTGGCTTTGCCGAGGATGATCTGTCGATCACCGTAGAGGACCGCCAGTTGGTGATCCGAGGCAAGCAGGGCGACGCGGGCGCAGACCGTGTGTTCCTGCATCGCGGGATCGCGACGCGGCAGTTCCAGCGCTCGTTCGTGCTGGCCGACGGGGTGGATGTGGCAGGTGCCGAGATGGAGAATGGCCTTCTCCACGTCGATCTGACCCGTGTGGTGCCCGACAGTGTCGTGCAGACCATCAAGATCCAGAGCGGCCCGGCGAAATCGGGCAAGATCCAGACCGACGCTGTCCCCGCAGCGCACCCGCAAACCGGAGGTGAAAGCACATGACGCAGTCCAATTCAGACGCCACTTTCAAGCCAGACACGGCGCCGCACTCGGCGGAGCAGAAGATCGTCTATATCCGCAAGGTTGCGGTCGATGATCTGCCCAAAGAGGTGCAGGCCCAGGCGCAGGGCCTGACGACGCTTTATGCCATCGGTGGCGAGGACGGCCAGCAACTGGCCCTTGTGCGCGACCGGGAACTGGCCTTTGTCGTGGCGCGCCAGAACGACATGCAGCCCCTCAGCGTCCACTGACGCCTCGGCTTTAGCCTTTAACCCGCGTCCGGCTCTGGCCGGGGGCGGCCCTCGCGGATCGCGTCCATGTCGGCGCGCACATCGTTCACCAGATCGTCCCGGATCTCCGCCACCTTGGCCATGTATTCCGGGTTCTCATGGGGCGCGACGCCCATCTTGTGAACCGACGCCACGGCGATCATCGCGCGGCGGTCATGCGCGTTGAAGGCATCCACCATCTCCTGCGCCGCCTCGGGCTCCAGACCCAGGGCTTGGAACGCCGAGCGGCCCATGCGCAGCGTGCTGTCATAGGTCTCCCGGATGATGTCTCGGCAGCCGTGGAACCAGAGGTCGTAGACGTGGTCCCGGTCCGTGGCGCGGGCGATGATGTGCAGGTTCGGGTAGGTCTTGTGGGCGTATTCCACGATCTGGCTGATGCTCTCGCGGTCATCAATCGCCACGATCAGCACCTTCGCCTCTCCCAGCCCCGCGGCGGCCAGAAGATCGGGCCGGGTGGCGTCGCCGAAGTAGTTCTTCACCCCGAATTTCGCCATGATATCCAACCGGCGCGAGTTATAGTCGATCACCGTCGTCTCGTGGCCCGCCGCGCGCAGGATGCGGTCAATCAACCCGCCCACACGGCCCGCGCCCGCGATGATGATCTTGGCGTCGTCGGGCAAATCATCGGCGTCCCGCGCCTCGGCCGCCGTGTAGCGCGGCGCGATGAACCGGTCGTAGACGATGAACAGCGCGGGCGTCAGCAGCATCGATAGCGCCACGACCAGCAACAGCAGATCCGACAGCGCCGGGGGCAGCACGTTATTGGCAACGGTGAACGACAGCAGCACGAAGCCAAACTCGCCCGCCTGCGCCAGGCTCAGCGCCATCAACCATTTGTCGGCGCCCTTGATGTGGAACACATAGGCCAGCCCGATCAGGATCACCGCCTTGAGCGCCATGAGGCCCAGGGTCATCGCCAGCACCATGGCGAGGTTCTCGCCAAGCAGCGTGAAGTTCACGCCCGCCCCCACCGTCATGAAGAAGAGGCCAAGCAGTAGGCCCCGGAACGGGTCTATGTCCGACTCCAGCTCGTGCCGGTAGGCAGAGTTCGCCAGAACAACCCCCGCCAGGAAGGTGCCAAGCGCCGGCGACAGGCCCACCAGCGACATCAAAAGCGCGATGCCGATGACCATCATCAGGGCGGTGGCGGTAAACAACTCGCGCAGGTTGGCGGCCGCGATGAAGCGAAAGAGCGGCCCGGTCAGAAGCGAGCCGCCGACAACCACGAAACCCACCGCGCCCAGGGTCACCAGCGCGGTCTGCCACCCGTTCAGACCCGCCGTCAGGCTCATGGCCTCGCCATGGCCCCCGCCATGATCGCCCCCGTGATCACCCGCGTCCTCGTCGCCATGTGCCGCCTCCGCGCCGCCACCATGGCCGTCGTCCAAGATCTCCTCGGCGTGGGTGCCCGTGCCATGGGCCGCCTCCACCCCCACGTCCGCCATGTCCGGCGCCATCGCCAGCAACGGCAGAAGCGCTAGCATCGGGATCACCGCGATGTCCTGGCTCAACAGGACCGAGAAGCTGCCTTGCCCGCCATCGGACTTCAAAAGTCCTTTCTCACCAAGGGTTTGCAGCACGATCGCCGTAGACGACAGCGCGAAAACCATGCCGATGGCCAGGCTGACCTGCCAGCTTGGGCCCAACACCATCGCCACGGCCATGACCGCAAGCGCGGTCAGGGCAACCTGCCCGCCGCCAAGCCCGATCAGCTGCCCGCGCATGTCCCACAGGGACTTGGGCTGCAGCTCCAATCCCACCAGGAACAGCATCATCACCACGCCGAACTCGGCGAAATGCTGGATCGAGATCACATCGACCCCCAGCACCGCCAGCAGCGGCGAAATCGCGATGCCCGCGATGAGGTAGCCCAGGACCGAGCCCAGGCCCAACCGGCTCGCAATCGGCACGGCGATCACGCCTGCGATCAGGAAGATGAAGGAGAGGAGGAGGAAATCTGTCATGGCGCCGGTCCCGGGTCGTGTCTGACTTCAGGGAACGCGTTTGTGCGACGAAGCGCAAGGGGGCGCGTCAGAACACGGCTCTTAACAAACCGGCAGCAGGATCTCTTCCAACGCCACCGTCACGCCGCGCGCGCGCAACTGCGCGATGACCTGCGTTTGCGCCGGGCCAATGTCGGGCGAGGTCGTGCTCAGCGCGACCTCCCGCAGGTTCGGCAGCGCCAACAAAGGCGCCAGTTCCAACCCGTCCGACGCGCGCAATTCCACTATGCGCAGACCCGGATGGCGGCCAAGGGCGGCCAGATCCATGTCAGCGGTGGAATTGACCACCAAAAGCCGCTGCAGCCCCGGCATGTCCGCCACGAAAGACAGATCGTCGAAGGTCGAAGACCCCACCGCCAGCTCTCGCAACCCCTGCAACTGCGCGATCGGCGCGTGGCTCTGGTCGGGCAAGAATTGCGCGTGCAACAGACGCAGATCCGGGAATGCGGCCAACCCGCCCAGATCACGCACCTGGGTGGAGCCCATGTGCAGCTCCTCCAACTGCCCCAGGCCCGCAATATCGCTCAGATCGTCGAAGGTGGTGTAGCTGAGCATCAGCGACGTCACATGGGACAGCCCGTTGATCTGCCCATAATCGCGCAACCCCATCCCATCCAGGTTCAGCGTCTCGCAAGCCTGCGCCACGCAAGTCTCCAACATCTCCTGCCCCTGAACCGCTCCAACGGGCGCGGACACTTGACACGCCGAAAGCGCCGCCACGAAAAGCGAGGGAAGAATAACAGAGGACAATCGAATGGGCATGGCAAAGTCGCCTTGAATGCGAAAAAGAAACGTTACAAACAACCTACCCCCGCCGCCCGCAGCCTGAAAATACAGGTTTCCCCGCCCAAGCACGCTCCCGCGCAAAGGTCAAAGAGAACCCCCGCTCCCCCCAAGCCCGCGCCCCTATTTCCCCGTTCCAAAAATATCCCGGGGAGTGTGAGGGGCTGGCCCCTCACTCCAACATTCACCACGCGCGCCGCCAAAAGCCCTCTCGCTCCACCCTAAGCCACAGGCGCAAAAAACCGCGCTACCCCCCGTCCCGCCACCGGTTCGCCACCGGATACCGCCGATCCAGCCAGAACGCCTTCTGCGTCAAGCGCGCCCCCGGCGCGGCCTGGAAGCGCTTGTATTCGCTCAGGTAAATCAACCGCTCGATCTTGCGGACCCAATCGGGGCTGAAGCCTTCCGCCACCACCTCGGCCACGGACAGATCGCGATCAATCAGCATCTCCAGCATCACGTCCAGCTCCGCATAGGGCGGCAGGCTGTCTTCGTCCTTCTGACCCTCTCGCAACTCGGCGGTGGGGGGCTTGTCGATGACGCGCGGCGGGATCACCTCTCCGGCGGGGGCCAGCATCCAGTCGCGGTGCTCGCGGTTGCGCCAGCGGCAGGTCTCGAACACGCGGGTCTTGTAGAGGTCCTTGATCGGGTTATAGCCCCCCGCCATGTCGCCGTAGATCGTGGCATAACCCACCGCGACCTCAGATTTATTGCCTGTTGTCAGCAGCATAGAGCCAAACTTATTGCTCAGCGCCATCAGCATGACGCCCCTCAGGCGCGACTGGATATTCTCTTCCGTCACGTCCTCGGCGTAGCCCTCAAAGATCGGCCCGAGCGAGGCGCTGACCGCCTCGCGGGCGGGGGTGATCGGGATATTGTCCAGCCGCACGCCCAGGCGCGCGGCGACGTCGCGGGCATCTTCCAACGACACCTCCGAGGTGAAGCGCGAGGGCAGCATGACGCAATGGACGTTCTCGGGCCCGATGGCATCGGCGGCGATACAGGCGACAAGGGCGGAATCGATGCCGCCCGACAGGCCCAGAACCACCTGCTTGAAGCCGGTCTTGCGCAGATAATCGCTCAGCGCCATGACCATGACGCGGTAGTCGGCCTCATACTCTGCGGGCAGTCGCGCCTTGGTGCCGTCTTGGGCAACCCAGCCGTCCAGCCCGCGCGTGAAATCCACCTCTTCCAGCATCTCCTCGAACTGCGGCATCTGCACCGCCAAGGCGCCGCCGCGGTTGAGCACAAACGACCCGCCGTCAAAGACCTGGTCATCCTGCCCGCCGACAAGGTTCAGATAGGCCATCGGCAGCCCGGTCTCGACCACCCGCGCCACGACGACAGACTGGCGGATCTCCATCTTGCCGCGATGGTAGGGCGAGCCGTTGGGGGTGATCAGGATCTCGGCGCCGCTCTCCTCCAGGGTCTCGCAGACGTCCTCAAACCAGGCGTCCTCGCAGATCGGGAAGCCCAGGCGCACGCCCTTGATGTTCACCGGGCCCTGCGGATCAGCGCTGTGGTAGTAGCGCACCTCGTCAAAGACGGCGTAATTGGGCAAATGGTGCTTCAGGATCGTCGCCACCACGCGCCCGCCCTCGCAGATGTAATAGGCGTTATAGGGCTTGTCGCCGCCCCACATCGGCCCGCCGATGCCGAACGCCGGCCCATCGGCCAGCTCTTCGGCCAGCCCCGCAATCACCCGCTGCACGTCCTCGGCAAAGGCCTGCTTCATCACCAGATCCAGCAGCTGGTAGCCGGTGATGAACATCTCCGGGAAGGCCAGGAAATCGCTGCCCTCGGCCTTGGCCTCCGCGAAGGCCGCGCGGACCAGTTCGGCATTGCCCTTCAAGTCGCCAAGGGTGGGGTTGAGCTGTGCCAAAGTCAGGCGAAAGGTGTCGGCCATGGGGTCCCTCAAGCGTTAATGCCGCCTTCTTATCAGGTTAGCGCGCGCGTCCAAGCGCCAAGCCACCCGGTGCAATGGTTAAAGACGTTGCGTGACGCCCCGTCGTCACCTAGCTTTGCGCTTGAAATGAACAACACCTCCGGTTGAGGGGCCCGAAAAGGGAACACGAGCAATGACGTCACGGATTTTGGCTACAGCGACAGCGATTTTCATCGCAGGCGCGGCCTTCGCGCAAACCGCGGATGAGACAACCACGGACATCCAGCAATACGACAACGGCGGGATTTATGAGGGGGAGTTCCGCAACGGCGTCCAGCACGGCACCGGCACCTACCGCCTGCCCAACGGCTATGAATACACCGGCGCGTGGGTCGATGGTGAGATCCGCGGCCAGGGCCGCGCCGTCTTCCCCGACCAGTCGATCTATGAAGGCGCGTTCGTCGCAGGCCGCCCCCAGGGCACCGGGACCATCACCTTCGCCGATGGCTCCACCTATGAAGGCGCCTGGGTCGAGGGCCGGATCGAAGGGCAGGGCACCGCCGTCTATTCCAACGGCGTCACCTATGTGGGCACCTTCCGCAACGCGCTCCACCACGGCACCGGGCTGATGACCGGGCCGAATGGTTATCGGTATGAGGGCGAATGGTCCGACGGCGTGAAACAAGGCACCGGCACCATCACCTACCCCGACGGTGCCACGTACACCGGCCAGTTCCAGGGCGGCGTCCGCTCCGGCACCGGACGGCTGGAGATGGCCGATGGCGTCATCTACGATGGCCAATGGGCCGAGGGGCAGATCAACGGCCAGGGCACGCTCACCCAGCCCAACGGCGATGTCTACGTCGGCACGCTCGTGAACGGCCAACGCCAGGGCACCGGCCGCGTCACCTACGAGAACGGCGATGTCTATGAAGGCGCCTTCGCCGCCGACCGCCGCCATGGGCAAGGCACCTTCACCGGCACCGACGGCTACGTCTACGTCGGCGCCTGGGCCGAGGGCCGGATCGAAGGCGAAGGCCGCGTCACCTACCCCGACGGCTCGGTCTACGTGGGCATGTTCCGCAACGACCTCGCCCACGGCCAGGGCACCATCACCTACCCCGACGGCGCGTCCTACGTGGGCGCCTGGGTCGACGGCGTCATCCAGGGCGCGGGCGTGGCGACCTACGCCAACGGCCTCGTCTACGACGGCGCCTTCCTCAACGCCCGCCAACACGGCCAAGGCACCATGAGCCATCCCGACGGCTACCAATACCAGGGCCAATGGGAAGACGGCCTCCGCCACGGCCAAGGCCGCGCCACCTACGCCGACGGCACGATCTACGAGGGCACTTTCGCCGCCGGCCAACGCGAGGGCCAAGGCACATTAACCATGCCCGACGGCTTCACCTACACAGGGTCCTGGGACGACGGCGAGATCAACGGCCAAGGCACCGCCACCTACTCCAACGGCGACGTCTACGTCGGCACCTTCGTCAACGGCCGCCGCCAAGGCGCAGGCACTATGACCTACGCCACGGGCGAAGTGCTAGAGGGCCAATGGGAAAACGGCCTGCCGTCCTCCGGCGAAGGGCCAACGCCCGCCGAGACGCCAGATGTCGGTGAGGTTGCGCCGGGTGCTGAGGATCCGACGGATACGGATGAGTGAGGCCATGGGTGCGAACGGCGGTTAAGCGGACAAAGCCGACTTCGGCGCAATGTCCGCTTTCAGTTTATTTGAGTGATTGCGCGTATTCCTCAAGCTGAGTAGCGACCGTGCCCCACCCATCATAGAAGCCCATGTCCTCATGGCTTTGACGGGCTTCGGGCGAACGATGTCTGGCAGTCGCAGTGTAGGTCGTGCCACCATTCCCATCGTCGGCGAACTCGATGATCGCCGTCATGAACGGATCGGCGGCGGGCTTCCATCCTTCGCTATAGGTGTCAGTGAAGACCAGGCGTTCGCCTTCGACGACTTCGAGATAGACGCCTTCGTTTTCCATCTTGTTGCCTTCGACGTTCATCGTCGTGTTGAACTTGCCGCCGACCCGAAGGTCGATCTCGCAGGTGTCGATCCCGTGCGGCTTGGGCACAAAGAAGTGCTTGATGTGCTCCGGTGTTGTCCAGCATTCCCACAGAAGCGCACGCGGTGCGTTGATTGTGCGAGTGAAGGTCAGGTCAGTTTCCGGGTTGAGTTTCATTTGCTGCGCTCCTGCATGAGGTTCTTGATGTAATCGTCAAAGCGGTCGAGCCGTCCTTCCCAGATTGCATTTTGTTCGGTCAGCCAGTCCTTCGCAGGCGTGAAGGCATCAGGGGCCAATTCGCATATCCGCGTCCGCCCTTCCTTTTTCGACGTGACGAGGCTCGCCGCTTCCAGCTTCTTCAGATGCTCCATGAACGACGGCAGCGCCATGTCATGGGGCTCCGCCAGTTCGCTCACAGTCGCCTCGCCGCGAGCAAGACGTTGAAGGATCATACGCCGTGTCGGATCACCGAGCGCTGAGAAACAGAGATCGAGGTCCGAATCATACTTAGACATATCCCTAAGTAACGCTTCGGGAGTGCACGATCAAGATATTTAGGGAAAAGCCTAAGTGAAGGAATAGCTGCCATTCGTCATCATGCAGAATTCGGTCACTTTGGGCTCAAACCTGCCCTTCGCCACACCTCCACCCCCGGGCCGCTACCCCGTCCGCCAGCGCACCGCATAGGCCGTGTCGTCGGCGTGGTCGTGACCCGCGCCCTCATAGATCGGCACCTCGATCATCCGCAGGTCTACGATCCGCCCCCGCGCCTCTAGGTCACGGATCACGGGCTCGAACCCGGCCCGCGCGAAAAACGCTGCGTTCACGCCAATCACAAACAACGCCCCGGGTTTGGCGATCGCCAGAAGCGGCTCCAGCCGGTCCGGCCCCAGGTGCCCGTTCGTGAACGTCCCCGCCGAGAGGACTGCGCCGTAGTCGTTCTGGATCCGCCCGATATCACCCGTCAGGTCAGCCTGGATCGTGGTGCGATAAAGGCCCTTGCTGCGCGCCACCGCCAGCATCTCGGCTGAGATATCGACCCCGTCGATCTCGCCCGCACCCTTTCCCAAAGCCTCTGCCACAAGCCCCGTGCCACAGCCGATATCGGCAATCGGGTGGTCTTCCGCCGAGGCCTGATCACGGTAGATCGCAGCAATCGCCTGCGGGTAGCGGTATCCGAGCGCATCGGCGAAATCTTCGTCGTAACTTGCCGCGAAGGCCGCGTAATAGGCCGCGTTGTCGTCCGGTGTCGCCAACCTGTAGGCGTTCTCCAGAAGCGATTGCCCCTTGCTCTTGTCGCTCACCAGGCACCCTCCGTGCAGTCTGCATGCCGCCCCCTGCGGTGCGGTGGTAACAGCCTAGCACGTTGCGCCTTGGAATGCGCATCCGGCGCGAGCGTTGGGCGGCGAAAATGGACCGCTCAAAGGTTAACAAAACTCATTCTATATTATTATCATAGGCTTAAGCGGATGCTCAAGCTTGAGCACCCGCCCGCCGGTCCTTCAGGTCAGGCCTTGATCAGCCCCATCGACTCCAGCTTCAGCAGCACCTGCTGCGCGCAATAATCGACATCCATGCCCTCGGTATCCACCACCAGCTCGGCATTTTCAGGCGCCTCATAGGGGTCCGAAATCCCGGTGAACTCTTTGATCTTCCCTTCGCGGGCCAGCTTGTAAAGACCCTTCCGATCCCGCCGCTCACACTCCTCCAGCGACGTCGCCACATGGGTCTCCACGAAGGCGCCGAACTGCTCGATCTCCTCCCGAACCGCCCGCCGTGTCGCCGTATAAGGCGCGATCGGCGCGCAGATCGCGATGCCGCCGTTCTTGGTGATTTCCGAGGCCACATAGCCAATCCGCCGGATGTTCAGATCCCGGTGCTCCTTGCTGAACCCCAGTTCCGAGCTCAGGTTCTTCCGCACCACATCGCCGTCCAGCAACGTCACCGGACGCCCGCCTTGTTCCATCAGTTTCACCATGATCGCGTTGGCAATCGTGGACTTCCCCGAGCCGCTGAGCCCCGTGAAAAACACCGTGAACCCCTGCTGAGACCGGGGCGGAGAGGTCCGCCGAAGCTCCTTCACCACCTGCGGGAAAGAGAACCATTCCGGGATCTCCAACCCCTCCCGCAGACGCCGCCGCAGCTCGGTGCCCGAGATGTTCAGGATCGTCACGTCGTCCTTGTCCATGATCTCATCGGCGGGCTCATATTGGGCGCGCTCCTGCACATAGACCATGTGTTTGAAGTCGACCATTTCGATGCCCATCTCCTCCTGATGCTCGCGGAACAGGTCCTGCGCATCGTAAGGGCCGTAGAAATCTTCCCCCGCCGAGTTCTTGCCCGGCCCCGCATGATCGCGGCCCACAATGAAGTGGGTGCAGCCGTGGTTCTTGCGGATCAGACCGTGCCACACGGCCTCCCGCGGCCCCGCCATACGCATCGCCAGGTTCAGAAGGCTCATCGTCGTGGTCGCCGCCGGGTACTGGTCCAGCACCGCCTCATAGCAGCGAACCCGCGTGAAGTGGTCCACGTCGCCGGGCTTCGTCAGGCCCACGACAGGGTGGATCAGCAGGTTCGCCTGCGCTTCCTTCGCGGCGCGGAAGGTCAGTTCCTGATGCGCGCGGTGGAGGGGGTTGCGGGTCTGGAAGGCCACGATCTTGCGCCAGCCGAGCTTGCGGAAATAGGCGCGCAGCTCGTTCGGCGTGTCGCGGCGGGCGCGGAAATCGTAATGCACGGGCTGCTGGATGCCGGTGATCGCGCCGCCCAGGTAGATCGGGCCCGCCACGTTATGCAGGTAGTTCACCGCCGGGTGCGCGATGTCATCGGCACCGTAGACCTTGGCCGCTTCCACGCCCTTGTTCGGCTGCCACTTGTCGCTGATCGACAGGATCGCGAGGATCACGCCCTCCGCATCCCGCAAGGCGATATCCTGCCCGGGCTCCACGTCGCCCGCAAAGGCCTCCGACACGTCCAGGGTGATCGGCATCGGCCAGAGCGTGCCGTCTTCCAAACGCATGTTCTCGACGACGTTGTCGTAATCGGCCTCGCCCATGAAGCCCTTGAGCGGGTTGAAGCCGCCGTTCATCAACAGCTCCAGGTCGCAGACCTGGCGCGCGGTCAGGTCCCAGGACGGCAGATCCGCCGCCTCCATCTTCAGTTTCTGGGCGCTGTCGTAAGAGACGTAAAGCTCCGGGATCGGAGCGTGGAGGGGGGCTGCCATGGTCGTGGTCCTGTGTTTCATCAGTGTGGGGGAAAGCGCGCGGCCGGTCAGTTCGGCGTGGAGCGCGTTGTATTCATCGAATTTGCGGGCAAGAAACTGATCCGCCAGCTTGGATTTATGGGCGGCGCCGCGCGGCGTCAGCGCGTAGCTGACCCTTTGGCGCCGGTCGGGGCCGTTCTTGTCGGCGATCTGAACCAGCCCCGCGTCGCGCGCGCTGCGCAGCAACGCGTTGAGCCGACCGAGGCTGACGCCAATCGCCCCGGCCGTGGCCCGCTGCGCGCCCTCGGGCGCGACATCGATCTGGCGCAAGAGACGGAAGAGCAGGTCATCTTCCGGCAAGGTTGGCGGGGCAGGGGCGGGCATCGGGGAGGGTCCAAATTGCGTTCACGGATGAACGTATGTCACAGCGGGGCGCCTTGGGGAAGGGGTTCGTTCAAGTTTGAACGAACTGTTGCCCAAAGCTCTCCAATCGTCAAAAAAGCCTTTGAAATCAGGTCATCGGGACCAGCTCTTCGCCGGTGGTCTGGTCCTCGAAGAACTCCACTTCGGACACGCCTGGGTGCCCTTGGGTGTTTGCAGTAAACCCGCCGCGATTGACGGCCACGCTGCTGGTGCCGCCGCCGACCGACCCCGCGTTGCCGCCGGCCAGGTCGTTGGCCGTGAACGAGGATTGATCGACCAACTCGCCATCCACATAAAGCGCAAGGCCGCCGTTGGCGTTCATCGAGCCTTCGATGGTGTAGGAGCCTTCGGTCACGGCCCAGGCGGCCTCTCCTCGGCTGGAGGACGGGCCGGTGCCGTTGCCGGTGCCCGCCTGCAGATAGAGCATCCCATTGGTTTGATAGAGGATAAATCCGCGCCCGGTGCCGCCCGCCTCGAAGATGATACCTTCGTCGGTGGTCATGAAGTCTACCACGGATGAGAACGACAATTCTTCCACATTTCGGAATTCCGTCGACGACACGGTGGGATCATCCCAGACCGATGTCACATTCATCGCGGCGGTGGCGGCGGTGAAGGCAGAGCCGAAGAAGCTGGAAATCCCCTGGCCGGTCAGCGCGCCCGCAATGTCGTTGGACGCGCCACTGACACCCCCGGACACGACGGAGGTCGTCGCCAGGCCAAGCCCAACGAGGCCTGCGGTCATGACGACCCAATCAACGGTAACGGCGCCGTCTTCCGACGCGAAAAATGCTTTGAGTTTCATGCTCAAAATTCCACACACACAAGGTACTTTGGACCGCGTATGCCGAAACAATGGGGCATGAATGTGCCCAAAGTACCCCGTTTCTTTGAATTCTGAGCGGGTCTTGCGGTGCTATTCGGCCACGGGGGCGGCGTAAGCGGCGGCTTCGGGCACCTCTTCGCCCTCCATCTCGGCCAGGAACTTTTCCGCATCCAGCGCGGCCATGCAGCCCATGCCCGCCGAGGTGACGGCCTGGCGGTAGACGTGATCTGTCAAGTCGCCCGCGGCGAACACGCCGGGAATGGAGGTCTTGGTCGTGCCCGCCTGCACCTTCACATAGCCGCCGTTGTGCATCTCCAACTGGTCCTTGACCAGTTCCGTCGCGGGGGCGTGGCCGATGGCGACGAAGAAGCCCTTGCAGGGGATCTCGGTGATCTCGCCCGTCTTCACGTGCTTGGCGCGGACGCCTTCCACGCCGCGCGGGGCGTCCGAGCCGATAACCTCTTCCACGGAATGATCCCACAACACCTCGACTTTGGGGTTCTTGAACAACCGCTCCTGCATGATCTTCTCGGCGCGCAGGCTGTCGCGGCGGTGGATCAGGGTGACCTTGCTGGCGAAGTTGGTCAGAAACAGCGCCTCTTCCACCGCCGTGTTGCCGCCGCCGATCACCACAATCTCCATGCCGCGATAGAAGAAGCCGTCGCAGGTGGCGCAGGCGCTGACGCCGAAGCCCTTGAAATGTTCCTCGGACGGCAGGCCCAACCACTTGGCCTGGGCGCCCGTGGCCAGCACCACCGCGTCCGCCGTATAGGTCGTGCCGGTGTCGCCCTGCGCCGTGAAAGGCCGCTTGGACAGGTCCAGCGACTGGATGTGGTCGCTGATGATTTCGGTCCCCATTTCCTTGGCGTGGGCCTCCATCCGCACCATCAGATCCGGCCCCATGACGCTGGCGTCGCCGGGCCAGTTTTCCACGTCCGTGGTGATCGTCAGCTGCCCGCCGGGCTGGATGCCCTGCACCAGAATGGGTGCCAGCATCGCACGGCTGGCATAGACGCCCGCCGTGTAGCCAGCAGGGCCGGAGCCGATGATCAGAAGACGGGTGTGGCGGGTCTCGGACATGTGCGGGCCTCGGGGCAGCAGGGGACAGGTTCACCGGATATATCCCTGCGCGCGGGGCGATGAAACCCCCGCAAAAGCGCTTTCACCTGCAAGTGACCTATTCCATTTCTTGCGCATCCGTGAAATATAATTGCGCATGGGACGTAAGATGCGGTTCATCTGAAAATCGCACATGCAGGGAACGACGCCAATGCCGCAGACGAAACTCGACCCGATCGACCGGAAGATTCTGGCCGAATTGCAGGGGGACGGGCGCATGACCAATGTGGAATTGGCCAAACGCGTCGGCATCTCGGCGCCGCCCTGTCTGCGCCGGGTGCGCACGCTGGAGGACGCGGGCTATATCAAGGGCTACCACGCCGATGTGGATGCGCGCCAATTGGGGTTCGAGGTGCAGGTCTTCGCGATGATCTCGCTCGCCAGCCAGGCCGAGGCCGACCTGACCGCCTTTGAAGAGCGGTGTAACGACTGGCCCCTAGTCCGCGAATGCCACATGCTGAACGGCGAAATTGACTTTATTCTCAAGTGCGTGGCCCCCGACCTGTCGTCTTTCCAGAGCTTCCTGACCGGAGAGTTGACCTCGGCCCCCAACGTGGCCTCTGTGCGCACGTCGCTGGTGATCCGGGGCGCCAAGGATGCGCCGGGCGTGCCGTTTGACGTGATGGAAGACCGCCTCGCGCAGACCGCCTGAGCCATGGCCACGGTGGATCTGGGCGCCCTTTACCGCGAGGGCCTGGCGGCGCAGCAGGCGGGCGAAACCGATGCGGCGCTGGCGATTTATGACCGCATCCTGTCCCTGAGCCCGGCCATCCCCGAAGTCCTGTTTCAACGCGCCCGCTGCCTGGCGGATCGCGATCCGAAGCGGGCCGAGGCTGATTTCCGCAAGGCGCTGAAAGGCAAGCCGAAGGAACCGGCGATTTGGCAGGGCCTGCACAGCGTGCTGCGCGGCGGCGCCCGCGTGAAGTTGGAGAAAGAGGCGCAGCGCGCCAAGGTGCCGCTCGGCTCGGAGGCGGACGCGAAGCCGATCCTGGCCGCGCTCAAGGCGGGCCGGGCCGATCAGGCCGAGGCGGGCGCGGTGTCCCTTGGCAAGCTCGCCCCCGCCGCCTTCTGGCCCGCCTATGTCTTGGGCGAGGCGCGGCTGGCCCTCTCGAAACCCGCCGTCGCCCCGCTGGAGGCCGCCACGGCCCGCGATCCGTCCTATGTTCCCGCCCGTATCGCCCTGGCGCGCGCCTACGCCGCCGCCGGTCGGCCCGGAAAGGCAGAGGCCACGTTGGACACCCTCGACAGCCCCGAGGCGACGCTGATCCGCGCGCGACTGCTGCGCGACACCGCCCGCCCGGAGGAAGCGATAAAAGCGCTGCAAGCGCGCCCCGCCAAGTCCGCCCGGTGGTCGGCGGAACTGGCATTGGCGCTGGCGCAAACCGGGCAGGGCGCCGCCGCCTTGGAGGCCGCGACCACCGCGATCAAGGCAGGCGCCGCGCGCGTGCCGCTCCTGCGCACCACGGCCCTTGCGGCAGAAGAGGCCGGTGACATCGCGGGCGCTGAGGCGCTGATCGACCACGCCCTCACCACCCCCACGCCAGACCTCCTGACCCACCGCGCGCAATTGCACCAATCCGCTGGCGATTTCCCCGCCGCCGAGGCCGCCCTGACGGCCGCCATAGACGCCAATCCGACGGGGGGAGAGGCGTTTCGCGCCTATATGAACGGGCGCAAAATCACCTTGGATGACCCGCTTCTGCCGCGCCTTGATGCGGCGCTCAAGCGCCCGGATCTCAAGCCCCATGACCGCGCCGCGCTGCACTTCGCCGCCGCCAAGGCGCGCGGTGATCTGGGCGAGCACGAGGCCGTCTTCCCACATCTGGAAACCGCCAACCGCCTGATCGCAAAGGCCTATCCCTACAGCTTCGACGCGGATCTGGCCGAGGCCCAAAGGCTCGTCGCCGAATGGGAGACCCTCAAAGACCTCCCCACTGACGGCCCGCCTTATCCGGTGATCTTCGTCACCGGCCTGCCGCGCTCGGGCACCACGTTGATCGAAACGATCCTGGCGGCGCACGGCGACGTCGCTGCGGGCGGCGAGATGCCGTTCCTCTCCCGCGCCCTCGCCCCGGTGCTGGAGGCGCTGCGCCACGACACGCTGACGCCTGAGGCGCTCGCCACCGCAGGCACCCGCTATCTCACCGCCGCTCGCCGCCGCACCGGCGCCGCACCGGTGATCGCCGACAAAGCCATCGCCACCTTCTCGCGCATCGGCCATGCCGCCCGCGCGCTACCCGGCGCGCATTTCGTGCTGGTCAAACGCGATCCGCGCGACGTCGGCCTCTCGCTTTTCCGCAACATGTTCCCCGAAGGCCTGCACCGCTACGCCTATGATCTGGCCGCCATGGGCCGCTACATCCGCCTCCACGACGCGGTCACCACGTTCTGGCAACAGGCGCTGCCCGACCGGGTGCATGTGGTGGCATATGAGGCGCTAACCGCAGAGCCCGAGCCGCAGATCCGCGCGCTGCTGTCGGCCACCGGTCTGCCGTGGGATGACGCCTGCCTGGCGCCCGAGGCCGCGGGGCGGCGTATCCAGACGCTCAGCTTCGCCCAGGCCCGCCAACCCATCGGCACCGCAGCCGTGGCCGGATGGCGCCGCTATGACGCCGCATTGCAACCGCTCATCGATGCGCTCAAGATCGATATCGACCTCACGCCACAAAACTGAACTTCACAAACCTCGCCCCCTCACCGCTGCCTGAAATCAAAGACTTCAACACACCAACCGATGGATGTGCAGGCCGAACGACCCTCGTCCCAATCACCCGTCGCGCCCCACAGCCCCATGACCCACCCATACGAATTGACGCGCGCCGCTCCCCCCTTCATCTTGCCAAATACAACTCAATCCCACCCCCGACGCAGGCGCGCCCCCAAGATATGAAGCGCACCCTCTGCGGCCGCCCATCCCGCCCTCCCAAACGAACGAAGGACGGCCATTCTAGCCGTCCTCTTGCAAGCGTTCTTTAGGTTTTGGGGCCCGGGGTCTTTTGCTTAATGGCGTTATTCCGGGGTCTGCCGCGTTATTCCGCAGCGGTGAGCATTTGCGGCTTCTCCGCACGCCGGGCTGCGCGCAATTTGCGCGACCACGGCAGGTCGATCTGCTCTTTTTTCGCTTCGTTCAAGACCGTTTCCATCCAGCGACGCGTTTTCATTTGCCTGTTCCTTGTGCCGAGCGCTCAGTTCTGCGCTGTCTTTGTTTCGTTGCAGCTAATCTGGCTCGGCTTTGGGTCAGTCTTGAGGCAAAATCGCTAAGAAGCGGTAAATCTTCTGGGCCATTTTGAGGCAGGATTCGGCGTGTTATCGCGTTGTTTCATTAGGCTTTTCGGCAAAACCGGTTCAAATTGTGGACATCGCGAGGCACAGCCTGCCGCGATTGTGTCTAATTCGGAACCAATCCGCCGCGTTACAGCCTGATCGTCGCAATCAACCGCCCGTAGTCCGCCTCACCCCGGTGCGTGGCCCGCCGGTAGGAGTAGAACCGTGCCGCGTCGGCATAGGTGCAATGCCCGGTCCACTCCGCCTCTCCCACCCCCGCCGCGCGCAGGCGCGTCAGGCCAAAGCCCACCAGGTCGAACTGATACTTGCCGTCCACCCCGTTCACGAAGAACCGCCCATAGGCAGGGTCCTCATCGATGAACCGTTCCAGAAATTCCTGGCCCACCTCGTAGGATTTCTGGCTGATCGACGGCCCGATGACGGCTTTCACCCGGCCCCGCACGGCACCCAGCCCCTCCATCGCGTCCAAAGTCGCCTCCAACACGCCGTCGAGCGCGCCTTTCCAGCCCGCGTGCGCCGCGCCCACCACGCCCGCCTCCGGGTCCGCGAACAGGACCGGCTGGCAATCGGCGGTCAGGATGCTGAGCGCCACGCCGGGCCGGTCCGTCACCAGCGCGTCGGCCCTGGGCTTCGCGCCCACGTCCGCCACGACCACATCGGCCGAGTGGATCTGGTGGACACCGGCCAGCTCTGCCACCCCCATCGCCTCGGCCACCCGCGCGCGGTTCATCGCCACGACCTCCGCCTGATCCGACGATCCATTGCCGCAGTTCAACCCGGCGTAGACCCCGGTCGAGGCGCCGCCCTCGCGGGTGAAGAACCCATGGGTCACGCCGTCCAGAAGGGGCGAGGTGATCGGGGCGAGGGTCATGCAGGATGCTCCAGGGCTGGGGGCGGGGTGGTATCGGGAGGGGTGAGGGCGAGCACCTTGAACAGGGTCCCCATTTCATCCGGGTGCGTCAACCGCCGATGGGCCGCGATATGCGCCTCCAGCGCCGCCCCGCTGAGGTTCTTCGCCAAGGCCCGCGCCCGCGCCGTGATGCCCAGGCGTTCCAGAAACACGCCCTGAGGCGTGAATTTGGAAGCGCGGATACCCTGGCCATGCCCTGCGGCTTCTGACGCCGCCTTGGCAATCGGCTCGAACGCCACATGGGCCGTCAGGTCGGCCTCTCCCGGCGCGGCAAGCGGGTCCGCAAAGGCGTGACCCGAAAGGGCCTGAAATGTGTCGCCCGTGCTTTGCCAGTCGCCGTAATCCACGATCAACGCCGCACCGCCATGGGCCAGCCTGCGGCCAATCTCGCCCGCAATCGCCTGCGCCGGCGCGCAGGTTTCCACGATCATACCCGGCACAAAGCCGTCGCGGACCTCCAACGGGGCAGGGGGCGCGAGGCCCCAGATCAGCGCGTCGCCCGCCGCGCCGATCTGGCGCTCCTGCCAATCGCCCGCGTCGTTCATCTGAAACTGGCGGATCGGCAGCGCGTCGAAGAACTCATTGGCCACCAACAGAATGTGCCCCTCCGGCAGGTCGGCCAAACTGTCATGGAACGTTGGCGCGTAGCCCTCCAGCGCCTTCGCCTGTGCCGCCCTCAACACCGGGGACGCCTCCACCAAATGCACCGTGACGGCGTCATGGAACCCCGGCACGCCGCGCGTCGCGCGCAGGATATCGGCCATCAAGGTGCCCCGTCCGGGCCCCAGCTCCACCAGCATGCAGGGCGCGCCGCCGCCGTCCTGCCAGACCTGTGCCAGCCACAGGCCCACCAACTCTCCGAACATCTGAGAGATCTCGGGTGCCGTGGTGAAATCCCCGCCCGCGCCCAAGGGATCGCGGGTGGCATAATAGCCATAGGTCGGGTCGTGCAGGCACTCGGCCATGTAATCGGCAAGGCTCATCGGCCCCAACCGCGCGATCCGGGCCAACATACGGGCCTTAAGCGACATGGGCTTTCCAGATCCCGTTTGCCCTCAGGACCAACCAGAACCCTGCAATCACCATCGGCACGCAGAGGATCTGCCCCATCGTCAGGCCCACATCCGGCGACAGCGCAATCGCGTAGCCCACCGGGTTGTCCGGCCCCACAAACTGCGCGTCGGGCTGGCGGAAGAACTCCACGAAGTAGCGCGACGCGCCATAGATCAGCAGGAACATCCCCGTAATCGCGCCGGGCCGCTTCAGCCATCCGGCCTTGAAGCCCAGGTAGAGCACGACCACCAGCAGCAGCACCCCTTCCAGCGCCGCTTCATAGAGCTGCGAGGGGTGCCGGGCGCAGACCGTCGCGCCCAGGTAGTCGACCAAGCCCTCCGGCCCCGCGCAATCCTGTGCCGCCGCGCCCGGGAAGATCACCGCCCAGGGCGCGTCCGACGCGCGGCCCCACAGCTCGGCATTGATGAAGTTCGCCAAGCGGCCGAGCAGGAGGCCGAAGCCCACGACCATGGCCATCGCGTCGGCGACTTGCAGCGGCGGGATCTTGTTGATCCGGCAGAAGATCAGCGCCGCCACCGTCACCCCCAACAGACCGCCGTGAAACGACATGCCGCCCTGCCAGACCTGCAGGATCAGGCCGGGGTTCTCCAGGTAGAAGCCCGGTTGATAGAAGGCCACGTAGCCCAGGCGCCCGCCCAGGATCACCCCCAGAACCACGGCCGTCAGCAACCCCTCGACCTTCGCGGGCGCCATCGGGGCCACGTCGCCCGGCCACAACTCGGGCCGCGCGCAGGCCCGCATGATCACCCACCAGCCCAGGCCCAGACCCACAAGGTAGGCCATCGCGTACCAGCGCAACGCGAAGGTGAAGCTGCCCAAAGAGATCGTGAAGATCTCGGGCGACAGGGGCGGGAAGGGGATCGCGGCGCTCAGCATTTTGGGGGTCCTATAGGCCTCAATTTCCCCTTGGTTGAGGGGGGGATGCGGCGATGTCAACCTTGATCCCCGCCGCGCCCATGCCCATATCTGGCTCAACAGAGATAGGAGCCAGATGATGCAGACCCGGAACAAAGTGATGGACGACCTCAGCCAGTTGATGACCAATGCCATGGGCGTGGCCCAGGGCGCCAAGGATGAGGCCGAGACGGCGATGAACTCCATGATGGACCGCTGGCTGGCGAACCGGATCCTGGTGACGCGCGAAGAATTCGACGCCGTCCGCGCCATGGCCCAGAAGGCTCGCGAAGAGAACGAGGCGCTGAAAGCGCGGCTGGACGCGCTGGAAGGCAAGTAAGACCGCGCCACTTGGTTCAAACCGCTCCCGTCCCGGGGGGCGGTTTTTTCGTGTCCGGGCCTTTGTTGCCCCACTTTTGCCAAGACCTTCTGGCATGCAGGGGCCATGGACCTTGCTGCGCTTCTCCAAACCATCCCTGCGTCCCCCGCCCTCTGGGGCGCCGTTGCGCTGCTCCTTCTTCTATCCCTGCTCACGGGCAAACGTCGCCGCCGCGCGCCGTCTCTGCGGCGCAGGCTCAAGGTCATCCGCAGCGCGAACCTCACGCCGCGCCCGGTCCTCAACCAATCCGAGCGTCGGGTCCACCGACAGCTAGCGCAGATCGTCGGGGGCAGTCCGACCCACAGTCTTCTGACACAGGTGTCCATGGGTGAATTCCTGCACGTCGCGGGCGGGCGCACAGGGCGCGCGCAGCGGCAAAGCGTGTTCAATGCCTTCAACGCCAAGCGGGTGGATTTCTTGATCGTCGACGCCGATTGGCTGCCCGTCGTGGTCCTCGAATACCAGGGCTCGGGCCACTACCAAGGCAACGCCCGCGCCCGTGACGCGATCAAGCGCGCGGTGTGTGAGACGGCGGGCATCGCGTTCATGGAGGTCGCCAGTGGCGGCTTGACCCCCGCCCAGGTCCGTGATTTGCGCCGCCAGGTGACGACGCAGTCGAGCGTCGCCGCCGAATAACGCGCGTCGCTTATTCACAACTTCTCCCCCGCCTCTCCACAAATATCTGTGGATAACTCAGCCTCTTGTGGATGGTCTTGACAAAATCGCAATATGTTGTGGGTATCCGCGAAATTCACGACTCGCCCCGGTTTCCTCAACAAAAATACTTCTTTACAGCGAGTCCCCAAAGGACCACCATATTTCGTAGGGGTTGAGGCAGAGCAGCCAAGCCCTAGGAAAGACACCCAGCCCATGTGGGAGTCTTGGGATTTAACCACCAAGACCGCGCGGGGCTGCCGACCTGAGGGGTTTGGGGCTATGTCGCACGCTGAAGAATATTTCGATATCGAGGATCTGCATCCCATCGACATCGTCGAGACGCTCGCCGCGCATCACGCGTGGGATTTCGACCGGATCGCCGATGACCAGATCGCCATGGCGATCGAAGGCCAATGGCGCACCTATTCGATCACGCTGGCCTGGTCCGCCTATGACGAGACGTTGCGGATGATCTGCACCTTCGACATGGAGCCGCCCGAAGGCACCGCGCCGAAGCTCTACGAGGCGCTCAACCTTGTGAACGACCGCTGTTGGGCCGGGGCCTTCACCTACTGGGAATCGCAAAAGCTGATGGTCTACCGCTACGGGTTGGTGCTGGCGGGCGAACAGCTGGCCTCGGCTGATCAGATCGCCTGCATGGTGGAAACCGCCGTCATCGCCTCCGAGCGGTACTACCCGGCGTTCCAACTGACACTCTGGTCCGACAACACGCCCGAACAGGCGATGAGCGTCGCGATTGCCGAAGGCTACGGTCGCGCCTAGGGGCGCAACCTTAACGCTGAGGGCTACGGCCGCGCCTTAAGGCGCAACCCGCCCCCACCGAGCAGCTGCGAGGAGCGTCCGCCCCAAAGGGGCGAGAGCGAGGAGGGGCCGAAGAACCGCCCCGCCAAAGCCGAACAGATCGGCAACACCTCCCAACCGAAAACGCCGCCCGCCTCTTCCCCTCCCGCCCCCACACTGCCACTTTATCCACTGCGGAAGACGCAGCCGCTAGAGCCTTGGGGGGCCTTCGATGGATATGACGCAGGTGAACAGCCGCGGGTTGGTCTTGCTGGGATGCGGCAAGATGGGCTCGGCGATGTTGCAAGGCTGGTTGGCAGAAGGCCTGTCGCCCGGCGCCGTCTATATCATCGACCCAAACCCCTCAGACTGGCTGCAATCTACCGGCGTGTCGATCAACGGCGATCTGCCCGCAGATCCCGCCGTCCTGATGATCGCCGTGAAGCCCCAGATGATGCAAGAGGCGCTGCCCCAGGTCGAAGGCTTCGGCGGCGGTGGCACGCTGATCCTGTCGGTCGCCGCTGGCACGCCGATCCAAACCTATGAGCAAGCCTTTGGCCCCGGCACCCGGGTGGTGCGCTCCATGCCCAACACGCCCGCCGCCGTCGGCAAGGCGATCACCGCGATTGTCGGCAATGCCGAGGCGACCGAGGCGGATCTTGATCTGGCCGAGGGGATGCTTCTGGCGATTGGCCAGGTCGTGCGCCTGACAAGCGAGGCGCAGATCGATGCGGTCACGGGGATCTCCGGCTCGGGCCCCGCCTACATCTTCTACATGATTGACGCGCTTGCCGCTGCCGCCCGCGCCGAGGGGCTGCCGGAGGACATGGCGATGCACCTGGCCAAAGCCACCGTTGCGGGCGCGGGCGCGCTGGCGGAACAGGCCTCCGAGACGCCAGAGCAGCTGCGCATCAATGTGACGTCGCCCAATGGCACGACCCAGGCGGGGCTGGAGGTCTTGATGGGCGAGGGCGGGCTCGCGCCCCTGATGCGCCGGACCGTCGCCGCCGCCACCCACCGTTCGCGAGAGTTGCGCAAGTAACCCCAGCCGCCGGAGATACTCCATGTCCGAGATTACCTTCGACGATTTCATGGCCGTCGACATCCGCGTCGGCACGATCACCCGCGCCGAAGACTTCCCCGAGGCGCGCAAACGCGCGATCAAGCTATGGGTCGATTTCGGGCCTGAGATTGGCGAAAAGAAATCCTCGGCCCAGATCACCGCGCATTACGCGCCCGAAAGCCTTGTCGGCAAGCAGGTAATGGGCGTCGTCAATTTTCCGCCGCGCCAGATTGGGCCGGTGCGCTCGGAAGTGTTGATCCTCGGGCTACATGATCCCGACGGCGGCATCGTTCTGGTCGCCCCCGATCAATCTGTGCCGAATGGAGAGCGCCTATGCTAAGCCTTCTGATATCTCGCCGGTTGCCCGACAGCGTCATGGCAGCGGCAGAGGCACGCTTCGATGTCACCTGCCGCACCACGACGCAGCCGATGGACCACGCAGAATGCGTCGCGGCCCTGCAGGATTACGACCTGGTGTTGCCGTCCCTGGGCGATGCCTTCACCGCCAGCGCCTTCGACGACGCGGGCAAACCTCGGGCCAAGGTGCTGGCGAATTTCGGGGTCGGCTACAACCACATCGACGTGGACGCGGCGCAAGCGGCGGGGGTCGTGGTGTCGAATACACCCGGTGCCGTGACCGACGCGACGGCGGACATCGCGCTGATGCTGATGCTGATGACCGCCCGGCGCGCCGGAGAGGGCGAGCGCATGGTGCGCGCGGGCACATGGGACGGCTGGCACCCAGTGCAGATGCTGGGTATGCATTTTTCCGGCAAAACGGTCTGTGTCATCGGCATGGGCCGCATCGGGCAAGCGATTGCACGGCGCTGCCACTTCGGGTTCGGCTGCCGGATCGTCTACGTGAACCGCTCCGCCAAGAAGATGGATTTCCCGGCGGAACAATTGCCGTTGGAGACCGCTCTGGCGGGAGCAGACGTCGTGGTTCTGGCAACCCCGGGCGGGGCGGAGACGCACCATCTGATGGGATCGGATCAGTTCGCGGCGATGAAACGCTCGGCGATCTTCGTCAATATCTCGCGCGGGGACGTGGTGGACGAGGCGGCGCTGGTTGCGGCGCTGACCGTCGGTCGGATCGCCGGGGCGGGCCTTGATGTCTATGAGTTCGAGCCGCTGGTGCCCGATGAATTGAAGGCGATGGAAAACGTGACGCTGCTGCCGCATCTGGGCACGGCGGCCCTGGAAGTCCGCGAGGATATGGGGCGTATGGCTTTGGATAATGTCATCGCTGTGGCCGAGGGGCGGGCGCCGCCCAACGCGGTCTAGGGGAACATCTCAGCCCCTCCTCGCTATCTCCCCTTCGGCGCGAACGCTCCTCGCAGCGGTCGTTTGGGGCGCGGGCAGGCGAAGACCCCTGGCCAGTTGGTCAAGGTACGCGGTCTCTGCCGCATTGGGCGCCTCGCCGATGACGGCGGCTGAGATGTCAAACACCTCCTGCGTGAAGGCTTTATCGTTGCGTGGCACGCGTTTGAGGAATGCCTTCAACGTCGGCGGATCCTCCAACTGTGCGGTGAGATGGGCACGCAGGTCGGCGGGGGCATCCTCGGGCAGGTCGGAAAGGATCGCGGCGCGCTCAGCCTCGGTCAGGGCGTCATCGGCATGGGCGGCCAGCGCCGCGGCGGTCAGACGCAGCTCGGTCTTGAAGACCTCATAGTAGCCCAGTGCGTGCTGACGGGTCTGGGCCAGCGCCGCGCCAACACCCCCCGCAAGCGCGACCGTGCGCCCGGGCTCGGCGATGAGGCGGAAGATGGCGCGCCCCTGCTGCGCGCTTTCCAACGTCTGATTACCGCCGCGAAAAGCGCGCTTTGTCTGGGGGCAGGCGTCGGCGTCAGGCTTGGGCATGTCGAAGGTGGACCATTGATCCGCGACGCCCATCGCCTCCAAGTCCCGCCGCTCTTGGCGGCCTTGGAAGAAGCCTTGGACGTTGGTGATGAGATAGCTGAAAGGGTTGGACATGGGCCAAACATGGCGCGGTTCTGGGAAGGGCGGTAGTGCGGGATTCCACCAGAGCTATCGCAACCCATCTGTCGGTCCTATTGGTCTGGGCAGGTGCGGCGCGGGCGAAGGAATAGGATACCGGATGTCCGCCCCCTCCTCGCTATCGCCCCTTCGGAGCGCGCGCTCCTCGCAGCGGTCTCAGGTGGGCAGGGAGTGGGTCATCTGGGTTGATCTGGAAAACCCGAAGAGCCAGCGGAAGGGGAAGATGTCTTCCTCCTTTTGGGCGACGAAGCCCCGGCGCTCGTAGAGCGCTTTGGCCCGGGGGTTGGTGTCGATCACGTCGAGGCGCACGCGGGTGCAGCCTTGGGCGCGAGCCTCCGACACAATGCCTTCCAGCAACCGGGTGCCGATGCCAAGGCCACGGGCCTCAGGCGTTACAGCGATCCCGTCCATCAGGAGGGTGCCGGTTTCGACCTTGCGTTCCAGCAGTGACAAAAGCGGCGCGCGCCAGAGGGTGCCGGGCAGGCCATAGACGCGGTTCAGGTCCTTGAGACCACCGCCGACAAAGGCGCCGCCCGCGGTCTTGAACCCGGCGATGCCGACGAGCTGGCCCCGTACAGTGCAAATACTAAGGCAGTGGGTCGGGTCCAGAACCGGTTCCAGAAAGGCCAGCGCACGCGCCTCGGGGCCCATCAGCTTGGAGAGTTTGCTGCCGAAGGCCTGCCAGAACAGGACGGCGGCGGCGGCACGTTGATCTTGGGGGAAGCCCTTTTGGGCAGGCATAAGGTCCATGCCACCGATATAGGAACGCGGCGCGCGTGCCAAAAGGCCTCAGGCCGGCGTATCCCCCACGGCTTCACGGAAATGCCTTCGACACAGGCTGATGTAGCGGTCGTTGCCGCCGACCTCGATCTGGGCGCCTTCGGCGACGGCTTTCCCCTCGGCGTCCACGCGGATCACCATATTGGCCTTCTTGCCGCAGTGGCAGATCGTGCGGACCTCTCGCATCTCATCCGCGAGCGCCAGGAGCGCGGCAGAGCCGGGGAACAGCTCGCCCCGGAAATCCACCCGCAGCCCGTAGGTCATTACCGGCACGCCCAGATCATCGACGGCGCGGGCCAATTGCCAGACCTGCTCGCGGGTCATCCACTGGGCCTCATCGACCAGCACGCAGGCGCAGGGGCCCTCCGCCAAACGTGCCTCGATCTTGGCGTAGAGATCGTCGGTCTGGGTGTAGGTATCGGCCTCGGCCTCGATCCCGATGCGGCTGCCGATCTTGCCCATGCCTGCGCGGTCATCGAAGTTGGCGGTCAGCAGATAGGTCTGCATCCCGCGCTCGATGTAATTGTAGGAGGCTTGCAACAGCAGGGTCGATTTGCCCGCATTCATGGTGGAGTAGTTGAAATAAAGCTTGGCCATGGCCCTTGGTTTGGCCCAATAGAACAGCGCTGGCAAGGCGTTGACGGAGCCGTGCAAAGCGGTTTTGCTGGCGCAACCTAAAGGGACGATTGCGATGAGTACGGACGGGACCACGGCGCGCGGCTACCTCAAGCGCCACACAGAGCGGCTGATCAAGGACGTAGGCTATGCGGCGGCCTGCGAGTTGACGGGACGCTCCAAGGCGACGCTGGGGCGCTATTTCTCGGAAGCCGATGAACATGCGGACCGGTTCATGCCCGTGGATGCCGTGGCGGCCCTGGAGGCGGCGTCAAGCTTCCCCCATGTGACGGCGGCGCTGGCCGAGTTGAACGGCGGTCAGATGTCCTACGGCTCTGACAAACGCAACGCAGTGCGCGGTGACAATCAGGGCAGCGTGAACACCAACGTCATTGCGCTGAGCCAAAAGTTCGCTGTGCTGATGGCGGAATATCACCAGTCGATCGAAGACGGGGTGATCTCGGTCAATGAAACGCGGCGGCTTCTGGAAGAAACCCTGGAACTTCAGAAGGTTCTGGTGGAGATGAAACTGCGGCTGGAGGCCGACAGCCGCAGCTAGGACGCGTGCGACCGGGTGGATAAGGCCTGGAACAACAGCTGATAATCCAGCGGCTTGGCCCGATCCAGGGTGCCGTTTTCCACGTCTTCCGCCGACCAGATCAGCGATTCCGCCGGGTCGTGCAGCATCGCCCATTTGCCGAACAACCGCTCGGCAATCGGCCCGTCGGACCGCAGGACAATCTCGACATGGCGGTCGTCCTTGCGGATCCGCATGTAGGTTGCCTGGATCGTCGACTGGGGACCTTCAAGATACTGCATGAACACATCGCGCCGACAGATCAGCGCCCCTGTCACGTCGTCGCGAAGGTTGGCGTCGCGCGCGTCCAGCAGAATACCGTTGAGGTCGGCGGGATCGTAACCGAAGGGCACAGAGGTGTAGATCAGGTGGGAGAGGCGCGGCATGGGGCAGACTCCGACTGGGATGGGCTGACCCTACGCCTGCGAGGCGGGGATGTCTTGTTGCAAATTCAAAGGGCTCTGTCCGGGGGTATCGCGCGGCCCTTGCGGCGCGCGTCAGGCGGTCTTCTCCAGGATCACCGACCCAACCGAATAGCCCGCCCCGAAGGAACAGATCAGCCCGGTGTCGCCGGGGGTCATGTCATTGGAATATTTGGCAAATGCGATGATTGACCCGGCGGAGGAGGTATTGGCGTAATCCTGCAGAATATTGGGCTGTTCGCCCGGCTCCGGCACCCGGCCCAGGACCTTTTTGCCGATGTAGTCGTTCATCGTCTTGTTGGCCTGATGCAGCCACAGGCGCTTCAGATCAGCCGCCGTGACGCCGGTGTCCGCCATATGCTCGGCGATATGTTTGGAGACCAGGGGCAGCACTTCCTTGAACACCTTGCGGCCGTTTTGCATGAACAGCATGTCGCGGCGGTCGTCCATGTGGCCGTCCCGCGTGCGGCGCAGGAAGCCGTTGTTGTTGCGGATGTTGTTGGAGAATTGCGTGGCGCAGCGGGTGGATTTGATCAGGAATTTCTCGCCGCTCGCCAGATCCGCGCGCTCGATCAGGACGGCGGTGGCGACGTCGCCGAAGATGAAATGGCAATCCCGGTCGCGCCATTCCAGGTGGGCCGAGCAGATCTCGGGGTTCACCACCAAAGCCCGTTTGATGGAGCCGGAACGCACCATGTCGGCCGCCGCCTGAATGCCGAAGGTGGCCGAGGAACAGGCGACATTCATATCAAACGCAAACCCGCCGGTTCCCAGAAGCTCTTGAATTTCAATGGCAATCGCGGGGTAGGCGCGCTCATGGTTCGACGCGGCACAAATCACCGCATCCACATCCGCTGCCGCCACGCCCGCCATCTCAAGCGCCTTCTGGCAGGCGTCCACGCCCATCTCGGCCATGAAACCGGGTTGGTCCATGCCGCGCTCCGGCAACCAGGGGTGCATCACCTCGGGATCCAGAAGGCCCGATTTATCCAGGACATAGCGGCTTTCGATGCCAGAGGCCGCGACGATGAACTCGGACGACGAATGGGCCATCGCCTGCGCGTCGCCCGCGTCGATGGCGGCTGCATTCTCGGCGTTCCAGCGGTCGGCATAGGCGTTGAAGGCCACGACCAACTCGTCGTTGGAAATGCTGAGGGCAGGGGTGAAAACCCCTGATCCGGTAATGGCTGGTTCAAACATGCGGCTCTCCCGGTGCGCGGTGCGGTTTCTTGCGCGCGAAAGGGCGTGGCCGTCAAGGGAATGCTGGACATGAACTCGCGTCCGGGCGAGCCTAGGATGATGGAGCAGATAAGTCTTTCGTCCGTCTTAATCGACCGCAACATCGACCCTTCGGCGACAAAGCTATACCGCCATTCATACGGAGTGTCCGAGGTTTGGGAACAAGGAGCGACCGCTTTCCTGCTGTTTTCTTCTCTGCAGAGCGTAGGGGTCTTTGGGCCGAAGCTACGTTTTCTTGCGCACTTCTTGCCTGAACAAACTAAGAGCGGTCGCCATGCTGCGCGGTTCTTGGGCGTGACCCAAATTCTTTCAGAACCTCGTCTTTACGACGGACTCACGCCGCCGCTGAAAGAAATTGCGGCGGTGGATCCATTCCTTGATATGTCCAAGGCACCTCAAATCGTTGAACAAAAGTGGCAACCCGCTCCTGAAGATGACCCGTTAAGCGAGGTACTACTGATCGACATGGGCACACCGCGGAGGCCGATTTGGGCAGAGCGGAACATATCCGTACTGGCCGGTGCGCCAGAGGCCGCAGATGCCATATCCCTTGGATACGTCGAAAGCCGCAGCTTACGCCTTCATATCGGCTTCGAGCGTCGTGCTATGCCAGCTGAATTGGTTAAGGCGGCGCGCGGATTTACCTGCGAGGGATGCGATCTGGATGCCGAAACGCGATACGGTAAGCGCCTCGCGTCTCGTGTAATTGAAGCACATCATCGACGCCCAATTGCTGAGCTTTCGGAAGGCACCCGACGGGTGTCAGTCGATGATTTCTTTGTTCTCTGCGCCACATGCCATCGGCTCATACACGGCCTGCCAGACGTGAGCGACCTCCAAGCGTTGCGCGACGCTGTCGCCGGTAAGTTTCGCCCGGCCGACTAACCAGTCGTGTGGCAGACCGCTTCGATATTGTTGCCGTCAAGGTCGCGCACGAAGGCACCGTAGTAGTCGGGGTGGTAGTGGGGGCGCAGGCCGGGTGCGCCGTTGTCGGTGCCGCCTGCTTCCAGTGCGGCGGTGTAGAACGCGTCGACCTGGGCGCGGGTTTGGGCGGCAAAGGCGAAATGCACGGGCGGGGTCTGCGCGCCCCCTTCGTTGATCCAGAATCGCGGGCGGTCCTGGCCAAAGCCGCCGACAGCCTCGCCGCCGGTATGCTCGGGCGGGACTGTGAAAAGGTAGCTGAAGCCGAGCGGCGCGAGGGCCGCGGTATAGAACGCCTTCGCCGCCTCGAAATCCGAGACGCTGAGGCCGGAATGGTCAATCATGGCGCCAACTTACCTGTGCTGGTCGATCAGGATGACGTTGCCATCGGGATCGCGGGTGACAAAGCTGCCGGGGCCGCTAGCCTCGCCCTGTTCCTGCTCCACCGAATAGCCCGCCGCCGCGACCGCGTCCTTGATCGCGCGAACGTCGTCGAAGTCATCCAGGTTCTCGGCGTTCTGGTTCCAGCCGGGATTGAAGGTCAACAAATTGCCCTCGAACATGCCCTGGAACAGCCCCACCAACGCGTCGCCGTTCTTCATGATCAGGAAGCCGTGCTCGGGATCGCCGCCCATTTGGCTGAACCCCAAGGTCTCATAGAAAGCCTTCGATTTCGCCAGATCCTGGACCGCGAGAGAGATGGAGAATGCACCGAGTTTCATGGGAAAACCTCCGTTGATTGGTGCGCAGGGTAGGCCAAAAGCGGATCTGCGCAAAGAAAAACCGGCGGCAGGGAGGGCCCCGCCGCCGGCTCTGGTCAGTGCTGGCGGGTTAGGCTGCGAAGCCGAGCTTATGGACGTGGATCTCGAAGATCGGGTGCGTTTCCGCGCCCACCACGTTGTCGGTCGCATGGCGGTAGATCGAGCGCCAGAAGGGCTGGATCACCACCCCTTCGTCGATCATGATCTGCTGGATCTGCGCCATCACCTCGGACCGCTGGGTTGCATCCGCGATGGCGGAGGCATCGGCCAGGAGGCTGTCAAATTCCTCATTGGCAAAGGCCGTCTCGTTCCAGGCCGCCCCCGAGGTATAGGCCAGCTGCAGGTTCTGGACACCTAGGGGACGGTGGCCCCAATCGGTTGAGCTGAAAGGATAATTCGCCCAATCGTTCCAGAAGGTGGAGCCCGGAATGACCGTCCGCGTGACGCTGAAACCGGCATCGCGCAGCTGTGCGGCCAGCGCGTCCGTCGTCGGGCGACGCCAGCTGTCGTCGATGGAAATCAACTCGTGCTCAAAATCGCTGGCACCGGCTTCTTCCATCAACGCTTGCGCCGCTGCCACGTCTTGGACGGCGGGGCCGATATCGGCATATTCGGGGTGAATCGGGCAGACGTGGTGGTTTTCGGCCACCGTGCCCAGACCGTTCACACCCAACTCCATCAGCACCCTATTGTCCGTGGCCAGGGCCAGCGCGCGGCGCACGCGCACGTCGTCGTAGGGCGGGTTGAGCTGGTTGGTGCGCAGCACTAGGGAGTTGGCCGAGATCGCCTCGGATTTCGCCCATCCGATGGCGTCCATGATGTCGATGAAATCGCCAAGCGTCTCGTAGAGCATGTCGATCTCACCGGCCTCAGCGGCGGCGATATGGGCGGCCTGGTCCTGGCCCAGATCGATGTATTCGATCCGGTCGAGGAACGCGCCGGTGCCCTCGCCCCACCAGGTGTGATCGGTGTTCCGCTCAACCACGGCAGAGACGCCGACTTCGATGGACACCAGCCGGTAAGGCCCTGTTCCCACGGTATTATCCGACGGGTTGCCCGAGAAGCCGTTTTGCACGATGGCCGCCGCATAGTCAGACATGGTGGGCAGAATGGTGATGTCCGGGCGGGACAGGTTGAGGCGCACGGTATGGTCGTCCACCACCTCGATCGCGCCTTCGCGCGCCGCGTCCCCTTCCATGAGCGAGGCCATGCGGGAGGCCATTGAGTTGCCCTCCATCGAGGCATCGCACCAGCGGGTGAAGTTGTAGGCCACATCCGCCGATGTGAAGGGCGTACCGTCGTTCCACTGCACGCCCTGGCGCAGGTTCAGCACGTATTGCGTAGCGTCTTCGTTGACCTCCCACGAGGTCAGCAGACGCGGCTCGAACACGCCGTCGGCGTTGTATTGCACCAGGTATTCCAGCCACCCGCGCGAGACATTGGCCATCTGCGGCCAATCGTAAGTGGGCGGATCTTTCAGCGCGCGCACGTCCTGCTGGATGCGCAGCGTGCCGCCGGGGGCGATGTGGCCATCGGCGCGCGCCGGTGTCGCGCCGATCAGCGCGTAGGCACCGGCGGCGGTCACACCAAGCGCGGTTGCGCGGGTCAGGAACTCGCGCCGGTCCATGGTGCTGTCCGCCACTTCCTGGGCATAGGCGCGGGCGGCGGGGTGAATGTCGTGGGCATTGTAAAGCGTCACGGTTGTGATCTCCCTGTTGGACCTTTTGCTGAGACGGCGCCGCATGGTCCATTTGCGACATCATCGATTAAAAGCGACATCCCCACCCGGAGCAACTGCCAATCCCCATAACAATGAGGCCAACACCAACTCGTGTTAGGCCAACCGGGGTGCTGCGCGGTTGACTTGGGGGCCGGAATGGCCACCTTGAGCGCAAAGACAAAAAGGTTGAGCAGCATGGCCTCCGCACCCCCGCCCCCCACGCCCTTTGCCCGGTTCGAGTTCCTCATCGCCTGGCGCTATCTGCGCGCGCGGCGCAGCGATGGCGGCGTGTCGGCGATGACCTGGATCAGCTTCATCGGCATCACGCTGGCCGTGATGGCGCTGATCGCGACGCTCGCCGTGCGCGCGGGGTTCCGACACGAGTTTGTCGGCATCATCCTGGGCGCGAACCCGCACGTCGCGGTCTACGACATCGCGGAGTTGAACGACGCGGGCCGGTTGGAGCGCACGCTGGAGGATTACGCCGAGGTCGCCGCCGCCGTGCGCGCGGTGGAAGGCGTGGAACAGGCCGCCGCCGTGATCCGGGGGCAGGTGCTGTCGAGCTACCGGGGGCGCAATTCCGCCGTTGAAGTGACGGGGATTTCGCCCGAGGATCTGGCCGCCGTGCCCTTGGTGGCCGATCCCGAATGGCAGCAGGGGCGCCTCAGCGATTTTGGCGTCGAGACAGAGTTCATGCCGGATATGGAAGGCGCGTTGCCCGTGCCGGGCGGGCCGGGGATTGCCATCGGGTCAGGCGTGGCGCGCGAATTGGGGGCCAGCGTGGGCGACAGGATCCGGTTGATCTCGCCCGATGGGGCGCGGACGCCGTTCGGCACCTCGCCGCGGGTCAGCACTTACGAGGTTGTCTATATCTTCCAGGTGGGCCGCTGGGACATCGACCGCACGCGGGTCTATTTGCCGTTTGAAGAGGCGCAGACCTACTTCAACCGCGACGGCGTGGCCGACGAAGTGCAGGTGACGGTGCGCAATCCGGAAGAGATCTCGCAATACGTGCTGCCCCTGCTGCAGGCCGGCGGCGACGTGCAGATCTGGACCTGGGAGGATTCGTCTGGCGCCTACCTGAGGGCGTTGCAGATGGAGGACAACATCATGTTCATCATCCTGTCGATCCTGGTGCTGATCGCGACGATGAACATCGTTTCGGGCCTGATCATGCTGGTGAAAAACAAGTCGCGCGACATCGGGATTTTACGGACGGTGGGGCTTTCGGAGGGGAGCATCCTGCGGGTCTTTTTCATCTGCGGCTCGGCCATTGGCGTGGCGGGGACCCTGGCGGGCGTGGCACTTGGCTGCGCCTTCGCGATCTGGATCGATCCGATTTTCAGCTTCGTGAATTACCTGGCGGGCGGCGGTGTCTGGGACCCGTCGGTGCGGATGATCTCGGCGCTTCCGGCGCGGCTGGAGGGCGGCGACGTGTTGACCGCCGTGGCCCTATCGTTGGGGCTGTCGTTTGTCGTGACGATCTTCCCGGCGCGGCGCGCAGCGCGGATGAATCCGGTGGAGGCGCTGCGTTATGAGTGACGTGACATCCCCCGGGGCAGAGCCCGCCCCCGCGCTGGTCCTTGAGGGCATCGAGAAGTCCTACAACCCCGGCAAACCCAATGAGATCAACGTGCTGCGCGGCGCCTCGGCCCGGATTGAGCGCGGAGAGATCGTGGGCCTGATCGCGCCCTCGGGCGCGGGCAAGTCCACGCTGCTGCAGATCGCGGGGCTGCTCGACACAGCCGATGCGGGCAAGGTGGAGATCGGCGGGGAGGTGGTGACGGGCGCGTCAGATCGCGCGCGCACCACGGCACGGCGCGCGAAGGTGGGGTTTGTCTACCAGTTCCACCATCTGCTGCCCGAATTCTCGGCCGTAGAGAACATCGTGCTGCCGCAGCTGGCCCACGGCGTGAGCGCTGCGGACGCCGAGGCCCGCGCGCTGGATCTTCTCGGGCGCGTCGGCATGGGTGCGCGCGCCACCCACCGGCCCGGAGAGCTGTCGGGCGGAGAGCAGCAGCGCGTCGCCTTTTGCCGCGCCCTGGCCAATGCCCCCGCGCTGATGCTGGCCGATGAGCCGACGGGAAACCTGGACCCGACGACATCAGATACGGTGTTCGATGTGCTGATGGACCTGGTGCGCGGCACCGGGTTGTCGGCTTTGATCGCGACCCACAACCATGAGCTGGCCGCAAGAATGGACCGGGTGTTGCGGTTGGATGAGGGCGTTCTCATTCCGGCTTAGCGGAATTCTTTTGTTTGGTGGGAGGGCCCGCCCTCCCACCCCTATTGGGGGCTCTGCCCCCTTGCCCCCCGGGATATTTGGAGAACGGGGAATGGGGGAGTTGCCCGGAGCCCTGGGACGGGCGGCGGGGGAGCGTGTTGCTGGAGAGGGTGCTCGGCGTGGTGATGACCTGGGAGGCGGTCGCGTCACGGTAGGTAAGCGGCGCCGCTTGAGTACGGCAGCAGAGGCCCCTCCGGCGTCACCCGGAAGGCAGATCGATGCGCAAAGGTCTGGTCCGTGCCACCTGCGCCCAATGAGGGGGCGGTCTGGGGCGGCGTGGACCTGTGCCGGTGCTTGTGCCCGTGGCCTTGGGGCCACGCGCGGTGATAGCTATCGGGGAGAGTGTATAGCGCGGCTTTGGGGGGTGTTGCGTATTTGGGCGATGGTGCGCGCGGTGCCCTGAGGGCGCTGTCAGCCTACCGCTTTTTCGAAGAGGGTCAGGATCGCCTGAAGCGTTGGCGCGCGGCGATCCTCGGATTCCATCAAAACCTCGTGTTCGCCGCCCTCGATGCTGAGGTAGCTGCCGCGCGGCCAGCTGGCCATGCGGGTCTTGATGGCGTCGATGTCGACCACGCGCTCTCCGGTGCCGACGACCGAGAGGGTGGGCAGATCAAGCGGCGCCATGTCCATCAGCTCGGAGGTCTCGGCGAGGGCGGCTTTGACCCAGGTGACCGAGGGGCCGCCGAGGGCAAGTTCGGGGTGTTCGCCGGTCTGGCGCGACATGTAGTCGAACTGGTCGCGGTCGGTGGTCAGCGTGTTGTTCTCAAACGTCAGCGGCGCCCAGGGGCCTGTCGTGGGTGCGAAGGTCTTGCCGAAGCCGAGCGGTCCGGCGAGGGTCATCATCAGCGGAGAGAAGGTCTTGAGCAGCGGCGCCATTTGCAGGCCCCACATCGGGCCGGTGAAGGCCGCCGCCACGACGGGCAGGCCATCGTAAAGCGCGCGCAGGCCGATGCAGCCGCCCATGGAATGGCCGATGAGGAACCACGGTTTGGGCAGGTTCATCGGCTCCATCGCCGCGAGGAAGGCGGCGACATCCTGGCGGTATTCATCGAAGCTGAGCACATGGCCCATATCGCGCCGGTGCGCGGGCCGGTCGGCCAGGCCCTGGCCGCGCCAGTCAAACGCGACCATGCCGTAGCCATGGGCCGCGAAGTCACTGGCAACACGGCCATATTTCTCGACATATTCCGTGCGACCCGGGAACATCAGCACCGTGCCCTTGGCGCCGTTCGGCCACACGGCCATGCGCAGGCGCGTGCCGTCCTGGGCGCGGACCCAGGTGGCCGCCACATTCGACGGCCCCTCGGCCACCTCTGCAAAAAACGGCGCAGGCTCGGTGATGTCTGCCGTCATGAGCATCAGCTGAGTGCGGACCCAAGCTTCATCGCGGTGCCCATATCGCCGTCCACCGACAGCTTGCCGGACATGAACGCCGACGTGGGGTTCAGATCGCCTGCCATGATTTCCTGGAAGACGTCGGCGTCGGCCGTCATCGTCACCTCGGCGGTGTCATCGTCGCCCGCGGCGCGCACGCCGGTGCCGTCCACGATCACGGCGCCTTCGCCTTCGATCACGAATTTGGCCGAGCCGTCGAAGTCCGCCCCGGCCATCTTTTCGGTTAACGCCGTGACGGCGGCGTCGATAACGTCATTGCTCATGAATTCTGATCCCCTTGTTATGCCGTATCCCTGCACGATCTCGTCTTCTTGATCTAGTATCTGCCGCAAGGAATGCTACGTTTTGACCATGACGATTCACAAAGCCATCATCAACGCTCTCCTCGCGGCAGTCTTGTGCGGGATTCCCGTAGTTGCATTCGCGCAATCGACCGTCGACGACTTCCTGGATCGCCTGGCCGACCCCGAATTGCGCAATTGGGACGTGGTGGAAGCCGATATTTACCAACGCTGGCAGATCTCGGGCTCGGCGACGGCGGATTACCTGTTGCGCCGCGGGTTGGCGGCACTTGAGGACGAGGATTTTGAGGCCGCCTACGATCATCTTACCGCCTTGACCGATCATGCGCCGGATTTCGCCGAAGGCTGGAACGCGCGGGCCACGCTGTTTTTCGAGCAGCAGATGTTTGGCCCCGCGATTGCCGATATCCAGCGGGTCCTGGCCCTGGAGCCGCGCCATTTCGGGGCGCTGACGGGCCTGGGCGTGATGTTGCAGGACATGGGAAACACCGATGGCGCGCTGGCAGCGTTTGAAGCCGCCCACGCGATCCACCCCAATCAACCCGACATTCAGCGGCTTCTTGACGGGCTGCGCGTGGAGCTTGAGGGCGAGGCGCTTTAAGCCGCACTCGGGAGGTGCCCCATGGACGGACGGCGTCCCCCCACCCGCGTGGCGGCCATTCTTGGCCCCACGAACACGGGTAAGACCCATTACGCGATTGAACGGATGCTGGCGCATCGCACCGGTGTCATCGGCCTGCCGCTGCGCCTTCTGGCGCGCGAGGTTTACGACAAGGTCGTGGCGCTGAAGGGCCCCTCGATCGTGGCGCTGGTCACCGGGGAAGAGCGGATCGTGCCGCCGCGCGCCGCCTATTGGGTCTGCACCGTGGAGGCGATGCCAACCTCGCTGGGGGCGGATTTTCTGGCCGTGGATGAGATCCAGCTGTGTGCCGACCCCGAGCGGGGCCATGTTTTCACCGACCGTCTGCTGCGCGCCCGCGGGTTGCACGAGACGCTGTTCATGGGCTCGGGCACGATGCGCAATGCCATCGCGGAATTGGTCCCGCAGTGTGAATTCATGCATCGGGAACGTTTTTCACAGCTTGTGTATGCAGGATCGAAAAAGACAAGCCGGATGCCTGGAAGGTCCGCAATCGTGGGGTTTTCGGTTGAAAACCTCTATGCGACGGCGGAATTGTTGCGGCGCCAGAAGGGCGGCGCGGCGGTGGTGATGGGGGCTTTGTCACCGCGGACGCGCAATGCTCAGGTGGAGCTGTACCAGAACGGCGACGTGGATGTGTTGGTGGCGACGGACGCCATCGGGATGGGCCTGAATCTCGACATCAAGCATGTCGCCTTCAGCGGTCTGCGCAAGTTCGACGGCCGCAAGATGCGCGATCTTTGGCCCAATGAACTGGCGCAGATCGCGGGCCGGGCGGGGCGGCACACGCAGGACGGCAGCTTCGGGGTGACAGGCGAGGCGCCGCCGCTGGATGAAGGGCTCGCCGACGCGATCATGAACCATCGCTTCGCGCCGGTGCGCAAACTGATGTGGCGCAATTCAGACCTGGAGTTCGGCAGCGCCGAACGGCTCGTCGCCTCCCTTGAGGAACGCACTGACGATGAATGGCTGACCCGCGCGCGCGAGGCCGATGATGTCCAGGCGCTGAAAGCGCTGATCGCGCGGCCCGAGATCGCGGACCGATTGGGCGACGCGCGCGCTGTGAAATTGCTCTGGGATGTCTGCAACATCCCCGATTTTCGCGGCATCAGCCACGCCGAACACGCCGAGCTTCTGGGCAAGATCTTTGGCTTCCTCCATGAAATCCGGCGCGTCCCCGACGATTGGCTCGCCCGTCAGGTCAAACGCATTGACCGCGCCGAGGGCGACATCGACACGCTGTCCAAGCGGCTGGCCTATATCCGCACCTGGACCTATGTCGCGCAGCGCACGGGATGGGTCGATGACGAAAGCCATTGGCGCGGGGCGACGCGTGCCGTAGAAGACCGCCTGTCAGATGCGCTACACCAGGCGCTGACGTTAAGATTTGTCGATCGGCGGACGAGCGTGCTCCTCCGGCGATTGAAGCAGAGGGAGAGCCTTGTGGCCGAAGTGAACGAGAACGGGGAAGTCAGCGTCGAGGGCCAGGTGCTTGGCCGGATCGAGGGCTTTCGTTTCCGCATGGATGAGACCGCCAGCGCCGATGAGGCGAAGACGCTGCAATCTGCGGCCATGGCGGCGCTGCGGCCCGAGTTCCACCTGCGCGCGGATCGCATGTATAATGCGCCCGACACCGAGTTCGACCTGACAGAACAGGGCGGGTTGATGTGGGGCGACATGGCCGTGGGCAAGCTGGTGAAGGGCGCGGAAGCGCTCAAGCCCGTGGCCGAGGCGTTTGTTGATGAGGACGCGGGCGCCGAGGTGGTCCAGAAGGTGCAGCGCCGCTTGCAGCATTTCATTGACCGCCGCGTCGCCGCCCAGTTCGAGCCGCTTCTGGCCATGTCCCGCGATGAGGCTGTGACCGGCCTGGCGCGCGGCGTCGCCTTCCAGCTTCTGGAAGGCTTCGGCATCGTGCCCCGCGCCGAGATTGCCGATGACATCAAGGCCTTGGACCAGGAAGCGCGCGGGCTTCTGCGCAAGCACGGCGTGCGTTTCGGCCAGTACACGATCTTCCTGCCGCTGCTGCTGAAGCCCGCGCCGACGCGCCTGCGTCTGGTTCTTTGGGGCTTGGCCCAGGATTTCGACACCTTCCCCGACAGCCCGCCGCCGGGCCTCGTCACCATCCCTTGCGATCCTCAGGCCCCCGCCGGCCATGCCACGATGGCGGGCTACCGCGAAGCCGGAACCCGCGCGATCCGCGTGGATATGCTGGAACGCCTCGCCGATATGCTGCGCAATGAGAACAGCCGCGCCGGGTTTGAGGCCAATCCTGATATGCTCTCGATCTCGGGCCTGACCCTGGAGCAATTCGCCGATCTCATGGGCGGTTTGGGCTACAAGGGCGAGCGCGCGGAGCGCGCCAAGGTGAAAGCCGCGCCAGCGGCGCCCGCATCCGAGGCGGCAGCCGAGGATGCTACCAGCAGCGCCGTCGAGGCGACAGCCGAGGCCGCGGCCCCCGCTGAGGAGGCGCCAGCCGAGGAAGCCGCAACGGATGTGTCGGCGGAAACCCCAGCGGAGGCCGCGAGCGAAGCGAGCGCCCCTGAGGCTGAGACTGAGGCTGAGGCTGCGCCAGAGGCGCCCGCGGAAATGGAAGTCTACTACACCTTCACCTGGGCCCCCCGGGGCCGGGGCAATGCGCGGCCGCGTCGGCCTGAGGGTGAAACCAATCGCCGGTCGGAGGGTGAGCAGGGCAAACGCTCTGAGAAGGGCGGCAAGCGTCCCTCGGGCAAAGGCGCGCCCGGCAAGCATCGCGGCCAGGGCAAGGGCGGCAACCGCCCGGCCCGGCCCGGTCAAGGAAACGACAAGCCCAAGACCTATTCCGCTCGGCCCGAGAAAAGCACCAAGGTCGACCCCGACAACCCCTTCGCGGTCCTTGCGGCCCTGAAAGACAAGTCATAGCGGACGAGGCCCACTCCCCTCCGGCGCCCAAGGCGCGCCTGGATAAATGGCTGTGGCAGGCTCGGTTCTTCAAGACCCGCAGCCTCGCCGCCCGTCAGGTGTCTGACGGCCACGTCCGCGTGAACGCCGCCAAAGTAACCAAGACCGCCACCCAGATCAGCGCGGGCGACGTGCTGACCTTCGCCCAGGGCCGCCAGATTCGCGTGATCAGGATCGAGGCGCTGGCCAAACGTCGCGGCCCCGCGACGGAGGCGCAAACCCTCTACACCGATCTTACGCCCGAGGCAGAGCCGACAGCCCCGCGCGTCGGCCCCCGGCCCACCAAGAAAGACCGCCGCGACATGGAGGCGTTCCGCGATGACGACGTTTAAACGGGCCTGACCGGCGCGGCATGTCCCTGCCATCTTGGCAAAGTGTCAAGTTTACCTTACATCTTCAAACAACCCCGTGAAGTGGCATCCCGCCGCGTTGCATCCCCCGAACCGCTGCCGTAGCAGACCGCAGATAAACGCTTGCTCTAAACGCCGAAAGCCCGCCCATGACCTACATCGTGAACGATGCCTGCATCGCCTGCAAATACACCGATTGCGTTGAAGTTTGCCCGGTGGATTGCTTCTACGAGGGGGAGAATATGCTCGTGATCCACCCCGACGAATGCATCGACTGCGGCGTGTGCGAACCCGAATGCCCCGCCGATGCGATCCGCCCCGACACCGAGCCGGATATGGACAAATGGGTGGAGTTCAACCGCAAGTATTCCGAGATGTGGCCGGTGATCATCACCAAGAAGGACCCGCTGCCCACCGCCGATGAGATGGACGGTAAACCGGGCAAGATGGAACTGTTCTCGGAGGCCGCGGGCGAGGGGGGATAACCCCCCGATTCGCCTCTGTTTTACGATGGGTGAGGGGTGCTGACCCAGTCGGCCACCCCCGCGAACCCCTCAATTTTTAAGGGCTTTCTTAACGCTGCGGTGCGGCGCGCTTCCAAAAGGGGGCGATTCGTGCTATGGTCTCAACCAATGAGAAGACGTGTCTGACACTTTTGGGGGCGCATAGGCCCGCCGTTTCTCCAAACGGAACCCGCATCCACTGACGGAAAACGCGCCCGCGTCTTCCGCCAGAATTTTTGACGACTACCGCCGCCCGATGGGGCATTGAGTAAGGAATATCGCATGACAAAAGCCCGTAAAACGCTCGACTTCAGCCCCAACGATTTCGTCGTCTACCCCGCCCACGGCGTGGGTCGGATCATCAAGATCGAAGAGCAGGAAGTCGCGGGGCTTAATCTGGAGCTGTTCGTGATCTCGTTCGAGAAGGACAAGATGACATTGCGCGTCCCGACCAACAAGGCGACCGAAGTGGGCATGCGCCCGCTAAGTGATCCGGCGGTCGTGTCCAAAGCGCTGGACACCCTCAAGGGCAAGGCCCGCGTGAAGCGCGCGATGTGGTCGCGCCGCGCCCAGGAATACGAGCAGAAGATCAACTCCGGCGATCTGATCGCGATTGCCGAGGTCGTGCGCGACCTGCACCGCGCCGATGATCAGCGCGAGCAATCCTATTCCGAGCGTCAGCTGTATGAAGCCGCGCTGGAGCGTCTGACCCGCGAATTGGCCGTGGTCAAAGGCATTGATGAGGCGGGCGCCGGCGCCCAACTGGTCGAGGTCCTGTCCAAGCGCGTCGCGGCAGCCTGACCGCTGAAGGGACGGGCGGAACCCCGCTCAGATCAGCGCTATGGAAATCCTGACCTGTCGCGGCCTCGCGGCAGGTTTTTTATTGTGCTAAGCCTGTGTTAGGGAAACGTGGACGCCATTACCCCTGAGCCAGGACGGCTCAAGTCTTGAAAGGAAGACCCCTTATGAAAAAAGTTATCGCCCCCGTGCTGCTGGTCGCAGCTACTGCCATCACCGCATGTCAGCCGCTGTCGCCCCAGGACCGTTCCAACCTTGGTCTCGTCGGCGGTGCCGGTGCCGGCCTGCTGGTCGCCAGCGCATTTGACGCCAACCCGACCTGGACCGTTCTGTCGACCGTCGCCGGTGCCGCCATCGGCACGCAGGTCGCGCGCAACACCCAGACCGGCCAATGCGCCTACTCGCTGGGCAACGGCACCTATGAAGTGCGCCCCTGCTAAAGTGGCTTAAGAAAGAAGCGCGGCGCAGGCGGTCAGGGCAGCAAGCTCGGACACCACCTGCGCCGCCCCCAACACGTCCCCGGTCTGTCCGCCGATCTTGGCGCGGGCGACCATGGCGACCACAAGCGTTGCCGCCGCCGCGGCCAGCGCGGCCAGCGCCCCGGCGCTGATACCCACCGCCAGCACGGCCCCCACCACCGCAACACCCGCCCCAAGCCCCGCCGTCCAGGCCGGAGGCCTGCCCACATGGGACGCAAGGCCGCCCTCGCGCGCAAACACCAGGCGCGCCATCACCACCGCCATCGCCGCCCGACTGATCATCGCGGCTGCGAGGAGCGTAAGCGGAGCTGAAGCGAGGAGGGCCGCGAACAGCGCCCACCGCAGGCCCATCGTCACGATCAACGCGAGGACGCCGTAGGCGCCGATGCGGCTATCTTTCAGGATCTCCAGCCGCCGCTCTCGCGTCATCCCGCCCCAGAAGCCATCGGTGCAATCGGCCAGCCCGTCCTCGTGCAACCCGCCGGTGATCAGCAGCCCCGCCGCAATCGCCAGCCCCGCCGCGACGCTTGCCGGTAGGCCCAAAGCGAGGCCCGCCAGACCCACCAGGATTTGCGCCGCCGCCACGGCCAAACCGACCACCGGCCAGGCCCAGGCGGCAGCCGCCCCGCGCGCGCCGTCGCCGCCCGGAACCGGCAGGCGGGTCAGCAATTGCGCCGCCCGGATCACATCGCGGCCCTCAGGGAACGCCCGTGCCTTCGCGGTGTCGGTTTCCGGCATGAAAAGGACCTTTCTGCCGCAGGTCGCGCGCGGCGGTTTCCGCTACATATCAAGCGGACCGCGTCACGCAAGGGAACCTGATTTATGACCACACCCACGACCCTCTCTGATTTCCGCGCCGCCCTTTCCGCCGCGACGGGCCCCGATGCCGAGGCCCGCGCGGGCGCCGAGGCGCGCAACGGGCAGTTGACCAAGCCCCCCGGCGCATTGGGACGGTTAGAGGATCTGGCGATCTGGTACGCCGCCTGGCGCGGCGAGGCGCAGCCCCGGATCGCCGCACCCCAGGTGATCATTTTCGCAGGAAATCATGGGGTTGCCGCACGCGGCGTCAGTGCCTTCCCGCCCGAGGTGACGGTGCAGATGGTGGCGAATTTCGCCCACGGCGGCGCGGCGATCAACCAACTCTGCACGCTGGCGGGCGCCAAAATGTCGGTGCATCCGATTGACCTCGACACGCCCACGGCGGATTTCACCCAAGGCCCGGCGATGTCCGAGGCCGAGGTGATGGCGGCAATCAAAGTGGGGTGGGAGGCGGTCGACCCGGCCTCTGACCTCTTGGTCGTGGGCGAGATGGGCATCGGCAACACCACCTCTGCCGCCGCCATCGCCCATGCGCTTTTTGGCGGCGAAGCGGACGCGTGGACCGGGCGCGGCACGGGCGTGGATGACGCCGGGCTGACGTTGAAATCCAAGGTCGTGGCCGAGGGGCTGGCGGCGAACCCGGAGGCGGCGGAAGACCCGTTGCAAGCCTTGCGGTGCCTCGGCGGGCGCGAGTTGGCGGCCATGGCAGGTGCCATTGCCCATGCCCGCGTCCTGCATGTTCCGGTCATTCTGGATGGGTTCATCTGCACCGCCGCTGCCGCCGCCCTGGCGCAAGCGGTGCCGGGCGCGTTGGATCATGCGGTGGCGGGCCATGTCTCGGACGAGCAGGCCCATGGGACGATGTTGGACCACCTGGGTAAAGCGCCGCTGTTGCAATTGGGGTTGCGGCTTGGCGAAGGCTCGGGCGGGGCGCTGGCGATCCAGGTCCTGCGCGGTGCGATTGCCTGCCATTCCGGCATGGCGACATTCGCCGAGGCCGGGGTCGCGGGCGGGTAGACCGCGCAGTCCTAGCGCGACCCCTTTAACGCGACGGCGAGCCGCCGGGGCGGCGGGGGGGCTTGGCGGGCTTGCGGCTGATCCCCTTCAGCGCCCCCACATCGCCGCGGGTGCGTTTGGGCGTATCGGCACCGCTGGCCTCGTCCTCCATCTCATCAAGCTGGGTCAGGATCGCGCTTTCCAGGTTGTCCGTCATCTGGCGCGTCAGGGTCATATATTCTGCGTTTTCGGTGACCGGTACGCCCGGTTTCCAGACCTCCGCCAGGGCGCGCAGGTTCTGGCGGTCGTGGCGGTAGAAGGCGGTTTCCATCGCGTGGGCCTCGTAATCCGACAGGCCCATGTCCTCCAGCACATAGCGCGCGGCGCGCAGAGAGCTGTCGAAGACCTCGCGGATGATGTGATCGGCCCCCGCCTCGTACAATTCATAGACGTGGAGCAGGTCGTGGGCGCGGGCCACGACCGAGATCTCGGGGTGGTTGCGTTTGGCGTAGCGCACCAGTTTGATGGCGGAGTGTTTGTCATCGACGCAAACCACCAGCACCCGCGCCTTGTCGAGGCCTGCGGCCTTCAGAAGTTCGGGCCGCGTGGGATCGCCGAAGAAGCTTTTCAGCCCGAACCGGCGCATCAGTTGGATCGTCTCCAGGTTCGAATCGAGCACCACGGTTTTGAAGCCCGAGGCCATGACCATCCGGTTCACCGACTGGCCGAACCGCCCGATGCCCGCGATGATGATCGGGGCCTGCTCGTCGATCTCGTCATGTTCAGGCGCCTCTTCCCCGCCGTCTGAGAGCCGCGCGCCGATCTTCTCGTAGAGGATGAAGCTGAGTGGGGTCAGCAGCATCGAGAGCGCGACGACCAGCAGAAGGATCTCGGCCACACGGGTGGGAAACACCGACTGGGCGACGCCGAAGGCCACCAGCACAAAGCCGAACTCGCCCGCCTGGGCCAGACCCAGCGTGAACAGCCAACGGTCGCGCCCCTGCATCCGCGTGACCCGAGCGATGCCATAAAGCACCACGCCCTTCATCAGCATGATCGCCAGGGTGAGGCCGACGATCAGGAACGGATTGGCGAAGAGGGTGTTGAAGTTGATGCCCGCCCCCACGGTGATGAAAAAGAGGCCGAGGAGCAGGCCTTTGAAGGGCTCGATGTCGGCTTCCAGTTCGTGCTTGAACTCGGAATTGGCCAGCACAACACCCGCCAGGAAGGCACCGAGCGCGGGGGAGAGGCCGACGAGGATCATCAGAACGGCGATGGAAACGACGAAACCAAGGGCCGCGACGGTATAGAGCTCTTTCAGTTTGGCGTTGTGGATGACCCGGAACACGATGGGCGAGAGGTAGCGCCCGGCCAGGATCACCGTGGCCACCGCCGCCAGGGTGACCAGCGTCACGCCCCAGGCCGGCAGACCGTCGACGAGGGACAGGGAATGATGGGCATCCTCGGACACCCGTTCGATGGCGCCGTTCTCCGTAAAGCGGACGGCCGAGGCGGTAGCGAGAAGTGGCAGGAAGGCCAGCGCCGGGATGACGGCGATGTCCTGGGTCAAGAGCACGGAGAACGCGCCGCGCCCGCCATTGGTGCGCATCAGGCCCTTTTCCGTCAGCGTGGTCAGCACGATCGCGGTCGAGCTGAGCGCCAGGGTGATGCCGATGGCCAGCGCCAGGGGACCGGCGAGGCCCAGAAGCATCGCGCCGCCCGTCAGGATCAGGGTCGACAGCAGGATCTGGCTGCCGCCCAGGCCCAGAAGCCTGCGGCGCATGTCCCAAAGCGCGCGCGGATCAAGCTCCAGCCCGATGAGGAAGAGCATCAGCACGACGCCGAATTCGGCGTAGTGTTGAAGGTCCTGCGTCTCGGACCCGACGAGGCCCAGGACCGGGCCGATGGCCACCCCCGCCAGCAGGTAGCCCAGAACCGAGCCCAGGCCGAAGCGGATGGAAATGGGGACGGCAATCAGCATCGCACCGAGGTAGATGGTGATCTGAAGCAGGGTTTCGTCCATGGGCCCGTCGCGTTTTGGGGTGGTTGGGCAAACTGTAGCGGTTAGCGCGCTGGGGCGCGAGGAGGGTTTGCGTCCTTTGGGGGGCGGGCGCGTTGTTGGAGGGTTTGCGCCCTGTTCCGCTCTCCGTTTTGGGGTGCGAGATGCGGGCCCATCTAATAGAGGGATTGCGCCCTTTCCCGCTTCCCCTTCGGGGATGCGGGATGCGGGCGCGGGGGCCCTCGCCTTCGGCTCGGGCGGGGGCGGCGCTGCGCGCCGCGCCTCCGGCGGGGATATTTTTGGAACGGGGAAGTTGGTTTCGGTGAGTTTCGCCGCCGCGTGGTCTTGTGTCTGCGGTGGGAGTGGGCACATTGACAAGGGAACAAGGGGGACGCGCGATGAAACGATCACAGATCAACGAGATTATGGCGGAAGCCGAGGCGTTCATGCGGTCCTTCGGCTTCGTGTTGCCGCCCTTTGCCTATTGGACGCCCGAGGAGATGCGCGCGAATGCCGGCACGGCGCGGGCCGTGATCGAGGGGCGCTTGGGCTGGGACATCACCGACTATGGGCAGGGCAAATACGATGAATTGGGGTTGTTCCTGTTCACCCTGCGCAATGGCCGCTTGAGCGATCTGCAAGCCGGGGGCGGCATGTGTTATGCCGAGAAGCTGTTGATTTCAAAGCAGGATCAGATCAGCCCGATGCATCGGCATATGCTGAAGGCCGAGGATATCATCAACCGGGGCGGGGCCACGATGGCGATTGAGCTGAACGGCTCGGCGCCCGATGGCTCGTTCGATCCGGACGCGGGCGGCGTGGTGATGTGTGACGGGATTGAGCGGCGGTTTGGACCCGGTGAAGTGCTGTTGTTCGCGCCGGGCGAGAGCGTGACGCTGATGCCCGGAGATTGGCACAAGTTCTGGGGCGAGGGCGGGGACGTGTTGATTGGCGAGGTCTCGACCGTCAACGATGATGAGACGGACAATTGGTTCCGCGAGCCGATTGGGCGCTTTGCGGCGGTCGAAGAGGACGTCGCGCCGACGCGTCTGCTGGTCTCGGATTACGGGACGTGGTTGTAGGGCGAGGTTAACCCCGCCGCATGCGCCGGACGGCCTCAAGGTGCCCGAAGGGCGGTAGGCCAAGCAAAGATTCCCTCAAGGTGCCCGAAGGGCGGTCGCGCAGAAATCATAACGCCCGCCAACCGATGTCCTTGCGGAAAAACCCCTCGGGCCAGTCGATCTGTTCGGCCATGGCGTAGGCCTGATCACGGGCCTCTTGCAGAGTGGCGCCCCGGGCCGTGACGTTGAGCACACGCCCGCCGGTCGCGGTGACCTTGCCGTCCTTTGCGGTCGTCCCTGCGTGAAACACCATCTGGGACGACGTCTCGGGCAGGCCGTCCAAGCCATTGATCACGCTGCCTTTCTGGAAGCTGCCGGGATAGCCTTCGGCGGCCATGACCACGGTCATCGCGTGGTCGTCGGCCCAGTTCACCTGGGCGTCCGCCAGCCGCCCCTCAGCGCAAGCGAGCATCAGGTCCAGGGCCTGGCCGCCCAGGCGCATCATCAGGACCTGGCATTCGGGGTCGCCGAAGCGGGCATTGTATTCCACGAGGCGCGGCTGGCCGTCCTCGATCATCAGCCCGGCGTAGAGCACGCCGGTGTAGGGTGTGCCGCGCCGGGTCATCTCGGCCATCGTGGGGGTGATGATCTCGTCCAGCGCTTTCTGGGCGACGGCGTCCGTCAACACGGGCGCGGGGGAATAGGCGCCCATGCCGCCGGTGTTGGGGCCCTTGTCGCCGTCGAAGGCGCGCTTGTGGTCCTGGGCGGTGCCGATGGGCAGGCAGGTCTCGCCGTCGCAGAGCACGAAGAAGGAGGCTTCTTCGCCGCCCATGAACTCTTCAATCACCACCTCCGCGCCCGCAGCGCCGAAAGCGCCGTCGAACATGTGGTCGATGGCCGACAACGCCTCGGCCTCGGTCATGGCGACGACGACACCTTTGCCAGCGGCCAGGCCGTCGGCCTTCACGACGATGGGGGCGCCCTGGGCGCGGATGTAGTTCTTGGCAGGCGCCGCTTCGGTGAACTGGGCCCAGGCAGCTGTGGGGGCCCCAGCGGCGTCGCAGACTTCCTTGGTGAAGGTCTTGGACGCCTCCAGTTGGGCGGCGGCTTGTGTTGGGCCGAATACCAGAATTCCGGCATTCCTCAACATATCCACAACCCCTGCAGCGAGGGGAGCTTCGGGGCCCACAATCACGAAATCAATGGAGTTTTCGACCGCAAACTCGCAAACGGCGCTGGGGTTATCCACATCCAGGCTTGCACAATCCGCGATCTGGTCGATCCCGGCATTGCCCGGCGCCACGATCAGGCGGTCGCATTTGGGGTTCTGCAGAACCGCCCAGGCCAGGCTGTGTTCGCGGCCACCGGAGCCGAGGATAAGGATGTTCAACGTCGTGCCCCTTCTGCTAACTTGCGCGTAGGCATAAAGAGCGGGCGAGGGCGACACAACCATGCGCGATCCCGCGCGGGGCGCAGGGAAACCGCAAGCGAGTGGACGCGAGAGCATGGATGATCTGATCGACGACGACGGCGCGGCGGGGAACTCTCCGGAATTCACCGTTTCCGAGATTTCGGGGGCGGTAAAGCGCACGGTGGAGGGGGCTTTCGCCCATGTTCGCGTGCGCGGTGAGGTGGGGCGGCTGTCGCTGCCCCGCTCGGGCCACATCTATCTCGATCTGAAAGATGATCGCAGCGTGTTGGCCTCGGTCGTGTGGAAGGGTGTCGCGGCGCGGCTGACGCATCGCCCGGAAGAGGGGATGGAGGTGATCGCCACGGGGCGGTTAACCACGTTCCCCGGCCAATCAAAGTACCAGCTGGTGATCGACGATCTGCAACCCGCCGGTGCGGGCGCGTTGATGGCGATGCTGGAGAAGCGTCGCAAGGCCTTGGCGGCGGAGGGGCTGTTTGACGAAGACCGCAAGCAGCGGCTTCCGTTCCTGCCCGAGGTGATTGGGGTCGTGACCTCGCCCTCGGGCGCGGTGATCCGCGACATCCTTCACCGTTTGCGCGACCGCTTCCCGCGCAAGGTGTTGATCTGGCCTGTGGCAGTGCAGGGCGCGAAATGCGCGCCCGAGGTGGCCCATGCGATCCGGGGCTTCAACGCGATGACGCCCGGCGGCGCGCTTCCGCGGCCGGACCTGTTGATCGTGGCGCGGGGCGGCGGATCCCTGGAGGATCTGTGGGGGTTCAATGAAGAGGCCGTGGTGCGCGCGGCGGCGGATAGCGCGATCCCCCTGATCTCCGCCGTGGGGCACGAGACGGATACGACGCTGATCGACTACGCCAGCGATTACCGCGCGCCGACGCCCACGGGGGCGGCGGAAAAGGCCGTTCCCGTCCGCCTCGACATGCTGAACTGGTTGCGTCAGCAGGAGGGCATTCTGACCCGGGCGATCGCCGGTGGCCTGCAGGCGCGGGGGCAGCGGCTGACGGACCTGGGCCGCGCGTTGCCCCGGCCTGAGGCGCTGATGGAGCCCGCTCGCCAGCGGCTAGACCTGGCGAGCCTGCGCCTGGCGCCTGCGCTGGCGAGCCGCACCAAGGATGCTCGCGCACAGCTGGACCGGCTTTCGGCGCGCCTTGATCCGGCGCTGGACCGCGCGGTGGCGCGCAAGCGGTTGGCTTTGGGCGAGCGGGCCGCAGGGCTGACCCCGGCACGGCTGGCCAATGTCGCCCGGCAAGGCCGCCGCGATCTGGACCGTTTGACCCAGCGCCTTGACCCGAAAAGGTTAGCTGCGAGGGTCAGCGGGATGGAGGAGGGGCTGACCCGCACCAGCGCGCGCTTTGCGCAAGCGGCCAGCGCGTCCGTACACCGCCGCCGCGAGGCGCTGGACGCACTCGACCGTCTGCGCCGCACCTTGGGCTATACCGAGACGCTGACGCGCGGTTATGCCGTGATCCGTGCGGGCGAGGCGGTGCTGACCAGTAAGGAAGCCGCCATGCCCCATGCGGCGCTGGAGATCGAGTTTTCCGATGGACGCCTGGGGGTCACGCCAACCGGGGCCACGCCCAAGGCCGTCAAGAAACCCGCCAAGCCCAAGCCCCCCGGCGATCAGGGGACGCTTTTCTAGCGACCCCGAATGCGCGGATCCAGCGCGTCTCGCAAGCCGTCGCCGATGTAGTTCACCGACAGCACCGTGAGCGAGATGAAGAGGCCCGGCCAGATCACCCGCTCAGGGTTCTGGGAGAGCCAATCGGTGGCGTCAAACAGCAGGCGGCCCCAGGTGGGGAAGTCCGACGGGAAGCCAAGACCGAGGAAGCTCAGCGCCGATTCCGTGATGATCGCATTGGCGATGCCAAGCGTGGCCGAGACCATGATCGACGACATCACGTTGGGCAGCACGTGGCGCAGGATCAACCGCCAGGGCGGCGTCCCGATGGAGCGCGCGGCCAGCACGAACTCGCGCTCTTTCAGGGCCAACACGTCGCCCCGCACCACGCGTGCGGTCTGCATCCAGGACGTCAGGCCAATGACCACAACGATCAGCACGAAGATCCCGCCCTCGGGCCCGAAGGCGTTCCGCAGGCTGTCGCGGAACAGCATGATGATGACCAGCAACAGCGGCAGCAGGGGCATGGCGAGGAACAGGTCCGTTAGCCGCATCAGCGGCCCGTCGGCCTTTTTGAAGTAGCCCGCCAGCACGCCTACGAGCGTGCCGAAAAACAGCGCCAGAAGCATCGCGGTCAGGCCCACGGCAATCGAGGTTTGCCCCCCCACCATCATCCGCGCCAGGGTGTCGCGGCCCAATTGGTCCGCGCCCAGGGGATGGGCCCAGGACACCTTCAGCCCATAGATCGGGTTAGCGCGGCTGAAGGCCTCTGGCGCGGCGAAACAGGCCGGCATATCGCGGAACCACGCCATCCAGCCGTCGATCGAGAACCAGCCGCCGCCCACGCCGAGGCAGGCGATGATGTGGTTGGTGTTGCGCGCCAGGATGTCGATGTACTGACTGTCCACGGTCCAGAACAGCGGCCCGACATAGACGAACAGCAGCGAAAAGATGAAGAACCCCAGGCCAAAGAGCGCGCCCTTGTGGGTGCGGAACTGATCCCAGACGTCCCACCATTGGTTGCGCGGCGCCGCCATCTTTTGAACGGTGTCGGTTTGGATATCCGATGCGGTCTCAGTCATGGCGCCACTCAATCATATCTAATCCGGGGGTCCAGAACGCCGTAAAGAACATCGGCGATCAGGTTAAAGAGCACGATCAGCACCGCGAAGATGAAGCTGACGGTTTGCACGACGGGCACGTCACCGGCCTGGATGGCGATGATCAGAAGCTGGCCGATGCCGTTCACCTTGAACACCTGCTCGGTGATGATCGCGCCGCCGAAAACGGCGGGCACGTTCAGGGCAATCACCGTCACCACCGGGATCATCGAGTTGCGCAGCACGTGGATCAGCACCACCACGCTTTCGCCCAGGCCCTTGGCCCGCGCCGTGCGCACGTAGTCTTGGTTGAGGTTGTCGAGCATCGAGGCGCGCATGTAGCGCGAGATCTGCGAGGCGTTGAACAGGCCCAGGACCATGACGGGCATGATCATCTGGCGGATCTGGGCCCAGAACGTCTCCCAATCCTCGACGACCAGCGTGGTGTCGTAGACCGAGGGGAACCAGCCGAGGTTCACCGCAAAGATCACGATGAACAACACGCCGGTGAAGAAGGTGGGGACCGAGAAGCCGATCATCGAGATGAAGGTGCCGATCTGGTCGAACCAGGAATACTGCTTGTAGGCCGAGATCACGCCCAGGGGCACCGCGATCAGGATGCCGACGATATAGGACGTGCCCACCACCCACAGGGTCTGCGGCATCCGCTGCATGATCAGGTCCATCACCGGTGAGCGGGTCTGGTACGAGATCACGCGGGAATACTCATCTACGATGCAGGAGTTGTAGCCGCCATCGGGGAACATCTCGCCCCTTGTGCCGAGGTCGAGGTGCGGCGGATGCGGGCAGATGCCCGCGGCGAACAGGCGATCTTCCAGGCGGAAGATCCAGCCGTCGTCGTTGGAGAAGAACATGATCGGCTCGGTCCAAACGGTCTGTTTGAGCCATTTGAAGTACTGCACGAACACTGGATCGTTCACGCCCAGGCTTTCGCGGATCGCCTCGCGCACCTCTGGCGGGATCGTCAGCGGCAGGCCCGCCGTGGGGTCCGAGGGCGACAGCTTCACGATCAGGAAGATGATGAAGCTGATGAAGATCAGCGTCGGCACCGCAAGGATCAGGCGTCGGATGGTGAAGGTCAGCATGGGCGGGCCTTTTGGCGGAGGGGGGCGGCGATCATGATGCGGGCCCCGCTTGGCAAGTGGCAAAGATTTGGTTGGCCGCGTCGGGCGCGTCCGGGGCGCCGAAGGCAAGGCGCGCGCGCATCGGCGTTTCCGCCGCGAAGACTTGCAGGGCGACGCGCAGATCAGGCTGGTTGAAGAAGTAAACGGCCGCACCTTCACTGGTGCCACCGCGCTGCAACGCCTCGGTCCGGGGCAGGGTGTCGTCCTCGAAAGTCACATGGGCCGTGCTTGCATCAAAACGGACGTCGAAGTCCATCGACAGGCCCGCCGCATCGCGGCACGCCGTTCCGGCGCAAGCGCGGTCCGGCACGCAGGTCATCACCTGCATTGCGGCGGCAGCCGGGGAGGCGAGGGCGACAAGGGCAACAAGACAATGGCAGAGCATGCGCATATCAGGCGGCCTCTCTGGCGGTGCAGTTTCCGCGATAGGAGGTGTCGCCCCCCGGCAGATAGGTCAGGGTGATCCGGCCCTCGCGAAACGCGAGCAACAGGGCGGCCTGACCGTCCCCCCGGTAGCTGAGCACGCCGGACATGGCGTCCGCGTCGAAGGAATTGCCCACGACCTCCTGGCGCTGCGGCTCTGCGGCGTCGAGCGCGACGATGATCGCCTCGTCCGGCCAGTCGAAGTCGAGGGTGATATTGGTGATGCCGTCGGTGCAGCCGACATTGGCGGTACAGATCTCCGTTCCGATACAGTCCATGGCCTCAAACGCCCAGAGCCCCGATGGGGCAACTGCGAGGAGCGTAGCGAGGAGGGGTTTGGACAACATGGGAACGAAGTGACCTTGCGTTGCGGAGGAAGGCCCGCCCCCCGGAAAGGGGACGGGCCAAGATCACATCACTCGGGGATGCGGTGCCATTCGGCGATGTTCCACAGCTCCGAATCCCAGTCGGACATGCGGATGCCGCCGAGCGAGTTCGCGTGCGCAGACACGCCGCCCCTGTGGATCAGCGGGATGATGGAGTACGACTGCATGATCATGTCGTTCATCGCCATCGCCAGACGGCCCCGCTCGGCCAGATCAGCCGTCACGGCCATCTCGTCGACCAGTGCGTCATACTCTTCCGAGCAGAAGCGCTGGATGTTGGCGCCCTGCCACTGGGTGTCGGGACCCGGAATGTCCGAACAGCGCCAGTTGGCCATATACGCCTGAGGGTCAACGCCCGAGAAGTTGTTGGTGTACATCTCGATGTCGGCATAGAACTTCTGGAACGTATCGGGCGACGCAGGGTCGCCGCCGAAAAACACCGACGCGTCGATGTTGCGCAGCTCGGCGTCGATGCCGATCTCGGCCCACCATTGCTTCACCAGCGCTTGGGTGTCCTGGCGGACGGCGTTGGTGGAGGTCTGGTAGAGAACGCTTAGCGGCACACCTTCGTACTCGCGGATGCCGTCGCCGTCAGTGTCGACGATGCCAGCTTCATCCAGCAGGGCGATGGCGCCGGGGATGTCCTGCACGAGGCAGCCATCATTGGCGGTCGAGGCATAGGCCTCGGGTGCCGGCAGAACGTTACAGGTCGGCTGACCGCCGGCCCCGTAGCCCACTTCCACCAGCAACGCGCGGTCGATGGCCATGGACATGGCCTGGCCGATGATCGGGTTGGTCAGGAACGGGTGCGGTCCGCCCTCGACGGTGGAGCGCAGGTCGCCAAGCGCCGGGTCAGGGTTGGTCTGGTTGAGGTGCAGACGCTCAACAGACGTACCGAAAGCGGTCACGACCGTGCCGTTGCCCTGCGCTTCCATCTGCGCCAGGATCGTCGGGTCGATCTGCAGGTTCCAGGCGTAGTCGAACTCGCCGGTTTCCAGCACGGAACGTGCCGCTGCCGTCGCATCGCCGCCACCTTTGAAGGTCACAGAGGCGAAATGCGGCTGATCGGGCACGCGGTAGTTGTCGTTGGCGGCGAACTCGATCACGTCATTGGGGCGGAAGTCCGTCACAACGAAGGGGCCGGTGCCGATGGGGCCGAAGTTGGCCTCGGTGCACTCAGGCGCGCGGGCGCCCAGGCAATCGGCAAACTGTGCCGCCTGGATGATCGGGCTCTCGGAGCCGACCAATGCGGTGTAGGGGAAGGGCGTGGGCTGGTTGAACGTGATCTGGATCGTCGTGTCATCCACGGCCACGATGCTTTCCACGCCGTCGAAGTAGGACGCCTGGGCGCAACCGCCTTCAGGGTGGGTGCAGTATTCCCAGGTGAAGACCGCGTCAGCGGCCGTCAGGGCCGTGCCGTCGGACCACAGAACACCGTCCTGCAGTTCCCAGGTGATCTGGGTCAGGTCCTCGGAGATGCCGCCGTTCTCGACGGTCGGGATGCTGGCGGCAAGCCAAGGCACCATTTCGCCGGTGTCGTCGAAACGCGCGAGGCTTTCCAGAACCAGCGAGGCGGATTCAACTTCCTTCGTGCCGCCCGACAGATACGGGTTCAGTGTGGAAGGCGCTTGCCAATAGATGATGTTGAGGTGGCCCGAGCCGCCGCGGGCAAGGTGCCCGTCGGCCAGCGCGGCCATGGGCGCGCAGGCCATCGCGGCGGCGCACCCGAGAAGAATGGATGTTCGTTTCATCTTGGTTTCTCTCTCTCCTTGTTGGTCTCGGTCGTTCGTTTTGGTTGCTCGTGTCGCCTGGGCGGCGATCTTCTTGGTATTCAGTCGTAGAGGTGGCAGGCGACGAAACGGCCCGGGCGCACCTCTTGCATTTCGGGGTCCTCGACACGGCAGATATCGATGACCGAGGGGCAGCGGGTGCAGAAGTTGCACCCCTGCGGCGGGTTCGAGGGTGAGGGGACATCGCCTTGCAGGATCACCCGTTCTGCCACGTCGTGGGAGGCGGGATCAGGCTCGGGCACGGCGCTGAGCAGCGCTTTGGTGTAGGGATGCAGCGGGTCGGCGAACAGTTCATCGCGCGGCCCCAGTTCGGCGATTTTGCCCAGGTACATCACCGCCACCCGGTCGGCGATATGGCGCACCATCGACAGGTCGTGGGAGATGAACAGATAGGTCAGGCCCAGTTTTTCCTGCAGGTCCTCCAGCAGGTTCACCACCTGCGCCTGGATCGACACATCGAGCGCGGCAATCGGCTCGTCGCAGACGATGAACTTGGGGTTGAGCGCAAGCGCGCGGGCGATGCCGATGCGCTGACGCTGGCCGCCCGAGAACTCGTGCGGGTAGCGGTTGGCGAAATCGCGGTTCAGGCCCACGGCATCGAGCAGTTCATAGACCCGCGCGTTGCGCTCGGAGGTCGACATCTTGGTGTGCTCGCTCAACGGTTCTCCGATGATGGCGGCCACGGTCATGCGGGGGTTGAGCGAGGCTTGCGGGTCCTGGAACACCATCTGCATCGTCGGGCGCAAGCGCCGCAGGTCCTGCTCGCTCGGGGCGAAATCCGCCATCGAGATGCCCGCCTTCTGCGAGGCCATGCCCCGATAGAGGATCTTGGGGACCATATAGGCAAGCACCAGCCAGCCGAGAACCGCCGCGATGATCAGCGCTGCTGCCCAGGGGGCAAAAAGGAACGCGGCCAGGATCGCGGGAAAGGCCAAGGCCCCGACGATTGCGGTGATGACGAGCGCGATCAACAGGCACAGGTTCGCGACCTTCTCGGACTTTCGCGCAATGTCGCGCGCGGTTGGATTGCCCCAGGCGAGTTCTTTGTCGTCCAGAAGAATGGAGCCGTCCGTGGGCTCATAAAGGCGCAGGACGGCCCGTCCGCAGGTGGATTTGCCGCATCCGGATTCGCCCACCAGCCCCAGCGTCTCACCCTCGAAGATGTCGAAGTTGACCCCGTCCACGGCCTTCACATCACCGGTGTGCTTGCGCCAAAGCCCTGTAAAGATGGGAAAATACATCCGCAGATTGCGGACCTGAACCAACTTGCGCGCTGCGGGTGACGTGTCATCCAGCATTCGCATCCTCCCCGGACCAGAAACAGGCCGCATGGTGCCCGGCTTCGCCCACCTCGTGCAGCGGCGGGTTCTCGCGGGCGCATTGTGAGAAGGCGTGGGGGCAGCGGTCGCGGAAGGAGCAGGCACTGGGCGGCGCGCCCAACATCGGCGGCTGGCCCTGGATCACCCGAAGCCGGTCCGCGCGTTCGCCCGAGATGCTGGGAACCGTTTCCAGCAACATCCGCGTGTAGGGGTGGCGGGGGCTGTCGAACAAGGTCCGCACCGGCCCCTCTTCCACGACCTGGCCGCCGTACATCACCATCACCCGGTCGGCGATGCCCGCGATCACGCCCAGATCATGGGTGATCCAGACAATCGCCATGCCAAGCTTCTGGCGGAGTTCTTTTACCAGTTCCAGGATCTGCGCCTGAATGGTCACATCAAGCGCTGTCGTCGGCTCATCCGCGATCAGGACTTCCGGGTCGCAGGCCAGGGCGATGGCGATCATCACCCGTTGGCGCATGCCGCCGGAAAACTGGTGCGGGAAATCCTTCAGGCGCCGCTCGGCATCGGGGATGCCGACCAGCTCCAGCAATTCGACCGACCGCGCGCGGGCGGCGGTTTTGTCCATGCCCATATGTTTGCGCAGGGGCTCCATCAGCTGGTAGCCGACGTTGAACACAGGGTTCAGCGATGTCATCGGGTCCTGGAACACCATGCCGATGCGCGCGCCGCGGATCGCGCGCAACTCATCCTCGGAGATCTGCATCAGATCGCGGTCGCCAAAGTCGACGGTGCCGGCGCGGATCTCGGCGGGGGGCATCGGCAGCAGCCGGATCAGCGACATCATCGTCACCGATTTGCCCGAGCCGGATTCCCCCACAACCCCAAGTAATTCCCCGGCTTTCAGGCGAAAGCTGACATCGTTGACGGCATGAACCTCACCTCGGCGGGTGCGGAACACTGTCTTCAGATCACGGACGTCCAAGACGTATGGACCCGCCTCTTCAGGCATCTGAGAATCGGCCCCATCGGGCATATGTGGAGGTCCCCCTGACCTGTCGGATACGGCATCCCTTTGTTCGATCTCTCGAAACGGGCGCTCTATGCCGTTGACGCTACCACGAAATTTTCATCTCGCAAGGGCCATCGTGCCTGACGTTGCGTGGAGATTAATCGCGCGCCCATTCTTTGGGCATCTCGAAAAGCAGGTGGCCTTGACGCCCTCGCCACGCGCGCTCAGGGTTGGCACGCCTGCGCCCCCATCATTGGATGCCCCCATGACCCAAGTCCTGTCCCCTCGCGATCTTCTATCCAAACTTGTGGCCTTCCCCACCGTTAGCCGCGACAGCAATCTGGAGCTGGTGGATTGGGTGGCAGAGTATCTGGCGGGGCACGGCATCGACACGGCGCGGGATCTGGACGCAACGGGCAAGAAAGCCTCGCTCTTTGCCCATGTGGGGCCAGAGGTGGACGGTGGCATCGTCTTGTCGGGCCACACGGATGTGGTCCCGGTGGACGGCCAGGCCTGGGACACGGACCCGTTCTGGGTGACCGAGAAAGATGGCAAGCTCTACGGGCGCGGCACCTGCGACATGAAGGGGTTTGATGCGCTGGCGATCTGGGGCGTGGTGGAGGCCAAGCGGCGCGGCGTGTCGCGGCCCCTGCAATTGGGCCTGTCGCGTGACGAGGAAATCGGCTGCGTCGGCGCGCCGCCCATGATCGAGGCGATGGCCGCCGCAGGCCTGCCCAAAGCGTCGATGGCGATCATCGGAGAGCCCACGGATATGGGCATCATCAATGGCCACAAGGGCGGATCGGGGTTTGAAATCCACGTTCGCGGGTTCGAGGTTCATTCCTCCCTGCAGGATCGCGGCGTCTCGGCCATTCACGAGGCCGCCCGCCTGATCCAATGGTGCAATGAGCAGAACGAGGCCTCTGCCGCCGCCGCTGACCCGAACTCTCCCTTCGATCCGCCCTACAGCACGCTGCACGTGGGCACGATTGAGGGCGGCACCGCCAACAACATCACCGCCAAGGATTGCTTCCTGATCCTGGGCCTGCGGGCCTTGCCCACAGAGTCGGTGCCGGAATGGCACCAGAAGATCCGCGATGAGATTGCGCGGATCGAGGCGGGGATGAAGGCCGTAGTACCCAGCACCGAAATCCGCGTGATGCCGAAGTACGGCGTGCCGGGCCTGCGCGCCGAGGACGGGGGCGAGGCGGAAGCCATGGTGCGCAAGCTGACTGGCCTGAACTCCAGCGGTGTCGTCAGTTTCGGGACGGAAGCGGGGCAGTTCCAGGCGGCGGGCTATTCGGCGGTGGTCTGCGGGCCGGGCTCCATCGAGCAGGCGCACCAGCCCAATGAATTCATCACCGTCGACCAGTTCCAGCAGGGCCAAGCCTTCATCGAGAAGCTCTTGTCCGAGGTTGCATGACGTTTCCTTTCCGGGCGACGCGGCCCGTTCAGTTCAACGATGATCTGCCCCAAGCCGTAGACCTTGCCGTGATTGGCGGCGGCGTCCTGGGCATCTGCACGGCGCTTTATGCCGCGCGGGCGGGGCTGTCTGTCGTGGTGCTGGAAAAGGGCCGCGTGGCCGCCGAGCAATCGGGCCGCAACTGGGGCTGGATCCGCGTTCAGGGCCGCGATGAGGCCGAGATCCCGATTGCGCTGGAGGCGCAACGCCTGTGGCAAGACCTCGACGTGGAAGCGCAGGGAAGGCTTGGCGTGCGGCAGTTGGGCGTGACGTATTTTGCCCGCGATATGAAGCAATTGGCGGTGTATCAGAAGTGGATCGAGATGGCGCGCCCCTACGGCGTGTCGTCCCACATCATGACGCGGCAAAAGCTGATGGAGGTCCTGGGCCATCCGAACGGTCTCTGGGTCGGCGGGCTGCACACGCCCACCGACATGAAGGCCGAGCCCTGGGTCGCGGTGCCGGAACTGGCGCGGATGGCGCAGGCCGAGGGCGCGTTGGTGCGCGAGAACTGCGCCGTGCGGACGCTGGACGTGGAGGCGGGCCGGGTGACGGGCGTGGTGACGGAAGCGGGCCGTGTGAAGGCGGGGCAGGTGGTGCTGACGGGCGGGTCCTGGTCGTCGCTGTTTCTGCGCCGCCACGGCGTCGACATCCCGCAACTGTCCGTCCGTTCCACCGCGATGGCCACGCAGCCGCTGCCGCAGGTGCTGAACACGGCGGCCGTGGATGATCGCCTCGCCATGCGCCCGCGTGCCGATGGCGGCTATACGCTCGCGCCCGCTGCATATGGAGAGCTTTTTACCGGCCCCGATGCGCTGCGCCATATCCGCCGCTACCTGCCGCTCGCCCTGACCGGAGACTTTGAGATCTTTCTGCGCGGTCCCGCGCCGCGCGACTACCCCGACGCGATCCGCACCGCCCGCATCTGGCACGCCGATGAGCGCACGCCGTTTGAGCGTCTGCGCGTGCTCGACCCGCGGCCTAACGTGGCCAAGGTCTCGGAGATCAAGCGCCGTTTCGCCCAGGCTTATCCGCAGGTGGGAGAGGTCCAGACCATGGCCGCCTGGGCCGGAATGATCGACGTGCTGCCCGATGTCGTGCCCGTTGTGGACCACGTGGCAAAGCTGCCCGGCCTGATCGTGGCAACGGGCATGTGCGGGCACGGCTTCGGCATTGGCCCGGGCTTTGGGCGGATCCTGGCCGATATGGCGCAGGGCAACGCGCCGGGCCACGACCTCTCGCGGTTTTGCATGGCGCGGTTTTCCGATGGCTCTAAGCTGCGTCCAGGACCAAATCTCTAATCGCTTGAAGGGGACCCGCCTCGGTGTCACCCTTCGGCCAACATCGAATATGGGAAATGACCAATGCCAGTGAAAAACCGCTTCGCCGAATTGCTGCCCGAAATCACCGAATGGCGCCGGGATCTGCATGAACACCCCGAGATCCTTTTCGAGACGCATCGGACCTCGGCCATCGTGGCTGAGAAGCTGAAAGAGTTTGGCTGTGATGAGATTGTCACCGGCCTGGGCCGCACCGGCGTCGTGGGCGTGATCAAGGGCAAGACGAACACGTCGGGCAAGACCCTGGGTCTGCGCGCCGACATGGACGCGCTGCCGATCTTTGAGGATACCGGGTTGGAATATGCCTCCAAAACGCCGGGCGCGATGCATGCTTGCGGCCACGATGGCCACACGGCGATGCTTCTAGGCGCCGCGAAATACCTGGCCGAGACGCGGAACTTCGACGGCACCGTCGCGGTGATCTTCCAACCCGCCGAGGAGGGGGGCGGCGGCGGTAAGGAGATGTGCGACGACGGCATGATGGACCGTTTCGGCATCGATGAGGTCTACGGCATGCACAATTGGCCCGGCAAACCCGTGGGTTCCTTCGGTATCCGCGCAGGCGCGTTCTTTGCGGCCACGGACACGTTCGAGGTGCAGTTCAAAGGCAAAGGCGGGCACGCGGCCAAGCCCAACACGACGATTGATACCACCGTCATGGCCGCCCAGGCGGTCGTCGCGCTGCAATCCATCGTGGCGCGCAATGCCGACCCGGTCAGCCAGATCGTCGTCTCGGTCACCTCGCTGGAGACCGAGAGCAAAGCCTTCAACGTGATCCCCGAAACGGTCACCATGCGCGGCACCGTGCGCACGATGTCCGAGGAAAACCGGGATCTGGCCAACAAACGCGTGCCCGAGATCTGCGAAGGCGCCGCCGCGATGATGGGCGGGCGCGCCGAAGTGAATTACGTGCGCGGCTACCCGGTGATGGTGAACTCCGAAGAGCAAACCGCCTTCGCCGCCGAGGTCGCCACCAGCGTCTCGGGCGGTTGCGATGACGTGCCCCTGGTGATGGGCGGCGAGGACTTCGCCTTCATGCTGGAAGAACGCCCCGGCGCCTATATCCTGGTCGGCAACGGCGATACGGCGATGGTCCACCACCCCAAGTACAACTTCAACGACGAGGCGATCCCGGCGGGATGTTCGTGGTGGGCAGAGATCGTGGAGAAGCGGATGCCGGCGGCTTGATCGCGGGGCTGCTCAAGCTTGAGCAGGGGGCTAAGCATCTGAAATAATGTGTTAAAGTGTTTTTTCAGTTTGCGAGTGGCGTCCAGGCCGTGTGGCATCGGGCAATTGCGTGATCAGCGCCTGAATGGCACGACCCGGAGCATGGCACGCAACGGCGGTGTTGAAGTTGGCGCACAACTCCGCCTGGTCGACCTGACCTTTTTCACCCGTGCCCGGAACGCCCGCGATCTGCGTTGCGGGAGGACGACCTGTCGCAAGGTTGGGCCTTTGCCGGTCACAGACGCGACCATTCACCTGAGCTTCGGGTCCGGCACCTTCCGCAACTGACAGACGACCGGCGGTGCCGCGTCGTTTCAGCCATCCATGATCAGCCGGAAGCTCACGCCTGCGGTCTTCGCGCGGCGTAGCTCTTTGGTGAAGGCGTCCAGCTGCTCGACCAGATAGGCGGGGTTTGCACCACCGTCGGGCCAGTCTTCCCACGCGGCACGCAAACTCTCGGCCCAGGTCAGGCCCACGTATGGATCCTGCCAATTCGCCATGTTTTCCCGCCAGGCTGTGCGTGCCTCGGGCGGGCGCCGGGCGGCCATGGCGTCGTGGGTGATCTTGTCGATGCCAAACATGTCGCGGACCGAGGGAATTTCCAGCTGATCAAACAGGTCGTCCCAATCGCCATTGGCGAAATCGGACAGGTCGAAGAACTCTTCCCCTCCCTGAAAGCTGTCTGAGGGGGGATGAAATTCCGCGAAAATCTCGGGCATGTCAGCCGCCCGTGTGGCTCATGTGGCGCGACATCTGGCCGTCGGCGACCTGGCGCGAATAGTCGAAATCATGGCCCTTGGGCTTGCGCCCAATGGCCGCTCGGATCGCGTCTTCCAGCAGGTCGTTGTCGGGGCTCGCCCGCAGCGGCGCGCGCAGGTCGGCCATGTCTTCCTGGCCCAGGCACATGTAGAGCTGCCCCGTGCAGGTCAGGCGCACGCGGTTGCAGGACTCACAAAAGTTGTGGGTCAGCGGCGTGATGAAGCCGATTTTCTGGCCCGTCTCGGTCAGTTGCACGTATCGGGCGGGGCCGCCGGTGCGCTCGGCCAGGTCGATCAGGGTGAACTTCTCGGCCAGTCGCGCGCGCAGGTCCTTGAGGGACCAATATTGGTCAAGCCGGTCCTCGTTGCCCAGATCGCCCATGGGCATGACCTCGATAAACGTCAGGTCCATTCCGCGCGCGAGGCACCACTCCTGAAGCGTGAACAGCTCATCCTCGTTGAAGCCCTTGAGCGCCACCGCGTTGATCTTCACCTTCAGGCCCGCGGCCAGCGCCGCATCGACGCCTTCCAGCACCTGTTTCAGGCGACCCCAGCGGGTGATCTCGGCGAATTTCGCCTCATCAATCGTGTCGAGCGAGATGTTGATCCGTTTGACACCTGCCGCCACCAAAGGCTCCGCGAAACGGGCGAGTTGGCTGCCATTGGTGGTCAGCGTCAGTTCCTCCAGCGCGCCGCTGTCCAGGTGCCGTTTCATGCCTTGGAAAAACGTCATGATATCGCGCCGCACGAGGGGTTCGCCCCCGGTGATGCGCAGCTTGCGCACGCCCAGGCCGATGAAGGTGGAGCACATGCGATCCAGCTCTTCCAGCGTCAGAAGCTCCTTCTTGGGCAGGAACTGCATGTTCTCGGACATGCAATAGACGCAGCGAAAATCGCAGCGGTCGGTGACGCTGACGCGCAGGTAGGTGATCGCGCGGGCGAAGGGATCGATGAGGGGGGCGGCCTGTGTCATGGGCGGACAGTAGGAGGCCGCCGGGGGCCGCGCAAGCCAGCAGTTGATCACGGATGGGTGGGGGCCTAGGCTGGCGCAAAACGTGTTGAGAGGTGCGAGAATGACACGAGCGGTTTCGATTTTGGCGGTGCTAGCCCTGGCAGGCTGCGCCAACGGCGGGATTGGCGGGTTTGGGGGCTTGTTAAGCGGCAATGGCCCCGGAAGCGGCTTTGGCCGTGACGCGCCCGTGGAAGCGTCGGGCGAGGTGATCACCGAAGCGGTCACCGGAGAGGCCGCGGCCGAAGACATTGCGCCTGCAGACAGTGAAACCCGCGCCGCTGCCGTAGCGGCGGGCGACACCGCGACGGGCGATTCCGTGCGCGGGTTTACCGTCGCGAGCCTGGGGGATGCGACCCAGCCCGGCCTCTGGATCGAGACGCCCCTGGTGGACCGAGAGCGTGTGGTCACCGTCGTGGCCCCCAATGGCACCACCGTTGAGGTCACCGGGCGGCCCTCGGGCGGCGAGCGGGGATCAGGCTCCCGCCTGTCGCTGGCGGCGTTTCAGGCGTTGGGGTTGAGCCTGACGTCGTTGCCCACGGTAACAGTGATTGCCGAGTGATCGGCTGATCCCCAAGTTCGGCCCCTGGGCGCAGATGCGCGCGGGGTTCGCCTGGGATATTCCTTCGCAGCTCAACATCGCCGAGGTCTGCTGTGATCGGTGGGCCCGGGCCGAACCCGACAGGGTCGCCGTGCGCCACATCGGCCCGCCCGATGAGGTCTGGACCTACGGGCAGCTGCAAGCCGCCTCTGAAAGTCTCGCCGCCGTTCTGGCGTCGCGCGGCGTGGGGCGGGGCGACCGGGTGGCGATCCTGATGGCGCAAAACCCGCGGGTTTTGGTGGCGCATCTGGCGGCGCACAAGCTGGGGGCGGTGTCGCTGCCGCTGTTTACCTTGTTCGGCGAGGACGCCCTGCGTTACCGCCTGGCCGACAGCGGGGCCAAGGCGGTGACTGTCGACGGCGCGGTGGAGGACAAATTGCGCGCGGTCTCGGACGCGCCCGTGATCTTGTCGACGCGGAAACGCGGGGCAGAGATGTCGCTCGATGAGGCGATGGTGCAGGCGCCCCGGAATTTCCGCAGGGCCGGCACCGACGCCGATGATCCGGCGGTGATGATCTACACCTCCGGCACCACGGGCGATCCCAAGGGCGTGCTGCACGCGCACCGCTTCCTTTACGGCCATCTGCCGTGCATGGAACTGTCCCAGGGCGGCTTCCCGCAGGCAGGCGACGTGGGCTGGACCCCGGCGGATTGGGCGTGGATTGGTGGGTTGATGGACATGGCGCTGCCCTGCCTTTTCTACGGCGTCCCGCTGATCTCGCACCGCTTTGCCAAGTTCGAACCGGACGCCGCCTTCGCCCTGATGGCGCGGGAGGGGGTCACGAACAGCTTCCTGCCGCCCACGGCCCTGCGCATGATGCAGCACGTTCGCCCCCCGCACGACCTGCGCCTGCGCGCCATCGGCTCCGGCGGAGAGGCGCTCGGGCCCGACCTTCTGGACTGGGGCCGCACCACGCTCGGCTGCCCGATCAATGAGTTCTACGGCCAGACCGAAGCCAACCTGGTGATCGCCGCCTGCGATGGACCGACGCAACGCCACCTCGGCGAAGACCCATTTACGGAACGCACCTCCGGCGAAGACCTATTTATGAAACGCGCCTCTGGCGAAGACCAATTTATTGAACGCGCCTCCGGCGCGATGGGCCTGCCCGTCCCCGGCCACGACGTCGCCCTTCTAGGTCCAGGCGACAGACCGGTCGCGCAAGGCGAGGTGGGCGAGATCTGCGTCAAAGCCCCCGATCCGGTGATGATGCTGCGCTATTGGAACAAGCCCGAGGCCACAGCCAACAAGATCCGCAACGGATGGCTGCGCACCGGCGATCTCGCCACGCAAACGCCGGACGATCAGTTCATTTTCCACGCCCGCGATGACGATGTCATCACCTCGGCAGGCTACCGCATCGGCCCGGTCGAGATCGAGCAGGCGCTCTGCACCCACCCCGACGTCACCCTCGCCGCCGTGGTCGGGGTGCCCGATCCGCTCCGCACGCAAGCCATCGTCGCCCACGTGGTCCTGCGCCCCGGCGCCGATCCCTCCAACATCGAAGACACCCTCAAAACCCTCGTCCGCACCAAAGCCTCCGCCCATATGGTGCCGCGCCAGATCATCCTCGCCGAAAGCCTGCCGATGACCACCACCGGCAAAATCCTCCGCCGCGCCCTCCGCTAGCCACCAAGCACCACAGCCCCCATTTCCCCGTTCCGTAAATATCCCGGGGGGTCTGGGGGGCTGGCCCCCCAGCGTGAGTCGTGGTCTGGACGGTGCCAGTTCGAGCCGCCGTCCGAGGGTCCAGCCCCCAGCGCTGTCGCCGACACCGTCGGCGAAACCCCTACTTCTCGATGGAGCGCCGGATCGCGCGCAACGCCAGCCACACGACGGTGACCACCGGCACGACAGCCAGTGCCGTTAGAATGCGGCTCTCGACCCCGAGGGGCTCGGCCAGGGGTGCCAGCAAATACCCCACCAGGGACACGGCGTAATAACTGATCGCCACAATCGATAGGCCCTCAACGGTCTTCTGCAACCGCAGCTGAAGATCGGACCGCGCGTCCATCGATTCCAGCAACTGCTGGTTCTGGGCCGAGCGGTCCACATCGACCCGGGTGCGCAGCAGATCCCCGGCGCGGATCGCGCGGTCGGTCATGCTTTGCAGCCGCCGCTCCGTCGCCTTGACCGTGCGCATGGCCGGATCAAACCGGCGCATCATGAACTCGCCAAAGGTCTGGCGGCCCTGGAACCGCTCTTCGCGCAATACCTCAATGCGCTGGTTCACCAGCGCCTCATAGGCGCGCGTCGCCCCGAAGCGGAAGGAGCTTTCGGTCTGCAATTGCTCCAATTCCGCCGCCGCCCCCAGAAGCGCATTCAGCGTCTCGTCGGGCTTGGCCAGATCGCCCGTCAGGTCACTGATCAGGCTGGAGAGTTGCGCGTCGATCTCTCCCATCCGTTGCGAGATGGCGCGTGCGCGGGGCAGGCCCAACATCGACATGGCCTTATAGGTCTCGATCTCGCAAATCCGCTGCACGATCCGCCCGATGCGCCGGTTGCCGGTGTTTTCATTGGTGAAGACGGCAAACCGCATGTGCCCGGCGCTGTCGATGCGGAAATCTCCGGCGACGATGGCGGTCTTGTCGATGACGTGCGACGCGGCCAGGCTTTCCGGGACGAACCATTCGTTCAGCTGATCGGCGATCTCGCCCTTGAAATCTGAGGCATCGGCAAAGCGGATATGGGCCGAGGTGATCCGCACGCCCGGCCCATCATCCAACCAATCCTCTGGAAAGACGTCCCAGGCGGCGGGATCGAAGGGGCGGTCCACCGAATTCTCCATGAACGCCGTATAGGTCACGAACTCGGTATGGCTTTCCCATTTCAGGTGAAAGCGCCCGAGCTTGGCGAAATAATGGGTTGCGTCGGGGCTGGGGTGCTGCGCGCCGAACCGGTCCAGAAGCGCCAGCAAGTGGTCGCGGTCCTGATCCCGGTCGCGCTTGGCAGAGGCGACCGGCTGCTTGATCGCCAGATAGACGGCCTGTCCCGGGCTGACGAGGGTGGGGAACGGGCGGGCGTGCAGTTCATTGGCAAGCTGGTAGCGGAGCGGATGATCTTTCAGCGGCATGGCGCGCGGCGTCCCCTTGGTGCGTTAGCGCAGATGTAGTGGCATCTGCGCCCATGTAAACCCGGAAAATTCAATGATTTTAGAGGGTTGCTGGGGTGCAATTGTATACCGAACCGGCCAAGCACCGGAATTAGCGCGATAAATTGCAGCTTCAGGACACCTGTCCGCCCGCAATCTGGATCGCCTGGCCATTCACACTGCGGGCCGCTGATGAACAAAGCCAAAGCGCCGTGGCCGTCACCTCGTCGGTGCCAAGCAGCCGTTTGTGGCGATTGCCACGCGCCAGTAGATCCCGCGCGTCGGCCTCGGACATGTCCTGGCTTTCGGAGATCTGGGCCGCGTTGCGGTCCACGATGGGCGTATCCACGTAGCCCGGGCAGATGGCGTTGAAGGTGATGTTGGAGCCCAGGTATTCCTCGGACAGCGTCCGCACGAGCCCGATCACCCCGTGTTTGGAGGCGGTGTAGGCCGAGGCGCCTTTCAGGCCGCGCAGACCCGCGATGGACGAAATCGCGATCATCCGGCCCCAGGCGTCCCGCTCCAGCGTCGCCAGCGCTGCCTGGAACGTCAGGAACACACCGTCAAGGTTGGTCGTCAGCGTGGTGCGCCAATGGTCGAGCGTTTCGTTGCGGAAGGCGGCGGGCTCGGCAATGCCCGCGTTGGCGACGCAGACCGAGATCTGGCCGTGCAACTCGGCCGCTTCCTGGATGCCGTCGCGGACCGAGCCTTCGTTGGCCACATTCATCTGCATCGGGTGCAGGCGCGGGTGCATGGAGGCGACAGACTCCAGCCGGTCCTTGTTGCGCCCGGTGATCGTGACGTTGGCGCCCAACCCCGCGAGGCCCAGGGCAATTCCCAGACCAATGCCCGTGCCGCCCCCTGTCACGAGTGCATGGTGTCCTGTGTGATCCATCTGCTGCGCCCTCTGGTTGAGTGCCCACAACCTGACGCAACGATGTGTCCCTGTATACCAAAGAATGCGCAAGAAATGTACGCGGTGCGGGCGTCTACCCGTTGTCCCGCCCGCAACGCCTTGGTAATGGGCACTCTGGTGGCCTTCGGGCCGTGGGGATGAAAACAACTGGCCAACTGGGGGAAGTGCGATGAAAATCGGAGCTCCGAAAGAGATTGAGGCGGGTGAAGCGCGGGTGGCGATGACGCCAGACTCGGCATTGCAGCTGCAAAAGCTTGGATACGATTGTGTGATCGAGGCAGGCGCAGGCGCGCAGGCCGGGTTCTCGGACGCCGCCTACAAGGACGCAGGCGTTGAGGTTGTGAAAACCGGCGCGGCGCTTTGGAAAGCCGCCGACATCGTGGCCAAGGTTCGCCCCCCCACCACGGCGGAAAGCAAGAAGCTGCGCCAGGGCCAGTTGCTGATCAGCTTTTTCTACCCCGGTCAGAACGAAAAGGGCATGGAGGCAGCCCGCAAGCAGGGTGCCAATGTCATTGCCATGGATATGGTGCCACGGATTTCTCGCGCCCAGAAGATGGACGCGCTGAGCTCTATGGCCAATATCGCGGGCTACCGCGCGGTGATCGAGGCGGGCAACAACTTTGGCCGCTTCTTCACCGGTCAGATCACGGCGGCGGGTAAAGTCCCGCCCGCCAAGGTTCTTGTTGTCGGTGCGGGTGTTGCGGGCCTGGCGGCCATCGGCACCTCCACGTCCTTGGGTGCGATCACTTACGCTTTTGACGTGCGCCCCGAAGTGGCCGAACAGGTCGAGTCGATGGGCGCAGAGTTCGTCTTCCTCGATTTCGAGGAAGAGCAGCAGGACGGCGCAGCGACCGGGGGCTATGCCGCCGTGTCCTCGCCCGAATTCGCCGCCGCGCAGTTGGCCAAGTTCCGCGAGTTGGCGCCCGACATCGACATCGTCATCACCACGGCCCTGATCCCGGGCCGCGACGCGCCGGAGTTGTGGACCGAAGATATGGTCGCGGCGATGAAGCCGGGCAGCGTTATCGTGGACCTCGCGGCAGAGCGGGGCGGCAACTGCAAGCTGACCGTCAAGGACGAGAAGATCGTCACCGACAACGGCGTCACGATCATCGGCTACACGGATTTCCCGAGCCGCATGGCCGCGCAAAGCTCCACGCTTTATGCCACAAACATCCGCCACATGATGGCTGACCTGACGCCCGAGAAGGACGGTGAGGTCAACCACGACATGGAGGATGACGTGATCCGCGGTGCGACCGCCGTCTATGCCGAAGAAATCACCTTCCCGCCGCCGCCGCCCAAGGTGGCCGCAATCGCGGCCAAGCCCAAGGCGCCTGCCGCCAAAGAGCTGACGGCTGAGGAAAAACGCGCGCAGGAAGTGGCCGAGTTCAAGGCGCAGACCAAACAGCAGGTGATCCTGTTGGCGGTCGGTGCGGCGCTGGTTCTGGGGGTGGGCACTATCGCGCCCGCCTCCTTCATGCAGCACTTCATCGTGTTCATCCTGTCGGTCTTCATCGGCTTCCAGGTGATCTGGAACGTCGCCCATTCGCTGCACACGCCGCTGATGGCGGTGACCAATGCGATCTCAAGCATCGTGATCCTGGGCGCGCTGATCCAGGTGGGCTCCAGCAGCATCTTGATCACGATCCTCGCGGGTCTGGGTATCCTCATGGCGTCGGTGAATATCTTCGGCGGCTTCCTCGTGACACGGCGCATGCTCGCCATGTTCCAGAAATCTTAAAGGGAGGCTGAGCACATGGATTTCGGTTTCACCATCGCGGCTTACGCAGTCGCAGGCGTCCTTTTCATCCTGTCCCTCGGGGGCCTCTCCGGGCAGGAAAGCGCGAAACGCGCGGTGTGGTACGGCATCGCGGGCATGGCGATTGCGGTTGTCGCAACGCTGATGGGCCCAGGCGCAGGCCTGTGGCTGATGTCGCTGATCCTGATCGCCGCCGGTGCGGCGGTCGGCTACCAGCTGGCCACCAAAGTGCAGATGACGCAGATGCCCGAGCTGGTGGCGATCATGCACTCGCTTGTGGGTCTCGCTGCCGTCTTCGTCGGCTTCAACGCGGATATCGAGTTGTCTCGTGTGGCGGGCATGTTTGCCGGGGCGGATATGCCGTTCCCGCAACCGGAAGGCCCCTTGAGCGCTGCCGTCTACGAGATGACCAGCGGCATGTCGTCCTTCGCGGCACTTCTGGCCAAGAAAACCGCCGTCGAAGTCGGCATCCTGCGCGTCGAGCTGGTGCTCGGCATCTGGATCGGTGCGCTGACCTTCACGGGCTCTGTCATCGCCTATGGCAAGCTTGCAGGCCGCGTAGATACCTCGGCCAAGCAATTGCCCGGCGGGCATATGTTGAACGCGGGCGCGGTTGCGGCCTCCCTGATCCTGGCGGCAATGTACCTGGGCGGCTCGGGCAGCTGGACCCTGGTCCTGCTGACGCTTCTGGCGCTTTTCATCGGCTACCATCTGATCATGGGCATCGGCGGCGCGGACATGCCTGTCGTCGTCTCGATGCTGAACAGCTACTCCGGTTGGGCGGCGGCGGCGATCGGTTTCTCGCTTGGCAATGATCTGTTGATCATGGTCGGCGCGCTGGTCGGATCCTCGGGCGCGATCCTTTCCTACATCATGTGCAAGGCGATGAACCGCAGCTTCGTGTCAGTGATCCTGGGCGGCTTCGGTGGCGCCACGGGCGAGCAGATGGCTGTGGAGGGCGAGCAAGTTGCCATCGACGCCGATGGCGTGGCGACGGCCCTGAATGAGGCCGACAGCATCATCATCATTCCCGGCTACGGCATGGCGGTCGCGCAGGCGCAGCAGGCGGTCAGCGAGCTGACCAAGAAGCTGCGCGCCAAGGGAAAGAACGTCCGCTTCGCGATCCACCCGGTGGCGGGCCGTTTGCCCGGCCACATGAACGTGCTGCTGGCCGAGGCCAAGGTGCCCTATGACATCGTGCTGGAGATGGACGAGATCAACGAGGACTTCCCCGATACGGACGTCGCCATCGTGATCGGCTCCAACGACATCGTGAACCCTGCGGCCCAGGATGACCCCAACAGCCCCATCGCCGGCATGCCGGTGCTGGAATGCTGGAAGGCCAAGCAGGTCTTCGTGTCCAAGCGCGGGCAGGGCACGGGGTATTCCGGCATCGAGAACCCGCTGTTCTTCAAGGACAACACGCGGATGTTCTATGGCGATGCGAAAGCCTCGCTCGATGCGCTTCTGCCGAAGATCGACTGAGCCTTCGGCTTGTCAGGCAAACGCGCGCGCCCCGGGGGACCGGGGCGCGCGTTTTTTGTGGTGCGGGGGTGTTTGCGGCCTAGGTGACAAGCCAAGCAACACGAAGGGGCCTGCCATGCGTTTGATCTTCACCTGTCTGACGATAGGAGCGCTCAGCGCGCCTGCCGCCGCCGATGTGCTCGTGCGGTTCCAAGAGGGCGCGCCGACGGATCGGTTTATCTTTGAGGCCACGGGGTCCTGCCCAATTGAGGCCGCGCGCCTGACGCTGGACCTCTCGGGGTCGGACGCGGGGCTGGTCTTCGACGTCACAGCCCAGGGCGCGGGGGTGGAGGTGTTCCAACCCTTCACGCTGGTGTCGGGCGCGGATCTGGTGACCGGCACATCCGGGGTGACGGACGGGGACCAGCGGTTGAGCCTCGACGTGGCCCGTCTCGACCCCGGCGCGCGGATCGCCTTCACCATCGACATCGACGACACGCTGGAGGGCAGCCAGATCACCGTGTCGGGGGCCGAGATCGCGGGCGCGCAGGCGATCCTGCAGATGGGGGCTGAGGTCTTTGCCGCCCCGTTCCGCGCAGATGCAACGGCCCGCATCCCCCTCGCGGCCTGCCTGTCCTAGGCCGCCCGCGAAGAAATCACTTCTGGCAAAGGGGGCAGCGGGTGTAGGGTTCTGCCATTCAATCCGACCCTATTTCCATGAGGCCCCTAATGATCCGCTCCCTTCTTGCCGCCACCGCCCTTGCGCTCACGACAGCCACAGCCTCCCTCGCGCCCTTGCCTGCACAGGCAACAGGCCACGGCTGCCAGCAGGTCCGCTTCCCCAGCGGCGCCTATGCCCACACGGTCCACGGTCACGCCAACCCGCATCAATCCCAGTGCTACTACCTGCCCGTGCGCCACGGTCAGCAGGCGCGGGTGCGGATCACTTACGGGCCGGTGTTCTTCTCGACAACGCATACCAACGGCACCTACCAGGACGTGCAGTTTCGCACCGTGAACGGGCAGCTCTACGTCTACGTCCACACCGACTACGCCGGAAGCCAGCCCTACGGCATTGAATTCGTGTTCGTTTAAGCCGCCCTTTGTATCGCGCAACGTCCCGGGCGGGTGACACGCGCACCCGGCCCGATGCGGCCTTTCCTCGAGCGGTCAAAGTCGTCAGGGTGGCGCGATGAATACGCCTGCCCATCTGATCTTTGGCGCGGCTGCCTTTGGGCGGCCGCAGTACCGTTGGACGCTGCTTGCCGCGCTTGCCGGCGGGCTCGCCCCCGACCTGTCGCTCTATCTCATGGTCGGCTGGCACCTGCTGATCCTTGGCACCGATGCCCGTGTGGTGTTCGGAGAGCTCTACTATTCTGACACCTGGCAGGCCGTCTTCGCCGTCGACAATTCGTTCCTGCTGTGGGGCGTGATCCTGGCCCTCGCGCTTTGGCGCGGCTGGCGCCCGCTGGTGGCCTTCACCGGCGCGGCGCTTCTGCATATCGCGCTCGATTTTCCGCTTCACGCAGGCGACGGGCGGCCGCATTTCTGGCCGCTGAGCGATTGGGTCTTCGACAGCCCGGTCAGCTATTGGGACCGCAGCCACTACGCGGGCATCGTCGGCCCGCTGGAGCTGGCGCTTTGCGTGCTGCTTGTTGTGGCGCTGTGGCGGCGGGTGCCGTCGTGGCCTTGGCGGCTCGCCTTCGCGCTCCTGCTGCTGGCCGAGGCCGGGGCCAACAACGTTTGGGCCTTTGTGTTCTAGCAATCCCTTGCAAAGGGGCAGCGGATGAATTACCTGAGTAATATACTCAGGAACATCTGCCATGCCTCTCCTTGCCCACGGTCTTCCAAATCCTGCATTTGATCCCGCGCCGGCTGCGACGGAAGACCTGACGCATCTGGCGATCCTGCGTCTGCACTGGGCGCGCAGCCGCTGCCTGCCACGCTATGACCTGATGGCAACCCGCGCCCAAGCCGCGCCATCGGTGGAGGCCGCGACGCTGGAGCTTCTTCAGGCCCTCGATTGCGCAGAGGCGCTTGGGGGGTTGCACCTATTTGAACCCGGCGCGCAGCAGCTGAGTTTTGATGAGAAATGGCTGTTGGCCTGTCTCGCCGCCGCCACGGCGAAAGACACCGACAGCCTGACGTTCCTGCTTCACAGCCGCCTGAAGCGCTGCGTTCGCCGCCAGATCGGGGCGCGGGTTCTGGGCCTCGCAGAACTGCTGCGAAAATAGTTTAGAATTGTTCTAGACAATCGTCGGGCAGGCTCTACTTTACTTCTGTAGCCAGCCTGGCCCTTCGGCCTGCCAGCCATGTTTATCCACATTTTCAGAAGGGATCCCCATGCAACCTGCTGCTGATCTTAGCCCCAATGCGCAAACCGCCATCTGCGAGGCGCTGAACCAAGGCGTGGCGGAAACCGCCGTCACGACGATGCTGGCGCAGAACTTTCATTGGAACGTGACCGGCATGGGCTTTGGCCCCCTGCATGCGCTTTTTCAGGAGGTCTATGAGGATCACTTCGTCGCCCAAGACGACTTGGCCGAGCGGATCAAGGCGCTCGACGGGCACGCAGAGGGGACGCTTGCGGGCATGATCGCGCGCTCGAAGGTGGATGAGCATGACGGCCACGCCGATGACCGCACGATGATCGCGGCCCTGCAAAAGGCGCAGGAGACCCTGGCGGCGACCCTCGGCGCGGCGGGTGCTTTGGCGTCCGAGCATGGCGATACGTTGACGGAGGATCTGTGCATTGCACGGGGGCAGGTCCACGAAAAGTTCGCCTGGATCCTGCGCTCACACCTGCGCTAAGAGGCCTTGGCTTGCGCGTCCGGGGCCAGTGGCACCGGGGGCGTCACGCCCTTCTTCAGGCATTTCTTGGCGTACTTCGGGGACCAATGGGAATACTTTCCCATCACATCCTGCTGCGCCACCAGCATCTCGACAAAGCCCGCCTGATGCGCGGGCTTTTTCAGGTTTTTGAACAGCGACTTCTGCGCCTTGGTCATCGAGCAACCGATGCAATGGCCACCGCGGCGAAACTTGCACACATCGATGCAAGGGCTGGGAACTTTGGAGCTGGGACGTTTCTTCGACATGCCTGGCCTGTGTCTTGCGGCTATTTGGTCAGGATCAGCTTGCCTGCGCGCGTGATGCGAAGCGTGTAGGCCTTGTCGTCCAACACGATTGTCGCGGTGCCTTCGGTCCCGACCAGACGCTGCGCGTCGTAGGTGGGGTTTGCCATGGGGCGTACGGGCGGTGGGGTGCGGTCTGGATCGGTCATTCGGGCTTGATACGTCATGGTCTGTTCCCTTCGGTTCGGGGCGATGTCTTAAACCTGACTAAATAAGTCACCTATGTCAATCCTGAGTCTTTCACTCAGAACAAGCCACGCACGGTGAGCGTCTTGATGCCGTCCAAGACCTCTGGGCGAACCGGGCCGGGCCGGGGGGCATCGCGCAGGGTGGTGAACCAAGGCTCGGGCGGGTTGCGGCCCGCGCGCGCGCCCTCCCATTTCAAGGCGCGCAACACCGCCTCGGCCGGGGCGGGGACGCGGTCTGGGACCGGGTGGCCGTTCAGCGTGGCCCAGACACCCGTCCACAACCGGCCCACGGACCAGGGGTTATAGCCGCCGCCGCCCAGAACCAGCAGGCGTGGCGCATTCAGCGCCATCAAGGCGCGCAAAACGGCCCAATGGGCGTTGTTGGACAGGGTCAGGCGGCTGAGCGGGTCTTCCGTCACCGCATCGGCGCCGCATTGCAGGACAATCGCATCGGGGCGGAATGCAGCAACGGCGGGCAGGATCAAGTCATCGCGGATCACCGCCATCTCAGAATCATTGAAGTCGCGCGGGACCGGCAGGTTGAGGCAATTGGCCACGCCGCCCGAGGTCGCGCCGTCATCCTCCAGCGCGCCGGTGAAGGGCCAGCGCCGATCCTCGTGGATCGAGATCAGGAGCGTGTCGGGATCGCCTGCAAAACCTTCCTCCACCCCGTCGCAATGGTGGGCGTCGATGTCGACATAGGCGATGCGCTCTGCGCCATTACGGCGCAGCGACAGCATCGCCAGGACCGGATCGTTGAGGTAGCAAAACCCGCCCGCGCGGTCGCGCATCCCGTGGTGGGTGCCACCGCCGGGGTGGTAGATCACGCCGCCATTCTTCAGCAGCTCTCCGGCCAGAAGCGACGCGCCCGCCGCCGTGGCGGGGCGGCGAAACATCTCGGGGTAGATGGGGTTGGACACGGTGCCGAGCCCATGGCGCGCGCGCACGGCGTCGCTGACGGCCTGATCGGCCTCGGCCTGTTGCAGCGCGGCGATGTATTCAGGGGTGTGCCAGACGGAAAGCGCCGCGGGTTTTGCGCGGGGCGAGTTGCGGTACTGATCGGCCCCCAGCCATCCCATCGCGCGGCTCAGATCCATGACCGTCGAGACGCGCGGCACCCGCAGGGGATGCCAGTGCCCGTAGCTGGAGCCGCGGTAAATCTCGGAGCCCAGAAAAAGCGGTGTCACGCAGTGAGCAGCCCGTTGATCGCGTTGCGGATGCGTCGGCCCATCGGATCGGGACCCGCGCCCCAGGTGGCCACCGGGCGGCCTGAACCATCCAGCAGCACCTTGTTGAAGTTCCACTGCGGGACAAAGCCATGATCGCGCGCCATCCACCGGTAGAAGGGATGGGCACGGGGCCCGCGCACGGGCTGGATCGTGGTCATCGGCAGGGTCAGGCCGAAGTGCATCTCGCAAAACTCTGCCACTTCGGCGTTGCTGCCAAGCTCCTGCGCGAAATCATCTGACGGCACGGCCAGCACACGGGCGCGCCCGGCGTAGGCCTCGTGCAGGGCTTGCAGGCCCGCGTATTGGTCCGTGAACCCGCAGAGCGAGGCGGTATTGACCACCAGCAGCGGCTGCCCGCCCCAACGCGTCAGCTCATAGGTTCCGCCATCGATGGAGGGGAACGTGAATGGCAACGCCGCAAGGGAGGGGCGCGAGGCCAAGGTCGCGGCGGCGGCGGTCAGGAACAGGCGACGGTCCATGGAAAATCCTTTTGATCCGCAAGAGGTATCGCGCGGGCGCAACAGGTCAACCGGGCCCGCGCGACACAGGTGATTGCGTCGCGCGGGCCCCCATGCAAATACGCGCCATGGCTGACACGTCGCAACCCAATGCCCAACGGCCCCTGCGCATTCGCGCGGATACCAAGCGCGACCCGCGAACCCAGTTCGCGGGCCTGCCATTTCGTGTGATCAAGGGCAAATCGGGCAAACGGGTGGAGGTGCTTCTGGTCACCTCGCGCGAGACGCGGCGTTGGATCATCCCCAAAGGCTGGCCGATGGATGGGATGACCCCGGCCGAGGCCGCCGCCCAGGAAGTCTGGGAAGAGGCGGGCGCGCGTGGCAAGGCCTATGACACCTGCCTGGGCCTTTATTCGTATCGCAAATGGATCAGCGCGGACGCGCATCTGCCGGTGATCGTGGCGGTTTTCCCCATCAAGGTGCGGGAGTTGGCGAAGGATTACCCCGAAGCGTCCGAGCGGAAGCGCAAGTGGTTCAGCCTGAAAAAAGCCGCCTCCAAGATCGAGGAGCGGGACCTGAGGCAGCTGATCGTGGCCTTCACCCCGGAACGTCTGACGTAAAGCGTTCCGCCTTTTACCTGGGACATCGGATAAAGGCGGGGCGCGTGCAACGATCAAGCCGTGCACGGCGCTCTTCCAAAAGCTGTTACTCAGGTTTTTGGCGGAACGCTTTCAATCAAACGCTTGAAGCGCGTGGGAATTCGCATAGGTCTAGGGGGCAATGATCAGATACACCCTGAAATGTGGCGAGGGCCACGGCTTTGAAAGCTGGTTCCAATCGGCAGAGGCCTTCGATGGCCTGGCCGGGAGGGGGCTTTTGAGTTGCGCGGTGTGTGGTGGAAGTGACGTGTCCAAAGCGCTGATGGCGCCGCGCGTCACCGTGGATGCTCCGCCCGAGGCCGACGCGCCCGAGCGGCCCCTGTCAACGCCCACGCACCCGGCGGAGGCCGCCCTGCGCGAGATGCGCGCCCATGTGGAGAAGACGGCGACATATGTTGGCGGCAATTTCGCCCGCGAGGCCCGCGCCATGCATGTGGGCGATGTGCCCGACAAGCCGATCTATGGCCAGGCGCGCCCGGAAGAGGCGCGCGCGTTGATCGAGGATGGCGTGCCGATCCTGCCCTTGCCGGGCGTGCCGGGGGACAAGGCCAACTAAGCCTCAAGGGGCTCAGCCCCAATCGCCGTAATCCGGCGAGATGCCCCGCGCCAGCAGCTCCTTCGCATCGGCGGCATCGCGGCGCGCTTCTATTTTGCCAACGGATTTGGCGACGGCGCGCGCGATGTGCAGATCCTCGACCCCGTCGGCCTGCATCTTGGCGACAATCTCTTTGCCTTGGGGGGCGAGGGGCTGGGGAAACAGGACATCATCGAGCGCCTCAAAGGGCGTGGCGGAGGCCTCCGCCAAGGCGGCCATGTCGGCGTCGTAGGTCGGGCCCGCACGCAGCGCCTCGCGGGTGGCGGCGTGCCAATCCATCGCGCGAGCATAAAGCGCGGCGAGGTCAGGATCTGAGAGGTATTCTGCCACACGGGTCTGCGTGGCCGTGGCGCAGCGGTCGAGGCCCGGCTGCGGCGTCTCGTTCCGGTCGAAGATCGCATAGTACGTCGCGTTGTACTTGTCGGGCTTGGCGTTGACATTGCCCCGCGCGGCGCGGCGCAAGTAGGCCTCCTGGCTTTGGGTGGCGAAATGGGCGATTTCGGCATGGGCATACCCCAGCGTCGCCAGGGAGGAGCGCCACATCCCCTCCATGAACCCATGCGTCATCGGCTTGGCGGAGCCATTGACCCAGGCCCGTCCGTGCAGCGCCGATTTGTCAGGGCCTTTCACGGTGGGGCGGTGGATGCCAAGCTTCATGCCGTCGAAGGGTTTGAACAGGGTCTTCACGCCCCAGCCCTTGCGATACAGGTCTGGCGCGCCGCGCGGGTACGCCTCGGGCACCGGCGCGTGCGTCCATTCCCGCAGGCCATTACCGCCGCGCATCCGCCAGGTCAGCGCGAAGCCGTCGGCTTCGGGCGCTGTGGCCAGCAGGTCGTCCAGACGCCCCGCGCCCACCTTGATCTGCACATATTCATCAACGTCGAGCGCGATCAGCCATTCGCTGTCGGTGACCGCCTCCAGCTTCATCGCGCGGCGCAGGGCGAGGGGTTGCGGCTTACCGCCCGGCGGCACCTTGTTGCGCTGGTGAATGACCTCTCCCATCGCTTCCAGACGGTCGAGCATCGCGTCCGTGCCATCGCTGCAGTCGTTGGTGAAAACGACGATGCGGTCAAAGCCGATCAGGCGGTGATGGGCGATCCAATGCAGCAGGAAGGGCGCCTCGTCCTTCATCATCGACACGATGGTGCGCCCGGTCATGGCCCTAGTGCCCCCGGGCCATCAGGCGCGGCCGAAGAAACGCTCGGGGATACGGACGGGTAACCCGTGTTCCATATTACGCGGGTCGCGGGACGGGCGCGGGCGCTTGGCCGGGCCGCCGTCTTTTGGCTCGATCGGGAATTCCGCCATGCCGATGGCGCGGGCCTCTTCCCAGTCGATGGGCTCTGCCGTGGCGGTGTCTTCAATCGCGGCGATGCGGTCGGTCTGGTGGCCCACGAAACTGCGGTGCTGCGTCGTGCCGCCGCGCGCCTCCATCCGTTCCTGCACGATACCCGCATCGGCCAAGGCCAGGTGAAACATGTAGAAATGCGGCGAGATCACAACCGGCCGGTTCAAAAGCCTATGCGCGCCGCCTGCCCAGTTGTTCCAGCGGCTGATCACGAAGGGTTTGGTGTAGCGGTCGGCAATGTAACCCGCGCGGCGTTGGCCCAGGATCGGTTGGGCGCGGTCCACGGGCGTCGTCTCATCGGGGCCCTGGACCACGTCACAGCCAAGCGCAAAAATGTATCCCGCCTCCACCTGCTCGGTGGCCAGCGCCGTTTCCCAATCGAGGTTTGAGGCCGGGTCGATCAGCACATATTCATCCACATCGCAGCGCACCACGTTCTCGTAGCGCTTGCGCAATTGGTTGGAGAATTTGGACATGTGGCTGGCCATGAACCGGTCGTTCTTGATCCGGCGGCGCGGGGCCTCCAGCACGACCTCGGCGTTGACGCCGGTCAGGTCGACCTGCGGTTCCCAATCGTCGCCGTCCATAACCACGTAAAGATGCTCACGCCCGCCCACGATAGGGGCGTAATGCGCGATCCATTTCTCAAGAAAGAAATGCTCATGGCGGACATGGGTCACGGCGCAGATGGGGTGCTTTGCCACGGCCTAACCCTCCAACTCGTGGTGAACGAGGGGGGCTTTGACCCGCTCGGCCATGGCCGCGACCGCCTCGGCGATCTTGGCCTTCGAGGGGTTCGTCCATTTCGTGCCAGCGGGCAGGAAGCCACCCTTTACAAGGTCCGCGCAGACGGTCGGAAAATCCAGCGTCGCGTGGGTTTCGCGCTTCACCACGCGGCGGCCTTCGGGGAAGAAGAAGCCGGTGACGGCCTCGATCCGCGTCGGCGCATGGCCCTGCCAGCGGGTGAACTGGGCCAGGTAATCCTCGATATTGCTGGAGGGGCCGCGATTGATGATCGCAACCTTCGTATCCGCGCGCACCAGCATGGCCGCCATATGCAGCGACGAGGCATCGAGCGAGACGATGCGTTTGGCCGATTTATAGGCCGCGATCTGCTCTTCAATGCCGTGGTTCTGCGGATGAAAGACGGTGTAGCCCGCCTTCTCCATCTTCTGCTCGATCAGGTCCTCCAGAATGACCGACCCGCGTTTGGACGGCAATTTGCTGCGCGAAATATAGAGGTCCTTGGCGCCGTCGGCGGGGATCGCATGGCCGAGGGTGTTTTGCATGTAATGGCGGTAGTTGGGGCGCGCCTCGATCATCTCGCCGATGCCGAAAGCGGGCTCGGGCGTGGCGAGTTGGTCGATGATGACAGGCTGTTGCGGTACGCGGATCTGGATCTTGTCCGCGCCAAGCCCCATGGCCGCGAAAAACGGCAGCTGGTGGCGGTAATGGCGCCGCTCATGGGCAAGCTGGTTCTTGGGGTAGAAGACGATGCCTGCGATGGGACCAAGCTGGTCCAGCGCCCACAGCCGGGAGGTGCTTTCGCACAGGAAGTGGCCGAAGTGGCCGTAGAAGAGCCCCCCGAACAGCCAACGGCCCGCCAGCCGCTCGGGCGCGGGGGCGTCCGTGGGGGGGACAGGTTCAAACGTGATCGGCGTGTGGTGATAGCGCCAGCAATGGCCTTCCGGCATGTAGGCCCCATGCGCGTCAAACAGCCCCGCCGCGCGCAGGGATCTGCGATCTCCGGTCTCGCTCCAGGGCACTAGGGTCACGTCCGAGTGCCAGGTCGGCGTCCAGTTAATCGGGCGCTCGGGGTCGAAATCGAGCGCGGGGGTGGGCGCGGGCGCGTTGATCATCGGCTATTCCAGCGCGTCTTCGGGGGTGATCCCCACCTCCTGGCACATGCGCCAGGCGTAGGAATTCTCCAGCGGCGCATTCTTGCGCCACCACGGCTTGGTGCCGTTGGTGTAGAGGTGGACCGAGACGGTATCGTCGCTGAACCAGCCTTCCACGCGGCCATGGGGATCGTAGAAAATATCGTTGAGCTGGAACGGCACGGGGTAGAGCACGTCCGAGGTCATGGCCTTGTCGATATCGCCCGTTTGCCGCGCAAAATGGGTGAAGGCTTGAGGGCCAAAGGCCGTCCGCTCGGTCTTGTAGATCCGCACGGCCAGCGGCAGGTTGCTGTCCTGGCGGTCCATCCGCTTGCGCTGGCGCGGGTTCCACCAGGGTGGGTAGTCGGGCAGGTTGTCGTAGTAATCCAGGAGCTGATCCATCAGCTCGCCCTGCTGCGGGATGCCCACGACGCCGCAATTGAGCGCCCCGCGCATGCCGTGGCCGGCGTAAATATGCTCCCACTCATCGGGGAAGGGGGCGTGGCAGAAGGCGTCACAATCGATCCAGATCGCACCCGTCTGCTGGATCATCTTGTAGCGGAAGACGTTGCTGAGGAAGCTGGCCGAGGTCGCCTCCACGATATCCATGGGGATATCCATGATATCCGTCGCGGGCTTCACGATGACGCCCTCGGGGGCGTTGGTGACCTTGTCGGTGCAGTAAAGCGTCACCGGATGGCCGTGCTTGAGGTGCGATTTCAGGCAGAGCTGGTTGAGATATTGCAGGCTCTCGCCGATCCAGAGAGAGGCGACGGGGCGACGGTTGAGGTCCATGGGCTGGCCTTTTTTGTTGCTCGATGGGGCGGCGGATTTGTCCGCGCTTGCTTGGGGGTCTTTTTGGACGGTTTTGGGCTGTGAGGCAAAGGGTTTCGGGGAGGATTGGTTAAGGTGTTGCGGGGCTGCATGGGCGGGATGCGCAGGGGTGCTCAAGCTTGAGCACGCGAGTAAGGTATTGGTTTTGTTTGTAAATCAATCTGGCATTAAGGGTTTGTTAAGGTTTTGCGCAAGCGCGCTGGCGGAGGCCCGTCGGTGCGAGCGCGACGCGTGGTGTTGGTTGCGCGCTAAGCTGGCGCGCGGGGTCGTTATGCTCGACAGGGCAGATACCTTGGAAATGGCATATGTTTGAGCGTCTGTATGGGACGTCACGTCGAGATTGATGCGGGTGATGTGGCGGTGGGAGATTTGGGGATCGAAGCGATATCCTATGGGCCGCCTGCGATGTCGAATTATCCCCTTCGCCATTATCTGGGCCGCAAGGGGGAGGGCGCGACGCTGGAGTGTGCATGTCTGCTGGCGCGGCACGCAGACTGGTCGGAGCGCGCCGTAGCGCCGGAAACGCCCAAGCCGTCGCGAGCGTGACGGGATATCGGCAAAATCTCTTGAAAAGAAACAGAAAATTTCGCAGTTTTTAGGGGCACCAAGATACTAAGGATGAATAATTCAATGACCATCGGCACCGAATTCGTTCCACAAACGATCAACCCATCCGATTACCCGCAATTCCCTAGCACGACACCACAGCTGTATAAGGCGGTTCCAGCGAATTATGACGCGCTACAGGCGATTGTGAATCACGGCGACCATCCAACGCTGACATGGGCAAAGGAATACTCCTTTCCGATCCCCACCAGCCCGTTCCAGTCCATCCCGTCGGACTTGCAGGCCGTCAGCTATAGCTACTGGTCGTGCATCTTGGCCGAGGAGTCCAACGTTACCAGTTTCAACTTCAATACGTCCGTCACCCAAACGGTCAGCAAAGAAACGACCGAGACGCTCAGCGGTACACTTGGCATCAAAGCAAAGGGTTTTGAGGCGAGTGTCACCGGCACCTACAGCGTGGAGCACACCGTGACATCAACGAAGGACACGGAGATTGATCAGAGCTACAAGTTCACAGAACCCGCGAACCGTATCTACGTTGTTTGGCAGTTGCGCATGCGCATGGGGATCACGGGGGCAGACAAGGAAACACTGTTTGCCTACGACGGTATCATCAAGGAGAATTCGCCCGGGTTCCCCAACAAATTTCACGGCGATGGCGCAAGGGCGATCAGCTTCAACGCGGCCCGCAACTGGATTGATCTGCCTGTCGATCGCCCGGCGCTCATGGTTTATGACAGCTCTGGCAAAGCACTGAACCGGCCCGAAAGTTAAGCGCGGCGACTTAAGCCGACCCGCATTAACCTTGGCTTCTCAGGGTGGGTTTCGCCCACCCTGAGGGCGCATCCCAGTTTAAAGCAGAAATTCACAAACCTGACTCACTTAACGCTGCCTGAAATCAAAGATTTCAACGCGTTAAGTGATGCGTCGTGTTGCAGGTCAGACGAATTTCGCTCTAGACGATCTGCGTTGTGATGTCCGCGTCGCCCGCGACGCCGTGGATGTCCAAGATCGTCAGGCCACAGCGGAGCCTTGTCCCGTATTGCGTCCGCGTGACACTCGGCGTCGCGGGCCAATCGGAGAGGTCATAGCGCTGCGCGGCGTGCCACCTGTGGATCACCGTGACGCCGCCGTAAGCGGGTTTGATGACCTTGGCGCCCGCCTCTGGCGTGATGTGGGTGAGGCCGGAGCCTGTGGCGATTTCGTGATCACCTTCACCGATGTGGAGCTCGTTCTGGCCCGGCCCGGTGTCAATCGTTGAGGCGCCTTCGCCGTCGTAGATGACGTCGTTGCCGTGGCCGCCGAAGATGTGGTTTCGGCCTGAGTTTCCGTGGATCTCGTCGTCTCCGGTGCCGCCGTCGAGCGTGTCGCGGCCGGGGCCGCCGTGGAGGGTGTCGTTGCCTTCCTCGCCGTAGAAGCCGTGGCGGCGGTTGCCCTGTTTGGCCTTGGCGATCATCGTGTCGTTGCCGCGGCCGCCGTAGAACGTGGCGGAGCCGTGTTTGGGGCCGATCATGATGTCATCGCCGCTCGATCCGGTGACGTCGACCTCGACGCGTTCGGAGGTTTCGAACTCGATGGGGCTGTCGGGGTGGGCGACGATGCGGATGCGTTTGCCTTCGGGCTGGGGGCCTTTTCCGGCGCCTTCCTCCTTGCGGGAGACGACGGTGGCGATGCGGATTTTCTCTATGTTGGCAGGCACATGGAGGATATAATCGTCAGGCCCTGCCATGTACCAGAGCGTATCGGTGCCGCCGTCTTTTTCCTCTTTAATCTTCTCGGCGTCGGCGCCGTAGGCCCAATAGTCGTTGTCGGCGCGACCGCCTGCGAGGACGACGGAGCCGTCGACGGCCATCATCGCGTTGACGCCTTGGGCAGGGTTTTCGAACCCGCGCAGGTCGAGGCCGAGGTCCAGCGCGCCTCGGGTCAGCTCGTCACGGAGGGTTTCCAGGGGGGCGCTTTCGGCGAGGTTTTGGGTCTCGCCGGGGTCGTCTTCCAGGTCGTAGACGTGTTCCTCGCCGTTGGGGTAGCGGAAGTAGCGGTATTGGCTGAGGCCCTCGATGGAGGGGCGCACGGAGAGGGTGCCGAAGACGCAGGTGATCGGCGATTTGGTCGCGTCATAGGTGCCGAAACTGTCGTCGATCAGCGGCAGGAGGGATTGGCCCGAGGTCCAGTCGGGGCGGGGCGGCAGGCCTGCGAGCTCCATGATGGTTTTGGGGATGTTGTGGAGGGAGACGGGGAGGGCTTCGACACGGGGTTCCAGGTCCGCGTGCCAGAGGCCAAGGGGGATATGCGCGGCGCTATCCCATTGAGACATCTTGTGAAAACTGTCGTGGTTGCCAAGGTTGAAGCCGTTGTCCGACAGGAAAATGACGGTGGTATTGGCGGTCAGCGGCGAGGCGCGGAGGGCGTCCATGAAGCGGCCGATCTCGTGATCGACATGGGAGATGCAGGCGAAGTAGGCGCGCACGACCTGGCGCCAGGCGTCGTCGCCGGCCTTCTCGGGCGTCCAGACGCCGTTGGCGATATAGGCGGCCTCATAGACGGCGAAACCGGGCTGGGGGCCGAAGTAATCCTCGGGCGCGGCGATGGAGGGCCAGACGATGTCGGCGGGGTCGTATTGGGCGTAGAAGCGGTCGGGGGCGACAAGGTTGTAGTGGGGGTGTTTGAAGCCCAGTTGGATCAGGTGGCGTCGGGACGGGTCGGCGCGGGCCAGGTGGTCGATGGCGTTCTGGGCGACGTTGTGGTCGAAGAACGTGTGGTCGTATTCGCCCTGATCATCGGGGTGATTGACGCCTTTGATGCCGGGGCCGCGGTCGAGGTAGGCGTGGACGCCTCGGCGCTTGCCGCCGTCTTGGGCCAGGGCATCCTCATGGAAGAGGATGCGGCGGTATTCTTCGGGCATCGGTTTGTAATTGCTGTCAACTTTGCCGGTGGTGAAGTTGTAGAACCCGGCGCGGCGCAGGTCGTAGGCCCAGGCTTTTTCGGGTGGGTATACGTCACGCCAGAAGCGGTTGAGGTCGACGAGGCCGGAGCGGAAGGGCGAGATGCCGGTGGCCAGTTCGGCGCGGCAGGGCGCGCAGAGCGGCACGGTGGCGTAGGCGTTGGAGAAGCGCACGCCTTCGGCCATCAGGCGGTCGAGATGCGGGGTCTGGATTTCCAACCCGAACGTCGTGCGCCAGGTGAAGACGTCGATCATGTCGTCAACCCAGATGACGCAGATGTTGCCGTCCTGGATGGTGTCGCGGGTGAAGCTCATGCGGCGGCCCAGAGGTGATGGCGCTTGAGGGCTTTGAGGGCGCGGGTGTCGGCGGGGGCGTCGGAGTGCAGGAGCGCGCGGCCGGGGAACAGCCAGACGTCAAGGATCAGCGCGGAGCCGAGGGTTTTGAGAAGGCGGGGGCGTTGGTTGCGGCAGCCGATGAAGAGGCTCGCGGTGCCCTGGAGGATGCCCTCCTTGGCCTGGGTGTCGATGCGGTTCGGGCCGAGGGCGAGGGCCAGTTGGTCGCCGAAAAGCGACACGACGGCCAGGCGCGGGGCGTCCTGGTCGGGGCAGGGCAGATCGACGCTGGCGCGGCCCTGGTCGTCCTTGGCGGTGAGCACGCCCGCGGTCTCGGACAGGAAAACGTAGTTGCCCACGCGCTGGGCGTTGAGGGCGAAGAGCGTGCGCGCGTCTTCGCCGGGTGGGGTGTAAAAGCGCACGGCGATTGTCGCGGTGGTGGCGTCGGGGGCGGCGTCTTCGGCCACGACGCCGCAATGGGTGCCCGCGCGGCACTGCAGGCCGGTCAGCGTGTCGACCTCTCCGATCTGGCCGTTGCCTTTGTTGGGCTCCGTCGGCTCGGCGGGCGGGCCGCCGTCATAGGCGCGCCACAGGGAAACCGCGCCGGTGGCGGGGTCTTGCTCCATCTGCGGCTCGGACCCGTGCCACCAATGGGCGCCTTTCAAGGCAGCGGAAACGGCGCCGGGATGGGCAGCGCAGAGCGCGCCGGGGGGCAGGTTGGCGGGTAGCTCAAGCATGGCGGCCCCCGGTGATCGGCAGATGGGCGGGCAAGGCCCACCGGTGCAGGGTCACGCCGGTGGCGCTGTCGAGGTGCCAATCATCGCGCAGCGCGCCGGGGCCGTGGGTGGCATAGGCGAGTTTGGGCGCGGGGCCTTTGGGGGCTTTGGAAAGCGTAAGGAGGAGGGTTTGAGGATCGTCGGGAGCGATCTGGATGTCCGTGATCTCAGCGGCGTTGTCGCAACCGGTGAGGGTGAAGCCCATACCGGGGCCTGCGCCAAAGGGGTCACTTTCGTCGAGCACCAACGGGCCTGCGGCGCGGGTGGCGACGCGCAGGGTGGTGCCTTCAAGCTCTGCGAGATGCAAGGTGGGGCACTTCCAGGTGGCGGCGTCCGCAATGGCCGAAGCGGTCATCTCGGCCTGTTGCTGGCGGGCGTCTTCGGTGGGCCGATCATAGGCGTCGCGCGCAAACATATAGGCGGGGGCGGAATGGAGCAGGCGGTGGTCGCCGTGCGACCAGCTGAGCTCCCACTGGCCGTCCAGCGCGGGGGCAGGGGCCAGGTCCGGCAGGGCGGATTCGAACCGCGACACGAAGAGGGGGCGGTCGAAGCCAAGCTGCCAAAGCCCCTCGCTGATCGCCTCCATCGTGGCGAGCATACCGTCGCGATAGGCGCTTGCGGTTTCCGAATGATCCTCTAGCGCGAAATCCAGCGAAACGGCCAGGATCTTGGACTTTTTCTGCATTAACTCACAAGCGGCACGGAGGTTGCGGGCGGCGGCCAGAAGGTTCTCCACAGCTTTTCCACAGGCCAGATCTGCGGCTGTCGTCGACCCGTCGGTCTCGACCCGGGTGAAGAACAGGGGCAAGGGGCCGTAATCCGCCATGCGCCAGTCGAGCACGGTTTGGGCCACCAGCGCCTCGTGCGTCATCTCTCGCAGATGCTCCAGCCGGTCCATCGGCTTGGCCGCCTCCAGCCCGGCGTGGCCCACCGCGCCGATGTCATCGGCGGGGGCCACGATGTGTTGCGGGTAGCGGGCGGGCTGCCGCGTGGCCAGCGCAGCGCGGGCACCGCCGATGCCTAGGATTCCCAGAACCGGGCCGTTGGTTTCGGCGATGATATCGCCGCCGTCGACATGGGCGCGGAATCCGCGCACGCCTTGGTCGCCGGGCAGGCGCGCGGTGAAGGTGATCCAATTGCCGTCGGCCCGCGCGTCCCAGGCATCGATGCCCTCGGGCAGATCAACGGCCGCCGCTTTGGGCGCAGTGACAGCCGCCGCGCCCCGGTCCGGCAAGCGAAGCGCCAGGTCTTCCACGACTCTGTCGGCCAGTCGCAGGACCAGCCCCGAGGGATCATAGCGGATCACGTCACCGTTCTTGGCCCGCAACACGACGCCGTGGCCCTCGATCAGGTCGTCTTCGTCTGAGTGATCTGCCACCATTTGCCCCTTCGTTCCGGGTCACGTTATGCCAGCGCGGACCCGCTCGCCAAGCCCAATGCTTTACCCCAACGTGTTACAGCGTGCCATTGAATTGCAGCGAGCCCGAGGCGGCGCGCTCGGGATCCTCCGTAAAGCCCTTGTCGGCCAGGATCGGCGCGTAATCGGCGCGGTAGGCCTCGGCCTGATCGTCGGAGATCACGGGCAGGATGACGCGCTTCACACCGCTGAGGTCCTGGCCTGCGAGGCGGGGGGCAGGCAGATCCGCCGCGCGGCCGATGCGGAGCGCTACGGGTTTGAAATCCTTGAGATAAGCGGCAAGGCCAGAGGCCTCTTCTGGGCCATCGGAGGGGAAGATCAGCGGCCCGTCGGTGAACTTCAGGCGGTCGCTGGCCACGTCCGCGCGTTCCGCCAATTGCCGCCCGTAGGCCACCAGCGGCGCGCGGCTGTCCTGGGCCATGTAGATCAGCCCCTCGCTCATCTTCACGGTGCGCATGGCGATGAAACCGACGCCCGCGCCGATTTCCAGCACACGGGGGCAATGGGCGAGGTATCCGGCGATATTGCGGGCGTGGCGGCGTTCAAACCGGCCCAGAATGATCACGTCGAGGCTTTCGGGCGAGAAGACGCGCGGGTCGGCGGGCAGGTCGATGCCGTGGTTTTCCACCCATTCCAACCCGATATCGCCGGAGGTGTCGATGTCGCCTTCCACGTAAGGGTCGCCGTCGGTGGCAGCCCATCCGGCGACGTTGTCGTTGCGGCGTTCCTCGATGGGTTTGGCGGCGACATCCTTTTCGACGCGGGACATGAGCGCGGCGATCTTGGCGGGGTCACGGGCCTGGGGTGGCTTGGCTTCGATCTTGGTGATGGGGACTTTTCCGGCCTCGATCAGACCTTCGCGGAGTTCGATGTAGGCGTCGGTCTGGCGGTATTCATCCAGGCGTTTTTCGACGCGGTCGAGGGCGGCGAAGTGGAGGTCGTGGAGGACGGGGTCCTTCAGCAGCTCTGCCATGATCTCGGCGCGCTTTTCGGCGTGCAGGAGGGCCGTGGTGTCTTCGACTTCGTTGCGGTCCTGAAGGGACCAGTAGTCGTTGTTATATTTGTCTTTTTTGTTGTTCACGTTGCCGCGGAACTTGCGGACGGCGTAGCTGTCGACGGATTTGACGGCGTAGTGGTTCATCTGCGCCCAGTCGTAGCCCACGGTGCGGCGGATGGAGCGCCATCCACGGAACTTGAAGTAGTCCTCCATCGGGCGGCCCGAGCCGTTGAGCCATTTGACGCTGTCGGGGAAATCGGTTTCCAGCCATTTGTTCTTGATCGACGGGCGGTGGATGCCGAGTTTCCAGTGCTGGTGGTCGAATTTGAACAGCGTCTTCACGCCCCAGCCCTTGTTCCAAAGGGGCGGGGCGGCGCGGGTATATTGCTCGGTCACCGGATCGCGGGACCATTCCACGACGCCGCCCGAGCCATAGATGCGCCAAGTGATGACGATGCCGTTGGCGTCTTGCGCTGTGGCGTCGTCAATCATGCCTTCGACGGAATGGGAGGGGTGTTTGATGCAGAGGAATTCGTCGGCATCGAAGACCAGCACCCAATCGGCCTGGCGCACGATGGGCTCGGCCTGGGCGTGTTTCAGGGCGGAGGGTTGCGGCTTGATGCCTTCGGCGATGACATTCTCACGGTGGTGGCCGAGGCCCAATTCCTCCAGCCTTTTCAGCATGGTATCGGTGCCGTCGGAGCAATCGTTGGTATAGACGAGGACGTTGGTGAAGCCCACGGCGAGGTGGTGGGCGAACCATTCCAGAAGGAACGGCGCCTCGTCCTTCATCATCGACACGGCAAGCACTTGCCCGTGTTTGGAGGTGTTCTTGAGGTGCTGCACGTGCCCAAAGTCCCGGTTGGCCGGTGTCGTTGGGTCAAGCGATATCACGAAGGGGGGATGTGTTGAACCACTAGGTTTTGCGGGACCGAAGATACCGCAGAATTTCTTCCGCATTGGCGGCGGGGTCGGTCACGGGATGAAACACCGCCTCGATCCTGCCGTTTGTGATCACAAGGGCCATGCGGGTCAGAAGGACCATGCCGGCGGCCTCGAACGTGGGCAGGTTTAGGGCGGTTTGCAGGGCACCATCGGCGTCGGACAGAAGCGGGAACGGAAGGTGCAGCCGGGAGGCGGCTTCGGCTTGGTAGGCTGTGTCCTGGACCGAGAGGCCGAAGACGGCAGCGGCGCCTGCGGCTTGCAATTCGCTGAAATGATCGCGGAAGCCGCAGCTTTGTGGGGTGCAGCCCTTGGCGCCGGGGATCTCGGCCCAACCAGGGAGGGACGTGCCGTCGGGCGGCGAGGTGCGCGGGTAGATATAGACCACGCTGGTGCCCTGGGCGCGGGACAGGTCCACGGCGCTGCCATCAGTGGCGGGAAGTGACAGGGACGGCCAGGCTGCCCCCGTCAAACGCTTGGCGAGCAAGCTCACAAGGGCACGACCGTGGCGGTGCCGTTGGCGACAGCGACCTGCACGATGGCCTCGGACACGGCGAGGTCTTGCAGGCCGACGCCGGTGCCGTCAAAAAGCGTGATCTCCTCTGCGCTGGAGCGGCCCTTGTGGGTGCCGTTGATCACCGCGCCGATCTGGGTGATCGCGGCGGGGTCGAGCGTGCCGTCGGCCACGGCATGCTGCGCCTCGCCGATGGAGGTGGATTGCGCGACCTCATCACAGAAGACGGTGGCGCGGGCGAGCAGCGCGGCCTCGACCTCTTGCTTGCCTTTGGTGTCGGTGCCCATGCAGGCGACGTGGGTGCCGGGGCTGACATGCTCGGCCATGAGCGTCGGCGCGAAAGACGAGGTGATGGTGATGATCACGTCGGCCTCTTGCAGGCCGGGCAGGTCGACCGCTTCGAACGGAAGGCCCGCTTCCTCGGCCACCTTGGCGAGGTTTGGCAGCATCTCAGGGTGGTAGTTCCAGCCGATGACCTTCTCGAAGCTATGCGTCTCAAGTGCGGCGCGGAGTTGGAACTGCGCCTGATGGCCTGCGCCGACCATGCCGAGCACCTTGGCGTCCTTGCGCGCCAGGTGCCTGATCGAGACGGAAGAGGCCGCTGCGGTGCGCAGCGCGGTGAGGTAGTTGCCGCCCACCATAGCCTTCACGCGGCCCGTGTCCGGGTCGAAGAGGAACACAGTGGATTGGTGGTTGATGATGCCCTTCTTGTCGAGGTTGTTGGGCCAATAGCCGCCCGCTTTCAGGCCAAGCACGCCGCCGGTCCGATCAAAACCGCCCTTGAAGCCGTAAAGCGCATCTTCATGGCCGATGGCCTCGCGCACGACGGGGAAGTTGTAGGCATCGCCCGCCGCCATGGCCGCGAAAACCTTTTCAACGGCGGTGAAGGAGGCGATGCGTGTCAGAAGGTCTGGGATCAGACCCTCTGGCACGATGGTTAACGTATGTGCGCTCATCAGTAGGCGCGTCCACGGGCCGAGACGGGCCAGACGGTTTCCACGACGCCGTTGCGCACGCCGACGTACCAGTCGTGCACGTTGCAGGTGGGGTCGCAGTGGCCGGGCACGAGGTGCAGCTTGTCGTTGACCTTGAGCACGCCGTCGGGGTCGGCGACGACGCCATGCTCGTCCGAGCACTTGACGTATTCGACGTCGGTGCGTCCGAAGATCACCGGCAGGCCGGAGTCCACGGATTGGGCCTTCAAGCCTGCGTCCACAATCGCCTTGTCGGCCTTGGCGTGGGACATGACGGAGGTGAGGATGAACAGCGCGTTCTCCCATTCGCCCTTGTCGATGCGGTTGCCGTTCTCGTCCAGGATGCGGCCATAGTCCGCGTCCATGAAGGCGTAGGAGCCGCACTGCAACTCGTTGAAAACGTTGGAGTTGCTCTCGAAATAGTAAGAGCCGGTGCCGCCGCCGCCGACGATGTCGCAGGTCAGGCCTTCGGCCTTCAGCGTGTCCACGGCGTCTACGACCATGTCGATGGCGATCTGGGTTTTCCCTTTGCGCTCTTCATAGGAGTCGAGGTGCTGCATGGCGCCCTGGTAGGCCTGGATGCCGGCGAACTTGAGGCCCTCGGCCGCGTCGATGGCCTTGGCGATTTCGACGACCTGGGGCGTGGAGGTCACGCCGCAGCGGCCCGCGCCGCAGTCGATTTCCACGAGGCACTCGATCTCGGTGCCGTGCTTCTGGGCGGCCTCAGACAGATCGGAGACATTGGCCAGATCATCGACACAGCAGATGGTGCGCGCGCCGAGTTTGGGCATGCGCGCGAGGCGGTCGATCTTCTGGGGATCGCGCACCTGGTTGGAGACGAGGACGTCCTTGATGCCGCCGCGGGCGAAGACCTCGGCCTCACTCACCTTCTGGCAGCAGACGCCGCAGGCGCCGCCCAGTTCGACCTGCAATAGCGCCACGTCGACGGATTTGTGCATTTTGCCGTGGACCCGGTGGCGCATGCCGTGGGCCTTGGCGTAATCGCCCATCTTCTTGATGTTGCGCTCCAGCGCGTCGAGGTCGAGGACGAGGGCGGGGGTCTGCACCTCAGCCGCTTTCATGCCGGGCTTGGCGGGGATGTCGAAGCCGACTTCGTAGTCGGCGAATTGGGCCATGTCTTTCATTGTCGTGTCTCCCAGGTTGGGTAAGTCGCGGTGCACAATGAATGTGCACCCTACGGGTGAGGTGTAGGGTGCGCATTCATTGCGCACCGGTGCGGTCACTGCATCCAGGGCAGCTTATCGAGGTCGACGTTGCCGCCGGTGATGACGACACCGACGCGGCGGCCTTTGAAGACCTCTGGGTTCTTGAGGATCGTGGCGAGCGGCACGGCACAGGAGGGCTCCATGACGATTTTCATCCGCGCCCAGGTGATCTTCATCGCGTCGATGATTTCTTCTTCCGAGGCGGTGAGGATATCCGTCACGTGGTTGCTGACGAAGTGCCAGGTGTTCTCTTTCAGCGGCACCTTGAGGCCGTCGGCGATGGTCACGGGCGCGTCGTCGGCGATGATGTGACCTGCCTTGAAGCTTCGGTAAGCGTCGTCGGCCTGCTCGGGCTCGGCGGCGAAGATGTCGACGTCGGGCGCGATGTTCGACAGCGTCAGGCAGCAGCCCGAGATCATGCCGCCGCCGCCGATGGGGGCGATGACGGAGTCGAGGCCTTCGACCTGCTCCATCAGTTCCCGCGAGCAGGTGGCTTGGCCCGCGATGACGCGGGGGTCGTTGTAGGGGTGGACGAAATCGGCACCGGTTTGCGCGTGGACCTCGGCGAATACCGCCTCACGAGAGGTGGTGGAGGGCTCACATTCGGTGATGATGCCGCCGTAGCCTTTGACGGCGTCCTTCTTGGCCTGGGGTGCGGTTTTCGGCATCACCACGTGGCAGGGGATGCCCCGGCGGCCCGCCGCGTAGCTGAGCGACAGGGCGTGGTTGCCCGAGGAATGGGTGGCAACGCCTTTGGCGGCGTCTGCGTCGGAAAGGCCGAAGACCGCGTTGGACGCGCCGCGTACCTTGAAGGCGCCGGCCTTTTGGAAGTTCTCACACTTGAAGAAAAGCTCCGCCCCCGTCAGCTCATTGAGGTAAGTGGAGGTCAGGACCGGCGTGCGGTGGATGTAGGGGCGGATGCGGTCGTGGGCCGCGATGACGTCGTCAAACGTCGGCAGGTGGGGCACATCTTTCATAAGATCGGTTTCCTATTCAGCAGCGATCGCCATGGCGGCGGCGGACTGGCGGTAGACTTCCTGGGCGGCGGCGACGCCGGAGCCCAGTTGGATGTCGAGGCCCAGATCGACCATCACCATTTCAGCGGTCGCGATACCAGATAGCGCCATGACGTCCGTCAGCATCCCCAAATGGCCGATGCGGAAGACTTTTCCGGCGACATCGCCGAGGCCCGCACCGAAGGCGACGCCGTAACGGGTCGCGGCGTGGGACACGATGGTGCCTGCGTCGAAGCCCTCGGGCGTTTTGATCGCCGAGACGGTGTTGGAGTAGAGGTCGGGCGAGACGGCGCACAGCTCCAGCCCCCAGGCCTTCACGGCGGCGCGCACGCCTTCGGCGATACGGGCGTGGCGGGCGAAGACATTCTCCAGCCCCTCGGCCTCGATCATGTCGCAGGCGGTTTTGAGGCCGTTCAACAGGCCCACCGACGGCGTGTAGGGGTAGGCGCTGGCGGCGTAGCCCGCCTTCATATCGCGGATGTCCAGGAAGGTGCGGGGCAGGTCGGCAGCGTCAATGGCGGCCATGGCCTTGGGCGAGACTCCGATGATGGCGAGGCCTGCGGGCAGCATGAACCCCTTCTGGGATCCGGTCACGGCGATGTCCACGCCCCAGCCGTCAAACTCGAACGGCATGGAGCCGATGGAGGACACGCCGTCCACGAAGAAGAGCGCCGGGTGGTTGGTCGCGTCGAGGGCTTTGCGCACGCCAGCGACGTCGGAGACGACGCCGGTGGCGGTCTCATTATGCGTTGCCAGGACGGCCTTGATCTTGTGCTCGGTATCGGCGGCCAGCGCCTCGGCGAAGGCGCCGGTGGGCAGGCCCTCACCCCAGGGGACGTCGATCTGGATGACGTTGAGGCCGTGGCGGTTGCACATGTCGATCCACTTGTGGCTGAACATGCCGTTGCGTGCGGCCAACACGGTGTCACCCGCCGAAAGCGTGTTGCAGATCGCGGCTTCCCACCCGGCGGTGCCGGTGGCGGGGAAGACGAAAACCTCGGCCACGTCGGACCTTAGCACCTTCTTCACGCCCGCAAGGGCGGGGTGCAGGATCTCGGGGAATGCGGCAGAGCGGTGGTCCATCGTGGGGATGTCGCAGGCGCGGCGCAGGGCCTCGGGCATATTGGTGGGCCCGGGGATGAACACGGGGTTCTGGGTGGACATGGGTGCCGTCTCCTCTTCAGCTGGCCTCTGTCTAAATGTCGCAGCCAGCACTCGCAATTTTTTTGAAATCGTTTTTCAAAAGTGCATCACCCAAGAATTAAGACACCTTTACAGTGGCTTGGTATTTTTCATATGGTGAAATCAAATTTCAACTTTGACGAGAGTCGCCATGTCTCCTCCAGATCCGGGCCCCGAATCCACCCCGCCCCGCCGTGCCCGGGGTCGTCCCAGGGACTGGGATGACAAGACGGCGCAGAACACGATCAAGTCCCTTGATCGCGCGATGGAGGTGCTGGAACACCTGAGCGACACGCCCGGCGTGACACTTTCGGGCCTCGCCGAGGACCTGAGCCAATCGCCCGCCACGGTCTACCGCATTCTGGTGACGCTGGAGGGGCGGGGGTTGGTGGAGTTCGACCCCGCCGCACAGCATTGGCACATCGGGGCGCGGGCTTTTGTCATCGGCGCGCGGTATCTGCGGCGCACGACGCTGGTGGACCGGGCGCGGCCGATCATGCGGCGGCTGATGGAGATGACGGGCGAGACGGCGAACCTTGGCATTGCGCGCGATGCCCATGTGCTGTTCGTGAGCCAGGTCGAAACCCACGCTTCTATCCGCGCGTTCTTTCCGCCCGGCACGCTGTCGCCGATGCACGCCAGCGGCATCGGCAAGGCGCTTCTGGCGCAGATGAGCGATGACCGCCTGTCACGCCTGATCGCCACGGCGCCGCTGGACCAATTCACCGGGCGCACCCTGACTGAGCCCGCGACCCTGCGCGCCGACTTGGAAGCCACGCGGGAGCGCGGCTTTGCGATTGATGATGAGGAGAAGAACGAAGGGATGCGCTGCATAGCCGCCCCGGTCTTTGACCTGAGCGGAGAGGCCGTGGCGGGCATCAGCGTGTCCGGCCCGGTTAGCCGGGTCAGCGTGGTCCAGACCCATGTGATTGCCGAGGCGGTGATGACGGCAGCCGATGATCTGTCGGCGGCCATGGGGGGCGAGCGCAAGCGCAGCTAGGCTTGCGAGGGGGCGCCCGAATCTGTTACATCTGCAACTGCATGTGGTCTCATGATCGCACGCCCCGCGGGCCGGGATTTTGTTGCTGCGTGAAGGGCACGTTCCACGCAGCTTTCAAAACAGGAGAACCGCCATGGGACCTTTCCCGCATGACGCCCCGAAAGCCGTAATCGACGCCTCCAACGTGGCCGGAACCGATGGGTTCGAATTCGTTGAATTCGCCCATCCCAACCCCGCCAAGCTGGAGGCGCTGTTCCAGGCCATGGGCTACGTGGAGGTCGCGCGGCACAAGAGCCGCGACATCAGCCTCTACCGCCAAGGCGATATCAACTACATCATCAATCGCGAGCGCGACAGCCACGCCGGCCGCTTTGTCGACGCCCACGGCCCCTGCGCGCCCGCGATGGCCTGGCGCTGTGTCGATGCCGCCCACGCGCTGAAATGCGCGGTGGGCTACGGGGCCGAGGAATACAAAGGCGCCGACAAGACGCTGGATGTACCTGCGGTCGTGGGGATCGGCGGGTCGCTTTTGTACTTCATCGACACCTACGGTGACGAGAGCCCCTATGCGGCGGAGTTTGACTGGCTGGGGGAGGTGGACCCGAAGCCGTTCGGCGCGGGGTTCTACTACCTCGATCACCTGACCCACAACGTGGCGCGGGGCAACATGTCCACCTGGTACGACTTCTACGCCAAGGCGTTCAACTTCAAGGAAATCCGCTTCTTCGATATCGAGGGCAAGCAGACCGGGTTGTTCTCTCGCGCGCTGACCTCGCCCTGTGGCAAGATCCGGATCCCGATCAACGAGAGCAAGGATGAGACGTCTCAGATCGAGGAATATCTGAACGAATACAAGGGCGAGGGGATCCAGCATATCGCGGTGGCGACGGAGAGCATCTACGACAGTGTGGATCAGATTGCAGCGAATGGCATCGCCTTCATGCCGCCCCCGCCCGAGACCTATTATGCGATGTCCCACGCCCGGGTGAAGGGCCATGAAGAGCCGTTGGAGCGGATGAAACGGCACGGCATTCTGATCGACGGCGAAGGGGTCGTGGACGGCGGCATGACGCGGGTGCTGTTGCAGATCTTTTCCAAGACCGTGATCGGGCCGATCTTCTTCGAGTTCATCCAGCGCAAGGGGGATGACGGGTTCGGCGAGGGCAACTTCAAGGCGCTGTTCGAGAGCATTGAAGAGGATCAGATCCAGCGTGGGGTGATTTAAGTCTTCATCGCCTCGTGGACGGATTTCAGCGCCGGGTAGAGCGCGCGATAGCCTGCAAGGCGCGGGGCGAGGGCTTCGGCCCGTGCCGGGTTCGGCGTGAACCAGCGCTGGACCTCGGGCTTCGTGGCGACGTCCTGCGCGTCCGCGCCCAAGGCGATCTGCCCCAGGCGGGCGGCACCGAGGGCGGGGCCGACCTCGGCGGCGTCACTGCGACCGAGCGGCACCTGCATCACGTCGGCGATCATCTGCAAAAGGAAATCGCTTCGGGTGCCGCCGCCGATGGCCAAAAGCCTTTCGGGCCGCGTGCCGCCTGCGGCCATGGCGGCCTGGGCGTCGGCGAAGGTGAAGGCAATGGCCTCCACCACTGCGCGCATCATTGTGCCGTGGGTCGTCGTCTCGGACAGGCCCCAGAAGCCCGCGCGGATGTCGGCGTCGCCGTGGGGCGTGCGCTCTCCGCTGAGGTAGGGGAGGAAGAGGGGGCCCGGCTCTGCGTCCTCCGCCGCTGCGAGGAGGTCGCCTATCGGGCGGCCGAGGAGGGAGGCGAGCCAAGCCATAGGGCGCGCGCCGTTGAGCATCGCGGCCATCTGGAACCACAGATCCGGCAGGGTGTGGGCATAGGCATGCAGGCGCTGGTCGGGGTTGGGCAGGCAGGTGGCGGTCGTCACAAAGAGCTGGCCGGAGGTGCCCAGAGAGATGAAGCCGTCCCCCGGCGCGATGGCGCCGATGCCCACCGCTCCCGCTGCGCCATCGCCTGCGCCGGTGGCCACCGGAACGCCGGAGGGCAGGCCAAGGGCCTGGGCGGCTTGCGGCGTGAGGTGCCCGGCGATGGCGGTGCCGGGCAGGACTTTGGGTAGCCAGGAAATATCGGTGGCCGAGGCAGCGCAGAGGGACGGGGACCACTGGCCGGTATGTTGATCAAACCAGGAGGTGCCTGCGGCGTCAGATGGGTCTGTCGCCAGGCCGCCGTGCAGGTAGAGGCCAAGGTAGTCCTTGGGCAAAATGACATGGGCGATCTTCGCGTGGACCTCTGGCGCGTGGCGGGACAGCCAAAGCAGTTTCGGCGCGGTGAAACCGGGCATCGGCGGCACCCCGGTGATGTGCCCGATCCGGGGCACGGCGGTGGTCATGTCGGCGCATTCCGCGACGGCGCGGCCATCGTTCCAGAGGATCGCGGGGTGGAGCGGCTTGCGGTCCTGACCGAGGACCACCGCGCCATGCATCTGACCCGAGAGGCCGATCACTTGGACCTGCGCGCGCCGCTCCTCCGGCAGAGCTGCCATCGCCTCCGCCAGGGCGATGATCCAGGCGTCAGGGTCCTGCTCGCTGGCGCCGGGGAACGGATGCTGCGCGCTCAAGGGCGCCTCGGCGGTGGCGACGACGGCACCGCTTGCGTCCGTGACGCAGAGTTTGACGGCGGATGTGCCAAGATCGATCCCAAGATGTGCCACGGGCGTCTCCTTCTTGCGGGTCGGGCAACGGTAGACCCGCCCGGGGCGCGGTTTGCAATGGTCCGTTTCCCCTGCGTGCTTCGATGGCCTATCACGGGCGCGAAAGGGAGGGTGTGACATGGGGCGCAAAATCGCAGTGACCGGGGTCGCAAGCGGGATCGGGGCGGAATTGGCCGAGGTCCTGACGGGGCAGGGCCATGAGGTGATCGGGTTTGATCTGCAAGAGACGACGCGCAATGTCGCGCGGTTTGTCCGGTTGGACCTCGGCGACCCGGGCGCGATCGCGGCTGCGGCAGACGCCGTGGATGGGCCTTTGGACGGCCTTTGCAACAACGCGGGCCTGCCGCCGAGGGAGGGCCTTGAGGCCGCGCTGTTGCAGGTCAACTTCCTGGGCACCCGTCAGTTCACCGAAGCCCTCGCTCCGAAGCTGTCGCCCGGCGCGTCCGTCGTGAACGTGGCCTCGCGCGCCGGGGCGCAGTGGCGACAGAACCTGGCGCAGGTCCTGCGGTTGGGCGCACTGGCACCGGGCGAGGCGGCGGATTTCGTGGCCGCAGAGGGCCTGGATGCGACGCGGGCCTACAATTTGTCGAAGGAAGCGGTGATCGCCTGGAGCGCCGCCCTGACCGAAGAGATGATCGGCGTGGGGGTGCGGGTGAACTCGGTCAGCCCCGGCGCGGTGGCAACGGGCATTCTGGAGGATTTCGCCCGTGCCTTTGGCCCCCAGATGGCGCGCAACGTGGCGCGGGCAGGCCGCGCGGGAACGCCCCGGGAAGTCGCGCAGGTCGTGGCTTTCCTGCTGTCGCCCGATGCGGAATGGATCAAGGGCGCGGACATTCCGGTGGACGGCGGCATGGGCGGGTTCAACATGGCCGACGCGCTGGGTCTTTCGGCGATGAAGGGCTGAGCGAAACAAACAAAAGGGGCGGCGCGAGGTGTCCCGCACCGCCCCCAGAGCGTCCCGTGAAAGGACCGCCTATTCGATCACGCCGGCCTCACGGTAGTAGCGCGCGGCGCCGGGGTGCAGCTGCATCTGGCCCCGCTGAGATGCGGCGAAGGCGACGTCCAGCGCCTCGGCCCAGGGGGCGTCGGACGTGACCTGATCGAGGTTCTCCCAGAACGCGGCCGTCATCTGATAGACCAGTTCCTCATCAATATCGCCACGGATGGCGATGCCCACAGCGGTGTCCATCGACATCACCGGTGCGTCGTTCATCTGACCATCGTAAAGGCCATTGGGGATCTCCGTCAGGTAGCGCCATTGGCCGAGGAACTCGTCGACGGCCTCTCCTTCATGGCTGTCGGGGCCGAGGAACCGAATTTCCTCGGTCTCGGTCACTTGAAGGAACTGTTGGCAGGGATCGAGACAGCCGTTGGTGTACATGTCGATGGACCCATCGAGGAACGCCTGAAACCCGGTCTGCCAGTTGGCGGTGATCGCCTCGTAGTCTTCGCCCGCGACAAGGCCCGTCGTGGCCTCAATCCAACCGCGCGCCGCGTTATAGGCGCCGCCGCCCTGGGGGCCGAGAAAGACGGTCGCGCCTTCGATGTCATCAAGCAGCGTGATGTCGCTGTCGGCGCGCACCGCGAAGTGGTAGCCGCCGTAGGGGAACCACATCAGCAGGGCCACGTTTTCCGAGGCCTCTGCCGCGTCGGCCTCGTTCGCATACATCGCGCGGCCCGCGGCCATCAGGTTGTAGATGACCGGCGAGGTCATCGCCATTTCCAGGTTACCGCGTCCGATTTCGAGCTGGTGCAGTGTTGCCGCGCCACCGCCTGCAACCTCGATCGAGATGCCGTCGACGTTGTCGTTTACGATGTTGGCAAAGGTCGCCATGGTGATCGCCTGGCCGAGGCTGGGGGCGATGGTGGCCATGCGCAGGGTCTGGTCCTGGGCCATGGCGGGGGCCGCGACCAGGGTGGCGGCCAGAGCGGTGCTCCAAAGGCAGTGTTTCATAGTATCTCCTCCATTGAGTGTGGGCAGCGGTTAGGCCGCTGTCGGTATTGTGTGGGTTGGATGTTTGAACCGGTGGTAGGCGAGAAGGGCTGTGGCAAGGGCCGTGGCGGCCCCGGCGAGGGGCAGGTTGGGGACCAGAATGGCGAGGCCCGCGAGCCCGCGCAAGACACGCTCGGGCGCGGAAAGCGGCCCACGCTCATGACCCGCGAGGGCTGAGGACAGAAGCCACATCGCTACAGCGAAAGCGGCGATGATCCAGAAGAACGCGGCCCAGGAGACCTCGGCCGGGTTGATCATCGCAGAAGACCGCGAAACCTCGGACCCGAACCAGACGAAGGCCACTTGCAGCTTGTAGAGCACGGCCGGGTGATAGGCGAAGACGAAGGGGATCAGGAAGCCCGCCAGCCCGATCTTGGCGGCTGCAAAGCCGGTTTTGATCGGGTCCGCGCCTGCGATGGGGGCGGCGGCGAAGGCGGCGAGCGCCACGGGGGGCGTGACGGTGGACATGACCGCGAAGAAGACCACGAAGAGGTGCAGGGTCAGCTCCGGAATGCCGACAGCCTCAATCCCCGAGGACAGGGCGATGACGATGATGAAGTAGGTGGCCCCCGGCGGCAGGCCCATGCCGAGGACGATGGAGCCAAGTGCGACCACGATCAGCACGATGAACAACGGCCCGTCGGCCAATTGTGCTAGAAGAAGGGACAGGCGTCCGGCGAAGCCCGACAGCTGGATCAGCCCCACGATCAGGCCGATGGCCGCCACGATCACGATGATCGAGGCGGACATGCGGCCTGCGTCGACGAAGGCCTGCCACAGCTTGGAGCGCGAGCGGAATTCGGGGAACAGCGCAAGCGCCGTCGTGATCGCCGCAAGGAAGCCGTAGAACCCGGCCTTGGGCACTGACGGCTGGATAAACAGGAACGTGGACAGCACGCCGAGGGGGATGATGAACACCAGGCATTGGCGGTATTCGCGCCCGTTCAGGCCCGGGCGTTGTTCCATCGGCAGGGCGCCGACGCCTGCGCGGCGGGCCTCAAAATAGACGGCCATGAAGGTGCCGAGGTAGTACATGAAGGCGGGTAGGATCGCAGCGACGACGATGTAGCGATACTCCAGCCCGATCTGGCCCGCGACGAAGAAGGCCACGACCCCCATGACGGGCGGCATGACCTGGCCCCCGGTGGAGGCGGCGGCTTCCACGGCACCCGCGAATGCCGGACGGAAGCCCGCCTTCTTGATCACCGGGATCGTCATGACGCCGGTGGACACGACGTTGGAGATCGCGGCACCAGAGAGCGTGCCGAACAGGGCCGAGGAGGCGACCGAGGCATGTGCCGCGCCTCCAACAAAGCCGCCGGTGAGGCGGTTGGCGATCTTCATCAGCAGATCCCCCGCGCCCGAGGCCATCAGGACCGCGCCAAAGACGATGAAGATCAGCACGTTGCCCGCCACGACCTGAATGGGCTGGCCGAACATGCCCCCGGTCTGGGCCCAGAAGTTCTGCACCATCGCGCGCAGGTTCTGGTCAAACGGCGCATCCACGCCCTGCAGGATACCGGCCCAGGCAGGCAGGTCGCCCCGGATGAACAGGTAGATCACCCAGAACGCGCAGAACCCGGCGATGAAGCCGCCGAACATCCGCCACGTCAGGTAAAGCGCCATCAGGGCGGCGGCGGGGAAGGCAATGAAATCAATCGTATCCGCCGAGGGCAAGAGGCCTGCGTCGGTGGCGAAAATGCCTACGATCCAGGAGGTGAGGGTTGTGATAGCGATGGTCACCAGCACCCAGTTGACCCACCGAAGCCGCCCTGCGTGCAGGGTGAGCGAGCTGATCACCAGGCCGAAGAGGATGGGCAGGCCCAGGATCAACCCGGTGGCTTGCAGCACGTTGCTTTGCACCACGCGCCAGGATGCGCCGAGCCAATGCTCACGCATCAACACCCGCTGTTCGCGGCGCGACAGGTCTTCGAAGGCGGGGGTCGTCGTCTCGATGATCCAGCGCACGAGGTCGGTGATCGGGCCGCCTGCCGCGTAGAACAGGATGACGAAAGACAGGACCACGCTAAGGATATCCGCTAGCCGCCGTTCCAGAGTGACGTCAGCCATGGCGGTCGTCCTCGGGGGGCATTGGGGGGATGTGATTTTGGGAAACCGGCCCGCGGTACTTCTGGGTCAACTCCGCTGGCGCCTCTGTCCCGTCCTTGAGGAATGGCAGGATCCCGCGCCGGGCCGAGCGTCCGCGCATCGCGTCGATATCGGCATCGGACCGCGTCACCCTCTGTGACATCCGCCGGCCCCATTGCCCCAGATAGTCATAGAGCCGGGCCAGCGCGTCGGTGTGGGCATCGCCTTTGGCGAGGTCATGGAACTCGTCGGGGTCAGCCTCCAGATCGAACAGCATTGGGCGGAAGCCGCCTTCGGCGTGGATCAGTTTGTAGCGGCCATCGAACACCATGAAGAGCCGCGCGTCGCGCGAGCTGACGCCAAGGGTCTCGCGCATCGGGGTGACGGAATAGTCGTATTCGCTGACCGCATAGGCGCGCCACTCCGGCACCTCGCCGTGCAACCATGGCCTCAGGCTTCGGCCTTCCAGGATGTGATCGGCGTCGTCCCCGCCTGCCGCGTCAAGGAACGTCGGCGCCAGATCGATAGCTTCCACCAGCGCGTCGCAGGTGGTGCCGCGGGTGCTGTCGGCCTGTGCGCGCGGGTCATAGATGATCATCGGGATCTTGACCGAGGGGTTGTGGAACAGGTCCTTCTCGCCCATCCAATGATCGCCCAAGTAATCCCCGTGGTCCGAGGTCAGCACGATCATCGTGTCACGGATCGCGCCGGTCTCTTCCAGGTGGTCGAGGATGCGCCCCAACTGATCATCGCATTGCTTGATCAGGCCCATGTAGGCGGGGATGACCTTTTGGCGGACCTCTTCCTGCTGAAAGGCGGCGGCGATCTTGTTGCCCATGAAGGCGGCGTAAACGGGCTGCGGATCGTCGCGCTCCACCTCTGCGCGGGTGGCGGCGGGCACGTGGTTGGCGCCGTACATGTTGTGGTAGGGCGCGGGCACGATGTAGGGCCAGTGGGGCTTGATGTAGGAGACATGGGCGCACCAGGGCGCCGTCGCCTGTTCCATGAACTTCAACGTCTCGGAGGTCAGCCAGGGCGTTTCGCTGTCTTCCTCGCGGATATTGGCGGGCTTGTCAGCGTTGTCGAACATCCAGCCCGAGGCCTTCTCGCCACCCCCAACGCCCCCATTGGCCCCGGCTGAAAGGCCGGAATTCGCGTAGTCGGACCAGGGGTTTTCCCCGTCATACCCCTTTGATTTCAGGTATTCATTGTAGGGAGAGCGCTTTTCATCATAGAAGCCGTCCGGCCCGTATCCCCACAGGCCATCATCGCGCACCCAGACGTCAAAGCCGCATTCCGACTGGCGCGCGCCGATAACGCTGTCGGGCGCCAGGCCTAAGCGTTCCATTCCTTCGGTGTCGGCCTTCATGTGGGTCTTGCCGATCAGCCAGGCATCCATGCCCGCCTTGCGCAGATGGTCGCCAAGCGTGTGCTCGCCCACGCGCAGGGGAAAGCCGTTCCACTGCGCCCCGTGAGAGGACGCATAGCGCCCGGTATAAAAGCTCATCCGGCTAGAGCCGCAGACCGGCGACTGGCAGAAGGCATTGGTGAAACGCACGCCCATCGCCGCGACGCGGTCGAAATTGGGCGTGTGCAAATGCGGATGACCGGCACAGGACAGATAGTCGAAGCGCAGCTGATCATACATGATGAACAGGATGTTCATGCACTTATCCCTCCCCCCGGCAGCCGCCTCCCATGCGGCTGGGGGAACGGTAGGGTTGCAGCCCCTTCGCCGCAAGCGCCCAGTTCTTAGACCCATAAGGTTTGGTTATGTGTCGCCCAGGCTCAGATCTCCGGCGATGGTCTGGACCAGATCCTCGAACGCCAGGGCCGCAATCGTCGGCACCCGGCCCGCCTCCGCCGTCAGCGCCAGCGCGATATCGGGGTGGCCGGAGGGCACGGCGGCCTCGGCCAAGGCCCACCGTTTCGAAAGGCTCGGCACCAGCTGCGATGGAAAGGAGCACAGGAAATCTGAGCCCTCGATCATCGACAGAATGGTCAGGATCGAGTCCGAGCAGATCACCGGCGCCGGATAGGACAGCCCGTGGGCATCGAAGTACTGCTTATACAGGGGCACCCGCTTGCGCGGGCCAATCATCAGCCACAACGCCTGTTGCAGAGCGCGGGGCTCTGTTTCGTGTAGGTAGCGCGAGGTCTTTCCGGTGACAAAGCTGATCCCGGTGCGCGCAATCGGTTTTGAGCGCAGCCCTGTGGCTTCATGGGCCTTTGGGGCCGGGCCAAGAACGTAATCCGCGCTGCGATCGTGGAGCTTTTGGAACGCCTCCGTGTGCTGCCCGCTGATCACCTGTACCTGCACATCGGGAAACTGACGGCGGTAGCGGTTCAGCAGATGAGGCATGATCCGCACCGCCGAGAGCGGCGAGACGACAAGGTTCAACGTCCCGCTCATATCGCCGCCAATCTGGGCGATATCCTCGGACAAGAGGCCCAGATCGCGCTGGATCATCCGGCACCGCGCCACCACCCGACGGCCCTCCACGGTCGGGACGACGCCCGTGGGGCTGCGCTGGAAGATTTGACAGCCGATATCGGCCTCCGCCGACTGCAACGCCTTCGAGATCGCGGGCTGCGACCGGTTCAACACTAGCGCCGCCGCCCCCAGGCTGCCCGCTTCTGCGACGACAGCAATCAACTCGACATGTTTGGCATTCATCGAAGTGTCGGTTTTTTTTGCACGTTGCAGCCCTCGCGTCTGTGCGATCACCTTCCAAAGGAACGCGCGCCTTGTCTAGAAGCGATGGGGGGTTGCGTGGAGGTCACGCCATGTTGCAGGGCGCGGAAGGGGCAGGGGGGAAAGCGCTGGAGGCGAGTACCGGAATCGAACCGGTGTACACGGATTTGCAATCCGCTGCGTAACCACTCCGCCAACTCGCCTCGAAGCGTCATCTCAAGTATGGGCAATGGTGCGGGGCGTCAAGCGGTTCCGGGCAGGCGGCGGGTGGCGAGGATCCGCGTCAGTTTGGCACCAACCGGCAAAGGGACGTTGCGTGGCGCGGAGTGATATGCGACACCGATTTTGAGAAACTAGACGGAATGGTTCAGTTCATGGCCGACTTTACCCAACGCCGCGTCACCATGGTCGACACTCAGGTGCGCCCGTCCGATGTGACGCAATTCCCTGTCCTGGAAGCGATGTTGAGCGTCCCGAGAGAGGCCTACGCCCCCGATGCCGCGCGCGATACGGCCTATGCCGACACGCCGATGGATCTGGGCGGCGGGCGTCAGTTACTGGACCCCCGGGCGACCGCGAAACTGTTGCAGGCCCTGTCGCCGACGCCCAGTGACCTGGTGCTCGAACTGGGGGCCTCCACCGGGTATACGACGGCGCTTCTGGCCCATATGGCCGAGGCTGTCGTGGCCATTGAGGAAGACGAAGATCTGGCCCGCGACGCGGAAGCCGCGTTGAGCGAGCAGGGCGTGGATAACGCCGCCCTGATCCAGGGGCCTTTGACCGAGGGCAGCGCCAAGCACGGGCCGTTTGATGCGATTGCGATCCTGGGCGGGGTGGAAGAAATCCCCGCAGCGATCCTCGATCAACTCAAGGACGGCGGGCGCATCGCGGCCATTTTCATGGACGGGGCGCTTGGCGAAACCCGCGTGGGCGTCAAATCCGGTGGGCGGATGTCGTGGCGGATGGCATTCAATGCAACCGCGCCAGTCTTGCCAGGCTTCGCGCGCGCCCCAAGTTTCGCATTCTAACGCCCTGAACCGGGGGCTTCGTATAAGAACAAACGTGAGTGAGGACATCGGGATGGCATTTGGGTTGATAAAGCGCGCTGTGCTGGCCTCTTCTGTTGCCATGCTGACGGTCTTGCCGGTGCAGGCCGACAACCTGCGCCAGGCCATGGTCGATGCCTACCGCCACTCCAACCTTCTGGAACAGAACCGTTACCTGCTGCGCATCCAGGATGAAGGCGTAGCCCAGGCCATCGCGCAACTGCGCCCGGTGATCAGCTTCGTGGCCTCGATGAACCGCGATATCGTCAACAACACCTCCACCGCGTCGGCCTCGCTGGTCGCAGAATATCTGCTCTATGATGGCGGCGCCCGGCGCTTCGCCTATGAAGCGGCGGAAGAGACGGTTTTGGCCACCCGCCAGCAACTCGTGGCCCTAGAACAGCAGGTGCTGTTCGACGCGGTGACGGCCTACATGAACGTCTGGCGCGACATGCAGGTGGTGGGGGTGCGCGAGCGCAACGTCCGGGTGATCACCCAGCAGCTTCGCGCGGCCCAGGACCGCTTCGAGGTCGGCGAAGACACCCGCACCGACGTGGCCCAGGCCGAGGCGCAACTGGCCACGGCCCGGTCGCAACTGGCCGGCGCGCAGGGCGCGCTCGACATCAGCCGCGAGCTGTTCAACCTGGCGGTAGGGCGCTATCCCAATGGCCTGAGCGGGCCCGGCGGCATTCCGAATGTGCCGCGCACGGAAGCGGCGGCGCAGGCGTTGGCGCGGCAGCAACACCCCTCTATTCGTGCCTTGCAGCATGAGGTTACGGCGGCAGAACTGGGCATCGAGCAGGCGAGGGCCGGGATCCGGCCCCAGATCGCCCTTGAAGGCCGCGCCACGGAAGTGTTCGAGAATACCGCCAACCCACTGGCGGAGGGCGGCTCTGCCACCATCGGCCTGACCCTGACCCAACCCCTCTACCGCGGCGGGCAGCTGCTGTCGCTGGAGCGGCAATCGCGCGCCCAAGCCTCGGCCGTGCGGTTTTCGCTGAACCAGCAGGTGCGTTTGAACCTGCAAAGCGTGGGCAACGCCTGGGCACTTATGAACATCGCCACGGCGCAGATTCAGGCGGCGGATCAACGGATTGCGGCAGCGGAACTGGCCTTCGCGGGCGTGCAGGAAGAGGCGTCGTTGGGCGCGCGCACAACTCTTGATGTGCTGGACGCCGAACAGGATGTGCTGGACGCACGGATCAGCCGGATTGAGGCCCAGACCGATCTTTACACCTCTTGCTACCAACTGTTAGCCGCCTCCGGTCTGCTGACGGTTGAGGCCCTGGGGCTTCACGTGCCCGAATACGACCCCGCCGCCTACGCGGATCTTTTCTCTCCGGCGCCGTCGCTGATCAACAGCCCGCGCGGCGCGCAGCTTGATTCTGTGCTGGAGCGCATTGGCCGCGACTAACGCCGCCCCCCGCATGGCGCGGTGGCGACCCGCTGCAGCGCAACATATGGGCTTTGAGCTAAATCCTTCGGGTGTCGCGCACAGGAATTGTTGTGTGAAATGGCGCTTTTGGGTATCCTGCGTGCGAAGTGATCAACAGAACGGCCCGAATAAGGGCTGCTATTGAGGTGCGCCGGGGCAATTCAGCGCCACCTCTGAGGAGAGCATGAATGTCCGATCCCGCGAAAACGCCGGAAGAGATCGAAGATGTCTTGGCATCTGTCCGCAGGCTGGTGTCCGACCATGCGCCCAAGAACGACAGCGTGGCCCCGCAGGCCGACGCCCCGTCCGCCGAGGCGCCCGCTCCGTCCGAGGCTCTCGTGTTGACGCCGTCGTTCCGGGTGACGGACCCCGAGGATCCCTGGGTCCCGGTCACCAGTTCGCCCGAGCCCGAAGACGCCGCCCCGGAAGATATCACTGCTGATGCGCCCGCCACGGAGGAGGTTTCTGCCCCCGAGGACCTGATCGCAGAGATCGTCACCGCCGATGCTGCCGTGCCCGCCGATGACCTCACCGATATCGCGCCTGAAACGGACGACGCAGAGTGGCGGCCCGACGACCGGCTGGCCCATTACGACGCCGTCGGAGGCGCGGAAGATGCCGCCGACACGCCGCAGGAATGGGTCGATGACCACAGCGACGCCGCGTCGGAAGACGACATCGCTGACCTGATCCGCCTGGATGGTGCAGACGTGCCGGTTGCGGATTTCGAATCCGAGACGGGCGATGACAATTGGCCCGAGGGCGGCGCCGAAGCTGCCCTTCTGACCCTGGTCGCCCGCCGCGATCCGGTGCCGGAGGCGGAGGACGAAGTCTCACCAGATGAGGCAGCAGACGAGACGCACGCTGACAGCGAAGAGGCCGCGGATGCGGCTCTGATCGAAGAGGCCCCGGATCCGCAGCCAGAGGATGAGATCGCCGAAGAAGAGCCGTCCGACGCCATCGAGGCCGCGGAAGAACAGGCCGAAGACACCGCTCCTGAGTATTCCAGCGACAGCGGCGAGACGGAGGAACCTCTCGAAACGCCCTTCGTTGAGGACCCCGACGCGACCACGGTGGAAGAGGCCGTCGAAGCAGAAGCAGCGCAGGCCGACGCCACGGTGTCCGATGACATCCCCGCGTCCGATGAACCGATGGCGGAGACCCCTGTGGAAGATCTTGGCGACACGCAATCCCCCTTCACCTTCCCCGAAACCGATGAGGGGATCTTGGACGAAGACACCCTGCGTGAGATCATCGTCGAGGTGGTCCGTGAAGAGCTTCAGGGCGTGCTCGGACAACGCATCACCCGCAACGTGCGCAAGATGGTCCGGCGCGAAATCCGCCTCGCCCTGGCGGCGGAAGACCTCGAATAATCGCGTGCCAATCGGGGGCTTTCACGGCCCCATGGGCCTGGGTGGCCGCCGCTGCCCTGGTGCGGGCCGGCAGCGCCCCGGGCCCGGCTTTGGCTTGACCTTGCCGCCCGGACGCCCAACCTAACCCCCATGTTCCCGATCCGAGACCATAATCCGTCCGAGCGGACGCCGTTCGTCACCTGGGCCCTCATCGTGATCAACGTGGTGGTGTTCCTGCTGTATTTTCCGTCCATGGGCGGGAGCGAGGCGCAGCTGATGGCCTTCTACACCGAATGGGGGCTGGTGCCGCAAATGGCCCTGAGGGACGGCGCGTTTGATACCGTGTTCACCTCGATGTTTCTGCACGGCGGCTGGATGCACCTGATCGGCAACATGGTGTTCCTGTGGATCTTTGGCGACAACCTGGAAGACCAGATGGGCCACCTGGGCTTTGCGCTGTTCTACCTGGCCAGCGGGGCGGCTGCGGCGGGCGGGCAGATCCTCTCGGATCCCGCCTCCACCATCCCGATGGTGGGCGCATCGGGTGCCATTGCGGGCGTGATGGGCGGCTATCTGCTGATGTTTCCCCGCGCGCGGATCGACGTGCTGGTCATCCTGGTGGTGTTCATCAAGATCTTCACCATTCCCGCCTGGCTGATGTTGGGCCTTTGGTTCGCGCTGCAATTGGTCAGCGGGTTGTCGATGGATCTGGTCGGCGGCGGCGTCGCCTATTGGGCCCATGCGGGCGGCTTTATCGCCGGGGTCGTGCTGACATTGCCGCTGTTTCTGCGACGGGGCGGGGGCGCCTATTGGACGGCCTTTGACGGCAAGCCGCCCCATGCCGAGGTGGAATACCGCGTGGAAAAACGCCGCCGCTCCCCGATCCCGGCCATTCGCCGGGTGCGCAGCCCCCAGGGCGTGGACCGACCCCTGGCCGATCTGGGCCGCGTGCCGCGGTCTGGCACGCGCCGGGTGCAGCCCGGGCCTTGGTCAGGCCGGCGTTAGGCCCGCTCGGAGTAGTCCATTGTTTCGGTATTGACGACAATGTCTTCGTCCTGGCCCACAAAGGGTGGGACCATGACCTTGACGCCATTGTCCAAAATCGCCGGCTTGAACGAATTTGCCGCCGTCTGCCCCTTCACCACGGGCTCGGTCTCGACGACCTTGCACACGACCTTCTGGGGCAGCGACGCGTTCAGCGCTTCTTCCTCGTGGAACTCGACCACGATGGTCATGCCGTCTTGCAGGAACGGCCGACGCTCGCCGAGCAATTCGGCAGGAAGCTCGATCTGCTCATAGGTTTCGGCATCCATGAACACCAGCATCCCGTCTGATTCATACAGGAATTGCTGGTCTTTTTGCTCCAGACGCACGCGTTCGACTTTGTCGGCGGATCTAAACCGTTCGTTCAGCTTTGACCCGTTACGAAGGTTTCTCAACTCGACCTGCGCAAACGCGCCGCCTTTGCCGGGTTTCACATGATCAACCTTAACGGCGGCCCAAAGCCCGCCATTATGCTCGAGGACATTGCCCGGTCTGATCTCGTTTCCGTTAATTTTCGGCATGTGGCAAAACCTTGGCAAAACCTTGAGAAAAAGTTGACGCAACCTATATCTGGGCTCTGGAGGGGTGTCCATACACTGGAAACTGTACACAAAAGGGACGAGCCATGCGCTCAGCGAATACCACCTTTGTGATATTTGCATCCCTGTAGCGCACAGAATCTGGGCATAACGAGCGGCACGCCGAAAATGCAAGAGCAATAAAAGGAAGCGAAATGCGGGATTTCGTTGACGGAACCGCCTTCAACTTTGAACAGGGCACACGGGCGCGGAAGCTTTTCGCCGCCGTCGTCTTGGCAGCGTTGGATGATGCGATCGCCGATGACAAGAAATATGGGAACGGGCCAGAGCAGATCGCTCGTTGGGCACGGTCTCGGGACGGACGGGAAGTCCTGTCCTGCGCGGGCATTGACCCGAACGAGCGGGTCGTGAACGGCCTGATGGCCTTCGTGGCCAATGGGGTTCGTACCTCTGTGGCGCTGAGCCGCGAAGAAAGCGAACGCCGCAATCAGGCCGAAGCCGCCTGATCCACGATACACAAGCTGCCGGCTTCGAAGACGCGCCCCACTGCAGGGCGCGTTTTTCGTTTTGGGGGAAGGACTTGCATTTTTGCGCGCCGGTGCCTTGATGGAGCGGCAACAGGGAGAGCGTTGATGGCACTTGCAGATATCGGATTGATCGGGCTCGGGACGATGGGCTCGGCCCTGGCGCTCAACATTGCGGAAAAGGGGTTCTCCGTCGCGGTCTGGAACCGGACCGCCGCCAAGACCGACGCCTTCGTGGAGGAGGCGGGTGATTTGCGGTCGAACATCACGGCGACCGAGACCTTGGAAGATTTGACCAAAGCCCTTAAAGGCCCGCGCGCCATCATCCTGATGGTGCCCGCTGGCGCGCCCGTCGATGACCAGATCGCCGCCCTCGACCCCTATCTTGGGCCCGACGACATGATCATCGACGCAGGCAACGCGAACTTTCGTGACACGATGCGGCGGATGGAGGCGCTGGACCGCCCCTTCCTCGGCATCGGCGTTTCGGGTGGAGAGGACGGCGCGCGCCACGGCCCGGCGATCATGGGCGGCGGCGATCCGGCCCATTGGGACCGGGTCGCGCCGATCCTGACCGCCATCGCGGCCAAATATGAAGGCACCCCCTGCGCCAACCTGATGGGCGAAAATGGCGCGGGTCATTTCGTGAAAGCCGTCCACAACGGCATCGAATACGCGGACATGCAGCTAATCGCTGAGGTCTATGGCCTGATGCGCGACGGACTGGGGCTGGGGGCGCCACAAGCGGGGGAGGTGTTTGCGACATGGAACGAAGGGCGGCTCAGCTCTTTCCTGATCGAGACGTCTGCCGCCGTGGCCAAGGCCCATGATGAGGCCAGCGACGGCCCGCTTCTGGATGTGATCGTCGACGCGGCGGGCCAGAAGGGCACCGGCCGCTGGACCGCGATTGAGGCGCAGCATCTCGGCACCCCGATCCCGGTGATCGAGGCCGCCGTGGCCGCCCGCAACATGTCGGCGCAGCGCGATCTGCGCGCTAAACTGTCCCAGGACTTCGGCGGCATCACCGAAATTGATATACCCATTGATACCCTTGAGGCCGCGCTGACCTGCGGCAAAATCCTGTGCTACGCTCAGGGCTTCGACATGCTGCGCGCTGCCGCCGCGGCGTTTGACTGGTCCCTGAAACCCGAAGTGATCGCGCGCAACTGGCGCGCGGGCTGCATCATCCGCTCGGCCATGCTGGATGACATGGCCGAGGCGTTTGAGGCGGCGCCGGACACAACGCTGATGTCCGTGCCCCACTTCGCCGCCCTCTTGTCCGAGACGATTGGCGCGCTGCGCCAGACGGTGATCGCGGCCAATCAGGCGGGCCTCCCGGTGCCTGCCATGTCCGCGGCGCTCGCCTATTTCGACACGATGCGCCAGGCGCGCGGAACGGCGAACATGATCCAGGGTCAGCGTGATTACTTCGGGTTGCATGGGTTCGTGCGGCGGGACACGGGCGAGAAGGACCAGCACGGGCCTTGGGCGGACGACTGAAGCGCCCGCGCGTGCCCATCACTTGATCTGTGTCAATGCAAGTTGACACCCACTGCGTAGGGTAGGGCAAACGCGCGCAGGGGAAGATCATGGAAAGACGCAAGACAAGATGTGCCGCCACGATTGTGGAGGGCTGTTGATGGATCCGGTTCTCAAACGATATGCCTCGCGCGCGACGCCGCGCTACACCAGCTACCCCACGGCGCCGCATTTCCAGACGGGTTTCACCGACGCCGACTATCGCGCCTGGCTCGCGAAGCTGGACCCAGTGACGCCGATTTCACTGTATCTCCATGTGCCGTTTTGCCGCCAGATGTGCTGGTACTGCGGCTGCAACATGAAGCTGGCCTCCAAATACGGGCCCGTTGGCGCCTATGCACAGACCCTGCGCGAAGAGATCGCGCTGACGGCGGACGCCTTGCCGGACCGGATGACGATCTCGCACCTGCATTGGGGCGGCGGCACGCCCACGGCGCTCAGCTCCGATGATCTGGAGGCGCTGATGGACGGCGTCCGCTCCCGCTGGGATTTCGCGCCGGACGCCGAGATCGCCATTGAAAGCGACCCGCGTACGTTGACTGATGAGATGGCCGCCCGCATCGGCGCCATGGGCTTCACCCGTGCCAGCTTTGGCGTTCAGGAGTTCGACCCGGCGGTGCAGAAGGCGATCAACCGCGTGCAACCGCCCGAAATGGTGCGCAACAGCGTCCATCAACTGCGCGCGGGCGGCGTGTCCGGGATCAACTTCGACCTTATCTACGGGCTGCCGCTCCAGACCGTCGCCAGCATCGTGGAGACGGTGAAGATCTGCGCCGAGATGCGGCCCGACCGCGTCGCGCTCTTTGGTTATGCCCATGTGCCCTGGATGGCCAAGAACCAGCGCATGATCCCCGATGACACCCTTCCCAACGCCGCCGAGCGCAGCGCCCAGGCCGAGGCCGCCGCCGAGGCGCTGCTGGCCGAAGGCTACGTCGCCATTGGCCTCGACCACTTCGCGCTGCCGGACAATGACCTTGCGATTGCGGCGCGCAGCGGCACGTTGCGCCGGAATTTCCAGGGCTACACCACCGACCAGGCCGAGACGATGATCGGCCTCGGCGCCACCTCCATTGGGCGCACGCCGTCGGGATATGTGCAGAACATTGCCGAAACGCGCGCCTGGGCCCGCGCGGTTGAGGCGGGGCAATTGCCCGCCGCCAAGGGGCTCCCCTTCACCGGTGAGGACCGCCTGCGCGCAGAAGTGATCGAGCGTCTGATGTGCGACAATCGGGTGGATGCGGCGGCCATTGGCAAGCGCCACGGCGCGCCGGACGGCTGGTGGAGGGATGCCTTGGACGCCCTGCGCGACATGGAAACCGACGGTCTGCTGACGCTGTCAGACGGTAAGGTCATGATGACGCCCCGGGGCCGCCCGTTGGTGCGCATTGCCGCCGCCGCCTTTGACGCGTATCTGCAAGGCAGCACTGCCCGACATTCCGTCGCCGTCTGACCCTTTGGGCCGGATTGGGGGCCAACCGAAAGGACCCCCATGCGCCTCAGCATCGACGTCGCATTGAACAGCACCCTAAGCGCCCATGATGCGGCGCTTTTGATGGTGGATGTGGTCTCGGGCGACGGGCAAGTGGTTGTGACCTCTGACCTGGCCGTGGACCAGGGGACGCTGACACGGGTGGGGGACACCGGCATGGTCTGGGCACGCGTGCCCGGCACCGCCCTGGCCCTGCGCTACCGGGCCGAGATCGACATCACCCGGCGCGCAACGGGCCTAGAGGGGCTGCAAGCCTCCCCGCCCGAAACCCTCCTTGCAGAGGTCCTGCCGTACCTGCGCCCGTCGCGCTATTGCCCCTCTGACATGTTCGCCGATTTCACCGCGCAGCAGTTCGGCACGCTTGCGGGCGGCGCAAAGATCGCGGCGATCCGCGATTGGGTTGCGGGTAACCTCTCCTATATCCCGGGCAGCTCCAACGGAACGACCACGGCGGCCGAGACCTTCTGCACCCGACAGGGCGTCTGCCGCGATTTCACCCATATGCTCTGCACCCTTGCGCGCGCGGCCCAGATCCCCTCGCGCTATGCGTCGGCTTACGGTGCCGAGGTTGCGCCGCAGGATTTCCACGCCATCGCGCAGGTTTGGCTGGAAGGTGCGTGGCACCCCGTCGACGCAACGAACATGGGCGCGCCCCACGAGATGGCGGTAATCGCCACGGGCCGCGACGCCGCAGATGTGGCGTTCATGGAGACGGCCCACTGGGCGCAGTTGGACTTTTTGAGGGTTGCGGTTAGCCGGGGGGCTTAGGAGCCGAAAAGCACGGGCGCCTCGCCGTCCAGCCAGGGTGTGTATTTCTGCATGATGTTCTCGAACAAAGGCCCCTCGGTGAAGCCCTGAAGCCAAAGGATCAACGCAGGCCAAGGTTGCGCCAGGAACCAGGTGCGGTCGGTGTTGGCGAACTGGCGCACGAAGGGCCAGATCGCGTGGTCGGCTAGTGTCGGGCGGTCCCCGCATAGGGCCCCATGGTTTTCCAGCCGTGTGTTGAGCGCCAAGAGAAACTCAGTTGCCGCCGCCCGCTCGGCCACGGGGTCGAGGTCGGGGTATCGGACCGCGTATTTCGTGTGGTCAAGCGCCGCTTTGAACGGGCCGTCGTTGGTCTCGATCAAGTGCCAGCCGTCGCCGGGCATATCCAGTAGGCCGTTCGAGTCGTTCTGCCGAAGCGCCCAGACCATGATGTCGAGGCTTTCGTCCAGAACCCGGTCGGGCAGGCGCAGCGCCGGGACCGTCGCAGACGGCGAGGTCTGAAGGAACGCTTGCGGCTTGTCGCGCAGCACGATCTCTCGCAATTCAACGGTCAGGCGAGCCGACAGTATCGCGCCCCTTGCCCGCATGGCATAGGGGCAGCGGCGGAAACTCCAGAGGATCGGGGGTTGGGTCATAGGGTTGGCTTGGGTTGTCGTGTTCTCGTGAGATCTGGGTATGTTGTCGTAGGCTTAGAGGGGGGCGCTGTGGCGTTGCCGAACTCCCCCGGCTTCAAGTAGCCCAAAGGGCGGTAGGCCAAGTAAAAACTGGTGCACCGGAGGGGACAAACCTAGAACCCTCAGAGTGCGGATTGATCCTGTCAGAACTGGAGGAATGGACAAGCATTCTCCGGGCTGAACCGGAAGTTATCCACAAGCTTGCTGTGCTGGCGGATCAGGGGGATGAGGCGTCTGAGCCGCATGACGGGTTGGAAGGAGATCGCCCGTCAGCAGTGTCGCCTCCGGAATGGGAGCCGTCGCCATGAGTGTGGTGTCGGAAGAGTTCCAGGGCGTCTCGGCACCGGCAACGATAGCGGACAACAAGCGGCCTGCCCCGCGCACAGCAATTTCACCACTGACACTCAGGCTGACGAAAGAAGAACGGACCCGGCTTGAAGAGTTGGCGGCGGGGATGACGTTGAGCGCCTATATCAGGGCCTGCGTGTTTGCCGAAGATGTGAAACTTAGGAAGCACCGGCCCTCGGATGCGCAGGCGGATAAGAAGGCGGCGGCTGAAGCCTTGGCCCTGCTCGGACAGTCTCGGATGGCCAGCAATCTGAACCAACTCGCCCACCATGCCAATCTCGGCATCTTGGGCGTCGGCGAGTCCGAAAGGGTTCAGATTGAAGAGGCCTACGAGCATGTCCTCGCGATCCGCGCCTTGTTGATGGAAGCGCTCGGGAAACGGCCACGGTCTAAGGATGCCGGATGATCCTAGAAGGCAACGAACGGGCCTATGGGGCGGAGCTGGCACATCATCTGATGAACCCGCGCGACAACGACCACGTGCGTTTGCATGGCATTGACGGCTTTGTCGCGGATGATCTGTTTGGGGCCTTTGCCGAGGCCGAGGCAATTTCAGGCGCCACCAAATGCGACAAATATCTGTTCTCGCTGTCGCTGAACCCGCCGCCGTCGGAAAGCGTGTCGGTCGATCAGTTCGAGGCAGCCATTGCCCAGGTCGAAAAGCGTCTCGGCCTCGAAGGTCAGCCCCGCGCCGTTGTGTTCCACGAGAAGGACGGGCGACGGCATGCCCATGCGGTCTGGTCGAAGATCGACGTGGGGCAGATGAAGGCAATTAATCTGTCCCACTACAAACGCAAGCTCATGGGGCTGAGCCGGGAGATTTTCCTGGAGCATGGTTGGGATTTGCCGGACGGCTTCCGCAAACATGAAGACCGGGATCCGCTGAACACCAGCCGCTTTGAGAGCCAGCAGGCCAAGCGGTTGAAGCGGGATCGTGCCGCCACAAAGGCGATGTTCCGGGCCTGCTGGGAAGGCTCGGATAGCGGTGCGGCGTTTGCAGCGGCTCTCAAAGAGCAAGGCTTTGTGCTCGCCCGTGGGGATCGTCGCGGTTTTGTTGCGGTGGATGCGAATGGCAAGGTCTGGTCGCTCTCGCGTTGGTGCGGGGTAAAGGCGCGGGAGATGCGGCGGCGATTGGGACCGGAGGCGGAGCTGCCGTCTGTCGAGGAAGCTCGGGCGCGTGCCCAAGACTTACCACGTCCGGAAAAGCTCCAACCAAACCCACAGCATGCGTTGAAGCGCGAAGAGATGATCGCAAGGCAACGAGCCGCGCGTGAGGACTTGTTGAGAACCCAAGACACACGGCGGGCGTTGGAGACGCAGGCTCAGATGCCGAAGGGCATGCGGTCTGTGTTCCTGCGGGTGACAGGACAATGGCCTAAGACCGTTGCCGCGGCAGAATTGGCCGCGAAGATCGCAGAACAACGCGACCGGCAAGAACAACAGACGCTAATCGACGCGCATCTGGCGGAGCGCCGGGCGCTGGATCAGGCCATCGGCCCACAGTACCGGAAGCCCAAAGCGCCGCTGGTCGAGGAACCGGTCCGCGCATCCCTCTCAAAGCGCCAGATCGAGCAACGACCCGATCTCATCCTTGCTGAAATCTCCAAAACCAAGGCGACTTTCAAACGCACGGATGTGCTACGGGAACTGGCCAAGCACATTGATGATCCCAAGGAACTGACAGGCCTTGCGGATCGTGCGCTCACATCTGCCGAAGCCGTGCGGCTCTCCAGTGACCGCGTTCCCCACTATACGACGCGCAACTTCCAGAATGCAGAGCAATCGCTCGCCAGATTATCAGCGCAAATGGCGTCTTCTCGAGGCCATGGCGTTGCGTCAGAGCATGTGAGCGCCGCGATGAAAGCCACGAACTCCAAGATGAAACGCGCGTTTGATGGGACACTGAGCGATGAACAACAAACGGCGCTCCGACATGTTCTGAGCGACCGGCAAATGGCCTCTGTCGTTGGGCTGGCGGGTGCGGGCAAAAGCACGATGCTGGAGGCGGCTGCGGATGCGTGGCAACGGCAGGGCATCAAGGTCCATGGTGCAGCCCTAGCTGGAAAAGCGGCAGACGGGTTGCAGAGCTCTTCGGACATTCAAAGCCGAACTTTGGCATCGCTTGAGATGTCTTGGGAGAACGGTAATGCACCCATCAACAAGGATGATGTGCTGATCATCGACGAGGCTGGCATGATCGGAACGCGGCAGATGGCGCGGATCACGGAAAAGATCAATGAGATTGGCGCCAAGCTTGTGCTGGTGGGGGATCCAGATCAGTTGCAGCCGATTGAGGCCGGAACGCCGTTCCGCGATGTGGTCGCAACCCATGGCGCGGCCGAACTCAAAGAAATCTACCGGCAAACGCAGGATTGGCAAAAGGTGGCATCGAGGGAACTGGCGGCAGGGAATATCCACGAGGCCATCGAGCGATATGACAGGCATGGCTGCGTCTCACGCACTCAAGTCCGAGATGACGCTATCGACGCGCTGGTGGAAAGCTATGTGATGGATGCCGCCGCCAAGCCGGACCAATCCCGACTCGCCTTCGCCCATCGCCGCAAAGACGTGCACGCGCTCAACCAATCAATCCGCAGTGCGTTACGTGGTTCGGATGCGCCACCTGAGGTCACGCTCCAAACCGCAACTGGCCCGCGCGACTTTGCGGCGGGCGATCGCATGGTCTTCGGCCAAAACAACAAAGACCTTGGCGTGAAAAACGGAATGCTTGGCTCGGTGTTCTCTGCGTCGGAAAACGAAGTCACCATCGCGCTTGACGGCGATGAGAAACGGCACGTCACATTCAACCCCACCAAATACACCAAGTTTGACCACGGCTACGCCGTCACCATCCACAAATCCCAAGGCGCCACCGTCGATCAGGCCTATGTCTTGGGCTCCCGGTCGATGGACCGTCACCTGGCCTATGTCGCCATGACGCGACATCGAGAGAACCTGCGCGTGTTTGTCAGCCGACAAGACCAACCGCGATGGGGACATAAGCAGCATCACACGCGCGAACAGACCAGAAGACCTGACCACAGCGGGCCATCGATGGGGTGATTGAGCACGGAAGCGGACAAATAGGCAAAGCGCGGCTAAGGTCGGCTTGGAGCCCAAACTTACCAAATTGCTGCACCGAGGCGAACGTCGGCTGTGGAGTGCCCCCCGCCACTAGGATGGCGGGGGGCTGTGCTTTTCTAGAGAGCCTTGCGGAAAATCACCTTGTCATCTCCGTCCGCCCAGAAGTCGCGAATGCGCGCCTCTTCTTCGTAGCCATTTTTGGCATAGAACTTGCGCGTGAGTGCAAAGTCATCTGTGCCAGACGTGTCTACGATCAAGATCCGCTGCTCCTTGTCTCTCAGGTGCTGTTCGGCAGCGCTCACGAGTGCAGCGCCTAGCCGTTGGCCTTGCAGGTCCGGGCGCACTGCGAGGGCGAGCATGTTCCATGTGCCATCGGCCAGTTCCTCGGGCACCGTGTAGCACAGACCAACAGCTTCTCCGTCGCTGTGGCAGGTCAGCCAAAAGGCTTCTGTCTCGCCCGCCAATGAGGGAGCCAACATGTCTGGAAGCATCTCGCTCGGGAAGAGTTCTGTGCCATCGAGCACGGCCTGAAGCGCTGCAATGTCGTCCGTTGAAGTGGCTTTGATAATTGGGTTTGTCATTGTCTCGATATCCCTATCGGTTGTCGTATTGAGGGTTCACAGAGCGAATTCCGAGCCTCGAAGCTCGGTAGGGTCGTCCGTTTACAGATTTGATGAACCGCCCTTTCTTCAGGCGATCAAAGGGCTTCAACGAGCAATCAGCCAGAACGTGGCCGTCGCGTGTGAAGCATGAAACTTCGCGCATCTTGCCGTTCGTCATGCGCTCAAAATGGATGGCTCCACCTTGCGCCAGAACGTGCAAAACACGCCGTTCGTGTCTTGAGATATTCAACGGTTTGTCTCTTGATTTTAAGTCAGACGAAAAGGCTTCCGGCATCTCGCGCGGAAGTCTTTTGCTTTAGATCGGTCCTATCAGGTGGACCTTAGCGGCGGGCCGCAATCGTAGACATAAAATCTCCATCGCCCTGCGTCCGTGGAGCGCGTAGCGATTGGGTAGTGTGGTCAGTATCACTTGGCAAGCAGACATTTGGAAAACGAAAGCCAAAGGCAACAATGTCCCGCAGATTGCGAGTTCTGTTCGTTCAAGATTTTGCACTCGCAGCGAATGGCGGCTCTGACGGGCCGCGGCGCAGCATCTTAACCCAATGGCCAAGGTCCGGAATGGGCCGCTAACGGACTTGATCACCTAGGCGGAGACTGATGTGTGATGCAAAAAACACTCCGAGCCACGGGATTCACTGCTAGTTGGTGGCGACGATGGTGGCACTAGGGCAGTATGTCTATCGATAGTTCCAATTGTTGGAGCTTCGAAGTTGGGCGCCAAAGGCACCCGTTCGTTTCGTTCAGCACTTTGAATAGGTCAGATTCGGCCATCGGCCTCCCAAAATAGAACCCCTGCAAAATATCACAGCCCAAATCGCGAACGAGCTGCGCCTGGGCTTCAGTTTCCACCCCTTCAGCGACCACTTTCAGTCCGAGGCTCTTACCAATGCCTATGAGCGATTCGATCAGCGCTCGGGCACGTTCGCTTTCTGCAGCAGGCTGAACGAACTGACGATCAATCTTCAGAACGTCGGGATTGATCTGAAGAAGTCCTTGGACTGAAGCGTGACCGGTTCCGAAATCGTCTACCGCAATCTCGACGCCGAGTTCACGCAGTTCTTCCAATGTCCAACTGGTGGCACCATGGATCTGCTCCAAGTACACTGACTCAAGAATCTCAATAGTTAGTCGTTTCGGGTCGATCCCCGAAACTCTAATATCGTGCAAGAGTGCCGTATCGGAGAGCCGACCAGCAGAAACGTTGATCGCAAACCTAGAGAGCTCTGTATGCGCTCTATCAAGATATGCCACCGCCTCGCCAAGGCGGCTAAACAAGATCGCGTCAATCTCCGCTAGGATTCCCATTTGTGCCGCGACATCTAAGAAATCCGTTGGCGGCATTAGGCCCCTTGTCGGATGTGACCATCTGACAAGGACTTCAACACTCGTAATTCGCCCTGTCGACGCATCGACCAGCGGTTGGAAATAGGGAACGAACTCTTTCTGTTCGCATGCAACTAGCAGCTCTGCCGCCAGATGTCTGGTCGCCACGGACTGAGCATGCATCTCTGCTGTAAAGAATGACCAACGTCCCCGGCCGGTAGACTTGGCGTGGTAAAGTGCCGTGTCTGCATCTCCGACGACTTCTTCGGGGTTTTTGGTACTCTCATCAGCGATGGCCAATCCGACGCTGGCACTACACGAAACCGATTTTCCGCCATATTCAAATGGTTTGGACATCTCCCGCATGATTTCATCCGCTAGACCGCTTATTTCGAGAGCGCTCTCTCCAAGAGGCCTCAAAATAACAAACTCGTCACCCCCTAACCGAGCGACCAAATCCGAAACGGAGGTAATCCGTTTCAACATAGATGCGACAGCGACAAGCAAACCATCACCCGTTTCATGACCGAGCGTGTCATTAATTGCCTTAAAGCGATCTAAATCGATATAGAGTATTGCAAAAGCGCTACCTCCATTTCTCAAATTGGAAATCCAAACACTTGCGTTTGCCTCGAAGTGCCTTCGGTTAGATAAGCCAGTCAACGGATCTTCGTTTGAATCTCGCGTGACAGCTTTAGCAATTGAGCGCAGGCGTCTATTCTCGCTCTCTAAGTACGCGACTTGTTCTGTATGTTTTGCCAATAGGTCGTTTGCAGATGACTCGTATTTAAATTCAAGAACGTTGCTAATTTTTGCTGAGTGCGGTTGAAGCTTGATTAGGGAACATAGCCACCAGCGATTGCCGTTCTCTGGGTCCGTTAGTGGTGTCCATGTCATCGTAACCCAGACAGGCTCACCATTTTTTTTGGTAAGCCGAACTTTGATTGAAAAGTGCTCCCAACGCATCAACTTGTCGATGGTGTGAAGGTGGGCGTTTTGGTCCATATCTGGACTCACAAAGATCGTTGCCCGTTGGCCTATGACATCTGCCTCTTCGAAGCCCATCACCTGAAAAAACGGCTTATTGCACCAATGGAACACCATCACTGCACCATCATCATCACTTGCGAGTGCCAGCCCCAAGCCTTCTTCGCATTTTGAGGGTACCTGTTCGAGGAGTCGAGACGATATCATTAGACCAATCACCAAGCCGAAAAAAAGCGATATCTCTCAATAGTTAACCAGTCGTTAATAAAACACGGCATACCTCTGGTCGAACCCGCGTGTGTTTTGGGCCTCGCCAGTGCGTTTTACCGCCACCCTTGAGGGATTAACCAGTCTCGGCGCGACTATCGCTTACACCGTGCGCACAGATTACGGCCAATACGCACAGGACGCATATCGCGAGGCTAGCATAGCCTCGGTCCAACCATGCCAGAATGGATACCGTTGCGATTCCGCCTAGCCGAGCAAACGTGATGTCCAGGCTTGCCGAGAGGGCGGTCAATCCCTCAGGCGCAAATCTCAGGATCAACTGCGTCGACGGTGCATTGCTACACGCCAGTCCTGCACCGATCAGAACTGACGACAGCCCGACGAGCAGAAAGCTTTGATGATTGAACAAAAGCAGCACTGCGACAGCCATAAATAGCGGAGCAGCAAGCATGATCCCTTGGATATGACGCCGATCGACCAGGTTCCTTAGCAGGGTGCTGATACAGGAAAAGGTCAGCCACGCCACTGATAAGAAGAGGCCAATACTGGAGGCGCCTATTTCGTTCTCGGACAGCCAAACCGGTAGGCGAAACAAGTAATAGGAGATGCTCCCGTACGTGCAGAACACGTATGCAAATGTTACGAGAAGGTCTCGGCTGCGGAAAATCTCCCAGTAGTTCCGTTTGCCTGAAGTGGAACGCTCCGGGTCTTGCGATACCTGTGATCTAATCAGCAATACCCATGCGCCGGCGGCGACGGTCGCCATGAAGACGAAAGCTATTCTCCAGCTGTGATCCCCGAGGAGATGACCGTATAGAAGAGGGGCGAAAGCTGCGATGTAGCCTGCGATACTTCCCCACAGAATCAATGTGCGTCCCGGGGTGTCTGGAGAGGCGCGCGTCAAATATATCGGGACAAGCGGGGAGAAAACACCGCTCCCGAAACCTTGCAGAAGTCGCCCGGCAATAAAGGTTTCATAATTCTGCGCTGTTGCTGACACCAGCGCACCCGTAGCGAAAAGGGCGACCCCCCATCCAAAAATTCTTCTTATGTTAAGGGTGTCGCCGACGAATCCGCAAAACAGCACGCCAAGGGCGACCGCTGCACCGTAGGAGTTGAACACCCAAGCAAGATCCCCAACGGACAAGCCAAATTGCGACTGTATGGCTGGCAACAACAGCGGTACGAGGGTGAGATCCAATACAAAGGCGATGTAGGCCGCAATTGGTCCAATAATCACAGCACGGGGTACGGCAAGTTCTCCGGCAATCTTGCGGATGTCTGCCGTTTTCTGCGTCAATTGCGAGAGGTATTGCTCAGCCATTGACAGGCACTCCAACATCAAGGGCCGCCCGCGCGAGTGAGGCAGCAAACGGTGTCACGGGGGTACAGGCCCCTCCTTGGGTTGCCGGTCGTGTCTTTGAAAGAGTTCGCGCCAATTCACTTGCTTCCATCCAGATAAGATAGTCTTCTTCGGTTACTTGCTGGTCTGGCCCGATCCACTGCCCGGGCTCACAATGGTTGAAGCAATAGCGCAAATGAGCCCCCTTGGTGGCTACCCGCTGCGGCACAAGTGCAAAGACATATGATGGGTTCCATGTCGCCACCGCAACCTCGAGCATCAGACGCGACAGCAGGGTAGTTACTCCTTGACTACGCGGGCCACCAAGGCCCTGGGCACGAAGCCAAAATTCGCCCTGATAGCAGACCCGCCCGGTTATGAACTGAAGCGCATCAGGCCCCGAATAAAAGGTCTGGTCCGGGTCAGGTGTGGAGTCAGGAGTGATGTATTTGTGACGATGACGATCCAAATGCATATTCAGCGAGCCTCCCGACAGGTCGAGAAGGCGCACGGCTTGCGTGTGGATCAGATCGCCGTCTTCGTTGAATCCGCATATCCAAAAGCCGTTCGTGTGGTCAATGTAAGAAGCTGCCACGTCGAACATGGGATAAATCGGCCCACGACCAGACAACTTGCTTCGGTAGGCGCGGTATTTGGTAAAGTCGTCGCCAATCTCAATGCGAATGCCCGCTTTTTCCAGATCTCGAACAATACTGGACAAGTGTGTCATCAGTTCAAAAAGTTTACTTGGCGACGTCATCTTCGAGTTGCTCCTCATACCCAGGTTGCCAAGTATTTTTTGAGTGCAATATGGTTAACATTTCGTTAGGCGCGACCCGTGACATCAACAGTGTCAAGTAGTCTTCGGCTCTGGTTCAGGATCCAATCGGCCATATCGGGTGTCAGCATTTGTGGTCGTGAACAGGATCTTTGCAGGTCCATTGCCCTGAAATTGCAGCACGCTTGCCGTCACATGACGCAAGCTCAAGTGAGGATTGTCATCATTGAGCCCGGAACGATTCCCAGTTTCATATATGACCAAGATGCTTGCGTTTGAGCGGAAAGAGATGCGTGTCTACGCGGCAAGCAAGCAGGCCCATTGCTCCCTGGGTCCATGGCAAGTATGCTGTTCGCACGTAGTTTAAGACAAATGTGGCGAAGGTTGGCATCGTATTTTCGAATAGCGGAATTGGCTTTCCGAACCTTTGCCCATTCCAAGCGGCTTTTGTGGGCGACACATTTGAGCCTGGCAAAGTGTAAGTCGTTAGAATATCTGAGAGTTGTGAGTCGGGTAAACATCATCACTCCCCGAAGACGCGCAATCCATACAGCCTTAAGGCAAATTAGACCATATCATGATCTACTGAATTTCTTAAATTTGGCATCGAAGAAGTGAAATTGTGCCTCTCGAAATACTGTTTGATATTGCTGTCTCCGTCTGCTGCCCACCGCCTGGATCGGTGAACGTGCGTCGGGGTAAACCTGTAGAAGGTCCGGGCGGACGATGGATTCCTTGCGTCTGTGCGCTCGCTGACAAGACGTTCGTGTCATGTGTCTATGAGGTTGGGCCTGGGCAAAGACAGGTTTGTAGCCTCCATCCGCCAACAAACAGTGACGACGAAGCCCTTTCTCGGGCGTTTAGACTTGCGACGCTCGCCGCTGCCTAGGCCGGCCGACGGGCGCCCCATCGCAAATTCGGGCCTTGTCAGAGGAACTTGGGTTGAGCGGGGCAGGGCGGTTGCATAGCGTCGCTAGATGACCAAACGATCCCCTTTCAAGTATTTCAAAACCAGCTCTGAGATCATCCGCCTGGCAGTGACGTATTATGTGCGGTTCCCGCTCTCGCTCAGGAACGTGGAGGATTTGCTCCACGAGCGTGGCGTAGAAGTGAGTCACGAGACCATCCGATATTGGTGGCAGCGTTTCGGCCCGATGTTTGCGTCAGAGATCAAGAAGCGCCGGATCCAAGGCCTTAAATCAAGCCGCTGGCGGTGGCATCTGGACGAGGTTTTCGTGCGGATAAACGGCAGGCAGCACTATCTTTGGCGTGCTGTCGATCATGAGGGCGAGGTGCTGGAGAGCTTTGTCACGAAGCGGCGTGACAAGAAGGCTCCGCTGAAATTCTTAAGAAAAGCAATACCAAAGCACGGCCGGCCCGAGGTGGTCGTGACCGACAAGCTGCGCTCTTACGGCGCTGCTCTCAAGGAACTAGGCGGCGCGGATCGGCAAGAGACAGGCCGCTGGGTCAACAATCGAGCGGAGAATTCGCACTTACCTTTTCGACGAAGAGAACGGGCGATGCTTCGGTTCCGACGCATGCGAAGTCTGCAGAAATTTGCTTCCGTTCACGCATCTGTCTCCAATCACTTCAACCAGGAACGCCACCTCAATTCACGCGACAACTTTAAGCTGAACCGGACCGCCGCTCTGTCGGAGTGGCGGGTTCTTTGCGCTGAATAAGTGGCAGTGACCTTGTCCTACCTGAGACTGGTTCGAATTTGTCTGACAGCACCCAACAAAGCCCTTCAATTCCTTAACGTGGACCGCTCAATTCTCCCTAATTTTTATACCCTTTCTGACCGCCAATTCACGACCAGCGAAAGCCAAACCACCACTCCACGGACTCAAATTCCTTGTTTTTTATTCAGCTTTGCGCGTAGCCTCGGGGTATTGTTTCATGCGGGGGCGTTTATTTTTGGCCCCCACCACCTGGTCGCCAAGGGCTCTGCCACTTGGAAAGGGGAGCCTTTATATGGCGAGTATTTCCGCATCCAGCCTGACGTCGTGGCTCGAACAGATCGGGGTTTTGGTTAACCTTTTGACCACCACCGACGACGGGTTTGACGTCAATGAGGCTTGGTTCGAACACCCCTGGGGCGATGGCGATATCAAGAACATCGACGGTGTGCCGCAACGCCCCGAGGTGCTGTTCCCGCTGGTTGATGCGATCCTTGGACCAGCGGCCACGGGCGGTGGCATTCCTGGCCTGACGGACCCTGCGGGTAACACGCTCAACTGGTATCCGATCAATTTCGGCGAGACGGTCACGGGCGTCAGCCTTGTGATGAGCGACCCCACTGCGTCCTTCGAGACGACGCCCGGCGATATCGGCGTGGGGATGCAGCACACGTTCACCTCCACAAGCGCCAAGGGCAGCGTCGATGTTTTCGGCTACGCGCCGATCTATGCGCTTTTGACCGGCGGCGACGCGGATTTCGCGCTGGCGGGCGCGGACACGCCCCTGACGGTGTCGTTTGTCGTCAATCTCGACACGCCTGCTCCGTTTGAAAGTTCATCCGTCTCGAAGATCACCATCACCGGGTTCCTGAGCCTGGCGGACAAGGTGTCGCCCTCTTTTGAGGTTGATTTCTTTGACGCCGACGACACCAAACTCGCCAGCGCGACCAGCCTGACGGAGCTGATTGGCAGCTCAATCGAGATGGGGCTCGACACGCTGTTGCAAACGAAATCGGTGACGGACTTCCTGAATTCGAGTATTGGCGAAACCAGCCTGACGGTTGGGCAATTGCTGGTCGCGGGCTTGCTATTGCAGGAAAATAGCGGCGTCTACACGCTGGCGGATTACTCCGCTTGGTCCGACAAAAGTGCCCTCCAGATTGCGGCCGAGATCGTGTTCCACATGCTCGACGAGCTCAGCGAAGAGCAGAGCGTTCTGATCCCGATGGGCAACGGCGGGCTCTATGTTGTGGCGCAACAGACCTCGGACACGGCCACCGATTATGGCCTGCGGATCTGCCTGCCCGACTACGCTTTGGGCAAGGTGGCCGCGGACGACAGCGGCACGACGGAGGCCCCGAATGAGCCGGACACCGGCGCCAACAAGAACAAACCGCAGCTGACCCTGCAAATCGGCAAATGGCTGACTGGAGAGGATGATTACGCCAACTCCTGGATCTCGCGCTCGGTCAACGACACACCCGCGACGGAGCCGACCGAGGCCGGGTCCCCCAACGACGATCCGACCGCGCTGCAACCGGGCGTCTCGGTCATGTTGATCGAATATGACACCGCCGCCGACCAGGAAATTGCCTTCGCACCCCGGCTAGAGTTCGTGTCCGTGGGCGTCGACTACATCGGCACCAACGGAAATCCGCTTCTGGACGTCGCGGGCGTGACTTTGGGCGGGATCGAGTTGCGCGGGTTGGTGTCGCTGAACCTGTCCTCAACTCCGGATCTTCAGATCGGCGGCGCGGCGCGGCTGGACGATCTGGGCATTCCGCTTGGCACCAGTTTCGATGCCGCCGACACGGAGGGTGACAACCCCACGGCGGCCAACAGCGTCGCCTCGGGTGATGGCGAAGGCGGCAATGCCACGACCGACGCGACCGATCCGGTGAACCCGCCGTTCTCTGTCTCTGCCGCTTATGTCGTGAACGATTATCTGGCCGTGCAGCTTTATGATGAGAACAACGCCCCCACGGACATCGTCTGGTTCTCGGCGCAAGAGGCGTTGGGGCCGGTGCATCTGTCCAAACTGGGCGTCGGCTGGGATCAATCCGAGGATATCCTGTCGTTCATCGTCGATGGCGGCGTGTCGCTTCTGGGCCTGACGGTGGATCTGGTGAACCTGTCCATCGGCATCCCGGTCACGCATCCTTTCACGCTGTCGGATTACACGCTGGGGCTAGACGGCATCGGTGTCGATTTCAAGGAAGGTCCGATCGAGATTTCGGGCAGTTTTCTGGAGAACAAGGCCTCGGATCCGGTGGATTATGAGGGCGAGGCGATGCTGCGCCTGTGGCACTACGCGATCTCGGCCTATGGCGCTTATGCCAATGATAACGGCTCGCCGTCGCTGTTTGTCTATGCCCTGATGGATGCGCCTCTGGGTGGCATTCCGGCGTTCTTTCTCAAGGGCTTAACGGGGGGCTTTGGATACAACCGCACGCTCACCTTGCCCGGCCTTAATGAGGTAGAGGACTTCCCGCTGGTCGCCGCCTTAGCCGACCCTTCGATCCTCAGCGGCGGGCCAACGGCGGTGTTGGAGACGCTAGACAACTGGATCGCGCCATCACGCGGCGAGTATTGGCTGTCGGGCGGGCTGGCCTGGACCACCTACGATATCGTCAACGCCAACGTGTTGGCCTCTGTCGAGTTCGGCAATGATTTTGAGATTGGGCTTCTGGGCATCGCCACCATGGCCCTGCCGCAGAACACGGACAAACACCTCGCCTATGTGGGCCTCGATATCGACGTGACGCTGGATATCGGCGCGGATGAGTTTCTGGCCTCTGCCGTGCTCAGCCCCGATAGTTTCCTGCTCGACCCCAAGTTCAAACTGACCGGAGGCTTTGCGCTGCAGGCCTGGTGGAGTGACAACGCGCACAGCGGCGATTTGGTGATTTCGCTGGGAGGGTACAGCCCCACGATCACGGTGCCAGACTACTACCCGGAACTTGCGCGCCTTGGGTTCTCGTTCTCTTTCGCCGAAGACCTGTCGATGAACGGGGATCTCTATTTCGCGCTGACCACCAGCAACGTGATGGTCGGCGGCGAGATGCAGTTCACCTTCGACATGGCGGGCATGAAGCTGTGGTTCTCGGCCGATATCGACGCCTTCCTCTACTGGCAGCCGGCCTATCTGGACGTCCACATGTCCGTCACCGCGGGCGCGTCCTATACGGTGTCGCTCTTTGGCTCAAAATCGACGTTGCAGGTCGAGGCCAATGGAGAGTTTGATTTCTGGGCCGCGCCGTCTGGCGGCAAGATCGCGTTGGATTTCTGGTTCATCAGCCTGCCGTTCTCGTTCGGCGCCCCGGAGCAGACCGGAAGCGACGACACCGTGTGCTGGGACGAGTTCGAGACGATGCTGCCGCCGCCGGTGGCGCAACCGACGACGAACTTGGCAGTGCAGCCCGCAACCGCTTTGGCCGAGGAGGTCACCACCGGCAATCAGGCGAACTCCAGCGTCGTGACCGTCACGCTGTCGGGCGGGTTGCTGTATATGTTCCCTGAGACGTCCGAGGACATCGGCGCCGATTGGGTCATCCGCGCGGACGCCTTCTGCTTCTCAACCGCGACCGTTATCCCGGCCTCGGAGATCCTGCTTTGTGGCGCGTCTGTCGCCACCTCTGACGCGGAGATCGGCGCGCGGCCCTTGGGCGTGACACTGACCGACACGACGCTGGCGATCAGCATCAAAAACTCCGATTGCATCGAGTTGGACGCAAGCCAGTGGCAGGCCACGACTACGCCCACGGGCGCGCCTTCGGCGGTGTGGGGCACGCCGGTGTCGGGCAAATCCGCGCCGAAATCCCCTGATCTAGTGGACGGCTGCCTTCTGGGCGCGACCACGGTGCTGGCCCCCCACGCGACCCTGAGCGGCCCGCCGGCCTTCCCGGCGTCTGCGGCCTTCGCCTACATCCCCGTCGATCCCGGGGCCGGGCCCTTGTTGCCCCTCGAAAGCACCGCCGTTCCGGCCACCAGCGGCGCGCCGACAGCCTCCACGGCAAGCGACAGCACGTTGGAGCAGATCACGAACATCGCCAGCACGGACGTCTCTGCTACACGGGACCAGATCTTTGCAGCATTGGCCGAGTTGGGCGCGGACGCGGGGCAGAACGGCGATCTCAGCATCATGGCAGCCACGCCGTCTGGCGTGTTCAGCGCGGCCCCGATGGCGGGACAGTCTACAACCGGCGGAGGCGCATAAGATGGCTCTCAAAGACCTTGGCATCTCTGTCGACATGCAGTTCTTCGACAATTACCTGCCGCTTCTCTACCCCGACACCTATACCATCGCGGTGGGGCAGAACTTCACCGCTGACACGCCGCCCGACGGCGCACCGACTTCTTTTTCGGCGGTGAAACAGCAGTTCACCGTGGCAGGCCCTCGGTTTTCCCTGAACCCGGCAGAGATCCACCATCAATTCCCGCCACCCGACAGCCAGGGCCAGTACGCGGAGGCGCTGCCTCAGGTCGTCCTGAACATGAAGGCCCTGCCGTGGGAGCGGTGCATTTTTGGCGGCCAAAGCCCGACCGATCGGGACAAGGCGACGCCGTGGATGGCGTTGTTGCTGCTGGATCAGGATGAGCTGGTGCGCCCTGTCGCCGGGACCACACCCAACACCGGCAGTGGCGCGCCCTCACCCAATGTCACCGGTGTGGCCACGATCACGCTGGATGATCTGCTGTCCCCACCCACGGGCGTTTACGGTCCGCAGGGGTTGACGCTGGGGGCTCATGAGGCCGGGACCGCAACCTGCCAGGTGTTTGAGATTACGCCCGAGATCTTCGCCAAGGTGATACCGATCAAGGCCGATCTGCCGTTCCTCGCCACCTGCCGAGAGGTGGACGTGACCGCCAAGGCCACCGGCGGCACCGACGCCGCGCCCAGCCTTGCCACGCCCGCCGTTGCCACGCCGGGCAGCCGCACATTCTCGGTCGTATGCGGCAACCGCTTCCCGGCCAACCCCGATACGGTCGCCTCCGGGCAAGCCTCGGTCGTGCATTTGGTGTCTTTGGAAGGCTTTACCGATTACCTCAATGATCCGTCGGGGTTCACCTTCCCGTCCGGCACCTCGCAGGTGCGCATGGTGTCGTTGGCGTCGTGGTCGTTCACCTCCTTGAAGGAGGCCGGGCAGAGCTTTTCGTCCCTGATGACCGGCTTGATTCCGGATGATGGCGAGGCCGATGCTTTGTGGCTGCGCAAGCCGCAGGCCACGGCTCCGGCTGCAACCGGAGACGCGCAAGAGGCGCAGACCTACGTGAGTGACGCGCTGGATGCAGGATACATTGCGCGCACCTTCGCCACCCGGCAGGGGGAGCAAACCTTCAGCTGGTATCGCGGTCCCTTCGTGCCGTCGCTGCCCGAGCCCGTAGCCCAGGACGCGCCGTTCCTCAACGCCTCCCAAGCCGCCGTCTACGATCAGACCACGGGGCTGTTCGACATGTCCTATGCTGTGGCGTTTGAGACCGGACGTTTGAAGGCGCTGTCGTCCAAGACCTTCGGCGCGGCGCTGCGCCGCTGGCAAACCCTGGCCCACCGCGCGATTGACAGGTTGGCGGCGGCGTATCTGCTGGCCGAGAAGACCGGGCACGGTGGCACGGCCACGCTTGAAGGTCTCAACAGCGCGCTGGTGGCGGATCTGGCGTCCGATCCCTTTGTGAACAAGATGACCACGGATGTGGTGCAGCAGATTGAGGGTGCGATCCACTCCAAGACCGCGCGCCCCCAGCCGTCCCGAAACGCACCGGCCCAATCCTCAAATGTGGAGGTCACGCAGGCGCTTTTGTCGAACCCCGATGTGCAGGCCTACCTGCAACAGATGGATCAGGAGGCGTTGGGGCCGATCACCGATTACCTCGCGCGGCTTTGGCTTCTGGACGGCGTGCCGTTCAATGCGCTGGTGCCCGATCAGGCCATGCTCCAGCGCGAAACCGTGCGGTTCTTCTACGTGGACAGCATGTGGCAACGCGCGATGTTGGAGGGCGCTTTGGCGACCGGCATCCAATCCAGCCGCGACGGCGCCTATCAGCTAATCATGGAATGCGTGATTGCCGAGGCGGTGCAAAAGACGGTGCAAGCCGTCCGCACGAAACTGTTGGGGCTGACGGCGGATCCACCCGCCGATGTCTCGACCCTGCCTGTTGCGGGGATGCTTCTGCGCTCCGCCGCTGTGACCGGGTGGCCGACTCTGGAGGTGCGCGGGTTCCGCGATGCAAACCGGTCCGAACTGATCCCACTTCTGCGGATGCAACGGCTGTCGCCTGACGTACTGCTGGTGCTGTTCACGGAAGTCCCCGCCTGGATCGAGATCGACCAGCCCCGCGAAGGCCTGCACTATGGGGTGGAGTTGGACACGCAAACTGAGCCGATGGTCTATCTGCGCCAGATCTCGGGCGACGCGACGGGGCAGCTTTACGATCCTCAGCAAGAGATCCCGGTCACGATTGATCCCGACACGCGGATCTTAGACGTGCAAACCCTTGTCTCGGACCTCGCCACCGCGCTGGGGGAGACGACGCTCACACCCTCGGAATATGCGCTTCAAACCATCGCCGCCCCGCAGCAGATGGTCTTTTCCGTGGCCACCCGCTCATGATCCGCGCCGCTGCCAGCCAGAAGGGAGGGTCCCATGTCTAACCCCGATCCCACCGCAACCTGCCTTGTGCCCCTTGGCATCAAGGCGTTGACCATCACGCCGAAGCTCGCTGGGCAGGGGTACGACACCCGTCCGATGAACTACGCCGAGCTGAACAATTTCCTTTCGCCGGTGCCTGCGGTGAACGCAGAGGCGGGCGTGAATGGCGATGTTGGTGTCCATGTGACGTGGACGCTGCCCTTGGCGCTGACCCGCTCCCGGCCCGTGGATCTGACCCAGGGCTCGCCGTCCGAGACCGAGTTTCCGCTGGTCCCCAACCGTTGGCTTGTGGTGCGTCTACCCCAAGACGGCGGCACGGACACCGGCGAGCCGCCCGCCAACAGCGCGGCTTGGGTGATCCTAAGCGACACGCTGACCGCAACCGAGGGCGCGGGCAATTTCATCAACCCTGCCGCCACGCCCGCGACGGGTGATGTGGTGGTCCCCGCCAACATCGGCAGCACACAAAGCCTGAGCGATTGGGTCGCGGCCAATGCGCCCGACAGGGCCAAGCAGTTCCTCGCGGCCGTCGGGCCCGGCGACATCACGTTCAGTGAGTTCGCCGGCGGTGCGCCCGGTGTCTTCTCGATGATCGACCCGCTGGACGGCATTGACAGTGGAACCTTCGCCTATGCCGTTGTCGGCTGGTACTCGGACCCCACGGTTGATCCCTTGGCGCTGCACACGGATTGGGCTGAGGTCACGGATCCCACGCTGCTAGGCAAGCTGGGGTTGGAGGATGCCGCGATCCTGAATGAGCGTCTGGGATGGGCGGTGGCGGGCGATGACCCCACTGCCGCGCCGACCCGGAGCCTCTACCACGCGATGATCTATTCGGTGGTTTGGAACGCGAATGAGGCGCCCCCGTTGCCCACCAATTATCCGAGCACGGCGGCCGAGGTCTCGGAGCAGGTGAAGGTCGCGGTCGGGGCGACCTCTGTGGATGCCTTGTCCGCACTGGTGGGCCATGCCTTGCCTGCGGTGTTGGAGGATAAGGCCGGTCTGGATGCGGAGACGGCCCAGCGGGACGCGGATGTCGTGGCCCTCATGATCGAGGCGGCGCAATATTCCGCCCTTGCCGGATTGGCGGAGCCGGGCGGTTTGCAGAAACTGGAGAGCCGCGCGCACCGGGCGGCCTTTGGCGCGCAGGGCGGCAGCATCCGATGGGAGCTTGTGCCGGTCCTCGGCAGCACCGCGGCTGCGCCGACCGAGGCCCAAGCAAGCTGGCTGATCCAGTTGAACCAGACCGAGTCCGTGTTCGAGCGGGAGGCCGCAATCCTCGGCTCCATGCAATGGCAGCTTTACGCGCTCTGGTGGGAAGCACAGGCGATTGTTGCGCCCCAAACCCCTCAGACGCTGATCAATAATGCAACTCAGGCGCTTTTTGACAACGCCAAGACCCAGTTTGCCGCGACGCCCGGGGCGGTCGCGGACTATAGCGACACGGTCTCGGACCAGATGTGCCTTGTGTCGGGGATCGCGGCAGGCCTGCCCATCGGGGCGACCCCGTCCACCACCGGAGATCCCGACGCGAGCGATCAGGACAAGCGGATTGCGGCCTTTGCCCAAACCATGCCGGACCCGGGCAGCTACACGATCAAACCCGTCCCGCAGGCGCGGTACTGGCAGCCCCAAGACCCGGTCGTGCTGATCGCGGGCGCGGGCAGCCTGACCTCGTTCCAGCCGAAACTGCTGACCTGCCGGACGCTGGCCGAAGTCGCCGCCGCTGTGGGCGCGGACACGCAAACCGCGCTTGTGTCGTCCGAGGCTGCTGCCGCCCTGCCAGAAGGCGTGGCCCTTATGGTCAGCGACGCCGCGCGCCTTCTGCCCAGTGCCGTGGCCGAAGAGGATGCCGATGCCGCGCCGATGCCGCTGGCGCTGGTGAAGTGGAAGCAGCCCTGGGTGCCGCTCTACCTCGATTGGAAGGTGGAATATCTCTTCACCTACCAATTCGAATCCTCCTCATCGACCTACGGCTACTTCACTCGACAAGAACCGGATTACCAGTTCGCCTTCGACTATGCGGATTGGGCCTTTGACGGCAAAGACTACGTCTGGGCCGGCAATGATCTGGTCGCGGATCAATCCGGCACCCTATCCTCGCAACACGTCAAACCCTACTCGGGCCGCACCTATGTGACGCCTCAGGCCACGCGCACGTTCTCGTCCACTTTGGCCGCGTGGGAGGAGACCCACCCCGGAAGCCTTGATCCCAGCGTGATCGCGCAGGTGCAGGAGTGGCAGGTCCTGTCCCAAACGCTCAGCGGGCTGACCTCGCTTCTGGTGATGCGGGACATGGGCAACAACGTGCCGCCGTCCGACGGGCTGGAGCCGCTGATTGGCCGCCAGCCGGAAGGCGTGCCGTACCCGCAGGCCTTCCCCGATCAGTCCTTGGCGTACCACGGCGGCGTGCCCTACTTCTTCCCTCTGCGCGGCGGCATGATGCAACTCTCAACCCTGCGGCTGACCGACAGCTTTGGCCGGATCTGTGACCTGACCAATGCCAATGGCGTGTCCCCGTCGTCGGGGAATAAACAGCTGGTCCCGATCCTGTCGCGGGGCATGCAACCGCCAAGCGACACGGCGGCGGTCTCGGACGGGCTGATCAGCCTGCCGCCACGGATCGTGCAGCCGTCGCGCCTTGCGGTGCGCTTTGTCTCGGCCAATGACGACACCGTAGAGACGGGCTACGGCGCGGATGACAACCCGGTCTGTGGCTGGCTTCTGGCCAATCACCTGGATCAGGCGATTTCGGTCTACGATCAGGCGGGCAACGCGTTGGGAGAGATCGGGACGCTTGTGACTGGCATCGCGGACGGTGTGGAGCAGCGCCAAGTCGTCTGGACCTGGGCGCCTGGCGGGTCCGTGGCGCCCCAAGACCTCAGCGGCAGCGCGCCCACGGGGCTCAACACGCATCTGCAAGGCGTCGTGGACAGCGTTATCATCGACGACAATGGGGCCGCGTTCTTTGCGCTCTTGAGCACAATTGATGAAACCGCCTGGACCATCGACCCCTTGGGAGGACGCGAGGATCAGGGTCTGTCGACCCTGATCGGCTATCCCATCGCCGTGGTGCGCGCCAATATGCAACTGCAACTCAAGGGGTTGGCCTATACCAACCAAGCCTACATCGACCTGTTCAAGCCGGGCAGTGATGAGCTGCTGGAGAACACCGGCAGCCTGTTGGAGGTGCCGTTTCCGGTGCGTTTGGGCGGAGAAGAACTCCGCTCGGACGGGTTAATCGGTTATTACATGGGAAGCGACTACAGCACGTTGAACGCGGTCCATGTCTCGTCCGAGGTGCTTGCAGATGACACGGGCTATGTCCGGAAGATCGGCGCGCCGCTTCCCGATGAGGGTGGGCCGAATTACGTGAACTTGCATCCGGTTCCCGCGACTTCTCATCAAACCGATTACGTCTTTGACACGACGCAGTCCCAAAACCTGACGCTGCTGGTCGATCCCCGCGCGAGCCTGCATGCGACCACCGGCCTGTTGCCGGTCAAGCGCAGCGAAATCCCGGATCGCTTCGTCTCCCCGGCGTTGAAGACCATGGCGCTGTCGATCTCTGTTGGGCCTGTTTTGTTGGAACCAGAGGCCGTGCAGATCCCGCTGCCGTCCGAGCAGAATGGCCGCTGGCAATGGATCAGCGCGTCCGATCCCACGACATGGGCCAGTGACCCGGTGGTCAGCGCCAGCGACCGCGCCCGTCTGGATCGTGCGGCCCCAAATATGGTGCAGGGGTGGTTGCAACTGACGCCGAACCCAGATGTGCCGACGGGGGAGTGAACATGACACGCCTCCCCGCTGCCCCGATCCCCACACGACAGGCCTTTTATGAACCGAGGGCGATATGACTGAGACGACAAAGCTCCAATATAACATGACAAGCACCCCGAACCCGGTGCAGGTCTCGGACGAGCAAACCGACAGCACGGCGACACTGGAGGTTGTCGCCAGCAACCCGCAGGGCCGGATGGTCACGGTCGAGAGCATTCAATTTACCTTCGCCATCGGATCAAACGCCAACCAACTCAGCAACCTTGAGGTCAGTGGTTTCACCCTCACCCTGCCCAAGGGCTGGACGCGTACCATTTCAGGGGCCAGCGTGATTTTCACTCCCCTGACCGGGTCCGCAGAGGTCGGGCCGGATGGATTGATGTTCACGTTCGAGATGCTGATCAACAACGCTCCGGGCACCACGCCCATCACGATCACGGAAATCGACGCCAGCGGCGGGGATCCCGGCACGACCACGCTGTCGGTGTCCAAATTCCCGCTAGACCTGACCATTGTGCCAATCTCGGCCGATCCGCAGGTTCTGCCGGGGCCGAACACATCCACACAACTCAGCTGGGATGTCAGCGGCTCGAACTCTGCCGACTACGCCTTTACCCTAAGCTTTGCGACGGCCACCAAGAACGGCAGCAAAACGGTGTCCGCGTCCGACACCTATATGACGCCGCCCTTGGTCGAAAGCACGCTGTTTACACTGACGGTCCAAGGCACGAAGGAAGATGGCGGGCAGATTAACAACACAAGCTCGGTCTTTGTGCCGATCGGGCCACCTCTGGTTACATGCTTCACGACCTCGGACTGCGCAGAGGAGGTGACGGTGAATTACGGCGAGCCAGCGGAGCTCGTCTGGACGACCCAGAACGCCACCAATGTGCAACTCAAACCCAGCGACGGGTCGGTCCACATCATCAACGCGCCCACCTCAGACGGCTACGCGGTCTACCCGCTGACGAAGACCAGCTACACCCTGTCTGCGGAATACAAGGATGGCAGCGCACAACCGCGCACGAACCCCTACGGCGATCCGGTGATTGTCAAGATCGCCCCGCCCGTGGTCACAGACATGAAGGTCGTGTCGGTGGAAGGCGGCAACTTCGTGAATTGCACCTATCAGCTGACCTACGAGGCCCAAAGCGCCAACTACGTCTGCCTGACAACCTCGCCCGATCAAAAGATCGCGCCCGCGTGGTATCCGGTCACGCAAACCACCATCGATATCCCCACACCCAAGACCCAAGGGGTCGAATACACGCTGACGGGTTATCAGCTGACCCGCAATCAGATCGCCATCATCAAGTCCGGCGGCGCGGCAACTGAGGTTTTGGGGGCCGAGGCGGAGACGCCGGCAAGCGTGGGGACCTCAGTAACCCTCACCTTTGAGGCGCCCGCCATTCAGGTCGCGACCCACTCCTTCCCCGCCGACCCAACCAAGCAAACCTACGCCTTCCCCGTCGGCACGACCCCGACGGCCTTCGCAGCCTTCATCAGCGGATTTTACTTCGTTTATGAGGATAGCGGCGCGAACTACATCTCGACCGTGGTAGGCCGTATTGTGAGGGCGAAGGCGGATGACGACACGGTGACGGTGAACGTGAGCCAGCTGTTGAGCGACGAGCATGACCCGCCCCACACGATCTCGGACGATTCCTATATCGATGTGCAACTGATCTGGCTGGACGGCTCTACGCCCGACGTTCTGTCGATGGCGCCCGCCAGCATCTACAAACAAGTGACCATGCCCGCGCCCGAGGTCACCCAGCCGACCAATGGCCTTTATTCCATGAGCTGGTATTCCAACCAGAACAAGATCTCGGGTTTCAACCTGACAACCGGGACGCCCGTCGTTTCTAAGGGCAACGTGGTCAAGACCAATGACGCGAAGTTCGAGGTGGATCACAGCGGCAGCGCCTACGGCCCCGGAGAGGTTCTTTGGACGACCATCGCCTCACTCCCTGGCCAGCCGGGGGGGATTGATTGGCAATCCAAAAATAAATGCAACAACGGGCTTTCGTATGAGGTGAGCGGAACGGCTCCAATTGAGTCGATTGTGGTCATTCCCACCGGGTTCTTTGTCAGCAATGGCAGCAGTAATGAGAACTTCCATTCGATGCAGATGACGATCGACGTCCAGGGCAGCCCCGGCGACACGAGCTTCTTCATTCGGCCGACCATGTATTGGCACAAATCGACTGGCGACGGCTACACCGGCCAAGTGGATTGCGATGTGTTGATTATCTACCAAGTGCCGGATTGAGGCATAGCCTTTCACGTCACACCATAAGGAATACCCATGCCTGACACCCCGTCGCTGCAATATGCGCTCAGCACTGATCCCAATCCGGTCCAGGTCTCGGGCAGTACGCACGATAGCGTCGCGACCTTCACCTATGTGTGCAGCGCGGGCCGGTTTGCCGTCAACGTGCAATCCATCGCGTTCACTTTCAGCGTTGGCCAGGACGCCTTTAACCTGACGAACCAATATCTGGAGGATTTTGGCATCTCGATGCCCGATGGGTGGACCATGACGATCGCCAGCTCCACGGTGACGTTTACTCCGACATCAGGTGCGATTTCCATTGGGCCCGAGGGGGTGACGTTCGCCTTCCAGATCACGATCAACAATGCGATCGGCACCTCTCAGATCACCGTGACAGAGACGTTGGTGGATGCGGACCATTCCACCTCGATTGATTTTGAGGTTTCCAAGTTTCCGCTGGATTTCACGGTCGAGCCGTTGACCGCCACCCCCCAGGTCCTGACCGGGCCGGGCACGTCTACGGTGCTCAACTGGTCCGTCTATGGCGGCGATGCGACCGAGGACGGCACGACCTACGATTGCGTGCTGAGCTATTCCACCGTGCAGGGAGGGGGCAGTGAAACCGTGGGGCAAACCGGCCCAAAGACGTTTGATGCGCTGGCGGAAAACACGCTTTACACGCTGACCGTCAGCGGCACGGATGCTTTCGGCGACCAGTTTTCCAACGTCAGTTCGGTCTATGTCGTCGTCGGCCCGCCCCTTGCGACAGCATTCTCGGCCCTGGATGGCAGCAGCGATATGGCCGTGGATGTGGGGCAACCGGCCTCGCTCATCTGGACCACCCAGAACACCACTCAAGTGCTGCTGCTGCCCAATGACGGGACGTCCCTGACCCTGACCGATCCGCTAACGACCACAACGGGCTACGACTTCTACGTCACCCAAGATTGCGCCGTGACGCTGAAAGCACAGTACCAGGACGGCGACGTGCTGCTGTCCAACGAATATGGCACGCCGGTCAATATCACGATCAACCCGCCCGAGGTTTTGAGCGTCACGATTGGTTCCAACGCCGATGCCAACTTCGTCGATGCCAGTTATCACCTATCATTCACCGCCAAGAATGCAAATTACGTCTGCCTGTCCTCAACCCCAGATCAAGGGTTCGACACTGTTTGGTATCCGGTCGATGGCGGCGACATCCCGATCCCGACACCCGCAAAGAACAACGTGGTCTATACGCTCACTCCCTACCGGATGACGCCCGACGAAGTGGCACTTCTGGAAAGCGGATCGCCCACGACGACGTCGCTTGCAACCTCGACGGATGACGCCAGCGCCGCCATCCCGATGTCAGCAACGCTGACCTTCACGACCCCCGGCGTCTATTTCACACAGCACAAGTTTCCCCGCGACACACAGACCTACACATTCAATCCCGGGCGCAACATCTCGGGCCACATCCTGACGATCAACGCCTTCTATTTTGAGTTTAATAACGGCGAGGATCACCACATCTCCAGCCTTGGGGCGTTTATCGCAACCGAGACGACCAACGCAGCGTCCGTCTACGCCAACGTCAACCAGTTGTTGTCTGACGATTCCTATAACACCCTGTCGAGCAACGGTTATGTGAAGGTTCAGATGATCTACACCGATGACACCTCGCCCAAAGTGCTGGCCTTCCATGGCCGCACCACGACCACGCCGACGGTTATGAACGTTTCCGAGGTCCAGAACGCGATTACGGGTCTCTATAAGTTCAACTGGAGCGTTTCCGGCGACGATCAGATCACGGGAATGACCCTGTCGACCGGGGATCGCACGATCTCAGACGGCAACAGTGTCGCGGTGTCCAGCGAAAAATTTCAAGTAGATCACAACGGATCTTCCTTCGGGTCCGGGACGCTGGAATGGGACATGGTGGCCCAAAACGGCACCAAGCCCTGTGGGCTGGACTTCAAGTATTTCGGACAGTGTAACACGGGCACGACCTATTCCGTGTCCGGCAACCATCCGATTGACTCAATCGCCGTGATGCCAACTCGGTTCAGCTCCGACACCGGCAAGAACGACCAGAATTTCCATAGCTTGAAACTGGATTTCTCCGTCACCGGATCGCCTGGCGACGACACCTTCTATTTTTCGCCCACCTGCTACTGGCACAAGAGCAACGGCGACGGATGGAATATGCCAGTGAACATCATGGTGATAGTGAAATACGCCGTCCCAGAGGACGCATAGCTGGCGATATGAGGCAACGGACGATGGTGAGGCACGCGCACAAACGGTAAATTGATTGGGAGTGCCCTGTGCGTACGGAAAATGGGCTAGGTTCAAAGTCCAGCGCAGCCAACTGTCCTGACGTCCCAGGTGTTCCTTGAAAGTAAAATGGTGCCCGGGGGCTGATTTGAGAACGTATAACCCGCGCACCCCCCACTCCCATTTAGACTGATGAAACTCAACGTTAATAATCATCAGCCTCAGTAATCTCAACAAGACTGAACACTTCGACCAGTTTAAGAAGGCTGCTTATATTGATCAGCCCCACCTGAGTGGTCCAGCTTGAATGTTAGTGCATGATTGGCCTGGGTGCCATCGGGATGATGGTTTCCGGGGCTGGTGGGCGGTAGCCTAATGCACTGTGTGGTCGTTTCGTGTTGTAGTGTTTCCTCCATTGTTCGATCAGGATTTGCGCCTCTCGCAAGCTGTAGAAGACTTCACCATTGAGCAGCTCATCGCGGAGCCGGGCATTGAAGCTTTCGCAGTATCCATTCTCCCAGGGCGATCCCGGCGTGATGTATGCGGTCTTGGCACCAACGGCTGCAATCCAATCTCGTACGGCCTCTGCAATGAACTCAGGGCCGTTATCCGACCTGATATAGGCGGGTACTCCACGCAGGACAAACAGGTCCGTCAGAGCATCGATGACCTCGGTCGAGTTCAGCTTCCGTTTGACCCGGATCGCCAAGCACTCCCGGCTATGTTCGTCCAAGATGTTCAGTGTCCGGAACGCTTTCCCATCACCAGTTCGGTGGTGTACGAAGTCGTAGGACCAGACGTGGCTACGATGCTGGGGCGTGAGCCTGACGCACGACCCATCGTTCAGCCAGAGCCTTCCTTTCTTCGGCTGCTTCATTGGCACTTTGAGCCCCTCACGTCGCCAAAGACGTTCGACACGCTTGTCGTTCAGTTGCCAGCCTGCATCCCTCAGCAGAGCGGCAATCCGACGATAACCGTAGCGTCCATACTGGCGGGTCAGCTCGATCATATCGGCCACCAAGCGTTCCTCGTCAGCACGACCAACCGGCAGACGCCTCTGTGTCGACCGATGCTGACCAAGAACACGGCAGACCCGCCGCTCAGAGATTTGGAACTGGCTTCGCACATGCTCAATGCAGGCACGACGACGCGAAGGGCTCAGTAGTTTCCCCGTGCTGCTTCCGACAGTATGAGCTTGTCCAGCGTCAGGTTCGACACGGCTCGACGCAGCCGATCATTCTCTTTCTGAAGGCGTTTGAGTTCCTTCAGTTGGTCCGTTCCCATACCGCCATATTGCTTACGCCAGCGATAGAATGTCTGTTCCGTTATCTGCACCTGCCTGATTGCATCAATGCACGGCATTCCTTGGCCGCACAGAACCTCAACCTGCCGTAGCTTCGTAACAATCTCTTCTGGTTTGTGTCGCTTGATTCCCATGTTTGATCCTCCGATTCCTAACTATAGGACTGGGCCAATTCAAAGGGGGAGGATCAACTTGCGGCGGTAAGCTTATCAGGCAGCTTCCCGCCATAGAATTCTTACGATTGGCCTTCAACTTCAGTTTTCAGCTCGGCGTTGAACGCCTGATACATCGGCAGCAGTTGGGCAACGAAACTAGCCGCGTAGGGGTTGCCCACGATCTCGTCTGACTGGACGAAAAGGGTCTGATCACCACAAGCCTCGACGCGGTAAAGGTGGTTGTCATGGCCGCCCCCGATGTCTTCGGGGAAGGGGTCTGACCACCCGATAACGCTGCCTTCTTCGTAGATCAGCGTGTGGGGTATCTCCATCACATTGGGCGCGCCATCCTCAGTGGTGCCAAAGATGAAGCTGATCGTCACGCGGCCCCCATCTTCGATGTCGCCGGTCATCCCTTGAAGGGTCCCGGAACTCCAGCTGGCCATCGCCGCAAAGTTGGTCAGCGTGGTCCAGACCTCCGCCGGGGTGGCGTCGATCAGAATGGATGTGTCCACGGTTGCATGGGTAGCGCTGAGCTGCGCGATGCTGCCAGCCATCAAAGTCGCGTCGCAGGACGTATCGGCAATCAGCGGTGTGGATATGACAGCGACAAGGGCGCTTGTGGTTAAGAACATAGGTAGCTTCATGGTCACTCCATGTATCTGGAAAGGCTGGTTTGTGTCCGACAATGCGGTGAATGTCATTTGCTGGGGTCACCACTGGCCCATGCGACCCCGTCACCTCGGTCCATCGACGCCATCTGCGCCATGTCACTGTCGTCGATGGAGAAGGAGAAGAGGTCCAGGTTCTGGCGCATTCGATCCGGGTTCAGGCTTTTGGGCAGGACGGCATATCCATTCTGAACGCCCCAACGCAGCAGCAGTTGTGCTTCTGAGACGCCGTATTTCTCGGCCATGCCTTGGAAGGCCGTCCCGTCTGCCTTCATCTCTTCGGTCTTGGCGCTGTCCTGACCGGGTTCCGTGCGCCATGTGGAAAGCGGAACAAGGCTGCTATAGGCGATCGGCGCGATATTGTGCTTGGCCATATTGGCCAGCAAGCCGGGTTTCTGCGACCAGGGATGCAATTCGATCTGGTTGGCATCGGGCATCGGTAGGCCTGCCTCCGCAATCTCTTCCAAGTGGCGCTCGTTGAAGTTGCTCACTCCGATGGCCCGTGCCTTGCCGCTGGCTTGCAAGTCGAGAAGCGCACGCCACTGGTCTAGACGCATGTCGCCGCCGTAAGGCGCGTGGATCAGGTAAAGGTCGACATAGTCGAGACCGAGGCGGGACAGGCTTGCGTCGCATTCCTCGACAGTTTGTGCACCGGTTTTGGGCACGTCGCCCCATGCGGGGTTGCCGGGCCATAGCTTGGCCGTGACGAACAAATCACCGCGGGACAGCCCTTCGGATCGCAGGCCTTGCCTGATCCCGGAGCCTACGGTTTCTTCGTTGCGATAGCCCGAGGCCGTGTCGATGTGCCGATACCCCGCCGTAATCGCGGACATGATGGCTTTTTCAGCGTCGTCATTCGAGATCAGATAGGTGCCGAATCCCACGGCGGGGATCGCGGCGTCCTTGTTCAGGACGAAAGTCGGTTGTGCGTCAGACATAGGATGCTCCGTTCAACTTTGTGGTTGATCCGAAACTATGGACATGGCGCTGAAACGTCCTGCCAAATCCTACGCCAATTTTGCCAATTCCTCTGAATGTTGGTGTTAATGGATGAAATCGAAACGTTGCTTTGGTAAGCGTCGAGATAGGAGGACAAGATGTCACTTGAGAAACTAAATCGCCTATCAACCGAGCTTGCGGTCAAGGAATATGAGACTTCTGCCAGAGTCCTTCCCGCTGCCCATGTCTTCGAACGCACAGAAACCACTGTGTTTGAGGCTGTTGTTTACAATCCTGTAATCTGTCTGATCCTACAGGGCGGTAAAGAAATGAGCGTTGGTCAGCAATTTGTCGAACTCGACGAAGGCGATATGCTCTTGGTTAGTCACGATTTGCCGGTGGTGTCCAAGATCACTGAAGCCAGCGCGAAACGTCCTTACCGAGCCCTCATATTCTCATTGGATTTGAGCGTCCTGCGCGGTTTGTACGAGCAGGTTGGCGCGGCCGTGTTGCACCAAGGCCATGCGACATCATTGTCTGCCAGCAAAGCCGACCCAGCGTGGACCGAGCCGATGGTGCGTTATTTGGAGTTGATGAATGCGCCTCTGGATGCGCAGGTCCTTGGCCCGATGATCTTAAGGGAAATTCACTATCGTCTCCTCCTGTCACCGATCGGTGGAATGTTGCGGAGCCTTCTGTCGGTGGACAGCCATGCCAGCCGCGTCGCCAAATCCATCCAGCAGATCAGGGCGAGGTTTCGGGAGCCATTGGTTGTTGGCGAATTGGCGCAGGTCGCCGGAATGAGCCCGTCGTCGTTTCATGAACACTTCAAATCCGTGACCGGCACCACGCCGCTTCAGTACCAAAAGGACTTGCGTATGATTGAGGCGCGCACGCTCTTAGAGCGTGGTGTCCCTTCTGTATCTTTTGCGGGGTTCGAAGTTGGGTATGAAAGCCCAACGCAGTTTAGCCGCGATTATTCCCGCAAATTTGGATGTTCGCCCAAACACCATCTTGCACGCGCGTCTTAGGCCAAGGCCCTCGCCCACCTAAGTGGACATTGCTTTCGGAAATTGAATGGCAGGTTTGTCCCGCATAGCGTCGCTTAAGGCTTTGTCGAACGAAGGTCCGCTCGCGATGTCGAGCACTCTAGTTACGTTAGAACGGCGTGGTCGGCTCGCAGGGATATGGTCTTTTCAATATGCGATGCAGGAGTGCACCCGAAAGCCCCCGATGCTGCGCAGGGATTTTGGGCTGCACCCCTCTCAAGTGCTGCGGTAAATCAGGAACGTGCCGCCGACCTCGACTTCGCCGTAGTCCATGGCCAAATCACGGGCGATAGCGTCATAGTCGATGTAGAATTGCAGCCGCTCGGGGATGTCACCGAAAAGGCCTTCCTCGACAAACTGCTCGGCGAGATCGCGCATTGAGCGGGTCTCGTAGATGTCGACGTCAAAGTCGTTGGGCTGGGTGTCGGCCTCGAACGTATAACCACACTCGCCCACGGCGATGATCACTACGCGTTTCTCGTGCTCGTCCCAATCCGCAATGCCCTCCAACACCTGCTCGAGATTGGCTTGATTGATGCCAACGGCGCCGACGAGGTCGCAGTCAATGGCCTCGCCATCGATGAACTGAAACTCAAACTCTTCGACAGGCTCGCCGTAGTCATTCCGCAAGGCAGCGGCCTTGGTCGTGAATTCATCGGCTGTAGTGAAATAGAACCCAGTCGCTGCAAGGTCATAGGGTTGGGCATGGAATTGAATGGTCATTTCTAGTCTCCCTTCAAGTTGAAAAACGGGTTGCGCATGCAACCCGACTAGCCACGCGGCAATGAGCGGGGGAGACTGTCATGGCTGAGCGTCAGGGATGGTGCGGGCGCAGGGCGGAACGCCTGAGCCACGGTCCCTGACGCTCACCGAAGGCCTGGCCTTGATGGTCGATGGGCCGCAGGCCCTAACCGGAGAAAGAGACAGCCAAAGGCTGACAACACTGCGTCAAGGATCAACGCCCGCAGGGATGAGACGGGCACCGGCTCAGCGTGCGCGAGCCTGACCGGCGCAGCCGGGGACGCCGAAACCAGAACGATCGATCAACTGGTCAAACGATAGGTTTCCTAAGAGCGGGCACACCCAAACGAAAAAGGGGCAGACCCACTGGCCTGCCCCTCCCTACGCAGTAAACTTAGTCGATCTAATCCGGCGTGCGCCCGAGCACTTCACCTGTCTGATCTGCATCACTGTCTTTCACGGTTCGCAACACGATGCGGCCGTCCACGGGCAACGCATCCATGCGCACCTCATAGCCCTGACCATCTTTGTGGGACCATGCCGCGCCAATCTTGCTCCAGATGGCTTTGCGACCGTCATCAATTGGCTTGACCGTGTAGGCCAGCATGAAAGGACGCTTCAGACTAGGCGCCGTCTCGGTGGTGTGTGTTTGGTTACTATTTGCATTCATAAAAACTCCTTACTCAGTACGTGTTGAACAAATAGGAACATATCAAGAACACAAATCACGCAACAGAGCAAGGTCCGCATACAAGCGTATGATTGTATTCCTATTTCTGAAGGAGAGAGGGCGGGAAGCGGAAGTTCGCTGCAGTACCGCTTTCTTCAACAACGCGAAAGTAAGCGGACATTCAGCTTACGATTGTACAGCTGGGAGATGTCACTTAGGTTCGATTGAAGATTGATTTAGGAAATTTACAGATGTCGGACGAAGCTAAAGACATAGCAGAACAATTTGAAAAAGCTATTAATACACCGAAACAGTCTTGGCTTCTAGCCGCTGGCGCGAGCTTCATGTCAAACATCCCCTTGATGTATCCTTTGACAAGGCGAGTGTTGGAACTGGCAAGAACAGAAACCTTCAAAGATGAGGGCGAAGTACTTTCTACGATCGAATTTATTGAAGGTGACATTGACCAAAACGCGCACATCGAAATATTTTTGACCCACTTGGCAGATTTAATTTCCATGTCTGTGAGGTCACGCGATCATAGTGCGCAGTTGGGAGATACGAAGGTCAGCTTTGATATCTTGACCAAGTTGCACAATGGGCTTCTGGAGATCATCTCGGATACAATCAGATGGGGCTACCGCGAAAACTGGGCAGAAGATGGCCAGCAGCTAGAATCGAGTGTAGGCACTTCGAATGAGCCTATTGTGACGGTAGAACACCATCTTAGCTTTATGAGAGCAGTCTTTGGGCGGAATAGGGCCGGGCTTGAAGCATTGCGTGGACCAGTAGAGTTCTTCACAACCAACTACGACACTCTTATAGAAGATGCACTCGCGTTGCGTGGTGTACCTTATGATGATGGATTTTCTGGTGGCAGCGTCGCATTTTGGTCTGGATACACGGGGGCCACCAACCCGACAATGAAGGCCAGGGTAGTAAAGCTCCACGGCTCTATCGATTGGGTGGCACCCAAAGATGATGCATCACGACTACTTAGAGTTAGACATCATGACGCTTATCCTGCGCCTAAGAACCAGGTAGTAATTTATCCGCAATCTACAAAATACGTGAACACCCAACTTGACCCCTTTGCGGAGCTATTCCAACGGTTTCGTGGAAATCTCGCCGACGGTTCGGAGCGCGTCTTATTGGTTTGCGGATACTCATTTGGCGATGAGCACATCAACCAAGATATTGAAGTTGCTATGTCTGCTCCAGATAGCCAACTCACGATGGTTGCATTTTCGGAAGAGAGAGACTCGCTGCCTCCGATCCTTGATGACTGGCGTAAGACCTCCTGGGGCGAGAGGATCTATATTGTCTCAAACAAAGGTTTGTATAACGGCGACCGCGGCCCGTTCTGGGCGCTAGAAGAGGGCCGTGATTGGTGGACGTTCACTGGCGTGACTGAAATGCTATCTGATGGCCTCCCAGCGGATATTCAGGAGGCAATGGCATGACCGATTTTGCCGTCGAGCCTGGACTGGAGATTGGCACGGTATTCGAAGTTGCCGGAAACTCCATTAAAATTGCTCTCGACAAACGCATCACTGAATTGACCAGAGGCTATCGTGGGAGAAGCTACTCCGTCGGTCAGCTCGGCAGTGTGATCAAATTGCATGTCGGCAGAAAGGTCATTTTTGCAACGGTTAGCCTTTTGCGCCTTCAGTCGGATGAAGAAGCTGCCGCGATTGCTGCCTCAACTGGAAGCGCTGTCACTACATTTGATAAGCGAGTCATTGAAGCCGATTTGCTCGGGGAGGCTTGGTGGCAACCAAGAGAAGAAAAGTTGGATTTCCGTCGCGGTATCAGCACATTCCCGCTTCCTCTGCAGTCTGTATTTTTAATGACGAAGGGCGAAACTGAGCGACTTTATGCAAGTGTCGAAAGCGCTCGGGATGATGGTATAGATTGTCATGTCGCAATCGGGGATTACGTTGGGGCGACCCGTGTCGCATGTCGAGCCAATATTGATAAACTCTTCGGTCAACATAGCGCGATCCTGGGTTCAACCGGTTCAGGGAAGTCGGGCACAGTAGCATCCATCCTTCATTCGGTGATTGCGCATCAACCTGTCGAAGGACAGCCTTCCAATCCAAGAATTGTGATCATTGATCCTCACGGAGAATATGCTGCCGCTTTTGGAAACGATGCCTTGCTGTACCGGGCATATGATGCGCCAAACGAGGCTGCCGTTGGACATGCAAACCTGAAGCTTCCATTCTGGCTCATGTCCAGTGATGAGTTCCGTTCGTTGATTGTTGGGAAAACTGAGAATGAAGCCACCTCTCAGTCAAACATCGTTTACAAAGCTCTGACCCACGCACGGATGGTTGAGGCAGGACTCACAAAGGCAGCGGCAGATATTGATTTGGCAACTCTCGAAGCCGATCAGCATCCTCAAGAACCAATAGTCATTGATTCAGACGATCCCAATCAGCTTGCGGAACGAAAGCAAGCCATCGCGAATTTTGACCGCGACAAGCCTCGCCCCTTTAGGATGTCGGAATTTGTAGCACATATCCGCGAGCTTCAGACAAAACGGCACACTAACAACGGTTGGGTCGACGAGACCGCTACAAACAAGCAAAAATTTGCTTCAATTCTCGATAAGGTCGCCGTGTTAGGCTCGGACACGAGAATTTCGTTCCTTTTGAACGATCATCTCGATGGGGATCAGCCGCTAACACTGTCCGACGTTCTGGCTCAGTTTCTATCGGTTGCTGACGAACCGGAGGCAAAGGTTAAGATAATCGATATTTCTGGCCTACCCAACGAAATTGCGGGACCACTTACCGCTTCGATTGCTAGGTTGTTGTTCCAATACAAGCTTGCGCAAAACCGAGAGGGTCGAGAGCGCGATCCTATCTTGTTGGTTTGTGAGGAAGCACATCGATATGTTCCAGACCGAGGCGAAGCCCAGTACGCGGTCGCGCAGGATGCGGTTCGCCGCATTGCTCGCGAGGGGCGGAAATACGGTTTAGGCCTCATGTTGATTTCGCAACGTCCAGCAGATGTTGAAGGCACCGTTATTTCACAGTGCAATTCGTGGATCGTTTTACGGTTGTCAAATAGCCAAGACCAACAACATGTTAAGCGTTTCTTGCCCGACAGCCTCTCCAATATGACCTCAGTTTTATCCTCGCTGCCTAGGCAAGAGGCTCTTTTTGTGGGCGAAGCCGCAGCATTACCAGCCCGGGTTAAGATCAGATCTCTTCCCGAAGACAAGCTTCCAGACTCTAACGACATCTCATTTGCTGGCGGGTGGTCACAAGAGCTTCAAAATAGGGCTTTGTTGGACCAGATAGCTTCCATTATGCAGAGCTGACAACAAAAAGAACGCCATTATTATTTGTGGCGGGGTTGCTAAGTGAATGCGAAACATAAAGGAACCGCGGTTGAGCCAAACGCGCCTCGCCTTTCGCGGGCGTTTCTGACCATCAATGTCCGCTTTAGGAAAGCTGCACAGCAGCGTCATTGGTCTCACTCACTGTCCGGATTGGGCCGATTTCAGCTAACAATCGCTCGGCCTGATTGCGGGCACTTGCCACCATTCCTCCGGCGCGATGCTATCCCAGCTTGGAGCAAAAGCCCCTCGGCTTCGAGACTCGATAAACCCACGCCAACGGCCGAAAAACTCTGCGTCGTCGTTTGCCGGAGCTTGCAACCAATGACACGGGAGGGGCGGGATCAATAAGCCGTCTGGAAGTCTCACAGAACCGTCTAGAAATGCATCCCTTAGATTGGTATCTTCGTCAAATGTTGCTTCCGATAGGTCATAGTTTCGAATCGCTGAATATCGAAATTCCGTACCACTAATGTTCAATTCTATGGTTGGCTCGAGGTTCTGCTGCTGCCCCCATGCCATCCCATTTATCGTACCGTTAAATAAATTCAATGATTGCATCAGCTGTTCACCGGCAATGTACGCATAAGAAAATCTTGCATTTGATAGGTTTGCCCTATCCAGATTCACCGCGGGCATATACGCATACGAAAAATCCGCACCGAGTAGTTGTGCCTGTACGAAATTCGCACTGTGCAAGTTAGCTCTGCCAAAATCTGCATGGCTAGCTTCGGCGCCGCTAAAGTCGACATCGTACAGCCTCGTCCCAGAAAAGTCAGCTTGTTCAGCAACAGCGTTTCGGAAAGAGGCGCCTGTCAAGTCCATGCCCCTGAAATCGAGGCCTGGGAGGAATGCTTGGTCAAAAACAACATACGAGAGATTCAAGCCCAAGAGATCTGATTTCCGCAGTATGCCTATGTCGAAGTCGCGTCGATCTCTCCAAGCATTTCGGAATGCCTCGGAATTTTCAGACAATTCTGAGCAGTCTGCAACGATGTTTTCACACCAATCCGCAAAAAAGACTTCTCGAGCTTGTGTGTGGGCGACCCACTCATTAGATCCAGATGCTAAGAGGCTACTGGAGAGGTCAACCCTTGCGCGGTTGGCGATGGTCCCTGCCGTTCTTTCCCAAGAAGCAAGAATGCCTACAGCAAATAGTAGGGCCCAGAAAGCAGTGAACACTGACGAGGTGAACAGTTTCTTCTCGAAGGGTTGACCTGACCCGCTCCGCCAAATCGCCAAAAGACTCGTAGTGCCGACACCAATTGATACCAGTACACCAACGAATGCAGTTGACGATACATAAGGATCGCGGGCTGTCATGGATTCCCACCAAAGCAAAGAGATCACTACAGGTCCCGCCAGCCAGACGGAAAAGAAGTTAAACCCAAACAATAGGCTGTCTAACGGTTTCGAAGAAACGCAGCCGTCGCGTCTAAGTAACTGCCGCAGTTTCAACGCCGAGTCGGTGACAATCCAAGGAGTCAGAATGTCACCGACACGCGAACCGTTTTGCCTTGCCTTCATTGAACCTAATGTTTCAAACAATCGGATCAGATAAACATGAAGATATGAGTACGAAGCGCTGGCAATTATCGGTGCCAATGAAAAGAAAATTCGCGTTGGAACGCCGATATCAACAAGCGGAAGTGTAGTTGAGCGATCTAGGCCGAAGAAGTCTTCGTCATCCACTCCAAGGGCTGTAATGCCAAGGAAAACCACAATTGCAAGGTAAGCTAGCCACGCGCTTCGGGCTGTAGAAGTCAGGAGATTTGCACGGTTAACCTGAGCATCGATTTGTTCCATATTCATTCCAAAACTCTAGTACCAAATTTGTTCTTTCGTAAGGCGATACTGTTCCTTCAAATTCAATTGAATCTTAGCTGGTCAGGCACAGCAAAAAGCACTCGATCTTGATCCCCGCTTCCCCCCAAAAAGATTATTCTGGAGGTCCGCTTTAGGAAAACTTTAGCACAGCGTCGACTGTATCGGCAAACGTCGGCTATGGGCCGTAAGTGAGCGTGAAGTGGTGGGTTCGGCGCTCTATTGCAGCAACGCGAAGTTCGACAGTTGCGTTCCCGTAGCGCAAGGTCTGCGGCGGCTCAATTTACAGCGGTAAGAGTAGGGTCACCTTAGTTCCTGCAGAAGAGCTTTCGATTGCTATGCCTCCACCCAGATCTTCGGCAAAACCTAGCACCATGGACAAACCAAGTCCGGTACCCTTTCCGGGGTCCTTCGTGGTGAAGAATGGATCTACAACGCTGGATAATTCCTTTCGGGGAATTCCTTGGCCTGTGTCGGAAACGCTAACTGCCGCGTAGCTACCAACCTTCACGTTGCCCCCCGTTACAAGTGCTGGGGTATCAGCTGCATCGACTTCTGACACGCGGATTTCGATGGTGCCGTTCCTTGGAATTGCGTCAATTGAGTTTTTAACCATGTTGAGCAACGCTGCTGTCAGCTGTCGTTCGTCTAGCTCAAGAGCAAGCCGTCGCGGGAACCGATGGCAAGTCAATGCGATCCGCTCAGGCACCATCGTCCTGCTAAGAGCCTCTATATCATCGAGAACACTGTTGGGGTCCACAATCCGCCGGTTGGTGGGCGCTTTGCGTGCATACACCAACAACTGCTGAATTACCCCCTCGGCACGTTCTGCGGCCATGTGAGCTTCCGCCATTACCGCATCTCGTTCATCGGTAGCTTCGAGGAGTTGGTACAGCTCAAGATTGCCCTTGATGACCGTCAAAGCGTTGTTGAAGTCATGAGCGACGCCGCCAGCCAATCTTCCTATCGCTGACAACTTCTGCTCTTGAGCCAAGTTTATCGAGGCGTCCGCAATCTCAAGCTGCTTTTTGTGCGCCGCACGCATAGTCATCGCAACGTATAAAACTGCCATAGCCGTGACCATGCACACTCCAATGCGGACAATCATATCGTCGCTACGCAAGACGTGAGCTGTGGCGATGTAGAACAGAGACGCCGAAAAAATCCCGATCTGTGCAAGGACCAGCCAGTACGCGGTATCTGAGCGACGAATGTGGTACATTGAAGTCGTGACAAAAACGAGCAGGCCCACCAACATCAGGTTAGCGTCTTGCGTTGAAGCTAAGTGCGTAGGCAACCAAATGAAAGAGATATGCACGAAAACAAATAGCAGGCCGCCGACGACTGCTTCCCGTTCTGTTGGATTCTCTTGTCTGCTCCGAAGGTAAGGCCATTGCACCGCATGTACGGTCGCAAAAACAAGACCCCAGATGTATGAAGCAGCCCAGCCTGTGTAAATGTAAAGCAACGCACCACCGGCCGTAATACCGATAGTGCGCATTACGATGTCCAGGGCGTCACCGTACTCTGCTTGATACAATTTCTTTAGTTCGGCTTGCGGATCTGTCATGCCACTTCGCGGTGTAGTCTGTTGCTATTTTGCAATATTCAAAGACACCTTGCGCGTCAACGGATACACATCGTTCCGCAATACATGCGACCGTATTATGACCATATTTTGAAACCAGATTTCAGTACAGACGCGTTTCGTTCCATCGATATTAGCATTGCGCCTATCTCGCACTGCCGAAACTCCGTGGAAATGATCAAGGTCTGCTTAGAGGAAGCCGCGGTGCAGCGTTGTTGACCGACGCAAAGGTCCGGTATGGGCCGCAAGCTCAACGAAACTGAGCAACTGGTACGGGACATTCCCACTAAGAACGACCACATTTGACACTGGCAAGCACCAGCCCAGTCGGTAGTCAGAGTTCGATGGGGCAGCTAAACTTAAAGCCGATCAGCTCACCTTGACGCGGTTAGGAAAGATCGCTTCCAGGCCGCCCGACGAACTCAGAATTCTTGTGAACCCACTGGCTTGCAGGTGGTCGGTGAAGTTCTTGAACGGATACCCAGTCACGGCAACAACATCGTGGTCATACTCAATCGCACCTGCTGTTCGAAGTTGATCGACGATCGACGGCCCATACTGCTCGCAATTATCCACATGGATAGCTACAGCCTCAAATCTTGAACCATGAGCGCTTTTTGTTTCCTGAGAACACCCACGCATGAAGTGTGCCTGAGTTTGAGAGTGCTCGTACAACCGTGAGAGCTCCATGGTCTCTACTTTGGAAAAACCGATGAAAAGCAACTTCTCTCCCGTTTGTGCCTGTTGAGTGCATCCACCCTGGGTGGCAACAGGCAATTCAATGGAGCTACTCCATCGAGAGCGCGCCAGATCTCGGCGCGGTGGCTTGAGAGCACTCAAAGCAATAAAACGTACTGAGCCCATAATTCGCTTCCTCAAATTCCTTGAAGAAGCACCTAGGCTAGTATCCAAAGACTGGGGATCACGCAGTTACGTGATCTTAGCTCAGTTTGATAACGGCACTGCCAACACTTCGAAGGGCGGCACTCGTGCGATCAGCCACTCCAAGTTTTGCGTAGATCTTCCGCATATGAGCGTCGACCGTGTGCTGCGAAATCGAGAGTATGTCTGCGATCACAGAGTTGCTCTTTCCCTGTGCAACCCATTCGAGGATCTCGGACTCGCGCTTAGTGAGGGAAGGTCGAGGAGTCTTTTCGCTTTGAATTTCGCAGAATTTGAGATGGCCAGCTTGTGCGATACTTTGGATGCGAAGGAGGTCGCTCGGGTCAAGCTCCACAAATTCTTTCCCAAAGCCCAATCCGACATAAGCGTTCTGCAGACCAGGCCCGAACACATAGAGCGCGATACCATCACCAATATTGGCATTTGCCATAAGGGCCAGATACCTCTCAGTGTCCGCGGTCGAGGGGGCCAACTCTTCAATCTCATGCCAAAAAAAGGGTCGCGATAGCCTTGCAGCTAGTTCTGGTATCGGATCAATCTGGACCAGGTTTTCATCGATATACTGGCATACCCAACTCTCTGGAAAACCGTCTGAAGCTATCGATAGGGGAAGGCCATCGCTCCCGGTCGTATGATAGCTTACCATCTTGATGCCGAACTCATGCATCTGTTCGAGCAGAGTTTCCCAAAGCTGCCGTCGGCTTTGAGCGTTGGAAATTCGATCAAGCATCGCTTGAAAATCTTCCACCGTGTCCTCTCCCTTAAGCGTCAGAATTGAGCTGTACACCTTGAGCCATTGCAAGGGTAACCTGTTCTGGCATCTTGCGCACATAGCCTTTTTGTACAGCTTGAAAGCGCAGGGTCATTTTTGGTTTGATCCGTCGGAGTATTTGTTGGGAGCGTTATGCCCGCGTTTCCTCATCGGACAGGTAGATAAAAAAATAGTGGCACTCCGCATGGAAGTTTAATCGTAACAAGCATTCGCTGCGTCCAGCGAAATGACAATTTGGGACCAAACGCGTTTGCCAAGGATAAGCCAAGAGGAATTCATCGACTTTCTTGATCGGATTTCTGTCTCCTTCATCGAGAGCGACTTTTCGATGTGGTGTGATTGCGTCTCGTTGCCGTTTTCCTTGATCAAGACACAGGGGCCAGTCGCGATCGCAACAACACGGGAGTTGGAGGAGAACTTCGGGCAGTGCCTACAGACATACAGGATAATGGGATTGGATCGAATCATCCGCACCCCGATTGCTTTGGAAGACTGCAATGACGGTACGTGGATCGGTACTTTCTCAACTCGATTGATCAGTCGCAACCTATTGGCGGCACCGTCATACACGTCTTCGGCTATTTTGACGAAGACAGGAGAAGGCGTCCGAATGAGCGCAATGTTGAATCCGGGGCCACGTTGAGCTGTAGTTGGCCACAACCGTTAGATGATCAGCCAACATGAATGAACAGACTACTGGTCCTTATGAGCGAATGCTGGCAATAAAGGGCACTTCTGGCGGGCCTTATCATCCTCACTTAGGTCTGCGGCTTTGCATCGACAAACAAGCCCGCCCGCAACGTTTCCGTCCCAGGCAGGTATCAGTCAGGCGGCAACAGCGGGACATTGTTATCGGTGAAAGTCAGCTTCGGCTTTGGTGCGGTGCAGCAACTCAGGGCGGTTTCAACTTCTGGTATGGGCCACTATTCGTCTGGTTTCAGTGAACCTCACATTCAGCGATCCAATCATCTCCCGTTTTCTCACCAGTCCATTGGACGCGCGTCTCGGAAAAACCCACCCGTTGGGCCGTCATCAGGTAGAGTTGCCGCCCAGGTCACCCCTGCAGCGCCTTGCGGGATCGGTCTGCCTCCCCCTCCCATGTCAGTTGCAACCCAACCCGGGCAGACGGCGTTCACCAGGATCCCTGCACTCTGCAATTCGGAGGATAGCTTTAAGGTCAATGCATTCAGTGCGGCTTTCGAGATGCCATAGCCAGCCGTGCCACCTCCCATATCGCTCAAGGCCCCCGCACCTGACGAGACATTAACTATGCGCGGGGACGTGCCCCTTTTGAGAAGTGGGACAGCGGATCTTGCGACGTCCCATGCGCCAAACAGATTGGTGTCAAACGCGCGCCGCACTCGGTCCAGATCGGCACTGCTTGCGGATTGATCGGTGTCGTAGTCAATGCCCGCATTGTTCACGAGAACATCCAGATAGCCGAAGTCCTGCATGATCTGCCTGAACGCGTGCGACACAGATGCGGGGTCCGCCACATCAAGCTGGATCGCCGAGGCATTCTGCATGGCACTTGAAGCTTCCTCGCCCTTGGCGAGGCCACGAGAGCCAAGCAGCACGTGAAGGCCGTTATCGTCAGACAATTGCCGGGCAACTTCGCGGCCGATGCCGCGGTTGGCGCCGGTGATCAGGGCGATACGGGGGCGGGTCATGGTCATCTCCTTTGGGTGTCGAGAGGCGGGCAGCCCCGAAGATGGGGCCACCCGGACAGTTTACGCGGCTTGTGCAGCATCATCGTGGTTGACGGCGTGGGCGACCGGCTCCCACTGGCTCAGCTCAGCCAGAAGGGCCTCGCCATGATCGCGGATCGCGTCCACTGCGTCGTGGCCAAGAGCCAGGCGCAGGGGTGTGGTCTGGCTGCTAAGCGCCGTTTCAATCGCGGCGGCGGCTTTCGCGGGGTCCCCTGGCTGAGTGCCATGCATGCCGCTGGCGAAGTCTCGCGTGCCGCCGACGATCTCGTCATAGGCGTTGATCTTGGGCATGTGGCGGAGGGCGGTATCGGCGAACTCGGTACGGAACGCGCCGGGCTCCACGATCAGGGCCTTGAGACCGAAGGGCGCGATTTCCTGGGCCAGTGCCTCAGTCATGCCTTCCAAAGCGAACTTGCTTGCGGAGTACGGACCGAAGCCACCGAAGGACAATTGCCCACCAAGCGACGACATCATCACAATAGCGCTTGTGCGCCTTTTGCGCATCATTGGCAATGCGGCTTGGGTTACTGCGACGGCGCCGAAGAAGTTCGTCTCCATCATCGCGCGCAGCTCGGCCTCCGGCGTTTCCTCGACTGCGCCGACAATGCCGTAGCCCGCATTGTTGACCAGCACATCGATACCGCCAAACCTGTCTTCCGCAGCCTTGATCGCCTTGGTGATCTGCGCGGTGTCCGTGACATCCATTGTTTGCGCCAAGACCCTGTCAGGCGCGAGAGCCGCGATCTGCTGAAGCTTGCCGAGGCGGCGAGCCGTGACCACGACGTTGTAGCCTTGGGACAGCGCGTGATGGGCGAAGGCGGCCCCGAAGCCGGAGGATGCGCCGGTGATGAACCATGTCTGTGTCATTGAGTTGTTCCTTCTATGTGAGGGGAAGTGTTGGGATTAGCTACCTGGCGTATCGCGGACGTAGTCATTGCCGCGCTCGGCCGTGGCGGTAAATGTCATGGCCGAGACGAGCCAGCCCTCTGACGTGCGGGTGAAACTGTGGGTGTACATGCCCCAGACTTCCCACATCGGATTGCCCCCGTTCTCCTCCAGCGCGCCTGACGGCATCTGGTTCCACGCGTAACCGTGGCTTTGCATCAGGGCCGTGTCAGGGCCGTCAAAAGAAATGCGATGGTTGCCGCGCAGGTGGAAGCTGGACTTCTCTCCGGTAAGGTTGGCGGACCATCCCGCAATGAGGCCATCAGCCGGTATCGTGGCAGGCTCGCCGACGACCAAAGATGTGAAGTCGACGTAAATTTCGTCAGTGAATAGCGCCCGGGCGGCGGGCCAATCCTGAGCATCGACAGCGGCGTCAATCGCATCGGCAATGCGGATCATCTCCGCCCGGCCCAGAAGTGTGTCGGCTGTGACAGGATCGCCTGCGATCTGGGCCAAAGCAGGAGTTGCAAGAAGGGTGGCAGCGGTCAGGGTTGAGCGGATCATGGTGAATTCCTTTAGTTGCGTGATGTGAGTGATTGAGAGGAGTTGGGTTGCGCGGCGATATGTGTCTCGCCGCGCGAGGCGTGTCGGATCAGGCGTCACTGCCTGCGCGGAAGTGAGCGGCCACGGTATCAGCGGCGCGGGTCACATCCTCGGCGCTGTCGTAGAAGTCGAACTGCGTGACGTCTTCGAGCCATTGCTGTGTCGCCTCGCCGGTGAACCCGTCAAGGAAGGCGCGCACGCCATCCGGGATCGCGGCGGCATCGGAATGGACTATGGCTAACGGCTGCGACAGACGCTCAGGGTTGTCGGCGGGGTGATAGGTCAGCCAGCCTTCCCACGACGCGTTGTTCCACTGGTTGTCGTACTCGGGGATCGCGCCACGGTCGGCCTCGTAGTAGTAGCCGCCGATGGGCATCAGCACACCTTCAGCCCCCTCAGGACCGGCCGCTGGAATGATCTGGCCACCAACAGCGTCTGCGGCGCGGCCCATCTCGATCAGGCCGTTTACGCCCTCTTCACCGCCATAGACGGCGTTTACGAGCTCTTCGTTCTGCAGCCAGGGGGCGACAAGGCCAACGCGTTGCACCAGATCGTTCCCGGCAGCAGCGTCTACCATGTAGCCAGCTGACGCACAGATCCCGAGGCCGTAGATCTGACTTGCGTCGACCTCTGGCAGTGTGGCGACAAACTCGAACGCGGCGCTGATGTCAGAGGTTTTGGCCTCCGGGCTTTCCACGAAACGAACGTTCTGCGGAAGATCGCCCGACGCGCCCCAGCCGCGGAAATCAAAGGTGAAGGCCGCAAAGCCACGTTCCACCATTTGGGCGGCGTATGTGGCTGGCATCTGCTGCTGGACGGAAGTCCAGGCACCGGTCACGACGACGGTCGGCAGGGCGGACCCGTCATGATCCGATGGCAAGTAAAGCGTGCCAGTCAACGTAGCACCTTCGTTCTCAAAGGTGACGGTGCGGGTTGTGATATCGGCCATGGCCGAGGTGGCCAGAAGGGTGGCGGCGGTGGACAGGGTTGCGAGTTTCATCTTGGTATCTCCGGTTTGTCATAGTGTGGGCTGCTTGCCCGATGACATTGGAGATACTCCGCCCCCGCCCCCATTAATTGAAGCAGCTTGATCGGTTTTTGAATGATCCTGCTTTTTGAACGATCAGCTCAGGCTGGCACGGTGCTGTCGGGGCGTTGAGCCCATCAGTTGCTTGAAGCTGCGGCTGAAATGCGCCTGATCGGCGAACCCGCAGGCTAGGGCGATATCGCCAAGCGGCCGAGCGTGGTCCGTCATCATCTCAAGCGACTGCTCGATACGGTAGGCCATGACGTATTGCATCGGCGGTGTCCCGACCGTGTCCTTGAACAGGCGGCTGAAATGCGACGGGCTCATGCCCGCCTCGGACGCCAGATCATCAAGCGTGATCGTGCGGTCCAGATTGGCTCGGATGAATGCCAACACGCGGTTGTAATGGGCGGAGGTGAAGCGCGATGAGAGGGCCACATCCTCGGGGCGCCGCTTGCCGTAGCGTTGCAGCAACTTGACGAGGAACACGCGGCTCAACGCCTCAAACATCACCGCCGAGGTCATATCGTCGGCCTCCAACGCATCGCGCAACATCACGCCGGCCGCGCAAAGATCTGCATCCGAGAACAGGGGCAGGTCCTTGAATTGTTGCGGATCCAGAAGCAGGCCCAGTTCCGCCTCGGCAAAGCGCTGCACCCGCGCGGGATCAAGCGTCACGACGATCACATCCGACTGCGCGAACCACCGCCATCCGGATTTCACGCCAGCGGGTGTCACGATGATATCGAATTTGGAGAACGTGAAATCGCGCAGTTCGCCGTCTCGCGTGTTTTGCACGCGGTGCGGTTCATCTTTCAGGTTCAAAAGAATATGGTGTTCCGCAAATACTTCCGTTGGCATACTGTCGGGCTCTGCCTGGAAATAGCGCACCGACATCAACGATGCCGCCGACGTGTGCTCAAACCCATCGCTGTTGAGTAGCGGCAGAGACGGATAGATCTCTTCGTAACGGCGCGGCACCGGTCATCCTCTATCATTAATCCGGAAGCTAAGGCACAGACGCAGCGTGTCGAGAGCCAAAGCATGTTCAAGTGCCTCGAAGAGATTTCTCTTCCTGAATTCGACCCGTGAGCACCTCAGGTCCTTTCGGATACTAGGCCTAATTCGTTAGCAACAAAACGTCTCGGGTTGCGCTTGGAGCGAACGACGGGATCGCAGGCTATGATCGCAAGACTGCTGAACTTTGCTCAATGTCGGCTTTGAAGAGCTGCAGTACAGCAATTAGTTCCTGCGGCCAGTGTCCGTTTTGGGCCGAACTCCACCGATGCTGCGGTCGACTTCAATGTGCACTTAGTAGTACCAAGCTAAAGCAGGTAGCGGGTTTTGTCAGGCGGCTCGTAGCGCTGTTTGGATCAGCTCCGTTGCGGCCTCTTGACCATGCATGCGGTAGAGCTCGCGCAGGCGGTCGCGAAAGGCATCGAACTCCGGCTGCGACATAAGTCTCCTGGGTTCAGTAGTTGAAGCGTAAGCCTCGAACAAAATTCCAACTTCTACTGCGCGCACCAATTGTTCGTTCAAACTAGTACGAGCATTGGAGTCTGAAAAAATAATCCATAGCCAATTCAATGCTCGCATATACGCGGGAAGGCTCGAAAAATACTCGTTGTCGGATGGGTGTGGGTATAGAATGGCCAGTAGCAGCGCCAATCTTGCATCCGTTGGAACTTTTGAACCCTCACACAGGACCGCGCGAGCGTCTAGGTCATAGGCTTTTGCAAGTGCCGCGAAAGGTTCGGCGAGTGCTAGCTCTGGTACATCTAAGAGACGGCCATACACATCCCGCACGGGGTCATCAGTTGCAAGGATTGCTGCCAGACTTTCATTCAAGCGCCCAGCACTAGCCAAGGCGCGAGTTGGTATGCGGCGCGCCAGATTGAGAATAGACGCAAAGCGCTCTGGGCACATTTGTGACCTTTCCCGTTTCATATCATCGGGCCACCTCACTTAAAAAAGAGGTTCAAGCGGCACGTGTTGAGTATGTGAGATCTTAACATCAGTCTTTCGGTGTGAAAACGCCCAGCGGTATTTTTAAAGCTCACCGATAGTGCAGTCTTTCACTTGGAACTTGCAGTGGAAACCCCTAGTGACTGGCAGAATTCGCGCTCTGCTTCGGCGACCCCAGAGCTAATCAGGCATCCGGAGCAACCTCCGACGTCCCCTTCGCGCTGTAATGACCGCCATCGACAAACTTAGATGGAATGCCTGCTTGGTCCGCAGAGCTGACCTCAAACACCACTGAAATCGAGCCTCTGCAGCGAAAGGCCGCTCTGGTGAAGCTGCAACGCGGCGCTTGATGTCGGTATGAACGTCCGGTATGGGCCGTCCGCTACTTCGCCTCCACTACGATAGGATAGGCCAACCCGAGCCTTTTGAAGCTACGTTGAAGCGTGAGACGTGAGACGCCCAGTGATTGGGCGATGTCCTTGCATGGCGTGCTGCCAAGGCTCAAATATGCGGTGCGGATCGCCTCATCCGAGAGCTTAGGTCGGCGTCCTAACGTCACGCCACGGGCGCGGGCGGCATCAAGGCCCTCTTTAGTCCGCCTGGATATCATGCGGCGTTCGAATTGAGCGAACCCTGCGATCATCGTGTAATACAGCTCGCCTTCCGCCGTACTGGTGTCGATGGCCATCGACAAGATGCGAAACGTGATCCCGTTTTGGCGCAAGTGTTCCGCGGTTAGTATGGCGTCGATTGAAGATCGGAAAGCGCGGTCGAGGTCCATCACAACGAAGCTGTCACCTGGAACAAGGCGACCCAGCAGCGCCTCAAAAATGGGGCGCTCATCGGCAACTGCCGAGACTTGCTCGATATGCAACTCGTCGCATACCACGCGCAGGGCTTCGATCTGGCGATTTGGGGCCTGCGACCGAGTGGAGATGCGGATGTAGCCGATGCGACGAGGCTCTGACATGTGATCGGGTCGAAAACGATCCTCTCTGACCTGGGTCATCTCACCCATGCGCAAGGAAGCGCACCGACCGCAAACCCGCTGTTTACCTGCCGATATGTTTACTGATTGAGTAGAATCCCGTAAAGCACTGACTTGAACAAAAACCATGGAATATGAACAGCATAGCGGCATGGGCGCTGGCAAGCGGCGCATGTATTTTGGGGCTGACTTATCCACAGCACGGGTCCGCTCAAGACTTCACCGGCGCAGAGTTTGCGACTTGGTCCGAAGAAAGCCAGAACGGCTTCATGCAGACCTCAGTCACCATGGCAGGGATTGTCTTCACGCAAACACACCCGGGCCATGCCAGCTGCATCGATGCGCAATACTTCGCAGATGGGGCCTGGGACACGTCACGGGGTCAGCTCAGGAATACCATCCTGGACCATCAGGACGCCCATCCTGGCGGGGTTATTCTAGCGGTCATTCTGCGGGACTGTGGCGCCTTGGACTAAGGCGCCCCCAACTCGGGGATAGCAACCTGCGCTGTTGCGGAGGGTTCAGGTTCCGGTTGTTCGGTTTGAATCAACTGACGGGCAGAGTTTGGCATCTGATTGCCAATATCGCCGATGATTGCGTCCAGCTCCTCAAGGGAAGGCGGATTTTCTTCGTCGCTGAGCCGGTTGCGCGCGTCGCCGAGAATGTCGGTCTGATACCGTTCGACCTCCGAGTGGTCGCGCACCAACCCTTCCAAACGGTCCCTTTGCCCGGCGTAATCCTCGAAACTCGGCTCGTCCCCGCGCCAGAGGATCGTAGCCGCTAAGGTTTCATCAACAATAGTGCCGTCTTCGCGGCGCACGGCGCCGGATTGATCCTGGTAGACCCGCGTTCCGTCTGGAAGACGGGCGGCCCGTTGTCGCATATCAGCCAGTTCGGATTGAGCTTGGGAGATCAGAACGCCCAGATTTGCCAAAGCAGTTACTGTCGCACGTTCCGCACGGCCCAAAGCATCCCGAACCGCTTCATATCTCGCGCGATAGACCGGGTCTTGAAGCAGCACGTCCAATGTGCGGCGCAACGCTTCCTCGGCACGTTTTCGTCGCTTACCTTCAGCGCTGCGTTCGTCATCTTGGGTCAAGAAACGCGAGATGCGACCGACCTCGCGTCCTGCAATCTCATTCTGCAGGTCGTCAAAATCCCGTCGCTGGCGGTCGCTTAAGTCATCTGTTTCACGCACATTTACCTCCGCCTTTATTATACCAGATCGGGATGACCCGGCGCAAATTTGAGGCATCGCAAATCCATGCAACAGCCGGATGCAACGGGGCGCAGCCCCTTGCCAAGTCGGGCGCGTATTACGCCGCCCACAGCTTGCCTTAACCTTTTGCTTATGCTGACTTTCTTTGACCTTTGACCTTTGACCTTTGACCTTTGACCTTTGACCTTTGACCTTTGACCTTTGACCTTTGACCTTTGACCTTTGACCTTTGACCTTTGACCTTTGACCTTTGACCTTTGACCTTTGACCTTTGACCTTTGACCTTTGACCTTTGACCTTTGACCTTTGACCTTTGACCTTTGACCTTTGACCTTTGACCTTTGATTACTTGGTTGAAGAAAGCTGTGACGCATCTTTGCGTCGGCTTGATATAGGGACCCTGGTCCACAGCTCGCCCTACTGACTTTTGGGACGTCTCCTCTTCGTGCATGCATCTGTATTGAGAACCTTTGAGGGCAAGCAGCTACGCATCTTTGCGTCGATGTGACGGGGACCTCAGTCCACAGCTCGCAGTCCCCAAAACCTAGAAGAAACTCGAAGTGAGCAAACAATTTTGAGATCTTCGCCGCAACTTGCCACCGGAGTCCTCTAAACTGAATTCGAGAGGAAAAACCAATCACAGCCCCCTGTTTGGCGGCCGCGTACTGATTGGCAAATCAACTCACAATGGAACTACTTCGACAACGATAACCTCACCAGACTCAAGGCCAATTGCCAAAGCCCGCTCATGGGCATCGACGCTCGTAGCTTTAAAGTCAAAAGATATGCATGCCGCTTCGGCCTTTGTCACTGTATCCCAGAGACGCGCGGTCCGATCATCAGATACTGTAGCGATTTGTGATCCCCCGAGGAAAAACGCTGCGCCATTGACCCGGTCAATGTGCATGTCGAACGGATGACCGATCGGAGCACCGGTCTCCGAGTTCCAAAGTCGCGCGGAGTGATCATCTGAGACCGTCACAATGCGTTTGTCGTCGCGGCTAAATGCTGCGCTTCTGACCGACGCAGAGTGCCCTGCTAGAGGGTCGACAAGGGGCGTGCAGGTGGCAGAATCCCAAAGTCGGGCAGTCTGATCAGTTGAGACCGTTACAATGCGACTGCCATCGTGGCTGAAAGCTGCGTTAACCACAGCGCCTTCATGGGCCTCGAACGGTTTGCCAATCGGGCTAAAGGTTATCGTATCCCAGACGCGCACCATATTATCGACCGAAGCCGTTACAATACGGGTACCATCCCAACTGTACGCAGCCGTAGTGATCCGGGCTCCTTGAACTTCGAGCGGCCGCCCAACCTGACCGCCGCTCGCCGTTTCCCAAAGCCTTACGATACCATCCAACGACACTGTGACAATTCCATTGCCATCTGAGCTGAATGAGGCTTTGACTGCGCGGGGTCCGTGACTCCTTGGAAAACAGCCGAGACGATTACCCGTCTGAGCATCAAAGAAGCGGGCTGATGCTGACACCGAGGCGGCGATGATGCGCGTGCCTTCTGGATTGAACCCGACAGTCGTGATCCTCTGCAGGCCGCCGCTTTGGGGCGAGTAGGTACTTACTACCAATTTAAAGTCCCAAACGCGTGCGGTACCATCGTAAGATGAAGTCAAGACGCGAGTACTGTCGCCCATAAAGGCAGCTCTGCTTATCGAGTCTTCGTGACCCTCAAGTGGTCGGCCAAGCCGTTCGCCCGTCGCAGCATGCCAAATACAGGTTGCTCTTCCGGATGAAGTCACAATGTACTGACTGTCCGAGCTAAACGCAGCGCTAGTTAGCGGGTATTTGTCATGTTTGATTGTCTTGCCGATCTTCGCGCCGCTAGCGGCGTTCCAGACGCGTACGGAATTGTCGAATGACGTTGTTACGATGTAGCTGCCATCTGGACTAAACACAGCACTCGCGACTCCGAGACCATGTCCCTGAAGCGGCGCACCAAGTTGCGTGCAATTCAACGAATCCCAGAGAAGAGCTGTTTTGTCTATCGAAGCGGTAACGACGCTAGCATCATCCTTACTGAACTCAGCGGTCATAACCGCGCCCGAATGGCCCACTAGTGGAACGCCAAATGACGTGCCATCCTCCGCGTTCCAAAGGCGGGCCGTTTGATCTCTGGAGGCCGTCACAATGCGTTCGTCGTCTTGGCTGAATGCAGCGCTTAAAACCGCATCTCGATGTCCCCTAAGAGGGTTTCCGATCGGGGCTCCTGTCCTCGCGTCCCAAATTCGCGCTGTATGATCCTCTGATGCCGTGACAACACGGGTACCGTCCGAGCTGAATACAGCACTCGTTACGCGATCTTCATGACCCTCAAGTGGCAGTCCGACCGGGTTGTCGCTATCCACATCCCACAAACACGCTGTATGATCGTCCGATACTGTTACAAGTCGCGAACCGTCTTGGTTGAACGCAACGCTAGTAACCCAGTCCCAATGACCTGAGAGCGGGTCGCCAATACCGGCTCCAGTTTCCGCGTCCCAAATCCGGACGGTGCCGTCTGAGGAAGCCGTCGCGATGCGGTTAGTTTTTTGGCAAAACGCGGCACCTAAGACAGCGCGCTTATGCCCTTGAAGGATCAACCTCTCTGGCCCAAGCGGTGTTAGGTGCGGCCATCGGGGCCTAAGCGGGTGAAGTTGTGATGACATCGCTGCCTTCAGCAGCTCGCAGATCGCTGGACTAACTGCGCCGTGGCCAAGACGACCAAAGAGTTGGAGAGGCAGTTCAGCTTTGTTTTGTCTAAGGGCGTGAGCGGACCGATCGATGCAGCGCATGACCCAGTTTGCGTCGGTGCTGAGATTTGTTGAGCTAAACGACTTCTGGAGGGCAACCACATCAAGGTTGGAGAGTTGGCCCCATAGGAAATCGAAGTCGAGCCGGAGTTCGTTTGCCTCCGGGGTTCGCCCGGCCAGCTCTAGGTGATTGAGCAGGTGGTACCAGGCGTAACGGTTGCTGTTTGGCAACGCGGTCCAGACATGCGCACATTCACGCCCGAGGGCATCAAGGAGCGCGCAATGGCGATTTCGCAATTCGCTCGCACTATGGTCCCCCAGGAGGCACGCGAGCATCTCGTCATGCAACCGGATGGTTTTCCGTTTCTGGTCGAAGTCGCGCAACAGATTGTAGTCGCGGGCTACCTGGCGCAGCGTAGAGAACTGTGTCCTTTCGTTCAATTTCCTGTCGCGTGAAAGCTCTTCCCAGAGCCCATCGACAATCTCGAACGGAATGTCGGTATCATCCGGAAAAACAGCAAGTGCTCGGAACAGCTCGCGGTCGCTGTCATCTCGGAAAATCGCCTTGATGCCGGTTTCAATGCATAGCTTTGCGAGTCCCCTACGCATGACGGCGTTGGCCCCATCCTCAGCGCCTTTGTGGTCCCAGCCAGTGATGTTTCCGCGCTCGAAGAAGGCTCGATACTCGGCAATGGCGTCATCGACACTGCCTCCGTGATCCTGAAGCGCCCTAAATGCGCCGTTCGCGAGCCGCAGAAGAAGGGCCCAGCCGTTGAAACGCTGAGCAAGGTCTCGCAGGGCCACGTCTTGCGACGCGGTCAGTGTCCCCATACCGGACGTCAGGAGAGCGAACGCCATGTCGCCCTCGAGCGCCCCAACCGTTTGTTCGATGGACGCGCGACGCGCGATTTCTGAACTTCGTGTGGAGAACAAAACAGATGCATGCGTGGGCACCTGATCGAGAAATGCGACTTGGCTCTGCCTCCACAGATCATCGGCGATGATCAGGAAGCGCGCCTCGGGCAGCGCGTTAAAGAGCAACGACGGAGTGCTGAGGTTAAAGTTGCGCAGATCCACATCGTGGAATTGGCGCGCCAACATTTCACTGATGGCCTCATCGGTGCTGATCTCGCCACCGACGCGCTCATCCTGCTGGACGAACCGCAATCCGTGCTGCAGCCAGTAAATGCCGCCGGGAAACGCCTCACGAATATCGGCGTCCATTGCGATCTCCTCGGCGATCGCTGTTTTTCCGTAGCCGCCGGGACCAGTTACTGCAGTAACAAGGGCGACGGTCTTTGAGCTGCGATCGCGAAGAACTGCTTTTACCATTTCGAACTCGGGTCTGTTCCGCTGGTAGCTTTCTTCCTGCTCAAAGGTGAAGAACCGCGGAGGCAGTCTGGCTGGCGTTTTGAGTGCTAGTTCGTCGCGGTGAGGTTGCTTGGGGTGAGGTGGATGCTTGTTGGCATTGTTTTTCCGGTAGGTCTCTCTTGCGGGGCGATGCGGTCCTAGAAGCTTGGTCTCGATGGCTTCGGCTGCCTTTAGGCTACGCGATCCCTCATCTGGCGGACCAACGCGCTCGGGTTCGTCTAGAAACCGGAGGCAATAGAGGATCGCCCAGCATTTCTTGATACGTGTTGGGCCACCCAAGTAGAGTTTCGTGAAGTCTCCGTCGATGTCGTCCCAGAAGCTCTGCCCTGTCCAATCCGTGATGGTGGCGGCAAGTTCGAGTTTGCCATTGCTACTATTTTTTTCGACCGCGTCTCGATAGTCGGTGAATTGCTCTTGGACGCTTCTGCAAAACTCTCGATGAGAGTCATCGTCCTTGCGAATCCTGCCAACGATCCGCTCGATCTTGTCTCTATAGACGTTGACATGTCGCTTGCCGCGATGACGGGCCATCGGCTAGCCGGACACTCTAGGAAGGGGACGGTGGAGGCCTTGCAGTTGGGTCAACTTCTTCCCCTCGGTCGTAGAAGCTCTCTGTGAGGATCGCTCCAGTCTTAGGATTGCGCTCGATGTATGCCGGGCCATCAGCCCGATGCCTATCTCCATGCTCCCAGTATTCCTCGCGTTCGACAACACCTGTTGAAACGTCAGTGAGGATGATGGCGGGTTTGCCACCCAACCTGCAGGGCGATCCGTCATCCGACCATTCCTGCAGAACTGCCGTTCCCGTCTCTTCATCGACTACGACCATGCTCGGAAGATCGCCTTCTCGATAGATGGTCCCTTGATTGTAGAAGGTCTCGCTTCGGCATCGCCGGCCCTCCCACTCGTAGAAGTCTACCTCCGCCGGTCCGTTCGGGCGATGGGCTTTTCCTGTTTTCGGGTCGAACCAGACTTCGCGTTTGATCTCATCTGTGAGCGGGTCGCGGTGAAATTCGACCGAGTACGTCTCGGTTCTTCGTTCTGCCATTAGGTCAGCATAACATACCTAATTATTTCACTCAAATAAAACGTGACAATTCCGATGGTTAGGCTGCCCATTGGAAACCCGCTGGACGTTTCCAACCGCATTCTACTGACCACCGAGCGCACCTTTGCGATGCCATCTAAAGGGATCAGGAAACCGGTCCCAAGCCTCATCTCGAGGGGGCACGTGGCGACCCGGCCGGTCATCCAGATGCAAGGGCAAGTGTTTGGATACCCCCACCTCTGCACCCTCGGACCAAACTAGAGCGCTTCGGCGCGGAAAGGACCGAGATGACTGAACGCATCTTAGGACGCTGCTCAAATTGCTTTGACGCAGACGGGCAGCTAAGAAAGTACGACGGAACCCCAGCCGTTCAACCGGCGGCCCCCGCAGGCCCAAACGAAATCGTCGCCAAACCTGCGGAGAAACTGCTGACAGTTGCAGCCTTCACTACCCTTGGCCTTTGGCTGCACGAGTTGAAGATCGACGTGCCGATTGGTTTGCGGAACGACAAACGCCCTTTCTCGGTGCCGATGGTACGTTGGATGGTGGCCTATGCGCTCTACGGAGGCTTGGAAAAGGGTATTCAATACCGCTGGTCCTGTGGCTGTCCGCTGGTTATTGCGCCAGAGACGATTGACGAGGTCTTCGATGGAAAGAAGACCGAATATCTTCCTGTGACCGAGGATTGGTCTGATGACCCGATCAGCTATGACAGGGGCATCCGTTTCTGGGTTGAACGTGCCGTTGCGGGCGAAATCACCGAACCACCTGGTGAACATTGGCTCGGTCGTCTGACGCTGATTCAGCTCTGTCGTGATGTTCTGGCGTCTGAACAGTTCAACGACGGCTGATCTCTCAACCCTCTGCCAGCGCGCTCGACGCCTCCGGTGCAAACCGGGGGCGTCAATCGTTTTTGGGGTTATCCATGTTCAACTTGTTTGGGATATTCGTCCTTGTTGTCGCGACTGGTGCATCTGCCCTGGGCACTATTGCTCTGAAACATGCCGCGCTGTCCGCGAACCCGGCTTTGGCCATCCTTGGCGCATCGCTCTGGGGATCCTCTGCTGCGGGTTTTGTTTGGCTAAGCCGAACCGCGGACCTTGGCGTCCTTTCGATCGTCACCAGCGCGTTTGGTATCCTCCTCGTCCAAGCCGCCGCTCTATTGATATTTGGCGAAAGCATAACACAGGCCAAACTTGTCGCGCTGGCGCTGCTGATCCTCGCCATGGTTCTGCTGAACGAACCGCCGAGCGGTACCTGACCCTGCCAGCGGGAAACTTCCGAAATCCGTACTCCGGAGGAATCGCCTTGGCTACGCTGCTGCGCGGTCCGGGCCTCACTTCCTTCGGAGAATAGGCAAATGCACAAGCATCCTTCGCTGCCGCCGTGGACGAGCCCTTGGCTGGAAGACATGATTGCCCAATATGAAGCCATCGCCAAACCGAGCCTGAATGGATTGGCGATTATCTCCTCGGCAACCGCGGTACTCGGCTACGCCAGCCAGTTCGACCATCCCGACCTCGGCGTTTATCTGCGCTGCGCGGCTCTAGGCCTCGCCCTCTGGCTGATTGCGCGCACATTTTGGGCAGGCGCATGGGCTCTTCCCGCTCTGGAAACCCGCAAACCTCTCTTGATTTACGCGCTGGTCGGCACCATCGGCTTCTTCGCGTTCGCCATCCCGTCGTCCTTAGGCAGCCTAAGCGCCAATGGCGGCGGCATCAGCCTGAGTGTCACTCAGCAGAGCGACATCGACGCGCTGGACAATGCCCGCCAGGACTTCGCCCTCTATATCGGCGAAATGGCTCTGACGCGGGCGGCTTTGGTTGAACGCGCAGAGCAGGCTCAGCAAGCCGAAGACGACGAGATTGCCGGGCTTGGACCAACCGGGGTGCCGGGCGAAGGGTCGGTGTCGCGGTCCTATGCGGCGGCGGCCGACCGTTATCAATCCGCCGCCGGTCTTGTTGCGGCGGCGTTAGATCAAGCCAACGGGCGGATCGATGCGTTGGAAGCCATCTTGGCTGAGATGCGGGCCTTCCAGGCCAATCCAGAGGTCTCTGGAGCCGAAGCTGCTGCGCAGCTCGATGTTCTCTCAGGTCGCGCCATTGCGGAAATGCGGGCCTTGCTGGCGCTTGATCCGGCGCGGGCCGTCCGTTCCGCTGCGTCTCATGTGGCACAAGGCGTACCGCCCCGCAGCCAGACCAATGCGCAGTCCCAGGCCCGGATCGCTGAGATCACCGCTGACATGCGGGTGTATGCAGGTCAGTTGGAAACCGAAGCCGACCGAATTGCCGCCCTGGTTCCCAATCTACCGCAACAGACAACGTTGAGCCCTGCGGAACGGCTGGTCGCAACGATGTGGCGGACGCCTGGCCTGACGGTTGCCGCCATCCTCTTTGACCTCTGCGGCTGGATCGCGGTTGGCTTCCGCCTGGCGCTCTACCAAGCCTTGAAAGCCAAGCTGCGCGAAGAGAACGAACGGCCTGTCCCGAGCTTCGTCATGATGGAGGACTTCGATAAGGTTGAGGTCTTCGTGAACCGGTCCGAGGAGACCAAAAAGAAGATCGAGGCCGCAAAAGGGACGCGCCGTGGGCGTCCGCGTTCGACAGGACCGGCGAAGGCGAGCCCGACCAAGCGCAAGCCGAGCAGCACGACCAAGCCCACGTCCACCAAGAAACCCGGAGGCAAGGATGATGTATAAGGTCGTGTCTGTCCTGCATGGCTGGCCGGTGGCCGCTGCCGGTCTTCTGAGCCTCGCCATGCTCCTCGGCTCAACGGTGGATGAGATCGACGCGCCGGAGTGGCTTGTCGCGGCGTGGACCCAATTGTGGTCCACGCCAGAGCCCGAGGAGGATGACGCGCCTGACTTGCCGCCGGTCCCGGAGGGGCCGGAAGCACCGGGGCGTGGCGCCGCCATCCCCTTCGCCCCCTCGCCAGGTCGGGATGACCGCACGCCGGTCGCGTTCCTCGATCAGATCTTTGCGCTGGATAGCCCTGCGCTGCCTGACCATCTCTCCGGCATTGGTCCCGTCTTCTGGGACCATGCGGGCCAAGGGACCGGGGCGCTGATCTCGCCCACGTTGGTGCTGACCACGGCCCATCTCTTTGCCGAGGCCGGTCAGTGGGAAGGCCCGTACGGGCGCACGCCGCGGCCCCTGCCGCCGTCCGACGGGCGTATCTATCTGGAGGCCTGCGGACGCGCCTACGACTTCGTTACCCTGGATCTCGGAAGCATGGCGCCGCGGGCGCGCCTCGGCCTCGACTATGCGATTGTGGAACTTGCGGACCCGGCCTGTGACGCGGCCCATATACTGCCTGTCGCGCTGACGCCGGATGATCTGGTGGGGGCAGAGGACCAGATCGTCCTGAACGTGGGTGCTTATCGCTTCGCCGAAGTCGACTTCTATGCCGACCATCCCCTCTTTGCGGATCGCAACGTATCGGATCGGTTTGAACGCCACGCCGTCTTTGGCGTCCGTTGCAGGGCAACAGGCCGTCGGGACACCGGCGATATGCCAGAAGGCTCCACGGCGGTGATTGAGACCGAGGGCTGCGATGGCATCCCAGGCGGCTCCGGTGGGCCGCTTCTGGTCTCCCGAGATGGTGGGCGGAGTTACACGATCATCGGCGTGGCCAACAGCTACCGGCGCACCGACCCGGAATACAACAACTACACCCGGATCGAGGGCGCCTTTGCCGCCCATCTGAGCAGCTATGTCGAGTTGATCGATCTGCCGCCTGCCAGCGCCGTCACACCGACTCCGTCATCCTTCGTATCAGCCGGACCCAGTGGGGCTTGGCTTCCCATGCTCTCTCATCTGGAGGATTTGCAATGAAATGGCTCTTTACGGCAATTGGGGGGAAGGACTCTCCGCAACCTCACCCTCTTATCGCCTCCAGCGGCAAATGGATGTCTGCATTCGTTGGCTTTTACGCCGCCGTCTTCTGGACGCCTGACGTTTGGGCAGCGTTGGAGCCGTCGATCATCGACGCGATCCTCGCGCGCTATCAGGATGGATGGGCGACATTGATTTACTGGCTCCTTCGCATCGCGGCCTATCCGTTGATGTTCTTCACCACCATGCTGGTTCTGGGCGTGGCCTTTGTGTCCATAGTGCTGTTTGTGATGCTCAAGCTCTTTGGCGGCCGCCGGTGAGCCGGGATGATAATGCGTCGAACCGGTTCGGTTCGACGCGACCCGCAACCTATGACGAGCTGCTCCGCGCGGGCTTGTTCGAACAGCACCCCCATTCGATCTTCCTTGGCTTTTTTGAGGGCCGGGAAGTCTACACACATGGCCCGGCGGGAACGGTCGTGACCGCGGGTGCACGCAGCGGTAAGCTGCGGGATTTGCTCATTTTTAATCTGCTGTCGGGCACGTGCCTAACGTCTTCGGTGACTTTGGATCCTAAAGGGGAAGCTGCTTACATCGCCCAAGACCAGACGGCCGATGGCAAGTTCATAGCGACTTGGAACCCAACGGGCTGGCACGGGTTGCCCCAAGACCGGATCAACTTCCTGGGTCATATCAAACGCGGCAGTCCCATGCTGGTCTCGGACACCAAGGTGCTGTGGCAGAACCTGATCCCTGTCGGTGGGCCACGGACCGATAAGTACTTCCCCGAGAGGGGTCAGGAGTTCGGCGAGGCGCTGTCGCTGGCCATCGTTGAGTTGGAAGGCGAGCTCAGCTTCCCGTCGCTCTATCGGGTGATCAATATGATCCCGACCGAAAGCGAAGAATGGCTCGACTTCGCCTTCCACATGTCTCGTTCGGAGTTCCCCGTCGTGCGGCGGGTGGAAGCCGAAATCGCCGCCTCGCGCAAAGACACCGGCAATGGCTTCCGCGGCATCATCGGGGAGCTGATGCGCGCTGTGGCTTGTCTCTCCGATCCATTGCTGATGGCGTCTGTCTCGCCGCCCTATACGATGAAGATGGAAGACTTAGTTGCCAGTGATCAGATCTGGCAGCTGTATCTCTGCCCGCCTGCAGAGTTCATCTCCGGCTGGAGCGCCGTCATCAAAGCGGCCTTTGTCTCCGCCATGCTGGTGAAATCCCGCGCGCCCGCCGCGAACCGCATCACCTTCTTCATCGACGAATGCGGCCAGTTTGGCGGAGAGGCTGGTGGCTTTCCGCTGATACCACGGCTTTTTACCTACGGTGCCGGAATTGGGTGCGTGCCGGTCATCTTCCTGCAGTCCAATGCGCAAATGAACGGGTTAGCGCCTGGCGCCAAGGATCTCATCCTGTCGAGCGCCGGCGCCTCCGTGATGTTTGCGCTGCGGGGCGATTGGGAGAGTTGCCAGGATTGCTCCCGCCGCATGGGCGCTCAAACGCTCGCGTACGACGACACCATGGCGCAGGAGCGTGCTGTTCATGCCCGCAACCAAGCCATCCAATCCCTGATCACCGGCGGTGACCCTCTGAAGGCTGGGTTTGACCTCGCGCATCACGGTTTTGCGGAGACACACCAGACCAAGACCCGCCGGGAGCTGCGCACGCCCGACGAGATCATGAACATGCCGTCGAACAAGGCCTATCTGTTCCACGAGGATGTGGAGTACCCGATCGAGCTGGAACGGCGGCCTTATTACGAGCAGCGCAGCTTGACGGGTAAGTTCCACCCCCATCCGGCGATGCCTCCGTTGGATCGGGTCACCGTGGCGACGAGATGGGGCAAACGCACCCGCCGCGTCATCACCGAGCCGGTGCCAGCACGCTTTGCTCACTACCCGCAATATCGGAATGGCCTTTGGTCGAGAGTGGAGAGTTGATCCGTGTCGAAGCGCGAACCCATCACGTACGCCGATAGCGTACCGGATCTCCCGGGCGACAACTTCTCGCGTCGTTTGCGGGAATTGCGCGTCGCCCGGCTTTTTGCGGCGGCCAATGACGACAGGCCGTCGGAGGAGCACATGAAGGCGCAAGCACGTGAGCAGATGCAGGACGAACGTGCTGCTCACGTCCGCCCCCGCACAATGATCGAGGAAGACCATCCACGCCCTGTCCCGCGTCCGTCGCCCAACTTTGCCGCTGAGGTCGATGCAGAGGCCTTCAACACCCGCTGGGAGGCCGAACGCCTGCGCGCGGCCCCCCGAAGCAATCCAAACCACCCCAACCTGAAAGGAGACTTCATGTCTGACCAAGACCGCAACCCACCGGAGGAGACCTTGCGTGACGGCAACCTTAAGGCTGCCATATGGCGCAATGAGTCGGCGGAGCACGGCGCATACCATTCCGTCACGCTGGCCCGGACCTACAAGGATCAGGACGGCAATATGCGGGACACGTCCAGCTTCCGCGCCAAGGACATGCTCGGACTGTCAGAGCTGACCCGCCGCGCCCACCATAAGACGATGGAGCGTGATCGCGCCGCCTTCAAGGAGCACCGCATGGCCCAATCGCAGGAGGGTCCGAAGCAAACGAAGGGGCATACCAAGTAAGGCTCCCGCTCACCCTCACTTCCCAGGTCTAGGAATTTAATCCTTGCAAAATAATGGGTTGTCGGGCAAAATGTTCCTCTTTTGTTCTGCGCGCTGTGCGCAGAGCAAACTGCCCGGCATCCCCACAACCCGCAACGAAAGGAGGTCCCATGTCGGTCCCCAATCCCCCGTCGTGTTCGGACGCATCAGGTGCGCCCACAACGCTCTCGCCCAATCCTACGTCTGCCGCATCCCGGCCCAGTCTTCATCTCGATTGGGAGGCGTGGCTGCCGTATCTCGACGATCCAACGGCCACGGAAGACGAGAAGCGTCAACTTATTGAGACCCTCTGGTCCATCGTCATCGCCTTTGTCGATCTGCAATGGAACATCGTTGCAGAGCCCGCCCCAAAAACCAGTGGACAAGTCCTCCACCTGACCACCGCGCTGAACGCCGCTGTGCTAGACTGGAAGACACACACCAACGAGAAGGAGGATGTATGAGCCGTAAAGCCGTAACCTATGCGAGGGTCAGCTCACGTGCGCAGGCCAACGATGGAAATGGCCTGGCCAGCCAAGAAAAAAGGTGCCGCGATCACGCCAAGGCTAAAGGTCTTGAGGTCGTCGCTTCGTTCTCTGACACAATTAGCGGCGGTGTGGATTACGCCGAGCGTCCAGGCATGACGTCATTGCTCGTGTTCTTGGATGCACAACCCCATGAAAACTTCGTGGTCGTGTTCGACGATCCCAAAAGGTTCGCCAGATCGGTCCGGTTCCACTTGGAATTGCGCGAGGCTCTGCGCCAGCGCGGAGCGCAAGTGGAATGCCTGAACTTCAACTTTGAGGACGACAATCCCGAAGGCGAGTTCATTGAGACTATTATTGCCGCCCAGGGAGAGTTGGAACGCAAACAAAACGGGCGTCAGGTCTCCCAGAAGATGGAGGCGCGGATGCAGTCCGGATACTGGGTTCATGATGCCCCTATCGGCCTGAAGTACACGCCCGTTAAGGGTAGAGGGAAGATGCTGGTGCGCGATGAGCCTCTGGCCTCAATCATCACCGAGGCCATTGAGGGCTACGCGTCCCGACGGTTTGAAACCCAGGCCGAAGTGAAGCGCTTTTTTGAGAGCTTTCCTGAGTTCCCGCGCAACAGGCGGGGTGAGATTAAGCAGCAACGCGTCACCACGGTCCTGACGCAGCCCATCTACGCCGGGTACATCTGCAGCGAGCGGTACGGCATCACCTGGCTGAAAGCGCAGCACGAGCCGCTGATATCGTTGGAGACCTACGAGAAGGTTCAAGAGCGGCGTGCAGGGAAGGCAAAAGCCCCGAAGCGCAAAAATATCGGCGATCACTTCGCGCTAAGGGGTGTAGTCGCCTGCGCATGCTGTGAAGCGCCGCTGCGGTCCTCGTTTACGCGCGGGAACGGTGGAACCTACGCGTATTACCTCTGTCAGACGAAAGGCTGTGAGGCCTATGGCAAATCTATCCGACGCGACAAGCTCGAGGGCGAAGTCGGCGACATCATCAAGACATTACAACCGACGCAGCCGCTGATGGCGCTCGCCACGGCGATGTTCCGGAGCGTCTGGGACGCACGGGTTGAACAAGCCAAGTCCAAAAAAAAGGCAGCGGCGGCAGAACTCAAGCGACTCGACCAACGCATCAAAGCGCTGATGGACCGCATCCTGTCCGCACAAAGCGAGTCTGTCATTCCGCTTTACGAAGGCGAAATTGTCGCCTTGGAGCGTGGAAAGGCTGTCTTGGTCGAGCAGATGGAGAAAACCGAAGAACCAGCAGGAAACTTCGAGGAAAAACTAGAACCTGTCCTCACATTCCTCGCAAACCCCTTTAAACTATGGGAAAGCGGGCATATCGAGTTGCGTCGGACCGTGCTCAAACTGGCGATAGCTGACCGGGTTTTATATTGCCGAAATGAAGGCGCTAGAACCACAAAAATAGCGTTGCCGTTCAAAGCGTTAGAGGCACTGGACGGTGCCCATATGAGAAGTGGTGCGGGCGGCGGGACTCGAACCCGCACGGGCACAAGGCCCAACAGATTTTAAGTCTGGTATGTCTACCAATTCCATCACGCCCGCATCTGCCCTAGCCCTAGCGGGGGCGCGCGGGGATGACAATGGAGGAGGGCGCGGTATCAAACGCTGCGCGTCCTGGATTGGGGTCAAGACGCGCAGCTTTGCGATACTACAAGCACAGAAGTCCGCCACGTACACGGCGGTTCCCTCTTTGCTATGGGAAGATACTTAACGTTAGGTTAACCCGCGCAGTTGATTGCAAAATTTCTGCCCAGGGCTGCTCGATCCGGGCCTCTAGTGCCCCTCGTAGACACAGATCGCATGGACCGGCACGCCCATGGCCTCCAGCTTGGTGCGCCCGCCAAGGTCCGGCAGGTCGACGACAAAGGCGCAGCCGATGACCTCGGCGCCCAACCGCTCGATCAGTTTGATCCCGGCCTCGGCCGTGCCGCCGGTTGCTAGAAGATCGTCCACGATCAGCACCTTGTCGCCGGGCTGGACGGCATCGTCGTGGATCTCGACCACGGCCTCTCCGTATTCCAGCGTATAGGCCTGCTCGATCGTGGCGGCGGGCAGTTTGCCCTTCTTGCGCACGGGCACGAAGCCCTTGGAAAGCTGGTGCGCCACCGCGCCGCCCAGAATGAATCCGCGCGCCTCCAGGCCCGCAACTGCATCGATGGTCTCGCCCACGAAAGGCGACAGCAGCTGATCGATGGCCAAGCGGAAGCCGCGTGGGTCCTGAAACAGGGTGGTGACGTCGCGAAACATGATCCCCTCGTGGGGGAAGTCGGGGATCGTGCGGATGTAGTCTCGCACGGTTTTCTGGGCGATCATGGCGGTTTGGACCCTCTTGGGATGGGTTAATTGGTGTCGCGTTCTGGCACGCCGGGGCGGGGGTAATGACGGCGGAGCGCGCTGGCGTCCTGGCCGCGCAGGCGGGTCATGGAATTGCCGTTCTCGGCAAAGATCGACAGCTCATAGGCGGGTGAGGCAATGTCCGTCACCAGCCCCAGGGATTGCACCAGCTCTTCCAGCACGACCGAGGCGATCTCGCGCCGTCGGATGTCCTGGCTGATGGCGATGGTCGCCGCGACGATATCATCCCCGCGCGAGCGGATCGCGACGCGGCCGATGGCGATGGAAGAGCCGTCAAGCTCGTCCACGCCGGTCCCGAGGATCGTGCCGCCCTGGGGCGTATCGACGAGGTAGAAGGGGATATCCATCTCGCCCTCATAGACCCGTTCGAGGAACAGATGGGCGCCCGCGCCGTTGATCTCGGCGATGGCGGCATCGATGGCGGCGTCCACAATATCGAAGCGGTAATCGAGGAAACTGTCGGCGGTGCTGGCGATGCCGACGCGCAGGGCAAGGCGGCGGTCTTCGGGCCAATAGATCAGCGGCTTCGCACATTCGCCGCCGGGCGGCGCGGCGCAAGAGACGACACGGTAGAATGCCTCGTCCGAGATGAGGTCGGGCACGGCGATAAACTCCTGCGCGTGCGATCCGCGCGGGAAGAGCAGGCTAAGAGCCAGGAGAACGATGAGGACATGCCGCATGGGCTTTTGATGGCAAGGCCTGCGCAGCGGATCAAGCGGGCGCGGCACATTGACGGTCACCTGTTGCGCGGGCGCATGGGTTTGGCGCGTTTATCCGCCCCAGCGGGTGACGTCGCCGGTCACTCCGTGCCAGTCGCCGGTGCCCAGAACGCGGGCCGGGTTGGTGGGCGGCGGCATGGTGACGTTTGAAAGCTGCGTGAAGCCGAACTTGGCGTAATAGGGCGCGTCGCCGACCAGAAGGATGCGTTGCCAGCCCTTCTTCTGCGCCGCCTGCAGGCCCGCGTCCATCAGAAGGCCGCCCAGGCCTTCGCCCTGCCGAGTGGGGTGGACGGCGATGGGGCCAAGCAGAAGCGCCTCGGCCCGGCCCACGCGCACGGGCCAGAACCGCACGGCGCCCGAGACGATGTTCAGATCATCGCGCGCCACCAGGCAGAGGCCCGCTACCGGCGGCACGCCGTCGCGCAGGCGGTAGCTGCTCAGCGCCTCGCGGCCCGGCGCAAAACAGGTGTCGTAAAGCGCCTCAACCTCCGGGCCGTCGTCCAATACTTCCTGGGAAAGCGTATACATCGCGGGCCCGGTCTGCTCCTCTGCCTCTGGCGCTTGGCGTAGCACGGGGCTAGGTCTTTGCCAAACCACGCGAATTCAACGGAGGCTTCGCCCCATGTACTACCGCCCCGCAGATGGCCACGGCCTGCCGCACAACCCGTTCAACGCCATCGTCTCGCCACGGCCCATTGGCTGGATCTCGACCCGGGGCGCGGGCGGGGCGGACAACCTGGCGCCCTATTCGTTTTTCAATGCGGTCGCCTACGTGCCGCCGCAGGTGATGTTTTCCTCGACATCGGCCAAGGAGGATCGCGGCGACACGAAGGACAGCGTCGCCAATATCCGGGAGACGGGCGTGTTCTGTGTGAACATCGTGGAATATGCCGCCAAGGACGCCATGAACGAGACCTCGGGGCCCTGGCCCGCGACGGAGGATGAGTTCGCGCGGGCCTCGATCGCGCGGGCAGAGTGCACCGAGATTGCCTGTTCGCGCGTCGCCGATGCGCCGGCCAATCTGGAGTGCCGCGTGACCCAGATCGTGAAGCTGGAAGGCGCCCACAACTTCGCCGTTTTCGGCGAGGTCGTAGGCGTGCATATCCGCGAGGATTGCCTGGTGGACGGGCTCTTTGATGTGACCCGCTTCAACCCGCTCACCCGCTTGGGCTACCGGGATTACTCGGTGATCCGGGAGGTGTTCTCCTTAAGCCGTCCGGGGGAGTAATCCAGCCGCTGGGAGAGGCTGCTCAAGGTTGAGCAACGGCCTAAGCCGTTGTTAAAAAGCAAAACCCGTTTTTGTTTACCTTTTGTTAAGACATCAAAGCGCCCCGCGCGACCGCCCACAAAACGGCTGCGAGGACCGTTCGCCCTAAAAGGGCGATAGGGAGGAGGGGCCGAACCCCCCTCAGTGGTCGCCCAAAATCCCCGTGCGCACGGAGTAGTCTGTGGCGATCTCGTAATCCGGGTCATCGTCGCTATCGACCACCAGATGGCCCGCCTTTTGCAGGAGCGCGTGGCAGTCGCGGGTCAGGTGGCGCAGCATGATGCGCTTGCCTGCGGCCTCGTATTTACCGGCCACGGCCTCGATCACCTGCAGGGCGGATTGGTCGACGACACGGCTGCCCGCGAAGTCCACGATCACGGTGTCGGGGTCTTTCTCAGGCGTGAACAGCTCCATGAACCCATCGGCGGAGCCGAAGAACAGCGGCCCCTGGATCTCATAGACCTTGGCGTCTTTCTCGGTGTTGCTTTCGCGGGTGATCGCGTGGATGCGCGTGGCGTTCTGCCAGGCGTAGGCGAGGGCCGAGACGATGACGCCGACGACGACGGCGGTGGCCAGGTCTGTCGCCACCGTGACCACGGTGACGAGGACGATCACGAAGGCATCCGTCAGCGGCACCTTGAACAGGATCGTGAGCGAGTTCCACGCAAACGTGCCGATCACCACCATGAACATCACGCCCACTAGGGCGGCCAGGGGGATCTGCTCGATCAAGCTGGACCCAAACAGAATGAACGACAGCAGGAACAGCGCCGCCGCGACGCCCGCCACGCGGGTGCGCGCGCCGGATTTCACGTTGATCATCGACTGGCCGATCATCGCGCAGCCGCCCATGCCGCCGAAAAACCCGGTGACCGTATTGGCCACGCCTTGCGCCACGCATTCCTGGGACGCGCCGCCCTTCTCGCCGGTGATTTCACCAACGAGGTTGAGGGTCAGGAGGCTTTCGATCAAGCCGATGGCCGAGAGGATCAGCGCATAGGGTAGGATGATCTGAAACGTCTCCCACGTGAGCGGCACGGCGGGGATGTGGAACGCCGGCAAGCCGCCCTCGATGGAGGCCAGATCGCCGACGCTGGGCACATCGATGCCGAAGATCAGCACGATGGCGGCGGTGATCACGATGCCCGCCAGGGGCGCGGGGATGACCGAGGTCAGCTTGGGCAGCGCCCAGATCACCAGCATCGTCAGTACGACCAGCGTGATCATCAGGGCCATTTCCGTGCCTTGCAGCCATTGGCCATTGGCCATGCCATGGCCCGACGCCTCGGCGGTGCCGGGTTCCTGGAACAGGCTGAGTTGCGCTAGGAAAATCACGATGGCCAGGCCGTTGACGAAGCCAAGCATCACCGGATGCGGGACCAGGCGGATGAACTTGCCCCAGCGCAGCACGCCGACGCCGATCTGGATCAGCCCCATCAGGACCACCGTGGCCAGCAGGTATTCCAGCCCGTGGACCGCCACCAGGCTGACCATCACGACCGCCAAAGCCCCCGTGGCCCCTGAGATCATGCCGGGGCGCCCGCCGATGAGCGCGGTGATCAGGCCGACGATGAAGGCCGCGTAAAGGCCCACTAGCGGGTGGACGCCCGCCACGAAGGCGAAGGCCACGGCTTCGGGCACCAGGGCCAGGGCGACCGTCAGGCCCGCCAGAACCTCGATCCGCAGGCGGCCAATGCCCCAGCCGTGGCCCATATTCGAAAACTCGGGCGACAAACGGCTTTTGGCAGCCGCCAATAGGATGCGGGACATGGAGGGACCTCTTGCGGATCGGGATTTGCTCGTCAGCGGCGCGGCACACGCACGCGGGGGTTGCCGGACCCCTACGCCTGCACGCGCGGTAAGTCACGGGATTGTTGTCAGGACACGACGTCGCGCCCGGGTGGTGCGTTGCCAAAAGCCCACGCCAAGATGAGGCGGGGCCAGCCGTTGCATCGCCCTGCCCGTGATGTAAGCGTAGCGCGTGTGTGGTTAAGGAGGCGTGAATGCGCAGACATCTCGGGATTATCGGCGGGTCGGGCCTGTACCAGATCGAGGGCCTGGAAGAGGCGGAATGGCAGGCGGTACAAGGCCCGTTCGGTGCGCCCTCTGATCAGATCCTGACCGGGCGCATTTGTGAAATCCGCGTCTCATTCCTGCCGCGCCATGGCCGGGGGCATGTCCATACGCCGACAAGCGTGCCCTACCGCGCGAATATCGACGCGCTCAAGCGCATCGGCGTGACGGATGTGGTGGCCGTCTCGGCCTGCGGGTCCTTCCGGGATGAGATGGCGCCGGGTGATTTCGTGATCGTGGATCAGTTCATCGACCGCACGTTTGCGCGCGAAAAGTCCTTCTTTGGCACCGGCTGTGTGGCCCATGTCTCGGTGGCCCATCCGGTGTGCCCGGTCCTGTCCAAGGTGGCGCGGGAGGCGGCGGAGGCCACGGGCGTGAGGGTCCACGTCGGCGGCACGTACCTGGCTATGGAGGGGCCGCAGTTTTCGTCGATGGCCGAAAGCAAGATGTACCGCGCCTGGGGTTGCGATGTGATCGGCATGACCAACATGCCCGAGGCGAAACTGGCCCGGGAGGCGGAGCTTTGCTACGCCTCGGTCGCCATGATCACCGATTATGACAGCTGGCACCCGGACCACGGGGCCGTGGATATCACCCAGATCATCGAGACGCTGCACGGCAATGCCGCAGCGGCGCGCGCGATGGTCAAGGGAATTGCGGAGGCGTTGTCGCCAGAGAAGGCGCCGTGCCCCGCAGGCTGTGACCGCGCGCTAGAGCACGCGATCATGACCGCGCCCGAGGCGCGGGATCCAGAGGTGCTGGCCAGGCTGGACGCGGTCGCGGGCCGGGTTTTGTGAAACGGGTCCTTGTGCTGGGCGCCGATGGGTTCATCGGGCGTCATATCGCGTTTCATCTGCGCGCCGAGGGGTGGGACGTTCTGGCCTCGGCCCGGCGCACGGGGCGTTTGGCGCGGATGGGATTTGCGACGTTCACGGCAGACCTGAGCCGGGCCGAGACCCATGCGCCAGGGTTCTGGGAGGCGGCCGCGCAGGGCAGGGCGGTGGTGAATGCGGCCGGCCTGCTGACCGCGTCCGAGGCGCGGTTTGAGGCGGTGCATGTGGCAGCGCCGAGGGCGGCCTATGCGGCGGGCGCGGGCGGCGTGTTGATCTCGGCCGTCGGGATCGAGGCCGACACGGCCTTTGCGCGCTGGCGGCGGGAGGGGGAAGCGGTGGCGCAGGCGGCGGGGCTGACGGTGTTGCGCCCCGGTCTGGTGATGGCCGACACGTCCTACGGGGGAACGTCGCTGCTGCGCGGGCTGGCCATATTGCCGCTGGCCACGCCGATGATCGGGGACGGCGCGCAGGTGTTCAACCCGATCCATGCCGAGGATCTGGCGCGGGTGGTGGCGGACTGCCTGGAGGCCCCGCCGGGCCCCGAGCCATGGGACATCGGGGGGCCTGCGCGGATCACGCAGCGCCAGTTGTTGAGCGACCTGCGCGGGTGGTTCGGTCTGCCAAAGGCGCGCCCCTTGCCGATGTCGCCCGCCATCGCCAATGCCGGTGGTGCTGTTGGGGATGCGCTGAACATGGGCCCGATCTCGCGCACCGCCGTGTCGCAGATCAGCCACGGGGTGGAGGCCGATGAAGCGCCCCTGATGGCGCGGATCAAGACGCGGCCCCGGGGTGTGGACGCGTTCCTGGCTGCGCGCCCGGCGGGGACCCAGGACCTGTGGCACGCGCGGTTGTTCCTGCTGCGCCCCTTGGTGCGGCTGACCCTGGCGCTGTTGTGGCTCGCCTCGGGCCTGCTCGGGCTGTTCCTGCCCGCCGCCCACTTCCTGCCGATGACCGCCCATCTGTCTGTCCCTGACTGGATCTGGATCGCCTTGGCACGGGGCGGGGGCCTGGCGGATCTGCTGATCGCCCTGGCGCTTGCGCGCAACTGGCGTCCGCGGCTCACGGGCCTGGCGCAACTGGGCTTGGTGGGGGGCTACACGCTGACCTTCACGCTTATCGCCCCCGCCCTCTGGCTTTTACCGTTGGGAGGATTGCTCAAGAATCTGCCGATCCTGGTGCTGATTGTCCTGTGGATGGTGCTGGAGGATGAGAGGTGAGCCTGGATCCCTACCTGATCGCGAAATGGCTGCACATCCTCAGCTCCACGGTCCTTTTTGGCACTGGCATCGGCACGGCGTTCCAGATGGTCTGGGTGATGCGCCGGGGCGATCCGCGTCAGGTGCACGGCGTGGCATCGGGCGTTGTGGTGGCGGATTGGCTGTTCACGACGCCAGCGGGCCTCGTGCAACCCGCCACGGGCCTGTGGCTGATCTGGCTGACCGGATATTCCCTGACCGAGCCCTGGTTGCTTGTCACCTACGCGCTTTACGCCCTGGCCTTCGTGTGTTGGGCCCCGGTCGTCCATCTGCAGATCCGCATTCGCGACCTTGCAGCCGTTGCGGCGGAGAACGACACGTCCCTGCCGCCCGAGGCGCGGCGCGCGTTCCGCGTCTGGTTCGCGCTGGGCTGGCCCGCGTTCGCGGGCCTGATGGTGATTTTCTGGTTGATGGTGACAAAGCCGCCGCTCTGGGGCTAACTCGCCAAAACCATTTGCCGGAGTTCCCCCATGCCGTTCGACACCTGGCTGACGTTTGTCGCCGCCTCGACCCTTCTTCTGCTGATCCCCGGGCCGACGATCCTGTTGGTCCTGAGCTATGCGATCAGCCAGGGCCGCCGCGTGGCGGTGTCCACGGCGGCGGGTGTTGCGGTGGGGGATTTGGTGGCGATGACGGCCTCGCTGGCGGGGCTGGGCGCGCTGGTGATGGCCTCGGCCACGCTGTTCGTGGCGCTCAAGTGGGTGGGGGCGATCTATCTGGTGTACCTGGGCGTCAAGATGATCCTGTCGGCCCGCCGCGCCGATTTCGTCTTGCCCGAGACGGACGCCGTCACCACCCGCAAGACGTTTACCCATGCCGCCGCTGTCACAGCGCTCAACCCCAAATCCATCGCGTTTTTCATTGCATTCGTGCCGCAGTTCATCGCGCCGGAGGCGGCGCTTTTGCCGCAATTCGCGATCCTGATCGGCACCTTCGTGGCGCTGGCCACGATCAACGCCCTGATCTATGCGCTTTTGGCGGGCAGCTTGCGGGATCGGCTGTCGCGTCCGGGCATCATCGCCTGGCTGACGCGCGCGGGCGGCGCGACGTTGATCGGCATGGGGGTTCTGACGGCGACCCTGCGGCGGGCGTGAGTTGGCTGGGCTGGCGGCGCACTGTGAGTTGTATTTGGCAAGATGAAGGGGGGAGCCGGTGCGCTTCGCTGACATCGTTTTGCGCTTTGGGGCAGGTGGGGGGCGGCGCGTCTAGAGCTGATCCAGCCGCACGGCGCGCACGGCCTTAGTGAGGGGGGCCAGGGCGGGGCCTGTCAGGCGGCTGACGTGCCAGTAGAGCGGTGTGGAGAAGGGCACCTGGGGGGCCAGGGCCACCAGGCTGCCGTCTTCCAGATAGGGCCGGACCAGCGGCAGGGGGTTCAGGCCCCAGCCGATGCCGAGGCGCGTTGCCTCCACAAACCCTTGGGCATTGGCGAGGTAGTGGGTGCGCAGGGCGACCGGGCGGCCTGCGACCTGCGCGGCCCAATCCCGTTGCAGGCGGTCTTTGGCGTTGAAGGTCAGCGCGGGGGCTTGGGCCAGGGCCTCCGCCGTCAGGCCACCTGCGAAATGGCGTTTGACGAAGGTGGGGCTGGCCGTGGCGGCATAGTGGAGCGCGCCCAGGGGGGTGCAGTCGCAGCCCTGCAGGGGGTGCGCGCGCGAGGAGACGGCGGCGGCGACCTCGCCGCGTTTCAGCCAGGCCTCGGAATGGTCCTGGTCGTCGATGATCAGATCAAAGAGGAAGCCGTCAAGCGGCGCCAGCGCCGGGAGGAGCCAGGAGGCGAGGCTATCGGCGTTCACGGCAATGCGTACCGGTGTGGCGTCACCGGGCAGCCCCAGGTCGCGGGCCAGGGCGGTTTCCAGCAGGCGCACCTGATCGGCATGGGTCAGCAGCTTGCGCGCCACGGGCGTGGCGGTGCAGGGCTGGCCCCGTTCCACGAGCATCATGCCAACGCGGTCCTCCAGCTGTTTGATCCGCTGTGAGATCGCCGAGGGCGTGACCGACAGGTGGTGGGCCGCCGCATCGAAGCTGCCGAGGTGGATCACGGCGCTGAGCGCCTCTAGCTGGGGATGTTCAAACATTAGCTGCTCTAATGTGGGCCAAGAATTATTATGTTGGCTAATGTGGCCCGTCTGGATACCCCGATCAAGCACTTCCGGACAAAGGCTTGAGATATGGACGCTTTCCTTACGGGCTTCGGCATCAGCCTGTCGCTGATCCTGGCGATTGGGGCGCAGAATGCGTTTGTCCTGAAACAAGGCCTGCTGCGCCAGCATGTGGGCGTCATTGTGGCCATCTGCATCTTCGTCGACGCGGTGCTGATTGCCGTGGGCGTGGCCAGCATCGGCTGGATCGCGTCGGAGGCGTCGTGGATCACCGATGTGCTGCTTTATGGTGGGGCGGCGTTTCTGGTCTTTTACGGGGCGAAATCGTTCTACGCCGCCTTCAGTGGCACGGGCGCGCTGCAAGCCGCAGGCGAGAAGGTGCAAAGCTGGCAGGCGGCGGTGGCGACCTGCCTGGCGGTGACGCTTTTGAACCCGCACATCTACCTGGATACGCTGGTTCTGGTGGGGTCCGTCTCGGCCCAGTATCCTGGGCAGGGGGTGGTCTTCTGGTGCGGGGCGACGACGGCCTCGGCCCTGTTTTTCGCGCTTTTGGGGTTCGGTGCCCGACTGTTGGCGCCGTTTTTTGCCCGCCCCAGGGCCTGGCAGGTCCTGGATATCTTCGTGGGCTGCGTGATGTGGTCCATCGCCGTGGGGCTTATCTGGGGGGGCTGAGGCCTTCAGGACTGGCGTTTCAGCCAGTCCATGACGGCGCCGCGCACGGATTGGGCGCCGGTGCCGCGGGCTTCGGTGATCACGCCGCGGGCTTCGCGCAGGTCAACCCGGCGCAGGAGCGATTTGACTGGGCCGATGGAGGCGGGGCGCATCGACAGGTTGCGCAGGCCCATGGCGGCGAAACACACGGCCTCGACCGGGCGGCCCGCGTCCTCGCCGCAGAAGCTGAGCGGCGTGTCCGTTTCCGCGCAGCGGTGGACGATTTGTTCCAGGAACGTCAGGAACGAGACGTTGAGCGTGTCATAGCGGCGGCGCACCCGTTCATTCTCGCGGTCGGCGGCGAAGAAGAACTGCTTGAGGTCGTTGCCGCCGATGGAGATGAAATCGGCCAGCTCGAAGAACTGATGCGGTGCGAAGGCGAGGCTGGGGGTTTCCAGCATGGCGCCGACTTGCAGGTCGGAGGGGAGGGTGTGGCCGAGGGCAGCCTCGCGGTCCATCTCGCGCATCAGGTGATCGCGCGCGGCGGTGAATTCATCGAACTGGGCGATGAAGGGGAACATGATCGACAGGGGGCGGCCTTGGGAGGCGCGGATGAGGGCCTGGAGCTGCATCCGCATGACGCCGGGTTTGTCGAGGCCCACGCGGATGGCGCGCCAGCCGAGGGCCGGGTTCGGCTCATCCTGGGGCTTCATGTAGGGCAGCACCTTGTCCGACCCGATGTCGAGCGTGCGGAAGACGACGCGCTTGCCGTCGGCGGCGTCCATGACCTTGGCGTAGAGTTGGGCGAGTTCCCCGCGCCGGGGGACGCGGGCGCGGGTGAGGAATTGCAGCTCGGTCCGGAAGAGGCCGACGCCTTCGGCGCCGGAGGAGGGCAGGGAGGGGAGGTCGGCCATGAGGCCTGCGTTCATCTGCAGTGACACGGTGGTGCCGCAAAGCGAGGTGGCGAGTTTGTCGCGGATCGAGGCGTAGCGCTCCTGCGCTTCGGCCTGCATCGCCAGCTTGTCGCGGAAGGCGGAGGCGACGGTGTCCTCGGGGCGCAGATGCACGATGCCCTGGTCGCCGTCGACCAGGATGGGGTCGCCGTTGAGGGCCTCGGTGCTGATGCGCTTGGCGTGGATCACCAGCGGGATCGCCAGCGCGCGGGCGACGATGGCGGCGTGGGACCCGACGGAGCCTTCCTCCAGCACCACGCCTTTCAGGCGGCGTCCGTAGTCCAGCAATTCCCCCGGGCCGATGTTGCGGGCCACCAGCACGGGGTCCGCCGGCATCTCGGCGCCAGTGTTGTTGCCCTGACCGGTCAGAAGGCGCAGGAGGCGGTTGGAGAGGTCGTCGAGGTCGTGGAGCCGCTCGCGCAGGTAGGCATCGGGCACCGTTTCCATCCGCGCGCGGGCCGAGGATTGCTCTTTCTCGACCGCCGCCTCTGCCGAGAGGCCGCGCGAGATGTCTTCCTCCATCCGCCGCATCCAGCCGCGGGAGCGGGCGAACATGCGGTAGGCCTCCAGCACTTCGGCCTGATCCTTGTCGCCCCCGGAATTGCCCTGGGCCGCATGGGTCAGCATCTGGTCAATATCCGTGCGCAGCTGGTCCACGGCCTCGTTCAGGCGCACGCGTTCGACCTCGGGGTCATCGGCCACGGGGTTGGTCACGACCACGCGCGGCTCGTGAAGCCACACATGGCCCATCGCCGCGCCCTCCTGGGCGGTGCCGCCCTTGAACATCACCTGGCTGGTGTGGCGCGCCGAGAGCGCCGCGCCTTCGCCCACAAAGGCCCCCAACTCGGTCATCTCGGCGATGACCATGGCCACCACCTCGACGGCGTAAACCTCATCCTCGGAAAACTCGCGCTCATCCTTGGACTGCACGACCAGCACGCCCAGACGTTCCCCAAGGCGCTGGATCGGCACGCCCAGGAACGAGGAATAGGCGTCTTCCCCGGTCTCTGGCATGTAGCGAAAGCCTTTTTCGGCGGGCGCATTGGCGGTGTTGATCGGGCGCGCCAGCCGCGCGACCCGGCCCACCAGGCCCTCGCCAATGCGCATCCGCGTCACATGCACGGCCTCGGCGGCGAGGCCCTGGGTGGCGCAAAGCTCCAACGTTTCGGCGTCGCGCAGCAAGTAGATGGAGCACACTTCGGTGCCCATCGAATCCGCAATCAGATGCGTGATTCGATCCAGACGCTCCTGGCCCGCCGCAGCCTCGGCCATGACCGCCTGCAAGCGCGACAGCAGCTTGCGGCTTTCTGTTTCTGAGCTTTGGGCCATTCGTCCTCGCACCGGCGGCGTGCTGCCCCCCGGCAACCATGTAACGCGGGCGGGCTTTGTCCTGCAATGGCGGTGACGCGGCCTGTTTGCGGTAACCGCTTGGACACACGCGGAAGTGTGGCCCCCTTGCCTTGGCCCCTGCGCCCGTTTCTTGTAGGGCAGGCCAAGCAAAGGCGAGGGCGATTTCATGGCACAACAGATGCGAGCGGCGGATGCGGTTGCCATCCGGCTTTTTGAGGCCGGGTGCCGCCATGCCTTCGGGATGCCGGGCGGCGAGGTGCTGACCATCGTGGACGCGCTGGAGCGTGCCGGGATCACCTTTCATCTGGTCAAGCACGAGAATGCCGGCGGGTTCATCGGCGAAGGCGTGCATCACGTCGACGGCGCGCCGGTGGTGCTGGTGGCCACGGTGGGGCCGGGTCTGATGAACGCCGTCAACGTCGTCGCCAACGCGGAACAGGACCGCGTGCCGATGGTGGTGCTGACCGGCTGCCTCGATGCCGATGAGGCGCTGACTTACACCCACCAGGTCCTTGATCACCGCGCCGTCATGGCGCCGATCACCAAGGCGACCTTCACCCTGACGGCTGGAGAGGCTGACACGATTGCCGACAAGGCCGTGGCGATTGCCACGGAACGCCGCGCGGGTCCCGTCCTGATCGATGTGCCCATCGCTGTGGCCGATGCGCCCTGCCTGCCCAAGGGCCGCCGCCGCGTGGAAGAGGCCTGCATTGCCCCTTACGGTGTGGGGCTTGAGACGGCCAAGCAGTGGCTGGCCGAGGCCAAGCGCCCGATCATCGTCGCGGGCCTCGACGTTCTGCGCGACAATGCCGAAACCACGCTGGAAGCCTTCGCGGAACGGTTCGGCGCGCCGGTGATCACCACCTACAAGGCCAAGGGTGTCCTGCCCGAGGATCACGCGCTGGCCCTGGGCGGCGCGGGTCTGTCGCCCCTGGCCGACACGCACCTCTTGCCGCTGGTGGCCCGGGCCGATCTTATCCTGCTGGTCGGCTATGATCCCATCGAGATGCGCCCCGGCTGGCGCGAGGCCTGGGACCCGAACCAGCAGCGGGTGATCGATATCCAGGCGGTCTCCAACCGCCATTACATGCACCAGGCGGGCCTCAGCTTTACCGCCCACACCGGCGGCGCGCTGTCGGCGCTGTTCGATGTGGCACCTCAGGAAACCTGGCCCGACGACGCGCCAGCGGCGACCAAAGCGGCGCTGGCCCGCGCGTTCCCGATGGATGATGTTTGGGGCCCTGCGGGCGTGATCGCCGAGGCGCGGGCGGCTCTGCCTGCCTCCACACGCGCCAGCGTGGATTCCGGCGCGCATCGGATCTTGCTGAGCCAGATGTGGGAATGCGGCTTCCCGCGCGGGCTGATCCAATCGACGGCGCTCTGCACCATGGGCTGCGCCGTACCGATGGCCATGGGCCTTGCGCTGGCCGATCCCGACACGCCTGCCGTGGGCTTCGTGGGCGATGGCGGCTTCCTGATGGTCGCCGGAGAGCTGACGACCGCCGCCGACATGGGCCTGAGGCCGATCATCATCGTCTTCGTCGATGCGTCCCTGGCGTTGATCGAGAAGAAACAGCGCGAGCGGCAATTGGCGAACGCGGGCGTGGATTATCCGGGCAAGCACGACATCGCGGCGATTGCGCGGGCGATGGGCGGGGCGGGCGTGGCGGCAAGCAACCGGGCCGAGTTGCGCGTGGCGATTGAAGACGCGCTGGAAGCCGAGACGTTCACGGTGATTGCCGCCGAAATTGACCGGGGAGGGTATGATGGCCGGATCTAAAGGACCCCTGGACGGATTGATCGTCCTTGACCTCAGCCGCATTCTGGCGGGGCCGACCTGCACCCAGGCCCTGGGCGATCTGGGGGCCACGATCATCAAGATCGAACACCCCGAGCGCGGCGATGACACGCGCGGCTGGGGGCCGCCGTTCGCCATGGGTGACGACGGCGAGCCCACGGATCTGTCGAGCTATTTCATGTGCGCTAACCGCAACAAGCTGTCCGTGGCCGTGGATATCGCGACGGCAGAGGGGCAGGAGACGATCCGCCAGATTGCCGCGCGCGCCGATGTGCTGATCGAGAATTTCAAGCCGGGGGGGTTGGAGAAATATGGGCTGGATCACGCCAGTATGCTGGCGGCTTATCCACAGCTTATCCACTGCTCGATCTCGGGCTTTGGGCATACGGGCCCCAACAGCCACAAGCCTGGCTATGACCTTATGGCGCAAGGATATTCCGGCATCATGTCCCTGACCGGAGAGCCCGAGGGCGCGCCGATGAAAGTGGCCGTGGGCATCGCCGATGTGATGACCGGCATGTATGCCAGCGTCGGCATCCTGGCCGCCCTGCGCCACCGGGACGCGACGGGGCAAGGCCAGCACGTGGATCTGGCGCTGGTGGATGCCTCGCTGGCGTGGATGATCAACGAAGGCGTGGCGCATCTGACGACGGGCAAACCGCGCCCGCGGAGGGGGAATGAGCACGCCACGATTGTCCCCTATCAGACCTTCGCCTGCGCCGATGGCTTCGTGCTGGTCGCCGTGGGCAACGACCTGCAATACACCCGGTTTTGCGACTTCCTCGGGCGGCCCGATCTGGCCGACGACCCGCGTTTTGCCACCAATGCGGCGCGCGTGGTGAACCGGGGCACCCTGATCCCGCTTTTGGAAGACCTGATGGTTCAGCATTCCCAGGCCGATATCGTCGCGGGGCTTGAGGCGCGCAAAGTGCCCGTCGGCCCGGTCAACACGCTGGAGCAGGCCTTTACCAGCGATCAGGCAACAGCGCGTGAGATGCGGATCGACATGGCCAAGGGGGGGATTGATCGCGGCGGGGTGGAGCTGATCGGCAATCCGCTGAAATTCTCGGCCACGCCGGTCACCTATCGCCGCCCGCCGCCGCATCTGGGCGAGGACACGCAGGCCGTGCTGGATTGGCTTTCCGGCACGGCGCCCACGCCGGACGCCTAGGGTCCTGATCCTGGGCATCCGGCCCGAATTTCGGGCGATCTGTGAACGCAAAGCACCGCAATTACAGCGACTTCCTGCCGATTTTGCACCGATCAGCGGGAAAGTGTTCACGCGGTCATGCCAGTGGCTCACATGTCCGTCATATCGCTCCATCTTCTCTTCGCGCTGGCCAGTCCATGGTCTAATCGGGAAGGTAGGAATACTATCAGAATCGGATACCGCATGGCGCAGATCGATTGTTTCGGCCAACCCACCACCATCGCGACCACGGCTGGGGTTGAGGCATGGAACGCGACGCAACTGGCGTTTCTGGCCCATGGCGCGGCGACGCCGGACCACCTGGGGGCGACCCTGGCGGCCGATCCGGACTTCGCCCTGGCCCATGCGGTCAAGGGCATGTTCCTGCTGCTTCTGGGCCGGGGAGAGCTGGTTCAAACCGCCCGCGAGGCCTGCACAAGCGCAAAAACATCGGACGCCCATCGCCCCGTCTCGGCGCGGGAACGCGCGTTTGTCAGCGCATTGGAAGTCTGGCTGGGCGGGCATCCGTCGAAGGCCGTGGCCCTCCTCGACAAGGTGCTGGAGACCGCGCCGGATGATACCCTGGCGATGAAGATCAGCCATGCGATCCGCTTTATCCTGGGGGACGCGCAAGGCATGCGCCGCTCGATCGAGGCGGTGATCCCCGCCTACGGCGACGACCATCCCGGGCGCGGCTACCTGATGGGCTGTCACGCCTTCGCGCTGGAAGAGACGGGCGAATTCGGGCGCGCGGCGGCCATGGGCTCGGCCGCGCTGGAAATCTGCCCCGACGACGCCTGGGGCCTGCACGCGGTGGCCCATGTCTATGACATGATCGGCTCGCCCGAGAAGGGCCTGCGCTGGCTGTCGGGGCGTGAAGCCGCCTGGGCGCACTGCAACAATTTCCGCTACCACGTGTGGTGGCACAAGGCGCTGATGCATCTGGACCTGGGCCAGACCGACATTGTGCTGGACCTCTACGACACGCTGATCCGCGCCGATCATACCGACGATTACCGCGATATCTCCAACGCCACGTCACTGCTGATGCGGTTGGAGCTGGAGGGGACCGATGTGGGCAACCGCTGGGACGAGTTGGCTGAAACCTCGGCGGCGCGCACCGATGACGGGCAGCTCATCTTCGCGGATCTCCACTACCTTCTGGCCCTGGTCGGCGGGCGGCGGGAAGAGGCTGCGGCCACGCTGGTGGCCCGCATCGCCACCGATGGCGCGCGCGGCGCGACCGAGGCCGAGATGCGCATGGCCAACCCCGGCGCGGCGGCCGCCCAAGGTCTGGAGGCCTTTGGGGAGGGCGATTACACCACCGCTTTCGCGGGCCTCAGCAAAGCGCGGCGGCACATGCAACTGGCCGGAGGCTCCCACGCGCAACGCGACGTGTTCGAGCGGCTGACGATTGACGCGGGCATCCGCGCAGGCGCCATGGGCGATGCCCTGACTTTCCTGGACGAGCGCACGGCGCGACGCGCGGGCCGCGATGACACCTTCGCCGCCACCCGGCGCGAGATGATTGCCGCCAGCCCCGCTGCCCCCTTGCGCGTTCCGGCGGAATAGCGGACACGCCCTAGGAAAGGACTCGAGCGCCCTTGGCCATGGTCAGCACAACACCAGATTTCGCACCGCCCCCCCGGGCCGCCACCGCCGCTGTCGCGCCGGCGACGGTGCGCGATCCGCGCCTGGATTTCTTCCGGGGCATCGCGATGATCATCATCCTCTTCGCCCATACGCCCGGCAATTTCTTCACCTCCTGGATCCCGGCGCGCTGGGGCTTCTCGGACGCCACGGAAATGTTCGTGTTCTGCTCGGGCATGGCCTCGGCCATCGCCTTTGGGCGCACGTTTGAACGGGCGGGCTGGGGCCTGGGATCGACCCGCGTGGCGTTCCGGTGCTGGCAGGTCTACTGGGCACATATCGGCATGTTTTTCGCCATCGCCGCCCTGATGGTGGCGCTGAACGCGCTGGGCCCATTTGAGCGCAACTATGTGGGCCAGTTGAACCTGTTCCCGTTCTTCAACGGGGTCACGCGCGACGATGTGCTGGTCTCAAGCTCGATGGACCAGATGCTGGGCCTTCTGACGCTGAGCTATGTGCCGAATTACTTCGACATTCTGCCGATGTATCTGGTGATCCTGGCGATGATGCCCCTGGTGATGGCGCTGGCGCGCGTGAACCTGTGGCTGACGGCGGCGGTGGTGGTGACCCTGTGGTTCTTCGCGCAAACCCGCATTCTCGACGCTTTGGGCGCGGGCCACCTGGCGCTGTCCCTGCCTGCCGAGCCGTGGAGCGACCGGCAATGGTTCTTCAACCCCTTCGCCTGGCAGTTGGTGTTCTTCACCGGGTTCGCCTTCATGATCGGCTGGATCCCGAAACCGCCCGTGAAATGGTGGCTGATCGCGATTGCGCTGGTCATCGTGCTTGCCAATATCCCGCTGTCCAACATTGGCGTGCGGGCGGTGAACCGGGAATGGTTCGGACTGGCCTTTGAAGGGAACCCCGTGGTCGATTGGCGCGTTGCCAACCGGATGTGGATCACGAAATCAGACTTTGGCCTTTTCCGGTATGTGCAGTTCCTGTCGCTGGCCTATCTGGCCTGGGTGCTGGTGGGCGAGGGCGGCAAATACCTGATCGCAACCGGGCAAGGCGTGGCCGCGCGGACATGGGATTTCATCGTCCGGCAGTTGATGAAGATCGGCCAGCAATCGCTGGCGATCTTCGTGTTCTCGATGATCCTGGCGCGGTTGAACGGCTTCTGGCTGGACCAATGGGGGCGCGATGTGACCTGGCACACGGTCTTCGTGAACCTCTTTGGCGTGGCCCTGATGCTGGCTGTGGCCTATGGCGTGGGCTGGGTGAAATCGCAGCCCTGGCGGGCGAAGCGATGAGCGCCGGGCCTTCAAATGGCGGTATCACGCGTCGGGCGTCGCTGACGCTCCTTGCTGGCGGCTCCTCCTCGCTTGCGCTCCTCGCAGCTGGCATGGGCAGCCCGGCGTTCGCGCTGCCCATGTTCCGGGAGGGCTCTGCCCATCCCTTTGACCGCGCCTGGCTGGAGGCCGAGGCGCTGCGCCTGTCCCAGGGCCCCCATATGCCGCTGCCTGAGGTGCCGGAGGGGTGGCGCAACCTCAGCTACGATGAATATCGGATGATGTGGTTCAACCCGCAGCGCGGGCTCTGGACCGATGAAGACCGGCCTTTCAAGGTCGATTTCTTCCACCCCGGCCTCTATTTCCCTCGGCCCGTTGAGGTCAACGTGGTCGAAGACGGCATCGCCCAGACCCTTGAATTCGACATGTCGCTGTTTGACATGACCGACCAGTTCCCTGAACTGCCTGTAGATGAGACGATGGGCTATTCCGGCCTGCGCCTGCGCGCGGCGCTGGAGCGCTCGGACATCTTTACGGAATTCGCGGTCTTTCAGGGCGCGAGTTACTTCCGCGCCATCGGCACGGGCATGAACTATGGCCTCTCGGCGCGGGGTCTGGCGATCAACACGGCCGGGCCGGAGGGGGAGGAATTCCCCGAATTCACCCGCTTCTGGTTGGAGGCCCCGCAGCCGGGCGACGCGACGCAGGTCCTGCATGCGCTGTTGGACGGCGAAAGCTGTACCGGCGCGTTCACCTTCCGCATTGACCCGGGCGAGGCGACGCGGATGGCGGTCGAGGTCACGCTTTATCCGCGCGTGGACCTGCCGCATGTGGGTTTCGCGCCGCTGACCTCGATGTTCCTTTACGATCAGACGAACCGCGCGGGCCACGATGATTTCCGCCCCGCTGTCCATGACAGCGACGGTCTGATGATCCACAACGGCGCCGGAGAGTTGCTGTTCCGGCCCCTGAAGAACCCGGCAAATCTGGAGGTCTCGTCTTTCGTCGATGACAGCCCACGCGGCTTTGGCCTGATGCAGCGGGCGCGGGACCTTGCGGATTTCGAGGATTTTGAGGCCCATTACGAAGACCGCCCTGCATTGTGGATAACCCCGGGGGAAAGCTGGGGAGAAGGCTCCGTCCAGCTGGTGGAGATCCCGTCAGAGTTGGAGATCTACGACAATATCGTCGCCTACTGGCGTCCCCGCAATGGTCTGTCCGCCGGGCAGGAATACCGCTTCACCTACGACATGGAATGGAGCGCAGAGCCGCCGCGCCCGCGCGAGGTGGCCCCGGTTCTGAACACGGCAGTGGGCGGCAACTGGAACCGGACGCAGACGCTTGTGGCCATCGATTTTGCCGATCACCCGGCGCTGTCGGGCACGCCGGACGATTACACCAAACTGATCCGCACCAACCGCGGCGAAGTCTCGGACGGTGTGTTGGAGCGCAACCCGCGCACCGGCGGGCTGCGCCTGACCTTTGCCCTGACGCCGGGTGAGGCCTCCTCGATGGAATTGCGGGCGCAACTGCTGGCGGGCGACGCGCCGGTGTCGGAAGTCTGGCTCTATCGGTGGTCGGCATGACGATCCCCCTGCGCGCCGAGCCCTACATGCCGCCCGAGGCGCCCCTGTCGCGCCCGATCCAGGATCTGCGCGCCACCTACAGCGATGACAGCGCGCCGGGCCTGGGCCGGGGCCGCGCGGGCCTCTGGCGGCTGGCGACCTTCTTGCCGGCCTTCGCCACGACCTTCGGCCTTGTCGCGGCCTTCACCAACTGGTTCGTCATGGGCGGGCTCACGGGCTTTGAGATGGCGCTGATCGCGCTGATTGCCATCACCTTTTTCTGGATTTCGCTGTCGGTCTCCACGGTCAGCGTCGGCATCCTGCGCCTGGTGCTGACCCGCAAACGCGCCGCGCCCCAGAGCGGGCCCGCGATGGATGTCGCACTTCTGGTGCCCTGCTATAACGAGGTGCCCTGGGACGTTTTCGGCAACGCCTGCGCCATGTTAGAAGCGCTCGACGCCCATCCCACCCAGCATCGCTACACGTTGTTCATCCTGTCTGACACCCGCGACCCTGCGACCGCGGAGCAGGAGCTGCGCGCCTTCGCCACCCTGCGCGCGCGTCTGCCAGACAGCATCCGCCTCCACTACCGCCGCCGGGCCGACAACATCGACCGCAAGGTCGGCAACCTCGCCGATTGGGTGGAGCGTTGGGGCGGCGGCTACGGGGCGATGGTGGTGCTGGACGCCGACAGCCTGATGTCGGGCGACGCGATCGTGGCGCTCAGCGATGAGCTGTCCAATGACCCCACGGCAGGCCTGATCCAGAGCTTCCCGCAACTCTACGGGGCAGAGACGGTTTTCGCCCGCGTGCAGCAGTTCGCCTCCACCATTTATGGCGCCGTGCTGGCCGAGGGTCTGGCGACCTGGAGCGACCGGGAGGGCAATTACTGGGGCCACAACGCGATCATTCGCACGGCGGCTTTCGCCTCCTGCGCCGGGCTGCCGAAGATCCGAACGCTTTCGGGCAAGGGCGCGCTGATCCTGTCCCACGACTTCGTCGAGGCGGGGCTTCTGCGCCGCGCGGGCTGGGGCGTGCGGTTCTCGCCGCGGATCAAGGGCAGCTACGAGGAAGTCCCCGCCACGCTGATCGACTACGTGATCCGCGACCGGCGCTGGTGCCAGGGCAACCTGCAACACCTCAAACTGCTGGCGGCCAAGGGCTTCCACGGGGTCAGCCGCTTCCACATGTTCCACGGCGCGATCAGCTACCTGCTCAGCCCCGCCTGGTTCGCGCTTCTGATGGTCTGGGCGCTGATCGGCACGGGCGGCGAGCAGAACGTGATCCGCTACTTCTCGGGCGTGAACCCCCAGGTGCAATGGCCCGAGATGACCGCCGTCCACTCCACCGCGCTTCTGGTTTTCATGTACGGCATGCTCCTGGCCCCCAAGGCGTTGGGCGCCGCTGCCGTGGGCGGTGTGGGCTTGCGGATTGCAGATCTGGGCGGGGTCTTTCGCTTCGCGGCCTCCTTCGTGACCGAGCTGATCCTGTCCATTCTCTACGCGCCGATCCTGATGGTTCAGCAGACCCTGGCCGTCGTCAACACGGCGCTGGGGCTGAAGGTGGATTGGGCACCCCAGGCCCGGGCAGGGGGGCGGTATTCGCTTTGGGCGATGCTGAAATTTCATGGGTTAGAGACCCTGGCGGGCACGGCGATGATCGCAGGGATGCTGGCCGGGATCGTCTCGATCTGGCTCTTGCCCATCGCGATTTCGCTGGCCTTCGCGGTGCCCCTCTCGGCGCTGTCCGGCCTGCGCCTGACGCGGTTCCGGGCCACCACCCGGGCGCTTGGCACGCCTGAGGTCTACGCTGCGCCCGCGATTATCCGGGCTGCCAAAGCGCACCGGGCAGAGCTGCGCGAAACCCTGCAGGATCTTCCAAACGCGGCAGAATAGCCCCGCGCGACGGGCTCCAAGCGGCGCGGTAAACCCCTCAAAGCCCCTCGAACCAATCCAGCGCCATGTCGGCCCATCCGCGCGGCACGGCGTGGCCCCCGGGGAACAGCGCGAATTGCAAAGATCCCGCGTCACACGATGACCAGATGCGGTGCCAATAGGGCCCCTCATTCGTGATCTCGTCCGGGGCGGACCGGGCGCAGCCATTGGTCTCGCGCCAGATCTCCATCGACGCGAAAACGTCGCCTTGGCGCACCGCGCCGTCGCGGAACACGCGGCCCTCGATCGGGACGGTGCCGTCGGTCCAGCCGTGGGTGTGCAGGACATCGACCGGCCCGGCACAGGCATCAAGCGCCGGGTGCGGGCGCCAGAAGGCCCCGGCAACGGGGGCATAGGCGCGGGCGATATCAGGGGCGTCGCAGGCAAGGTAGGACGTCATCGAGCCACCGATGGAAAAGCCCGCGATCAGAACGGCGTCGCGGTCGATGCCGTGGGTCGCGGTGGCGTCCGCCAGGACTTCCTCGAAGAACGCAGCCTCGTCCCGGACCGGGGTGAATTCGGGGTGGAAAGACCAGGTGGAGCCGAATTGAGAGCCCTCCCGGCGCAGACCCTGGGGGCCGATCAGCGCGTAGCCCCGCGCGGTGACGGCGGCGGCCAGCATATTGACCATCCCCTCGCCGCGCCCGCCCGCACCGTGAAGCATCATGACGGCGGGGAAGGGGCCGTCGCCCTCGGGCAGGGTGATATGGTAGGTGCCAAGCGGGACGGTGCAGGCGCCCTCGACACCCGCACAATCGGCGAAGGATGGCGCTGCGGTGGCCACCAGCGCAACGCAGGCTTTTGCAAAAGCCTGGGCAGAGCCTTGCAAGGCTATGGCAAATCCCTTGCAAGGGATTTGGCCCGCCTGGGGCCGGGCGTCAGCTTCGATCAACGGGCAGTCCTTCGTGTATCCAGCCGGGACCGGCGCCCGAGCCGAGCATGCCTTCGGGCACATCAATGATGTTGGTAAAGCCCGCCTCGGTCAGGCGATTGGTCAGCCGCGACGACCGCACACCGCGCGCGCAGATGAGCGCCACCGGCGCATCGGTGGCGCCCCCCGTCAGCGCCAGCAGCGCCTCCGCGAAATCCTCGCGCCGCATGTCGAGGCGGTGGCCGGGTGCCGGGCTGCCGGTGGCGGCCCATTCATCGGGGCGCCGGATGTCGATCAGCAAGATCTCACCGGCACTTGCCTGGTCATGGGCGGTGGTCACATCGATCTGAGTGTCGACGCCCTCCGACAGGGCGGCATAGAACAGGTTGCGGCCGTCGGTGGCGGCAAAACCGCCCGCCACAAGCAGCAGTGCGCCCGCGCCCAAAAGCACCCGTCTGCGGTTCATCTCAGCTGGCCCCGTCCAGATAGCCTGAGACGATCTGCGCCATCATCTCCGGGCCCAGGACCGGCGGCAGCAGGGTCAGGACGGTGCCCTCGCCGTCCAGAAGGTAGATGAAGGACCCGTGGGAAAACACGGTGCCATAGAACGGATCAACGAAAAGCTCTTCAAACTCAACCGAGTAGGCGTCGTATGCCACCTGCAGCTCTGCCTCGGTCCCCGTCAGGCCAACGAAATCCGGGTGGTGGACGTGAAGCGCTTCGGCCATCGTGTCCACCGTGTCACGCTCGGGGTCGACGGTGACGAGTACGGGCCGGATCGCCGTGCCGTCCGCTTCAAGGATGTCGACGATGGAGGCCATTGTCGGGAACACGGCCGAGCAGATCTCCTGGCAATTGGCGTAGCCGAAGAACAGCAACTGGTGCTGGCCATCGGGATCCGCCTCGGTCCGGGTCGCCCCGGTGTGATCGGTAAGCGTGAAGGCCCCGCCGAGGTCTTCCGTGAGGCTTTGGGCAGAGGCGGCCTGCGCGGACATCAAGCCCGCGCAGAGGATCATCAAGACGCGTGTGATCACCGGGTGATCTCCCAGGCTTCCTGCCAGGTCTCGCCGGTGCCGAGGTAGCCATCGGCCTCGATCAGCGCCAGCACGCGGGGGTCATTGCGATACCAGCGCCCGTCCTGGGCGGCGGCCTCGGGGAACTCCACTTCCCAGGCGTCGGTCCAGGTGTTGGCCGTGGTCCATTCCTCGTCGGTCAAAAGACGGATGCGCTGCACCAGGTAGACGTTGGTGGCGCCGACGTATTCGTCCTCGATCATCAGCCCGTCGACTTCGACCTCCATCTGACAGAACGGCGCCAGATCAACGGCGGCGCCGGTGAAGATGCCCTGGTTGTTCTTGTTGGGGTAGGTCAGCACGCCATCAGCCGCGCGCAACAGGCCCAACTGCCGACCGGTGCCGCAGGCGTTGTCGCAATCGCCCGCCACTTCGCAGAGCATGTCAACGACCGTGGCCTCGAACCGCGCAGGCTCTTCCCAGGCAAGGTTCCAGGACCGCGCCTCGGACCCTTCGGAGAACGGGCCTTCTTGGGCAGCCAAGGGTGTGCCCACTGCGAGGAGCGTAGCGAGGAGGGGTGGGAATGCTTTGAAGGTCATGGTCTCAGCCCTCCGGGTTGGGAATGGCGAAGCCGGGGATGACCCCGAAATCGGTGTGGTTGACGTTGGTGATGCCGTGGTCTTCCACGACCTCATCGACGACCAGGTAATTCAGCCCGTCGCGCGCAAAGACCTGGCCCGAGACGGTGATGTCGTGGGACGCCAGCTCCAACTGGGTCGCGCCCGAGGCGCTTTGATCGTCGCCGCCGATGGCCAGGATCATGTAGACCGTGCCGTCCTCGCCCAGAAGGCCCACGGGGATGCCGCCGGCGCTGCACCAGATTGCGCAGGTGTGATGCGCCGTGCCCTGGACCGCGTCGGGCCCGCCCATCACGCCCGAGAAATAGCACCAGGTGTCAATGACCTCTCCCCGGATCGTGGTGGCGTGGCCGTCCGCCAGCGCGGGCGCTCCTACCAGCAAAAGCGCGGCTGTAAGTATGTGTTTCATGGCTGATTTCTCTCTGTTGTCCCTTGCCATCGACGCTAGCAGGGCCGCCCCGCGATGTAGAATCACGTTTTTGCGCGAGGGGCCGCGTTGCCCTCCTGAACGGCTTGGGCTACCTGCCAGCCATGGATCAGGAACGCGCCACGATCTGGGCCACGATCATCGTCGTAGGCACCGGCCTTTTGTGGGGCTTTTACTGGATTCCGGTGCGCGAACTGGACGCCCTGGGCCTGCCCGGCGCCTGGGGCACCTTGGCCATTACCGGCGCGGCGGCGCTGGTCCTCGTCCCCTTCCTGGCCCGGCAGCCACGGGTCTTTCGACGCTCCGACAAGGGCGCCCTGGCGGCCATCGCCCTGGGGGGCGCTGCCTTTGCGCTCTATTCCATCGGGTTCGTCTATGGCCATGTCGCGATCATCATCCTGCTTTGGTACCTGACCCCGGTCTGGAGCACCCTGATCGCGCGATTTGTCATGGGGTGGGACACGCCCGGCCTGCGGCTGGTGGCCATCGGCTTTGGCCTCGTCGGCCTGATCGTCATGCTCAGCGCCGGTGGCGAGGTCCCGTTACCGCAAGGCATTGGCGAATGGATGGCCCTGGCGGCGGGCTTCCTGTGGTCGATCGCGACAACAGGCATTCGCGTGCGCCCCAAGGTGGCCCCGCTGGAGGCGGCGCTGGTCTTCGCCCTGGGCGCGGCGCTGACCTCTGCCGTACTGGCACCCACCCTCAGCGCCGCGCCGCAGGACGCCCAGTGGACGCTGGCCGCCCTCTGGGCGCTCGCCTCAGGGGCGCTCTTTTGGGGACCGGCCATGGCCTTGCTCTTATGGGCCACGATGCAGCTTGACCCGGCACGGGTCGGGATCCTGCTGATGTCCGAGGTTCTGGTGGGCGTCGCCTCCGCCGCGGTCATCGCGGGCGAAACCCTGAACCCGACCGAACTGATCGGCGGCGCGCTGGTGGTGGCCGCTGCCGTGCTGGAGGTTTGGCCGGTGAAGCGCCGCGGCTAGTCCTTCGGCCAGGTCCAGGCGATGGCCGACAGGTAATTGCCGCTTTCAACCGCCACCACGGTTGCGCGTTTGGGCCCGTATGCATCGGCGCGGCGCGGCCTCAGCACCTTGTTGCGATTATGCGCCCGGCGGGTCAGCCCCGACAGGGTGAGGACCATGAAAACCCCCTCACCGCGCAATGGAAGAGTATCCACCGTTTCCCACCCCTCTGCCAGGGCGTCGGCCAACATGGCGTGGGGGTCGCGCTTCAGGGGGGTGTCGTGCTTCATCCTGGGTCCCTTCACGGACGATAGGATCTACCTATCATTTGCTACGGGATAACATATATGCATGCAGGTGCAGCGTCGACAGACCTAAAGAGAAATTATTTCAGAATGCGGCGCCGGGCGGCCAGCCGCGTCAGGCCGCTTTTTCCAACCCGAAGGCATCGTGCAGCGCTTGCACGGCGAGCTCCATGTACTTGCGGTCGATCAGCACGCTGACCTTGATCTCGGAGGTGGTGATCACTTTAATGTTCACGCCCTCGTCGCGCAGCGTTTGGAACATCTTGGCGGCCACGCCGGCGTGGCTGCGCATCCCGATGCCCACGATGGACACCTTGGCCACGTCGGTATCAGCCACCAACCCGGCAAAGCCGATATCGCCCGACGCCTTGGCATCGGCCATCGCCTTTTCGGCCCGCGCGACCTCGCCCACGGGGCAGGAGAACGTCATATCGGTGATCCCGCCGTCCGAGATGTTCTGGACGATCATATCCACGTTCACACCCGCATCGGCCAGCGGCCCAAAGATCGCGGCGGCGATGCCGGGGCGGTCCTCGACCGATTGCAGGGTCATCTTCGCCTCATCGCGGGAATAGGCGACACCGGCCACAACGTTGGATTCCATGATATCCTCCTCGGCGCAGACAAGCGTGCCCGCATTATCCGACATTTCCTCAAATGATGACAGCACCCGCAGGCGCACCTTGTAACGCATCGCCAATTCGACCGAGCGGGTCTGGAGGACCTTCGCCCCCAAAGACGCCAGCTCCAACATCTCCTCAAACGAAATCTTTTCCAGCTTGCGCGCCTTCGTCGTGATGCGCGGGTCCGTGGTGTAGACCCCGTCGACGTCGGTGTAGATGTCACACCGCTCGGCGCCGAACGCCGCCGCAAAGGCCACGGCGGTCGTGTCCGACCCGCCGCGCCCCAGCGTGGTAATGCGCCCCTCGGGCGAGATGCCCTGGAAACCCGCGACCACGGCAACCTTCATGCCCTCGTCGAACTTGGTGTTCAGGTTGGCGGTGGGGATGTCTTCGATCCGGGCGCTGGCGTGGGCATCCGTCGTCAGAAGCGGCACCTGCCAGCCCTGCCAGGACCGCGCGGGCACTTCCATTTCCTGAAGCGTCAGGGCCATCAGGCCTGCGGTCACGTTCTCACCCGAAGAGACCACGGCGTCATACTCGCGGGCGTCATAAAACGGGCCCGTCTCTTCGACAAAACCCACGAGTTTGTTGGTCTCGCCCGACATGGCCGAGACGATGACGATGACGTCATAGCCGTTGGCCACCTCGCGGCCCACGCGCTTGGCGGCGCGGCGGATGCGGTCGAGCGTGGCGACAGAGGTGCCGCCGAATTTCATCACAAGAAGGGGCATATCTTTCCCTGGTTCGTTTGACCGCAGCCTTTATCGCTCCGCGCCCCGACCCGCAAGCCGGACCACGCCCCACAGCCTCCAACCCTCTCGATGCCGTAGGCCGCACATTCATTGTGCGGCACTGGAGCCCGTCTATCCTATGCCCCGCGCTAAAACGCCTGCGCGGTTCCGTCCCAGTTCAGGAAGGTGCCGGTGGTCGTCAGGCTCAGCTCCGCGATGCGCGCCGTCAGGCCGCTGACCGACTCCGCCACGCTGATCGCGGCGGCGTCGCTGCCCATATCGGTGCGCACCCAGCCCGGGTGATAAATCCCCACCGCGATGCCCTGCGGCTTTAGGTCCACAGCCAGGTTGCGCCCCAGGTTCAGCGCCGCCGCCTTGGAGGCGCGGTAGATTAACCCGTTGCCCCCGGCCTTGAGGGATGAGCCCATCTGGCTGGAGATGATCGCAATCTTCGGCGCGGGCGCGGCCTTCAGGTTCGGCAAAAGCGCCTGGACGGTCAGGAACACGCCCGTGACATTGGCCGCGAAGGTTTTGGCCCAAAGATCAGGCGCATAGCCGGTGGCGGTCACCTCGCCCTTGTCGAGGTAGACGCCCGCGTTGCAGATCAGCGTGTCCAGCGGCTGCCCGTCCAGCGTGGCAGCCAATGCAGTGATCGAGGCCGGGTCCGTCACATCCAGCGCCGCGCCCGTCGCCCCATCGCGGGAGGTGGCGATGACCGCCTCGCCCGCGTCCCGGTAGTGCTGCGCAAGACCCGCGCCAATGCCTCGGTTCGCGCCGGTGATTAGAATTGTCATTGCAGCTTCTCCCTTCATGAGTCAATCTATCGCGCAAACGCGTTAACTCTTTTATGATTATATAACAGTGACTTGAGGTGGTGCGCAAGCTTGAGCACCTCTTGATCCTGTGGAAAGTGGACCCATGAAGCTCACGATAGAAGACCTGCAAGAGGCCGCCCGCATCGTCTACACCCAGATGTCCCCCACACCTCAGTATGCCTGGCCGCAACTGGCCAAGCGGCTGGGATGCGAGGTCTGGGTGAAGCATGAGAACCACACCGCCACCGGCGCCTTCAAGCTGCGCGGGGCGATCACTTTCATGGACTGGCTGGTCAAGACCCACCCCGACGTGCCCGGCATCTGCACGGCGACACGCGGCAACCATGGGCAAGGCCAGGCCCGCGCGGCGGTCGCGGCGGGGCTGACCGCCAAGGTCTACGTGCCCCACGGCAACTCGGTCGAGAAGAACGAAGCCATGCGCGCCTTCGGGGCGGAAGTGATCGAGTTCGGCGAAGATTTCGACGCCGCCCGCCTGGAGGCGATCCGCGTGGCCGAGGCCGAGGGGCTGTTCATCGTGCCGCCCTTCAACGAAGCCATCGTGCGGGGCGTGGCGACCTACGCCTGGGAATTGCTGAGCGCGGTGCCGGACCTCGACACGATCTACGTGCCCATCGGCTGCGGCTCCGGCATCTGCGGCACCCTTCTGGCGCGCGACGCCCTGGGCCTGGAGTGTGACGTGGTGGGCGTGGTCAGCGAGAACGCCCAGACCGCGAAGCTGTCGGTGGAAGCAGGCCGTTTGATCGAGACCGAGAGCGCACGGACTTTTGCGGACGGCATGGCCGTGCGGGTGCCGTTCGAGCCCGCGTTCGAGATCTATTCCAAGGGGGCTGCGCGGATCATCACGGTGTCAGACGCGGAAGTGGCCGAGGCGATCCGGGTCTACTACCGCGACATCCATAACCTGGCCGAGGGCGCCGGCGCGGCGCCTCTGGCGGCCTTGATGCAGGAGAAGGACAGGATGGCGGGCAAGAAGGTTGGCGTCATTCTTTGCGGCGGCAACATCGACACGGAGTGGTTCCTGACCGTGATGTCCGGCGGTATCCCCGAGGTTTGAGACGGGGTCTGCGGGCAGGATTTGAGTTGTATTTGGCAAGATGAAGGGGAGGCGCCTCAGGGCAGGTAGCGCGCGGCCTCTTTCGCGGCGAAGGGCTTGAGGCGGGCCCCGTGTTGTTCAAGCCAGGCGCGCGCGGCGTTTTGATCACGTTTTGAGAGGTCGCGCAGCCACCAGGCGATGGCTTTCTGGATGAACCACTCCGAGTCTTCCGCCAACGCCTCGGCCCAGGTGAGGACGCGGGCGCGGGCAGCCACTTCGGTGGGTGAGGGGTGGCGGGATTTCACGAAGGGCAGGGTGAAGACAAAGGCCGCCCGGCGGGTCCAGAGGTGATCCGAGGTGGTCCATTCCTCAAGAAGATCGAGGCGGGTGGGATCCTGTACCAGCCGCTTCTGGGCGCCTTGGGCGACGGCATCGGCGATGGCCCAACTGTCGAATTGCGGCACAACGGAGGTGATCCACGCCCACGCGCGGGTGTCATCGGGGCGCATGCGGGCTTGCAGGAACAGCTTTCCGGCGGCGATGCGGGCCTCAAAAATATCCGTTTCCCAAAGGCCGTGGGCGAGGCGGACGCGAGCCTCAGGATTGGGCGCATCTTTGCGCCACCGGGTCGCCAACTCGCCGGTGATGGCGTTGGACAGCCCCAGATACTCGCGATCCGCCTTGTGGTAGGCGGCCATGCCTGCGGCCTTTTCTGGGTCGGCATGGGCGCGCAGGGCCTGGATCGCATCGTCAGGGGTCATCGCGGTTTGGCGATCTGCCAATCGAGGTGGCTACGGACCACGGGCCATTCAGGCGCCGTGACGGAATAGACGGCAGTGTCGCGGATCGTGCCATCCTGGCTGCGCAAATGCGCGCGCAGGATGCCATCGAACTGGGCGCCGAGGCGTTCAATGGCGCGGCGGGATTGTTGGTTCAGGCGGTGGGTGCGGAATTCGACTGCGAGACACCCCCAGACATCGAACGCATGGCCCAGGAGAAGCCGCTTGGCCTCGGTATTAAGCGGGCCGCGTTGGGCGTTCGGCCCGAGCCAGGTGGAACCGATTTCAACGCGCGGGGTGGCGTGGTCAATGTTCATATAGGTCGTCATGCCGACGGGCTTGCCCGTGGCATCGATCTGCGTGAAGGGGATCATCGTCCCGGCGTCCCGCTCGGCCAGGCGGCGGGTGATCTCGGCGGCCATGCCGTCCGCAGAGGGGATCGTCGTATACCAGAGCTTGTGCAACTGCCCGGCGGCGCTGGCCTGGGCTAGGGCATCGTGGTGATCCGGGCTGAGGGGGACGAGGCAAACGTGAGTACCTTCCAGCGTCAGATCGGTGGGGCCCAGTCTGGTGGAGGAAGACGTCATTCGACGGTAACCGACTTGGCGAGATTGCGCGGCTGGTCCACGTCGGTGCCTTTGTGAAGGGCGGTGTGGTAGGCGATCAGTTGGGCGGCCACGGCGTGGAGCATCGGGGCCAGGATTGGGTCCACCGTGGGCAGCACCAGCGTGGCCCAGGTGCCATCGCCGGCCTGGGCGGCACCCTGGGCATCGGTGATCAACCAGACCTTGCCGTCGCGCGCCATGACCTCTTGCATGTTGGACACCGTCTTGTCGAAAAGCGCGTCGCGCGGGGCGAAAACGATCACCGGGACGGTCTTGTCGATGAGCGCAATGGGGCCGTGCTTCAGCTCACCCGAGGCATAGCCCTCGGCATGGATATAGCTGATTTCCTTGAGCTTGAGCGCGCCTTCCATGGCCAGTGGGAACATCGCGCCGCGGCCCAGGAATAGCACCGATTTGGCCTCGGCCAAACGGTGGGTGCGCTTGGCGATCTTGTCTTCCAGCGCCAGCGCCTGATTGATCAGGCCGGGCATGCCGCGCAGGGTTTCCAGCAACTCCGCCTCGCGCGCCGCGTCGATCTTGCCGCGTTGGCGGGCGGCGAGAATGGCCAGGTTGGCCAGAACGCCCAACTGGTTCATGAACGCCTTGGTGGAAGCCACCCCGACCTCAACCCCGGCCAGGATCGGCAGCGTCACATCGGATTCCCGCGCGATCGAGGACGTCGGCACATTGACCACGGAGACGACGCGGCCGACCTTCTCTTTCACGTAGCGCAGGGCTGCGAGGGTATCTGCCGTCTCTCCGGATTGGCTGACGAAAAGCGCCGTCGCCTTTTCCGAGACCGGCGGTTCGCGGTAGCGGAACTCGGACGCGATATCGACGTCGCAGGGGATGCCTGCGAGTTGCTCGAACCAATATTTGGCCACGGCGCAGGCGTAGTAGGCGGTGCCGCAGGCGACGAAAATCATTCGGTCCGTCTGGGTGAAGTCGAGCGGTTGTGGCAGGGCCACGCCGTTGTCATCGGAGTAGAACGCCAGGCAATCGGCGAGCACCACGGGCTGTTCGAAAACTTCCTTGGCCATGAAGTGCTTATGGCCGCCCTTGTCCAGCTGCGCCGACAAAGTCGGGACGTTGTGCATCTCGCGGTTCGCCAGGGAGCCGTTCGCGTCGTAAATCTCGGCGCCGGCGCGGGAGACGAAGGCATAATCGCCTTCCTCCAGATAGGTGATGAGGGGGGTCATGGGGCTGAGCGCGATGGCGTCGGAGCCCACGAACATCTCGCCCTCGCCGTGCCCGATGGCCAGTGGAGAGCCCATGCGCGCGGCGACGATCAGGTCTTCTTCGCCGTGGAACAGGAACGCCAAGGCATAGGCGCCTTCCAGGTTTTTCAGCGTTTCCACTGCCGCCTCGCGCGGGGAAAGGCCCTGATCGAGGAAATCCTCGCAAAGCTGCGCCACGGTTTCGGTGTCGGTCTGGGTCACAAAGGTGCGGTGGGGCAGGCGCGCGCGCAACTCTTTATAGTTCTCGATGATGCCGTTGTGCACGACCGCGACGCGGCCCGCCTGATGGGGGTGTGCGTTGGTGACTGTGGGGGCGCCATGGGTCGCCCAACGGGTGTGGCCGATGCCGGATTTGCCCGCCAGCGGATCATGGACCAGCGCGTCGGACAGGTTCACCAGCTTGCCCACGGCGCGGCGTCTGTCCAGCACACCATCCTGCACCGTGGCGATCCCGGCACTGTCGTAGCCGCGATATTCCAGGCGTTTCAGCGCCTCCACCAGGATTGGTGCAACCTCGTGGTTGCCCAAGACGCCAACGATTCCACACATGTCGTTAGTCCTTTGACTTTGCTAGCTTAATGGCGTTGAGCCGGTCGCGCAGTTTTACTGCAAGGCCAGGCTTATTCACTTGTTTGGCGCGGCTGATGGCCAAGGCGCCGTCGGGAATATCTTCGGTGATGGTCGAGCCGCTGGCCGTCATCGCGCGCGCGCCGACGGTGACGGGGGCGACCAGCATGGTGTCGGAGCCGATGAAGGCATCGGCGCCGATCGTGGTATGGTGCTTCATGACGCCGTCGTAATTGCAGGTGACGGTGCCCGCGCCGATATTGGCCCGCTCGCCCACGCTCGCATCGCCGATGTAGGAGAGGTGATTGACCTTCGCGCCCTCGGCGATCTGGGCCTGCTTGACCTCAACAAAATTGCCGATCCGCGCGTCATTGGCGATTTCCGCGCCGGGGCGCAGCCGCGCATATGGGCCGACGGTGGCGCCCGCGCTGACATGGCAGCCTTCCAGGTGGGAAAACGCGCGGATCTGCGCGCCGGATTCAACGGTTACGCCAGGGGCGAAAACGACATAGGGCTCGATCACCGCGTCGCGACCGATGTGGGTGTCGAGGGCGAAATGTACGGTGTCCGGGGCCTGCATGGTGACGCCTGCATCGATCAGCTCAGCCCTGCGCTGATCTTGAAACTGCCGCTCGGCCCGCGCAAGTTCGGCTCGGGAATTGATGCCGATGGTCTCGGACGGATCGCAGGCGATGGCTGTGGCCTTGAGGCCCGCCTTGTTGGCCAGTTCGGGCACATCCGTCAGGTAATATTCGCCCGAAGCATTGTCGTTGGTGATTTGTTGTAGAAGCTCCATGAGCGTGGCCGCATCGGCGCAGAGCACGCCGGAGTTGCAGAAGGTGATTGCCCGCTCCTCCTCCGTCGCGTCCTTGAACTCGACGATCTTTTGCAGGGAGTCCCCGTCCATCACCAGCCGCCCGTAGCGACCCGGATCGTCCGGGTGGAACCCCAGCATCACCACGTCATGGGCCGCGCGCGCGATGCGCATGGCCTGCAATGTCTCGGCGGTGAAGAAGGGGCTGTCCCCGTAGAGGACCATCGCGTCGCCGTCGAAATCCCTAAGCGCGTCTGCCGCCTGAAGGACGGCGTGGCCGGTGCCCAGTTGCGGGGACTGGCGCACGCAGGTGGCCTCGGGCGCGATGTCTTCCAGCGCCGCTTCCACCTGGTCGGCGCCGTGGCCGGTCACCACGATCAGGCGCGCGGGCTCCAACGCCGCGCCCGCCGCGATGGTATGGGCGACCAGGGGCGCGCATCCCAGCAGGTGCAGAGGTTTGGGCAGATCGGAGTTCATCCGAGTGCCCGCACCCGCCGCAAGTACGATCAGGGCAAGGGGGCGAGATGTGGCCTGCATGAAACGTCTTTCCTTCGCGTTTGCAGCCTATTACCTCTGCAAGGACCCGGGGCAAACCCCCGATACGTTCAAATTGGCCGACAAGCTGTAATAGCAGTGGGCGGAAAGACGCCGAAAGGCCGGGATGGGACTGAATGCCGAGTGCGGCTGAGGGCAGTGATGCGAACAATCGTTTTTGACCTGGATGGAACCCTGGCCGACACGGCGGGCGATTTGATCGCCTCGGCCAATGCGGCCCTGGCCGAGCTGGGGCATCCGCCGCAACTGGTGATGGGCGCCGATGACGCGACGGCCTTCGCGGGCGGTCGCGCGATGCTGCGGCTGGCGGCGGACCGGATGGGGCTGGACGACGCGGAAGGCTTGGCGGACGCTGGGTATCAGCCGCTGCTTGATGCCTATGGTCGCGACATCGACGTCCACACGACGCTTTATGACGGCGCGGTCGCGGCAGTGGACCGCCTGCGCGCGCGCGGCGATGCGACGGGCATTTGCACCAACAAACCCGAGGGCTTGGCGATCGAGCTGATCGCGCGTCTAGGCCTGACCGACAGGTTCCCGGCCCTCGTAGGTGCAGGCACGCTGGACAAGAATAAACCCCATGCCGAGCCCTTGTGGGAGACGGTCGCACGCCTTGGCGGCTCGGCTGGGAATGCGGTGCTGATCGGTGACACGGTGACGGATCGCAAGACGGCGCTCGCGGCAGGTGTGCCCTGCATTCTGGTGACGTTCGGCCCCACCGGGCGCGCGGTGGAAGACCTCAACCCCGAGGGTCTGCTTGATCACTACGACGATCTGGAGCGTGTCATCGCCCAGGTGCTGGCCTGACCGATTGAGCCGCTTTGGCCCATTGACGCGGGCCCGCTTTGGACCAATCTTTGCGCCATGACACAGACAGTTTTCACCGGCAATTTCACCCAGCAGGAACCGATCCCCGAGGCCGCGATTGATGCGGCGGTGGCGGTGATGCGCTCGGGGCGCTTGCACCGCTACAACACTGCCCCCGATGATGACGGCGAAGTCGCCAAGCTGGAGCAGGAATTCGCGGCCTCCGTCGGCGCGAAGTATTGCCTTGCGGTGGCCTCGGGTGGCTATGCGATGGGGGCGGCCCTGCGCGCCGTGGGCGTCGGCCCGGGCGACAAGGTGCTGACCAACGGCTTCACGCTCGCCCCGGTGCCCGGCGCGATTGCGGCGGTGAACGCCGAGCCGGTATTCGTGGAAGTGACCGAGGCGCTGGTGATCGACCTGGAGGATCTGGCCGCGAAAGCCGAGGCCTCGGGCGCGCGCGTCTTGCTGCTGAGCCACATGCGCGGGCACCTGTGCGACATGGACCGCCTGATGGAGATCTGTGACGCCGCAGGCATTACAGTGATCGAGGATTGCGCCCATACCATGGGCGGCGCCTGGCGCGGCGTGCCGTCGGGGCGGCACGGGCTGTTCGGGTGTTATTCCACGCAGACCTACAAGCACATCAATTCCGGTGAGGGCGGTCTGCTGGTCACCGATGATGCCGAGATGATGGCGAAAGCGATCATGTTATCAGGCTCTTACATGTTGTTTGAGCGACACACGGCGGCTCCGGCGCTGGAGGTGTTTGCCGAGGTGAAATACGTAACGCCCAATGTCTCGGGGCGGATGGACAACCTGCGCGCCGCGATCCTGCGCCCGCAGTTGGCCGATCTGCCCGCGCAGGTGGCGCGCTGGAACGCGCTCTACCACGCGGTGGAGGAGGGGCTGCGCAACACGCCGGGCCTGCAGGTGATTGAACGCCCCGATGAAGAGAGCATCGTCGGCTCGTCCATTCAGGTGCTGCTGCCGGGGATCGCGCCCGCCGCGATTGAGGCCGTTGTCGCTGGCTGCAAAGCCCGGGGGGTGGAGTTGAAATGGTTCGGCGCGCCGGAGCCTGCGGCCTTCACGTCCCGCTATGACAGCTGGCGCTACGCGCCCGCGCAGGTGTTGCCAAAGACAGACCGCATCCTTGCAGGCCTCTTGGATATGCGCCTGCCGCTGACCTTCTCGGTCGCGGATGCGCGGGTGATCGCGGAGATCATCCGGGATGAGGTGCTGAGCATCCATGCCACTGTGTGACGTCCACGAAATAGCCCGCGTCTTACGACACGGGCTATGCTTGCCTTTGGAGTGACCCCTTAGAAGTGCAGCGCAACCCCAAGGCCGACGGCGTTGGCGTCGATCTGTGCGTCACCCGCGATGCCAGGCAGGGTGCCCGCCTCGGGGTTCATGTGGGTCGACGTGTAGTCGAGGCGAACCGAAACGTTGTCGTTCAGCAGCATCTCGACCCCGATGCCGTAAACCAGACCATCGGCAGAGCCATCGGTGGAGATCCCGGCAGCGGCGCTGTAGTTCACCATCTGGTAGCCGAGCGAGCCGTAGACCAAGGCGCTGCCGATCGCGTAGCCGCCGCGGACGCGGGCGTTGATCACGTTGTCAAACTCGAAATCCGGGTTGCCAAGGGCGGTCTGGAACGCCGTGGGACCGCTGATGCCAACCTCTGCGCCGACCACGAAGTTGCTGCCAACCGCATAGTTGTAGCCGCCGTAGGCCCCGAAACCGGTGCCTTCCTGCAGCGGCACCATCGAGGTGGAATTGTCGAACTCAGGCGAGATGATGTTGGTGGCGAAACCGGCATAGAACCCGGTCCACTGGCTTGCGTCCTGCGCGCTCGCGCCCGATGCCGCAACGGCGGTGGCGAGGGTGAGGGCTGTGATCGTGAGGCGCATGGGCAGGTCCTTTATTCGTTCTGTTCGCGGTGCTCGAATCCGCTTTCATTTACCTTAACGCGCCCGCACCAACCGGAAAAGCCGTAGCATTTTCACAACTGCGTTTTCGGCGGATTGCGGCAGGAATGTGGCACCATAGGCCCAACCTCGGCGTAACCTATTGATATTTCGTTAACTCAGGTCCTCAAACGAGGCGCGAGTTCTCCTTTGCCGCGCGCACAAAATCGCGAAACAGCGGGTGCGGCGCGAAGGGTTTTGACTTCAGCTCGGGATGGAACTGCACGCCGATGAACCAGGGGTGGTCCTTCACTTCGACAATCTCGGGCAGCGCGCCGTCCGGTGACATGCCCGAGAAGATCAGGCCCTTGTCCTCCAACGCCTCGCGGTACTTTGTGTCGACCTCGTAGCGGTGGCGGTGACGCTCTTCGATGGTGGTCGTCCCATAAGCCTCCGCCACGCGGGACCCTTCCGTCAGCACCGCATCATAGGCGCCCAGACGCATAGTGCCGCCCTTGTCGTCACCCACTTTGCGTTCCACCTTGTGGTTGCCCTGCACCCATTCCTTGAGGTGGTAAACAACTGGTGTAAAACGCTTTTTCCCGGCCTCGTGGTCAAATTCCTCGGACCCTGCGTCGCCCAGATCGGCCAGGTTGCGCGCCGCCTCGATCACCGCCATCTGCATGCCCAGACAAATCCCGAGGTAGGGGATCATCCGGGTCCGCGCGAACTCGGCGGCCTTGATCTTGCCTTCGGTACCGCGCTCGCCAAAGCCGCCGGGCACCAGAATGGCGTGGAAGCCTTCAAGATGCGGCGCGATCTCTTCCCGTTCGAAAATCTCGGCGTCGACCCACTCGATACTGACCTTCACCCGGTTCGCCATGCCGCCATGGGTCAGCGCCTCGGCGATGGATTTATAGGCGTCTTCGAGCTGCGTGTATTTGCCGACGATGGCGACCTTCACCTCACCTTCGGGGTTGTTGATCCGGTCGGCCACATCTTCCCAGACGCTCAGGTTGGGCTTCGGCGCGGGGGTGATCCCGAAGGCGTCCAGCACGGCCTGATCCAGCCCCTCGCGGTGGTAGGCCAGCGGCGCGGTATAGATCGACGACAGGTCCTGCGCGGCGATCACCGCATCGGGGCGCACGTTACAGAACAGCGCCAGCTTTTCACGCTCTTTCTCCGGGATCGGCCCCTCGGACCGGCACACCAGGATGTCGGGCGCGAGGCCGATGGAGCGGAGTTCCTTGACGCTGTGCTGGGTGGGCTTGGTCTTCAACTCTCCGCTGGCCTTGATGAACGGCAGCAGCGTGAGGTGCATGAAAATGCACTGACCGCGCGCCTTGTCCTGGCTGAACTGGCGGATTGCCTCGAAGAACGGCAGGCCCTCGATATCGCCGACGGTGCCCCCAATCTCGCAGAGCATGAAGTCGACGTCATCTTCCCCGATATTGATGAAGTCTTTGATTTCATTGGTCACATGGGGGATCACCTGGATCGTCTTGCCCAGGTAGTCACCGCGCCGCTCTTTCTCCAGCACGTTGGTGTAGATGCGCCCGGACGAGATGGAGTCGGTCTTCGATGCAGGGACGCCGGTGAATCGTTCGTAGTGGCCAAGGTCGAGATCCGTCTCGGCGCCATCGTCGGTGACGAACACCTCGCCATGCTCAAACGGCGACATCGTGCCGGGGTCGACGTTCAGGTAAGGGTCCAGCTTGCGCAGGCGAACAGAGAAACCACGCGCCTGCAACAACGCGCCTAATGCCGCCGAAGCAAGACCTTTGCCAAGCGACGAGACCACACCGCCGGTGATGAAAATGAAACGCGCCATGGCTGTTGGGTCCCCCGTGCCGATGGTTGAGGCCGCTCGGGGACCACTCCATCATTGCTATTATCACGGGATTTGAGAGTACCCGGATTCGGCCCCGTCGCACAAGACCAGAGCCGTCTTTTGACGCAATATTATGTGGAAAGCCCCTTCGCGCCCCCGAAATCGAGTAGGGCGAAGGGGTTAGGTGTTACTCCGAGACCGGCGGCAGAGCCGGACCATCGGTGCCGATGGGCGGCAACATCTGATCAATCGGCGGCAGTGCGCTGTCGGCCTCTCCTTCAACCGGGGGCAGACCGCCCAGATCGTCCAGAAGGGACGAGCCCGAAGAGTTCTGTGCCGCGATGATCGTCAGCGCGATCGACGTGCAGAGGAAGGCAATGGCGAAAAACCAAGTCAGCTTGCCCAGGGCAGTCGCCGCCTGGCGCCCCGTCATGACGCCGCCGCCGCCACCACCGCCGCCGCCCATGCCCAGACCGCCCCCTTCGGAGCGTTGCAGCAACACGACACCGATCAGGCAGATCGCCAGGATCAAGTGAATGACGAGGATGACGTTTTCCATGTTCCGGCCTTATCCCATCGACCACATCTCTGGTCCGCGCCTCACATATGAGATGCGACAGGGGGCCGCAAGGGTATCTCCCCCCAACAAAGACATGATTCCTAAACTGTGTTCGACGCTATTGGTTTCATATGCAGCTAATCGGCGCAATCCGCTGCAGGGTGGTGCTGTTTGGGTTAACAAAACGTAAATGATCCCGCCGCGCGGTTGAAAATGTGGCGGTGCGGTGGAATTCGGTTTCCTCCCATGGCCCCGCCCGCTATGCCGCTGGCGGGTTTTGCAAGTGATCTGAAGGAAAACACATGGCCAATGTTGTTGTTGTCGGCGCGCAGTGGGGGGACGAGGGCAAGGGCAAGATCGTGGATTGGCTCAGCGAGCGGGCCGATGTGATCGCGCGCTTCCAGGGCGGGCACAACGCGGGCCACACGCTGGTCATTGACGGCAAGGTCTACAAGCTGCATGCGCTGCCATCGGGTGTTGTGCGCGGCGGAAAGCTGTCGGTCATCGGCAATGGCGTTGTGCTTGACCCCTGGCACCTGTTGCAGGAGATCCAGACCATTGAGGCCCAAGGCATCACGATCACGCCCGAGACCTTGATGGTGGCCGAAAACACCCCTCTGATCCTGCCTTTCCACGGCGAACTTGACCGCGCCCGCGAAAGCCAGAACTCGGTCGCCAAGATCGGGACGACCGGGCGGGGCATCGGCCCCTGCTATGAGGATAAGGTGGGTCGCCGCGCGATCCGTGTGGCGGATCTTGCCGACGATGCAACGCTTGTCCTGCGGGTGGAGCGCGCGTTGGTGCACCACAATGCGCTGCGCAAAGGTCTGGGCCTGCCCGAGATTGACCCCGAAGCACTGCTCGCAAAACTGCGTGAGGTCGCGCCCAAGATCCTGCCCTACGCGGCCCCTGTCTGGAAGGTCCTGGCCGAAAAACGCCGCGCCGGAAAACGGATCTTGTTTGAGGGCGCCCAGGGGGCGCTTTTGGACATTGATTTCGGCACCTATCCCTTCGTGACGTCCTCCAACGTGATTGCGGGCCAGGCGGCTACGGGCGTGGGCCTCGGGCCCACCGCAATCGACTACGTCCTGGGGATCGTGAAGGCCTATACGACCCGCGTGGGCGAGGGACCGTTCCCCAGTGAATTGCATGACGAAGACGGCCAGCGTCTGGGTGAGCGGGGCCATGAGTTTGGTACAACCACCGGTCGCAAACGCCGTTGCGGTTGGTTTGATGCTGCGCTCTTGCGGCAAACCTGTGCCACTTCTGGGATCACCGGGATCTGCCTGACGAAGCTGGATGTCCTTGATGGGTTCGAGACCCTGAAAATCTGTGTCGGCTATGAGTTGGATGGCACACGCCTCGACTACTTGCCCACCGCTGCGGACCAACAGGCGCGCTGCACGCCGATCTACGAGGAAATGCCCGGCTGGTCCGACAGCACCGAAGGCGCGCGCTCCTGGGCCGAGCTGCCGGCGGCGGCGATCAAATACGTGCGCCGGGTGGAAGAGTTGATCCAATGCCCCGTGGCGCTACTGTCTACCTCGCCCGAGCGCGAGGACACGATCCTTGTGACGGACCCGTTCGCCGATTAAGCCCTTCGCCGACTAAGGCCCCGCACCTGACCAAGGAGGCCCCCATGGCCCTAAGCTACAAGGCCCGAAAGCGCTGGTCGCTGTTCATCCTGACGATTGGCCTGCCGATCTACATTGCCGCCGTGTGGTACATTCTCAGCCTTCTGGAAGGCTGGAACATCTGGCTGCAGCTGATCATTTGCCTGGTGTTCAGCATGGTTTGGGCGTTCCCGCTGAAGGCCGTGTTTCTGGGCGTCGGGAAAGCGGACCCGGACGCGCCATCGGAAGACTAACGCCGCGAATACGAAAAAGGGGCGCCCGGTGGAGCGCCCCTTTTCATGATGTCTTGATCCGCGGGTCGGATCAAAGACCGCGATGCATCCGGTACTGTTTGCTGCCTAGCGACACCAGGACGTTGTCATCGGTCAGCTTTTCAACCGCATTGATGGCGTCCTTGCGGGAGATCGACCCGTCGGTGGCGATCCGAACCAGGCGCAGCAGTTGCATGCGCTTGAATTCCACCATGCCGACTTCTTCGGTCAGATACTCGGCGCCCATTTCCAGGACTTCTTCGATCTCGGTCGCCTCGGAGTCGGCCAACATGTCGGCGAAGCGGGCGAAGTGATCGACCTCTTCCCCGGCGTCGCCTGCGGTGCCGGTGGACGCGCTGTCAGACGCGGCGTCCATCTCCATTTCCCGAGCCAACTGCGCTTCGAGGGCGGCGATGGGGTCTTCGTCCTCATCGTCATCCTCGTCGTCTTCGTCAGCCTCCGCTTGGGCGGGCGCTTCGACTTCGGGGTCAGGGGCCTCAACCGGCGCCTCGGGAGCAGCTTCGTCCTCGGCCGCGGCGATTTCTTCGGCAATCGCGTCCGCCTCGGGCAGGGCCTCGGGCGCTGCTTCCTGGATCGGCTCGGGCGCCAGCTCTGCGGTGGGCTCTTCGACCGGGTCCTCGGCCTGTGGTGCGGCGGGTTCTTCTGCAGTTTCAACCGGCGCGGGTCGGTTCAGGCCCACGGCGATCTGACCGGCGCGCTGCGCGAGGTTGGCCAGGGAAGCGGCCATCTTGCGCGGTGCCGTGCGGGCTTGTTCCAGCGCTTCGACATCGATCTCGGGCGTGTCCTCGACAACGGGCGTGTCCGCAACCTCAGGAGCCGCGTCAGCGACGGGTGTATCCAGGACCAAAGGCGCGGCCGTGACGGGACGCAGGGTCGAGGTGACTTCGGCCTCCACCGGGGCGACGCGGCGCGGCATGACAGCGGCGGTATCACTGCCGACCTGGCCGGGCTCTGCATCGACGCGTTGTTCCGATACCAGCACGAGGGGCGTCGGACGCGCCTCTTCCGCGGCGCGGCGGCGCGATACGTCTACGCGGACGCGGCGCGGGCGCATGACACGCGCCAGATCATCGCGGTACTCGGCGGCGGTGTCGGTTTCACCAGCATAATCAGCCGCCGTTGCACCTTCCGCGGCCAGTTGCGTGTCCGCAACGCGGGCGGCCACGGCGGCTTTCAGATGTTCAATGTTGGCGCGGCGGCGCGAGGTCTCGTCAGTCGAGAGGCGCCCTTCCGTAGCGTTGAACAGGCGATCCATGTCGCCGTCGGTATCCGTGGCGGCGACAGTCGGGCGCGGGCTGTCATCTTCGGTGACGGCGGCGACGGCGGCCAGGGTCGCGTCTTCGGCCTCCGCCGCTTCGGCACGAAGCGTTTCGATGGCCTCGGATGCGGCGGCCATTGTGGCGGCGCCGGTATCAAACGCGGCGGCCAAGGCAGCCACGGCGGCATCGTCATCGGCTTCGATCACCGGCTCGGGCGCGGCACCTTCGCCACCTGCCGAGATCAGCTCATCATCGGGTTGCACCGTCGCGGGACGCTCCCCGTTCTCGGCCAGCGAGGCACGGCGAATGCGCGCCAGACGGGCGGCGACGGATGCGCCGTCAAAGGCATCGTCGGTGTGGGGTTCATCGGCGAAGATCGAGTCGATGTCGTCGTCGGCGACGCCGTCTTCTTCATCGGCCTCGTCATTCAACTCGCCGATGTTGTCGACGTCATCGTCTTCCTCGTTGTCGGCATACGCGACAGCGGCACCGCCTGCCGCAAGGGCGGCGGCAACGGCGATCAGCGTATCGGCCCCGGCGTCGCCCTCGTCATTCGAGGGCGTCTCGCGGGTCACGCTGTCGTCGCCTGCCAGGGATTCCTCATCGGTGGTTTCTTCAGCGGAGGCGTCTTCGGCGCTCGTCTCTTCGGCGGGCGTTTCCACGGCATCTGAAGCCATGGCGGCGGCAACGCCTGCGATGGTGTCTTCAACCGAGGGCTCTTCGCCAGCAGCGACTTCGATGGCTTCATCGACCGCATCCGCGGCGTCTTCTGCCACGGCTTCTGCAGCTTCGGTGACCTCGTCGGCGGTCTCTTCGGCGGCATCAGCCGCAGCCTCAGCGACGTCGGAAATGTCGTCGGCGAGCTCTTCGGCTGCGTCACCGGAGGCCTCGACCACATCTTCGGCCACAGCGCTGACGTCCTCGGCCACGTCTTCAACAATGTCCTCAGCCGCTTCTGCGGCCTCGTCGGCACGCTCAGCGATGTCTTCTGTCACGGCCTCGATCGCATCGGGGGCCGCTTCAGCCGCCGCGTCGACGGCATCTTCTGCCGTATCTGCAATATCTTCGGCGGCATCGTCCGCGACGTCTTCAGCAACGTCGTCTACAGCCGCCTCAACTTCTTCAATCTCTGCCTCGGCCTCCGGCGAGACGCTTTCGATGGCGTCTTCGATGTCGAGACCGGCATCAAGTCCGGCGCTCACGAATGCCGGTGTGTCTTCGGCAGGCGCGCCCTCGGGGCGCATGATCATGCCGGATTCGAGCACGCGCGCCTCAACCCGGCGCTCAATCGCGGCCTCGGTGATGCGGTGCAGGGTGTCTGCGTCGGGGGTGGGCGGCTCGGCGCCGAAATAGCGGTCTTCCGCTGCGAGATCGCGGAAGTATTCCGCGATTGCCTTCATCGCCTCGAACGGGCGGTCAAAGCCCTCTAGGGTACAGGAAAACGTGCCATAGGAGACCGTTAGGATTTTGTTTTCATCACTCATTGCTCTGCCACTCTGCTCGTCCGGCCCACTTTATTCGTCACGACGGGCACCGGGTTTCAACTTACTCCGGGTCGACCCCGAAATTATCATCGTCACGAAAGGTGTAACAAACTGTTTCCCTGAAAAAGCGACGCGAATTTGACCTTTCTTGGGAGTTTCAGCCAGATCATGGCAGCAATGTGCCGAAAACGCCGAGGGCCTGATTGATATGTCATTGAAATATAGAGATTCGGTCGTTCTGGTTGGGGGCGGGCCGTTGCCGGTTGATGTCTTCGACCTTGTGCGGGATCAGGCCGACATTTTTGTGGCAGCCGATGGCGGAGCGGATGCATTGCTGGCAAACGGGGTGATTCCCGACGCCGTCATCGGCGACATGGATTCGCTGTCAGAGGCCGGGCGCGCGGCGATTCCCGCAGAGCGATTGTTTGAGGTGGCCGAGCAGGACAGCACGGATTTCGATAAGGCCGTCCGTGGAATTGATGCACCATTGATCTATGCGGTGGGCTTCACCGGGGCGCGTCTGGATCATGAACTGGCCGCGCTGCATGTCCTGGCGCGCTACCATGACCGCGCGGTCGTGCTGGTGGGCGAGCAGGATGTGACAGTGCATTTGCCCGCGCGCCTTGCGCTCGATCTGCCGCCCGGCCTGCGTGTGTCGCTGTTCCCGTTGGACGCGGTGACGGCCGGCATGGCCGGGTTGCGGTGGTCGTTTGAGGCCTTGGCGCTGCATCCCCTGCGCAAGATTGGCACCTCGAACGAGGCGTCAGGCGGCGCGGTTGTCCTTACCAGCGACAAGCCGGGTGCGCTTTTGATCCTGCCACGGGGCGCGTTGGACGCGCTTGTGGCGGGGATGAGCGGCGCGGATTTCCACTCGCCCATGGGTTAAGTGTTCGTTAAGACAAGAACGACCTGCTGCCCTTAGAAGAAGAGACCCGCCCATGACGGCCGAGCTTTCCCCCATCGACAAAGCGAAATACGTGGCCGCGCGCCGGGCTGTGGAATTCGTCGAGGATGGCATGCGCGTGGGCCTTGGCACCGGCTCGACCGCGGCCTGGATGGTGCGCTGCCTGGGCGAGATGGTGCGCGAAGAGGGGATGATGATCACCGGGGTCGCCACCTCCACTCGCACGGCGGATCTGGCGCGAGAGGTCGGGGTGACGATCAAGACGCTGGACGAGGTGCGCTGGTTGGACCTGACGATTGACGGGACCGACGAATATGACCCGAACCTGAACTTGATCAAAGGCGGCGGCGGGGCGTTGTTGCACGAGAAGGTGGTGGCGACGGCGAGCGACCAGATGATCGTGATCGCCGATCCCACCAAGCAGGTCGACACCTTGGGGGCGTTCCCGTTGCCGGTCGAGATCATTCCGTTTGGCTGGCAGACCACGAAGGCGCTGATTGAAGAGATGCTGTCGAACCTGGACGTCTTGGGGCGGTCCGCGTCCCTGCGTTTGTCCGGGACGGAGCCGTTTCGCAGTGACGAGGGGAATTTCATCCTCGACCTGCATCTGCGGCGCATCGCGCAGCCCGCGCAGTTGAGCCTGGTGCTGAACCAGATCCCCGGCGTGGTGGAGAACGGGTTGTTCCTTGATATTTGCGACGTGCTGGTGATCGGCAACGCAGACGGCACCGTGGAAGTGCGCGACATCAACAATGGCACGATCGAGCATGAGCGGGTCGATGTGATTGATACGGACAATCTGTTCGTCGACATTCGGGATTGAGTTTTAGGGCAGGGCGGGCCCGCCCGCCCACCCCTTTTTGGGGGCTCTGCCCCCTTGCCCCCCGGGGTTTTTTTCGAACGGGGAAGGGGTAGGGGGGCGGTGGACCTTTGGCCTCGGTGCTCTGGCCTTGGGGGCGGGGGTGTGAAATACCTCTCGGCGATTGTTTTGCACCACGGAGCGCTTGCCCATGACTGAGTTTGACTATGACCTGTTTGTGATCGGCGGCGGCTCGGGCGGGGTGCGGGCAGCACGGGTTGCGGCGGCGGGCGGTGCGAAAGTGGCGTTGGCCGAAGAGAGCCGATTGGGCGGCACCTGCGTGATCCGGGGCTGTGTGCCCAAGAAGCTGATGGTGTTTGCGTCGAGCTACCGAGAGGGCTTCTCGGAAGCGCGCGCCTACGGCTGGGATGTGCAGGACGGCGAGTTCCATTGGCCGGTGTTTCGCGACCATCTGCATGAAGAATTGAACCGGCTGGAAGGCGTGTACCGCAAGTTGCTCGACGGCTCTGGGGTGGAGATTTTTGACGCGCGTGCCACGGTGACGGGCGCCCATACGGTAAGCGTGGGCGGCCAGGAGAAATCCGCCAAACACATTCTTGTGGCCACGGGCGGGCGGCCGACGCGGCCCGAAATGGCGAATGCGAACCTGGGGATCGTCTCGGACGATATCTTTGACCTCGACGCGTTGCCTGAGCGTTTGTTGGTCATCGGTGGCGGCTACATTGCCTGTGAGTTCGCCTGCATCATGGCGGGTCTGGGCGTGAAGGTGACGCAGTATTATCGCGGTGCGCAGATCCTGCGCGGCTTTGACGATGAAGCGCGCGGGCTGATTGCAGAGATGATGCGCGAGCAGGGGATCGACCTGCACCTGGGCACGAACATCCACGAAATGGCGCCCGCAAGCGCGGATCATGACACCTCGCTGAGCAAGATGGCGCAGGACACCTCCATGGGGGCGCCCGCTGGCGAAGCAGCCCCGGCGCAAGCCTCGGGCGAGAAGGATGGGCCGATCTGGGTCAAATCCACAACCGGGCAGGAGAACGTGTTTGACCAGGTGCTTTTTGCCACCGGACGCACGCCGAACACCGCCGGGATGGGCCTGGAGGACGTCGGCGTGACCGTTGGGCGGCGGGGCGAGGTCGTGGTCGATGAGTTTAGCCAGACCGGCGTGCCGTCGATCTACGCGATTGGCGATGTGACCAACCGGGTGAACCTGACGCCCGTCGCGATCCGCGAGGGCATGGCTTTTGTCGAAACGGTGTTCAAAGGCAACCCAACGCCGGTGGATCATGAGTTGATCCCCTCGGCCGTGTTCACGACGCCGGAATATGGCAGCGTCGGCCTGACGGAGGAAGCCGCGCGCGAGCAGGAGCCGATCGAGGTTTACTGCACCTCATTCCGGCCGATGCAGACGGCCTTTGCGGGCAAGCCCTGGCGGGTGATGATGAAGCTGGTGGTCAGCCAGACCAGCCGCAAGATCCTGGGCTGCCACATCGTGGCCCCGGCGGCGGGCGAGATGATTCAGCTGGCAGGCATCGCGGTGAAGATGGGCGCCACCAAAGAGGATTTTGACCGGACGGTTGCAGTTCACCCCACGATGTCGGAAGAAATCGTGACAATGCGTGAGCCGATCCGCACGGCTTAATGGCCAATTTCGCGTGAAAAGAGCACACTTGTGGGTGCAAACGGAATTCCGCGCCCCATATAGGGCGGTAACAATACGACCATCTGTGTCGGACATTCGTGAGAGGTGAGAGAACACATGGCGGGGAACAGCGGCGGACCTTGGGGTGGCGGCAGTAGCAATGGTAGCGGCGGTGGCGGTGGCAACCGTGGCGGCGGCGACAACGGCAATGGACCTAGGCGCCCCGGTGGCGGCGACGGGCAGAACATCCCGGAACTCGACGACATCATGCGCAAGGGGCAAGAGCAGCTTCGCGTGTTGATGGGCGGTCGCGGGGGCAACTCTGGCGGCGGCAATCAGGGCGGGAGTGACCCGATCAGCCCGCGCACCCTTTGGATTGGCGGCATCTTGCTGGCGTTTGGTGCCTGGTTCTATGCCTCGTTTTACTCGGTCCAGCCCGGTGAGCAGGGGGTGGAGCTGTTCCTAGGCTCTGAATACCGCATTACCGGCGACGGCCCGCACCTGGCGCCCTGGCCGCTCGTGACGGCGGAAGTCATCGGCACGGACCAAGAGCGGACGGAAGCCATCGGCAACAACCGCTCCGGCACTTCGGACGCCGGTCTGATGCTGACCACGGATGAAAACATCGTCGACATCGACTTTGACGTGGTCTGGAACATCAACAACCCCGCCGACTACCTGTTCAACCTGCGCGATCCCGAGAACACGATCCGTTCGGTGGCGGAATCGGCCATGCGGGAGATCATCGCGCAGTCGGAACTGGCGCCGATCCTTAACCGTGATCGCCAATTGATCGGTGATCAGGCCCTGGCTCTGATCCAGACCACGATGGACAGCTACGAATCCGGGGTGAACATCATTCGTATCAACCTTGACCGGGCCGACCCGCCCACGCAGGTGATTGACGCGTTCCGCGAAGTTCAGGCCGCCGCGCAGGAGCGCGACCGGCTGGAGCGGACGGCGGATGCCTATTCCAACCGCGTCACCGCCGGTGCGCGCGGTGAGGCGGCGCAGCTTCTAGAAGAGGCCGAAGGTTACCGTGCCCGCGTGGTCAACGAAGCCTTGGGTGAAGCCAGCCGCTTCCTGGCCGTTCTGGAGGAATACGAGGTCGCGCCCGAAGTGACGCGCCGCCGTCTTTACCTTGAGACGTTGGAGCGAGTCCTGGGCGACACCGATCTTGTGATCATCGATAGCGAAACCGGCGGATCGGGCGTGGTGCCCTACCTGCCGCTGAACGAACTGCGTCGCCCGACCGGCGAAGCCACGACCACGGGGAGCTCGAACTAAGATGCGCCGCATAACCTATCTTATTCCCGTCCTCGTCCTTGGTGTGGTGCTGATCTCTTCGTCGATCTTCGTGGTCGATGAACGTCAGCGGGCGCTGGTCCTGCAGTTCGGTCAGATCCGTCAGGTGATTGACGAGCCCGGGCTGAACTTCAAAATCCCGTTCATCCAGAACGTGATCTATTACGAAGACCGGATCCTGTCGCTTGATACGGCGGCGACCGAGGTGACCCCCTCGGACGACCGTCGTCTGGTTGTGGACGCCTTCGCCCGCTACCGGATCGTCGATACCGAGCAGTTCAACCGTGCCGTGGGTGCTGGTGGCATTCGCCGCGCCGATGACCTGATTGAAGCCATTCTAACGGACCGGATCCGGGCCGTTCTGGGTGCCGACGGGGTGACGTCGAACACGATCCTGTCCAGCGAACGAGCCGGGTTGATGCAGCAGATCACGCTGCAGGCCCGCGCGCGGGCCGCCTCGCTTGGGGTTACGATCCTGGACGTGCGTCTGAAGCAGACCAACCTGCCTGCGCAAAACCTGGATGCCACCTTCGCCCGGATGCGGGCAGAGCGTGAACGTGAGGCTGCCGACGAGATTGCACGCGGTGAAGAGGCCGCGCAGCGGATCCGAGCCACCGCAGATCGTACCGTGGTGGAGCTCGTCTCGGACGCCGCACGGGAGGCTGAGATCACCCGAGGTGAAGCGGACGCCGAGCGGACGCGGATCTTTGCCGAAGCCTTCGGCCAGGACACGGAGTTCTTCGATTTCACCCGTTCGCTGACCGCCTATGAGCGCGCGCTCGGGGCGAACTCCAGCTTCGTGATCAGCCCCGACAGCGAGTTCTTCGAATACTTCGACGGCTCTGCGATTGGCGGCGGCAACGTGATCGGCGGCGCGACTGAGTAGGGCGCAGGTAAGCCGATGTGGATCGCGATCCTGATGGGCCTTGGTATGGTCCTTGTCATCGAGGGGCTGGTGTTCGCACTGGCCCCTTCGCGTTTGGAAGACCTGCTGCGGGTGTTGCAAGGGATCCCGGCTGAGACACGGCGCGTGATCGGTTTTTGCGCCGTGGCATTGGGGGCAGTGCTGACCTCTTGGGCGATCAGCTTGGGCGGGTGAGCCGAGGCTTGGTACGGTTCCCACAAGGCGGCGGTTGGCCCTGTCGGTATTGCTGACGCCTAGTCTTCCAACGCTGTTTCGGGGTCACACAAACCTTGATTGGCCAAGAACCTGACGAACAGAAGCGTGAGGCTTTCGCGCCGCGACTTGTCGGGCCAGACCGCGTAGATCCCGAGGTCACGCAGTTTCCAATCCGGGATCAGGGCAACAAGCTCTCCGCTCGCAATCCCGCGCGCGGCCAGGAACGAGGGCAGGATCGTCACGCCCATGTTCTGGATCGCGAACTGGTAGATCGCATCGATGCTATCGACTTCCACTTGGGCGTTCCCGGTGACCGCCTCGACGGTACCGTCCGACGCGGTGAACTCGGTCGTGTCAGCGCGTTGTTGGTAGCGGATCCAATCCCAATCTTCCAAATCAGAGGGGCGTTTCGGGGGCGGGCGGCGGGCCGCGTATTCTGTGCCTGCGACAAGCACACGTTGGCCGGTGGCGAGTTTTCGGGACATCATCGAACTGTCGTCCAGCCAGCCGACGCGGATGTTGAGATCAAAGCCCGCCTCCACAAGTCCCATGCGGTGATCGGTGTAGGCGACCGAAAACGCCACATTGGGATGCAGCCGGGCAAAATCGGCCACAGCTTTGGTGAGCGGACCCGAGGTGAGGAACGCCGGAAGCGAGATCCGAAGCGCGCCGACGGGTTCCAGCGATAGGGCGTTCAGGTCGTTCAAGCCCGCCTCTGCACTGCGCAACATCTCTACTACGCGGGCGTAGAAAATCCGCCCTTCATTGGTCAGCGAGATCTTGCGGGTGGTCCGGTAAAGCAGTGTCGTTCCAAGATAGGCCTCTAGGTCCGACACGGTCTGGCTGACCCGGGACGGGGCCAGCCCCAAGGCTTTTGCAGCGCCCCGGAAGGATCCCTCGTCCACCACTTGGGCGAAAATGGCCATCTGTCTCAGGTGGTCGATCATTGTTCTGCCTGGCGGAATTATATCGTCTGAAATGACGTAATACTCAAAATAATCCGCAGCGGCTAGGTCTCAAGTACACGTTCGGAGACCGACCCCATGACCCGCCTTGCCCGCTTTGAAACTGACCGCGCTGTCCGGCATCTTGAGACGCTGTGCAAGCATTTCGGGCGCAAGGTTGCGGTGCATTGCGATGGTCGCGACGGGTGGGTTCAGTTTCCGTTTGGCCGCTGCGAGATGCGCGCCGATGAGCGCCAGTTGGAAATGCGCGCCACGGCCGAAGATGCCAGCGCGCTGGCCATCGTGGTGCAGGTCATGACCAGCCATCTTGAGCGCTTTGCCTTCCGCGAGAACCCAGTCCTCGACTGGCAGGTCGCCCCCGACTGACACCCCCAAAACCAGCCTCATACCCAACAAAAGGACCGTTTTCGATGAACCGCCGCACTCTTCTTCAAACTTCAACGGCGACCGCCCTGGCGGTCGTTCTTGCCCAAAAACTAGGAGCACAGACCATGGACCCGATTACTCAGGACTCATTCGATACCGTTATGGCTTTTATGGCCGCCATGGGTGAAGGCGCCGATGCGATGTCGCCGCTGATGGCCGATGACATGGTTTGGCATAATGAAGGCGACGCCAGCTTGCCGTGGATCGGCGAGACCCGGGGCAAGGATGCCATCTTCGAGTTCCTGGGCGTGTTTGGTGCAAATCTGCAAACCACGCTTTGGGAAAACACCGATGCCTTTGCCTCCGGCGATACGGTCGCCGTGTTCGGCCGGATGAACGGCATCACCCCGCATTCGGGCCAGGAGATCGGTGAATTCTCCTTCGCGCTGCGCGCCAAGGTCCGCGATGGGCAGGTCGTGCTGTGGCACTGGTTCGAAGACAGCTTCGCCGTCAGCCAGGCCTACCACGACCGCGCGTAAACCCACGTCCCCCCAAAAACAGGAGCCTTCCCATGACACCTCAATTGAACCGACGTTCGCTGCTTAAAGGCGCGGCCTTCACCGCGGGCGCCGTGGCGCTGATCCGCGGCGGCCTGACCCCGACGCCCGCCCAGGCCCAGGGCGACTTGGGCCCGGGCACTGTCTTCACCTTTCAGAAGGCGGGCGTCACGTTTCACACCTATGTCTCACCGGCGCAGGCGGTGAATGTGACGTCCCATGTGATCGAGCTTGGCGATCAGTTGTTGCTGGTGGATGCGACCATGCTTCCGCCCACGGCCATGGAAGTCGCGGGCCTTGTCGCCGCGACAGGCAAGCCCGTGCACACCGCCTACGTCAGCCACGAGCACCCCGACCATTGGGGCGGCGTGTCGAGCATGGAGGGCGTTTCGTTCAAGACCCTGCCCGAGATCCGCGAGGCCGTGCGCGCCGAGGCCGCCGGTGGCGATTTCCCGGAGCCCACATCGCTTCTGACCGGCGAAGACCTGACCCTTGGCATGACCGAGATCGGCGGCGTCGCGGTGGAGTTCCGCAGCTATGACAATGCTGAAGCGCCCAAGACCATCGTCGCCGTTCTGCCCGAGCAGAAGGTCGCCGTGGTGCAGGACCTCGTCTATAACGGCATCTATTTTGCACCCGGCATCGATCGCATGAACTGGATCGCCATCCTCGAAGGTTTGCGTGATGATCCGGCCTTCGACACGCTTCTGGTCGGCCACGGCCTGCCCACAACGCGCGGCGAGTTGGACACGGCCATCAACTACTTGCAGGTGTTGGACGCCGCCTGGCAGGCAGCCGCAACACCCGATGAGGTCAGCGCCGCGATGGTCGCGGCGTTCCCGGGCTATGACGGTGCATTCCTTCTGAGCCTGATCCCGGAATACTGGGACAAATAACCTATGTCTCGTGCGGCTCGGTTGAAGCCGGGCCGCGCCGGATTTCTGGATCACACCAAGGAGAGTGTCACATGGCAAAGGGGCTGGAGAACGTCCACCGCATCTATCTTGAGGGCATCGCGGGCGGTGACGCGCGCGCGGCGGTGACCGCCTATACCGGGCATCGCTACACGCAGCATTCCACCGGTGTCGGCGATGGCGCCGAGGGATTTCTCGCGTTCTTCGAGCCGTTTGTCGAACGCAACCCAAAGCGCGACATCAGGATCGTGCGCAGCTTTGAGGAGGGGCCTTGGGTCTTTTGCAACGCCTATCAGTCGCTGAACGACGGGGAAGCGGAATGGGTCACAATGGACATGTTCTATACCGATGCGGACGGTCTTATCCTGGAGCATTGGGACACCATCGCGCCCTACATCGCGCAGGGCGCCTCTGGCGCCGATACGGTGGACGGCGCAACCGAGGTGGACCGGACGGCGGACACGGAGGCCAGCAAATCGCTGGTTCTCGAATACACCAAGCAGGTTTTGCAAGAACGTCGCCATGACAAGATCGCTGCGTTCGTCTCGGCTGACATCATCCAACACGGGGCGCCCATTGGCGCAGGGCTTGATGGCTTGACCGCCTGGCTCGGATCAGAGGCGGCGGGCGCTTACGAGATGCTGTTTCACCTCATGGGCCAAGGCGATTTTGTCGTGACCTATGGCAAACGGCATTCGCGGGGCGAAGACATTGCTGTCTTTGACCTCTACCGTGTCGCGGGCGGCAAGATCGTGGAACACTGGATGAACGAAGAACAGATCGGCCCGCGCGAGACCTGGGGCAATTCCGGCAAGTTCTGAACACGCAACGAAAGGGCGCATGCCATGAGTCTTCTGTCTAAAGTCACCCAGGCCGCGCGGCAGGCCGTGGGCCGCCCGGGGCCACGCCTGTTAAGCGTGAAAGAGGCCTGGTATCTGACGCCAAACATGATCCGCGTGGTCTTTGCCGGACCCGAGCTGGAGGGGTTTCCCACTGGGCGCGATGGCGGCAATTGCAAGCTGATGCTACCGGAACCGGGCGAGGCGAAAGCGGACTTCGCGCGGCGCCTGACAGACGGCCCGCGCCCGGTTCAACGCACCTATACGGTCCGCACATTCGACGCGGACACACAGGAGCTGACCATTGACTTCGTTGCCCATGGCGATGAAGGACCGGCCTCTCACTGGGCGATGACCGCTGGCCCTGGATCTTTCCTTGGGTTCGCAGGGCCAAGCGCGCCGAAGGTCACTCGCTTCGATGCCGATTGGTATCTTGTGGCCGCCGATCCCTCCGCCATTCCGGTTGCCGCCGTCACCCTGGAAGCGATGCCACGGGACGCCAAGGGTGTCGCGATCTTTGAGATCACGTCCGAGGAAGACCGTCAGGACATCGACATCCCCGACGGCATCGACATGCATTGGCTGATCCAGCCTGACCCGCATCAGCCGTCTAGCGCGCAAGAACGTCTCATCCGGTCGTTGGCGTGGCCCGAGGGTCGCGTGCAGACCTGCATCGCGGGGGAGAGCGGCGTGATCAGGGCGCTGCGCCGTTTTCTGCACATTGAAAAACAGGTGCCGCGGGAAGACACCTACATCTCGGGGTATTGGAAAATCGGGCTGGTTGAAGACGAGCACCAGAAAGCCAAACGCGCAGAGCAAGCGTGACCCTCGCCTGCACGGCGGAAAGAAAAAAGGCCTCGCGATTACGATCCGGTGTTGCGCCTTTGATCGGCCTGAGTTGCTGGAGACAGCCGGTGTAAGGGCGAGGTCGTCGACCTCACCCATACGAACCTCATCTTGCTATCCGGCTTGTTGTCAGAAAGGCGCGAAGCCGTCACTTGTCACGTCCGGGCAGGTCCACCGCTCACGCGGATCGATGGCCTTGGGGCTCGCGTTCGGATGCGGGATCTGGCCGTTCTGGCCGTAGAGCCAGAGCACGAAGTTGGACCGTTCGCCTTCGGTGATCGGCATCGATTCATGGGGCACGCTGCCGTGGTGGATCAACGCCGTTCCGGGTGCGAAACTCAGCTCTGCCACCTCGCGGCTGGCGCGATCAAAGAAGCGCACGCCCGAGCCCGCGAAGTCCTCGCCGGGAAGGTTCAAGTTGATGTTCAACGTCACGGACGAGGCATCCGTGTGTGCCCGCAAAGATGTATCCGCGTCCGCCTGCCATTGGATCGAGAAGCCGAAGCTTTGCGTGTCGTAGCCCATCACGTCCGGAAACAGCAGGCGCGAAATGGGGCGCATGTAGCGATCCATGAGGTCCCGGTAGAACGCCTGGAAGTTCGGCGTGGCCAGGTACCCCTCGGACCGGCTGTCCAGCATGGCACCGCCCCGGTTCAGAGAAATCCCGTAGGGCGGGCGCAGCGGAATATCGGCATCTGCGGTTCTTTCCATGTAGTCGCGTAGAACCGACAGACGCTCCGGATCAAAGAACTGAGCCTTGTAGACCCCGGGGAAAACCTCTTCCCACAGGTCCGCGACGGCTGCTTCCTTGGTGGGATCGTCCCACGCCAGCTTCACGGCCGCGCGCAGCTTGGGATCGTAGAGCGTTTCGTCCAATGTGATCGCGCCACCTTCACCGGTCGCCTCCCACTCGGCCCATGCCTCTTGGAAGAGCGCCCGGTTTTCGTTCCAGAACCTGTGCACCGAAGGGTGGCGTTGCAACATTGCGTCGCGGGAGGGGCGTTCAATCGCGCGGGTGCGCGTCAGGTACGTGTCTTGCATTTTCTGTCTCACTTGAATTGGGGGCAAGCTTGCGTCTCAACCGAGGTTGGCGACGATCTCATCAAGGGCCTGCATCACGTCGGCGCTGTGCCGCACACTCAAAGCCGCTGAATGTGGGTCCGCGAAGGCGCCGCTGTCATTGTCGAAATAAGCGCCGCTGGCGTTGGCAAAAGACGCGCCGAGCGCTGCTTCCCGCAGGATGTTGGCGCCGATCTGCAGATCGTTACCGGGCACGCCAAAGCCCTCTTTCACCATCTTGGACGCCAGAAGCGAGCCCGGGTTCACGGCCACAACCACGGGGCCCTCGGGCAAGGATTTGGCCATTTCCCGCGTCCAGATCGTGATGGCCAACTTGCTTTGGGCGTAGGCTGCCATGTCATCAAAACGCTTGCGCCCGTGCAGGCCGTCCAGGTCAACCGGGGCTTGGGCTGCGGACGACAGGTTCACGATCCGCCCGTCTAGGCCAACAAGTGGCAACAGCGCCTTGGTCAGCACATACGGGGCAATCGTGTTCACCATGAACCGCGCGTCATATCCGTCGGCGGTCACGGGGTTGGAGAGCTTAAGGACGCCGGCGTTATTGATGATCACGTCCAGGCTGTCATGGGCCTTGCGGATCTCTGCCACCATTGCATGGACCTCCGTCATGATGGACAGGTCGGCGGAATAGGTTTCCGTCGTGCCGCCGACCTCGCTCGCGGCTGCGGCGAGCTTGGCGGCGTTGCGGCCGTGGAGAAGTACCTTATGGCCCTCGGCAGCGAGGGTTTTTGCAGTCAAAAGGCCGATGCCATCGGTGGCACCAGTGATCAGGATGGTCTTGGACATGGGGGTCTCTTTCAGTTTCAGGGCACCAGAAACGTGCCGGTTTGAGGCGCGGTTGGTCAGTAGCGAACCAGTGTTCGGCTCTCGATGCTTTTGCGGATCGTGTGGACGGAGGTATCCTCGACCATGTCCAATGCGCTGTGTCCGATGGACGGGCGGCCGCGATTGTCGAAGATGTTGAAAAACGCCACTTCGTCAGGCGTCATTTTAGACATGTAAATCCATTCGTGGTCCGGGTTGGCAGCAAGTCCCAGAATTTGCCCGATCCGGTCTGGGTATATGAGATCCAGCAAGATCCAGTCTTCCTGGGCCACGCTTTCGGGCAAGATGAACCCCAGTGGGGCGGAGTTGATCGGGGCGCCGACCGGACGCCAGACATTGATGAACGCATAGTGGCCCCCGCTCCACTCTGCGGCGCGGTCCACGCCGAGGATATCGATCAGGCGTTGCTTCGCGCCCCTATCGCTGTAATCGCTATGGACGTTGCGCGCGGGTTTGCGGGCGGCGTTTGGGTCGTCGGTTCGAACCGTGTGGTCGAAGACGATGACCTCCTGCGCGTCGACCTCTTGGGCTAAAAGCCGCGTCAGTTCGTCGTCGTAGGTGGCCTTCCAACCGCCATTATCCCCGAATGAGGTCACACGCGTCGGGTAGTGTTTGAACCCGACGGATGCGTCCCTGAAGGAGCTCGCGCGCGCGCCAGTCCGCTGGTCAAAAACGTGTACCTGGGTGGGGGCGAGTTCCGGCGCAATCAGATTGCCCGTGATCCCGCCTGCATCAAGCTCAAACGCTTGCCGCTCGGGCTTGTGGACGTGATAATTTGCGGTCGCAATCTGGGTCATGGTGCGGTCCTTCCCTTGCCTGAGCGTTGACTTACACCTTTCAAAAAATATAAAAACCGCCCCAATATGAATTCACTGTTCCGAAAAAGTATAAAATGGACACGCAAAGCCTGCGCCTTTTCGTCTTGGCGAGTGAAAAACTCAACATAAGTGCGGCCGGGCGCATGCTTGGCATGGCGCCCGCTGTCGCGAGCACACGTATCGCCAAGCTGGAACGGCTGTTGGGGGCCGAGCTTTTGCACCGGTCCACGCGGAAAGTCTCGGTTTCCTCAGAAGGGCAGGATTTTCTGCCCTACGCCCGCGAGATTATCGCACAGGAAGAGGCAGCGATGGCGGCCCTCGGACGTGGTGACACCAAGATCGGCGGTCGTCTGCGCTTCGCAGCCCCCAGCACCTTTGCCCAGATGTACATTGCGCCGATCTTGCCCGCTTTCGCGGACGCTTACCCGGACATCACCCTGGATCTGCACCTGTCCGATGCGCAGTTCAATTTGATAGAAGGCAGTTACGACCTCGCGCTGCGCAATTCGGTGCTGGAGGACAGCAGCCTTACCGCCCGCAAACTGGCCGATGACACCCGGATCCTTTGTGCCGCGCCTGAGTATCTTGACCGTCACGGAACACCTCGGACGCCGGAGGATCTGAAGTCGCACCGCCTTATTGCCTTCCGTGATCTGGACCCAAAATGGCTGCAGTCGACCGACGGCAAGCTTTCGGAGTTTCCACCAAAACAGGCCGCCAGCCAGATGGTCGTGACCGATGGAATGACCCAAATGCGCGCAACGGTTCATGGGGCCGGGATTTCGATCAATTCCCTATGGCTTGTCCACGACGAACTCGCCAAGGGTACACTACGGCGTGTGCTGCCAGACCATGCGGTCGCAAACCCGCCCGATCTTTGGTTGATTTACCCCAAGAGCAACGTCGTGTCCGCGAAAGTGCGTGTGTTGATGGATTTCCTTATCGAACACATTGGCAACCGGCCAGCGTGGCAAAATGCATGATGGACGGCTTTGGCATCTTAGATGGCTGCTGGGACATGTGGACCGAGCATTCATTCTACTTCGGACCTGGCTCGCAGCGAAGGATTACAAATCTGTAAGTTTCGCAACAGGCGTTTGTGAGGATAATCCCCCAGTTGGAGCTACATCGCCCGGCGCAGCCCGATAGACGTTGAACGTGCGTGCCGGTTTGCTTTCCGCCACGCGTTTGGCTTGAGTAATGTCATCAAGGTCGGCCAGCCTGTACAGGCATGGGTTGGAAAAGCGAGGACGGCAAAGCATGCGCCTTTTAGTACTTGAAGACGACGCGTCGCTCGGGCCTTGGACCGCGAAAGGCCTGCGGGAAGCTGGCCATGTCGTTGACCGTTTTTCCGATGGAAAGGACGCGCTGGTCGCGGCCATGGGGCAGGAATATGACGTCTTGATCCTCGACCGTATGGTGCCCGGCCTCGATGGCCAGTCGGTGCTGAAAGCGCTGCGACAGGCGAAGGTTATGGCTCCGGCGATCTTCTTGACGGCGCTGGCTGACGTGGACGCGCGGGTGGAGGGCCTGACCTCGGGCGGGGATGACTACCTGACCAAGCCATTTGCGTTCAGTGAACTTCACGCCCGCGTTGAAATCCTGGGTCGGCGCACCGTTGCGACTGCGGAAGAGAGCGCGAAGATTGTCGCGGGCGACATCACCCTGGACCTCCATAAACGCACCTGCGTTCGGCAGGGTCAGATCATCGACCTCAACCCGAAGGAGTTTTTGTTGATGGAGGCGTTCATGGGCGCAAAGGGACGCGTTCAAACGCGGACCATGCTGCTGGAAAAGGTCTGGGCCATGAATTTTGACCCAACAACAAGCGTGGTCGAGACGCATATCAGCCGGTTGCGCGGCAAGATCGAATAACCCTTTGGGGGCACGGTGATCCGTAACATTCGCGGGACGGGTTACGTTTTTGAAGAAGCTTAGGGACCTCCTCCGCCTGTCGACCGTTAGGCACACTGCCTGGTTCCTGGGCCTGTTCTCGGCCATTTCCTTGGTCACATGGGGCGGCACGTTCTTCCTGATTTGGTTTGAGATGCAGCGCGCGGTCGATGCCCGCCTGACCCTGCGCATGGAGGCCGCCATCACGGCGCTTGCGGCTGGCGAAAGCCTGCCTCCGCCGGGCCCAGGCGAGACGGCGGAACTCGTCCAGACAGCGCGCGCCGAAGGCTTTGCAACGCGCAACGTGCAGCCTGGGAACCGCGAAACGCGCTTCCTGCTCAGGACCACGCCAAACGGTCAAATCGTGCTTAGCGAAGATGTCGAGCGGCAGGACGAGCTACGCGATATTGTTGAGGCGGGTATGCAGCTTAGCCTTCTGGCAACGCTCATTTGCACGATCCTGGTGGGCCTTTGGTTGGCCCGACGGGGGCAGGCGCGCCTGAACGCCATCAACGACGGTCTCGCCCGCGTTGCCCGCGGGACATTAGACCAACCCATTGTGTTGGACGGCAATGATGACCTCGCCCTTCTGGCGAGCCGGATCAATCGAACGACGGAACGGTTGAATTACGCGATGACGCAAATGCGCGTGCAATCGTCAAGTATTGCCCATGATCTGAGGACGCCTCTGGCCCGGCTGAGGGGGCATCTGGAAACCCACCTGATGGAGGCTGTTGCGACCGACGCAAAGATTGCGCCGGACGTCTTGGGTGTTGCGCTTGAGCACATCGACCGGATTACGGGGACGTTTGAGGCCCTGCTGCGCCTGTCGCGCATCGAAAGCGGCGCGGGCAAGGAGGCATTTCAACCTGTCGACTTGAAGGCCTTGGCTGAAGAGATCGCCGCGACTTTCGGCCCGGTGATTGAGGAGGCGGGGCAAACTCTGGCGGTTGAGATCACTGAGCCTGAGACTGTTCAGGGCGACCAAGGGCTTCTCACGCAACTCATCGCGAACCTCATTCAAAACGCGCTTCGCTATGGCGCCGATGCCCAAACCATCACGCTGGCCGTGCACGGACATCGGTTGATCCTGAATGATGAAGGCCCCGGCATTCCTACTGGCGAGCGTGAAAAGGTGCTTGTCCCGCTCTATCAAACAGAGAAAACCCGGCAAAATGAGGGGTTTGGTCTGGGTCTGTCCCTGGTGCAGGCGATTGCGCACCTGCATGGCGCGGATCTGACCCTCGCGGAGGGGCGTGATGGGAAAGGGCTGTTAGTCACGGTGGTATTCCCGGCCATGTGACTAAAATGGGTCCGTCAGCTTAGGCCCGCGTGCAGTGGTTCCGCGAGACTTACAGAATTGTAAGTCTCCGGTCAGGTCCTTGCGAGAACGGCACCCCATTTCGGTTTCATCACAAGTTCGGAGACCAGATAATGAACCGCATCAAGACCATCGCCCTCAACGCCCTGAGCATCGTCCTCGCCCTTGCGCTGCTGGGGTTCTTTGCAAGCCTCGGGCTGGCTGTGGTCGGCATTGCCCTGTTTGTCGGCCTGCTCGGTCGGGTCGCGGCGCGCGTCGCAGGTTTCATGGTCCCCGCAGGCGCCTCGGCAACAAAGCCCGCCACGGCTCTATGACCCGCAAGTTGGCGGCCCCCGGCCGCGTCACAGCCCACGTCTGAGAAATCGCGGGGGCTCGCAGAACTGTGGGCCCCTCGAAATCGCCGCGAGGTCATGTCTTCAACAACACATGCCCAAAGCCTGGAAGGGTACCCGTCATGAACCGCCGCCAATTCCTGATAGCAACTGCCGCGTCCACGACGAGCCTCGGGTCGTTCTCAATGGCGCAGGCAAGTCCGCGCCCACTTCCCGTGATCCCGTTGACGGACCTGACCGGTGGCATCGACGCACGGGTGCCGCTGGTGTGGAGCCCCGGCACCCATGACTTTGGCAACGGCACCCAAAGCCAGACGCTCGGCATCAATCGCGGCTATCTTGGCCCGGTCATCCGGGCCAAACAGGGCCAGACCCTGCCATTTGATGTCGCGAATAACATCGGGGATGTCTCGACCATCCACTGGCATGGTCTCCACATTCCCGGCCCGGTTGATGGTGGCCCCCACCAGGAAATCATCGACGGCGGAACCTGGTCGCCCGACGTTCCGATTGTGCAGCATGCGTCGATGAATTGGTTCCATTCCCACATGCACGGGAAGACCGCTCAGCAAACCTACAATGGGCTGGCAGGCGTCGTTCTGATCGAAGATGACGCAAGCCTTTCAGCTGATTTGCCGCAAACCTACGGCGTCGACGACTTCACGCTGGTGCTGCAAGACAAGACCTTCGATAGCAATGGGCGCATGAGCTATGAGTTGACCGGAGAGGTGTTTGAAGACGGCTTTGAGGGCGACACGATGATCGTCAACGGCGCCATCGCACCAGTCTCTCAAAACGTTCCGACTGGCCTGGTGCGTTTGCGCATCCTCAATGCCTGCAACGCGCGTTTCCTTGAGCTGTCGATGCAAACCGGACCGTTGACCGTAATCGCCTCGGACGGAGGGTTTTTGTCATCCGCGGTCGAGGCCGAAAGCATCCTGATGTCCCCGGGCGAGCGCTACGAGGTGCTGGTCGATATGAGCACCGCGGACACGAATGCGCTGAACGTAGACTTTGATGGCGGTGGCGGCGGTTTCCTTTCTGGCCTCCTCGCTAGCAATCAGGTGACCCCAGTCCTGACGCTATCGCGCACGGCGGAACAGGGGTTTAACGGATCGATGCCAAACCAGTTGGCAAACCTGTCCCCCCCGCGCGCGTCTGACGCGACTGTCACGCGGTCTTTCGAGTTGCAAATGGATGTCGGCGTGGACCTCGTGGCTTTGGCCATGGCGTGGGAGAACTTCTGCGGCAATGCGGGCGCCATGGCGATCAATGGCCTGCCGATGAACATGGACCGCATCGATGAAGAGGTGCGCCGGGGCGACACAGAGATCTGGCGGATCAGCGTTGATGACCAGCTGCACCCGTTTCACATCCACGGCTGCTCGTTCCGCATCCTCTCGCAGAACGGCACCGCGCCGCCCGCCTATGCGGCGGGGTGGAAAGATATGGTGCATGTCGACGAGGGGTGGTCAGAGGTTCTGGTCCACTTTGACCACGAAGCAACAGCAGACGCCCCGTACATGTATCACTGCCACATTCTGGAGCATGAGGATTGCGGCATGATGGGGCAATTCACCGTTGGCTGAGCGGGTGCGTCCTGGTGGACCTGCCTATGGCACAACGCAGTCCGCTGAAGAAGTGCCCCACCCTTCGGAGCGGAGCCCGACGCGCAAACCAGAGTATGACCGCCGCCGACTGACCTATGCTGCAACCTTTGACTCTGCCTGGATACATTCTTGTATAAGATAGATCGAACTAGCAACCGCCAAGCCACTAGTTTATCGTTTGGTAAGGGAGTTAGAAAGTCGCGGGCCCGCTTAGGAACGGACTTCTGGCAGCAGTGCATCACGGCAAAGCGCGTTGATTTATTTGCCGACGCGCGGCCGAGGGACCTTTGCAGAGGAATGCCGAGCCCTTTCTGTCGCGCCGCAATCAAGCGACGCGCACGGGGCCGGTGGGGACCACGTTCTTCTTGGTGGCGGTTTCCATCGACTCTGCGTCGTGGCCAATAAGGATGCTCATCATTGACTCAAGGGTGAAATAGGCGCGGAGGACCCGGAAGATCAGATACTCCGGTAAGGCCAGAATTCCTTTGGGCACGCCGTTCAGCAAAGACGCTGCGACCGCCATGATGGCAGGTGCGCCGGTGGTCACTGCGACAACGGACTGCCAGACGATGGGACTGTCCGGGTTGAAGCCAAAAATGCACTCCAAAGCGCCAAAGATGACCAGCGGCACCAGCATCGCGCGGCGGGCAGAGTTCACCAGCATGTATGGCAGGATGATCTTGCCCCGCAGCGACCCATTGCCCGAGTAGATCAGGTCCCGGCAGCGCGACGAGATGTGATAGATTGAGCGGAACCAGCGCATCCGCTGTTCGCGCATATGCTCATAAGCGGACGGCACTTCAGAGATGTAGCGGATCTTGGGGTCGACGACGGAATGATAGCCAAGCTCGCCGATCCTGAGAGAGACGTCGGTGTCCTCGCCATTCATCCCCTCAACGAAGCCGCCCAGATAGCGGGGGTGTTCGGTGCGGTAGACGACGAACATGCCGGGGATGCCGACCACGCCGTTCACGGCCCCCATGGCGACGGAATAGAACCCGTGTTTTACCAGAACCTCCAACAGCCGCGCGCGGTCGAACAGCGCGCCGCCGGGCGGGACCGGGACGCCGCCCACCACACCCACGGCGGGGTTGGTGAAATAGGGCATGGCGCGGGTCAGGTTGTCTTCGCCCACCAGTGTATCGGCATCGACGCGCACCAGGAACTCCGTCTCGGCGGCGTCCAATCCATCGTTCAGGGCGTTGGATTTCCCCGGTTTCGGCACGTTGATCACCCGGCCCTGGGCTGCGTTGCAGGACGCCAGGGCGGCGCGCGCGATTTCTTCCGTGGCGTCGGTGGAGTTGTTGTTCATGATCAGGATGTGAACCTCTCCGCCGTAATGGGCGGCGGCTTTGTCCATGGCGCGGATGGTGTTTTCGATGATGTATTCTTCATTGTGGGCGGGCACGATGATCGACACCGGGGGATTGAACTTGGGGGTCTTGGCCGTCTTCACATCCCAGATCGCGAGCGCGTAGAGCTGCGCGAAGAGGACCGGCAAAACAAGGAAGACGCCCGGCCCGATCCCGCCAAGCATGGTCCACGACCGCATGACCTCCACCGCGGGCAGTTGTAGCGCGGTGACCCAGACGGACACGGCGATGGCGATGGCGATGGTCACCAGCAGCCGGACAATGGCTCGACGGTTGCTGGTGGGACGATGCTCGACCGGGATGCGGACGGGCATCAGGCCCCGCTCCAACAGCTTCCATGAGTAGATGCAGAACCCCAAAAGGCCCGACGCGATGGCGCTGAAGTGCAGCGAAAAGGCGATGTCGGCGGCCATGAACCCGACGACATTGGCGAGGTCAAAGACCGCGCAGATCAGGGCATAGGTTAGCACCATGTCGAGGCCGAAGAGGATCTTGGCCTTCCAATCGCCCGAACAAATCGCCGCGAAAGCGATGAAGAAGGCGATCAGGAAGATGCGGATCGCAATGGAATGACGCCCCTCATAGGGGGAGAAGACGAGGTCGCGGTTGGGGAAGACTGCGGCGCCGGGGGATGAGTTGACGGCCAATAGAAGCGCGACGACGATGGCGGTGAACAGCACCAGCATCGCCGGCCCGCGCCAGGGCGACACGAACCCCGCAAACCGTTTCGGCGCGCTGTCGACAGAGATGAAGGCGATCTTGTCGCGGTTGTCGTTGGCGTCGCTCATGACGCGCCCCCTGACAGGTCGACCAGAAGGGACACCGCCGTAAGGGTGCGCCCGGCGTAGTCGGCGGCGGGTACGGTCACCAGGTCCCCTTCGCTGTCGCGAAACATCAGCCACAACCCGGCCTCGGGGTCGTCGGACAGGCGTGCGCCTCGGGGCAACACGCCGACGATTGGCGCGGCATCGGACGCGATGGCCAGCGGCTGCGAAGGCAGCACGGCTTGCAGCAGGTCCGTGGCAACATCGGCCTCGGCGGTGTTCAGGTTCCCGGCGACCGCAACCGCGATGGCTGCGCCACGCGCCAAGCCGTTTCGCAAAAGGGCGACGGGATTGTTGGCCATGTCGGTGGCGGGAATGATCCGCGTTTCCGGCAGGATCTCGGCCAAGACCTCGGGGCCATCGTTGCAGGTGCCTGTGGGCTGGAAGGTGGAGGTGAGCGTGATCTCGATCACATGGCGCAAACCCGCCCGACGCGGGATCGCGATGCGTTCTTGCAGGTGGGTTTGGTCGGCGTCGCCGGTGAAATGCGCCAATAGGCGGTCATCATGGGTGACGGTCAGCTGCCAATCCGCGCCCATGGGATGGCGGGGGATGGCCATGGACAGCTCAAGGACGCCGGGCAGGTTCGGGCGCTGCGCCCGCGCCAGATCATAGCGCAGCCGCCACGTGGTGCTGCCATGAAACCGGCGCAGCCCGTGAAGGCCGCCGCCGTCCGCCAATGCCTCGGACCACGCAAACTCAGGCTGCATCGGCGCGGGGGTGGCCCGCAGATCCGCCAGCACTGCGTCCACGTCGGCGGCGGACAGCCCTGTTTCTGAAACAAACAGAACCTGCAAGCCCGCCCGTCTGGCCTCTACCGCGCGCAACAACCCCTGCGCCTGACCGTCCCACAGCAGCCGAAGCTGGTTGCCCCAGGTCGCCATGCGGTCGCGGGGCGTTTCCAGCGGCGCGTCGAGGGAGAGGTATAAAGCGCTGGTCGTCTCGATCTCGACCACGGCCTCAACGGCGTGGTCCGCAGTGCAAACGGCGTCGGAGCCCGTTCCCAGCAGCGAGAAAGAGACGACCAGCTGGGCGCGTGCGATATCGGCTGCTGTGAGCTCGATCCGCACGGCACGCGCCGCCTCACCTGGATGCAGCAACACCTCGGCCCGGCGGGTGTTGTCGATGGAGATGCGCAGCACCCCCTCGACCCCGTCCAGCACTTGCGATGTCGCATCGATTTGGAGGTATCCAGATGTCGGGCGCGCGTCGATTGGCATATGAAACACAGCGCCCTGGTAGGCGGGTAGTCCTGATAGAATAAGCGGCGCGGCAGGGCCTGCGCGGCGGATGATGGCTTGCGCCGCGCCGCGCTGGGCCTCGGCGGCCATGGGCGTCTCAAACCGCAGTTGCGGCCCCTCGGTCAGGGTGCGCACAGCGCGCCACGTCTGCCCGACCATTTCCGAGCGCGCCAGCAGGAGGGCCAGCCCCGCAAGCAGAAACGCCAGAAGCCCGATGCCAATCAATCGCATTGTCCCAACCTTTGCACGGGGCCTTGCCAGACACGCGAGAGCCAGCCCCACCTCCACGCGGGGCTGACCTCTGCGAGAGGGTCAGGATCAGGCGGCTTTCTTGTCGAGGGTGACAACGCCGGGGCGCTGGTTCTCGGTCCAGGTGGACACGCAGGGGATCGAGTGCATCAGGCAACGGTCCGCGTATTTCGCCGCGATGTCCTGGGTTTCTTCCATCAGGCCATAGGCCAGCGTCACGGGCTCCAGGCCCAGATCAATGAAAGAGGCGTTGGACACGCGCAGGCCATTCTCTGCCGCCTCGTTGCGAGGGTTGTCGACCATGGCAACCTCTGCGCCCGTGTTAGCGGCCACGAGATTAGCGAGGGAGCGGACGGTGTGCGTCTCGGTCATCTGGTTCATGATCTTGACGCGGCCGTCCTTGGCGGGCGGGTTCTCCACAGCCAGGGAGATGCACTTCACCGTGTCCTTGATGTGGATGAACGCGCGGGTCTGACCGCCCGTGCCATGGACCGTCAGCGGGTGGCCGACGGTGGCCTGCATCAGGAAACGGTTCAGCACGGTGCCATAATCGCCATCGTAGTCGAAGCGGTTGATCAGACGCGCGTCCAGCTTGGTCTCATCGGTCTGGGTGCCCCAGACGATGCCCTGGTGCAGGTCGGTGATCCGCAGAAGGTCGTTCTTGGCGTAGAATTGGAACAGCAGCTGATCCATGGACTTTGTCATGTGGTACACGCTGCCCGGGTTGGTCGGGTAGAGAATATCGCGCTGGAAGATCTGCTTGTCGTCTCCGGGGACGAACACGCGCAGATAGCCCTCGGGGATCTCCATGCCGTCGTCGTCGTAGCCGTAGACGCCCATGGTGCCGAGGTGGATCATGTGAGGGTCCAGACCCAGTTCGATCACGGCGGCCAGAAGGTTGTGGGTGGCCGAGATGTTGTTGTCGACGGTGTAGCGCTTCTCCTCGATCCCTTTCATGGAATAGGGGGCGGCGCGCTGCTCGCCGAAGTGGATGATGGTGTCGGGCTTGAAGGCGGCCAGCAGGCCGGTCAGGCGGTCAAATTCGCGGGCGACGTCGATGCACTCGAAATTGATCGTCAGGCCGGTGATCTCGTGCCAGGCTTCCAGGCGCTCTTCTACGGTGGCGATGGGCGTCAGGCTGTCGGCACCCATTTTCTTGTCGATCCAGCGGCGCGAGAGGTTGTCCACGATGGTGACGTTGTGGCCCTGCTTGGACAGGTTCAACGCGACGGGCCAGCCGCAGAAACCGTCGCCGCCGATGATGAGAATATTCTTGGTCATGGTCTTTGTCCTTTAGGTTTTTCTGGCCGCCTCCTTGGGCGTGCCCTCGTTTCGATGGACAAGGATCTACGGACAAATCTCACTAGAGTGGGCGCACCGAGGGATAGGTTTGCGGATAGATCGGCAGGGGCGCCTATACCGAGGGATAGGCCGTCCCTGCCTTTAGGCGTGGGTCTTGAGATGGGCGCGCAGGGCATTGGCGCAGTCTTCAACCGCACCGCGCAGGGCGGCGACGTCCGGGCTTGCGGGATCAGTGGCGTCGATTAGCGCGACCAAGGGCTGCAGACCTAACAAGGCCGCCCCGCCGCGCATCTTGTGCAGGACCGCCGGCACATCCGTGCCGGACGCGGTCAGCGTCGCGATGGCCGATGTGGACTCGGCTGCGAAGGTTTGAGCGGTGCGCAATACCTTTTCCGCCCCCAAGGCCGAGACAAGATCGTCAAGAACGACCGCATCCAAGCCATCTTCCGAAGGCACGCCCGGGGACGCGACAGACGTCTCAGCCACCAAATCGCGCAGGACAGAGAACCGGATCGGCTTGGTGAAAAACCCGTCCATACCTGCCTTGAGTGCCCGGTCGCGGTATTCTTCGCGGCCATGGGCCGTGAGCCCAAGGATGCGGGTGGATTTGTTGGGGCCCGCCTCGCTTCGGATGCGCCGCACGGCCTCAATCCCGTCCATCACGGGCATGGAGACATCCATGATGATCAGATCAAAGGCGCTTGCCTGGGCCGTCTGCAACCCTTGCAACCCGTCGGCGGCCTCGGTCACATTGTGGCCGATCCGCTCCAACATATCCCGCAGGACGGAGCGGTTGATCGCATTGTCCTCTACGACAAGGATCGATTTGCTTGTTGTGTTGGGCGCCTGTGTCTTCGGTTTCCCCTCGGTTTCACTGACTCTTTGAGCCCGCCGCAATGGAACACGCAAGGTGAAGGTGCTGCCGATCCCCACCTCCGATTGAACCGTCAGATCGCCCCCCATCAGCCGGGCCACTTTGCGAGAGATCGACAGGCCAAGCCCATCTCCGCGTACCTGCCGCCCCTCGGAATGGGCGAGGGCCACGAAATCCTCGAAGACATCCTCCAGATGCTCTTTTGGAATGCCGCGCCCGCTGTCGGTCACGGTAATGGTGGCGTTTGTGTCATCGGCGCCATGGATTCCGTCGACCACGACGTGGATCGTGCCCTGGTCCGTGAACTTGATCGCGTTGCCGATCAGGTTGGTGAGGATTTGCCCAATCCGCCCGCCATCGCCATCAAACACACGGTCCATGCCGGGGGTGACCTCCACCGCCAGACCCAGATCCTTTTCCTGCGCCAAGGGCGACAACACATCGGTGATGCCCTCCACCATCGGGCGCATATCAAAAGGATAAGGCGACAGCTGCATCGACCCCATTTCGATCCGCGTGATGTCCAGCGCTTCGTTCACATGCTCCAACAATATCTCGCCCGAGGCGGAAGCCACGCGCGCGTAGCGGTCCTGTTGCTTGGTCAGTTTGGTCTGGCGCATCAGGTCCAGGACCCCAAGGATGCCATTGAGCGGTGTGCGCATCTCGTGGCTCATCACCGCCAGGAATTGCGACTTGGCCCGGTCCATGGTCTCGGCCTTGTCACGCGCGTCGATCAGCTTTTGCTCATTGATCTTTCGCACCGAAATGTCGCGAAGATAGGCGACGAACAGCTCTCCCTCCGCAGTTTGGACGGAGGTGATGTTCAGCTCCACCGGAAACTCTTCCCCGGATTTCCGCAATGCCGAAAGCTCCACCCGGCCCGCATCGACGACGTGGGCATCATGGGTCGCCAGATACCGCTCCATCCCCGCCGCATGGGCGGCGCGGTGGTGGTGGGGGATGATCGTGTCATCCATTTTGCGGCCGAGGATTTCATTCCGGTTCCACCCGAAAATCCGCTCGGCCGAAGTATTGAACTCGACAATCTCTCCGGCCTCATTGGCCGTCACGATGGCGTCCAGAGAGGCCTCGACGGTCGAGCCCAGACGCGCCGTTGACGCGTTCAACTGCGCATCCCTCACATCCGCTCGGGTCAACAGGCGATCAAGGAAGATGAGCACGCCGGTCAGGCCCAGGATGACCGCAATCGCGATTGCACCCGTCAGGGTTAACAGTCTCGCAAACCCAGCGCGCCGCGCCTCGGCCCGCCGTGTGCCGGCCTCCAGCCCGGTCAGAACGAGATCCCGCATGTCGGGGCGGATGTCGCGGGTCAGGTCTCGCAGGGTTGTGATATCGGCCAGTGACAGATCCGGATCTGCATCAAGGATTGCAATGACGGCATCTTGGTAGGCCGTGACCCGACCCCACAGCGGCGCGCTTTCGTCGGGAAACAACGCGCGCGCTTCGCCGCGACCGATGATCAACAACCGGCTGAGCGCAATGTCCGCGCGAAGGCGCACCTCGCCCAAATCCGGAGCGTCGCTTACGGCGGCATCTGTCAGAGTTGTGTCAAGATTTGCGACCTCGGTTTCGACCTGAAGGATAGTCCATTGCAGGTTGTCCGCATCCGCCGTCGACAACCCGCGCAACTCACGGACAAGGTTCGCACCTAGCAGCCCCAGCAACAAAATGAGGATCGGAACCCCGATCAGGACGCCGACGCGCCTGCGCTCTGTGGTGACGATGCCCTTGCCTCCCGTCGTTGCGTGCTGCGCAACCTATTATGAGCGGGCGCTCAATCCAAAGCCTCAATCCGGTCAAGTTGCCAAATGCTTTGTGCGTAGATCGTTTCGGTCTGAAACGCCGGGTCGCTATCATAGGGAAACACGATCCAGAAAGGGCCTTTGTCCCGAACCGACATCGGCGCGCCGTCCAGCCTTGTGGCCACAATCGGAAAGGGATCACCCTCCGCCGGGGCAGGCATCTCGATCGCATAGTCGTTTAGCGCGGTCAGCGTCAGGACGTCGCCTGAGGATCCAGCAGCCTCCAGCACGTCGCTCAAGGAAGGGCCTGTGAAGGTGACCTCCCCCTCCGTCCAGATCGTCGTCGTGGTAATCGTCACCTGCTCCAGGGCATCAAGGTCGGCGAGCGTAAACGTGCTTACGAACCCACCCTGAGCGGACACTTGAAGGGCCCTCGGGTCCTGCGCGGCCAAAGAAGTTGCCAGCGCTGCCGTCGCCGTGACAGCCAGAAGGAGGGGACGGATCATGGGGCAAGACCTTTGTGCGAAGCATACGAGGGGCTTGTTAGCATCAGCCGGTTCACAGCGCGGCATGAGAATGAGGATAGGTCTATATACTTTGGTATAGGTTTGCCTCGTAGAGGCCATTTTTTGAAACTAGACTAAGGCATCACACGAAGAAGAAGCCCGAGCATGCCAAACATACTTGTAGCCGATGATCACGACCTGGTGCGCGATACCATCGCGGCCTACCTGGGCCAGCAGGATGACTTTCACGTCGAGACCGCGCCTAGCCTCCCCGAAGCGCAGACGCTGCTTGCCGGGCAAATCCCCTTCGATCTTGTGCTCTTGGACTACAATATGCCCGGCATGGACGGCCTTGCAGGGCTGGAAGCCGTGGCGAAGGCTTACCCCCACATCAAGGTTGTCCTGATGTCCGGCATTGCCACATCTGACGTTGCGCAGAAGGCCATGACCGTCGGCGCCAGGGGGTTCCTGCCCAAATCTGCGCCCGCGAAATCCATGGTCAACGCGATCCGCTTTGTTCTGTCCGGCGAGCAGTACTTTCCCTTCGGATTTGCGGAGGCAAAGCCCGAGAAACGCGAAAGCTTCATGGGGTTATCCGGGCGGGAGATGGAAACGCTGGAGCATCTGTGCAACGGCGCCTCCAACAAGCAAATCGCCCGCGCGCTGGATCTGGCGGAAGTCACCGTGAAGCTCCATGTGAAGAACATACTTGCAAAGCTGGACGTGAACAACCGCACCCAGGCGGCGCTTTTGGCGAAAGAGAAGGGTGTCTTCTAGACTTGGTCTCGCCTTGAAGCCCGTTGTCCGGTGGCAACGAGGCCCGTGTTAACCTCTTGAGCGTTGAGCCTGCTTTCAGGCGCTGGTTTCTGCCGATGCCTCAAAAATATGCGTTGGTTTGCACCGAACCCCGTGGCACCCTTGTTCCCAAAGGCGTCCCATGTTCACGTCCATGTGACGATTAGCGAGGCAAGGGTCGGGTTTCCATAACTTGATTACCCGCGCGGGAGCCCAAAATATGATGAGAGGGCAGACGTGCCTGCCCGACGGTTTTCAGGAGGCTATTTGCCGTGACGATCCACTCAAGACCCCCAATACCCCCTCAACATGAGCGTTTTCATCAGCAGGACCGGGCGCGCGCGGTTGCCGCAACGCCCTCGGCGCGGTTTGACGCCCGCATTGCGATTGGCGCCCTTGTCGCCGCGCTGACCGCGCTGGCTGTTATGGTCTCTGCGTTGCCCGCCCGCGCCCAGAACGCGGCCCTGCCGGGTTTTGCCGATCTGGTCGATCAGGTTGGCGACGCCGTGGTCAACATCACAACGTCTTCCGTTGTCGCCGGTCGCGCCGGTGGCCCGGCACCGCTGGTGCCCGAGGGCTCTCCGTTGGAGGACTTTTTCAATGACTTCCTTGGCCCCGATGGTGGCGACCGCGATGGTCCCGCGCCGCGGCGCAGCCAGGCCTTGGGATCCGGCTTCGTGATCTCGGAGGATGGCTACCTGGTGACGAACAACCACGTCATCGAGGGCGCTGACGAGATCATGATCGAGTTCCGCAACGGGACGGAGCTTGTTGCCGAACTCGTTGGCACCGATCCCAACACCGACATCGCGCTTTTGCGCGTCGAAAGCGAAGAGCCGCTGCCCTTCGTGCCCTTCGGCGTCGCCTCTGACCACCGGGTCGGCGACTGGGTGATGGTGATGGGCAACCCGCTGGGGCAGGGCTTTTCTGTCTCGGTCGGTGTGGTTTCCGCCTTCGGACGCTCGCTGAGCGGCACCTATGATGACTTCATCCAGACCGACGCGGCGATTAACCAGGGCAACTCCGGCGGCCCGCTGTTCAACCTCGACGGCGAGGTCATCGGCGTGAACACCGCGATCCTGTCGCCCACCGGCGGCTCCATCGGCATCGGCTTTGCGATGTCCTCGGACGTTGTTGTCAACGTGGTCGAGCAGCTGCGGGAGTTCGGCGAAACCCGGCGCGGCTGGCTTGGCGTGCGCATCCAGGACGTAACGCCGGAAATGGCCGAGGCCCTTGGCCTGGAAGAGGCGCGCGGCGCGATGGTCACTGATGTGCCCACGGGCCCGGCGCTCGATGGTGGCATCGAGGTTGGTGACGTGATCCTGACGTTTGATGGCAACGAGGTGCAGGACACCCGTGGCCTGGTCCGCGTGGTCGGCGATAGCACCGTGGGCGAGACCGTGCGCGTCATGGTGTTCCGCGACGGCGGGACCGAGACCCTGCGCATCACCCTTGGCCGTCGCGAAACGGCGGAAGCTGCGGCGGCGCCCGAGGTGGGCGATACGCCGGATGAGGGTCCCGCCAGCGTGGTTCTGGGCATGACGCTGACGCCCCTGACCGACGAGCTGCGCACCGAACTGGACGCCATGAACGTTGAGCGCGGATTGGTGATCACGATGATCGACCCGATCTCGGACGCGGCTGAAATGGGCCTGCAGGTGGGCGATATCATCACCGAGGTGACCCAGGCCCCCGTTGGCACTGTGGCCGAGTTGCAAGAGCGCATCGATACCGCCGATGAGGCGGGGCAGGAGACGATCCTGCTGCTGATCCGCCGCGACGGCAACCCGCGTTTCATGGCGCTCAGCATCAAGGGCTGATCTGAAGCCTTCTGCGGAGGCAAAAGAAACCCCCGGCGCGCTGTCAGAGCGTCCGGGGGCTTTTCTTTCGGGGCCGGTGCTGCTCAGCCCTCAGATTGTTCCGGATCCCAGACCGACAGACCAAGCTGGCGCGCGGCGGCCAGGGACAACACGCCGCTGTCCAGGCCCTGGGGCTGCTGATAGGCGCGGATCGCTTGCACCGTGGCGCGGTTCATCATGCCGGTGGCGGCGCCGCCGTAGTGTCCGCGTGCGGTCAGGGCGCGCTGAAGATTGGCGATGTATTCGACGTTGCCTTCCATGGCGCAGGGTGTCTCGAACCAGGTTTCGGTCCGGTCTTCGATGATCCGCTGCTCGGTCGCGGTCACGAAGACGGCGGGGCGGCGGACGTTGCCGTTGCGGTCCAACTGCTCGGGCTCGACCATCAATTGTTCGGTCACGGTCTCGATCACCGCAGGCTCGATCTCGCGCCCGTAACAGCTTTGGGGATTGGCGTCCGGTGGACCGACGCCTCGGCTGACCTGCACGCCGCCGGACCCGGAGTTGGTGCTGGGGTCGATGACCGAGGTGAAACTGTCTTCAGGCGGGGCCGATTGGCACGCCGCAAGACCGCCTAGGGCGGCCAAGATTATCATTTTGCGCATGGGACTGCTCAACGTCCTGATTTTGTTTTGCGGCAGCCTAGCGGAAAACCTGTCGCCAGGGAAGCGTCACGGCTGATCACCGGCGCGTGTTGGCTCATGCAGCGCCACCAGCGCGTCCAGCATGGGCGAGATATCCTCCACATGTTCGGCCACCACATGGGTCACGCCCGAGTCTCTTTGAATGCGGCCTGTGACCCGTAACAGCCGTCCCGAAATCACCGCGCGGCGGTACTGTTGGTAGAGCTTTTGCCAGACCACGACGTTGCAGACGCCAAACTCATCCTCCAGCGTGATGAAGATCACGCCCTTGGCGGTGCCGGGGCGCTGGCGCACCAGCACAAGGCCCGCGACGGCAATCCGTGCCCCCTCCGCCGGCAGATGCAACAGGTGGTGCGGCAGGCAGGCGGGTGGGCGTGGCCATTCTGGAGGGCGTGATACGGGTTCCATTTGGAACAAAAATAGAACATGCAGAAGCGGATGCAAGGGGCGCATTCGTGCTGGAAAGGCGCGCGCACCCGTATTACCTAGGAGCGACACAGTTTTTCAGGGGCGGACCATGGCCAAGATCACCTACATCGAACACAACGGCACCAAGCACGAGGTGGAGGTCGCCACCGGGCTGACCGTTATGGAAGGCGCGCGGGACAATTCCATTCCGGGGATCGAGGCCGATTGCGGCGGTGCCTGCGCCTGTTCGACCTGCCACGTCTACGTGGACCCGGCCTGGGTGGACAAGCTGCCCGCCATCGACCCGATGGAAGAAGACATGCTGGAATTCGCGTTCGAGCCTGATACCGCCCGGTCCCGTTTGACCTGCCAGTTGAAGGTCACGGATGAATTGGACGGCCTGGTTGTCCAGATGCCCGAGAAACAGATCTGAGGCCACGATGGCGCCGCGACTGCTGTCTCGCATCGGGAGAGAGTGCGCCCGCGGCGCGTGGATAGGGCTGTGCCTGGGGCTGGCGTCGGCGGGCGGCGCGCTTGGATGCACCGTTGCGGCCCATGAAGCCACGCAGATGCCCGAGAGCCTGAGCACGCCCTGGAGCGACGGGACGCTTGCCTGGTACGACGGACCCACGACCCGTTACGCCCATGGGGTTCTGGGCGACGCCGTTGAGGGGACGCGGCTGCACGTCTACACTGACGTCGCGATCACGCCCTGCGGTGATCAGTCTGTCGAGCTACCGTCCGAGTTGGTGTTTGAAGACACAGCACCCCGGTTGGTGGACCTCAACCTCGACGGACGGCCCGAGATCATCGTGGTGCAGAGCCACCAGCGCCTCGGCGCGCAGCTGGCGATCTATGGTATCTCGGACGACGGCGAAGGCCTTCATCAGATTGCGGCCACGCCCTTCATCGGGCGCTCCAACCGCTGGTTGGCGCCCATCGGGGCCGCCGATTTGGACAGCGACGGGATGATCGAGATCGGCTACATCGACCGCCCCCACCTTGCGCGCACCCTGCGCGTCTGGCGTTACGTGCCGGGCGGTTTGACCGGGCAGGACCAACTTGTGGAAGTCGCCGCGCTGGAAGGCCTCACCAACCACCGCATCGGCGAGCCGTTCATCACCGGCGGCCTGCGTGACTGCGGCGCGGGGCCGGAGATGATCACCGCCAACCGCGGTTGGAGCCGCGTGATGGCGACGAGCCTCTTGGACGGCGCGCTTGACGCCCGTCCCCTCGGCGCGTTCAGCCAAGATGCCGTTTCCCGCGCGCTGGCGTGTCAGCTCTGACACCATCTCGGTTGCAAAACAGGCATTTCCACCGCCCACCGCCCGGCCTTCGCGCTCGGACTTGACTTCGCGGGCTCTGGGCGGTCTATCCGACACCGCAAAACCACCCCGGAGTACCCCCGATGCACGCCTATCGCAGCCATTCCTGTGCCGCCCTGACCGCCGCCAATGTGGGCGAGACGATCCGCCTTTCGGGTTGGGTGCATCGCCGCCGTGACCACGGTGGAGTTATCTTCATCGATCTGCGCGACCACTTTGGCATCACCCAGGTGCTCTGCGACCCCGACAGCCAGGTGTTTTCCGAGGTCGAGAAACTGCGGGCCGAGTTCTGTATCCGCATCGACGGCGAGGTGAAGGCCCGCGACGCGGCCTTGGTGAACGACAAGCTGCCCACCGGCGAGATTGAAGTGTTCATTCGTGATCTCGAAGTTCTGGGCGCGGCGGCTGAACTGCCCCTTCAGGTGTTCGGCGATCAGGAATACCCTGAGGAAACGCGCCTAAAATACCGCTACCTCGACCTGCGGCGCGAGAAGATGCAAAACAACATGATGCTGCGCTCGGACGTGGTGTCGAGCATCCGCAAACGCATGTGGGACAAGGAATTTCGCGAGTTTCAGACGCCGATCATCACGGCGTCCTCGCCGGAAGGCGCGCGAGACTTCCTGGTGCCCTCGCGCCAGCATCCGGGCAAATTCTACGCCCTGCCGCAGGCTCCGCAGCAGTTCAAACAGCTGTTGATGGTCTCGGGATTCGAGAAATACTTCCAGATCGCGCCGTGCTTCCGCGATGAAGATCCGCGCGCCGACCGCTCGCCTACGGATTTCTACCAGCTCGATCTGGAGATGAGCTTTGTGGAGCAGCAGGACGTCTTCGACACGATCGAGCCCGTCCTGCGCGGTGTTTTCGAGGAGTTCGGCGAGGGCGCAAGCGTCGATCAGGACTGGCCGCTGATCAGCTATGCCGATAGCGCGCTGTGGTACGGCACCGACAAGCCGGACTTGCGCAACCCGATCAAGATGCAGGTCGTGTCCGAGCATTTCGCGGGCTCCGGCTTCGCGATCTTCGCCAAGTTATTGGAGCAGGAAGGCACGCAGGTGCGGGCGATTCCGGCGCCCACGGGCGGGTCACGCAAGTTCTGCGACCGGATGAACAAGTTCGCGCAAGAACAAGGCCTGCCGGGCATGGGCTACATCTTCTGGCGCGATCAGGGCGAGGGGATGGAGGCCGCAGGACCGCTGGCCAAGAACATCGGGCCGGAGCGGACGGAAGCGATCCGTCAGCAGTTGGGCCTCGGCGTCGGCGATGCCGCGTTCTTCCTGGCCGGTAAACCGGCGCAGTTTGAGGCCGTGGCAGGCCGTGCGCGTACCGTGATTGGGGACGAGCTTGGCCTGACCGAGCAGAACCGTTTTGCCTTTGCCTGGATCGTCGATTTTCCGATGTATGAGGCGGATGAAGAGACGGGGAAGATCGACTTCTCTCACAACCCGTTCTCGATGCCGCAAGGCGGACTTGCCGCGCTGGAGGGTGACCCGCTATCCGTCCTGGGCTACCAATATGACTTGGCTTGCAATGGCTATGAGCTGGTGTCCGGCGCGATCCGGAACCACCAGCCCGAGATCATGTTCAAGGCGTTTGAACTGGCGGGTTACGGCGCGGATGAGGTGCGCAAGCGTTTCGGCGGCATGGTCAATGCCTTCCAATATGGCGCGCCGCCGCACGGGGGCTGTGCCGCCGGTATCGACCGGATCGTGATGCTGCTGGCGGATACGGCGAACATTCGCGAAGTGATCTTGTTCCCGATGAACCAGCGGGCCGAAGATCTGATGATGAATGCGCCGTCAGACCCGATGCCGGATCAGCTGATGGAGCTTGGTCTGCGCGTCATCCCGCAGGATTAAACGACGCCCGCAACCGCCTGGATGCGTCCCGACAGGACCGCGCGCAACGCCGCGCGGTCGGGGGCCCCTAGGGTATCGGCCATGTCATGGGCGTGCTTTTCCAGCGGTTGATCCTTTACGGCGCGTGCAAGGCCAATCAGGAAGCGTCGAAGGTAGCCGACCGGCGGGCTGTCGAGGGCAAGCAAATCCATCGCATGGCTGAGGTCTTCGCGTAGGGCGAGGGGATCGGGATCAACGCTGACGATTTGGGCGGCACGGGGCCCGGACGGGCGTTGTGCATCGGGAAGGTGAGCCAGGATGGCGGCCTGGTACTCGGCAATCGTGGACACGGGCTTGGCGATGAAACCGTCTGCGCCGTTGGCCAGGACGCTGGCCTCCGCTGCCTCCCGCTCGGCGCCGGAAGTGCCCAGGATCACCTGCACGCGAGGCTTTGTCTCGGCCATCGATTTGATCAGATCCAGACCGGACCCGTCGGGCAGCCCCAGGTCAACGATCGCAACGGTAGGGGAATAGACGTTCAGGTGCCGTTCCGCCGAGGCAAGGCAATCGGCGCGGCGCAGGCGCGCGCCTGAGCGCAAGCTCATCAAGCGGATCGCTTCCGAGGCGTATCGACTGTCTTCGACAACAAGGATCGTAAGGCCCAACAAAGGGCGTTCTGCCGTGGGTTGCGGGCGGAGGTCAAATTCTTTCAGTCGATCATCCATAACGGGTCCATTGGGTTGGGCGCGATTCCTTCACACTTTCAATGTGTCGCACACTCAAGGTTTACGATCCGTAAACAGACACCCCGATGCGACATCGCCCGACCTTGCCCCCGCGCGCCCATCGCGCCATATCCCCTGCAAAGCCCCTTAATCGGAAGAGCCCCCATGATCGGACGCCTGAACCATGTTGCCATCGCTGTGCCGGACCTCGACGCGGCAGCCGCCCTTTACCGCAACACGCTGGGTGCCGATGTCGGCGCGCCTCAGGACGAGCCTGATCACGGCGTGACCGTCATCTTCATCACCCTGCCCAACACCAAGATCGAGCTGCTTTACCCGCTTGGGGATAACTCGCCCATAGCTTCGTTTTTGGAAAAGAATCCTGCGGGAGGCATCCATCATATCTGTTATGAGGTTGAAGATATCCTAGTGGCCCGTGACAGGCTAAAGGCCGAGGGCGCTCGCGTTCTGGGCACCGGTGACCCCAAGATTGGCGCCCATGGCAAGCCGGTTCTTTTCCTTCACCCGAAGGATTTCACCGGCACTCTGGTCGAGTTGGAGCAGGTCTGATGGGCGTTGTCACCGGCATCGTCCTTTACGCGATCATCTGGTTCATGACGCTGCTGATTTCGCTTCAGGTGCGGGTCACAAGCCAGGACGAGGCAGGCGAGCGTGTTTCAGGCACCCATGGCTCCGCTCCGGTCAATGCGAAAATGAAAACGCGGGTGATCTGGACCAGCATCTTTGCCGCGGGCATCTGGGCGGTGATCGCGTCGATCATCGTCTTCGAGCTGATAACGCTCGAAGATATTGACCTCTTTACGCGGTTCGGCCTGGGCTCGACACCGCGTTAGGGCTCGTGCCGTTCAGCATGTGGTAGAGGTGGGTGAAGGTCGCGGCACCGAGGATCGGAACCAGCAGGTTCACGACCGGGATGGTCAGCGGAACGGTCATCAAGACGCCCGCCAGGAACAACGTGGGCCGGTTGCGCTTGCGGAACGCGGCAGCGCCCGCTGAATTTTCCCGACGCAGGGCGACCATCTGGCCGTACTCGCGGCCCAGAAGAACGCCGTTCACGACCCAGAACAGGATCGGGGCGAGGGGGGCGAAGATCAGGTAAAGGATCAGCGCGACAAGGTTCACGAGGGTCAAGACGCCAAGGAATTTTGCTACATCTGCGAGGGCTTCGCCGATCGACAACTCTCGTGACGGCGGCAGGCCCTTGTAGTGTTTGTCCTCGACCGCGCCTGCGACGCGTTCCAGGAAGATGCCCATGAACGCGCAGGCGACCGGGACCATCAGGAAGATCGACAGAAGCAGCATCAGCGGAATGCCCGCAAAGGTTAACGCATTGTCGACCCAGGTGATTTCGCCGATCCAGGGCAGGGTGAAACTGTCGGGCAGCATCCAGCCAATGGCCAGCGCGAAGGCGGCATAGAAAGCCACCAGAAGAGCTACCGTCAGGCCGATGCCAAGACCCAAGACACCTAAGAAGCGGCTATCGGTCAATTGGCCGAGGGCCTTGAGAAAAGCGTTGATAATCATGTATCTACCCAAGTGGTGAGCGCGTCGATGTTGGGGCGCGGGCGGTCCGGGGGAACACGCGCCTCATTGGCTATGTGGACATAGCCCGCGACAGTTTCATGGGGGAAAAGCTGCAAGCCTTGCGTCATAAACGGGCGGTCCGTGGCGCGCCAACCGGTTAACCAAACGGCGCCCCACCCGGCGGCAAGCGCGGCGTTCACCAGTGACAAACAGACCCCCGCGGCAGAGGCAAATTGCTCGGCTTCGGGCACCATCGGATGGTGCTTTGGGCTGGAGACGACGACCACGATCAACGGGGCCCCGACGAACCCGGTGTAGGCTTTATCGAGACGGTCTGGGTCAATCCCAAGCTCTGCGCCGCGCGTTTTGGTCAGCGTTGCCAGGCGTTTGCAGGCGGGCGCGTCCAGCACGATGAACCGCCAGGGCTCTAGCTTGCCGTGATCCGGCACGCGCACGGCGGCGGTCAACAAGGTGCGCAGCGTCTCCCGGTCCGGTGCCTGGTCGCCCAACATCCGGGGCGGACGCGAGCGCCGCGACAGCAGAAAATCGAGGGCAGCGGGGTTCGGCGACAAAGGGGGTGCATCGGACATAGTCAGGATGTCGGACGCGTCGGCGGGAAGATCAAGGCTTGGTCGCCCGAAAACTCGCCGCGCGCCCCTCAGGTCGCCTTCTTGTTCGCAGCCGTCTTCTTTTTTGCTGCCGGTTTCTTCTTGGCGGCGGGCTTCTTCTTACCGGACTTCGCAGCGCGCTCTGCAATCAGTTCCACCGCTTGGTCGATGGTAATCGCGTCGGGTTCAATCGTGTCGGGGATGGTGGCGTTGATCTTTTCCCACTTCACGTAAGGTCCATATTTGCCCTTCATCACATTGACCGGCCCGCCTGCGTCGGGGTGTTCGCCCAATTCACGCAACGGCTTGGCCGCTTGCCCGCGCCCGCCACGTGAGGCGACCTTTTCGGCCAGAAGTTGCACGGCGCGGTTCATGCCGACAGTGAAGACCTCATCAAGGCTTTCGAGGTTGGCGTTGGTGCCGCCCCTATCGGATGTGCTTTCCGCGTGCTTCAGATACGGTCCGTAGCGCCCGATGTTGGACCAGACCATAATGCCGTCTTCGGGGTGAGGCCCGATCTCGCGCGGAAGCGAAAGCAGCATCAACGCGCGTTCCAGATCCAGCTCTTCTGGTGGCCAATCCTTAGGAACAGACTGGCGCGGCGGCTTCTTGTTTTCTTCCGTGACCGCGCCGCGCTGAACGTAGGGGCCGAAGCGGCCCTTGAAGATACGGATCTCGTCGCCCGCGTCCTCGCCGAGCAGCTTGCCGTCAGGCGGAATGGCCGAGGCCTCGGCCTCCGGATCTGGCGGGCCGAAGGGTCGCGTGTAGCGGCACTCGGGGTAGGCGGAACAACCGATGAAGGCGCCACCTGCGCGCGCGGTGCGCATGGACAGGCGTCCGATGCCGCAGTTGGGGCAAAGGCGCGGGTCCGTACCGTCGCCGGGATCGGGGAACAGGTGCGGCTCCAACACCTCGTTGATTTTGTCGAGCACCTCGCCGATGCGCAGATCAGCGGTTTCGGCGATGGCGGCATGAAAATCGCGCCAGAACCGATCCAGCACATCCTTGTAGTGCCGGTCGCCCGCACTGACTTCATCGAGTTGTTGTTCCAGATCAGCCGTGAAGTCATATTGGACGTAACGGTTGAAATAATTGGACAAAAATACCGTCACCAGACGGCCCTTGTCCTCGGGAATCAGACGGCCCTTGTCCTTCAGGACGTAGCCGCGGTTCTGGATCGTGTCCATGATCGAGGCATAGGTGGAGGGGCGCCCGATGCCCAATTCTTCCATCCGTTTGACCAGCGTCGCCTCGGTGTAACGGGGCGGGGGGGCAGTGTGATGTTGCTGGCCCAACACGGCGCCAGAGGCCGATAGGATCGCGCCTTTGGAGCGGCGCACATCGCCGCTTGGCGTTGCGTCGTCCTCCACGACATCATCCGCCGCGCCCGAGAATTTGGCGTAGTCCGCCGCCAAAGCCTGGGCCACGTGGGTCAGCGCGTCGCCCTTGTGAACCTGGGGCAGGCGCTTGCTGTCTTCGTCATCGCCCGCGTCATCGCGGCCTTCCTCATAGACCTTGAGAAAGCCGTCAAAGAGCATCACCTGACCGGTCGCACGCAGCTCCACGTCGCGGTCGTCGGAGGCGATCGTCACCGTGGTCCGCTCCAACCGCGCCGCCTCCATCTGGCTCGCAATCGTGCGCTTCCAGATCAGATCGTAGAGCTTGCGCTGGTCATCCTCGGACAGCTTCAAATCGGCGGCGGCCTTCGACATATCCGTGGGGCGCACACATTCGTGGGCTTCCTGGGCGTTCTTGGCTTTATTCTTGTATATCCGGGGCTTGCCGGGAACATAGTCGTCCCCGTAGCGCGCCTTGATCGCGCCGCGCGCGTCCTCCACGGCCTCGGGCGCCATGTCGATGCCGTCCGTCCGCATGTAGGTGATGTGACCGGCCTCATAGAGCCGCTGCGCGGTGGACATCGCCTGCTTGGCGCCCATCCCCAGCTTGCGGGAGGCTTCCTGTTGCAGGGTCGAGGTCATGAAGGGCGGCGAGGGGTTGCGGTTGGCGGGTTTGGCCTCCACCTCCGCCACCTTCAGCTTGCGCGAAGACACGGCTTGAACGGCAAGGCCTGCCTCGGCGGCGCTTGGCAAGTCGTAACGGTCGAGCTTCTTGCCGCCCAAAACCGTCAGGCGCGCCTCAATCGACTGGCCGCGTGGCGTGTCGAGCACGGCGCGGACAGACCAGTATTCGCGGGGGCGGAACGCCTCAATCTCCATCTCCCGCTCGACCACCAGGCGCAGGCAGACCGATTGCACTCGGCCTGCGGATTTCGCTCCGGGCAGCTTGCGCCACAGCACCGGTGACAGGTTGAAGCCCACCAGATAATCCAACGCGCGCCGGGCCAGATAGGCCTCTACCAGCTCCATATCAACCTGGCGCGGCTCGGCCATGGCCTTGGTCACGGCGTCCTTGGTGATCGCGTTAAACGTCACGCGGCTGACCGGCGTGTCCTTCTTGATCGCCTTGCGGGATGTCAGCGCTTCCTGCAGGTGCCAAGAGATCGCCTCCCCCTCGCGGTCAGGGTCAGTGGCAAGGATCAGGGAATTGTCGTCTTTGAGCGCATCGACAATGGCTTTGACGTGTTTTTTGGAATCACTTCCAATCTCCCACTTCATGAAGAAGCCCTCTTCGGGGTCCACCGAGCCGTCCTTGGACGGCAGGTCGCGGACGTGTCCGTAAGAGGCGAGGACCGTGTAATCACTGCCCAAATACTTGTTGATTGTCTTGGCCTTAGCCGGGGATTCGACAACAACAACGGGCATGTTTGGATCACTTTCAAACGGAGTGGGACTGGCGGCGGAACATGTGGGGCCTTGGGGTGGGATGTCAATGCGGTGTGCGACGGGGTAGGGTCGAAGCATTGATTAAGGAGGTTAAGGATGCGTCTTTTCTATGGGACTACATTGGCGATATTTTTGGGTTTCGGAGCCCTGGCGCAGGCTGCGCCGTTTGAGCCCCCGCGAGGGTCCGAGTTGCGCCGGGAATTGCTCGATACCATCCGACCGCTTGCCGCCTATGATCTGGGTGCGCCCCTTGAGTTTCGCGTGTTGGAGATGTCGGTCGACGGCGACATCGCCTTCGCCCGGCTTATGGCGCAGCGTCCAGGCGGGGCGGACATCGACATGACGACCACGCCGATGGTGGAATGGCGCTACGCAGAGCCCTTTGAGTTCGATGGCCCGAGGTTTGAGGTCTTCTATGTCCGGGACGGGGATCATTGGCAGATCGTAAACTTTGGCATGGGATCGACCGATGTGTGGTGGTGGCAGTATCGCTGCGAGACCTTCGGGACGCTGTTGCAAGAGTATGGCTGTTAGCCTGCGCTGACCATGCCGCCCGCCGACCGGGTGACGCGCCCTGACATTTCTAGCACCGCCAGGGCCTGGGCCATTTCGCGCGGCGTGGCGTCGAGGTCGCGGATCATCTGATCCTCGGCCACGGGCGTGGGCCCGAGGTGAGCGAGGATGCGCCCCTCCAACCCGCCATCTTGCGCCTCATCTCGGGTGACGCTTTTCGGCTCCTGTGCCCGCTCCGGCAGTGTTGCGCGCCCCTGTGGGCGGCCGAGCGCTTCAATCACATCGTCCACGCCGCGCACCAGCGTGGCGCCATCGCGCAGCAGGATATTGGCGCCCGAGGCGCGGCTATCCATTGGATGACCGGGCACGGCCATGACCTCGCGCCCCTGATCCGCGGCGCAGCGCGCGGTGATCAAGGAGCCCGAGCGCGCGGCGGCTTCAACCACGATCACCCCCTGGGCCAGGCCCGAGACGATGCGGTTGCGCCTTGGAAAATGGCGTGCCTGGGGTTGCAGCCCGAGGGGTTGTTCGGACAGGCGCAGACCGGTTTCTGCGATTTTGGCAGCAATCTCGGCGTTTTCGCTCGGGTAGACGACGTCCACCCCGCCCGCCATGACCGCGATTGTCCCGGTCTCAAGGCTTTTTCCATGGGCAATCGCGTCGATCCCGCGCGCCAGGCCCGAGACGACGGTGAAACCGGCCTCGCCCAGTTCCGCCGCCAGCTTCCGCGTCATCCGCGCGCCCAGGCTGGAGGCATTGCGCGTGCCCACCAGCGCGACGCAGGGCCGCGCCATCAGGCTGGTGCGACCAATGGCCCACAAAACCGGCGGCGCATCGGTGACCTCGGCCAATGTCTCTGGGTATTCGGGATCCCCCAAACAGATCATCCGCGCGCCCACTCGGGCGGCGGCGCGCAATTCCGCTAGAACCACCGGCTCTGGGCAGACTTCATATTTTTGGACACCTGCGGCAGCGGCCACCTCGGGCAGTGCCTCTAGCGCTGCGGCGGCGCTGCCGTGTTCGGCCAACAGGCGCAGATACGTGGCCGGACCCACCCGGCGCGAGCGGATCAGGCGTAGGCGCAGCAGACGGTCATCATCGCTTTGGGCGGGCGGCGGCGTATAGGCCACGGGCGCATCGTGAAAGGCTGCGTCGAACCAATCGGTCGGCTGCTGAGTTTCGGCCCATTGGCCAGACATCGGAGAATCGGGTGCGGTCCACATGCCTTAGGGTTTGCTTGGATGGGTTAACGAAACATTAACAATCCCAGGCGAAGGCGCGGAGTCTTTGTGAAGAGTTTTAGGCAAAAGCGCGGGAGTGCGCTGCCAAGGCAAAGCTCACCGCTGTTGCTTCCACACGGCCAGGACCGACAAGCCATGGGCCATGGTCCAGAAACAGGCCCCGTGAAGCACGCCAAGCGTCATGCTCGCGGCTAGGAAAGACAGATGGAAATCGCCGTCAATTGCCAGCGCGCCGATGCCTCCCAAAAGCGCGCCCGCGATCAGCGGCAAGAGCCAGCCGTTCAGCCCGTTCCGGTTGGCCCAATGGGCCAGAGCCAAGGCAAAGGGCAGAGCAACGAGGCCGGGCAGCCACCCGAAGAACACGAAGACCTCGGCCAACAGCGGCAAGGACTGGGTGCGGACGTCCAGGACCAGGTAAAGCGGGATCATCAGGACGATCGGCACGAAGACGCAGGACAGGCCCGCCACGATCATGAGGCCCGTGGGCACGGGCGCCTGGGTGCGGAGGGGGGCAAAGCGGTTGGGCATTCTGTCCAGGCGCTAGGCCGCAGAGCCGCCAACCGTCAGCCCGCCGATCAACAGCGTCGGCTGACCGACGCCCACCGGCACCCATTGGCCCTGCTTGCCGCAGTTGCCCATGCCGGGGTCCAGCGCCATGTCGTTGCCGATGGCGCGGATCTGTTGCAGCGCCGTTGCGCCGTCGCCGATCAGCGTGGCGCCCTTCACCGGCGCGCCAACGACCCCGTTTTTCACCCGGTAGGCCTCCGTACAGCTGAAGACGAACTTGCCGTTGGTGATATCGACCTGGCCGCCGCCGAAACCCACCGCATAGATGCCGTCCTTGACGTCCGCCACGATGTCGCCCGGCGCGGTATCGCCGCCCAACATGTAGGTGTTGGTCATCCGCGTCATTGGCGCATGGGCGTAGCTTTCGCGCCGCCCATTGCCGGTGGGGGCCACGCCCATCAGGCGGGCGGATTGGCGGTCCTGCATGTAGCTGACCAGCACGCCGTCCTCGATCAATGTCGTCGCCTCCGACGGCGTGCCCTCGTCATCTACGCTGATCGAGCCGCGCCGATCCGGGATCGTGCCGTCGTCGAGCACGGTCATGCCCTTGGAGGCGATCCGCTGGCCCATCAGCCCGGCGAAAGCGCTTTGTTTCTTGCGGTTGAAGTCGCCCTCCAAGCCATGACCAATGGCCTCGTGCAGCAGGATGCCGGGCCAGCCGGGGCCGAGGGCCACATCCATAACGCCCGCGGGCGCAGGCTCGGCGGACAGGTTCACGACCGCCACGCGCAGGGCCTCGCGCGCGACGCCTTCCCAATGGTCGCGCGTCATCAGGCCCACAAGGCCCACACGCCCACCTCCGCCCGCCGAGCCGCTTTCTCGACGCCCATTTTCTTCCACGATGATCGAGACGTTCAGGCGCACCATCGGGCGCGTGTCGGCGACGCTGCCGCCTTCGGGGCGCAGGATCACCACCTCTTGCAAAGATGCCGCCATGGAGGCGCTGACCTGCACCACCCGGGGATCAAGCGCGCGGGCGAAGGCGTCAATCTCGGCCAACGTCTCCAGTTTCACGCCGAACTCGGCGCCCGCCATGGGGTCGTCGTCGGTGTAGAGCTTCTCATTCGTGCCGCGCGGGGCGTCGGCCAGGCTGCCGCCGCCATCGCCTACAGCCAGCCGCGCCGTCTCAGCCGCGCGCAAAAGTGCTGCCTCGGAAATCTCGGTGGAATGAGCGTAGCCTGCCACTTCGCCCTTCACCGCGCGCAGGCCAAAGCCCTGGGCCGCGTCGTAGGAGGCGTTCTTCACCCGACCATCGTCGAAGACCAGAACCTCGGACCGGCGCCGCTCCAGGAACAGCTCTCCATCATCGGCGCCTTCTGTCGCGGCGCGCAGCACCCGCAGGGCGGCCGCTTCGTCAAGGTGGGTCTCAAACGGGCGGAAGGGGGCGGTATCGGACATCGGGCAAGCTCCTACAATTGACCCCCTACATAGTGTCTTTCTCGCCGGGTGCGACACCCCGTCTCGCCCAATGGGTGAGACAATTTAGGCCACTGCCTTGTGTGACGCGGCGCTATATGGTCTGGCACAGCGTGAACAGAAGATGGGTCTGCGCCCGGGACCAAATACCTTCAGGGCAGACGACCGGACGGACAACAGGACAGACCACATGGCACTTCGCAAGATGCTCGGCGGCCTCACGGCCGCGTTTGGCGCAACCTTCACCGCAACGATGGTGTCTGCACAGACCACCGGAATGCGCGATGGGCTAGAGATCATCGGCGCGCCGATCCCCGGTGGGATCGACTTCCAGCCCGCCGTAACGGACGGCGCGTTGGACCTGCAGGCGCTGGACTTCGGCCTGCATGCGATGGCCGCGCTGATCACGCTCTTCGTGGCGGCGCTGATGGCCTACGCCTTCATCAAGCACAACGCCAAGGCCAATCCCGAACCCGCGACCTTCACACACAACACCCGGATCGAGGTCGCCTGGACCATCGTTCCGCTGATCATCCTCGTGGTCGTCGGCGCGTTCTCCCTCCCGGTTCTGTTCCGCCAGCAAACGATTCCCGTCGCCGACGTGGTCGTGAAGGCGACCGGCTACCAGTGGTACTGGGGCTACGAGTATCCCGAGGAGGGCATCTCCTACGACAGCTTCATGCTGAACGAGGATGAACTGGCCGACTACGGCTATTCCCGGGATGAGTACCTGCTCGCGACTGACACCGCAGTCGTCGTGCCCACGGGCCAGACCATCGTTGTTCAGGTCACGGCGGCGGACGTCATCCACTCCTGGACCATCCCCGCGTTCGGCGTGAAGCAGGACGGCGTGCCGGGCCGCTTGGCCGAGCTGCACTTTGAGGTGAACCCGGGCCAGGAAGGCATCTACTTCGGCCAATGCTCCGAACTTTGCGGTGCGGCGCATTCCTACATGCCGATCACGGTTTTCGCCGTGACGCCCGAAGAATACGAGGCATGGCTGGCCGGTGAAGCAGCAGAATTCGCCTCGCTCGACGGGGCCCGCGCGCCGCAGTATCTTGAGCTGGCAGCGGCGGAGTAGGCAGCGCCATGAGCGATTTCACCGCACAATCCACAACGGAGGCCCGTGACTACGAAACGGGGTTCGGCGATTATTTCGCGCTGTTGAAGCCGCGCGTGATGTCGCTGGTGGTGTTCACGGCGCTGGTCGGCATCCTAGTCGCGCCGGGTGGGATCTCTCCGATGATTGGCTTCACCGCGATCTTGTTCATCGCGTTGGGGGCAGGGGCCTCGGGCGCGTTGAACATGTGGTACGACGCCGACATCGACGCGGTGATGAAACGCACGGCCAAGCGGCCCGTGCCCTCGGGCCGGGTGCCTGCGGGCGAAGCGCTGACGCTGGGTCTGTGGTTGTCGGTGATTTCTGTGGCGATGCTGGGACTGGCGACCAACTGGGTTGCGGCGGGACTGCTGGCCTTCACCATCTTCTTCTATGCCGTCATCTACTCCATGTGGCTCAAACGCTCTACGCCCTGGAATATCGTGATCGGTGGGGCGGCGGGATCGTTCCCGCCGATGATCGGTTGGGCGGCGGTGACCGGCGACGTGACCCTCGCGTCGGTTCTGATGTTCGGGCTGATCTTCATGTGGACGCCGCCGCATTTCTGGGCGCTCGCGCTGTTCCTGAAGAAGGACTACAACAACGCAGGCGTGCCGATGCTGACCGTGACCCACGGCAGGGCCGAGACGCGCAAGCAGATCCTGATCTACACGGTGCTTCTGGTGCCAGTGGCCTTGGGTCTGGTGCTGACCGAGGTGGCGGGACCCGTCTACCTGGTGACCGCCCTGGCCTGTAACGCGATCTTCCTCAAGGGCGCCTACGACATCTGGCGCCGTGACGAGGCGATGGCCGAGGCGGATGACTACAAAGTCGAGAAGCGCGTCTTCAAGTTCTCGCTTCTGTACCTGTTCCTGCACTTCGGCGCCCTTCTGCTGGACGCAATCTGGAGGCTGATCTGATGGCTGACACCAAAGCCCTGACGGAAACCCACGAAATCCACACGCGCCGCTTTGGCCGCAACGTGGGCACCGCGCTATGCCTTCTGGGATTCTGCGCCATCGTCTTTGGTCTGACCATTGCGAAGGTTCAGGAAGGCGGCCTTCTTGAGGCCAACGATCATACGCCGCGCGCTTCCATGCTGCCCATCACGGAGCCTGTGGAGTGAGCGAGACGCCCACCAGAATGGACCCCAAGGTCAAAACGGTGCTGCAGACCCTTGGCGTCGTCGTGTTCATGGGCTGCCTCACGGCGGCGGCGGTCCCGTTCTACGACTGGTTCTGCCGGGTCACAGGCTTTGGCGGCGCGACCGTGACGGCGGACGCGGAAAGCGACACGATCCTGGACGACACGATCCGGATCCGGTTTGATGCCTCCACGGCCTCTGACATGCCGTGGGAATTCCGCCCGATGGTGCCCCATGTCGACATCCGCATCGGCGAAACCGGCCTCGCGTTTTACGAGGCCTACAACCCCACCGATCACCCGATCGCAGGCACCGCCAGCTTCAATGTCGCGCCGTTTGACACCGGCGGCTATTTTGTGAAGATCGCCTGCTTCTGCTTTGAAATGCAGGTGCTGCAGCCCGGTGAGCGGGTTGAGATGCCCGTGACCTTCTTTGTCGACCCCGAGATCCAGGACGATCCCGAAACCGTCGACACGCCCGCCATCACTCTGTCGTACACATTCCACGTGACCGATATGCCCGAAGACTACGCCGCCCTTGAGGCGGTGAACTAAGACCAGACCGGAGACCACCATGGCCCACGTCAAACGCCACGATTATCACATCCTGCCCCCCTCGATCTGGCCCCTGATCGCCGCGGCGGGCGCTTTTGCCATGCTCTTTGGTGGCGTGAACTGGATGCATGCAGGCTCTCCCTGGTTGTTCCTCGCGGGCTTCGTTGCGGTGCTTTACGTGATGTACGCCTGGTGGGCGGACGTCGTGACAGAAAGCGGCGAGGGTGATCACACGCCGGTCGTGCGCATCGGCCTGCGGTACGGCTTCATCATGTTCATCATGTCCGAGGTCATGTTCTTCGTGGCCTGGTTCTGGGCGTTCTTCAAACACGCCATCTTCCCGATGGACGGGTACGAGGCCTCGACCTACGTCGCGCCCGAGATCTATCAGGTGGATCCCTTCGGCTTGCCGCTGATCAACACGCTGGTGCTGCTGCTGTCGGGCTTCATGGTCACCTGGGCGCACCACGCGCTGGTCCACAACGGGCCGCGCAAGGACATCGAGTATGGCCTTCTGGGCGCCGTGGTTCTGGGCATCTTCTTCACCGGCCTGCAGGCGTTCGAATATTATGAGCTGATCGCCCACCACCACTGGCAGTTCGGCGGGCCCGATGGCGACAAGTTCTACTCCACCTTCTTCATGGCTACGGGCTTCCACGGTTTCCACGTGGTGATCGGGACGATCTTCCTGTTCATCTGCTACCTGCGGGTGCGCAAAGGCCACTTCACCGCCGAGCGGCACATCGGGTTCGAGGCGGCGGCGTGGTACTGGCACTTCGTTGACGTGGTGTGGCTGTTCCTTTTCGTGGCCGTGTATATCTGGGGTCAGTAACCCCTGGCTTGATGGGGAGCGGGTGAGGCGTCGGAGCCCACCCGCCCACCCCTCCGCCGCCTCACCCGCGCCTGCCTTCAATTGGCTCGCGGAGGATTGAGGTGGGATTGAGTTTTCTGGGCAAGATGAAAGAGGGGCCTGCCGTTCACGGCGGGCCTTTTGATTGAAACGGAGGTGTCATGGGACGGGTGATTGCGGTCGTCGCATTCGGGTTGGCGGGGATGGCCATCCTGGTCTCGCTCGGGGTATGGCAGCTGCAGCGGCTCGCCTGGAAAGAGGCCGTCCTGGCAGAGATCGCCGACAGGATCGAAGCCGCGCCCGTGGCACTGCCGGAGGCACCTGATCCTGAGACCGATCGCTATCTGCCGGTGGAGGTCACGGGCACGTTCACCGGCGAGACCCTGCGCGTGCTGGTCAGCCTCCAAGGGTCCGGGCCGGGATATCGGCTGATCTCGCCGTTCGAGACCGAGGGCCGCGCGGTGATGATCGACAGGGGATACCTGTCGGAAAGCGTCGCGCAACCGGATCCGCCAACGGGTGCTGTGACCGTCACCGGCAACCTGCACTGGCCCGATGAGGTTGACGGCTTCACCCCCGCCCCCGACATCGCCCGCAACATCTGGTACGCCCGTGACGTGCCGACCCTGGCCACACATCTGGGCACCGAGCCCGTCTTCATCGTTGCCCGGCAGATGTCGGTATCCGACGCCCCTTTGACGCCCCTGCCTGTTACGGCGGACGGCATCCCAAATAACCATTTGGGCTATGCGATCCAGTGGTTTGGGCTGGCGCTTGTCTGGTTGGGGATGACAGCGTTCTTGCTGTGGCGTATCACCCGTCGGAGTGTATGAGGGAGCCTTCCATGCAATACGTGTCGACCCGGGGGCGCGCGCCTGTTTTGTCCTTCGAGGAGGCCATGCTGACAGGCCTTGCGCGCGATGGCGGGCTCTATGTGCCGGGCGAGATCCCGCAGATGTCGCAAGGCGATATCGCCGCGCTGGCGGGGCTGTCCTATGAGGATATCGCGTTCCGGGTGATGCGGCCTTTCGTCGGCGATACCTTCTCCGATGACGAATTTGCAGGCCTGATCGAGGCGGCGTATTCCGGCTTCGGTCACGCCGCCCGCGCGCCCCTGAAACAACTGCAACCTAACCATTTCTTGTTGGAGCTGTTCCACGGGCCGACCTTGGCGTTCAAAGACTTCGCCATGCAGCTGATCGGGCAAATGTTCCAGGCGGCCCTGACCCGACGGGGCGACCGGGTGACGATTGTGGGCGCGACCTCTGGCGACACAGGCTCTGCCGCGATGGAGGCGTTTCGCGGTCTTGATGCGGTGGATGTGTTCATCCTCTTCCCCCATGGACGCGTGTCTGAGGTGCAGCGCCGTCAGATGACGACGGTGAGTGAGGCCAATACCCATGCCCTCGCGCTGACCGGCGATTTTGACGACTGCCAGGCGCGTCTGAAGGACATGTTCAACCACTTCGAGTTCCGCGACCGGGTGCGGCTTGCGGGCGTGAACTCGATCAACTGGGCGCGGGTACTGGCGCAGGTCGTGTATTTCTTCTCCTCCGCCGTGTCGCTTGGCGCGCCGCATCGCCCGGTGTCCTTCTGCGTGCCCACAGGCAACTTCGGCGACATCTTCGCGGGCTACATCGCCAAGCGCATGGGCCTGCCGATCGACAAACTGGTGATCGCGACGAACCAGAACGACATCCTGCACCGCGCCATGGTCTCGGGCGGCTACACGACCGAGGGGGTCGTACCCTCGATCTCTCCATCGATGGACATCCAGGTCTCTTCCAACTTTGAGCGTGCACTGTTCGATGCCTACGACAGGGACGGCGACGCCGTGGCGCAATTGATGGATGAGCTGAAACAGGGCGGCGGCTTCAAGATCAGCCAGGGCGCCATCGGGCGCCTGCGAGACACCTTCGCCAGTGGCCGCGTGTCCGAGGAAGAAACCTCTGCCATGATCGCCCGCGCGTTGCCCGAGATGGGCGAATTGCTCTGTCCGCATTCGGCGATTGGCGTCGATGTGGCCCAGGATTTCCTGGCGGCCACGCCACTCATCACGCTGGCCACGGCGCATCCGGCCAAGTTCCCCGATGCCGTGGAAGCGGCATCCGGCATTCGGCCCGCGCTGCCCGCGCGGATGGGCGATCTGTTTGATCGGCCCGAGCGGGTGCAACGGGTGGAGAATGACCTGAGCGCCCTGGAGCAGGTGATTGAAGGAGGCATCCGCCCGTGACGGTCGAAATACACACGCTCGCCAACGGGCTTCGCATCGTGACCGAGCATATGCCAGGTCTGGAATCGGCGGCCCTCGGCATCTGGGTCAGCGCGGGCGGGCGTCACGAACGGGTCGAGCAGAACGGCATCGCGCATTTCCTGGAGCATATGGCCTTCAAGGGCACCGCGCGGCGCTCTGCCTTGCAGATTGCCGAGGAAATTGAGGATGTTGGCGGCTATATCAACGCCTATACCTCGCGTGAGGTGACAGCCTATTACGCCCGCGTGCTGAAGGACGACGTCGCGCTGGCGCTGGATTTGATCGGCGATATCGTCCTCAACCCCATCTTCGACCCGCGCGAGATCGAGGTGGAACGCGGCGTGATCCTGCAAGAAATCGGCCAAGCCGCCGACACGCCCGACGACATCATTTTCGACTGGCTCCAGGCCGCCGCCTACCCCGAACAGCCCCTCGGCCGGACCATTCTTGGCCCGGCAGAGCGGGTGCAAAGCTTCGGCCGCGGCGACTTTGATCGCTTCGTGGCCGAGAACTATGGCCCCGGTCAGCTGATCCTGTCGGCGGCGGGCGCGGTGGACCATGATGAGATCGTGCGCCTGGCCGAAAAGGCCTTCGGCCACCTGACACCCGCGCCGCAAGCGATTGCGCAGCCGGGACGCTTTGGTGGAGGAGAACACCGCGTTGTCAAAGGGTTGGAGCAGGCGCATTTCACCCTGGCGCTGGAAGCGCCGGGCTACCGCTCGGACGATATCTATACCGCGCAGATCTATGCGACAGCGCTTGGGGGCGGCATGTCCTCGCGCCTGTTCCAGGAGATCCGCGAGAAGCGGGGCCTTTGCTACACGATTTATTCGCAGGTCGGCAGCTACGATGACACCGGCCTTTTGACGATCTACGCCGGCACCTCGGCGGAAGATCTGCCAGAGCTTGTTGGCCTGACGATTGATGAGTTGAAGCGCTCTGCCGAGACGATGTCCGAGCCGGAACTGGCGCGGGCGCGCGCGCAAATGAAGGCGGGTCTGTTGATGGGGCTCGAAAGCCCCTCGGCGCGGGCAGAGCGGCTGGCACGGCTGATTGCCATCTGGAACCGCATCCCGCCGCTTGAAGAAACGGTGGCGCGGATCGATGCCGTGACCTTGCAAGGCTTGCGCGAACACGCCGGCGCCCTGGGTCACGCGGGCACCGCGATGGCCCTTTACGGGCCCGTCGACAAGGCCCCTGATCTGGCCTCCGTGAGGGAGCGCCTGGCCGCCTGATGATCGCGCGCAAACGCAACCTTCGCCTGGAAACCGAGCGTCTGACGCTCCGCCTGCCGCGCCACGCGGATTTCCGGGCGTGGGCGTCGCTTCGTCATCAATCGCGCGATTTCCTGGTGCCGTGGGAACCGGTCTGGGCCGATGATCATCTGACCCGGAAGAGCTTTACGGCCCGTGTTTATTGGGCGCAACGCTCGGTCAACCAGGGCTCGGCGGTGCCGCTTTTCATTCTTCGCCGCGCAGATGATGCGCTGTTGGGCGCGATCACATTGGACAACGTGCGCCGCGGTCCGGCGCAATCGGCAACGCTTGGCTACTGGATCGGCCTGCCGTTTGTACGTCAGGGCTACATGCGCGAGGCGATTGGCGCGGTGTGTCACTACGCGTTCCGCGCGCTCGATATCAGTCGTATGGAAGCCGCTTGCCTGCCTGAAAATGCCGCCTCGCGCGGCGTGTTGGAAAAGTCCGGCTTCAAGTATGAGGGCGTGGCGCAAAGCTATCTACAGATCAACGGACGCTGGCGCAACCACGTGCTTTACGCAAATCTGCGCAGCGACCGACGCGGGAAAACCGAAGTCGGGTGACGCGGGCCTGCGCGCGCGCTAGGTCTAGCTCCATGACAGTTCTTGATCGATTGAAAGCCGAGGTTCCGGGCGCGTTGCGCGATGCGGACGCCAGCTATCTGGAAGAGCCACGCGGCCGTTGGCGGGGGCAGGCGTTGGCTGCAGTGGCCCCCCGTTCGACCGCCGAGGTGGCGCAGATCCTGCGCATCGCAAGCGATACCGGCACGCCCGTTGTGCCCTACTCCGGTGGCACCGGTCTGGTCGGCGGGCAGATCAAAGAGGGCGGCGATCCCCCTATTTTGTTGACGATGGAGCGGATGACACAGGTCCGCGCGATGGACGCGCAGGCGGGCACAATGGTCGTGGAAGCGGGCGCGATCCTGCAGAACGTGCATGACGTGGCCGAAGCGGACGGGTGGATCTTTCCCCTGACGCTCGCCTCCCAAGGCTCGGCGCGGATCGGCGGGTTGCTGGCCACCAATGCGGGCGGGGTGAACGTGATCCGCTACGGCAATGCGCGCGATCTGGTGTTGGGGGTGGAGGCGGTTCTGGCCGACGGCACGGTGATCGAGGGCCTCTCGCCCCTGCGCAAGAACAATATGGGCTACGATCTGCGCCACCTCCTGATCGGATCCGAGGGGACCTTGGGCGTGATCACGGCCGCAACTTTGCGTTTACATCCAATGCCTTCCGCGATGGGCGCGGCTTTGATGGTGGTGCCCTCGGCGGAGGCCGCACTGGCGCTTTTGCGGCTGGCACAGGCGCGGATCGGAGAGGGCATTTCCGCCTTTGAGCTGATGGGAAAGATGGGCTTCACCTTCCTGGAGGAAGTCGGGCCAGAAATGCGAATGCCCTTTGCGGAGGCGCCGGAATGGTGCTGTCTGATCGACCTTGGTCTCAGCCATGGCTCGCCGGAAGAGGCATTGGAAGCTTTGTTTTCAGAGGCTTACGAGGCGGGCTTGGTCACAGACGGTGTCATTGCACAGTCCGAGGCGCAGCGACGCGACTTCTGGAACATTCGTGAGAGTATCCCCGAGGCCAACCGCCGCATCGGCTCGGTTTCCTCCCACGATATCTCGGTGCCCGTGGCGTCCATCCCCGCCTTCATTGCCGAGGCGCCGGGGCGGTTGGCGCAGATAAATGCGTTCAGGATCAATTGCTTCGGGCATCTGGGCGACGGCAACTTGCACTACAACGTGTTTCCCCAGAAGGGCGGCAGCCGCGCGGACCACGAGGCAGAGCGCGCGGCGATCAAGACCTGTGTCCACGATCTGGTCTTCGAGATGGGCGGCTCCGTGTCGGCGGAACACGGCATCGGGCGGCTGAAGGTCGGCGATCTGGAGAAGTACGGCGACCCCGGAAAGCTCGCCGCCATGCGGGCGATCAAGGCGGCGTTGGACCCGAAGAACATCCTCAACCCCGGGGCGGTTTTGCGCGGTTGAGGGCTGTACACACCCCGTACACCGGGGCGTACACATCCTGTACACACGCGATTTGCGCACGCTTTTGCGGCAATTGCCGCTTTTACGTGCGCGTGCCCGAGAACTTCTCGGCCCATTCTTCCCGTTGCTCACCCGCGATCTTGGCGAAAAGCACCTCGGGCACCGTGAAGGCGTGGCCTGCGGGCAGGGTTGTCATCGACGCGTCCTTGGGCCAGGCGAGGTCTGTGTGCATACCCTCGGCCATGGCCGCCGCCGCGTCGGGGATGAAGGGGGCGGACAGGCCCGCGTAGAAGGGGATCAGGTTGAGGGCAAAACGGGTGACGGCGGCGGCGCGTTCGGGGTCCGTCTTGAAGGCGGTCCAGGGGGCGGCGGATTGCAGATACTCGTTGCCCGCGACCCAGATCGCGCGCAGCTCCGCCGCGGCTTTGCGGATGTCGATGGCGTCCATATGGGCCTGGTAGGCGGCAAGGCGGTTCTCCAGATCCGCGATCAGCGCCGTTTCCTGGTCGCCGTAGACGCCGCCCTCGGGCACTGCCTCGCCAAACTTGGAGCGGCAGAATTTGGTGATCCGGCTGACGAAGTTGCCAAGCACATCGGCGAGGTCCTTGTTGACGTCCTGTTGAAACGCCTCCCAGGTGAATTCGGAGTCGCTGGTCTCGGGCGCGTGGGACAAGAGCCACCAGCGCCAGTAGTCAGACGGCAGGATGTCGAGGGCCTGATCCATGAACACGCCGCGCCCCTGCGAGGTGCTGAACTGGCCGCCGTCGTAGTTCAGATAGTTGAAGCTCTTGATGTAATCCACGAGCTTCCACGGCTCGCCGGAGCCGAGGATCGTGGCGGGGAAACTGAGGGTATGGAACGGCACGTTGTCCTTCCCCATGAATTGCACATATCGGACGTCGTCGGCCCCTTTATCCACACGCCACCACCGTTCCCAGTCGGAAATCGCACCTTGCTCCACAGCCTCGGCGGCGCAGGCGATGTACTCGATCGGGGCGTCAAACCAGACGTAGAAGACCTTGCCTTCCATGCCGGGCCAGTCCGCGTCGCCGCGTTTGACGGGCACGCCCCAGTCGAGGTCACGGGTGATGCCCCGGTCCTGTAATCCATCGCCGTCGTTTAACCATTTCTTTGCAATCGACGTGGTTAGAATGGGCCAGTCGGCTTTGGAATCTATCCAATCGCTCAGCTGTCCGCGCAGCTGCGATTGGCGCAAGTAGAGGTGTTTTGTTTCGCGGACTTCCAGATCGGTGGAGCCGGAAATGGCCGACCGAGGCTCGATCAAGTCGGTCGGGTCCAGCTGCTTGGTGCAATTCTCGCATTGGTCACCACGGGCCTTGTCGTAGCCGCAGTTGGGGCAGGTGCCTTCGATATAGCGGTCGGGAAGGAAGCGTCCGTCGGCGTGGGAATAGATCTGTTTCTCGGACACTTCCTCAATGAGGTCGTTGTCCGCCAGCTTGCCCGCGAAGTGTTGGGTCAGCGTGTGGTTCTGCGGCGAGGATGAGCGCCCGAAATGGTCGAACGACAGGCGAAAGCCTTTCGCGATCTCGGCCTGAACCGCGTGCATGTCAGCGCAATACTCGGCCACGGGCTTGCCCGCCTTGGCGGCGGCCAGCTCGGCGGGCGTGCCATGTTCGTCGGTGGCGCAGAGAAACAGCACCTCCTGACCCCGCGCGCGCAGGTAGCGGGCATAGAGATCAGCGGGCAGTTGCGAGCCCACGAGGTTGCCCAGGTGTTTGATCCCGTTGATGTAGGGAATGGCGCTGGTGATAAGCGTGCGGGTCATGGAACGGGCCTTGCGTCTGAGCGGTTGCGCGCAGCTTTAACGCCGCCGCGCGGGCAAGGCCAGTGGGTCTTGGCGCGGCGCTACATCCGGTCGGCGATGATCGCGGGCAGGCCCGTCTCGTTGGCGCGCACACAGCCGCCGGACCAATTGGCGACAAAGACGGTCCCGTCGCCGCGCGCGTGGAAGTAGGCACCGTTTCCGCTGCCGTCGCTGTAACAGAAGTTTCCGGCGTGGGACACATGGGCCGAAGTGCCGCGCCCCTCAATCGCGTAGCCCAAGGCGTAATTGTCGTGCATCGGGCGGTCAAAGGGGCGTTCGACGATCCCGGCGCCATCGGTGAACCAATGCTGCGCCAGGCGGGCATAGCTTTCCGCCGACATTTCCCACCCGCCGTAAGACGAGCGAGAGCCCATGGCACCGTGGATCGTGGCATCCGTCACACCGGCGGGCGTCACGACACGGTCCATACAGGCCTCTGCATAGGTCTGACCGGTGAGCGCTTCGATGGCGACGCCCAGGACGGCGTAGTTGGTATTGTTGTAGAAATACGCGCGCGGCGTGCCTTGCATGTTCTCTTCCCGCAACGCCTCAGACGCGATGCGCCGGTGCAGGCCGAGGGCACCGTGCAGCGTGCTGCCCATGGTGCCCTGGGTCAGGTCAGGCGCGAGGCCCGAGGTGTGATTGGCCAGCGACGCCAGCGTGATGTTGGCGTTCCAGGGCTGCGGCGTGACCCTGACGGCGGACATCTGCGGGGCGATTTCGCCCAGGGTCGTGTACCAGCCAAGGCCTTGTTCTTGCAGGACGACGTCCATGCAGATCCCGGTGATGGCCTTCGACAGGCTGGCCACAGGAACAGAGGTGTCGGTCGCGCGCCCAAGGGCCGCGCGGTGCATCGTGCCATCGGGAAAGAGCACGGTCATGGCGCCCTCGCTTAGGCCATTGGCGGCCATCCAGGCTCGCCAGTCGGCCTCAAGACCCTGGCCGAGCGCCGTCGGCGCGGCTGTCAGCGCCACCGGCATGGAGATGATCGCCGCGCCATCTGCGGGCGTCTGCGAGGAGGCATCGCCGAGGAGGGACGCGGCGAGGTCGCGCAGCGGCCCGGGGCCGGGGGCGGGCGTGTCCGTGGCGAGCGCCGCCGTTTGCGTCCGCTCGGGCAGGCCCGAGACGGCCAGGTTCGCAACAGCGAAGAGGAACGCAGCGCCGATCACGGCGCAGAGGGTGCGGAGGAGGAAGGACATGGGCATGCTCGGGCGTTGTTGGTTTGCCGCCGATATGCGCGCCGATGTCGGCAGAATTGAGACGTCAAAAGGGCGTTACTTATCGGGCCCGCGCCGGAAGATACGCCCCACCGTGAACGAGGTGCGCGGGATCCAGACGTAGGGTTTGCGCTCTTCCAAAGACGCGCGGCGGCGCATGCGGACGAGGCCGAAGACGACGAGCCCCATATGCGCGAGGGAGATGAACATGAAAAGCGCGGCTGGGCCGAAAGCCTCGATCAATTGCGAGGTCAGAAGCGGGGCCACGATGGCGCCCGAGGCGTAGAAGAACATCAGCGCGGCCGACAGCTCCACCCGTTGGTCATCGCTGGCCCAGTCGTGGGCGTGGGCGGCGGAGACCGAGTAGATAGGGAAGGTGGTGGCGCCAAAGAGGAAGGCGGAGCCGAAGATGCCAACGGCGCCCGCCCCCGGCAACATGACCGTCACGGCGCAGGCCACCAGCGAGGCGACGGAGAACCAGATCAGCACCCAGCGCCGATCAAAGCGGTCGGCGAGCCAGCCTGCGGGCCATTGCGCCGCCGCGCCGCCCAGGACGAAGGCGGCCAGGAAATAGCCGATCTCGCTGGCTTGCAGGCCGACCTCGGAGCCATAGAGCGGGCCGACCATGCGGAAGGCGGCACCCGAGACGCCCGCCACGATCACCCCCGCCACGGCCAGGGGCGACAGGCCCCAGGCCAGCGCGGGCCGCAGGCGAGGCGCGGAAGGCGTGGGCGGCTGCTGCAGTTTGGTCAGGGTCAGCGGCAGAAGGGCCGCGCAACACAGGATCGCCAGCAGGTTGTAGGAGACGTAAGAGGCGGGCGCGAGCACGCCGATCAGCAGTTGTGCGCAGAGCGATCCGCCGGTGTCCACCATCCGGTAGATGCCCATGGCGCGCCCGCGGGTTTCATTCGTGACCTTGGCCTGCAACCAGGCCTCGATCACCGTGTAGCAGCCCGCGATGCACAGGCCCGTGGCCACCCGCATGAGCGCCCAGGCGTAGGCGTCGATCAGCAGCATGTGGCTGAGCAGGCCGATCGCGCCCATGGCGGTGAATACCGCGAAGGCGCGGGAGTGCCCGACGCTGCCCATCAGGCGCGGCGCCCACCAGCAGCCGATGAAAAAGCCCAGGAAATGCGCCGAGCCCAGAAGGCCGATCTGTGCCGATGTGAAGCCCAGGACCGTGCCCGAGAGCACGTCGAGCGGGCCGACACCGCCCGAGGACAGCTGCAACAGGATGACGGAAAGAAACAGGGCCGCGAAAGAGATCAGGAGGCGCATGGGCATGCCTTGGGGGCGAGGTCCCGCCCGGTGTGCGCCTCTGGGTCTTTTCGTGCAAGAGGGTTGGGGGGTGATGGGGGCAAATTTGGGGATGCTCAAGCTTGAGCACCCTTTTAAGCATCTGAAATTTAACGAAAAAGCATTTTCACGTTTTTGAACCCGCCCGCGCGGCATCGTGGAACAAGAGGGGGGAGGGCGCTGATCTGGAGAGGGCGCGGCACCGGTTCCGCCCGGGAAGAGCCGCCCTAGGGGAAGGCGGGCTCCCGTTCGTGCTGGGGCGGGGCCTCTGAGGGCGCGGTGACGGTCAGCGCGCCCCGGCCCGTGCGGGTCACGGACCACTGGGCCACGGGCGCGGTGCGCGCGCGCAGGCGCGACAGGCGCCAGCGGTCTTGGTCAGCGCCATGGTCGGGCATCAATTGCCAGCGGCTTTCCACCCCCGCCGCGCCGCCATCGCCCGGCGTCAGGATCACCCCCACGGGCGCGCGGCCCGTCTTCTCGAACCCCGCCTCAGCCGCCAGGTGCAGGCGGCGCACCGGGGTGAGGCCCGGCGGCTCGGGCAGGTCCAGCACCACAAGGCGGTTGAGGCCGCCGCGCAGCGCCTCTTCCATGCACCACAACAGATCGCCGGGGCGGCAGCATTCCACGAACACCAGCCGTCCGGGATCAACCTCTCGGTGCACGCCGGCCAGATGCAGCGCGTCGGGGTGCCAATCGGGCCGGATCCAGAGGATCTGGCTGGCGATATCGGTATGGGTATCGGAAGCGGCCAGCCACAGGGCCAGCCGCCGCCTTGTGTGGCCGCAGAATTCATGGGCCCGGCCCCCCGCCAGATCAAAGCGACCCAGCAAGCGCAGGCCCGGGCGATCCTTGCGGTGCGATTGGCGGGTGAGCTTGGTGATATCCATGGCGATCAGTATAGATGTTCTGCAAATGTTCTCAAGCCCCGTGCCCCGCCTTGCACCCGCCCCAAACAAGGTTAGTTTGGCCGCAACAGCCCCTCCCCAAAAGGAAAACCATCCATGCGCGCGATCCCCCTTGGCAGCACTTCTGAAACGATCACCGACTACTGCCTTGGCACGATGACCTGGGGCACCCAGACGCCCGAGGCCGACGCCCACCGCCAGATGGATATGGCGCTGGAGGCGGGGATTGACGTGATTGATACCGCCGAGATGTATCCGGTGAACCCCGTGAGCGCTGAAACCGTGGGCGGCACGGAGACGGTGATTGGCAATTGGAACGGCGCCCACAAGGCGCGGCGCGGCGAATATAAGCTCGCCACCAAGGTCTCGGGCCTGAACGAGGGGTTTGTGCGGCCCGGCCAGCCGATCACCGGGGCGACCTTTACGGAGGCTCTGGAGGGCTCTCTGCGGCGGTTGCAGACCGATTACGTGGACATCTACCAGCTGCATTGGCCAAACCGGGGCAGCTACATGTTCCGCCAGAACTGGACCTATGCGCCGAAGGGGGACCGGGCGGAAATTCTGGACAATATGCTGGATGTTTTGCGTGCGGCGGAGGCGGCGCAAAAGGCCGGGAAGATGCGGCATCTGGCGATGTCCAACGAGAGCGCCTGGGGCACGGCGCAGTGGCTACGGCTGGCCGAGGAACACGGGCTGCCCAGGGTGCAGACGATGCAGAATGAATATTCGCTGTTGTGCAGGGTCTATGACACCGACATGGGCGAGTTGTCGTATCATGAGAAGGTGACGCTTCTGGCATTCTCGCCACTGGCCACGGGGCTGTTGACGGGCAAATACAGCGGCGGGGCGGTGCCCGACGGCTCGCGCGAGGTCGTGTCGCCGGGCCTCGGCGGGCGAATGACAGCGCGCGCGCGGGTGGCGGCGGATGCCTATGTGGCGGTGGCGCGCAAGCACGGGATCGACCCGGTGCATATGGCGCTGGCCTTCACCGTGCAGCGGCCCTTCGCGGTCTCGACGATCTTCGGGGCCACGACATCGGCGCAACTGGCCCATATCCTTGACGGCAAGGACACCGTGTTGTCGGGTGAGATCATGGATGAGTTGAACGAGACCCATCGCCAGCATCCGATGCCGTACTGATCCGATGGCGCGCATCCTGGTTTACGGCGACAGCAACACCCACGGCACGGTGCCCCTGACGGTGCTGGGCCAGTCCGAGCGCTTCGCGCCGGGGGTGCCCTGGCCGGATGTGCTGGCCGAGTTGACCGGGCATTGCGTGATCGCCGAGGGGCTGCCCGGGCGCACCACGGTCCACGAGGACCCGGTCGACGGGGGCGCGCGCAATGGCGCGGCGGTGTTGCCGGCGGTCCTGATGAGCCATGTGCCGCTCGATGCCGTCGTGATCATGCTGGGGACCAATGATCTGAAGCCCCGGTTCGCGACCTCGGCCTTCGATATCGCCAAATCGGTGGAGCGGTTGGTGGGGATCACCGGCAGCCTCGTGCCCGCCGCCAAGGTCCTGGTGGTCTGCCCCGCGCCGGTGACGGAGACGGGCGTTCTGGTGGACGCATTTGCGGGCGCTGAGGCGCGGCAGCGGGGTCTGGAGGCGCATATGGCGGCGGCGGCGACGCGCGTGGGGGCGGGCTTTGCGTCGGTCGCGGATTTCGCGGCGGCCTCGGACGTGGACGGGGTGCATCTGGACGCAGCGGCGCACCGGGCACTGGCCGAAGGGTTGGTGGCACCGCTGGGCGCGCTGCTTGGCGCGCCGCCCAAGGCTGGTGGCGGCCTGCCCGCGCCGGACCCCGCAGCGCCAGAGCCGCCGGTGACGCTCGCGCGCGCCGTGCCGCCGCAGTGGGTGGATTACAACAACCACATGAACGAGGCGTTCTATCTGACGGCGTTCTCGGACGCCGCCGACCAGATGCTGGGATGGGCGGGGATGGACGCGGCTTGTGTGGCAGACGGCGCCTCCGTCTTCACGGTGGAGACGCACATCCGCCATCTGGGCGAGGTCAACATCGGGGACGCAATGCGGGTGACTACAAGGGTCATGGAAGGCGGCGGCAAGAAGCTGCATCTGTGGCACGAGATGTGGGTGGGTGACGCGCTTTGTGCGACCGGTGAGCAGTTGTTGCTGCATATGGATCTGAATGTGAGGGAGACGGCGCCGCCACCCGCGCGGATCGCGGAGTGGCTTGGAAAGGCGCAGGCCGCCCATGCGCCGCTGCCGCTGCCCGAGGGGTTCCAGCGCTACGTGGCGCAGCGTTAAGCGACCTCCGCCCGGAGCGCCTTGAGCCTGTCCATGAAGGTGTGCGAGGCGATTTCGGCCTCGCGCACCAGCCCGTCGAAATGCAGCGTCATGGCGCGCACCCGGTCGCGGTCGCGGAACGCGAGGTAGTGGCGGCCCATATAGATCACCGCCATTTTCGGCCCGAAGACCGTGACGGGGGCGGAAAAGGTCGTGCGCGCGTCGTAGAGAAACACCCGCAGGCCAGGGTAGAGGCGGTCATAGATCTCGGCCATCCAATCGAGCTGTTCGGCCCGGATCTGCGCGCTGAGGCCGGTGTAATAGCCTTCCGCGCGAGCGAAACTCTCCAGCTCATGGAGCGGCATCGCCATCTCGTAATCGCTGAGCGTGAGGGCCAGCCAATCCAGACGCGCGGCGGCGGCCTGAATGGCCTCATACGGGCGGCGATGGGTCAGCGGCGCATATTCCCAGCGCAGCATGGCGTCGGTTTTCAGGATGTCGGGCAGCGTTGCGGGGACGTGGCGAATCTTGTAGCCCTCCGCCTCGCGCTGCCACTCGAAGATCTGGTCATCCAGCGTCGTGGCGCGCCCGGTCTCGGAGATCGAGAGGCTGGTGGCGAGCAATTTGCCCGCCTGCTCGGGCTTGTCGGTCAGACCCAGAAGCCAATCTGCCGAGACGTCGAGCGCCTGCGCACAAGAGGCGACCACATGGCCGCCGGGCACCCGCGCGTCATCCTCTGCCAGCATCTGCGTGATGGTGGAGCGGTCCACCTGAACGGCCCGCGCCAGGGCAGCGCGGCTGAGGTTGGCGGCGGTCAGCGCGCCGCTCAACCGCTCTCGAAACAGATGCGCGCGGGCGCGCTTATCGGGAATGGCCAGCATTGTTGAGAATATCCAGCAGAGTTGGGTTTATGTGGAGAAAACCCTGACTGCTCCTGACATGCAAGCCGTCATATGACAGGGGTGTGACAACGACGGGACACACAAAACGGATCTGCTGGCCCACCCTGGCCCTGATCATCGGCTGTTACGGCGCGTGGGGCGCGGTGCTGTTCTGGGCGCCGACGGCCTTGGCGCTGGTCCTGTTGATCCCCTTGATTACGCTGCAAGCCTCGCTCCAGCACGAGGTGCTGCATGGCCATCCCTTTGCCAACCGGACCCTGTCCGAGGCGCTGGTGATGGGCTCGCTGAACCTCGCCATCCCCTACATCCGGTTTCGCGACACCCATCTGGCGCATCACACCGACGCGACCCTGACCGATCCCTATGACGATCCCGAAAGCAACTACCTGGACCCGGCGGTCTGGACCCGCCTGCCCAAAGCCGCCCGGGCGATGTTGCGGGCGAACAACACGCTTTTGGGCCGTATGTTGCTGGGCCCGCTCGTGGGGCAGATCCTCTTCATGGCCTCCGATGCGCGCCAGATCCGCGCGCCGGGGGTGGCCTGGGGCTGGGCGGTGCATGTCGCCACCGCCGTGCCCATCGTGGCGCTTGTCGTGCTTTCGCCAACGCCGCTCTGGCTCTACGCGGTAGCCTGCTACGGCGCGCTGTCGGTCCTGAAAATCAGGACCTTCCTGGAGCATCAGGCCCACGAACGGGCGCGGGGCCGCACTGTGATTGTCGAAGATCGCGGGCCGCTGGCTTTCCTGTTTCTCAACAACAATTTCCACGTGGTCCACCACATGCACCCCAAGGTGCCGTGGTACCGGTTGCCGCAACTCTATGCCGCCAACAAGGCGCGCTATCTGAGCTGTAACGACGGCTATCGCTACAAAAACTATGGCCAGATCTTTCGCCAACACCTTCTGCGCGCGAAAGATCCGGTGGCCCATCCACTTTACCCGCAGAAATAGCTTGGCAAGCGGGCGGGCGAGGCGCAGGAAGCGCCCATGCCCCTCTGGATCGCCGCCTCCATCTTCGCTGCCTTCATGCAGAATCTGCGGTTCGCCCTGCAGCGTCACCTGAAGGTCACGACCCTGTCGACGGGCGGCGCGACCTGGGCGCGATTTGCCTTCGCCGTGCCCTTCGTGGGGCTCGCTTTGCTGGGCTACAAGGCGTTCAGCGGGCAGGCCTGGCCCGGGATCGGGCCCGGCTATTGGGTCTATGTCGCCACCGGCGGCGTCGCGCAAATGACGGCGACGGCCTGCGTCGTGGCGCTATTCGCGCGGCGCAATTTCTATGTCGGGATCACCCTGAAAAAGTCCGAGGTGCTACTGACCGCGTTGGTGGGCCTCGTAGTTCTGGGGGAGGCGGTCTCGGGCCCCGTGCTGATCGCCATCGGCATCGGCTTTGTGGGTGTCCTGGCGCTGTCGGATCCGCCCAAAGAGGTCGGCCTGCCCTGGACGGCACGCATTTTCAACGCCGCCTCGGGCTATGGCCTGGCCTCGGGCCTTCTGTTCGGGATTTCCGCCGTCTGTTACCGCGGCGCGACCCTGGCGCTGGAGGGCGGTGACGCACCCCTGCGCGCGGCGATGGCGCTGTTGACGGCGACGGTGATCCAGACCGCCACCCTGGGCCTGTGGCTGGCAATTCGCGAGCCGGGCCAGATCACTTCAGTGCTGGCGTCCTGGCGGATCTCGGGCCTGACCGGTCTGACCTCCATGCTGGGCTCCATGGGCTGGTTCATCGCCTTCGCGCTGCAAACGGCGGCCTATGTGAAGGCCTTGGGCCAGATCGAGCTTCTGTTCACCTTCGCCTTCTCGGCCTTCTGGCTGCGCGAAAAGACCAGCCGCAATGAGGTGATCGGCATTGCCCTGATCGTCGTCTCCCTGGCCCTGATCCTTTGGGCGGGCCTTCGGGGATAACGCGCTCCCCCCTGCTTCATCTTGCCCATACAACTCTGGGGGGAGGCGGCTTTTTCAACGAAAAAGACGCCTGGGGGGTGAAATCCCCCAATCCTACGCTGTCCACAAAGCGCGGCTTACAGCCGCCGGAACCGGCTTTCAGCGGTGGCATTGTCGAAGAACGGCACACCGGGCACGGCGCGGCCTTCGACCTTGGCGGCCAGTTCGGCGAGCACCACTTCGGTGATGAAGGGCATGTCGTAGCCGCGCACCTCGTCGAGCGGGATCCACTGCAGGTGGCTCAACTCATCCTCCGCGCCCGAGAAATCATCGGGGTCCGAGGCCAAGGCGTCTGCATCGACCAGGAAGAACCGCGCGTCGAAGCGGCGGGGGCGTCCCGGCGGGGTGATCGCGCGGAACACGTATTCCAGCGCCGCGCCGTCGGGCAGGTGCCCCGTCGCGAGGTAGCCGCGCCAGCCCTTGGGCGCCTCGATCTGGGCGGCGCGCGGGTCCTTGGCACCCAGAAGCAGGCCGGTTTCCTCCCAGATCTCGCGCACCGCCGCCGCCATCAGGGCGTCCGCGTTCGCGCCGTCCTGTGACAGGCGCGCTTGGCAATCCGGCGCGGGGGGGCGGGCGAAGGGGATGTCGGCATCGACCGCATCCACGGCGCCGCCGGGGAAGACGAATTTCGAGGGCATGAAGGCGGCGTCCTTGCCGCGCTGGCCCATCAGAACGCGTGGGCGAGAGCTTGCATCGCGCAGGACGATGCCGGTGGCCGCGTCCCGGATCGCGGTCTTGTCGCTCAAAACCCATGCATCCGTTTGGCCCATTGCACGCCCACGATCAGCCCCTTGAACCGGGGCAGAAGGGCCAAGGCCATCACGGTGACGCCGATGCTGAAGCTGACGGCCATCACCCAGGCGGGCGGCTGCCACAGCTCATAGACCAGCAATTGCAGTGAGCCCATGACCTTGGCGGTCAGCAGGATCGAAAGGTAGGCCGGCCCGTCATCGGCGCGCGCGCGGCTCAGATCCTCACCACAATGGGCGCAGGTGGTGTTGAGCTTCAGGTATTTCTCATAAAGCGCGCCCTCGCCGCAGTTGGGGCACTTATGCGCCAGTCCTTTGCGGATCGCGGGCCAGGTGGGCCGCTCAACCGGAGCAGGGGTGTAAAGCGCCTCGTCAGAGGGCAGGGCGGAAGGGGTATCTGGTGTCATGGGCGCAAAATGGACCCTGGGCGTGGCGGCGTAAAGGGGCTGTGCCCGCGACGTGGGCGCGCGGATGGGGCGCTTGGATGAGACTGCATGAATTTTTTCGACGGAACTGCGACGCCCCCCCGTGAGACTTGGCAGACGAGCAAAACAAAGGAGATACTCGCATGACACTTCTGAAAGCTGGCGCCTTGGCCCTGATGATCCCCCTTGCCCTCACCGCCCCTGCCTTTGCGCAGGAAGGTGACCGCCAGGGCCCGCCGCGGATGATCTTCTCGGAGCTGGACGCCGACGGAAACGGTGCCGTGACGCTGGAAGAGATGCAGGCCGCAGGCGCCAACCGCTTCGCCGCCGCGGACACGGACGGCGACGGGGCGTTGTCGCGCGACGAGTTGCTGGCCCAGGGCGCTGAACGCGCCGAGCGCCGGGTTGACCGCCTTCTGGAGCGCGCGGATGCCGATGGCGACGGGCTCCTGACCCAGGCCGAGATGGAAGAGGCCCGTGAGGGGCGTCGTGGCCATGGGCGCGGCGGCCGGGGTCCCGACCCAGAGCGGATTTTCGAGCGGATGGATGCAGACGGTGACGGATCGGTCACGCAAGCTGAGTTCGACGAGGCCGTGGCGCGTTTCCTGGAGCGGATGGGTCGCCGCCACGGCGACCGGGGCTAAGGCGATCTGGGGCCTGGCGGAGGTGCCGGGCCCCATTTCCATTGAGGGTGAGAGCAGGATAGACACGCTGCATGGGCACGGCGCAGACAGAGCTTGGTGCATTGGACGACGGGGCCTTGATGGTGCTGTTTGCCAACGGCGATCCCGAGGCCGCGCGGCTGTTGTCCGAGCGGCTGTTGCCGCGTGCGTTTCGCCATGCCGCGCGGGTCCTGGGCCATGCCTCGGACGCCGAGGATGTGGCCCAAGACGCGATGATGCGGCTGTGGCGGGCGTCGAAGACGTGGCAGACGGACGGGGCGGCAAAGCCCTCGACCTGGTTGCACAAGGTGGTGGCGAACCTCTGTGTGGACCGGCTGCGCAAATCCGGGCGCTCGGTCGAGTTGGGCGACGATGATTTCGCCGACGACGCGCCGGGCGCAGAGGCGCGAATGCAGGACAAGGGGCGGATGGCGGCGCTGGACGCGGCGCTGGCCACTTTGCCGGAGCGACAGAGACAAGCGGTGGTGTTGCGCCATATTGAGGGGTTGTCGAACCCCGAGATTGCGGATGCTTTGAACATTGGCGTGGAGGCGGTCGAAAGCCTGACCGCTCGCGGCAAACGGGCGCTGAAGGCGGCGCTGGACGGTCAGAAGGAGGCCTTGGGATATGACGCATGAGGATGACAAAGACGGGCTCGACGCCCTGTTTTCCGAGGCGCGCGCAGAGGGCCCCGGCGCTGATCTGATGGCCCGGGTGCTGGCGGACGCCGCCGACGTGCAGGCCGAGGTGCCCGACGTCGCGGCGCCGCCACGTGGCGGCTGGCTTGCCGGGATGTTGGGCGGGCTGGGCGGCTGGAGTGCCGTCTCGGGCATCACGGCAGCCGGTGTCATGGGGCTGGCCGTGGGGCTTTACGCGCCCGATACGGTTTCGGGCCTGTTGGAAAGTGATACGGTATCCCTAGGCATCGGGACCTATGATTTCACCCCGGATGTGGGCGATTTATGGACGGAGGACGGCGATGTCTGAAGGTAAAGCACCCCGCAAAGGGCGGTGGCTGAAGCTCGTCCTGGCGGTGTCGCTGGCGTTGAACCTGGCGGTGGTGGGCTTGATCGCGGGGGCGGTGATGAGCGGGGGCGGACCCCGAGATGCGGGCGGTGCGCCTTTGGCGTTGCGCGCCTTGGGGCTGGGCCCGTTTGAGCGCGCGTTGTCGCGCGAAGATCGTGCGGAACTGCGCGAGCGCCTGGAGGGCGCGGGTGTGGAATTGCGCGAAGAACGCCGGGCGATCGGGCGGTCCTTGCGCGCGGTGGAAGAGGCCCTGCGCGCCGAGCCATTTGACCGGGCCGCCGTGGATGCGGCCTTCGCGCGGTCGCGCGGCTTGGTTGTGTCGCTGCAAGAGACGGGCCACGGGGCGCTTCTGGATCAGATTGAAAGCATGTCAGCCGCAGAGCGCGAGGCCCTGGCAGACGGTATTGCGCGGATCATGCGGCGCAATGGCGGACGCCGGTAGCGCGGTCTAAGCCGCGTCGTCACACATCTGGCTGACCTGGTCGCGGCCATGGGACTTGGCGCCGTAAAGCGCCGTATCGGCCTTGTGGATCAACGCCTCGGGCGTTGCCGCGCTGTCGGCGCGGCTGCCGGGCAGCGCAAGGCCGACGCTGGCGGTGACGCGCACCGGGAAGGTGTCGCCGCCCAGATCGTAGCTGGTGCTGCCAATGGCCGAGCGCAACCGCTCGGCGCATTCCTTGGCGTCGCGGGCGTCAGCACCCGACAGGACCACCAGAAATTCCTCGCCACCGATGCGCGCCAGAAGATCATTGGCCTGCAGCTGACCGCGCAGGCGCACGGCCACCTGTTGCAGCACGGCGTCGCCTGCCGCATGGCCGTAGGTGTCGTTAACCTCTTTGAAGAAATCCAGATCGATCATCATCACGGCGGGATCCGGGCCGGGGCGGGCCATGATCTGCTCCATCCGGTGCAGGGCAAAGCGGCGATTGTAGAGCCCGGTCAAAGGATCGGTGATCGCGGCTTCCAGCCCGGCGCGCACGCCCGCGCGCATCCGGTCCGACTGCCGCTTGCGGTCGAGTTGGGCCGAGATGCGGATCGCCAGTTCCTGGGCATCAAAGGGGTCGTGGAGCACGTCGTTGGCGCCCAGATCGAGCGCGATGGCTGCGCGTTCGCTGTCGCCCTCGGGCAGGATCATCACGGTGGCCGAATGGCGGGTGCCGGGGCGCGAGCGCAGATCCGATAGCAGGCGCAGGCCTTCGTTGCGTTGCGCCAGATCGACGGAAATGACGAAGACGTCGGGCACCTCCCCGGTGCCGGCCACCTGGGTCAGCGCGGTCTCGCGCGGGATGATCTGGACGTCGCCGCCGATGCGGTCATCGATGGCGGCCTTCCAAAGCACCGCGCCGCGGGGGCCGGGGGCGACCAGCGCGATCCGGCCGGGCCGGGACTTGCCCTGGAAGCCCAGGGCCGCTTCGGCGAAGCCGTAGGCGGCGACGGTGTCATCGCGGGCGCGCAGCTCGCGCACAGAATCGCTGGCCCGCAAAAGCGAGCGGACCCGTGCCAGCAGCGTGACCTCTTCCACCGGCTTGGTCAGAAAGTCATCGGCGCCCGCCTCCAGCCCGTCCATCTTGGCATCGCGATCCGAGAGCGCCGTGATCAGGACGATGGGAATATCGGCGGTTTCCGGGTCCGCTTTCAGGGCGCGGCAGACATCCAGCCCGCTCATGTCAGGCATCATGACGTCCAACAAAATAAGGTCTGGTTTGGTGTCGCGGGCGGCTTTCAGCGCCTCGGCCCCATTCTCGGCCTGATCTACGGAATAGCAGGCGGAGGTGAGCTTGACCTTCATCACGATCCGGTTGGTCGCAACATCGTCAACGACAAGAATACGCCCCGCCATGTGCACCTCACCTCGTTTGACAACTGCGTTCAGCTCAGGCTGAACCTCGTGTACATCCGGAACTTGACCCCGAATAGTTAACAAACCCTTTAAGTAGAAATGGACCTAAAACGATGCAGCAAGATTTCGCCGAGACCCAGGCGCTGGCGCTTCTGGCATGGTTGGCCGGGGAGGAAGAGATCCTGCCGTTGTTCATGGGGGCCACGGGGGTGAGCGAGGATGATCTGCGCGCGCGCGCCGGAGAGCCGGAGTTCCTGGCCTCGGTCATGGATTTCGTGCTGATGGATGACGCCTGGGTTCTGAAGGGGGCAGAAGCCACGGGGATCGCGGCCCAGGATTTCGCGATGATCCGGGCGGGCCTTCCGGGCGGCGATCTGCCGAATTGGACATGAGTGCGATGATAAAGGGGATCGTGTTCGACAAGGACGGCGTGCTGTTCGATTTCCAGAAGACCTGGGGTGCCTGGGCGCACCGGATGATCGACGCGTTGTCGGGCGGCGACGCAGGGGTGGGACAAAGGCTTGCGGATGCGTTGGCGTATGATCTGCAAACGCGCAAGTTTCGCCCCGATAGCTTCGTGATCGCGGGCCCGGCCCACCACATGTCCGAGGCGATTGCCGCGCAATTGCCGGGCCGCCGCCTGAGCGACATCCATGATTTCCTGGTAGAAGAAGCGTCGAAAACGCCGCTGACCCCCGCCGTGCCCCTGCGCCCCACGCTGATGGGGCTGCGCGACCGGGGCTTGAAGCTGGGGGTGGCCACCAATGACGCAGAGGTTTCGGCCAAGGCGCATCTGGCGTCCCAGGATGCCCTGGACCTGTTTGATCTTATCTGCGGGTTTGACAGCGGGTTCGGGGCCAAGCCCGACCCGGGTATGTGCCTGGCCTTTGCTCAGACGACCGGGATCGCGCCCGACGCCCTGGTGATGGTGGGCGACAGCACCCATGACATGGAGGCAGGCCGCGCGGCGGGCTTCACTTGCGTGGCGGTTCTGACGGGCGTGGCGACGGCCGAAGATCTGGCGCCCCATGCGGACGCCGTCTTGCCCGACATTGCCGCGCTGGGACGATGGCTCGACCAGGGTTGATGGGGTGATGGGTCAAATACGACGCCTCTTCGTCGCAATCCGCCAACGCGTCGCGGGCGGGCTGGGTGATGGTCAGGGTCCAGAATAACCCTGTCGTGAAGGCCACCCCATGACTGAAGCCAGTCCAAATCGCCGCCGCCGAGCCGGAGGCCGCGCCGCTGGTGTCGCGCGCGCCGCGGCCCATGTGATCGACCAGCAGCCCTGGCGCCTGCCCCGCAACAACGACCGTCCGACCGAGCCGCTGTCGCCCGAGGGCGTGGCCGCGCTGCACAAGGGCGCGATGCGGATCCTGTCGGAGATCGGGATCGAGTTCCTCAACGACGAAGCTCTGGGATACCTGCGCGAGGCGGGCTGCAAGGTGGAGGGGCAGAACGTTTTCTTCGACCCTGAGTTTGTCGAAGAGATGGTCGCCCGCGCGCCCGCGACCTTCACGATCACCCCGCGCAACCCGGACCGCAAGTTGATCATGGGCGGCGACTATATGCTCTTTGGCAACGTCTCCAGCCCGCCCAACGCCTGGGACATGGAGCGGGGCAAACGCCCCGGTGACATGGAGACCTATGTCGAATTCATCAAGCTGACCCAGTATTTCAACTGCATCCACTTCGCCGGCGGCTATCCGGCGGAGCCGATTGACGTTCATGCTAGTGTTCGCCATCTGGACTGCCTTTATGAAAAGCTGACCCTCACCGACAAGGTCGCCCATGCCTATTCCCTGGGCCGCGAACGCGTCGAAGATGTGATGGAGATGGTGCGGATCGCCGGTGGTCTGACCGATGCGGAGTTCGATGAAAGCCCGCGGATGTATACCAACATCAACTCGGTTTCGCCGCTCAAGCACGATTTCCCGATGCTCGACGGCGCGATGCGTCTGGCGCGGCGCGGGCAGCCCGTGGTCGTGACGCCGTTCACGCTGGCCGGGGCGATGGCGCCGGTGACGCTGTCGGGTGCGGTCTCGCTTTCCTTGGCCGAAGGGCTGGCCGCGATTGCGCTGCTGCAATGGATTGCGCCGGGATGCCCGGTGGCGATTGGCACATTTACCTCCAACGTCGATATGAAATCCGGCGCGCCCGCGTTTGGCACGCCGGAATACATGCGCGCGACGCAAATGACCGGCCAGATGGCGCGCTTCTATGGCTTGCCGATGCGCGCCAGCGGCGTCTGCGCGGCCAATGTGCCGGACGGGCAAGCGATGTGGGAGACGTCCAATTCGCTGTGGTCCGCCGTGCAATCGGGCGCGAACATGGTCTACCACGCGGCGGGATGGCTGGAGGGTGGGCTGATCGCCTCGCCCGAGAAATTCGTCATGGATTGCGAGGTTTTGCAGCACATCCAGCGGTATTTTGAGCCGCAGATCCTGAGCGTCGAAGAGGATGATCTTGCCTTTGACGCCATCAAGGAAGTGGGGCCGGGCGGGCATTACTTCGGCTGTCAGCACACCCAGGACCGCTATCAGGAGGCGTTTTACGGCCCGTTCCTGTCGGATTGGCGTAATTTTGAGGCCTGGCGCTTGGATGGCGCGGTCTGGACGGCGGAGCGCGCGCACAAGACCTACAAGGAAATCCTAGGGGAGTTCGAAGCCCCGCCCATGGATATCGCGATCAAGGAGGAGCTGGCGGATTTTGTGGCCCGGCGCAAATCCGAGGGCGGAGCGCCAACGGATTTCTGAGATCACCGCACATCTTTTGTTTACCTCTGTGCGCTAGCGTCCCCCTTGCACCACACTGCGAGAGGAAGCGGACGAGACATGCACGGGATGATAAATCGCGCGCTTCAAGGTTTCATCGTTGAAACCTACGGGAAAGACGTCTGGGCAGAAGTGCGCAACATCGCAGACCTACGCATCGATGAATTTGAGGCGATGCTTCACTACAAAGACGTGCTGACCCTGTCCTGTTTCAAGGCGGTGGCCCAGACGATGAACCAGGATGAAGCCTCGGTTCTGGAAGATCTGGGCACTTTTCTGATCACCCACCCGCCGCTTGACCCCTTGCGCCGCTTGCTGCGGTTTGGCGGTGCCAGTTTTACCGAGTTCGTGCTGTCTCTGGACGAATTGGCTGATCGGGGGCGCATGGCCATTCCCGACATTGAGCTGCCGGAAATCATCGTAAGCCAGGTCGATACCAAGGTGTTTGAGCTGCGCGCGCGGTGGAAACTGCCGGGCGTGGGGGCGATCCTTCTGGGCGCGTTGCGCGCGATGGCAGATGATTACGGCGCGCTGGCGTTTTTGAGCCTGGAAGCGCCGGAAGGTGAATTCGACACCCTTCGGATGGAGATCCACGACTCGCACCACACCGAAGGGCGCGCGTTCGTCTTGGCGGAGGCAATCCAATGAACATTCAAAGCCAGGGCTACGCGGGGGGGCTGAACCTGCCATTTGCGGTCCTTGATGTATTGATGCCCATGCATATAGCGCTGGATGTGGCGGGGCAAATTCGCCACGCGGGGCCGACGAGCCTGAAGATGTTGGGCGGATCCAACGTGGTCGGCAAATCACTGCTGGATGTCTTCGAATTGCGCCGCCCGGCAGGGATCAAGGATTTTGCGGGCATGACCGCCCAGGCTGGACGTCGATTGTCACTGGTGCCCGCAACGGCAGATCATCTGCCGTTGCGGGCGGTCTTGGTGCCGTTGCCCGGGATGGACGGGATGATCCTCGACATCTCACTGGGCCTTTCGTTCGCGCGTGCGGTCAGGGATTTTTCCCTCACGCTCCATGACTTTTCGCCCTGCGATCAAACGATTGAGCTGCTATACCTGCACGAGGCCAATTCCTCGACGGCGGGGCTGTCACGCCACCTGTCCGAACGCCTGCAGGCTGCCCACGCCGCCGCCAGCCACCAGGCGCGCACGGATGTTCTGACGGGGCTGAACAACCGCAGGGCTCTGGATGATGAGCTGAAACATCTGTTGGTGGACCGGGGGCACGAATTCTCGCTACTCAACATGGACCTCGACCATTTCAAGTTCGTCAACGACACCTATGGTCATGCCGCAGGTGATGCGGTGCTCGTGCAAGTGGGCCGCATTCTGGGGGGCGAGTTGAGGCGCAATGATTTCCCGGCACGGGTCGGCGGTGATGAATTTCTGATCATCCTGCGCCCGGCATTGACACCCGAGGTTGCGGGCCGCATTGCCACCCGTCTGATCGAGCGGATTGAAGAGCCGGTCAGGTTCGAGAATATCGAATGCAGGGTTTCTGCCAGTATCGGGGTCGTTTCCACCACTCAATACTTAGCGCGCCCTTCGGTTGAGCGGGTCTTGTCCGACGTCGATGGCGCGCTTTACGAGGCAAAGAATGCGGGACGCGGGCGGTTTGCCCTGGCCCATGATGGGGGGATGGCACAGCGCGCATAGGGCGGGTCTCCCTTTGCTTGGGCGTCGGGCGGGCTAGCTGACTAGCTGACCCAGATAGAAACCCGGATTGCCATGCCTGACCAGACCTCCCCGTTACGTCCCAGCGCCGTCCCCACGGGCCGGATGGCGCGCTTTGCGCGTATGGGTGGCCTCGCGTCCGGCCTCGTGGGCCGCGCGGCGGTGGGCCGGGCGACGGCCGCCTTGCGCGGAGAGCGCGCGGATATGGCAGCGCTGCTTCTGACCCCCAGCAACATCACCCGCATCACCGAGCGTCTGTCAGAGATGCGCGGCGCCACGATGAAACTGGGCCAGCTTCTGTCGATGGAAAGTGAAGACGTTCTGCTCCCGGAGTTGGCGGGCATCCTTGCCCGCCTGCGGTCCGAGGCCGATGCGATGCCGCCCAAGCAACTCAAAGGCGTTCTCACGGCGGTCTACGGCGACGAATTTCGCCTTAAGTTCAAAAGCTTCAACCCACAGCCCCTGGCGGCGGCCTCGATTGGCCAGGTCCATCGCGCCACGGCGGCGGATGGGATGCGGTTGGCGTTGAAGCTGCAGTATCCGGGCGTGCGCGACTCGATTGACAGCGATCTTGATAATGCCGCCGCCCTGATCCGCTGGACCGGCATGTGGCCCCGCGAGTTGGACATCGCGCCCTTGATGAAAGAGGCCCGCAGCCAGCTCCATGAAGAGGCCGATTACGCCCGCGAAGGCCGCTTTTTGCAGCGGTTTTCGGACCTTTTGGCGGACGATCCCAGGTTCATCGTCCCGCGCCATCGCCCCGACCTGTCGACGCGCGACGCGCTGGCCATGAGTTTCGAGCCGTCTGCCCCGATCGAAGCGCTGGCCGAGGTGGCCCCGGCGGTGCGGGATCGCGCCGCGAGCGCGCTGATTGAGCTGTGCATGCGGGAATTGTTCGATTTCCGTGTCATGCAGACCGACCCCAATTTCGCCAATTACCAATGGCGGGCCGAGACCGAGCAGATTGTGCTGCTCGATTTCGGGGCCGCGCGCGACATCCCTCAGGACCTGGCGGAGGGGCACCGCCGCCTTTTGCGCGCGGGTCTGGACGGGATGCGCGACGACATCATGACAGAGCTTGCGGCCATCGGCTTCATCAAGCCGGGCCTCAGCCCCGCGCATCGCGAGGCCATCCTCGACATGGCAGAGCTTGGCTTCAGCGCATTGCGCGGGCCTGAGCCGTTCGATTTCGCGACCTCGACCCTGGCAGATCAGCTGCGGCGACGGGGGCAAGTGATCGGACAGGAGCGCGAGCTTTGGCATATTCCCCCGGCGGACACGTTGTTTTTGCAGCGCAAGATCGGTGGCCTGTATTTGCTGGCTACCCGCCTGGGCGCGCGGGTCGATCTGCCCGCTATCGCGCGGTCCTTTGCCTCCTAGGCAACACCTGCACCACAGCCTTGGCGAAAAAGTTGATTAGCCGAACGCCAATTGATCTGTTCTAGTCCATGGCAAGCGCGTCACCGAGGAGTGGCGCGGATCACGGCGGGGGCGGCATGGCGGCAGATCTGATTTGGCTGGCTCAGGTGTATCTTGGGCTCGGCGCGGTGTCGGCCCTTGCGTTCTTGGGCGTGGGCATTGACCGGATTGATGAAAACGCCCGCGGCGTTTGGGTGTTCCGCCCTTTTCTGATCCCTGGAGTCCTGTTGATCTGGCCCCTTGTGCTCTGGCGCTGGTGGCATTTGGAACGCGGCGGCGACATGGGCGCGGCCCGGTTTCGCCCGCCACTGACCTGGCAACCGCGCTTGGCCGGTGCCATGGGCGTGGCGGTCTTCGTGATCATCACGGGCGCGATGATCTTACGGCAAGACGGGCCGCTTGAGGCCCCGGCGGTGCTGTTGGAGGCGCCGGAATGAGCGTCAAATACGTCCCCGTCCAGTGGAACCCGAACAAATGGGTCTATGACGCAGTCCTGCTGGGCATTGTCGCCCTCTACATCACGGCTTTCTTGCAGTTTGGCGCGGATCGCGCCGATGTCTCGCGCCCGATCGACGGGGCGATCCTGCGGATGCGCGCTTTTGGGACGGCGGCGTTCTTCATGCTGAGCGCGATCCTGTGTATCGGCCCCTTGGCGCGGATGGACGCGCGGTTTCTGCCGCTGCTCTATAACCGGCGCCATTTCGGCGTGCTGACCGCCGCCGTGGCGTGGACCCACGCCACCTATGTCTACGGGTGGTACTTCAACTTCACCCAGATCGACCGGATGGAGGCGCTGCTGTCGTCTAACACCGCGTTCGGTCAGATCCTCGGGTTTCCCATCGAGGCCTTGGGCATTCTGGGGTTCCTCATCTTGCTGATCCTGGCAGCCACCAGTCACGATTTTTGGCTGTCTTTCCTGGGCGCGCCACTGTGGAAGCGCCTGCATTTGTTGATCTATTTGGCCTACGGCGTGATCGTGGCCCATGTGGCGCTGGGGTATCTGCAGGGCACCGAAAACCCGGCCTTCGCAATGCTGTTCATGGTCGCAGCTTTGGGCGTTGTGGGTGTTCATATGGCCGCTTGGCAGATCGACCGGCACCGCACGACAAGCGCGGAGTGGGTGGCCGTCTGCGCACCGGGCAACATCGCCGAGGATCGCGCGAGGATCGTGCAACTCGGCCCGAAGGAACGAGCGGCGATCTTCCGGTATGAGGGCAACAAGTTCTCGGCCATCTCCAACGCTTGTGCGCACCAGAACGGGCCCTTGGGCGAGGGGCGGATCCTTGATGGCTGCGTGACCTGTCCCTGGCACGGGTTCCAATACCGCATGAACGACGGCTGTGCGCCCGCGCCCTTTACCGAGAAAATCCCGACGTATCAGCTTCAATTGCAGGATGGTCAGGTGATGCTGAACCGCAAAGCCAACCCGCCCGGTACGCCGGTCGAGCCGTTGGTCGTTGCGGAACTGGAGGCTGGAGCATGAGCGCGGATCGCGACGACACGCCGTTTTTCATCGGTTGGGCGACGCCTGATCGCAGGCTTTGGCCGTTCTTGTTGGCCGTGGCAGTCATTGCTTTTGTGGCCTCTTTTTCAATCGCTTACGTGGTCGCTGCCACCCAGGATGACCCGGGCGCGGGGGGGCGCATGGGGCGCGTGGAGGCTTTGGGCGTGCTGCAAACGCAGCCTTATCCGATCCTGCATGTTTTGGAGAGTGATCAGTTTGAGCCTGGGACGACCGTGCTGTTGATGGGGCAGGGAAAGAACGGCGCTCAGGGGCGGGCGGATCCGCTCGATGGGCAGATCGTGCGCGTCAGTGGCGCTCGGTTGAACCGGGGTGAGTTGAACGGGATTATTCTGCGCGGCGGGCAGAACGGATTGATGGTCGCGGATGACGCGACGGGCACGGTTCCGGAAGCGGAGGACCTCGGACGTTGGCAGCTGACCGGAGAGATTTGCGATGGCAATTGCCTGGCGGGCGCGATGCGCCCGGGCACGGGCCTGGCCCACCGGGCCTGCGCCAACCTGTGCATTTTGGGCGGGCTGCCGCCTGTTTTCGTCGCCACCGATACCGTCGGCGGCAGCGAGTTTTTCCTGGTCGCCGATGCCGATGGCAACCCGATGCCAGACAGCATGCTCAATTACACCGCGCTTCTTATCGAGGCCGAGGGGCGGGTGGAGCGGCGCGGCGGCATGAACGTTTTCCTGATCGATGAAACCACCGTGGGACTGGCCCCATGATCCTGCGCATCGTCCAAATCGCGGTGATGTGCGCCGCCGGCGGCCTGTCCTACTGGGGATGGCTGGAGCTGAACACCCTGCGCGGCACGCCGCTGTTCGAATATCGCTACGTGATCCTATTGACCGGCGCGATCCTTCTGTTCTCGGTCGCGCAAAGCATCATGGGCCGGATCGAGGCCTGGATGAACCCGGAAGACCATTAACCAAGACTGGAGCCCACATGCCACAGATCAAAGTCGCCGACCTCAAGACCCTGAAAGACCGGGAGCCCGCCTATGCATTGGTGGCCGACGTGGATTTGGTCGTGGTGCGGTGGGACGACGAGGTGAGCGTTTTCTACGGGCGGTGCTTGCATCGCGGGGCGTTGATGTCGGACGGGTTCGTGCGCGGCATGAACCTGATCTGCGGCGTCCATGATTGGGATTACCGTTTGGATTCAGGGGTTTCGGAATATGCCAATGAAGAGGTGCTGCCGAAGTTTGAGTGCAGTGTGGTGGGCGATGATATTCTTGTAGAAGAAGAGGAGATCGCCGCTTGGGGCCACGCCAACCCGCAGCCGTTCAATCGCGATGCCTACCTTGGGCTTTACGCGGATACGTCGCACGGGGTGGATGAAGAGCCCTATGCGGGCGTCATCCAAACCTATGCCAAGGGCGGGCTGAAGCGCACGGGGCACCACGGGCAGGTCGACGCGATGGGCGTGCCGCGCGGGCAATTGCCCGATTGGGACGACATCCAGATCCTCACCGCACAGCTTCACAAGGCCCCGATGTTGGAGGAAGAGCCCGTCGGCACCGATGTGGTCATCGGGCCGAATGCGCAAAAACCCCTGCGGCTGGAGATCCCTCTGTTCGTGTCCGACATGTCCTACGGCGCGCTGTCAGAGCCCGCGAAGGTCGCGTTGGCCCAAGGGGCAGAGATGGCTGGCACCGGAATTTGCTCGGGCGAGGGCGGCATGTTGCCCGAGGAACAGGCGGCGAACTCGCGGTATTTCTACGAGCTGGCCTCGGGCCGGTTCGGGTTTGAATGGGAGAAACTGGCAAAGGTTCAGGCATTCCACTTCAAAGGCGGTCAGGGCGCCAAGACGGGGACGGGGGGGCATTTGCCGGGCCACAAGGTGACCGGCAAGATCGCCGAGGTTCGTGGCTTGGACGAGGGGGAGTCCGCGATTTCGCCGCCCCGCTTCCCGGATTGGACGGACCCCGCGCAGATCAAGGACTTCGCCGATGAAGTGCGCGACCGCACGGGCGGCATTCCCATCGGCTACAAGCTGAGCGCGCAGCATATCGAGAAGGACATCGACGCGGCGCTGGAGGTTGGGGTGGATTACATCATCCTCGACGGGCGCGGCGGTGGCACGGGGGCAGCGCCGACCCTGTTCCGCGACAATATCTCGGTGCCGACGATCCCGGCGCTGGCTCGGGCACGGCGGCATCTGGACAAAACGCGCCCGGAAGTGTCGCTGGTGATCACCGGCGGGCTGCGCACGGCGCCCGATTTCATCAAGGCGCTGGCCATGGGCGCGGACGCGATTGCGGTGTCAAACTCGGCGATGCAGGCGATTGGCTGCCTGGCGATGCGGGCATGCCATACCAACAATTGCCCCGTGGGGATCGCGAGCCAAAAACCTCATCTTGTCAACCGGTTGATCGTCGAGAAGTCAGCGCGACGTCTGGCGAATTTCTTCGAGGCCTCGACCGAGTTGATGCAGGTGATGGCGCGGGCGTGCGGCCATGATCATCTGTCGAAATTCGAGCCGGGCGACCTGACCACATGGAAAAAGGAGATGTCCGAGATCTCGGGCGTCGCGTTTGGAGGTGTCGCATGAGCGATCTGGATTGGATCAAGGTCGCCGATGCGGCCGACCTGCCCGAGGGGCGTGTGAAGACGGTGACGGCGGGGACGACCTCGATCTGTCTGTCGCATTTCGATGGCCAATGGGCCGCGATGGACAACCGGTGCCCGCACCAGGGTGGACCGCTCGGTGAGGGCTCGATCGAGCGCGGAGTGGAGGGGCAATGCTGGATCCGTTGCCCTTGGCATGGGTGGGATTTTGACCCGCTGACCGGCGCACCTCCCGGCGGGCACGAGGATACGGGGCAGAAGACCTATGCCGTCGAGGTGCGTGATGGGGCGGTCTTTGTGGGGCTTGAGAAGCAGCCTGACCATGAGCGCACGGTGACGGACGCCATGGCCGAGACGATGGTAAATTGGGGCATTCAAAGCGTGTTCGGGATGGTGGGGCATTCGAATCTGGGACTGTCCGATGCGATCCGCAGGCGCGTGGCGGACGGTGAAATGCGCTACTACGGCATCCGGCACGAGGGCGCGGCGGCCTTCGCGGCCTCGGCTTACGGGAAGCTGACGAGTCGGCCCGCGGCCTGCCTGACGATTGCCGGACCCGGGGCCACGAACCTTCTGACGGGCATGTGGGACGCGAAGGTGGACCGCGCGCCGGTCCTGGCCCTCACGGGGCAGGTTCAGACCCAGGTATTTGGGCCAGGGGCCTTCCAAGACATTGATTTGGCGTCCGCTTTTCAGGCCGTCAGTCGGTTTTCGCAGCCGGTTCTCAGCACATCGAAGCATACGGAACTGGTCTCGCTAGCGGTGAAAAACGCGTTGATCGAGCGGGACGTGTCCCACCTCGTCTTCCCTGATGACGTGCAAACCCTGCCGAGCGACGCCCCGGCCGCCACGCCCGAGGGGCGCATGGGCGGCGCGGTGGTGAAGCCGTCAGACGCCGATGTTGATGCCGCTTTGGCGATGCTGAACGGCGCGAAACGCCCGATGATTGTCATTGGGCATGGCGCATGGGAGGCACGTGGGCAGATCATTGAATTGGCCGAGGCGCTTGGCGCGCCGGTGGTGACGACGTTCAAGGGCAAGGGCCTGATCCCAGACAGCCACCCGCTGGCGGCGGGGGTGTTGGGGCGGTCGGGCACGCCGATTGCCAGCTGGTTCATGAACGAGGCGGATCTGATCCTGTCGCTCGGAACGTCATTTTCGAACCACACAGGCATCGAGCCGAGCAAGCCGATCATCCAGGTCGATTTCGAGCGGATGCAACTGGGCAAGTTCCACCCCGTCGCACTCCCGATTTGGGGAGAGATTGGGGCGTTTTGTGACGCGATTGGCGCGCGGGTGGCCAAGGCGGCGGACGCGGAGGACCAGGTCGGCGAGTTGGCCGAGCGTTGGGAGATCTGGCGCGCCGAGAAGGCCAGCCGTCTGGCGGAAGAAGGCGCGCGCGGCGTCCATTCTGCGGCGATCTTCGAGGCGCTTTCCAAGGTCGCGCCGGAGGATGCGATCATCGCCGTGGACGTGGGCAACAACACCTATTCCTTCGGGCGCTACTTCGAGACGAAGGGCCAGCGCGTGCTGATGTCTGGCTATTTGGGATCGATCGGGTTCTCGCTTCCGGCGGCTCTGGGCGCGTGGGCCGCGACGCAAGACATCGACGATCTGAAGGGGCGCAAGGTGATCTCGATCTCGGGCGACGGCGGCTTTGGGCAATATGCGATGGAGCTGACGACGGCGGTGAAATACGGGATGGATATCACCCATTTGCTTCTTCACAACGACGAGCTTGGCAAGATCTCCAAAGAGCAGCGCGCCGGAGAATGGGAGGTGTGGGAGACTAACCTGGTGAACCCGTCCTTCGCGGCCTTCGCCCGGCTCTGCGGGGCACATGGCGCGAAAGTTACCAGTGGCGCGGACGTGGAGGCAGCGTTGGTTGAGGCGCTTGCCGTCGAGGGCCCGGCCTTGGTCGAGGTAATGACGGACGCGGACCTCGTCTAGCAGTCCCGATTGCAGAAAACGGGCAGTGGTTCGCCGTTATCCACAGAAAAGCCAGCCTCCGGGGGGGCTGGCTTTTCAATTATCCGTGTTTATCCACAGGGACCTATCGCAGTGAGAAGCTTCGCGTGGACAATCTGAGACCCGGCATCGGGGCGCCTTCGTTCAGGCGCCAAGCCTGTATCTTGTAAGTGCGAACGCCAGCGCTGTGCATCGGGTCGGCGTCGGCCAAGGTGCGCGCTGCGGCGATGTCTTCGGCCACATAGACGATCATGCCGCCGCCGCTCATCACGTCGCCGACCTCATCGGACAGGGGACCTGCCAGGAACAATTTCCCCTCCGCCTCGATCTGCTTTTGGTATTCCAGATGCGCGGCCATGACGTCTGCGGGCGGGGGGCCGGGTTGCACCGGCGTCGTGTGGCAGATGAAGACTTCCATCGCCATGCACCCCCGCGCGTAGGAGGCTTCACCGTAGTCGGCCCATTTGGGAGGTCCGCTCATGTCAATTTCCTTTCACGTATGCGTCTTGCGCAGCTCGTTTTTTTGCACCTTGCCCATGGCGTTGCGCGGCAACTCTGCCAGAAGGCGCACGTCGCGGGGGATCTTGAACCGCGCGAGGCGATCTGAGAGCGCGGCGATGATCGCGTCGGCATCCGTCGCGTCTGTCGCCTCCAGCACCACGGCGGCGGCCACAGCCTCGCCCAGATCGGGGTGCGCCACGCCGTAGACGGCGCTTTCGACGACGCCGGGCAGGGCGTCGATCTCGACCTCCACCTCCTTGGGATAGATGTTGAAGCCGCCGGAAATCACCAGGTCCTTTTCGCGCCCGACGATGGAAACGTACCCCTCGCCGTCCTTCTGGCCCAGATCGCCGGTGATGAACCAGCCGTCTTCGGTGAAACTTTCTTTCGTCTTTTCGTCATTGCGCCAGTAGCCCGGCGTCACGTTGGGGCCGCGTACTTCGATGCTGCCGATGCCCGCGTCATCGGGGTTGGCAAGCCGCAAGCCCACGCCGGGCAAGGGGTGGCCCACGGTGCCCGCGCGCCGCTCGCCCGCGAAGGGGTTGGAGGTGATCATGTTGGTCTCGGTCATGCCGTAGCGTTCCAGGATGGCGTGGCCGGTTTGCGCCTCGAACGCCTTGTGGCTTTCCGCCAGCAGCGGCGCGGAGCCCGAGATGATCAGGCGCATGTGTTTCATCGCCTTTCTGTCGAAACGGGCATCGCCAATCATGCGGGTGTAGAAGGTCGGCACGCCCATGATCGAGGTGGCTTGCGGCATCAACTCGGCCAGTTGGTCGAGGTTGAAGGACGGGCAGAAGATCATCCGCCCATGGGCCGCCAGCGTGATGTTTGTGGCCACAAAGAGGCCATGGGTGTGGAACACCGGCAGGGCGTGCAGCAGCACGTCCTTGGCGGTGAAGCGCCAGCAGACCTTGAGGGCCTGGGCGTTGGAGATCAGGTTGCCGTGGGTCAGCATCGCGCCCTTGGAACGCCCGGTGGTGCCGGAGGTATAGAGGATTGCCGCCAGATCGCCGGTGTCTCGCGCGGCGGGGGCAGCAAGGGGCGGCGCGGTTGAATGAACCAATTCCGAGGGTGCAGCGGTTGGGACATTCCGCGCCTCCGCCACCGATTTGGCGGCCTGGGTCGTGTCGTCGAGGACCAACAGGGCGGGTTCGGCGTCTTGCAGGAAGTAATCCAGTTCGGCAGGCGTATAGGCCGTGTTGAGCGGCACGAAAACGGCGCCTGCCGCGACGGTGGCGAGGTAGAGGATCAACGCCTCGGGCGATTTGGCGATTTGGCAAAGGACCCGGTCGCCGGGTTCTACACTTGCCGCGCCCAAGGCGCCTGCCGCCGTGGAGATCGCGTGGCGGAGCGCGCCGTAGGTCATCACGTCCCCGCCGGGTACTTCCAGGAAGACGGCGTCGTCGGATTGGTGCTTGAGGAAGGCGTTATAGAGAGGGTTGGTCATCGTCGGCACGTCTTTCATCCGCCTGATCAATGGGGCGGTCTTGCATCCAGGGGCGGGGGCGGCCAAGGGCTTGGCGCACCGCGCGCGATAGGGCCAGCTCGCCCGTGGCGGCAAACGCCTCGTGGCGCGCTTCTACCTGGTCGAGTTCATATAGGTAATTGACCATCATGCCATGGCTTTGTGCGATCCCCTTGGGCGAGAGGTCTGCGCCTTTGTTGATCCGGTGCAACTCCGCACCATTGCCGAGGTGGAACTTGGCGACCGGATCAAGGGGTTTCCCGGCGGTGTCTTTCGCCTCGGCCAGATAAACAGCGGCAGCTTGGGGGGTGATGTCATGGGTTTTCGCCCAAGCGGCAAAGCCCGGAATGGGCGAGAGGGTGGAGAACGTGCGCAGGTTTGGCAGCTCGGCCTGAAGGTCCGAGGCCACCTGTTTGATCAGGAAAGCGCCGAAGGAAATCCCCGCAAGCCCCGCCTGACAGTTGGATATCGAATAGAAAATCGCGCTGTCGGTGTCTTCCGCCGCAAGCACATCCCGGGACGAGGCCAGCACGTCCTGGATGGAGCCTGCCAGACCCTTGGTCAGGGCAACCTCGACGAAAATCAGCGGCTCGTTAGGCATGGCGGGGTGGAAGAAGGCGAAACAGCGCCGGTCCGAAGGGACCAGGCGTTGGCGCAGCGCGTCCCAGGTGTCGATGGCGTGGACGGCCTCGTAGGCGATTATCTTCTCCAGAAGATCTGCCGGGCTGTGCCAGTCGATGCGTGTCGGGACGAGGAAGCCGCGGTTGAACCAACTGCGCAAAAGATGGCGCAGATCACTGTCGATGGGGGCAAGCGTTGGGTCTGTGCGCAGAGCGGTCAGAAGGCGCGCGCGGACCTCGACGAGACGCGCTGTGCCTCGGGGTGCGGCGTTCAGGCGGCGGAAGAGCTCCTGGCGGGGCGGCTCGGCGGCCAATTGCAGCGCCTTGAGGGCGGCGCCGTCTTCGCGGGCCCGCTCGGCGGCGGCAAGGACGGCGTCCAGATCGACCTCGAAATCGTCGCGAAGCGCTGCGAAATAGGCGGCGATCCCGGCGTCATCCAGCGCTTCGATCAAGCTCAACACCCGGTCGGCAATGGCCACGCCCGAGGCTTGACCCCGCGCTGTCAGAAGGGTGTGGCTTAGCCCGACGGGGTCGTCGTCCGCGGTGTTGCCCCACAGCCTCTGCATGCCGCGCGGACCCATCAGATTGCGCAAAAGTCCCTTGAGCGACGTGTCTATGGCCATGTCTTTCCCCTCGGAAACCCCGTCATTGATAAAAAATCGATTTTTGTTTGACAACCCGTTTTTCCGCTGCGACAAATTGGCAAGCTCAAGAGGGGGGAGAATCCATGAAGCTTCTGACCGGCACCGCAGCGGGGGCCTCGACGCCATCGGTTTTTTCCGTCTCTGACGGGCGCGCGACGCCCGTGGCGGAGGGCGACTTGACTGCGATCATCGCGGCTGTTGCAGGGGGGGCTGCAATGCCCGCGCTGCCCGAGAGTGCCGTTTCAGTCGACGTGGCCGAGATCACGCCTGCGTTGCCCGTGGCGCGCCCGGGCAAGATTGTGTGCCTTGGGTTGAACTTCGCCGAACATGCCCGTGAAGGCGGTTACGACGTGCCGGACTACCCGGCCATGTTCATGCGCGCGGCGACCTCGATGATCCCGGCGGAAGCGCCGATGGTGCTGCCCACGGCCTCCCACACATTCGATTATGAGACCGAACTGATGGTGATCATCGGCAAAGGCGGGCGGCACATTTCCGAGGCTGACGCGCTGAAGCATGTCTTCGGCTATTCAACCTTCAACGACGGCTCGATCCGCGAGTATCAACGCAAGACGCATCAGTGGACGGCGGGCAAGAACTTTGACGGGACGGGCGCTGTGGGGCCGATTGTTGTGACGCCCGACGAGGTGCCGGAAGGGGCCAGTGGCTTGACGATTGCAACGCGCCTGAACGGGCGCGTCCTGCAGAACTCCAACACGTCCGACATGATCTTCACGGTCGCGCGCACCATCGCGATTGTGTCCGAGATCATGACGCTGGAACCCGGCGATATGATCGCCTTCGGCACGCCGCCAGGCGTTGGCCACGCGCGCAAACCGCAGGTTTGGATGAAGGCAGGTGACGTCGTGGAGGTCGAGATCGAGGGCATCGGCATTTGCCGCAATGAGATCGTGGCCGAGGCCGACATGACGACGGGCGCAGCGGCAGAATGAACGTGGCGGTGGACCCCAAAGAAGCCGCTCAGGCCGAAATCCGCGACCTGCGGGCGCGGATTTCTGAGCTTGGCGAGGATGGCATTGAGTTGATGCTGACCAAGGCGCGGTCGCACTACGCGTGGACGGACCGCCCGGTGACGGAGGCGCAGTTGCGCCGCCTCTACGACATCACCAAGCAGGGCGCGACGAGCATGAACACCTCACCCGCGCGGTTCATTTTCGTGACCTCGGACGAGGGGCGGCAGCAGTTGGTGCCTGCGCTGAAGCCCAAGAACGTGGAAAAGGTGCTGAGCGCGCCGGTCACCGTGATCATTGCCGATGAGATGACGTTTTGGGAGCGGCTTGATTACCTTTTCCCCCATGAAGATCGCAAGCCGATGTTTCGCGGGAAAGACGCCTACATCAATGACACGGCTGCCCGGAATGCCACGCTGCAAGGGGCGTATATGATGATGGCGGCCCGGGCGATGGGGCTGGATTGTGGGCCGATCTCGGGCTTTGACAACAAGGTCGTGGACGAGACGATCCTAGCGGGCACGACGATGCGGTCAAACTTCTTGCTGAACCTGGGATACGCGGATGAGACCGCGATTTTCCCCAAACTACCAAGGCTGCCGTTCGAGGAGGCGTGCAGCTTTCTGTGACATGAAACAGGCGCCCGGGAGAGCGTCAAATACAGGGGCCAACGTGCCCGACATTCTGGATTGGGAGGATAATCCATGACCATGAAACTCAACCGCCGCTCGATGCTGGCCGGAACCGCTGCGGCAGCCACTGCGGCGAATTTTGGCCTGCCCGCCTTGGCCCAGGGCCGCACCGTGACGGTGATCGACGGCTATCCGGACCGCGCCATGTGGGTGCAGGAATTGTCCAATTTCTACCTGCCCGAAGTGAACCGCCGCCTGACCGAGATGGGCTTGGAAGCGATGGACTTCCAGGAAAGCTATGGCGGCTCCATCGTGCGCCCGCGCGGCGTGCTGGAGGGCATGCGTTTGGGCCTGGGCGACATCGGCGTTGTCACAACGATCTTCCATTCCTCGACACTTCCGTCCCAAGGATTGTCCGCTGTGACGCCGTTCATCTCGGCGGATGCCGGGCTCGTGGCACGCTCGGTCGATGAGATCGCGATCGAGTTTGACGCCATGCGCGCGGAATTTGAGGCTCAGGATCAGGTCTATCTGGCGACGGGCGTGGTGCTTGACAGCTACCAGATGTTCTGTAGTCAACCCATTGAAACTCTTGCCGATATGTCCGGCCTGAAGTTCGCAGGCGCGGGCTACAACCTGCGTTATCTGGAGGGCCTTGACAACGTCACCGGCGTTCGGGGCGGCCTGACCGACTTCTACAACATGATCCAGACCGGCGTGACCGAGGGCGGGATGCTGTGGCCCGAGGCCGCCAACACCTTCGCAATTGCCGAGGTTGCGCCCTATATGCTGCGCGCTGATCTGGGGGCGGTGAACTCCAAGACACTCACGGTCAACAAGCGCTTCTGGGATGGGCTGGACGCGGACGTCCAAGGCGTTCTGCGCGAGGTTGGGATCCTTTATCGTGACCGCCTGGCCGAAGTCGCCATGGGCCGCGCGGCCACCAGCGAGGCGGCCTTCGTGGAAGCGGGCGGCACGATTGTCGATCTTGCCGCAGATGAGCGCGCCGCCTGGGCGGCCGCCATGCCCAACATCGCCCAGGAATGGGCCGAAGGTTTGAACGCCGACGGCAAGGACGGCAGCGGCATGCTGGCCACCTATATCGACAAGCTGATCGCTGGCGGCGAGACGCCCGCGCGCAACTGGGCCGCGGAAGCCTAAAGCGTGAGCGAGTTTGATCCAACAAACGCGGGGCCCCCAAACGGGGGCTCTGCCCTGCAGCGCGCGGCGAATGGCGCGGCGCGGCTGATGACAGGCGTGGCGCAGGCCTCCAACGCGGTGGGGACGCTGGTGGTGCTGGGCCTTGTCCTGCTGATCAACACCGACGTGATCGCGCGCAACGCGTTCAACGCGCCGTTTCGGGGCACCTACGAGGCGGTGCAGTTCCTGTTGGTGATGATCGTCTTCCTGCAATTGCCTGATGTCGTACGCATCAACCGCCTGACCCGCTCCGACGGTTTCCTTGCCGTTCTGGCCAACCGCAGACCCGCCATCGCGCGGTTTTTCGCGCGCGTCATCGACACGGTGTCCTGCATCTTCATGGGGCTGATCGCCTACGCCATGTGGCCAGAGTTCATCCGCTCCTGGACCGAGAATAACTATTTCGGCACGCCGGGCATCTTCACGGCGCCCTACTGGCCGATCCACCTTGCGATCACCTTCTCTGCCGCGCTCTGCGCGCTGATCTTCGCGACCAAGGCCATCTCGGGCCGTCGCAGGCCTGAGCGGTTGCACCTTGAAGAGTCCGGCGCATGAGCCCGTTTGAGATTGGCGGCATCTCGGTCATCGCAATGGTCGCGATGATCTACATGGGCGTCTATATCCCGATCGCTTTGGGCGTCGTTTCCTTCGTCACGATCTGGATCCTGCGTGACAGTTTTGAGCTGCCCCTCGCGCTGCTGAAAATCGCCGTGGGCGATAGCGTGACGGAATACTCCTTCGCCACCATTCCGCTGTTCACCTTCATGGGGTTGATCGTGGCCAAGGCGGGCATGGGCGAGGATGTCTACCGGGTGATGAACACGCTTTTCCACCGCATCATGGGCGGGGTCGGTATGGCCACGGTTGGGGCGAACGCACTGTTCGCAGCGGTCACTGGCAGTTCCATCGCCAGCGCCTCGGTCTTCACCAAGGTCGCGGTGCCCGAGATGATGAAGCTCAACTACAACAAGCGTTTCGCGGTGGGTGTTGTCGCCGGGTCGAGCGTGTTGGGCATGATCATCCCACCCTCCGCCATGCTGATCATCTACGCCATCGTGGCAGAAGTCAGCGTCGGCCACATGTTTCTGGCGGGCGTCATTCCCGGCATCATGCTGTCGATTGCCTATATCGTGGCGATCTGGGGCATGTCGGTTTTTCGGCCGAGCTTTGTCGTCAACGAGGGCGTGGGTCAGATCGACGATTCCAAACTGTTGAGCACTGGGCAGATCATCCTTTTGTGCCTGCCCTTGTCCGGATTGGTCGCGATGGTTTTGGGGGGCATCTACACCGGCTGGCTGACGCCGGTAGAGGCAGGGGCTGCCGGTGCCGCCCTGGGCCTGATCTATGCCGTCGTGCGCCGGAAGATGGATCTGAAAGGCTTTTGGAACGCCCTGCTAGAGACCGGGCACATCACCGCCGCGATCTTGTTCCTGATCACCGCCGCCTCGATCTACAGCCGCATGTTGGGCATCGCGGGCATTCCCAACGCGCTGGGTGATTTCCTGGAAACCTACGAGCTTGGGTTTACCGCCGTGATGATCATGCTGGTGATCCTGATGCTGTTTCTCGGCACGCTTCTGGACACCGCATCGATCATCTTGATCGTGGTGCCGTTGTTCCTGCCCATTGTAGAGCCGCTTGGCGTTTCCCTCGTGTGGTTCGGCATCATTGTCGTCATCGGCGCCGAGATCGGGTTGCTGACGCCGCCCCTTGGGATCAGTTGTTTCGTTATCAAATCCACGATCAATGACCCCAATATTACCCTCAAGGACGTGTTCATGGGCGCCTTGCCCTTCGCCTTCGTGATGCTGATCGTCCTGTTCATCCTGATCGAATTCCCAATCCTGTCCACGGCCCTGCTGCCGTAGCCGCCGGAGGCTTTTCCATGCGCAACGTCACTTCTGACACTCTGACTGATCTTCTGTTGGGCCTTTCCGGTCCCGATACCGACCCGCGTTTGCAGGAAGTTCTGACCAGCCTCGTCAAGCACCTGCACGCTTTCACGAAAGAGGTGGGGCTGACCCACGCCGAGTGGCGCAAGGGCCTGGAATTACTGACCCGCGCCGGAGAGATCACCGATGACGAGCGCAATGAATTCGTGCTGTTCTCGGACGTTCTGGGCCTGTCGTCGCTGGTCGATATGATCAACTCTCCCGATGCGTGCACGTCGTCGTCCGTCCTGGGACCGTTCCACATTCTGGGTGCGCCTGCGTTGCCTGTGGGCGGGGATATGATCGGCGACAACGAGGGCCCACAAGTGGTGGTCGAGGGGCGCGTGATGGACCAAAGCGGCGCGCCAATTGAGGGCGCGCAGATCGAGCTATGGCAGACCGCCGACAATGGCCTCTATTCCAATCAGGACGACGCCCAAAGCGAGTACAATCTGCGGATCTCCATGACCACGGGGGCGGACGGACGCTATGCGCTGTCCACGATCCGGCCCGCGCCTTACCTTGTGCCAACCGACGGCCCGGTGGGTGATCTGCTGAATGCCACGGGGCGGCATGCCTGGCGGCCGTCACATCTGCATTTCATTGTGCAGGCGGAGGGGTTCCGCAGCCTCGTGACAGAGGTCTTCCCCAGCGATGACCCCTACCTGGACGCAGACGCCGTCTTCGGCGTGCGCAGCGATCTGGTGATGGAATACAAGCCCGGAGATCGGGCTGCCCTCGCCGATGATTTTGAGGCGAAGGCCAACCTGGACGCCAGCTTCAGTAAGGTCGATTTCGACTTCGTGCTGCCGCCCGCATAAGCGCGGGCGCCCTTACTCGGCGGCGCTGATCTGGCCCGCTTCCTGCTCGGCAAGCATCTGATACAAGAAGTCGCCGGTCTTGCGGTAATGATCCACCAGTAGCTCAACGGCAGTGTCCGTATCGCGCGCGAGGGCCGCCTTGGCGATCAGCGAATGCTCATCCTCAATCTGGCGCACCGGGTAGGCGGCGCTGCTGGCGACATTACGGTAACGCACGGCGAGATCGTAGAGCTGCGCGCAGAAATTCAGCAGGTAGGATGACGGGCAAGCCGCGATTAGCGCTTTGTGAAATTCGCGGTGGGCGATTTCCCATTCTGCATTCTTCTCGGTCCGATCCAGTGCGTTCAGGCGGTATTGCAGCAATACAATCCGCTCTTCCCATTCCGGGCCGCCATGGGTGATGGCATCGGCGAAGGCAATGGCCTCAACCCGGCAGCGGGTTTCCAGAAGCACAGCGAAATCCTCGGCGCTGATTTCGGGCGCCCAAAACCCCCGTTGTTCATTACGGACTACCAGTTGTTCCGACGACAAAATGCTCAACGCCTCGCGCACGGGGCTTGCGCCCATGTCCAGCTTCTTGCGCAGCGCATCAATCTGGATGCGAGAGCCGGGACGCAACTCGCCCGACAAGACCATCTCGCGAATGCGATGATGGGCCAAAGAGGTCAGGGAACGGTGGGCATCCATGTCAAAACTCCTTCATCGTGAGATAGTTTGCATCTGATAGAAATTCAACGAAAACCGATTTTTCATAGGAAACGGCAGTGATGTTCAGGCCGGCGCGGTTTCGCGATGAAGCGAGCCGATGGGCAGAAACTCCGACAATCGGGACTTTGGGTAGAACGCCGCCCTGAAGGCAGGACGTGCGCGGATGCGGGCAAGCCAGTCCGTGACATGGGGGGCGTCTTCGTCCCACAGGTTGGAAAGCGCCAGGTCATCCATCCGGTCGAAAAGTGGCGTGGCGATGAAGTCCGCCAACCCCAGTGCCTCGCCCGACAGCCAGAGTGTTTTCTGCAACTGCCCCTCCATCCGCGTGACAGCGGCCTGGAACTGTTCCAGCGCATTCGCGACTTCGGTGTCGTCAAAACCCTTGCGGCCCATCTTCTCGTAGAAGTGTTTGCGCAGGGGGCGGATGTCGGCTTGTTCGGCCTGAAACGCCGCGTCGTCCAACCCGTCATAGCGGGGCAGGAACGCCATGTTGAACGAGGGCACGCGCACGGCGCTGGTGGGCACTTCATCAAGGTAGCGGATCCAGGCGCGCACCTTGGCGCGGGCCACGGGATCTCTGGGCATCAGCGGCGTGTCGGGGAAGACTTCTTCGAGGTATTCGCAGATCACCCCGCTGTCGCGGATGACGTGACCGTCGTGGACCAGGGTCGGCACGACACCGTTCGGGTTCAGCGCCAGATACTCGGGTGTCAGATGCTCATTGGTGCCGAGATTGATCAGCTTGCTGTCAAAGGCCAGCCCCTTTTCGGCCAGACATAGACGCACTTTCTGAGAACAGGTGGAATGGTTGGCGTGGTAAAGCGTCAGCATAGCAGTCCTTTCTAAAGGGCGAGGATGTCGCGCAGGCCGTTCCAGACCGGGATGATGGCAGCGATACCCAGAATGAACAGGACAGCGCGGGAGAACGCCTCGGTATTCAGGCGCGCGCCCAGTTTCGTGCCAATCCACACGCCTCCAAACGCGGCGGGCAGGGTCAGCGCGCCAATCAAGATGGCACTGGGTTGGTAGAGGCCAAGCGCCCACAGTGTGGGGGCCTGCATGGATGAGAACAGCGTGAACATCGCGCCGTTGCTGAAGACAAAGACGGGGCGGGGCAGGGACATCGCGTGCATGTAAGGCGTGCCGACAAGGCCTGAGAGGCCCGTTGCGCCGTGGACCGCACCGGCCGCGCCGCCAATGACGGGGGCCAGGCGCGGGTTGGCCCATTTCGGCACGCCCGTCGATCCCCGCCACCGCAACAGCAGATACGTCAGAACAAGTCCGCCGAGCGCGATTTCCAAGTAAGCGTCGCGCACCCAGGACAGGGCGAAGACACCGAAGATCAGCCCGAGCGCGCCCACCATCAGGAAACCGGGCAGAAACTTGGGCTCATGCCGATGCGCCCGCAACGACCAAAGCTGCCAGATGTTGGTCGAGATGACCGGGATCACGGCAATCGACAGGGCCATGGGCAGGGAATGGGCGGCGGTCATCGCGGGGATGGCCAGCAGGGGCAGGCCAAAACCCATGGCGCCCTTCAGGATGCCGCCCACGAAAAACGCGGAGACGGCGATCAGAAGGACGAAGCCTTCCGGTCCTGAAAGCAGGTCCGCCCCCACCGCGCCGCTACCCGTGCCGTTCCACGGTGCCGGTGCCGTCGATCAGCACGAAGGCCATGATGCAGGTCTCGTCAAACTGGTTCGACCAGGCGTGGTTGTTGCCGCGCTGGACCAAGGTATCGCCTTCGCGAAGTTCATATTCCGTGTCGTCGAGCAGCATCATGATGCGGCCCTTCAGAACAACGGCGAAATCGACGCTGTCAGTGGCATGCATGAACGGATGCCGCGCGCCTTCGACAATGTTGCTGTCCGCGCCCATCTCGGCGAAAGCGGCCTTGCCGTCGAGCGTGGCGAGCACTTCTGGGTCTTCAGGCTCGAAGTGGATCACCCTGAAAACAGCACCGTTCTTGGGCGGATGTAGGATCAACGCGCCGTCGACGGTTTCATCGGGGCCATCGTATTGAGCGGGCGTCTCAGACGTTTGCCAAAGGTTGATCAGCGCCACACCGGGGCGGTTTGGGCGTTCCAGTATGTTGGTCGCGGGCCCGTCCGAGACGACGATGGCCTTGCCGGTTTCATCATGGCCGGTCACGACGCGGCGAACAATACGGGGCGTTGGGCGGGTCATGGGAAGCTCCTTGCATTGGGATAGGCCAAGTTTAAGGCACATCGCAGCCTACGCCAGAAAAATCGATAAAATGTTGCAAATTATTTTTCTTTGGATAATCTGGACGCCGGTGGGGCGCTTCTCCTTAGAGGGTGACCCTACGTCACTGGGGAATGGGAGGTCCACATGAACAGTTTTCTGAAGCTTGCCGCGGTTGCGGCGCTGGCCGTCACCGCCGCGCATACGGCGCAGGCGCAGGACGAATTGCGCATCGGCACCGCCAGCCTGGGCGGGGCGTATTATCCGATGGGCCAAGCACTTTCCAACAACATCAACAACTTCGCCGAAGGCTACACGATGCTGCCCATCGTCACTGGCGGCGGGGCGGAAAACCCGCGCCTTGTGGCCGCCGGAGAGGTCGAGGTTGCCATTGCGCCCGCCTCGCTGGGGTTCTTCGCCCATGAAGGCCGGGGTCCGTATCCGGACCCGCTGCCGATCCGCGCCATCGGCACGCTGCATTCCAGCGTCCTGCATATGGTCACGCTGCCCGGTTCGGGCATCGAGGGGATCGAAGATCTTGCCGGGCGCCGGGTTGCCGTGGGCCCTGCGGGCGGCGGCACGTTGAACCTGATGCGCGACATCTTCGCGATCCACGACATGACGATGGAGGACATCACGCCAAGCTTCCTGTCCTACGCCGACGGGTTCAGCCAATTGGCGGATGGCAGCGTGGACGCCTCCTTCGCTTTGGCAGGCTTCCCGACCTCAGCCGTGGTGCAGGCCGGCGCGACGAACGAGCTTCGGTTCATCGAGCTTAGCGATGAGATGATGGCGACGCTGTTGGAAAACTATCCCTATTATTCCAACGTCTCCGTCCCTGAGGATGCCTATGGCACCGACGCCCCGATCACGGTTGTAGGATCTGCCAACATGCTGATTACCCATGCTGATATGGATGAAGAGCTGGCCCATACGATTGCCGAGGCCGTCTATGGCAACCTTGACGCCCTGGTGGCCGAGAATGCGCTGGCCAGTGGCATCGTGGCCGAGCGGTCGCTCAACCTGCCGATCCCGCTTCATCCCGGTGCGGCGCGCTACTTTGGGCAGTAAGCCCAAGCGAATGTAAGGCGGGCGGGGCGGCTTCTGTCGCCCCGTTTGCGTGATCCAAAGGGGGAGCCGTCATTTGGGCCGGATCGAAACCATCCTGAGCCATATCGTCAGCGCCGTCGCGATCTGTCTGAGCCTTTGGCATCTGGTGATTGTGGCGGGCATCTTCAGCTATTCCACGATGGACATCCGCATCGTTCACCTGACGGTGCTGCTGTTTCTGGTGTTTCTCGCAGCGCGCCCTCAAACCCCGTCGGTCATCGAAGCCGAGGCCAAGGGCCCGCGCCCCGTCGGCCTCATGCTTCGTCTTGCAGGCGCAGCCATTGCGTTGGCCATCGGCGTCTACACCTATCTGCGCTGGAAGCCGATTGCGTTTAGTGGTGGGTTGACCACAGACACGGATGCGCTGGTCGGTGTTGCTCTAATCGCCCTGGTCCTTATCGCCGTCGTGCGTCGCATCGGCCTGCTTCTCGCGATCATCGCGGGCATTTTTCTGGCCTATCCCTTTGTCTCTGAATACCTGCCCGAGTTCATCTCAACCCGCGGCTACGGGTGGGAGCGTGTGTCGATCTTCATGGCAACGGGAACCGAGGGGATCTTTGGCATCCCTTTGGGCGTGTCGGCCTCATTCATCATCATCTTTACCATCTTTGGCGCCTTCCTGAACAACTTCGGCGCCGGAGAGTTCTTCTTTCAACTGGCCCATTCCGTCACCCGCAACGCGCGGGCGGCCTCAGCCAAGACCGCCGTGATCTTCTCCACCTTCCTGGGCATGATCTCGGGCTCGGCGGCGGGCAACGTGGCGGTCACGGGCACGATGACCATCCCGATGATGAAACGCGAAGGGTACAAGCCCAACCAGGCCGCTGCGATTGAGGCGGCGGTTTCCACCGGCGGGCAGATCATGCCGCCAATCATGGGGGCTGCGGCCTTCATTATGGCCGAGATCATCGGCACGCCCTACGCCAATGTGATGACCGCCGCGCTGATCCCGGCGCTGCTGTTCTTCACGTCGATCCTGTTTATTGTGCATTTGCAGGCGGTGAAAGTGGATATGGCCCGCTCGTCCGAGGTGCCAGATGGCCCACCCTTGGCGCAGGTCTTCCTGCCGGGCCTGCGCTTCCTGATCCCGTTTGGCACGCTTGTGGGCATGATGTTGGCGGGCTACTCGCCGTTTCGCGCGTCCTTCGTGGCGCTGCTGGTGCTGTTGGCCGGATGCCTGCTGTTCGAATGGCGCGACCCGAGGGCTTTCGGCATCAAGATCCTCAAATCACTGGAGCAAGGGGCGACGGCCGTTTTGTCCATCGCGGTGGCCTGCGCGGCGGCGGGGATCGTGGCAGGCGTGCTGTCGATGACGGGCCTGGGGTCCAAGATCTCCAACCTGATCATCGCCATGGCCGACGGCCAGGCCTTCATCGCGCTTCTGATGACCGCCGTTCTGGCGATCATCCTGGGCATGGGGCTGCCCACGACGGCGGCTTATTTGATCCTGGCGACAGTCGTCGCCCCGCCGCTGGTCGAGATGGGCGTGCCGCTGCTGACAGCGCATATGTTTGTTTTCTTCTTCGGCTGTATCTCGACCATCACGCCGCCCGTGGCATTGGCGTCATACGTGGCGGCGGGCATTGCCGGCAGCGACATCAACAAGACCAGCTGGACCGCCTTTGCCTATGGCATCACCAGCTACATTCTGCCGTTTATGTTCTTCTTCAGCCCGGCGCTTTTGATGCAGGGCACGGGGTTGGAGATTGCCACGGCGATTGTCACGGGATTGATCGCCGTGTTCTGCATCGCCTCCGCCGTGGTGGGATATTTCCTGCGCCCGCTCAATATGATCGGGCGGGCAGGGCTGGCCATGGCGGGGCTGTTGCTGATGTATCAGACGACGACAACGGCCCTGATCGCGGGCGTGGTTCTTGCGCTGATCTGGGCGCTGGTGCGATTTAGCCCGACGCTCACAGCCCGCGCCTAAAGCAGGCTTTTGGCGCCCCAAACCTCGGCCATGTAGCCCCGGATCGTCCGGTCCGAGGAAAAGTGACCCGAGCCCGCGATGTTGCGCAGCGCGAGGCGATGCCAATGCGCCTGGTCCTTGAAGGCCGCGTCGACATCGGCCTGGGCAGCCCTATAGGCGTCAAAATCGGAAGCGACGAGGAAGGGGTCGTGGTTCCAGGTGGCATCGATGAGGCCGTGGTATCGCTTGGGCTCTTCCGGAGAAAAACGCCCCTCAGAAATCAGATGCAGGACTTCTTTCAACGCGGCACTGGCGAGGATGGCTGCGCGTCCATGGTTCTGCACCCGGTAGCGCGCCTGGACCTCTTCGGCGTTCATGCCGAAGAGGAAGAAATTCCCGGCCCCCACGCGGTCGCGGATCTCGACGTTGGCGCCGTCAAGCGTCCCGATGGTCAGCGCGCCGTTCATGGTGAATTTCATGTTGCCGGTACCCGAGGCCTCTTTGCCCGCGGTCGAGATCTGTTCGGACAGATCCGCAGCGGGGATCAACCGCTGCGCCATGGAGACGTTGTAATTGGCCGGATAGATCACCTTCAGGCGCTCCCGCATCAGGGGATCGCTGTTGATGACAGTGGCCACGTCGTTGATCAGCCGGATGATGTCCTTGGCAACCCAATAACCGGGCGCGGCCTTGCCGCCAAAGATCTTTACCCGAGGCGTCCAGTCGGCATCGGGGTCCTGCCGGATCGCCTGCCAGCGCGCGATCGTCTCGAAAATGTTGAGCAACTGGCGCTTGTATTCGTGGATGCGCTTGATCTGCACGTCGAACATGGCATCGGGGTTCAGGGTGATGCCCATCTTGGCCTTTACCCAATCGGCCAAAGCCACTTTGTTGGCCCGTTTGGTGGCGGCAAAACGGGTGATAAGCTCGGCTTCGCCTTCATGGGCGGAAAGCTCTGCCAGGCGGCTCAGATCTGCTTCCCAACCCTCGCCGATCACATCCGTGATCAACGTGCTGAGGCCGGGGTTGGCAAGGCGGATCCACCGACGCGGCGTGACGCCGTTGGTCTGGTTCAGGATCCGGTCGGGGTAGGCGGCGTCAAGCTCGGCGAATACCGTTTTCTGCATCAGGTCAGAATGCAACGCCGAGACACCGTTGACGTGCGACGCCATCACAAAGGCCAACGTGCCCATATGCACCTGATCCTGGTAGACAATGCCCAGATGCGGGGGGCAAGTCGTGGCCGCCAGATGCTCTGCATCTATGCGCTCGATGATCTGCATGTGATGGGGCAGCACGCGCCCCATCAGCCAGGTGGACCACGTCTCAAGCGCCTCGGGTAGAAGCGTGTGGTTGGTGTAGTTGAGGCACCCCTGGGCAATCCGTTTGGCGCTGTCCCAATCCAGCCCGTGATCGCTGATCAGCAGGCGGATCATCTCTGGTCCTGCCAATGCGGGGTGGGTGTCGTTCATCTGGATCGCGACCTTTTCAGGCAGCAGGTTCAGGTCGTCATATTCGCTGGTGAAGCGGCGCAGCAGGTCTTGCAGCGCGGCGGAGACGAGGAAGAATTCCTGTTTCAGCCGCAGTTCCTTGCCGCCGTCGGTCGCATCTTCGGGATAGAGCACGCGGGAGAGCGTTCGCGCCAAGGCTTCGGGATGGGCGGCGGCGGTGTGATCGCCGGAATTGAAGCGGTCGAGATCGAATAGCTCCGTCGGATGCGCGCCCCAAAGGCGCAGGGTGTTGGCCCATTGGCCCTGCCAGCCGACAACGGGCGTGTCGTAGGCGCGGGCCAGTACCGTTTCGGCGGGCGTCCAATGGCCATCGTGGACGTAGCCCTTGAAGGGGATGGTGTAGCTCGCTTCGGGGCGCTCAAACTCCCACGGGTGGGGTTGGTTCAACCAATCCTCGGGCGTTTCCACCTGCCGCCCGCCTTCAAAGCGCTGGCGGAACAGGCCGTGCTCATAGCGGATACCGTACCCAAACGCCGGGCACCCGAGCGTCGACAGCGACTCCATGAAACAGGCCGCCAAGCGCCCCAGGCCGCCGTTGCCCAAAGCGGCGTCCGGCTCATCCTCGATCACATCCGCCAAGGACACGCCGTCTTCGGCCAGAACCGCGTCAATCTGTTCGTGTAGCCCGAGGTTGATCATCGCATCCTCCAGGATGCGGCCGATCAGGAATTCCATCGACAGATAGTAGACCCGCTTTCCCTGCGCCTCATAGGTGCGGCGGGTGGCGGCGAACCAGGGCTCTACAATGAGATCCCGGACGGTGTGGCTTACCGCCATACGCCAGTCATAGGTGCTGGCGTGGGCTTTGTCCTTGCCGAGCGTATACGTCAAATGCTGCGCAATGCGCGCGCGCAATCCATCGGAGGAAAGGTCTGACATGTTTTGCGTCGGGGCGTTCATGGGGGCGTTCCGCTGCTCAGGTTTGTTGTCGATCCCATGCCATGTTTCTCAGCGAAGGAACAGGTGCCATTAGGTGATGACGTTGGGCCCGTCGCGCCCCGTCAGGGCCTTCAGGTCTGACAGCGCCAGAGCGGCATCCACCACAGGGCGAAGTGCATCCTCGGCGGATTGCGCAAGCGCGTCTTGCGCCGTCTCCAATCGTTCGAGGTACATTCGGATCGTCGCGCCCACGGTGCCCGTACCGGAAAGGCGGAAAACGACGCGCGCGCCGCCCTCAAACCCGATGCGCAGGCCTTGGCCTTCGGTGCGGGCGCCATCGACGGGGTCGTCATAGGCGAACTCATCGGCGAAATTGACGGTCAGGCCGTTGATCTCAGTCCCCGGCAGATCGGCCAGACGCGCGCGCAGGCCGTCCATGGCGGCGTTGGCGCGGTCGCTCTCCACATCCTCATAATCGTGGCGGCTGTAGTAGCAGCGCCCATAGTCACGCCACAGCGCCTGCATCAATTCCGCGACCGATTGGCCGCTGTCCGCCAGGATGTTCAACCACAAGAGCACGGCCCAAAGCCCGTCCTTTTCGCGCACATGGTCCGAGCCTGTGCCGGCACTTTCCTCACCGCAGAGCGTGACCTTGCCCGCATCCAGCAGGTTGCCGAAGAACTTCCAACCCGTGGGTGTCTCAAAGCATTCAATGCCCTGTGCCGCCGCCACGCGGTCAACCGCGCCCGAGGTCGGCATGGACCGCGCAACGCCCGCGAGGCCCTTAGCATAAGCGGGTGCGCGGTGGGCGTGGGCCGCCAGCACAGCGAGGCTGTCGGACGGTGTCACATATTGGTGCGGTCCCACGATCATGTTGCGATCGCCGTCACCGTCGGAGGCCGCGCCGAAATCGGGCGCGTCGTCGCCGTACATCTCATCCATCAGGGTCTTGGCCCAAACGGGGTTGGGATCGGGATGGCCCTTACCGAAATCAGGGGAGGGGGTGCCGTTGATCACGGTGCCTTTGGCGGCCCCAAGCGTGCCTTCCAGGATCGCCGTCGCGTAGGGTCCGGTGACGGCGTGCATTGCATCGAACCGCATCCGGAAGCCCGAGGCGAAGAGCGCGCGGATTTTGGAGAAGTCGAAGAGGCTCTCCATCAGGGCTGCATAGTCGGCGACGGGGTCGACGATCTCCACCGTCATGTTGTCGAACGTGCTGGTGCCAAGCGCTTCGAGATCCACGTCAGTGGCCTCTGTAATGTGGTAGGCGCTGATCGTCGTCGTTGCGTCATAGATTTTCGCCGTGACGGCCTCCGACGCGGGGCCGCCATTGGGGCCGTTGAACTTGAGGCCGAAGTCGGCATCGATCCCGCCGGGGTTGTGGCTGGCGGACAGGATGAACCCGCCGCCGGTGCCGCGCTTGCGGATCAGATGGGACGCGGCGGGCGTCGACAGCAATCCGCCCTGGCCCACAATCGCCCCGGCAGCGCCATTGGCCGCGAGCATCCGCAAGATCACCTGAATGGCGCGGTCGTTGAAGTACCGCCCATCGCCACCGACAACCAGTACCTGACCTTCGACCCCGCCAATCCCGTCGATGATCGATTGGACGTAGTTTTCCAGGTAATGCGGCTCCATGAAGGTGCGGGTCTTCTTGCGCAGCCCAGAGGTGCCGGGTTTCTGGCCTGCGATGGGCTGGGTGGCGACGGGGTCATGGCGCATGATGTTGTCCTTCGAAGGCGGGGTGAAGCTCGAACACGACGACACAATTGGCGTCGATTGTCGGGGTGGCATGGGCGGGCGCGTTTTCAATCGTAGGGTCCGGCTGAGAAGTGTCAAAGATACGGACCCAATGGGCATTAGCTTGAGCGGGCGGCGAAATCTCGGTTGCGCCGCCGACGTTCAACACCACCAGCAGCGCGGCCTCGCGCGGGATATAGGACGGCGTGCCGGAGGCCATGCGCATCTCCGCCACGATGATCTTGTTGTCGGGATCGTCCCAGTCGACCTGGCGCATCGGCGCGCCATTGGTGCGTCGCCAGAACAGATCCGGCGCGCCGTCGATATGGCGGGGTTTTGAGTGCAGAAACCGCCGCTGGCGCAGCACCGGATGCGCCTTGCGAAAGGCAATCGCGGCCTTGCAGAAGGCCAGGAAACGATCGTCGCGGTCGGTCCAATCGACCCAGCCGATCTCACTATCCTGACAATAGGTATTGTTGTTGCCGCCCTGGGTGTTGCCGATCTCATCGCCTGCCAGCAGCAGCGGCGTGCCTTGGGACAGCATCAGCGTGGCGATCAGGTTGCGGCGGCGGCGGCGGCGGGCGGCTAGGATATCCGGGTCATCGGTCTCGCCCTCGACGCCGAAATTGTCGGAGTGGTTGCCCGAGTGTCCGTCGCGGTTGCCTTCGCCGTTGGCGAGGTTGTGCTTCTCGCGGTAGCTGACCAGATCGCGCAGGGTGAAGCCGTCGTGGGCGGTGATGAAATTGACCGAGGCCGTGGCCGCGCGCCCGTCGTGGTCGAAGTGCATCGCGCTGCCTGAAAGCCGCCCGGCCATGGCCGCGACCATGCCCGCGTCGCCGCGCCAGAAGCGGCGCGTGTCGTCGCGAAACTTGTCATTCCATTCGCCGAACGGCGCCTGGTAGGCACCCAGTTGGTAGCCGTCTGGCCCGAGGTCCCAAGGCTCGGCGATCAGCTTCACGCGGTTCAAGACCGGATCCTGCCGGATCGCGCGGAAGAACGGCCCGTCGCGGTTGAAGACACCATCCGTGCGCCCGAGAGAACTGCACAAATCGAATCTAAATCCATCGACATGCATGACCTCTACCCAGTATCTCAGGGAGTCCATGACCATGCGCAGGGTGAACGGATTATCAAAATCCAGCGAGTTTCCACAGCCGGCATCATTGACGTAATAGCGCTTGTCCTCGGCCAAGCGATAGTAACTGGCGTTGTCGAGACCGCGAAATGCGAAGGTTGGGCCGAACTCGGACCCTTCGGCGGTGTGGTTGTAGACGACGTCCAGAATGACTTCGATCCCCGCGGAGTGGTAGCGGGCGACCATCTGCTGGAACTCGGCAATCGATCCGTTCGACATGTACCGCGGCTCGGGGGCGAAGAAGCCGTAGGTCATGTAGCCCCAGTAATTCCGCAAGCCCTTTTCGACCAGAAAACGGTCATCGACGAAGGCTTGGGTCGGCAGCAGTTCCACCGTCGTGACACCAAGTTTAACCAGATGATCGAGGATCGCCGGGGAGGCCATGCCAAGGTAGGTTCCGGGCGTCTCCACACGCGGATGGGTCGCGGTCAGGCCCTTTACATGGGCCTCGTAAAACACCGTCTCATGCATCGGCACCCGGGGGGCCGCATCGGCGCCCCAGCTGAACGACGGATCCGTCACGACAGAGCGCGGCATGTAGGGCGCGCTGTCACGGCTGTCGAAGGTCAGGTCGCTGGCGCCATGGACGTAGCCGTAAAGCGCATCGTTCCAGACGGGGTGGCCCGTCAGGCGCTTGGCATAGGGATCGATGAGCAGTTTGAACGGGTTGAAACGGTGGCCCTCTTCCGGCGCATAGGGGCCGTGAACCCGGTAGCCATACTGCTGTCCCGGTCCCATGCCGAGGATGTAACCGTGCCAGACATGGCCGTTGCGCTCGGGCATGGCGATCAGATGCGTCTCCTGCCCCTCGGTATCGAACAGGCACAGCGTCACCTGTGTGGCATGGCGCGAGAAGACGGCGAAATTTACGCCGTTGCCGTCGAAGGTCGCGCCCAAGGGATTGGGCACGCCGGCTTCGATCGCGTAGTTCTCAAGCATCGTCGGACATCATCTTTGGGCCGTGGCCTCATAAAGCGCGTGGTAGCGAGCGGCGGAGGTGTCCCAGCCCACCGGGGCCTTCATGGCGTTGCGCACCATCGTCGTCCAGGCTTTCCGATCTGCGTAGAGGTCGCAGAGCCGGTTGAACGCGTTGGCCAGGGCCTCGGCCGTGATCGGGTTGAATTGGACGCCCGTCGCCGTTTTGGCCGCCAGTGCGGCGGGGGAGGCGTTGATGATTGTATCGGCCAAGCCCCCGGTCAGAGCGACAAGGGGCAGGGTGCCGTAGCGAAGGCCGTAAAGCTGGGTCAGCCCGCAAGGCTCAAACCGAGAGGGCACAAGGATGCAATCGCCGCCCGCCATCATCCGGTGTGACAGCGCCTCGTCATAGCCGATTTTGACGCCGAGGTTCGGCTCCTGGTCCGCGCGTTCCAGAAGCGCGACCTCCAAGGAGGGATCGCCAGAGCCTAGCACCGCAACCTGCCCGCCGCGCTCCAACACGACGTGAAGCGCGTCGAGCAGAAGGTCGATGCCTTTCTGATCCGTGAGCCGGGAGACCAGCACGCACAAAGGTCCGGGCGCCTTGGGCAGGCCGAACTCTTTCAAGAGCGCGGTCTTGTTCGGCCCTTTGCCTTTCAACGTCTTGTAGGGTTTGACCAGCGGGTCCGCCTCAGGGTTCCAGACGTCGGTATCGATGCCATTGACGATGCCCGTCAGATCGCGCCTGCGGTGGCGCAGCACGCCGTCCATGCCCATGCCGAAATGCTGTGTCATCAACTCTTCCGCATAGGTTTGCGAGACCGTGGTGATCTGGGCGGCCCCCATCAGGCCTGCCTTGAGCGCCGAGACTTGCCCCCAGAACTCGTAGTGATCTGCATGGAAGCGGCCCGGGTCCAAGCGGAGCGAGGTGACCCGGTCACCGGGTGCATTGCCATGGAAGGCGACGTTGTGGACGGTGATGACAAAGGGTGTCTCGCACCCCAACGCCGCCAGGTACTCCGGCACCAACCCGGCCTGCCAGTCATGGCCATGGACGACATCGGGGCGCCAGTCACCCGCGCCCGTCGCGGCAATATGGGCGGCGGCAAAACTGAGGGCGGCAAAACGCTCAGGATTGTCCGGCCAATCCTGGCCCATCGCGTCATTGTAGAGGCTGCCGGGACGGTCAAAGAGGTGCGGTGCCACGAGGATCAGCAGGTCATGCCCGGCTGCCTCCACTGCCTCCACCCGGGCAGGGCCGCCAAATACGTCCGCAAACTCTGCCACGACTTCGCCGCTGCCTGTCTTTTCCACCACGACGGGGTAGCCGGGGATCAGCGTGCGCAACTCGTCCCCTAGCGCGGCCATGGCCCCCGGCAGCGCCCCCACGACATCCGCCAACCCGCCGGTTTTCACCAGGGGCGCGCATTCAGAGGCAACTGACAGGACTCGTGTCATGTCTTGGCAGCACGCGCGTCAAGCATGGCCTGGGTGATCAGCGTCGTGCCGCGTTCCGTGACGCGGAACCACTTGGCGTCTTCCACCGGATCCTCGCCCACGACCAAGCCTTCGGGGATGATCACGCCGCTGTCGATGACCACCTGGCGCAGACGCGCGCTGCGGTTGATGACCACGTTGGGCAGCACCACGGCGTGGTCCAGCACGGCGTAGGAATTGGTATGAACGTTGGTGAAGAGGCAGGAATTGCGCACCTCGGTGCCCGAGATGATACAGCCGCCAGACACCATGGAAGAGATCGCCATACCGCGCCTGTCGCGTTCGTCGTGGATGAACTTGGCGGGCGGGACGCTTTCGGAATAGGTCCAGATCGGCCAATCGCGGTCCCATAGGTTGAGGTCCGGCGTGAAGTTGGTGAGGTCAATATGCGCCTCCCAAAAGGCGTCGACGGTGCCGACGTCCTTCCAATAGACGGGCGCGCCTTCGGCACGGACGCAGCTGTTGTCATAGCGGTGGGCCATTGCCTTGCCGTTCTTGACGATCTCGGGGATCAGGTCGTTGCCAAAGTCGTGGGACGAGTTGGTGTCGACGGCGTCTTTCTCCAGAAGATCCCGCAAGAAGCTCCACTTGAAGACATAGATCCCCATCGACGCGAGGGCCTTTTCCGGGTCTTCGGGCGTGGCTGGCGGATCGGCGGGTTTTTCCAGGAATGACGTGATGCGCCCCTCGGCGTCCGTTGCCATGACACCGAAAGCCGCCGCTTCCATGCGCGGCACGGTCAAGCAGCCCACGGTGACATCGGCTCCGCTTTCCACATGCTCACGCAGCATGATTTCGTAGTCCATTTTGTAGATGTGATCGCCCGCCAGGATGATCACGTAATCCACGTCGTAGCTGTCCACGATATCGATGTTCTGGGTCACCGCATCCGCGGTCCCCGCATACCAGGCCTCGGTGCCGGTCCGCTGCGAGGCGGGCAGAATATCGAGGAATTCGTTGCGTTCCGCCCGGAAGAACGTCCAGCCGCGTTGCAGGTGTCGGATAAGACTGTGGGCCTTGTACTGCGTGGCGATGGCCATCTTGCGGATGCCAGAGTTCAACGCATTGGATAACGCGAAGTCGATGATCCGCGCCTTGCCGCCAAAGGGCACGGCCGGTTTCACACGCCGGTCCGTCAGCTCGCGCAGGCGGCTTCCCCGGCCCCCTGCGAGCACGAATACCATAGAGCGTTGTGTCAGTCGTTGCGTTTTCATCTGGGTTCCTCCCCGAACCGTTGATTACTTGTTGAGCCGTAGAACGACCGTCGAAAGCGGCGGCAATGTCAGTGCCACGGATTGCGGATGCCCATCACAGGGGATGCCTTCAGTGGCGACACTGCCCAGATTGCCGATATTGCTGCCGCCGTAGGCGTCCGAGTCGGTGTTGAGCACTTCGTCCCATTGCCCGGCCTCCGGCACGCCAATGCGGAACGCGGTGCGCTCGACAGGCGTGAAATTGCACATCACCACGACGGGGGCGTCGTCAGGCCCGCCGTAGCGCGCAAACCCCAACGTCGATTGAGCCGGGTCATTGCAGATCCAGGAAAAACCCTCTGGCACACAATCGCCCAGATGGAGCGCGGGCGTGCTGGTATAGAGGTTGTTCAGGTCGCGGATCAGGGTTTGAACGCCGGCATGGGGTGGCTGGTCGGCGGCGTCCCAATTCAGGTCGCCGTCGTGGCTCCATTCCTCGGGCTGCGCAAACTCGCATCCCATGAAGAGCAGCTTCTTGCCCGGGTGCATCCACATGTAGCCATAATACGCGCGCAGGTTGGCGAACTTCTGGGCCGCGTCGCCCGGCATCTTTTCCAGCATGGAGCCTTTGCCATGCACCACCTCGTCGTGGCTGATGGGCAGAATGAAGTTCTCGGTGAACTGCCACATAATAGGCCGGGTCATTTCGTCATGGTGGTGCTGACGGTAGATCGGGTCCAACTCCATGTAGCTGAGCGTGTCGTTCATCCACCCCATGTTCCACTTGTAGCCGAACCCCAGGCCGCCCGTATGGACGGGCTGCGACACGCCGGGAAAGCTGGTGCTTTCCTCGGCTACTGTCATCACACTGGCATCCGCGCCGTAAACAACTGTGTTCATCTCTTGCAGGAAGGCGATGGCTTCCAGGTTCTCGCGCCCGCCGTCCTTGTTGGGGATCCACTGCCCTTCATCCCGGGAATAATCGCGGTAGAGCATCGAGGCCACGGCATCCACGCGCAGCCCGTCCAAATGATACTCCTCCATCCAATAGAGGGCGTTGGCCACGAGGTAGTTGCGCACTTCCGTGCGGCCATAGTTGTAGATCAGGGTGTTCCAATCCTGATGGAACCCCTCCTTCGGGTCGGCGTGTTCGTACAAATGCGTGCCGTCAAAGGTGGCCAAACCATGGGCGTCTGTCGGGAAGTGCCCCGGCACCCAATCAAGCAAGACGCCCAGGCCCGCGGTATGGGCGGCATCAATGAAATCGCGGAACTCATGGGGCGGGCCGAAACGGATCGTGGGCGCGTAGAGGCCAACGGGCTGGTAGCCCCAGGAGCCGTCGAAGGGGTATTCAGAAACGGGCATCAACTCGATATGGGTGAAGCCCATGTGCTTCACGTATCCCACCAGATCCTCTGCCAATTCCTTGTAGGACAAAGGCCTGCCACCGTCGTCCCATTTGCGCCGCCATGATCCCAGGTGGACCTCATAGATCGAGACCGGAGCGGTTCGATCCGCTGCCGCTGCGCGCACGGTCATCCATTCCGCATCGCGCCAGCCGTAACCCGCAATGTCACGCACGATGGAGGCTTGTTCCGGCGGATGTTGCGACCCGAAGCCGACCGGGTCCGCCTTCAGCCGCACCGCGCCCTGGGCATCGACGATGTGGTATTTGTAGAGGGCGCCGTCGCCGACACCGGGCAATGTGACCTCCCACAGCCCATTGGCACCGCTTCTCTCCATCGGTGCCTGGCTTGGGTCCCAGTGATTGAAATCACCAATCACCGACATCGCCCGCGCGTTGGGCGCCCAGACAGCAAAATGGGTGGCGCCGCTTTTGACATGGGCGCCGAGCACGCGCCAAAGCTGCCGATGCGTCCCTTCGCCAATCAAATGGTGGTCCAGGTCCGAGATTGCAGGCGCAGAGGGCTTCACTGTTTCCGGCAGCTTTGCATCTGCCTTCGAGGCTTTTGATGTCTTTTTCGCCACGATTTGTCCCTCTTCAACAGCCGGTGTTTGCGTTTGTGATAGCGCTAACATGGCTGCTCTGTCATTGCGGGCTCAAAATAGCAAGCAAACTCGGTGTCTGCTTGATTATCTGGGCCAGCCCACGCAGCTTGGTCCGACGAGACATTTCATGCCAGCAAAAAGTGGCAAATGCGGGGGAAGACGACATGAGCGAATGGTGGCGCGACGCGGTGATCTACCAGATCTACCCCCGGTCCTATCAGGACAGCACCGGCAATGGCGTGGGTGATTTGCAGGGCATCACCCGGCGGTTGCCCCATGTTGCAGATCTGGGGGCGGATTGCATCTGGCTGTCGCCGATCTTCAAAAGCCCGCAGGCGGATATGGGTTATGACGTGTCCGATTACCTTGCCGTCGATCCCCTTTTCGGCACGCTGGATGATTTCGACCACCTGATCGAAACGGCCCACGGGTTGGGGTTGAAGGTAATCACCGATCAGGTCCTCTCCCACACCTCAGACCAGCACGATTGGTTTAAGGCCTCACGCGTTGATCGCACCAACCCTTTCGCCGATTGGTATGTCTGGGCCGACCCGCTGCCCGACGGCGCGCCGCCGACCAACTGGCACAGCCACTTCGGCGGCCCCGCGTGGGAGTTCGACCCCCAGCGCGGGCAGTATTACCTGCACAATTTCCTGGCCTCGCAGCCCGACCTGAACTTCCACAACCCCGATGTGCAGGACGCGATCCTGGAGACGTGCAAGTTCTGGCTTGACCGGGGCCTCGACGGGTTCCGCCTGGATACGGTCAACTACTATGTCCACGACGCCAAACTCCGCTCCAACCCGCCTGCCCAGGCCAAGCCACAGGTCATGGCGACGGACCTCTACGGGATGCAGGACAACATCTACAACAAGACCCGGCCCGAGAATGTCGCGTTCCTGGAACGTCTGCGCGCGCTGACGGATCAATACGACGATATCATGATGGTCGGTGAAGTGGGGGAGATGGGCGGCCGCTCCATCAAGATCATGGGTGATTACACCAAGGGCACCGACCGTCTGCACATGGCCTACAGCTTCGCCATGTTAGGCCCCGATTTCACGGCAGAGCACTTTCGCAACTGCATTGAAGGGTTCCAGCAAGGCGCGCCGGACGGGCATCCGTATTGGTCATTCTCCAACCACGACGTGCCCCGCCATGTCAGCCGCTGGGAAGAGCACGCCGTCAGCCACGACGCCCTTGCGCGCATGGCCTGCGCCATGTTGATGGCGTTCGAGGGCACCATCGGCATCTACCAGGGCGAGGAATTGGGACAGCTGGAAACCGAGATGGAATTCCACGAGCTGACTGACCCCCCCGCCATCCGCTATTGGCCCGGTGTCAAAGGCCGCGACGGCTGCCGCACGCCGATGGTGTGGGAGAAGGACGCACCCAACGCGGGCTTCTCGGACAGCACTCCCTGGTTGCCGGTCAAAGCGCCACAGGCAGCGAACGCCGTGGACCAACAGGGCCCCGACAGCATCCTCGCGTTCTACAAGGGCGTGATCGCGTTCCGCAAATCCAACCCGGCGCTCAGCCATGGCGCGACCGAGTTCCTCAATCTGCCCGAACCGCTTCTGGCCTTCCGCCGTACCGGTGACGCGCCGCTGACCTGCATCTTCAACCTGTCGCCGGACGCGATTGCGGTGACAGTGGGGGCAGACGCTCGCCTCACTGGACCATCGGCAGCCGCCATCGACGGCGGCACGCTGTCGTTGCCAGGCAATGGCTTTGCCTATGTCGAGAGTGCCGGCACGGTCAGCGCTGGTTAGGTCCGCGCGCTGCCGCGCCATTCCCAGGCCCGGTAGGCCACCAACGCCGCGAGCGGGTTGGAGGCCAACCGCCCCCAAGTGCCGTCAACATCCTCCTTGAAGCCGTACCTCTACGCCCGCTCCGCAGCGCCCGCTTTGGCAAATCCCCCGGCGTAGGCCTCGATTTCATCAATCGAGGGGCCTTCGACGGCATCCCATTGCTTGCGATTGTAGTCCTCGGTCTCCAGTTCGGTCCAAAAGCTGTCGTTCAAACGGTTGATCATGTTGAACATTGCACTGGCCATCGAGATCTCGACGATCTCGGCTTCGGTGAACTGGCCTTTCATCGCCTCCCACACGCCCTTATCGCGCTGCGCGGTATTGTTGGTCATCGCCTCCGCCCAGGCGATGGCGGCGCGGTCGCGATCATTGAACAACGGGCTGGTCTTGTAGCTGTCGTCCATCATCGCCTCCAACTCGGGGTCCGAGATGCCGAGGCCTTGCCCAAAGACCGACGTATGGGCCGTGCAATACGAACAGGCGTTGGTCATCGAGGTCTTGATGCAGGCCAACGCACGCAGGCGCGGCTCGGAACTGGCGCCCAGATCCGGTTGCCGGACAGCCGCCACAAGGCCACCGAACCAGCGGGCCAGATAGGGGCTGTGCTTGGCAAGGATGCGCTGGAGGTTCGCCGTGCGGCCCAGGAACCTGTCGGAGGCCTCAAACACAAGTTTCGCGGTGCCCGTTGCATCGTCATGGCTTAATCCCGTCAATCTTTGTGACATTGGCGTTTTCCCTCCTTTGAAGGCCCTGACGCTAGCAGCCCGCGCCGAGGCGTCGAAACCATTGTTCCTGATAACGGCTACGCGTTTCGGTGATGGAGGGTGACGTCAATATTGGTAAACCAATTTGGGACAATAGAACCTTAGAAAGAGTTTGAAAGGGCGATCACGGCGCTATATTACAGACATGACCTAGCATCCAAATGCGCATTGGTCGACCAATTTGACGTACCGGAGGAGCGGCACATGAAGGATTTCCCACAACAACAGCGCGGGATCGGTGCGGATCTGCCTGCGACCATGCGTGCCTGGGTTTTGGGGGATCCAGAAGAGTTGACCCTGACCGAAAAGCCGATGCCCACGCCCGGCAAAGCCGAGGTTCTGGTGCGCATTGACGCCGTTGCCATCTGCGCCACGGATCTGGAGATCCTGACCTACGGCACCCCCGCCCTGATCGAGGGCGGTCCGCCATTCAATAAGAATTACACCCCCGGCCATGAGTACATGGGCACGGTCGCGGCGCTCGGGCCTGGCGTGGACGAGTTCGCCGTCGGCGACCGCGTGACGGTGGAAATCCACGCAGGATGCGGCCAGTGCAAGCGCTGCCGGATGGGGATGTATACGTCCTGCCACAACTACGGGCTGAACTACGGCGACCAGGATAAAGGCCACCGCGCCAACGGCTTCACCACCGACGGCGGTTTTGCGGAATACGCGGTGAACAACATCAACACGCTGATCCCCGTGCCGGACACGATGAGCGATGAAGAGGCGACTTTGGTCGTCACGGCGGGCACCTCCATGTACGGCCTGACGGAACTCGGCGGGCTGGTCGCGGGCGAAAGCGTGGTGGTGATCGGACCGGGTCCCATCGGCCTTCTGGCCGTGGCCGTGGCCAAGGCGCTTGGCGCCGCGCCTGTGATCCTCGTGGGCACCCGCGAAAGCCGCAACGCCATTGGCAAGCAACTGGGCGCAGACCACGTGATCGATGCGCGCAACGAAGATGTCGTGGCCCGCGTCAAGGAACTGACGGGCAAAGGCGCCGACTACGTCGTAGATTGCGCGGGCACCGAGACGACGGTGAACCAATCCGTCGCCATGACCAACCGTGGCGGCAAGATCTGCCTCGCGGCTTTCCCGAAGAACGCGGTCGAATTCAACCTCGGCGCTTTGGCAGTCAACAACATCTACCTCTATGGCATCCGGGGGGAGGGGCGCTCGGCCACCCACCGCGCGATGGCGTTCATGGAGAACAAGACGTTTGATGCCAGTCTGATCCACACCCATACATTTCCGATGGACGACCTGCCCACCGCGCTGAAATATGCGCGCGAACGGATTGACGACGCGATCAAGGTCGTGGTGTCGAACCAGCCCGGCGTCGTGGGTGGCGCGAAATCCAAAGGGAAGACCTGATGACCAAAGCCAGACGCGGCATCTACGCCGCCGCCGTGACACCTTTCGATGAGAACGGGCGCATCGACCGTGCCAAGCTGGTCGCGTACTGCCAACATCTGCTCAGTGACGGCGGCTGCGACGGCGTGGCGCCCACGGGCACGACGGGCGAGGGCACCTCCTGCGCCATGGCCGACCGGCTGGAACTGCCCGCCGCCTTCGCGGAGGCAGCCATCGAGGCGGATCGCGTGATTTTCGGCACCGGCGCGCCGTCCTTGCCGGACTGTGTGGCGCTGACCAAGGCGGGGTGCGAGGCAGGGTATCTCAACGCACTGGTCCTGCCGCCCTACTACTACAAGGGGCCGTCGGATGACGGTCTGTTCGCCCATTACGCCCGCCTGATCGAACAAGTCGGGCGCGATGATCTGCGGATCTTCCTTTACCATTTTCCCCAGATGTCCGCCGTGCCGTTCTCGACAGATCTGGTCCTGCGCCTGCGCGCCGAGTTCGGCCCGATCATCGCGGGCCTAAAGGACAGCAGCGGCGATTTCGACCAATCGCGGGCCTTCATTGAGGCCACTGGCGGCGTGGCGCAGGACTTTGACGTTTATCCGTCCTCCGAGGCGATGTTGTGGGACGGTCTGTCGATTGGCTCCGCCGGGATCATCTCGGGCTCCACCAACATCACCGCGCCCAAGGTGCAGCTGGCCCGAACAGCGGCTGAAGGCCCGGCGCGCGATGCGGCGATGGAAATCGTGAAAACGGCCCGCGCCACGGCGGGCAAGTACCCGTTGATGGCGGCGATGAAAACGGCAGAGGCCTGGCGGTCGGGTGATGATGGATGGCTGCGGATGCAGCCGCCGCTGGTGCCGTTGTCGGATGAACAGAAGGCCGCATTGAAGGATGATTTGGCGGCGCTTGCACGCGCATAGGAGGATGACATGAGTGACACGCTGACCCACGGCCCCGATCACGTCGAGATCAACCCGGACCCCAGCGCCTTTGCCCATTGGCCCGAAGGTCTGCACGACGAGATGCTGCGCGATCTGAACAACGGCTGCGTTGGGTCCATTCTTGTATCAGAAACGGATAGGGAACGGGTCTGGCATCTGCGCATCGCGCCGGGCAAGCGGTGCAACTTCCACCGCCATGTGAACCGCTACTTCTGGACCTCGCTGGTCGACGGGAAGGCGCGGGGCTACTTCTCGTCCGGTGCGATCAAGGACGTGGCGCATTACGCCGGAGAGACCAAGCACTTCAACTATGGTGAGGGCGACCACATGGTCCATTCCGTCGAAAACATCGGCGACACGGAGCTGGTGTTTACCACGGTGGAATTCATCGACGGCCCCAACACGCCGCTGCCGATCCCGGATCACTTCCGGCTGGCGGAGCCCGCCTAAGACGCGGGCGTGCGCGCGATCGGCAGCAGGACGGCCGAATTGTCCAGATCGCCTTCGCCCGCGGCGAGGGCGTCTTCCATCATCGCCAAATAGGTCTCGGTGAACGGCAGGCCCTGACCTTTCGCGGCGGCGCTGTCGCGGATCAGGGTGAAGTCCTTGGCCGATTGCACGATCCGGCCCTGCGGCGCGAAATCGCGGTCCACCATCAGCTGCCCTTTGCTGTCCATCACGGCGGAATAGGCGGCAGAGGCCTTCGCCATCGCCAGGAAATCGGCGGGTTCAAGGCCCAGCGCCTCTGCGAACACCATCCCCTCGGCCAGCGCCGCGCGGTGCAAGCCGAGCACCAGGTTGATCGCCAGTTTCGCCCGGTTGCCGTTGCCGATGTCGCCCACGGTGATGTATTGCCGCGCGAGCGCGTTAAAGACGGGGTCGAGGCGTTGGATCGCCGCCTCATCCCCCGCCACCAAAAGAAGCACATCGCCCGCCGCCAGCGCCTTGCTGGTGCCAGAAATTGGGGCTTCGACAAGCGAGATACCCTTGGCCTCAGCGGCGTCCGACAGGTCTGCCATCCGTTCCGGATCACAGGTGCTCATGGAGATCAGAAGCGTGTTGGTTTCAGGAGCGTCGGCGATCAAGGCGGCCAGTTGGTCGGTGTCGAAGACGCAGGAGAAGACGGCTTGAGCCTTCCATACGTCCCGCGCGGAGGCGGCTGTTCCGCCAAGCGCGCTCAACGCGGCGCCGCGCTCTGGCTCCGGGTCATAGCCTGCCACAGAAAAGCCCGCCGAAAGCAACCGCCCGGCCAACGCGCTGCCGATCAACCCAAGGCCGAAGATGCCGATGCGCGCGATGGGCTCAGCCATCCGCGCGCGCTTTCGCGAGGCCTTCCAGCATCGGGAAAAGGTAGGAGAAATCCGTCTCCGCGTCGCCATTTTCGACCGCGCGATGCAGAAGGTCGTGGGTCAGGTCGGTGTAGACAGACGGCCCACCCTGGGCTGCCGCGAACTGCCGTGCCAGCCCCAGATCCTTTTCCAGGTTGGCAATCCGGGACCGCCCATTCATCACGCCCCCCAGAATGTCCCGCGGGAAGCGGACTTCGGTGACGAAGCTGCGGGCGTTGCCCGCGTTCAACACCTCCACCGCGCGGTCCACATCCAGCCCGGCCTTTTGCGCCAGGGTCAGCCCCTCGCAAGTCGCCATGAAAGCGCTGTGCAGGATCAGGTTGTGCACCAACTTCATCGCATGGCCCGCGCCAACGGGGCCAAGGTGGAACCGCTGGCCCGAGATCACATCCAACGTCGGCGCGATCCGCGCGATCACTTCCGCGTCGCCGCCCATCATCAGCGTCAACGTCCCGGCATCCGCGCCCGCCGCCCCGCCCGTCATGGCGGCGTCGACATAGGCCACGCCTTGCTCAGAAATCTGTGCTGCCAAAGCCGTGCTGGCATCGGGGTGAGAGGTCGTGAGGTCCACAACAACCTGCCCCTCACGCAACGCCATGCCGCACAGAACATCCGCCACCTCCGCCGTGGACGGGGTGACAAACAGCAAAACGTCGGCCTCTTCAATCGCGCCGCTCACCCCCTCCGACAGGCCCACCACCTGCCGTTGGTCCGGCTTGCTGTCATGGGCCGCGTGCAGCGCGCCTGCCTTGTCCAGACAGCGCGCGATCCCGCCGCCCATCTGGCCCAGGCCGATGACCGCAACGCGGCTCATGCGCTGTCCCTGTTCTGCGCCGCCAGCATGTCAGCCAGGGTCGCCATGGCGTGGTTGGACAGCGGCAGGTCTACCGGATCTCCCGTCTCGGCCGAGATATCTGCGGCCAGGTAGCTCTCCATCACCATCCGCGCGTGGGCGGGGGAAACAAGCGGATCCCGGTCCAGCAGCACCGACTCCAGGAAATGCAGCGTCTCGGGCCCCATCTGGCCCGCATACATGTGGTCCACGTGCTCGCCCGGCATGGTCGACAGCGGGAACTGCGTGTGGCCCTCCACGGTCGAATACCAGTTGTCGCGCGAGGTATCGTCCAGGATCAGCGCGCCCTCGGTCCCGGTGATCTCGATCCAGGTGCCGCAGTAATTGGGGTAGGCGGGGGGCAGGTTCCAGCCGCCGCCGATCACCACCAGCGTGCCGTTGTCCATGTTCACCGTGCTCCACATGCAATCATACGATCCGTTGAGCTCCTGCATGTAGCCATAGGCGCCTTGGCTGTAGACCTTGGTGGGCTTGGCATCGAGCAGCCAGTAGACGAAATCCAAATCGTGGGTGGATTCCATTGCCGCCGGAGACAGCTTGGTACGCCCGGCGATACGAGACCCAAGCGAGCGCGACAGGTGGCGGCTGACCATCACGTTGACGATCTTACCCAACTTGCCTTCTGCGATGCTCTTCTTGGCCCAGGCGATCTTGGGGTTGAACCGCTGCGAATAGCCGATGGTGAATTTCACGCCCTGCTCGTTGGCGATATTGATCAGGTCGTCGGCCTCGGCCAGCTCCATCGCGATGGGCTTTTCCAGCAGCACATGCTTGCCCGCGCGCAGGCAATCGCGCGCAATAGGGTAGTGCGTGGGCTCCGGCGTGGTGGAGATATAGACGACCTCAATCGCGGGTTTGCGCACGATCTCCTGGTAGTCGTCCGTGGCGGTCGCGGGGTTGGTCAGCGCGCGCACCTCGGCCAGACGCTCGGGCTTGATCTCACAGATGTGCAGCTTGTCCACGAGGGCGGATTTCGCCAGGGATTCCGCGCGCATACCGCCGCACCATCCGGTGCCGATCACGGCCACCTCTACCTGTCTCATGAAAACTCCCCCCGTTCAAAATTCCGTTGATTTTAAGGACCCTGACGGCCTGCCAGCAAGCAAGCATTCCTGATAGACCCTATGCGAAGTTTTGAACCCACGGGCTATTGCCTTGGTGCGGCGGTCAGTGCCTGCATCGTCGCGTCCAGATGCGCGCGCATGGCGCTTGCCGCGCCGGGGCCGTCGCGGGCCTCCAGCGCGGCCAGGATCGCGTCATGTTCGGCGAAAGAGTGGTAATCGGGGTCCGGCGCGCGGTCGGCAGTGGCCAGCTTGCGCCAGACAACGACCTGGCGCACCGCGTTGAGGATCGCGAACAGAGCTTGCAGCATGGCGTTGCCCGCCGCCTCGGCGATGGCGTTGTGGAAGTCGTGGTCCAGCGCTTCATAGGCGTCCCAAGTGGGCGCGTCGCGCATGGCCTGCGCCATGTCGCGCAGCGCGCGGAGTTGTTTAGGGGTGGCGTTGAGGGCGGCCATCTGGGCGATTTCCGGCTCCAGGACCAGACGCGCGGTCATCGCTTCCACCGGGCCGGTACTCTCGGACAGATCAGCGACGGCAGCCTCAATGCCCTTTCCGGCGCGCGAGGGGCGCAGGGTCTTGGCAAGGAAGGTGCCGCGCCCGACGTGACGCTCCAACATGCCCTCGGTCTCAAGCACCAGAAGGGCGTTGCGAAGCTCGGTCCGGGTCAGGCCCAATTGCGCGCTCAAGCTGCGCTCGGGCGGCAGGCGTCCGCCGCGCGCCAGGCCCGACCCGGCGATCCAGGTGCGCAGTCTCATGAGGGTCTTGTCGTGCATTGGTTGTCCAATGGCCCCGCGAAAACGCTGGCAGTCCTCCAGGCCGTTTATCTGGATGCGTCGCGCGAATTTCCGGCTATAAGTGGTTAAGTTCAGGTTAACGTGTCATGAAAGATCCTTATTGGTCAACCATTTGGCCGATTGCTCAAACTTGATCACGGGGGGACATATGCGCGACCGTTTCACCGGTTTCCACGAAGGTCCGCGTCACATCGCGGGCCGCGTAGATCCACAGGATGGTCAGGGGGCCGTCGCCGATGTTGCGAAAATAGTGGGGCACCTCGGCGGGCACGAAACTGGTGTCCATGGGGCCGAGCTGGCGCACGTCGCCGCCGACCATGGCTTCCGCGTGGCCGGACAGGATCGTCACCTGCTCGGCACAATTATGGGTATGCAGCGGCGCGGCGCAGCCCGCCGGAAAGGTGGTGGTGCCGGTGGTGAACGGCGCGGCATCATCGACGCCCTTGCCGATCATCAGTCGCGTCTCCACCCCGTCGCCGCGCGCAAATGGTGTGATGCCCTCGTAGGTAACAATCGTGCCGGTTTGGGTGTCATGCCCCATGGAAATTCCCTTTCGCTAAGCGAGGTTTCTGATGTCTGATCCTGTTTCTCACGTCGCGCTGAACGCCTTCATCGCCCGCTGCCTCGCGGCCTGTGACATGCCTTCCGAGGATGCCGAAAAGGTCGCGACGTTGATGACGGAGGCTGACCTGATCGGTCAGGACGGCCACGGCGTGTTCCGCCTGCCGATGTATATCAAACGCATCCGCGCAGGGGGCATGAATATGCGACCCAACTTCACGCGGGTGGCCGAGCGGACGGCCACCGCCCTGATCGACGGGGACAACGCGATGGGCCATCTGGTGATGCACCATGCGACTGAACTGGCGATGGAGAAGGCGCGCACGACGGGCGTCGCCTGGGTCGGCGCGCGGATGTCGAACCACGCAGGCCCCGCCTCGCTCTACGCCATGATGCCCGCGCACGAGAACATGATTGGCCTTTATCTGGCGGTCGGCAGCGCCAACCACATGCCGCCCTGGGGCGGGACGGATATGCTGTTGTCGACCAACCCGATTGCCGTGGCGCTGCCGTCCAGGGACTACCCGCCCATCGTGCTCGATATGGCCACGACGGTTGCGGCCTACGGCAAGGTCAAGACCGCCGCGCAGCGTGGCGAACCGATGCCCGAGGGCTGGATGATCGACCGGAACGGAGATCCGCTGACCGACCCCGCGCGCGCGTCCGAGGGGTTTCTGCTGCCCATCGGCGGGCCGAAAGGGTACGGGCTGTCGCTGGTCTTCGGCATCCTGGCGGGCGTTTTGAACGGCGCCGCCTTCGGTCGCGATGTCGTGGATTTCAATGCGGACGCCAAGACGGTGACGAACACTGGACAAATGATCCTGGCGTTGGATATCGCCGCCTTTGCCGACCCCGAGGCCTTCAAGGCGGACATCGATGAGGTGTGGCGACAGATGAAATCCTCGGCCACAATGCCCGGCGTGGACGAGGTGCGCTTGCCCGGCGAGCGCTTGGAAAAAGTCCGTCAGGCGCGCACCAAGGGGGGCATTCTGATCCCCGACGCACTTCGCAGCACATTGAACGCCTTGGCTGAAGACCTGGGCGTCGCGCCCCTGTAAGCTACGGTCAGACAACAAGGGCCGTCGGGTCCCGCAATTCTGGCGCCAATGGCATTCGCGTGAGGCGCCCGCCGCGATCCAGCGGGTCATCAATGCCCATCTGGCGCAGCGCATACCAATAGGTGGCGGCGTTGGAGGACACGATGGGCTTTCCCAAACGCGCTTCCAGATCATCGATCATATCCACGATCCCCAACGCGCCGCCCACATGCAGGAACGTGTCGACGCCAGCACCGTTCACTGCCTCAAACGCTGCGTGGATCGCGTCCACCGGCACTTTGATGATCTCGGCAGAGGCTTTAACCTGTAACGCGGTGGCTGTCACCGTCTCCATCCCGTGGGCCGCATAGTAGTCCTGGACGCTTTGCGAATAGGCGTCTGACATGGGGGAAATGAAGCCGATCTTGCGCGCGCCGACGCTGTGCAAGGCCGCAACGCAGGCGTCAGACGCCCAGACCATCGGCACCCCGGGCATCGCGGCGCGCGTGGCCTCCCGATACCAAATTTGCCGCGCCACCGACCAATGGCGCATTTCGACGGAGTTTGAGCAGACGACCATATCGGGCCAGCACCCGGCGGCCTGGGGCAGGGCGCGGATCATCTCCTCGGGGACACGATCTTGCTTGGAGATGTCGAACCGGTACATCTGGTGGTTGATGCCCGCAGGCCGCATGGCCTCGTATTCGGGCTGCATGTTGGAGTTCTGCTGCGGGATCATCACGGCGATGACACCACGGGGTCCGAACCGATCAGGCATGAGAGCACTCCGGAAAGGAAAAGGGGCGGCAGATCTGCCGCCCCCCAAAGGCGTCCCTTACTGGGACGTCAGATCTTCGACCAGCACCGCGTAGGCCGAGGATTGCTCGGCCCGCATGCCTTCGTATTCGTCGGTGATGATGTCGATGTTCTCCCCCAAACGACCCATCATCCGCGTGAAGGTCCGGTCCTCGCCCAAGGCGACGAAGGCCTCGCGCAGAGTTGCGACGACATCGTCGGGCGTGCCAGCGGGGGCCAGCACGACGCGGTGCATGAAGCCAACGTCGCCCTCAATGCCGACTTCGCCAAAGGTCGGGACGTCGTCATAGATCCGCTCTGCGCCAGCGGTCGCCAGGACGCGCACGGTGCCGGCCTGAAGGTGGCTGGCGAGGGTGGAGGGGAAGCCCATGGTGACGTCCGCGTCACCGGCCAGAAGCGCCTGGAAAGCGGGCCCGCCCCCCTGGTAGGGCACGAGGTTCCACGAGATATCCAGCGCTTGCATCATCTGGGCTGCGGGAACGAAAAGCGCGCCCCAGTTGCCCGAATGCGCCATCTGGATGCCGCCTGGATCGGCACGGGACGCCTCGATCAGGTCATCCATTGTCTGGTAGGGGCTGTCGGCCAGGACGGTGACGGCGATGGGTGCGTAGTTCACCCGCGCTACGGTGACAAAGTCTTCCGACGGGTCATAGGGCAGGTTCTCGACGTGCTGTTGCAGCTGGTCGATGTAGTTGTGGGTGAACAGCAGCGTGTAGCCGTCGGCGGGGGCGTTCGCGACTTCTTGCGTGCCGATCTGCCCACCTGCGCCCGGTGTCAGGCGCACGATCATGGCTTGCTCCAGATAGGTCGGAATGATCGAGGTAATGACCCGCGCGTTCAGGTCGTGCGAGCCCCCGGCGCCAAGTGGGATCACCATGGTGATGGGCCGTTCCGGGTAGGACTGGGCCACAGCGCCCGTGGCCGCCACGGCAGCGCCGGTAACGGCGAGTGCGGCGAGCGAGTTCTTGGTCAGTTTCTTGATCATCTTTCTCTCCCTTAGTTGCTAGGTAGGCCACGCCGCGTCACGGCGCCGTGGCGGTTAGTGTGTGGTTATGCGTGGGGTGCCGTAGAGGCGTTTCCACAGCAGGTAGCCGATGACCGGCGTGGCCAGCAGCACCATCAGGGCGCCGATCCGCTCGGTCACAAGGAACCCGATCGGGTTGTCGTTGGACATCGCGACCGTTTGGCCGAAGGCGTATTCCATTGATGGGCCGAGGATGAAGCCCATCACCATCGGCATCACGTCGAAGCGCGCGGCCTTGGCGATCAGCCCGAAGGCGCCGAAGGCCACCAGGATCAGCAGGTCGGTTGCGTCCGAGCGGAACACGTAAGTGCCCGCGAAGGCGAACATGATCACCACCGGCACCAGGATCGATGTCTTGATCGTCACGAGGCGTGAGAAGATCGGGATCGCCAGATAGCCGATCACCAGGAACATCAGGTTGGCGATGACCATGGCAACGAGGATCGCGAAAACGATGGCGCCTTGCTCTTCAAACAGCTGCGGGCCGGGGCGCAGGCCTTGGGCCACAAACGCGCCAAGCAGGATTGCGGTGACGTTGTCGCCCGGGATGCCCAGGGTCAGCAGCGGCACCATGGTGGGGCCGTTGACGGCGTTGTTTGCCGCCTCGGCGGCGGCAACGCCTTCCAGCTCGCCCTCGCCAAACGTTTCCGGGTGCTTGGAAGCATTCTTGGCCGCCGAATAGCCCATCATCGCGGCGACAATCTGGCCCAGACCCGGCACGATGCCGATGCCCGTCCCGATCATGGTGGAACGTCCAATGGTCCGCGCGCAGCGGCGGAACTCCGAGAACTTCAGCCGCTCCCCCATGACACTGGCCAGATGGCGCGCTTTCTCGTTTCGGATCACGACCGAGACGATCTCGGGCAGGGCGAAGACGCCGATCAGCATCGGCAGAAGCGGAATGCCCGAGCGCAGATCGAAGAGGCCGAAGGTAAATCGCTCCACCCCGCCCAAGGGGTCCGTGCCGATCTGTGACAGCCAAAGGCCGAACATCATCATGATCAAACCCTTGATCGGGTTCGCGGCAGAGGTTGAGGCGATGATCACCAGGCTCATCAGCAGAACGGCGAACAGTTCTGGCGGGCCAAATTGCATCACCAGAAGGGCGATGGGGAAAATCATCATGATCGTGAAGATGTCGCTGAACGTGTCGCCGGTGACCGAACTGAACAGCGCCATGTCCAACGCTTTGCGCGATTGCCCCTTCTGGGTCAGCTTGTAGCCGTCCCTGGATGTGGCCACCGCTGCCCCGGTGCCGGGCATGGAAATCAGGATCGCGGGGATCGAGCCGCCGAAGATGCCGCCCTTGTAGATGCCCAGAAGGAAGGGGATGCCGACAAGTGGGTCCATGAAAAACGAGATGGGCAACAGGATCGCCATCGCCATCAGCGTCGTGAACCCGGGCAAGGAGCCGACGATCATGCCCGCGAACAGACCGATGGCCATCATGGTCATCGTGTCCAGACGCATCGCCATGGCGAAGCCTTCTGCAAACTGTTCAAACATGGGCGCCTCGACGGGTGTGGGTCATGACGACGACATCAGGTTGAAGATGCGGGCATAGAACTGATCGATGACGACCAGTTCGGGCAGGGACACGGCCAGAAGGCGCGTAGCCGCAAGGTAAAGCGCGACGGGTCCCATGGTTGCGACAAGGCCGATCTGGATCACGGACCGCGCGCCCATTTGCAGCGAGATCAAGGTCGTCGCGATGGCCGTCGAAATCAGGAAGCCGAGGGGCAGCATCGTCAGCGCATAAAGCACCATGATGCCGAAGAGCAGCACCGCGCGGCCCCATTCGGACCCGGTCATGCCCGCGTCCTGTTCGGCGACCGTGCCGGTATAAATCAGGATCAGCGCGAGCGTGCAGAGCACAGCCATGATCGTGAGGGAAATCGTGGGGAAAAGACTTGGCTCGATCGCGGACAAAGATCTCCCAAAGAGCGCACGGGGGGCGGCGACGAGGGAGTTCATGAAGATGATCGACAGCACAGAGCCCACCAACAACGCGAGCGTTGTCAGGGTCTCGGGTGAGCTGTGAATGGTTCGCTGTGTCACCTCAAACCTCCCCTCTGTGCGCGCGCCGCGCTCATGCTGCCCCTGCGTGCGCGGCGTTGGGATCCGCGTCGAAGAGCGCCAGAATGTCCGCGTCCTGCCGTGCCCGGCACTCGGCCACATGCGGTGCGGCGGCGGCACGCCATGCCGCGCGTTCCTCCTGTGTGAGTGTGACCAAGGTTGCGCCTTCCTCGCGCAGCCTCTCGGCACAGACCTCGTCTTCTTGGCGGGCCAGGGCACGTTGGGCCTGGGTCGCCTCTGCCGCGGCCGCTTGGATTGCGGTTTGGATGTCCAAAGGCAGCGCCTGCATGCGGTCGCGATTGATCACCAGAAGGGCAATCCCCATCAGGTGGCCAGTCAAGGTGATCACCGGCAAGGCGCGGTGCAGGTCGAAGTTGTAGGTATTGGTCAGCGGGTTTTCCTGGGCGTCGACATCACCGCGTTGCACCGCTTCGGTCAAATCCTTTGCGTCGATCAAGAGGGGTTTGAACCCGAGCGCCCGGAACACGTTTTGATGATCCGCGTTCGGCATTGTGCGCAGCACCAGCCCGGCGCAATCGCCCGGGTCGCTCATCGGGCCTTTTGCCGTCGCGATGTGGCGCAGGCCGTTGTCCCAGATGCCGAGCAGCTCTAGCCCGGTGGCTTCTTCCAGCGCCTCTTTCAAGCGCGCGCCCAGGGGGCCATCCACCAACGCCATAACGCGGTCCCGGTCCGGCGCTGCAAAGGGCATATCGAAGAGCGCCAGCGGCGGTACCCGTGCCGCAAGGTAGCTCGACGCGATGTAGATCAAGTCAAAATCGCCCGCCTCGGTCAGCTCCGCCAGGTCCGCTGTCTTGATGCCATCCGGCCCCACGTTGCTGCGCAACGAGACCTCAACCCGGTCGCCAATGGCGCTCAGCAAGGCGCCCCGGAAAGCTTCCAACCCTTGGGTGTGGATGGAGCCCGGGCCTTGGTAGCCCGCAATCGTCAATTGAACGGGCGCGCTCATGGAGCCGCCCCCGAGGTCAGGGCACCTGAGCGATTTGCAACGCGACCCATAACATGGCGGGCAGGCACGCGAAGGTCAGCACGGTTGAGGCCACGATGGCGCCCGCCACCTGTCGCGGATTGTGGTTGTAGCGCTCGGCCAGCACGTAGTTGACGATGGCCGTGGGCATCGAGGCGAGCAGGAACACGACGCCCGCCATAACCCCGCTGAAATCCAGCACCCAGATCACGAACAGCGCCGAGGCGACGCCGATCACCAGGCGCGACACGGCGATCAAGACCGCAGGCCCCATGTCCGAGACGCCGAGCGTCGCCAGCGACGCGCCCAACAGGATCAGCATTGCGGGGATCATCATGCCGCCAAGCATCTCGGCGGTGGTGGCGATGACCGGGGGCACCTGAATGCCCGTCCAGGTCACAACGATGACGGCTGCCACCGCGTAGATCAGCGGCTGGCGCGCCAGAAGACCCAGTTTCAACGAGCCCGAATAGACCGACAGGCCGAAGGTGTGTTGCACCAGCGAGACCACGAAGAAATAGGCGATGCCCAGTTGCAGCCCCTCTGGCCCGAAGGCCAGAAGCACCAAAGGCAAGCCCAGGTTGCCCGAATTGGGCAGCATCAGGGGCGGTAGGAAACTTCGCACGGATTTGCCCAGGCCAAGCAGCAAAACCAGCGCCATGACGCCCGCGACAGCCATGCAAAACAGCGCCGCGCCCGACATCACCTGAATTGTCGCAGGCGCCACATGCAGGGAGGTCAGCGTGTGGAAGATCAACGAGGGCGTGGCCACCATGATCACCAATGTGCTGAGCGATCGCGTCTCCAGCCCGACCTTCGAGCGGCCCATCAGGTAGCCGATCAGCGTGATGATCGCGACCGGTGCCAGGACGTTGACCATCTGCATCAGCAAAGCATCGCACTCCGGGAGTGGGCCCGTATCGGTCCGGTCTGATCACGTTTCAGACCGCGACACCGTTCAGGGTCCAGTTTTCCATCACAACGGTGCCGGATTCCTGAAGCATCTTTGAGACCGCGCAATGATCGCGCAGCTGCTCCTTCACCCTTAACGCACCTTCTTCTGGGCCATCGTAGTCGGCCGTGATGTGCAAGGTGCATGTGGGGAAGGGGACGTCAATGGGACGGATCAGACGCGTGCCGTGGCTGTCCATGGTCACGTCGATCTCGATGTCCATCGAGGTGAAGGTCACGCCATTGGCTTTGGCGAGTTTGTTGGAGATCACATGGGTGCAACCGACAAGCCCCATGAAGACATATTCGACCGGCATCGGCCCCTCATCGGTGCCGCCGCGCAGGACCGGCTCATCAATGATGACGCTCTTTCCGCGCGCCTCGGCCACGGATTGCGTGCTCGAATTCTGACGCCCGTTTACCTTGAACTTCCAGATCGGTTTTTCTTTAACAGCAGCCATCGATTGGTTCCCACCTTCATCAAAGTCCATGTGGGAAAAAGCAAACAATACGGATGCAAGTATAGGGCAGTACCCTCTTGTCTCCTCCCCGTACTGGCGCCGCTCCTCCCCGGAATTTTGCGCTCTGTTGAGGAAGCATGACCAGAATGTCGCACCAAAGGAAATTGTGTTTTTGCCTAACGGGCTTCAAGAAAGTTGATACCCTTGGGGCCGCGGGGGGGCATCATTTTATCTGTCGGATCGCATCAGGTTACTTGATTTGGCCCCGCCGGAATGCTGTCGCTAGTCTTTCGCAAAAGCGCGGAGGCGGCGGGGCGGAGCCCATCCGACAAATCACCCCGCAATAACGACGTTTAAGAGGGAGGATCGCATGACCGACGCGTCACAGCCGTTTGTCGTGGCCATTGCGGGGTTTGGCTGGTGGGGCAAACACATCGCGACCCGTCTGCAGGGCCACCCCTGGTTACGTGTCGCGGGCGTTATTGAGCCGGTCACGGCGCATCACGCGGGTATCGAGGCTATGGGTCTGACCGCGTGGGAAGATTTCGGCCCCGCCCTGGCCATGACAGAGGTCGACGCCGTCATCCTTACCACCCCCAACCCCTTGCACGAGGCGCAGATCACCCAGGTTGCGGCGGCTGGAAAACATGTCTTTTGCGAGAAGCCCCTGGGCCTGACCGCCGACAGCGCGCGGCGGTCCGTGCAGGCCTGCGAGGATGCGGGCGTGCAGCTTGGCATCGGCCATGAGCGGCGGTTTGAGCCCGCGATGCTGGCTTTGCGCGCGGCCCTGGAGGCGGGTGACCTGGGCACGGTGATGCATGCGGAGGCGGCGTTCAGCCATGACAAGCTGGTCAATGTGCCCGCCGATGATTGGCGCACGCGCAAGGACATTTCGCCCGCCGCGGGCATGACGGCGATGGGCATTCACCTGAGCGATCTGATGATCTCGTTCTTCGGCCCGGTGCAAACGCTGCATGCTTTCACCGCCGACCGCTCGCTGGGGTGGGAGACGGGCGATGTCGTGACCGTTCAGATGAAGTTCGAGGCCGGGATGACAGCCACGTTCAGCGCCGTTTTGCACACGCCCCATTTCATCCGAATGCATGTGTTTGGCACCGACAAATGGGTCGAAGTCATCAACGACAGCCACCCCGATACGCCAGACGGCATTGTTCGGGTCCTGACCGCGCAAACCGGCCAGCCGATCGATCAGACGGATTACAATTGGGAAGACTCGGTGACCACAAACCTCGAAGCTTTCGCCGATGCCGCGATGGGGCGGGCCGACTATCCCTTCACCACCCGGGAAATGGTCCACAATATTCAGGTGTTAGAGGCCATCACACGCTCTGCCGAGACGGGTAACGCGGTGTCCCTCGCAGATATCTAGGCGTCCGACTACAGCTCAATCTCAAGTGCAGAATTCAGCTCTTCCTGCAAGATGTTCGCGAAGGATTGCGCCGCCGTGCTGAGCGGGTTTTTGAGCGTGCGGATCTGCATGTAGTCGACCATCAGGGTCGGATCAGACAGGGGCAGGACCTGCCGTCGTTTACCGTCCAGATCCGGCAGGCACAGGATGCCCGGCAGGATCGTGACCCAGTCAGAATTGGCCACCATCCCCAAGGTGCCGTGCATGGTGTCCAGTTCCAGCACATCCGCCACCTCAACCTCATTGACGGTCAGGTAATTCTCGATCCGCTCGCGCCGGGCGTTGCCGGGGCCCGGCAGGATCAGGCGCAACGGCCCCATATCGCGCAGCCGCAGGCGCCCATCGGTCAGCGGGACCTTGCGGTCCAGACTGCACACAAGGCACTCGCGATCTTCGCCCATCCGGGTCGAGACCAGCACATCGCTCAGGCTGAAAGCGGCGGGCACAACGGCAAAGTCGAGCCGCCCTTCGGCCACCTCATCGGCCAGCGCCACCGAGTATGCCTCCGAGATCGACAGTCGCACCTCGGGGAATTCTTCGGCGAAGCGCAGCATGACCGGGGTCAGGACCGCGCGGGTGAAGGTGGGCATAAGGCCCACATGCACATGGCCGGTGACGGATTTCGACAAGGTGCGCAGCCGGTCCTCTGCCGTGCGAGCGGCGGCCAGCACCTTGACGGCTTCGCGGTAGAAGGCGCGACCGGCTTCGGTCGGCGTCACCCCGGATGAGCTGCGGGTGAACAGACTGATATCATAGCGCTTTTCGATCTGACTGACATGCATCGACAGCCCGGACTGAGTGGCGTTCACCTTTTCCGCCGCTGCCGAAAACGACCCGTGTTCATAGACGGCCGCGAAATAGTCGAGCTGTTGAAGCTTCATAATCCCATCCGATTTTCTTATGGAGGATAGGGAGTATTATTGCCGGATGTGAAGGCCTTGCACGAGATTTTTGCATGGCACACCGCAAAGGTAGCTGGGATGTTCCGCTCAACCTTACAGTTTGAACCCGGGATCGCCTGTCCCTAGGGCGCAATCAGCTTGCGCAGCACCTTGTCGAAGGTCGCAAGCTCATCGGCGCTGAAGCCCTCAAAGCTCTGCTCTTCAAAATCCTTGGCGATGCCCCAGCAGGCCTTCGCGGCCTCCGCGCCATCATCGGACAAGACATATCCGTCGCCCTCGGCCGTCACCAAGCCGCGGTCGGCCAGATGAACCAGGGCCGCGCGGGCCTCATTGATCGGCGCATGGAGGTGCGGAACCATATCTTGCGGTGTCAGGCCGGGCAGATCGCTCAACACCAGAAGGCTACGCGACTCGATAAGGCTGAGGCCAAGATCCTCGATCAGTGGCTGATAGCGGGCCTGATAGGCCCGCACCGCGCGCATCATCAGAAAGAAAGTGTGGTTGCCCAGAAGCTCACCGTGTTCATCGGCGGCGGGCTGGTCCGTCAGCTTGGGTGCGGCGCCCGGGTGGTCGAACACCATCGCATAGGAACCGCGATGAAAACACAGCGGCGGACGGCCGAAATCATCGAACGCCAGCACGCGGCCCACGAAGATCCAATGATCGCCACCGTCGAGCTTGGCGTAGGTCTCGCACTGAAACCGCCCGGCGCAATCGGGAAAGATCGGTGCGCCGCCGATGCCCGGCTCCCATTTCACACCTGCAAACTTGTCTTCCTGCTGGCGGGCGAAATGGTTGGACATGTCCATCTGGTCAGAGGCCAGGATATTCACCGCAAAGTGGCTCGCCTGCTCGAAGATCGCGCAGCTTGGTGTGCCCTTGATGCTGCTCCAAAGGATCAGCGGCGGGTCCATCGACAGGGAGTTGAAGCTGCTGGCGGTGACGCCAACCGTCGTGCCGTCAGGTGCGCGCGCCGTGATGATCGTGACACCGGTGGCGAAATTGCCAAGCGCGCGGCGGAAAGCCTTGGGATCGATGGAAGTCGCGGCGTCCATGGGGTTTCTCCTGTAAGCAGGGGGAGCCGTACCACGCGCGCCCGTCCTATTAGGGGTTTCAAGCGGCAGCGCGCTCAGATTTTGTCGCATCTTGCAGCATGGGAAGTACCTTTTCTCCCATCAAGATCATACTGTTACGGCCCAAATCGTAGTCCGTCCAGTCATGGCCCGCATAGACCAGATGTTTGAACGGCCCGGTCTCTTCGCGCAGGGCGAGGATCTGATCCGTGACCGAGGCCGGATCACCGTGGATCACCAGCCGGTCCAGTACATAATCCAGCGTGACCTCATCGTCGGACATGCTTTGGTCTTCCTTGAACAAGTTCGCCCGGCCCCCCTTCTTCAGTTTGGTCAGCAGTTGCGAGTAATACAGCACATAGGGGCTGCCAGGATCGCGTGCATAGGCGCGGGCCGTGGCCGTATCCTCGGCGACGCAAATGTTCTTCGCCACGCGCCAGTCGTTGTAGTCCGGCGTGAAACCCCCAGCCTCACAGCCTTCCACATACTTCGGCCAATGGGTCGCGACCCCCCGCGGCAGCAGGAAGTTTGCCGAAATCGGCTGCCACCCCCGCGCGGCCATGGCCGAGACGCCCTTGGAAAACGGCGCAACCGCCGTGCCCACGATGGGCGGATGGGGCGCTTGATAGGGCTTGATGATGTCGCCCTGGCCAATCTCGGGCATCATCGTACGTTCGGTCGAAACCTCCCAGAAATTCCCCTTGAGGTTGTAGGGCGCCTCTCCGGCCCAGATGTCCAAGACCATGTTGATGCATTCCAGAAACATCGCGTTACGGTCCCGGTCGAGGTTCCCGAAGACTTCCGCATCCGACATCAGACCGCCCGGCGAGATTCCAAAGTTGAAGCGGCCCTCCAGCATATGGTCAAGCATGGCGACTTCGGCGGCGACCCGCGCGGGGTGCGAGTTGGGGAGGTTCACCGTGCCGGTGCCCAGACGGATGTTCGTGGTCTCATACGCAAGGCTCGCGAGAAACGCGACGCAAGAGGTGATGATCTCGGCCTGGTCGGTGGTGTGTTCCCCGCAGTAAGCTTCTGAAAACCCGAGCTTATCAGCCAGAAGAAAAGCCTCCCGATCCTCGGCCAGGCTCTTGGCAAATGGCTTGTCGAGTGGGTGAATGGGCATCGTGAAGAACGATAGTTTCATGGCAACCTCCCCGCGTTCTCCCAATGTGGGGCAGGGAGGGGCAGTAGGAAAATTGATTCTTTCTGATGTGAGTTATCTTTTTTCTTGATGGTGGGTCGAAACGCCGCCGGTGAGACATCCGGCAACGTCGACAATCGGCGCTGCAAACACGCGAACAGCCCGAGGGCGTTGTGCTCGAACAGAAATGGGGGCGGGAAAGGTGGCAGCCCGTAGGGGAATCGAACCCCTCTTTCCAGGTTGAAAACCTGGCGTCCTAACCGATAGACGAACGGGCCACGCTTGGCGGTAGCGCGTCTTTAGAAAATGCGGGCGGGGGGTTCAAGGGGATTCTTTCGCTCAACGTTCAATCGGCCCAGGCGGCGTCGTCCAAGCGGAGCTGAACGCGTGTACGACCCTGCCAATGGTTCAGTTCCACGCGGCCCGCCACATGGACGCTGCGGCCATTGTGGGCCTCAAGGGCATCAAGGCCCGAACGCACCGCATCGAAACAGATCGCGTCCAGGGTGACGGGGCCACCGTCACTGAGGGTCAGTTTCAGATGGGTCTCACCCACGGGCCGCGTGTGGCGAATACGCAGGGCGGGCAAGGCGAAGCGGGGGGCAGGGGCGCCTGCGCCGTAGGGGCCTGCCGCCTCAATCTTTTCGATCAGCTCCGGCGTTGCCGCTGACGGCATCAGCGTGCCATCGAGCCGCAGATCGCCAGGCCCGCCTGTGCCGGCCCCTTGCTTGGCGAGAAGCTCTGTCAACCGCGCCATGGCAGGTTCCAGCTGCGCGCGCGACAGCGACAGGCCCGCCGCCATCTTGTGGCCGCCGCCTTTCTGGATCAGCCCTTCGGCGGCCAGCTTCTGGATCGAAGCCCCCAGATCCACCCCTGCCACGGACCGGCCCGAGCCTTTGCCGTCCTCACCATCAAAGCCGATGACGATCGCGGGCCGTCGCGTGTGGTCTTTCAGGCGGCTGGCCACGATGCCGACGACGCCGGGGTGCCAGCCGTCCTCTGCGGCCCAGACCAAGGGCAGTTCCAACCCGCGCGCCTCCGCCTGCGCCAGGGCCGCTTCGCGCACCCGCTGCTCGATATCGCGGCGGTCCGTGTTGAGTGTGTCCAACTGGGCTGCCAAGGCTTCCGCCTCGGCCACGCTATCGGTCGACAGGCATCGCGCGCCCAGGTCTGCGGCGCCGATGCGCCCACCTGCGTTCACCCGAGGGCCGAGGACAAACCCGAGGTGATAGGAGGTCGGCGCGCGGTCCAGGCGCCCAACGTCCGACAGGGCCACAAGACCCGGGCGTTGCCGCCGCGCCATCACTTTCAGGCCTTGCACCACCAGCGCGCGGTTCACGCCGATCAAGGGCGCAACGTCGGCCACTGTCGCCAGCGCCACCAGATCCAGCAAGCCCATCAAATCAGGGCCCTTTTCGCCGGACTCCCGCATCCGGCGGTTGGCGTCGACCAGTACCAGGAACACGACACCTGCGGCGCAGAGATGCCCGTTGGCGCCGTCTTCATCCAACCGGTTGGGGTTCACCACGGCCAGACACTCCGGCAGGTCTGCTGCCGCGAGGTGGTGATCGAGAACCATCACATCCGCGCCCTTGGCGGCCGCGATCGGGCCATGGGACAGGGTCCCGCAGTCGACGCAGATGATCAGGTCGTGGTCTTTCGCCAAAGCGGCCATTGCCTCATCGTTGGGGCCATATCCTTCGTCAATGCGATCAGGGATGTAGAGCGTTGCTTTGCGCCCCAGCGCCCGCAGCCACCAAATCAAAAGCGCCGCCGATGACCCGCCATCGACATCGTAATCGGCGAAGATCGCGATGCGCTCGCCCTTGCGGGCGGCTTCGACCAGCCGGGTGGCGGCGGGGGCCATGTCCTTGAGGGTCATCGGGTCGGGAAGAAGGTCGCGCAGGGAGGGGGCGAGGAAGCTGACGACCTCCTCTGGCTGCACCCCGCGTCGCGCGAGAACGGAAGCTACGGCGGGCTCCACATCGGCGCGTTGGATCAGGGTTTGCGCAAGGCGCTCCACATCGTCGGAGGGGCCGACCCAGCCGCGGCCTGTCAGGGAGGTCTCGACGCCGAGATAGCTCATGGGCCTTCCAACAGGATAGCGTCGGTGGTCAGGGCGCGCGCGAATTCGCCGTGCAGATGACTGATCGCCGTGTCGTGGATGACCTGCGGCGACAGGGGGGCCATGCCGTCTGCCCATGTGGTCGAGGCATTGGCCGCGAAAGCGGCGCAGGCGTCATGGGCCAGCCGCACGCCGAAGCCCAGGTTCGCGGCCATGCGGGTGGTTGTGGAGACGCAGTGGGGCGTGGTCAGGCCGCAGATCACCAGATCCCCGAGGGAGGAATGGGTCAGGTGATCTTCCAGCTCGGTCCCGATGAAGGCGGAGTTCACGGATTTCTCGAACACCGGCTCGCCGTCTTTTGGGGCGACGGCAGCCTTGAATTCCGCGCCGTCGCCGACCAGCGGGCTACCGGGTTCCACGCTGACATGTCGGATGTGGCAGATTGGGGCGGAGGCCTTGCGCCACGCCGCCAGAAGGCGCGCGGCGTTCGCCTCGGCGCCCGGGTTGTTGCGCGCGCCCCAGACAGGGCTGTCAAAGCCCTGCTGGATGTCGATCAGAATGAGCGCCGAGGCCATATCAGCCCTTGGGATTGCGGTAGCTCATCCGCCGCACGGATCCGGTCTTGGAGCGCATCAGGATCGTTTCGGTCGTCAGATGCCCCGGTTCGCGCTTGATGCCCGGCAGGATGGAGCCATCGGTGACGCCGGTCGCGGCAAAGATCACATCCTCTGTCACCATGTCGTCGCGTGAATAGATCCGGTCGAGGTCCGTAATTCCCGCCTTCGCGGCACGGCCCTTCTCGTCATCGTTGCGGAACGTCAGGCGGCCCCACATTTGCCCGCCCATGCACTTCAGTGCGGCGGCGGCCAGAACGCCCTCGGGGGCGCCGCCCGAGCCCATGTACATATCGATGCCCGTCGTCTCGGACTCGGCGCAGTGGATCACGCCCGCGACGTCGCCGTCGGTGATCAGCCGGATCGCCGCGCCTGTGTCGCGCAGCTCGGCAATCATCGCTTCATGGCGGGGGCGGTCCAACACGCAGACGGTGATATCCGCCGTGGTGCATTGTTTGGCCGCGGCCAGCAGGCGCACCCGCTCGGCCGGGCTTTGATCCAGCGACACGATGCCTTCGGGAAACCCCGGGCCAATCGCCAGCTTGTCCATGTAGACGTCGGGCGCGTGCAGCATGGAGCCGCGTGGGCCCATGGCGATCACAGTCAGGGCGTTGGGCATGTCCTTGGCGGTCAGCGTGGTGCCTTCCAGCGGGTCCAATGCGATGTCCACGTCGGGGCCGACGCCGCTGCCGACCTCTTCGCCGATGAACAGCATCGGGGCTTCATCCCGCTCGCCTTCGCCGATGACGACGACGCCTTTGATGTCCAACTTGTTGAGCTGTTCGCGCATGGCGTTGACCGCCGCCTGATCCGCAGCCTTCTCATCCCCGCGCCCGATCCAGAGCGCCGAAGCGATCGCCGCGCGTTCTGACACACGGGCCAAGGCGAGCGAAAGGTTACGGTCGTTGAAGTCGGTCGTGGCCATAAGGATAGTCCCTGAAAGAAATGAAGCGTCTGGTCTCGCCATAGCGGGCGCGGGGCAGGGCGACAAGGCTGGGGGCGCTAACGGGGCCATATCTGTTGGCAGTGGGCGCGCCGCCCTTCGGGTTAAATGGGGAATGCTGGCGAGGGGCCGCTGTGCTCAAAATGCCAGACCGCTTCCCAGGTGTCGCCGCGCCGTTCCAGCACCAGCGCATTGCGCTCGGCCACATAGCGCAGGGCCTGCCCGGGGATGCGCCGGATGCGGATGCGGTGGCCGGGCAGGGGCGCTTCGCCCAGGCGCGAAAGTGCCCCCAGCGTCCGCGCCCAGGCGCGCGGCGGCGGGCGGTGCGTGATGCCTGAGGCGACCAACTGGTGCAGCATTTGCCCATTGCGCGCGGCCATCGTGGCGCGGGTGGCCAGGTGGATCTCGCCCGATAGAATGGTGACGTCCTGCCCCTCTTGCTCCTGCATCTGCATCATTGCGCGCAGCATACGGCGCCAGCTGTCGCGGTGCGCGCGGCTTTGCCATTGGTCGCGCAGGTCGTCCTCGTACTTCTGCATCTTGGGCGTCAGCACCATCAGTGCCTCCAGAACCGACAGGCGTGGCCCGAGCAGGGGGACAGAGGACATCACCAGTGTCCGGCCTTCGAACTCGGCCTTCGCGTGGGCCTCCACATCCGCCCACCCGCCGTCGTCCATCACCTGCCTGCGCGTCCTCTCGGATCGCAGGTCCGGTCCCAGCAGGCGCAGGCCCGGAGCTTCTACCGCCCAGTTGAGGTGATATCCTTCAGGGTCGGCAAAGCGCGGCGGCAAGTCGCCCGACACGGTGCCGTGCTGGAACGCAAGCGCCGCTTCTTTGGCGACCTCGAAAAGTACCTTCCCCACAGCAGAATAGGTGCGCGATCGCGGCAGCGATCCCCATCCGTCGCAGATGTCATGGTCATCCCACTGCGCCAGACTTGGGGCACGGGCCACGAGCCAGGCGTAGTCAGCATGCTGCAACTGCGTGATGTAGCGCTCTGCGAAGCCCTCCCGCAGGTGGGTGCGCAGATCGTCAAGATCATGGGGCAGCGGATCACGGGGCAGCTTCTCGGGCCAATCCTCCGAAAGCGGATGGCCCTTTGTGGCCTCATCGGCATAGACCTGATCGCCGCCGTGCAGCAGCAGCGCAAAGGGCGCTGCGCGGTGTTGTACTGCCAGATGGGCCCACATGGCGTTGCGCTCATCCTCATCGCGGTCCAGGTCGCCGTGCTCTTCGCCGTTGCACGAGGCATAGGCCAGGCGCAGATCCCCGCTGAGGTTGCTTGCGATGTCGAACCTGGTGCCGTCCCACTCATAGGCGGAGGGCGCGTCGGCGGGCAGGGTGAAACGCGCGCGCCACAGTTGTGCTGGGCCGTAGGCGATCAGCGGCTGCACGGGCACGTCAATGCCCGCAATCCGGATCGGTGGGACGGGCTGCCCCGGAGGTGCCACAAACACAGCCGCAAGGTGCATTCGCCCCTCGGCGATTTGGTCGAGGATCAGAAGGGGGCCGAGGGTGCGGTCAACCACCGACGCTACACGTCCTCAATCCGTAGCGCGACCGGCGCGCCCGCGACGACGCCCGTGTCCGGCAGCGCCGCCAGGGCCGCGTCCAGATCGGGTCGTGCGCTTTTGTGGGTGATGATCAGGACCGGCGCGTTGGTGCCGTCATGGTCGTACTGGCGCATCCGATCAATGGAGATGCCGTTTTCGCCCAGGGCCGTCGCGACCTTCGCCAAGGCGCCCGGCTTATCGATCAACTCCATGCGCAGGTAAAAACAAGCCGGGCTTTCCGCATTTGCGGGCGGCGCTGTCGTCAGGCTACCTGCGGGCTGGCCAAAGACCGGCAGCCGCAAGCCGCGCGCGATATCGCAGATGTCGCCGACCACGGCGGAGGCCGTCGGGCCTTCGCCCGCGCCGGGGCCGCGCAGCACGATTTGCTCGACCGCGTCGCCCTCGATCACCACCATATTGGTGCCGCCGACGAGCTGTCCCAAAGGCGACGTCGCTGGGACAAGACAGGGCGTCATGCGCTGCTCCAACCCCCGGCCAGTCATCTGGGCCACGCCCAACAGCTTGATCTTGTAGCCTAAATCCCCCGCGCGCCGGATGTCATCGATGGAGACCGCGCCGATGCCCTCCAGTCGCATGTCGTCGAAAGCGACCTTGTTGCCGAACGCGATGGAGGCCAAAAGCGCCAGCTTGTGGCCCGCGTCGATGCCGCCCACGTCGAGGTTCGGGTCCGCCTCTAGGTATCCCAACCCATCGGCCTCATCGAATGCCTCTTGGTACGAAAGCCCGGCCTCGTCCATCCGCGTCAGGATGTAGTTGCAGGTGCCGTTCATCACGCCCATGACGCGGGTGATGCGGTTGCCCGCGAGCCCCTCGGTCAAGCTTTTGATCACCGGAATGCCGCCCGCCACGGCGGCCTCATACCGAAGGGCCACGCCCTGTTCCTCGGCCAGTTCCGCCAGCGCTTGCCCGTGGTGGGCCAGCAGCGCCTTGTTGGCCGATACCACGTCCTTGCCTGCCGCGAGGGCGGCCTCGGTCGAGGCTTTTGCCGGCCCATCCTCGCCGCCCATCAGCTCCAGAAACACATCAACATCGTCGCGCTTGGCCAAAGCGACCGGGTCATCTTCCCAGGCATAGGCCGATAGGTTCACGCCGCGATCCTTGTCGCGCGACCGCGCGGAGACGGCGGAAATCGTGATGTCGTGACCTGTGCGCGCGGACAGCAGTGCCGCCTGTCGCTGGACGATCTTCACAACGCCGATGCCCACGGTGCCAAGCCCTGCGATGCCAAGTCTGAGAGTGTCGGTCATGGGGGCCTCCGGGCGCATCTGGTTCAATCGCGCCGGGTGTAGCGGCTTCGCCTTAGCGCTGCAACGCGCGCGCGGCGCTAAAGTGCGATCAGGTCACAAAGACATCGCCCGCAGCCAGGCCGCGCGGCGGCGCAGATCCTCGGCGCGGGCCTCCAGACTGCTGCCTTCGGAGGCTGCCGTGCGAACCAAAGGCGCCTCGGCCTGGGCCAGCAGCGGGCCAAGGGGGACAAGGCTGGGAAATCCGGCGGCGCGTGCCTCCGGGCTCAACTCGCCCTGCAGGTCAGGCATGGCGGGGCCACAGGCAAGGGGCAGCAGACAAAGGAGCAGGGCAGCGGATCTCATGGCTCAGGCGTAGCGGATGGGTGGGGGGCAAGTCCAGATGGGACCGTTATCGCAGTTGAATTGAACGCATGTTCATATAATCATCCGGCCATGGCACGCACCCAAGGCAGTCACGCGGGCACCACCGGCCCAAAGGTCCGCGAAACGGCCCTACGCCTTTTCGCGCAGCACGGCTATGCCGCCGTTTCCATGCGCCAGATCGCCCGTGAGGTGGGGGTTCAGGCGGGCGCGCTCTACCTCTATACGCCTGACAAACAAGCGCTTTTGTTCGAGCTGATGCGCGGCCACATGGAGGAACTGCTGGCCGATTGGACGCCGCCGGGCGGCGGCCCGCTGGCCGAGCTAGAGGATTTCGCCCGCCACCATATCCGCTTTCACCTCGACCGGCCCGACCTGGTGTTCATCGCTTATATGGAGCTGCGCAACCTGACGCCCGAGAACTTCGCCGTCATTGAGGGACTGCGCGGCACCTATGAGGCGCGGCTGGAGGACATTTTGCGTGCAGGCGTTGCCGAGGGCGCCTTTGACGTGGCCGATCTGCGGCTGGCGACCATGGGGCTGATCTCGATGCTGACAGGCGTGACGACGTGGTTTCGCGACGGCGGGCGGCTAACGCGCGCCGATGTGGAGACGATTTATTGGGATATGGTGCGCCGGGCTGTCGGCGCCTAAGTGTCTGACGGAAGGCGGTTATTCTGCAGGAACCACGGGCACTCGCTGTTCTTGCGTGCGCGGGAAGGCCACCAGCCGTCCTTGATCTTCGTCCCACAGCTTCAAGGTGAACGAGCGCAGCGCCTCCCGCCAGCCGATGGTCTGCACCTCGTAATGCTGTCTCAGCGCGCGATGGCAGGCGCGCAGGCGGTAGCTAGGTATATTGGCGTTGAAATGGTGGATGTCGTGATAGGTGATGTTGGCCACGGCCAGGTCAAACCACCACCCCAGATCGAGCGCGGAAGATCCCTGCAGCGCCGCGCGTGCGGGGTTCAGGGTCGGCTTGCGGTCCCACCAGGTATCCTCGAAATTATGCTGCAGGTAGACGAGGAACACACCCAGGCAGCCCGCCCAAAAGACGGTGCCCGCATAGATGATCAGGCCCGGAACGCCCGCGACATACCATAGGAAAGTGACCCAGCCCGCGAGGCCGAGGTTATGGGCAACAACTTGAAAAGGTGCGATTTTCGCGGCGTTCTTGGGCCAGCGGTAGGCCAGCGCGTAGGTGTAAAGCCCACCCAGGGGGATCAGGATCAACGGGTTGCGGTAAAGGCGATATCCCAGGCGTTTCCAGAAACCCGCTTCCTGCCATTCGCGCAGTGTCATCGTGAAAATCTCGGTCGTGTCACGCTCTTCCAGATTGCCCAGATGGCTGTGATGCTCATTATGATTGTGCTGCATGACCGCGAATGGGGTGAGGGTAAACACGCTGAGGGCATGTCCCGCGATGGTGTTCAGACGCGAGGTTGAGAACAGCGAATTATGGCCGGTGTCGTGCTGCAACACATAAAGCCGGACCCCGATTGTGGCGTTTACCATGATCAGCGGCACCACGAGCCAGGCGTTGGGCCAGGCCCATATGGTGAGGGCAAGCGTCGCAAAATAAGCAATGAAAGTAAGGATGTAGCTGGCAGCGGCCAGCCTGTCGTCGCGCGCGGTCCAGTCGCGGGTGAAGCGCCTGATCTCGCGCTCCGCCTCGCGGCGGTAATTCGGGGTGATCTCGGGAAGGGACGATGTGGCGTGCATGGGTCCGGTCCAGGTCTCAGATGGTTTGAATTAAGATGTCTCTACTTTGGTAAATGGAGGGGCGTTTCCCGTTGGATGATATTTAGGAAGCCACTTTGGGCCTTCAACGTGTCATGGCGGGAAAAACCGCGCAACGAGGCCGCCTAATTCTTACGCAGTTGCGCAGAATTCGGCGCAAAGGAATTAGGGTTTTCCTCGGGATGCCTGCGCTGATATGGGTTTGAACGGCGTTCAAGGAGGTCCTTCGGTGGCAGGAAAAGTAGAGGCCCGCAAAGCGGCGTTGCGCGAAAAACTGATCGATCTGGCCGAGGCTCAGATCGAGGCAGAGGGGTTGGCGTCCTTGCGCGCGCGCGAACTGGCGCGGCAAGCGGGCTGTGCCGTGGGCGCGATTTACACGCATTTTGAAGACCTTAACGCCCTGACCCTGGAGGTTAACGGGCGCACCTTTACGCGTCTTGGTGCGGCAGTCGGCGCGGTTGTGGATGATGGCGCGGGGCAGGCGCCCAACGCGCGCCTGATCGCGATGTCCCATGCCTATCTGGCGTTCGCGCGCGAGCACCCGAAACTGTGGCGCGCGCTTTTCGACGTAGAGATGCGCAGCGATGGGCCGGTGCCGGAATGGTACGGGCGCGCGATGGCGCAGCTTTTTGCCTATATTACGGAGCCTTTGGCCGAGATCTTCCCGGATTTCGACGCCGCAGGGTTGGACCTGATGACGCGCACGCTGTTCTCTAGCGTGCATGGGATCGTGCTTCTGGGCCTGGAAAACCGCATCTCTGGCGTGCCGGGAGAGCAATTGAAGACGATGATCCGCCTGCTTCTGGAGCAAGTCGGTCAGAAAAAGTGAACGCTGTTCAAAATAGTTCTTGAACAGCGTTCACAGAATCGCCTATATCCAATTTGTGAACGATGTTCATTATTTGGAGAGCTAGGATGTTCAGAACTTTGACGACCCTCGTGAACGGCGCCAATACCCGCGCGGAAGAGCGGGTGAGGGACCACTACAGCATTGAACTTATTGACCAAAAGATCCGCGAGGCAGAGGCGAGCCTGAAGGCGGCGAAGTTTTCGTTGGCCTCGTTGATCCAGCGCGAACGCTCGGAAATGCGCCAGGTTGAGGCGCTGGAAAACCGGGTCACGGACCTGACAAGCCGCGCCAAACTGGCGCTGGCGGATGGGCGCGAAGATATGGCGACGGAGGCCGCGGGCGCGATTGCGCAGCTGGAGAATGAGCTGGCCGTGCGGCGCACCACGGTGGAGCGGCTGGAGACGCGGATCTTGAAGCTGCGCCACTCGGTCGAGGGCGCGAGCCGCCGAATTACCGATCTAAAACAAGGGGCTATCGCCGCGCGAGCGGCGAAGAAAGAGGCCGATATCCAGCGCCATCTGGGCCGCCACGTGTCCCAGGACACGGCGTTCGAGGAGGCGGAAGAACTGATCGCCCGGGTCCTAAACCGCGATGACCCGTTCGAGCAGACGCAGATCCTGCGCGAAATCGACGAGGGGCTGGACCGGTCCGATATGACCGAGCGCCTCAGTGATGCGGGCTACGGCGACCCGCTGAAATCAACCGTCGCCGACGTGATGCAACGCCTGCGCGCGAACACCTGAATTCAATTGGCCTGCCGCGCATTGCGCTACTTGAGGCCGTTCCAAAGGAGAAGACCTATGATTGATCGTCACCACAACACCCTGATTATGAATCTGAATTTCCTGGGCGTCGCCGTCGCCTACGGGCTGCTTGGCATGTCGCTTTGGCTGTCCACCGACGTGCCGCTGGCCACGAAAGGCTATTGGGGGATGGGCATTCTGCTGCTGACCCTGAGCCTGATCAACGTGGTGAAATACCGCTTCGACATGCGCTTCAGCGACGACCGTTTGCGCAAGATCGAGGACGCGAAGAACGAGAAGCTGCTGGAAGAGGCGCTGAAAGAAGAGGTCTGACGGGCACCGTCGAGCGTAAAAGAATGGCCGCTGGGGGAGTTCCTCGGCGGCCATGTCCGTCTGTCGTTAACCATGATCCCAACCCTGGCGGGTATATCAATGGTATATCAATTGCTGTGTCACAGGTTCGCGTAGATCGGGAAACGGTCGCACATCTCCTGCACCTCGGCGCGGACCTTGGCTTCGACCGCCTCATTGCCGTCCTCGCCATGGGCCGCGAGACCGTCGACAACCTCGACAATCCAATCGGCGATCTGGCGGAACTCAACCTCGCCAAATCCGCGCGTCGTTCCGGCGGGGGAGCCGAGCCGCAGGCCGGAGGTGATCATCGGCTTCTCGGTGTCGAAGGGAATGCCGTTCTTGTTGCAGGTGATGTGGGCGCGCCCCAGGGCCTTCTCGGCGGCGTTGCCCTTGACGCCCTTGGGGCGCAGATCGACCAGCATCAAATGCGTGTCGGTGCCGCCGGTAACGATGTTCAAACCGCCCTCAATCAGCTGCGCGGCCAGCGCTTTTGCGTTGGCGATGACCTGGGTTTGGTAGTCCTTGAACTCGGGGCGCAGGGCCTCGCCAAAAGCCACGGCCTTACCGGCGATCACATGCATCAGCGGACCGCCCTGGATGCCGGGGAAGATGGCGGAGTTGCATTTCTTCGCAATCGCCTCGTCATTGGTGACGATCATTCCGCCGCGCGGGCCGCGCAGGGTCTTGTGGGTCGTGGTCGTGGCGACATGGGCGTGGGGGAACGGCGAGGGGTAGTGGCCAGAGGCGACCAAGCCCGCGAAATGCGCCATGTCCACCAGCAGATAGGCGCCCACGGTATCGGCAATCTCGCGCATCTTCGCGAAATCAATCACCCGGGGAATGGCAGAGCCGCCCGCGATGATCATCTTCGGCTTATGCTCCGCGGCAAGGGCCGCGATCTGGTCGTAGTCAATCTCCAGATCGCTTTCGCGCACGCCGTATTGCACCGCGTTGAACCACTTGCCCGACTGGTTGGGCCGCGCGCCGTGGGTGAGGTGCCCGCCGGCGTCAAGCGACATGCCAAGGATCGTATCGCCAGGCTGCAAGAGGGCCGTGAAGACCCCCTGGTTGGCCTGGCTGCCAGAATTCGGCTGGACGTTGGCGAAGTCGCACCCAAACAGCTGCTTGGCGCGATCAATTGCCAATTCCTCTGCGATATCAACATATTGACAGCCGCCGTAGTAGCGGCGGCCCGGATAGCCTTCGGCGTACTTGTTGGTCATCACGCCGCCCTGGGCCTCCATCACGGCGGCAGAGACGATGTTCTCGGACGCGATCAGCTCGATCTCATCGCGCTGGCGGCCAAGTTCTTGGCGGGTGGCGGCGAAAATCTCGGGGTCGCGGGTCTCAAGGCTTTCGGTGAAAAAGCCAGCGTCACGATGTGGGGCGTTCATGGGAAGCTCCTGCCTTGGGGAAACGGTTGCGGGGGATGTAGGCCAGAATGGGCCCTCGGGAAAGCCCGGATTGCGGCGCGATGCCCAGTAAAAGCGGCAAAACCGGTGCCGTTTGGGGCGTAAGCGGGATTGTGTTTCCCATAGGCGCGCGCAAGGGTGGGGCGGTAAGTCATTGATTGAAAGGGGCGTCCATGCCCTCGGCCCGCAACATCGCGTTCCTGGCGTCCGACACGCCGCTGGCCCAAGAGGCCAAGGTGGCGCTGGAGGCGCGTTATGGCGCTTTTGCGCCGGTGGACGCCGATGTGATCGTGGCCTTGGGGGGCGACGGCTTCATGCTGTCGACGCTACACGGCACCCGCGCGTTGCCCGCGCCGGTCTATGGCATGAACCGCGGCACGGTGGGGTTTTTGATGAACGCCTACGCCGAGGAGGGCCTGATCGGACGGCTGGAAGCGGCGGAAGAGGCGGTGATCAACCCGCTGCACATGCGCGCGGAATGCGTCGATGGCAGCGTGGTGGATGCGCTGGCGATCAATGAGGTGAGTTTGCTACGCGCAGGGCCGCAAGCGGCGAAATTGCGGATCTTCGTGGATGGCAAGTTGCGGATGGAGGAATTGGTCTGCGACGGCGCGCTGCTGAGCACGCCTGCGGGCTCCACCGCCTACAATTATTCGGCCCACGGGCCGATCCTGCCGATTGGTTCGGACGTTTTGGCCGTTACAGCAGTCGCGGCGTTCCGGCCCCGGCGCTGGCGCGGCGCGCTGCTGCCGAAATCGGCGCTGGTGCGGATCGAAGTGGTGGACCCAGACAAACGCCCGGTGATGGCAGACGCGGACAGCCGCTCCGTCAAAGGCGTAGCGGCGGTGGAGATCCGGTCCGAGCCGTCCGTTTCGCACCATCTGCTGTTCGATCCGGGCCATGGGTTGGAAGAGCGGTTGCTGCGCGAGCAGTTCCAGTAGCGGGTCCCAGGGGACCATGTTAGAGATTGTTGAGCGTTAAACTAATTTCCGGGAGGGTGTTGGGATGAGTGACGACAAAAAGGACGGTTTGCGCGAGGCCGCACTGTTCTATCACGAGAACCCCCGCCCCGGTAAGCTGGAGATCCGTGCCACCAAGCCGCTCGCCAACGGGCGCGATCTGGCGCGCGCCTATAGCCCTGGCGTGGCCGAGGCGAGCCTTGAGATCAAGGCCGATCCGGCCAATGCGGCGCGCTACACGGCGCGCGGGAACCTCGTCGCCGTGGTGTCAAATGGCACCGCCGTTTTGGGCCTCGGCAATATCGGGGCGCTGGCGTCTAAGCCGGTGATGGAGGGCAAGGCGGTTCTGTTCAAGAAGTTCGCCAACATCGACTGTTTCGACATCGAGGTGAATGAACCGGACCCGGAAAAGCTCGCCGATATCGTCTGCGCGCTGGAGCCGACATTCGGCGCGATCAACCTGGAAGACATCAAGGCGCCCGATTGTTTTATCGTTGAACAATTGTGCCGCGAGCGGATGGGAATTCCGGTTTTTCATGATGATCAGCACGGCACCGCCATTGTCGTCGGAGCGGCGGCGACCAATGCGCTGCGGGTGACGGGCAAGTCCTTTGACGAGATCAAGGTCGTCTCGACCGGCGGCGGGGCGGCGGGGATCGCTTGCCTCAACATGCTGCTGAAACTGGGCGTGCGGCGCGAGAACGTGTTCCTCTGCGATATCGACGGGCTCGTGTATGAGGGGCGCGGCGGTTCCACGCCGCAGAAAGATGCTTATGCACAGGGGACCGAGGCGAAGGGCCTGGGCGATGTGATCGCGGGCGCGGACCTGTTCCTCGGTCTGTCCGGGCCGGGCGTCCTGACGCCCGAGATGGTCGCCAAGATGGCGCCCGCGCCGATCATTTTCGCCCTCGCCAACCCCACCCCCGAGATCCTGCCCGATGATGCGCGTGCCGTGGCGCCCGATGCGATCATCGCCACGGGGCGCAGCGATTTTCCCAATCAAGTCAACAACGTGCTGTGTTTCCCCTTCATCTTCCGCGGCGCACTGGATGTCGGCGCGACCGAGATCAACGACGCCATGCAGATCGCCTGCATCGAAGGCATCGCGGCCATGGCGCGGGCCACAACCTCGGCAGAGGCCGCCGCCGCCTACCAGGGCGAGCAGCTGACCTTCGGGCCCGAGTACCTGATCCCGAAGCCCTTCGACCCGCGCCTGTCGGCGGTGGTCGCCAGCGCCGTGGCCAAGGCGGCAATGGAATCCGGCGTCGCGACGCGGCCCATCGAGGACCTCGACGCCTACCGGGCCAAGCTGAACCAGTCGGTGTTCAAATCAGCGCTTGTGATGCGGCCCGTGTTCGAGGCGGCGGCGACGGCGAAACGGCAGATCGTCTTCGCAGAAGGCGAGGATGAACGCGTGCTGCGCGCGGCCCAGGCGATGGTGGAAGAAACGACGGATATGCCGATCCTGATCGGCCGCCCCGAGGTCATCGACGCGAGGATTGAGCGGGCGGGGCTGGTGATCAGGCCCGGTCGGGACTTTCAATTGGTCAACCCTGAGAACGATCCCCGCTACCGCGATTATTGGGAAACATATCATAGGCTTATGGCCCGCAGTGGCGTGTCGCCGGATCTGGCGCGGGCGATCATGCGCACGAATACGACTGCAATCGGCGCCGTCATGGTGCAACGCGGCGAGGCCGATAGCCTGATTTGCGGGACGTTTGGGCAGTACCTCTGGCACCTCAACTACGTCACACAAATCCTCGGCGGAGAGGGGCACAAGCCGGTGGGCGCATTGAGCCTGATGATCCTGGAGGACGGCCCGCTTTTCATTGCGGACACCCAGGTGCATCCCGTGCCGACGCCCGAGCAGATTGCGGAAACCACGGTTGGCTGCGCGCGCCATGTGCGCCGCTTCGGGGTGGAACCCAAGATTGCGCTGTGTTCCGGCAGCCAGTTCGGCAACCTCGACAGCGCGTCGGGGCGGACGATGCGTGCCGCCCTCGACATGCTCGACAGCGAGGCGCGCGGCTTTGTTTATGAGGGCGAGATGCATGTCGACAGCGCGCTCGATCCTGAGTTGCGCGCCCGCGTGTTCCCCGATTGCCGCCTGGAAGGGGCCGCGAACGCGCTGATCTTCACCTCGACCGACGCGGCGAGTGCAACGCGTAACATCCTGAAAATGAAGGCGAATGCGCTGGAGGTCGGGCCGATCCTGATGGGGATGGGCAACCGCGCACATATCGTGACGCCCTCCATCACGGCGCGGGGCTTGCTGAATATCTCGGCCCTCGCAGGCACGCCCGTCAGCCTTTACGGCTAGCTGTGGAAAAACCTGTGGATAGCTTGTGTATATCTGCATCACACAGTGCCCTGTGACGGGCCCGAGTGTGGCGCGAAGACGCGCGATCTGGTAAGGGTGTAGCCCTACTCCTTCATGTCGGTGCCCCATGTCTGCCGAGGTTTTTCCCCTGTCCCACGATCCGTTTGCAGAGGATGCCAGCCGCCGCCCGTCGCAGGCGTTGCAGCAGTTGTCCCACGACATCCGCTCGGCCATGTCGGACGTTTTGGGTGGCATTCGACTGGTCGAGACGGCGCGACTGGATCCCCAGACACAGACCCAGATCGACCGGGTGCGCGCCGCCGCCGACACGCTGGCGGCGCTGGTCGATGACGCCCTTCTGACCGCCGCCGGTGAGACGTCGGTCGGCAATGAATTTGCCGCCGTCAACGTGGCGGAATGGGTGCGGGCGCTGGACCGCCGCTGGCGCGGGCGTGCCGCGGAGCGGGGGAGCCACTTCGCGATCCGTCCGGACGGTGACTTGCCAGAGCGGCTGAACGTCTCGGCAATCACCCTAGACCGGATCGTGGGCAATCTTGTGGGCAACGCCCTGGTCCATGCGGCTGGCGGCGATGTTGTGGTGGATCTGTCGTGTGATCCTGACAAGGGCTTCGAGATTAGCGTGACGGATCAAGGGCCTGGCTTCCCGCCGCATGTCCTGGGGCCGGACCACGGCCCCTCGGCCAGCAGCACCGGAAGCGGGTTGGGCCTGCAAATCGTGCGCGAGTTAAGCGCCGTATTGCCCGCTCGTCTTACCCTTACGAACCTGGCGCCCGAGGGCCAGGGATGCGCCCGCCTGGTGATCCCGCAAGACAAGGTGGATTGGGTCGCTGGTGGCCCGGCGCCGGTCGCGCCGCCGGATCTGGCGGGCCTGCGTATTTTGGTGGCCGAGGATAACCTGACCAACCAGACCATTCTGCGCCAGATGCTGGCGGCGATGAACGCCGAGACGCTTTTCGTGGCCGATGGCGTGGCGGCGATGGACGCCTTGGGGCGGGAGGAATTTGACATCGGGTTGATCGACATCGAGATGCCGCGGATGTCGGGCCTTGAGGTGATGGAGCAGGTGCGCGCCACACCCGATGCCCGCGCGAAGATGCCCCTGGTGGCGATCACCGCATACGTTTTGCGGGACAACCGGGAAGCGATTTACGCGGCAGGCGCCGACGGGATCATTGGCAAACCGATCGCCTCGAGCGCAGAGTTTGGCCGCACGATCCTGCGTCATGTGGGGCGACCCGCGGGGGAGCCTGACGCCGAAGATGTGCTTATGGGCCAAGGACTTGGGCCACAGATGGACGAGGCCAGGCTGGACCGTCTGCTGGACGCCGCCGGTGGGCCGGGCAGTGCGGAACTGCTCGACCGTGTGGTCGAAGATCTGACCGCGGTGCAGGTCGCGCTGGAGCGCGGGGTGGCAGAGGCCTCCGTCGCCGAGATCCGGGCGCAGACCCATATCCTCATCGCGATTTCTGGGGCTGTCGGGGCCGACCGACTGTGCCAGATGGCAGAGGTGCTCAATATTGCCGCCAAGCGCCAAAAGCTGGACCAACTGGGGCAGACCCATAAGCATCTGAAGCCGGATCTCGCGGACCTGCTGGAGCTGATCGGCAAGCGGCGGGCGACGCTGGGGTAAGGGCGCTTGCGCTGGCGCGCGCAACGTCCCACATTGCCTCGGACACGTCCCGCGAGGAGCCTTCCGATGGCCGACGAAACCTTAATCCAGCACGCGGCCCAAGTGCGTCTGAACGCCCATGCGCCGTATTCGAACTTCAAAGTTGGCTGCGCGATCCGCTCGGTGGAGGGAAACGTCTTTCTGGGCTGTAACGTCGAAAACGTGGCCTATCCTGAGGGCACCTGCGCCGAAGCGGGCGCCATTGCGGCCATGATCGCGGCGGGCGACACGCGCATTGCCGAGGTCGCGGTGATTGCCGACAGCCCCACGCCGGTGCCGCCCTGCGGTGGCTGTCGCCAGAAGCTGGCGGAATTCGCGCAGGGCGACGTCACGGTGACGCTGGCCACAACTCAAGGACCCACGGAGCGCACCGATGTGGCCACGCTTTTGCCGGGCCAGTTCACCGCCGCCCATATGGCGTCATGAGTGACGCGCGCACGATTCTGGCAAAGCTGCGCGATGGCGCGCGGCCGACGGAGGCAGAGTTGTTCTGGTTTGCCGAGGGCCTTGCTACCGGCACCGTCAGCGACGCCCAGGCGGGAGCCTTTGCCATGGCGGTCTGCCAGAAGGGCCTGGGCGACGAAGGACGGGTACAGCTGACCCGCGCCATGCGCGAGACCGGGCGCATCCTGCAATGGCGCCTCGACGGGCCGGTGATCGACAAGCATTCCACCGGCGGCGTGGGCGATTGTGTGTCGCTTCTGCTGGCGCCTGCGCTGGCGGCCTGCGGCGCGTTCGTGCCGATGATCTCGGGGCGCGGTCTGGGCCATACCGGCGGCACGCTCGATAAGCTGGAGGCGATCCCGGGCTATAACACGCAAGTGTCGCCCGACGATTTGCAAGAGATCGTGGCCGACATCGGCTGCGCCATTGTCGGGGCGTCAGACGATATCGCGCCAGCGGACAAACGGCTTTACGCGGTGCGTGATGTGACCGGAACCGTCGCCTCCATCGATCTGATCACGGCCTCGATCTTGTCAAAGAAGTTGGCGGCGGGGCTGGAGGCGCTGGTGCTGGACGTCAAGGTCGGCTCGGGCGCGTTCATGGGCTCGGAAACAGAGGCGCTGGCGCTCGCGCAAGCGCTGGTGGCCACGGCGCAGGGCGCGGGGTGCATGACGACCGCGCTTGTCACGGACATGAACCAGCCCTTGGCAGTTGCAGCGGGGAATGCACTTGAACTCATTGAAGTGATGAAGGTTTTGACCGGCGCGCAGCGCGACACGCCGCTTGAAAAGCTGACCGTGGCGTTGGGCGGAGAGCTGTTGGCCCTGGGCGGATTGGCGGCAGACGCGGCGGATGGCGAGGGGCGCATCATCGGCGTGCTGGAAGACGGCTCTGCGGCAGGTGTCTTCGCGGAAATGGTGGCGGAACTGGGCGGCCCGGTGGATTTCGTCGACCGCTGGCCGGACCGGTTGCCCGCCGCCCCGGTGATGATGGATGTGCATCCGGGCCAAGGCGGCTACGTGACCGCCATCGACACCCGCGCCTTGGGTGAGATCGTGGTGCAACTGGGCGGCGGACGGATGCGGGAGGACGACAGGATCGACCCGGCGGTCGGCCTCTCGGACATCGCGCGGCTGGGGGCGCGGGTGGACGACGCGACGCCGCTGGCGCGTATCCACACCGGCGACGAGGACAAGGGCCGCGCGGTCGCGGCGCGCCTGCGGCGGGCGTTCACCCTGTCCGATACGGCGCTGGAGGTGCCGCCCCTGATCCACGAGAGGATTGCCTGAGATGTCTCGTGCTTTCCTTGTGGTCATGGATTCCGTCGGCATCGGCGGTGCGCCGGATGCGGCGGAGTTCTTTAACGGCGATCTGCCGGACACCGGCGCCAACACCTTGGGCCACATCGCGAAGGCCTGCGCCGAGGGCGCGGCGGAAGAGGGTCGCAGCGGTACGTTGCGGATGCCCACGCTCGACGCCCTGGGCCTCGGGGCCGCGTTGGAACGGGCCAGTGGCGTGACCGTAAAGGGCCTTAGCGCTAAGCCAGACGGGCTCTGGGGCGCGGCGGAAGAGGTTAGCGCGGGCAAGGATACGCCCTCGGGTCACTGGGAACTGGCGGGCCTGCCTGTGCCGTGGGATTGGGGCTACTTCCCTGACAAGACGGACAGTTTCCCCCAGGACGTGTTGGAAGCGGTCCAGCGGTTGGCGGGCACGGACGGCGTTTTGGGCAACGTTCACGCCAGCGGCACCGAGATCATCGCGCGCCTAGGTCAGCAGCATGAGGAGACCGGCTGGCCGATCTGCTACACTTCTGCCGACAGCGTGTTCCAGATCGCCGCCCATGAGGAGAGCTTCGGGCTGGACCGCCTCCTGCGCCTGTGCAAAGACCTCGCGCCGCTGCTCCATGAACGCCGTATCGGTCGGGTGATCGCGCGGCCGTTCACAGGCCCGCCCGGCGCCTACGCGCGCACCGGCAACCGTCGCGATTATGCCATCGAGCCGCCGGGGCCGACGCTTCTGGATGCGGCTGCCGATGCCGGGCGCGAGGTGATTACCATTGGCAAGATCGGCGATATTTTTGCGGGTCGGAACACCGGAACAATGCTCAAAGGCACCGATGCGGTCTTGATGGACCACCTGGCGCAAAGCGTGGAAACGGCACCGGACGGTGCGCTGGTCTTCGCCAATTTCGTGGAGTTCGACAGCCTCTATGGCCACCGCCGCGATGTCTCGGGCTATGCGCGGCATCTGGAGTGGTTTGACGCAGCGATTGCGCCGGTCCTGGCGCGGCTGCGCGCGGATGATCTGATGATCCTGACGGCAGACCATGGCAACGATCCGACGTGGCCCGGCACGGATCACACGCGCGAACGCGTGCCGGTTCTTGCCAAGGGTCCGGTTTCCGGGCAGGGACGCGCGAAGCAATCGGGGCCGAGGGAAATCGGCGTGGTCGGGTTCGCCGATGTCGGTGCCTCGGTGGCGGCCCATCTGGGCCTGCCCTATCGTGGAGCGGGGAAGAGTTTTCTATGAGAGATCTGCCAAAGATCGAGCTGCATCTGCACCTGGAAGGGGCCGCCCCGCCTGCGTTCATCCGGGGCCTCGCCCAGGAAAAGCGCATTGATATCAGCGGGATATTTACCGAGGACGGCGGCTATGCCTACCGCGACTTCAACCACTTTCTTGAGGTCTATGAGGCGGCATGCTCGGTCCTGACAGGCCCGGAAGAATTCGCCCGCCTGACCCGCGCGGTCCTGGAAGAAAGCGCATCGCACGGCATTGTCTACTCCGAGGTCTTCCTGTCGCCCGATTTCTGCGGCGGCTCGGACATCACCTTGTGGCGTGAGTATCTCGCTGCCATCGAAGAGGCGGCGCAAGCCCTGCCCGAGGTCACCCTGCGCGGGATCATCACCTGTATCCGCCATTTCGGGCCCGAGCAGGCCAAGAAGACCGCCGCCTGCGCCGCCGATACCGCTGGCGATTTCATCACCGGCTTCGGCATGGGCGGGGCCGAGGACGTGGGCGCGCCCGGCGATTATGCCTGGGCGTTCGATTGCGCACGCGAGGCCGGGCTGCAGATCACGACCCATGCGGGCGAATGGGGCGGCGCAAAGTCCGTGCGGGACAGCATCGACGCGCTCAACCCGGTTCGGATCGGCCACGGGGTGCAGGCCATTGACGACCCCAGCCTGTGCGATCTGATCGCCGAGCGGGGCATCACGCTGGAGGTCTGCCCAGGTTCTAACGTGTTTCTGGGCGCCTACCCGAGCCTTGATAAACACCCGATTGAGCGTCTGCGCGAACGCGGCGTGAAGGTGACCGTGTCCACCGACGACCCGCCGTTCTTCCGCACGACGATGACGCAAGAATACGAAAATCTGGCCCGGACCTTCGGCTATGACGAAGCCGTTTTCGCCGAGTTGAACCAGACCGCGCTGGACGCGGCGTTCTGCGACGCGGCCACCAAAGAGATGATCCAAAAGAGGTTGAAGACGCCATGAGTGAACACCTTACCGTCGTTGATCACCCGCTTGTGCAGCACAAGCTGACCCTGATGCGCGATGAGGACTGCTCGACCAAGTCGTTCCGGCAACTCTTGCGCGAAATCAGCCACCTGCTGGCCTATGAGGTGACGCGCAACCTGCCGATGACGACGGTGACGGTGAACACTCCGCTGGAACCGATGCAGGCCCCCGCGATCAAGGGCAAGAAGCTGGCGCTGGTGTCGATTCTACGCGCGGGCAACGGGCTTTTGGACGGCATTCTTGAGCTGATCCCCAACGCGCGGGTCGGATTCGTGGGCCTCTACCGCGATCCCGAGACGCTGCAGCCGGTGGAATACTACTACAAAGTGCCCGAAGCCATGGAAGATCGGCTGACGATTGTGGTCGATCCGATGCTGGCCACGGGCAACTCGTCGGCTGCGGCGGTGACGCGGCTGAAAGAGGGCGGCGCGCGCAACATCCGGTTCCTCTGCCTTCTGGCGGCACCAGAAGGTGTGGCGCGGATGAAGGAAGCGCACCCCGATGTGCCGATTGTGACCGCCGCTTTGGACAGCCATTTGAACGATCACGGCTACATCGTTCCGGGCCTGGGCGACGCTGGCGACAGGATGTTCGGAACCAAATAATCGTTTGAGAGCCTTTACTTGGCGGCGCGACTCGCCCAAGATATCCACAAGCGTTTATCTGGGGGATATCGCATGTCTAACAAGCAATGGCACCTTGCCATGGTCTTGAGCCTGTCTGCAGGGCTCGCTCTTCCCGGTGCAACTTATGCACAGGGTGTTCCGGCGGAGACGCCGTCCTCGTCCTACACAGGCGACCAATATGTCGACAGCCGGGGCTGCGTTTTCGTGCGCGTCGGTTTCGGGGCGGCCACCGAATGGGTGCCCCGCGTGGGCCGTGACCGGGATCAGGTCTGCGGCATGGCGCCGACCCAGGGCGTGGCCCAGACCCAGCCGGATTTGGCCGCCACTAGCGGCGTGACCGTCATTGGCGGTGCGGCGCCTGCGCCTGCTGCAGCACCCGCGCCCGCGCCGGTCATCCAAACCGCCCCCGTGGTTGCTGCCGCACCCGCGCCGGTCGTGGTGCCCCAGGTTCAGGTGCAGACCGCGCCGATCACCATCCAGGCGCCCTCGGGTGCCACGGGATGCCCCAACATGCCGGCCGCCCATCAGCCCTACTTCACCGGTGAGGGCGTGCGCTGCGGCCCGCAGGCGAACTTCCCGGGCTATGTCGTCGGCCCTCAGTCGAGCCTTGGGGGCGCCGCCGCCGAGCCGCGCACGGGCACCCCACGCAGCTTCGCGCTCAGCGCCCCGCCGCCGGGCTATGAGCTGGCATGGGACGATGGCCGCCTGAACCCCTATCGCGGCATCGGGACGGCCCAGGGCGAGGCGCAGATGGCGCAGGTCTGGACCAATACCGTTCCCCGCCAGATCGCATCGGTGCCGCTGACCCATGGCACCCAGGTGATCACCCGCCGCCAGGCCGCCGCGGCTGCCCTTGCGGCGCGCAACGCCACGCCGGATCCAACCGCCGTGCCCCGCGCGCCGGTCACGCGCGCCCGCCTTCCGGTGGCCGAGCAACCTGCCGCGCCGTCCAATGAGGTGCGCGTGGGTGCTAACCATCGCCACGTGCTTGCAGGGACCTTCCAGGGCCCGGGTGAGGCGACCAGCGCCTATTCCCGCTTGGCCTCCGCCGGGCTTCCGGCCCGCATCGGACAGGTGCAACGCCAGGGTCAGACGCTTTACGTCGTGATGGCAGGGCCCTACGGCGATCCGCAATCGCTGGGTCGCGCCTTGGTGCAAACCCGGGGTGCCGGGTTCTCGGGCGCGATCACGCGTAACTGAGCCAGGTCAAAGAGTTTCGGAAGAGGGCGCCCCTGTGGCGCCCTTTCTCGTTGGGCCATAAAGCGGCCTAGCTCGAACAGATCTCTTGCAGGCTGACCCAATCCGCGTCGTTCAACACGACTGGCCCCGCGCCGCCGCGCAAGGGGTCGGCCTCGATCAACCCCAGCACCGACTCGCCCGAGACATCGCGGGCAAACGCGTAGTGTTGTGACGAGATTTCCGCCGCCTCGAACCGCGCCAAAAGCGCGCTTTCCGCCACCGGCACCGTGTCGCGCGACAGCAGGCGCGCGGCATGGGCGTGGATCGCCTCATCGGCGATCTCTCCGGTGGTCAGCAGGCGGAAAGTGACGCCCAACCCGGCCTCCGACAGGAAGGTTTCCAGCGGGTCCTGCACGGCGCGTCGGGCGGCTTCGGCCAGCAGGTAGCCGGCCAGCACCTCTGGCGTCTCGAAGTCTTCAGCCAAGGCCGCAGAGGCCGCAATGATGTTGCCGGGCAGGCTGAGGGTATCGGGGATGGTGGTGGGGAACAGCACCAGCTGCGGCGCGTCCTCGGTGCCAAACGCGCGCACCGACAGCCGCATCAGCGCGGTGCGCCCCCCGCGCCCGGTGCAGGGACGGCCCGCGATGTTGGTCATCTGCCCCAGCAACTGCTGGCCAATCTCGACCCGCTTGGCCTCGGGCAGCAGTGATACGGTCTGACGCGTCAGCGCGTCGGGCAACCAGAAGACGCCCAGGCCCACCGCCGCCGCGGTGAAGCCCACGCCCAGGGCAAGGCGCAAGCGGCCCGGACGGGGGCGGGCCTTGGCGATGGCGGTGCGGATGCGTTCAATGGCCTCGACCATATCGGCGTCGGCAATCTCCAACTCTTCATCGCTGTCGCGCGCGGGCGCGTAAAGGGCGGGGGATTTTCCGGGGTTCAGGCGCTCCACGGCGGGCAGGGACCAGTGGCCGATTGCGTCGCCCGAGGCCTGGGACATCACAAGCGTCGCCTCGCCCAACGCCACGACAACCTCGCGCCGCTGGTCCTCGGACCTCTCGCGCCAGAGGCCGAGGGCCTCCAGCCGCTTGTATTCGTTGAGGGCGGTCATCCGCTGCCAATCGCCTCTTAGCGTTCTGCTCGGACCAGCTATAGCACGGGTCAGAGGGCCTTGGCGACGCCGCGCAATTCGAACTTCTGGATCTTGCCGGTGGAGGTTTTGGGGAGCTCCTTGAACACCACGCGTTTGGGCGTCTTGAAACCTGCCAGCCGCTCGCGGGCGAAGGCGATGATCTCGGCCTCCGTGGCCTCTGCGCCCTCTTTCAGTTCAATGAACGCGCAGGGGATCTCACCCCATTTGTGATCGGGCTTGGCCACCACGGCACAAAGCAGCACGGCGGGGTGGTGCATCAGCACGCCTTCAACCTCAACGGACGAGATATTCTCGCCGCCCGAGATGATGATGTCCTTGGCCCGGTCGGCGATCTGAATGTAGCTGTCGGGGTGTTGCACGGCGATGTCGCCGGTGTGGAAATAGCCGCCCTCAAATGCCTCGGCGGTGGCTTTGGGGTTCTTGTAGTAGCCTTTCATGACGACGTTTCCGCGCATCATGATCTCCCCCGTGGCAGAGCTGTCCATCGGGATCTGCTCCATCGTCTCGGGGTCCATGACCGTGATGTGGTGCATGTTCGGCAGCTCCACCCCCTGACGGGCCTTGATGCCCGCGCGCGCCGCTGCATCCAGATCGGACCAATCGCTGTCCTGCCAGACGCATTCGGTGGCGTGGCCGTAGGACTCGGTCAGCCCGTAAACTTGGGTGACGTGGAAACCCATCGTCTCGATCGCCGCGAGGGTGGCGGCGGCGGGCGGCGCCCCGGCGGTGAAGACCTCGACCGTATGGTCGAAGGCGCGGCGGTCGTCGTCCTTGGCGTTGACCAGCATGTTGAGCACAATCGGCGCGCCGCCCATGTGGGTCACGCCCTCGTCCGCGATGGCATTGTAAATCGCCTCTGCCGTCACATCGCGGCAGCAGACCAGCGTGCCACCGACGGCGGGCATCATCCAAGTGTGGCACCAGTTGTTGCAGTGGAACATCGGCACGATGGTCAGGTAGATCGGGAACAGCGTCATCCGCCAGGAAATCGGCGTGCCCATGGTGATCAGATAGGCGCCCCGGTGGTGGTAGACCACGCCCTTGGGCCGCCCGGTGGTGCCGGAGGTATAGTTGAGCGCGATGCTTTCCCACTCATCCTCGGGCATCTGCCAGGGCGCGTCCGGATCGCCCTCGGCCAGCAGATCCTCATAGGTGGTGTAGCGGCCCGTGGCGGGGTGGCCCGCGCCCGGATCGGGCACCTCGATGATGACCGGCGCGGGGCCTTCCATGGTCTGAAGCGCGTCTTCCACGAGGGGCAGGAACTGCGTGTCGGCGAGGATCATCGCGGCCTCGGAATGGTCGAAGATGTAGGCGACGGTGGAGACATCCAGGCGGATGTTGATCGCATTGAGGACCGCCCCGGCGGCGGGCACGCCGAAGTGCGCCTCGGCATGGGCGTAGGTGTTGGGCAGGATGGTGGAGACGACGTCGCCGGGCTGGATGCCGCGCTTGGTCAGCGCCGAGGCGAGGCGGGACACGCGGGCATGGTATTCGGCGTAGGTTTTGCGGTGGGCGCCGTCGATCACGGCGGTGCGGGTGGGAAACACGCGGGCCGCGCGCGACAGGTGGCTGAGCGGTGTCAGCGGCACGAAATTGGCGGGCGTCTTGTCGAGCCCAGTCTCATCTTTCATCCAACCCATTGTGCGATCCTCCCAGAAAACTGGCGAAAGTCTTGCCGCAGGCGGTGGGGAAAGGGAAGGGCGAAAGGACCGCCTGCCCCGAGGGGGAATGAGAGAGCAGGGCAGGCGGCGCGCCGCAGGGTTGCGGCGGGGACATCTATCAACACGGGGCGGGGCGGGGTTTCCGTCGCGGACCGGGCAAAAAAACATGGAATCGGCAAAACTACGCCGATGAGGACACACTGCGGTGCTGCCCGGATCGTCGCGTGTTCACGGCCAATTGTGTTGTGCGGCGCAATCGTGCAGACTTATCCACAATCAAAACGAATAAAACACATGAGGCAAATATGCAGTTCTTCCGCGCTTTCGCGTGCGTGGCCTTGGTGGGTGTCGCTGCCCCGGCTACCGCACAGAGTACCGACTGGACCGGCTTTTACGCCGGGGGCCAGCTTGAGATCGCTTCCGTCGATATCGACAGCACCGCGGGCGTGGCCCTGAATGAGGGCTCTGGCGCCATGGTCGGGGTCTTTGGCGGCTACCGCTTTGATCTGGGTGACGTGGTTCTGGGCGCGACCGGCTCGGCGGTGTTCGGCAATGTCGGGGTGGAGCCTTTGATCCCTGCCGCCACGCCGGATCCGACGCTGGATGTGCTGGTGCGCGCGGGCATCGAGATTGGCTACGATCTGGGGCCGGTCCTGGTCACGGGCGGGGTCGGGCAGACCTTCGGGGTGATGACGAATGCGGCCAATAGCCGACAGTCGGAGTTCGGGTCCTACTTTGCGATCGGGGCGGATTACATGCTGAACGAGGATATCATGATCGGCGCCGATGTGACGCGGACGAACCTGGACAATTTCTCGGGCCAGGATGTGAGCGTGACGTCCTTCGGAATCGGGGCGGCGTATCGGTTCTGATCGGGTGTGCTCAAGCTTGAGCAAAGGCTTAAGCCCCTGATAAATAGGCATTATGTATTCTTATAGAAGAATCTCCACCCCACAACCGTAGTGTCGGGGTGGGGGTTCTTGTGCGGCAAATGGGGTTTGACGGCGGCTTGTCAGCAGGCACGGAGCCGCCGGTTCAGGCCTTTCGCAGGATCGACTCCATACGTTTGCCGCGTGCCAATTCGTCGACCAACTTGTCGAGGTAGCGGCACTTTTGAATGAACTCATCCTCGATCTCTTCGACGCGGGTGCCGCAGATGAGGCCTTTGATCAGACCCGCGTTGAGGTTGAGGGTGGCGCGGTCAAAGAGGGTCTCGAAGGTGGCGTTTTCCTCGATGAGGCCCTGGATCTCCACGTCATCTAGGCCGGTGAGCCAGGTGATGACCCTGTGCAGATCGTCCTTGGTGCGCCCCTTCTTCTCAACCTTGTTGACGTAGAGGGGATAGATCTTCGCGAAGGACATTTTGGCGAAGGTATCGCGGGTGGCGCTTTGTGAGGCCATGGGCTCCTCCGGGGTGGGTGGCTGTTTCATAGCACGGCCCAGGGCGATCCCAAAGAAAACGCCCTGACCCCTTGGGGGGCAGGGCGTGATCCATGCAGACGTGTGGTGCCTTAGGCGGCCTTGCTATTTGCTTTTCACTTATGCCGCATGCGCGGCGGGGCCTTCACCAAACCGGCCATAGAAGCTTTGGCCCTTTTCGGCCATTTCGCGCAGGAGGGCGGGGCAGGCGAAGCGGGGGCCGAATTTGGCTTCCAACTGGTCGCAGCGTTCCGCCGCGTAGGGCGTGCCGAGGATGTCGAGCCAGCTGAAAGGCCCACCGGACCAGGGCGCGAAGCCCCAGCCGAGGATGGCGCCGACATCGCCTTCGCGGATGTCCATGAGCACGCCGTCTTCCAACGCGCGCACGGCCTCTAGCACCTGGGCAAAGAGCAGGCGGTGCTGGACCTCGGTCAGCTCGGGTTGCTCGCCCGCCACGGTGTAGCGCGCGCCGAGACCATCCCAGAGGCCCTGACGTTTTCCTTTGTCGTCATAGGCATAGAAGCCCGCGTTGGCCTTGCGGCCGAGGCGGCCTTCCTCTTCCATCCAGAAGATCAGCTCGTCCGTTGTGTCGTCGTAATCCGGGTCGCCCGCCTTGGTGGCCCGCGCGATCTTGGCGCCGAGGTCGATGGAGGTCTCGTCGGTGAGTTGCAGCGGACCCAGCGGCATGCCGACGAGTTTGGCGGCATTCTCGATCAGCGCAGGCGCGACGCCCTCCTGCAACATGCGCACGCCTTCGTTGACATACGGCAGGATGCAGCGGTTGGCGTAGAAGAAGCGCGCGTCGTCGACGACGATGGGGGTCTTGCGGATCTGGCGGACGAAATCGAGGGCCTTGGCGACGGCGACATCGCCGGTTTGCTTGCCCTTGATGATCTCGACCAGGGCCATCTTGTCCACCGGAGAGAAGAAGTGGATGCCGATGAATTGCTCGGCCCGGCTGGAGGCTTTTGCGAGCATCGTGATCGGCAGAGTGGAGGTGTTGGTGGCGAAGATGCCGGTGTCGAGCATCGCAGCCTCGGCTTTTGCGGTGACTTCGGCCTTCACCTTCGGGTCCTCAAACACCGCTTCGACGATCAGATCGCAGCCTTGTAGCGCGTCGTAGTCGGTCGTGGCGGTGATGCGGGAGAGGACCTGTTCCTTCTTCTCTGCCGTTACCTTTTTGCGGGCCATTCCCTTGTCGAGGATGCCTTCGGCGTGGGCTTTGCCCTTGTCGGCGGAGGCTTGGGCGGCGTCGATCAGCACGACCTCGATCCCTGCGAGGGCCGAGACATAGGCGATGCCAGCGCCCATCATGCCCGCGCCGAGGATGCCGACTTTTTGCACTGTCTGGTCAGGGACTTGCGGGCGGTTGGCGCCCTTCTCCAGCGCTTCCTTGTTGAGGAAGAGGGAGCGGATCATCGCAGACGAGGAGGGGTTCATTAGGATCTGGGTGAAATACCGCGCCTCGATCTTCAGGGCGGTGTCGAAGTCCACGAGCGCGCCTTCGTAGATGGCCGAGAGCAGCGCCTTGGCCGCCGGGTAGACGCCCTTGGTCTTGCCGTGGATCATGGCGGAGGCGCCGACGAAGGTCATGAAACCGGCGGGGTGGTAGGGGGCGCCGCCGGGCATTTTGAAGCCCTTGGCGTCCCAGGGTTTGACGATGTCGGCGGGGGTGGCGGAGAGGACCCAATCCTTGGCGGCTTGCAGGAGGTCGTCGGGGGCGACGACTTCGTCGATGAGGCTCGCGCCTTTGGCTTTCTTGGGGTCGAGCATCCGGCCTTCGAGCAGGACGGGAGCGGCAGCCATGGCGCCGACCATGCGGGAATAGCGGGTGGTGCCGCCCGCGCCGGGGAAGAGGCCCACGAGAATCTCGGGCAGGCCGATCTTGGCCTTGGGATTGTCGGCCATGAAGCGGCGGTGGCAGGACAGCGCGATCTCGGTGCCAATGCCCGCACAGGTGCCGGTGATGGCGCAGGCGATGGGTTTGCCGCCCTTGTTGGTCTTGGGCTCCATGCCGGCGCGTTCGATTTTGCGCAGGATACGGTGGCCGTTCATGGTGAAGTTGAAGAGCCCCTCGGCGGGGTTGTCGCCGGATTCCGCGCGGATCGAGGCCAGGACGTTGAGGTCCATGCCACCCGCGAAGGTGGATTTGCCCGAGGTGATGACGATGCCCTTGACGGCGTCGTCGGCGAGCGCCTGGTCGACGAGTTGTTCGCAGGTGTCAAACGCCTCGCGCGCCAGCACGTTCATCGATTTGCCGGGGACATCCCAGGTGATCACGGCGACGCCCTGGGCGTCGACCTCCATGGTAAAATCGCTCATTTGCGCATCCTTTCTTGGATCTCTCGCATCGTCGGCAGATTGGGCGAGAGCTTGAACTCGGCCTCTGACGGGGTTTGGTGCGACAGGGAATTGGTGACAGAGCTGCATTTCCACTGACCTTGGGTGAAGGTCAGCATCATGCGGCTTTTGACGGGGCCAAAGACGGTCTCATCGCCCTTGGCAAGAACGGTCGTGTGGTAGCCGAAGATCCGGTCATCGGAGAGGAATTCGGCGTAGCGGGCGGTGCGGATCATCCGGTCTGCGCCGGTGATCTGCATGTGTTCGAGCAACATCTCGAAGAAGGCGCGAACGTCGTCGGGGGCCTTGGCGACGTGATCGGTGGCATCGTAGTGGATGTCGTGGGGGAAGGTGTAATGGGCGGCCCAGGTGTCGAAATCCCGGGTATTCACGGCCTCGCTCATGGAATCGATGAACACCTGGTAGATCGGTTCGGCCCGGGCGTGGGTGGCGCTGATGTTGGATTTGGCCGCGGCCCATTTACGCTCGAAACTGCCGGGGGCAGAGCGCAGGAGCGTCAGGGGAAGGCGGTTGTCGGACAGCTCGTGATCGGCCTCGGTCACTTTCCACTCGCCGTCGATGCGGCGCATGATCATGCGGTTGGCGTAGGCGGGCGTGACGGAGGCGGCGTGGCGCAGGACGTATGTCGTGTGCCAGCCCTCGATCGTGTCCTCGCCCAGGTAGCGGGCCTGTTTGACGAGGCGGATGTAGTGGGTGACCTGCAGGCTTTTCAGGGCCTGGACGACGTTGCGGGTGTCGCTGCGCAGGTCGTCGGGGTTTTCCAGCACCATTTCGGCGGTGCTGGTGCGCATGATGAAGGGCATTGCGATGCGGCTCACCAGCCCTTCCACATCGCCCGTGATCAGGGCGGCAGAGGTCACATCCAGCCATTCCTGGTAGATCGTGTGGGGGTCGGGCATGGGGGCGGGGACTTCAATCGGCATTGGAGGCTCCGCTGGACCGGGGCAGCACGTGGGGCCATTTGACGTAGCGCGCCTTGTGCTGAATTTTCGTGGCCCCCCAGATGCCGTCGCGCAGGATGATCTCCATCTCGTTGGAGAACGGGGGGACCACCAGCTTGCCGCCCGAGGACATGAAGCTGTCGTGCTGGCCGACGATATGGGTGTCGCTTTCAAACCGAGCCGCACGCGCGACGCGGGTGTAATCGTCCACGCCCTGGGCGGCGAGGGCGCCGGAAAACCCCTCGAAATGCTGCCGGGCGGCTGCGCGCGTGTCGAATTCCACCGTGTCGTCTTCCGTGATGATGGCGTGGGGCAGGAAGATGCGCCGCACGAACGCGTCTGCGTCACGGCTGATCAAAGCCTCGCCCATATCGTCGAGGAACTCCTGATAGATCGTGATGGCGGATGCGCTCATGGGCTCAACTCTCCTGATCGCTGCCTGTTACACGCGTTCCAGGATGGTGGCTGAGCCCATGCCGGCGGCCACGCAAAGCGTCGCGAGGCCGGTTTCCTTGTCCGCGCGCTCCATCTCATCGAGAAGCGTGCCGAGGATCATCGCGCCGGTGGCCCCCAGGGGGTGGCCCATGGCGATGGCACCGCCGTTCACGTTGACCTTGGCGTGGTCGACGTCAAAGGCCTGAAGGAAGCGCAGGACGACGGCGGCGAAAGCCTCATTCACCTCGAAAAGGTCGATGTCGCCGATGGCCATGCCATTCTCGGCCAGGATCTTCTCGGTCACCGGCACGGGGCCAGTGAGGTTGATCGTGGGATCAGTGCCGATCTTGGCGTTGGCGCGGATGCGGGCGCGGGGTTTCAGGCCCCATTTCTCGCCGAACTCCTTGTTGCCGACCAGAACGGCGGCGGCACCGTCGACGATGCCCGAGGAATTGCCCGCGTGGTGGATATGATTAATCGCCTCCAGATGCGGGTATTTCATCAGGGCCACGGCATCGAAACCGGGCATCGCTTCGCCCATGTCCTTGAAGGCGGGCTTCAAGGCACCGAGGGACTGCATGTCTGTCTGCGGGCGCATGTATTCGTCACGGTCGAGGATCGTGAGGCCGTTCTGGTCCTTCACGGTGATCACCGATTTGCCGAAGCGGTTGTCGGCCCAGGCGGCCGCTGCGCGGTTCTGGGATTCCACGGAATAGGCGTCGACCTCATCGCGGGAGAAGCCGTATTCCGTGGCGATGATATCGGCGGAGATGCCCTGGGGCACGAAGTAGCTGTCCATGGCAAGCTGTGGGTCGACGGCCATCGCGGCACCGTCAGAGCCCATGGCGACGCGGCCCATCATCTCGACCCCGCCTGCGATATAGCCGTCACCGGCGCCGCCGCGCACCTGGTTGGCGGCGAGGTTCACGGCCTCCAGACCGCTCGCACAGAAGCGGTTGATGGCAAGGCCGGGGATGCTCTCATCAAGGTCGGAGGCCAGCACGGCGGCGCGGGCCAGGCAGCCGCCTTGCTCCATCACCTGGGTGACATTGCCCCAGATCACGTCTTCGACGGCGTGGCCTTCCAAGCCGTTCCGCTCCTTCAACGTGTTCAGCGTGAAGGCGGAGAGGCGGGCCGATGTGACCTCATGCAAGGCGCCGTCGCGGCGGCCTTTGCCGCGCGGGGTGCGGATTGCGTCATAGATGTAGGCGTCTGTCATGGGTGGTCTCCGTGTCGCGGGCGCCGCCAGGATAGGGGAAAGGCGCGCCGGTTCTTGTCTGTATATGGGAATGCATCGGGCACGCCCGCAACCGGGGCGTGTGTCACATTGGGGTGTGGGCGGTGATCCGCAAGGGGGATGGCTGACGTGCTATCCGCAGGACGGGGCGCAATCGCAGCTGCCATGGCCAGGGGAAAAGGGGCGGGGGCGTGGGTCATGCGGGGAACGCGCGCGCCATCAGGTCATAGGGGTGCTTCCAGCCGGGCGTGTCGCTGATGCGGGTCAGCCAGGCGTCGATGGCGGGGTAGTCGGCGCGGGTGAAGGTGAAGGGTTCGTCGTAGAAGAGGTATCCGGCGCAGGAGATATCGGCGCAGCTGAGCGCGTCGCCTGCCAGCCAGTCGCGCTGGCTGAGTTCGCCGTCGAGGATCTGGAGCGAGGCCTTCAGGCGGGCGGCGTGGAAGGCGATGACATCGGCGTTGCGCTTTTCCTCGGGCAGGAAGTTCATCAGGAACCGCAGGGGGCCTGCGACGCCAGAGACCTTCTGATTGTCGAAGATCGTCCAGCGCAGGAGGTTGCGGGGCGTGTCGCCGGTCAGCTTGCCCGTCGTTTCCATCACCCAGTGTTGGATGACGGCGGATTGGGTCATGACTTCGCCGTTTGCGTCGAGCACGGGGATCTCCCCCATCGGGTTGAGGGCGCGGAATTCGGGCGTGCGGGTTTCGCCCTTGAAGAAATCCACATGGGCGGCTTGCCAGGGGACGCCCGCGAGTTCCAGGGCCAGGGCGGCCTTGTAGGCGTTGCCGCTTTCGCCAAAGCAATAGAGCGTGTTGGTCATGGGCGGTCCCCTTGGATGTCGGTGATGTTGAGGGTGGTCTCGATGGTCATGTAGCCGCCCGAGAAGCTGTAGAGCACCACCATGGGGCACCAGCGGTCGCCACAGGGGCGGTCCCATTCCGCCACATGGGAGGGCGGGGTCGTTGTGCCCAGGTAGGGAGCGGCGGCGTGGACCAGCGCGAAGGCCCAGGGCACCCAGCCGTCGAGGTAGCTGGCGATGGCGGCTTGCGCGTCTTCCGGCAGGTCGGGCCCCATGTGCCATTCGACCCGGCAGGTCATGCCGGTGGGCTCTGGCGTCAGCCAGATGAACGGGTGGCCGATTTCCTCATCGGCGTCGATGGAGCCGGTCGAGGACAGGACGTGGCTGCCCTGGCCGTCGTTTGGTGCGGTCACGTCGCCGAAGGAATAGGGCAGGGTCTCGTAGGGGGCGAAGCCTTGGGGCGTGATGGCGTCGTGGGGCAGACCGCGTTCGGCGCCGAGGCAGGTGTTGCGGAAGATGCGCATCACCAGGTCGGTGCCGAGGGTTGTGGGTAATGGTTGGGTCGGGGTGCCGTGGCGGTCCGGGGTGAACTCGGCGTAGCCTTCGATATGGGCGAAGATCTCCAACGCGCGGGGGGCGTTGGTCATGGTGGGGGGCTCGCCAAAGACGAAGCCAGACTGCGCCGGGGCGGGCAGGGGGGCGAGCGCGATTAGGAGGAGGGGAGCGGCGGCGGTGCGGATCATCGCTTCCGGTCCTCAAGTTCCGAGTTGAAGATCCGGATGCGGGCGATGAATTTCTCTTCGTTGATCACGCTGCCCCAGTTCTCGAACACGAAGGACAGGAACTCGCCTTCATCCAGGCCCGCTTCTTTGGAGAGGCCGCGCAGCTTACGGTAGGCGTCTTCGGTGGTGGCGATGTTGGTGCGGCGTGTCAGGCGCAGGCGTTTGGGCATCAGGGATCCTCCCGTATGAAACGTGAGGCGATGATGGCCAATAAACCCGCGGTGTTAAAGATCATTGCGACTTCCAGAAGCGTCCGGGTGCGTTCCGAGGCGCTGAGGTGCATTTCCGCGAGCTGGACGGACCACGCCCAGAGGGTCCAGCCGAGGCCCGTGATCAGGATCACGAGCCCCAGCCAAAGGGTCCGTCGCTGCCGGGTCATCAGAAGTGGGCCGCGTCCAGCGCCATGACGTCCGTGCCGCCGGCCTGGATGCGCGTCAGGTGCATCGCGGTCAGGGGCAGGGTGCGGTTCATGTAGAAGCGGCCCGTCGCCAGCTTGGTCTCATGGAAGACCGGGTCCGAGGTGCCGTCGGCCAGCGCCTTAAGCGAGGCCTTGGCCATCATCGCCCACATCAGGCCCAGGCAGGTGTGGCCGAAGAGGTGCATGAAGTCGGTAGAGCCCGAAAGCGCGTTGTTGGGGTTTTTCATGCCTTCGGCCATGAAATACATGCCCGCGGCTTGCAGATCCTTGGAGGCGGCTTTGAGGGGAGCGATGAACTCTTCCATCCCCTCGACCTCTGCATTCTCTTTGCAGAAGCCTTTGACCAGATCGAAGAAGGCCATGACGTGTTTGCCGCCGTCTTGCGCCAGCTTGCGGCCCACGAGATCCAGCGCCTGCACGCCGTTGGCGCCTTCATAGATCATCGCGATGCGGGCATCGCGGACGTATTGGGACATGCCCCATTCTTCGATGTAGCCGTGGCCGCCGAAGACCTGTTGGGCCTGGACGGTCATGTCGAAGCCCTTGTCGGTCAGGAAGCCCTTGATGACGGGCGTCAGCAGCGAGATCAGGCCATCGGCGTCAGCGTCTTCGGCGCGATGCGCCGCGTCGATCAGCGAGGAGCCCCAGAGCAGGAAGGCGCGCCCGCCCTCGGCGAAGCTTTTCTGCTCCATCAGGTTGCGGCGGATGTCGGGGTGGACGATCAGCGGATCGGCGGGGCCGTCGGGGTTTTCATCGCCCGTCACGGCACGGCCTTGCAGGCGGTCCTTGGCGTATTCCAACGCGTTCTGATAGGCGACCTCGGCCTGGGCCAGACCCTGCATGCCGACGCCCAGGCGGGCCTCGTTCATCATGGTGAACATGGCGCGCATGCCCTTGTGCTCTTCGCCCAGAAGATACCCGGTCGCCTCGTCGTAGTTCATGACGCAGGTGGAGTTGCCGTGGATGCCCATCTTCTCTTCGATCTTGCCGCAGGACACGCCATTGCGCGCGCCGAGGCTGCCGTCTTCGTTCACCAGGAACTTCGGGACGATGAACAGTGACACGCCTTTGATCCCCTCAGGCCCGCCGACGATCTTGCCCAACACAAGGTGGACGATGTTGTCGGCCATGTCGTGTTCGCCGGCGGAGATGAAGATCTTCTGGCCCGAGATCTTGTAGGAGCCATCGCCCTGGGGCTCGGCCTTGGTGCGCATCAGGCCCAGGTCGGTGCCGCAATGGGGCTCCGTCAGGTTCATGGTGCCGGTCCAGTCGCAAGAGATCATCTTGGGCAGATAGGTGTCCTTCTGCTGATCCGTGCCGTGGGCCAGGATCGCGGAGGCCGCACCATGGGTCAGGCCGTGGTACATGGTGAAGGCCTGGTTGGCGGCTGAGAACATCTCACCGGTCGCGGTGTTCATCACGTAGGGCAGGCCCATGCCGCCGTATTGTTCAGGCATGTCGATGCCGGGCCAGCCGCCTTCGCGCGTCTCGTCAAAGGCCGCCTTGAAGCCTGTGGGCGTGCGCACGACGCCGTTGTCCATCACGCAACCCTCGGTATCGCCGACGGCGTTGAGCGGCGTCAGAACTTCAGCGGCAATCTTGCCCGCCTCGCCCAGGATCGCGGCGGTGAAGTCGCGGTCCAGATCGCCGTAGCCGGGCGTCGCCTGCGCAGAGACGTTCAGCACATCATGCAGCAGGAATTGCATGTCTTTCGTGGGCGGGGTGTAGCTCGGCATCTGGGGTCTCTCCGGCGGTGGTGTTGGGGTTAGGCTGCGGACACGCGGCCTGTGAGCATATCGGCCACAAGGCTCATCTGGTTGCGCAGCTCGTCGATTGCTTCATCCAGCTCGGCGCGTTGGCGTTCCATGTCGCTGAGGCGATCACGGGCGATGGAAAGTGTGCTGACCAGCTGCGTCTCCTGGCTGTCGCCGACATAGTAGAGGTCCAGCAACTGGCGGATTTCTTCCAGCGAGAAGCCAAAGCGCTTGCCGCGCAGGATCAGCTTCAGGCGCGCGCGGTCGCGGCGGGTGAACAGGCGGCGCTGGCCTTCCCGGATCGGGTAGAGGAGTTCCTTGGATTCGTAGAAGCGCAGGGTGCGCGGCGTGACGTCGAAGGCGTCACACATCTCGCGGATGGTCATGGTTTCAGTGGTCATGGCTAGGGTCTCACTATGATCAAACATTCAACATTGCCCCCATGTGCGAGTCGTTGGCTTACCGTACAAGCAGTGATTACGCTTACGTAACTTCGACGTTGCGTCATTTCGGGGCTGACGAAAGGTTAAGTAAGTTGACGCTAGGTCACGCGCAACTTTTGCAAAGCGCTTTGGGCCCTTCATCTGTTGGCGTCTTGCTGCCGGGCAGGGTGCGGGGTAGCTTTCGCCCGCGCGGCCCGGGGGGCGGCGCAGGCGAAGGGACCATAGCGTTGAATGCGGCATGTTGAGTGAGGCGGCCAAGCGGGCCCTGGCCCTGACCGCAGAGGTGGTGGGCGACGTGCCGCCGGGATATTTCCTGTTCCTGGCCCCGATCAACTGGCTACGCGGCGAGATGGCGGGCATCGCGCCGCATCCGTTCAACCGCCCCTCTCTGGTGTTGCCGCTGATCGCGGATCAGCCGCGCTGGGCGCATCTGGCGGACCTGCAAGAGGCCGATCTATGTGTGGAGTTGGCGGATGTCGACCGCCCCGTTGGCCTGCTGCCTGACAGCCTGCGGGATCCGTTTGCGGCGGCGCCCAAGATCTCGCGGCTCTACTTGGGCGGGGCGTGGCCGCCGCGCAAATTGCAGCTGCACACCTACCGCGACGTGTTGTTCGCCCATCGCGGCGATCGGTTCTGCATCTTGCAGGGCACGAAGGTTGATGCGCAAAGCACCGCCTTGCCGGGGCCTGCCATGGCGCGCCGCTGGGCGGCGGACCAGGTCGTGCCGGTCAAGACCATGGCCTATTGCGGCGATTGTCATAGCCCCGCCAACCCGGCCCATGGGATCGCCGATCACCTGACCCGCGCGTTGATCCTGCGCGACACGGTGGGGATCGCACCCGAGGCGATTTACCAGCCCGGCTCTCCTGCGTCCGCCGCAGAGGCGATGCAGGCATCGCTGGACCCGCGGTTCCCCATCGCGCAGCCTGACACGATTTACCAGGTCGAAGAGCTGATCCTGTGCAGTGACGCGCTGGGGGCCAGCAGCCATGCCCATCCGTTCCACTATTGTGATCCGCATATCCTGGCGCAGATGGCCGCCGCCGCCGGGCGGGTGGCCGAGCGCGGCACCGGGCGGGGGCCGAAGGTCTACCTGTCGCGAAGCACGGCGGCGCGGCGCAGATTGACCAATGAGGCCGAGCTGCAAGCGGCGTTGGAGGCGCGGGGTTTCGTGTGCCTGCACATGGAAACGCTGAGCGACGCCGATCGCCTGGCGACCCTGGCGCAGGCCGACTGCGTCGTGGCCCCGCACGGGGCGGCCTTGACCTGGCTGATCGGTGCGCGGCCGGGCACGCGGCTGGTCGAGGTGTTCAACCCGCAGAAAGGCACGATGACCTTCGCGATGATCGCGGCGCGGCGCGAGCTGGCCTATACGCCGGTGTTTGGCCGCCCCGTGGCCGGGGAAGAGGCCTGGCGGGTGGAGATCGAGGATGTGCTGGAGGCGCTTTAGGTTGCCACCGAGGCGTCGCGCAGGGACTTCAGCTCGGCGATGATTTCGTCCAGCTCGGTGCGGCGCGCGCGTAGCTCTTCCAGCTGGGCGTCGGCCTTGGCGATCCAGACATCGCGCTGGCCTTCCCAGCCCTCGCCCCGGTCATAGATCTCCAGCCATTGGCGGATGTCTTCGAGCGAGAAGCCGAAGCGGCGTCCGCGCAGGATCAGGGTCATGCGCGCGACCTCGCGCGGGCCATAGAACCGCGCGCGGCCTTCGCGGGTAGGGGACAGAAGCTCGATATACTCATAATGGCGCAGGGTGCGCGGGGTCACGTCGAAGCGCGCGCACATCTGTTTGAAATCGAGGCGGGCCTCTGACATGTCCTTGCGTCCTGCTTCCTGAACCATCGCGTTACGTAACGTCACTTTAGTATGCCGCGTGTTGGCGGGGATGTTAAGTAAAACCCCTTGCGTCCCCCCTGCGGCGGCGCGACACCTAGGGGGCGCTGTCGCAAGAGGGGTCCCATGGCGGATAAGACACAAACGGATGGCATGGCGAGGGCCGTGCGGCGGTTCATGGAAGAACTGCCGTTTTCCAAGGCCTTGCAGATGGAAATGGAAGAGATGGGCGATGGCCACGCGGTGATCTCCATGCCCTATTCCGAAGCGCTCGTGGGCGATCCGGCGACGGGTGTGATCCATGGTGGCGCGGTCTCGGCCCTGATGGACACCTGCGGCGGCGCGGCGGTGATGAGCCATCCCGCCGCCAAATCGGCCACCGCGACGCTTGATCTGCGCATTGACTACATGCGCCCCGCCAGCCCCGGTGACCGGATCACAGCGCGGGCCCATTGCTATCACGTGACCCGCTCGGTCGCGTTCATTCGGGCCGAGGCGTTTGATGCCGATATGGAGCGCCCGGTTGCGGCAGCGACCGGTGCGTTTACCGTGGCCGGTGCCACGGACATAAAAGATGTGGCGGATGCCGCACAGTCAAAAGACGCGGCGGGGGGCTGAGGGGATGGTGCGTCGGCCCCCGGAACCCGTCGAGGTTATCAAGGAACGCCGCGACCGCGCGCTGCAGGCGTTGATCGCGGGCGTGCCCTATATCGCGACCATGGGGATCACCTTTGACCGGCGCGGCGATGAGCTGACAGCGGTGCTGAATTACCACGACAAGCTGATCGGCAACCCGATGCTGCCGGCGATCCACGGCGGGGCCACGGCCTCGTTCCTGGAGGTCGCGGCGATCATGGAGTTGGGGTTTCATCTGCTGTGGGACGAGATCGAGACGGGTCGGCTGGATGCCGACACGCTGACGCCCGAGACACTGCCGCGCATGCCCAAGACGATTGATTTTACCGTCGACTACCTGCGCACCGGGCTGCCGCGTGATGCCTATGCGCGGGCGCGGGTGAACCGATCCGGGCGGCGCTACGCCAGCGTCCATGTGGAGGCCTGGCAGGACAACCGCCAACGGCTTTTCGCCCAGGGCACGGGACATTTCCTGATGCCTGACCGGTAGCGCGCGATGCAAACGCCAGCGGACGCCAGCACGCCCCCCAGACCCCTGACCCACAAGCGCGTTCTGAAGATCGCGCTTCCCATCGTCGTCTCGAACGCGACGGTGCCGCTTCTGGGCATCGTCGATGTCGGCGTGGTGGGGCAGATGGGCGAGGCCGCGCCGATTGGGGCCGTGGGCATCGGCGCGATCATATTGTCGAGCGTGTTCTGGATCTTCGGTTTCCTGCGCATGGGCACGGTGGGCCTTGTGGGCCAGGCGGAGGGGGCGGGGGACCGGGCGGAGGTCTCGGCCATTCTGACACGCGCGCTGATGATTGCGGGCGTCGGCGGCACGCTGTTGATCGCGCTTTATCCGGTGATCATCTGGGCGGCATTCTCGTGGGAGCCCACAACGCCCGAGGTCGAGGCGCTGGCCAAGGAGTATCTGTTCATCCGGATCTGGACCGCGCCCTTTGCGATTGCGGTCTTTGCGCTGACCGGATGGCTGATCGCCCAGGAACGCACGGGGGCGGTCTTTGCGGTTCAGTTGATCATGAACAGCCTGAACATCGCGATGAATTTCCTGTTCGTGCTGGGATTTGGCTGGGGCGTTGAAGGCGTGGCGCTCTCCTCGGCGCTGGCCGAGATCGTCGGGGCGGGGGTGGGCCTGTGGTTTTGCCGCAGCGCCTTCGCGCGGCCCGCCTGGCGCGATTGGCCGCGGGTCTTTGAGCGCGCGCGGCTGGTGAAAATGGCGCTTTTGAACGTCGATATCCTGATCCGATCGGCGCTGTTGGTGGCGATGTTCACCTCTTTCACCTTTCTGGGCGCGCAATTCGGCGATGTGACGCTGGCGGCCAATGAGGTGCTGATCCAGTTCCTCTATCTGACGGCCTACGCCATGGACGGTTTCGCCTTCGCCGCCGAGACGCTGATCGCACGCGCCTATGGTCGGCGCGACCCCGGCCGCGTGCGGCGGTCCGCGGTGCTGACGTCACTCTGGGGGTTGGGGATTTGCGGCGCGATGGGGGCGGCGTTCTGGCTCGGCGGGCCGTGGTTGATTGATCTGCTGGCCAAGGACACGGAGGTGCAGGCGGCGGCGCGGGTGTTCCTGCCGTGGATGGCGCTTGCGCCCCTGGTGGGCTGTGCGGCCTGGATGCTGGACGGGATTTTCATCGGCGCAGCACGGGGGCGCGACATGCGCAACATGATGATCCTGAGCGCCTGCATCTATGTGGGGGCGGCCTTGGTGCTGATCCCGGCGTTCGGCAACCACGGGGTTTGGGCGGCGCTGTTGACGTCGTTTGCCGCGCGCGGCGTCACCTTGGGCGCACGCTACCCGGCGTTGGAGCGCGGGGCGGGCTGAGGTTTTTTGAGTTTTTTTGGCAAGATGAAAGGGAGGGGTCTGTGCGGTATTTTGGCCCGGCGTCCTAGCCGAGGCGGAGTTACAGCCAGTCCTCCGTGCCCGTGCCGACCGCGTCCGAGACATTCGCGAAGCCGTCGCGTTGCAGGCGGGCATCGACGCCTTTGACGATCTTGGTGACCATCGAGAGGCCACCATAGACGAGCCCGGTATAGAGCTGCACCGCAGAGGCGCCCGCCAGGATCTTGGCATAGGCCTGTTCCGCCGAGGCCACGCCGCCGACGCCGATAAGGGGCAGGTTGCCCTCAGTCAGATGGTGCAGGCGCGCGAGCGCGCGGGTTGATTTCTCGAACAGGGGCTGGCCGGAGAGGCCGCCTGCCTCACCCGCGTGGCGGCTTTTGAGGCCGTCGCGGTCCAGCGTGGTGTTGGTGGCGATGATGCCCTGCAACGGGCTGTCCAGCGCGACCTCGGCGATGTCGGCCAGCTCGGCCTCTGACAGATCGGGGGCGATCTTGAGGAACAGGGCGACGGTTGCGCCGTTGGGGGTATCGGTGCGGGCGGCATCGACCTGCTCGATTATTTGGCGAAGCGCCGCTTTGCCTTGCAGATCGCGCAATTTCTCGGTGTTGGGGGAGGACACGTTGATGGTGGCGAAATCGATGAATGGCGCGCAGGTGAGGAAGACCTGGGCGAAATCCGCCTCGCGGTCCGCGCTGTCTTTGTTGGCGCCGAGGTTGAGGCCCACGGGGATGCGGCGCGGGAAGTCTTCCAGGCGCGCGGCGATGGCGTCGGCGCCGTCATTGTTGAAGCCGAAACGGTTGATCGCGGCTTGGTCCTCGCTCAGCCGGAACAGACGGGGCTTGGGGTTGCCGGGCTGGGCGCGGGGCGTCGCGGCGCCCACCTCGATGAAGCCAAAGCCCGCCTGTTGCAGGGGGCCCATAACCTCGGCGTTCTTGTCGAAACCCGCGGCGAGGCCGATGGGATTGGGCAGGGCCATGCCCGCCAGATCCGTGGCGAGGCGGGTCGAGGTATAGGCGCCACCCGTGGGCCCAAAGCCGTTTTGCAGGGCCTTGAGGGCAAGGCCGTGGGCCCGCTCTGGATCCAGGCGGCGCAGGAGGGGGAGGCCGAGTTTCTCCAGCATCTACATGTCTTTCGGGAACACATGGGCCCCGCCCGCAAAGGGCAGCGGCGCGTGCCAGAGCACGTCGGCGCGGCGCAGGGGCCCGTAGAGGTGGGGGAAAAGCGCGCCGCCGCGCGAGGCCTCCCACTTCAGGGCGGGGCCGAGGGCATCGGCGTCCAGGGCGGCGAGAATCAGACCGTCGACTTCGGCGAAATATTTCGCCGCCGTCTCTGCCGCCTGCGCGGCGGTGGAGAAATGCACATAGCCGTCGGCCATGTCGATGGGCGCGCCCGGGGTCTCTCCGGCGGCTTCCAGCGCGGCCCATTCCTCCGCGCGCAATATCTTGTAAATCAGCATGGGGTCATTTCCCCCGCACGCGCCGTGGCGTCAAGTGTCATGCGGGCGACATCTAGCGGCTTTACTTGGGCGCGAGGCGACGCCAAGCTGGTGTCAGTTCAACGATAACCTTGGGGAGATTACTTATGCTTGCTCGTATTCTGGGCTCCACTGCGATGATCGCAGGCCTATCCATGGCAGCGCCTGTCAGCGCTGACACGACGCTGCATCTGTTGCATATCAACGACCTTCACAGCCGCATCCAGCCGATCAACCGCTTCGATTCGACGTGTAACGCCGAAGACGACGCGGCGGGCGAGTGCTTTGGCGGCGTGGCGCGGATTGCCACGGCGATCAACACCCTGCGCGGCGAGCTGGAGGCCGAGGGCGAGAACGTGCTGGTGATGGACGCGGGCGACCAGTTCCAGGGTTCGCTGATGTTCACCACCTACCAGGGCGACGCGGCGGCTGAGTTCATGGAGGCCATCGGGTTCGACGTCATGGCGTCGGGCAACCACGAGTGGAACAATGGCCCCGAGGGTTTCGCGCGGTTCCTGGAGCAGGTGAGCTTCCCGGTGATCGCGGGCAACCTTGATGTCAGCGCAGAGCCTGCGGTGGCGGATCTGCTGCTGGATCACGTGGTGCTGGATGTCGACGGCACCCAGGTGGGCGTGATCAGCGCGCTGGCCGTGGATACGGTCGAGACCTCCTCGCCCGGTGAGAACGTGATCTTCGAAGACGAGATCGCGGCGCTGCAGGCCGATGTTGACGCGCTGACCGAGGCAGGCGTCGGCATCATCATCGCGCTGACCCACGTGGGTACGCCCGATGACATCCGCATTGCCGAAGCCGTGAGTGGCATCGACGTGATCGTGGGCGGGCATTCGCACACGCTGTTCAGCGCCAGCGATCCGGACCGCGACCAGCCCTATCCGCTGTGGATCTCCAACCCCGAGGGCACCATGGTGCCGATCGTGCAGGCCTATGCCTATTCGAAATACCTGGGCCATCTGGAGGTGACCTTTGACGACGCGGGCGAGGTGATCTTCGCCCAGGGCGACACGATGCTGCTGGATGCTTCTGTGACGCCGGACGCCGATATCGCGGCCCGTGTGGCCGAGCTAGGCGGTCCGATTGAAGAGACGATGGCCAATGTCATCGGCGAGACTGCCGAGATGATCGAAGGCGACCGGTCGGTCTGCCGGGTCATGGAATGCTCCATGGGCAACCTGGTGGCCGACGCCATGCTGGAGCGGGTGCGCGAGCAGGGCATCCAGATCGCGATCCAGAACGGCGGCGGCCTGCGGGCCTCCATCGACGGCGGCGAGGTCACGATGGGGGAGATCTTCACCGTCCTGCCGTTCCAGAACGCCCTGTCGACGTTCCAGCTGACCGGGGCGGACGTGATGGCCGCGCTGGAGAACGGCGTGAGCGAGGTTGAGGACGGCGCGGGTCGCTTCCCCCAGGTCTCGGGCATGCGCTACACCTGGAACCCCGCCGCCGATCCCGGCAGCCGCATCGTTTCGGCCGAGCTGGAAACGGCAGATGGCTGGGTCGCGATTGACGCGGAAGAAGTCTACGGCGTTGTGTCCAACGACTTCATGCGCGGCGGCGGCGATGGCTATTCCATGTTCGCCGAGAACGGCATGAACGCCTATGACTTCGGCCCCGGTCTGGAGCAGGTGGTGGCCGACTACGTCGGCGCCAACAGCCCCTATATGCCCTACACCGACGGGCGGATTGCCGAGGCGGAGTAATCCGCTAAAAGCCTGAATTTTAAGCGAATTGAACCGGCGCGAGGCAATCTTGCGCCGGTTTTTTTGTGCCATGCAAAACGTGCAAGGCGGGTCTTCCGAAATCGGGGCTGGTGAAAAATGTTGGCGCTAACATATTGGGGTCAAGACAACGGAAGCCACATCAAGCACAGGAGTTGCACCATGGCCTCGATCTTCACGAACCTGCGCGTCGCCGCTCAAAAACGCGCCGCTTACAACCGCACCGTCGCCGAGATTTCCGCGATGCCCACGCGCCTTGCCGTGGAAGATCTGGGCATCTTCCCGGGCGACGCCCATGAGATTGCCTACCGGACCGTTTACGGCAAGTAAGCAACAGGGTTTAATGGGGCCCATGTGTGGCCGCATGACCATGACCCATCCCAATGACGCGATGGCGCAGCTGTTTGGGGCTGCGCCGTCCAACGACCTTCCCCAGCCGCCCAATTACAACATCTGCCCCACCAATGCGGTGGGGGTTGTGACCGCCTCTGACGCCGGGCGGGCGCTGCGCCCGATGCGCTGGGGCTTTATCCCCCATTGGTACAAGAAGCCCAACGGCGGCCCGCTGCTGATCAACGCACGGGCCGAGACGATTGCCGAAAAGCCCGCCTTCCGCGCCGCCGCGCGCGACCGTCGCTGCCTGATTGCCGCGACGGGGTTCTATGAATGGACCAAGGGTGAGGATGACGCGCGGCTGCCGTGGTATTTCTCACGCCCCGGTGGCGCGCCGCTGGTTTTTGCGGGGATTTGGCAGATGTGGGGCCGAGAGGAGCCGCAGGCGACCTGCGCCATTGTCACGACCGGCGCGTCGGATTGGATGTCGGAGACTCACCACCGAGAGCCTGTCGTGCTGGCAGAAGAGGATTGGGCAGCCTGGCTGGGAGAGACCGATGCCAAGGCCGCGCCGCTGATGCGGGCCGCAGCCGAGGGCACATACCAGCGTTGGCGGGTTGAACGAACGGTAAACTCCAACCGGGCGTCCGGCGCGGAGTTGATTGAGCCCTTGGCCGCCTAGTCCGGCTGGAACAGCGCGCCTGAGATTGCCGCGCGCGTGGTCCGTACGGCAAGGACCGCGATGGCGAGGGTCAGGCCCGCAAGCAGCACGTAGCCGATGCCTTGGTGAAGGGCGGAGTCCGCCAGCGCGGCGAAGCGGAAGCTCGCCACGGTAAGCGCGGCCAAAGGGAATGAGAGCGCCCAGAAGGACAGGGCGAAGGGCAGCTTCAGGAGCGCAGGCAGTTGCAGCGCCACGAGGGCGGCGAAGAAGTAGCCGAGGCTGATGAACAGATATGCCGCCGGGTCGATTGCGCCCCCGTTGAACCCCACCCAGCCGAGGAATGCCAGGGCCGGGGGGGCGATGAGGATCACGATCGTTGGCTGCAGCTTTCCCGGTAAAGGGTCGTGGAAAATCAAGCGGTTGAACACCAGTGTCAGCAGCACGATCCAGAACAGCAGGCCGACAGCGAAGAAATACCAGCTGAGCCCCGGATACCCCAGCGCCTGGCCGCCCAGGGGCGCCATCAGGTTGCCGACGGCGGGGATGAACCATGCTGGTGACAGCTGCCCCGGCCCAAACGCGCGGTGGCTGATCCAGGCAGAGATGACGATCAAGGTCAGCACGCCCTGGGCCGCCGCGCCGACGAGCCAGATTGGCCGTGCAACCTGGGGCGAGAGGTCCAGAAGGAACGTCGCCATCAGCAGAACGGCGATGCTGGTTGCCGGGAAGAACGCCAGCTTGATCGGATGCGACCACTCGGCCTTGAGGGCTGCGGGGTGGCGGGCGGCCTTGAGGGCCAGCGCGATGAAGAGGACCGCCAACACCAGGCAGCCGAGCCCGCCGATGAGAAGGGAAGCGGTGCGAAGCCCGCCTGCGGCCAGAGCCAGCGACAGGCCGAACACGCCCATCGGAACGGTGAAAAAGCTGATCGGCAGATGCGCCAGTTTGCTGTCGGGGGCTTGGGTCATGGCGACGGATCCTTGAGGGGGCGGGCCGCGAGTTCATCGGCCACGGCGCGGTCAAGGGGCGTGTGATAGGTGTTCACGATGAACGCAAGGGTGGAATAGAAGCCCACCGTCGCAAAGAGATCGAGCACGCCCTGCGCGCCTGTGAGCGCGGTGAGATCCGCCAGCGTCTCGGGCGACAGGCGGGCTGCATCGGTCACTTCGTCAACGGCTAGGGCAATCGTGGCATCCTCTGGCGCCATCGCGGTCAGAGGGCCGCGGAGCGACGCGATCCGGGCATCGTCAAAGCCAATCGCGCGGGCGCGCGAGACGTGGTGATCCCATTCGTAGGTCGAGTTCAGTCGCGTCGCGGCCCGCAGGATCACCACCTCGGACCGGGCGGGGCCCAGGCTGCTGTCGAGGACCACATGCTGGCGCAGATCGGCCCAGGCTCGGACTAGCGCCGGGTGATGGGCCATGGTGCGGTAGACGTTCAGGCGGCCCGCGAAGGTGTCCACAAGGTCCGATAACGCTTCGGGCCAGGCAGGGACGGGAAGGGGCTGGAGGGTCATCGAAGGGCTTTCCCGGGGGCCGCGTGCCTAAAGCGGCGCATTGGCGCTGTCGAGGTATTCGACGGTGGTGAAACAAAGCACCGTATCGCCAATGTTTTCAAGATCATGGGTCATGCTTTCGCCTTGCTTGAAGGTAAAATGCTTGGTCGTGCCGACGGCATAGTCGACCTCTGCCACAGTGCCATCGGCATAGCGAGAGCGCGCGCGGCCGGGGGTTGTGGCGGTCCAGAAGTAGTCTAGCACATGGGTGTGGAACGGCAGCCGCTCTCCGGGTTGCATCTCGATCAGCCAGACCCGCGCGCGGGGGCTTTCGCTGACCATGACGGAGCCCACGGCGCCGTTGGTGCCGGCGCTTTCCAGCTCGGCGATGAACTCGGGCGTCCAGTGGGGTCCCGTGAAGACGTCTTGGTGGATTTGTGTCATTTAATGGCTCCTCCATGCTCGCTTTTTATTTATAGAGTGATAAATAAGAACTTGGAAGACATGAAGACGGGAGTGGGAATTTGGCAGGCACGGCAGCAGTGATCGGGGGCTCCATCGGCGGGCTGTTTGCGGCGGCGGCCCTGCGCGGGGCCGGGTGGCAGGTGCAGGTCTATGAGCGCGTTGGCGTGCCGCTGTCGGGGCGCGGGGCGGGGATCGTGACGCATCCGCAGCTGCTGGAGGCGCTGGCGGCGGTGGGGGCGGATACCTCGGACCTGGGGGTGCAGGTCAATGACCGCGTGGCCTTTGACCGCGACGGCGCGCGGGTGACCACGGTGCCCTATCCGCAGATCGTCACGTCCTGGGACCGGATGTATCAGACCCTGCGCAAACTGATCCCGGACGATGCGTATCATCTGGGAGAGGTGCTGTCTGACTACGCGGAGGATGCGGATGGCGTTTCCCTGACGTTTGAAAGCGGCGCGGAGGCTTGTGTGGACGTGCTGGTGGGCGCCGATGGTTTCCGGTCCGCGGTGCGCGCAAAGATGTTGCCGCAGGTCCAGCCTGCCTATTCCGGCTACGTCGTCTGGCGGGCCCTGGCGCAGGAGGCGGATCTGTCGCCCGAGATGCACGCGCGCATCTTCGACGTTTTCGGCATGTTCATGCCCCAGGGCACGCAGATCGTGGGCTATCCGATTGCGGGCGAAAACAATGACCTGCGCCCCGGCCACCGGCGCTATAATTTCGTGTGGTACTTTCCGGAAACTGACTTGGAGGACATGCTGACCGACGCGACGGGCCAGACCCACGCGATTTCCATCCCGCCGCCGCTCGTGCGCGACGACGTGCTGGAGCGGATGGAAAAGACCGCCGCGCGGGTTCTGCCGGATGTGTTCCGCCATGTGCTGAGCAAGAGCGAACGGCCGTTCTTCACGCCGATCTATGACCACCTGTCGCCCACCTTTGCGCGCGGTCGCGTGGCGCTCTCGGGCGATGCCGCCTGTGTGGCGCGGCCCCATGTGGGGATGGGGGTGACGAAGGCCGCGCAAGACGCGCTGGCGCTCGCGCGGCATCTGAACGGCGATGTGGTGGCGGGCTTGCAGGCCTATTCGGACGAGCGGGTGCCGGCCTCTCGCCTGGCCTATGAGCGGTCGCAAATGCTGGGGCGGCACATGATGCAGGGGCCGATGCAGGGCGACCCGATGGATGGGCGGCACAATCCGAATTTGGATGAAATCATACGGCTGACGGCGGTGGCGGATTTCTAGTAGCGCAACTCGTCGTAGTTGGTCATCACGATGTCTTGGTAGGCCGCGCGCGCCTGAAGCTGCGCGTACCACCGCGCGACCTGCGGGCTGAGCGGATCGCAAAGGTCGCAGGCGCGGTAGAACATGGCGCCTGCCGCGATGTCGGCCATCCCGAAGCTGTCACCGCCGAGCCATTGGGTCTTATCCAACTGCCATTCCAGCGCCGGAACTGCGGCGAGGAAATCGGCGACCAGCGCGTCGGCGTCCAGCGTGCGGTTTTCGGGCGCGGTGCGCACGACCTCGTAGAACAGGCGCAGGAAGGCCGGTTGCAGGGTGGAAGTCGTGTATTCCATCCATTGGTCCGTGAGAGACGATACGCCTCCGGCCAGATGCCGCAGGATCGCGTGGCTTTCCCATAGGCTCAGGTCGCCGTCTTGCAGGACGGGCACGCGGGGGACGGGGGACATGGCGGCGAAAGCCGCAGTGTCCGTGCCGCCGTATTTGCCGCCGATGATGTTGTGGGTGAAGGCCGTGCCGCTTTCCGCCAGCGCCCAGAGCACTTTCTGCACGTTGACCGAGGAGGGGCGGCCCCAGAGGGTAATTTGCCCCATGTTACTTGATCGCCTGCGGGTTAATCGGAGAGCCTGCCGCGCCGGGGATATGCAGGGGCGGGGCGGTGAAGAGGAACTCGTAAACGCCGTCCTCGGCGCAATCCTCGCCGAGTTCTTTCAGGTAGAAGATCTCGCCCATGGAGATGCCGATGGCGGGGATCACGACCCAATGCCAGGGCTGATTGGCCTCGTCCGTCTCATTCGGGCGCACCTCGCAGCCCCAGGTGTCGGCGCAGATGGCAGCGATGTCGTGGGACTTGATCCAGCGGGCGGTCTCGAAACTGAGGCCCGGCGCGTCGCCGCCTGCGTAGCCAGTCCAATCCTCTGCCTTTAGGCAGCGTTCCTGGTGCCCCGTGCGCACGATCACGAAATCACCCTTGCGGATTTCGACGCCTTGGGCGGCGGCGCAGCCGTCCAGATCGGCGTTAGTGATGCCGTAGCCGTCGTCGAGGCTGTCGACACCTTTCCACCGCGCGATATCCAGCAAGACCCCGCGCCCGACCATCTTGTCGCGCACGTGTTCGATGCCAAGGCGCTTGGCCCCATTCACCGTCACATCGGTGGCCGGGTAGCCGTTATACATCTGATCATCCAGGAAAATATGGCACAGCGCGTCCCATTGGGTGGAGCCCTGACAGGGCAGGTTGATCGCGTCATCGGCGTAGCGCAGGTAGGCCTTGCCGTCGCCGTCCTGTTCCCCCGTCACCGCATCGGTGCCGGTGGCCAGCATCTGGTGGATCATGTTCCAGCGCCCGCCGAACAGCCCGCTTTGGATCTTCTCTTTCAGGTCCAAACCCAGCGCAAAAGTCTTTCCCTTCTTCACCAGCCCTGCGGCCGCCACGATGTCTTCGGGCGAGACATTGTTGAGCGTGCCGATCTGGTCGTCGTCCCCCCAACGGCCCCAATTCGACAGCTCGCGCGCGGTGTCGTAGATCTCCTGACGGGTCAGCTTGGCCATGGTGTCCTCCCAAACAGCATATTCTTAATGATCAACTGATAAATAGATGCTAGCCTCGCCCGCAGACACACGCAACAGGGACGTGACCATGGCAGAGACCAAGACTTTTGACGTGATCTTTGAGGGCAAGGGCGTGGCGACCGGCAAGATGCGCAACGACATCTCGGTCGAGTGGCCGATGATGAAGGAAAGCTTCGAGCTGGCCACGGACGAGGGCCCGTTTCACGGCGGCGATGGCACCGCGCCGCCGCCTTTGGCGCTGTTCACCGCGGCGCTGACGGGCTGCCTGATGACCCAGATCCGGGCCTTTGCGAAGCGGCTGAAGATCGATGTGCGCGGCGTTGAAGTGAACGCGCGCCTGCATTGGAAGGGCGACCAGATCGGCAATGAGCCCTATGTGACGGCGCCTGTCAGCTTCTCGCTCGATGTGGATATGGACTGTGACGCCCCGCCCGAGCGGCAGCATGAGCTGCTGGATGCCGCCAAAAAGGGCTGTTTTCTGGAACAAAGCCTTGCGGAGGGCGTGATCGTGGGGCACCGCTTGAAGCTTGGAAATGAATGGGTCGATGCGTGAATGACGAAACACCGCCGCAGCCCCGGCGCCGCATGGCGTCGGAAGAGCGGCGCAAGGAATTTCTGAACAAGGCGATCGAATTCTTCGCGCAGGAGGGGTTCGAATCCTCGACCCGCGAGTTGGCCAAGCGGCTGGGGGTCACGCAACCGCTGCTCTACCGCTACTTCCCGTCCAAGGATGATCTGATCGCGGAAGTCTACGACGCGGTGTATGTGAAGCGTTGGCAGGACGAATGGGGGGATCTTCTGGCAGATCGCTCGCGCCCCCTGCGCGCGCGGCTGCTGGAATTCTACAACGCCTATACCGAGGTCGTTTTTCACAACGATTGGATGCGCATTTTTCTGTTTTCGGGCCTCAAGGGCGTCGACATCAACCGCCGCTACATGGGGCTGGTGCGGGCGCGGATCCTGGAACCGATCCTGGCCGAGATCCGCCATGACGCGGGCCTGGAAGACCTGGTGCCCACCGATGAAGAGGTGGAGGCCGCGTGGATCATGCACGGCGGTATTTTCTACTACGGCGTGCGCACGCTGATCTATGAGGTCTCGATCCTCAACAACAAAAGCTTCGTGATCGAGACGGCGATTGACGCCTTCCTGGGGCAGATTGATGCCGTGCGGGAGGCCGCGGCGTAGCGGCCTTGCCAGAAAGACCTTGCGAGTTATTTATAGATCGATAAATTAGGTCGAGCGGGGCGGGAGACCCGCGCGGGGGGATCACATGAAAGCTGCCGATTTTCTGTATGAACGCCCGGGGTCGCTGGAGGATGCGCTGGCCCTGCTGGCCGACGCGGATCGCGATGCCGCGCCGCTGGCGGGCGGGCAAAGTCTGATGCCGATGATGAATTTCCGCCTCGCGGCGCCGGGCACTTTGGTTGATCTGTCGGACTTGGACGGCTTGCGCGGGATCGAGGTCGTGGACGGGGCCCTGCGGATCGGCGCGATGACGCGGTATGTCGACCTGGCGCGCTCGGATCTGGTGGCGCAACACGCGCCGCTGATCGCGATGGCGCTGCCCCAAATCGCCCACGCCGCCGTGCGCAACCGGGGCACCATCGGCGGCAGCGTGGCGCTGGCGGACCCGGCGGCAGAGATGCCGGCGCTGCTACTGGCGCTCGATGCCGTGATCACGGTGCAATCGGCCGAGGGGTCGAAGGACCACGCCGCAGCCGATTTCTTCCTCGGCATGTATGAGACGGCGCTGGAAGAGGGGGAGCTTGTGACCGCGATCACGATCCCGCCCCAGGGCGACCGCCGGTTCGGGTTTTATGAGCTTGCCCGCCGCCACGGCGATTATGCCATGGCAGGTGTCGCGGTCTCGTCCTCAGCCTCCGGCACGGACCACCGCGTTGCCTATTTCAGCATTTCAGACCGCGCGCTTCGCGCGACGGCGGTTGAGGCGGTTTTGGACGCGGGCGGACCTGTTGACGATGCGATTGCGGCCCTCGAAGACTTGCCATTCGCCAGCGACCTCAACGCGGGAGAGGCGACCAAGCGACACCTCTCGGGCGTCGTCCTGAAACGCGCATTGGGGGGGCTCTAGGCCATGTCTGAGAGCAAGATGATCACGGTCACGGTAAATGGCGAAAGCGCGAGTGCTGCCGTGCCTGTGCGCCAGAACCTGGTGGATTTTCTGCGCAATACCATGGGCTTGACCGGCAGCCACGTCGGCTGCGAGCACGGTGTTTGCGGCGCCTGCACGTTGGAAGTGGACGGCGCCATGGTGCGCGGTTGCCTGATGTTGGCGGTACAGGCCGACGGCGCGGAAATCACGACCATCGAAGGCTACGGCGACCGCGCCAGCGCCCTGCGCGCGGCCTTCGTGGACCGCAACGCTCTGCAATGCGGCTACTGCACGCCGGGGATGCTGGCCAGCGCCTTGGAATACGTCGAAGGCGGCGGCGCGGCGGACCGTTCGGCCATTCGAGAGCATCTTTCCGGCAATTACTGCCGCTGCACCGGATATCAGGCCATCGTCGATGCAGTCTGCGACGTGATCGAAGGAGACAGCGCATGAGCGGCCCCCTGACGATCTTCGACAAGCCCAATGCCTATATCGGTAAGCCCGTCGACCGCCCGGATGCCAAGCGCCTGTTGCAAGGGCGCGGCAAGTTCGTGGATGACATCCAACTGCCGCGCATGGTCCACGCGGCCTTCGTGCGCTCGCCCGTTGCCCATGGGCGGATCGTGTCGGTTGATCTGGACGACGCGCGCGATGTGCCGGGCGTGGTGGCGATCTACACGGGCGCGGATCTGGCCGAGCATGTGGAGCCATATGTGGGCGTCCTGTCTCACCTCGCGGGCCTTCGGTCTGCGCCGCAGATGCCCCTGTCCGTTGATACGGTACGCTGGACCGGGGAGCCTGTCGTCATGGTCGTCGCCACGTCGCGCGCGGTGGCAGAGGACGCGGCGGCGCTGATCTATGTGGACATCGAAGAGCTGCCGGTGACCACCGATATGGAGCGTGCGCTTGATGCGGATGCGCCCGTCATCCACCCCGATTTCGGGTCGAACCTGGCCTGGGAACGCACTGTTGAGGCGGGGGACCCGGACGCCGCCTTGGCCCGCGAAGACGTGACGGTGGTGGAGCGGACCTTCCGCTTTGGCCGCCACACCGGCGTGACGCTGGAGACCCGGGCCAGCGTGGTGGAGTATGACCCGTCGGAAGATCTTCTGACGTGCCATTATTCGGGCCAAGCCCCTCATATGATGCAATATATCTTTGCGCGTCACCTGGGGTTGGCGGAAGAGAATGTGCGCGTGATCTCCAACGATGTGGGCGGGTCTTTCGGGATCAAGATCCACACCTACGGCGACGACATCGCCACGGCGGCGGCGGCGAAACTGCTGGGGCGTCCGGTGAAATTCGTGGCGGATCGGTTGGAAAGTTTCCTGACCGATATCCATGCGCGTGACCACGTGGTCCACGGGCGGATCGCGGTGACGGCTGACGGAGAGATTGCGGCGCTCGCATTTGACGACATTACCGGCATCGGGCCGTACTCCATGTATCCCCGCACCTCTGCGATTGAGGCCAATCAGGTGCTGAACCTGACGGGGGCGCCTTACGCTTTGGAGAACTACCGCGCCAACGCCAAGGTCGTGTTTCAGAACAAGAACCTGATGTGCCAATACCGTGCCGTCGGTCACCCGATTGCCATGGCCGTGGCCGATGGCTTGCTGGAGGATGCGGCGGCAGAGATTGGCATGGATGTGGTGGAGATCCGGCGGCGCAATCTTGTAAAAGATGATGCCTACCCCTGCGTTTCGGCGACGGGGATGAAGCTGGACGATCTTTCGCACCACAAGACGCTGGATCTGCTGGTGGAAACGATGGGCTACGACGCCAAGCGGGCGGAACACGCCAAGCTGCGCGCGCAGGGCATCTACCGGGGTCTTGGTCTGGTGAGCATGATCGAAGTCACGAACCCGAGCCCGATGTTCTACGGCATCGGCGGCGCGCCGATCGCGAGCCAGGACGGTGCTACGATCCGGCTGGACGCGGGCGGTGCGATCCATGTCAGCAGCTCCGTGACGGAGCAGGGGCAGGGGACGAATACAATCCTCGCGCAGGTCGCGGCGGGGGTGTTTGGCGTTGATATGGACCGGGTGAAGGTCACGACGGGCGACACCAAGACGACGCCTTACGGCGGCGGCACCTGGGCCTCACGCGGGGCGGGTATCGGCGGGGAGGCGACGCTGCAGGCGGCTTTTGCGTTGAAGGAACAGGTACTGGACGTGGCGGGTGTGATCCTGCAGACCAAGCCTGAAGCCCTTGATATTGCAGATGGAAACGTCACGGACGTCGACGGGACGATCCGTATGAGCCTGAGCGACCTGGCCCGCACCGTCTACTATCGTGGGAATGAACTGCCGTCCGACATGTCGCCGGAACTCGTCGCGACGCGCCACTACCGCGTTACCGATTTCCCGTTTGTCTTCACCAATGCCGCCATGGCGGCAGAGGTGGAGGTCGACCCGGAAACTGGCTTTGTGACGGTCCTGCACGTCTGGGCCGTGGAGGATTGTGGCCGCGTCATCAACCCCAAGCTGGTCGATGAACAGATCCGCGGCGGCGTGGTCCAGGGCATCGGCGGCGCGTTCTATGAGGAATGCATTTATTCCGAGGATGGCCAGTTGGAAAACGCCACAATGGCCGATTACCTCGTGCCCATGGCCTTCGAGATGCCCGACGTCACCGTCGCCCATGTGGAGACGCCCACGAAAACCTCCGTCCTTGGCGCCAAGGGCGCCGGAGAGGCCGGGACCGGTGGCGCCCCCGCGGCGCTGATGAACGCCGTCAACGACGCCTTGCGCCCGCTTGGGGCGAAGATCCACCAAATGCCCATGACGCCGGAACGCATCCTCAAAGCGCTCGGCACCGTTTAACCCAAACCAGAGAGACCCCATGACAACGCTTTGCTACGCCAAAAAGACCTGCTCCATCGGTATCCACGTTCTGATGGAGGAGATCGGCAAGCCCTATGATCTGAAGATCGTCGATTTCTCCAAGAAAGAGCAGAAAGAGCCGGAGTATCTGGCGATCAACCCCAAGGGGAAAGTGGCGGCGCTGGTGCGCGATGACGGCTCGGTCATCACGGAGTTCACCGCCATCGCCATGGCTCTGGCGTTTGAGAACCCCGAAGCGAACCTGATGCTCACGGATCCGGAAGGTTTGGTGCGCACGGTCGAGGCGATGGATTTCGCCATCGGGACCATTCACATGTTGTCCTGGCGCATGTTCCGCCGCCCCGATGCTTATTCCGACATCCCCGAGGCGGTCGAACAGCTGAAAGTGCGCGGCAAAGACGCGATGATGGCCGGGTTTGACGTGGTGGATAAGGACCTGGAAGGGCGCGAGTGGCTGGTCGGCGACAGCTTCAGCGCTGCCGACGCCGCCCTTTACTACAACGAATACTGGGCCGTCGAAGTGGGCGGGTGGGAGCTGCCGCCGAACGTAAACGCACATTACGAGCGGATGAAGCAGCGCCCGTCGGTAAAGGCGTCGCGCGCGCTTGAAGGGGTTGACTGACGGCCTGCACCTGGGCGGGTCCGATGCCGCCCGTGTCAGTCCTTGCCATGACCCGGGCGGGCTTTTCGCAGCGCCCGCTTGGCGCGCAGGCTGCGCCAATTTCAGGCGCCTCGGTCAGTCACACGCCGTTGGGATGTTGCGCCAGCCTAGGCACAACCCATTGACTTGAAAAACTATTCCGCGCCGAACGCAGGCGCGGAGGGGCAAGGGGCCCGTCGGCGCGTTTCCGCGCCATTTCTCGACTTTCTCTGTGCACGATTTACCACTTGATCCAGGGACATCACGGTTGCCCGTGGGAGGTAAGGCAACGTCAGAAAGTCCGGTGCCATGGCCCAACGCAGTGATCCCCCGCGCCCCTCGATCCGCCGCCTTTGGCGGTCGAACCAACGCGATTTGATCGACCATTTCCTGCGCCTGGATGATGAGACAAGGCGGCTTCGGTTCGGGCGCGCCGTCGATGCAGAATTTGTCACCACCTATGCCTTGCAGGTCCTGTCGGTAGATGCCGTGATTTTCGGCGCCGTGCACGATGGCAAGCTGCGCGGGGTGGCTGAGTTGCGCGGTCTGTTGGACAGTTGGCCGCGCAGCGCGGAAGCGGCCCTTTCGGTGGAGGCGGATTGGCAGGACAACGGCCTCGGCGAGGCGCTATTGACCCGGCTGATCGCGGCGGCCCGCAACCGCGGGATCAAGAAGGTGCATATGTTGTGCCTAAGAGAGAACGCCCGCATGCGCGCCTTGGCGCTGAAAAACGACGCCGCGCTGCAGTTCAACATCAGCGAAGTAGAGGCGGAATTGACCACGCCCTGGCCGACCCCGGTTTCGGTGTTCCGAGAGCTGTTTGGCGATACCGACACCTATATCGATGTCCTGTTTCAGCAGAAACAGTGATCGCGCTGCCCTGTGCTGTGACGCTAGCTCTCTTCCAGATCGCCGGCTGCGTTTACCCGCAGACCCGTGGCCTGGCTTTGCGCCAGAATGCGGGGCGCCCAATCGACGCGGCCGCCGTCTCCGGTGGCCTCTTTCGAGCCAATGATGGCCATCAACATCCCAGGCGCGTCGCCGATGTTGCGAAAGCCCCGGTAAATGCCGGGCGGGAAGGAGATCACGTCGAAGGGATCAATCTCGATCTCCTTGTCGCCGTTTTCGCCCCAGTACGCGGCCCAACGGCCGGTGAGCGGAATGAACACCTCGATCGTCTCGTGGGCGTGGAGCGCCGCGCCCTTGCCGGGCTCTGCGCCGACATAGGTGATCGAGAAGTAGCGGGAATCGACAATGGACGGCGCAAGGCCCGCATCCTCCGTCACGCCGCGCCCGATGACGTTGTAGATATCACGCTCATACTCAGGGATGCGGGTGTCCACGAAGGCCTGGGGAGAGGCCTTGAGCTCGCGGTAGCGGGCAACCCGGGCCTGCATTTCTCCTACGCTGATGTCTTTGATTTCCATGATTAACCTCGCGCTCGTGCCGATTCTACGTGGTACCATTCACCGATGTCGCGGGCTTGCATCCAGATGACCCCGTCGTGGCCGCCGATGTAATCCAACAGCTCTTCCAGATAGCGGATGCGGTGGGGCACCCCGGTGATGTAGGGATGGACAGAGATCGCCATGACCCGCGCGTTATGTTCGCCTTCCGCATAAAGGCGGTCAAACTGGTCCCGTCCGCGCCGCAGAAACTCGTCCGAGCGGTGGCCCTGGAGGGCGTAGACGGCGATGTCGTTCGTCTCGACCGTGTAGGGCAGGGCAACCATGTTCCCATAGGGCGATGTGATGTCCGCGGGCAGGTCGTCGACCACCCAATCGGCGACATATTGAATGCCGTTTTGACAGAGCAGATCCAGGGTCTCCTCGGTCTCGGTCAGGCCGGGGCTTTCCCAGGATACCGGGCGGCGGCCGTAGAAATCTTCGATGGTGTCCAGCGCCCTCGCGATTTCACCGGCCTGATCCTCCAGCTTGTGCATCGGCCCTTGCACATGCCCGTGGCCCATGAACTCCCACCCCGCCTCTCGCCCGGCGGCGGCGACACGGGGATAGCTGGTGCAGACGCTGCCGTTGATCGCCAGGGTCGACGGGATATTGCGGTCCGTCAGCGCCTTCCATTGGCGCCAGAAGCCCGAGCGCATGCCGTATTCGTGCCAGCTCCAGTTCGGGACATCGGGAATAAGCGGCTGGCCCATCGGCGGCGGCAGGACCGTGCGCGGCATCGGGCGGTCGATCCGCCATTCCTCCACATTGACGATCACCCAGACGGCCAGGCGTTTGCCATCGGGCAGGTACAGGCGTGGGCGGTCGACGCTGGCCTGGTAGGGAATACGATCAGATAGTGCCATGGAGCCCCCCCCCCGACATCACAAAGAAGACGTCACATAGAAGAAGGGCGGCCCCGAAAGGCCGCCCCGTTGTCAGTCGCGTCGATTACTCGACCGTGTATTCGAAGGGCCACTCGTAGTCCGTGGCGGCCACGGCCTCCAGGTACGCCTGCATCACTTCGGTGCCGGGCATGCCACGGCCATCGGCCTCGGCGGCCTGCTGGCCCGGGAACGACGCGAGGCTTTCGGCCCAACCAGAGCGCACCTCGGGCGAGATTTCCGAGATCGTGGCCCCGGCCTCTTCCAGACCCGACAGGCCCGAGACCTGACGCGCGTTGAGCGAGGCACCGGCCTGCGCCTCATAGGCGGCGCCGACTTCCAGGATGATCGCCTGCACATCTTCGGGCAGGCGCGACAGCGAGCGTTCGTTCATCGTCAAAGCGTTCACGCCCATCGCGCCGAAGCCGATCAGCGTGTAGTAGGGCGCGGGCTCGTAGAAGCGGAAGCCCAGGTAGGCCGACGGGAACATCAGCCAGCCGTTATAGACGCCAGTTTGAAGCGACAGGTAGCCATCGGGTAGGGTGGATTGCACGGGGGTTGCGCCCGCAAATTCCAGCCAGGGCAGGTTCGGGCCCGCGCCGCCGATCTTCACGCCCTGCAGGTCTTCGACCGTTTCCCAGGGGTCGGTCGTGCCCAGGTGATAGTTGTCCCATCCGTGCAGGCCCAGAAGCACCTGACCGTATTCAGAGGTGAACTGCTCTTCCAGCCAGGGCACGGCGTCATAGACGGCGCGGGTGGCCGTCATCTGCACTTCACTGTCCTGCGGGCCGAAGGGCGCGTAGTAGGGGAAGTTGTGCAGGAACAGCTTGGCGGGCTCAAAGCAGATGCAATAGGCGCCGATGTCGAGGATGCCGTTCTCGACCGACTCCAGCGTCTCCGCCACGCCTGCGATGGCACCGCCGTAGCCTTCGACGAAGGTGACCGTATGCTCCGTTTCTTCGGCGACACGGCGTGTGACCTCGGGGACGAAAAAGCCAGAAACATCAGCGACATAGACCGCAGGGCCATCGGGGTGGCCGGATCCGATCCGCAGGGTGAAATCCTCTGCCAGCGCGGCGCCCGCGCCAAGCGATAGTGTCGTGACGGCCAGCGCCGTGCTCCGCAAAAATGCCTTGGTTGCCATTATAAACTCCTCCCATGATGGCGATGATAGTGTCAGCGGTCTGTCGCGGCTTTTGCCTTTGCGCTTTGGATGAATTCCTTATTTATCGACCGCTAATCACGCACATCTCCACATAAAAGTGCCGTCCGGTCAAGCGTTCCGCGTCACTATTTATCGATTGCTAAATAACTCCTTGACCCCCCGCACCGATGTATTAGCGTTTACAAATTGTCGCAGGGCAACAGACGGGGAGGGTCTGATGGGCGTGCCGATCAAACTATCGCGGGGGATCCATTTGATCTCCGCGTTCTGGACCATGGGCTTGGCGTTGCTGATCTTTTGCGACGTGATGGGGCGTCAGTTGTTCGGCACCCCAGTCCCTGGCACGAAAGAGATCCTTCAGAACTCCGTTGTGACCATCGCGTTCCTGCAACTGCCCCTCGCGATCTACTCGGGATCCATGCTGCGCACCTCGATCTTTGCCGATGCCGTGCCGTTCGTGATCCGGCGCCTTCTGCGCACGATCACGGCGCTTCTGGGCATCGCGGTCTTCGTGGCCTTGGTCTGGAGCACCAGCGACTCGTTCCTGGATGCCTACCGCATCGGCGAATACGAGGGCGAAGGCTCCCTGCGGGTGCCCACCTGGCCCGTGCGCGGCGCGGTTCTGGTGATGTCGGCCTTCGTGGCGCTGGCGTATCTGCACATGATCGTTCTGGATTGGCAGGGCAAACTCGACAACGAAATCGAAGCGCCGGGGGCCATCGCGCCGCCGGTCGCCGAATAAGGGGCGCGGCTGATGGGTGGTGATATCGTCCTGTGGATGCTGGGTCTTCTGATCCTGCTGATTTTGCTGGGAACGCACATCGGGGTGGCGCTGGCCGTCTGTTCGGGCCTGGGCGTGTTCCTGATGTTGGGCAGCTTCGAGGCGGCGATCTCGATCCTTGGCAATACGGCCTATGAGGCGATCCGGAAGGACGTGTTCGTGGTGATCCCGCTCTTTGTCCTGATGGGGGATTTCATATCAAGATCAGGGGCGGCGAGTGACCTTTACCGCATCTGTGACCGCTCCCTGAAGCGCCTGCCTGGGCGCCTGGCGATTGCAACAATCGCTGGCAACACGGTCTTTGCCGCCGTCACGGGCGTTTCTATCGCCGCGGCCGCCGCCTTCTCGCGCATTGCGTATCCGGAGATGAAGAAGGCCGGCTACAAGCAGACCTTCGCGCTGGGGGCCGTTGCCGGTTCTGCCTGTTTGGGCATGCTGATCCCACCCTCGGTCCTGTTGATCGTCTGGGCGATCCTGACTGAGCTTTCCGTGGGCGCGCTGTTCATTGCAGGGATCATCCCAGGCATTCTTTTGGCCGTGATGTTCGCGGCCTATGTGGTCATCTCGGTCATGCACAGGCCCGAGATCGCGCCCGCGTTCGAGGCGGATCTTGTGCCCCTGACCCGTACCGAGATCAGGTCCGAGCTTGTGGGCGGTCTTGGCATCCTTGGCCTGATCATGCTGGTCATTGGCGGCATCTGGCAGGGTTTTTTCACCCCGACCGAGGCCGCGGGCTTCGGGGCCATCGGGGCCTTCGTCATCGGCCTGATCAAGGGCATGCGCGGCAAGGAGATCCTCGACGCGATCTATCAGGCGGGCCGCACCACCGCGCCGATCATGTTCCTGCTGATCACCGCGCAGATGTATTCGCGCCTCTTGGCCATCGGCGGCGCGGTGCCCTTCATCCAAGGCCTCTTCTTCTCCATCGGGGCAGAGCCGTGGATGATCATCGCGATGATGATGGTGATCTGGATCATCCTGGGGATGCTGGTCGACTCGGTCTCGATCATCCTGTTGACCGTGCCGATCTTCGCGCCCATGGCTGTTCTTCTGGGCCTTGATCCCATTGCCTTCGCGATCTTCGGCATTCTGGTGATCGAGGCGGGTCTGCTGACGCCGCCCTTTGGCCTGCTCGTCTACACGGTGAAAGGCGCCGTGCCCGATCCGTCGGTCACCTTGGGGCAGATCTTCTGGGGCTCCACGCCCTACTTCCTGTTGATCCTGCTGGCGGCGCTGATCGTGCTGTTCATCCCGCAACTGGCGACCTGGCTGCCGCAGATCATGTTCTAGGGTTCGACCAATCGATCCAGTTCGGCGCGCAACTCGTCGAGGAACAGGTGCCCCTCGGGCGGCAAGGGCCTGCGGGCCGGTTCAATCACCACGAACTCCGAATGGAGCGGCGGGTCGATCAGCGGCGACACCCGCCGCACATCGCCGCGCGCGTCGGCACTGCAGATGATCCAGGGCAGGATCGTCACCCAGTCACTGGCGGCGACCAGTTCTAGCGTGCCAAGCATCGCGTCCATGTCCAGCACCCGGTCGATGGCGACGCCGTGGGTCTCGGCGTATTCCATGATCTTGGCGCGCCGCACGTTGGTGCGTGACGGCACGATCAGCTTCAGGGGCCCTTGGTCGGCGAGCCTGACCGGGGTCAGATGCGCCAGCCCGCGCCCGGCGCCTGAGACCAGCATTTCGCGCGACCTGTTGAGGTGCGTGACCTTTAACCCCGTCTCTCCGGCGAACCCCGGCACCAGCGCGAAGTCCAACGTCTGGGACCGGACCCGGTCCGTCAACGCACCGCTGTAGCCTTCGATCACTTCAACCTCGACGCCCGGATATCGGGCCGTGAACCGCTCCAACGTGGGCGCGAGGGCGGCGCGGGTGAAGGCGGGGATCAACCCGGCGCGGATCTTGCCTGTCACCTCGTTTCCGGTCGTGCGCGCCTCATCCTTCGCCTCGTCGAGGGTGCGCAGCACGTCTATGCATTGCTGGTAGTACCGCTGGCCCGCAGGTGTCGGCACAACCCCGTCACTGCTGCGCGCAAAAAGCGCCACGCCAAGCGCCGTCTCCGCCGCTTTCACATGCTGCGAGATCCCCGATTGGGTGGCGTTTTCCCGTGCGGCGGCCCGCGTGAACGAACCTTCCTCCACCACGGCGACAACGGATTGGATCTGGCGCAGCGTGACCATGGCGTCCTATCAACTTTCCTAATGGGATCGGTTATTCTTTATTATTTTCCCTCCAGCAACCCCCACCCTATCCTTAGGGGGCGCAACAGGGAGAGCTGCCAATGGACCTCGGTTTTTTTACCATGCCCATCCACCCCGTGGACAAGGACTGGCGTCAATGCCTGGCCGAAGACCGCGAGGCGTTTCTGCTGGCCGATGAATTGGGCTTCACCGAAGCCTACGTGGGCGAGCATGTGACGGATGGCGCCGAGCAGATCGTCAGCTGCACAATGTTCATTGCCTCTCTGGCCTCTGCCGTGAAGAACATGCGCCTGGGCACCGGCACCGTGAACATGCCCAACAGCCATCCCGCCAATGTGGCGGCGCAAGTGGCTATGCTGGACCATATGCTGGACGGGCGTTTCAACTTCGGCATCTCACCCGGTGGCCTTGCGTCCGATGCGGAGGTCTTCGGCAACCTTGATGCCAACCGGCAAGAGATGTTCCTGGAATGCATCGATACCGTGTTGAAGATCTGGGAGAGCGACCCACCCTACAACATCGAAGGCAAATACTGGAACATCACGACCGAGCGGACGTCGATGACCGAGATTGGCCAGGGCATCATGCCCAAGCCGCTGCAGAACGATCCGCATCCGCCTATCGTGGTCACCGCCGTGGCGCCGTTCTCCAAGGGCGTAACCGAGGCCGCCGCGCGCGGGTGGGATCCGATTTCCGCCAACTTCCTGATGCCCCAATGGGTGGCATCGCACTGGCCCAAGTACGTTGAAGGGTGCGAGCGTGCTGGCCGCCCGGCAGAGCTGGCCAATTGGCGTGTCGCCAAAAGCGTCTTCGTGGCCGACGACATGGACACAGCACGGGCCTATGCGACCGATCCCAACAGCCCCTACCGCTTTTACTACTCCCAGCTGTTCACCAAGCTGAAAAAGCACGGGCGGATCAACCTGTTCAAGGAACACAAAGATCAACCCGATGAAGAGGTGACGCTGGATCACGTGTGTGAACGCCTGATCATCTGGGGCACGCCCGACAAGGTGACGGACGAGCTGCTGCAATTCCGCGAGCAGACGGGCCAGTTCGGCACGCTTCTGGTGGCGGGCAAGGACTGGGCCGATGTGGATCTGGCACGGCGCAACATGGTGTTGCTGGCCGAGCAGGTGAAACCCGCCATCGACGTGGCAGAGGCCGCGCTGCGAGCGGCAGAATGAGCCGTCTGGACATCGGCGGCCATGGGTTGAATGTCCACATGGATGGAACCGGGGAGGATTGGTTGATCCTTTCCAACTCCCTTGGGGCGGATCTTTCGATGTGGGACGACCAGATCGAGGCGCTGACGGCAAAATACCGCGTGCTGCGCTATGACACCCGCGGCCATGGCGGCAGTGACACCACGGGCCCCGTGACGTTCGCGGACCTCAACGCTGACGTCATTGCCCTGATGGACGCGCTAGAGATCGATCAGGCCGCGTTCATGGGCCTGTCGATGGGCGGTATGACGGGGATGGGCCTGGCGGTGGATCATGCTGACCGCATCACCCGCGTCGTCTGCGCCGACGCACGCGCCGATGCGCCGCCGCCGTTCCAGGCCAACTGGGACACGCGCATTGCTGCCGTGACCGACGGCGGGCTGGAGGCGATCGTGGAGGGCACGCTTGGCTCGTGGTTCACCGAGGATTGGCGCGTCGCCAATCCTGAGCGCGTCACGCAAGTCCGAGCCATGATCCTCGCCAATGATCCGCGCGGCTATATCTCGTGCTGTCACGCGCTCAAGGGCCTTGATTGCCTGCGCCATTTGCCGAACGCCAAGGCGCCGATCTTCTATGTCGGCGGCGATCAGGACATGGGCGCCGCGCCCGCCGTGATGCAGGAAATGGCCGATGCCACGCCGGGGGGGCAATATGTGTCGATCCCCAATGCGGCCCACGTGGCCAACATCAACGCGCCCGAGGCGTTCAACGCGGCAATTGCAGAGTTCCTGGGTCTATAGCGTGATGTTCAGGAGGCCACGGGTATCCATCACGGCCTCCAGATGCGCGGCAAGGTTGTCCAGCGTCGCCTCTACCGTGGCATCATAGCTGACCGACTGCGCCACACCGAACTGCGCCAGCCAGGCGGCGCGAAAGGCATCGTCGCGAAACATTCCGTGCAGGTAGCTGCCCGAGACGCGGCCATTGGCGGAAATCGCCCCCTCCGGCTGGCCGTTCAGCTTCGCGAAGGGGCGGGCGCAATCGGGGCCTTGGGTGCGCCCGATGTGGATCTCATAGCCCTTGAAGGGCGTGTCCGAGGGCGCATGCACTGCCTGCACCTCGGTCAATCTCTTGTCGCCGGTCATGACGGTCTCGACGTCCAGCAGGCCTAGGCCGCTGTCCGTGCCTGCCGCCCCCTCGATCCCCACTGGGTCCGCGACCGAGTGGCCAAGCATCTGATAGCCACCACAAATCCCCAGCACATGCCCGCCGCGCCGCAAATGCGCCGCGAGGTCCACGTCCCACCCTTGGGTGCGCAAGTAAGCCATGTCTACGCGCGTGGATTTGCTGCCCGGGATGATCACCACGTCGGCGTCGCCGGGGATCGCCTCTCCGGCGTTCAACATCGTCAACCGCACGCCGGGCTCTTGCGCGAGCGGGTCCATGTCGTCGAAATTGGCGATGCGGCTCAGGCGCAGGCAGACGATATGCAGCCCCTCGGCGCGGGTGCGCGTGGTGATATCCAACGCGTCTTCGGCGGGCAGGTTTCCGGCATCGGCAAACCAGGGGATCACGCCGAACCCGCGCCAGCCGGTGTGCGCCTCGATCAGCTTGTAGCCGTCGTCAAACAGCGAAGGATCGCCGCGAAACTTGTTGATCATGAAGCCCCGGACCAGCGCGTTGTCTTCCTTGGACATCACCGCTTGCGTCCCCACGACCTGTGCGATCACACCGCCCCGATCGATATCCCCGCAGAGCACGACTGGCACCTTTGCGGCCTGCGCGAACCCCATGTTCGCGATGTCGCCTGCGCGCAGGTTGACCTCCGCCGGAGACCCCGCGCCTTCCACGATTACCAGATCGTGCTGGGATTTCAGCCGCTCGAAGCTCTCCAGAACGGACCTGAGCAACTGCGGTTTCAGCGACGCATATTCGCGCGCCCGCACGGTGGTCAGCCGTTTGCCCTGCACGACCACCTGAGACCCGGTTTCCGACTCAGGCTTCAACAAAACCGGGTTCATATCCGTATGCGGCGCCAACCCGCAGGCCAAGGCCTGCAACGCCTGTGCGCGCCCGATCTCTCCGCCGTCCGATGTCACGGCGGCGTTGTTCGACATGTTCTGCGGCTTGAACGGCGCGACCGACAGGCCCCGGGCCCGCGCGATCCGGCAAAGCCCCGCGACCAGCATCGACTTGCCCACGTTCGAGCCCGTGCCCTGGATCATCACCGCGCGGGTCATCTATGCCCCGTGGTACGGTTTGCGCGCCGTCTCACGGCCGTCGGCGTCGCGGTAGATCTTCACCCCGTCTTTGATCGTGACAGTTTCCCCGGTTTGGGAATACGTCACGACATCGTCGCCCGAACGTGTGCCGATCACCAGATAACGCACCGGAGAGTCTGATCGGTTCTCCAGGTGATGCCCCACTGCGACGCCCGCCTTGAAACAGGCCGTGTCGCCTGCGCGCAGCTCCGTTTCCACGCCCCCCTCCACCAGCGTCGCCACCCCGTCCAGCACATGCACCATCTCATCCTCGCGCGCGTGCCAATGGTTTTTGGACGCCGCCCCGCCAGGCCAAAGCGTTTCGATGAATGCGCCGAATTGGGTCAGCCCGCCAGCGTCCGAGAGCAACTCGGCGCGAAACCGGCCGATCTCATCCTCGCCTTCTTCGATCTTGGGGGCCGCGATCTTTGGCATCAGAACTCCACGCCCTTCTGCGCCTTCACGCCGTCGCGGAACGGGTGTTTGATCAACGTCATCTCGGTCACCAGATCCGCCGCTTCGATCAACTCGGGCTTGGCGTTGCGGCCCGTCAGGCAGACATGGGTCATCGGCGGCTTTTGCGTCAGCAGGAAGTCCACCACCTCGTCGATATCCAGGTAATCGTAGCGCAGCGCGATGTTGATCTCATCGAGCAGCACGAAGTCGATCTCCGGGTCCAGGATCTGCTCTTTCGCGATCTTCCAGCCGTTCTGGGCGGCGGCGATGTCACGCTCTTTGTCCTGGGTCTCCCAGGTGAACCCCTCACCGGACACGAAGAACCTGCACTCATCGGCAAATCGCTCGCGCAGAAAGCTCTTCTCGCCGGTCGCCCAATTGCCCTTGATGAACTGCACGACAGCACAGCCCATCCCATGCTGGATCGACCGCATCACCATGCCGAACCCGCTGGAGGATTTCCCCTTGCCCGGCCCGGTGTGGACCATGATCAGACCTTTTTCTTCGGTTTTGGTCTCCATCATCTTGTCGCGCGCGGCTTTGATCTTGCGCATTTTCTCGGCGTGGCGAGCGTTCTCGTCTGTCATGGCATGCTCCTCCTGCGGTTGCTCAAAGGCTTGGCGGCAATCGCCCCGATTGACAAGCCCGCTGGCCCGTGAACAGGCTTTCCCCGATGGTGCCCGAAAGGGCCTTAGAGGGAACGCGGTGCGACACCGCGGCTGCCCCCGCAACTGTAAGCGGTGAGCGGCCTCGCGTATGCCACTGAAACCAAAGCGGTTTCGGGAAGGCGCGGGGCAGGCTTTGACCCGTGAGCCAGGAGACCTGCCATCATGAACGCAACACTTGACCCGGGCGGGGTGTCCCGGAGGAGGATTGATGGACGACAAATTTGCCCCCCCACCGACCGAAGTGCTGGTCTGCGTCAAATGCCTGCGCGGCACCGAGGCGCCGGAAGAGGGCATTCGCCCCGGCCAGGCGCTATACAACGAGCTGATCCAGCGCGACATGCCCGAGGGCGTCACGATCCGCCCGATGGAATGCCTGCAGAACTGCGACAGCGGCTGTTCAGTCGCGATCCGCGGCGGTGACGCGCGCTGGACCTATGTCTACGGAAATTTCCTGGAGGCGTCGCATCCGGACATGCTGGCCGAGGGGATTGCCCTTTATCACGCCACCCATGACGGGCTGATCCCGTGGCGTTCGCGCCCCGAACACTTCAAACGCAACTGCATCGCGCGCATCCCGCCCGTGCTGACCAAGGAGGCCTAGACCATGGCTGACCTCGCAAAACTTCCCGTCACCGTCGTCACCGGCTTTCTGGGCTCGGGGAAGACGACGCTTATCTCACAGCTCATGCAGAACCCCGGCGGCAAGCGCCTGGCGATTGTCGTCAACGAATTTGGCGACGTGGGTGTGGATGGTGACATCCTCAAAAGCTGCGCCATTCCCGATTGCCCGGCGGAAAACATCATGGAACTGGCCAACGGCTGCATCTGCTGCACCGTTGCCGATGATTTCATCCCGACGATCGAGGCGCTGATGGCCCTGGACCCGCGCCCTGAGCATATCGTGATTGAAACCTCCGGTCTTGCGCTGCCCAAGCCGCTTCTGAAGGCGTTTGATTGGCCCGATATCCGCTCCAAGATTACAGTGGACGGGGTCATTGCTCTGGCCGATGCTGAAGCCGTCGCGGCAGGCCGCTTTGCCACGGATGTCGCCAAGGTCGATGCGCAGCGCTTGGCCGATGAAAGCATCGACCACGAAACGCCCCTGTCCGAGGTGTTCGAGGATCAGATCTCTTGCGCCGATATCATCCTGCTCACCAAGCCCGATCTCGCGGGCCCCGAGGGCATCGCCAAGGCCAAAGCGATCATCGCGGCAGAGGCCCCGCGTCCGATCCCGGTGGTTGAAGTGGCCGAAGGCGTCGTGGACCCCCGCGTGATCCTTGGGCTGGAAGCGGCGGCAGAGGATGACATGGATGCGCGCCCGTCGCACCATGACGGCCACCATGATCACGAGCATGACGACTTCGACAGTATCGTCGTGGATATCCCTGACGTCTCCGACCCGCTGGAACTGGTTGCCCGGATCGAGGAATTGGCCAAGACCCAGAACATCCTCCGCGTCAAAGGCTATGCGAATGTCTCCGGCAAGCCGATGCGCCTGCTGGTCCAGGCCGTGGGTGCCCGCGTCCGCCACCAGTTTGACCAGCCCTGGGGCGACCGACCGCGCCAGGGCCGCCTTGTGGTGATCGCCGAGCATCACGACGTGGACCCCAATGCCATCCGCGCCGTTCTGGCTCCCGCCCAGGCCGCCGCCGAGTAGCATGCCATGCACGTCGTCTTCCGCGAAAGCCACGGGTTAGAAGAGACAGAGACCCCAATAGATCTGGCGCAAACGCCCGCAGATCTGGTGGTGTTGTCGCTTTCTGATTCCGACCTCGGCGCTTTCGCGGCGGGCTGGCACCGTGCGAACGGTGCCTTGCCGTCGCTTCGGCTGGCCAACATCGCGGCGCTGAAGCATCCGCTGTCGGTCGATACCTATATCGAGCAGACGCTTTCTGGCGCGAAGGGCATCCTGATCCGCCTGATCGGCGGCGTGCCGTACTGGCCCTATGGGTTGCAACAGATCGAGGTGCTTTGCCGGGCCAAGGGCATCGTTTTGGCCGTCCTGCCCGCCGATGGGCGAGAGGACACGCGGCTCGATGATATCTCCACGCTGCCCGTTTCCACCCTGCGCCGCCTCCAGCACCTCTGCGATGCGGGCGGAGAGGTCGCGGCCCAGGCGGCTCTGGCGCAAATGGCCCTCGCGTCGGGTCTTTACGCGGGTCCCGTCCGGGGCGCCAAAGGGCTGCCGAGCGTTGGGGGATGGACGCCAGAGGATGGCGTCTGCTGCCCGGTCCTCGCCGTCCACTCCCAGCCGCTCATTCTGGTGACGTTTTATCGATCGTACCTGGTCTCGGCGGATCTCGCCCCGATCCGTGCGCTGTTCGAAGCCCTGCGCGCCAAGGGGTTTTCGGTCATGGGCCTCTTCGCACCGTCGCTCAAGGCCCCTATGGCGGCTGAATGGATGACCCGCCAGGTGGCGCATCTTTCGCCGGTGGCCATCGTCAATGCGACGTCGTTCTCGGGCAAAGGGGCAGGGGGGGCGTCGCCGCTCGACGCGGCGCAGGTTCCTGTCTACCAAGTCGCCCTTGCCACCTCTGGCGAGCAGGCTTGGGCCGAGGCCGAACGCGGCTTGTCACCCGCCGATCTGGCCATGCACGTCGTGCTGCCCGAGGTCGACGGGCGCATCTTCGCCGGCGTCGCCTCGTTCAAAGAGCCCGACACCCGCGACGACGATCTGCAATTCGCGCGCTATGCCCATAACGCGCACCCCGAGCGCGTCGAACACCTGGTGGACCGCATTACGGCCTGGCACGCGCTGGCGACGAAACCACCCTCTGAGCGGACCCCCGCCCTGGTCCTTTCCACCTATCCCGGCCGTTCCTGGAACGCCGCCCACGCCGTCGGTCTCGATGCCATCGCATCGGCCAATGCAATCCTCGCGGACCTGTCAGAGGCAGGGCATGACGCGCCGGGTTCCGTCTCGGGCGACGACCTTGAAGCCGCTGAAATCATTTGGCCTTTCGCAGATTACAAACGCGCCTTGGGCACTCTTCCCGCATCGCTTCAGGACGATCTCCACACCGCATGGGGCGGCTGCGAGGAGGACGCGTCAGCGACCGAGGAGGGACTGGCCCTGCCGATCATCCGCCGCGGAGCGACCCTCATCGCCTTGCAGCCTGAACGCGGTAATCCATCCCTGCGCGACGCTGAATACCATGACCTGGCCCGCGTGCCCCGCCATGCCTACGTCGCCTTCTACCTTTGGATGCAAAGACATGCCGACGCCCTGATCCACATCGGCGCCCATGGCACGCTGGAATGGCTGCCGGGCAAATCCGTGGCGCTTTCCGCCGACTGCTGGCCCGACGCCCTTACCGAATGCCTTCCGGTCATCTACCCCTTCATCGTCAACGACCCCGGCGAGGCGGCCCAAGCCAAACGCCGCATCGGTGCCGTCACCCTGGGCCATGTGCCCCCACCGATGAAGGCGTCCAAAACACCCACCAGACTTGTCCGGCTGGAGGCGCTTTTGGACGAGTTCTCCAACGCCGACGGTCTGGACCCCAAACGCCGCGACCGACTGCAAGACGACATCCGCGCCGAGGCGCAAGCCCTTGGCGTGGAAGGCGATTTGGGCCTCGACGCCGCTTCTTGTCCGGCCGAGGCCCTCACCCGCATCGATCGCTTCGTGTGCGATGTGAAAGAAAGCCAGTATGGCCACGGCCTCCACGTCTGGGGCCGGCCAGAGGCTGACCAAACCGCCTTTGACAGCTCCTCCTCGGCCCTCGCGGAACGCGCGGCCCTCCTCGCAGCATTGGATGGCAAGCGCATCTCCGCCGGTCCCTCCGGATCGCCCTACCGGGGCCGAACGGACGTTCTGCCCACCGGGCGCAATCTTTTCACCACCGATCCCCGTTCCGTTCCAACCCGCGCCGCCTACGCGCAAGGCGTTGTTTTGGCAGAGGAATTGATGCGCCGCCATCTGCAGGACGAAGGCGATTGGCCCAAGGGCCTCATCGTCGATCTCTGGGGGTCGGCGACCATGCGCACAGCCGGTGAGGAATTTGCCATGGCCCTCGCCTTGTTGGGCGTGCGCCCGATCTGGGATGCCGGGTCTGAGCGGGTTTCTGGCATCGAGGTCCTGCCCATCGCCGAACTTGACCGTCCCCGCATCGATGTCACGCTCCGCGTCTCGGGCCTGTTCCGGGATGTCTTCCCAACGCTGTCGGCCCTCTTCAACCAAGCGATCCGAGCGCTCTCCGCCCGCGACGAGGCGCTCGATTGGAACCCCTACGTGGGAACGCAGACGTCTCGCGTGTTCGGCCCTGCACCCGGCAGCTTTGGGGTCGGCATCGGCCCGCAGATCGGCGATTATTCCGAGGCGGCCCGCGCGGCGGCGGGGGAGGCCTGGCTTGTTGCCTCTGCCTATGCGCTGGACGGGGACACGATCGCCAAGGATGCGGACGGTCTTCGCGACCGTGTGGCCAAAGCTGATGCCTTCGTCCATCTACAAGATCTGCCGGAAACCGATGTCCTGCTGGCCGAAGACTACGCCACCCATGAGGCCGGGTTCCTCGCGGCACAAACTGTCACCGGGGGGGCGGCCAAGGCCTATCATCTTGACGTGACAGACCCGTCCAAACCCCGCGCGCGCGCCCTGACCGAAGAGATCGCGCGCGTCGTTCTGGCCCGCGCCTCCAACCCGGATTGGATCGCTGGCATGTCGCGTCACGGGTTCCGCGGCGCGGCGGAAATTGCGGCAACGCTGGAAAACATGGCCGCTTTCGCGCAGCTGGCCCCGGTCGTGCCGTCGCATCTCTTTGACCTCTACTACGAGGCCACGTTGGGCCAGCCAGAGGTCATCGCGTTTCTCGAAGAGGCCAACCCAGGCGCGCTGGCCGCGATGCGTGACCGCTTCACAGCGCTGCACGCAGCAGGCCTTTGGCAATCGCGCCGCAACTCGATCCTGATGGATCTGGAGGCGGCGGAATGAACGGGTCGCTCGACAAATCGCCCGAGATCAAACGCCAAGAGATCAAAGGCTGGTGCCCCGGCGCCTACCGCCCGATGGCCTCCGGCGACGGGTTGGTCGTGCGCGTGCGGCCCTGGATGGGCGAGGTTTCATCGGCTCAGGCCCTCGCGCTTTGTGACCTGGCAGAGCGCTTTGGATCGGGGACTTTGGAGTTGACCAGCCGCGCCAACCTGCAGATCCGAGGCATCGAGGAGGCTGACCACGGGGCCGTCATTGCAATGCTGCTGGAGGCAGGCCTGCTCGACGCAGACCCGAGCCTGGAGGGTCGGCGCAATCTTGTCATGACGCCGGATTGGCAGCCTGGGGACGAGACGCACCAACTGGCGAAAGCGCTGCTGCATGCCCTGCCGTCGTTGCCGGACGTCCCGGCCAAGTTCGGCTATGCCGTCGATACCGGAGCCGAGCGTTGGGTGGCGGAAGCGCCCGCCGACATCCGTTTCGAACGCGGCCATCGCGGTGGTCTAATCATCGTGGCAGATGGCGCCGACGGCGGCATGCCGGTGACGGTGGACACGGGGCAGGAGGCGCTCACGGCGCTTTTGGCCTGGTTCGTCGACACTGGGGGGCGGGCGTCGGGCCGGATGGCCCGGCATCTAGCGCAGACGCATTTGCCGCCGGAGTGGACGCAAGTGCCCCGGAGTGCCTCCAAGCGCACGATCAATTGTACCCTCGGCACCCTGATTGGCGTACCCTTCGGACAGATCGACACGCGCGCTCTTCGGGCACTTCTGGCGGATAACACACTCAAAATGCTGCGCGTTTTGCCGGGCCGAACCCTCCTCGCTAAGCGCTCCTCGCAGCATATCCCAGAGGGGTTTTCCCCCCCCGACGACCCCGTGCTCAACGTCCACGCTTGCACCGGCGCGCCGGGATGCCCGCAGGCGCTCGGGCCCACACGCGCGCTGGCACGGACGCTCGCCAAAACGCTGCCCGACGGCGAAAGCCTGCACGTCAGCGGCTGCGCCAAGGGCTGTGCCCACCCCCGTGCGGCGGATCGGACCTATGTGGCGACGCAAAGCGGGTTCGACCTTGTCAGCAAGGGCGCGCCGTGGGATGCGCCGGAAGCGCGGGGCCTCTCCGCCGATGCCATCCTCGACCGACCGCAACAAAGATAGACTGACCAGACCATGCCCTACGAATACGAGAAGAACGGCGCCGCGATCTATGATGAAAGCTTCGCGACGATCCGGGCCGAGGCAAACCTCGCGCGCTTCGATGCCGATGATGAGCAGGTCGTCGTGCGGATGATCCACGCGGCGGGCCTCGTGGGCCTGGAAGAGAACGTGCACATCGCCCCGGGCATGGTGGCCGCCGCCCGTGCAGCTCTGAACGCGGGCGCGCCGATCTTCTGTGATGCCTATATGGTCAGCGAGGGCGTGACCCGCAAACGCCTGCCTGCGGAGAATGACGTCATTTGTACGCTCCGCGACGCCCGTGTCCCGGCGATGGCCGCAGAGTTGGGCACGACCCGGTCGGCCGCGGCGCTGGAGCTGTGGCGTGACCGTCTGGACGGCGCTGTCGTGGCCATCGGGAACGCGCCGACCGCGCTCTTCCATCTTCTGGAAATGCTGGAGGACCCAGACTGCCCGCGCCCGGCCGCGATCATCGGCTGTCCCGTGGGCTTCGTGGGCGCGCGTGAAAGCAAGGACGCGCTATGGGAAGCCGCGCCGTTGCCGTCGCTGATCGTGGAGGGGCGCCTTGGCGGCTCTGCCATCACGGTGGCCGCAATCAACGCTATCGCGAGCCGCGCGGAATGAGCGGCCCGGCAAAAGGTACAGTCTATGGCGTGGGCCTTGGCCCCGGCGACCCGGACCTGATGAGCGTCCGCGCTGATCGTCTCGTGCGCGGCTCCAAGCATATCGCGTTCTTCCGGAAACTGGGCCGCAAGGGCCGCGCGCGCGCCATCGTTGACGGGATGCTGCGCACGGATGCCATTGAATTCGCGATGGAATATCCGGTGACCACCGAGATCCCGCTGACCGACCCGCGCTACAACGAGGTTCTGTCCGCTTTCTATGAGGATTGCACCCGGCACCTCTGTGCCCTTTCATCCGAAGGCGAAGACGTCGTTGTCCTTTGCGAGGGCGATCCGTTTTTCTACGGCTCGTTCATGCATCTCTTTACGCGCCTGAAGCCCACTTGCGATGTGCAGGTCGTGCCTGCGATTACTGGCATGTCGGCGGCCTGGACCGCCTCCGGCGCGCCGATCACCTGGGGCGATGATATCCTGTCGACCGTCATGGGCACGCTGGATGAGGCTGCCCTGACGGACGCCATGACCCGCGCCGATGCGCTTGTGGTAATGAAGATCGGGCGCAACCTGCCGAAAGTGCGCCGGGCCCTGGCGGCGGCGGGCAAGTTGGACCGCGCGGTACTTGTGGAATACGCGAGCATGGAGGGGCAGACCGTGCGGCCCCTGTCGGAGTTCACCAAGGATACTCTGCCCTATTTCTCGATCATCGTCGTGCACGGACAAGGGCGGCGTCCATGAGCGGCTGGGTCGTGATCGCGGGCCTGGGCCCGGGGGCAGAGGACCTGATCACGCCCGAGGCGACGGCTGCGATCGAGGCGGCCACGGATGTCGTCGGCTACATCCCCTACGTCCGCCGGATCACGCCGCGCGCCGGTCTGACGCTCCATGAAAGTGACAACCGGGTGGAGCTGGAGCGGGCGGCCCATGCGCTCAACATGGCCGCCGCAGGGCGGCGCGTAGTGGTGGTCAGCTCGGGGGACCCGGGCGTGTTCGCCATGGCCTCCGCCGTGTTCGAGGCGGTTGAGGCGGGCCCGACGCCGTGGCGTGATCTCGACATCCGAGTGCTGCCCGGCATCACCGCCATGCTGGCGGCCTCCGCCGCTGCGGGCGCGCCGCTGGGGCATGACTTTTGCTGCATCAACCTGTCAGACAACCTCAAGCCATGGGCGCTGATTGAAAAGCGCCTGCGCCTTGCGGCAGAGGCGGATTTCGCCATGGCCTTCTACAACCCGCGCTCCAGGTCCCGGCCCGAAGGCTTTGTCAAAACACTCGACATTCTGCGCGCCTGTTGTGAGCCTGAACGGGTCATCATCTTCGCCCGCGCGGTTTCAACGCCGGAGCAGGCCTTGCGCGTGACAACGCTGGCCGAGGCCACGCCCGATATGGCGGACATGCGAACCGTCGTCATCGTCGGCTCGTCGCTGACCCGAGTGATCGAACGTGACGCCGAGCCAATCGTCTACACGCCCCGCTTCGTGTCAGAGACGGCGGTGGTGCCATGACCCAGCCACGCCAGAACCTCGGACGCGGTAAAGGCCTCGATCCGGTCGGGGATCGCAGGCCGGTCGATCATGATCACCGGCAAGGACAACGCCCGCGCGGCGGCGATTTTCGCGTAGGCCCCGGTGCCGCCTGCGTTTTTCGACACCACCAGGTCGATCCCATGGGCCTGCATCAGGGCCTGATCATTGGCCTGCGTGAACGGCCCGCGCGACACCAGCACCTCGGTACGGGGCAGGGGCAGAGCCGCTTTGGGTGGATCAACCAGACGCAGCAGGTAGAAGTGCTGCGGGTTGGGGGCGAACTCGGCGAGATGCATGCGCCCGACGGCCAGCATCACGCGGGCAGCGGGGCGGTCGAGCGCCGCGACGGCGCCCGCGATATCGGGCACATGGGTCCAGTTGTCGCCAGCCTCAGCCCGCCACGGCGCGCGGGTCAGGGCCATCAGCGGCACGCCTGTTTTGGCGCAGGCACGGATCGCATTCAGGCTCATCTGCGCGGCGAAGGGGTGGGTCGCGTCCACGACATGGGTGATGGCCTGAGCGGTAAGGTAGTCCGCAAATCCCTCCACCCCGCCGAAGCCGCCGACCCGTTGGGGCAGGGGCTGGCGCACGGGCCGTTCCACCCGGCCTGCGAAGGACACCATGCCGGTGATCCCCGCCTTTGCCACCGCCCGCGCCAGGGCCGTGGCCTCAAGCGTGCCACCAAGGATCAGGAGGTTGGGCGTCATGGCTAGCCTTGCATGGATCACGATTGTCGGGCTCGGCGAAGATGGACCGGAGGGGCTTTCGCCTGCAAGCCGAGAAGCTATCGCGGCGGCGGAAATCATCATGGGCCCGCCGCGCCACCTCGCGTTGATCGGCGACACGAAGGCGCAGCAGGTCCCCTGGCCCGTGCCTTTCGCCGACGGCATCGACGTGCTGCGCGGCTACAAGGGGCGCGCGACCGTGGTTCTGGTCTCTGGCGATCCGTTCTGGTTCGGGGCAGGACGCGCGATCTCTGACGCCTTCCCGCCCGAGGCATGGCGCGCCATTCCCGCGCCGTCCACCTTCGCCCTTGCTGCCGCGCGTCTGGGCTGGCCGTTGGAAGACACGCTTTGCATCGGCCTCCACGCAGCTCCGTTTCAGCGGTTGCGCCCGCACCTCGCCCCCGGTTTGCGCGCCATCGTCCTGCTGCGCGATGGTCCGGCGGTGGCGGCATTGGCCGCATACCTGGCGGAGAAAGGCTTTTCCGTCAGTACCTTGACGGTGTGTGAGGCCCTCGGCGGGCCGCGTGAGGCAATCACCCGCCTCTCCGTCGCGCAAGCCGCGACCGGCGCCTTCGCGCACCCCGTCTGTGTCGCCCTGGAAGTCGCCGGGGACGGCGCCGTGTTGCCCTGCGCCTCTGGCCTGCCGGACGATCTATTCGAGACCGACGGCGTCATGACAAAACGCCCGATCCGGGCGCTCACCTTGTCCGCACTGGCCCCGCGCGCCGGGGAACACCTTTGGGATATCGGTGGCGGGTCGGGCAGCATCGCCGTGGAATGGGCGCTGTCCCATGTCACCTGCACCGCCACGATCATCGAGTCCCGCGCCGACAGGGCAGCGCTGATCCGTGCCAATGCAGAGGCCTTCGGGGTCGCAGGCCGCATCGATCTTCAAGAGGGAACCGCCCCGGCAGTGCTCGAACCCCTGCCGCCGCCAAGCGCGGTCTTCATAGGCGGCGGGTTGTCGCCCGCAATGCTGTCGCACGTGCTCGCCTTGCCGAAGGGCACCCGCATCGTCGCCAACGCCGTGACCCTGGAGGCCGAGGCGCTGTTGGCCCAGGCCCAGGCCACCCACGGCGGCGCGTTGATGCGTGTCGATATTTCCCATGCCACGCCGCTGGGGGCCAAGCGGGGGTGGACCTCGGCCTATCCGGTCGTGCAGTGGAGCGTCACGCTATGATCGTCGCAGGCTTCGGATTTCGGGCAGCCGCAACGGGCGACAGCCTGCGCGACGCCTATGCGCGCGCAGGCGCCACGGCAGAGCTTTTCGCGACGGCGTCCGACAAGACCACAGAAGAGGTGTTCACGGCGTTTGCCGCCGAAAAAGACGCCCAGGTGATCGCCGTGTCGCCCGAAGCGCTCGCCGCGCAAGCCACGCTCACCCAATCCCAAGCCTCCCGCGCCGCCCGCAGAACCGGCTCGGTCGCGGAGGCCGCAGCGCTTGCCGCCGCTGGCCCTGGCGCCAGGCTTTTGGCCGCTCGTGTCGTCTCAGCCGACCGGATGGCGACCTGTGCCCTCGCTCAAGGAGATCCCCCATGACGGTGCACTTTATCGGCGCAGGCCCCGGCGCGCCGGACCTTCTGACCCTACGCGGACGTGACCTGATCGCGGCGTGCCCGGTCTGTCTTTATGCGGGCTCCCTCGTGCCCGAGGCGGTGCTGGCCCACTGCCCAGAGGGTGCGCAGGTCATCAACACCGCGCCGATGGCGTTGGACGATATCATTGGGTCCATCGCCGTGGCCCATGATGCGGGCAAAGACGTGGCGCGCCTGCATTCGGGTGATCTGTCGGTCTGGTCGGCGATGGGCGAACAGATCCGCCGCCTCGACGCCCTGGGCATCCCCTACACGGTGACGCCCGGCGTGCCCTCCTTTGCCGCCGCCGCCGCGAGCTTGGGCCAGGAACTGACGCTGCCGGGCGTCGGCCAATCGCTGATCCTGACCCGCACCCAGGGCAAGGCAAGCTCGATGCCCGAGGGCGAAAGCCTTCAGAACTTTGGCAAAACCGGCGCCACCCTGGCGTTGCACCTTTCCATCGGGCAGCTCACGCGCGTGGTGGCGGAATTGACCCCGCACTACGGCGCCGAATGCCCCGTCGCGGTCATCTACCGTGCCTCCTGGCCGGACGAGAAGATCATCCGCACCCGCCTAGGCGCGCTGGAACAAGCGGTGGACGACAGTATCGCGCGCACCGCACTGATCCTTATCGGCCCGGCAATCGGGGCCAGTGACTTCACCGAAAGCCGCCTTTATGCAGCGGATTACGACCGCCGCTACCGGCCGCAAACAGCCGACAGCCCCTGGTCGGAATGGCAGCACGGAGATGACTGAATTGAGCACGCTTCCCCCCGGCCTCCTCGTCTCGGCACCCTCGTCGGGGACAGGCAAGACAACCGTGATGCTTGGCCTTTTGCGGGCGTTGCGCGACGATGGACTGACCGTGCAGCCGTTCAAGTCCGGCCCTGACTACATCGACCCGGCCTTTCACCACGCGGCCTCTGGCAGAGCGTCCTTCAACATCGACACCTGGGCCATGGATGACGCGCTGCTGTCGGCCATCGGGGCGGAGGCCGCGGGCGCGGACATCTGTGTGGCCGAAGGCTCCATGGGCCTCTACGACGGGGTCGCCACGCGCGGGCAAAGCGGGTTTGGCGCCTCGGCAGAGACGGCGCAGCGCATGGGCTGGCCGGTGGTTCTGGTGATCGACGCGGGCGGGCAGGCGCAATCGGCGGCGGCCACGGCACTGGGATTTCAGGCCTATATGCCAGAGCTGCCCATCGCGGGGGTGATCCTGAACCGTGTGGCCTCGCCCCGCCATGAACGGCTGATCCGTCGGGGCATGGATCACGCGGGCCTGAACGTTCTGGGCGTGCTGCCCCGGCGCGGCGATCTGGCGTTGCCAGAGCGGCACCTAGGCCTGATCCAAGCGATTGAGCACCCAAATCTTGAAGCCGCCATCGTGGGCTATGCGGCCTTCCTGCGCGAGAACGTGGACCTGGCCGCGATCCGCGCGGCGGCCCTGGCAGGGCCTGCGCACGGTCCCGGCACCTTTCCGAAGCCGCCCGCACAACGCATCGCGCTTGCGCGGGATGCGGCCTTCTCCTTCACCTATCCCCATCTGCTCAAGGGGTGGCGCGAAGCGGGGGCCGAGATCCTGCCGTTTTCCCCCCTTGCCGATGAGGCCCCGGACGCCAGCGCCGACGTCGTCTGGCTGCCCGGCGGCTATCCGGAGCTGCACGCAGGCAAGCTGGCCGCAGCCGAGAATTTCCGTACCGCGCTGCAGGCCCATGCCGCAACGAAACCAGTCCATGGAGAGTGCGGGGGCTACATGGCCCTTGGCGCCGGGCTGATCGACAAAGACGGCGTGCGCCACCAGATGGCCGGGCTGTTGGGGTTGGAAACGTCCTACGCCAAGCGCAAGTTCAACCTCGGCTACCGCCGCGCGGTACTTTCCGAAACCATGCCTGGGTTCACAGCCGGAATGGCCCTACGGGGTCATGAGTTTCACTATTCCAGCATTCTTCAACAGCCCGATACGCCCCTGGCCGACGTCTTTGATGCCGACGGAAACTCCGCCGCCCAGACCGGATCCAAGCGCGGCACCGTCAGCGGAACCTTCTTCCACATGATCACGGAGGAGGCGCAGTGACGGGCTTCGTCTCCTTCGTGGGCTCCGGCCCCGGCGATCCGGAACTGTTGACCCTGAAGGCGGTGGACCGCCTGAAACGTGCCGATGCGGTGTTGTTTGATGACCTGTCTTCGGGCCCGATCCTGTCTCACGCGCGCAGCGGCGCGGACCTTGTGGGCGTTGGCAAGCGGGCAGGGCGCCCTTCGCCAAAGCAGAACCACGTGAGCCGTCTCTTGGTGGATTATGCACAGACGGGCCAACGCATCGTGCGCCTGAAATCCGGGGACAGCGGGCTTTTCGGGCGGCTGGAAGAAGAACTCGTCGCCCTGCGCGCGGCGGGCATCCCCTATGAGATCATCCCCGGCGTCCCCTCCGCCATCGCCGCCGCTGCTGCGGCGGGCATCCCGCTCACCCGGCGCTTGACGGCGCGGCGCGTGCAGTTCGTGACCGGCCACGACGCCTCGGGCGAATTGCCCCAGGACATCGACCTCAACGCGCTCGCGGACCCGACGGCCAGCACCGTTGTTTTCATGGGCAAACGGACGTTTCCCAAGCTCGCGACGGCCCTGATCGCCAAGGGGCTTCCCGCCGACACGCCCGCGCTGCTGGCCGAAGCCGTCAGCACGCCGGATCAGGCGCTGCACCGGATGACACTTTCCGAGCTGATCGAAAAGCTCAGCGCCGAGGTCGGCACCGCCCCCGCTTTGATCCTTTACGGACCGCTGGCCGATGCCGATTGACCTCTGGCTCATCGGGATCGGAACCGGCAATCCGGAGCATGTGACGCTGGAGGCGCAGCGCGCACTGCGCGACACGGCGTTGATCCTGGTGCCCCGCAAAGGGCCGGATAAATCCGACCTGGCGGAATTGCGGCACCGGATCATCAAGGACGCGGGCGCAACCGCACAGATCCGGGAATTCGACTATCCCACACGCGACGAAACGCTGCCCTACAAGGACCGCGTACGCGCCTGGCACGACGAGATCGCGCGGCGCTGGCAGGCGGCCATCGGCGACAGCGACGGCCCCGTCGCGCTGCTCGTCTGGGGTGATCCGTCCCTCTACGACAGCACCCTGCGCATTGCCACGCGGCTTACCCCGGCACCCAAGCTGCGGGTGTTGCCCGGGATCACCGCGCTCCACGCTTTGACGGCGGCCCATGGTATCACCTTCAACACGCTGGCGGGGGCCGTCGTGGTGACAACGGGACGGCGGTTGCGCGATCATGGCTGGCCCGAGGGAGCCGAGACGGTCGCCGTCATGCTGGATGGAAAGTGCAGCTTTCAGGACCTGGACCGCCGCGATCTGATGATCTGGTGGGGCGCCTATCTGGGCATGGCAGAGCAGATCCTGGACCACGGTCCCTTGGCGGAAACGGCCCCCCGCATCATTGCGGCCCGGGCAAAGGCGCGGGCGCAGCATGGTTGGATCATGGACACATATCTATTGCGTCCCAAGGGGTTGGCGTAACCGCGCCACGCGGCCCTGCGGTTAGCTCTCTGCCGAGGTCAGCAGCGCGGTCAGCGCGTCAGCCGGGCAGGGGCGCGCCACGAAGTAGCCCTGCGCCTGGGTGCAGCCGTGGGCCTTGAGCCAATCAAATTGTGCCTGCTCCTCCACCCCCTCGGCCACGGTGGTCACGCCCATTTGTTGGCCAAGGGCCAGGATCAGGCGCACGACCGGCCCCGAGGCGGGCAGCTGCGCGATGAAGGAGCCGTCGATCTTCAAACAATGCAGCGGAAACCGAGAAATATACGACAGGTTCGAATAGCCGGTCCCAAAATCATCGATGGAGATCTGATAGCCCATCCCGGTGATCGCCTGAAGCTTGGCCGCGATGCCGTCCTGATCGCCGATCAACACACTCTCGGTGATCTCCAACTCGATCTTGCGGACGGGAAAGTCGGGCCGTTCGGCGTAGGATTGCAGCGTTTCCAGCAAATGCGGGTCCGAGAATTGGCGAGGGGAGATGTTGAGCGACAGTTTCACATCAAGCCCGGACCCATGCCACGCGGTGGCCTGGGCAAAGCCGATCTCCAGCACCTGTCGCCCCAGCACATGGATCAACCCGGTGTCTTCACAAATCGGAATGAAGTCTTCCGGTGTCACCAAGCCCCGTTCGGGGTGGCGCCACCGCGCCAGGCCTTCGACGGACACGATCCGCCCCGACGCCAGATCGAGGCGGGGTTGGTAGTGCAGCTCGAACTGCTGCGTGTCCAGCGCCACCTCGATTTCGGCCTCCGTCCGGCTGCGTTTGTCGGCCTCCGCGCCCATACGGTCATCGTAGAAAACGTACCTGTTGCGGCCCGTGTTCTTCGCCAGGTAGAGCGCGATGTCGGCTTGGCGCAGGGCCACGTCAACATCGGTTTTCGCCGGTTCAAACACCGAAATCCCCATGCTGACACGGGCGTTCACAGAGGTGGTGCCGATGGTCGCCGGTGCCGAAAGCTCCCGGAAAAGGCGTTCGATCCGCTCAGGCCGAGAGGCCGCGTCGGCCCCACTCATCACAATCAGGAACTCATCGCCGCCCAGGCGCACGACCAGATCATCGGGCGCGCCATGGCGGATGGCTCGGTCCGCCAGATCCATCAGAACCCGGTCGCCAACCACATGGCCGTAGGTGTCATTGATCTGCTTGAAACGGTCGATGTCGAAGTAGATCAGCGCGGTTGGCGCGGCCTTGGCCTCGGCCAGTTCCGCCACATGCTGGTGCAGGTAGGAGCGGTTGAAACAGCCCGTCAGCTGGTCGCGGCTGGCCAGGTATCGCGCCTGGTCGCGGGCCAGCTTCAACTCGCTCACATCAATCGCCGTGATCAAAATGGCGGGATCGCCCGTGACCGCGTCGCTGCATTGCTTGGCCGACACATCGAACCACCGCGTCCCGGTCTTGGTGCGGATCTCGGCGATTTGGCGGTATTCGCCGCCATCATTCAGGCTGGCCAGTAGAACATCGTGGTCGCGAGGGGCCACGAACAGATCCCGAAGCGCGGCGCTGGCATCCACGGTCAGGTTCCGCGCGGCGGGGTTCATGTAAAGTGGCGGGCCCTCGGCGCTGAAGAGGGTGATCATCACGTCGGTGTGCAGCAACGCCTCGGCGCTGCGCAGATTGTCGGGCTGTTGATCCGGCTGGCCTAAGGCCTCGCACAACATGGCCATGCGCCCGTCGGGCATCGGGAAGCCGCTGAACAAGACCATGACGCTGGTCGGCACGCCGCCCGGAAACAGCGTCCACAGCTCGTTGAAAGTGGCGTCGTGGTCGATGAAATCCGCCTGATATTGCTTTAGCCGCTTGGCCACGGTCGCGGACATGTCTTTTGCCAGGTCGCGGGCCTGAAGCTCTGCCTCGGAGGCCGCGTGCCAAAGCGCGCAAGCGGCCCTGTTGGCCTGAAGGACACGGCAATGATCGATGTCATAAACCCAGATGGGCGTTTGCAACTTGTGCGCGGCTGCAAATTGATCGGCTGTGTTGACCCTCAGCATGCCAAAGCGTAGCGAGCGCCGCTGGGGGCGGCAAGCGTTGCACGGGTTTAGGCGCCTAAAGGTAGGGGATGTAGAAATCCCGGCGCGCCTTGGGCGCCAGCTCGGCGGTTTTTTCGACCTCGGCGGTCTTCATGAAGATATGGTTGTCGACCAGGTCCTGGCCGACCGCCGCGCTCAAGGCCGTGTCTGCCGCAAGATCAGCGATCGCGGTGCCAAGATCAGCGGCGACGCCGGTGGTGGCATCGGTCGTCTCAAACCCATCGCCTCCTTCCATCGGCGGCAGGCCATAGCCGTTCTCGACCCCAAGGCGCGCTGCCTGCAAGACGGCCGCCACGGCGGTGTAGGGATTGGCCGAGGCATCGGCGGTGCGATGTTCCAGCCGGGCCTTGGCGCCACCTTCACTGCTGACCCGCGTCGTGACGTTGCGATGATCGCCGCCCCAGTTCTGCCAATACCCCGAAAGCGAGGCCGGTTGCAGACGGTCGTAGGAATTGCCCGAGGGCGCGATCAGCCCGGCCAACCCCTTATGGTGATGCAGAAGTCCAGCCACGCAGCCCTTCGCCAGATCGTTCAAATGCTCGGGCCCGCTTTGTCCGCCGCTCGATAGGGCATTCATCCCGTCTGCGTTGGTGAACGAGAAGTTGACATGCATCCCACTGCCGCCCGCCTCTTCAATCGGCTTGGGCAGGAAGGACAGGATCACGCCTTCGCCCAACGCCACCTCGCGCGCCATTTGCCGAAACAGCACGATGTCGTCGAGGGCCTGCACGGCGTCATCGAAGGTCAGCGTGTATTCGAACTGGGGGCTGTCATATTCCGCCGTGATCATCTCCAGCCGAAAGCCCAGGGCATCGGCGACCTCCCAGATCGCATCGTTGAACCCGCGCGGGTCGGTGAAGGCGCCGGTGCCATAAACCACGCCGCCGAAACTGTCATAGGGGATCAGCTTGCCGTCCGCGTCGTGGACAAAGGCGAAGGCCTCCAGCTCGATGCCCACCTTGGGCGTCAGCCCCTTCGCCTCCCAATCGGCCACCGCGCGCTTCAACGCGCCACGCGGGCAAAGGGGCAGGGGCGCGCCGTCGGTGTCGTAGAGTTCCCCGATCACTATCTTGGTGTCGGCCTCCCAACTGTCGCGGATGTCATCACCGCGCCAGCGCAGCTCCATATCCGGCAGCCCCTCCATCATCATCGAGCCCGGCGCGGGCAGCAGATCCTTGTCGTAATGCACCCCAAACACGCTGCGGCAGAACCGCGTGTCATTGTCCCCGATCTTGGCCGCAGGCAGATATTTGCCCCGCAGGATCGAGAGGTGGTCACAAAAAACGGCGCGTAGTCTGGGGTTCATCTGAAAGCCTCCTCAGGCGCGTGCAATCCGCACGGGAAGCGACTTCAAGCCGCTGATGAAGTTTGACCGCAAAAACTGCTGCGGTCCATCGGCCTCGATGGCCGTGATCCGTTTGCTCAATTCCTGGAACAGCACCGTCACCTCCAACCGGGCCAGCCACATGCCCAGGCACAGATGCGGCCCGCCATGGCCGAAGCTGAGGTGTTTGTTGGGCGTGCGTGTCAGATCGACCCGGTCGGGCGCGGTGAAATAGGCAGTGTCCCGATTGCCCGAGGCGAACCAGTACAGCACCTTGTCGCCCGCGCGGATCGTTTGCCCATGCATCTCGTAATCCCGCGTCGCGGTGCGGCGGAAGTAGCTGGTGGGCGTGGCCCACCGGATGATCTCATCGGCCGCCGTGTCCCACACATCGCCTTGACGCATCTGGTCCAGCAGTTCCGGCTGGTGACACATCGCCTGCATCCCCGCCGCGATGGAATAGCGCGTGGTGTCATTGCCCGCCGCCACCAGCAGACAGAAGAAATTGCGGAATTCCGTCTCCGAAATGACCGAGCCGTCAGGCCCCGGCTGAAGGATCAGGTGCAGCACGCCGTTCGTGTCGCCACTGGCATTTTTCGCGGCCATCAGGTCCTTGGCGTAGGCGTAAAGCTCCGCCCCCGCAGGCGAGTTGAACGGCATCATCCGAAATTCATCCGTGCTCATCTTGTCCAGCACGTGAGAGGTGAAATCCGGGTCCGTGTTGGCGATCAGCGCGTCGCCTTTCTCCACCAGCCAGGGCAGATCCTCCTCCGGCGTGCCCAGGATACGGCCCAACATGCGCATCGGCAATTCGCGGGCGATCCGCTTGGTGGCATCAAAACTGTCGTCCTCCAGTACCTCGTCCAGGATATCGCGGCAGAGGCCGCGAATATCCTCTTCAAACCCCGCGATCACCCCCTTCGAGAACGCGCGCGCCAGCTTGATGCGCATCTGCATATGCTCGGGCGGATCAGTCTCCTGGAACGTGCGCCGCGCCAGGTATTCCTCGTAGCTCTGGTCCTCCATCCGGATGCCCTGCGCGGACGAAAAGACCTCCGTATTGCGGTTCATCTCCAGAATGTCGTGATACCGCGTGACGGACCAGAACCCTTTGCCCCCCTCCCATTCCGTCCAACTCAGGGGGTCGTCGCGGCGGAGCCGCGCGAAGGTCGCAAGCGGCGGGCCCGACAAGAAGGTGTCGTGGCTGGAAAGGTCCGCAAGGCCGTCATCCGTGGCTGTCCAAACGGTCATTAATTCCGCCCTTGATTGGTATACTTAACATGACCATAAATATGCAGACTGAAAAGGGAAGCCAGAAAATGCACCTCGCCATTCTGATGACCAACACCGACGAAAGCGCCTTCGCCCAGGCGCACCCGAAGGATGGAGAGAAGTTCACCACGATGATCCACGGCGTGCGGCCCGATTGGCAGGTGACATCGTTCAACGTGAAGGACGGCGTTTTTCCTTCTGATATAAGTGCGTTTGATGGGGTGATGATCACCGGTAGTCCCGCCTCTGTGCTGGACGAAGACGAATGGGTGACGCGTCTTCTGGCCCTGATCAAAGAGGCCTTTGATACCGGGATGCCGATGTTCGGTGCCTGCTACGGCCATCAAGCCATCGCGCTGGCCTTGGATGGTGAAATCGGCCCGAATCCCTCCGGCTGGGTCTTCGGCCTGACCCATTCCACCGTGACCGAGCGCGCCGCGTGGATGGCAGACCTACCTGAAACCTTCCCTCAATACGGCGCCCATATCGAGGCTGTCACGCGGCTTCCCGAAGGGGCCACGCCCATCTCAACCTCTGAGGCTTGCGCTGTCACCGGCTACCGCATCGGGTCCCAGGTCTACACCACTCAGAACCACCCCGAGATGACTCCTGCTTTCATCAAGGCGCTGGTGGCGGAGTATCAAGACAAACTGCCCGAAGGGGTCGGGCAGGCCGCGCAAGCCTCCCTCACCGAAGAGATCGATATGCGCGTCTACGCAGAGGCCATCGCCCGGTTTTTTGAGCACGCCTCACCCAACTAAAGCGATCAGGTCCATCACCGTCTGACGGTCATAGTTGAAGTGCTCCAGCATCGCCGCCTGGGCGTCCTCTGCCCGGTGGTCCAGGATAAGCCTGGCGATCCGCCCGTGATCCTTGGCCGAGGCGACGGACGCGCCCGGGGTGCGGTAGCGCATGCGGTAATAGGCCATCAACTTGCGCGCATTGGTCTTTACCATCCGGGCCAGAACGTCGTTATGGGCGGCGCGCACGATGATCTCGTGGAACTGCAGGTTCAGTTGATAATACCCGGCAGGATCGCCGTGCCCCTTCGCGGCCGCATGGGTCTCACAGGCCGCCACATTGGCGCGCAGCTCCGCCGCCACGTCCTCTGTAATCCGCTGCGCCGCAAGGCCTGCCGCGAAGCTCTCCAGATTGGCGTGCACCTCCAGAATGGTCAGGAACTCCGCCACGGAAGGCTGGAAAATCACCGCTCCCTTGCGGGCATGGCGCACCACCAGCCCGTCCGCCTCCAGCCGGATCAGCGCCTCGCGCACCGGAGTGCGCGACACATCGCAGGTCGCCATCACCTCTTTTTCATCGATAGCCGCCCCTGGCAGCAGCGTGCCCGCATCGATCCGCGCGATGATCAAGTCGATGACGGCGGTGGTCTGGGTCGTCACGGGGCGGGCCTCCTTGCGCTGCGCGTCAACCTACCCAACCGCGCGGCGCCGTGCCAGCGCGCGTTGTGCGCAGGCCGGGGCCTGGTCTAGGAAGGGACAGGGCCATGCAAGGACGCACACGACAATGCCGAAACCCTCGTCTCGCAAAGGCCTCAGCCTAAGGTGGCTGGAGCTGTTTCAGGTCTGCGCCCGCACCGGATCGCTGAGCGAGACGGCGAAAGAGACGGGCCTGTCGATCTCCACCGTGTCCCATCACCTGCGCTCTCTGGAGGATCATCTGGGGGTCGAGCTGTTCAACCACGCGCGCCGCCCCATGGTCCTGACCCCCAAGGGTCACGTCTTCCTGCGCAACATCGATGTGGCGCTTCAGTCGATCCGCAAGGCCACCGCCGAAGCCGCGACCGGTGATCTGATCGAGGCGCGCTACCTGCGCCTTGGCACGATCGAGGACCTGGATAGCGACGTCACGCCCGCCCTCGCTGTGCATCTGGCCCAGTCCATGCCCGATTGTGATTTCCTCTACCACGTGTCGACCAGTCACGAGATCCTGGAGATGCTCCGCGACCGCGAGTTGGACCTTGGCATCACGACCACCCCGCCCGAACGGATGCGCGATCTGCAGGACCACCCGCTGCTGCGCGATCCCTTCATCGTGGTTCTGCCCGCCGATGGCGGCCCGCCATTGCCCGATGTGATCGCCGGCAAGTCGGCGCTTCCGTTTCTGCGGTTTTCCAATGACTTGATCATTGCGGCGCAGATCGAGGCGCAGCTGCGCCGCCTCGGCGTCAGCCTGCCCCACAAAGTCGAGTGCGGCAGCAACCAGACCCTGATGGCCATGGTCGCGGCGGGCGCCGGGTGGACCATCACCACGCCGCTTTTGTTCTCGCGCGCCAAACGGTTCCAGCCGCGCCTGCGCGTCCATCCGTTCCCAGGCAAGCGCTTTTCGCGCACCCTGTCGCTCGTCACGACGCCCGACTGCGCGCGATCGGTGCTGGATCTGGTGAACCTGAAAATCCGCGCCTCATTGGAGGAACAGGTGATCCGCCCGCTCACCGACACGACCCCGTGGCTCGCCGGTGACTTCGCCCTGATCGACTAGCTGCGCGTGTGAAGGATGTTGAACCGCGCCCGGATCGCGGCGTCTTGCTCGGGCGTCAGGTACTTCGGCTTATGGCTCGCTAGGATCTCCCGCGCTTTTTCTCCTGCAACCTCCCAAGCGTCCTTCGCGCCTTCCGCGGCCCATGTCCGCGGCTCCTCCCGGTTCGCGAGTGTCGGATAGTAGTAATCCCGCTCCATCGCCGCAAAGGTATGGGCCCCGCCCAGGAAATGCCCCTCGCCCAACACCGCCTGGGTGATCGCGTCAAACCCGAGGTTTTCCTCGCTCACCTCGATCCCCCGAAGCGCCCGGTAGGTGTGGGAATGCATCTCATCATCCAGCACGAAAGCCTCAAAGCTCGCCCCCAGAAGCGAGGCCGTCATGCCGGAGCTTTCATATATAAGATTGCCCCCCGCCAAGGCCGCCGCCAGCGACGTCAGCCCCTTCTCCATCCCATATTGCGCGTCGATGGCTTTCGCGTCGGTCATAGAACAGGCCACGCCCGAGGGCAGCCCGAGCCAGTTCGACAGTTGCGCCGAGGCCGCGTTCAGCACCGCTGTCTCGCCGCTGCCGCCCGAAAACGCGCCGGTGCGCAGGTCGATCACCAAGGGCCAGTTGGAGAACACCATCGGAAAGCCCGGCTGGATTGCATGGACCATCACGAGGCTTGCCAGGGTTTCGGCCAGCGACTGCGCCAGGAACCCGGCAAGCGTCGCGGGCGCCGTCGCGCCGGCTTGCGCCGCCGTGATGCAGGACATCGGGATGTTGTGGGCGATGCATGCATAGACCACGTCCACCGCGTCCTCCCCGAACCGCAGGGGCGAGATGATCGGGCTGATATGTGCCTTCATCCACGGCCTCTCGGCGAACATGCCGGGGCCACCTGCTGCGATGTCGAGCATCTCTACAATCGGAGCAACATGCTCGGCCAGGGTGAAGGACGTGGCCGTCGGCTTGGTGGTGTTGCACAGCAGGGCATGGACGGTGTTCACGTCCAGATCAAAGACGTCCGGCACGTCCGTCGCCACGCAACACCGCGTGTACCAGCTGACGTTCGGCAAGACGTCCTGCAGCCGTGTGAAGTCATGCAGATCTGCCAGCGTCGAGGGGCGATAGACGTGGGTATCCAGATCCAGCGTCTGCACCGCCGCCCCCCCAGTGCCGAAATGCACATGGTTGCCGCCGACCTCAATCGACCGCGCGGGGTCGCGCCCGTGCAGCACGAAAGTCTTCGCCGCCTGATCAATCGCCGCCTGCACCAGCGGTGCCGGGAACAGCACGCGGCCCGCGCCGTTATCCTCTGCGCCCACGGCCAGCAGATCCTTGGTCAGCCGGTCCGGCACCTCGCCCAACCCCAGCTCGGCCAGAAGCCGCAGCGCGGTGTCGTAGATGCTGTTCAACTCCGCCTCTGTCAGCGGTTTGTACATGCCGCCGATCTGCCCGGGCGGGCAGGGGTCCACGACCGGCTTTGCCGCGCGCTTTGCCAACCGCGCCTGTCGCCCCCCTCGGATCAATCTCTCTGCCATTTTGCCACCGCCTTCCGCCCACATTCCAAACGGAAAAACAGGCAATTCCCAAACGCGGTTTGGGAATTCTGAAAAATTGGGAACAATTTTCCGCTGTTTTCGGATTAACTATAGAAACCCTAGGCAGGCCCCTCAAAAACCGCTCTGTCAGCGGCACGCAGGATCAGGAGAAAGCCGATGAAGTCGCGCACCAAGGTTGTTGTCATTGGCGGCGGCATCGCCGGGTGCTCGACCCTCTATCATCTGACGCAGGAAGGCTGGTCCGATGTCGTGCTGATTGAACGGGATGAGCTGACCTCCGGCACCACCTGGCATTCCGCCGCGCAGGTCACGAATTTTGGCATGAACCAGACGATGGTTGGCCTGAAGTCCCATTCCATCGCGCTTTACAAGAAGCTCCGCGACGATCCCGACTACCCCGTGGGCTACCACCACGGCGACGGCGGCATCCGACTTGCGAATACCGAGGCGCATATGCAGGGCTACCGCCACTTCGCCTCCATGGCGCGGGGGATGGGCGTGGAATATGAGGTGATCGACGCCGAAGAATGCGCGCGCCGCCATCCGCTGATCTCGACCGAGAACCTTGTGGGCGGGCTCTGGGACGGCGAGGACGGCGATATTGACCCGGCGCAGCTGTGCCAGGCGCTGGCGTTCCATGCCCGAAAGGCGGGGGCGGAGGTCTACCGCCACACCAACGTGACGGGGCTCACCCAGCACAAGGACGACACCTGGACGGTGGAGACGGACAAGGGCGACATCGACGCCGATATCGTGGTGAATGCCTGCGGCTACCGCGTCAATGAGGTCGCCAAGATGATGGGCGTGCACCACCCCGTCGCGTCGATGGAGCACCAGTATTTCGTCACCGAAGACATCCCGGCTATCGCCGAGGCAGGCCACCGAATGCCGCTTCTGCGCTGCCCGATCAGCGACTACTATTCGCGCCAGGAGAAGAACGGGTTGCTGGTCGGTTTTTACGAGCAGGACTGCAAGACCTGGGGCATGGACGGGATCAGCCCGAGCTTTGCCAATGATCTTTGCCCCGATGATCTGGACCGCGTGATGGACGTGCTGGAAGGCGCGTTTGAGCGGATGCCCGCGCTGACGGAGGTCGGCATCAAGCGCGTGGTTAACGGCCCGATCACCTATACCATCGACGGTGCGCCGCTGGTCGGCCCCATCCCCGGCAAGCGCAACGCGTTTTGCATCATCGGCCTGCGCGCGGGCGTGGGGGAGGGCGGCGGCCACGGCTGGCTTCTGGCGCAACAGATCGTCCATGGCGAGGCCTGTTATGACACCTGGTGCCTCGACCCGCGCCGCTTCACCGGCCACGCCAATGTGGAGCTGACGGCGCTAAAGGCCATCGAGGACTACCAGAACGAATTCCGCTTCCACTTCCCGCATGAACACCGCCCCGCGGGCCGCGACGCCAAGACCACGCCACTGACGCCTGTGCTGGCGGCTGAAGGCGCGGAGTTTACCGTCGTGAACGGGTGGGAGCGGGTCGATTACATCAAGCCCACGCCTGATTTTCACCCCTCGTTGACCTTCAATTTCGATGAGGCCTTCGACGTGGTCGCCGCCGAGGTTCGCAACGTGCAAGAGAACGTCGGCCTCTGCGAGGTTAACGGCTTTAACCGTTTCGAGATTACCGGCACGGATCGCCATAGCTTCCTCGACCGCATGTTCTGCGGCGCGGTCACGAAGCGGGACGGGCGGGTCGGTCTTGGCTATCTGCTCAACCATCAGGGCCGGGTGAAGGGGGAGGCGACCGTGGCCAATCTACCGCCGTCGGATCGCGGCCCCGCGCGGGCCTGGTACGGCTCGGCGGCGGCGGCGGAGACCCACGATATGGATTGGCTTTTGGCGCATCTGCGCAGCGATGAGGATGTGCAGATTAAAAGCCTCACCAACGACCAGACCATCCTGGTCCTCGCAGGCCCCAAATCCCGCGATGTGCTGCAAGCGGTCAGCCGCGAGGATTGGTCGTGCGAGGCTTTCCCCTGGCTGTCAGTTCGCGAATGCTTCATCGGCTACGCGCCCGCGACGGTTATGGGCGTCAGCTTCTCCGGCGAATTGGCCTATGAAATCCACGTCCCCAACGCCTCTCTCTATGCCGCCTACACCGCCCTGCGCGCCGCTGGTGAGGCGCATGGGATGAAGCTCTTCGGCGCCCGCGCCGTCGAGTCGATGCGGATGGAGAAGGGCTTTGCCCACTGGAAGGCCGACCTGATCACTGAATTCGATCCGTTTGAGACCGGGCTTGCCCGTTTCGTGAAGCTGGAGAAGGGGGATTTCATCGGCAAGGCGGCGCTGGAGGCGCACGTCGCGGCAGGCCCTCAGAAGAAGCTGGTGACGGTGAAAGTGGACTGCACGCACGCCCCCGCCCATGGCGGCGCGTCGGTGATGCAAGGCGCTCGTGTCATGGGCACCGTGACCTCTGGGGATTGGGGGCACCGGGTGGGCCTGAACCTTGCCTACGCTTTCGTCGATCCGACGCTGGCCGACATCGGAACATCGGTCGACATCGACATCTGTGGCGACCTGATCCGCGCCGAGGTGATCGCAGCCTCGCCCTATGATCCGTCCTACGCGCGGATGCGGGCCTAGGGCGTTTTGAACACCCACAGGCGCCGCTCTCACGGTGGGGTGAAAAGTGAATTGATATACCATTGATATACCCGCGGCCCTGAGTTCGCCCCCAATAGGGCCCGTCTAAGCGCCGCCTGTTTCTAGCCCGACCCGCGCAAGTGAACTTGACCCGGAATACCCATTGAAATATGCGATGGGCTCAGCGCGCGGGCGTTGTGTAATGGTAAGACCTCAGCCTTCCAAGCTGATGATACGGGTTCGATTCCCGTCGCCCGCTCCATCCAATCCCACCTAATCGTCTGCGTTTTTTTGCCGTCCCTCGCTGAGCGCGCGAACCCGGGCCCGACGGAAAAAATAGAAATTCCCGCGAGAATACTCGGAAGTCTTTACCTGAATCGGAATGACGCCTAGGCTTCCCTTACGTCATATTTTGATTGAATCGTGGGCCTTTGCCGGACCACGCTCAAATTGAAGTAAGATTAAGTAGTTTGAGGACAATAGGTTATCCAATTTCGCATGTCACATGCAGCCCCGTGATCGTTTGAATCCTCAATATTGTTTACGATGATCAGGCCGTTTGCCTCATGAGCTAAATCACTGAAGCGGCTTGTTGCATTTTTCAAGCTGCCCCCAACGGGAGAGAATACTATGGAAGGCACAATTGCCGAAATCCGCTTGTTTGCAAGTAACTTTGCGCCGCGAAATTGGGCGTTTTGCGATGGCCAGCTGCTCGCCATCAACTCGAACACCGCGCTGTTCTCGCTGCTCGGGACGATCTACGGCGGCGACGGTCGCACGACCTTCGGACTGCCCGATTTCCGGGGCCGGGTCGCCATTGGGGAAGGACACGGTCCCGGCCTGTCGAACTACACCCTGGGCGAGAAGGGCGGCAATGAGCAGACCGTGCTGCAGCTGGCAAACATGCCCGCGCACAATCACAGCCCGAGGCTGTATTCTGAATTGGCGGTTGCCACGATCTCGAATCCGACAGACCGTTTGTTGGCCGGCCCGCCTGCGGAAGCGCCGATCTACGCAGATTCCGACCCTTCTGCTGAGGTTGCGATGCACGTTGACAGCATCAAGTCCAACACGGTCGGCAACAACTCTGCGTTCAGCAACGTGAGCCCATTCCTCGGCATGCACTACATCATTTGCTTGCAGGGTATTTTCCCAAGCCGCAGCTGATCCTCGCGCAGTTCCAAAAACTGAAAAAAGGCGCCGTCCGAGCGCCTTTTTTTGTGTCCGGCGCGTTTCGGCTCATCAACGCCAATTTCGCCTCGTAGAACTCGGGCCTACGTCATCGCCCAAAGGTGCAGACGTCAGGATGTACCGTTCACAAACGCTTCGCCCCCGGCGAAAACGGCCGTAGAAGTGTCTGAGGCCTTCAGTTCTTCCAGCTTTGGCGCCTCATAAGGAGGTTTCTTGGCGTGTTCATCAGCGATAACCGCAGAGTTTTCAGTCTTCATGATATGTTTCCTTTGAAATCCAAGCGCACGAGCCGTGGCTAACTTTGGGTGCAGGTTATAACTGCGATCGCCACTTCGCAATACGGTTGATGTACCAAACTCGCTTCTGGTCTTCAAAGGTTTCGGCACGAAGCGGCGTCGATGGCGAAAGGGCGGGCAAGGTCTCATTGAGCCGCGCGATTTTTTCGGGGTCGAGCACCTGCCGCAAAAGCTCCGGTAGCGCATCGAATTCGATCCGAGGTTCATAGTCCATATCAGACACACGGAAGTGTGTGTCCCCCATGCTTTTGCGGTTGCGCCAAGCAATTTTTGGCGGCGTGTATGGCGACATGGCGCTGCGGTGCAAAAATCTGCCGATGCCTTCGACGTGGCGCACCGACAAGGGGCTTTGCAGATAGACCTTGATCAGCCGAGGATCGAACAGCGGCCAGCGAAACTCAACTCCAAGTGACCGACCGACAAGCGTGCAGGCTTCAAGCCGTGCGTAACGATGTGTCTTGAAAAGAAGCGCCTGGGTAAGTGCGGTGTTGGGGTCCGCCGCCCAGAGCTGCTGCTCGTTCTCTGGCTGGCGAAATGGCGCGAGGTCTGCGCGGGCGTTGTCGGTCAAAGCGCTTGTGTCAATCAGGGTGTTGACCCACCGGGCTATTTCGTCCGTTTTGCCATTGCGCAGCATGCTGCGCAGGAACCGGTAAGTCTTGAGAACAGGATTTCCACCGGTCGCACGGAACATCGCCCCGTAGCGGCGATGTGCGCGCCACCAAATCAACGCATTCCGCCCGTTGTTGGAGACGATCTCATCGCCACCATAGCCCGACATCAGGACCCGCGCGCCATCTTGCGCCGCATACCGGATGGCGGGGCCGAAAAACGTCGGGTGCGGGTGCTCCAGCGGGTGACCAAGCGCCGCCTCTGCCGCGTCCAAGTGATTATCCGTGCCGAACATCATGGGCCGGGCCAAAACGAAATTGCGCCGCAGCCCCACATGAAGCGCCATTTGCAACAGAACTTCGGGTTCTTCCTCCATGTGGCACATGCTGAGTGCCAATGTATCGGGGGCAAGCCAGCCGTTGGCATGCATGGATCCGATGATTGCAGACGAATCCACCCCGCCCGAGCTTTCGACGGCAACGGGGTAGGCTGTCCTCAGTCGGTCTCTTACGGCCTGGTCCAGTGCGGTTCGGTAGGTGGCGACGGCCTCTTCTGCCGATATGGCCTCGTCCCGGAACGGCTCTTCAAAGTTGCGGAACTCGTGGCAGAGCGTTGTGGTGTTTAGCCCGGCCCCAAGCCGCACCCCACCCGCGAGTGCTTGAACATCCGAGAAGGCGCAAAGGTCCGGGCCGCTGATCAGTCCGGCGGTGTAATGCGTCACCCACAGCGGGTTGGGTCCCGTGAACGCTTTGAACACCGACTTGAACAGAGCCTGGCTGGTACACAGGATCAATGTCGTGTCTGTTTCCAGCCAGTAGAGCGGGACCGCACCGACCACGTCGCGCGCGGCAAAGATCGCGCCGCTTGTCGGGTCATGGATGACGAAACTGAAATCACCCTCCAGCCGCTTTGCGCAATCGGGCCCCCACATCCGATGTGCGGCCAGCAGGATCTGTGGATCGGTCAGCGTGTCGCGCGAGGGAAGGCCGAGCGCCGCGCAGAGCGCTTCGCGGTTGTCCAGCCGCACCCAGCTGACGATGACCCGGCCCGTGTCAGGGCAGACCTCGGGCGCTGTTTCATACTTGGATTCGGGCGTGTTCCACAGGGTGGACTGCGCCATCAGCACCCGGTTCGTGACGTAGTGCCCGCGCACATCGCCGAAACCGCCCAACGACAGCGCGTCTTCCAGCGCATCGGGGCTGACGATATCGCGCGGGTCAGACCCCGGCTTGCGCATGAAAATTGCCGCAAACATACCAGCCCTGCTAAGCTCTCACGTGCTCGGCGATGCGCCACGTGAAGGTCGCCACCGGGGTCATCCCGTTGGCCTCTCTTCCCCCCGTGACCGCCTGTGGGCCCACAAGGGTCCATGCGTGGGCCAGAAGCTCAGGTTCCCTGTCGTCCTGGGCGGCGTCGCGGCGCATTCCCAGATGCACGACGTAGGGGATGGACGCGCCGCGCAGCAACAGCGCCGCGACCAGCGCCTGGGGCAGGCAGTTTGAGGTCCAGGGCGTCAACCGGGCGACGCCGCGCACCAGCTTGCCAATCCGCGTCACCGTGTCTTGGCGGGGCACGTCGGTGCCCGTCGCCCCAAGGTTGTTGCTGGGGGTGCCGAGTGCCCCGCGGTATCGCGCAAACGGCAGTGTCAGGATGGCGAGGCGAGCAAGCCCAAGGCCGCACCAGACAAGCGGCATCAAAAGCCATTGCCACCAGACAAACTCTCGTGCCGCACGGCGTGCGAGCCTGCTGATCTGGGCCGCCTTATGCCTCAACGCGCTGAACCAGACCTTTGGACAAAAGCATATCGAGAAACGCCGTGATATCAGCGCTCACCTGGCCCTGGTCCGGCGCATCGAAGCTATCAATCACATCTGCCACGACGCCCTCATAGGTCTTGGGCGTCTCCAGCGCGGCCCAGACGTGCGATCCGACAGCATTCATGGAGAAATAGCTGCCCTTCTCGATATCCATCATGACCACCTCGCCGTCCATTTCGGCGGCAATCATGGAGGGGTTTTGGGCTAGCAGAGCATTAGCGGGTGATGTCACGATGGCCTCCTTGCACGCGCCCGCTGTTCCTATCCTACCTGGGCGTGGTCGTCAAAAAGCTGAACCAATGTGTCGAGCAAGTTGTCCAGATCAAACCCCTCTGCGGGCCGCTCGACCCTGAAGGCTTTGACGCCAGAGAACCGCTCCGCGGCATGTCGAAACGACACCGCACCCAGCTGCATTCCGTGGACGATTTGGTAGCGGTACATGTTCTGCTGGATCAGGGCGATCTTCTTTGGGCCCGTCACAGGGGTAACGTGCACCTCGGTGACGTCGCTTGGACAGAGCTCCACCAACAGTCGAAGCGGCAAGGGTTGGTCCGAGAATGCGGCCCTCATCGGCAGCCGGTATTTGGGCAGGTCAGGCGCAACGGCGGGCAAGTCTGGCGTCAAGATCCCCAAAGCGTCGGCCGTTTCCTGCCAAATCTTGACATGTGGCATCCCGGGAATGACGCGCCGCTGCGCGTCGACGGGACAGACATCATCGGCAATCAGCGGATAGCCGCGTTGCATCATCCCCGTGGCCGTCGTCGATTTCCCGACGCCGGAAAGCCCCACACAGGTCAGGCAGCCCGTACCCATGTCAATCGCGTTGCCGTGCATGACGATCAGCCCGCGCTGGATCAACAAGGTGCCAAGGCCCGACCCCAACAGATAGACGCGCATATTGGCGTACGTCACCCCGGCGGCCAGCTCGTAGCCGATCTCGCAGCCATCGCGGATGATCATGCGGCCCACATTCGGGATGTTCAGCCAGACGGATTTGGGCGTGCACTGCAGGTGTTCTGTCGTGTGCGTCGCCCCCTCAAGACCGGCCGGTGGCACGCTTTCGGCACGAATGGTGACCAGCGCCCCAACGGGCGTTGCACGCGCCGCGTCGGGCAACAGCTCAGGCAACTCCAGATCGCTGTCGATGCTAAGCCCGTAGGCTTGATAATGGTGGGAAGGCGTTGTCATGCCGTGGGGTTTTCATCCGTCTCTGCAATGACTTGAGGGCCCGAAGCCCCTGCGCGTCATCATTCAGCCCGCAACATCGCAGATCACATCAGTTTCGCAACCGGCGCAGGAGGGGTGCGGGCGAACGGAAAAGGGTTGTCGCCGTTCAGATAACGGGGACGGGGAGGCTTGCTGTCTTCGACGCACACCAAATGCGCGGCCCCTCGGACCGCGCCAGTCGCGACGTCACCGAACGGCACCGACCAAAGCCGGTGCCGCATCGCCGTGATCAGAAAATGAAGTCAAGCGCATCAAGGTCGGAATAAAGCACATCTCTAAGCAGGATCGAGTTGCCGTTGCCGGTATCGATCAGGACGTCATTGCCGACCTGCATCGCTATCCCGGGATCTGTGCCATTGCCAAGAATGTCGGTGATCGAATTCACGGTGGACAGCCCCGAGAAGTCGATTTTCTCGAAGTCATTGGTGGCGTCGAAGTCCGTGATCTCGTCAACGCCGTGGTTGTCGCGGAAGATGAACACATCGGCGTTGAAGTTGCCCGTCATCGTGTCATTGCCTACGCCGCCAATCAGCGTGTCAAAGCCCGCGCCGCCTACCATGGAGTCGTTGCCAAGGCCCCCGTCCAGAAGGTCGTTCTGGGCGCCACCGCGCATCAGGTCGTCGCCGCGCCCGCCAAGGAGCGTGTCGTTGCCTTCGCCACCGATCAGCTTGTCACGGCGGTTGCCGCCGTCCAGCAGATCGTCGCCGCGTCCGCCGATCAGGGTATCCGCCCCCATCTGGCCAAGCATCGAGTCGTTGCCATTGCCGCCCGACATCCGGTCATTCTGGGTGCCGCCGAGCAGCGTGTCGTTGCCCATGCCGCCGGTCATCGAGTCGCGCCCGCCGCCACCTTCGAGGCTGTCGAACTGGTTGCCACCGTTAAGCGTGTCATTGCCCAGGCCACCGATCAGCGTATCCGCTCCGCCAAAGCCGTCCAGGGAATCTGCCCCTTCACCGCCCTCAATCAGGTTGTCGCCTTCGTTGCCGGTCATGGTATCGTCACCAGATCCGCCGATCGCGTTCTCGATCATCGCGCCATAGGCGATGGAGAAGTTGCCGGTATAGCCGCCGATGTTCGAGAAGACGCCCGCTTCCAGGGACAACATCTGACCCATGGTATAGCCCGACAGGTCAATCGTGTCCGTGCCCCCGCCGTCGTAGACCGTCATCAGCGGTGTCGTGTTAAACGTGAAGTCGTAGACGGAATTGGCTTCCGTGGCGTTGAAGCCGTAGATCGTATTGCCCGCGTTGTAGTTCAGGTTGGCGCCATAGAGTTGATGGATCGCCATGAAGTCGTACAGCATGAACGTGTCGGGGTAGCCTAGGCCGCCGCTGACGCCGGTGTTGGTCTCGCCGAAGTAGCTCATCACCGTATATTGGTGCGAGTCCTGGATGAACTGGGCGTTGTTGCCATAGGTGATACTGACGCCCGGGGCAGCGTTGTAGTCGCCGGGGTGCGCCAGGCCGATGGCATGGCCGATCTCATGCAGCATCGTATAGCTGGTGTAGGTGCCGATGCCGTAAGATTGGCCAGAGTGGAAGGAGTTGTTGTTCAACCAGACGTCGCCCTGGTTGGCCCCGAAGCTAGTATTGCCACCGTTCGACCCGGGGTAATAGGCATAGGCGCCAGACCCGTCGTTGGCTTGGTAGGCACCAAACAGCATCGTCGCGTTGTTCGACGTGCCACCGGGGTTCACCTGGGTGAAGTTGAGGCCCGAGATGGCGTCCGTATAGGCCATCGCCGCAATCGTAAGCGCGACCTGATTGGCATTCATCGCGATGCCGGGCGAGTTGTTCAGCGGATCATTACCCGTGGATCGGATGGCCCATGTCAGGTTGACCTCGTTCCCCGGTGTCGTGACCCAGGCCTGGTTCGGGCGCATCAGGTTGCCTGCGCCCATTTCCAGATTGTAGGCGGCGCGTTCCCCCTCGGTGACCGAGACGCCGTAGGTGCCGGAGTCGAACGACCATGCACTATTGACGTCGATGTAGAACGTCGTGGTATCTGTCACCGTGACCGTCATGTCTGCATTGCGCCCCGGCCCGTCATTGTCATCGCTTTGGACGAAGTTGCCATTCGCGTCGCGCAGGGTCAGCGTGATGTTGTTGAGCGCGTTACTCAATGGCCCGACACCTACACCCGCGATGGTATAGGTCCCCGCCTCCAGCGTGATCTCGATCCAGTCGCTGTCCGTGGTGGTGGACAGTTCGCCCATGAAGAACTCGCCCACGCCCATGTTGCCACTTGTCGTGGTCGTGTTGCCTGCATCACCGATCTCGTTGATCGTGTCGCCCGGGGCGGGCGCGACAACCCCTGGGGGCAGTGCGGTGTATTCGCACTCCAGCACTTGCGGGTTAAAAGTCGAACAGATGATGCACATGGTGTAATCCTACAGAGTTAATTGCGCTGCGATGACATCAGCGGAAACGGAATTGGAAAGGGTGGGGCGGGTGGCAGGGCTTCGCCCCACAAAGACGCGTTCTGCGTCGTGGATTTTGATAGACGGTGGCCTGTCGGGACCGGGCAGGTGCCCGTCGCGTTGGTTTTCACCGCAAAGCCGCGCCACATCGGCAAGAGCCACACGGAGCACCTGCGCCTGTTCATCGGGCGACAACAGTGGCGAGCCCATGCGTGCCTCGACAAGGCGCTCTTGCGCGACATCGCAGGACTGCGCGACCAAAGGGCGGTTTGGATCTGCTGGCACGGCAAGCGCAGGCAGTGCCGCGACGCTCAAAAGCGCGGCGGCCAAAATTAAACGTTTCCGAATTGAAAGCGCATTACGCAATTTGCTCTGTCCCAATCAGCAACTTAATTCAAATGGTATAGAACTGCGCAGTCGGTTGTAAGCCCTCCCAAGAGGAAAAGACTGCGTCGGCATGTCGCCGCTTCGCTGCCGGGCCTTGCAGCGCCGAGAGAAGGTCAATATCGACAATGCGTCACAGACCCGGCCCTGCCGGGGCGATCGGATGAGGCGACCACAGACCATGGCCAGCGACCCAAATTCTGCTCAAGCGCCAGCCCCGCTTTCGCCGCACGGCGCCTCGGAGGAGCGGCCGCGCTCCAAGCAGGTCGGCAGCCTGCGGGGGTTGCTGCCGTTCTTGTTGCCCCACAAGTTGATGCTGATCGGCTCCATCGCGGCCCTGGTCCTGACCGCGATGGTTTCGCTGACCCTGCCCCTTGCGGTGCGTCGCGTCGTTGACGGCTTCGAGACGGAAACGACAGAGTTGTTGGATCAGTATTTCGTGGCCGCCCTGACCATCGCCGGGCTTTTGGCACTTGGCACCGGCCTTCGCTACTATCTTGTGACGCGTCTGGGTGAACGGGTGATCGCAGACATCCGGAAAGCCGTCTTCGACCGTATGATCAACATGAGCCCCGCATTCTACGAGCGGATCATGACCGGTGAAGTGCTCAGCCGGATCACCACGGACACCACGCTGCTGCTGAGCGTGATCTCGTCAAGCATGTCGGTTGCCCTGCGCAACGCTCTGATCCTGACGGGCGGCATTGGTTTGATGTTCTGGACCTCGCCGAAGCTGGCGGGCGCGGTGCTTTTGATCGTTCCGCTTCTTACCGTGCCGGTCATCGTTCTGGGGCGCCGCTTGCGGGTTCTGAGCCGCCAGAACCAGGATTGGATCGCTGAATCCTCGGGCAATGCATCCGAAGCGCTTTTGTCCGCCCAAACGGTTCAGGCCTTCACCCATGAGAAATCGACCGCCGGACGTTTCACCGACGTGACCGAAATGTCGTTTGATAGCGCCAAGAAACGGATCGCCTTGCGCGCTATCCTGACGATGATCGTGATCTCAATGGTCTTCAGCGGCATCGTCGGCGTGCTGTGGATCGGCGCGCGTGACGTGCGCGCCGAGGTGATGACCATCGGCTCCCTGATCCAGTTCCTGATCTACGCGATCATGGTGGCAGGCAGCGTTGGTGCCCTGTCTGAGCTTTGGAGCGAGTTGCAGCGCGCCTCTGGCGCCACGGAACGGTTGGTGGAGCTTTTGGCGGCAGAAGACAGCGTCGCTGACCCCGTGGTTGGCCCGGCGCTGCCGCAAGGCGGGCGCGGCGCGATCGCGTTCAAGGATGTGCGCTTCAACTACCCGACGCGGCCCGATACGGCGGCGCTTGATGGCGTCAGTTTCACCATCCAGCCGGGCGAGACCGTGGCCCTTGTCGGCCCCTCCGGTGCTGGAAAATCCACCGTTTTTCAGCTGCTTCTGCGGTTCTATGACCCGGGTTCCGGGCAAATCACGATGGACGGCGTGCCCTTGACGGACATGGTTCGCCAGACCTTCCGGCAAGCCATGGCCTTGGTGCCGCAAGACCCGGTGATCTTCGCGGCCTCGGCCCGGGACAACATCCGGTTCGGGCGCCCTGACGCCACCGACGCCGAGGTGGAGGCCGCTGCCGTGGCTGCCGCCGCGCATGAGTTCATTACCGACTTGCCCGAGGGCTATGAAACCTACGTGGGTGAGCGCGGCATGATGCTGTCGGGCGGCCAAAAGCAGCGCATCGCCATTGCCCGCGCGATCCTTCGCGACGCGCCGATCCTGCTGCTGGATGAGGCGACCAGCGCGCTCGACGCGGAATCCGAGCGCGCGGTGCAGGACGCCGTGACCCAGATGTCCAAGACCCGCACCACTTTGATCGTTGCCCACCGGCTGGCGACGGTGAAACAGGCGGACCGCATTCTTGTATTTGAAGGCGGGAAGATCGTCGCCGAAGGCACCCACGATGCGCTGGTGGCCGACGGCGGCCTCTACGCCCGTCTGGCGCGGTTGCAGTTCACTGCGGGCCTCGCGGCGGAGTAGCCTCCGGAACACATAAGCGGCGTGATCAGCCTCGCTTTCCGTAGCGTTTGCCGTGACACCTACTTGTCACACTCCCCCTATTCGAGTGAGGATCGTTGCAAGAACAAATATGCCGCCCGGGGAGAGGGAGCTTCCCGCCGCGCGCAAGGGGAGGACGACACCGATGACATATGCAACTGCTATGGACCGAGACGCCATCGTGCAGGAAATGGCCTGGGAAGACCGCGACCTTCCCGCCACGACCTATGGCCTGCTGACACGCACGACCGAGGCGCATGGCAACAGGCCCGCGCTCAGCTATCAGTTGACCTCTGGGCCGAGTGATCCGAACGAAACGCTGACCTGGACCGAGCTGCGCGACCAGGTCACCCAGGCCGCAAACCTTTTTCGCTCCCTCGGGGTGGGAGAGACCGACGTCGTCGCCTACCTTTTGCCCAACGCCACGGAAACGGTCGTGACCTATCTCGGCGGACAAACCGCTGGCATCGTCAACCCGATCAATCCCTTGCTGGAGGCCGAGCAAATCGCCTCCATCCTGCGGGAAACCGGCGCGAAGGTCCTGGTGACATTGCGCGCGTTCCCCAAGACCGACGTTCCTCAGAAAGCGGCGGAGGCGGTGGCCATGGCGCCCAACGTCAAACACGTGCTGGAGGTGGATCTGCACCGCTACCTGACCGGTTTGAAACGGCTGATCGTGCCGCTGATCCGGCCCAAAAACCCCGTCAGCCACAGTGCCAAGGTGCAAAGCTTCAATCAGGCCCTCGCGGCGCAGCCCAAGACCTTGAGCTTTGAAGAAAGCACCGGGGACCGCGTCGCCGCTTATTTCCACACCGGGGGCACGACGGGCATGCCGAAGGTGGCGCAGCACCAGTTCTCTGGCATCATTTACAACGGTTGGGTGGTGAACCGGGTGCTGCTCAAGCACGAATCCGTCGCCATGTGTCCGCTGCCCATGTTCCACGTCTTTGGCGCGACCATCATCATCGGAGGGGCGGTCGCCTCCGGCGCCCATGTGATCCTGCCCACGCCGCAAGGTTACCGGGGCGAGGGCGTCTTCGACAATTTCTGGAAGCTCTGCGAGCGCTACAAGGCGACCTTCGTCATCGGCGTGCCCACGGCCTTCGCCGCCCTGATGCAGCGTCCGGTCGATGCCGATATTTCGTCGTTGAAGATGGCCTTCAGCGGCTCGGCCCCCTTGCCGGTCGAGCTCTATAAGCGGTTCGAAAAGGCCGCCGGGATCAACATTTGCGAGGCTTACGGGCTGACAGAGGTGACCTGCGGGGTGTCCTCAAACCCGCCCGATGGCGCGAAGAAAATCGGCTCCGTCGGGCTGCCGCTGCCCTATACCGAGGTCAAGATCATCTCCATCGAGACCCATGAAGAGGTGCCCGTGGGCGAAGCGGGCGAGATCTGCATTTCCTCACCCGGCGTCTACATGGGCCAGACCTATACCGAAGAGGCCAAGAACAAGGACCTGTTCTACCCCGGCCCGAAATCCAACGCGCAATTCCTGCGCACCGGTGATCTGGGGCGGATGGATGAAGATGGCTATCTGTGGATTTCCGGACGCGCCAAGGACCTGATCATTCGCGGCGGCCACAACATTGACCCCGCCGAAATCGAAGAGGCGCTGGCTGGCCATGAGGCCGTGGCCTTCGCGGGCGCAATCGGCCAGCCCGACGCCTTCGCGGGCGAATTGCCCTGCGCTTACGTGGAACTGGTGGACGGTGCCACGACCAGCGTGGCCGACCTGATGGCCTACGCGTCCGAGCATGTCCATGAGCGGGCCGCGATCCCCAAGTATCTGGAAATCCTGGAGGAATTGCCCAAAACGGCGGTGGGGAAAGTCTTCAAGCCGGACCTGCGCAAACGGGCGATCACGCGCATTTACAACGATGCCTTGGAAAAGGCGGGCCATGCGGCACGCGTGGTTGAGGTGCGCGAGGACAAGAAGCGCGGGCTGGTGGCCTACCTTGATCAGAACGGGGCCGAGGAAGAGGGCGTCACGAAGGTTCTGGGCGAATTCACACGCCCCTGGGAATGGCGCGAGGCGGCCTGAGCTCTCGCGATGTCCACCCCGGTTTTAAGCAACGACCAAGCGCGCCGGTTATTTCTGCAGCGCCACGGGTTAATGGCGCCGCCTTCGGGCGGGGCCAAGGGCGCGGCCCTTTCGCAATTGGTTCACGACCTCGGCTTCGTCCAGGTCGACAGCGTCAACACCTTCGCGCGGGCCCACGACCTGATCCTGTGGTCGCGGCGCCAAACCTACCGCCCCGAGGGCCTGCGTTGGATCAACGACCGCGCGCGGGCCACGTTCGAGCATTGGACTCACGATGCCTCGATCATCCCGATGGAATTCTACCCGATGTGGCGCATGCGGTTCGAGCGCGACAAAGCCCGCTTGCACTCGAAATGGAGGGATTGGCACGGGCAGGGGTTTCACCCCGAAATCGACACGGTCCTGGCCCGCGTCCAAGATGAGGGGATGTGCTGCTCGTCCGATATGGAAGACGAAGGCGTCGAAAAATCAACAGGTTGGTGGGACTGGAGGCCGTCAAAAGTGGCGTTGGAGTACCTGTGGCGCTGCGGCGAACTGGCGATTACCAAGCGCGTTGGATTCCGCAAGTTCTATGATCTGAGCGAGCGGGTCATCCCGCCCGAGCATCTCAACGCGCGGCTCACCGATGAAGAGATCGTGAATTGGGCCTGTACCGCCGCGTTGGACCGTTTGGGCTTTGCCACCAGCGGCGAGTTGGCCGCCTTCTTTGACCTCGTCCGTCCCGCGGATGCAAAGGCATGGGTGGCGGAAGCTTTGGCCTCAGGCCGGGCGGTGGAGGTAGAGATCACTGGTTATGACGGGAAGCCTCGCCGATCGATCATGTGGCCTAAAGATCTGGAAATGATGGATAATCTGCCGGACCCGTCCCCGAGGGTCCGCGTGTTGTCACCCTTTGATCCCGCCCTTCGGGACCGTAAGCGCGCGGAGCGGTTGTTCGGGTTCCACTACCGGATCGAGATCTTTGTCCCGGCCCCCAAGCGCCGCTATGGGTACTATGTTTTCCCGGTGATGGAAGGCACGCGGCTCATCGGCAGGATCGACATCGCGCGCGATGAGGGCGTCCTGGCCGTCCGCGCGTTCTGGCCCGAAAAAGGCGTACGCATGGGGACAGGGCGCGTGGCGCGCCTTTGCGCGGAACTTGACCGAGCCGCGCGGTTTGCAACGGAGGGGGAGATTCGCTTTGCGCCGGATTGGCTCAGGGCGGGTTAAGCGACGCCACGCAGCCAAGTATTGACAGCTGCGGATCCGTGTCGTTGCGTGGGGCTGAGTTATCCACAGGGACGCAGATGCTATTCCCGTTCAAAAACAATCCCTTTGGGCGCAAAGGGATTGTCGCCTTGAAGGTCGTGCTGACGGTGGCCGCCGTCACAAGTTGCGCGCCCACTTCGGGCGGGGGCGCGGGGAATTGCGCGCGCCCCGACCTCGCCTTTGGCGGCGACGTCCTGCTGCACACCTTGATCCAATCCGACGCCGCTTCCCGTCCCGAGGGCTTCGCGCCCGCCTTTGCACCCATTGCAGGCGCTCTGTCCCGCGCGGCCGTAACCGTCGTGAACCTGGAAGGGCCAACCGCGCATAACATAGCCCCCTCCGGGCGCGAGGCTGCTGATCCGGCTACGGTGTTCGACGGTCATATCTACTCCGGCTACCCCCGGTTTAACTATCATCCGTCGATCGCAAACACGCTTCGGTCGGTTGGAGTGGATGTGGTCCAGACCGCCAACAACCACGCGATGGACAGGGGCGCGATTGGTGCGGATCGCACCCTTTCCGCGCTGGCCAGCGCGGGCCTTGCCACCACCGGAACGCACGCCCGCGGCGCGCCCGCATCATGGCACACCGTACGGCAGGTCGCTGGCCATAACATCGCTTTCCTCGCTTGTAGTTTCTCGACAAATGGACTGGCGGATCCGGGCCGTCAGGTCCTAGGATGCTATAGTAACCGCAATTCCATCCCCACACTTATCCACAGCCTGAATCAGCAGCCCGGCATCGATGGTGTCGTGCTCCTGCCCCATTGGGGCACGGAATATTCCCCCCATCCGACCGCCCGCCAACGCGCGCTGGCCCGTGCGGCGGCCGAGGCCGGGGCGATCGCCGTGGTCGGTGCCCATCCCCACGTTCTGCAACCGTTGGAGATGCTTGTGACAGCGGACGGGCGGCAGGTGCCGGTTGCCTATTCCCTCGGTAACCTGCTTTCGTCGCAATGGCGGCTGGACCGTCGAACGGGCGCGATCCTTTACCTTGATCTTTCCGCCACAGAACCGGGCCTGCAAGCGACAGGCGCCCGCTATCTGCCCACGCGCGTAGAGCGGACGACAGCGCAGGGGGTTGCCGTCTTTCCCGCCGCTGCCCTGGCGACCGGCGCCCCAAGCCTCGCCCATGCGCAACGCATGCTCGGCCCGGGCATGGTCGCGCCCGGCGGATGCCTGACGCCCTAGCGCAACCTTGACCGGGGACCTGTGATCTCTATCGTGGCGGGACCTATCACGGGCGGCCCCTGATGCCACATCCACAATCCAAGTGTCTGACGTCGTTGCCTGTTTTTGCGGATCGGGCCTCTGAGGACGGGCCGCGCACGGTCGTGTGTTTTGGCACGCCCCGGGGCGGCACCTCGATGATCGCGGGCGCGATCCTTGGCCTTGGCGTGCCGATGGGGAAGGACCTGGGGCAGAACCTGGAGGATCCGGCCTTCAACATGGATTGGCACGACGGAACTCCGGCCGAGTTCCCGGCCCACGCCCGCCAACTCATCGCCGAACGCGACGCAGCCCACGAGATCTGGGGTTGGAAATTCCCCGGCGCAGCGCGTTACCTCGACCGGATCATCGGAGACCTCCGCGCGCCGCATCTGGTCTGCGTCTACCGTGACCCCGTCCCGATGGCGCTGCGGGCGCGAAAGCCCCCCGACAAGGCGGCAGAACTGGTCGTGGCCCGCCTGCGCGCGCAGGTGCGCAACACGACGATGGTCGAGGCGTTGGGCGTGCCCTGCCTTATGGTGTCCTATGAGAAGGCCGCCGCGCATCCGCTTGTGTTCATTGAGGAATTGGCAAGTTTCCTCAGCCTTCCCGTGCCCGGCCACGTCGATGAGATTGTCGAGTTCATGGCCCCGGGATCCTATAAAGACCCCGACACGCTGATGTCTCGTCTATCCCCGCCGCAGGGATGACGGCAGATCCGTGGCGCGCGCGCCTGCGTCCAGGTCCAACGCGGCGGCCCAAATCAATTGCGCCCGAATTCTTGGCGTGTCGCGGGCGGTGATCTGCGTCCCGTCCAGCAGGTGAAGCGGCGCGTCCCAGGCAGGGCCGGGAAGGTCGCGCCATTCGACGTCCAGATGGATCGCCGCATGGTCAAAAAGCCCCCGCAAAGCGCGCGCGGGCAGGCTGGAGCCTGCCACCACCTCTGCTTCGCGCGCGGCTTCGCTTGGATGCTCGGGCGTCTCAATCCCGGTCCGTGCCCAGGTGAGCAGGCGCGTCAGGCCGCGCGCGTGGTAGCCGACGCGGGCCACAACCAACGCGCGGTGGTTTTCCACCAGAGCGTCGTCTGGCAAGCCATTGAGAAGGCGTGCAAAGTAAGCCGTGCCGCGCCGCGCCAGCAGCAATTCCTCCGATGGGGCCTCCGCGGCGTCATAGCGCGCCCCGACACCTTGGCGCGCGACCAGCGCCGCGCGTTCAGCCGCCGTCGACATGGGTACGCGCGAAGTGCAAACGCTCCATGATAGGCGCGTCCGAGAAGCGGAACAGATCAAACCGCGTCTCGGCCTGTAGCGCCCAGGGCACCCAGGACGGCACGGTGAACAAATCGCCTTTTTCCAGGCGGTGCGTCACGCCATCGAGCACCACCGCGCCGCGCCCCTCAAAGACCTGGAACACGGTCGAGCCGACCTCGCGCCGCGCCGGCGTTTCCGCCCCTTCGCGCAGGCGGTGGAACTCGCACCGGATCGTCGGCATCACGTCGCCCCCGGTCGTCGGGTTCACGTAGCGGATCGCGGCGTGGCCTTGCTCGACCGTTGCGGGCTGGCCCTCATCCTCCAGCAACAATTGCTCGGTCAGGGCGCGGTCCGTATGCGCCCACCGGAAGGCGGCCAGCGGGCTTGAGACTGTGTCCTGTAACCCCGATAAAGGCCGCAACCCGGGGTTCGCCCACAGCCGTTCTCCGCGAGAGAAATTGGGGGTAGCGTAATCCGTCACCCGCTCGGACCCGAACTCGAAAAACCCCACATCCATCTGTTGTGAAAAGGGAATATCCAGGCCATCGATCCAGGCCATCGGCGCATCGCGGTCGTTGTGGTGGCCGTGAAAGCGCCAGCCGGGGGTCAGCAACAGGTCGCCGCGCGACATGCGCACCGGGTCGCCGTCCACGACGGTCCAGACCCCTTCGCCCTCCACCACGAAGCGGAACGCATTCTGGGCATGGCGATGCTCCGGCGCGGTCTCATGGGGCATCAGATATTGGATCGCGCACCAGAGCGTCGGAGAGATATAGGCGTTGGGCGCAAGGCCGGGGTTGGCCAGACCAATCGCGCGCCGCTCACCGCCCCGGCCCACCGGTACCAGCGTGCCAGCGGCTTCGGCCAGGGGCAGCAGATCACCCCAGCGCCAGACATGGGGCACGGCTTTGGGCGCCGGGGTCATCGGCATCAGGTCGCCCAATTGCGTCCAGAGCGGGATCAGGGATTGCTCCGCAAACCCTTGATAAAGCGCCCGTAACTCTGGCGTATCCTCGGGCTGCATGCCGTGTTCGATGGTCTCGTGGGTGCCCTCGGTCATGCGGGATCCCCGATGGTGACCGAAAGATCGGGCAGCCCGGTGATGGAGACGACAGCCGTGTCACCCGCCACCAAAGCGCCCACGCCCGCGGGCGTCCCGGTCATGATCAGATCCCCCGGCGCGAACCTCACTAGGCCCGAGAGGTAGGCGATGACTTCGGGCGTCGACCAGATCATATCGGCCAGGTCGCCCTTTTGCTGAACCTCGCCATTGCGCGTCAGCTGGATCGGGCCGCTGTCCAGATGTCCGACGTCGGCCACCCGGTGGATCGGTCCTACGACGGCGGACAGATCAAACCCCTTCGCCATGTCCCAGGGCCGCCCGGCCTTCTTCGCGGCGGCCTGAATATCGCGGCGCGTCAGGTCGTTGCCGCAGGCATAGCCGTAGACGTGATCGAGTGCGCTGGCCTCTGGGATGTTGCTGCCGCCAACCCCGATTGCCACCACTAACTCGGCCTCGAAATGCAAGTTTTCAGTGCCGGGCGGGTAGGGGACCGTGGCGCTGTGGGGCACCAGGGCATCGGCAGGCTTGGCGAAGAAGAACGGCGGTTCGCGGTCGTCGTGGCCCATTTCGCGGGCGTGTTCGGCGTAGTTGCGCCCGACGCAGAAGATGCGGCGCACCGGGAACTGCGCGGTCAGCCCGGCCACCGGGACGCACGGAGTGGGCATTGGGTCAAAAACATAGGCCATTTAGATTCCTCCCATTTCCGGCGGCAAGCCATTGGATCTGTAGATCCATGTCAGTTGATCATACCAGTCCTGAGGGCTCATGCCTTGCATGATCTCGTTGCGCACGGCGGCGCGGGCGTCGTCGGGATGGTAGATGTAATCGCCTATCAGGCGCGAGTTCATTTGCACCCGGCCGGTGCGGACGGCGCGCATGCTTTGGTAGTGCAGCAAGGCGGCCTCCACATCATCGGCGCCGTCGAGTGCCACGGCGAGGGCCACGCCGTCTTCCATCGCCATGCAGGCGCCTTGGGCGAAGTATTGCAGCATCGGGTGGGCGGCATCCCCCAGAAGCGCCACGCGGCCCTCGGTCCAGCGCGAGACGGGGTCGCGGTCACACAGCACCCACTGCTTCCAGTCGCGGCCATGTTCGATGACGGCGCGGGCGCGGGGGTGAACATGCTCGAACCCTTCGGCCACCTCCGCGTTGGTCACGGGCTTGCTCGAGACCGCCTCCAATGCGTCGCGATGATAGGTGACGACAAGGTTGAACACTGTGCCGCCTTTGAGCGGGTAATGGACGATATGGCACTTCGGCCCGGCCCAGAGCGTTGCGGCGTTCATCCGCAGATCCTCGGGCATCGCCTCGCGCGGGATGACGGAGCGATAGGTGGTGTGACCCGAGACGCGGGGCTCGCCGTCGGCCAGCATCTGCGCCCGGATAGGGGAGCGGAGACCCTCGGCGCCGATCAGCGCGCGACCGGTCACGGCGCCGTCGCTCAGATGGAGCGTGACCGAGGTGCCGTCTTGGGAATAACCCGTCGCTTTCGCCCGGGTGCGCAGGTCGACGAGGCCGCTGTCCGTGCAGCGGTTCAGCAGCAGCTGGTGCAATTCGGCGCGGTGGACGACGGCGTAGGGATTGCCGAAATGGGCGCGGAAGGGGGCATCCAAAGGGATGCGGGTGATCTCTTCCGCCGTCTGTGCGTCCAGGAGGCGCAGGGCATCGATGAAGACCGCCGTCTCGCGCATCTGGGGGCCGATGCCGAGGGCATCGAAACAGTGAAATCCGTTGGGGCCGATCTGAATGCCGGCCCCGATCTCGGCCATGGTCGCGGCCTGCTCCAGCACGACCGAGGCGATGCCCTTGCCCGCCAGAGCCGCCGCCGCCGCGAGGCCGCCAATTCCGCCTCCGGCGATCAAAATGGGCTGAGTCATGGGCGCTCCGCGGCTCGATCCTGACCCTGCTCAAGCTTGAGCAAGGGGGTAAGTATCTGTTTAATAACACTATAGTGAATAGTGGTTTTCGCAAAGTGCTCCAAATCCACGTATACTATAAGTATACATACTATCTGAGCACAGCAAACGGTCAAGCCCCGGGTGAGGGGCCTGATCCCAAGCGTCAACCTGCGGAGAAGGCCCGAAGCGTTGCGCGGCTGCCGTCCGCCCAGATCGCGGTGAGCCAGCCGGTGAAGGCCTTGGAAAACGCGGCGTGATCAGCCAGGTCGCCATAGACATGGGCCTGCTCCAACCACGCGGCGGGGCGCGTTTTGGCCGCCAGAGCCGCGGCATGGAGGTCATCCCAGAACGGATCATTGGCCGCGATCACGCTGCCATCTTCCCGGGTGCCGGCACACATCCGCGCCCAGAGCGCCTCGACCAGCGCCAGCGCCTCCACCGAGCCACCGGCGGCCACGGCTTCGCGCACGATGGGCAGGATGAAACCGGTGTGCCGGGACGAGCCGTCGAAGGCCACGCGGCGCGTGGTGTCCTTGATCGCGGAATTGGCAAAGCGCCGCTCGATCAGGTCGACATAGGCCAGGGGCGTCATGCCGGGCACGGCGCCCACATGGGGCACGATGCCGTCGCGTTCGACCTTGCGGAAGAAGGCGGCAATGTCGGCATCGGCCATGCAATCGGCGATGGTGGCACACCCCAGCAACTCGCCCACATTGGCGATGACCTGATGGCCGCCGTTGAGGATGCGGATCTTCATCGCCTCGTAGGAATGAACGTCGTCGGTCAGCGTCGCGCCTACCTTTTCCCAGGCCGGACGTCCGGCGCAGAAGTCATCTTCGATGACCCATTGGCGGTAATTCTCGTGGCTGACGGGTGCTGCATCATCGACGCCGAATTCCCGCGCCAGGGCAATCTCGGTGGGGCCGGTGGCGGGCACGATGCAATCGACCATGGAGTTGGGGAACGTGCTATTCGCCTCAATCCACGACGCCAGATCCGGGTCGCTCAGGCGCGCGAGGCCGACGATTGTCTGGCGCACGATGGCGCCGTTGCCTTGCAGGTTGTCACAGCTTTGCACGGTGAAGGCAGCATCGCCCGCGTCGCGGCGCGCGCGCAGGGCGGCGATGATCGCGCCAAAGGCGGTGCGGGGCGCGGCGGGGTGGGCGGCGTCATGGAGGATATCTTCATGGCCCGCGTCAAAGCCATGGGTCACGGGGTCGATGTAATAACCCCCCTCCGTCACGGTGAGGGACACGATGCGGATCGCGGGATCGCTCATCGCTTTGATCAATGCGCCGTTGCCGTCTTCAATGGGCAAATAGTCGATCATCGCGCCCGTCACCTCGGCCGAGGCGCTGTCGGGCGTCAGTTCAATGAGCGTCGTCAGGTAATCCTGCGCCGCGAGACGGTCGCGCATCGCGGCGTCATAGGCACGCACGCCCGCGCCGATGATTGCCCAATCATGGGCCTCCCCTTCCTGCATGAGACGATGGAGATACCACGCCTGATGGGCGCGGTGGAAATTGCCTAAGCCGATGTGGACAATGCCGGGGGTCAGCTGCGCGCGAGTGTACTTGGGCAGGTCGATCTCGCCCGGCAATTGCGCAAGTGTATCAAGGCGAAGCGGAAGAGCGTTCGTGGTGTCTTTCATCGCGTTGGCCTCCTTCAGCTCATCCATTGGCCACCATCCACATTATAGGTTTGGGCCACGATGTAATCGGCCTCGGACGAGGCGAGGAATACGGCCATGCCGGTCAGATCCTCGGCGACGCCCATGCGCCCGTAGGGCACAGCCGCGCCCACTTCGCGCTTCTTCTGGCCGGGGGCTTTGCCCTCGTGCTTGGCGAAGAAGGCGTCGACACCGTCCCAATGCTCTCCATCCACCACGCCGGGCGCGATGGCGTTTACGTTGATGCCGTGGCCGATCAGGTTGAGGCCAGCGGATTGCGTCAAGCTGATCACGGCAGCTTTGGTGGCGCAATAGACGGCCACCAAAGGCTCGCCCCGGCGGCCCGCCTGGGAGGCCATGTTGATGATCTTGCCCTTGATCCCACGCTCGATCATGTGGCGGGCGACGGCCTGCATCGTGAAAAGCGTGCCGCCCACGTTGATGTCGAAGACTGTGGCGTAATCCTTGTAGGTGATCTCGACCAGCGGTGCTGCCGTGAAGACGGCGGCGTTGTTGATCAGAATGTCGATCTGACCGAGGCCGTCTACCGCCGCCTTGACGCCGCCCGCAATGCTGTCTTCGCAGGCCACGTCCATCTCCACCGCAATGGCGCCAATTTCCGTGGCGGTTGCCTGGGCGCGCGCGAGGTCGATGTCGGCAATCGCGACGCGCGCGCCTTCGGCAATATAGCGTTCTGCAAAGGATCGACCGATGCCGCGTGCGGCACCGGTGATCAAAGCTGTTTTGCCGGCCAGTCTGCTCATGGCAGGCGCAGGCCGCTCGCATCAAAGCGGTGCAAATGGTCGAGGTCTGGCGTCAGGTAGATGTCGTCGCCGTATTTGACGTCGAACGATCCGCTGACCCGCACCGTGATGCTGTCGGTGAGCCCGGTGTCGTGGACGTAGAAGAACGTATCCGACCCCAGTTGTTCCGTCACCCCGACCCGGCCTTTCCAGGTGCCTTCTGTGGCGGAGGCGCTGATGTGTTCGGGCCGGATGCCGATTGTTGCGGCATTGTGCTTTTCGGCCTCGGGCCCGTCGAACTGGTTCATCTTGGGCGAACCGATGAAGCCCGCGACAAACAGGTTCTTGGGGCGCTGGTACAGCTCCAGCGGAGAGCCGACCTGCTCGATGTGCCCCGCGCGCAGGACCACGATCTTGTCGGCCATGGTCATGGCTTCAACCTGGTCGTGGGTGACGTAGATCATCGTCGTCTTCAGGCGCGAGTGCAGCTCCGTGATCTCCAGCCGCATGCCGACCCGCAGGGCGGCGTCGAGGTTGGAGAGCGGCTCGTCAAAGAGGAAGGCCGCAGGTTCACGCACAATCGCCCGCCCGATGGCCACCCGCTGACGCTGACCGCCCGACAGCTGCCCGGGGCGGCGGTCGATGTAGTCGGTCAGGTTCAGGATGTCGGCGGCTTTCTGAATGCGCCGCTCCTGCTCGGCCGGGTCCATGCCCGCCATCCGCAGGGGGAAGGCGATGTTCTTGCGCACGGACATGTGCGGGTAGAGGGCGTAGGATTGGAACACCATGGCCAGGCCGCGCTTGGCGGGGGGCACCATCGTGGCATCTTCGTCGTTGATGTTGATCTGCCCGCCGGTGACATCCTCCAGCCCTGCGATCAGACGCAGGAGGGTGGACTTGCCGCAGCCCGAGGGGCCGACGAAGACGACAAACTCGCCTTCGTTGATCTCCAGGTCCAGGGGCGGGATGACTTCGACATCGCCAAACGACTTTTGAACTTTCTCAAGAGTAATACGTCCCATTGGTCGTCTCCCTTATTTCACTGCGCCGAAGGTCAAGCCCCGGACAAGTTGCTTTTGGCTGAACCAGCCAAGGATGAGGATTGGTGCGATGGCCATGGTCGAGGCCGCCGAGAGTTTTGCGAAGAACAGACCTTCAGGCGAGGAGTAGCTGGCGATGAAGGCCGTCAGCGGTGCGGCATCGACCGAGGTCAGGTTCAGGGTCCAGAACGCCTCGTTCCAGGCCAGGATGAAGTTGAGCAGCAGCGTTGACGCGATGCCGGGTACGGCCATCGGTGTCAGCACATAGAGGATCTCTTCCTTCAGGCTGGCCCCGTCCATTCTTGCCGCCTCAAGGATCTCACCGGGGATTTCCTTGAAGTAGGTGTAGAGCATCCAGACGATGATCGGCAGGTTGATCAGCATGAGGATCACCACCAGCGCGAAGCGGTTGTCCAGCACCCCCAGCTGAATACACAGCAGGTAGATCGGGTAGAGGACGCCCACCGCGGGCAGCATCTTGGTCGACAGCATCCACAACAGGATGTCCTTGGTCCGGTTCGAGGGCACGAAGGCCATCGACCAGGCCGCGGGGATCGCCACGATCAGGCCGAGGACGGTGGAACCCCCCGCGATCAGGATCGAGTTGGACAGGAAACGCGCGTAGTTGGAGCGCTCCATGACCTCTTGGTAGTTCTCCAGCGTCCAGTCGAAGGCGAACAGGATCGGCGGGTTGGCGATGGCATCCGCTTCCGACTTGAACGATGTCAGGATCGTCCAGAGGATCGGGAAGAAGATCATCAGACCCACGAGCCACGCAATCGCTGTGTTCAGGGCCTTTCGGTTGTTTGTGACAGCTCTAGCCATGTCTAGTCCCTCACTTGTCCAGGTTTTTGCCGACGATGCGCATCAGGAAGATGGCAACGATATTGGCAAGAATGATGGCGTAGACGCCGCCGGCTGATCCCAAGCCCACGTTCTGGCTTTCCAGCACGCGCTGGTAGATCAGGTAGGTCAGGGTCCGGGTTCCGAACGCGCCGCTGGTGGTCACGAAGATCTCGGCGAAGACGGCCAGAAGAAAGATCGTCTGGATCAACACCACGATGGTGATCGCGCGGCTCAGGTGCGGCAGGGTGATGAAGGCAAAGCGCGCCAGCGGGCTTGCGCCGTCCATTTCGGCGGCTTCCAACTGCTCGCTATCAAGCGATTGGATGGCCGTCAGCAGGATGAGCGTCGCAAAGGGCAGCCACTGCCAGGACACGATCATCACGATGGAGAAGATCGGCATCTCGGACAGCCAGACCACCGGGTCGGCGCCGAGGAACCTTGATATGTAACTGAAAACGCCGTTCACGGGATCCATGAACATGTTCTTCCAGACCAGCGCCGAAACGGTGGGCATCACGAAGAACGGGGCAATCACCAGGATGCGGACAACGCCTTGGCCCCACATCGGCTGATCCAGAAGGATCGCCAGCAAAACGCCGAGGCAAATCGAGATAAGAAGAACACCACCCACAATGATGAGCGTGGTCATCACCGAAGGCCAGAATGAATTACTGGTGACGAAACGGACGAAGTTCTCCATTCCGACGAAACCATTGTCGCCGCCGCGCAAGGGGCGGTAGTCGCGCACTGAAAACCATAGGGTCATGCAGAGCGGGACGAGCATCCAGACGAGGAGCAAGAAGACCGCCGGGGCCATCATGATCCGTGCCGCTGATCGGGAATGCTGAGTCGCCATGACACATATCCTCCTCGTTCGGGCGCGTGTCCGCCCGGTGAAGCATTACAGAAAATCTTAGGGAGTGTGTGGTGTTTTGGGTGAGGGCGGCGGCAGATGCGCCGCCCTCGGGGTCTTTAAGCGAAGGGCTTACTGGTAGCCACCAGCTTCCATCGCTTCGTTCACGATCGCCTGACCGTTCGCCAGTGCCTCTTCAACGGTCTGCTGACCGGCGTAGGCGTTGGAGAACTCCTGGCTGACTTCGGTCCACATGCCGGCCCACTCGGGGATGGCCATGAACTGAATGCCGACGTAGGGAACCGGGTCCACGGTCGGGTTGTTCGGATCAGCGGCGAGGATCGAGTCCAGCGTCATCTGAGCGAAGGGAACCTCGGCGTAGTTGGGGTTCTCATAGAGCGAGGTCCGTGCGCCCGGAGGAACGTTGGCCCAGCCTTCGTTCTCGGCAACCAGTTCGATGTAACCGGTGGACGTGGCCCACTCGATGAACTGCATGGCTTCGTCCTGCTGCTGCGTACCGGCGGGAACTGCCAGTGCCCAGGCCCAGAGCCAGTTGGAGCGCTGACCCAGACCGTTGTCGGGTGCCAGAGCGAAGCCAACAGAGTCAGCAACGGTGCTGTCATCGGGGTTGGTCACGAAGGACGCTGCCACGGTGGCGTCGATCCACATGCCGCAGAGACCCTGGTTGAACAGGTTCAGGTTCTCGGTGAAGCCGTTGGTCGCGAAACCAGCGGGACCGGATTCCTGCATCATGTCGTTGAAGAAGTTCAGCGTTGCGGCCCACTCCGGGCTGTCGAGCTGAGCGTTCCAGTCTTCGTCGACAACGCGGGCGCCGAAGGAGTTGGACATCGCGGTGATGAATGCACCACCTTCACCCCAACCGGCCTTGCCGCGCAGGCAGATGCCGTTGACGTCGTTTTCACGGTCGGTCATCGCGGCCGCGGCTTCGCGGATGAAGTCCCAGGTGGGGGCGTCCGGCATTTCCAGGCCAGCAGCTTCCATCAGGTCCGTGCGGTACATGACCATGGACGATTCGCCGTAGAATGGTGCCGCATAGAGCGTGCCGTCGTGGGACAGGCCGCCTGCCATTGCGGGCAGGATGTCACCGACATTGTATTCCTCGGACAGGCCGTCGAGCGGGACGAGCCAGCCGTTGGAGCCCCAGATCGGCGCTTCGTACATGCCGATGGTCATGATGTCGAACTGGCCACCGTTGGTGGTGATGTCAGTCGTAACGCGCTGACGCAGAACGTTTTCTTCCAGCGTAACCCACTCGACGGCGATGCCGGTCTCTGCGGTGAACTGGTCGGTGTAACCCTGCATACGCACCATGTCGCCGTTGTTGACGGTTGCGATGGTGATGGTGGCCGAGTGGCCGTCTGCAAATGCGGTCGTTCCCGCGGCGCAGATTGCAAGCGCCGTCGTGGCGCCAAGTGCTCTCTTGAGAGACATCCGAATCCTCCCTGATCGTTGGATGTTGTGGGATCAAGATGCTGTGAACGTGGCGCTCGGTCAATAAAAAACTTTACGCGCGTAAATTTCAGGCGAAACGGTTTTCTTTTCGCTGATAAATCAAGCAGATGCGCGGATGATCAGTTTGGCGGGATAAAGTGTTTCCTGCCGATTGCTGAAGCGGCTGCCGTTTTCGATCAGCTCGAACAGCGTGTCGACGCTGCCCTTGGACACCGAATCGTAATCATGGGCGGCGGTGGTCAGCGCCGGGCAGGTGAAGCGCGAGAACGGGTGATCATCGTGGGAGGCCACGCGCAGGGCGCAGTCGTCCCCGGCACCCACGCGCAGGCCCCGCTCGTAGCAGGCGGCCAGAAAGCCAATGGCCAGGCGGTCGTTGCTGCACAGGACCGTATTGGTCGGCAGCTGGTTGCCGGAAAGCACGTCATGGGCGCCTTGGCGCCCGATCTCTTCAAAGGCCCAGCCGTCGCCGTCGATGCTGACGACCTGGGGCTCAAGTCCGCGCATCTCCATCGCTGCGATATAGGCGTTGCGGCGTTTGTTGGCGTTGGGGTTGGCGGGGTTGCGCATCTCAAAAAAGCAGGGCGGGCTGCCGGTTTGGCTGATGTAAGCCACTGTTTGTTCGACAAAACTCACGTTGTCCGAGCCGATGAACGCCTCGCCCATGCCGTCCATATTACTGTCAAAGAGGATGGTTGGGACGTCTTTGCAGAACTTTTCCACCACGCTGCGGTCCGAGGCCCGCCCCAGCGGCGCCATCAGCACGCCCGCGGGTTTCAGGGCCCGCAAGCTGTCGAGGTTTTCTACCTCCAGCTCTTTGTCACCGTGCGAGCTGAGCAGGATCGGGCGGAAGCCCGCCTCGATCACCATCATTTCGATGTTGCGCGCAATCTCGGCAAAGAACGGGTCGGCGAGGTAGGGGACCATGATGCCGATGTTCTTGGTCAGCCGCCGGTTCTGGTTCACCGCATAGATGTTGGGGCGATAGTCATAGCGGTCGAGCGCCTGCTCGATCCGCGCCCGCGTCGTGGCGCGCACGCTTTGGGGGTCGTTGAAATACTTCGAGACCGTCGGGCGGGAGATCCCGCTGACGGCTGCAAAGTCTTCCATATTCCTGATCTCTTGCTCAGCCATGGGACCAGAGTGTGCTCCATTCGTTGCCGAAACGCTAATCTGTCGAAACCGGTTTGAGAAGAAGATTCTTGCCGCGCGTAAAGGTTCGGCCAGCACCCGCGCGCCCTGAAAGATATTTCCCCGCTTTGAGTTGTGTGACGGACGGTGGGCCAAAAGAGGGACCATCCGGCCTCAAGTAGCCCAAAGGGCGGTAGGCCATACCCGGCCTCAAGTAGCGCGAAGCGCGGTAGGCCATAGAAAGAGGAAGATGGTGCTGTGAGGGAGGATTGAACTCCCGACCTCACCCTTACCAAGGGTGTGCTCTACCACTGAGCTACCACAGCATTCCGTCCCGGTTCTTAGCCGCGCGTCCCGTCGCAATGCAAGGGGGCGGGGCAGGTGGGGCCGAGCGGGACCCGCAAAGCAGGTTGCCGGACGTCGTCTCAGCAACATTGCGCCGCGTCCTAGACCCATCACGGCAACCTTGCAAGCGCAATCTGGACGCTTCCGGCCCGGCGCGCTAAAGGCTAGGGCCATGGCGCAGGAAACCAAAGGGGGCCGAGGCTCCAAATCCGGGAAGCAGACCCGGGAGGATCGTCTGAAGTCGGCGTTGAAGGCCAACATGGCGCGCCGCAAAGCACAGGCGCGCGCGCGCACGCAGGCGGAAGAGGCGCAGGATCAAGCCGGAAAACCGGCACAAGAGTAACGAGAGGCGAGGGCAGATGGACAGGATCGTGGTGAAGGGCTCGGGGCCGCTCAGTGGGCAGATCCCGATTGCGGGGGCGAAGAACACCTGCCTCAAGCTGATGTGTGCCGCACTTTTGAGTGATGAGCCGCTGACCCTGACCAATGTGCCGCGCCTTTCCGACGTGGCCACGCTGAGCGAGCTTCTGGAAAGCCTGGGCGTCCAGATCGGGCGGTTGGATGATGGCCAAACGCTGGCCTTTTCCGCCAACACGCTGACCTCGCACCTGGCGCACTACGATATCGTCCGCAAACTGCGCGCGTCGTTCAACGTGCTGGGGCCGATGCTGGGGCGCACCGGCGAAGCCATCGTCTCGCTACCCGGCGGCTGTGCGATCGGCGCGCGGGCGGTGGATTTCCACCTGGAAGGCCTCAAGAAAATGGGCGCCTCGGTGGATCTCAAGGACGGCTACGTCCATGCCTCGGGCGACCTGAAGGGGGCCGAGATCGAGTTTCCCTTCCCCTCGGTCGGTGCCACGGAAAACGTCATGTGCGCCGCCGTGCGCGCGCGGGGCACGACCGTGATCAAGAACGCCGCCCGCGAGCCGGACACCAAGGCGCTGGCCGATTGCCTGATCGCCATGGGCGCGGATATCGAAGGGGCAGGGACCTCGACCATCATCGTGCGCGGTGTCGACCGCCTGCACGGCGCCACCCACCGCGTGATCGCCGACCGGATCGAGATGGGCACCTATATGACCGCCCCCGGCATCGCGGGCGGCGAGGTTGAATGCCTCGGCGGCACCCGCGATCTTCTGGGTGCGTTCTGTGACAAGATGGAAGAGGCGGGGCTTGAAATCTCCCAGACGGACCTTGGCCTCAAGGTCCGCCACCCCGGCGGTCGCCTGAAGGCTGTCGATGTCTCTACCGCGCCTTTCCCGGGCTTCCCTACCGATCTTCAGGCGCAATTCATGGCGATGATGTGCTTTGCCGAAGGCACCTCGGTACTGGAAGAGACGATCTTCGAGAACCGCTTCATGCACGCCCCAGAGCTTTTGCGCATGGGTGCCCAGATTGAGGTTCACGGCAACACCGCCCGCGTCACCGGCGTCGAAACCCTGCGCGGCGCGCCTGTGATGGCGACGGACCTGCGCGCCTCTGTGTCGTTGATCCTGGCGGGCATGGCCGCCGAGGGCGAGACGGTGGTTAACCGCGTTTACCATTTGGATCGCGGGTATGAGCATCTGGTGCGGAAACTGCGCGGTGTCGGTGCCAATGTGGAGCGTCTGAGCGAATGACCCAAGCGCCCCAAGACGCCCGGTTTGAGGATTCCGGAGACAGCCCCATCGCCCTGCGCGCCCTGGAAGCCGCCGATGTCCCCGTGATCTCGGCCCTGATCCAGGACGCTATCTTTCCGGGTACGGAAATGCGCTGGGACGCCGCGCGTCGGCGCTTTGCGCTGTTGCTGAACCGGTTCCGCTGGGAACAGCAGGGGGGCACGCCGGAACGGGTGCAAGCGGTGCTGGCCGTTGAAGACGTCCTGAAAGTCTCCAGCCAGGGGATCGACCGCAGCGACCCGGACCTCGTCTTCTCGGTCCTGACCCTTACCTGGACCCCGTCCGAGGATGGCATGGGGCGGTTGGAACTGGTCCTCGCCGGTGACGGCGCCATCGCGTTAGAGGTCGAGGCGCTGGAACTCACCCTCAAGGATGTCACTCAGCCCTACGGCGCCGTGTCGGGCAAAGCCCCGGGGCACGCGCCGTGACCGTCCGGGCGCTGGAGCAGGGCGATCTGCCCGCCCTGGCCGCCCTGCGCCTTGAAGGTATCCGCCTGTTCCCGAACGCTTTTCTACTGTCCGAGGAAGAGGCCCTGGCCTCTGCCGATGATGCCCTTGCCGGGTGGATCGACAGCGGCAACGCCTTTGGCGTCTTTGACCGCAAGCGTCTGATCGGTTTCGCCGGGCTTCGGGGCCAGAACTTTGCCATGTCCCGCCACCGCGTTCACATGGGGCCCTTTTATGTCACCCCGGACGAGCAGGGCACCGGCGCGGCGGACCTGCTGCTGGAACACCTCTTCGAGGTCGCCAAAGCCCGCGCCACCACTCAGATGGAGCTGTGGGTGGCCCAGGCCAACACCCGCGCGCGCGCCTTCTACGCGCGCCACGGCTTTGCCACCACGGGCCGCATCCCGGCGGCGGTGATCCAGGGCGGCGAGCCCCGCGATGATCTGTTCATGGTCTGCGACCTGACCACAGATCCCCCCGTGCGCGGCCCCGACGGGATGCGCCGACTGCAGGCGGGCGATTGGCGCATCTTCCGCGATATCCGGTTGGAAATGCTGCAGAAAGCGCCCCGTGGCTTCGCCACGACCGTCGCCGAGTTCGAGGGCCTCGCCGCCGATGACATCATCGCCTGGATCGCCAAGACCAACCTCTGGGCCGTGGTCGAGGGCGGGCGCGTCGTGGCCACCGCCGGGTGGCATCCCTTGCCCGGCGCGGTGCAGGCCCACCGCGGCCATGTCGTTGCCGTCTACACGACGCCCGCCGCGCGGGGCCGGGGGCTGGCGGCGCAACTTCTGGCGCAAGTGGCCACCGAGGCGCGGCTCCAGGGCAAGATCCAGCTGGAACTGGATGTCGCTGCCGAAAACGCGCCCGCCATCGCCCTTTACGAGGCCGCAGGCTATCGCCGCGCGGGCACGATCCACAACTGCCTGAACCACGATGGCCACATCCACGACCAGTATTTGATGGTGTGCCCTCTCGTCGCTTGAGCGTGCCGTTTGGCCGGGCTATCTGCTGCCCCAACGCACGGAGGGGACATGCCGCAATTTCTCAATACAAACGACGCGGATTTCGACGCTCGCTTTGCAGCCCTTCTCACCATGAAGCGCGAAGATGCGCCGGATGTCGATGACGTGGTGGCCGACATCATCGCCGACGTGCGCGCACGCGGCGACGCGGCTGTCATCGAGCTGACCGCGAAATTCGACCGCCTGACCCTCACGCCCGAGACATTGGCGTTCAGCTGCGAGGAGATTGCGGCAGCAACCCGGGAAGTGCCGCCGGCCGAGCGCGCAGCGCTCGAATTGGCCGCCGCCCGGATCCGCGCCTACCACGAGCGCCAGTTGCCCGAAGATGCCCGTTGGACTGACCCGACAGGGGCGGAGCTGGGCTGGCGCTGGGGGCCGGTTTCAGCCGCGGGCCTCTATGTGCCCGGCGGTCTCGCCAGCTACCCCTCGTCGGTGCTGATGAACGCCATCCCGGCCCAGGTTGCGGGCGTCAAACACCTCACCATCTGCGCGCCCACGCCCGACGGCGTGGTCAACCCGCTGGTGCTGCTGGCCGCGCAGCTTTCGGGCGTCGACACGATCTATCGCATCGGCGGGGCGCAGGCCATCGCGGCGCTCGCCTATGGTACGCAAACCATTGCGCCTGTTGACAAAATCACCGGCCCCGGCAACGCCTTCGTCGCCGCCGCCAAGCGCCGGGTGTTCGGGAAAGTGGGCATCGACATGATCGCGGGCCCGTCCGAGATTCTGGTGATTGCCGACGCCGACAATGACCCCGACTGGATCGCCACGGACCTGCTCAGCCAAGCCGAGCATGACGAAAGCGCGCAATCCATCCTGATCACCACCGATGCCGCCTTCGCCGAAAAGGTCGCCGCCGCCGTCACGCAACAGCTTGAAACCCTGCCGCGCGCCGCCATCGCCGGGCCTTCCTGGCGCGATTTCGGCGCCATCATCACCTGCGATACGCTCACCCAGGCCGCCGCCCTCTCGGACCAGATCGCCCCCGAACACCTGGAGCTTTGCGTCCAGGACCCCGAGGCGCTTTTCGCTAGAATCACTCACGCCGGCGCCGTTTTTCTTGGCCAATGGACTCCCGAGGCGATCGGCGATTACATCGGTGGACCGAACCATGTGCTGCCCACGGCCCGATCTGCCCGCTTTTCCAGCGGCCTGAACGTGCTCGATTTCATGAAACGCACGACATTGGCCCGCATGACGCCCGAGGCGCTCAAGGCCATCGGTCCGGCGGCAGAGGTCCTGGCGGCCTCGGAAGGGTTGGGGGCGCATGGCGCCTCCGTGGCCGCGCGCCTGACGCGGCTGAACAGGGACTAAAGGGACTATGACGATGCACATCTGCCATATCGAGATCGACACCCAGGGCCTGCCCGCGCCCACCCCTGAGATCGAGCAGGAGCGCAAGGTCGCCATCTTCGACCTGCTGGAGGAGAACACCTTCACCCTGCCCAAAGACGACGCCCCCACCGGACCCTACCGCCTGTCCCTCGCGATCCGTGAGAAGCGGCTGGTGTTTGATATCGATACCGAGGACGGCGCCGATGCGGCCGAATTCCACCTGTCCCTGTCGCCCTTCCGCCAAACGGTCAAAGACTATTGGCAGATCTGCGAGGCGTATTTTGACGCGGTCAAAAAGCTGCCGCCCTCCCAGATCGAGGCCATTGATATGGCCCGGCGCGGCATCCACAATGAGGGCGCGCGCCTGTTGCAGGAACGCCTGGAGGGCAAGGCCGGGATCGACACCGACACCGCGCGCCGCCTCTTCACCCTGATCTGCGTTCTGCACTTCGGAGCCTAGATCCTTGTCGCAAGACTTCCCCCAATCGGTCCTCTTTTGCTGCGACCACAACTCGACCCGGTCGCCCATGGCCGAAGGGTTGATGAAGCGCTTCTACGGCCACCGCGCCTACGTCCAATCCGCAGGCGTCAAACACGAGCTGGAGATTGACGGCTTCGCCGTCGCCGTCTGCGCCGAACTGGGAGTAGAGCTGGAACGCCACCGCGTCCGCTCCTTCGACGAGATGGAGGAATGGGGCGACGATCTTTCGGGTTTCGACCTTATCGTCGCCCTTTCGCCCGCCAGCCAACGCCGCGCGCTCGACATGACGCGGCATTACCACATCGACGTCGAATACTGGCCCATCATCGACCCCACGGGCCTCGGCGAAACCCGCGAGGCCAAACTCACCAGCTATCGCCAGGCCCGCGACCAGATCGTCGGCCGCATGAAGGCGCGCTTTGGCGAGGCGACGGAAGCCTAGGCCTTCCGCGCAAGGGCTCGCGCCCCGGGGCGGCCTGCCTTGCTTACAGACAGCCCCTGTCCCCGCAGCTTCTTTTCCTATGCCGCACCGCTGAAGTGCGATACGCTTTCAGCAGGCGTTTTATCGGCCAATGACAAGCGGTTTTTTCCATCCGCAATCCTCAGGCCATCTGCGTTCTGAATGCCTTTGTTCAAGACATATCTACGATTTCATTCGAAAAGGGGAAGCATCGATGAAGATGACAATTACCAATATTACCTGCAATAACCCCTGCTCGGGCCTCCAGGATGATGATCTATTCCTGATCATCCAGGCCGACGGCGGGGTGCCCACGCGCTACCCGGATATCGGCACCCACAGCATGGGCAGCGGCGATAGCTGGGATCTTGAGGGCGGGCTTGCGGTTGATTTCACCTACGCCGTGGTCGTCACCGCCTGGGATCGGGACTCTTACGTTTTCAAAAATTTCGATGCCCCGGATTACCTCTTCAACATCAACGTCAAATCGATTGCCACCAGCGGCTCAAACACCAAGCTGAACCACAACGGCGCTGATTACACCTTTACCCGGAACATTTCACAATGACCCAGAATGGATTTGCCAATAGCCTTATTCAGGACGACCTGAATTTTGTCGCCAAGCACGCAGAGGTGACGCTGCCCGATATCCCGGTCCGCGCAACCCGCCCTGCGCGCGCCGCTGCTCAGGTGCCCGAGGCCCTGCGAAAGGCCGCCGCCCAGGCGTTGGAGGCCTTTCGCGCCACCCCGGACTACCGCGATCTGATGGATCAGCAGGCCACGCTGACCCTGCGCCAGTTCCACGCCAGGCTGGCCAAGGCCCTGCACGGCCCGGTCTTCGCGCCTGTCTTCGCCACGGCCAATACGCTGCAACTTGATGTCAGCCTTGAGGGCCTGATCCCGAAGGCGATTTCCCTGGGCGTCTCGGGGCAGGTGGTGCTCGGCGTCGGGATCAGCGGCTCGCTCGGGTATGTCGTTGACCTGAACCTGAGCGATTTTACCTCTGCCCTCTATCTTGGCGGCGCGGTCGATATCGGTGCGGACGCGGGCATTGAAGGGGACGTCTGCCTGGGGTTCTGGACCAATACCATTGACGATCTGTCCGGGTGGTATGTGGGCGAAGAGATCGACATTGATGACGCCGCCGGGGTGATGGAGGCGACCTATCTGAAAGATGAAGAGCTTGCGCTGGCGTTCATCGGTGTCACGCTTGGGTTCGATGACGGGTTCGAGAATTCGGACTACTACTTCTTCAAGATGGATATCGGACACGCCCCGATCTACCAGCCCGGCGATTATGACTACATGGTTCAGCTCGATAGCCTTGTGTGTACGAACTCGAAGGATGATTACGACACCGTCTACTACGAGTTTCTCGCCGATGACGATGATACGGTCTACCGCTACCCCGCCTGGGACGGCTTCCAGATGGCGGAAAGCCAAAGGGACAACGGGAATTTCACCAAGTGGGGCGTGGGCGTCGTCATCAAGTTCAACGAAAAGGTGACGCTGCGGCTGCATGTCGGGGATTACACGATGGACGACAAGACGATAACGCCCTCGGATTATTCGGGCGAGCTGTCGGAGCATAATGTTCCGTTCTCGGGCAAGGACTATGGAATCGATGACATTGAGTACAACCAGGACACCACTTTGCTGAAAGCCCCGTAAGCCAATCTGCGACGGTGCGTGACCAGCGTGAACGAACGGCCCGGGCGCGTGCTTGGCGGACGGCTGGGTGGTTCAGACCGCAGGCGGTAAACCCAGGCTGCTGCGACCTAGAAAATGTGACCCCCGGCGCGGTCAGCCGGGGCTGACATGGGCCTCGTTCTGCGCTACCCATTGCGCGTAACGCGGCGCGCCCGATGGGCGGGCGTCGACCATGGCAACCTGTCCACCAAAGGGGCGCATTTTGAGCATTGATCCTCCGTCCCTTCGCACCCTGCGGCAAACACTCCGCGTCTCGGCATTCGGCCTCTGCGCGCTCGCGCTGACCGGCTGCGCGGCGGAACATGTCTGGGCCGATGATGACTTCGTCGCCCGCTCTGTCTATGTCGCCCCGGGTCCCGCCACGGTGACGCTGATCACCTCGGTCAATCCCGGTAACAACACGGGCACACATTCCGCGTTGTTGATCGACGGCGCGCAGCGCCTGTTGTTTGATCCCGCCGGGCATTGGACGGATCCGGGCGTGCCGGAGCGTAACGATGTCTGGTACGGCATGACGCCCGCCTATATGGACCGCTACCTCGCCTTCCAATCCGAGGGCCAGTACGAGGTCTTTGCCCACACCGTCACCGTCTCTCCGGCGGTCGCACAGCAGTTGAGCCAGGTGGTGCAATCGGCAGGGCCCGTCGCCTCATTCTATTGTTCTCAGACGATCAGTGGCATTCTGAGCACGACACCGGGGTTCGAGCACATCGGTCAGACGTTCATTCCCACGACCCTGATGAATGATTTCGCCGCCACGCCCGGTGCCACGACCGAGATCATTTCCGAAGTCGGCGTCACGTCTGGGTAACGCCCAGAACGATCGCGCGCACTCCAGTAAATGGCGGGACCTCCTGTGACGCCCGGGTCGGTGATCGCGCGGGCGCACCTACGGCCCCGAACCGTTCGGCCTCTCTTCACACGCATTCCCCATGAAAAAGGCCCTGCTGCTACCCAAGTGGGCTGCGGCAGGGCCTTAAATCTGTTGCGCACACGCGGAGGCGGCTACATGCCGACCGCCGCGAGGGCAGGACTTAGCTGGAGCCGTCGGAGCTGCTCAATGCGAGGCCGAGGAAGACGACGCCGACACCTACAACGAGGAGGCTCGGGTCAATGTCAGGCGTCGCGGTGCCGACAACGACGTTTGTCGTGGGGGCGGTTGCGACAGGCGCGATGCCCTGTGCGGTGGCGGCGGTGCCGACGGCGGCGATGAGGGCGGATGTCAGAAGAACTTTTTTCACGATACTGCTCCAGGATAGCAAGTGTTGCTTGATGTACGATCCAACGATTCCCACGCCGGAAGGCTCAACGACAGTGGTGCATTTTTTTGTGGTCGAGATCAATTCATTTCGCCGCGTGTTTTCCTTGTTTTTCAGCATATCCGCCCAGACGTCGCCGAACTGCCACAGAATTGAGCAGTTTTGTGACGCGGCGCAGGGCCATCTGGCAGCGGTGCGGCGCGCGCTCTTCGGCCTCTGGGCGGACGGGGACATGGCCGTTTTTGTCCTGCCATCGGGCTTGTCCCCTACATCTAGCGCAACAATCAGGGGCATCCGGGCACGTGGGATGCGCCTTTCACTTTCCTCGGCGGCGTTCCCTGCCTATCCTCGGAGCCATGGACACGCACGGCCTCATCACGCGCTATTACGACGCTTTCAACGCCGCCGACACGGAGGGCATGATCGCCTGTCTGGCCCCGGATGTCGCCCACCATGTGAATGAAGGGCAGGTGCGCCACGGGGCCGAGGCATTCCGCGCGTTTTGCGCCCATATGACCCGCTGCTACCGTGAAAACCTTTCCGACATCACCGTCATGGCCACGCCAGACGGCAGCCGCGCGGCGGCGGAGTTCACGGTGAACGGCACCTACCTGCAGACCGACGCTGGGCTCCCCGAGGCCAAGGGCCAGACCTACAGGCTGCCCGCAGGCGGTTTTTTCAGCATTGAGGGCGGCAAGATCACCCGCATCGTGACCTACTACAATCTGGCCGATTGGATGGCTCAGGTCTCGCGATGAGCCTCAGCTACCGGGTCTATCGCGGCGCTCAGATCGCGCCCGTCATCGACACGCTCGCGGCCCTGCGCATCGCGGTGTTTCGCGACTGGCCGTACCTCTATGACGGCGATCTCGACTACGAACGCGCCTATCTGGCAAGTTATGCCGGTGGAGCCAGCATTCTGGTCGCCGCTTTTGTGGGGTCCCAGATGGTTGGCGCCTCGACGGGACTTTCCTTTACCGAACACGCCGCAGAGTTATCCACAGGTTTATCCACAACTGATATCCCGCCTTCGGAAACCTTCTACTGCGCCGAATCTGTCCTTATCCAGAGTTTCCGGGGCCAAGGCGCAGGCCGCGTCTTTTTCGCCGAACGCGAGGCACACGCGCGCACGCGGGGTTTCACATATGCGACGTTCTGCGCGGTAAGCCGCCCCTCTAGCCATCCCGCCCGTCCGCCCCACTACCGCCCGCTGGATCCGTTCTGGAAATCCCTCGGATATGCCCCCTTCGCGGGGGCTACAGCGTCGCTCAGCTGGCGCGATATCGGCGAAGCGGCGGAGACGTCGAAACCCATGCAATTCTGGATCAAACGCCTATGAAAATCGCCACCGCCGCTTACCCCCTCGACCTACTGTCCGATTTTCCCGCCTATGCCGAGAAGCAGATCAATTGGGTCCGGGAAGCGGCGGGGCAGGGGGCGGATCTGCTGGTATTCCCTGAATATGGCCGCATGGAACTCGCGGGTCTCTCAGGAGCCGATGCGGCGGGCGACCTCGAAGCCTCCCTCCATGCCGCCAGCGCCTATGCCGAGGACGCCGACGCCCTGATGGCCTCGCTGGCCGAGGGCTACGACGTCCACATCCTCGCCCCCTCCGGTCCCGTCTTCGCGGAAGGGGCGGCGCGGCCCACCAACCAGGCTTCGCTTTTCGGCCCCGATGGCTATCTGGGCCAGCAAGACAAGCAGATCATGACCCGCTTCGAGCGAGAGAAATGGGACGTCACCCCCGGCGAGCCGCTTGAAGTGATCGAAACCGCCCTGGGCAAGATCGGCATCCTCATCTGCTACGACGCGGAATTCCCAGCTCTGGGCCGCACCCTCATCGAGCTGGGCGCCGAAATCCTGCTCTGCCCGTCCTGCACCGACAGCCTTTCCGGCTTCTCCCGCGTACGCATCGGTGCCATGGCCCGCGCGCTGGAAGGCCAATGCATCGCTGTCCAATCCCCCACCGTGGGCGACGCCAAATGGTCCCCCGCCGTCGATGAAAACGTAGGCAGCGCAAGCGTTTACGGCCCGCCGGACCTGGGCTTCCCGCCCACCGGTATCCTCGCGGAAGGCGCGTTGAACACCCCCGGCTGGACCTACGCGGACGTCGACATCAAAGCCGTCCACCGGGTCCGCGCCGAAGGCGCCGTCTTCAACCACGCCCATTGGCCCGAGAGCATCACAGCGGCCCAGAAAGCCAAAAACGGCGATTTGCCTTGAAACCTTTAGGCTTTAGGCGCATTTAGCGCGCATCAGCCCCAACCCTTGGGGCGCAACTTATGGAGTACCCATGGCTAAGGAAGAGATGCTCGAATTTCCTGGTGTCGTTAAGGAACTCCTGCCAAACGCGACATTCCGGGTCGAGCTCGAAAACGGCCATGAGATCATCGCGCATACGGCAGGCAAGATGCGCAAGAACCGCATCCGGGTTCTGGCAGGCGACAAAGTCCAGGTCGAAATGACCCCCTATGATCTGACCAAGGGCCGGATCAACTACCGCTTCAAGTGATCCCTTGACCGACCGCACCATCACCACGCCCAAGATGTCGGACGCGGTCGCGGCCTATGCCACGGGCCTTGGCGACGGCGTGGCGGAGCTGGTCGACGTCGCGCCCACGGACGGCGCGATCGAAGACCAACCCTTCTACAACGTCATCATGGCAGGGCTCGATACTGAAGGCGGGGGCGCGCCGGTTTTTGGCTGGCTGGTGTGGGAACTCACCGGCTACTGGCTGGAGGCCCAACGCCACGCGGTGATCGAGCGGGACGGCAAGCTGGTCGACATCACGCCCCCCATCGATGGCGAGGCGCAGATCCTCTTCATCCGCGACAGCGCCTGGGCCTTCGATTACCTCAACCCCAAGCCGACCCGGAAAGCGCAGCGCCACCTGCTGACCGATGACGCCGACGTGGTGAAGTGGGCCAAGCTGGCCGACGACGTGGATGCCTTCAAATGGCGCCACACGAAGTTCAAAGGTGAGAAGTCCGAGCTGGTGATCCCCGAGGGCAAGGACATGCGCCGGATGGAGCGGATGCAGCGCGACTATAACGCCGCCGCGCGGATCGCGCTGGCCAAATGAAGCGGGTCCCATGGCTTTGATCTTGGGCTCCGGCAGCCCGCGCCGCGTTGAAATCCTTGGTGTTTTGGGCCTGACCCCCGATGATATCCGCCCGCCGGATATCGATGAAGACCCGCTGAAAAACGAACTGCCCAAGCCCTACGTGGACCGCATCATTCGCGCCAAGGCGGATGCCGTGCGCCGCGATCCCGGCGATGTCGTGCTCTGTGCTGACACTACCGTGGCCGTCGGGCGCCGCATCCTCGGCAAGCCCGCGGATGAGGCGGAAGCCCGCGCCTTCCTGACCCTTCTGGGCGGCCGTCGCCACCGGGTCCTGACCGGGATCGCGGTGAAAACCGATGACAAGCTGATGACCCGGATCGTGGAGAGCCGCGTGAAGATGAAACGCCTCAGCCAGGTGGAACTGGACGGCTACATCGCCACCGGCGATTGGCAGGGCAAGGCGGGCGGCTATGCCATCCACGGCCCCGCTGGCGCGTTTTTCCCTTGGATTTCAGGCAGTCACAGCGCCATCGTCGGCCTGCCGATGGTGGAAACCGCGAACCTGTTGCAGGCCGCAGGCATCGAGGTGTGGAAGACATGAAGGGCACTGTTGTTGTCTTGGACGAAGTCGAAGACCGCCGCGCGGCGGCTCTAATGGTCGACGGCAAGCTGCAAGACATCTTCGTCGATCCGCCCGAGGGCTCCGCGCCCGGCGTCGGTGCCATCGCCCGCGCCAAGGCCGACCGGCCGATGAAAGGGCAGGGCGGCATCACGCTGCAACTCGGCGATGGCCACATGGGTTACATGCGCCGCGCCAAGGATATCGCGCCGGGCGATGTGTTCCTCGTCCAGGTCTCGGGCGTGGCCGAGACCGGCAAGGCCGCCCCCGTGACGCCAGACCTGATCTTCAAATCCCGCTACGCCATCGTGACGCCGGGCAAGCCCGGCCTCAACGTCAGCCGCGCCATCCGCGATGAGGACGAGCGCGACCGTTTGCTGGAAGTGGCCCACGACAGCGCCGCCGCCGCCTCCGGCTTCGGCATGATCGTCCGCTCCTCCGCCGAGGGCGTCCTCGCAGACGTCTTGTCCGAGGATATCGAAGCGATGTGCGCGACCGCCGCGCAGGTGGTGGCAGAGGCCTCCGGCCCACCCGAATGGCTGCTCGATGCCGACGACGCCCACACCCGCGCCTGGCGCGAGTGGGACGCGCCCGATGAGGTGATCGAAGGCGGTTTCGCCACCCACGGCGTGTTGGAGGCGGTCGACGCGGCGCTGGCCGCGCGCCAGCCGCTGCCCGGCGGCGCCTATGCGATCGTGGAACCCACCCGCGCGTTGGTGGCCATCGACGTGAACACCGGCGCGGATCACTCGCTGGCGGCGGGGTTGAAGGCCAACCTCGCGCTTGTGCGCGACCTGCCGCGCCTGACCCGGATCAAGGGGCTCGGCGGGCAGATCACGCTTGACCTCGCGCCGATGCCGAAACGCGACCGCAAGCAGCTGGAGGATGCCGTGAAGAAGGCGTTCCGTCAGGGCGGCGGCGACGTGGTGGTGGCGGGCTGGACGCCGCTGGGGATGCTGGAGCTGACCCGCAAACGCGACCGCGCGCCCTTGGCGCAGGTCTGGCCTCGTTAGGTTTTTGCACAGATGCGGCGCAGGCCGCCGTTTTCTGTGCGTAGATCGCGTATGTACAGGTTGTGTACGCCCCGGTGTACGGATGTCACAGGCTTTGAAAGCCTACCGCAAACGCCGCAGCAGCTCTGCCGAAGGCTCGCCGGTCACCGGCAACCCGTTGGCCGTCTGATAGGCGCTGATCGCCGCTTCCGTGCCCGATCCGATGACCCCGTCTGGCGTGCCCGCGTCAAAGCCTGCGCGATTCAGGAGGGTCTGTAACTCGCGCCGTTGCGCCTGTGTCAGCCCGCTGGCATCTGCCCCGAAAGACTGCCTGAGCGGCCCGCCCCCGTTGATGCGATCCGAAAGGTAGCCCACCCCGATCCCGTAGTTGGTCGAGGCGTTGTAGCGGAGTATCACATTGAAATTGTGATACAAAATCCACGCAGGCGCACCTGCGCCACCGGGCGCATGGATCGCGGCAGACCCATGGTCGGGCAGGGCGCCTCCGCCCGCGCGGCGCACGCCAAGGCTGCTCCAACTGGCAACCGAGCGTCGGTTGTCGCGTCCCGTCGCCGCGCTGAAGCCTGACGGAAGTTCCACCTCCATCCCCCAGGGCTCGCCTGCGCGCCAGTTGAAACGGGCGAAGTAGCTGGCGGTCGATGCGAAGGCGTCGGTCGGGTCATTGGTCCAGATATCGCGCCGCCCATCGCCCCGGAAATCAACGGCGTATTCCTCGTAAGTCGTTGGAATCAATTGCGTATGTCCCATGGCCCCGGCCCAGGATCCCAGCATGCGGTCCGTGGTCGTATCGCCGTTCTGCACGATCCTGAGCGCCGCGATTGTCTGCGCCTCAAAGAAGTTCCCGCGCCGTCCTTCCCAGGCCAAAGTGGACACGGCGGAGATCACCGGAATGTCCCCCAAGCGCGTCCCGTAGCGGCTTTCCACGCCCCAAACCGCGCAGCAAACCTCCGCCGGCACGCCATACCGCGCCTCCACTTCCGCCAGAACACTGCGCTGAGCGGCAAAGCGCGACCGCCCCAGGCTCACGTCATCATCGCCCGCCACAAGCGCCAGGTAATCCTCGGTCGAGCGCCGAAATTCCGTTTGATTCCGGTCCCTTTCGACGACGCCGGGCAGATACCCAACGCCCCTCAGGCCGCGCGTCAGGGTGTCCTCCGTAATCCCCGCCGCGCGCGCGCGACCGCGAAATCCTTCCATCCAGGTGTCGTATGAGGCATTGGGCTGCGGCATGAAATCAGGGTCTCGCGACGGCCCACCATCGCCCGGCGTGCCAATGCCACCGCCGCCGCCCCCACCAAGGCCAAGCCCGCCAACACACCCCGCCATGGTCCCCGAGACCGCCAGCGAGGCCGCCCCCGCCCCAAATCTCCGCCGTGTGATCCGCATGGTGCCCACCCTTTGTTCGTTTTCCCAGTGCTAACGGCGCAAGCCCCTGTTTTGCAAGCGCGCAAAGGGGGGTGAAGGCTTGCGAGCGGCGATCTGCTGGCGCAAACTGGGGGGCCTGTTGCGAGCCCGAGGTGCCCCCATTGTCCTGCCCCATCTGCGAAAAAGAGACCGACACAACCTATCGCCCCTTCTGCTCGCGCCGCTGCGCCGACGTGGATCTAGGACGCTGGCTGAACGGCTCCTACGCCGTGCCGTCCACGGATCCCGAAGACATCGAGCAAGCCCTTGAAGAGGCTGCCCGAACCGGCCCCAAAATCCACTAGCGATGCCGGTTCTGAAAAACCCGCAAGTCCCTATGGACAGTGCCCGCCCAACGCCCTAGAACGCGCCCACCCACGGGGCGCAACACCTGCCCCCAAAGCCCGTGCCCGGGTAGCTCAGGGGTAGAGCAGTGGATTGAAAATCCTCGTGTCGGTGGTTCGATTCCGCCCCCGGGCACCATTTAACTTTCTCATAGATGAGCATATGACCCCTAAGGGCCTTTGTTTTATATCTAAATTTTGACCTCTTCAAAGCGCGACTGAACATGGTGACACATGCTTTCTCACACACTAGGGTGGTCTATACGGTGGGCTGAATGAACACCTCAGAAGGTGGGCTATGACTATCTCGAACGCATTGACCCAACTGAAGGCCAAGAATCTTGGCCCTGGGAAGTACTTCGACGGCCAGGGCCTCATGTTGGTTAAGAGCCGCAAGGATGCTGGGAAGTGGATTGTGCGTTTGGTGGTGGACGGCAAGCGTCGTGAGATGGGGTTGGGGCGGTGGCCTGATGTGTCTATCGTTGAGGCCCGTGAGGGGGCTCGTGTGGCGCGTAGCACGCTTCGGGGCGGCGTGGACCCTGTAGGTGAGCGGCAGAAGGCCAGACGGACGATTGGCCGCTTAACCGTGGCCGAAGCGATCCAAGGGTGTTTTGAGGCCAAACAGGCTGAGCTTAAGAACGACGGCCATGCCGGACGGTGGATGTCTCCCCTGTCTGTACATGTACTGCCTAAGATTGGGGGGATGGCGATTGAGGATGTTGATCAGCATGAGTTGAAGCGGGTATTGGAGCCGATCTGGCATGTGAAGGCTGATACGGCCCGTAAGGCCATGAATCGTATGAGCCTGACCTTGAAGCATGCTGCAGCTTTGGGATTAGATGTGGATCTGCAGGCGGTGATGAAGGCACAGGCGTTGCTTGGGAAGCGCAGACACACGACTACACACATTCCGTCGCTGCCGTATCAGGAGGCCCCCGCGTTCTATCAGTGGCTTGGCATGAAGCCATTCGTTTCCTCACTAGCGCTTCGTTTTCTGATGCTGACGGCGACGCGGACCAGCGAAGTGAGATTTGCAACGTTTGATGAAATAGATGGCGATATCTGGACGATACCGGCCAGCCGGACAAAGACTTCGGTGGAGCATAGGGTGCCGTTGTCTGATGAGGCAATGAAGATCGTTGGAGATGCGCGGCAAGACCCGCAGCAGAAGCTTCTATTCCCAACTGCACGAGGTAATCCGATGTCTGATGCAACTATGAGCCGCTTTATGCAGCGTGAAGGGTATGAGGCACGCCCACACGGGTTCAGGGCCACCTTTAGATCTTGGGCCGAGGAGTGTACTGATGCTAGCTTTGAGGTGAAGGAGACGGCACTGGGGCATCAGGTTGGGAGTGAAGTGGAGCGATCGTATCAAAGGTCCGATTATTTCGACAAGCGGAAGCTGATAATAGCCGTGTGGAACAGTTATCTAACGGAGACTCATAGAAAATAAATCTTCACCTATCGCCATACTTAAAACCAACCGACTCGTAGCTTTTCCAAAGCTTATCCTACGGCCAAGATCGAGCATTGAGTAATTAGACTGATGTAGTATTCTATTTGCAAAAGAGTAGTCGGAGATATTTCGCAGGCCGTGAATTATAATCGCCGTTCCTACTTTGGCGCGCAATCACTTTTCTCAACCTTCTCCAATAAAATCTCGAACGGCTGCGTCAAGTTCTTTTGGGTGAATCTTCACGCCCAGCTCTGATATCGAAAAACCACGAAACGAATCAATTAACTCCTCAGCTAGATCTGGGTAGTACTCAAGTAACTCAGCCTTCGTGATGTCCCCATAGTGACCGACAATACTATCAAGTGGCTGTTGAAGAGAGACTTCAGAATCCACCAAGTACATTATTCTAGATATAGCTTCTTGCCTGGAGTACGTAGCGTAACTAGCACGGAGCACGCCTGAAGCAGGGTTTGCATCCGCACTTGGTATGATGATGTTAAGTACGTCTAAGATATGTCCACCAGAACGTCGCCCAACGCAGCTCAACATTTGATGATCAAGAGTGCAAACGCCATTGATGTAGACTGGGCTTTGTTCTGGCCGGCGCGGCGAGTCTCCTTCTCGGAATCGCCCTACTCCTTGAAGAAAAGCCATTGACCAGTCGACAGTTCGTTTATCTATGCCTGCTCTGAATTGATGAATTGACACCTGGAACCGCTCAGTTGTACCCCTTTGACGAATTCCAATCAGATAGTTTGGGAAGGTCCTTGTGAGGTTTTCAACGCCTTCTTCCGCGAGAGTGAACGCACTTGATAGCAATTCAATGGCTGTTGGTGCGTTGCCGATTAGCGCTCGCCATAAATCGGATGAAATTAGGTACTGTTCTTGCGTGAACTGGTCCCGCGAGAAGTCGACACTCCTAAACCAGTTAATGAGTTTGCTTAAATCGCCAGCTTTGATCGAGGCGGGATCTTCAGATCGCTTTGCGAAGTAGTAAATCGCGTTTCGAGTTACACCGGTAGCGATCGACTGATTTTGGTATGACATCGTACCATCGTCAGCCAACTTGCGCAGGAGTTGGCCAAAGAGCTTAGCAAGCCCGTTAAGATCAATTACTTCTTTTGTGATATCGTATCTCCAGGCAACGCGGTGGGAGGCCTCACCGTAGCGGAAGCCAGTGTGAAAATCAAACGCAACAGTGCAAATCACGTTCGACTTTGACTCGTAGCGGTGGCCGTGTTACTTGAATGAGAACAAAGCTGCGATCCAAGGCAACCCTGGACGCAATAAAAAAGCACCGAACAAGTCGGCGCAGGTTGAACATTCTCTAATTAGGACGCACCGCGTCGCAAGTACTTCTTGCGGCATCAATCGCGAACGCAAGGAGTTTGCCATGGAGAACTAACGTAGAGATAGGCTGCGGATGTCCCAAACGAGAATTGAACCGCTCACGTAGGACATCCGCCACAAACCGTCGACCGAGTAGGTCATTGGTCTATATAGTGATCATACACCAAATCTTGCGGTTGGCAACTCTAGCAACACAAGAAAGGAGATGATTATGCCTCACACCCTACGTGAACGGGAGATACTAGCAGGTGCTCGAAACCGCATCTTGCGCATCATGGGCCGACGGAGGTGGTCGGTCGAGTATCTGGCAGATGCCACCAAACTCAAGACAGAAAAACTCTACCAATTACTGAAAGCACCTTATGCGGATGTTGAGGCGAACTATGAAGTCCTCAACCGTCTCCTTAGGTTCGGCCACTCACGACTCCGACCATGGGATCCTGCAACCATGCGCCTCTTGCGTATGGCCCGCGACTTTCGCGAGTTCTATCGTTGAAACTAGAAGGGCGCCCTCAAAGGCGCCCTTCTCACAATCGGTTGCGGCTGTGTTCAAAGCGAGCCGCTTATAGATGAGGAACAAAATATGCCCAAAAGCACTGTTCATGTCAAGCAGCACCGAACAATTGGTGCATTAATCCTAGCGTTTTGTCGTTGGGTGAAAGAGCTACTTGTACTTGTTATCGTGATCGGCGTCCTTCTTGAGCCAATGATCGATGCGAACTCTCCAGGGTTGGCCTTCATGCATGTAGCGGAAGTCTGGCACATTCGAGTGTCGTTACTTGCCTACGTCTTGATTGTGCTAATCTTCATAGATGCGATCTGGAAGAACGCTACGCAAATTCGCGCCCTTTTCCGGCGCATTAGAAGAACTTTCCAGGCCCAAGCGTAATCTAGGTGCCCTCTGTATTGCACAATGCAGAGGGCTTCGTTCTGAGCGTGTGCCACCGGATCAAATGCCAGATTACGACAACTAAGGGCGCCACTGTACCGAAAGGCGTGGCGAGCGCTCTTGGGACTGCTGCGACGATTGAGGAGGCGCTGCACCTTCCGGAAGAGTTCCGGCGTAATCAACGGTTGGTGTATGCCTTTGTACTGCTTCCCTGCAATCCTGATATCGCCGGTGTAGAAAGGGTTCTTGAGGATGCGAGCTATCATGTCCGGCCGCAATGGCCCTCCGTCAGCCTTTCTAAGCCCCTGGATCGCGAGTTCTTCGGCCAGAGCCTTGTATGTGTATCGACCAGTCGCGTAGCGCTGGAATGCGCTGATGACTAGCGGTGCCACAACTGGGTCCGGCTGCTTAACCTTGCCGCCCCCGCAATCAAGGTATCCGCGCGGTGCCCGAAGAGGGTAGAGACCCTGCTGCAGTCGGCCTTCAATGCCTTTTCGAACCTCTTCGCGAAGGTTGCGGATGTAGTCTGCAGCGATAACTGCTTGAATGTCTGCTGCAAGGCGACCACCTCGTGTGGTGAGGTCGAAGTCGTCTCCAGCAAAGCGCACATCGATACCAAGGTCGATAGCTTCTCCGATAGACGCCCAGTCGCGAAGATTTCGAGCACCGCGATCTACTTTGTGGATGAGCAGACCTCTCGAGCCGGGTGTCTCACCGAGGCACTGCATTACCTGGTCGAAGACTGGCCGCCCCTTTTTGGCTGCGGTTTGTTGTTCCTCGTACCAGTCCGTAATCTGCAGGCCGTGATTTTCGGCGTACCTGCTGATTGCCCGTTGCTGTTCTTGAAGTGATACACCAACTTGTCCCTGACGAGCGGTCGAGACACGGGTGTATGCGATGAATGAATTTAACATATAGATTTAGTTTGCCGAAGATTTGTCGCCCTGAAAACCTAACCAACATGTTCCATATGCACGAAAATCTGGTATCGTTTAATAATGACAAAGCATTACATCAAAGAAATTCACCTACGGAACTTCAAGGGTTTCCGGAGCTGGTCACTCCAGCAACTTCATCCTGAGATGAACATTCTTGTTGGCGACAACGACACTGGAAAAAGCTCCATACTTCTAGCAATTGACCTAGTTTTGTCTGCCAACCCAGGAAAGATCGAAACAATTGGTCTCGACCGACTGTTGAATCGTCAGGCAGTGGAGGCGTTTCTCTCAAAGCCAGATCGATCGTTTTCTGATCTACCAGTTTTGGAAGTGGATATATATCTTAGTGATCTGGGGCGCCATGAATTTGATGGCGAGTACAATATTGAACAGAAGCCAGCGCACGGGATGTGTTTGATTTGTGAACCCAGAGCGGAGCTAGCAGAAGAAATCAGCGAGTTAATTGGGCTTGATAATCCAGCTTTCCCGTATGAGTACTATAGCGTTGAGATAAAAAGCTTCTCTGGAGCAGCCGTTACACCGTATAAGAAGCCAATTCAGCATGTTGATATTGACAACACACGAATAAGCAATGATTACGCGTCGCGCTCATATGTGCAGACGATGTTTCGTGCCAGCGTACCCGACGTTGGCAAAAACCAGCTGAAGTATGGGTATCGAAGTGCGAAGGAGAAGTTCGCGCGGGAGCAATTTGCGGAAATCAACAATGAACTTGAGGGTGACTTGGGATTCACCCTCAAGAGCGGTTCAAAGTCAAACCTCGAAACAGATTTGACGATAGCGCGCGCTGGTTTGGATATTGAGAGTTTAGGGGTTGGGCAGCAGTGCTTCATTCGTACGAAGTTTGCTTTATCGAAAAAATCCAGCCTCGATGTTGTCCTGCTAGAGGAGCCAGAAAACCATCTTAGTCATGTGAGTATGCGCCGTTTGATCGATGAGATACGGCAAACAAGTCAATCGCAAGTCTTCATTGCAACTCATAGTTCGTACATCTGCTCGCGACTAGACCTACGCCACGCAATTATGCTGGGAGCCTTCGATAAAGAACCCATGCGTCTCAGCGACCTGCCCGAAGATACTGCTGAATACTTCATGAAAGCACCAAACAACGGCATCTTAGAGTTCGTTCTATCACCAAGAACACTTCTCGTTGAGGGTGACGCCGAGTACATACTAATGTCCGACTTGTATCAGGCCGCTTCGGGCGAAGAGCTTTCGGGGTCTGATGTCAGCGTTATCTCGGTCGGTGGCCTGAGCTTTCCAAGATTCCTAGACGTTGCGAGGATTTTGGGGATTCGGGCCGCTGTAGTGACAGATAATGATGGAGACATCGACGCGAATATTGTGCCTAAGTATGCACCCTATGACGATGTCGAGAGCGTTGCAGTATTCTGCGACCCAGACCCAGAAAGGTCGACATTTGAGATCTGCGTGTACCAAGACAACTCTGACATCTGTGAAGAACTCTTTGCCCCTGGAAGGAGGAAGTTGGGTGTTCAGGAGTACATGCTCAAGAACAAGGCGACCGCTGCACTTAATCTCATCAGGAGTAAGGCCGGGAAGATCAATCCACCTACGTACATTGTCGAAGCAATTACATGGCTAAGGACCTAATTCTTGCCGTTGCAGGATCTGGAAAGACGACCAGAATTCTGTCTGAGATATCTGAGGGGAAACGATGCCTGGTCATCACCTACACCAACGAGAACCTTCGTTCGTTGGAGGCAAGCCTCGTTGGAAAATTTGGGTGCATTCCAAAAACAGTCACTCTGCTGTCATATTTTTCTTTTATATATTCTTTTTGTTTTCGCCCATTCTTCTCGTATCAACTCCGAGATAGGGGTGTGTTCTGGGAAGTTCCAGGAACCTTTCCAGCAAAAAGTAGCATTAATCACTATGTCTCCAAGAATGGATACCTGTACGGAAACCGACTCGCAAAATTTATCGTCGAAAAGGATGGAGTTCCAAGGATTAAGAGTCGTCTAGAGACCTATTTTGACATCTTTCTAGTTGATGAGGTTCAGGACTTCGCGGCCAACGATTTTAGTTTACTAATGGCGTTATCGGATGCTGAGATCGACATGCTATTTGTAGGTGACTTCTTCCAGCACACATTTGACACAAGTCGTGACGGGAATATCCGTACAAATCTGCATAAACGCGGCTTAGCCCCTTATATTAAGGAGTTTGAGGGGAGAGGTTTTGCGATTGATGTGACTACGCTTGAGAAGACCTATCGGTGTAGCCCCACCGTATGTAGTTTCATCACTGATAGGCTCGGAATCACGATAGAGAGTTCTCGAACGGATGACACAATTGTTCATATCATTGAGGACCAAGACACTGCACATGCTCTTTTCGCAGACGATAGCAAAGTGAAATTGTTCTACAAGGATCAGAAAAAGTATCCTTGCAATTCAAATAACTGGGGAAAATGTAAGGGTCTGAATAGCTACGTAGATGTCTGCGTCGTGCTGAATAAGAAATCCGCCGATCTGTTTAGGAAGGGTCAGCTTGGAAGTCTTCCAGAATCATCGTTGAACAAGCTCTACGTGGCATGCTCTCGTGCCAACGGTGACTTGTACATCCTATTTGAGGATCAGCTTAAACTCTTAAAAATGGAGTAATGGTCCGCGAGATCAACTAGATGGTAATCTCCCGAAGCTTACTCGAGCATGCCCGCAACATAAACTACGGGACTCGTCTAGAAATCACATGATATATTGGTTCGATAAAAGGTCGAAAAGTGACTCGATCAACTCCGCAAAGTGGGATGACCCCCTCGAAAATTGCTATTCTACGGCTCAACAGAGCCGTATTTTGCGGTTCGAAATCCCGCTTTTTGGGTTTTGTGGGCAAACGTGCCGTTTTCTGCGTTTTACGGGTATGTTGAGCCATATCTTATCGTTCGAACTCTTTTGTTCCGGGATCAAGTTTTCGTGTTCATTGAAGCTTCCCAGAAGGTGATGGAAGGGCCTACTTGGCCTGTTTCTCACAAACGAACCAATCCTTGCGCATCTGACTGGAGCGACCGTTGCGCCCTCACTATCGGATGAAACCTCAAACTCCGAGAAACCCACGCACGCACTCTATGCGGAAGATACGGCTTGCGACACTGTTGCGGAGGGCGGGAATACCGAAAGGATATTCGCTTGCTTGGGCGGGTGATACGGTTAGAAAGCTGGGCCTGATGTGTCGGCTCATCGTCTCGCCATGCTACCCAATTTCCGGAAGTCGATAGATTGACGGCCCAAGCCAAGCTCCACATATAACAGTCGAGTCGTGGCGACCTCTAAAGCGTAGTCTCTTTCGGATTGCATGAGTTGGCTTGTGTTGGCAAGGTCATGAGAATAGTTTTCGCAGGCTCCCAATATGCGCGTTTTGCTCATCTCATTTCTAAGTCTGTGTGTCTCAGCCACCGCTTCATTGGCCGATGTCGCTGACGACGTCGCCGCGCTCTTTAATCAAGACATGGATCGTGTAGATCTCGGGCAGGTTATGATCGAGGCCGAACGGATCGTAGATCCCGACATCGACGCTGACGCGCTCCTGGCCGAGCTGGATCAGATGGTGCGGATCATTCAGGTGATGCTGCCACCACAGCCCACGGACTGGGATCGCCTAGAGACGATCCGTCAGTTCATCTACGAGCCCGGCGTGTGGAACGAACACCGCGCCTTTGGCTACGATCATGAAGACCCCTACGGCCAAGATCCCCGCAACCGGCTGTTGTCCGACTACCTAGAAGATCGGCGCGGCAACTGCATCACCATGCCGTTTTTGTTCATAATTCTTGGGCAGCGGCTTGGGTTGGACGTGGTGCCTGCCATGGCACCCTTGCACGTCTATGTGCGCTTCACCGACGCCGAGGGGGAGACCTACAACCTTGAGACCACAAGCGGCGCGGGGCTGACGCGAGACGCCCACTATCGCGAGCTTCTCCCCATCACAGACACGGCAATCACAAACCGCGTCTACATGGCGCCGCTCAATCAACGTGAAGCCGTTGCCGTCATCGCCTCCGTTGTCGTGGACAATCTCATCGCCCAGGGTGACTACCCTGAGGCTATCGAGACCGCCGATTTGATCCTCAGGCAGTATCCGCAATTCGTGTATCTGATGGTGAAACGCGGCACCGCCGCCTATCACCTAATCCGCACGGAATTCCACGCGAACTACGCCACCTATGCAGACGTTCCAAATGACCGGCGGCAATATCTACAATTCCTGCAAACCGTGAACGACACTAGCTTTGCCAATGCCGAGGCCCTAGGCTGGCAACCATTAGAGTTTTGAGCAGGGGATTCTTAATGAGACATTTTATGCGCAGCATGTTGGCCGTTGCACTGATGGTGCTGACCACCGTCCAGGCCAATGCGATATTCGTGCAGGCCGATTGGTTTGATCCGACGCAGCCAGGTGTGGGGACAAATAGATACGCTTACTCAGGCAACAACCCTGTCAACTTTTTTGACCCCGGCGGGAATCAATTTATCGATAGTTTAACGATTGAGTACTTGACAGAGGACGAATACGCTCAGGCTGCTGCAGACGTTGATAGTGAAATTGAGCGTCTCCGGAATGAAAGGGAAAACGATCCACAGCGTAACGACTATGCTTATGAATACGATCTTCAGCAATTAAGCAGACAAGCCGAAACTTACAGGCATTACGCTGGGTTAAGTAACCAGGAACGCATAGAAATTTTTCGCCAAGGTCTGGTGGGGTCAGCGGCAGGCGCGATGACGCTAGGAATCGGGCTCCCTCAAACCGCCACGGCTCAGATGCCGAGGATGTCACCCGTCGTAGGAGGGCCTGCTCAAACTAGAGTTGGGCGATGGATGAGCCGCGCAGAGTACGACGAAATGCTATCTACAGGCAGGGTAGTGGAAAGCAGATCGGGTATGACACACGTAGCAAATCCGGCTGCGGCATCGACATTTCGAAGCCAAGCACCACAAGGCAGTATGTACGTCGAATTCGGTATCTCTACACGATCTCTGCAAGCTTCCAGTACTGGCGTTTCAACGGTTATAACCCCGAACTCAAACGCGGCAGCAAGACTTACACGTCTTGGCCGTCCTATACCAACCCGGTCTCCGATAGCATACAACATCGAAATGTTAGGCTTCAGATGACAGAGAACACTAAACTTTTCGAATCCTTCAAAGACTGGGTAGAGACAGACGTTCGTGGAGTTTTTTCTAACTACGAATTTGGTGTATCCAATCCAGAGATGGAGAATACTGCATGGCTAAAGCTTGATACAAAGGGGACAATTTCAGGTATTAAGATATGGAGCACCGGTGACTATTACTGCGAAATTTTGACTTTTGATAAAGAAGAGCCCGACATGGCTTTATCCGACAAGCTACCGCAAGACCTCAACTTCTCAGCCGCTTTCTCCCGTTTCTTGAATCGTGTGGTAGAAATTGATCAAGCAGCTTCATGAACCAGAACGGTTTCGCCGCGCTTTCTACGGGTGAATAACCGCAAGGACGGTGTTCGTGGAAATCCGATCTTTAAACATAATACAAGTTCTTGGTTTCAGGAGGCACTGCGAAGCTCAGACGAAGACAACTTATCTACTGCACGTCGAAACGTGCATAGCTCCTTGGAGTGAAGCGATCATTCACAATAAATTTGTATCCCATTTATGTCGATTTGTGTTGATGCGGCAGCTTCGCCCTCTCGTCCTCCGCCGAGAAGTAACGACCGACTGAATTGTCATTGCCAACTGAGCGCATTTTTTTTGGATAAGATTTCTGCCTGAAGCAGTCGCACACGTTGTGTCTTTCTCGCTCGATTTCAGAAAGTTTGGAGAACCGAAATTCTACCGACCGCGAATTACTCTACATCCAGCGAAAAAACTCTGCCACCACCCAGGCCTGGCGAGCGATAGATGACGCCCAACAAGTGTCTTGATCCGCCACGCCCTTGGATAAGATGCAGAGTTCCAGTGAACGAACCCTGGTTCATTGCTTCAACGTCAGCGGGGGCATTGCCGAAACTACTGCCGACCTGGGCAACGTTTGGCCGCTCAAGGCCAGAGTGTACGGTGAAAAGGCTCCTGTCCAAGGGATCAGTCGCTTGCACCAACCGCCCAAACTCGCTGACGCTACTGAAGCGGGAGCTTTGCGCAAACTGGACTGCTGCCTCTTCCGCAAGGTACAGTGACTGCAACGCCATCTGTGCGTCACTTAGGACCGAACTTAGCACTTCAGGATGAGCGGTGTTTATGTCGATCAGACCAGCAGCGGCCTGAGAAAAGAACGATGCGCGACCGTCTTGCCACTCTACAAGCAATCTTGACGCGGCGACGGCTCCGTCCGGATGGCGAACAGCGATCTCAACCGCGATGCTATTTGTCAGAAACTGCTCGGCTACCAAAGCTCGCGCCGACATCCGTTGCGCGTTCGCCAAGACCTGAGACGTTGCGAGCGCATAAAGAAGGGTCAATACTATCAGTATCGCCAAGACGACGATCAGGGCAAAGCCACGTTGTTCGCTGAAGGAAGAGTTCATAGGTGTCCCGTTCAGATCCTCGCTTCACTACATCGCTCGGTTCGATTTCGCTTCCAATATCTATTTTTGTGCACCTTCTCGCATACGGGATTGTGCTAGCCTTCTTTGGAAAATTCAACGACCCCTATGTGGTAGCGTTTTCAGCGATATTGATTTGGGTAAGTGTCGTTGATTTCGACCGATTCGAGGTGCCAAATCTTGCGTCGTTGCTACTTGTCGCCCTAGGGATTTTCATTGGCCAACCTCTCTCTCATCCCGTCTGCAGCGTTGTGATCGTGTCAATTCTCATTTGGCCGATCTTGTTCTACCTGATTAGTGAACTCTACTTGAGACGTGTCGGCGTGCAAGGATTGGGAATGGGAGACGTAAAGCTGATCCTGGGTTTGAGTATCTGGCTGCCGTTTGACCTCATGTCTGTTGCAATCCTTGTGGGATCAGTTTCTGCCATTGCGGCTCTACTTGTGTTGAGAGCGGCCCGCAGCGCCACCGGCAACACAGACGAGACGAGTCTTGGGATAGCCTTTGGACCCTTCCTCTGCTTTCCTGCGATAGTACTTTTCTGCTTGGATCGAGTGATATGAAGCTAATTTCGAAAAACAGATGGTCGGAACGGGCGGGTGTCACAATCCTTGAAGTCTTGGTGGTATTAACGATCCTCGCGCTCATTGCCGCCGTGGTTGCGCCGCGTGCGATTGGGTATCTGGCTCGTGCACGATCAGAAACTGCCGATCTGCAATTGCGGAGCATCTCGCAGGCAGTTCAGTTGTTCTATCTGGATATGGGGAGGTACCCGAGCGACTCCGAGGGGCTGTCCGTCTTGGTGAGCCCTCCTGCCACAAGGGATGGGTGGACTGGGCCATACATCAACGTCTCTGATGGCCTTTTGGACCCGTGGGGCCGTTCTTTCTTATACGAAGAAGGGAGTGAAGGTGCTGGCTTCGTCGTTCGGTCGCTTGGTCGTGATGGAACGGAAGGCGGAACTGGTGAAGATACGGACCTAGAAGACGTATCATTTTAGTATCACGATGCTCCTAGCCGTGGACGTGCGTAGAAGTCTGGCCAAAGGATACCGTCGTCAGAGAGAATACGGACCAGGTCTGGCAAACGCTCAGGGTCGGTCCACTCGCTCAACCAGTCTTGCGCTCGCCCGTCGTAGTAACTCATCTCTAAACCCAACGCTGGAGAAGTGAGGCTCATCCTGTACTCGCCGAGAGTTGTGCCCGCGCGCGTTATTTCGCGCACCACAAGCTCAAATCCCGTTTCAATTTCCTGGACTGTAATGCTCAAGACAACCCCGCCTTCTGAAAACCCCATCTGGCTTTGAGCGTAGAACTCGATACCGTTTTCATTCCCGATGAACCGTCCATCCACAGGGAGTTGCTGAGCTGGATTTACAGCAGTCTCGAGCCAAACCCGCAGATAGCTACGCGCCAAGACAGCATCCCGCATGGCAGTATCGTTGGAAATCCGGCTCCTGAGCTGCAAGCTGGAACTAAGGGCCTGAGACAAAGCGGCTGCGGTTAGAGCTAGGACGGCGAGTGAAACCAACAGCTCCAGCAACGAGAAGCCAGCTCTGCCCTTCAACGACACAAGCTTTCGGCCTGCTTTCATTGACGTACCACCAGCGACATAACGTTAGCCAGCTCCCGGCCTGTCCGCGTGCTTACCGTTACGGAAACTTCGAAAACCACGGGTTCGTTCGCGAACTCTGGATATGGCTCGACGGATGTTTCGACGGTCCATCGTTCATAGGTCATTGAGGAGCGGCCAACCTCTAACTCTTCTGTGCCACCAAAGGTAGCGACAAGGCCCAAGGCGTAGTCCTGTGCCAGCAACCGAGTGACGTCAGATGAACTTCTGCGGAGCAGGATTGTCTGATTGGGCAGCAAGATGGTCAAAGTTGCCGCCATTAACGAAAAGGCGATGAGCACTTCTAGTAGGGAGTAGCCCATTGTTTGGAAGAGCCTACTCAAGGCCAATTTCCCATCTGATCAAGAACGGGTGAAGATGTAATTCGGCGCGTTGATCTCCAAAAAGGACGCAAAGTGAGCTTGGCGACGCAGTCCCATCTGGAAATAGACGGATCTCAGTCGGTTCTTCCTCGCAGTCCCTCTCTTCTAGGCGAATGATTGAACCGTCCTCGACGGCCCGAAAGGATGCGTCGGCAACGATTTGGTCGAGCTCGACGATCCGCATCTGCCGTTGTGCAGTAGGAGAAAGTGGGCGCAGGGAAAGGACCATGGCTGTGGTGATGGCGCCAATGATTGCAAGCGATATCAAGACTTCCAAGATGGAATACCCGCGCAGATTGTTCCTCGGTTTTTCTTCAGAAGGCGACATCGTTGAGCGCCATAATGCTACTGATTGTCGACAACACTAATGCACCGATGACCGCGCCAATGATCAGCGTGAGGATCGGGGACAGCAATTGAATTAGTCGATCATTGCGATCAACCCGTTCTCTCTCCAAAGCGTTAGCGACAACATCGAGTAGCTCGGCAAGGCGGTTCGCTGTGCTTGCAAGTTCAAGTATGCCGATGAGCATGGGATCCACATATTTGGGTTCGTTGAAGGCGTCCTGCAGCTGTCCGCCGTCTTTGATCGAATTGGCTGCCGCAGTGAGGACATCTGCCGAAAAGCTCTTTGTCGCTGTGGCCGCGTAGGTGTCAATTGCCGGTACGATCTGCATGCCCGATCGTAGAAGCATCGAGATGCCACGAGACAGCTCAATCGTATGGGACCGCCTCAGTACTGACCCGAGCAGCGGGACGTCAAATAGCCATCCTGGCATCCGCCTGAGAAGGGTCTGAACCATTAAGAATGCAAGCGTTGCGACAAGGAAATTCGCCGGCACCGCTAGAGCCCAATAGTTGATCGCGAACGTCCTAATCGAAAGAAAAACACGGAGGATCGCGGGTGCTTCCTGCTGAGATGCCGAAAAAGCTGGTACGAGCGCAGGGGCAAGAAAGAAGACCAAGAGGCCTACGACGAGTGCTGACATAACCAGCAAGATTGCGGGATAAAACAATGCAGAATTCACGCGCTTCCTTGCCTCAATACTACGCTTCATACTTTTGCTCACTGCCCGAGCCGTTTCCGCCAAGCGTCCCGCCTGTGCCCCAGTTACTAACATTGAGATAATGTTTGATGGAATGACGTGCGACAGTTCTTCAAGAGCAGCTTTTTCATCGGCGCCGTCTTCTAGAGCACGTTGTGCATTGCGAAACGCTGCTTTGAGACGTTGCGATTTGATCTGCTCAACGCTGAACTTGACTGCGTCCACCAATGAGAAACCAGTTTCCTGCATTAGGGCAAGAGATGTGAGGACACCAACAATGTCTTCTTGGGACGCATAAGAGCCACCGCCTCGCAAACTGATGTCTCGCGCCCACCAACGCGGACGCCCGTCCGCGAGTGAAATTGACACAGGCGTCAGCCCTTGCCCCGATATCTGAGTTAGAGCATCGCCTTCATTCAGGGCACGCACCTCTGTTATGCCTCGCTCGCCATTCGCTGTAACGTATCTGCAAGTATAGCTGGGCACGCGTTTGCTCTATTCGATGATACGGTGTCCGACAGTTTGAGTGTCGAGACCATCAAGGACCAACTGATTTGCACCGGGGATTTGTAGCCTGAACTCTTCCGTGATCTGCCGCGCATCTTCATCGTTTCGGATTATCCTCGGCGTAATCAAGATCAAAAGCTCGGTACGCGCCACGCGGTCATCACGGTTTCTGAATAAGGCGCCCAAGACTGGAATGTCGCCGACGATTGGAACCTGAGTGTTGCGCTGGTTGCCGCTCTCTTGGATCAATCCCGCAAGCGCAATTGTGTTTCCGTGCGTGATTACGACGCTCGTCTCAATGCGACGTTGAGAAATAGTTGGGCTATCGATCCCTGATGTTGTTGTACTTGCTACGCTGCTGACCTCTTGTTCGATATCCAACAGAACTGTCCCAGCATCTGACACCCGGGGTCGAACGTTAAGGATAATTCCTGTGTCCCTGAATGAAATAGTATTGATGATCGGTGCATCAGAATCGGCTGCATCAACGACCTGTTGGGTCGCAATCGGAACCTGGTCGCCAATTTGAAGCTGAGCACGCTCATTGTCCAATACTAGGATGCTGGGGGACGAGATGATCTCTACGTCGGTAATGGAAGACAACGCATTCAGAGCCACGCTTGCGGATACACCCTGAAATGAGAAGGAGAGGCCAGGGAAATTCGGACCTGTGGAGCCGGAGGATACGTCTGAGAAAGCACCGCTATAGTTGCCCTGCTCAAAGAACCAGCGAAGACCAAAGTTTAGCTCATCATTGAGTGTAATCTCAGCGATCGTGGTTTCCAAGAGCACTTGTACTGGCTGGGTATCCAATGAGTGAATGAGGCGGGCGAAGGCCTCCTGTTCATTTGAATTGCCCCAAACAACAATGGAATTGTTTGCTTCGTCTGCGGCGATGCGGGTACTTCCATCAGTCGGCCCCTCAGATTCACCGCCTTCAATCATTGACGATAATACTTGAACCATCTCCGTAGCGCTTCTGTGTTGCAGCGCATACACGACTGGCCTACGCGAAACACTTCCAGCCGCTCGATCCAGATTGTTGATCCATTGCTCCGCTTCGACAAGATAGCTGGAGCGGGACGTTATGACGATTACCGCCCCTAAATTTGTCGATGGAATGAAAGTAACGACATTTTCCAGACTGCCAGTATCGCCAGCATCGAAGACGGCGTTAAGCTCATCGACGACGTCTTCCGGCGATGCGGCGTCGAGGGGGAACACGCCGACGGACCGTCCTTGCATGATATCGATATCGAAGACACTCACAGCCTCAATCGCGGCGTTTAACTCAGAACGCGTTCCCGAAATCATGAGAACGTTTCGGTCCTCTACGGAAATGAGCTGGAGCGAGGGGCCCATAATTGGTTCCAAGAGCCGTATCATCTCCTCTGTGCCGATGTATTGAAGTGGCACCGCAACAATCCGCGACCCAGGCGCGCCTCCATCAACCAACCGCGAAATCTGGCCAGGAACTCTCGATGAAGGAACGATTGAGACAACGTCATTGCGAACCTCCAAGGCTGCACCGTTCAAAGCGAGCACGGACTGGAAGACTTCTAGCAGCGCCGTCTCCGATAGAGGTCGTGAAGTCTGCAAGGTTACCTCACCAGACACCTCCGGAGATACCACAAAGGTTCGCTCAAGCGCCTGTCCAAGCACAGCCTCTGCCGCTTGTGCGATCGGTACGCCAACCAGATTTAGTGAGAACGAGCCGTTCGAACTTGTTTCAATAAGAGGGCCGCGTTCCCGGTCGTCCAAGTTGAGGAATTGATCTGTGCCCGTTCGACGGGTTTCGCCCGATCTGCCATTAAACACTGAGAACAAGCGGCTCTGGCTTACAATACCATCCCCGGATGCTTCTCGACCTCCTTGGTAAATGCTACCAGTCCCATCCGATTGAGTGCTTCCGCACGCGGTTAGCGCAAGTCCCAAGACTAGAAAACAAGGCCTAGTCATTTCTGTCAAATATTGCATACGTACTCTGCCTGTCTTCAAATTCGAGTACGATTTCGTCACGCTCGATTTCGACGAGCTCCCATTGCTCAACGAAGCCTCCACGCGAAACCCACTCTGCCTCATGATTCGGGCGCTCAATTAATGCATGAGCCCCATTTTCCTCAATCATGACGCCAAGGACAGTAATCTCAAGGGGTTCAATTTCTGGAATGACAATTTCTGTTTGCACTGTTGCGGGTTGGACGGCTTCTTCAATGATTTCTGGGACTGGATCCACCTCATTTTCAACAGTCGGCTCCATTGGGCGCCTACTACTCGAAAACAAAGGTCGCGCTAGAATTGCTTCTGGATTGCCGCCTCGAACGCGCAGAATCTCCACCGCCACTTGGGTTTCGACGCCAGCAGTGTCCCTGCTGTCGCTATCGCCTCCTGTCGTCGCCGCAGGGGTGCCAATCGTGTTGCCCTCTACAGCATCTTGCGAGAACTGAACCGCGGCACCGAGTAAAACAGCCCAAAGCAGGACACTCGACCAAGATGTTAGCCTCATTCCTGAACCCCCTCCAATCGGAACGGGACGCCGATTTCATATTGAAGCAGGACCCTCGGAAAACGTTCTTCGGAAGCGGTGTTTGGTACGTGGCGCAACGCGCTGTGGCGCAAAACGATCGGAACGTCACTTTGCTCAATTTCAATCAGCATGTTGAGCACATCATCAAACGGGGCTTCCACTTCGAGGCGGGCCAATGCCAAATCAATACCGTTCCAAGAGGTTACGCCTTGATCACTCAGCGATCGAAGTGACACGCCACTTGAAATGGCGGCCTCGGTCAGTCTTTCCTGCAGCAATCCAAATGCATCGCTTGGACGCATTGAGGGAACATCTCGATGCGGCACCTCTTCATTGGGCTGATCCTGAAGGGCGAACTCGGTCTGACGGATTCGGGTGTTGATTGCTTCGAGTTCTCGAGCGGCCTGTGCGTAGTTCTCGGCAATGTCTTGCCGCCAATTCCAGAACGACGCCGTTGCGACGGCGAGCACGGCGACACTAACTACCAATAGTGCTATCAAGCCGAAAAAACGTCTTGCGCGGCGCGTCATAGTACAAGCGTAATTGATAGGGAGAGGTCAAATCTCACGCGACCTTGAGGAAGGGTTGCGATCGGACCCACTATTCGGACGTCCGAGAATTGTGTAAGGTCCCCTAACATCAATGCCAACGCTGGCGCTGCCGTGCGACTTGTTAAGCTTGCCACTATTCTTTCATCGCGCATCTCCAGACCAGTGACCCAAACCTCGTCAGGAAGAGCTTCTGTGAGCGCTTCTAACGCGGCTGACAGCATGAGTTGTTGTGCGAGCGCCGTACGGAGAGCCTCTTCTGACTGCACCGTCGCCAATCGGTCGTCTAACTCCACCCGTAAGGTGACAGCCCTTGTCGTGCGTTCAGAAATCTGCGTTCTCAACTGAATTGTCGCTGACTGCACAGAGAGGACCGGCGACGCTTGTGACCATACGAGACTTGCGATCGCACAGGCGGCGAGTAAGCAGTTCAGAAGCGGTACCCTTTTTGCCCAAGGGGAAACCACCTTAGGAAAATCAACAAGAGGCTGGTGGGTTTCCACTTTTGAGATCAGCATTCTCCTAACTATGAAACCCTGATCGGATAGGGTCTTTACCAATTGATCAACCAACTCTCGCTTGATGACCCATTGTGTGACCTCCACGTTGTTTTTTCCCAACTGAGGAGCTTCATGTGCCCAAAAGGCAGTCATTTCAGAGAACGGGGTTTTTTGCAGAAGATCAAGCTGAGCTGCATTGTCCACGTCTGCCCTTCTAAGTCGAGGCAGCGTTAGATTACGGCGAAGCAGCATTTCTGAAGGAATGACGACTTCCACTAGGGTTGTTCCACGCTTGGCGCTGCTAGTGCCCGCCGAGGGGACTGGACCAGAACGCAATTTGCTGCGTCTATTGCTTTCATTCTGAGCCGGATACACGTGCAGCGGACGAACCAAAGTGCGGCCTGTAACCACCGATGCTAGCAGTCGCAGAAAGCCAACTTTGCCGAGTTCTGTTCGAACTGAAAAATCGCTCAATTGGGCACACCTAGGATGACGAAGACTTTATGCGCTAGTCCTTCGCTGATAATGGCAAAGCTGGTGACAATCTAGATTGATGGCGCGCAAATGACACCAATACCAATTCTGGATGAGAGCAAGCTAATTGAGAGTATGAAGGCTGTGGGTCTTGCACAACAACCTGACCTAGAGCGGGCCTTAGAGGCTGGTCGCGCGGCAGGCACTGGGATCGTGCAATCGCTCCTCCAACTGGGCATTGTCCCCGAGGATGCCTTGTTTGAGTGCCTTTCTGAGCAGGTAGGTGTGCCTTTACTGAACGTTTCTCAATTCGATGTGTCTCTCCCGAGTGATCTTGGCCTCGAGGCCGAGTTTGTAAAACGCACCGGCGTTTTTCCTGCTTCTAGGTTGGAAGATCGGGTCGTTGTTGCCGCCAGTAGGCTGGATTGCAGGAGTGAGGTCGATGCGGTCGCTTACGCTTCCGGCATGCAACTTGAGTTTGCACTGGCGACTCCGACTACCATCGCGAATGCTCTGACGCGGTTAAGCTCGTATCAAAACTCATCTGCAACTGTGAACTTGGCCACCGCGGACGTTGCGCAGCTTGAGTCTCTGGCAAACCAGGGACCGATCATCATCCTCGTAAACGAGATATTTAGAAATGCGGTTCTAGCCACCGCGTCAGATGTCCACGTGGAAACAACGGAACTCGGCGGGCGAATAAGGTTTAGATGTCATGGCCGGATGTCTGTCCATCGTTCTCTGACTGATCAAGAGACAATGGCGGTTGTTTCTCGGATCAAGGTGCTTGCAAATCTGAACATCTCCGAGAAGCGAAAATCGCAAGATGGGCGGGCGAAAATCGTTGTTCGGGGCAGCCCATTGGATCTCAGAATTGCCTGTCTGCCCACACAATTTGGCGAGAGTATCGTTGTTCGACTCTTGGATCAAAGACAGCTGAAGCTGGACTGGAACGCGTTGGGGTTCGAAGCTCAAACGTCGGAGAAAATACGTAGCATTGTGTCACGTCCCAGTGGATTATTCTTGGTTGCAGGGCCTACCGGCAGTGGGAAGACGACAACGCTATATACTGCATTGGCGGGTCTAAACGCTGAAACGCGTAAGATCGTTACTGTAGAAGATCCCATCGAGTACAGCCTTTCCGGCATTAACCAAGTCCCAGTGGATAGTGACTATTCGCTGGGTTTTTCAGAGGCTCTTCGCGCGATCCTCAGACAGGACCCCGACGTCATCATGATCGGAGAAATCAGGGACGAAGAAACGGCGGCAATTGCGGTTCGCGCAGCTTTGGTTGGTCGCATGGTACTATCGACAATACACACCAATGACGGCCCCTCTACTGTCAGTCGCCTTCTAGACCTTGGTGTTGAACGGTATTTGCTTCGAGACACTCTCAAAGCAGTGCTTTCACAAAGGCTTCAGCCTATCGAATGTTCAGAGTGTGGCGCAGCAGGATGTGACGCCTGCAATTCGAGTGGCTTTGTTGGCCGTAGGGTTGTTGCTAATCTCATGCTCACGGAAGCAGATCCAACGGTTTTTGATCGCATTTGAGCTCTATTTTGAGCCACATCGTCTCGTTGCGAAGAAGTTGATTTTACCGGCTTACAATGCGGTTGGGAAAATAAATGAAGACGGTTCGGCGAATTTTTGGGCTGCTCAACGTGCGCGGGCAAAGAAAATTCAAAATACTGCCCCGGTCTAAAGTGAGGTGAATTCACCATATTTCCTTGGATGAACCCATATTTTCGTAAGAAAGCCGCTTCCAGTTCAGTGAGGCCGAACTGGTATACACCTTAAATTCAGGTGGAACGACGTTCAGATTTTTGTCAGCCTCAACTTAGAGATTCGTCGTTACTTTGGCAAACTGAGGGTTTTCTTTTGCGTGGTTCTGTTTTTGGTGTGGCTATTTTGGCCGCCTCTATATTGTCTAGCTTTTCTGGTCCAACCATGGCTCAGGAAGCGATCCCCACAATCGACATCCCCGAGTTTGAAGCCCCGGACGATGTGCAATCCGACGGATCTTTCCGATACAGCATCGCGTTGGACTTGCCCGAATTCCGTGGCTTGGTTCCGTCAATTTCCGCCTCCTACAATTCGTCTTTTCGAGGGCGAGGCGCGCCAGATGTTTGGATGGGTTCTGGGTGGCGACTAGGCGGCTTTTCTTCCATCGAACGCGTCACTGAAGGCGGCGGCCTCGCAAGCTTTGATGATGCTCGAGACATTTATCGTTTGGATGGCACGGAGCTGCTGGCGTGTTCGGACGCGGCCGCAACGAATCCTTGGCCAACTGGCGACACGTATGGTCCCCGTTTCCGAACAAATGTGGAAAGCGCCAGCTGCTCTGCTGGTGGAAACCTCACGCCTTTGATCGATGACTATCGGCGCATCGAGCACCAAACGGTATCGTTCGGTGGCATCTCAGTCCCGTATTTTGTCGTTACCAACACTCGCGGGATCCAATACCGTTACGACAGCATTGGTTTTCTCGCGCAGGAAGCGACTGGCACGCCAAATCACGACGCGCTCTTTGAGCGGGTCTTTCTTTTGTCCTCCATCGAAGACACGCAGCAGACGCCGAACGTCGTGCAAATTGCATACGACTTTACGCCACTGTCTGAGGGTCGGGCCTATCGCCCATCGGAGATTACCTACGCTGGCTACGAGGTTGCGTTCCACTACGAGGAATTGCCCGAACCCATGGCAACCTATGCCAATGGCGTCCAAGGCTTCATGGGGGTCGTGCGTCATCGGTTGTTTGCGGTGACCGTCGAAGACACCATCGCTGCGAATGGCGAGATCCGAGCCTACGAATTCTCATATGACGAGACGCCAACGATCGGGGCGCATTTATTGAGTGAGATCCGGCAGATCGGCACAGACTATTCCGTTGTCAGCGCGTCCGCATCTGTCACAGGTAGCGCGCTTCCATCCCTGTTAAGCAATGTCGTCTATCAGTCCGACGCGCCGTCTTTCTCTGAACAGACTTACACAGGCCTCCACTTCCATAGCCAGGTTTTGGATTTTGACATCGACCAAGATGGTCGGACTGAATTATTGTTCACTGGAGTGCTTCCAAACGGCCTTCCGGGGGTCGGTGGCGATGTCGGACCAAACGGGGTGCCTGAAACGGACGCCTATTTGCACTTGGTAGCTGATGAACCGCCCTTGTTTACGTCCCAAATAGCCTTCAACCCAAGTCGAAACGTGGTCGCTTTAACGGGAGTTTGGTCTGCGCTTCTTTCTGGTTTTGGAAGTGATTTCGATGCCTCGCAGGGCTGTCCGTCCGGCACGACGCGATCGCTCCATGGATTGACTGGCTATGTGCCAAGCGAACAATCAGTCTTTGTTGCAATTCGCGAGCAGACGTCTACGGGGATTTATTCGGACGGCAACTGCAATGTGGTTCAAGGCACCCCGACGGTTGAGTATAGCGATCTAGACGGCTCCACCGTTGAACCGTTGGATGACCTTATCCCGCGGCTTCAGTTTTCCAATGTGGATTCTGACCCGGATCCGGAAGCGATTGCCCTCAATGTAATTGCTGAGCTCTCGTCACTTCCCAATTTGGCAGATGTAACTGATGACGCCGGACCGAATTCATTCGGTCCTGGCGTCTGGGCACATCAAGGAAGCTTCCCGACAAACTTGCACTCTATACCAAGTGGTGGAGACGGCTTCGGAGCTGCGAGCATAGTTGACTTGAATGGTGACGGGCGCAGCGAGTTCCTTTTTGGGCCGAGAGCTTTTTGGGACGGGCATCAATGGTGTGTATATCGCTTCGTCGGTCAAACAACAGTTTCGTGCGATTACCTCACTTTCGACTATACCGGCGGCGTTGTACGGCAACCGGGTTTAGATGCACATCGGCACTACAGCTTCGGCGACTTTAACGGCGACGGCGCGCAGGATCTCTTGATGCTTTCGGCGCATGGCGACGATCCTCGCCAAGTGCATATCGCCTATGGCTGGGGGTTTGGGTTTGACGATAGGCAACTTATCCTTGACACACCGCAGCTTTCGCAACTCACGTCGGATCTCCAGCCCGGTGGCGACAACGGTGGTTCGCTACTACAACTCGAACACGCGGAAGTCGTTGACCTTAATGCGGACGGCCTCAGTGATTTGATCCTGACCGCATCTCTCGACCCGTCGGGACCATGTCCTGGCCCGTACTACGAGACCACGGGTCCAGAAGATGAGTGCACGCCAGTTCCTAACCTGGCTGTCGTAGCTGACCAATATGCGCCCGTGTCTTACGTTTTTCTGTCGACTGGCGACGGCTTTATCGAAGTCTCGGACACTGCTTACCCATCTCTAACGGGCATCGTCGCTTTGGGGGATTTCGACGGTGACGGTTTAGACGATGTTGCTTTGAGAGATCGAGACGGGCGCATCGCATGGAACGACGGCGCAATTCCGCATCTGTTGACCGAGTTTGACACCTCCGGCGGCGGACGTATTGAAGTCGCCTATACGCCGTCTACCGCACTTGAGAACGTCGGCAACAACTTCCCCAGCGTGCTGCAAGTTGTCAGTGCGATCACGCGCCATGATGGACGCGGACAGTCCCGGGAAACGACGTACAGCTATGTGCAAGGCGAATACGACTATGAATATCGTCGACCACTAGGTTTCCAGACCATCACGGCGCATCTTCCGGCCATTGCTGGCGAAACAGATGGCCCGATGATCGTTACCACCTATCGTAATGACGCACTCCGGGAAAGGGGTCTCGTTCAATCACAAACGATGATCCATGGCGGACAGACCTGGCGGCAAACGATCAATGATTGGGAGGTCCGTGCAGATGGCGATCTGCCGATGCGCCGAACCTTGTCCGAGGAGCGTTCCCGTCTGCTCTATGGAACGGAACTCGTGGAAACCACCACTCAGTTCTCCGACTACACTCTTTTTGGAAACCCGATCCTAACGATTGAGCTTGGGTTTACACAGAACGGAACAGATCTCGATACAGCCGACAACCATTCCACGCATACGATGTATACGCCGCCCAATCTAACTGCGTATATTGTTGATCTGCCGATAGAAGTTTCCCGATTGGAGGGCATCGGCACGAATCCACTCAACCCTTCACAACGATTAGAACGCCACGGATATCTTTATGAGGGAAGCGTGGCTCTCAATGACGTACCTTCGTCGACGAATCTTGCGGTAGTCTACTTCCAGGCGTTGAATCAAGCCGGGCAATCCAACTTCCGCATTGAAACAACGCTGACATACGACGTCCATGGGAATGTGCTGACAGAAGCTGACCCACTCGGAAACACGTCCACATTCACTTACGATACTGTCCGCAACTTGTTCCGGAACTCAGAGCTCAACGCATTGGGGCACCAAGCGACAGGCACATGGAATACCCTGTGCCAAGCTCCTGCCACTACAACCGATGTAAACGGCAACACGACCAGCTACACCTATGACGTCTTCTGCCGAGAAGCGCGCATAGATCACCCCAACGGCCATTGGGAACAGACGTCCTGGCTCAATTGGGGGGATCCAACGGCGCAATTCGTCGAGCGAAGCGCGCTTTCTGCAGGCACGTTGAATTCGAACGATACATCCGTCGCACGGGAGTACGTGGATGGGTTGGGCCAAGTCTATCGCTCCTCAAGCTCTGTCCGCTACGAAGTGGGACATCATCACGCCGTAGTTCAACGTGAGTTTGACGAACGCGGACAATTGGTCTGGGAGAGCATTCCCAGGCGCTGGCGGACGTCCTCCGATGCAAACTGGGTCGTTCTGCAAAACGAGCGCAATGAGTTCGTACACGATCCTCTCGGGCGTATGATCACGACACTGATGGCGGGCGGCGGCACTGCCACCAGTGAATACACCACTGCGGACGTCTCCGGTGTCTCGTACCCCTCCTTGATTGCCAGAGACCCCCATTGCTTTGATGGCGTCTCCGCCAACCTGTGTGGCGAAGTGCGCCTAGTTAGCGACGCGCGCGGCAACACCATAGTGAGGGAAATGACGGACGTAGGTTCGACGGACGTCGGAGCTACGGGAACGCTGCGCACAACCGAATACGACTATGATCTACGAAATCGCCTGGTTGGTGTCGTCGATCCCATCGGGGCGAGTTGGACCTACACCTATGATGGGTTCGGAAATCGCACGCAGGCTTCAGACCCGGGGCTGGGAACATGGACAATGTCTTACGATGCCGCGGACAACCTGGTCCTGCAAACGGATGCGCTCGGCCAAACGATTGCATTTGAGTACGACGATCTGAACCGGATAACGCGCCGGACAGTGACCGGCACTCAAGCGACATACATCACGACGTACACGTATGATCAGCCTGGAACAGGTGAGCATAACGTCGGTCACCTTACTCAGATCACCAACCCTGATCACACGATCCGACGGGGCCATGACCAAGCGGGCAACGTAACGCGCGAAGAGCACACGTTCCTCGGTCGCACCTACAGCCTTGGCGCAACCTACACCCCAGCCGGTCCGGTTTTGCAGCGTACCTTGCCACTGAACCCTGGCAGCACCATCGCGACCGCTATCGGTATTCATGAATACGACTCGGCCAACAATTTGAGAGCAATCGCAGGGTACTTGGACTTCGCCGACTACGACTATTCGGGCCGATTGACCCAGTTGCGGTTCGACAATCTCGCGCGCTACAGGCTCATCTACACCGGCCCAGACCAATTCCTGCGCCGGGTCACCGTGCGCGGCACCACGAACCAAGAGCTGCACCAGCTGATCTACGACCGAACGCTCGCAGGACGCGTGTCTCGGATCACCTCGCCTTATGACGTCGCCTACAACCACGACTATGTCTACGACTACGCAGGACGGCTTATGTCCGCCACGCCTGTCAACGGCAACACCGGTCTCACCCGGGCGTTCAGCTACGATGCGGGCGGCAGCATGGTGTTCAACTCCGCTGTCGGCACCTACCAATATGGGCCACCGACAGGCCCGCACCCCCATGCGCCGACCAGCGTGGCCGGTGACGCACTGACCTATGACGCCAACGGCAACATGACCGTCGGCCCGCCGATTGCGCCCGGTTTCAATGGCCGTGCCATCACCTATGATGGTGAAAACCGCCCGCTCACCGTTAACCACGGCGGGGCGATCACCGAATACACCTATGCTGCTGACGGATCGCGCCTCCTGCGGGAGGATGACCAGGGCCGGATCACCGCAACCTTCGGCCCGGTGGAGATCCGCAACTTCGGTCGCCCGGATGAGGCGGTGCTCACCTACGTCCACCCCGACATCCGCGTAACCAACGGGGCGTCCTACGACCTGCTCATGCGCGACCAACTCGGCTCGGTTTTCGCCGTGATGAACGAGGCGGGCGCATTGATCGAGGAACGGACCTACGCGCCGTTCGGGGAGATCACGTCCCAAACCGGAGCTGCCTCGCCCGAGGAGACCTACGGCTTCATCGGAGAGCGCTACGACGCCGACGTCGGCCTGCAATACCTCAACGCGCGCTACTACGACCCGCGGCTCGGGATCTTCATCCAGCCGGATTGGTTTGAGGTAACGATGCCGGGAGTGGGGACCAATCGGTACAGCTATAGCTTCAATGACCCGGTCAATCTGAGGGACCCGAACGGAAATTTCGTCGATTGGATCGTGGCCGTCAACATGGCCGTTGTCATGGATGGTGAGTTGAGTCCGTCGGCGGTCATGGCAAGGCACCGTCAGCTTACTGATGGCGCTGCGGCGATATTGCTGCCCGATGTCCAGGAATTGACAAATGGCGAATGGACAGTAAACGATGCAATCGAAATTGTCGGACTCATCCCTCCGCTGCGCGCTGTTCGTTGGGGAGCCGACGGCCTGTCCATGATGCGTAGAGGTGCTACGGGAACGATATCATCATTGCCCACTTCAGCTCAGACACAGAATCTTCGAACTAATATGCTGCGGGCAGGAATGCGATTTAACCCAAGCGAAGAGGCGCATCACATTGTCGCTATTAATTCACCACGTGCTGCGCGCACCAGAGAGCTATTGGATGAGGCTGGCGTGGACATAAACAGCCCTGCAAATGGCGTCGCACTTCCAGGAACAAGGAATGCTCCGAATCCGAACGGCAGCACCATTCATCGAGGGGAAGACATTCACTCTGACGCCTACTACAGGTACATTGAAGATGAACTAGGTAGTGTACCGGCGAATGAACGCGCTGCCCGACTACGCACTATCGCTGATGAATTGGTTCGTGGAGAAAGAAATTGGTAGGTTCGAAGAAGTTTTTCGATCTCGGGTATCCAAGTCTCACCAATGGCTGGGTTGCCACTTTGGGTCCAAGTCAGGAACTGAAATTTGACCCGCATACGGGGAAAGAAGACTTCACTGACCAGCGGCGCGTCGGCCAGTTCATTGAGACCTGGCGACCGGGGCAAGAGTGGCTGCCTCAGCCGATTTGTTTGCATTTTGAGGACCTAGGGCGAAAGCTCAGAAGAGCAGACCGCATTTTCCACAATGGTGTGGGCCCGTTTATTTCTGAGGAAGCGGTTTCAGTTATGCGCCCTTTGCTTGAGCGGGAAGGTCATGTCTTGCCGCTTAAGGTGATTAACAGCTGTGAGAATTTCTATCTATGGTGGGTACCGTGGGTTGAAAACAGTGTTGATCTGGGCCTGTCCCAGAAATTTCCCAACGGAAGAAGTGTGAAGCAATACGCGTTCAATGAATCAAAGGTTGTCGGTCTAACCGCATTCCGACCTCACTATGAAGAAATGTACAACCCTGATGCTCAAGGAAAGGTTTTGGTGAGTGAAGAATTCAAGCAGGAGTGGTTAAGTGCGGGCTTGACAGGAATTGAGTTCAAGCCGACCTAATCACTCAGGTACTGTTTCTATTTTCACCATAAACTCTGGCATACCAACGGCGCTATAAAGATTATCGTCATTACCTTATGCGATCTGAGGCGGTGCTGACCTACACCCACCCCGACATCCGCGTGACCAACGGCGCGTCCTTCGACCTGCTCATGCGCGACCAACTCGGCTCGGTCTTCGCCGTGATGAACGAGGCAGGCGCGCTGATCGAGGAGCGGACCTACGCGCCCTTCGGCGAGATCACCTCCCAAACCGGCGCGGTCTTGTGCGAGGAGACGTTCGGGTACTCCCCCCGAGGAGAGTTGCAGGTACTTTGTGACCAGAGGTCAGGCTAGCAGGCGTCGAACTTGATCCGACAGGATCTTTAACCCAACCGGCCTCCTTGAGCATGCAACTTCCGGACTGCGTCTCTACTGCTTCGAATAATTGTCTAAGCAACCGTCGCTTCTGGCTCGATGTTGCAGACCCATACAGCTGGGGCAGCGAGCACACAAACGTGACCAACTCAGCAAGTGACCCTTGGCGCTTCTTCAACTCCCCCAGTGCTTTGCGTTCTTCGTCGATGCGCGTCAGGTCAAGTTTGAGCTGCCCCTTGCGCATCTGATATTCAGCGTCGTTGATGTTCCCATCCACGAACAGATCGGTCAGCCTAGACTGCCGGGTCTGGATCTCTGCCGCCCTAAGATTGAGCGAAGACCGCATGGCATCCTGATCCGCAAAAAGGTCGCGAGAAGCTAGCTTTCGGCGGAAGGTTTCAATCTGAACGTCCGTCCAACGGATACGCGAGACCGCAGCACTTGCCGCTGCTTCTAGAACATCCTCGCGATAGCTCTTCTCTGGGCAGCCTTTGGTGTGGCAACGGTAGTAGATATGGGCTTTCTGCCGTTCACCGGTCAAGATGCGCCCGCAAGCGCTGCAATTGATCAGGTTGCGAAACAGGTAACTATGCTTGGTCGCTTTCTTTGTGCTCTTGCTGGCTTTGATCTTCTGGACCTTCTGGAAGGTCGCAACGGTGATAAGCGGCTTGTGCGCGCCGTCGAACACGCCACGGCTGCACTTAAGCTGGCCGCAGTAATATGGATTGCGAAGGATCTGCTCAACGTTCCGACGCACCAGAGGCTGGTTGTAGTATCCGGTAAGGCCGCGTTCACGCATCACATCGGTGAGAGACGTAATGGAGTAATCTCCGGTCAGGTAGCGGTCGAAGACTTCCTTCACGAGTGGCGATTTGATCGGGCAGAATTTCTTGAGCTTACCTTCGCCGGTATCAACATACCCAAGCGGAGCTCGCCAAGGCCAATAGCCTTGCTTTAGCCGTTGGTTCTGTCCCTTTTGCACCTCGATGCTAAGGTTGCGGCTGTAATCTGCGGCTAGCACCATCTGGATGTCCGCCATGAGGCGTCCACTGCGGCTCTCAAAGTCGATATTGTCTCCGGCGCAGAACACTTTGATACCTCGATCAGCCAATTCGCTGATGGCGGCCCAGTCCGTGAAGTTGCGGGCTGATCGATCCCAGCGATGCACGATGACCCCCTGGGCTTTGCCAGCCTCTAATTTGCGCATCATGCCGTCGAAAATCGGTCGTCCTCGTTTGGAGGCCGTTTCAAGCTCTTCAAACCAATCGGTGATCACCAATCCCTGCTGACTCGCAAAACCCGTGATTGCATCTTTCTGGGCCTCAAGAGACGCGCCGTCTCCCTGTTTCAAGGTTGAGACCCGAACGTAGCCGAAGCATTGGGTCATGATTGGTTTGCGGTGTCCTCGGACTCTACCAAATCCTCAGAATTATGCGAATCCGGCCACGGCCACTTCCCCTCCTCCAGGAGAGTGCGGTGGATCTCCAAGCAGAGGTCTAGGAATTGATCGAGTGGGTCGCGATTTGCCATCACACTATGATACGCATCTGTATTTTTCTGCCTAGCAGCCACGCTATGTTCCAGACCGATACGGTGGATACATAGATGCCGAAAACGGCTTCAGCCGCTCGCCCTGAGCCATCAGCCGAACCACGGACCGATGGTTGGGTTGGTTTTGCAAGCTATGAGCCGAGAACGGCGGCAATAGCCGCTCAAACATCGCAGCATCATTGGCCCCAACCCGAAACACCACCATGCTCCCCACGTTCCCGAGCACTGCATCTCGCACCTCCACATCGGTCTGAGACAGATGCTGGTGCGCCAGGATCAGGCCAAGCCCATATTTCCGTGCCTCAGACAGCAACCCCGCAAAGGACTTGGTCGTGAAGTTGTGGAATTCGTCCACGTAGAGGAAGAAAGGACGCCTGGCAGGCGCTGGCAGCCCATGTCGGGTGAAGGCCGCGTGCATCACGGTACTGGTGATCAGCCCACCGAGAACGTTTGAGACATCCGCGCCCAGTCGCCCCTTTGCGAGGTTCACGATGACGATTTGGCCAGTATCCATGATCGACCGAAACCGCAGCGGCTCCAACGGCTCACACAGCGCGCGCCGCACTGCCGGTTGTGCCAAAAAAGCCCCGAGCTTGTTAGCAATCGGCGAGACCCCGTCTGCACTGTTTTGGTAGTTCATTGCCGGAAACTCATACTTCCAGAAAGCCCGTACCTGATCGTCAGTGATGGCGTCGATCACCTGTCGCCGGAACCCTTTGAACACGAAGAGCTTCATGATGTCCCTGAGATCGGCTGAGGGTTGTTCTAGGAGGGCTAGAACGGCGTGGCGCAGTAGATGCTCCATGCGCGCGCCCCAGGCATCGGGCCATTGTTTTTTCAGTGTCTCAATGAGACCGGAGGCGACCAGAGGCCGGTAGGCTTCTGAGACACGCTTCAGCGGATTGTATCCGTGGGGACAGGCTGGGTCCGCAACATCCCAGTAGATGTGTGGCTGGTTCAGATTGAGGTGCAGGTCTTCGGCCAGATCACCGTGAGGGTCGATCAAGCAAAAGCCCCGACCATGCTGCGCGTCTTGATGGGCAAGGTTGTATAACAGCGTGGATTTTCCGGTGCCGGTTTGCCCAATGGCATACAGATGAATCAGCCGATCCCGTTGCAATATGCCGAACGGCGTTGGTTCGGCGTAGCGTTTGTATGCGAGGCCCAGAATGGAGGGAGACATGCTGCCATTCTCTGGTGCTTTGCAGCTTTGAGCTAGCAGGCCGCGTATCGCTCCTGCCGATACCGTGCCTGCTTTTCCAATCCAGGCAGCAGAGAGACAATCAGATCAAACCATCTCGCATCGCCCTTCGTGAAGAGCGTGAGATGTCCTTGCGTTCTTGACCGGAAGGAGATGTCTGATGAGTGTTCTTTGTGAAGAGATTGAAGGCGATATTGGATCGGTGCCCCGTTGCCAGAGTTGTGGTTCCAAGCGCGTGGTGAAAGACGCCTGGGCGTGCTGGAACCCCGCGTTCGGGATCTGGGAACTGGAAAAGGTCCATGATCAAACGTACTGCCAACAATGCGAGGCTGCAGCCACGCTAGTTTGGTCCAAGCCAGAGGTTCCGCAGAATGGCCGTATTCGGGAGCTCAACGATGCGTTTCGGCGGGATGGCCAAGGCAATGGCTCCGTCATGCTCACCGTTGGCATCCAAGGCGAAGGCCAAGAATTCTTGGAAGCCAGCGTGGCAGCCGTACAGGCCTTCGAAGCGTTCAGCGAAGACAACGATCCCTGGGGCGAGCATGACTTCGGCGCAGTCGAGGTCTCGGGCGAGAAAGTCTTTTGGAAAATAGACTACTATGACCCGGACCTGCAAGCTGGCAGCGAAAACCCAGCCAATGACGCCGTGACCCACCGTGTCCTCACCATCATGTTAGCCTCAGAGTACTAATATCGGTCATGCCGATACGCCGCCTGCTAGTCAGGCGGCGTTTTTCGTCTTCGAGTGGGGCTCCGGTGTAAGAAATTGGGTTCCAAAAACGTCTCAACTCATATGGCTTCGGTAGCCAATTCCCGATACTCCAAGGGCGGTTTTGATCACCTCATGATCTTGGCTACTCAATCTGAAACTGTATTCCAGAGACGAACACCTGTGCTGAGGATGTTCGTCTGTTGCCGGAACCGTAAGGGTTCCGGTCTACGCGCACCCGCAGCACACGTTCCTGTGCAACGGCAGGCAGTCACGGTATCGAACAGCCCGATATCGTGCCTGCTACGCCCCAAGCGGCAAGCGCCCTAGACTGAACTCGTATCAGTTTAAGACACAAAAGTATGACGAAACAATTTGCCCATGACCTGCGCCTGGCACGGCGTAAGGCCGGGTACACACAAGGAGACGTGGCGCATCTGTTGGCCTGCCAGCAATCCGGCGTCTCAGATCTCGAGCATGGGAAAGCCAGTCCCACGTTGGAGCAGATCGTTGAGCTATCTCTAATCTATGGCCGCTCGTTCGAGAGCTTCTTTGAGGAGTTGATGACCGCGCGCCAGAAGAGCTTGAAGCGACGGCTGAAGCGCTTGCCAGATATTGGCAAACAAACTGCCCACACCTTTAACCGCGAGGGCTCACTTGAGCGCCTGAAGCAGCGCCTAGATCAAACACCCGCTTATGGCAGCTCTTAGAATATTGTCTATTGCGGTGGCCTCCGGTCGGGCTGGCTACGTGTTGCTGCAGGGAACACAGCTCCTTGATTGGGGTATTGCCGTGAAAGCAACCAAGACCGGATCAGACATGATGGGCTTTGTGCAGGAACTCATCAATGAGCTGAAACCAGACGTAGTAGTGACAGAGAAATTGACCGAGACCTGTCGCAAAGGCAAACGGGCCAGGAAGTTGATCGCATCGATTGCCGAGCTGGCAAGCCATAACATGGTGTTGGATGTGTCGGTTGAGCGCCCGCGTGAATTCCCCTCAAAACATAATGAGGCGCAGCATCTCGCAGGAAAGCACCCGGAGATCGCCGGCTACCTACCAAAACGCAAACGACGCCTGTTTGATTTTGAGCCGCGCGGCATGGTGATCTTTGAAGCCATTTCGATGGCGGAAGCTGTCGCCAGTGGCCCGCCGGAACAACTGGCGGCGGCTATGGGATAAGACAAAGGCTGCCTCCCAAGGGAGGCAGCCTTTTCAAGTGTATCGATGTGCCGTTTAGATCGCGAAGTCTTCCAGAGCCTTCCCAGCAGCCAAACCTTCTTTGATCCAGTTTGGTTGACGACCACGTCCGGTCCAGGTCAAAGCGGCATTCTCAGGATGGCGGTATTTCGGGGGTGAAACTGGTTTAGCAGCCTTCTTTCCGCCGACCAAATCAGCCAGCTTGTATCCATGCTTTTGAGCCACGGCTTCTAGTTCCGCCATGGCGTCTGCGCGCTTGCGATCCTCGAAACTCGCTATGGCCTTGGCGGTTTCTTTTTGAAGCTGCTGCAGTTCTTCGACCGAGAGCTTATCAAGGTTTGGTTTTGTCATTGTGCCGTCTCTTCCAGTTTTTTTCATCTCTCCCAGTGAGATGATATGTCCGCTTAATGGGCGATGCGTCTGGATGCAATCTCCGTTGCGATACACTTGTGCGCAAGAGGCATGAGCGAATTGGTCGCCGATAGGTTGGTTTTTGCCAAAGACAGAAGTCGCCCTGCCTGAAGCCGAATTGGAAATTCGTTGAATCAATCCACCCTAAGACTGCAGCCTGTTTTCGTATCTATTGATTGGGGGCAATAATGAGTTTGACAACTTCGAATTACGGAGCCGCTCGCGGCATCCTTGGATTTGCTGAGCTGACGCTTTGGTGCGGTATTGGCTTGGGCGTCATTGTGGCAATTGTGGCCGCTGGTGCCGCCGCGCGAGGATTTGGATCATCCGGCCTGTTGGCTGCGGTGCCCGGCATCTTCATTTCCGTATTGTGCTTCCTCGGGGTGGTCATTGTTCAGATGGCGAAGGCCACCGTCGATAGCGCGGATTACAGCTACCAAATGCTCAGCGTAGCGCGGGATCAACTGGCGGTCTCCAAGCAGGGGTTGACCAGTGCAAGCGCCCCGCAGGGATACGCTAGCAGCGCTCCGAAGGGTGCCGCATCTGAGCAATCGAAGATCAGCGCGGCTCAGCAAATGCTTGCCACGCAATCGAAGAACGAACCGTCGCCTGTGCCGCCAAGAGACCCTGCACTTGCCAAGCAAGATTGGGACTATCGAGGGCTACGCATTAATCGAACGGTTCATGGGTACCTTGTGGAAGGGCAAACCTTCGAGACGCTCGAGTTGGCTAAACTTCACGTGGACGGCGAAGCCCTCCGAGCAGGTCTGAATCGACCCTCAGGAGCGTCGTCATGACCCCCATACACACCCCCAACCTCTATGGGGGTCCAGTGAGGGGGTGCCGCGCATCTCATAGCAGAACATTGCAGCACCAAATCCACTCCTTCTCCTGCCTGACATCTCTTCCTCTCGGTCGAGATACGCAGCCGATGCCCCTTACGGCTGAGCCCAAAAACCATTCCGCCCTTTTTGTCGGAGCGCTAGGGACAATCACATGAGGGTCTCTGTCTCTCATCATACCGTTCGCAAGGGCTTCATTCTAAAGACCACCTACTACTTGGTCTGTCTTGAAGTGCAGTTCAGCCATGAAGAAGTCCAAGTGATCCGGCAACGCAATCTAGCCAAAACCAAGCTTTTGGATCGCCGTCCAGCGACGGCGCGCGTTGATGATCGCGACGAAAAGTTTGAGTTGCGACTGCAGGATCTTATGCGCGCGCAAATGGATACGTTTTTGTGTGCCACGCCGTCTGCGGCCAAGATCTACGAAGAGGAGCTTCTAGCGGCACTGGCCCAGGTGAAACTTTGGATCGGAGACAATGCTGAAGTGGCCGGACGCACTGTGGTTGAGTTCTAATGTCCGGACGCTCGTTTGGTCAAAGTCTCGAAGGCGCGATACTCATCACGTCTGCCATTATAGCGTGCTTTGTTCTCGCGGCAGTTATTGTCACGCCAATCTCGCTTATCGGTGTGCCCGTCTATATTGGCTTCCGTCTTTGGCGAGACAGCCCCGCCCGAGCTGAAAAGATTGCCCGAGAAGAAGCCGACCTCCTTTACCAGCACGCGCTGAATGGAACAGTACAGATCAGTAATGCGGAGATTGAACGCGCGCTGACATCCCATTGGCCATCCAATATGCCAGACGTATTGCGCGTGCAGCTTCTAGATCTAGCGCGCGCCATCTATGAAGCCGAAGGTCTTAGTCCAAACATTCCACCCCCACCGGCCCTTTGTAATACGCTTGAGGGCGGTCGCTATAGAGATCAGCTCGCCCGGCTTGGGCAAGTGCGCCATGACAAGGGCATGGCAATGGCCGCCCTTGACATCCTCTCGCGTGGCCTGGCCCCCATCGCGCAGGCTGCGCCGCCGCTTTCCGGCGACGTGCTCGTGGAAGTGACGCAGTTCCTCGATCCGCTGGGAGAGGCTGTGGAGGCCATGATCAGCCCGTTCTTTGATCAGAGCCCCTACGTCTTGTTCAAGCCTCTGAGGGGCCAACTCGAAGCCAACCTGGGCGATACCTCACGATCCGGCAATCCGGTCTTTCCGCGTCAGCATAAGGGTGACGATCTTCTCCACACTTACCTCAAGGGCACGCCGCTGCTAGATGCCTTCCGCTTGCGCACGCCATTCAATATTCCAGGCGAGCGCCGGTTTGAGCACCTGCACATGGTGGCGGGTTCTGGGCACGGCAAAACGCAAACGCTGCAGTATTTGATTGCGCAGGATCTGCCGCAGGTCGCGGCAGGCAATCGGTCTGCGGTCGTGATCGACAGTCAGGGTGATCTGATCAAGACCATTCTCAGCCATGCAGACATGCCGCCAGATCGGATTGTTCTGATCGATCCGGAAGACATCGAATGGCCGGTTAGCCTGAACCTGTTCTCCGCCGGACAGGAGCGTTTGGAAGGCTACAGCGCTCTGGAGCGCGAGCGCCTGACCAACTCCATCATTGAGCTCTATGACTTCGTCTTGGGGTCTCTGCTGGGTGCAGGCATGACCTCCAAACAATCTGTGGTCTTCCGCTATGTGACACGCCTCATGTTCCACATTGAGGACGCCACGATCCATACGCTGCGTGATTTGTTGGAACCCGAGGGCACAGTTAAGTTCCAAGCGGACATCGCGAAGCTAGATGGCACGGCCCGCCGCTTTTTTGAAACCGAGTTCGACAGCAAGGAATTTGCCAGCACCAAGACGCAGGTGTTGCGTCGCCTCTACGGGGTTCTGGAGAACCAAACGTTTGAGCGGATGTTCTCTAACCCAGAGACTAAGTTTGACATGTTCACGGAGATGAATGCGGGCAAGCTCATCCTGATTAACACCAGCAAGTCTCTGCTGAAGGAGCAAGGTACGCAGATCTTTGGCCGGTTCTTCATCGCGCTCATAGCACAAGCGGCCCAGGAACGCGCTACGTTGCCAGATCGCGATCGCTTGCCCATCCATGTCTATATCGATGAAGCGCAAGATTACTTCGATCAGACGCTGAGTGTGATCCTCAGCCAAGCGCGCAAATACCGCGTGGGAATGACCATGGCGCATCAATACCTCGGGCAGCTCTCTCACGGCCTGCAGGAGGCCTTTGAAGCCAATACCTCGATCAAGCTGGCCGGTGGGGTGTCGCAGCGCGACGCACGGGCGCTGGCGGGCATGATGAGCTGTGATGCGGATTTGATGACGGCTTTGCCCAAGGGAACTTTCGCTACATCCATTCGAGGAGTGACGAATCAGGCTGTGCCGTTGTCTTTTCCGTTCTTTGTTTTGGAGAAGAGACCGCGTGCCAGCGCTGAAACCCTACAAGACATCCGCGATCACAGCCGAAACGCCTATGCGGCCCCATGGGTGCAGAAAGCGCACGATGAGCCGCGAGAGGAAGCTGCAACTGACGAGCCTGCGCCGGAACAACCAAGCGATGATCCGTTGAAGCCGTCGACGGAGCTCTGAGGTCTCAATGCCCGGTTGCGCATTTGCCAAGTGCCTGTATTTGTGGCGTAACGCTCTGATAATTTGTGCATTTTGTGATTTTTGCTACACTGTTTACATATGACCAAAACAAAAACCATTCGTCTGAGCGAAGAGACATACGAAATGCTTCTCACCTACAAAGCCGAGCTAGAGATTACCAACAAACGCAGTCTTTCGTTTGATGATGCGGTTGAACTGCTCTTTGTTGAGGTCGCAGGATACGAGTACGAAGCTGCGACCCAAAGGCTTGAGGAGAAAAGTTACACCTACGCACCAAAAGCGGCGTAACTCCGCTCAGTGTCCATAGTCGAGCACTGCGCCACATAAGGCATCAATGAGTGCCTAAAAGTCCCAACATTGCAGCACTGATGTCGCTGGCCGAGCCACTGGATTGATCGTTGCTTGGTCTCGTCGGTAAGATCTCGACATGCTCATCGGCGATACTCACAAGCGTGCGACCTTTGATAAGATCGATGTCCGTTCGGACGTCAATCCAACGGACCGCGACATCCGCTGGTTCAAACATATTGAGCGCCACGGCGCGCTGACATCCACCCAGCTCATTGCTTGGACCGCAGATACCCATCGCTGCAGAGATACCGCGCTGCGGCGTCTGCAAGCACTCAGAGCCGTCGGGTTCCTCTACCTTCCCAAGCAGCAGCGGGCTTGCGAGCGTGCCGAGTTTCGGCCCTATGTGTATGACTTGGCCTTTAAAGGGTTTCAGTATTTAGCCAATTGCGGCCTGCGCGAGGAAACCGCCCGGCCAACCGGGCATTGGTGGCATCTGCATGAGACGGCGATGTTCACCGCGCAAATAGACTTGGAAGCGAGAGGACGCGGTTTCCGATACATCCCGGCCCATGAAATCTTGGAACGTGCCGGGTCAACGCTTGCGATATCCATTGGACGACGCAACCTGATCCCGGACCAGATCTTCGCCATCGACTACGGCGGCCTGTTCCGAGCCTTTATGGTGGAGGTTGATCGCGGGACGGAGCCCATTGCCAGCAAGAGCACGCGGAAGAGCTGGAAGTCTTCTTTGGCGCTGTATGATGAAGCGTTCCGGCTTGGATTACTGAACCATCACTATGGGCTAAAAGCGCCAGTACAAGTACTGTGGGCGCATCGGACAGGAGCAAGACGCGGAGCTTTCGAAAAACTGCTTGGCGCTTTGTCGGCGTCAACTAGGCAGAGGCACATCTGTTCCAGAATCGACAGCGTCGGTGCTGTTACGGCACCATGGACAGCGTAGAGGGGGGCGGATTGCGGAAGCTCGCTGCGGGTGCTTACTGTAACGTGCGCTGGACTGAAAGCGGTCGTTCATTGCGTGCACATTTTGCTAACAAGCTTCGGACTGTAGCAGACACATTGTAGTCTATCTGGGATTGTGCAGACTTCTTCCCGGGATGCCGTTTAAGAGTAACAACTTCGCCGTAGCGAACAATTCATCGGTTTGGAATTGGCAATGTGGGCGAAGCCCCGACATCGGAAGATTGAGGGTACCGCAAGACCTCTGCGCGTTGCGTACCTTGTCGATTTGACTACGTGTGAGCACCTGTTGATCGACGAGATAATTGCCGAGAGCTTCAGTCGTTGGTCAGGTCGACGCACTCCGATTATCCCTACATCACCGGATGGGATTGATCCCGCTTATGCGTCTTGGCTTCATGCATTCGACGCTGACATACTCTATAGCTTTGCCGATCTAACTGACGACGCTATCGCCTTGCTCGACGAAGAGTTGGCACCCGGAATACTTCACCACCATGAGGACAGATATCACGACCGCGAAGGTGACCGCCGATATCGCATTGAGCTTCCGATTCAAGGTTTGTCGTGCCTGTCTGTTCTGCCGATGTTTGCCAGCCGCCGCTGGGGTTTCGGCAACAAACCACGGGATATTTTGAGCTTCGACAGATATTGGGATGGTTCCGAGGACACCTTCATTCGCGAGAATTTTGGTTTCATCTCGACCAGCTTTGGCAACGGTCAACTGGCTGACTCAACTCCCGAGTTGTTTAAGTGTCTTACATTGATTTCAGAGGAAGCGCTGGGAAATCTCCAATACGGCAAGAGTGAGCACGCCAAGTATGAGAGTGACCCTCGCGCCCTGTTGGAAGCTCTGGCTGAGCCGGGGCCGGTTCTGCCACCTAGCCAATTGTCAGAGTTGTTTTGTCATTATCTTGAGCCAAAGAACGCTTTGAAGCGAAGTGGTGTCAACATCGTCGTGGGGGACGAAATTGCAGATCGATTAGTGTTTTGGAATGGACACAACCGATATCCTCGTAGTGAGTTAACCGGTACATCGTCCGTTCGCATATCGGTCGAACAATCAAAAGACACCGAATTCTTGCGGTTGGTCGGGCGTGTATTGGATCGCCGTGGGGTTCGAGATGAACAGAACGCGCCTGTTGCCACCATCAGATCAACCTCGCTCGCAGAGGATGAACTTTCGGACATTGCCGAGCGCATCAAGCCGGAAGGCAAGACGTGGAAGCGTTTCGAAACAGAAGCCATTGCAGATGCCCACTGGGCGATACCGGAATTTCGGGAAGAGCGTGCATACATCATAACAGGCTCGGTAGCCATTTCGAGAGAACCAAAGAGTCAGCAGAGAAGCGAATTAGCAAACGGTCGCGCAGAACTCCCTCTCGCGACGCCATGGCACTTGTCTGAAAATCACTTGCCGCCCGGCGTACGAGCAGGTCAGTGGATGGTGGATTTGTCGATTGAAAGGGAAAACGATCACTGCAAGTTCTCGAATGTCATTCATGAGTGGGTTTTGCCGCGAAGACTTCGCATTGACCCATTCTTCTTGATCAGCCGGGAAAGCTCATCTTCTCAAATGTATCCGCGGTACTGCCAAAGGCCTACGAGGTCTGGATCTTTGAGCGTTTCGATAGAACTGACGGTTCGCCAAGCGTCCATCGCCGTGCCGGACGATGATGACGCCCTCTTTGGAGGGCTACAGGACTTTCAAAGGGATCACTTTCTTCGGACTCCAAAGGACTTGGATGGCCCTCAGGAACTGCCTCCTCCGAAGGTTATGGATGTGAAGTATTCAGACAAGGGTCGTTATCTGCTGGGGGCCCTACAACACTTCAACAATTTGCCTGACGCCTTTCAAACGCTGATGCATGATTTTTGGCGGGAAACCCTCCGCAGGTTGGGCGCTAACCCTTCACATGTGGACGATCAGCTAGAAGCCGATTTCCAAAAAATCATGGCCAAGCGATTGCGTGCAAACAGTGAAGAGTGGGAAGTGAGCTGCCAACAGGACCGGCAAACAGTTTCAAGAGAGGCGTTGCGGCTTGCTGCTCAGATACGGCGTCCGGAGCGCTTTATGCGGTACGACAAGCTATCAGCTCTCTACAAAGATATGGTCGCAAAGTTCATTGAAGAGAACCCACACCTGAAAGATAGCCGTGCTGAGGAGTATCTTTCGGCGGAAGAACTGGATGCGTCGATACAATATCTCTGCGAGCGAAAGATCCTTTTCCAAGGCCATGAGTGGAAGTGCAGAAATTGCTTTAACCGTAACTGGGTCTCGATTGACGACTTGTCCACCGCGATGGAGTGCAACGTATGCCAAAATGAGGCGCTACCGCCTGTTTCCGGAGGATGGCAGTTCAAGGCCAGCGGCTTCTTCGTGGAAGCCTACAGTGATCACGGAACTGAACCAGCCGTCTGGGCACTCTGGCAGCTTGCCGAACGCGCGAAAGCATCGTTTTTCTTTTTGCCGTCTACGTTAATCTGGTTCGACAAACATCGAGAAGATGGTCCCAATGATTGCGAGGTCGATCTTCTGGCAGTGGTGGATGGCCAAACATTCGCGGTTGAAGCGACTGCTTCCAAAACCCTAAAGGCGTTTGAGATTCAGAAACTTGCCGCATTTGCAGAAAGGGTTCGTCCAGACAAGTTGTTCGTTGTCTGCGGAGCCGCTGGCAAGAGTGCGCGAGATCGACTAGCGAGGCAAATTCAGCAACGCTTGCCCAAAGCGGTGAAAATCGAAGTCGCGACCTACCAAATTTCAGGCGCGCGACACGACCCTCATTTGCCTTACTAGACTGGAACGCATCACAAAGGACGTTGAGCCGAATTGGAAAATCGTTCAAATCACATAGCTGCGACTGGGGCATTTCAGGTTGTAATTCGCGGCGAACATCAGCTCTTACGCTCCGCGGCGGCCAGAATGCCCATCAACTGACGTCGGCATCGGCAGTCCAAAAAATGCCGCGGTACAAGATATCTTAATCTAGCTTCCAAACTCCTCCGCGTCTTCAGACAGTGCGCTCGGTGACACATCTTGACCACTTGCCCGATCAGATTTGATTTGCGGGGCTTTCTTAACCCATGCAGCTAATTGGGCCCCAATTTCTCCGTAGAACTTTGGAACGACCCGCTCGAGTTCGGAAACAAAATTGGTCTGCTGGGCAAACTTTCCCCCAAGCCGCTCAGACAAGAATATATGAAAACTGTGAGGTGACAGATGCTCTTTGCCTTCTACTGCTAGATCTGGATCGACTCTCAGGTCTGCGACTGAATACTGAGTTGGTTCGCTCGCCCCTGGCCAGAGTAGACGGATGAACAATCCCTCAACGTCTTCTGCTTTCACTTGGCGCAAGAGCCAGTTGACCCGAGCCTTCGTCGACTTTTTGTCTTCTGGTGCTTTGAGCGTCATTCCGACGTCCAGGGAGCGTCGAGCCAAGTTGGCCGAAACGTGAATAGGCGCGGCGGCGTCTGGGACTGACAAGGTGCAGGATATACACTGATCCTCCTTCAGCCGCACCAGTTCATCTCTCTGACGCTGTGCTGGATCGCCGACATGCTTTCGCGGCAATTTTTCCGTCACGACATTTCCCGTCATGCGACTAAGGATCATCGACAGATCGCGGGTTTCTTGGTGCCAAGCCTCGAGAACAATCTGGGCAGGCAGTGACTTTGCAGGAATTGCACCTCCAGAAGAGACAAGCCTGTTAAGCTCTGTCCACTCCTTCGGCATTCGGTCAAAGCCCTTCACGCCAGCACTCTCGTGCGTCAGAAAACGGCGCAATTCATTGAGTAAAAGAAGTTGGTCGCTATCGGCAACTTGCTCACCTGAGATAAGCAAATCCGCTGCGGTGAGGACATGCATCCAAGACCAATGATAAACCGGCACTCGCGAACGGCTCTTGCGAACCTGCTCAACCGGATGACTATCTGGGGACGTCGCAAATTGGTTTGAAATAGTGACTACGCAATCGATGCCGTTTTCTTTAGCCAAAACCCGATACCGCTCGATTTGGTTGGCATCCAACTCGCTGTTTCCAACTTTGGCCTCAACAAGCGCCCGCCATTCGCGGCTGCCGATCCGTACGACAATTAGCCCATCAGGGCGGTCTTTGATCCCCGTGCTCTGTTTGTGAAACACCACCTCGGTGTAGGATTCAACGCTCGCGCGAGCGCCAACGCGCTGTCCAACGGACGATAAAAGACTAGCACCAAATTCATCAATTTTGCACAGACAAGCCAATACGATTGAGGTGGTCCTTCCCTCCTTGGATGTTGTTGATAGAACGGGGAACAGACGTGCTGCCTCACCTTGCTTCAAGTAGACAGGCAGTTGTTCGTTTCCCATTGAAAAATCCTCGCATACAAACAGTGTGTTGGACTTGAGCAGAACACCCGTCCGTCGGTCAACTCTCGCATGCGAGTTGAGACCCAGGCAAATGTCGGCTAACCGGGCTGCGATTGCAGCACGCAAGAGCTATTGCCAACGACCGTTCAGGGCCGTTTCTGTCGAAAAACAACGTGTTGCAGACACAAAAAGCGATGTCAGCTTCAAAGCTCGAGCGCCTTTTCCTTCAGGCTTCGCCCGATTGCTGCGATCCAGGAAAGATCTTGGCTAGTTTGCTCAGAATTTGGGCGGTAGCAACGAATAAGAATACGTCGTTTGCGCCACAAGGCCCAAGTAGTCGGAGCCGCCCCAGCCCCAGAATGCGTATTAGATGGGCGAAGAGCATCTCTACCTTCTTACGGAGCCGCATTGAGATATCATTTTGGCGGGTATTGGCGATGTCACGGGCGACCTGCCGGACCACTTCACATGATCTGAAATTTCAACGGCTTCTGTAGTCACGAGAGCCCACCCAGGTTCAGTTCCCAAAAACCTGACGGAGGAAAGAACCCAGGATTGGAACGCCAAAAATGCAATGAGTGCAGGTTGATCGCCTCAATCTGGCCGAGCATTGTGAAATTTTTTCATATCAATTGTGCGCAGAAAACGATGGCTTCGACGCAGAGCGGTAAGGGGCAATTGCGAAATGTGCATGCACAATGACCAATGGAGGTAAAAAGCCCTACGCACTCGTAAGTATTGAAGCCATGCGGTTCTGAACCTTGATGGACTTGCCTTCGCTCTCGAAACTATAAGCTTGCCCATACCGCAGCGCTTGTTGAATAAAAAACCTATCGACCGCGGTGACGCACCGTTCGGAGACACCTTCCTATGGGTTATTTTCTTTACTATTGTCAAATTTGAAACTACCTTCAAGGGGAAGTACAGACGCTGCCCGCGCTTGATTCACACTCAGAGGTTTTCAGATGGCTTTGTTGATGGATCTGCTTAACGTCGGAGGCATCTCGGCTCTAAGTGTGGGTGTCCTCTTTCTACTTTATAGGCAACTATTAGGCTTGGGGATCTTTCCGCAGATATCTAAAGATCAGGCTTTTCGCCTTCTAAGGCTCGTTGTTTTATTAGTTTTTCTTGTAGTTTTCGCGGCCTTTTTCGCTACGGGAAATTTAAGAATTAACCAGGCTGAAATATCTAATTCCGACGAATCAACTATTATTCAAGGCGCGAATTAGCTGAGGGAAGATAAGCATGCGAAGTGTTATAATATGTTTCCTCTTGTTACTTAGCGCGCCAACGCTTTCGCTCGGGCAGACACTTAACCGTGGAAACATCGATGACAGTACATGTATTGTTCTAATTCAAGATTCTGACGGAGTTGAAGTAGGTAATGTCTGTGCATCAAGCGATTATAGACGAGTAAACGTTCGCTATGTTTGGCTTGATCAATTACAGTACGCTTTCTTGCGGGTGGGTTATGTTCAACCAACTGCTGAGTTTCTTTTCGGTCAAACGCCTCGCATAGTTGAAACAGCTGCGTACAACACTGCTGAGGAAATCTATGAGGACTATGGAGTCGGTATTCACCTGCCAGACTTTGTACAACACTTTAGAAATCCCGATGCGGTCGAGTTAGTGGCCAGAGGACAGCTTCCAACGTTTACAAATGGCGACTGGGATCAAGAAGTACCGTCGCTCAGCACGGATCAACTTCGGCGACTTCGGGTGATCAATGCGCATGGACCAATAATTTGGCCAGATAGAGATTTTCAGGAAGCGCTGAATAATGGGCACTTGTTTTCAAGTGAGTACGAATACCGACTAAATTATTATCGGGAGCATTTTCGGAATATACTATACGAAGAATCCCTACACTTTTTGGGGACGCGTCGCCAGTTTGTGCAGAGCCTCATAAGAGACTTCGAAGATGAAGGGGCAGATCCCGTCGTTGCCTACTGCTTGCTTGCAACAAGGCTTGCGTCGCAGCAAGAGTTCTTGGACTACTGGAATGTTATTGATGATTTGGTTGACAGTTACGTCTATCCTTTCAATCGACTACCTACACCGTTGGACCAAAGCCTCTTTGATCCCAATAATGCGCAGGTGTTCAATGAGCTGGCTATAATCCAAGGACGGTACCATCGAAACAATTTCAGTTATTCTGGATTCAGAGATTTCGAAGGCAATGTGTATTCTAACCCCTCCTATGATCTTTTGTTACACGCGACGCAAAGGGGCTGGCCAGACGACTTTCTTGTGGTGGAGGCCGCCTTTCGCGACGCAAACTCAATAACAGAGTGTTCGGAAAGATACAGTGGGCGTGCCAACCTTCACGCTATTCCGAGAGATGTATCAGTACTAGTAGCGGTATTGGAAGCTGCTACTGACGAACCGGTAACAATATCAAGACTAACGGCATTGTCGGATGAACTATTACACTTGAGGCCGGAAGTTGTCCCAACCAATGAGTTGCAAGTCGAAATTGGCGAGGAGATTCTCACTCGTAGTGGGGGCGAGAGAATTGTGGTGCCGTTGCAGGTCGAATTCCTGTACGATCATGAAAACGCTTTTGTCTTGGGTGAAAATATTGCAGAGCAAATCGATTTTTCTGAGTTCACAGCCGAACAGCGATCCATCGATCTGCGGCATTGTGATGATCAGTGGAGTTGCGAAGTATTTGCGAGCATGGATGCAGGATTGATAAGTACAAATACCTCACCAGTAGCCGACACTTCCTATGTCTTTGGTCCTGCGCTGCGATTATCAAACTATTATATTGATGGGATCGGGGCTTTTGAAATCAGACAGGTTCCCGAGATTGCGACCTACACAAGCTACAACTACGGATATGGCTCTTGCCCGTACCTGTATTTTATTGACGCTCAAGGGAACATGACGCTTTATGGACGTGTGCTTGTGGGTGCTTCAAGCGCAGAACAAACAATGACAGAGAGTGTCGAAATTCCAGGCTGGGCGGTTGGCTATTCAATAAGGGAGATCGAGCCAGAAATTTCATATATTTCTCGAATCGGAATCGAGGGTCAAAACGGAAACATATCTGAAATGTTAGGCCAGGAGCTTGTTTTAATGCCGCGAGACGGTGTTCAATTTGAATTACCACCTGGATCCGAGATCCTCCACATTAGTGGATACTATACGCCGCTATGATTATGGTTGCCGCTAAAAAGAGCTTAATGTAACTGTTTGCTTTGGCTGGGGTTCTCCATGCATGCTAACAAAATAAACTACTCGTTGAGTAGAAAATGAGAAATTTGTTCTTCAAAAGCAGTGTGGATGTAGTCACTACTTTGAAGTGTTGTCTTTGTTCTCAGCGGCCAATCGATAGCCAAAATTCGGTATTTTGGTATGGCGCCAAGTTATCCAGGTCAGAGGTCAGCTTTCAACCGAAAGGTGAGTAAGACCAAGGTACTAAGCTGCTCAGAAAAGTCCATTTGGCAACTACTACTATTCTATTGTCTGAGACCAACCAGAAAAGTCGTAATGTGGCGATATGAATGAATGAAGTGGCATAATCGACGCTTGGAGGCGATTACTATCACTATACAGCACAACATCTAAATAGGGCCCACCAGCGTATCTTTGCTCTTCCACGATGAATTCCCGCATTCTCATATGACAGCCGTTCTCGTACATGCCACGTGAGAACACAGTCTCCCACCCCGGTTCACCGGAGGGAAATCCACTTTGATGATAGCCACCTCTATTGAATTGAACGTCATAGCTGTCTCTATAGAAGCCAAGGACGGGAATAGAAGAGTTTGTCCAAGCGTTCTCACACGCGTTCAATACTGCATCTTCTTGCGAAACTTGCCAAAAGACGTTTGGCAAGCCGACGTGAGAAGGTTGGAAGTCGTATCTAAAAATTTGTTCTAGGGTTCTGATTTCGTAATAATTTCCGGGACCTGTGAAGTTAAGCATCGATACGAAGAGGGCGTTGTCGAGCACTGGCTCGAAACGGTGCCGAGTATCTCCAGCGACAGACATCAACCGTGCAAGATCTCCTAAGGCGCTACTGTAAGCGATAGAAAATAGTGCCTCGGATTGACCTATAGCCGCCAGGTTAGGAGAAGGAGCATGAAATCCCACTCGAGCTCCAATGTCCAAAATTCGACCATTAAAACTCTCGTTAACAGATTTTGCCGACCCAAAAAGGAAAAGTACTGCGCATGCAGATACGCACGTGTCGTTGGATCGAACGCGCGTAGTGATTGACCGTTCCAATAGGAACTGCCCGATATTTAGTGCTTCATCCCAGTTTCCGCCATTGCTTGAGAGGCAGAGCACTGTTTGATCATCCTGTGTGGCGATCCAAGGGAAATTGTCTTCAATTGTGGGGACAAGGACTGATAAGTCACCGGGAACGATCTCCCCACGTAGTTCAATATTACAATGAGGAGAAAATAGTGCTTGCTGTAAGGTGACAGTCTGATCTGAAACCAACACAATTTCGGCTGATAACGCCGGTGTGGAAGCGATTACTGCGCAGGCTATTGCTTTCAACACGCTTCATCTCCCGCAAAGTACTCCAGTCCTTCTGACGCACTGGGATTGTTCAAGCGATCACTTATGGAGTCAAAAGTGCTTGAAAAGAAGCAAGTCAGTTGAAAGGCTTCAGCTTGGGTCAGATCAAGGAAAATGGCCTCATTGCATAGCTCAGCTTCGACACAGCCACGCGCGACGCCATAGTGATCCAGGATCGATAATGCAGATATTTCAAAATTTTCTCTTGAACTCAGCATCCTATTAGATGCGTATTGTGCACGAAGTATACTGGCAACGTTTGAATAGCCAGCACTTCCTTCTGGTAAATCATCAATCACATTAGCTACTTCACGAAGAAGTAAGAAGCGTGCTTCTCTCAATTCATCGTCCAAGAGGGAAAGGGCCAGTTCAAAGGTATAGCGCTTTTTTGCCTGGGCTTCAGCGTTTAGGAAAGTTACAAAAGCAAGAGCACCACCGATTACAATGAATGTTGCAGCGACGATTTCCGCAAGCTTTGCTCCTCTGTCTAGGATAGACATCTAACAAACGTCCGATATCAACACAGAATAAGGCAGTTCGGTTAGGGTTTGCAGCCGCTCAAGTAAGCAATTAAACTCCTCTCGTGTCAGCGCCATGATGACCGCTTGGTTGCCCTGATCTGCAGCAGGGAAAATCCCGGTCGCCTCAGTAAATGACGAAATAGCAATCTCTAAATCCACTTCCGGACATGCAGCTGGGAGAAAAACTATCGGATCCGAATCACCTATCAGATACACGTCGGAATGTTCTATTAAACAAAGCACCTCATCGGCAGTCAGGTTGATTTGATTGGCGTAGGCGGACGTGACGCTCGCGGCTAGCATCATCAAAATTGCCACAAAATGAACAAATCTTAGTATCATTTTAGGTCCTCAAGTGTAGAACGTTATACTACTCGATAAGGCAGGTTAGCACGCTCGATGGTTCTAGCAACCCGTTTGGCCAGGTGTGGACTCTAATCTTCTACATATGCGCGACCAGGTCATTCGCTTGCCGGGAAAGACACATGTGAGCTACCCCCCGAAATTCGGACACTGACATAAGCTACGATTTGCAGTGTGCTGATCTTCGAGGAGAAGGAGATCAGAGATGTCGAAACGCAAGCAGCACGCGCCTGAATTCAAGGCCAAAGTCGCGCTGGAAGCCCTGAAGGGCGAGGAGACTGCCGCCGAGCTGGCAAGCCGGTTCGGGGTTCATCCGACGATGATCCACCAATGGAAGCGAGCCCTGCTGGATGGCGCGTCTGGCGTGTTCGAGCGCGGGAGCCGCAAGAAGCCGGCGATTGACGAGGAACAGGTGAAGGAACTCCATGCCAAGATCGGGGAGCTGGCAGTGGCTAACTCTTTTTGGGAACGAAAGCTGAAGCCCCGGGGCGGGAAGTGAGGCGCGGCATGGTTGAGCGTGACCACCCGGATCTGTCGATTGGGCAGCAGTGCAAGCTGCTGTCGATCGCGCGCTCGTCCTATTACTACGAGCCGAAGGGCGAGTCTGAGCAGAACCTCGGCCTGATGCGGCGGATCGACGAGCAGTTTCTGGAAACCCCGTTCTTCGGCGTCCGTCAAATGACCTGGCATCTGCGTAACGACGGACACCTGGTGAACGAGAAGCGGATACGGCGGCTGATGCGCCTGATGGGGCTCATGCCGATTTATCAGAAGCCCAATACCAACAGGCCAGCGAAGGGGCACAAGACCTATCCCTATCTGCTGAGAGGCCTGCGCGTGGATCGCCCGAACCAAGTCTGGTGTTCGGACATCACCTATCTGCCGATGCGCCGCGGGTTCCTCTACCTCGTGGCGATCATGGACTAGCATACCCGCAAGGTTCTGTCCTGGCGGATCTCGAACACGCTGGAGGCTAACTTCTGTGTCGAGGCGCTGACCGAAGCCATCCACAAGTTCGGGCCGCCCGAGATCATGAACACGGATCAGGGAAGCCAGTTCACGTCCTTCGCCTGGACGGATCGGCTACGGCGATCAGGCGTGCGGATCTCGATGGATGGGAAAGGTCGGTTCCTCGACAACATCTTCATCGAGAGGCTGTGGCGCACCCTGAAATACGAGTGTGTCTACCTGCATGCCTAGGAGACCGGTTCGGAGACAAAGGCGGCCATGCGGAAATGGATGACCTTCTACAACCACCAGCACCCGCATTCTGCCTTGGGCGGCCAGCCTCCGGCGCTGGTCTATTGGCAGAGAAATGATATCAACCAACCCGATCAGCAGGTGCAACGAGTAGCTTAAACCACGCCAGATACTGTCCAACTATTGGGGAGCAGCTCAGGTCGACGGACTCGAACGGCAGCTTCGTCCGCACAGCGGCCCTTAGTGCGCCCCCGGCAGCGCGTCCGCGAATCGCGAATCAGGGCTTGCACAGAAGACATATGGAGCATGGCAGCATCTAGCGTTGGAGGTCGAAACGCTTGCCATGCAACTTCGATCTGTCTTTGGTGGAAATTAACACCCTAAAGGAATTGCGCCGTGGCCGAAAACGTCTTTGTAAAAGCTGATCATTCCCCTAGCGTGACGCTGATTGCTTCGATCATCCTGGGGGTAATCGGAACGACGTGTATTTGGGCGGTTGTGACGCTGATTCAGGGGGGCCAGTGGCAGCCGCTTTTGTGGGTGCCCATTGGCATCGCAGCGATAAGCGTGTTTGTGATCGTGTTGCTGATCCGCCGCGTGACGATGCGCGCCCTGACAATCTCGCCCGAAGGGATCAAGGTGCATCGCCCGTTCGCGCCGCCTCACTTCATCCCGGCAGGAGGGCTGAAGGCAGGGATCTATACAGAGCCAGGGATCTCGGGCGGCGCGGCCAGTGCCGCGGGCAGCCGTGCGGGCACGGTCATGTATGATGTGATTTATTTGGGTCTTCCCGATGGGTCGACCAAGGGCCTTTTCATGCGCCCCCAAGGCGACCCGGGCGTGAGCCTTGTTGTTCAGGGCTTGGGGCATTTGCTGGATGTTCATGTTGTTCCGTTGCAAGGTGATCCGGCCAAGAAGATGCGCCGGGCGCTGTTGGATCCGTTGAAGGCGTGAAGGGGATGCGCCGGGGCGGCTTCCCCGGTAGTCTTGGGAAAACCTCTTTCGTATGCATCGGCACCCTAACCCGATGGAATATGTCCTTTGTCCGCATGTCGGTCACTCGCCACCTGAAAATGCTGCATGATGCACGAATGGCCGGTTCGGTGAAGCCGCGCTGGGGCGTGGCCGGTCTCAGTCAAGGTCAGCTCTGGGCCGATTGCACTTGGATGGGTGGCCGAACTGTGCACGCCCGACCACCCCGCTCCTGAGATCAGGAGTGTCGGTTGGGAACTTCTCGACAGTCCAGACGCTTCTGCAGCCAGTTGTGCACTTCCTCCTCAACCCAACCCACTCGGTTCGGGCCTAGCTGCACCCGTAAAGGGAATAGGCCTGCCTTCTCCAAGCGTGCGATGTGTTGTGGTGAGTACAGAACCAACTCCTTCAGCTGGCGTTTTGAAAGCATCCGCATCACGATATCTCCTCGATTGAAGAGCATCGCGATGCCCTAAGGTTGACAAAAACCTAGGCGCATTGATGGTAGCGAGACGGGATGAATGTGCCAAGGTTGAACATAGCCCACCATTCAAGCGCGTCGATAACGGTGGTCCAAAAGGTGGTCTAAGTTTCGTGATTGGAAGATAAATTCTACCAATACAACTGCTTGCGTGATTTCACTGTGCCGCCCCCGGGCACCATTCAAATACAGCTAGTTAGATCGTTTCTCAGCGCAGCTAAAACCCGTGCTAAGCGACGCCCCTCTCCACAACCGCGCAACGCCACACGCCCCAAGAAAACCAATGCTCCACAACTCCCCCACGCTCACCATTCACCATCCAACGCAGACAGCGTCAGCGTCACGCGGTCTGCGGCGAACCAGGTGCGGCCGTATTCTATCGGCGCGCCGTCTTGGTCCACGTTCACACTGATCGTGCCCAGGACAGGCTCTCCGGGGGCGAGCTCTAGCAAAGCGGCCTCGGGTTTTGTCGCCAGGCGCGCCGTGACCTCGGTCCTTGACCGGGTGTAGTCGGTCACGCCCTGCGCGGCGAAGGTTTCGGTCACGGACTTGGTCCTGCGCAGGACCTCAAGCAGGCCCGGGAAGCGGGCTGCGGGAAAGACGGACCGGAATGAGGCCAGCGGCACGCTGTCTGACAGGCTCAACCCCTCATAGACATGGACCTGCGCGGGCATGTCCAGCGCCAGCGCGCGGGCCTCGTCCGAGCTCGCGGCGCGGGTTTCCATGTGCAGGATCCGCCTCTCGGGCACGCGGTTGGTGGCCAGCAGGTTCTGGTGGAACCGCACGCGGCGGCCGATTGGGTAGGGGGTGGGCACATGGCGCACGAAGACGCCTGCGCCGCGCCGTGCAAAGACGATGTCGCGTTCGGCCAGATGCCCCAGGGCCCGCCGTACCGTGTGGCGGTTCACGCCGAAACGCTCGGCCAATTGCGCCTCGGTCGGAAGGCGGTCACCGGGGGCGTAGTGGCCCTGCGCAACCTCCTCGGCCAGGGTGTCGTGGATGGCTGTCCAAAGCGCGCTGCGTCCCATGGGGTCCAGGATCCTGAGTGAAAAGGGGTTGCATGCCCAAGCGGGGTGACGGTAAGAATTTGTCTAGTTGTATATAAAAATGGACAACTCTGCAAGATGTCGAAATCACCCGCCTCCCGCCACAAGGCCCGCTTCATCGCCGTTGTCGGCCCCTCGGGCGCGGGTAAGGACAGTGTGATGCGGGGGCTTTGTGCCCTGCGCGCCGAGGCGGTCCTGGCACGGCGGGTGATCACCCGGCCGCCTGATCCGGAAAGCGAGGATTTCGACTCGGTCTCAGAGGCGGAGTTCGCAGAGCGCGCGGCACGCGGTGCCTTCGCTCTGCATTGGACGGCCCATGGCTTGTCGTACGGCATCCCCAACAGCGTCCACGATGCGCTGGAACGCGGCCACGACGTGTTGGCAAATCTGTCACGCAGCACCCTTGCGGAGGCGGCGCAGGTGTTCGGTAATGTGGTCGTCCTCCACATCACAGCCCCGACAAAGGTCTTGCTGCACCGCGTGTTACAGCGGGGGCGCGAGGCCGAAGACGCCGTGCAACAGCGTCTTTCGCGCCAGGCGCCGAAGATCCCGGAAGGCCTGCCCGTCATCGAAATAGACAATTCGCACGCGCTGGAAGACAGCATCTCAGCCGCTGTCGCCGCCCTTTATCCGGACAGGGGATAGCGATGCACCAGGTGGAATTTGCCCCCCGCGTCCTCTCCCATCAGGGCGAGCGTATCAATCACGAAGGGACGCGGCAGGACCGGCGCGAAGTGCCGGGACAGGGCCGCACAGACGGCGTCCACATGGGGCGTGCGCCCGGTCAAAGTCATGTGGAAGCGGAACGCCTGCATCACATAGGGGTAGCCCCAGCGCTGCAACAACGCCTCTTGCACATCGGTAAGGCCCGCCTTGCGGCGACGCGCCAATTCTGCCGCCGACGGGGGCGCGCGGAACCCGTCCAGCGCCGCGACGGCGGATCCGGCGAGCTCGGCCAGGGCGTCGCTGGGCTCGGATGGGGCCAGCGCCACAAAGCCGCTCATCGGTGTGACCTGCAGGGCCGGGATAACGACAGGCGCGCGGGGGGCGCAGAAGGCGCGTACCGCCGCGTCCAACTCGGCAGCCTCCGTGCCATCCGCCAAGAAAAACGGCGGCTTGATGGTGCCGTGAAGCCCGTATTTGCGGGGCGTGGCGGTCAGGGCCTCTGCGTCCTCTGGCAGGTCCGCGACCAAGGGCTGCGCGACGGCACCCCCCGCCGCGCTGTCCCACCCCAGCCAGGCAGAGCCTGCCGCAAAAAGCGCGCCCTCTGGCACCACATAGACCCCGTATCGCTTGAATTCCCCCACAGTCCCCTCCGAGGTTGCCATGTCTGACGTCCCCCCCGTGATGCCCCAGCCCGTGACCCTTGCCAATGCCCGGCTGATCCTTCCGGGCGGCGAGGTCCGGGGCCGGATCACCCTGCATGGTGACCGGATTGTGGACGTGACCGAAGGCAGCGCGGTGCCGCCCGGTGCCGAGGATTGCACGGGCGACATCGTGGCGCCGGGTCTGGTGGAATTGCACACCGATAATCTGGAGCGTCACATCCGCCCGCGCCCCGCCGTCCACTGGCCCCATCGCCCGGCGCTGATCGCCCATGACGCCGAGCTCGCCTCTTGCGGCATCACCACGGTGTTCGATGCCATCCGCGTAGGCTCCCTGAAGGCCCATGGCGACGCCAGCTGGCCGCGTTATGCCCGCGAGTTGGCCGACGAAATGCACGCCGTGCGCGCGGCGGGCGCGTTCCGGATCAGCCATCATCTGCACCTGCGCGCCGAGATCTGTTCCCATTCGCTGATCGAGGAACTGGCAGAGTTCGGTCCCGAAGACCGGGTCGGCATCGTCTCGCTGATGGATCACACGCCGGGCCAGCGCCAGTTTGCCGACCTCAAGCAGTACGAGACCTATATGCGCGGCAAACACGGGCTGTCGCAGGAAACCTTCGACGAACATGTGCGCACCCGGACCGCGCTGGGGGCGCGGGTGCGCGCGCCGCATGAGGCGGCTGCGGTGGCAGCGGCCGGCCGTTTTGGCGCCGCATTGGCCAGCCATGATGACACAACCGTGGATCATGTGACGCGCTCTGCCGCCCACGGCGTCGCGCTGGCCGAGTTTCCCACGACCCGCGCGGCGGCAGAGGCGTGCCACGCAACCGGCATCGCGGTGATGATGGGCGCGCCCAACCTGATCCGGGGCGGCTCCCATTCCGGCAATGTCGCGGCGGGGGACCTGGCCCGGGCAGGGCTCTTGGACATTCTGTCGTCGGACTACGTCCCCTCGGCGCTGCTCTATGCCGCCGTGCGTTTGGGGGCGGAGACGGGCGATCTGGCCCGCGCCATGGCCATGGTCACCTCCGCGCCCGCCCGCGCGGCGGGGCTGACGGACCGGGGCGATCTGGCGGTGGGCCAGCGCGCCGACGTCATCCGCTTCCGCGTGCTGGACGACGTGCCAATGCTGCGAAGTGTCTGGTCAGCGGGGGCGCGCGTCGCCTAGGCCTTCTGCTCGGCAATATGCCGCGCGATCAGGGCCTTATAGGCCGCCTGGATGCGCGCCGTGACCGGGCGCGCACCGTCGCCAATCGTCTTGCCGTCAATCTCCGCCACCGGCGTTTGCGCCCCGAAGGTGCCGGTCAAAAACGCCTCATCGGCGGACACGGCCTCATAGAGCGAGAAGTTCTTCTCAAAAACCGGAATACCCTCCGCCCGGCAGATATCGATGACCTTCTGCCGCGTGACCCCGTTCATGCAATAATCACCGGTCGAGGTCCAAACCGCCCCCTTTCGCACAATGAAGAAGTTGCAGGCGTTGGTCGTGTTCACAAACCCATGGGGGTCCAGCATCAACCCCTCATCCGCGCCCGCCTGCTCGGCCTGCAGGCAGGCGATCACACAGTTCAGCTTGGAATGGCTGTTGTATTTCGCGTCCTGGCTCATCGGCAGGCCCCGCACCTGGGGCACCGTCGCCAGCCGGATCCCCGCCCCCTGCAACCGGTCCACCGGCTTCGAGTGCTCGCAAATGATCACCAGCGTCGGGCCCGAGCGCGACAGCGACGGATGCTGGAACGGCTTCACCTTCACCCCCCGCGTCAGCATCAGGCGGCAATGCACATCCGTCTCCATCCCGTTGGCCACCCGCGTCGCCTCCAGCGCCGCAAAGATCCCCGCGCGGTCCATGCCCACATCCAGCGACACGGCCTTACAACTGTCAAAAAACCGATCCATGTGGTCGTCGAAAAAGCTCCAGACCCCATCGTAAAGCCGCAACCCCTCCCACATCCCGTCCCCCAGCAAAAACCCGCTGTCATAGACCGAGACTTTCGCCTCATCCCGGTGCACCAGATCGCCGTTCACATAAATCAGGATATCCGCATTCCGCGGGTCCTCCAGCGCGTCATGGGTGGTGTGGGTGTCGGTCATCTTCGGGGCTCCTTGCTGCGCCCTTTGTGGCGAAACCCGGCGGGCTTGTCACGGCTGGCGCTTGCCCAAATTATCGGGCACTAGGAGCGCGTCAAAACGCCGGAGCGCCCATGGATTTCGCGACACTCATTCAAAGCCTGACAGATTGGATCGTGCGGATCGGGTCCTCCGTCAACGACCTTCCGGGCACCGTGGCCTTCGGCCTCGGCCTGTTCACCTGGTTCGCGGTGGAACAAATCCTGCGCCGGGTGATGTCGGGCCTGCGCTGGGTGATCATCGTGGGCGCCATCGTGGCGCTGGGCCTCTCGGTGCCCTACCTCGCCGCCCTCATGCTGGACGCAGGCGGCCCCGCGCCCCTAAGCGACAGCTGAGAAGCCGCGCAGAATTGCGTCAAACGCCGTGTCGTCGATGTCACGGTGCAGGACCAGCCGCAGGGCGGGCTCCGGGGCTGACGTGCGGATGCCGTGGGCCCCGAGCGGTGCCAGATCCACGCCCGATTTTGGCGTCAGGAAAACCATGTTGGTCGCCTGGCTGACCTCTCCCAGGCCCAATTGGGTCAGATGCGCCGCCAGGGCCTCGGCGCGGACGTGATCCTCGGCCAAGCGCGCCACGTTGTGCTCCAACGCATAAAGCCCCGCCGCCGCCAAGACACCCGCCTGCCGCATCCCCCCACCCAGCATCTTCCGCATCCGCCGCGCCTTTGCGAGGAGGTCCGCAGGACCGAGGAGGGCCGAGCCAATCGGCGCCCCCAACCCTTTCGACAAACAGACCGACACCGTATCAAACGGCCCGGCAAGGGCCGCCTCATCGCAGTTCAGCGCGGTGATCGCGTTGAAAAACCGCGCGCCGTCCAGATGCAGGCCCAGGCTCGCCGCGCGGCCCGCGTCAATCGCGTCGAGCATCCGGGTCAAGGGCACGACCCGGCCATAATGGGTATTTTCCAACGATAACAGACGCGTAACAGCGTGGTGGCTGTCGTCTTCCTTGATCGCCGCCGTCACATCCGCGGCCTCCAACGCGCCGTCCTCGGCCACCGGCAGCGCGTGCAGCGGCACGCCCCCCAGCACCGACGCGCCCGCCGCCTCGTAGCGGATCACGTGGTAGGCCTCGCCGGAAATCACCTCTTCCCCGCGCCCGCAATGGGCCAGCATCGCCAGCAGGTTGGACATCGTGCCCGAGGGCACGAACAGCCCCGCCTCCTTGCCCAACCGCTCCGCCAAAGATGCCTCCAGCCGGTTCACGCTGGGGTCGTCGCCGTAGACATCATCGCCCACCTCTGCCGCCGCCATCGCCGCGCGCATCCCCGCGCAGGGCTGCGTGACCGTGTCCGAGCGTAGGTCGGCCACGATCGGTCCGGTGGGGGTGGCGGTGGCTTTGTATTGGGACATCGGGGCGGCTCCTTGCAGGCTTGGCGCAAAGCACCATGCGCCCGCGCCCTGCGCAACCCCAACCGCACGCTTGGACTTGTTGTTTCAAGCCAAACCTCGCATTCTGGCCTTATCGAGATCGCGAGTCTTTATGGCCATCATTTCCGAGCATCATATCTTCCTGCCGGAAGACTCAAATGTCGGGCTTCAGACCCGCCTGAAGGATGCGATCACCCGTGCCATTTGGGACGGGCGGTTCGCCCCCGGCGACCGTTTGCCCGCAACCCGCGCGCTTGCCCGCCACCTGAGCATCAGCCGGATCACCGTCAGCCTCGCCTACGATAGCCTTCTGTCGACGGGCTACATCGTCTCGATTGCGCGCTCAGGCTATTTCGTCGCCAACGACGCGCCGACGCAATTGCAAGCCGTGGCGCCCAACCAACTGGCCGACAGCGAGCGTCTGGATTGGGCCGCCCGCCTGGGCCCCGTGCCGCGCGCGCTGGGCGGGCAGGCGACGCCTGCGGATTGGCGCAGCTTCCGCTATCCGTTCATCTTTGGCGAGCTTGATCTGGCGCGCTTCCCGGTCGATGACTGGCGCGACTGCGTGCGCCGGGGCCTGGGCAAGCGGCATTTTGAGCAGATCGCCGATGACGCCAGCGACCGTGATGATCCGTTTCTGGTCGAACAAATCGTGCGCCGGTCGGTCTCGGGGCGCGGAGTGGCCGCCTCCGTCGACGAGGTTCTGGTGACGGCGGGCGCCCAGAACGCGCTTTGGCTGGCGGTCCATGCGCTATTCGGGGGCAAGGGCGGCACGGTGGCGATGGAAGACCCGGGTTATCCGGAGTTGCGCAACCTTTTGTGCCAGCAGGGCATGACGATCCACCCGGTGCCGGTGGACCGCGAAGGCATGAAGATCGACGACATCCCCAAGGGCGTTAGCGCCGTGTTCGTGACCCCCTCCCACCAGGCGCCCACGGGGGCGACGATGTCGATGGCGCGCCGCCGCGCGCTTCTGGAGCGGGCCGAAGCCGATGATTTCGTCATCATCGAGGATGATTACGATTTCCAGATGAGCTATTCCTCGCCCGCGCTTCCGGCGCTCCGCTCGCTCGACCAGCGGGGGCGGGTGATTTACGTCGGCAGTTTCTCGAAATCGATCTTCCCGGGCCTGCGGTTGGGTTACCTGACGGCGGATGTCCGCGTGGTCCAGCACGCGCGCGCCCTGCGCACCTTGTCCGAGCGTCATCCCCCCGGCCTGACCCAGCGCACGGTGGCCTATTTCCTGTCGGAGGGGCATTACAACAGCCATGCCCGGCGGATGCGGATGCGCATGGCGCGCCGCAACGAGGTGCTCCGCGATGCCTTGGCCGCCCATGGCCTGGAACCGGCCCTGTCGCGCGCGACAGGGGGGACCACCCTGTGGTTGCAGGGGCCGAAGGGCTTGGATGCGGATCTGCTGGCCCGGGACCTGCGCGAAAAAAGCGTGTTGATCGAGGCGGGATCGTCGTTTTACGCCCGCGAAGACGCGCCGAAAAACCGGATCCGTCTGGGCTTTGCCACGATCGAGACAGCGCGGATCGCCGACGGCGTCGCCCTGATCGCCGAGGCGATCAGGGAGCAGGTCGCGCGCTAAAGGGGGGCAGCCCCTCCTCGGCCCCGCGCCTGCGGCGCGCGCCCTCCTCGCAGCTACGCCCGGGCTTTTTCCGATTTCGGATCATACATCGGGCGGGTGCTGGCCTCGGCCAGAACGCGGGTGCCCGCGACCTCGATCTCGTAGGTGGCGGCCAGCATTTCGGCGGGCGTCTCGCCGGGGCAGGGGACATAGCCCATGCCGATGGCCCCACCGAGCGTGTGGCCGTAATTGCCCGAGGTGATGTAGCTGACAACTTCGCCGTTACGGATGATCGGCTCGGCATGGAACAGCATCGCCTCGGGGTCCGTCAGCTTGAACTGCACCATCCGCATTTGCAGCCCCTCGTCGCGCTTGCGCGCCACGGCGTCCGCACCGATGAAATCGTTCTTCGTTTTCGACACGGCAAACCCCAGACCGGCCTCAACCACGTGGTCTTCTCCGGTGATGTCATGGCCGAAGTGGCGGAACGCCTTCTCGATCCGGGCGCTGTCCATCATGTGCAACCCGCAGAGCCGCAGGCCCTGATCCGCGCCCGCCTCGTGCAGCGTCTCGAACACATGGGCGGCCTGATCGGTGGAGACGTAGAGCTCCCACCCCAACTCGCCCACATAGGTCACGCGGTGGGCGCGGGCGACGCCCAGGCCGATCTCAACCTGCTGTGCCACGCCAAAGGGAAACGCCTCATTCGACCAATCGTGGGGGCTGACCGATTGCATCAACGCCCGCGAATTCGGACCCATCACGCAGATCACCGCCTCGGACGCCGTGATGTCCGAGATCACGACAACCTCCCCCTGGCGGTTCATCTTCAGCCAGGCCATGTCGCGGACCAGTGTCGCGGCAGGCGTCACGATGAAATAGCTGTCTTGGGCCAGGCGGGTGATGGTCACGTCTGCCTCGATCCCGCCACGCACGTTCAGGAACTGAGTGTAGACGATCTTGCCCACCGGCACGGACATGTTGCCCGCCGCGATCCGGTTCAGGAAGGCCTCCGCATCGGGGCCGTCGACGCGGATCTTGCCGAAGGACGACATGTCGTACATGCCGACCGTATTGCGCACCGCATCATGTTCCTGGCGCTGGTTCCAGAACCAGTTCTGGCCCTTCCAGTCGTACTTATACTCAGCCTCTTGCCCCGGATTGGCAAACCAATTGGCCCGCTCCCACCCGGCCAATTCCCCGAACACCGCGCCATTGGCCTTCAGATGTTCGTGCAGGGGCGAGCGGCGAATGCCCCGCGCCGTATCCTTCTGGCGGTAGGGGTAATGGTCCGCGTAAAGCAGTCCCAAGGTCTCTGTCGCGCGCTCCTTCAGGTAGCGCTTGTTGCGCTGGAAGGGCTGCATCCGGCGAATGTCGACCTCGCCCACGTCAAAGGGCGGGATACCGTTTTCCATCCATTCCGCCAAGGCCCACCCGGCGCCGCCCGCCGACTGGATCCCGATCGAGTTGAACCCCGCGCAGACCCAGTAGCCGTCCACCTCCGGCGCCGGGCCCATATGGTAGGCATCGTCCGGCGTAAAGCTCTCTGGCCCGTTGAAGAACGTATGGATGCCCGCCTCCGCCAGCATCGGCAGGCGCTCGATGGCCTGTTCCAGGATCGGCTCGAAATGGTCGAAATCCTCGGGCAGTTGGTCAAACTCGAAGTCTTCCGGGATCGGCCCCCAGGGTTTTGAGACGGGCTCGAACGCGCCCAGAAGCATTTTTCCTGCGTCTTCCTTGTAGTAGGCGCATTCGTCGGGCACCCGCAGGACGGGCAGCTGCTTCAGCTCAGGGATACTCTCCGTGACGATGTAGAAGTGCTCGCAGGCCTGCACCGGCACGTTCACGCCGGCCATCTCGCCGAAGTCCCGCGCCCACATGCCCGCACAGTTCACCACCATGTCCGCCTGGATCGTGCCCGCGTCGCCGTCAGCCTCCCAGTTAACGCCGTTAACCTTTCCGCCCTCAACGTCCACGCCGGTGACCTTCACGCCCTCCAACACCTTCGCGCCGCCCATCCGCGCGCCCTTGGCCATCGCCAGCGCGATGTTGGCGGGGTCGCCCTGGCCATCCAGTGGCAACCAGACCGCTGCCGTCATCCCTTCCACGTTCACGTGGGGGTAGCGCGCCAAAACGTCATCCGCGCCGATCTCTTCCACTTCCACCCCAAAGCTGCGCGCCATCGACGCCTGCCGCCGGATTTCCTCGGCCCGGTGCTCGGTCAGCGCCATGGTGATGGAGCCACAGCGGCGGAACCCCGTGGCCACGCCCGTCTCGGCCTCCAGGTTGCCGTAAAGCTCCTGGCTGTAGCGCGCCAGCCGCGTCATGTTCTTGGTCGCGCGCAGCTGTGCAATCAGCCCCGCCGCGTGCCAGGTTGTCCCTGATGTCAGGCGCTTACGCTCCAACAACACCACGTCGGTCCAGCCGAGTTTCGTCAGGTGATACGCGACCGAGCAGCCGATAACGCCGCCGCCGACGATGACAACGCGCGCGTGGGAAGGGACTTTGGACATGAGAGGGAACCCAGGTGTGAAAAGGGAGGCAGGGCAGGGGTTTCCCCCCGCCCCAAAACACTAGCCGTTGGCTTGCATGTGGTCGATGGTTTTGCGGAAACGCCCCACGATCTCGTCGACATTCTCGCGCGTGGCGATGAACTGCGGCGCGATGATCGCGTTGTCGCCGGTGAATTTGACCGACAGACCATCCCAGAACATGCGCTTCTGCAACTCGGTCCCGCGCATACCGGGCCCACCCTCGGCGTGAACCTCGACACCGGCCATCAGGCCCGCAACCCGGATGTCCTTGATCATCTCGTGGTCTTTCAGCCCGTCCATCAACGCGGTCTCGAAATAGGGGATCAGGTCGGCAGAACGTGTGATCAGATCCTCTTCCTCGATGATGTCCATCATCGCGTTGCCCGCCGCACAAGCCGCCGGGTGGCCCGAGTAGGTGTAGCCGTGGAAGAACTCCGTCAGGCCGCGCTTGGACGAGCCCACGACCGTCTCGTAGATGTCATCGCGGCAGGCCACCGCACCCATCGGGATCGACCCGTTGGTCAGCGCTTTGGCCATGGTAATGATGTCGGGCTCCACCCCGTACCGCTGCGCGGCAAACGCCGTGCCCAGGCGACCGAAACCGGTGATAACCTCATCAAAAACCAGCAGAATTCCGTAGTCGTCACAGATCTTGCGCAGACGCTCCAGGTAGCCCTTCGGGGGCGGCAGCGCGCCGGTGGAGCCTGCCACGGGCTCCACAAAGACGGCGGCGATGTTGGACCCGCCATAGGTCTGTGCCATCCGCTCCAGATCATTGGCGAGCTCTTCGCCGTTGTGCTCGGAATGGCCGCCGGGGATGAACTTCTCGCTGGGGTCATAGGTGTGGCGCAGCATCATCACGCCGGGCACCGTGGCGTGGAAGATGTCGCGGTTCTTGACCATGCCAGACAGGGACACACCGCCGATGTTCACGCCGTGATACGCCCGCTCGCGGCTCACGAACCGGGGCCGCGTCTCGCCGCGCGCGTTCCAATAGGCCATGACGATCTTCATCGCCGTGTCGACAGATTCAGAGCCGGAGTTGGTGAAGAACACGTGGTTCATCTTTTCGGGCAACATGCGGCTGATCTTCTCGGCCAGCTTGAAAGAGCCCGGGTGACCCGCCTGGAAGGGCATAACGTAGGTGTATTCCGTCATCTGTTTGGCGACGGCCTCGGCGATCTTCGGGTGGCAGTGACCGGCGGGCGAGCAGAACAGGCCGGAAGATCCGTCCAGCAGCTGGCCGCCCCGGTGGTCATAAAGGTGAACGCCTTCCGCGCGCACAACCAGGCGCGGGTCTTCCTTGAAACCACGGTTGTCAGAGAACGGCATCCAGTGCGCTTCAAGCGAGTTCGTTGCATCATAGGCCATGTTTGGAACCTCCCCAAAGGGCCGCTCAGGGCCCGTAATAAGATGCGCGAAATTCGCTCTGATCCGAGAGTCGGAGTAGGGCCAGAGCAGACGATGACTAAGGCCACGACATTGGGGGCAGGCGGGGGCCTGCCCGGCGCAGGGATTTTGCGACGGATTGCGCCCTGCTTCGTTATTCTATAAGAATTTTTTATATTGGGTATTCAACAGGTTGCGCGTTTGCTCAAGCTTGAGCAGGCCTGTTCAGGCCTGCACCGCGGTCACCGCGATAATCTGAACGATGTCATCCACCGTGCAGCCCCGCGACAAATCGTTCGCCGGTTTGGCCAGCCCCTGAAGCACCGGACCAATCGCCGTGGCCCCGCCCAATCGCTGCGCGATTTTGTAGCCGATATTGCCCGCGTCGAGGTTCGGGAAGACCAGCACATTCGCCTGCCCCGCGACGCTCGATCCCTTGGCCTTGGAGGCCGCAACCGAGGGCACGATGGCGGCGTCGAACTGAAGCTCTCCATCGATATCCAGCTCGGGTGCGGCCGCTTTCGCGATCGCCAGCGCCTGGGTCACCTTATCCACATTCGGATGCCGCGCGCTGCCCTTGGATGAGAACGACAGCATCGCCACCTTCGGCTCGGTATCCAGCAGCGTCCGCGCCGAGGCGGCGGCCTGCTGCGCGATGGCGGCCAGTTCCTCTGCCGACGGTTCAATCACCAACCCGCAGTCCGAGAAGATCATCCCCCGCTGTCCAACCGGATGCCCCTCTGGCAGCGCCATCAGGAAGAAGCTGGACACCAGCGCGGCCCCTTTGGCCTTGCCGATCACCTGCAACGCGGCGCGCACGGTATCGGACGTCGTATGAACCGCCCCGCCGACGGTTCCATCCGCCAGCCCCTCCCGCACCATCATGGCGGCGAAGACCAGCGGTTGGCGGACAGAGGCGGCAGCCTGCTCCTCGGTCACGCCCTTATGGGCGCGCAGCGCGTGGAAGGCAGCGGTGAAGGCCGGCAAATGTTGGGAAGTTTCAGGATCCTCGACAGCGACCGCGTCGCCCATCTGATCCGCGAGGGCACGTGGGCCCACAATCGTGACCCGGGCAAGGCCCTGGTCTGCGGCGACCCGCGCGGCTTCCTGCACGCGCGGATCACTGCCTTCGCTTAGCACGATGTGCTTGATGTCTGCCGCCGCACGGGCAGCGATGGCGGCCAATGGATCATTCGCCGCCATGTTCATCAGGCCACTTTCTGCGGACGCATGTCGTCCTTGGAGATGCCCGCAACTTCCACCGGCTTCTTCATCGCATCGCGGCGGAAGGGGTCGCCCAACTCCTGGTTGATCATGGCTTCGATGAGCGTGGTGATCCCATTCTCCATCTGGTCCTTGATCGCCTGATCGAGCGCCGCCGTCAGCTCTTCCTGGGTGCGGGCGACAACGCCTTTCAGCCCGCAAGCGTTGGCGATGCCCGCGTAGGAGACCTGCTCATCCAGCTCGGTGCCGACGAAGTTGTCGTCAAACCACAGCGTGGAGTTCCGCTTTTCAGCACCCCACTGGTAGTTGCGGAACACGATCTGCGTGATCGCGGGCCAGTCACCGCGGCCGATGGCCGTCAGCTCGTTGACCGAGATGCCGAAGGCGCCGTCGCCAGCAAAACCCACAACCGGAACGTCCGGCTTGCCGATTTTCGCGCCCACGATGGAGGGCAGACCGTAGCCACAGGGGCCGAAGAGGCCGGGCGCCAGGTATTTGCGGCTCTCGTTGAAGGACGGGTAGGCGTTGCCGATGGCGCAGTTGTTGCCGATGTCCGACGAGATGATCGCCTCGACCGGCAGGGCGGCCTGAATGGCGCGCCAGGCCATGCGGGGGGCCATCCAATCGGGCTTGGCGGCGCGAGCGCGCTCGTTCCAGTTGGTGCCGGGATCGTCCTGCTCTTCCGTCATGGAGGTCAGTTCCTGCGCCCATGCGGATTTGGTCTGAGCGATGGTGTCCTTGCGCGCCTGACGGTTGGTGTCGCCTGCGGCGTCGGACAGTTTGGCGGTGATGGACTTGGCCACTTTGGCCGCGTCGCCCACGATGCCGACGGTGACCTTCTTGGTCAGGCCGATGCGGTCGGGGTTCAGGTCCACCTGGATGATCTTGGCGTCTGTGGGCCAGTAATCAATGCCGTAGCCGGGCAGGGTGGAAAACGGGTTCAGACGCGTGCCGAGGCACAGGACCACGTCGGCCTTGGAGATCAACTCCATCCCCGCTTTGGAACCGTTGTAGCCCAGGGGACCTGCATAAAGCGGGTGGTTGCCGGGGAAGGCGTCGTTGTGCTGGTAGCCGACGCAAACCGGTGCGTCGAGTTTTTCGGCCAACACGCGCGAGGCGTCGATGCCACCGGCCGACAGGATCGCGCCCGCGCCGTTGAGGATCACGGGGAATTCGGCGTTCGACAGCAGATCCGCGGCCTCGGCCACGGCCGCTTCGCCGCCCTGGGGCAATTCGAAATCGACGATGACGGGCAGGTCGATGTCGATGACCTGGGTCCAGAAATCGCGCGGGATGTTGATCTGTGCCGGCGCAGAGGCGCGCTTGGCTTGCATGATGACGCGGTTCAGCGTCTCGGCGATGCGCGACGGGTCGCGGACCTCTTCCTGGTAGGCCACGCAATCGGCGAACAGGTTCATCTGCTCCATTTCCTGGAAACCGCCCTGACCGATGGTCTTGTTGGCGGCCTGCGGCGTGACCAGCAGAACCGGCGTGTGGTTCCAATAGGCGGTCTTCACGGCGGTCACGAAGTTGGTGATGCCGGGGCCGTTTTGCGCGATCATCATCGACATTTTGCCGGTGGCGCGGGTAAACCCGTCGGCCATCATGCCGCCGGAGGTTTCATGGGCGCAGTCCCAGAACTTGATGCCTGCATCGGGAAAGATGTCAGAGATCGGCATCATGGCAGAGCCGATAATGCCAAAAGCATTGTCGATGCCATGCATCTGCAGTGTTTTGACGAAGGCTTCTTCAGTGGTCATTTTCATGGCGAATCTCCCGAGAGCGGACTCCCCCGTGGGTCCGCGATTGCGTCGTTAATGAGCCTAGAAGTCTCAATAATGGTAGGGCCAATTATCTCGACGGATAGGGCCAAGTGCGGCGCATGGTGAATGTCTCAACGATTCCAAGCAGGCCGGAGCCGTTGCGCGCAAGACATTTTTTCCCGCGCTCACTGGACATAGGGCCAAGGCTCGCACGGATCAAAGCGAAAATGCTTCGATAGCTTGGGATCGGCGGGATCTGGAATTGCGGTGGCCCGGTTTTTTGAGGACACGCGCGGGGTGCGTTTCCCGAGACTGCCTGGGGTCTTTTCGCGCGCGGGAATGTGCAGCCTGGTGTTCCCTTTCAGAGAAAGGCCTGAAACCCGGCGCGGGCCGGGCTTTCGCGAGTTTCCGTTTCCGTTACCCGGAAGTATCTCGTCTCGTCGGCGGGTTCGGCATCATGTCGCTGCTGGGGTCCCGTCCGATCTCGACGTCATTGCCCAGGTGCTGCAAGACGGGCCTGACGTCCGTGGCGCGTCCTGCGGCCATCATGACTTCTGTCATCAGCGCGCGGAGTGCGGGGGCCTTGGGGTTCTTCTCGATCGCGCGGACCAGAATGGCCCGGGCGGCTGCGCCGTCATTAGTCGCCATGGCAATGCGCGCCTTTGCTGCGGCAAGCTGCGCCTGTGTCGTCCGGTCTGCCGAGGCAGGATCGGACGCACCATGGGCTGCAAGGACGGCCTCGGCATTGGCAACAAGAGTGCGGGCATCCGCGATCCTGTCTGTCTCAAGGGCCATGCGCAGCGCGTCCTCGAACGGCGGTTCTTGTCCGCTGTCAGAGGCTGCGCGGCTACCAGCTGCGCGCGCCTTTTGCTGGTCCTGCGGATGGGTCGCATTGCGCACGACCGATGTCGGACTTTTAGACATGCCTGTTAGTTTCCCGCCCATTGCGTTCCCTCATCGTCATTTAGTTTTTAGCGTCCCACATTCCCGGCGCCAGCATCGGGATTCTACAAGCCAAAGATACGGTAACCCATTTGAGGGTTAATAACTTGTTAATTTCGCCACAAAGATTGTTTCGATAAAAGGAACATGACCCAAGCGCTACGCCTTGCACAATGGGATTCCCAAAGCGCTGGCTTTGGTGCCGCCGCCCGTTCACATCTGCAGGTCTTGCCGTTGCGTCACTGGACGCTTTGTTGCAAACCTTCCTCTGTTATTCATAAACTTCCGCACGCTGCCCGCCGCGCGGTCTCATTTCCCAACGATGGAGCTCATCTTGCTGCCCCAGTTTTCGGTCTTTTCCAGTTTTCCCATTGTCGTCACGACCGCGTTCGCCCTGGCCTTCGCGCCGCAAGCCGCCGCTCAGGGCATTGAATTACCTGACCAATCTGTCATCGATGCGCAACTCGCCACGCTTGAGGGCAACGTGCCGGGCACGATCTTTGCCATGCAGGCGTTCCGCAATGCCCAAACCCTCACGGCCGAGGATGGGACGGTCTACACGCTGACCTCGCTCAACCCCCATGTGAACTCGTGGTTCGTGTTGGAAACCGCGCCCGCGGGGGGGCGCTCAAGATTTGTGCACTTTGAAAATGGGGACCCCGATACCTGGGACATTTCCTTGATCGATGAGGATGGCCCCGCGCTGCTGATCGAAGGGGAGGGCGACAGTTTCGCCTGCGCGCCCTGGGAAGACGGCGAATTGGAGGAGGCGCAAGCCAGTTCGCTGCCCTATGCGCCGGTCTGCGATTGGAGCCTTTTCGTCCGCAATCCCGTCACCGGCAACCGCACCACCCGGGAGGCCGTGGCAGAATTCCTGCGCGACAACGTGATTTTCGGCGAATCCATCGTAAACCTGATCAAAGGCGCCTTCTTTGAAGACGCCTTCATGGTCTCATCGGAGGGCGAGGAAGAACTGGAGGAAATCGATGGCGTGGAGCTTCTGGGCAACGCGCTTTTGGCCAGCACACCCAACATGCGCCCCTACATGGGGTTCGAGCTGGCGGGCACCGATGCTGGCGCGATGACCGCGGGCGCCTGGTATGAGGTTGAAGAGAGCCCCGGCATTTACGCCTCGGTCATGCAGCCCGGCATGATCGCGGGCGAGGTGATGCAGACGCGCGGTGCCAACGGTTTGGACGGGATCGAGCGGCGCGCCGACGTCTACCTTGTGGCCTTCGACATGGCGCGGTTTGACATCGGGTATGAGCTGGGGACGGATCATCCGGCCCTCGGGTGGTCCTCGCGCCCGCAGAACCGACACAATCAGGGGCGCGGCCCCGATGGATTCAACAGCCCCGACCCGCTGGTGCGCACGGGCATGCTGAACCCCGCGCTGGTGGAAACCGTCGCCGCGACGTTCACCGCCGGGTTCAAACGGGACCACGGGGCGTGGCGGTTCGGCGACTACGCCACGTTCAACTACGGCCACCACTACGGCTTCATGCAGAACGGCGTCCTGATGTCGCGCCTTTGGCCCAACCTCGCGACGATGTACCTGACCCAGGATGGCGAATTGGCCATGCGGACCTGGTCCGAAGAAGACGATGCATTGCTGCCCGACCTGATCTTTGCCCGCCAGAACGGCGTGCCGATCATCGAGGATGGCGTGCCGGGCCCGCGCGTCACCTCCTGGGGTGGGGGCAATTGGTCGGGCGATGCGAACGCCACGCTGCGCACCCTGCGGGGTGGGGCCTGCATGCGCACCGTCGAGGGGCGTCAGTTCCTGATTTATGCATACTTTTCAACAGCAACGCCCTCGGCCATGGCGCGCACCTTCCAGGCCTATGAGTGCGACTACGCCATGCTTTTGGACATGAACAGCCAGGAGCACACGTATATGGCGCTTTATGTGCATGACGAGGATGAGGAGCTGGATGTCCAGCACCTCGTCTCGGGCATGGCAGAGGCCGATCCCGACAACGGTCGCGTCGCGCGCTTCATCTCGGCGCCCGACAATCGTGACTTCTTTTACCTGCTGCGGAGGCAATAAGTGATGCGACTGAGCACTTTAGTAAAGGCGGCGGTCGCCGCGACGGCATTGGCTGTAACGGGCGCAAACGCGCAATCCCTGGCCGAGCGCAATGAGCTGTTGTTCCAACAATTGCAAGACATCCGGGGCCTCTCGAACGCGGAGATCAACCGAGTTCGCACCATCTTCGCCAACTCACCCAACGGCTGGATGGGGCAGGGCAACCCGGCCGTCACCCAGCACCCGCTGACGCCCGAGCAAGCCGCCGCGAATATCGGCGGCACGGTGGCGCAGGTCCAGGCCAGCTACCGCAACCGCGAGTTCGAGCGGATCTGCGGCGGGCCCTACATGGTGCCGCTCTACGATCCCGAAACGCAGTCACCGCGCGATGCGACGGCCTGTGCGGATATGTTTGAATATCCCAATATTCCCATGGTTTACCCCGTTGTTTGGGTGCGCGCGAATGAGGCGGCGCAGCTCTGCGCAGCGGAAGGCGGGCGCATCGGTGACGCCCATGAATGGGAAGGGGCCGCAGCCGGTCAGCTGCTGCCGCCCGACTACCCGTTCGACCGCGTGCGGGGCATGGGCCTCTCGGCGGCGGTCAACACGATCCGCAACTGGCACAACAACCACTACGCCAGCACGCGGGGGACCTATTCCATCGGCGCATGGCAATCGGGCGTTTGCGCGACCGGATCGTTCAAGAACGCCTCGTGCAACGGCGGCAGCTTCCAGGGCTGCGGGTCCAATACCTATCCCGCGGGCAGTTTCCCGGCCTGCCGCTCTCCGCTTGGGGTCTATGACATCGACGGCAACGCTGCGGAACACATGAACCTGCCGCTGGCCGAAGATCAGATGGCCTCTGCCGGGTCGACGACCCTGGGCGTGACCGAGATGAAGGGGTCGTGGTTCATCTGGGACACGATCCGTGCGCATGAACACTGGGCCCGCTGGCGCGCGCCGTTCTGGCACGGGACGCGGGTGATGTCCGAGGGAAGCCACCGGAACTACCATCTGGGCTTCCGCTGCTTCCGCGACGTCCGCTGAACAGAAGTCCGCTAGACAAACGAAAGGCGCGCCAGACCCGGCGCGCCTTTTTCGTTTTGGGGTAGGGGCTTAGAGCGAGGCGAGCCGAACCGTTGCGCCCGTCAAAGCACCGTCGGAGTTCAGGAAGCCTGCATACCGCTCATCCGTCAGAAGCTCTCGCAGGTCAACGGCGCGCCCATTCACGAAGGCCGTACGGCTGACGAGGCGGATGCCGTGGGAGTAATCGGCGTAATACTCGCCATGGACCGTGGAAAGCGGCTGGATCGCGCGCCCGTTGGTGCGGTGCCAGCCATAGATCGCGACCCGGCCCGGGTTGCGCGACAGGCGGTTGGCCAGCACCAGGTCTTTCTTGTGTCCGGCCACCAGCATGCCGTCGCGCACGCCGGCGCGGGCGAATTGGCCTTCAATCGTCTCGTTATGGCGCACGAAATAGTTGGTGGACGACATGGACGAGCCCGGCGTCATCGGCGAGGGGGCCACCCGCACGTCGGCCTGCTGGTAGATCGCGTCGACCATGGTCGTCGTCGGCAGCATCATATCGAAGGCCTCCGCCACGCGGAGCGCGGCGGGCAGGCCCAGGGGGACGCGGACGTGGTCCCGGTCCGAGCCGATGGCGAGGTAGTCCGGCGTGACGCAGATCGTCACCTCAACCGTGCGGCCGCCGACGGTGCCATTGAACGTCACCGGATGCAGGTTGCGGATATGGCTGGGGATGTTGCCAGCCAGTGCCTCTTGCACCATGCGGTTGTCGCGGCCCGAGCCCGAGCCGTTGCCCGCGCTTGCCATTACGGCTGACCCGCTGGCGGCAGATCCGGGACGGCGTGGGATCTCGCGCGCCATGCGCGGCGAGCAATCGCCGCTGCCGCCGCTGAAGATATTGGGGCGCGGGCTTTCACCGATCCCGCCCAGGGCATCGGGGGCCTCGGCGCGGGCGACTTCGATGTCAAACTCATCCGGGCGCGCGGCGACGCGGGTCACGAGACCTTCGGGACGCAGGCTGGGGCGCGGGCTGGAGGCGGCCAAAAGCGTGGAGGTTTGCGGCCCGGTTTCCAGATCCGGCCAGGCGGGGGTCGTCGTGCCGCCGGGGCGCGCAACGGGGCGCGGCAGGGCCAGGGCGCGGTCTGCGTCCAGATTGCGCGCGATGGAAATGACCTGCACCACGGAGGGGACAGTCACCACACCGGGGCGCGGTTGGGGCATGACGGGCGGGCGCCCTTCGACGATTGTATAGGGCTCTGCCGGATCTGCAGGGGCCAGGGTGATGGCTTGGGGCGCTGCCAGTTGCGGCGGCACGCGGGTGCTTGGGGGGCGGTCGATCACGACCGAGACGGTCGTATCAAAGCTGGCGGCATCGGGGTAGCGGCGTTGGGGCGTGGGATCTGCGGCGGGGGCAGCCTCCACAACCCGTTCAACCGGGCGTTGCCCGTCCAACGCGTTGGAAACCACGACATAGGCGCAGCCGGACGTGATGATGGTCGAGGCCAGAACAATGGCCAACACGCCATTTGGCCGCTCAAGCGCTGCCATGCCGTCGGAGGTTTTCACCTGTTTTGCCCGCGCAAAAACACGCGCGATCACTGTCCCATTCATCTTGAGGCACTGCCCATTCTGTTGACCGCAACCTGTCCGTCGCGTGTCGTTGTCCCTAGTTCTATGTCAGCCCTATGCTGGAAGTGTTAAATTCGCAACAACGTGGCTGCAGGTTTCATCCAATGCTTGATTTTTGCGCGGAATCCCGCCAGCGCGCGGCTTTCAGATTGAGGTTTTCTTGAACACGGGCTCCGGGATGTTCCGGATCACCGCCATCACGATCCGCCAGATCGGGCGGGTGTAGAGGATGTTGGTCTGTTTGGTGACAGCCTTAAGGATCGCGGCGCCGACTTCGTCGGGCTCTGCGGTCAGGGGGCCGGGGGTGTCCATGCCTTCGGTCATCGCGGTTTTCACGAAGCCGGGCAGCACGGTCACCACGTGAACGCCCTTTTTTGCAAGGCGATTGCGCAGGCCCGAAAGGAACGCTGTGAAGCCCGCCTTGGCGGCGCCGTAGACGTAGTTCGACGCACGCCCCCGCTCGCCTGCCACCGAGGAGATCCCGACCAGAGTGCCGGATCCGCGCGCTTCCATGGCGTTGGCGAGGTGGGCGAGGATGGATGCGGGCCCTTCAAAATTCGAGCGCATGACATGGGTGGCGGCCAGCGGGTCCGCCTCGCTTCCGTCTTGAGTGCCCATGGCGCCGACGGCGCAGATGGCGACCTCGGGAAGGGTGGGGAGGCTCGCGACGAAGGCCTCGTGCGAATCAAGGGCGAGGGCGTCGAACTCGTGGATGCTGACCTCGGCTCCGTAGCGTGTGCGCAGATCGCGCGCGTCATCTTCCAGGCGGGCGGCGTTACGCGCAGCCAATTGAATGGGATGGCCCGCTTCGGCGAAGGACCGCGCCACGGCGCGTGCAATGCCGGAGGCCGCGCCCAGGATCAGAACGGGGCCGCTCATAGCCCGAGCCTTTGCGATTGCACCGAGTGGAAGCGGTCCGTCAGCCCGGCCTGCGCGCGCATGGCTGCGAATGCCTCGGCCCGCGTGTCCGCCTTTGCGACCGCCTCTGGCATGCGGGCGTCTTTGGCCAGGTAGAAGCGGCCGTTGTGGGCCAGTGTGATCGCGTCCAGTCGTTCCATCAGGGCAAGGCTCCGTTCGTTAGCCGGGAAATCCAGGGCCAAGGTGTACCCTGCCATTGGGAAGGAAAAAGGGCCCGATTGCGGCCCAAAGCGTTTTAGCACCGACAGGACGGAGCCCGATTGTGACGCCGCAATCTCATCCATTAACGCCGTTAACCCGTCCCCCGCTGTGTCCATCGGCAAGGCGCATTGGAACTGCAGGAAACCGTTGCGGCCATAAAGCCGGTTCCAGTTCGCGAGCGCGTCGAGGGGGTAGAAGTAGCTGTCCCAATCCACCAGTTTGTGTCCGGCGCGTTTTGCGCCGCGCCGCCAGTAAATGCTGTTAAGCGCCCGAAGCCAGAGGCCACGAAACAGGAACGGGGGTACGCCGAACGGCACCGGAAGCTTGCGCTTGCGCTTCACCTCCAGCGGTTCCTGGTAGCGCGGCAAGGCGTCGGGCGGTGCATGATCGCCCAGTAAAAGAAGGGCATGGCCGTGGTGCGGCCCGTCCGAGCAATCGATCCAGGCCACGGAATAGGGCGCATCCAGGGTGGCCTCGAACGCCTCCAACGTGTCGGTTAACGACGTTAACGCCCGCGTCTCCTGCGTAATGAAACTGGTCTCTACCGCGCGCAGGCGGATCTGGGCGCGCAAGATCACGCCCGTCAGGCCCATGCCGCCCAATGTCCAGTGAAAGAGGTCGTCGTCAGGGGTCACGCGCGTCACCGCGCCATCCGGGCCCATCAGGTCCACCCAGTCAACGCAGGACCGGAATGAGCCGTCCAGATGGTGGTTCTTCCCATGGACATCCGCCGCAATTGCGCCCCCAAGGCTGACGTATTTCGTGCCCGGCGTGACCATCGGGAACCAACCGCGCGGCAGAAAGGTGTGGATGATGTCGCCCAGAAGCACGCCCGCCTCGGCCACCAGCACGCCGTCCTCAAACGACAGCATCCGGTCCATGCCAGTCATGTCGAGGGTCATGCCTTGGTTCAGCGCCGCATCACCGTATGCCCGCCCATTGCCGCGCGCGATCAGCGGCGCGGCTTCGACTGCCGCGCGCACGTCCGCCTCGGACCGCGCCACGCGGACTGCACACTCAACGCTTGGAAATCGTCCCCAACCGCTCAGCTTCATGGGGCCACGTCGCGCAACATCGCGTCCTTGAACACGTAGCGCCGATCAAGCTGGTACTTGGTGACATAGCCGATTGTCAGGCCGATCACCGCGCCCAGTTCTCGGGCGAAATCCGTGCCCCAGATCATCCAGAACGCCGTCTCGGTCGCCCAGAAGATCACCGTCGTCACGATCCCCATCAGCGAATAAAGGCCAAACTGCTTGCCCTGCGCCGCCGCGCCCGTGGTCATGTCGTAAAAGATCCAGCGCTTGTCGAGGACGTATTTCACGACCAACCCCGCCAGCGTCCCGCACCCCATCGCGAGCACGAACCACAGGGCATTTTCGCCCCCCAACAGCACCAGCCGCTGAACCAGAAGGTTCACTGCCATCGCCACAATCGCGAAGGCCGTGTAGCGGATCACGAGGGTAAAGCGCGTCATAGGAACATCGCGCCAGCGACGATGACCCCGCAAAACAGGATCACCAGGCGCGACGTGGAATTGGTCACGGCAAAGATCATCGGATCGTCGTGCATTTCGCCGCGATCCGCTTTCAGGACCATGCGGCTGATCCAGAAGATCAAAAGCGGGCAGACGCCCCACAAAAGCCAGGGCGTCTCAAACTTGGCCTGGGTCGTCGGCTCATCCACGTAAAGCGCCAGGACCAGCACCGCGAGGTAGCCCGAGGTGATCGCCATCTGGCTGATGATCCGCCGATCCTCGGCGATGTAGCCCCGGCGCGAGGCCTCTCGGCCCACCGTTTCGCTGTCGGTCAGTTCCGCCAGCCGTTTCACGGCGGCAAGGGCGTAGAAGATGAACATGGAAAACGCCAGAAGCCAGACCGACAGGCCCGAGGCAATCGCCACACCGCCCGCGATGATGCGCAGGGTGAAAAGGAACGCCAGCAGGCAGATATCGATCAACGTGTGCTGCTTGAGCCGCACGGAATAGGCGACGGTGGCCACAAAGTAGAGGGCGACGACCCCGGCCAAGGCGGGAGAGACGAGGAAGGATATGCCCGCCGACGCTGCCAACAGAAGCGGGATCGCCAGGGTTCCGATCTGCGGCGAAAGCGTGCCCGAAGCAAAGGGGCGCGTGCGCTTGCGCGGGTGGCTGCGGTCGTCATTGAGGTCCAACAAATCGTTGATCAAATAGCCCGCCGAGGCCGCGAAGCTGAGCGCCAGAAAGGCGGCCACAATCGGCAGGAGCGCGCCTGCGCCGTGGCCGGGATCCGCGATCAGCGGAACGGCCACCAGAAGGTTCTTCAGCCATTGCTGCGGGCGGATGGCCCGGATCAGTGCGCGGGGCGGGGCCTCTCGCGGCAGGTGCTCTGCCGGGGTGTGGCCCGCATCTAGCGCCGCCACAACCTTGGGGGCGGCGCCGACGCTGATCGCCGCTTTCGCGTGCTTCCACACCGGCAGATCGGCGGCGCTATCGCCCATATAGGTGAAGCCGTCGGGCAAGTGATCTTGCAAAAACGCAGCCTTTTCAGGGCCTTTCAGGTTGCGCGTTCCGTCAGAGCCATAGACCTCATCAAATAGGTCCAGATGCTGCGCGACCTCGTCGGCCAAGGCCTGATCGCTGGCCGTGGCCAGGATGCAGCGCCCGCCGTCATCGCGCCACGCCTTGATGCGCGCGATGACCTCATCGTCGTAAGGCAGGCTGCTGACATCGACGTCTGACAGATCCACCAAGGCCCGCTTCAACGCCGCGCGCCCCTCGCGCAGCCGGCCCAAAGCGTTCAGCGTCGCCCACCCATCGCGTCCCATGGCCGACCACAGACACTCGTACAACATGTCCGAGCGCAGCAATGTGCCGTCGAGATCCACGACCAAGGTGTCAGAGCCGGTGCGGCCCGTGGGAGTGGGTGCTTGTGTCAGTGGCTTGATCCCTAAAGATTTCTCCTCCCGGAAGGTGCCTTAGCCGAGGGGGCTTGGCCAGTGCTTTTTGGGCTGGGTTTTTGCGCTTTGGGCCCGGGTAAGTATCGACAGCGGCAAAGGGGCTGGCTATCGTCTCAATGGTTGATTTTGCTCAAGGATTTTCTGGTTATGCCGCTGCCCCACGCCGTCCGCTCGATCTGTCTGATCTCCGTGCTCGCCCTGAATGCCGGAGGCGCATTGGCGCAAAGCGACGATGCCGCCGCCGCCGCGGAAGAGGCCATCGCAGCACTGCTGGCTTTGCAAGCGCCGTCAGAGGAAGAGGACGCGGCTTCCCTGGAAGCCGCCGCTGCAGAGGAACGCGCCGCAGCCGTGGAAGATGCGACGTCGGCGTTCGAGGCGCTGGCGGAGGAAACCGCTGCGCGCGTGGCGGCAGAAATGGCGGTGGCTGCCGCCCTAGAGGCGGAAGCGCAGGCGGCAGAGGCGCGTGCGGAGGCCGTGGAGGATGCAACGTCGGCGTTTGAGGCGCTGGCCGCAGAAACCGCGGCCCGCGCGGAGGCTGAAATGGCGGCGGCTGCCGCCGCTGAGGCGGAGGCGCAGGCCGCAGAGGCGCGCGCGGCAGCCGTTGAAGAGGCCACGTCGGCCTTTGAGGCCTTGGCCGCAGAAACCGCCGCCCGCGCTGAGGCGGAAGCCGCCGCCCGTGCGGCAGCTGAGGCAGAGGCCGCGGCAGCCGCTGAAAGGGCGGAGGCCGTGACGGATGCCACAACCGCGTTTGAAGCCCTTGCTGCAGAAAGCGCTGCGCGCGCCGCTGAAGCCGCCGCCGCAGCGGAGGCTGCCGCAGCACTCGTCGCCGCAGAGGCCGCCGCCGCCGCCGCCCGAGCGGAAGCCGTGGCCGAAGCGTCGAGCGCCTTTGAGGCGCTGGCCGCAGAAAGCGCAGCCCGGGCAGCCGAAGCCGCCGCAGCCCAGGCCGCTTTGGCGCAATGCCTTGAAATCGCTGGGGAACCCTCGGCCGAGAACTACCCTTCGGAGGAAGCTCAGGTCGCCGCACTCAATGCCCTGCGCGATGCCTTGCCCGCCTGCCGCGCCGCCGCTGAAGCACTGCCGGAAGAGGGCGCCCCGGTCTTCCATCTGGCCACGGCGGCCCAGGCGGCGGGCCGCCACCGCCGGGCTGTCCCGCTCTACGAGCGCGCCGCAGAAGCGGGCGTGGCGCCCGCAATGACGCGCCTTGGGGATTACCACAACTTTGGCCTGCGCCCCGTGCGCGAGGATGCGGCGCAAGCCGTTGAATACTATCGACAAGCGGCCGAACTGGGCGACCCGGCTGGCATGGCGACCCTGTCGTTCATGTATCGTCTGGGGCGCGGCGTAGACGAGAACCCGGCCGAGATGGTGCGCCTGATGGAAATGGCCGCCGACGCGGGTTACCCGTTCGCCCAGGCGTCCCTCGCCGATATTTACCTGGAGGGCGCGGGCCTTCCGGGCGGGGCCAGCGACACGCTTGATCTGCCCGATGCCCGCCGCGCGGTTCCGCTTCTGGTTGAACTTGCAAACAGCGGAAATATCGAGGCTGTTCAAAGCCTTATCACGCTTTATTCTGACGGTGCCGAGGGTGTGCCGCCCAGTGATTTCCTGCGCGGCGGCTGGGTGGAGCAACTGGCCGCGACCGGTAGCCCGGAGGGCATCGCGGCGCGCGGGTTCCTGTACGAGCAGGGGATCGGACGCGGTGCAAATCCCGAGCGCGCTGCTGCCGATTACATCGCAGCGCTTGAAACAGGCGAGGTCGATATTGAGGATATGCGCGGGACAATCGACGGGCGCACGCCGCCGTGGGAGCGGGAAACAGCCCTCGCGTTCCAGACGATCCTGCGCGAACGCGGGCTCTATAATCTGGCGATCGATGGCGACATCGGGCCGGGCACCCGCGCAGCGGCTCGGGCGCTAAGCGAATGATCCGAAAGGATTATTCGCGGTCCATCGCGTGATATTCCGGGTTCGGCATCATGTCTGACGCGATGGCGAAGCGGTTGGACATGTTGAAGAACGCGATGACATCGGAGAGATCGAAGATCTCGTCCTGGGTCAGGCCTGCGGCCTCCAGTTTGGCGCGTTCTTCGCCCGCGACCTCCCAGGGGGCGGTGGTTAATTTCCACGCGAAATCGAGCATGGCTTTGTGCCGCTCGGGCAACTCGGCCACGCGGTAATTCATCACCAGCATCTCGCCCAGTTGCGGATCACCTGATAGCTTACGCACCGCTTGTCCGTGGGCCACAAGGCAATAAAAACAACGGTTTGCGGAAGAGACGACCACGGCCACCATCTCCCGCTCCAGCTTGGAGAGACGGCTCTCCCCCAACATCAACGTGTTGTAATACTGCCCAAACGCGCGGAGCTTCTCTTGGTTAACCGAGAAGGTGCGCAGCACGTTTGGCACCATGCCAAGCTTTTCCTGGCAGACCTCGAAATAGCGCTTCGTGTCGTCATCGAGCGTGTCGAAATCGGGCAGGTCGTAGATGGAGATATGGTCAGGTTGCGGCATGGAAACCTCCGTCCGGGTATATCAATGGTATATCAATTCGCAAACCGCCCCTGCGCTCAGGCGACCGACAGCCCTTCGTCCGACAGCCCGTCCAGCCGCGGCATCAGCGACAGAAGCTGCTGAGTGTAGGGGTGCTGGGGGGCGGCGAAAAGCGCCTCGGTCTCGGCGACTTCGACAAGCTCTCCGTTTTTCATGACACCGACGCGGTCGCACATTTGGCGCACAACAGGCAGGTCATGGGAGATGAAAAGCATGGTCAGCCCGAGGTGCTCTTGCAGATCCTTAAGGATGTTAAGGATTTGCGCCTGGATGGAAACATCAAGCGCAGAGGTCGGCTCATCACAGATCAGGAAACGCGGCTGCGTAGCCAAAGCGCGGGCGATGGAAATGCGTTGCCGCTGACCGCCGGAGAATTCGTGCGGGTACTTCAGACCCGCCGCCGCGCCGAGGCCCACGCGATCAAGCAACTCGCCCACACGATCCTTCAAAGCCTGGCCGGCCAAAAGGCCATGGTGACGGGCGGGTTCCGCGATAATCTCATCCACGCGCATGCGTGGGTTGAGGGACGAATAGGGGTCCTGGAAAATCATCTGGATCTGCTTGCGATACCAATCGGGCACGCCGCCGGGTTGGTTGGACACGGGCTGGCCATCAAAGCTGACCTCGCCGCCGTCAACCGTGTAAAGCCCCGCGATCATCCGCGCGATGGTGGACTTGCCGGACCCGGATTCGCCAACAAGACCAAAGACTTCGCCCTGCTTGATGTCAAACTTCGCGCTATCGACAGCGGTGAACATCTTGCGGTTGCGCGGCAGGATCGCGCGGGTCTGAACGAAGCGTTTGGTGATCGCGTCGGCCTCCACCAGCGGTTTGGCGCGGTCGATCTGGACCTCGGGCCAATTGCGCTTGAGGTCTTCGATGGCGAACTCCATCACGCGACCGCCGTAAGAGATCAGCGGAAAGCGGTTGAGTTTGCGCGTCGGGCGCGGAACGGCGGCGATGAGCGATTTGGTGTAGGCATGATCGGGCCGCCCGAGGACCTGCGCGGTGGGCCCGGATTCGACCACTTCGCCCATATACATCACGGTGACCTTGTCCGTGGTGTCGGCGATCACGCCCATATCGTGGGTGATCAGGATCACGCCCACCTGCCGCTCCGTCGCGAGTTCCTTAATGAGATCAAGGATTTGCGCCTGGATGGAGACGTCGAGCGCGGTGGTCGGCTCGTCCGCGATGATCACATCGGGCTCCGAGCAGAGCGCGAGGGCGATGACGACGCGCTGGCGCATCCCACCGGAGAACTGGTGCGGATATTGGTCAAGCCGCGCCTCGGGGTCGGGGATGCCGACCCGGTCAATGAGCGCGCGGGCACGGGTGTTGGCCTCATCAGCGGAGACGTCGAGATGCTCCATGATGGTTTCAACCAGCTGTTGGCGCACGGTGAAGAGAGGGTTTAACGACGTTAACGGATCCTGGAAGATCATCGAGATCTTCTTGCCCCTGAGCGCGCGCATGGCGTCCGCGTCGAGGCCGGAAATCTCATCCCCCTTGTAGCGGATGATCCCGCCTGCAATGCGCCCGGGGCGATCCAGCAGGCCCATGACGGCGGCGCCGATGGTGGATTTCCCGGCGCCAGACTCGCCCACAAGACCGTGGATTTCGCCCGGCTCCACGCTCAGATGCGCGTTTTTCACAGCGGTGAACAGCGCACGGCGGGTCGGAAATTCGACGGTGAGGTTTTCGATTTCGAGAAGGGACATCAGCGCAGCTTCGGGTTGATCGCGTCGCGGAGCCAGTCCCCGAGCAAGTTTACGGCAAGGGCAAGAACGAGGAGCGTGGCGGCGGGGAACACGAGGATCCACCATTTGCCCGAGAACAGGAACGTCTGGCCGATGCGGATCAGCGTGCCGAGGGACGGCTCGGTCGGCGGCGCGCCGACGCCGAGGAACGACAGGGTGGCCTCGGCGATGATGGCAAGGGCCAGCGAGATAGTGGCGATGACCAGCACGGGCGAAAGCACATTGGGCAGGATGTGGCGCGCCATGATGACGAAGGTGGAGCGGCCGATCAAGCGGGCGGCTTGGACGTATTCCTTGTTCTTCTCCACCAGGGTCGCGCCCCGGACCACCCGCGCGAATTGCACCCAATCGGAGAGGCCAATGGCGAGGATCAGGACGAAAAGTGCCATCTCGTCCCGGTACTCGATGGGCGTGATGCCCTTGGCGATCCCAGAGATCAGGAGCGCCACGAGGATCGAGGGGAAGGTCAGCTGGATGTCGGCGATGCGCATGATGATCGTCTCGGTCCAGCCGCCGACGTAGCCTGCCAGAAGACCAAGGGTGACGCCCAAAACCAGCGCGAATGTCACCGCCGCAAAGCCCACAAACAGGGAGATCCGCAGGCCGTAGAGGATGGTCGAAAAGACGTCTCGGCCCTGGTCATCGGTGCCCAGAAAGAAGCTGTCGCCGGTGAACGGGGACGGCGTGCCGGGGGGCGTTAACCCGTTCATAAGGTTCAACGTGGCAGGGTTGAACGGATCGTGGGGCGCGATGAGGGGGGCAAAGACGGCCGCGAAGATCAAAAGGAGCGTGACACCGGCTGACACCATCGCAACCGGCGAACGGGTGAAGGCGTAGCCGACATCGCTATCCAGCGCGCGCGCAAGGCGCCCTTTGGGCTTGTCCTGGGGGGGGCGTGTCGCGTCCGTCATGTTGTTTTCCCATCCCCGCGCAGGCGCGGGTCAATCGCCACGTACAAAAGGTCAACGATCAGGTTGATGGCCACGAACATGACCGAGATCAGCATCAGGTAGGCGGCCATGACGGGGATGTCGACGAACTGGATCGCGTTGATGAAGAGAAGGCCCACGCCCGGCCATTGGAACACCGTCTCGGTGATGATGGCGAAGGCGATGATGGAGCCCAACTGCAGGCCGGTCACGGTGATCACGGGCACCATCGTGTTCTTCAGCGCGTGGCGGAAGTTGATCGCGCGGGTGGACAGCCCGCGCGCGCGCGCAAAGCGAATGTAGTCGGCGCGCAAGACCTCCAGCATCTCGGCGCGGACCAGCCGCATGATCAGCGTCATCTGGTAAAGGCCCAGGGTGATCGCGGGCAGGATGATCGACTGGATGCCGTCCCAGGTGGCGAAACCGGTGCTCCACCCGCCCAGGTCCACCGTGTCACCGCGCCCGAAGGTGGGCATGCCGCCGGTGTTGAAGGTGATGTCGGTGAAGGGGATGCGGACGTCGAGGCCCACGCCGAAAGCATAGATCAGCAGGACGCCGATCAGGAAGGTGGGCAGCGACACGCCGATCAGGCTGACGGACATGATGAAATTGGCCCAGAAACCATCGCGCCGGATGGCCGTGAAGATGCCCAGAACGATGCCAAACACCAGCGCCAGAATGCCCGAGACCATGGCCAGCTCCAGTGTCGCGGGCAGGCGTTCGACGATGATCTCGGCCACCGGGCGGCCCTGACGGTAGGAAATGCCGAAATCACCCTGAACGGCGCGCACCAGGAAATCCCAGTACTGGATGAAGAACGGCTTGTTGAGGCCCAAGACCTCTCGCAACCGCTCGATGTCTTCCATCGTGCGTTCCTGGCCCAACATCGTGTCGACGGGGTCGCCCACGAAGCGGAACATGGCGAAGGCCACCAGGCCTACGACCAGAAGGACGAGGAAGGATTGCAGGACGCGCTTGAGGATGAAGTTCAGCATTCTTTGTTGTGAGGCTTGGCTGGGGGAGGGTCAAGGCATGCCCGGAACGCAGGGCGCGTTTGTCAGCGTGGTGCGCCCAAATAAAGGCGCTGGACATGCGCGGGACCGGTGTTCTTCGGGCCAAGCGCCCTATAACAGGTTCAAGACATTGGCCGTCGAGCGGAAGGAACGAGCGGGATGAGCAGAATTGGAAGCGCGGCGGCAAGTGTTGCAGCCCTGCTGTGCCTCGGCACGATAGGTGGGGCCCCGACCCCGGCGCAGGCGCAGGGCTTCGGCATCTCGGGCGAGATCGGCTTTGGGGCGCGGGTGCGCCAGGAGTATTTCGGCGCGGAGGACTACGCCATCAGCCCCCGCGGGCGCGGTTCGCTGGAGGCGATCCGCTTTGGCCCGGTCAGCCGGGGGGAGCCCGGCGTCGTCCGCGACACCGAGGGTTTTGGCTTTCGCGGTGCCTTCCGGCTGGTCCCGGGCCGCTCGGCCTCGGACTTCCCCGAGCTGACAGGGCTGGAAGATGTGTCGTTCTCGGTCGAACTGGGCTTGGGCGTGGCCTATGAGTTGGAAAATGCCCGCGTCTTCGCCGACGTGCGCTACGGCGTGATCGGCCACGGCACCTGGGTTAGCGAGATTGGCGGCGACGTCATCTACCGCCCGTCAGACCGCCTGACGATCTCGGCCGGGCCGCGCGCCTTCTTCGGCTCCGAGGATTACGCAAGCACCTATTTCGGCGTCACGGCGGCCGAGGCCGGGGCCAGCGCGTTCAACGCCTTCGATGCCTCGGGGGGCCTTCTGTCGGCCGGTTTCGAAGTGCTCGTCGACCAGCGCCTGAACGACGATTGGTCCATCCAGGGAGAGCTTGAATTCAGCCGCTTCCTCAATGACGCCAGCGCCAGCCCGATCACCCAGGAAGCCGACCACGCGATCTTCAGCCTCACCCTGTCGCGCCGGTTCAGCTTCGGTTTTTAAACCGCCAACAAGCCGCCCACAAAGAAGGAGGCCCCGCCCGGTGCGGAGCCTCCCTTTCATCTTGCCCAAAAAACTCCCCCCGGAGGGTCTTGCGCATCTTTGATGCGCGCCCAACGCGAGGGGTGCAGCCCCTCGCGTTGGGCGACTGGCGTCAGCCAGGCGCAATCCCTCGGGATCAGTTCTCGGCGCCGACGGTCACCCAGCGCAGGATGAAGAAGTTGTCAGGCCGCTGGGTCAACTCGATGCCATCGGCCACCCCCCAAAGGAGCGGCTGAACATACATCGTGTTGTAGACCGCATCGTCCTGCACAATCGCGGCCGCCTCATCCAACATCGCCTGACGCGCGGCCGGGTCGATTTCGGATTGGATCATCGGCAGCATCTCGTCGATGCGCGGGTTGGAATACCCGCCGAAGTTCCAGGTGCCCAGGCGTTCACCGTTGGTGTGCACGAGGAAGCGCAGCGGGTGCTCGGCATCGAACGTGCCGGGCGACCAGCCTAGAAGATACATGTCGTAATTGTCCGCGCGCAGTTCCGGCCAGTAGTTCGACACCGGCATGGTTTCGAGCTGCGCGTTCAAACCCACCTGCGCCAGCATACTGACGACGGCCTGGCAGACCGCTTCGTCATTGAGGTAGCGGTCGTTGGGGCACGACAGGTTGAAGGTCGCGCCCTCGGCGCCTGCCTCGGCGATCAGCGACCGCGCAAGATCGGGGTCATAGGCCGGACGCTCCGCGCGCGCCTCGGAATAGCCGCGCATGGCGGGGCTCACCAATTGGCTTGCCTCTTGTGCGTTGCCGTTCATGATCGTCTGCAAGATCGCCGGCACATTGACCGCATGGGCCACGGCCTGGCGCACACGGACATCGGCGAAGATGTTGTCTCCGCCGCCCACCAGCGTCTCATGGTCGATGCCATATCCCAGCATGATCACACGGGCCTCGATGCCCGAAAGCACATAGACGCCGTCGGCAGCGTCCACGCGGTCGGCGTCCTGCACCGGCACCGGGTCGATCAGGTCGATGTCACCCGACAGCAACGCGGCCACGGCGGTGGCAGAGTTCTGGATCGGCGTGAAGATCGCCTCGGTCACGTTATGCTCGACCTCGCCCCACCAGCCGTCAAACGGCACAAGCACGGTTTCCAGATCGGGCTGGCGCGACTGCAGTTGGAACGCAGCGGTGCCGTTCACGTTGCGGGTGGCATAGTTCTCGGCATCGCGCGCGGGACGCTCGGCGCCGTTGGCCGCGGCCCAGTCGCTGTCCATGATCATCCAGTTGGCGATGGAGTCGGGGAAAATCGGCTGCGGCGTGGTGGTCAGGATGTCGATGGTGTACTCGTCCACGACTTCCACACCCGAGACGACGGCGAACCAGCTGGCAACGTCGCTGTCCTCGGAGCTTGCACGCTCATAGCTGAACAGCACGTCATCGGCGTTGAACGCCGCCCCATCGTGGAAGGTCACGCCCTGGCGCAGGTTGAAGCGCCAGCCCGCCCCGTCGGGCAGCGGCTCCCAGCTTTCGGCCAGCGCGCCCTCGATGGACATGTCGCGGCCCCGGCGCACGAGGCCCTCATAGACGTTGTTCAGAAATCCCAGAACCGGGGCAGAGGACACGGCGTGCGGGTCCATGGTTTGCGGGTCGGTGGTGGCGGCCCACCGGAAGGTTTCCGCTTGGGCGGGAATGGCGGTGGCCAGCGCGAGGACGCTGGCAGTGATCAGACGGTTCATATGGTGTCTCTCCCCAGAGAAAGGTGTGGCGAACGCAAAGCGCCCACATCGCGCGATAGGGTGGCGCATTGTCACAGGTAGTGCGAGAGGGGTGCGTTCACGAAACTGTGAGCAGGCGCAGGGCAGACCTGCGTAAATGCACGCAAATTCCCTCAAATCAGCTGCGAGGAGCGCGCGCAGCGGGCGAGGAGGGGCGGGTTAAAGCTTCTTAAAGCTTCGGGTCCGGCGCTTCCGTGTCCGCGCTGCCTTCCTGCAGCAGAAGGTAGTTCATCGTCGACGCCGCATGGCGGAACACCATGGCCTCTTCATAGTCCGGGTCCTTGTACCATGCCGCGACATGGGCCTTGGAGGGGAACTCCAGGATCACCAATCGCCCGTCGTACTCCTTGCCCTCGACACATTCGAACGGCTCGCCCCGGGTCAGGAACTTGCCGCCATGGCGCTTGACGATGGTGGGCGTGCGGTCGGTGTAGCTGCGGTAGGTTTCCGGGTCGGTAATATGCATCATCGAAACGACGTAGGCGGGCATGGCGGGATCCTTTGCGAAAAGCCCCGCCACTATTGCCCGCGCACCGCGGCTTGCCTACCGCGTTTCGCTTATGGCCCGGTCGCTCGCGCGACGCCCTAGTGGACCGTCAGCACGGAACTCGACGCACTGCGGCTCACCTTTTGGCTGACCGAGCCGAGGAACAGGCTGGCCACGGACCCGAGGCCACGACGGCCCATCACGATCAGGTCGACGTCGTTCAGTTTGGCCGATTGCAGGATGTCATCCGCCGGGTCGCCTGCGCCAATTGTTGTTTCCGTCACGGTCGCGCCAAGGGCGCTGGCCTTGGCCTCGGCATCCGCCACGACAGCCTTGCCCGCTTCGGCAATCTGCTCCGGGGTCACCGGCACATCGATCACGGAATAGCCAACGGCAATGGCGGTTGTTTCCACCTGGGGGGAATTGACCAGATGCAGCTCGGACCCGAAGGTCGTGGCCAGCTTGCAGGCCGTGGTCAGCGCCTTTTCGGAGGCTTCAGATCCATCGAGTGCAACAAGGATAGAGGTGAACATAACGGCAGTCCTTTCGGATAAGACGCGCGGGATTGCGCCTTTGAGTCTGCCACAAATGGGCCAAAGCCGTATTGATCCTTGTCAAAGAACTCGGGTTGCCGGGCTTGGGAAGACGCCGCCACCCAAGCGGGCGGCGGCGCATGAGACTTAGTTGTTCCAGGTCTCCAGCTCGACCGTCGCGGGGCAGGCGGAGCCATTGAAAGTGCCGACCCAGATATCGATCCGCCCGTTCATCGCCGCCGACGACGGCAGGTTGAGGAGCGGCTGGAAATTGCCCCGGCTGTCGTCGTCAAAGACCCATTGGGCCGTCGGCGTGTTGACCAGAAGCGTCGTGTCGCACTGGGCCACAACCTCGATCTCCAGACGGCCGTAGCCCTCCATGCCCGAGAGGTTGACCGAGATCTGCGGCACCTCGGTCGTGAAGCCGATGCCGCCGACATTGCAGCCGCTGATATCAAGCGTGCCGCCCGCCTGAACGGTCAGCGACGTGGGCGTATAAAGCTGATCTCCGGTCGCGGCGTAGAGGTCACCGGGTTGCGCAAAGCTGGGGCAGGCACCGACGGGCTGTGGCACCGGTTGCGGGACCGCTTGCGGCAAGGGCTGCGGCACCGGCTGGGGGGCAGCGGCCTGCAAGGGCACAAGGCTGAAGCTGCTGTCATAGGCGCCCCAGGTATTGGAGGTCACGCCGTTCTGGGCGGAGCCGGGGAAAGCGTCGAGCCGACCGCTGAGGATCACAGATACATTGCCACCGCTGGGGGGAATGGCCCCGGCGTGCAGGGCGGCAACGCAGATGTTGCTGTCAGCGGTATAGGTGCCGCTGCCCCAGATCGTGCCCGTCGGATTGCCCGGGCAGGCGCATTGGGTATTGGCCGAGAGCGACAGGGCGTTCGACGGGCATTGGGCCAGGGCCTGCACGGGCTGTGGCGCGACGGGCACCGGCGCGGGCACAGGAACGGGCGCTGGGGCAGGCGTTGCCACAGGGGCGGGCGCGGGGACGGGAATCGGCGCGGGCGCGGGCGCGGCGCCCGCTGCACCGGCGGAGCACCCGGCCGTTTCCAGCACCAGTTCCGCCCCTTCGGTGCGGGCCTGCCCGGAGGCGATCAGGCTGCCGACGATGGCCTGGGTCTCGCGGGCATCGCCAAATCCGTTTGCCAGAACAAAGGCTTGGGTATCAGCTTGCGTCAAGCGGCAGCCATGGGCTTCCAGCGCTGAAATGAACCCGGTGACGCGGTCGGGGTTCACATCCTGCGCCATGGCAGAGGTCGCCACGGGCAGCGAGAGTATCGACAGAGCAAGTGCTTGTAGAAGATCGTGAGACACGACAAATCCTTTCAGTCATAAAAAACAGATCTTCCCCGGACTGTGGGGAAAATCACAGCTTCCGGCCTTGGGGACTATAAAAGTTGGCAAAAAATCTTTGCGCGAATGCAGGCGAGGAGAATTTCAGCCTGAGTGAAAAAGGCCCCGGGCGCAAGCTTATTGCAGGTGAAACGGCAATTGCGGCGGGGGACGGGGGTGGCATGGATGACCGGTGCGCTCGGAAAAAAGCTGGCGCAGACCTTTGACGGCAGAGGGAAACAAGAAATGCCCGGGGGAGTTACTTCCCCGGGCACTTCAAAGGTTAAAGGCGTTAACGCCTTTGGCGTCGTCGGCTCAGTTCAGCTCGAAATACTTGAACTTCACCTGATCGTCCGCGTCCACCAGCGTGGACCAGGCGTCCGAGATGCCCCAGTTCAGAACCTGGTTGTGGATCGGCAGGTAGATCAGCTCTTCCTCGGCCATGGCCCACAGATCGGCGATGGTGCCGTCGCGCGCCTCAAGGTCCGTCTCGGAGGACAGCGACACGATCATCTCGTCCATCGCGGCGTTGGAGAACCCGGTGCCGTTCCAGCTGCCGCGACCCTCGTTGCGGGTGTGGTAGAGGAAGTTGAAGATGTACTCGGCGTCATAGGTGGGCACGCCCCACCCCAGAAGATACAGGTCCGTCTCGCCGTTGGCGATCAGCGGGAAATGCTGGGCGCGGGGCAGGGCGGAGAGGTTCACGGTGATGCCGATCTGGGCGAACATGCCCACGGCGGCCTGGCAGATCGACTCGTCGTTGACGTAGCGATCGTTCGGGCAATCGAGCTGGATCGAGAAGCCGTCGCCGTAACCTGCCTCTGCCATCAATGCGTTCGCGGCGTCCACATCGTAGGCGGGGTATTCGTCCAATTCAGCCGTCCAGCCGTTGACAGGCGGGGGCGAGATGACGCCTGCGGGCGCGGACTGGCCGCGCATCACAACCTGCTGGATGGCTTCGCGGTTGATCGCCATGTTCATCGCCTGGCGGACCAGCGGGTTGGCGAGCGGGTTTTCCCCGTCCACATCGTCCCGCTCCAGATCATCGGCGCCGACGTTGAGGCCGAAGAAGATGACGCGGTTCTGGGGACCGGTGCCAAGGCCGATGCCATCGGCGTCGACCACACGCTCCAGATCCTGCACGGGCACGTCCTGGACGAAATCGACCTCGCCGCCGAGGAAGGCGGCCAGACGCGTGGCGGGGTTTTGGATGGGGGTGAAGATGATCTCGGTCACGTCCATGGGGAACATGTCCATGCCCCAATAATCGGCGTTCTGGGCCAGGACGGTCTGCACGTCGGCCTCGCGGCTGACGAGGGTGAAGGCGCCGGTGCCATTGACGTTGCGCGCAGAGAAGGTGTCTTCCCCAGCGGCGTAGTCCTGCACGTTTTCGGCGCCATTCTCCACCGACCAGCCCTCATCCATCATCATGATGTTGGTGAGGTTGTTGGGCAGCAGCGGGTTCGGGCCCTCTGTCTCGATCTCGACGGTGAAATCGCCGGTGGCGCGAACCTCGACAACGCCCGAAAGCAGTTCCTTGAAGTTGGAGCTTTCCTGCATCGCGCGGTTGAGGCTGAACACGACGTCGGAGGCATCGAACGCCTCGCCGCCATGGAAGGTGACGCCTTCGCGGATCTCGAACACCCAGACGTTGGGATTGTCAGCCGACGGTGCCCAGGACGTGGCCAGCGCAGGCTCCATCTCACCGGCCATGTTGCGCACGATCAGCGGGTCGTAGATCTGGTGCATGAGGGTCGTGGTCGGGCCCTCGTTCTGGGAATGGGGGTCGAGGGTCAGCGCCTCAGCCGCGCGGGTCCAGCGCAGGGTTTCGGCAGAAAGCGAGGTGGCGGTGATCGCCGTCGTCGCAAGAAGGGCCGCGCCAAGCGCGATAAATCGGTTCGTCATCTATAGTCTCCCGGTTGGTCTTTCCCCGTGTCGGGGACGGTCGTTGCCGTGGGGCAGACTATTGGGCGCAGGCGCGAAATGTCCAGCGGGGCTTGGAAGGGGTTTGTCAGGGGACTAATGATTGGGCGATGCAGACACGGAGAGGCTGATGGAAACGGCATTCACACCATGGGCGTCGCTGGCAGGCGGCGCGATGATCGGCACGGCGGCGGTGTTGCTGATGCTGGTGGCGGGGCGGATCATGGGGGCGACGGGCGTGTTGGCAGGCGCGCTCATGCCCGCGTCACGCAGCGACGGCCTGTGGCGCTGGGTGATGATCGCGGGGATGGTGACGGCGCCGGGGGTGTTCCTGGCCGTGACCGGCGCGTGGCCCGAGATCACCGTGCCGGTGAGCACGCCCATGTTGGTGGTCGGTGGCTTCCTGGTGGGGCTGGGTGTGACGTTTGGCGGCGGCTGCACGAGCGGCCACGGGGTTTGCGGGATCGCGCGGCTATCGCCCCGGTCGTTGGTGGCGACCTTGGTGTTCATGGCCGCCTGCGCGGTGACGGTCTACGTGGTGCGCCACGTGCTGGATCTCGGGGTGGGGGGATAGGTTAATGCGGTTAATCTTTATCTTTCTGATCGGCGCGCTTTTTGGCATGGGGATCGTCGTTTCGGGCATGGGAAACCCGGCCAAGGTGGTGAATTTCTTCGATGTTACAGGCTCCTGGGACCCGTCCCTGATGTTCGTCATGGGCGGCGCATTGGCTGTGACCCTGCCGGGCTACCGGCTGGTGTTCGGGCGCGAGCGGCCTTTGTTCGGACGCGAGTTTCTGTTGCCGATTGGCCGCCAGATCGATGGGCGATTGGTGGGTGGCGCGGCAGTTTTTGGCGTGGGCTGGGGCATCGCGGGGTTCTGCCCCGGCGGCGCGCTGCCGGTTCTGGGTGCATTTGAGCCGTCCGTCTGGGTCTTCACCGGGGCGCTTGTCGCGGGTATCCTGACCGCCCGTCTATTGCCTGGCGCATTGAAGCGCCGGGCCCCAGCATAGGAGACGATGATGAGCTATCCTGTTGATATGACGATGGAACCCAAGGTTACCGGGTTCTTTGACGAAGCGACCAACACGATTTCCTATGTCGTGCAGGAGCCGGACGGCAAGGCCTGTGCGATCATCGACACGGTCCTGGACATCGACTACGCGGCGGGGCGGATCACCCATGTGTCCGCCGATGAGATCATTGCGTTTGTGCGCCAGGAGGGCCTGGACGTGGCCTGGATCATCGAAACCCACGTCCATGCCGACCACCTTTCCGCCGCGCCCTATCTGCAGCAGGAGTTGGGCGGCAAGATTGGCATCGGGTCGAGGATCACCGAGGTCCAGGAAGTCTTCGGCAAGGTCTTCAACGAGGGGACGGAGTTCCAGCGCGACGGCTCGCAGTTTGACGGGCTCTTTGCCGACGGCGATACCTATGACGTGGGTGCGATGACCTGTTTTGCCATGTCCACGCCCGGCCATACCCCGGCCTGCATGGTGCATGTCGCGGGTAACGCGGCCTTCGTGGGCGACACGTTGTTCATGCCCGACGGCGGCTCGGCCCGATGTGATTTTCCGGGCGGGGACGCGGGAGAGTTGTACGACAGCATCCAGAAGGTGCTGGCCCTGCCGGACGCGATGCGGCTGTTCATCTGCCACGATTACGGCCCTGGCGGGCGTGCGATTGCCTGGGAGACGACGGTGGCCGAGCAACGGGCGAAGAATATTCACCTTTCCGGTGGGCAGTCGCGAGAAGACTTCATTGCGGTGCGCGAGGGGCGGGATGCGACGCTCGCGATGCCGAAGCTGATCATTCCGTCATTGCAGGTGAACATGCGCGCGGGCGATATCCCGAAGGACGACGCCGGGCATCCGGTCTTGAAGGTGCCGCTGAACGGGTTGTGAGGTTGGACGCGGACGGGGGAGACGCTGGTCCGCGATTTTTGCCACGGCAAAAAAACGCGAACCTCGCCCCTCCCGCCGTCCCGCAGGGCTCAGGCGGCGAGGTCGATCCAGACCGGCACGTGGTCTGAGGGTTTGTCGCGCCCGCGCACGTCTTTTTCGATCCAGCAGTCTTGCAATAGGTCGGCGGCCTCGGGGCTGAGCAGGTGGTGGTCGATGCGGATGCCGTCGTTCCGGTTCCAGGCCCCGGCCTGGTAATCCCAGAATGAGTACATGCCGGGTGCCTGAGTGCGGGCGCGAAATCCTTCGGTAAGACCGAGGTTCAAAAGCTTGCGGAAAGCGGCGCGGCTTTCCGGGCGGGCGAGGGCATCCTCTTGCCAGACCTCGGGGCGGGCGGCGTCTTCGTCCTGGGGGATGATGTTGTAATCGCCGGCCATCACAACGGGCATTTCGCCTTGCAGCAGGTGTTGCGCGTGGGCGTGCAGCCGCGCCATCCACGCCAGTTTGTAGTCGTACTTTGGCCCCGGCACGGGGTTGCCGTTGGGCAGATAGAGCCCGCAGACGCGCACGGGATGGCTGTCGCCCATCACTGTCGCCTCGATCCAGCGGGCCTGTTCGTCGGCATCGTCGCCGGGCAAGCCCCGGCTGATGTCTTCGAGCGGCAGTCTGGACAGGATCGCCACGCCGTTGAAGCCCTTCTGGCCATGGGTTTCGACCCGGTAGCCGCGGTCTTCAAACAGCTCTCGGGGGAAGGTTTCGTCGACGGATTTGATCTCTTGCAGGAGTGCGACATCGGGTTTTGCCTCGTACAGCCAATCACTGAGCGCGCCGATGCGGGCCTTGACGCCGTTGATGTTGAACGTTGCGATGCGCATGGTTGCTCTCCCCCGGATTTCCTCCGTTCTGCCCCTTTGGCGCGCGCTTGCCAAGTCGTGCGTGGCTTTGGGCAACGTGACGCTTGGTGCGGCTTTCTCCCCTTTTTCTGCGCTGCGGCATCACCTACATTGGGACAAGCGCAACGCAAATGCAGGTGAGAGAATGCTGAAGTTCCTTTTTGGCGGCAAGAAGACGGTGCCCGACGTGGTAATCGAGAGTGATCGCGCGCGGTTTGAGCGGGTGGTTAACGAGCTTAACGAATTGATCGACGGGCTGGCTGACAAACCGCGCGTCACGATTGACCCGGCCACCGGGCATGTCCTGCCGGAGACGCCCGAGCAATTCGCCGATGAGGCGCTGGCATTGCCCGCTCCGGAGCCGGAGGGGGACCAGGACGCGGGCGGCGATGGGCCAAAAGGCCAAGAGGCCATGAGCGCGCAAAAGGCGCCGAACGCGGACGCCCTTGCGAAAGCCTCTTGAGGTAAATCGACGTCGGTCCGACGGAAACGATCAGGTCCCCCACGCTACGGTGCAGGAGGGCTTGGAACCCGCGGTTGCCTGAGGCATAGGCCGCGCGTTTCAGACGAGACTGCGGGCTTCCTCCAACCATGCCGTGGCAGAGGCTTCGTCGTTGAAGCTGCGGATCTCATAGCCGGGGATCAGCACGGATTCGACGGCTGCCGCCGCGCGGAAGATCTGGTTATGTGAAACCAAAGCGGCACGGTCGATCTGGTGCAGCATCGCCATCAGCTGCGGCCAGTGCCGCAACTCGACCCCGATGGCACCGAGTGACGGCCATTCGGCGCCTTGGTCGACAATCAAAAGATCGCCATGGGCCATACCCTCCATCTCCAGGGACATGGCCTGTAGCCCGGCCTCCATGGTGATCGCATCCAGCGCGCCGGAAATGCTCACGCGGAGCGAATTGGGGCCGGTGCGCGAGACGGTGAAATGAGGCTCGATCATGTGCGTTCTCCCGTTTCCTGTGTGATGCGGGAGAGTCTGTCACACCTCGGGCGTGGCGGCCTTGATCCGGGTCAATAGCGCTTAGAAAAAGGCCTGCAACCCGGTCTGTGCGCGGCCCAGGATCAGGGCGTGGACGTCGTGCGTGCCCTCATAGGTGTTAACCGTTTCCAGGTTCTGGGCGTGGCGCATGACGTGGTATTCGGCCATGATGCCATTGCCGCCGTGCATGTCGCGGGCGTGGCGCGCGATCTCCAGCGCTTTGCCGCAATTATTGCGTTTCATCAAAGAGATAAGCTCAGGCCCGCAGGTGCCGTCTTCCATCATACGTCCCGCCCGCAACGCGCCCTGAAGGCCAAGGGCGATCTCGGTCTGCATGTCGGCCAGCTTCTTCTGGAAGAGCTGCGTTTGCGCCAAGGGTTTACCAAATTGCACACGATTGAGGCCATACTCGCGCGCCCGGTGCCAGCAGTCTTCCGCCGCCCCCATGACGCCCCAGGCGATGCCGTAACGCGCCCGATTGAGGCAACCGAACGGCCCTTTGAGACCCTCAACACCGGGTAGCAACGCGTCTTCGCCGACCTCGACCTTATCCATGACAATCTCACCGGTGACGGATGCGCGCAGGCTGAGCTTGCCACCGATTTTGGGCGCGGAAAGCCCCTTCATGCCCTTCTCCAGAATGAAGCCGCGGATCTTGCCGCCATGGGCCTCGGACTTGGCCCAGACCACGAAAACATCGGCAATCGGGGCGTTGGAGATCCACATCTTCGCGCCACTGATCACATAGCCGTCGGCGGTTTTTGTTGCGGTCGTCTTCATCCTTGCAGGGTCGCTTCCGGCCTCGGGCTCGGTCAGGCCAAAGCAGCCGATAAGGCTGCCTGCCGCAAGACCCGGAAGATACTTTTTGCGTTGCTCTTCAGAGCCATAGGCGTGGATCGGATACATCACGAGCGACGATTGCACCGACATCATCGAGCGATAGCCGCTGTCGACACGCTCCACCTCCCGGGCCACAAGACCGTAGCTGACGTAGCCCGCGCCAAGGCCGCCGTATTCCTCTGGGACGGTGATGCCCAGAAGCCCCATCTCACCCATTTCCGCGAAGACTTCCGGGGTGATGTGCTCATCAAGGTAGGCGTCCGTCACCCGCGTGGCGAGCTTGTCTTGGGCATAGGCACGCGCGCTTTCGGCGATCATGCGCTCGTCATCGGCCAGTTGATCGGCCAGGTGGAACGGGTCCGCCCAATCGAACGGGGCGAGGGAAGGGCCGGTGTGGCGGGGCTGTCCGTCGGGCATGGGAAACTCCTTTAAGCTTAAAGTATATTGAGCGCGCGGCCGCGGTTTTGCAAGGGCCGGGTGCGCCCCTGTGACGGCGCGTCCACCTTGCCGCGCGCCGGGCGCCGCGCTAGCGTCAGGTTTAAGGGAGGCCTTCATGCCAAGCAATCGAGAATTACCAAGCATCTTTAAGGGCTTGCGCCTGCCAGTTGTGGGCAGCCCATTGTTTATCGTCTCTAACCCGGACCTGGTGATCGCCCAGTGTTGCGCGGGGGTCGTCGGATCATTCCCGGCGCTGAATGCGCGGGAGAAAGACGGCGATCCGATCGCTTTGGAGGCCTGGCTGAAGAAGATCACAGAGGCATTGGACGCCTGGAACCAGGCCAACCCGGATATGCCCGCAGCGCCTTATGCGGTGAACCAGATCGTGCATCGGTCGAACACGCGGTTGGAGAGGGACCTGGAGATCTGTGCAAAATGGAACGTGCCGATCTGGATCACGTCGCTTGGTGCGCGGGTGGAGGTGAACGACGCGGCCCATTCCTGCGGCGGCATTGCGCTGCACGATATCATTAACAACACCTTTGCGAAGAAGGCGATCTCCAAGGGCGCGGACGGTCTGATCGCCGTCGCCGCCGGCGCAGGCGGCCACGCCGGCCCGCAATCGCCTTTCGCTCTGGTCCAGGAAATTCGCGAATGGTTCGACGGGCCGCTGCTGCTGGCCGGATCCATCGCGACAGGGGGCGGGGTGTTGGCCGCACAAGCGATGGGCGCCGATCTCGCCTACGTTGGCTCGCCGTTCATCGCGACCGATGAAGCTAACGCGGCGCCTGCCTACAAGCAGATGATCGCGGATTCCGGCGCCGAGGATATTGTGACTTCTTCATTGTTTACAGGTGTTTCCGGGAACTACTTAAAGCCCTCGATTGCGGCGGCCGGGATGGACCCGGACGCGCTTGAAAGCGCTGACGTGAAGTCGATGAACTTTGGTGAAGGTTCATCAAAGCCCAAAGCTTGGAGCCAGGTTTGGGGCGCGGGACAGGGCATCGGCGCGGTCAAATCGGTGGGCCCGGCGCGGGCCTTGGTGGACCGGTTGGAGCGCGAGTACACTGCCGCCCGCGAAAGGCTACTGTGATGGATCTTGGCGTCTCGGATCGGGTCAAACCGCTGGTGGAAGCGGTGCGGCGCATGGTGCGCGATGAGATTGCGCCGTTGGACGCGGAGTACCATGGCGAGGTCGGCCAGCACCCCTCGGGTGACCGTTTCGCGATGACGGACCGGCAGGTTGAGATCCTCAAGTCTCTGAAAGAGAAGGCAAAAGCGGCGGGGCTTTGGAATTTCTGGTTGACCGATTCTGAGGAGGGCTACGGTCTTTCGACCGTCGAATACGCCTATCTGGCAGAGGAAATGGGGGCTGTGGCCATCGCGCCAGAGATATTCAATTGCAACGCGCCCGATACCGGCAACATGGAGGTGTTGGAGCGCTACGGGACCGACGCGCAAAAGGCGCGTTGGTTGCCGGATCTGATGGCGGGCGTTTCACGGTCTGCGTATCTGATGACAGAACCCGCCGTCGCCTCGTCTGATGCGACTCAAATTTCGTTAAAATGCGAACGACAGGGTGAAGATTACGTCCTAAACGGCGAAAAGTATTGGGCAACTGGCGCGGGGGATCCGCGCTGCGGGCTCTATATCGTGATGGTCTGCACGGATCCTGGCGCCGCGAAGCACGCGCGGCATTCGATGCTGATGGTGCCGTCCGACAGCGCGGGGATCGAGAAGATCCGACCGATGGAAGTTTTCGGCCATGATGATGCACCCCATGGGCATATGCACATCCGTTTCACCGACGTGCGCGTGGGCGCGGATGCCATGGTGCTGGGGGAAGGACGCGGCTTTGAGGTTGCGCAGGGCCGTCTTGGGCCAGGGCGCATCCACCACTGTATGCGCGCCATCGGGCGTGCGGAGTATGCCCTTGAATTGATGGTGAAAAGAGGGCTGTCCCGCGAAGCTTTCGGTAAGCGCTTGGTCGATCTGGGGGCGAACTACGACATCATTGCCAACGCGCGGATCGACATCGAGATGACGCGGTTGTTGTGCCTGAAAGCGGCTTGGATGATGGACCATGCGGGCGTGCGCGCGGCGCAGCCCTGGATCTCTAAGGTGAAGGTCCAGGCGCCGTTGATGGCGTTGCAAGTGGTTGATGAAGCGATGCAAATGCACGGTGCCACGGGCCTTAGCCAGGATACACCGTTGGCAAAAATCTGGGCGGACTTGCGGACGCTGAGGCTTGCCGACGGGCCCGATGCGGTCCATCGCAGACAGGTCGCGCGGGCGGAGCTGCGCAAATATTCCAACGCTGCACCATGACGCCAGAGGAATGGCGCGCGGCGGAAGCTTGGTTGAGGATTAACGTCGGCCTGCAAGGCCCTGTGGCACTTGAGAAAATCCAAGGCGGCCAATCCAACCCGACTTACCTGGTGACGGCGGCGGATCGTTCGATCGTTCTACGGCGTAAACCGCCCGGAAGGCTGCTGAAATCGGCCCATGCCGTTGATCGCGAATACCGGGTGCAGCGGGCGTTGCAGGGGACGGCGGTTCCGGTCGCGCGACCCTTGGCGCTTTGCGAAGACGACGGCGTGATTGGCTCGGCCTTTTACGTGATGGAGTTCGTACCGGGGCGATGCTTTGACGACCCGCGATTACCGACTGTCACTAGACCCGATAGAGCCAGATATTTCAATGAGATGGGTCGCGTTCTGGCGGCAATTCACAGCGTAGATCTGGAGCGGGTTGGGTTGGGGGATTACGGCCCCCGAGGGAACTACTTCCGGCGCCAGATCGACCGTTGGTCCAAGCAATACTGTGCCAGCGAGACCGGCGTGATCACAGAAATGGACAGTTTGATCTCAACGCTTGATCGGATCTGTCCAGAAGATGATGGACGGGTCACCTTGGTGCATGGGGACTACAGAATAGACAACTTGATGTTCGCTCCGGAAACCCCTGAAATCGTTGCGGTTCTGGATTGGGAGCTATCCACGCTTGGGCATCCCTTTGCGGATATTGCGGCGGTCATCATGCAGTGGCAGATGCCGCCCGGCGAACAGGGGCGCGGTTTGCAGGGCGTCTACCGCGGGGCGGAGGGCTTGCCAAGTGATGAGGATTTCCTGGCGGCTTATTGTGACCGGATGGGCCTGAGCGGGATCGACAATTTTGGTTTCTACGTCGCATTCTGTTTCTTTCGGATGGCGGCGATCTTGCAGGGGGTCAAGAAACGCGCCCTGGATGGCAATGCATCGGACCCCGAGAGGGGGATCTCGCTTGGGGCGCTTGTACCGCGCTATGCCATGGCCGGTTTGGCGGCGTTGGAGCGCGGCGAAGGCCGTTGAAGCTGTAGTCCAGCTCGCGGAAAGACTGTGAAAACACTACGTCACTCCACAAGTTTGTAGCGCTTATCCACAGAAAGCTTAATGTTTAACGACAAAGCAGATCCCTTCAAACGAATTCCGCCACCAAACGCGGTATCTGCCGTTTGAACTTGAAGAACCCATGCGTCGCGTGGGGCCAAGCGGCGGCATCCCAGGGGCGCAACACCTCAACCAGCTTGATCCCGGAGGTATCCAAGGCGGACCTGAGGCGCCTCAGTTTGCTCGCCGTGGGGCCGACCGGCGCATAGGGCGTGATGATCTGTTCCAAGTCCGCTTCGATGGCCCAGGCGCAGATCTTGTCCACAGAGTTGCTCACAGGGCCCGGCGTGCCAAATGACGGGCCCCAACGGGTCATGGCGTCGTCAAGGGTGCCTTCGGCGAATGACAGAACCAGAGGGTTGACCGCGCCCGGGGACCGCGATGCGGTCGCCAGAAGTCCCGCGTGCGCGACAATGGGGTCGTCGAAACCGGCCTGCAAATAGGACGGCGACAGGTCATCCTCATGTAGCAAGACGCCGGTGCGCAGGCCGGGCATGGCGACATCGCCAGCCGGGGCACAGCGCGGTGTGGGGTGGGACGGCCCGTTCAGCGGGGCGGGGTGCGGCGCAAGACGGCCCTCTGGATTATGGCGCCCGTCCGTGTATTTCGCGATATTCGATGGCCGCGCGACGTAGTTTTTACCCTTGGTTTGAAGGCCCGCCACCCAGCGCCAGCTGAGCGTGTTGGACGCAGGATCGCCGTCCAGAAGATGACGCATGAAAAAATCCGCGCCGGCTTGCCAAGGTAACCCGAGGGTGAAGATCCAGATTGAAGCGAACCACATCCGCGCGTGATTGTGCAGGTATCCCGTTTCCGTCAGCTCCTGCGCCCAGGCGTCAAAAGCGGCGATGTCGGTCTGTCCGGTCTCGGCCTTGGCAACACCCGCGCGGTCGATGTGGTCGAGGTCTCGAAGATAGTCGGCCCAAGCGCTCGGGCGCAGCTCCAGCCAGCCTTTCCAATAGGTTCGCCAACACACCTCGGCCACGAATTTTTCTGCGGTGGCAAGGGAATAGCGCCCGAGGACCGCTTGCAGAACTTCTTGTTCCGTCAACAAGCGATGGCGCAGGTAGGCCGAGAGTTGAGAGACATGAGGGTGCCCCTGATCCGGCAGGTCATAGTTGCGTTTGGCCGCGTAGTCGCGACCGGCTGCCGGGACGAAGCGCGCCAATCGAGAGAGGGCTTCGGTGCGGGTGGGATGGGACGGTGCATTCATGGGGCGTCAGCTATTGTGACCAAAGGATTGGTCAAGCCGCGCGAATTCGACCGATGGTGCCCTTGCAGCCCCCCAAGGGCAGACATAGTCTTGGTCGGAACGATACATCTGATGAGGCAGGCACGATGCACGATCCCGTGGAGTACTTCCAAAACAACTTGGTCCCGATGGTGGTTGAACAAACCAGCCGTGGCGAGCGGGCCTATGATATTTTCTCGCGTCTGCTGAAAGAGCGGATCGTGTTTGTGAATGGGCCGATCCATTCCGGCATGAGCCACCTGATCGTGGCGCAATTGCTGCACTTGGAGGCGGAGAATCCGTCCAAGGAAATCAGCATGTATGTGAACTCGCCGGGCGGAGAGGTGACCGCGGGCATGTCGATTTACGACACGATGCAATACATCAAGCCCAAGGTTTCGACGCTGATCTGCGGTATGGCGGCCTCGATGGGGTCTGCGATTGCCATTGGCGGGGAAAAGGGCATGCGCTTTGCGCTGCCCAACGCCGAGGTCATGGTGCACCAACCCTCTGGCGGGGCAGGGGGAAAAGCCTCTGACATCCTGATTTCGGCCCGCCATATCGAGAAGACGCGTGAGCGGCTCTATCAATTGTATGTTAACCATTCTGGGCAAGATTATGAGACGGTTCAGCAGGCGCTGGACCGCGACACATGGTTAACGCCGCAAGAAGCGCTCGAATGGGGCCATATCGACGAGATCGTCGCAACCCGTGGCGGCGACGACGCGGAATAAGACCGGGCATATATCCGGTAAGACGACACCAGGGCCGGGCGATCGGCCCTGTTGCACGATGGGGCCAGCGCGATGGTCCCTTCGGAATTTGCGATTGTGACCGGGGCGGGCCTGTTCTAGGCTGGCCAAAAGCCGGTAAAATGACTGGCGTCTTGCGGCGCATTGGCCGCGTGAGGGCCCGCTTAAGGTGGACGATATGGCAAGTAATTCCGGCAACGATTCCAAGAACACGCTCTATTGCTCGTTTTGTGGCAAGAGCCAGCACGAGGTGCGCAAACTGATTGCGGGCCCGACGGTGTTCATCTGCGATGAATGCGTCGAGCTTTGTATGGACATCATCCGTGAGGAGACCAAAAGCGCCGGGCTGAAAAGCGACGACGGCGTACCCTCGCCGAAGGATATCTGCGCTGTTCTGGATGATTACGTGATCGGCCAGGCCCATGCCAAGCGTGTGCTCTCGGTGGCTGTGCACAACCACTACAAACGCCTCAATCACTCGGATAAATCCGAGATTGAGCTGGCGAAATCCAACATCATGCTGATTGGCCCCACGGGCTGCGGCAAGACGCTGCTGGCGCAGACACTGGCGCGCATTCTGGATGTTCCGTTTACCATGGCCGACGCCACGACCCTGACGGAAGCGGGTTATGTGGGCGAGGATGTGGAGAATATCATCCTCAAACTGTTGCAGGCGTCCGAGTATAACGTGGAGCGCGCGCAACGCGGGATCGTCTACATCGACGAGGTCGATAAGATCACGCGGAAGTCCGATAACCCGTCAATCACCCGCGACGTGTCGGGCGAGGGGGTGCAGCAAGCACTGCTGAAGATCATGGAAGGGACCGTGGCATCGGTGCCGCCTCAAGGGGGGCGCAAGCATCCGCAGCAAGAGTTCCTGCAGGTCGACACGACCAATATTCTGTTCATTTGCGGCGGCGCGTTCGCGGGCCTCGACAAGATCATCGCGCAGCGCGGCAAGGGCTCTGCCATGGGCTTCGGCGCCGATGTGCGTGATCCGGAAGCGAAATCCGTGGGCGAGTATTTCAAGGACCTTGAGCCGGAAGATCTGCTGAAATTCGGTCTGATCCCGGAATTTGTGGGCCGTCTGCCGGTGATTGCGACGCTGGAAGACCTGGACGAGGACGCCTTGGTGACGATCCTCACCGGTCCGAAGAACGCGCTGGTTAAACAATACCAGCGCCTGTTCGAGCTGGAAGACGTGAAGCTGACCTTCACCGACGACGCGATGAGCGCGATTGCTAAGCGGGCGATTGCGCGCAAGACCGGCGCGCGGGGTCTGCGGTCGATCATGGAAGACATCCTCCTGGATACCATGTTCGACATGCCCGGATCGGAAGGGATTGAAGAGGTTGTGGTGAACGAAGAAGCCGTGACCTCCGACACCCAGCCCCTGATGATTTATGCCGATCGCAAGACGGAAGAGCCCGCCTCTGCTGGCTGATCTTCTTTAGAATTGACCCGGCCCCGATGGGGGCCGGGATTTCATTCTGGTGCCCTCTGTCTGCGCGAGCCCGATCCTTCGATGCGGGCGCTCGTGGCTTAGCGCAGCCAAAGTTTCTCGCGTTTCAAAGTATTGCGGATCTGCTGCTCGCGTCTTGGCAACTTGGCGCGGTCGAACAGGGCACGGGCCTTGGCGCCTTTGCCTTGGAAGATCATCCGGCGCATGGGCTCGTAAGTCTTCAGGACCTTCTTGATCTTGTTGGGGGCGGTGACCTCTTCCAGAGTGTCGACGACCCGTTGGTCTTCTCTTGCATAGAGCAGGGGTAAGACCCTGTAATGGCAGGAGATTTTCCCGTCCAGCCACCCGGGTTCCAATGCGTCGCGACCGCCGCTGAACGAGTGGATGACCAGGGGCAGGGCCACCTGATCCAACCAGGGATCCAGGGTCTGGCAAACAAGTTCGGGCGGGCCGTCGTGGCGGATGCGGGTGGCGTAATCGGTGAAGCGTTGGCCGAAGGCGTGGGGGCAGGAGTAGTAGAAAAAACCCGCGTTGAAGTAGAGGTAGCGGCGCCAGAATTCGTCCGGGTGCGAGGTGTCGAGCGAGGAGGCAAAATCCAGCCCGAACATGTCGTAGAGTGATTTCCAGGTGGCCGTGTAGCCCGGCCCGTAAAGCTCGATCTGGGGCCAGGTGCCTTCCACCCGTCGCGACGCGCTCGGTCTACTGAAATCGAACGGGACCTCTGTGAGATCGCCGGTGATTAATGTGTCGGTGTCGAAGAAGACGAAGGGCTCGCCTTTGGGCAGGGCCTTGAGCGCCTCGATCTTGTTGCCATAGGGGTAGGCCTCGCCGAAGTGATTGTTTTCAAACGGGATAATCTCGGCGCCTAGATCGGACAGCAGAGTGCGGACCGCGTTGTCGCCCATGCGCGGGTCCTTGGACCAGCGGGGGCCGGGCTGCGGCTCTGCCACGAAAAGCTTGCCCGGAAACCGCGGGTTGGCGGCTCGGAAAGAGGCGGCGAAGAGCACCGCTTCGTATTGCAGCCGGCCGTTCTGGCCGACGATCATCACGTTGAAAGGGGTCGCTTTGCGCGCCATGGTCCGTCCCGCTGCTCGGCTGGTTATTTTCGCCAAGTATAGCGGGAAGTCGGGGGGCACGTCACGGGGTTACTGGGATCTGCGTTAACCTATTACGCATCCCGTAGGCGCAGGCCTTTCGGGTCGAAGGGCGCTTCTTTAAGGATCCGGGCCGAATGGGGGCGGCCGAGGATGGCGACCTCGACCGTGTCCCCGGGTTCGGCGCTGCCCGCTTTGAGGTACGCCAGAGCAAGGGATTGGTTAACGGTGTAGCCATAGGCGCCGGACGACACCTGGCCGATGGGGGTGCCGTCGGGCAAAAACACCGGCTCCGCGCCGGAGGCATCGGCGGTGCTCGCGTCGATTGACAGGATCACCATCACTTCGCGAGGGGCTTGAGCTTCGATCTTTAACCAGCTGTCTTTGTTCAGAAAATCCTTGTCGCGCTTGACCAGACCGCCCAATCCCGACTCCTGTGGCCAGTACTCGGGCGAATAGTCTCGGCCCCATGAGCCATAGCCTTTCTCCAACCGCAGTGACATCAAGGCACGGCTGCCGACCGGCCCCGCGCCCGTCTCCGCGCCTGCCGCGAGAAGGGCGGTGTAAAGCGCAACCTGATCAGCTTCGGCGCAATGAAGCTCCCACCCTAGATCCCCGGTGAATGACACTCGGATCGCGACGCAGTCGATGCCTGCGACGACAATCTGTGCGGATCGGAAGAACGGGAACGCCGCGTTCGACAGGTCAGCATTTGTCAGTCTTGCCAATAGGTTGCGAGACTGAGGGCCTGCGACATTGAAACCGCAGGTGGCCTCCGTAAGGCCTTCGAACGTGGTGCCGTCCGGGAGGGGGACCTGGCGGAAGAAACGCTGGTGGTAGCGCTCCGCCGCGCCGCCGCCGAGGATCCAGAACTCATTCTCTGCCAGCTTCGTGACGGTGAAATCACCCGCCACACCGCCGCGCTTGCCGATCAGCGGCGTGAGGCACGAACGGCCCACCGCTGTCGGCATCCGGTTGGCGAAGAGGGCGTTCAGCCAATCCTCCGCTCCGTCCCCAGCCACGCGATACTTGGCGAAGTTCGAGATATCGATGATCCCCGCACCCTCGCGCAGCATACGCGCCTCGCGGCCCACGACGTCCCACCAGGGTTGCCGCGCGTAGCCCGCACTGTCATCGACGTTTTTGTCAAAGAAAGCAGGATGTTCCCAGCCATAGTTCAAGCCGAATTTGGCGCCCATTTCAGCCTGCATCGCATAGATCGGGCGCTTTCGAACCGGGCGGCCTGCGTCGCGTTCTTCACCGGGGAAGTGGATTTTGAAGCGATGGGCGTATTGGTCCTGGACCCGCGCCTTTGTGAAATCCTTGCCTGCCCAGTGGCCATATCGCGCCAGGTCCCAGGCGAACAGGTCGAGCGATGGCTCGCCCTCGACGATCCATTCGGCGGCAAGGCGTCCAAGGCCGCCGTTCTGTGAGAAGCCGGGGATGATGCCGCAGCAACAGAAATAGCCGGTCAGCTCGGGCACCGGACCAAAGAGCGCGCTGGAGTCGGGGGACCAGATCATCGGGCCATTGATCACGCGCTTGATGCCCGCCTGGCCAACCAGCGGCACCCGGTCGATGGCACGCATCATGTTGGGCTCGATCCGCTCCAGATCGTCGGCAAACAGCTCGTGCCCGAAGCCTTGGGGCGTGCCTTCCTCGGCCCAGAATCGCATGTCTTTCTCGTAGGCGCCCACCAGAAGTCCCTGGCCCTCCTGGCGCAGATAATACTCACCGTCGCGGTCGGCAACCGAGGGGAGACGGCGGTCCATCGCCGCGATTTCTGCAATGGTTTCAGTGACAAAGTACTGATGTTCGGTCGGCATCAGGGGGAGGTCGATGCCTGCCATCGCCGCCACTTCGCGCGCCCAAAGGCCTGCTGCATTGATCACCCAGGGCGTGCGAATATCACCCTTCTCCGTGCGCACGATCCAGCTGCCATCGGGCTGCGGATTGGTTCCGATGACGGGGCAAAAGCGGATGATTTCCGCGCCCCGCTGCCGCGCACCGAGGGCGTAGGCGTTGGTCACGCCCGAGGGGTCGACATTGCCGCCATCGGGCTCGAACATGATGCAACGGATGCCGTCGTAGTCGACCAAAGGGTGCAGCCGCTCGGCCTCATCGCGGTTGACCTCATGAAAATTCATCCCGTAGCGGCGTGCTTTCGCCTCTTGCAGGCGCAGCTGATGCTCTCTGTCTTCCGTCTGCGCGAGGTAGAGCGAGCCGGGTTGAAAGACGCCGCAGGATTGGCCGGTTTCTTCCTCTAACTCTTTGTAAAGGTTCATCGTGTAGTGCTGAAGGCGTGAGATATTGGTGCTGTCGTGAAGGCCATGGATGTTGGCTGCGGCGTGCCAGGTCGAACCGCTGGTTAACTCATCGCGTTCCAGCAGGATCACATCGGTCCAGCCCGCCTTGGCGAGGTGGTACAGGATGGAACAACCGACGACGCCGCCGCCGATAACGACTGCCTGTGCATGGGTTTTCATCGCTGTTCTCCCCCTGGTACGGGTCTGACCTTGGCGGTGCGCGGGAGGCTGTTCTGGTCCAGAGGCGACAGGGCGCGGTCTGTTTTCACCGATGATTAGTCCTCGTTCACGCCGCTGATGAGGTTGGCGTGAGACAGAAGGTGCGACAAGCTCGCGCGGGGGGCGGCGAGGGTGGACAGCGCTGCAGCGCGCTTCTCGTGATCGCGGCGGCTGAGGGTGATCGCTTCATCGGCAGAGATGGCCAGAAACCGAAATGCGTCCCCGGCGCGGAGTTGCGCGAGGCGGTCGGTATCGGTCGACAGGACCGTGGCGATCTTCGGGTAGCCGCCCGTGGTTTGGTGATCGGCCAACAAAACAACGGGCACGCCGTCACCGGCAACCTGGATCGATCCACGCAGGATCGGCTCGGACGGGATGGACAGCGCGTCGCTGAGGGGCAAGGCGGTGCCCTGGAGCCGGACCCCCATGCGGTCGAAAGCGTCGGTCATCTGGTAGGGCGCGGCGGTCAACACCTCGACGGCGCCGGCGGCGAAGTGCTGTTCCTGCGGTCCGATCACGACGCGAATGTCCGTTGAGGGGCGGGCGATGTCGGGGCAGGCGTGGGCGCCGTCACGGCCCGGTTTCGGCGCGGCGTCATGGATGTCAATCGTGTCGCCCGTGCGCAAGGTGCCACCACCAAGGCCCGAGAGGGTATGGGTCGCGCTTGATCCAAGCCATTGATTGGCAACGATGTTACCGGAGAACGCCAGGTAACACCAACTGCCCCAAGGCCCCGCCCGCAGCGTCAGACGATCTCCTTTTGACACGGTTACGGCCTGCCACCCGGGATCGCCCGTGTTCAAACTGAACGCGCCGCCTGCCACGGCACAGGTCACGGAGCCCTCCACGCACTCCAGGACCAAGCCCCCGAGAGAGACCTCAATCGCGGTGCCTTCCGGTTGCCCCAGCATGGCATGGGCCGAAGCGAAGGCGAAGCGTTCCATGGGACCCGAGGCCGGGACCCCGAAACGCATCTGGCCGGAACGCCCGGCATCCTGGAGGGACACCAGCGGTCCGGCGAAGCTGACCTTGAAGCGGGCGATACTCATGTCTGGAGCCGCGCGGGCAGGTCGGCGCGAGGGATGCGCGTAAAGGTGACGGTATCGCCGACGTCAAACAGGAAGCGGCTGCCCGAGATCACCTCGGCGGGGGAGCGTCCAATGATGTTCCAACCGGTGGGCATGGTTAACGGCGTTAAGATACTCTGGGCGCCCGCGATGAGGATCGAGCCTTGGGGGACGTCGCGCAGGGCCGTCTGCTTGCGCGGAACATGGATTTCGGGCGGCAAGCCCGAAAGGTAAGCGTAGCCCGGCGCGAAACCGTACATCGAGACCCGAAGGCGGGCGGAGACATGGGCCTCGATGACCGCGTCGGTCGACAGCCCGGTGGCCTCGGCAGTGGCCGTCAGATCCGGACAAAGCTCTGCGTCGTAGCAGACCGGGATGACGTGGGTGACAGCATCGGCCCTTGTCGCATCGGGCAGAGGAAAAAGCCCGCGCACCGCCGCCTCGATCGCGGCGTGATCCGTGATCATCGGATCGAAATGGACCAGCAGGTTCACGAGAGCCGGAACAACTTCCTTAACGCCGTTAACCTTGGCGGCCGCCAGCGCCTGATCGAGCGCGATGACGCGCGCATTCGAGGCGTCATCGGCAACCTCTGAAACAGTCACCAGAAGGCCCGTATCGCCTACAGGTTTGAAGGACGGCGCTTCCGTCATGGGGCGATGAACCCTTTGATTTCAATGCCCTGCGCTTCCAACCGCGCCCGGATGCGCGCAGCCATGGTGACCGCGCCGGGGCTGTCGCCGTGAACGCAGATGGAGTGGGCGTTAAGCGTAATCGGGGGGCCGTCAATCACCGGCATCTGGCCCGTCTCCATCAGCTCCAGCAACCTGTCGGCGGCGAAATCGACGTCATGGATCATCGCCGCGTCGTGCCCGCGCGGCACCAATTGACCGGACGAAAGATAGCCGCGATCCGCGAAAACCTCAGAGAAGACGGGCTGTCCGGCGGCGCGGGCGGCAAGCTCTGTCTGGGTGCCGGAAATGGCGAGGACCGGAAGGGCGGGGTCGATCTGCGCCACTGCGCCCACGATGGCGTCGGCGACCGAACGGTCGCGCGCCGATAGGTTCGCCAACGCGCCGTGCGCCTTCACGTAGCCCACTCGTGTGCCCGCCAAGGCGGCCACCCCTTGCAGCGCGCCGATTTGGGCCGCGACAAGGCGCGCAATCTCGGACGGTGTCATCGGGATCACCCGGCGGCCAAAACCCTCGCGATCATTGTAGCCAGGGTGCGCACCCACCACGACGCCGTTTTCGCGTGCAGAAACAAGGGTTTCAAACATCGTTTCGGGGTCGCTGGCGTGGCCGCCGCAGGCGATATTGGCGCTGGTCACGATCTGCAACATCGCCGCGTCATCACCCATGGACCACGGCCCAAAGCCTTCGCCAAGATCGGAATTCAGGTCAATGGAGCGGGCCATGGTGCCTCCTTCACAGGGTCGCGCCCCCTGTCTAATGGACGCCGCCCCAAGGTGCGAGGGGGGTTAGTCGAGGGCGGCCAGATCGCGGTCGAGCGAGCGATACCAACGCACGATCTGGGCGCGCTCCTCCTCGGTCATCCCCGTGACATTGCCCGGCGGCATGGCGTTGCTGCGACCTGCGTGCAGGTAAATCATCCGGGCGTGCAAGGCGATCTGCGCGTCGTCGTCCAACCGCAATCCGCGCGGGGCCCAACGGACGCCCTCCCACACCGGATCAACGCCGTGGCACATGGAGCAGCGACCCAGAACGATATTGCGCACCTCGTCGTAATGGGGGTTGGCGACGACGTATTGAACCGGCTCTGGCACGACGACCTCGGCGTCGAAATCATAGTCGCGGTTCATCGGGATCGACGACAGCCACATGATGATCACGAAGATCACCGCGCTGGCACCCCAGGTCCAATGGGGCTGGCCTTTGCCCGCATGCATCGAGTTGAAGTAATGCCGGATCAGGACGCCCAGAAGGAAAACCAGCGAGGCGATGATCCAGGCGTATTCAGTGGCGAAGGCAAGGGGGTAGTGATTGGACAGCATCAGGAAAATGACGGGCAATGTCAGATAGTTATTGTGGGTGGAGCGCAGTTTGGCGATCTTGCCGTATTTCGCGTCCGGCGTGCGCCCCTCTTTCAGGTCGGCGACCACGATGCGCTGGTTAGGCATGATGATCAGGAACACATTCGCGGTCATGATCGTTGCGGTGAACGCGCCCAGATGCAGCAGCGCGGCGCGGCCCGTGAAGACCTGATCGTAGCCCCAGGCCATCACGACGAGGATCACGAATAGCAGGCCCATGAGGGCCGTGGGATGCTCTCCGAGCGGGCTCTTGCAGAGGAAATCGTAGATCACCCAGCCGATGGCGAGGGAGCCTGCAGAGATCAGGATCGCCATGAAAGCTGACAATTCCAGCTTGTCGTAGTCGATCAAATACATCTCGGCGCCGCCCCAGTAGACGATCGCCAGAAGGGCGGCGCCCGACAGCCAGGTCCAATAGCTCTGCCATTTGTGCCAGGTCAGATGCTCGGGCAGGCGGGCGGGGGCGACGTTGTATTTGACGGTATTGTAAAAGCCGCCGCCGTGAACCTCCCACTCCTCGCCGGTGGCACCTTCGGGCATGTCGGGGGCGGGGCGCAGCATCAGGTCGAGGGCGATGAAGTAGAACGACGCCCCGATCCAGGCCATGGCGGTGATGACATGCAGCCAGCGGACGGCGAAGGCGATCCAGTCGGTGAAAACGGCGAGGTCATACATGGGCCGGGGTCCTTCGACAGGCTTTGTGTTGCGACTTCAAGGGGTTAACTGCCGCGGTAGGTCGAATAGCTGAACGGGCTCAACAGCAGGGGCACGTGGTAATGGGCCTCAGCCTCGGCCATGCCGAAGCGGATCGGGACCTCGTCCAGAAACAACGGGTCGTCGCCCGCTTGGCCCGTGGCGCGCAGGTAGTCACCGGCGCAGAAAACCAACTCATAAGTCCCGGTCTTGAACTTATCGGCGGGCAAGATCGGCGCATCGGTGCGGCCGTCGGCGTTGGTCACCGTCTCGGCGATTTTGCGGTGAGAATTGCCCGAGACGCGGTAAAGCATGATCTTCAGGCCCGCCGCCGGGCAGCCGCGCGCGGTGTCGAGGACATGGGTGGTCAGATAGCCGGACATGGGGACCCTTCGGATTGCCGTTTGGGGCATCATGGTAGAAACCAGATCGCAAGGAAAGGCGACACGCCTTGCAAAGCGCAGGGAAAAGGCGTGAATGACCCTGCGGGCGGCATGGTTTATGCACAGTGAACAACAGGAGGGCGCCGTGGACAGATATTGCCGTGATATGAGGGGATATGGCGCGACGCCGCCCCCCGCCAATTGGCCCGGCGACGCGAAGATCGCGGTCCAATTCGTGGTGAACTATGAGGAGGGGGGCGAGAACAACATCCTCCACGGCGATGCCGCGTCTGAGGCGTTTTTGTCCGAGATCGTGGGGGCCGCTGCCTGGCCGGGTCAGCGCCACTGGAACATGGAATCGATCTATGAATACGGCGCGCGTGCGGGGTTCTGGCGCTTGCACCGGATGTTCACCCAAGCCGGTATGCCGGTCACGGTTTACGGCGTGGCCACGGCGCTCGCGCGCGCGCCGGAACAAGTGGCCGCGATGCAGGACGCGGGCTGGGAGATCGCCAGCCATGGCTTGAAATGGATCGAATACAAGGACGCCACGCCCGAGGCCGAGCGCGCCGATATCGAGGCCGCCAAAGCGCTCCACTACGAAGTCACGGGCGAAGCGCCGCGCGGCTGGTACACCGGTCGGTGTTCCGAGAACACCATGCGACTGATCGCGGAAGATGGCAGTTTCGATTATATATCAGACGATTACGCCGATGATCTGCCCTATTGGGTGTTTGAGGGACGGCAGTTGGTGATCCCCTACACGCTTGATGCCAACGACATGCGCTTCGCCACGCCCCAGGGGTTCAATGCGGGCCAGCAGTTCTTCGATTACCTCAAGGACGCGTTTGATACGCTGTACGCCGAAGGGCAGGCGGGCTCGCCCAAGATGATGAGCGTCGGTCTGCACTGCCGCCTGATCGGGCGGCCCGGACGGGCGGCGGCGTTGCAGCGGTTCCTTGATTATGTGGCGGGCCACGAGGATGTCTGGGTCGCGCGCCGGATTGATATCGCGCAGCATTGGGCGGCGGAGCACCCCTATGTGGCCCCCAAACTGCGACCCTCGCAGATGGATGCGGATGAGTTCTCGGCGGCTTTTGGCGGCATCTTCGAGCATTCGCCCTGGATCGCCGAGCGGGCCCATGGGCTGGAGCTTGGCCCCGCCCACGACAGCGCCATCGGCGTGCACTCAGCGCTGGCTCGGGTCTTCCGTGCGGCCAGTGAGGCGGAAAGGTTAAGCGTGTTAACCGCGCACCCCGATCTGGCGGGAAAACTGGCCGAGGCCAAGCGGTTAACGGCTGAGTCGACGGCTGAACAGGCGGGCGCGGGCCTCAACGCGCTGACAGATGCAGAACGCGCGACCTTCCAGGACCTCAACGCACAATACGTGGCCAGGTTTGGGTTCCCCTTCATCATCGCCGTGCGCGACAACGACAAGGCGAGCATCCTCGCGGCCTTCCACGCGCGCCTGTCCAATTCCCGCGACGAAGAATTTGCGCAGGCCTGCAAACAGGTCGAACGCATCGCGCTGCACCGTTTGAAGGACCTGCTTTCATGAGCAACGCGCCCACCTACGCCTTTCCCCCCGGCGGAATGCCTCACCCCGATGACGACCCCACCGGCAGCGCTATTTTCACTGACGCCTACGCGGTGATCCCAGCGGACACCCAGCGCGATATCGTCACCAGCCTTTTGCCCGGCTGGCAGGGGCACCGGGCCTGGATACTTGCGCGTCCGCTGACGGGATTTGCCGAAACCTTCGCCCAATATGCCGTTGAAGTGCGCCCCGATGGCGGCTCCAGCGCGCCCGAGCCGGACCCGAACGTTCAGGCGGTGATTTTTGTCGCCAAAGGCACGGCGCGGCTGGTGATCGGGGCCGAGACGCACCGCCTGCGCGCGGGGTCTTTCGTGTATCTTCCGGCGTCGGCCCCCTGGGAGTTCTGGAACGACGGCGATGAGGATTGCGGCTTCCACTGGATCCGCAAACGCTATGTTCCGGCCGAAGGGACCACCGCGCCCGAGCCGCTGATCACCCATGAAACGGACGTCAACCGCGCCTCCATGCCGGGGGCCAATGGCGCCTGGGCCACGCAACGGTTCTTTGACCCGCTTGACCTCGGCTATGACTTCCACATCAACATCGTCAATTTCTTGCCCGGCGGGCGTATTCCTTTTGCGGAAACCCATGTGATGGAGCACGGGCTCTACGTGCTGGAAGGCACGGCGCGCTACCTGCTCAACACCGATTGGGTCGAGGTGGGGCCGGGTGATTTCATGTGGCTGCGCGCTTTCTGTCCGCAAGCCTGCATCGCCACGGGCGACGGGCCATTCCGCTACCTCCTCTATAAGGATGTGAATCGCCACCCGAGGATGGACCTGTGATCGCGAAGCCAATTACGGCGAAGGCGTTTGCGCCCTACGGCGAGGTGATCGCCCTTGGCGGAGAGGCGGTCACGATCAACGACGGCCTTTGCCAGCGGTTCAGCGATTTGGCGACCATTGATATCGTGGACGGAAAGCCGGGCCTTAGCCTGTTCCAATCCCAGCTCCGCGCGTTGCCCTACCAATGTGATCTGCTGGAGCGGCATCCCCTTGGATCGCAATGCTTTATCCCGATGTCAGAGGCAGCGCTTCTGGTGATTGTGGCCTCAGACCGTGACGGCCAGCCGGGGGCGCCCGAGGCGTTCGTGGCCACAAACGACGTGGCCGTGAACATCGCCCGCAACACCTGGCACGGCGTGCTGGCGCCGATTTCCGGCTCTGGCCTGTTTGCGGTCATTGACCGGATCGGCGCAGGGAAAAACCTGGAAGAACACCGATTGGATCGTCCGCTCGTCGTGACGACGTAGGGGCGTGCGATCGGTGGGCCCTAGACCGCAATAGGTTCTCAGTTCGCCAACGTCCAACAGGCGAAAACGCAAGCGGCATGGGCCGCTTGTCAGACGTCGTCAATGCTGTTGGAAAATGGTGGGCGACCCTGGAATCGAACCAGGCGTGAGTCGCCTCGAGGGAGTTACAGTCCCCTGCCACACCTTGCGGCCTGTCGCCCACCGGGGCCGGATTGCTCCGGCGTGAGCGCGGAATATCGACGCGGGGCGGGGCGGTCAAGCGGGAATGCGCCTTGCGCTTGGCAAGTTGCCCGGCGACTAAGGGGCAGGAGGGCACCATGGCCAAAAAACCAACCTGGGTGATCGATAAAGAGCGTGGCAAACGCGCTGCGGCGGCGGAAACGCTATGGCTCTTCGGGCTTCACGCAGTGCGCGACGCTCTGTCCAATCCGGGGCGCGAGGTGTTGCGCCTGGTGGTCTCGAAAAACGCGGGCGACAAGCTGGCGGATGCGATTGCAGCGCGCGGGATCGAGGCAGAGATCGCCGATCCGCGCAAGTTCCCGGTGCCGCTGGATGCGGGATCGGTCCACCAGGGGGCGGCGGTCGAGGTCAAGCCGTTGGATTGGGGCGATTGGCGCGCGCTTGCGCGCGGCGACGGCAGCGAACGGTCCGTCGTCGTCCTGCTCGACCGGGTCAGCGATCCGCACAACGTGGGCGCGATCCTGCGCTCGGCAGAGGTGTTCGGCGCGCGCGCGGTGATCGCCCCGGCCCGCCATTCCGCCCCGGAAACCGGGGCCTTGGCCAAGACCGCCTCCGGCGCGTTGGAGCGGATGCCTTACGCGCGGGTCGGCAATCTGGGCGACGCGATGGAAGCGCTGAAGGCCGACGGCTTCTGGATGGTCGGCCTGGCAGAAGAAGGTGCCGAGGATGTCAGCGCCGTGGCCGCGCGCCATGCGGAAAGCAACATTGCCCTGGTTCTGGGGGCGGAGGGCCCGGGTTTGCGGGAACGGACGCGGGGGCTGTGCGACGAACTGGCGAAAATTCCCTTTGCGCGCGATTTTGGCTCTCTCAACGTCTCAAATGCCGCCGCGGTCGCCCTATATGCCCTTACGAAAGGGTAACACATGCACGCCACCAAGATTGCCACCTGCTCCTATTGTGGGCGCAGGCAAACGTTGAAGCCCACCGCACGCGACGGGCACGAGTTGGCTTGTGGCGCCTGTGGGGCGCCCTTGCACGAGATGAAATGGCTCAAACCGCCTGAGAAGCGGCGCGAAAGCGTGAAGCGCTCCCCCGAGCGGGCCGCGCCCCATGGGTTTGCGGGCGGGCAGGTTCGCCATGAGCGGCCCAAGAAGGCGAAAAAGAAGAAACGGCGCAAGCCGATGTGGAAGAAGGCGCTGGAAGAAGCGTTTGACGTGATCGAGGATATGTTCGACTAACGCCAGCGGTCTTTCACGCGCAATAACACCTGCGTCAGGGGGCATATCATTTTGCGCGCCCGGGCGGCATATGGCTTGGCATTGACACGCACAAGGAGCCTCAACATGTTCACACGCCGCACGACCCTTGGCCTCGGCCTGGCCGCCGCAGCCGCCACTTTCACCGCCACCCGCGCCTCCGCGGCAGAGCCCAACATCTACCAGGAGGCAGGGATTGCCATCGACGGCGCCGATGCCGTGGCCTTCTTCGGCCTTGCCGAAGACGACGCCCCGATCATTGGCCTGCCTGAGCATTCGGTCGAGTGGAACGGCGCGACCTGGCACTTCGCCAACGAAGAAAACCGGGCCGCGTTTGAGTCCAATCCTGAGGCCTATGCGCCTGCCTTCGGCGGCTATTGCGCGTATGCTGCGGCGCGGGGTTATGTGGCCTCGACGGTGCCCGAGGCGTGGAGCGTCGTAGACGGGCGTTTGTTCCTGAACTACTCGCTCCGCATTCGCCGCCGTTGGCTGCGCGAGATCCCGGACGCCATCGGGCAGGGCGACGCCAATTACCCCGCGATGTTGGGCTGATCACGTTTTTGTTCGCCCCCTTAAAGATGGGCCGATGCGGACCCATATATAATTGAGGCACCGCGGGTCGGAACCCCGCTTGCCCATCACTGTCCCTCGTTCCGAACTTGCGCCCGCCGGTGAGAATTCCGCTGCGGGCGCCTTTTTTGTTTGATAAAGGGGCTGCATGACAACGACACCTTCCGACGATCTGCTGCGCCATGTGCTGCGCACCTCCAAAAGCTTCGCCTGCGTTGGCGTCTCGCCGAACCCGGTGCGGCCTAGCCATTACGTGGCGCGTTATCTGAAGCTCAAAGGGTTTCGGGTCGTGCCGGTAAACCCCGGGCATGTGGGAAAAGAGCTGTTTGGCGGCACGGTCGTGGCGGATCTAAGCGAGGCAGGGCAGGTGGATGTCGTGGATATTTTTCGGCGGCCCGAACATGTGCCCGATATCGTGGATGCTGCCCTGGCCATGCCTGAGCGGCCGTCCGTGATCTGGATGCAGATCGGGGTGGTCCATGCGGAGGCCGCTGCGAAGGCAGAGGCGGAGGGGTTGACGGTGATCCAGGATCGCTGCCCGAAGATCGAGTATCAGCGGCTTTTTGGAGAACTGCGGATGGGTGGGTTCAACACCGGGATCATCAGCTCAAAACTGTGAGCTCGGCCCCTCCTCGCGCGGCTCCGCGCGCTCCTCGCAGCCGCTATCTGTTGGCTTTCTCATCAATGCCAGAGGTGCCGTGGCGCGAGGCCAGTTCCGCCTCGATGTCGGCCAGCGAGACGTCGCGGGCGGCGCACATGACAAGCAGGTGGTAGAGGGCGTCGGCTGCCTCGGACGTCAGGGCGGCCGGGTCGCCTTTGACGGCCTCAATGATCGCTTCCACGGCCTCTTCCCCGAACTTCTCGGCGCATTTCTCGGGGCCTTTGGCGAGCAGTTTCGCGGTCCAGGAGGTGCTGGGGTCGGCCCCTTTGCGGGTTTCGATCGTGGCGGCGAGCTGGTGCAGCGGGGTCATGTGAGCCTCACGGGGATGCCGGCCTCGGCCATATGGGCTTTGGCCTCGCCGATGGTGAAGGTGCCGAAGTGGAAGATGGAGGCGGCCAGAACGGCCGACGCGCCGCCCTCGGTCACGCCTTCGACCAGATGATCCAGCGTGCCGACACCGCCGCTTGCGATGACAGGGACCGGCACGGCGTCCGACACGGCCCTCGTCAGCGGCAGGTTGAAGCCCGCCTTGGTGCCATCGCGGTCCATGGAGGTGAGCAGGATTTCACCGGCGCCTTTGGCGACGACGGTCTTGGCGAATTCGACGGCGTCGATGCCGGTGGATTTGCGCCCGCCGTGGGTAAAGATCTCCCACTTGCCGGGGGCGACTGTCTTGGCGTCGATGGCCACGACGATGCATTGGGAGCCGAACTTGTCAGCCGCACGCGCCACGCAGTCGGGGTCCGCCACGGCGGCGGAGTTGAAGCTGACCTTGTCAGCGCCCGCCAGCAGCAGGTTGCGCACATCGTCCACGGTGCGCACGCCGCCGCCGATGGTGAGCGGCATGAAGCATTGCTCGGCCGTGCGCGTCGCGAGATCATACATCGTGCCGCGGTTCTCGTGGGTGGCTTTGATGTCGAGGAAACACAATTCATCCGCGCCCGCCAGATCATAGGCGCGGGCCTGTTCCACCGGATCGCCCGCATCGATGAGGTCGACAAAGTTAACGCCCTTAACGGTTCGGCCTTCGGCGACGTCGAGGCAGGGGATGATGCGTGTTTTCAACATGGGGGTGTCATATGGGATTGTCGCGGGTGGGGGAAGACGGCGGTGACGCTGGTCCACGATCTTTTGCAGGGCAAAAGACGTAGACCTCGCCCCACCCGCCGTCCCGCAGGGCCGGTTGCGTGGAAAACAGAGCGATTGGCGATCTGTCGAAGGGGGCTAGGATGCCCTGACGCGGGCGATGATCTCGGTAATGCCGCCGCCCACGAGTAGCGCCGCGCCGTATGCCATGCCGCCAAGAAAGCTGAGAATGCTGAGGGATGTCAGGCTGTCGGCCATATCCTCGGACAGACGCGCGCAATCGGTGAAGCCGTAGAGCCAGTTCCCAGAGCATGTCGTTGTGAGGTAGGTGAACAGCGCAAAGGAAAGGGTCAGCCAGATCGCCCAGAAAATCCCGCTGTATCGCAGGATGCGCGCGAGCGGTGCCACTTTGCTATACGCCGACCAAGCCAGCGCGATGGCGCAGCACAGATAGACCGTGCCGAGGGTAAGTATCGTGCCGCCGATTGCGCTGCTCAAGGGCCGTCTCCTGATCTGTGCCCGCTGGCAGATAGGCGCAGATCACGCGCGGGATAACGTCAGGAAAACCCGCAAGCAAAGGGGCTAGGCCAAGGCAGCCAGAGCCTCGCCCAAATCCAAGGCACCGTCGTAAAGCGCGCGGCCCGAGATGGCGCCCGCGATCACGCCGGTATCTTTCAGGGCCGTGAGGTCATTCAGCGACGACACGCCGCCGCTGGCGATCACCGGAATGGACGTGGCGCGGGCAAGCTCTGCCGTGGCCTGCACATTCGGTCCGCCCATGGCGCCGTCCCGGTCGATGTCGGTGTAGATGATGGCGGCCACGCCCGCGTCCTCGAACGCGCGGGCAAGATCGGTGACCATCACGTCGGTCTCTTCCGCCCAACCCTTGGTGGCGACGCGGCCTTTGCGGGCGTCGATGCCGACGGCGATCTTGCCGGGGAAGGCGCGCGCGGCCTCGCGCACGAGGTCCGGGTTTTCGACCGCCACGGTGCCCAGGATCACCCGGGCGATGCCCTTGCTGATCCAGGTCTCGATCGTGGCCATGTCGCGGATGCCGCCGCCCAACTGCGTGGGCACCGAGGTGGCCGCCAGGATCGCCTCCACCGCGCCGCCATTGACCGGCGCGCCGGCGAAAGCGCCATTGAGATCAACCAGATGCAGCCATTCGCAGCCCGCGTCCTGGAACGCTTTGGCCTGCGCCGCCGGGTCGGTGTTGAACACGGTCGCCTCCGACATCTCGCCGCGCAAAAGCCGCACGGCGTTGCCGTCCTTGAGGTCGATGGCGGGGTAAAGGATCATCGGCTGGGGTCCTTGCGATGGCGTCATTTCGCGGGCTTTTCCCCCATGTGTGCTGGCAGCGCAAGGGCCAGCCGCCGCGACGTCATGCTTGCTTTGGCGGCAAGCCATGGCTCACGTTCCGCCCCAGAGAGATTTGGGAGGATCATCAAATGAAAAAGACCGCTCTTGCCGCATGCGTCGCACTTCTGGGCAGCGTGGGCACCGCGTCCGCAGACGCGGCACACGGCGTTTGGCAGACCGAGGTGGATGACGGCAACTACGCCTTCGTGACACTGGCGGCCTGCGGCAGCGCCGTTTGCGGCACCATCAGCCGGACGTTCAACGCCTCGGGCGAGTACCAGTCCGAGAACCTAGGGCGCCAGATTGTCATCGACATGGTGCCCAACGGCGACGGGACCTACGAGGGCTCTGTCTGGCGGCCGTCCAACAACCGCATCTACATCGGCCGGATGAGCCTGAGTGGCAATTCCATCACCCTGCGCGGCTGCGTGGCGGGGGGGCTGATCTGCGCCCGGCAGAATTGGGTGCGTGTCCAGTAAACGGTTGATTTTGAGGCCGGAAATGGCGCGCCCCGTCGATGGCGCGCCTTTTCCGGCGTCAGGGACGCCACGCCAGGAAATTCGCGATCATCCGCAGACCCGCGGATTGGCTTTTCTCCGGATGGAACTGCATGCCGACCATATTGTCACGGCCCACAATGGCCGTGACCTGCGCGCCATAGTCCACATGGGCCAGAAGGTGTGCGTTATCAGCAGGTTGCATGGCATAGCTGTGGACAAAGTAGGCGTGGTCGCCAGAGTTAACGCCGTTAAGGATTGGGTGCGGATGATCAATGACAAGATCATTCCAGCCCATATGCGGGACCTTCATGGCCGGGTCTGACGGGGCGATTTGCGTGACCTCACCCGGGATCCAGCCGAAGCCTGCAACATCCTCGTACTCGCGGCCCCATGTCGTCATCATCTGCATGCCAACGCAAATCCCCAGGAAAGGTTTCCCTTCCTTTTCAACCGCTTGCAGAAGCGCGTCTTCCAGTCCGTCGATGGCTTGAAGCCCCCGGCGACAGGCCGGAAATGCGCCGTCGCCTGGCAACACGATGCGGTCGGCCTTGGCCACGACCTCAGGATCGGCAGAGACGACGAGCGTGCCCGCGTCGACCCCCGCCGCCATGCGTTGAAACGCCTTCTCGGCGGAGTGCAGATTGCCCGCGTCATAATCGATCAGAACGGTCGTCATCGCGCGATATTTCCCGAACGTGGTCGTTTCACCCGGCGCCTCAAAGCGTGCCCTTGGTGGACGGAATGGCATCGGCCTTGCGCGGGTCGACCTCCAGCGCGTCGCGCAAGCTGCGGGCGACGGCCTTGAAGGCGGCCTCGGCGATGTGGTGGCTGTTGAACCCGGCGCCCTGGGCCAGGTGCAGGGTGATGCCGCCGTGGGTCGCGAAGGCTTGGAAGAACTCACGAACGAGCTCTGTGTCGAAGGTCCCGATCTTCGCGGTCGGCATCTCGACCTCCCACACCAGATAGGGCCGCCCCGATAGGTCCAACGCGCAGGCAACGCGCGCGTCGTCCATCGGCAGAACGCATTCGCCGTAGCGCCGGATGCCGCGCTTGTCGCCCATCGCTTCCGTCAGTGCCTGACCCAATGCGATGCCGACATCTTCGACCGAGTGGTGATCATCGATGTGCAGATCGCCCGCGCAGCGCACCTTCATGTCGATCAACGCATGGCGCGCCAGTTGGTCGAGCATATGGTCGAAAAAGCCGACGCCGGTCTGGTTGTCGTAGGTGCCGGTGCCGTCGAGATTGATTTCCACGGAAATCTCGGTCTCGGCGGTCTTGCGGGTGATCTGAGCTGTGCGCATCGGGCCTCTCCTGTCGTCGCGCCGCTTATAGGGGGCGGGGCGGGGGCAGGGAAGGCGGCAAGGCGCGGACCGGCAAAGATGTTTCAATTGCGATACAGATGGCGGTCGGCCCAGAACGCTGAAGCCCAGAACGCTGCGGTCCAGAACGACGAAGGGCCGCCCCAAGGGCGACCCTATCGTGAAACCACTGGGGTAGAAGTGGTTCAAATTGGAGCGGGCGAGGCGATTCGAACGCCCGACCCTAACCTTGGCAAGGTTATGCTCTACCCCTGAGCTACGCCCGCTCACTTGAGTGAGCGCTTCCTATAAAGAGTTGCGCGACCGCGCAAGGGGGAAAATCCGCCGTTTTGACAAAGCTGTGATTTGGGCCAAAGTGGCGGGACTGCTTGGCGCCGCATCTTGCGGGGCTTGTGTGCCGCTTTGGGCATGGAGCATGACGTTTATTAACTTGGAGACCCTTCATGACATTGATTAAATCGCTTGGGATGGCTGCGGTTGCGGGGCTGATGGCCCTGCCTGCAAGCTCGGTCCTTGCGCAGACAGAGGCGCTGACGTTGAGCACGATGACGGTGACGCGCCACGATATCATTCGCACGAACGACACCGACATGGCCTCGCCCTGTTGCGCGCAACATACCTACGAGTCCGGGGCGGATACGGATTTCATCTACATCGACGCGGATTTCGCCGTGGCCTGGAGCGACGAATTGGACCGGATCCAGATCTCGTCGAGCGACATTACCCTGGAGATCCCGGGAGAGACCGACGCCCGCGCGGCCTGGGGCCGGGTGGATTACTTCCCGCATGTCATGCGCAGCGGCACCAGCCTGAACGCGCGGCGGCCCCGCGACTTCCCCGATGAAACCGCAGGCGCTTACCTGAACCTGGTGTTCACGGTGCCCACTGCCGCCACGACCGCCACCTTGGTCATCGGCGATCCCGAGGACGGCGCGGTGATGCGGTTGCCGGTCGATCTGACGGCGCAGCCCACCGAGTTGCCGACTGCGGCAAGCCTTTACGACATCAAGGTGGTCGAGATCACCACGATGCCCGAGTTGGTGACGGAGAACCGCATCGGCCGGAACACCGTCGATGGCCGCATGGTGCCGCGCACCGGCGTGATCACCCGGATCGAGGTGGAGGTCACCCCGATTGTGGGCACTGACACCGATAATGAGCCCGACGATCCGCTGTCGGTCGTGCGCGGTGCGGGCTTTGCCCTGGTCGGGCCCGAGGGCCTGCCGCTGACCTATCTTGGCACGTCGTTCTCCGGGTCGATCCGGGCCAACCACAGCACCTCGTTGAGCTGGGATCTGGGCGAAGAGCCCCCCTCGCGCACGATGACCCTGTTCTACCATGGCTCGGGTGCGGCGGGGGACTACCACTTGTTCTTCTATGACCAGCAGGTCGCGGACGTGCCACTGCGCGAGTGATCTGAGAGACAAGGCAAAGGGCCCGGCGCAGGCGTCGGGCCTTTTTTGCGGCCAAAAACGTCCCGCCTTTAACCTGAGACATCAGATAGAGGCGGGGCGCATGCAACGATGAGGCCTTGCACTGCGCTCCCCCAAAAGCTGTGATTCAGGTTTTTGGCGGAACGCTTTAGTAGGTCAGGATGGTGCCATCGGACAGCGCGAAATCCTCGGTATGGACCACAACGGTGTTCTTGAGCGCCAGGAGGATCCCGTAGGCGCCGGGCTCATCCACGCTGTCGGCGAAGGTGCCCTGGCCCAGGATCATCGGGATCTGGTGGCAGGGGCTTTTGAGGATCGTCACTGGTAGCGCGCCACCATCTGGGTTGGCGGCACTGGCGTGGATCGTGCGGTGGATGTGGCCGCAGATCAGGTGTTTGACGTGGCCCGCAGAATGCAGGCGAGACAGGAGCGCGTCGGCGTTGGCCAGGCCAATCGCATCCATCGCCCAGAAGCCCACGGGGCAGGGCGGGTGATGGGTGAAGACGACCACGTCTTTTCCGTCCCGCGCGGCGCGGGCCAGCTCAGTGTCGAGCCAGGCGAGACGGGTCTCGCAGAGCCAGCCGTCGTGCTCCAGCGGGGCCTGGTTGTCGTAATCATGGGTATCGAGGATCAACAGCCGCAGGGGGCCGAGGTCGAGGGCGGTCTGGGCGAAGCCGTCTGAATTCAGGGCTTGGGGGAAGGCCTCCGACAGAGGGCCGCGCTGGTCGTGGTTGCCCATGGTGACGGTGACCGGGATCGGGCACTCCGCCAGCGCGGGGGCGAGGCGCGCGTACTCAGTGGGGTCGCCCGTGTGGGTCAGATCGCCCAGAAGTACGATGTGCTGGGCGTCGGGGTGGCGGGCGAGGGCATGGGTCAGCCCCTCTTGAAAACGGGTCAACGGATCGAGGCCGATGATCGTCTGCCCCTCGGGGACGATATGCAGATCTGTGAAGATCAGCGCCTTGTCGAAATGCTCTTCCATGGGGTCAGCGTGGCCGATCCCGGGACATCAGGCAAGGGTGTGTTTTGGGGGGTGCTCAAGCTTGAGCACATACCTTAAACCCCTGACAACACGCAAAAAAGACAATTTCGTTTACCTTTTGTTAACCCCGCGAACCCCCTATTCCCACCCCTCGGGCAGGGCCACCGGCGCGGGGATATCCCAGAGATAGGCGTTGCCCGGCTGGGCGGCGATCACGCGGGTGGTGAAATTGCCAAGGAGCCCGTCCGGCCCGTCCAGCAACCAATCGCGAATGTCATCGGCGGGAAACTCTACCAGATCACCCAATTGCCAATCCCCCAGATAGACGGGGTGATTGTCGAGGCGGCCTTCAAACCATCCATCGGGCCTGCGGCGGATCGGGGTCACCCAGATCGCCTCGGCGCCGACATCGACGGGGAAGGTCTGAAACGCGACCTTCAGCAGGCCATGGGTGAACAAGCCGTCGGCCCGCACGACATGGGACAAGAACAGCGGCAGGGTGCGCTGCGCCTCGGCAATGGCGGCGTTCATTCCGATGTCATCGGCGGCGAACGGGGTTAGCCCGTCTGAGGGCGACGGGGCGGGGGCAGTTTCGGCAAGGGAGGGACCCGTGAGCAGAGCCACGACGGCGAGGGTTCGGAGCAAGGTCAGTTCCAATCGGGGGGCAGGGGGCTGGGCATCAGCTGACGCATGATGGCCCCGCCATCAACCGCGCGTTCGAGGGCCGCGCGCAGCCGGTAGGCGCCATAGAGACGACCTTGGGTTTCGGGCGTGCGCCACTGCCAGTCCCAGACCTGGGCGGCGTCAAAAGCGAGGCTCTGCCCGAAGAGATGGCTGTGAAACGAGAGGGAGTTGCGGACGACGACGCCCGCAAAGCGCCCCTCGCCCAGGTAGCGGATGTCGCGAACAGGCTCCAACGATCCGGCGGGACAGCCGGGCGTCATGTCACCGGGGACGAGGACCGTGAAGTCGAGGCCCGGCGTGGTGGCGCTGGGGTCTGAGGGAAGGACGTTACGCACCAGCGCGGGCAGGCTGTCCTGGGCGGGCGCGGGATCGTAGAGTGCGATGGGTGCTGGTGAGCTTTGGCAAGAGATTGGCGCGGTTTGCGCCTGGGCCGGATGCGCGAGCGCGAGGGCGAGAAGAAGGGCGATGGGATGACGCATGGGGGGCCTGCCTGGCGGCGTTCGGGGAGATGGTAACACGCCCTTTGCCCCTTGCGATAGGGTTGGGCGGTGGAAGCCGCGTGCGTCTGGTTGCGTAGAGGGCCCCCATGCGGGCGGCGCGAGACGTCGCGCCGGGGCCGTGGCGCGTATTGGAGATGCTGCAATGGGGGGCCAAATTTACCCGCAGCTTTGAAGGGGACAGGACCGAAACGTCTTAATTCCGATCAAAGCGGACGCCAAAGAAAGCCAATACGGTTTTCCACGACGGATCACTGCGCTGGGCAATATCGTAAGCGTCCCAATACTTCCGTCCGGTTTCGCTGCTGGGCGGGGCGTCTTCGGAAATCATCGTATTCGGGGTTTCGGTGAGCTTCATTGCGCAACGTCCTTGTTCTGTTTGGCTGAGCAGAAGAAGCGGAAGGCAAGCCCCATTGACCCGCAGGGAGACCGCCATCGACGCAGCAGTGATGCGCCGATGGCTGTTTACACAAAATACCACTTACTCAGTTACTGGCCTGAGATTAGGGGCATACCTGTCCCGTCGCCATACGACAGGTGTTGTAAACTACCAGGGGAAAAGAGGTCTTTTTGGGGCAAGCCGGGCGGGCAAGCGCCGGGGTCAGCCGACGAGATCTTTCACATAGGCGACGTGCAGATCCTCGTGGGTGACATGCAGGAACCCGCCGCCATTCGGCACTTCATCCAGGGTGATCATATCGGGGAAGGCGGCGGCGAAGCGGTGGATGCTTTCGATGCTGTTGGTCTTGTCACGGACCCCGTGGACGATCTTGATCGGCACGGGGCAGGCGCAGGCGTCGTCGAACCAGTCGGAATGCACGTCCTCGGCTTCGGTGACGACGGTTTTGGTGAAGCCCTGGCGCATCCAGGATTTGAACCCCTCGTCAATCGCGTCGATTGTATCGGGCTCCAGCAACATCTCGGCGATTTCAGGCTCGGAGCGGACCTGGAATTTCGCCATCTTGCGGGTGCCGAGGATGGCGAGGGCGCGGATGGAAGACCGCGTGACCAGTTTGCGCATCGCGGGCGAGATCATCGAGGCGTTGCCCATCGCAGAGACCGCGTTTGGGGTTTCCTTGGCCTCTGCCTCGGTGCGGAACCGAGCCGGGGGGATGGTGATCCAGGATTGGATCTCTGTCATCCGCCGGGGGATTTTCGCGGCCAGGCGCACGGTCGACACCAGGTTCGAGCCCAGGCACAGAAACGGCACGGACGAGACGCCCAGTTGGTCCATCACCGAGGCGACGTCTTCCGCCAGGCAATCCATGCGGCAAGTGCCCTCGGGCTCCGGGTCCGTGTAGCCAAGCCCGGGCGGAGAGATGGAGTAGATGCAAACCCCTGCATCCTTGAATTTCTTGGTTTTCTGGGGGGCGAATTTTTGTGGCCCCGCCGAGGCCAGCATGAAGACCGGTTTGCCTTTGACATCGCCCGAGACAATGACTTCGAGCGTGCGACCGCCGGGGCGCAGCATGTGCAACTCGCGGCGGTGGGGGTGTTTGGAGGCATTGGCCACCTTCGGCACGAAGCTTTGGAACATCGCCCCGGCGACGACTTCGCGGACCAGATCGACCTGGGACGACATCCCGCATTTGTTCAGCGCCGAATAGAATTGCGTGCGCACCGTCTTGTAGGAGCGCCCCCGGATCTCGGCGATCTGTTCGAGGCTGTTGCCGAGGATGAAGAACTCCAGAATGTCCTGTTCGGATTGCGAGAGGGCATAGGCGCGGGAGATGAAGCGGCCAATGGCCTCGTCCCAGCCGATATCGATGAAGAACACGAGGGCAGAACGGTGGTCATGTTCCGGCGCATGGTGGGGCACGATGGCCAGCAGGATCGGCCGTTCGGCATCCTTGTAGTCGGCGCGGCAGAAGAACGTCTGCTGCCCCTCGTGGTCGGAGGCGATGATCTGCGCGATCCGTTGCGACAGCGGGATGGCGTCTTTGCTTTCGATGCCGCAGCGATCGATGTGATCGGAGACGTCCAGATCAAAGGCGATATGGGCGGGGCGGTTGAGCGCCATGATCAGGCCCAGGTCAGAGACCACGAGGCAGGGTTGGGGATATTCCTCGGAGCAGTTTTTCAGGGTGGCGAACACGTTGTCGCTGGAAAGGCCATTGCCGAGGGTCGGCGAAGTGGCCTGTTCGAGCCGCTCGATTTCCAGCGTATCGCCCCGCGCCGAGGCGAGCGGACCGGTATCGTTGAATGCCTTGAGGAAGGCATCGTATTGCATCGGATCAAGGAGCCGATCCCGAAAAATCTTGCCCTGCACGGCCTGTCTTTCCATCTACCGGATCCCGAAATTCGGGATCCCTGCTCTCCCCGTAAGCTGTGTTTTCCAGCAATTCGAGGTGGGGAGAGTATGGCCGAATTGACGCCAATTGTACAGCGTGTTGGTCTGCGAATTGCCGTGCCGCCCCGGGGAAATGGGGTGGGTATTGACGTTTGGCCGTGGAATTGGATTGGGAAAGGGGGCTTTTGCCCCCTATTCCAATTCGACCAGCAGGTCTTTTGCGTCGATTTGACCGCCCGGCGAGACGTGGACGGCTTTGACCACCGCGTCGCGGTCGGCGTGGATGCCGGTTTCCATCTTCATCGCCTCGATGGTCAGCAAAAGCGTGCCCTCGGCGATCTTCTGGCCCGCTTGCACGCCGACGCTGGCCACAACGCCGGGCATCGGCGCGCCGATGTGGTTGGCGTTGCCAAGCTCGGCCTTGGGGCGTTTGGCGGTGGCCGCTGAGACGAGGCGGTTGGGGACGCGGATGGTGCGGGGTTGGCCGTTGAGCTCGAAGAAGACACGGACCTCACCTTCGTCGTTGGTCTCGCCCACGGCCACCAGACGGATGACGAGAGTGACACCGGGGTCGATCTCGGCCTCGATCTCTTCGCCCTGGTCCATGCCATAGAAGAACGTCTTGGTGGGCAGGGTGCGGACGGGACCGTATTCGGCGTGGCGAGTGGCGTAGTCGGTGAAGACTTTCGGGTACATGAGGTAGCCGTTGAGGTCTTCGTCGTCGATCTCGACACCCAACTGCTTCGCCAGATCGGCGCGGGTGGCCTCAAGGTCCACGGCGTCGAGGTGTTTGCCGGGACGCTCCAGGTTGGGCTTTTCGCCTTTGAGCGCCTTCTTGACGATGGCCTTGGGGAAGCCGTTGGGGGGCTGGCCGAGGTCGCCCTTCAGCATCCCGATGACGGAGTCGGGGAAGGAGACATCGGTATCGGGCGCCTCCACCTGTTCGCGGGTCAGGCCCTGGGACACCATCATCAGGGCCATGTCGCCGACGACCTTGGAGGAGGGCGTCACCTTCACGATGTCGCCGAACATCTGGTTCACGTCGGCGTACATCTGCGCGACCTCGTGCCAGCGTTCCTCCAGTCCCATGGAGCGGGCTTGGGCCTTGAGGTTGGTGAACTGACCGCCGGGCATCTCGTGCAGGTAGACCTCAGACGCGGGGGCCTGCATGCCGCTCTCGAACGCGGCGTAGTGGGCGCGCACGGCCTCCCAATAGTCGGAGATCTGGCGGATGGCGCCGATGTCGAGTTGCGTGTCACGCTCGGTGAAGCGGAGGGATTCGACGATTGTTCCCAGGGTGGCCTGGGAGGTGTTGCCCGAGAGCGCATCCATGGCGCAGTCGACGGCGTCGACGCCATGCTCGGAGCAGGTGAGGATCGTGCCGCAGGCGGAGCCCGCCGTGTCGTGGGTGTGGAAATGAATGGGCAGGTCGACGGCGTCTTTCAGGGCGGGGATCAGCACCTCTGCCGCGGAGGGGCGAAGGAGGCCCGCCATGTCTTTCAGGCCAAGGACGTGGGCACCGGCCTTCTCCAGCTCTTTCGCCATGTCGACGTAGTATTTCACGTCATACTTGGCGCGGGCGGGGTCGAGGATGTTGCCGGTGTAGCAGATTGTGCCTTCGACGATCTTGCCCGTCTCACCCACGGCGTCCATGGCGACGCGCATGTTTTCGACCCAGTTGAGGCTGTCGAAGATGCGGAAGACGTCGACGCCAGACTCCGCCGCCTGTTTGGCGAAGCCTTGCACGACGTTGTCGGGGTAGTTGGTGTAGCCCACGCCGTTCGATGCGCGCAGCAGCATCTGCGTCATGATGTTGGGCATCTTGGCGCGGATGTCGCGCAGGCGCTGCCAGGGGCATTCCTGCAGGAAGCGGTAGGCGACATCGAACGTGGCCCCGCCCCAGCATTCGACGGAGAAGAGGCCGGAGAGGTTGTGCGCGTAGGCGGGCGCGACCTTGATCATGTCGAGCGACCGCATCCGGGTGGCGAGAAGCGATTGGTGCCCGTCGCGCATGGTGGTGTCGGTGATCAGCAGCTGTTTCTGCGCCTTCATCCATTTGGCGACAGCTTCGGGCCCCTTGTCGTCCAGCATGGTGCGGGTGCCCGGCGGCGGCGCGTCGTAGGGGACCTTCGGCGCGCGTGCGGGTTTGATGTCGGCGGGCGGTGTCGGGCGGCCCTGGGTTTCGGGGTGGCCGTTGACGGTGATGTCGGCGACGTAGCGCAGGATTTTGGTCGCGCGGTCGCGGCGGGGGCGGAAATCGAAAAGCTCGGGCGTCTCGTCGATGAACTTGGTGTGGTATTGGTAGTTGAGGAAGGTCGGGTGCTTCAGCAGGTTCTCCACGAAGGCGATGTTGGTGGAGACGCCGCGGATGCGGAATTCGCGGAGCGCGCGGTCCATCCGGGCGATGGCGGCGTCAGGGGTGGGGGCCCAGGCGGTGACTTTTTCCAGCAGTGAGTCGTAGTAGCGGGTGATGACGGCGCCGGAGTACGCCGTGCCGCCGTCGAGCCGGATGCCCATGCCGGTGGCCCCGCGATAGGCGGTGATGCGGCCATAGTCGGGGATGAAGTTGTTGGAGGGGTCTTCCGTCGTGACCCGGCACTGGATCGCGTGGCCGTCGAGTTTCACGTCATATTGCGAGGCAATCCCGGTGGCGGCGGCGAGCATCTTGCCCTCGGCGATCAGGATCTGGGCGCGGACGATGTCGATGCCGGTGACTTCCTCGGTCACCGTGTGTTCGACCTGCACACGGGGGTTGACCTCGATGAAGTAGAATTGGCCTGAGTCCATATCCATCAGGAATTCGACGGTTCCGGCGCATTCGTAGTTCACATGTTCGCAAATCTTCTTGCCCAGAAGGCAGATCTCATTGCGCTGCATGTCGGTGAGGTAGGGGGCGGGGGCGCGTTCCACGACCTTCTGATTGCGGCGCTGGACCGAGCAATCCCGCTCATAGAGGTGGTAAATGTTGCCGTGGCTGTCGCCGAGGATCTGCACTTCGACATGGCGGGCGCGGAGGATCATCTTTTCCAGATAGCCCTCGCCATTGCCAAAAGCGGCTTCGGCCTCGCGGCGGCCTTCGAGGACCTTTTCTTCCAACTCATCCTCGCTGGCGATGGGCCGCATCCCGCGCCCGCCGCCGCCCCAGGAGGCCTTGAGCATCAGGGGGTAGCCGACGTCCTTGGCCTCCTTGCGGATCGCGTCCATGTCGTCGCCGAGCACCTCGGTGGCGGGGATGACCGGGACGCCCGCCTCAATGGCCACACGGCGCGCGGAGGCCTTGTCGCCGAGGGCGCGCATGGTCTCGGCCTTCGGCCCGATGAAGGTGATGCCGTTCTCGGTGCAGGCATCGACGAAATCGGGGTTTTCCGACAGCAGGCCATAGCCCGGGTGGATCGCATCGGCGCCGCATTGCTTGGCGACGCGGATGATCTCTTCGATGCTTAGGTAGGCGGCCACGGGGCCGAGACCTTCGCCGATCTTATAGGCCTCATCTGCCTTGAAGCGGTGGAGGGACAGCTTGTCTTCCTCGGCATAGACCGCGACCGTGCGCTTGCCCAATTCGTTGGCGGCGCGCATCACGCGGATGGCAATCTCGCCCCGGTTGGCAATAAGGATTTTCTGGAATTCGGCCATGGTTGTCGTGCCCTCAAGTAGCGAAGCGGTAGGGGTTTAGGAAAAACCCTTTCGCAGTTGCAGCAAAACCTATGGCGCAGGCGCGGCGAGAGCAACCGGAAGGTTGGAGCGCCAGAGGGGCGGTCGGGGGGCGGTCTGGCTTGGTTACGATCCATAAACTGTTTTGCAGTAACGTGGCCGAAATGGAGTAAACCCCGGGGGCCAACTTGTACCGTGTCATCTACACCAGCCAATTAAGCCAGACGTTCGGTCGCGGGGCGCTGTCGGCGATCACCGCGGTCGCGCGGCGCAATAACGCCAGACTGGATGTCTCCGGTTTGCTCGTCTGTCACGACCGCCGCTTCTTTCAGGTGCTCGAAGGGGCAGAGATGGTTCTTTCCGGCCTGATGACGCGAATCGCCGCCGATCCGCGTCACGTGAACCTGGGGATGATCGGCCATGGCCCAACGAGCGGGCGGGCGTTCAAGACCTGGCGGGTCTACTGCGCGTCGGACAATCCGATGGCCGTGGGGGATCCGCAAATCTCGGCCCTGGAACGGCTCATCCCTACCAACAGCGATCTGCGGGGCAACGACCCCGAGGTGCGCCAACATGTGCGTGAGTTTCTGGCAAGCCTGCGGGATTTGCCCTCTGCGACAGCGGCTTAGGGGTCAGCTTCCCGCCGCCAGGCGCGCCCGGAACGGCGCGGTCATCTGCCAGCGGATCAGAAAATGCTCGTCCCAGACGGCATAGTCGACGCCGTGGGCCCGCGCGACAGCCTCGATCTGGTATTCATATTGCGACTCGATATTATCGGTGTCGATCAGGATCACCATCGGCGCGCGATCCGTCAGCATCGCATTGAACGTCGCCTGGTGCAGGCTGTCATAAGAGCCCCGCGTATGGTCCAGCCCGATCTCGATCGCATGGGTGTCGGTGATGCAATCCACCCGCACATGGGTGCTGACAGCGTCGAGCGTATAGCTGACGCGATGCTCGGGTTCACCGCCGAGCATGGCACAGAGAATCGCAATGGCCTGGGCTTCGTTCATGAGAACGATCTAGGAACATCCGCACCCGATGTTAACCCCTCGTTAAGAAAATCGGTTAATCAGCGATCAACCTACCGGGCAGGTCGGCGAGGGTCCGCGCCCCGATCTGGGCCATGTTCGACTGCATATCCTTGACCAGAATGTCGTGCCAATGGGCCGGCCCCTCGGCGCCGAGCGCGCCCAGGGCATAGTGCCAGGCCCGCCCCATCATCACGAAATCCGCCCCCAGGGCCAGGGCGCGCATCACATCGAGCCCCCCTTCCACGCCGCTGTCGAAAATGATCGGCAGCCGCGTCGCGTCCCGAACGCCCGGAAGCAGCGTTGCGGCCCCCGGCGCGCCGTCGAACTGGCGCCCGGCGTGGGTAGAGACCCAGATCGCGTCGACCCCGTAGGCCTCCGCATGCGTCGCAACCTCGGGTTCGCACACGCCTTTCAGGATCAATGGCCCCTCCCAGGCATCGCGCAGCGCTGCGACATATTCCCAATCCGGCGCGGCCCTCAGCAGGTAGCCGACATGGGCGGTGGAGGGCAGGGGCCCCTTGGCCAGGTTCTCGGCGTAGCTGTCCATCAACCGCATCCGCGGCATGCCGGTCGCGGCGATGCCCCGGGCCCAGGCCGGGCACCGCGCCACCTGGGCCATAAGCCGCCGCGTCAGGCGCGGCGGCTGCACAAGGCCTCCGCGCGTCTGCCGCTCGCGCCGGGACGCGGCGGGCACGTCGATGGTCAGGACCAGCGTATGGAAACCCGCCGCCCGGGCGCGCGTGAGCATATCATCGCGCACTTCGGGCGATTTCGGCGGGTACATCTGAAACCAACCCTGCGCACCGATCCGATCTTTCAGGGCCTCGGGCACCACGGTCGCCACGGTCGAAAGACCGTAAGGAATGCCCGCGCGCGCGCCGTGATCGGCCAGCATATGCTCGGCTTTGGGCCAGATCAGCCCCGACATGCCCAACGGCGCGATGCCGAAGGGCACCGGGTAATCGCGACCCAGGAAAGTGCAATCGAGCGCGGGCGCCACATCGCCGAGCAGCGCGGCAGGACGAAACAGCACGCTGTCGAGCGCGGCCCTATTGCGCGCCGCCCCCGCCTCTAGCCCGGTGGCCGAATCCAGATACTCCCAAACAAAATGCGGAATGCGCCGCCGCGCGTGCGCCTTCAAATCCGCCAACGCGGGGTATCTTGCGTGTAAATCCATACCCCAACAAAATCCCGCAACCCTGACGAACTCAATCAAATTCGTCTCAATTTGTTCGCGCCCCTTTCATCTTGCCAGAAAAACTCCGGGGAGCGCGAGGGGCTGGCCCCTCGCTCCCGTCCCCTGCCCAAAAACCCGAGCGGAACAATTAAAGAACAAACCTTCCCAACCCGCGCAACCCGCACTATCCTTCGCTCCATGACCCAATTCGACGATTCCGATGCCTTCGAGGCCGCCGCCACCTCTTCGCTCGCCGCCCGCGCCATGGCCGCGCGGCCGCAGCCCTATATGGACGGCCTCAACCCGGCGCAGGTCGCGGCCGTTAACCAACTCGAAGGCCCGGTTCTGATGCTGGCGGGCGCGGGCACCGGCAAAACCCGCGCGCTGACGGCCCGCATTGCCCATTTGATGGCCACAGGCACCGCCCGCCCGAATGAGATCCTGGCCGTCACCTTCACCAACAAGGCCGCGCGCGAGATGAAAACGCGGGTCGGCACGCTTCTGGGGCAGCCCGCGGAAGGGATGCCCTGGCTGGGCACGTTCCACGCGATTTGTGTGAAATTGCTGCGTCGCCATGCGGAACTGGCGGGATTGAAGAGCAATTTTACTATCCTCGACACCGATGATCAGACCCGTCTGATGAAGCAGCTGATCATCGCGGAGGGCATCGACGACAAGCGGTGGCCGGCCCGCGCGTTGGGCTCGATCATCGACGGTTGGAAGAACCGCGCGCTGACGCCTTCCAGCGTGCCAAGTGTCGATCACGGCGCGTTCAACCACCAGGGCGTGAAGCTTTACGCCCAATATCAGGCGCGCCTGAAAGAGCTGAACGCCTGCGATTTCGGCGATCTCCTGCTTCATGTCATCCAGATTTTCCGGGACAACGAGGACCTTCTGGGGCAGTACCAGCGTTGGTTCCGCTACATTCTGGTGGACGAATACCAGGACACCAACGTCGCCCAATACCTCTGGCTGCGGCTGCTGGCGGCGAGCCATAAAAACATTTGTTGCGTGGGCGATGACGACCAGTCGATTTACGGCTGGCGCGGCGCGGAAGTGGGCAACATCCTGCGGTTCGAGAAAGATTTCGAGGGCGCCCATGTGGTGCGGCTGGAGCAGAACTACCGCTCTACCGGGCATATCCTGGCCGCCGCCTCCGGGGTGATATCGGGCAACAAGGGACGGCTTGGAAAGACGCTTTGGACCGAGGGGGAGGACGGCGAGAAGGTGCGTCTGATCGGCCATTGGGACGGCGATGAAGAGGCGCGCTGGATCGGGGAAGAGATCGAGGCGATGGGCAAGGGCACCCGGGGCATGGCGCCCATCGGTCCCAACAAGATCGCCATTCTGGTGCGCGCGTCCCACCAGATGCGCGCGTTTGAGGATCGGTTCCTGACCATTGGCCTGCCTTACCGCGTCATCGGGGGCCCCCGGTTCTATGAGCGTATGGAGATCCGCGATGCGATGGCCTATTTCCGCGTCGTCGTCTCGCCCGATGATGATCTGGCGTTCGAGCGGATCGTCAACACCCCCAAACGCGGGTTGGGCGACAAGGCGCAGCAGACGATCCAGCGCATGGCGCGCTCCAATGGTGTGAGCCTGCTGGAGGGCGCGCGGCTGTGTGTGGAGACGCAAGCATTCGGCGGTAAGGGCCTGCGCGAGTTGCGCAATTTGGTTGAAGGCCTGGCCCGGTGGCGGTCGCAGCTTGGCGCGCCGCGCGCCGTGGGGCCTGCGGATGATCTGATAGAAGAAGAGAACGCGCCGAAGGGTGTGTCCCACGTGGAATTGGCCGAAATCATCCTGGACGAATCCGGCTACACCGCGCATTGGCAGAACGACAAGACGCCCGAGGGGCCAGGGCGGTTGGAGAACCTTAAGGAGCTGGTCAAGGCCTTGGAGAACTTCGAGAATTTGCAAGGGTTCCTGGAGCATGTCTCGCTGATCATGGACAACGAGCAGGACGACCAAGAGCCGAAAGTGACCCTGATGACACTGCATGCCGCCAAAGGTCTCGAGTTTCCGGCGGTGTTTTTGCCCGGCTGGGAAGACGGGCTTTTCCCGTCGCAGCGCTCGATGGATGAGAGCGGGCAGAGCGGCTTGGAAGAGGAGCGGCGGCTGGCCTATGTGGGCATCACGCGGGCCGAAGAGGTCTGCACGATCTCATTTGCCGGCAACCGGCGGGTTTACGGGCAGTGGCAATCCCAGATGCCCTCGCGCTTCATCGACGAATTGCCCGAGGATCATGTCGAAGTGCTGACGCCGCCGGGCCTTTACGGGCACCAGGGTGGCATGGGCGGGCGCGCCAGCCCGGTCGAGCGGGAGATGGCAGGCTCCAACCTGCATGAAAAAGCGGCCAGCGCCGATGTCTATAACTCGCCGGGCTGGCGACGGTTGCAGGCGCGCCAAGGCCAATACGGCACGCGCCAACCGTCCGAGGCGAAAGCGATGACCATTGACGCCGAGGCGATCAGCGCATTCTCCGTCGGTGACCGCGTGTTTCATCAGAAATTCGGCTACGGGGTCGTCAATTCCGTTGAGGGCGACAAGCTGGGGATCGCGTTTGACAAGGCGGGCAACAAGCATGTCGTGGGCCGGTTCCTGGTTGCGGCGGGCCAGGAGGGCGGCGACGTGCCGTTTTGAGGCACCCTCGACCCGGTGCCCCTAGGGAACTAGGTTAACGCCATGACCCCAGCGGAGAATTTCATGTTGCGCCCTTTGACTGCCCTGGCCGTGCTGCCGCTTCTCGCCGTCCCAGTGGCCGCGCAAGACTTCCTGACCCGCGCAGAGGTCGAGGCGCATATGGAGGCCTCGGCGTTTTGCTACTACCCTGACGCGCGGTCCTCCTGCGCCTGGGCGGAGCTTTATGTAGAGTTGAACGCGGATCACACCGTGCTGATCACCGCCTCGGCGACCTGGGATTTCCCGATGGAAATCGCCGAATACCGGATCGATTGGCGCGGCGATGCGCTGTGCATTCCCTATGAGGATCAGGGCCTGCGCGCGATGTGGCAGGCGGAGGGCTATCGCTTTCCCTTTGACCTGGAAGGGCTTACGCCGCTGCCGGACGCGGACATCCCGGCGCGGATCGAAGAGCTGCGCGAGACCGCGCCGCGCGAGTTTTGTTTTCAGTACACCGATGACCCGGAAACGCCGGGTCAGCTGCAACAACATGTGTTCCGCGATGGCGCTTGGGATGAGGAACTCGACCCGATCGCCCTGATCCCCCGCTTCGCCAGCGGCGTGGCGGTGCGGCCCTAATCTGAGGGCAGAATCATCGGGTAGAGCGACAGGACCAGCAGCGCGGCCATGGTCCAGTTGAACGCCTTCAGGCGCCCCGGCCCGTCCAGCCAGCGTCGCACCTGCGTGCCGCCCCAGACCCAGGTCGCCACCGAGGGCAGGTTGACGAGCGAGAAGATCGCCGCCACGGACACGGCGCCAAGCCACCCCGCGCCCTCGGGCGCGTAGGAGGTTTGGGCATAGATCGACATGTAGATCGCCTTGGGGTTCACCCATTGAAAGCCCGCCGCCTGCAGGAACGTCAGCGGTTTGCTGCCCTCACGGGCATCGGCGGGCGGGGCGGCATTGGCGACTTTCCAGGCCAGCCACAGAAGGTAGCCGACCGAGACCACGGTTAACGCGGTGCGCAGCCAGGGGATCAGATCGAAGATCTGCACAAGACCCAGACCCAGGATCAGCGTCATTGCCCCGTGACCGAGGCTGACGCCCAACATATGCGGCACCGTGCGCCGCAGCCCGAAGTTCACGCCCGAGGCCATGAGCATGATGTTATTGGGCCCCGGCGTGATGGAGGAGGCGAAGGCGAACAGCGCAAGGCCGGTAAGAAGCTCGTAGGTCATTGCGCAACGATAGGAGTGTTCTGCCCGAATGAAATTGTGAACTTGATGGATTGGGGGTAGATTGCGCAACAAATGGCGAAGATTGATGAAAAAGACCGTCAGATATTGCGTGAGCTGACGCGCGATGGCCGGATCTCGAACCTGGATCTGGCGGAAAGGGTGGCGCTGTCACCCTCAGCGACGCTCAGGCGCGTGCAGGCTTTGGAGGCGGGCGGCGTGCTGAAAGGCTACCGCGCCGTGCTGGATCCCACCGCCATGGGGGTCGGATTTATTGCTTATATTACAGTGGGGTTAGGCCTGCACACCAAGGCCTCGCAAGAGGCGTTTGAACGCGCCGTGGCGCAGGCGTCGGAGGTGGTGGAGTGCCACAACATCACCGGCACGGTGGAGTATCTGCTGCGCGTGGAAGTGGCGGATCTGGTGGCGTACAAACGCTTCCACACCGACGTTCTGGGCGCGCTGCCGCAGGTGGCGACGATCACCACGTTTGTCGTCATGGGCTCGCCCAAGGACACGCGGGCCTAGTCGTTTGGGCCTAGCCATTCGGGCCCAGTCATTTGCCATAAAAAAAGGCGGTGATGACGTTCTTGGGAGGAAGACATCATCACCGCCGATATCTGGCCCGCCCGATGGGAGGAAAGGGCAAGACCGTCGTGTGGCGCCGGTCCGATGGGAGGAAAGGACCTTGGCCGTATCTGTCAGACCGATCCGATGGGAGGAAAGGCGCGGTCTGTCGTTTGGAGCCACTCCAAAGGGAGGAGGAGGAGCAGCCCCGCTGATCGCGGCCTCGATGGGAGGAAGGAGGCCGGATATCTGGCCCAGAAGCTGGACCGTTATGGAGAGGCGGGCGCCCCCAAGGGAGGGTCGGGTGCGGCCCGCTGTCCCGGATGCCCCGTGGGAGGACGGGGCCCGGTATGTCGTTTGCCGTCTTAGACGGCTTTGCCGGGGTCCGCTGTCTTAGACAGCTTTTCCGTATGCTGCTTCCATGGCGATGCGCTTGATCATGGAGGGGTTGATCCCCAGATCGGCCATTTCGCGCATGGAAAGGTCCTGCAGCTCGGCCAGGGTGTTGCGGTACACGCGCCAGTTGCTGTAGGCCTGCATTGCATTTGCGCGCACGTCGGCCAAACGTTGGCCAAGGGGCGCGGTGTAGGTGCGGTTGCCTGTGAGATAGGCCATTGTCATCCTCGATTTCATCTCATGGGTGGCGCGGAGGTTTTCGACCGTCCTGCGCCGCGTTCCGTTGGTTTTTTCCGTTCTGTCCCGATTGAAGATAAGCGAATGCTGCAACTGCACAATGGACGATACGGAATTGCTGCTATGCAGCGAACGCATGACACATTTTCGTTACATTCCCTATGGTTAACCGCATGTTGATCGCCGGAGGCGCCTTCGCGGACCGTCAATTCAAGCTGTTTTTCGGGGGCGTCTTCTTTGCGGTGCAAGCGCTTTGGATCCAGCGGGTCACCCTGGCATGGCTGGCGTGGGAGCGGACGGGGCAGGCCTCGACCGTGGGGCTTGTGGCCGCGCTCAGCCTTCTGCCGACGCTGTTTCTGGGGCCGTTCTTCGGGGTGATGACCGACCGGGTCGACATCCGCCGCGCGGCCTTCGTGACGAATGGGTTAATGGCGTTAATCATTGCGGTGCTGGCGCTGGTGGCCAGTGACGTTGGCGCGGTGGGGCTGGCGCTGGCGGCGTTGAGCATCGGTTTGATCTCGGCCGCGCACCACCCGATCCGCATGTCCTTGGGCCCCAGGTTGGTGGCCGCCGATTTGGTGCAGCACGTGGTGGCGGTGACGGCGCTGAACTTCAACATCGCGCGCCTGGTCGCGCCGGTCTTCGCGGGCTGGGTCATTGCCGTGGCGGGTGGTGCCACGGCCCTGTGGCTGGCGGCGCTGTGCTATATCCCGATGCTTCTGGTCCTGCCCGCACTGCATCCGCGCCTGCTGCCCCCACGTCCTGCCGCCCCGTTTCTGAGCGATCTGGTGGAGGGGTTGCGCTATGCCGCCAACACGCCGCTGATCCGGCAGGCCTTGCTGATTACCCTGGTCTTCGCGTCGACCGCGCGCGGCACGCTGGAAGTCCTGCCGGTGATTGCCGACGGGGGCTTCGGGCGCGGGGCCGCGGGCCTTGGATATCTGACGGCCGCGGCAGGCGCGGGCGCCTTGTTTTCGGCATTACTCAAATTCGTGGGCGTGGCGGCGGTGGGCGCGCGGATCCCGCGTGCGGTGTGGGTCGCGAGTTTTGCGGGGCAGGGGGCGGTGATGGCCATGGGGCTGGCGCCGTCCTGGCCATTGGTCCTGCTGGCGGCAGGGTTAACGGGGTTAACCTCGACCTGGTGCGGGGTCAGTTTGCAGTCGGCGATCCAATCGGGCCTGCCCGACAGCTACAGGGGCCGGGTGATGAGCCTTTGGGTCGTTGTGGGCTTTGGCACGGTGGCGGTGGGAGCCATCGGCATCGGCGCGCTGGCGGATGGTGTGGGCATCGGCCCGGCGCTTGCCATCGCCGGGGCGTTGGGCACGCTTGGCATGGCCATTGTGGGGGTGCGCGTCCGGGCAAATCATCCTATGTGAGGGGAAACGCTGCAATAGTAAGGACGCGCTAGATGGCCCAGACCCGCGAAACGATCCTCGACGCTCTTTCCAAGATCGGCCTGCCCGATGGCGGAGATCTGGTCAGCCGCGACATGATCCGCGCCTTGATGGTGCAGGACGGCAAGGTCAGCTTCATCATCGAGGCCCCGTCGCCCGAGATTGCGCAACAGATGGGCGGGTTGCGGGAAGGCGTGCAGGAGTTCATCGGCAAGATGGAGGGCGTGACCTCGGTTTCCGTGGCGCTGACGGCGCATTCCGACAAGCCCTCTGCCCCCGCCGCGCCGAAAGGCCCGCCGCCGACGCTGTCGGTGGGCGGGCATATGAAACCGCAGGAAGGGCCGATGCGGCCCAAGGGCGTGGCGCGGATTATCGGGATCGGCTCGGGCAAGGGTGGCGTGGGAAAGTCGACGGTGTCGACGAACCTGGCGGTGGCGTTGGCGCGTCAGGGCAGGCGGGTCGGCCTGCTGGACGCGGATATCTACGGGCCGAGCGTGCCGCGGATGATGGGGGTCAACAAGCGGCCCGCCTCGCCCGATGGCAAGACGATCATTCCGTTGCAGGGCCACGGGGTCACGCTGATGTCGATTGGTTTCATGTTGCCCGCCGAAAAGGCCGTGGTGTGGCGGGGGCCGATGCTGATGGGCGCGTTGCAACAAATGTTGACCCAGGTGGAATGGGGTGAGCTGGACGTTCTGCTCGTCGACTTGCCGCCGGGCACTGGTGATGTCGCAATGACCCTGTGTCAGAAGTCCGAGGTGTCGGGCGCGATCGTGGTGTCCACGCCGCAGGACGTGGCGCTGCTGGACGCGCGCAAGGCGCTCAATATGTTCGAGACGCTGAAGACGCCGGTTCTGGGGTTGATCGAGAATATGGCCTCGTTCTGCTGCCCCAAATGCGGGCACGAGTCCCATATTTTCGGGGAAGGGGGCGTGCGGGCAGAAGCGGAAAAGCTTGGTCTGCCGTTCCTGGGGGCGCTGCCGATTGACCTGGACACGCGGGTTGCGGGCGATGCTGGCAGCCCGATTGCCGTGGGGGATAGTCCCATGGCCGAGGCCTACGCGAGCCTCGCGCGGCGCTTCATTGACGGCGGCATGGCCTGAAATGGGCCTGGGGCGGGGGTGATTTCTCCCCCACCGCGTCGCATCCGAGTGCGATTCGAATCAGTAAAATAGGAACAAAACGGGATCACGGTGCCGTGATCGCCCGGGGGTTGGTAGATTTTGGGAAAAATCTGCCACCGTCCCCCACTTTCTTCCCCTACCTCTGAAATCCCCCACATATCGTGATTAACGGGGTTAACCCTACTAGATGGGTGCGGTCAGGCCGCCCCAAGGGCACAAGATGCTGCGTTCAGAGGGGGTGAAAATCAACAGATTGGGGCTTTGTCCCAAAAAAAGGTGTTGATTGGGAGAGTTTCCCATGGGACAAGAATTCATCGACAACGAGACAAGACAAAGGATCACAAAGATCCGAACCAAAAACAAAAATAGGCAGGTTCATACAGGCATCTCATTCGTCGAAACAAAGAGATCCGGCGCGTAGACGAGCAGACATCCCCCCCAGGTAGTCGGCGCAGTCGGACACCCCAGAAATGGGACGAGGGCGGCGGATTGAGGAGTGGCAGCTTCCTCAATCCGCCGTTTCCATTTCAGGGCCCCTGCGCAGAGCGGCGGGAATGACTGGAGTGAACTAAGGCCACTTTGTGGCTAATTTGAGGCAGAATACGTGGATACGAGGTTTCAGGGCACCAATGTGTGCAAGGTTGATGGGAAGGGCCGGGTTTCGCTCCCGGCTAAATTCCGTCGTGCCTTGCAGGCGGAAGATGCCTCCTGCGGCCCCGGTGACGCGCCGCGCCTCTATGTCGCCTACGGCAACCCCATGAACGATTTTGTCGAGTGTCTGTCGGGCAATGCCTACGATGACCTCGACCAGCGAATCCAATCCATGCCCGAGGGCGAGGAAGAGCGCGAAGTTCTTGAGATCCTTTACTATTCCCTGTGCGACGAAGTGCAGGTCGACGACACCGGCCGCTTCGTCCTGCCCGGCTCGGCCCGAGAAAAGCTGGACCTGAGCGGCGAGGCCGTCTTCCAGGGCAAGGGCACGAAATTCCACATCCTCAAGCCCGCCGATAGCGAGGCGTCCAAGGACAAGCTGGCCGCGATGCTGGCGAAACTGTCGGAGGGCAAGGAGTTCTTCAACCCCGTGTCGCTTGCCAACACGCCCAAATCCACCTCGGTGACAGATGATGCTTAATAGTGAGGGGCCGAATGACCGCCGCAGCCGATCAGCCCCATATCCCCGTTCTGTTGACCGCAATCCTGCGCGAAGTGGCACCGATTTCTGGCGTTTGGCTGGACGGAACCTTCGGCGCTGGTGGATACGCCCGTGGCTTGCTTGAGGGCGGAGCGGATACGGTGATTGGCGTGGACCGCGATCCCCTGGCCTTCGAGATGGCCGCAGATTGGGCCGTGTCCTTTGGTGACAAATTACGTCTGGAAGAGGGGACGTTTTCCGATCTGGACACCTTGGCCGGGGAGCCGTTGGACGGCGTGACGCTGGATCTTGGTGTCTCCTCCATGCAGCTGGATATCGCGGAGCGGGGCTTTTCGTTCATGCGCGACGGGCCGCTGGACATGCGGATGGGCCAGAGCGGTTTGTCTGCTGAAGATCTGGTTAACGACGCGCCCGAAAAGCTTTTGGCGGACATCCTGTTTCTGTATGGGGAAGAGCGTGCCTCGCGCCGGATCGCGAAGGCGATCGTCGCTGAGCGGTTAAAGTATCGCATTAGCTCCACCCTGCAACTTGCTGGTATCATTGAGAAGTGTCTGCCGCGCAAGAAGCCGGGGCAGAGCCATCCCGCGACACGCTCGTTTCAGGCCATCCGTATTGCGGTGAATGATGAGTTTGGTCAATTGGCCCACGGATTGATGGCGGCAGAGCGTGCCTTGAAGCCCGGTGGCAAGCTGGCGGTGGTGACGTTTCACTCCAGCGAAGACCGGATCGTGAAGAAGTTTATGGCGGAACGCGCCAGTACCGGGGGCGGCGGCTCGCGCTATGAGCCGGAAGCCGAGGCCAAGGTACCGGGCTTCACGCTGACGCCGCGCAAGGCGATTGCGCCGGACGCGGACGAGGTCGCACGCAACACGCGCGCGAGGTCCGCCAAACTGCGCATCGCCACGCGCACCGACGCGCCCGCCCAGGGCGTGGATCTGAAAGCACTCGGGTTGCCACAGTTGGAGGGGCTTTAACCATGCGCTTCACCACGTTGATCGCTGCTATTCTGGTCGTTGGTCTGGGCTACTGGGCCTATCACCAGACGATCCAGACCCAGATGGCCGACCGTGAGGTTAACCGCTTGCAACAACAGATCGCCCATGAACGCGAGCGCCTGGGCGTGTTGCGCGCGGAATGGGCGTACCTCAACCGTCCGGACCGCCTGCGCGAGTTGGCGGATTTCAACTTTGAACGTCTGGGTCTTTTGCCGCTGGCCCCGAGCCAATTTGGTGACGTGGCGCAGATCCCGTTCCCGTCGCCGATTGATGACGCGGAAGCGTTCATCCTGGAGAATTCCTCCAACCCGCTTTGGGACGGAGAAGTGGAGCCGCTATGAGCCTGCGCATTCCGTTAAGACCGTTAACCCGTATCCTCGACGCGCGCGCACGGGGCGAAAACCCTGATAACGTTGAGAAAGAGAACCTGCGCCTGCGCCATGAGGGGCTGCGCGACAAGATGCGGGTGCGCGCGGACTCGCGGCTTTTGCTGGTGGCGCTGTGCTTTGTTTTGGCCTTTGGCGCGGTGGGCACGCGGATGGCGGCGTTGGCGACATCGGCCCCGACCGAGCCGCGCATCGTCAGCCAGGGGCCGACGATCCTGAACACGCGCGCAGATATCACGGACCGCCACGGGCGCATTCTGGCGACGAATTTCGCCACCAACGCGCTCTATGCGCATCCCCATGATCTGATCTATCCACGTGCCGCCGCCGAGGGACTTGCGGCGATTTTCCCCGAGATGGATGCCGACGAATTGCACCGCCGCTTCACCGGCGGCTCTCGGTTCCTGTGGCTGCGGCGCTACATTTCGCCCGAGCAGGAGCAGTTGGTTCATGACCTGGGCGAGCCGGGTCTGTTGTTCGGCCCGCGCGAGATGCGGCTTTATCCCAACGGCTCGATTGCGGCGCACATTCTGGGCGGCGCGAGCTTCGGCGAAGAGGCGGTGAACGCGGCGGAAGTGATCGGCATTGCGGGGGTCGAGGCGCGCTTTGACGAGGATTTGCGCGACCCGTCGCGGGTCGATCCGCTGATGTTGTCGCTGGACCTCACGATCCAGGCCGCGGTGGAGGAAGTGCTGGCGGGGTCGATGACGTTGATGGGCGCGCGGGGCGCGGCGGCGGTTTTGATGGACGTGCATACGGGCGAGGTCATCTCGATGGCGAGCTTGCCGGATTTCGACCCCAACGCGCGGCCCCGTCCGTTGCTGGAAGGGGACCAGGCCGATAGCCCACTGTTTAACCGCGCGGTGCAGGGCGTTTATGAATTGGGAAGTGTTTTCAAGACCTTCACGATCGCCCAGGCGCTGGAGCTGAACCTTTATTCGCCCTTCGACATGATCGACACCACGGGTCCGCTGCGCATGGCGGGCTTTTCAATTCGCGACTTCCGCAGCTATGGCCCGGCCCAAAGCGTGGAGGATGTGTTGGTGCATTCCTCGAACATCGGCACGGCGCGGATGGCGCAGACGATTGGCGGCCAGCGGCAGCGTGAGTTCCTGGATCAACTGGGCCTTCTGGAGCCCACGCCGGTGGAATTGGTCGAGGCCGGATCGGCCCGCCCGCTGCTGCCACCGCGCTGGGGTGAGTTGGCGACGATGACGATTTCTTACGGCCACGGCGTGTCGACCTCGCCGCTGCATCTGGCGGCGGCCTATTCGACGATTGTGAACGGGGGCACGACGATTGAGCCGACGCTGATCCGCCGCGAGACGCCGCAAAACGGACCGCGTGTGATTTCGGAAGGGACCAGTCAGATCGTCAATGCGATGCTGCGTTCGGTCGTGACCGATGGCACCGCCAGCTTCGGCGAGGTCGAGGGGTATCATGTGGGCGGCAAGACCGGCACCGCCGATCTGCCGCGGCCCCAAGGCGGCTATTATGATGACCGCAACCTGAACACCTTCGCCAGCGCCTTCCCGATGACTGATCCGCAATATGTGCTGATCGTGACGCTGCAAGAGGCGTCCGATCCGTCGGGCGATCAGCCCCGCCGCACGGCGGGCTGGACGGCGGTGCCGTTTGCCGCCGAGATCATCCGCCGCACCGCGCCGCTTCTGGGCCTGCGACCGGACGTTGAACATCCCCTCGGTTTGCAGCTATCCAACTCCTCAAATTGAGGGGGCGGGATGATGGCCGAGAGACGACTTTCCGATCTGGGGCTGACGCCGATGAGCGGCGGCGATGTGGTGGTATCAGGCCTCGCCTTAGACAGCCGCAAGGTGGAACGCGGCACGTTGTTCGCGGCCTTGCCCGGCACGCGGGTCCATGGGGGTGAGTTCATCCAATATGCGTTGCGGATGGGCGCCGGGGCGGTTTTGACGGACCGCAAAGGTGCTGAGATTGCGGCGGCGGAGCTGGCGGCCTCGGACGCTGCTCTGGTTGTTGTAGAAGATGCCGCCGATGCGCTGGCACATGCGGCGGCTCTGTTCTTCGGCAAGCAGCCCGAGACGATGGTGGCGGTGACAGGGACCAACGGCAAGACCTCGGTCGCCAGTTTCACGCGGCAGATCTGGGAAGCGCTAAACCTTAACGCCGTTAATATTGGCACCACGGGGGTGGAGGGCGCGTATGAGGCGCCGGGCATTCACACGACGCCTGAGCCTGTCACGCTGCACGGTGTTTTGGCGCAAATGGCCGAGGCGGGCGTCACCCACGCGGCGATGGAGGCCTCGTCCCACGGGTTGGACCAAAAGCGGATGGACGGCGTGCGCTTGGCGGCGGCGGCGTTTACCAATCTGACCCAGGATCACCTGGATTATCACGGCTCGATGGAGGCCTATTTCGAGGCCAAGTTGAGGCTCTTTACCGGGCTTATGCCCGAAGGCGGCGTGGCGGTGGTGAACCTGGACGACAGCTATGGGGTCCGCGTGGCCGAGGCCTGCGAAGAACGCGCGATCGAGGTGCTTGGCGTGGCGCAATATGCCGAGGCGGCGCTGAAAATCACCGGGCGTCGCATTGATGAAACGGGCCAGGATGTGTTGTTCCGCTGGCAAGGCGAGGGGCGTCAGGTGCGCCTTGATCTGATCGGCGGATTTCAGGCGATGAACGTGCTGACTGCTGCGGGTTTGGTCATCGCGGGCGGGGAGGATCCGGACGACGTCTTTGGTGTGCTGCCGAAAATGACCGGCGTGCGGGGACGGATGGAACTGGCCGCGCGGCGCAGCCACGGCGCGCCGATATATGTTGATTATTCGCATACGCCCGACAGCCTTGAAGTGGCGCTAAAAGCGCTCCGCCCCCATGTCCTGGGCCGCTTGGTCGTTGTTTTTGGGGCTGGAGGCGACCGTGACACGGGGAAGCGACCGTTGATGGGGGCTGCTGCCGCCAATTACGCCGATGTTGCGTTTGTGACAGACGATAACCCGCGCACCGAAGACCCGGCAGTGATCCGCAAAGCTGTTCTGGCGGGGTGCCCGGAGGCCACAGAGGTCGCGGACCGGGCCGAGGCGATCCTGCGCGGTGTGGACATGCTGGAGCCCGGCGATGCGCTTCTGATCGCCGGAAAAGGGCACGAGACGGGGCAGCAGGTGGGCGATGTCCTCTACCCGTTTGACGATGTCGAACAGGCCTCCGTCGCGGTGGCGGCTTTGGAGGGGACGATATGAGTTTGTGGACCGCGCAAAGCGCGGCGGCGGCAACGGGCGGGACGGTCAAAGGCGACTGGACCGCGACGGGCGTTTCCATCGATACGCGCACGCTGGACCCCGGTGATCTGTTCGTGGCCTTGGCCGCCGCGCGCGACGGCCATGAGTTCGTCGCGCAGGCGCTGGCGGCGGGTGCCGTTGCCGCGATGGTTAACCATGTTCCCGACGGCGTGGACCCCGACAAATGCCTTGTCGTGGAGGCAGTTTTGCCCGCGCTGGAGCGTCTGGGCGAGGCCGCGCGCGCCCGCACGCAGGCCAAGGTAATCGCGATCACCGGATCGGTGGGCAAGACCACGGCGAAGGAAATGATGAAGCAGGCGTTGAGCGGGCAGGGGAAGATCCATGCCGCCGTCGCTTCTTACAACAACCATTGGGGCGTGCCCCTGACGCTGGCCCGGATGCCTGCCGACACCGACTATGCGGTGATCGAGATCGGCATGAGCAACCCCGGAGAGATTGCGCCGCTGACCCGGATGGCGCGGCCCCATGTGGCGATGATCACCACCATCGCGCCCGCCCATCTGGAGGCCTTCGGGCGCATCGAGGGCATCGCCGAAGAGAAGGCCAGCATTTTTGAGGGGTTGGAGCCGGGCGGCGTGGCGATTGTGCCGCTGGACGTCGAAACGGCCGCGATCCTGATCGACAAGGCCAAGGCCCACGCCGCCGAAGTCGTCCGTTTTGGCGAGGCCGAGGGCGCAGATCTGCGCTTGACGGACGTTATCCTGGCCGAAGAGAGCACCGTGATGCGGATCGCGACCGATGAGGGCGGACGCCTGGCGAAGCTGTCCGTCTCGGGCCGCCACTATGCGATGAACGCGGTCGGCGTGCTCTGCGCCGTCGCGGCCTCGGGCGCGGACACGACGCAGGCGGCCATGGCCCTGTCGCACTGGCAACCGGTTGAGGGGCGCGGCCAGCGCGAGCGTATCCAGCTGAGCCGCACCGACGACATCGCCATCGAGTTGATTGACGACGCCTTCAACGCCAATCCGGCGTCCCTGGCTGCGGGCCTGGACGTCTTGGCCGCCATCACGCCGGAACGGGGCGGGCGGCGGATCGCGGTTCTGGGCGATATGTTGGAGTTGGGCGAGGATGCCGAACAAATGCACGCGGATGTGGCTGACCTGGCGTCCATGCAGGCGGTCGACGTTGTCCATACCTGCGGGCCGCTCATGTCGCATTTGCACGCGGCGTTGCCGGGGGCCAAACAGGGCGCCCATGAGGAAACGGCCCAGGATCTGTGCCGGGCCGTCCCGCGCAGGTTGAGGCCCGGCGATGTTGTGCTTGTTAAGGGTTCCAAAGGCTCTCGCGTGTCCCTAGTGGTTGACGCCCTGCGGAAACTGGGGCAATCGCTTGAGGGTGAAGGGTGAGGTGACCGCTACATGTTGTTTTGGCTGAGTGAACTGTCCGACGGTGGCGATGTCTTTAACCTGTTCAGATATATTACGTTTCGCGCCGGCGGGGCCTTCTTCACGGCGCTGATTTTCGGCTTCATTTTCGGGCGCCCGCTGATCAACGCCCTGCGGCGCAAGTACAAAGACGGCCAGCCGATCCGAGAGGACGGCCCCGCGAGCCATCTGGAAACCAAGGCGGGCACGCCGACGATGGGGGGCTTGCTGATCCTTGCCGCGCTGACCCTGTCGACGGTGATGTGGGCGCGGCTGGATAACCCTTACGTCTGGCTGGTTCTGGGCGTGACCGTCTGCTTCGGGTTGATCGGGTTTGCGGATGATTGGGCCAAGGTCAGCCGCAACACAACGGCAGGTGTCTCGGGCAAAGTGCGGCTGGCGGCAGGCTTTGCGATTGCCCTGGGGGCGGCGCTGATTGCCGCGCAGTTGCACCCCGAAGAGCTGTCAAACCAGCTTGCGATGCCCGTTTTCAAGGACGTTCTATTGAACATGGGCTGGCTCTACATCCCCTTCGTGATGATCGTGATCGTCGGCTCGGCCAATGCGGTGAACCTGACGGACGGCCTGGATGGCCTCGCGATCATGCCGGTGATGATCGCGGCGGGCACCCTGGGTGTGATCGCCTATGCGGTGGGGCGCGTAGATTTCACTGAGTATCTGGACGTCCACTACGTGCCCGGCACGGGGGAGTTGTTGATTTTCACGGCAGGCCTGATCGGCGGCGGCCTTGGGTTCCTGTGGTACAACGCGCCCCCGGCCGCCGTGTTCATGGGCGACACCGGGTCGTTGGCCCTGGGCGGCGCGCTTGGGGCCATTGCCGTGGCCACCAAGCACGAGATCGTGCTGGCCATTGTCGGCGGCTTGTTCGTGGCCGAGGCGGTCAGCGTCATCGTGCAGGTTCTTTACTTCAAGGCGACGGGCAAGCGCGTGTTCCTGATGGCGCCCATTCACCACCATTTTGAGAAGCAGGGATGGGCCGAGCCGCAGATCGTGATCCGCTTCTGGATCATCTCGCTGATCCTGGCGTTGATCGGACTGGCGACGCTGAAACTGCGATGAGCCTGCTGGAGCGGCGCGTCACGGGTGAGGTCGATGGTCTGTCCGTGGAAGTGGTGAACCATTGGTTCAAGGGCTGCGGGATCTGGGTTGATGGGAGGCAGGTGGCGCATCGCGGCGACATGATCGCCATCGATGAAAACACGCCCTTCGTGGAGGCCGAAGTCGCGGGGCACTCTGGCCCGGTTCATCTGGACGTGCGGATCGTGGCGGTGTTGTTTGTTCAGATCGAACTGCGCGCCAATGGGCGGTATCTGGCGGGCAGCCGGTTGGTCAAGGAGCAAGACGGATGATCCCAGTGGTGGGCTTTGAAGGCCGCAAGGTCGTGGTGCTGGGGCTGGGACGCTCGGGCCTGGCGGCAGCGCGCGCCTTGCGAGAGGGCGGCGCCGAGGCGCTCTGTTGGGACGATGGAGAGGCCGGGCGCGCGCGCGCTTCGGACAAAGGCTTCTTGGTCCACGATCCGATCCGCGACGGCTTGGACGGCGTGGCCTGTCTGGTCACCTCGCCCGGCATCCCGCACCTCTATCCCGCGCCGCACCGCGCCATTGCGGCGGCTTACGCGGCGGGCGTGCCAGTGGACAATGACGTGGGGCTGTTCTTCCGCTCGCTCGGGCAGGGGGATTGGGCGTTTCACGACACCCCGCCCCGGGTTGTTGCCGTCACGGGTTCGAACGGGAAGTCCACCACCTCGGCGCTGATTGCGCACATCTTGGAGGAGGCGGGTACGCCGGTTCAGCTTGCGGGCAACATCGGGCGCGGGGTGCTGGATATCGAGCCGCCGATTGATGGGGAGGTCGTGGTGCTGGAGCTGTCGTCCTACCAGACGGAACTCGCCCGCGCTTTGACGCCTGACATCGCGGTGTTCACCAACCTCTCCCCCGATCATCTGGATCGCCACGGCGGCATGGGCGGGTATTTTGCGGCCAAGCGCAGGCTTTTTTCCGAGGGCGGGCCGGAGCGTGCGGTGATTGGCGTCGATGAGGTGGAGGGGCAGTATCTGGCGGGCCAGATGGTCGAAGGCCCCGAGGATGGCCGCTTGATCCGCATCTCCAGCGGCAAGTTGAACGGGCCGGGGTGGGACATCAGCACCCGCAAGGGCTGGCTGAGCGAGTTCCGCAAGGGCCGTCAGGCGGCCTCCATCGACCTGCGCGGGGTGCCTGGGTTGCCGGGGGCGCACAACCACCAGAACGCGGCCTGCGCCTATGGCGTGTGCCGGGCCTTGGGCCTGGCGCCGCGCGTGGTTGAGGCGGCGTTCGGCTCGTTTGAGGGCCTGCCGCACCGGTCGCAACGGGTTGCCGAGGTGGGCGGCGTTTTCTACGTCAACGACAGCAAGGCCACCAATGTGGACGCGGCGGTGAAGGCGCTGGGCGCGTTCAAACACATCCGCTGGATCTGCGGCGGGCTGGAGAAGGACGGCGGGTTGGAGGCGTTGTGGGAAGCGGCGGGCAACGTGGCGAAAGCCTATGTGATTGGCCGCGAGGCGGAGGCCTTCGCGCTGCATCTGGGCGATATCCCGGTGGAGGTTTGTGGCGACATGGCCACGGCGGTGGCCCGCGCGGCGGCGGATGCACAGCCCGGCGACACGGTGCTGCTGGCCCCGGCAGCCGCCAGCTTTGACCAATACGACAGCTTCGAGATGCGCGGCGCCGACTTCATTGCGCAGGTCGAAGCGCTGCAGAAATAGGTTAATAGTGTTAACCTGCCCTCACATATCGGAGGGCACCATGGGAAAAGTCATCGGCGTGGGCGGGGTCTTCATGGCCTGCGCCGAACCAGAGGCCACCAAGCGCTGGTATGCCCGCGTGCTGGGCCTAGAGGTGGACCCGGACGGCGGCTTCAGCTTCAGTTTCCCGCACCAAGAGACGGCGAAAGCCTTCCCGCAGGGCGCGCGCACGGTCTTTACGCCCTTCGCGGCGGGCAGTGATTACTTCAAGCCCTCTACGCAGCTTTTCATGGTGAACCTGATCGTCGATGATCTTGACGCCGTGCTGGCACGATGCGCGGTGGAGGGCGTGGCGCAGGTGCAGCCGATGGAAACCTATGACTACGGGCGCTTTGCGTGGATCATGGACCCCGACGGGCGCAAGTGAGAGCTGTGGCAGCCCGAGTCGTAGCAGGCCAGCCGCGCTTTTGCCGATATGGGGGATCGCCCCCATAGGACTGCGCGGCCTTTGATGGTGTCTTGGGGCCAATCCGGGCGCTTTCCCTTAAACCCCTTTTCGGCCCGGTCCTTTTTTCCCTCTGATTGGACGCTTTGATGACCAAGACATTTTCCATTCTCACGCTCGCCCTCGCCCTGCCGCTTCTTGCCCCGACCGCCGCGCAGGCCTGTTGGAGCGCCGATTGTCCGACGCACGAAGAGATGGCGGCAATGGTGGCCCCGCAGTCCAACCGGGTTATTGACATTGCAGCGGCCCCCCCGGTGATCGCGCGCGTGCCGATGATCCTGGCCGTGCTGCCGGAAACGGGGTCGTGTTTTGTCGAGCCCCTTGCCCCGCCAGCGCCGTGCCCCCGAGTGCAGCTGCCTGACGGGTCGATGCAGGACGCACTTATCTTCGGCTTCCATCGTGCGGGTCCGTTGAGCATCGAGGTCGATCAGCTGACCTTTGATTGGTCACGAGGCAACCTGTTGCGCCCTTTCACGCCGACCTTCGAGTACACCGGAGAGGCCGAACACGAGGTCTGGAGCCGGGAAGAATGGGGTCCTTGCGATATGGATGCCTGCACGCCGCGTCGGTCTTCGCCCACGCATCCAGCGTTTGCGATCCCCCGGCCTGAAGAGATCGCGCGTGATTTCATCGTGGTGGAGGTGGTCAGCGACGAAGGCCTTTGTGCCTCTTTCGCGATGCCGGAAGGCCAGGTCTACCCTTGCCACGAGGTGCGCTTGCCGGATGGTGAGGTCATTCCGCTCGACCTTGGGGCTCACGCGCGGTTCCCGGTGGCGCCGGTCCTCTATTTCCAGCGCATCATCCATGCCGCCGCGCATCCGTTGTTCGACTACGACCGCTACACCTTCATCGCTTATGAATGGCCAGAGGAGTAGGCCGTCGCGTTTCGGACTAAGCACCTTTATGGGGATTTGCCCCCATGGGACGGGGCCTTGGTTCATGGTTTTCTCCTGCTACGCCGGGCGCATCCCTTCGCCTTTTTTCCGCGCTCCGGATCCCATTTTCATCCTCCCTGAAAGGAGGCCCCTTATGACTAGATTGATTTCAGCCCTCACCTTGTCGCTCGCCCTGGCGACGCAGGCCCATGCGTTCGGTCCCATAAACTCTGGTCCGGTGAGCGCCGATAGCATCCCGGCGCTCCACACCCTGGCCGAGGCGCAGCCCGCCCAAGACCCCGGGCAGCCGCAGTTTACCGACGTGCCAAGCTACGAGACGGTCGTTTCAGTCACGCAGATCGATCTGTTGATCACCACCGCGCCGGAACCCTGCAACCCCGGCGCCACCGGGTTCGCGAATACCGGAGATTGCTTTGACGCCGTCCTGCCGGGCGGAGAGGTGCGTCGCTTCCACGTGCGGGGCGGGTTCGGCAGCCGGCACGTGATCCAGGGCTACACCTACGAAGGCCGCGGCGTGATCACCGTGGAACATGTGGAGAGCGTGAACAACGTGACCTGCATGCCAAGCGGGCCGGGGGGATGCCGCTTCGACCGCTACGCGCTGATTGAGGACTAGGCCCATGCCCTGTCGAACGGGGCACGGCTCTTTGGTCCTGTTTTCCCTAGCCCTGACGCCAATTTCGCGTTACGCTTGCCAGATAGACCCGGGAAAACCCGGGCAGAGCAGTATCGCAGCGCATAAGCGCTGCACGAGGCAAGGCAGGCATTCCATGACGGAAATGGCGCATGGCACCGTAGTGGTGCACACGGGCGACGCGGTTATTCCGCGATGGTGGAGCACGATTGATCGTGTGACCTTGGGCTGCGTTTTCGCGCTCTTTGCCATCGGCATCCTTCTGGGCTTCGCCGCCTCACCGCCCCTGGCCGAGCGCAATGATCATGAGCCGTTTTACTACGTCATCCGGCAGGCCTTCTTCGGCGGGCTAGCGCTGAGCGTCATGGTGCTGGTGTCGATGATGTCGCCCATTGCCGTGCGCCGCTGGGGCGTGATCGGCTTTTTCGCCGCCGTGGCCGCCGTGGCGCTGCTGCCGGTCTTTGGCACGGACTACGGCATGGGGGCGACGCGCTGGTACTCGCTGGGGTTTGCGTCCTTGCAGCCCTCCGAGTTCCTGAAGCCCGTGTTCGTCGTCTTCACCGCCTGGATGATGGCCGCCAGCCAAGAGGTCGCGGGCCCGCCAGGCAAGACCGTGTCGCTGTTTGTGACGGTGATGATCGTGGGCTTTCTGGCGCTGCAGCCGGACTTCGGCCAAGCGGCCCTGGTGATTTTCGCCTGGTCGGTGATCTACTTCGTGGCGGGCGCGCCGATGCTGATCCTGGCGATGGTCATCGCGGCGGTGGGTCTTGTGGGTGTCTTCGCCTATTCCGCGTCCGAGCACTTTCGCCGTCGCATCGATGGCTTCCTGAGCGACGACGTGGGGGAGAATACGCAGCTGGGCTTTGCCACAGACGCGATCCGGGAGGGCGGGCTTTTTGGCACCGGCCTTGGCGAGGGGTCCGTGAAATGGACGCTGCCTGACGCGCACACTGATTTCATCATCGCCGTCGCGGCAGAGGAATACGGGCTTGTCCTGGTGTTCGTGATCATCGCGCTTTACCTGACCATCGCGCTGCGCAGCTTCTCGCGGCTGATGAAGGAACGTGACCCCTTTGCGCGGCTGGCGGGCACCGGCCTTGTGTCGCTTCTGGCGCTGCAGGCGTTCATCAATATGGGCGTGGCCGTGCGGCTGCTGCCCGCCAAGGGCATGACCTTGCCTTTCGTCAGCTACGGCGGGTCGAGCCTGATTGCGACGGGGATTGCAGTCGGCATGCTTCTGGTGTTCACCCGCACCCGTCCACAAGGCGATATCGCCGATCACCTCTTGTCCCGCCAACGGTAGACCCATGTCGAAACACATCATCATCGCAGCAGGCGGCACGGGCGGGCATATGTTCCCGGCCCAGGCCCTGTCCGAGGCGATGTTGCGCCGGGGCTGGCGGGTGACCCTGTCCACCGACGCGCGGGGCGCGCGCTATGTCGGGGGCTTCTCCCATGCGGTCGAGATCCGGCAGGTGTCTTCGGCCACCTTCACGCGCGGGGGGGTTTTGGCCAAACTCGCGGTGCCGTTCCGGATTCTGGGCGGTGTGTTCAAAGCCACCACCCGGATGATGCGCGAAAAGCCCGACGTGGTCGTGGGCTTCGGCGGCTACCCGACGATTCCCGCCATGGCCGCCGCTTGGGCCACACGTCGTCCCCGAATGCTCCATGAACAAAACGGCGTTCTGGGCCGGGTGAACCGGATTTTTGCCAAACACGTCGCCCATGTGGCCTGCGGCACCTGGCCCACGGATGTGCCCTTGGGCGCGGATGCCGTTCATACCGGCAATCCGGTCCGCGCCGGTATCGTCGACCGGGCAGGGGCCCCCTACACGCCGCCCGGCGATTGGCCGATGAGCCTTTTGGTCTTCGGCGGATCCCAGGGCGCGCGGATCCTGTCCGATGTGGTCCCCGCCGCCGTTGCGCTGTTGCCAGAAGACCTGCGGGCGCGTTTGCGCATCGCGCAACAGGCCCGCGAAGAAGATGTCGCGCGGGTAAGCGAGGCCTATGACACCCTCGACATGCGGGTGGAGGTGGAGACGTTCCTGAACGATATGCCCCGCCGTCTGTCCGAGGCGCAGCTGGTCATCTGCCGCTCGGGCGCGTCGTCCGTGGCTGATATCAACGTCGTGGGCCGCCCCGCGATTTACGTGCCGCTGGCCATCGCCGTGCGTGATGAGCAGACGGCCAACGCGCGCGGGCCCGTGGATGCGGGCGCGGCCGTGCTGATGCCGGAAAGCCAGTTGACGCCCGAGGCTTTGGCCCAGACCATGACCCAGATCCTGACTCAACCCGAGGCTGCCACCGCCATGTCCGTTGCCGCCCTGTCCGTTGCCGTGCCCGATGCGACCGAGCGCCTTGTGGCGCTTGTCGAAGGCCTCGCCCCCCATTCTGCGCCGAAAGGTTAAGCCATGAACGCCGCCGTCACCAAATTGCCGACCCAATTGGGCTCCATCCATTTTGTGGGCATTGGCGGCATTGGCATGTCCGGCATCGCCGAGGTGCTTTTGAACCACGGCTACGATGTGCAGGGCAGTGACTTGAAGGCCTCGCCGATCACCGAGCGGTTGTCGGCGTTGGGCGCGCGGGTGTTCATTGGCCAGGTGGCCGAGAACCTGGCGGGGGCGGAGGTTGTTGTGATCTCCTCCGCGATCAAGCCGGGCAACCCGGAGCTGGACGAGGCCCGCGCGCGGGGCCTGCCCGTGGTGCGCCGGGCCGAGATGCTGGCGGAACTGATGCGCTTGCGGTCCAACATTGCCGTGGGCGGCACCCACGGCAAGACGACGACCACCACCATGGTCGCCACGCTGCTGGACCATGGTGGCGTCGACCCCACGGTTATCAACGGCGGCATTATCCACGCCTACGGCTCCAACGCGCGGGTCGGGCAGGGCGATTGGATGGTGGTGGAGGCCGATGAGAGCGACGGCACCTTCAATCGTCTGCCCGCCACGATTGCCATCGTCACCAACATCGACCCGGAACACATGGAGCATTGGGGCAGCATCGAGAACCTGCGCCAGGGCTTCCTCGATTTCGTGTCCAACATCCCGTTCTATGGCCTTGCCGTGTGCTGCACCGACCACCCGGAGGTCCAGAACCTTGTGGGCAAGATCACCGACCGCCGCGTGGTGACGTTCGGGTTCAACGCCCAGGCCGATGTGCGCGCGATCAACCTGCACTACAAGGCGGGCGTGGCCTGTTTTGATATCGCGCTGCAGGCCGAGGATATGGTGATCGAGGGCTGCACCCTGCCGATGCCCGGCGATCACAACGTCTCCAACGCCTTGGCCGCCGTGGCCGTGGCGCGGCACTTGGGCATGAAAGCCAGCGAAATCCGCGAAGCGCTCGATGGGTTCAAGGGCGTTAACCGTCGGTTTACCAAAGTGGGCGAAGTTGGGGGCATCACGGTGATCGATGATTACGGTCACCACCCGGTGGAGATTGCTGCCGTGCTGAAAGCCGCGCGCCAAGCCAGCGAAGGGCGGGTCATCGCCGTCCACCAGCCGCACCGCTATTCGCGGCTGCATTCCTTGTTCGAGGATTTTTGCGCCTGTTTCCATGAGGCCGACGTTGTCGCCATCGCCGAGGTCTACGCCGCAGGCGAAGACCCGATCGAGGGTGCGTCGCGCGATGATCTGGTCGCGGGCATGATCCGCCATGGCCATCGCCACGCCCGCGCGATCCTGAATGAGGATGATCTGGAACGTCTGGTGCGCGAACAGGCGCGTCCGGGCGATATGGTCGTCTGCCTTGGCGCCGGTACGATCAGCGCCTGGGCCAATGGCCTGCCCGCTCGCTTGGCCGATCTCGACAAAAAGGTCGTGGGCGCATGAGCCTCGCCCTCACCCTCGCGTGTATTTGGGCCGTGCTTTCGGCCTTTGTGGCGATGATGCCGATGCGTTTTCAATGGCCGCTGGGGTTTCCGCTGCTGGTCCTGTCGATCCCGATGGTGGGCTACGTCGGCTATAGCCACGGCTGGATCTGGAGCGCGGTGATCGTGGCGGGCGTGATCTCCATGTACCGCAATCCGTTGCGCTACTTCCTCAACCGCGCCCGCGGGAAAGTGTCCTGATGCCGGTGTCCCTGATCCTTGCATGCCTTTGGGCGCTGACCGCCTGCCTTGTCGGCATGGGACCGCGCCGGTTTCACATTCCCGCAGCCTGGGTTCTGATCCTCACCGGGATCCCGCTTCTGGGGTTCGTGACCTATCAGACCGGGCCGTTCTGGGGCGTTCTGCTTCTGCTCGGCGGCATGTCGGTGCTGCGCTGGCCGTTGATCCGAGCCGGCCAGCGGATGCGCCGCGCCATGGGCGGGAAAGCCGAGGAAAAGACCCCATGAGCGCGACCTTGTTGGCGGGTTTCGGGGCGATTGCCGGGGTTCTGGCGGGCTTCCTGACGGCGCGTCTGGCGCCCCTGCGCATCTTCGTGCTGCTCCTGATTGTCAGCCTTCTGGCGGGCGGATTGGCGACACTTGCGTTGCGCGTTCCGCTGATCGAAACGGACCCCTGGACCCTCATCGCCGTTTTCGTTGCCGTCGCGCCCTTTGCGATCTGCGTGGTTTTTGCCGGCGGCATCGGCCTTCTGGCGCGCCGCATCGCCACCCGGCGCGACGCGTCATGAGCCACACCATGCCCACCCCGCGCGGTCGCCTGACCGCGAACCGAGACCTCTCGGGCCTCACCTGGTTGCGCGTCGGCGGCCCCGCGGAATGGCTGTTTCAGCCCGCGGACACAGAAGATCTGTGCGCCTTCCTCAAGGCGCTGGACCCCGCCGTCCCAGTGTTTCCCATGGGCGTCGGCTCGAACCTGATCGTGCGCGATGGCGGTATCGACGGCGTGGTGATCAAACTGGGCCGCCCGTTCATGGATATCGTGGTGGACGGCAATGAAGTCACCGCTGGCGCCGCCGCTTTGGACGCCCGCGTGGCCCGCGCGTCGGCGGATGCGGGCCTTGATCTGACGTTTCTGCGCACGATCCCCGGCTCGCTCGGCGGCGCGCTGAAGATGAACGCCGGGTGCTATGGGTCATATCTCGCCGATCATTTTGTCTCGGCCCAGGCGGTGCTGCGCGATGGCACACCTGTGACGCTGACACCGGACGACATCACTTTCGCTTACCGCCAGACCGACATCCCCGACGGCGCCACGGTGATTTCCGTCACGCTTCGGGGCAGCTGCGAGGACAGCCGAGCGTTACACGCGAGGATGGAGGAGCAGTTGGCAAAACGCGACGCCACCCAACCCACAAAGGACCTGACCGCCGGATCGACGTTCCGCAACCCGGCAGGCTTCAGTTCCACCGGCCGCGCCGATGACACCCATGACCTCAAGGCCTGGAAGGTGATCGACGACGCAGGCATGCGTGGCGCCACGCGCGGCGGGGCCGAGATGTCGACGATGCACTCCAACTTCCTGGTCAACAAAGGTGGCGCAACTGCCGCAGATTTGGAGGGATTGGGAGAGGAAGTGAGAAAAAGGGTTTTCCAAACCCAAGGCATAGATTTAATGTGGGAAATCATGCGGGTCGGCAGGCCTGCGGGTCACTAAGCACAGCCTGAGAAGTGGAAACCGGTTTTCGGATCAAGCTGTGCGAAAGAGAAGACAGCACCGCCTGAGAACTGGGATCCAATTCCAAGATCACGCGGTGTGACATAAAAAGAATGCAAGGCCCTGCGCACAAGCGGGGACAATCGATCCGGCAGGCAACGTACCGGCTGGACAAAACAAGGACGTAAGCGGTGGCAGGGTTGAGCAGCCTTCCATCCCGTGTCGTCGTCTTGATGGGTGGCCCCTCTGCGGAACGCGAGGTGTCGCTCAGCACCGGGCAAGGGTGCGCAGAGGCGTTACGCGGTGAGGGATTTGACGTAATTGAACTGGACCCGGGCGTGACCCACGCCGGGGCGGAGCTGTGCGCGCGCCTCGCTGAAATCGCCCCCGATATCGTGTTCAACGCGCTCCATGGCCGCTGGGGGGAAGATGGTTGCGTGCAGGGCCTTCTGGAGTGGTTGCGCCTTCCCTACACCCATTCTGGCGTGCTGGCCTCGGCCCTCGCCATGGACAAGACCCGCGCGAAGGTCGCGCTGAAAGCGCACGGTCTGCCCGTGGTCGACAGCATGATCGCCCGCAAGGAAGACGTCTGCGCCGCCCATGTCATGCCCACGCCCTATGTGGTCAAGCCCAACAACGAAGGCTCTTCCGTCGGGGTCTATCTGGTGGAGGACGGCGCGAACCGCCCGCCGCAACTCAGCTCTGACATGCCCGATGAAGTGATGGTCGAGACCTTCGCCCCGGGGCGCGAGTTGACGACCAGCGTGCTTGGCGACAAGCCCGGCGATCCCGGTGCGTTGACGGTGACGGATATCGTCACCGACGGCTGGTATGATTACGACGCCAAGTACAAGCCCGGCGGCTCTCGCCACGTGGTGCCCGCCGATATCCCGCAAGAGATCTGGGACGCCTGCATGGATATGGCCACCCGCGCCCACACGGCGCTGGGGTGCCGGGGTGTCAGCCGGACGGACTTCCGCTGGGATGAGGCCCGAGGTCTTGAGGGATTGATTATTCTGGAAACGAACACCCAGCCCGGCATGACGCCGACCTCCCTGACGCCTGAACAGGCGCAGGCGGCGGGTCTGTCGTTCGGGCAATTGTGCCGCTGGTTGGTGGAGGATGCGTCATGCGACAGATAGAGGCCGGAGCCCCCGCGCAGCCGTCCATTGTCCGAACCTCGGTGCGGTCGATCATCCCGCGCCGCGCCGCACCCGCGCCCGGGTCTGCGCCCCATGATCCGGCGCCTTCCAAGCTGAGCTACCGGGTCACGCGGCTGTGGCTGACCCCGATCTTTCGCAAGGCCTTGCGCATTGGCATCCCGCTTTTCGCGCTATTTGCCGCCGTCGCCTGGTACCTCTCGGACGAGACCCGCATTGCCGGGCTTTTCGATGCCGCCTACGAGATCCGCCGTGAGGTTGAGAACCGGCCCGAGTTCCGGGTCAACGTCCTGGGCATCGATGGCGCGTCAGACGAGGTGACAGAGGTCGTCCGCGCCGCCCTGGCGCTGGACCTGCCGATTTCCTCCTTCGATCTCGACCTGGATGAATTGCGCGGACGCCTGGAGGCGCTGCCGCCGGTGCGCACCGCCGATCTGCGCATTCAGTCCGGCGGCTACCTGGCCGTGCGCATCGACGAGCGGTTGCCGGCAGCCCTGTGGCTGACCCATGAGGGGTTGAGCATCGTCGACGACGAGGGACATTTCGTGGCCGGTTTCGGCACGAGAGAGCTGGACGCGCCGCTGCCGCTGATCGGCGGGCAGGGGGCCAATCTGGTTGTCCCCGAGGCGCTGGCGCTGATGGAGGCCAGTGACATTCTGGGCGACCGGGTCCACGGCCTTGTGCGCATGGGCGAGCGGCGCTGGGACGTGGTGCTGACCAACGGCAGCCGCATCCTGTTGCCCGAAATGGGCGCCAGCGCTGCGTTGGACCGGGTGCTGGCCCTCGACGAAGTGGGCGAGATCCTGTCGCGCGACGTGACAGCAGTAGATTTACGCAACCCCGGTCGGCTGACCGTGCGGTTGACGGATGCGGCAATGGACGAGCTGCAGCGCATGCGCGCGCTGGCGGCCGAGCGAGCTGACGGAGATTCGGCGGGATGACTCTGCTCTATCAAACCCAACGGGCGATGCGGGCCAAGCGTACGGAAGCCATGCGGCGTGGCGTGATTGCTGTGCTGGACATCGGCACCTTCAAGGTCGCCTGCCTGGTGCTGAAATTCGACGGCACGGAGCCCGAGGATGACGGCATCGGCGCCATGGCGGGCCAGTCGTCCTTCCGCGTGATCGGGGCGGCCACGACACGCTCGCGCGGGGTGAAATTCGGTGAGATCGACGCGGTGCAAGAGACCGAGCGCGCGATCAGAACGGCGGTCCAGACGGCCCAGAAGATGGCTAACGCCCGCGTGGATCACGTGATCGTCTCTCTCTCCGGCGCGCGGCCCCGCAGCTACGGCCTGACCGGCGAGGTCGATCTGCAAACCGGCGCGGTGGAAGACCCCGATATTGGCCGCGTTCTGGCGATGTGCGACATGCCCGACATTGGCGGCAACCGCGAGGTGCTGCACGCGCAGCCGGTGAACTTCTCGCTCGACAACCGCTCGGGCCTGTCGGATCCGCGCGGCCATGTGGGCAACCGTCTGACGTGCGACATGCATCTGCTGACCGTCGATGGCCACGCGATCGAGACGCTTCTGCATTGCGTGAAGCGGTGCGATCTGGAACTGGCCGGTGTGGCCAGCGCGCCTTACGTGGCTGCGATGTCGTCGCTGGTGGAGGACGAGCAGGAGCTTGGTGCCGCCTGCATCGATCTGGGGGCAGGGGCCACGAGCCTGTCGATCTTCATGAAAAAGCACATGATCTTTGCCGATACCGTGCGCATGGGCGGGGCCCATATCACCCGCGACATCAGCCAGGGTCTGCACATTCCGGTGGATAAGGCCGAGCGGATCAAGACCAAGTTCGGCGGCCTGATGGCCACGGGGCTCGATGATCGGGAGATCATCGAATTGGACGGCGATACCGGCGATTGGCACCATGATCGACGTACCGTGTCGCGCGCCGAGTTGATCGGTGTAATGCGTCCCCGTGTCGAAGAGATCCTGGAAGAAGTCCGCGCGCGTCTTGATGCGGCGGGGTTCGAGCATCTGCCATCCCAGCGTATCGTGCTGACGGGCGGCGGCTCTCAAATTCCGGGCCTCGACGGGCTGGCCTCGCGCATCCTCGGCAACCAGGTGCGCCTGGGTCGGCCCATGCGCGTCGCGGGTCTGCCGCAGTCGGCCTACGGCTCTGCGTTTTCGGCCTGCGTGGGCCTCGCGCTCTTTGCGGCAAGCCCCCAGGACGAGTGGTGGGACTTCGATTTGCCCGCCGACAGGCTGCCTGCGCGGTCGGTCCGACGGGCGGTAAAATGGTTCCGCGACAACTGGTAACCCCTTCATCTGGGGTGCCAACGCTAAATCGCCGATAAAATCGCCACAAAACGGCCACATTTCGCGCATCCGGCGCATTTTCTACGTGACGACGCGGGGGAAGCCCGGTACGCTTGTGTCCAATAAATGAGGCAAATTCGGCAATTCCGACCAGAAGATCGGGGGCCAGGACTAGAAACAGGCGGACAGTACCCATGACTCTGAATCTTACCATGACCGACGCTCAACCCGAGCTGAAACCCCGTATCACCGTCTTTGGTGTCGGCGGCGCAGGCGGCAACGCCGTGAACAACATGATCGATCAGCAGCTCGATGGCTGTGAGTTCGTCGTGGCCAACACCGACGCCCAGGCGCTGCAGCAGTCCACGGCCCATGCGCGGATCCAGATGGGACAGCGCGTCACCGAAGGTCTTGGCGCAGGCGCCCGTCCCCAGGTCGGCGCCTCCGCCGCCGAGGAAAGCATCGAAGAAATCGTTGATCACCTTGCGGGCGCCCACATGGCGTTCATCACCGCAGGTATGGGCGGTGGCACCGGCACCGGCGCGGCCCCGATCATCGCACAAGCCGCGCGCGAGTTGGGCGTTCTGACCGTCGGCGTTGTGACCAAGCCGTTCCAGTTCGAAGGCTCCAAGCGGATGCGCCAGGCCGATGACGGCATCGAGGCCCTGCAAAAGGTCGTCGACACGCTGATCATCATTCCGAACCAGAATCTGTTCCGCCTTGCCAATGAGAAAACTACGTTCACCGAGGCCTTCGCCATGGCCGATGACGTGCTTTATCAAGGTGTTAAGGGCGTCACGGACCTGATGGTGCGTCCCGGCCTGATCAACCTCGATTTCGCCGACGTGCGCGCCGTGATGAACGAGATGGGCAAAGCCATGATGGGCACCGGCGAGAGCGACGGCGAAAACCGCGCGCTGCAGGCGGCTGAGAAGGCCATCGCCAACCCGCTGCTGGACGAGATCAGCCTGCGCGGTGCGCGCGGCGTGTTGATCAACGTCACCGGCGGTTACGATCTGACGTTGTTCGAGCTTGATGAAGCCGCCAACCGCATTCGCGAGGAAGTGGATCCTGAGGCGAATATCATCGTCGGCTCCACCCTGGACACGGCCATGGAAGGCCAGATGCGCGTCAGCGTTGTCGCCACCGGCATCGATGTGGCCGAGCGTCAGGCCGATGTGCCAATGCCCTCGCGTCAGTTCCACGCGACCGGATCGGCGCTTGCCGCCACTGAGGCCGCGTCAGAGCCCGCACCGGCCCCTGCGCCGGAAGTTGTTGAGGCCGACGTCGCCACAGCGCCCGAGGCTGGCCCGGAGCCCTCGCTGTTTGAGAGCTTCAACGCCGGGACGGACGATGCCGCCCCTGAGGTCGTGGCCGAGGATGACGTTCCGGCCCCCGCCTACCAACCCGCCGCCGCAGCACCCGCGCCTGCGCCGCAGCAACCCACGCCAGCCGCCGTGGCCGCCGAAAGCCAGGAGGCCTATATCGCCCCCAAACCGGCCGCAGGCGGATCGCCGACGCCGGAGGCTTTGGCCCGCTTGCGTGCCGCCATCCAGCGTGACGCACCGCGTGCCCCGCAGCCCGCCCCCGCTGCGCCGCAGCCCAAGGGCGGCTTGATGGCCGAACAGCCGCAGCAAAAGCGCGGCTTTGGGATCAATTCGCTGATCAACCGCATGACCGGTTCCGGCGAAGATGGCGCAGCGCCGGTCGAGCGTCGCCAGCCGACAATGGCCGCCCCTGCACCCGCGCCGATGCCCCAGGGCCACGCCGCGGACGATGGTGTCGTGGATCCCGATCAGGAGCGGATTGAAATTCCCGCATTCCTGCGGCGTCAGGCCAACTGAACATAGTCACTTTGTGACAGGAAAGACCGGCCCCGCGCCGGTCTTTTTCTTTTTAATCCCAGGGGTTTAAGTGGTTATCCACAACATGTCGGCAAGTTTTCGCCCAGACCACTAGGCATTGTTGCAGGGCGTCATAAACCTTGAATTGCCCCTAGCCCTTCGCCCCGGTACCCCCATATGCAGCGGAAACCGCGTGTGCCCCCTGGGCGCGAAACGGTGGACGTCTCCCGGCAGAGCGCCCTGACGCAATGGGCGACGCGGGACCGGACGGGACAGGAAAAGCAGGCGATCTGATGCAGGCAACTCTTCGAAAGACAGCGACGTTTACGGGCGTAGGGCTCCATACGGGCCGCTTGACCCGGGTGGCGATCCTGCCCCAGGCCGCGAACGTGGGCATCTGGTTCCGCCGCACCGACCTTGACGATGCCGCGATGATCCCCGCCCGCTACGATCTGGTTCCCCAAAGCCGCCTCTGCACCAAGCTGGTGGCCGAGGATGGCACCGAAGTCTCGACCGTTGAACACATCATGGCTGCGCTGATCGGGTCGGGCATCCACAACGCTCTGATCGAAGTGGATGGGCCGGAACTGCCCATTCTCGACGGCTCCGCCGCGCCGTTTGTCCGCGCGATCCTGGACGCGGGCATCCAGCGTCAGGCCGCGCCGATCCACGCGTTGGAAATCCTCAAGACCGTCCGTGCCAAGGATGGGGAGGCCTGGGCCGAACTGAGCCCCTCCGCCTGTCTCGAGATGGATTACACGATCGAGTTTGCGGACAAGGCGATTGGCTATCAGCGCCGAATTGCCAACCTGGCCAATGGCCGTTTCGTGCGCGAGCTTTGCGATAGCCGCACCTTTTGCCGCCGCGCCGATGTGGAAATGATGCACGAGGCCGGGCTGGCCTTGGGGGGCACCTATGACAACGCTGTTGTCGTCGACGGCGACGATGTGCTGAGCCCCGGCGGCTTCCGCCACGCCGATGAAGCGGTGCGCCATAAGATGCTGGATGCATTGGGGGATTTGGCTCTGGCAGGCGCCCCGATCCTCGGTTGCTACACCGGGTTCCGGGCCGGGCATATGGTGACGAACCAACTTCTGCGCAGGCTGTTCGCGACGCCGGGCGCGGTGCGCATTGTCGAATGCACGGACGTCCAGGCCGCGGCGCTGCCGGGTGTCGGGGTCAAGACCGCTGATCTGGCCCACGTGGCCTGACCTTGGTCTATCGTGGCCCGATGATCACGATCTGTCCAAGGGATTGCTTGCACGCGGTTGAGGGATTTTGCCCGCAAAAGGAATGTGCTAGAGCAATGCCATTGGGGGTCCGCTGCGGGCCCGACGCTCTGGGTTTGAGGCTATTCGCATGACAACCAACCGCTTTCGACTTTCCGGTGCGGCCCTTGGGCTGACGCTTGTCTTGGCGGGTTGCGGCGGTGGCGGTGGCAACGGACTTCTGGGGACGGGCTTGTTCGCCGGTGGCGGAGGCGGCGGGTTCTTCGCCGGGCGCAACGCCAACATCCCCTTGGAAGAGCTGGACGCAGAGACGATCTACCAGCAGGCCGAGTTTGAGCTGGAAAACGGCCGCCCCGACGACGCGGCCGAGCTGTTCATTGAGGTCGAGCGTCTGCACCCCTATTCGGCCTGGGCCGAGCGGGCGTTGATCATGGCGGCCTTTGCCTACCACGAGGATGGCGACTACGAGTCTGCGCGCGTTTCGGCTCAGCGTTACCTCGATTTCTACCCGGGCAATGAGGATGCGGCCTATGCGCAGTATCTTCTTGCGCTTTCCTACTACGATCAGATCGATCAGGTTGGCCGCGACCAGGGCGTGACGTTCCAGGCGCTGCAAGCGCTGCGCGTGGTGATCGAGCGTTATCCTGACAGTGAATACGTGCAGGACGCGATCTTGCGGTTCGACCTCGCCTTTGACCATCTGGCGGGCAAGGAAATGGAAGTGGGCCGCTATTACCTGCGTCGCCAGCACTATACCTCTGCGATCAACCGTTTCCGCGTTGTTGTTGAAGAATTCCAGACCACATCCCATACCCCCGAGGCGCTGCTGCGCCTGGTGGAGGCCTATCTGGCCCTCGGCCTGACGGATGAGGCGCAAACCGCGGGTGCGATCCTGGGCTACAACTTCCAGTCCTCGCCCTTCTACGACGATGCCTTCCGCCAGCTGACGGGGCAGGGGCTTTCGCTGGAAGCCGCCGGGGAAAACTGGTTGCGCGAAGTGTGGCAACAGACGGTGCAGGGCGACTGGCTGTAGCCTCTTGACCGGGCAGCACGCTTAGGCAACACACGATCTATGCTGCGTCACCTCGATATCCGCGATATGTTGATCATTGATCGGCTGGAGCTTGCCTTCCAGCCGGGTCTCAACGTGTTGACCGGCGAAACCGGGGCAGGCAAATCCATCCTGTTAGATTCCTTGGGTTTTGTGCTGGGATGGCGCGGCCGCGCCGATCTGGTGCGCGCGGGAGCTGAGCAGGGCGAAGTCGTGGCAGAGTTCCATCTGTCTGACGGCCACCCGGCCTTCGCGGTCTTAGAAGAGGCCGGGCTGCCTGCGTCCGACGAGCTGATCCTGCGCCGGATCAACACGCCCGAGGGCCGGAAAACCGCCTGGGTCAACGACCGCCGCGTTAGCGGCGAGGTGTTGCGGGCGCTCTCGGACGTGTTGGTAGAACTGCACGGTCAGCAGGATGACAAGGGCCTGCTGGACCCCAAGAACCACCGCGCCATGCTGGACGAATACGGAAACCTGGAAGCCCTGCGCGCCAAGGTGGCAAAGGCCTGGGCGTCGAAGAGAGACGCCGCCAAGGCGCTCTCTTTGGCGGAGAAGCAGTTGGCTGAGATGCGGGAAGAAGAAGACTTCCTGCGCCACGCGGTGGCCGAGCTGACCAAACTGGCGCCAGAGCCCGGCGAGGAAGCGGAGCTGGACGCCAAGCGCCGCCTGATGCAGGCCGCAGAGAAAATGCGCGAAGATGTGGCCCAGGCGATCACCGCCCTGGGTCTGAACGGCGCCGAAGGCGCGATGAGCGACGCGAGCCGGTGGCTCGACGGTGTGGTGGAGCATGCCGAAGGGCGGTTGGAAATGCCCATGGCCGCGCTGGAACGCGCGCTGGTCGAATTGGGCGAGGCGCAAGCCGGTATCGCCAGTTTCGCGGAGCGGTTGGAGTTCAACCCCTCTGAGTTGGAGATGGCGGAAGAGCGGCTTTTTGCGCTGCGTGGGTTGGCGCGAAAGCACAACGTGCTGGCCGATGATCTGGCGGGGCTCGCTGATACGCTTGGGGAGCGTCTGGCTGCGCTTGATGGCGGCGAGGCCGAGATTGCGGGGCTGACGCAGGCCCGCGATGCCTCCGATGCGGCCTATGCAGAGGCGGCTGACAAGCTGACGGCGGCGCGCGCGAAAGCGGCGCTCCGGCTCGACAAAGCCATGGGCGCAGAGCTGGCACCTTTGAAAATGGACCGCGCGGTTTTCGAGACCCGGCGGGAAGAAGCCCCCGCTGGCCCCGACGGCGTCGACACCATCACTTTCACGGTGGCCACGAACCCGGGCGCGCCCTCGGGCCCGCTCAACCGCATCGCCTCGGGCGGGGAGTTGTCGCGGTTCCTTCTGGCGCTCAAGGTCTGCCTGACCTCCGATCAGGCGGGGCTGACGATGATCTTTGACGAGATCGACCGCGGCGTCGGCGGTGCCACGGCGGATGCCGTCGGGCGGCGGCTATCGACCCTGGCCGAGGGCGGGCAGGTGCTGGTCGTGACCCACTCCCCCCAGGTCGCGGCACTTGGCGCGCACCATTGGCGGGTGGCAAAATCGGTCGAGAAGGGCGTGACCTTCAGCCGGGTCGTGCCGTTGTCTGATGCGGAGCGCGTGGACGAGGTCGCCCGCATGGTCGCCGGAGACACGATTACCGACGCCGCGCGAGAGGCCGCGCGGGAATTGTTGAAGGGCTGAGGCCACCCCTGCAAGGGAAACACTGAATTGCAAGACGCGCGGCTTTTCAAAGCCTTGGGCCTCGTCTACCGTTTCAGGCCAGACCTGGTTGCAGGGAAGATGGCCGCGCGGTGCCGACCCTTGCAGAACTCCGGCCACCTGACCCGCGCCAGAAAGCGAGCCCTCCCGTGGCAGATGATGCGCGTGGTTTCATCCAAGAGCAGGCCCATCGGGCCTCCATGGGGCTGCGCGGGGTCTGGTCGCTGCTGCTGGAAAAGGGACCGAGCCAGTTCCAGTTCTGGCTGATCGCGCTTTTCATCGGCATCGCGGCGGGATTTACGGCGCTGGGGTTCCGTAAGGGCGTCAGCTGGCTGCAAGAGACGCTTTATGGCGTCGATGACGTCCGAATGCTGCACAGTTTCGCCGAAAGCCTGCCGTGGTGGATGATCCTGATCATCCCGGTCGGCGGCGGCCTGATCGTGGGCGCGATCTTGCATAAGTTCACCCCTGACGGGCGCGTCCGCTCCGTCGCCGACGTGATCGAGGGTGCGGCATTGAACGAGGGCCGGGTGGAGGGGCGCGCGGGCCTCGCCTCGGCGCTCGCGTCATTGATCACCTTGGGCTCGGGCGGCTCGACGGGGCGAGAGGGGCCGGTGGTCCACCTGGCGGCTGTGATTTCGTCCAAGATCTCGCGCTGGATCAACGCGGACGGCATCACGGGCCGTGATCTTCTGGGCTGCGCCGTGGCCGCCGCCGTCTCGGCCAGCTTCAACGCGCCCATTGCGGGCGCGATTTTCGCCCTTGAGGTCGTGCTGCGCCACTTCGCCGTCCACGCCTTCGCGCCCATCGTCATCGCCAGCGCCGCCGGCACGGTGATCAACCGGCTGGAGTTCGGCGATGTGACAGAGTTCGCGCTGGCGGGCGATGGGATGCTGCGGTTTTACGTGGAGCTTCCGGCCTTCCTGATCCTTGGGATCCTCTGCGGTTTCGTCGCCGTCCTCTTCATGCGCGGCACCTTTTGGGCCGAGGATCTGGGCACCGCCTTGCAACAACGCATCAAACTGCCGCGCTACCTGCGCCCGGCCGTGGCGGGCTTGCTGTTGGGTGCCATCGCGATCTGGTTTCCGCATATCATCGGGGTCGGCTATGAGACGACCTCGGCGGCGCTCACCGGGGAATTATTCTTATGGGAGGCGATTGTCTTCGCCATCCTCAAGGCCATTGCCGCGGCCATAACCATCGCCGGGCGCATGGGGGGCGGCGTGTTTTCCCCCTCGCTGATGATCGGGGCGATCACGGGCCTGGCGTTTGGGCTGGTGGCGACGGGGATCTTCCCCGACGTCTCGGGTTCCGAGACGCTGTACGCGCTGGCGGGGATGGGGGCCGTGGCGGCGGCAGTTCTTGGCGCGCCCATCTCCACAACGCTGATCGTGTTCGAGCTGACGGGGGACTGGCAGACGGGCCTTGCCGTGATGGTGGCGGTGTCGATGTCCACGGCCATCTCCTCCAAACTGGTCCACCGCAGCTTCTTCCTGACCCAGCTGGAGCGGCGCAATATCCACCTTGCCGCGGGGCCCCAGGCCTACCTTTTGGCGATGTTCCGCGTGGGCCGGGTCATGCGGCCGATGACCCACGAGAATTCCGCCTCCGAAGAGCGTTTGCTGACGTTGATCGAGCAAGGGATCTTCACCGACACCAATGCCACGCTGGAGCGTGCATTGCCGATTTTCGAGCGTACAGGCCTCGATTTCGTGCCGGTTGTGCAGCTGTCGCCCAAGGGCGGGGCACCGGCGCTAGAGGGCGCGCTTTTCCACGTCGACGCGCTCAAGGCCTACAACAAGGCATTGGCGGCGACGGCGGCGGAAGAGCATAGCTGACGCGACATTTGGCCCCCGGTGTGGAAACAGAGTTTTTCTTTGGCGAATGGCGCGGCGCGCGGCATGGTTAACCCCATGATACGCAAGATTCTCATCGCTTTCGCCGTGCTGACGTTCAGCACCCAGATCACCCAGGCCCAAGGGGCCGCCGGGCGGTTGCAAACCGTGCTGTCCGGTGTGCCGCAATCGGTGTTTGAGGGCGGCGAAGGGCCGATTATTGCGGGGTTCGGCAATGGCGACGCGGTGCGCTGGATCGCCGTGCGCGGGGCCCAGGCCGGGCGCAATCCGAACACGCCGAACCGTTTTGCGGCCCTCCGGTCTGCCGCGCCGATGCAGCGTGAGGTGATTGATGGCACGCCCGACGCCGCAATCCGCGCCGCCGTGGGCCTGACCGCGCTCGATTGGGTCCAGACCTGGGAGGTGGCCCAGGGTCCGATCCGCATGGGGGCGATGGACATTTTTCCAGACAGCGAGATGCGCCTGCGCGGCGCGCTTTTCTCCAACGGCGCGTCTGAGGATCAGCGCGGTGGCGCGCCCGTGATGTGGCTGGGGGAGACGGATTACACCCCGGACCCTGCGCGCGTCGATCCTGCCCACCCGTTCGGCGGCGACATGGGCCTGCCCATGCGCATGGCGTTCCTGGGCAACCGCGCGATCTGGGCCACGGGATGGGCGGCGCTGGACGCGGTGCGCGCGCCTTCGGGCGCCAATTTGGCCGCGCGCGAGGATGCACAAGCGCTTCTGGGTGGGCTCCGCCGGGTCGGCAACCTGGGCGGGTTGGTGTCCGTTCGGTGTTGGCTGCGCAACGGGGGGGAGCTGCCGATCACAGGCGCCGAAACCGCCCCGGTGGAAGCTTTGGCGCTGGCCGATTACGCCAACCGAGAGACCGAGGGCGCTGCGATGGTGCTGGCCCTGGCCGAGGGTGTGGACGCCGATGCCCTTGCCACCCGCCTCCGCGATGCCTGGCCGATCCTCAGCGATCTGCCGTCCCCTGCTGAGCCCGAGATCACCTCGGGAGGGGGCTCGATCACCGTGACCATGCGCAGTGGCTGGGGGGAGGACGGGGCCGCGACGAATGCCGCCTATGAGGTGTTCCTGAACGCCCTGAACGGCGGGCGTCTTGGGTTCCTGTTGAACCGCTAAGCGGCTGACGCGGCTACAGTTTCTCGACGGCAACCCGGTCGCTGAAGAACGCGATGTGCCCGGCGATGGCCTCGACCCCTGCGTTCGGCGTCTCGTAGCTCCACGCCGCATCCACTGCGTCCCCGTCGGGGCCCGAGACGGTGTAATAGGTCGCCGTTCCCTTGTGCGGGCAACGGGTCGTGGACTCCGTCTTCTCCAGAAAGCTCATGCCAACGTCGCTGCGGGGGAAGTAGATCACTGGTTCCGCCGCGCCCTCGGTCAATTCCAGCGCGTCAGAGCTTTCCCCCAGAACAGCCCCGCTGGCGCGGACCACCCATGTGCCGGATGCTTTGCGGATCGAGATATGATCAGCCATGAGTGTAACCCCCTGAAATTTATGTGAGTGCGTTGTGTATCCCGAGCGGGGTGTGCTGCACAAGGTGTGTCCGATTTACATGACACTTGTATGTCAGATGCGCGCGATCAAAGCGGCGCGCAGGCCTGTTCCAGCCAGGCCGCCGTGGCGCTGTGGCCTTCGGCCTCTAGCAGCGGGGCGATCTTGGCCAAGACCTGTCCGTGGTAACTGTTGAGCCAGGCAATCTCTGCCGGGCCGAGCATGGCCGCGTCGATCAGGCGGCGGTCGATGGGGGCGAAGGTCAGTGTCTCAAACCCGAGCATTTCGCGGTGGGCATCGGCCCCCTCGGGGGCCTCGACAACGTGGATCAGGTTCTCGATCCGAATGCCGAACGCGCCTTCGCGGTAGTAGCCCGGCTCGTTGGAGAGGATCATGCCCGGCTCCAGCGGAACCTTGCCGCGCCGCGAGATGTTCTGCGGCCCTTCATGGACGCTCAGGTAGACGCCGACACCGTGGCCCGTGCCATGGTCATAATCGCGCCCTGTTGCCCAAAGCGGGGCGCGGGCCAGCGCATCCAGATGCATCCCCGCCACGCCCTTGGGGAAGCGGGCTCGGTGGACGGCGATCATGCCTTGCAGCACCAGCGTGAAGCAGGTGCGCGCCTCTTCATCGGGCGCGCCGACGGGCAGGGTGCGGGTAATGTCGGTGGTGCCATCCTCGTACTGCGCGCCGCTGTCGATCAGGAACAGCTGCCCCGGCAGGAGCGGCGCGTTGGTCTCGTCGGTCACCCGGTAATGCACAATCGCCCCATTGGCGCCCGCGCCCGCGATGGTGTCGAAAGAGATATCCTTTAGCGCGCCGGTCTGGGCCCGGAACGCCTCCAGCTGTTTGGCGACGTCGATCTCCGTCAGGGTGCCGCCGGGGGCGGTCTCATCGAACCAATGCAGGAACCGCGCCATAGCCACGCCATCGCGCAGATGCGCCTTTGTGGTGGCGCGAATCTCGGCCGTGGTTTTGCGGGCTTTGGGCAATACGCAGGGGTCGGGGGCGTTTGAAATCTCGATGCCGGCATCCGCGAGGATCTGGCGCACGGCCTGGGGCGCCGTCGCGGCATCGACCCGCACAGGGCCGGTTAACGCCGTTAACCCCTCTTCGAACGCGTCCCAAGGAGCTATTGTGACGCCGTCGCCCAGATCCAAGCCATCGAGCTTTGAGGGGTCCGAGAAGATCGTGACGGAACCGTCCACGCGCACGATTGCGAAGGCTTGGACAACCGGCAAATGCCCAAGATCCTGTCCGCGAATGTTGAGAAGCCAATTGATGGAATCGGGAAGGGTCAATATCGCGGCGGCCTCCCCTGCGCCGTGCAGGGCGTCGGCAATCGCGGCGCGCTTTTCGGCGCTTGATTGGCCTGCAACGGCGTCGGGGTAGGCCATCGCCGGGCCATCCGGGCGCGCAGGGCGGTCGGCCCAGATCGCATCCACCGCATTGGCGACGGGTCGCAGGGTGATGTGGTGTTTGGTCAGCGCCGCCTCCAGCCGCTTAACCTCGGCGCCCGTGTGCAGCCACGGATCATACCCGATAACGCCGCCGCTTGGCAGCGTTTCGATCAACCATTCCTCCAGGCTGGTCTCGGGCCAGTTAACCGGTGTGAAAACATCGGCGACTTGCGATTTTACCTGCACCCGGTAGCGGCCATCGACAAAGACTCCGGCGACATCTGGCAGCACGGCGGCGAACCCGGCAGAGCCGGTGAAGCCCGTCAGCCAGGCCAGCCGCGCGTCGCAATCTGCCACATATTCGCCTTGGTGCGCGTCAGCGCGGGGCACGAGAAAGCCGTTCAGGCCCTCGCTTGACAGATGCGCGCGCAGGTCGGCCAAACGTCCGACACCATCTTCGGGTCGCGTGGTTGCCGAGAAACTTTGAAACATCGCCATACTCCCCCTGTGCCGCACAGCGGCGACCGCGCCCGAGGCCGTCCCCGTCAGGGGACAAAGGAGGGCGCCCTGCGGCCCGCCGGGCCGAAAAACCGCCCGTTAACTCGCGCGTTTGATGCCCATCACCCGGGCCCGCGCCCGGGGATCCGTGTCAAAAAGCGATGCCAATTGCTCTGTGATCGCGCCCGCCAATTGCTCTGCGTCGGTGATCGTCACCGCGCGCTCATAATACCGCGTCACGTCGTGACCGATGCCGATTGCCAAAAGCTCCACCGCGCGGCGTTTTTCGACCATGGCGATCACGTCGCGCAGGTGCTTCTCCAGATAATTCGCCGGGTTCACCGACAGCGTGCTGTCATCCACCGGCGCCCCGTCCGAGATCACCATCAGGATCTTGCGCGCTTCCTGCCGGTTCACCATCCGCCGATGCGCCCATTCCAGCGCCTCGCCGTCGATGTTCTCCTTCAACAGGCCCTCTTTCATCATCAACCCGAGGTTGTCGCGCACCCGCCGCCAGGGCGCGTCGGCGCTTTTGTAGATGATGTGGCGCAGGTCGTTCAGGCGTCCGGGTTGCTGCGGACGGCCTTCGCCCAACCATTCCTCCCGCGCCTTGCCGCCTTTCCAGGCCCGCGTGGTGAAACCGAGGATCTCCACCTTCACGCCGCAACGCTCCAGCGTGCGCGCCAGAACGTCCGCGCAGATCGCCGCAATGGAAATCGGCCGGCCCCGCATGGAGCCGGAGTTATCCAGCAACAGCGTCACGACGGTGTCGCGGAACTCGGTGTCGTGTTCCACCTTGAACGACAGGGGCGTTGTCGGGTTTGCGACCACCCGCGCCAAGCGGCCCGCGTCGAGGATGCCTTCCTCGCGGTCAAATTCCCAGGATCGGTTCTGCTGTGCCTGCAAGCGGCGTTGCAACTTGTTGGCAAGACGCGACACCGCGCCTTTCAGCGGGTCCAACTGCTGATCAAGGTAGGCGCGCAGGCGTTCCAGCTCCTGCGCCTCGGCCAGTTCCTCGGCTGCGATCTCTTCGTCATTCTCGGTGGAGAACACGATGTAATCGGGGTCCGCGTCGGAATGCGGCATCGGGGGCAGGGGTTCCTGCGGGGCTTCACCGTCGGGCAGTTCCTGCTCTTCGGCTTCCTCCATCTCACCGTTGTCGTCCATCTCGACCTGGGCCTGAGACGCATCCTGCTGTTCTTCCTGGGACCGCTCGGGCGAGGCCTCGGCCTCTTCATCGTCGTTGTCGTCTTCGCCGGTGCTGTCGGGTGCGTCGTCTTCGTTTTCCTCGCCCGCATCATCCTCGGCGTCGTCATCGATATCGTCAGGGTCATCGCCCAATTGGTCGCCGTAGCCGAGGTCATCAATCAACTGCCGCGCGAATTTGGCAAATGACGTCTGGTCCGACAGGACGTCGCCCAGATCTTCGAGGGTCCCGTCGCAGCGGTCCTCGATAAACCCGCGCCACAGCTCCATCACATTGGCCGCTTCCGAGGGCAGCTCACGCCCGGTGGCGAGGTGGCGGATCAGGTAGCCCGCGGCCGTCGACAACGGCGCGTCGGAGGCGTCGCGGATCTCGCCATAGCCTTTGCGGCGGGCGTCGTTACCGATCTTCGCGTCGATGTTGCCTGCCGTGCCGGGCATGTCGCGGGCGCCCATCGCCTCGCACCGAGCGGCTTCCATGGCGTCCATCAGGTCGCGCGCCATGGCGCCCTGGGGGGCGTAGCGCGCGGCGGTGCCCGTGTCGTGATACTTGTGGCGCAGCGCCAGGCTATCCGCCGTCCCGCGTGCCAAAAGCACCTCGTCGCGGGTCATGCGGCGGCTGACCTGGGGCAGGCGCACGCTGTCGCCCGTCAGCCCGGGAGGGTCGACCGTGTAGGTCACGGCCAGATCGGGGTCATCCGCCATCACCCGCGTCGCATCGGCCAAGGCCTTCTTGAACGGGTCGGCGGGGTTATCGGAGGGATTGAACTTGCTCATCCCCGATATCTGGACCGCGAAGGGGGCAAGGGCAAGGGGCGCGCGCGGCTCTGGGGGCTAAAATCAGCCCTCGCTGGCGTCAAACCAGGCATTCACCGCGCAAGCGCAGGGGGCGGGCAGGCCTTGGTCCCAAGCCCAAGTAGCCAGGGTAGGGGGCGCGCCCTCGATCTGGCCTTGGTCCGAGACGTCATGGATCGTCTCACCGCTTTCGGGATCGGGGCGGTCCCAGTCCAATGCCCAATCGCCGGCCAAATAATCCACGACGCAGGAGAAGCCTCCGCCCATGGGGCGATCGTAGGTGGAATAGCTGAGGCCCACCACGACGAGGCCCGTATCGCCATTCGCAATCGTCAGGGTTTGGGTCCAGGGCGTGCGCCCGATGGCGATTTGCTCTTCATGCAGTAACAGCTGCCCGTCCGCTCCGGCCTCTAGCCGGGGCATCTGACCCATCCACGCCCCCGAGAAAGCGACAGCGCGCGCGACGGCCAGGATCTCTTGCGAGTCTGGGGCGGGCGCGGCGCTGAAGATGATCAGATCGGCGGCATCGGGTTCAGTTTCCGACGCGAGAAGCACGGCGGTTTCACAGCCAGGATGCCCGTCGAGCAGGTCGACGCAGGCCATGTCGATGATCCGGGGCAGCACGTTGGCCTCCGCCTCGGTCACCTGCGCGGATGCGGGGGCAGGCAGGGCGGCAAGGGCGCAGGCAAAAAGTGGGCGGCAAGCGTAGGACATGGAAAAGGCTCCGGTAACGACCGGATCAGATGTACCCAAGGCGTGCTGGCGCGTCGAGGGACGGATATCCCTAAAGCGGGTAGCGTTCCGTGCAGGATTGGACAGCCATAACCAATTCGCGCCCGTCGTCGGCCAGATAGGGCGTGCCGTCGCCGATGAGCACCGGGTAGAAGCTGGTGCGCGCCACGCTTTCGGCGTGGGCGTGGTAACCCTCGGCCTGCACAGCGATGTCGGGCAGGCGCATTTCGCCCCCGGCCAATTGCACCAGCGGCGCGGGAAGGGCGCTGACGGGAAGGGACGGCTGGCCTGTCAGGTCGACGGCGAAGGCATAGGCGTGGCCATAGGCTTGCAAGACCGCGGCACAGTGGAGCGCCATTTCTTCGCCCTCCTCCGTGGGCCAGTCGAGCGGTGAAGCCGAGGCGGGCGACAGGGCCGAAAGGAGGGCCCAGGACAGGGATAGTGTTGCGGCCAAAGCCACAGCAGACGTCACGGTAAGACGCATATCGTTCCCCTTTACGTGTTGCGGGGGCCGATCATGCAGGCGCCAGCCCCTCGCATTCAGCGTAGCAGTGCAGGTCACTGGACCCAAATCACGATTGCCCCGCGCGCGCGGTTACCCGGCGTCAGATTGCAGGGCCTCCACCAGGGCGTTGCAGAAGTCGAACTGACCCAAGATCTGGTCGTCAAAGGGCGTGTCGAGGGCCTGCGCCGTGGCGTCCATATGGGCCAGGTAGTGGTCTGTGGCCGCGTTGATCATCGGCAGCAGAACCGCAAAAACCTCATCAGGTGATTGCCCGGCGCCGCCTGGGCTGTCGGCCCAAAGCACGCCGGAGATCGAGGCCATGGCCCCTTCACGGGTCTGAAACCCCTCAAAATTCTCACTGTCGGGGCCGAAGATCAGCGACAGAGAACGGAAGAGGGCGGTGCAATTGAGCGTGTCCGAGAGGCTTTCGACCTCGGCCACAGGCGCGAGTGTCGCGTTGAGGGTCTGGGAAAGGTCGGTTTGGGCGGAGGCAGAGTTGGCAAGGCAGAGGAGGGCCGCGCAGGCCAGATGCCTCACGTCAGGAACCAATCGGGCGCCGCATTGCCACCGCAGAGCACGACGCAGACCCGCTCATCCGGCGTGGGCACATAGGCGCCCGAGGTCAGCGCGGCGAGGGCCACGGCGGCGCCGGGCTCTCCCGTCAACCGTGTGGCGTTCCAAAGGCGGGCGGCGGCGTTGAAGACCTCGGTGTCAGGCAGAACGATGGCCTCATCGACGAAAGCTTTGATCAGCGCGTAGCTGTCGACCCCGAGCCTTGGCCCGCCAAGCGAGCCGGCTGCGATGCCGCTGGCAGGCTCGTCGATGTCCGGGCCCTCGCGCAGGGATTTCTCCAGCGTGTTGGTGCCTTCCGTCTCGACCGAGACCACCTTCACGCGGTCCCGAAACCAGGCCGCGATGCCGCCGATCAGGCCCCCGCCGCCGGTGGCGACGATGATCGTGTCAATGCCGTCCATCTGGGCTTCGATCTCGCGCGCGAGGGTGCCCTGACCGGTGAGTGTGGGGATGGTGTCGTAGGGATGCACGGAGAGTGCGCCCGAGGTCTCTGCATAAGCTGCGTATTGCTCCATGCAGGCGCCCACGGAGCCCTCGGTCAGGATCACTTCGCCCCCGAAGTCCCTCATCCGCTTAAGTTTTTCTTCCTTGGCGATGACAGCGGGCACGAAGATGCGGCTCTTGTGCCCCAACGCCGTTGCCGCATAGGCCACGGCCGCGCCATGGTTCCCGCCCGAGGCCGCCACGACGCCCACGTCGGGCACATCGCGGGTCAGCATGTTGTAGAAGGCGCCACGAAGTTTGAACGACCCGGTGATCTGCGTGTGTTCCAGCTTGAAGGTCACGGGGCAGGGCAGGTCGAGGGCCTTGGCCTCGACCGACAGAACCGGGGTCTGGCGGATGTAGGGCGCGATAAGCGGGGCGGCGGCGGTGATGGCGTCGGGCAGGGGCTGTGTCATGGCGCGACGATGGACGGCTGCGCAGGTCGGGTCAACGGGGCGCGGCAGGCTTTTGCAAAAGCCTGGGCAGAGCCTTGCAAGGCTCTGTTCACCGCCCTTGGCCGGGCGCGTGCAGGAATTTGCAAATTCCTGGGGGTGCGGGTGTCAGAGGCCGGCGCAAGGATCAGGCGGCGCGGGGGCCGCGGGGCGGCCTTCAATCCGGCGTGCGATCTCCTGGCTGCGGCGCAGGATGCCCAGGGTGTTGCCGGGCAGGCCCGCCGCCCCCAGCACCGCGCCTTCGGCGGCGCCGCGTACGCGGGCCTCGGCGTATTGACCCGCGCGGCATTCCGCCTCGGCCTGGGTCTGCGGGATCGTCGGGATGTTTGGCACGCCAGGCACGTCGCTCAGCTGGATGCCGGGGGCAAGTTCGGGGTTCAACTGGGCGTTGATATCTGGGGTTTGGATGTCCGCCACGATGATCCCACGCTCTGGACAATCGAGCCGCGTGCCATTGGTCGCGGGACCAAGGACGGTGCAGGTCTCGCCCCTGGCAAGCGTCACCGTTTGCCCGGGAGAATACGTGGGCACGCAGGCTGCCAGCGCCAGCATCAGGGGCAAAAGAACAAGGCTTTTCATGGGGCCATATGGCCACGGAGTAGGCGTTTGGTCGAGGGGAAACTGGGCGGCGATAGTCCCGCTAGGACGTCGCGAGACTTCCGAAGCTGGCGAATAGAAAGACCAGCAATGACACGACGAAATACGCGATCCCCGCGCGGCGGCGGTAGAGAAGGCCCACGCACCCCACCGCCATGGGCAGGGCGACGGAGCCAAGGGAATATCCAATGAAACCGGCCCAATCAAAGCCATCCAGGCGGTCTTGGGTGATCACGATATAAAGGATCGGGCCCGCTTGCAGGGCGATCAGGCATGTGAAGGTGACCAAAACCCACCACGCGACAGGGGGGCGGGGTTTGGCCGGTTCCGGGTCAGCCAAGCGACATGGAGGCCGCGCTTTCCGGCAGCTCTTCATCGAAGCAGCGTTGGTAGAACTCGGCCACGGTCTGACGCTCCAACTCATCGCATTTGTTGAGGAAACTCACGCGGAAGGCGTAGCCCACGTCGCGGAAAATCTCAGCGTTCTGGGACCAGTTGATGACGGTGCGTGGCGACATGACGGTGGACAACTCGCCATTCATGAAGGCCGTGCGCGTCAACTCCGCCACGGTAACCATCTGGTTCATCGTCTTGCGGCCCGCCTCGGTGTTGTAGTGCGGGTTCTTTGCCAGAACGATGTTCACCTCGGCATCGTGGCTCAGGTAGTTCAGCGTTGCCACCAAAGACCAGCGGTCCATCTGCGCCTGGTTGATCTGCTGCGTGCCGTGGTAAAGGCCCGTCGTGTCGCCCAGACCCACGGTGTTGGCCGTGGCGAACAGGCGGAAGTTGGGGTTCGGCGTGATGATCTCGTTCTGGTCCATCAGCGTCAGCTTGCCGTCGGTTTCCAGCACGCGCTGGATCACGAACATCACGTCCGCGCGGCCCGCGTCGTATTCGTCGAACACGATCGCAACCGGATTGCGCAGCGCCCAGGGCAGGATGCCCTCGTGGAACTCCGTCACCTGCTTGCCGTCACGCAGCTTGATCGCGTCCTTCCCGATCAGGTCGATCCGAGAGATGTGGCTGTCGAGGTTCACACGGACGGTCGGCCAGTTCAGGCGCGCGCCGACTTGTTCAATGTGGGTGGATTTACCGGTGCCGTGGTAGCCCTGGACCATCACCCGGCGGTTGTAGCCGTAGCCCGCGAGGATCGCGAGCGTGGTGTCGGGGTCGAACTTATAGGTGGAATCGATCTCAGGCACGCGGTCTGTGGGCTCGGCAAAACCCTTTACTTTCATGTCGGTGTCGATGCCGAACACCTCACGGACCGAATATTCCTCGGTCGGTTTTGCATCGATGCTCAAGCTGGTGCCGTCGGCCATGGTGCCCTCAATCTCTCTGAAATCTCGTCGCGTCGGGATGCAACATATCTCGGGGGGCTGCAAGGGGAAGGGCGGCTGCACTGTTCACAACGTAAAAGGCCGGGCATCTGTGCCCGGCCGATTGCTTTATCAGGTGGCACCTGCGTTCTTTTCCGAACGTTAAGTCCAGATCTGGCTGTCGTTAGTTCCAGCAGCTGACGCGCACCGTCATGTCCTGGGCTTCGCGGCTGACATTCTCGCGGTTGAGCACGCCCAGGGGCTGCGCCGTCGTCACGCCGACGCCCGCCGCCTGCAACACGCCGATCAATTGATCGGCCCGCAGCGCCAGTGTCACGTCAGAGGGCAGGGTGCGGTCACCGACCGTCCCCGGCAGCACCATGCCGATCACATTGCCCGAAAGGTCGAGCACGGGCCCCCCTGCTTCGGTATCGGCGGTGTTGACGGTGAGGCGTTGGACGGTGTCTTCGCCATTCACGCCGCGCAGATCCGCCAACGAGCCGAATGACGTCGAGGCCGAGGACAGGGCCCCCCCGAACGGGTAGCCCGCCACGGCGATATCGGCGCGCAGTCGGGCCGGGTCGGTCGCCATGCGTGCAAACCCGAGGGGTGCCAGTTGTTGCGAGGGCGACAGTACGGCAATGCCGAGCGCGTCGTCGCGGTAAGTGACCGTGGCCTCATAGGCATTGTCGATCAGGATTTGACCGCATTGGCCCACCGCCTCCGTCGTCGTCAACACGGTGCCGCGCGCATCAAGGAAGAACCCGGTGCGCACAATGTCAGGGCGGCGCACGGTCAGGCCCGAGACCATGTCGATGCTCTCGTCCAGGCCCTCAGGCACCGCTGCGGGGTCGAGCGTGCCGTCAACAGCGGCGAAGCTCGCCTGCATCATCGGCAGCACCCGCTCCATCTGCGCGTCGGCCTGAGGCTCCCAAATCAGGGTGAAGCCCTTGACCGCGCCGCCGACCAGGCGCGCCTCGGTATGGCTGCGCAGGGTGGCGGATTGGCCGGTAAGCGTGAAGCTGTCGCGCCCCCGCTCGCGCTCGCCTTCCAGGGGCACGATGTCGAGGGTCTGCATGATCTCGTAGAGACCGAACAGCGTGGCCCGGTCGCCCGGCTGGCTGATCAACATGACACGCACGCCGCTGTCGTTGATTTCCTCATATTGGGCGAAGGGGAAGTTGTAACTGTCGAAACGAACCATCGACATCGGCAGATCCATCTGGATGCCCGCGCGCTGGTCCAACACGTTGCGCATGCCAAGCGCGTTCAACTCGCCCTGGTATTCTTCAAGCAATTGCGCCCGCTGGCGCGTGGTAAGGATGCCCGAAGGCTCCATCCCGCGCGAGGTCTGATAGGCCTGCATGGAGCCACGGGTGCCGGGGCCGAAGGCACCGTCGATGCGACCGGTGTAAAAGCCGAACCATTGCAGGGCGATCTGAAGCTCATCACGCTGCTCGCGGGTCAATTGGGCCTCGGACTGGCGGGCTTGCTGCGGGGTTTCATCGGGGGCGGCGACGGCGACTTCTTCTACCGGGGCTTCCGCGGGCGCCTCTGCGGTTTCTTCCTGGGCACCGGCGGCCACGGGGAAGAACTGCGTCGCATAAAGATCGCCGTCCTCGATGAAGCTGTCGCGCGGGATCAGGCCCTGGCCAAGCAATTGTTGCAGCACCAACTGACCGGTGCCCGCATCATAGGGACCAAGCGCCACGGCATAAAGGCCAGTGGTCGCGCGAAAACCGTTCACGTTTTCGACCAGCTGCGCATAGGCGCGGATGCGTTGTTCCGCCGTTGCAAGGTTTGGATGCGCCTCGATCTGGACCCAGACCTGGCCCTGTGCATGGGCGCTGGACGTCGTCGCGCCGATGAAACCGAAAACCACAAAAGTCAGGGCAAAAAGCCCCTGCAAAAACCGCATCGCCATATCTATCCTGAAGCCCTGTCTGTAATACTTGTGCGCGCTTGAGCGGCGCAATACGCAGCCCAAGCGACAACTTATCGACGCTTTGCGTGGATTGCACCCTGTTTTGCAATAGTTTTCCACAAGTCGTGACCGGGGCGTGGCGCAGATGCGGCAGGTCGTTAACGCCGTTAACCCTTTGGTTGGCCTGTGCGGCGTCTGGCGCGCCCACCGTTGAGCCTGGCCCACGCTTCATTGACCACGGCCCCCGCCCCGTCTAGAGCGTTGCGCCAAACCCGACCCACCCCGGAGCCCTGTCCATGGCCGACGCCAGCCCCCCTCGTTCGTTCCAAGAGATCATTCTGCGCCTACAGGCCTATTGGGCGGGCAAGGGCTGCGCGATCATGCAGCCCTATGACATGGAAGTTGGCGCAGGCACGTTTCACCCCGCCACGACCCTGCGATCCCTGGGCACGCGGCCCTGGACGGCGGCCTATGTTCAGCCCTCGCGCCGACCGACGGATGGACGCTATGGCGAGAACCCGAACCGGTTGCAGCACTATTATCAGTATCAGGTGATCGTCAAACCCTCGCCGCCCGACCTGCAGGACCTATACCTGGGATCCTTGCGGGCGATTGGCATCGACACGGACCTGCATGACATCCGCTTTGTGGAAGACGATTGGGAATCGCCCACCCTCGGCGCCTGGGGCCTGGGGTGGGAGGTCTGGTGTGACGGCATGGAAGTCAGCCAGTTCACCTATTTCCAACAGGTCGGCGGCCACGATTGCCACCCGGTCTCGGGCGAATTGACCTACGGGCTGGAGCGTCTGGCGATTTACATCCTTGGCATCGATCACGTCATGGACATGCCTTACAACGACCCCGACGCGCCGATCCCGCTGTCCTACGGCGACGTGTTCCGCCAGACGGAAAAGGAATACTCGCGCCACAACTTCGATGCCGCGACCACCGAAGCGCTCCTGCGCCATTTTGAGGACGCGGAGGCCGAGTGCCAGCAGTTGCTGTCCCATGAAGCGACAGATCCCAAGACCGGCAAGCACATCATCATGGTCCACCCGGCCTATGACCAGGCGATCAAGGCCAGCCACCTGTTCAACCTTCTGGACGCGCGCGGCGTGATTTCGGTGACGGAACGCCAGGCCTACATCGGGCGCGTACGCGCGCTGACCAAGATGTGCGCCGATGCGTTTGTTCAAACCTCGGCTGGCGGGGCTGAAGTGGCGTGACCTCCGGCCGGTTCATCGTTTACCTGATCATCGGCATCACGGTGGTCTTTGGCGTGGCGCTGTGGTGGTTCAACACCCGCGCCTACTACACGCCCCTGGAGGTTGTGGAAGTGTCGGTTCAGCGCCCCGATGGCGCACTTGTGCCATTGGACATCACCGGGGCAGAGGGCATCGACGCCACGACCTCGCCCCTGCGGTTTCGCGCGTGTTTTCAATTGGTTGACGTGGCCCCCCTGGCAGAGGCCGCGACCTATGACGACCCCACGCCGCTGATCGGCCCCGGCTGGTTTGACTGTTTCGACGCCACCGCCATCGGCGAAGCGCTGGAGGCGGGCGCGGCAACCGCCTACCTCGGCCAACGCAACGCCGCACGCGGTGTCGACCGCGTGGTGGCCATCTTCCCCGACGGGCGCGGCTTCGCCTGGACACAACTCAACGGTACTTTGGAGTAATTCCCATGCCCGATCTTCTGCTGGAACTCTTCTCCGAGGAAATCCCCGCCCGCATGCAGGGCAAGGCTGCCGCTGATCTCAAGCGGCTGGTCACAGACGGGTTGGTGGAGGCAGGGCTGACCTACGCCTCGGCCGGATCTTTCGTGACGCCCCGGCGGTTGGTCCTGACGGTTGAGGGGCTGACGGAAGCCTCGGCCACGACCGTGGAAGAACGGCGCGGCCCCAAGGTCGGCGCGCCCGAAAAGGCGTTGGAGGGCTTCTTGCGCGGCGCGGGCGTGGCGCGCGCGGCTTTAGAAGAGCGCGCAGAAAAGAAGGGCACGTTCTACTACGCCAAGGTCACGACCGAGGGCCGCGCGGCGTCAGAGATCATCGCAGAACTGGTGCCCCAGATCATCCGCAGCTTCCCATGGCCGAAGTCGATGCGCTGGGGCGATGGCGCCTTGCGCTGGGTGCGGCCGTTGCAGTTGATCCTCTGCATCTTGTCGCGCGAAGACGGCTCGGAAATCGTGCCGTTCGCCGTCGATGGCATCACCTCGGGCAACACGACAGAGGGCCACCGGTTTATGGCGCCGGGACGGTTCACTGTTTCGTCGTTCGAGGACTACGCGGCGAAATTGCGCGCTGCAAAGGTGGTCTTGTCCGCGTCGGACCGGGCGGAGGCGATCTGGCACGACGCCACCACGCAGGCCTTCGCAGCAGGGCTTGAGGTTGTGGAAGACAAGGGGTTGCTGGACGAGGTCGCGGGGCTGGTTGAATGGCCGGTCGTGTTGATGGGCGCGATTGATGAGGCGTTTCTGGGCTTGCCTGCCGAGGTGCTGCAAACCTCGATGCGCGAACACCAGAAGTTCTTCTCGGTCCGCAATCCGGCGACGGGCCGGATCGAGCGGTTCATCACCGTGGCGAACCGAGAGACGGCGGACGACGGCGCAACGATCCTTGCGGGCAACAGCAAGGTGCTGTCGGCGCGTCTGGCGGACGGAAAGTTCTTCTGGGACAACGACTTGCGCATCGCGCGAGAGGGCATGGGAGACTGGCGAAAGGCGCTGGAAAACGTGACTTTCGAGCGGCGCTTGGGCTCTCAGGCCGAGCGGGTGGAGCGGATCGCGGCACTGGCGCGAGAGATCGCGCCGATGGTCGGCGCAGACCCCACGGCGGCGGAAACGGCAGCGCGGATCGCCAAGGCCGATTTGAGCTCCGAAATGGTATACGAGTTCCCGGAACTGCAGGGCACGATGGGCAAATACTACGCGCTGGAGGCCGGGTTGGACCCCGCGATTGCGGCGGTCGCCGAAGAGCACTACGCGCCGCTCGGGCCGACGGATGACGTGCCGACGGCGCCTTTGTCGGTGGCCGTGGCGCTGGCCGACAAACTGGACCTGCTGACGGGCTTCTGGGCAATTGACGAGAAGCCAACGGGGTCGAAGGACCCGTTTGCTTTGAGGCGCGCGGCGTTGGGGGTTATTCGGATTGTTTTGGATGGGGGGCGACGTCTGCCGCTCCGTGCTCTTTTGGGTGAAGCCCAGGGCGCTTTGGCATCGCAATTCAATAAGCGTTTATCTGAATTGAAAGAAAAACGTCGCGGTCAGGCGGATCTAGCAGGTGTTGACACGACTGCCGATGGCGAAGGGCTAAGTATAATTCGCGGCGAGAACGATCCCTGGACCGAACTGCTCGGATTTATGCCTAAACCAGTTCTCGGAGCAGACCATGACCTCCTCGCCTTCTTCCACGACCGCCTCAAAGTCCACCTGCGCTCGGAAAGCATCCGCCACGACGTCATCGACGCGGCCCTCTCCATGCCGCCAACCGACGACCTCACCCTCGTCGTGGCCCGCGCCCGCGCGCTTCAAGCTTTCCTCGACACGCCGGATGGCGAGAACCTGATCCAGGGCTACAAGCGCTCGGCCAATATCCTGGCCCAGGCCGAAGCCAAAGACGGCGTCGAATACCGCTACGGCGCGGACGTGAAATATGCCGAAACCGACGAGGAACGCGCGCTGTTCACAGCGCTTGAAGCAGCGCGCAAAGCCATCGGCCCCGCGCTCCAGGACGAGCGGTTTGAAGAGGCGATGACCCAAATGGCCAAGCTGCGCGCCCCCATCGATGCCTTCTTCGAGGTCGTTCAGGTCAATGCCGAAAATGACATCATCCGCCGCAACCGCCTGAATTTGCTGCATGATATCTCGGAAACCTGCGGCTCGGTCGCGGATCTGACGAAGATCGAAGGCTAGAGCGGGCTGGCGCGGCCCCGCGCGGTTCGCAACACTCCTGCGGTAAACTGTCTTAGACCTGTCCACCAAACTGGACAGTTAACCTTTGGGTTGTATGTTTCGCGAGACCCAACCCTTGAGCCCGGCCCATGCTGACCACGCCCGATTTCACCGAGATCACGCCCACCGCCGATATCCGCACGGATCGGCACGGGAACCGTGCGAAATGCCTGCAGCGGTTGGCGCGGCTGGACATGCCAGTGCCCCATACGGTCGCGCTCAGCTTCGAGACGGTGCGCGCGATTGCCGATGGGCAAATGCCGGATCTGGAGGCGCTTGTGGGCGTTTTTGGCCCCGGCGCGTTGTTGTCGGTGCGCTCGTCCTCGCAGACGCCCGATTGGGGCGGTCCGGGCACAATCCTGAACGTCGGCATGTGCGACGCCACCGCGGATGCGCTTTCGGAGACCCACGGGCCGGACGTCGCGGGCGCCGTCTATACCAGCTTCATCCGGTCCTACGCCGTCGACGTTCACCGCCTCGACGCTGAGGAATTTGAGAACCCGATCACGCCGCGCCTGGCCAAACAGGCCTATGAGGCCGAGATGGAGGAGGCGTTTCCGCAAGATCCCACCACGCAATTGGCGGAAGTCCTGCGCTCGATGGCGCGGGCCTGGGAAGGCACGACGGCGCGATTATTGCGCCAGGCCCAGGGCGCGCCCGCGGATGCGGGACTTGGGCTGGTCGTGCAGAAGATGGCGCTGGGGCCGGGCCAGGGAATTTCCGGCGCCGGTGTCGTTCAGTTCGTCTCCTCAGATACCGGCACGGCGCAAATCACCGGGCGCTATCTGCCGCGTGGGCAGGGGCGTCAGGCCCTGACGGAAGGGGCGGCGCAGTTCATCGAAAGCGATCCGCGCGGGCCCGCGTTAGAGGATATCGCACCCGCCCAGGTGCAGGCGCTGCGCGACGCGCACGTGCTGATGCGCAAGCGTCTGCGCGAGGAAATGCAGATCGAATTCACCTTGATGGATGGTGCTTTGTCGATCCTCGACGCGGTACGGACCCCGCGCTCGGCCCGCGCGGAGGTGGAGGTCGCCGTCGCGCTGGCCAGCGACGGCATCATCGCGCGGGAAGAGGCCATAACGCGGATCCCCCCGTTCACGTTAAACGGGCTGTTGCACCGCCAGATCAAGGCAGGCGCGGCGCGCGATGTGTTGACCACCGGCATTCCGGCAGCTCCGGGTGCCGCGTCGGGCAAGATCGTGTTCTCTGCCGCCGCGGCCCAAGCCGCCGCCGCCCAGGGCGATCCCTGCATTCTGGTCCGCCGCGAGACCTCGCCCGAGGATATTCGCGGCATGCACGCGGCCCAGGCGATCCTGACGGAGCGGGGCGGCGTGACCTCCCATGCCGCTGTTATTGCTCGCGGATTGGGCCTGCCCTGCGTGGCCGGGGCGACGCAGTTACAGCTGGATCAGCGCAAGAAGACGATCACCGTGCCGGGCCGCAAAGTGTTCCATGAAGGCGATGTCATTACCCTCGACGGCTCCGCCGGAGAGGTCCTGGTGGGTGCTGCCGCGATGGTCGAGCCCGCCCTTGGCGGTGCCTTTGCCACGTTGATGGATTGGGCCGACGCGTTCCGTGACATCGGCGTGCGCGCGAACGCCGACACGCCCGAAGACGCTGCGATGGCGCAGCGTTTTGGCGTCGACGGGATTGGCCTGTGCCGGACCGAGCACATGTTTTTCGACAGCAACCGCATGACCGTGATGCGCGAGATGATTTTCGCCGAGAACGCTGAAGATCGCGCCGCGTCCCTCGACCGGTTGCTTCCGATGCAGCGCAATGATTTCATTCAGTTGTTCGAACTGATGAAGGGCCAGCCGGTCACCATCCGCCTCTTTGATCCGCCCCTGCACGAGTTTCTGCCCCGCGACCGCGACGGCATCCGCGCGCTGGCCGAGGCGCTGGATCTGCCGGTCAGCCGGGTTGCGCAGCGAATCGAAGCCTTGCAGGAATTCAACCCGATGCTGGGGATGCGGGGCGTTAGACTGGGCATCACGGTGCCCGAGATTTACGAAATGCAAGCCCGCGCGATTTTTGAGGCGACGGTGAAATCGTCCAAGAAGGGCGCCAAGGTTGTGCCCGAAATCATGATCCCTCTGGTCACCGCGCGCCGTGAGGTGGAGCTGGTGAAATCCTCTATCGACGCCATCGCGGCGGAGGTCCGGGCGAAGACTGGCAGCGATTTCACCTATTGTCTCGGCGTGATGGTCGAGACGCCGCGGGCCGCGTTACGCGCCGGTGAAATCGCTGAGCATTCCGAGTTTTTGTCGTTCGGCACCAATGACATGACCCAGATGACTTATGGCCTGTCGCGTGACGATGCCGGGCGTTTCATGTCGGCCTATGTGCAACAGGGCGTCTACCCCGAAGACCCGTTCCGGCAGCTTGATGTGGACGGGGTCGGGGAATTGATGCATTTGGGCGCAGAGCGGGGCCGCGCCGCGCGCCCGGAGCTGACCCTGTCGCTGTGCGGTGAGCATGGTGGCCACCCGGAGTCAGTCGACTTTTCGCGCAAGGCGGGCTTTGACTATGTGTCATGCTCTCCGTACCGGGTTCCGGTCGCAAAACTGGCTGCTGCGCAATTTGCTATCAAAGACAAGGCATTGGACGGCGACATTAAAGTATAGCTTTAACGGCGTTCACTAAATCTTGCGGTCGCTTCGGGCGTTTGCGCAGGATTCAGGGCGCGTTTTGTCATTTTTCCGATTTGCGTTAACACCCCTTCAAAGAAGACCGGTCAGGCTCCGCATCAGAATGGATCCGGCCAATTCCCTTGGAAGGGTGCAGTGATGAAGTTACGGTTTTTGTCCGCGGTGGCCGCGGGCCTTATGTCCTTTTGTGCGGCAACGGGCGCGTTTGCCCAGAACGTGTCGGCCACGGATGTGACGCTCAGCACGTCAGCCTCGGCCAATGGATTGTCAGGCGTCCTAGATCAATTGATGGGTATGGAGGCGGCGTCGCTGTCGGGCCTTTCGGCCAGCCGTCTGCGCCAGATCGGATCAGCCTTTGACGCGGGCCGCGCCCGCAACGACCGCCGTATCATGGATGTCGCTGAGTTGGACGCCCTTCGCGCGCCGCGCGGCAACGCGCAATGGCAGTGCCTAACGGAAGCGCTGTACTTTGAGGCACGGGGTGAGCCGATTGAGGGCCAATATGCCGTCGCCGAAGTGATCCTGAACCGGGTCGATGCCGCGAACTACCCCGATACCATTTGCGGCGTGATCACCCAGGGCACCGGCCGCCAATTCGCCTGCCAGTTCACTTACACCTGCGACGGCCGTCCGGAAGAGATGACCGACGCCGCCGCGATGCACCGTCTGGGCCATATCGCGCGCATCATGATCGACGGCGCGCCGCGCGATCTGACGGCAGGGGCGACGCATTACCACGCCGATTGGGTCAACCCCCGTTGGGCCAGCGTCTATCCGCGCACGACTGAGATCGGGATCCATCACTTCTATCGCCAGCAATACTGAGCGCACGTCGGATTTGGTCTGATTGACGCCGGAAGCTGGCTCTGTCGGCCTGCGCGTGCTGTGGTAAACGGCCCCAAACCGCAGTTTGGGGCGCGCCATGACCGACGAGATTACACAAGCCTTCAGCCACCCGATGGAACGGGCAAAGGCCACGGCTGATGATACGCCGCGCGACCGCATTTCGATGACGGATCACATCCGTGAGGTCGAGATCGGGGCGTTTCAAGCGGAACGGGGCGTGACCCAGAAGATCCAGTTCGATGTCGTTGTCGAGGTCGAGACGCGGGCCGAAAGTGCCACCGATGATGTGGACCGGATCCTGAGCTATGACACGATTGCCGAGGCGATAGACGCGGCCCTGGCGGCAGAGCGCGTGAACCTGCTGGAAACGCTCGCCGCACGGATCGCTGACGGTATTCTGGAGCATCCCCTGGCCGCGCGCGTTTTCGTGCGCATCGGCAAGTTGGACCGGGGGCCCTACACGTTGGGTGTCGAGATCTTGCGCGAAGCCCCGAAAGGCCGGCGCCGTTTGCGCCTGCTGGCGGATGCCGCGCCGCATCCGATTGTCGTCTATCTTTCGGACGCCGCGATCCATCGCGCTGATATGAAAGGTCTTTTGGATGCGCTGGAGCGTGCGGATGCGCCGCTGATCCTTTGCGTAGACGCCCCCAACCTGGCCCTCCCCGAGGCTGCCCATGCGATGCCCCAGCGGCGCATCGCGCTTCTGGCCATCGAGCAATCGGCCTGGGTTCTGGCGGCGCGCGACCCGCGCTGCGTGGTGGTCGATAGCCGAACCGAGCTCGATTGGGCGATGCGGCAAGGCAAGATCAGCGTCTGGGCGCCGTCGAAACTGGTGCTGGACGCCGTAGACGGGCCGGGCACCGACGTCACGGACCCGGTCGCACTGACCCATTGGCTGGCCGAGGCGTTTGAAGCGCAGCGGGTGATCTCCATCGGGGGACCCGAACCAGAGGCGTATCCCACCGATGCGATACCGGATCTTACCTGAGCCGCATCAAAAGGCGCGGGCCCTCGTTGTAGGGCGCGGGCTCGAACCCGGCCTTCTCCATCACGCGCAGGGAGGCGGTGTCTTCGGGTGCGACATGGCCGAAGAAATGGTCTTCCCGCAGGGTCGTGCGGGCGTGATCGAGCGCCGTGTTGAGGAACTCACTGGCCAGGCCTTGGCCCCAAACCTCTGGAATGAAATGGAAAAGCACCTCAAGCCCGTTCTCGGCAAAGCCGATGCGAAAGCCGCCGACGCCCACGTCGTGGCCCGCGTGGGTCAGGGTCCAGGGCGCAATCGCGTGGCGCGCCCAGTCCTGCTGGTCGCGGCTCAGGTCACCGGCGCCGGCCTCTGCGAAGAGGCGGGTGTAAAGCGGCAAGGCCTGCGGTTCGGGCGGGCGGCCCGTCAAACGCAGGGTCCGAAAGAGTGGCGTCTGAGTGTCCATACGCAATCGTGCCAGAGAAGAGGCCATCGCGCGAGCCTTGCTTTTATTGCTCGTGCAACGATCTGTCGCCCGCTTGTGCCCCTGCGCCGTGCGGGGTACGCGGTGCCATGAGTTGCTATTGGCGCGCCATTCCCAGCCTTGACCCCGCCCGCCCCACGGGCGCTTTGCCGATCGCCGGGGGCAGCGCTTGGTTTGACCATGTGGAATGCCTGAGCCGAGACGCCGCGCCCACAATCGTCCCCGTGGCAGAGGCGCCCTCACAGATCTTGCACAAGATCCAGGCCCCCCGGGCGGATTTGGCGGGGCTCTCCCTCGACCGTCCCCGGCTCATGGGGATCCTGAACACCACCCCCGATAGTTTCTCGGACGGAGGGCGGTTCAGCGGGCTGGAAGCGGCGGTCGATCATGTGAGGAAAATGCAGGCCGAAGGCGCGGATCTTATTGATATCGGGGGCGAATCTACGCGGCCCGGGGCGGAAGAGGTGCCCGTTGCCGAGGAAATCGCACGCACGGCCCCGGTGATCGACGCGTTGCGAGGCAGCGGTACGATCCTCAGTCTCGATACCCGGAAAGCGGCAGTGGCCGAGGCGGGAATGGCAGCGGGTGCGGCGATCCTGAACGATGTCTCGGGCCTTCGCTTTGACCCCAGGCTTGCGGAGGTGGCGGCCAAGGCGGGCGCGGACCTGATCCTGATGCACTCCATTGCGACGCCCGAAACCATGCAGGCCGAGGCGGCGACGGCCTACGACAACGTGCTGCTTGACGTCTACGACGGTTTGGCGGCTGCGATTGCGCGGGCAGAGGCGGCGGGCGTGGCGCGCCGCAAGATCGTGGTCGATCCTGGCATCGGGTTTGGCAAAACGCAGGCGCAGAACCTCGCCCTGATCCAACGGATTTCTCTGTTTCACAGCCTGGGCTGCGCGATCCTGTTGGGCGTCTCGCGAAAGGGCTTCATTGGCACTCTGGGGGCGGAGCCACAGGCGGACAGACGCGGGCCGGGCTCGGCGGGTGTTGGCCTATGGGCGCTGGGACAGGGCGTACAAGTGCTGCGTGTCCATGATATAGCTTTGCACAAGCAGGCCGTGGCGCTTTGGAGCGCCGCCCATAGTGCGTTGTAAAAAAAGACTTTTGAGAGAGTAGGGCGAATCATGACACGGAAACTATTCGGAACGGATGGGGTAAGAGGCCAGGCGAATACCTATCCGATGACAGCCGAAATGGCTTTGAAGATGGGTGCCGCAGCGGGGCGCTACTTCCGCCGGGACGGATCAGCGGCACACCGAGTGGTGATCGGAAAGGACACGCGTCTGTCCGGCTACATGATCGAGAACGCTTTGACGGCGGGCTTCACCTCGACCGGCATGAACGTGCTGCTTTTGGGGCCGGTGCCGACGCCCGCCGTGGGCATGTTGACGCCGTCGATGCGCGCGGATGTGGGCGTGATGATCTCGGCCAGTCACAATCCGGCCGTGGACAACGGCATCAAGTTCTTTGGCCCGGATGGCTACAAACTGGATAACGCGGCGGAATTGGCGATTGAAAACATGACGTTAGAGGGGGTCGAAGCAGCCCAGGCCGCCAATATCGGGCGCGCCAAGCGGATCGACGACGGGCGTTCGCGCTATGTGGAGCGGGTGAAATCCACGTTCCCGCCCGAATTGCGCCTCGACGGGCTGAAAGTGGTGATCGACTGCGCCAACGGCGCCGCCTACCGCGCAGCGCCCGAGGTGCTTTGGGAACTGGGCGCTGATGTCGTCAGCCTTGGCGTGTCGCCCGATGGTTTGAACATCAATCTGGGCTGCGGATCCACGAAGCCCGAGGCGGCGGCAGCAAAAATTCGAGAGGTCGGCGCCGATGTGGGCATCTGTCTTGATGGCGACGCGGACCGGGTCATCTTGATCGACGAGACCGGGGCCGTGGCCGACGGCGACCAGATTATGGCTTTGTTTGCAAAGCGTTGGGCCGAAGAAGGGCGCCTGAAGGGGAACACTCTCGCCGCCACGGTGATGTCGAACCTGGGGTTGGAGCGGTTTTTGGCGGAATCTTCCATCGCGCTGCACCGCACGGCGGTGGGCGACCGCAATGTGGTCGAGGCGATGCGCGCCAGCGGGTTTAACCTGGGTGGAGAGCAATCGGGCCACATCGTGATGACCGACTATGCGACCACGGGCGACGGCCTGATCGCGGGGCTGCAATTCCTGGCCGAGATGGTGCGCACGGGAACGCCCGCCAGCGCGCTTGCCCGCAATTTTGAGACCGTGCCGCAGATGCTGAAGAACGTCCGTTTTGAAAGCGGCGCCGCGCCGTTGGAAGCGCCTGGCGTGAAGGCGGCGATTGAGGCGGGTGAAGCCCGGCTGAACGGCTCGGGCCGCTTGCTGATCCGCAAATCGGGGACCGAGCCGCTGATCCGCGTCATGGCCGAGGCCGAGGATGAGGCGCTGATGACCGCGGTTGTCGACGACATCGTCGGCGCTGTTCAGGACGCAGTCTAAGCCTTTTTGGCCGGGTTTCCGGCGATGTAGGTCTGGGTGACGGCGCGGTCGTCGCCCATCATGATCGTTGGGAAGACCGCCTCCCAAATCGTCTCGGCCCGCGCGCTGCGCTGCGCGATGGCGGGGGTTGAGGCGAGGTCGAGGACGCAGAGGTCGGCCTCAAACCCTGTTGCGAGCCGCCCGATTTTTTCTTCCAGATGAAGGGCTTGCGCCGAGCCGCCGGTGGCGCGCCATATCAGCTCTGCCGGGTGCAATGCTTCGCCGCGCAGCTGCGCGATCTCATAGGCCGCCGCCATGGTGCGTAGCATCGAGAAGCTGGAGCCGCCGCCCGTATCCGTGGCAAGGCCCACGGGGATCGTGTCCGCCAGCGACATGTCGAAAAGGCCCGAGCCGATGAAGGTGTTGGACGTCGGGCAATGCACCAGCGCCGCGCCAACCTCGGTCAACCGGGCAATCTCGCGCGGCTCCAGATGGATCGCGTGGCCGTAAAGGCCGCGCGCGCCCAGAAGTCCATGGGCTTCATAGGTGTCCAGGTAATCGCGGGCCTCGGGGTAGAGGTCGCGGACCCAGGCGATCTCGTCCACCTGCTCGGACAGATGGGTCTGCATCAGGCAATCGGGGTGCTCGGCCCACAGCGCGCCGAGCGCGCTCAGCTGCTCGGGCGTTGAGGTGGGTGAAAAGCGCGGGGTGATGACGTAGCTGAGCCGATCAACGCAGTGCCATTTGCGCAGGAGCGCGCGGCTGTCGTCATAGGCCGATTGCGCCGTGTCCCGCAGGTTTTCGGGCGCATTGCGGTCCATACAGGTCTTGCCCGCCAGCAGCCGCATGCCGCGCGACTGGGCGGCAGTGAAGATGGCATCCACAGACGTGGGGTGGATGGTGCAGTAGCTGGCCACGGTCGTGGTGCCGCTCGACACGATTAAATCCAGATATCGCCCCGCGATATCAGCGGCATAGGCGGGGTTATGGAACCGCGCCTCTTCCGGGAAGGTATAGGTATTCAGCCAATCGATCAGCCGCTTGCCCCAGGACGCGATCATCGCCGTTTGGGGGTAGTGGGCATGGGCATCGATAAAACCGGGCAGGATCAACGCGTTGCCGTGGTCGATGACATCGGCATCCGGGTGCGCCGCGCGCAGATCCGCGCCTTCGCCGACCGCTGCGATGATCCCATCGCGGATGAGTGCGCCGCCCTTCGCCTCATGGCGCACTGCCTGTAATCCAAGCGTGCGGGGATCGCCCTCAAACGCCAGAACCTGCCCTAAAATCAGTCGCTGCGTCACGCGCGCCTCCGGTTTTTCCTGGCCGATGATAGCCCTTTCCGCGTGCCCATGTTAGGCCATTCGCACAGGCAAGACAGGGGTATGACGCATGGTAGTGGACGGCGAGGAACTCACCGAGGACGCACGCGACGCCTACGCCTTGGACAAGTCCCTACGCGCGCGCCTGCGCGAGGCGGTCGAGGCCCATGATGGTGCGGCCATCGACGCCCTGATGGAGCCGCTGCACCCCGCCGACATCGCGGACTTGCTGGAGCAGGTCTCGGCGGCGGAACGCGAGGCCTGGCTGACCCAATGGACGGGGATCGATGGCGAGGTCTTGTCCGAGCTGGAGGAGGGCCTGCGCGAGGAAGTCCTGACCCTGCTGCCCGACGCACAGATCGCGGTCGCGGTACGCGAGTTGGACTCCGACGACGTGGTCGACCTTCTGGAAGACGCAGCCGAAGATCAGGTCGAGGTCATTCTGGACGCGCTAGAGCCCGCGGACCGGGCCGCCGTCGAAGCGGCGATGGGCTACCCGGAGGATACCGCCGGTCGCCTCATGCAGCGCGAGATCGTCGCGGTGCCCGAGCATTGGACCGTCGGCGAGACGATTGACTACATCCGTGGCCAGGCCGGGCATTTGCCGGAAGAGTTTTACCACGTAATCCTCACGGATCCCCGAATGAAGCCAACGGGTTACGTGATGCTGGGGCGGTTGCTGGCGACGGTGCGCGGCGTCAAGCTTGCTGACATCACGGAAGACAGCTTTCGCCCCATTCCCGCAAGTCAGCCCGAGGAAGAGGTGGCCTACGCCTTCAACCAGTATCACCTGATCACCGCGCCGGTTGTCGATGACGACGGGCGGCTCGTGGGCGTAATCACCATCGACGACGCGATGATCGTTCTGGATATGGAGGCCGAGGAGGACATTCTGCGCCTGGCCGGTGTGGGCGAGGAATCGAGCCTTTCAGACGGTGTGATCGAGACCACGAAGCAGCGCTTTCCGTGGCTGTTCGTGAACCTTGTGACCTCGATCATCGCATCGCTGGTGATTGCGCAGTTCGAGGTCGCCCTGGCAACCATCGTGGCGCTTGCCGTGCTGATGCCGATCGTCGCGTCGATGGGCGGCAATGCGGGCACGCAGTCCCTGACCGTGGCGGTGCGCGCGATTGCGACGAAGGATTTGACGCCGTCCAACCTGCTGCGCGTCATCACGCGAGAGGCGGGCGTCGGCCTGATCAACGGCGCGATCTTCGCGGTTGTGATGGGGGTCGTGGGCGTTGTGTGGTTCGGGATGCCGTTGTTGGGCGTGGTGATCGGCGGGGCCATGGTGATCAACCTGCTCGTCGCGGGCCTCGCGGGCATCCTGGTGCCGGTTATTCTCGACCGCCTGCGGATCGACCCTGCGCTGGCGTCGGGCGCTTTTGTGACGACGGTGACCGATATCGTTGGCTTTTTCTCGTTCCTTGGATTGGCGGTGCTTTTGCTGCTTTGAGGGTCGCACAGGAGGAGCGCGACCGCCCGACGGGTCGTTACGGTTTAGATTGAATGACAAAAAAGGGGGGAGGCGGGCGTCAGCCGGGGACTTCCAGCGTCACCGTGCGGCCACTGCGGACGTATTGAAGGGTGGTCTCGCCAATCGCGGCGACCCGGCCGCCGTCCAGACGGTCTCCGACGGTGACGCGAACAAAGCGGCCCGAGGACAGGCGCACCAGCGCGCGGCGGTCTGACGCGGAGCCGCTGACCCCGATCAGGTTCACGTTGCGCAGACGGATTGCGTTGCGCTCGGTCGCGGCGCGGCTGACATCGGCGTTGGACGGGATCGAGGGCCCAGCGGCTACGGCGGAGGCCGCGACGGCGGTGGGTGCTGCGGTGGGCGTGCGATCCGCGCTGGCCACGATCTGAGCGATGTTGCCGGGGCGAGTGCGCGGTAGCAGGGACCGCGCCACGGCCAGTTCCGTGCCCTCCAGCGCCTGGGCGACGGCGGCCTCTACGGCATCGGGATCGGCCCCGCCATCCCCGCCTGGAAAGAGGGAGGCCTGTGCGGCAGCTTCTTGCGGAGACGCGGGTCGCGCAGCAGGCCGACGCTCGCTCAATTCCACCTGGGTCAGGCCGCCCAGAACCTGCCGCTCTCGGGTTTCCGCCAGGTCCTCGGGGCGCTCGGACGGGCGGAACGTGCCCAGGACCGCGTCTTCGATCTCTTCCGCGGCAGGGGCCGCTGCCGGAGCGATTTCGCGCGGGCGCGGGATGGCAACGAAGCCGGGCGGGGTGCCCAGAATAACAAAAGCGCCCTCGGGCGTCAGAACGCCCTGCGGCGTGGCGGCCACGAGGCCATCTTCTGTGAGGTCGAACTCGGTCCCGAAGGGCGGCGGCGGTGGGAACCGGCGCAGCGTTTCGCCCGGGTTCACGCCGGGATCAGGCAAGGCAACGGCGTCAAACGCGCTGACCTCAGGGTCGATTGAGGCGGTGTAGACCCGGTCCAGCAAGTCGAACGGCGCAAGATCCGGGCGCTCGGGCGAGCGTGCCCAGATCCCGTCCTCCGCATAGAGCGCCTCGGCCTCTTCCACCGAGGGGTTCAGGCCCTGATCGATGACCGGCAGGGGCGGCAGATCCAATTCCGCGTCAATGTCCGGCAGTGCGGCTTCGGTATCCTCGGGCACCACAGCGGCGGCGACCTCGACCGGATCGGCATCTGCAACGACCGTCGGATCATTCTCTGCCAGATCGACCCCATCGGCGGCGGCTTCGTCGGCCAGGGACGGTTCAACCGCGTCGACACCCGCCGTGCCATCCGCCGTTGTTCCGATCACCGGTGGCGCCGAGGTGACCTCCGGCGCGGGCAAGCCGCCTGTGGTAGCGACCTCTTGCGAGCCTGCGCCAAACAGGCGGGCGACGGCGCTGTTGGGCAGGAAGATCGCCGACCAGATCGCAACGAGTGCCAGAAGAAGCAACAGGATCGCGGTCAGCACCAACCCGGTCTTGAACGAGCCCCCCGTGGGGCGCACGGACTTGCGCATCAACAAGCCCGACGAAAAAGTCTCATCCCCCGTGGCAACGGCTGCGGCGTCGGGCGCCGGGGCGGCGTCGGCTTTGGGGCTGCGGCGCAAGAGGCCGCCCAAGGGCTTTGTCCGCGCCGCAGGCGCTGCGGCGGATGTTTCCGGCGCGTCCGGCGTCGCAGCCTTCGGCGCGATTCCGCCTTTGTCCCGGTTCAATAGCCCAGAAAGGCGACCCGTTTTGGGCGACGCATCCGGAGCTGCGTCGGTTGGCGCGTCAAAGGGCGAGGGGCGTCGCGGGGCGCTGGAACCGAGGTTGGGCTGCGGTTTGATCTCGACCCGGGGACGGGGCGGCTGCACCGCCGCCGCCGGGGCGCCGGTGGGCCGCGACTTGCTGGCATTGCGCACACGTTGCAATTGTTCCGCCAGCCGCGGCATCGGGGCAGCGCCGGACGCAGGCGCAGGCGTCGGCTCGGGGGCTGGCGGCGAGGCGGGCGGGGCTGCTTTCGCAGGTCCATCGGGATGCGCGAGACCCAGGCGAGAGCTGCGCTGTCCCACCAAAGATCCCCGCGCGGGGGGCGGCATCGCACGTCTGGCAGGGGTTGCGTCGGGCGCTGTCGGGGACGTGTCGGGGGCTGCTAGCGGACGCTCGACGCCATCAGGCGCTGTCGCTGGACCGCGCGTGGCCGAGACGGGACCGGACGTTCCCGGTGCGGGGGGCGTCGGTGTATCTGCTGGTTCGCCGCGTAACGCGCGCGCCCGTTGGCGGGCGGTTAGGGCGGCAGGTGACAAGGCCGGAGGAAGCGTGTCGTCATCCTCACCCGCGTCGCCGATAACCTCCGCCGGGGCGGCAGGGGGCGGGGGGGCCTTGGCGTCAGAAGGCGCGGGCGCGTCCGGTACCGCCGGTTCCGGTGTGGTGTCAGGACTTGGATCGGACGCAATCGGGGCGATGGGCCCGGAAACGCTTGGATCATCAATGGGTTGCACTGGCGTTGCTTCGGCGGCCTCGCGCTCTGCGGCGGTCGCGGCAGCAACCTGCAAGGCCTCGGCAAGCGCGGAGTTCTGATCCTCCGGCGCGGCGGGCGGCTCGGGGGCTTCAGACGCCTCTGGCGCGGCGGCTTCCAGTTCAACGGCTGCCTCGGGTTCTGAGGGAGGCTCAGGTCTCGGCTCCGGGCGCTGTTCTTCGGCGGCCTCAGAGGCCTCCGGCGCTGGCTGAATTTCCGGTTCCGGTTCCGGCTCGGGTTCTGGGTCAGGCTCCGGCTCGGGCTCGGGTTGGCCGAACATATCAGGCCCAAAGGCGATGCCATCGGCGGTGAAGCCCATCGCCTCCACCTCGTCGCCCAGATCGAAGGTCGGCACGCCCGGGAACCGCTCCATCGGCGGCATCGCGGCAAAGCCTTTGCCTGCAAAGCCATATTGCGACGCAAACCCGCGCGCTTCGTCCAAAGTCTCGCGCGCGACGACAGCGATCTTCACGCGATCCTCTTCCAGGGTGCGCCAGTCGTACTCCAGCTCGGTCACCGCGTAGGGTGTCAGGCCTTCAAGGCCATCCTCGATCCGGTAGGCGGTCAGGTCCGGGTCCGATGTCGGGGCGGTCAGCGAGGTATAGAGGATCTGGTCGTCTGGCAGCACCAGAAGCGTGCCAAACGCTTCGCCCTCCCGTTCGACCGCAAGAGCGCGCAGCTCAGCCAATGCGGCGCTCAGGTCCGGCACATCAAGGGACGTCTCTCCGATCATTGCCCAATGGCCAGCCGACTGGCGATGGGCCAGAGCGATGCCGTCAGACGACAGGAAGAGTGCAATATTCACAGTCAAGTCAGACCTCGATATTTCGTCTTTGCCGTGGCGCAAGTGCCACAATCCCCCCTCTTACAGGGGAATCCCGGCGGGTCAAACCATTCCAGCCGCCGCAACCCACCCATCGGCGATTTTTAGACTAAACCTTTTGCGGGCATGGCAAAAGGGGTTGGCTTGCCAAAGAAAAACGGCACCCAGCGAAAGGGGCGGCGGGAACCCATGCCCCGCCGCCCCCAAATTAGGCCGAATTGGTTAACGAACCCCTAGCTCGTTGCCGCCGAGAGCGCGCGGTCGAGGTCTTCGATCAGGTCCTTCACGTCCTCCGTGCCGATGGAAACGCGCACCACATTGGGTGCGGCACCCGCCGCTTCCTGCTGTTCGGGCGTCAATTGCCGGTGGGTGGTGGAGGCCGAATGGATGATCAGCGAGCGCGTATCGCCGAGGTTGGCGACATGGCTGAAGATCTCCAGCGAATCGACCAGCTTGATGCAGGCGTCGTAGCCGCCCTTGACGGCAAAGGTGAAAAGCGCGCCCGCACCCTTGGGGCAGACGTCCTTGACGCGATGGAAATACGGGCTGCTCTCAAGGCCCGCATAGGTCACGAAATCGACGCGGCTGTCGTCCTCCAGCCACTTGGCGATGGCCTGGGCGTTTTCCACATGCCGCTCCATCCGCAGGCTGAGCGTCTCGATCCCCATCAGCGTGTAATGCGCGGCCTGGGGGTTCATCGTCATGCCCAGATCGCGCAACCCGATGGCGATGGAGTGGAACGTGTAGGCCAACGGCCCGAACGTCTCCGAGAACTTTAGCCCGTGGTAGGCAGGCTCCGGCGCGCTGAGCGAGGGGAACTTGTCTGAGGCACCCCAGTCAAACGTCCCCGAATCGACGACGCAACCGCCGGTGACGGTGCCGTTGCCGGTCAGATACTTGGTCGTGGAATGCACGACCAGCGTGGCCCCATGCTCGATCGGGCGGTGCAGGTAGGGCGTGGCCGTCGTGTTGTCGATGATCAGCGGGATGCCTGCCTCATCGGCGATATCGGCCACGGCGCGCACGTCCATGATGTAGCCGCCGGGGTTGGCAATGGCCTCGCCAAAGATCGCGCGGGTGTCGTCGTCAATCGCAGCCTTCACGGCATCCAGATCGTCCATGTCGACGAATTTGGCCTCCCACCCGAAGCGCTTGATGGTCTGGGAGAACTGCGTAACCGTGCCGCCATAAAGGCGCGTTGAGACGACAACATTCCGCCCCGGCGCCATGATCGGGAACAGCGCCATGATCTGCGCCGCGTGACCGGACGAGCAGCACACAGCCCCCGCGCCACCTTCAAGCGTTGCGATCCGCTCCTGCAGCACGGCAACCGTGGGATTGGTCAGGCGCGAGTAGATATACCCCACCTCCTGCAGATTGAACAAAGCCGCCGCATGATCGGCATCGCGGAAGACATAGGCCGTGGTCTGGTAGATCGGCGTCTGCCGCGCGCCGGTGGCGGGGTCGGGCCGCGCGCCTGCGTGGATCTGAAGGGTGTCAAAGCCGTAGCTGGGGCCGTCTGTCATGGTGTCTCTCCGCCGTTTGAATTGAGGTTGGGCCGCTCTGCCCAACGAATTTCGCTCGCTTGTAGGCCACCCGGCCCAAGGCCCGCAACATCTCAGCCCCATCCAAGACCGTATGTTCTGCAAATCACCCGCCTGCCAAAACGCTCGGCCCGCTCCTTCATCTTGCCAAAAACAACTCAATCCTGCCCCAGGCCCCAAGCGCGACCCCATGGCACTGGACGCCGCCCGCCCAACAGGGCACAACCCGGCATAACGACCCAAACCGCGCGGAACATGACCCATGGCCAGCATCCTCAATCGTATCTTCACCTGGTGGAACGGCCAAACCATCGGCACGCAGATTTTCACCGCTCGAAAGGGCGAGAAAGTGGGCGAGGACGCGCAGGGCAATATCTTCTATCGCAACGGCGATGACAGCAAACGTTGGGTGATCTTCAACGGCGACATCGAAGCCTCGCGGATCGATCCCGAATGGCATGGCTGGCTGCACCGCACCTGGGATGAGCCGCCCTCGGAAAAGCCCGTGGTCCACAAGGCTTGGGAAACGCCGCATCTGCCGAACCTGACCGGCACTGGGATGGCCCATGCGCCCGCAGGCTCGATCCGCCGGGCAGAGCCTGCGCCGCGCCGCGATTATGAGGCCTGGACGCCGGAATAGCCGCGCGCATTTCTGCCCATCTGAATTCCGCCCCTTGGCCTGAGCCTGCTTGCAGGCTATCGAAGCCCTATGTCTGAGACCGAGTATTCTTTTACCGAGATCGCCACCGGCGGCGCCGTGCTTGCGGCGGCTGTGGGGTTTTTCCTCTACGCGTCGGGTCCTGGCGGGCCGTCGTCGGCGGGCAGTTACGAGCTGATTGCCGCGTTCCGCTCGGCAGAAGGGATCACCGTGGGCACCGAGGTGCGCCTGGGCGGCGTGCAGATCGGCACCGTCACGGGGATGGAGTTGAACCCGCAGACGTTCCTGGCCGAGACGACGTTTTCCGTCGCCAGCGACATCATCCTGCCCGACGACAGCGCCATCGCGATCGCTTCTGAGAGCCTTTTGGGGGGATCCTACGTCGAAGTTATCCCCGGCGGCTCGCCGTTCAACCTGGAAGCGGGGGGAGAGATCCTTGATACCCAATCCTCGGTCAGCCTGATCACGCTGTTGTTGCGGTTTGTCGGCGGAGCGGCGGACAATTGATGCGTGTTTTCCGTGCCTTATGCCTGTCCGCCCTCGTCTCCGCCGCGCCTGCCATGGCGCAGCAATTCGACGTCATTGATGGTGACGGCACGTTTGACGGCTTCCAGCTGGACACCGGGCAGGGCGACGGCACCGGCCTGACCCTGTCAGAAGGCGCGACGGGCGATATTGAGTTGAACCTCGGCACGGGCGGGGCTGGCGCGTTAACGACCTTTCCCGGCGTCACCGGCCCCGTGACCTCGATCAGTCAACCGGCCACGGAATTGGGCGCGGTGGTGTCGTTGCGCGCGCTCGACAAGATGTTGGGCCAGCCCACGGATATCGAATTGTCGATGGGCCAGACCGTGGTCTTTGGCCGCGTCGCGATCCGGGTTATCGAATGCCGTTTCCCGACTGCTGACCCTGAGGGCGACGCCTTCGCCCATCTGGAAGTGCTTGATCTGGAAGGGGAAAGCCTGTTCGACGGCTGGATGATCGCCTCCAGCCCCGCGTTGAACGCGCTAGAGCATGCGCGCTACGATGTTTGGGTTCTGGGGTGTTCAGCCTAGACGACCAGCGGCGCGTCTTCGGGCAATGCCATGAAATCGGCGGGTAGCATCAGCGCATGGCTCAATTCGGCGCGGTAGTCCGAGCGGGGCAATTCCACGGCGCCAAGGCTCATCAAATGATCGGTCACGAATTGAGTGTCGAAAAGCGTGAAGCCGCCCGCGCGCAGGCGGTGGATCAGATGGGCCAAGGCCAGTTTCGACCCGCCGGTGCGGCGCGAGAACATGCTTTCGCCGAAGAAGGCAGCCCCCAGCACGACCCCGAAAACGGCGCCCGCCATCCCCTCCTCATCCCAGATCTCGACCGAATGGGCGAGGCCTTTGGCGTGAAGCGTCAGGTAGCAGGTGGTCAGATCAGCGTTGATCCAGGTGGGCTCGCGATCCGCACAACCTTCCAGGACGCTGGCAAAATCGCGATTGATATGAACGCTGTATCCGCCCCGGTTGATCTGTCGGCGCAGTGAGCGCGAGATATGGAACCCGTTGAGAGGGAAGACACCGCGCCGCTGCGGGTCGACCCAGAAGACCTCCGGGTCCTCGGCGCCCTCCGACATCGGAAAGATCCCCGCCGCGTAGGCGCGGACCATGAGGTCCGGCGTCAGGATCGGCCGCGTCTTGGGATACATGTCATGTGCCATTGTGCCAGACATAGGTGTCTGGCACTAAAAAGCCCATTAAAACTTGGGAAATTGTGTAGTTTCGTTTTTTTCTATCCACTTAACCCGGCATTAAGACTGTTATTGTTTATTGTCGCTCAAGGACGTTTCACCGGGCTGACCCTTTGGCCAGCTGTTCCCAGCGGGAATGACGGTGAACAACCTTTGCACAGACGGCGCGACTTGAGGGTCTTTTCAGGACTTTCTCCGGCGCTCATTTGCCAGCGGACCTCACCCCGCTTGCAAGGTCGGCGCCAAGACGAGGCGCGCGCTCACATCCCGTGTACGTGATACCAGACAACCGGTGCCCCCTTGGAGGGACACCGGTTTGTCCGGTGTTACGGGTGATTGCGGCCAAAAGCCCGCTGCCTTGAATGGAACGGTCCGCCTTAAAGACGTAGTCGTGCGCTACAGGTTCTCTTCCAGCCACTTTTCCAGCCAGTGGATCGTGTAGTCACCGGTTTGCACGGCCTCGGCCTGCAACAACTGGTGAAACAGCGGCACCGTCGTGTCGATGCCGTCCACGATCAGCTCTCCCAACGCGCGGTTCAGGCGGGCCAGCGCCTCGGGCCGGTCACGTCCCTGGACGATCAGCTTGGCGATCAGCGAGTCGTAGTAGGGCGGAATACTGTAGCCGTCGTAAAGCGCGCTATCCATGCGCACGCCAAGCCCGCCAGGGGCGTGGTACTGGCTGATCCGACCGGGGCAGGGCGAGAAGTTGGGCAGTTTCTCGGCGTTGATGCGCACCTCGATGGCGTGGCCCTGCACCTGCAGGTCTTCCTGGCGGAAGCTCATCTCCTCTCCGGCGGCGACGCGGATCTGTTCGCGAACAAGGTCCACGCCCATGATCGCCTCGGTCACCGGGTGTTCGACCTGCAGGCGCGTGTTCATCTCGATGAAGAAGAACTCACCGTTCTCATACAAGAACTCGATGGTGCCTGCGCCTTCATATTTCATCTCGGCGACAGCATTGGCGCAGATCATGCCTATATGGTCTCGCATCTCGGGCGTGATGGAGGGGCCGGGCGCCTCTTCAAACACCTTTTGGTGGCGGCGCTGGAGCGAGCAATCGCGCTCGCCCAGATGCACGGCGCGGCCCTTGCCGTCGCCAAAGACCTGCACCTCGATATGGCGCGGGGTGCCGAGGTATTTCTCGATATAGACTTCATCATTGCCGAAAGCGGCCTTCGCCTCGGTCCGGGCAGACTTGAACGCGGTGTCGATTTCATCGGCGGATTTGGCCAGCTTCATGCCGCGCCCCCCGCCGCCTGCGGTGGCCTTGACGATGACCGGATAGCCGAAATCCTCACCGATCTTGCGCGCGTCCTGCACGGTCGGCACGCCCCCGGCAGAGCCCGGAACGCAGGGAATCCCCAGCGCCAGCGCGGTTTCCTTGGCGGTGATCTTGTCGCCCATCATGCGGATGTGTTCGGCCGAGGGGCCAATGAACTTGATGCCGTGGTCTTCCACCGCCTGCACGAAGGCGGCGTTCTCGGACAAGAAGCCATAGCCCGGGTGGATCGCCTCTGCGCCTGTAATCTCACAGGCCGAGAGGATCGCAGACATGCTGAGGTAGCTGTCGGTGCCCGGCGGCGGGCCGATGCACACGCTCTCGTCGGCCATGCGCACATGCATCGCGTCGACATCGGCGGTGGAATGTACGGCGACGGATTCGATGCCCATCTCGCGGCAAGCGCGGATGACACGAAGCGCGATCTCGCCCCGGTTGGCGATCAGGATCTTGCGGAACATGGGCAAAACCCCTTTTGGCTATTCGATGATCATCAGCGGCGCGCCAAATTCGACCGGGGCGCCGTCGCCCACGACGATGCGCTTCACGGTGCCTGCGCGGGGTGCCGGGATCTGGTTCATCGTTTTCATCGCTTCGATGATCAGCAGGGTCTGCCCCTCGGACACCTTGTCGCCGACGCTGACAAAGGCGGGCGTCCCGGGCTCGGCCTGCAAATACACGGTGCCGACCATCGGAGAGGTCACGGCACCGGGCGCTTGCGAGGGATCCTCGGACGCCGGGGCAGCGGCGGCGGGTGCGGCAGGTGCAGGGGCTGCCGGGGCAGGGGCGGCAACAGCGGGGGGCGCTTGCATCGTCACAGGGGCACTTGGTGCGGGTTGCTTGGCAACGCGGACGTTGAGCCAGTCATTCTCACCATATTCGCGCTTCACGTGCAGTTCTGTCAGGTCGTTTTCCCGCAATACGTCCGCCAGCGCCTTGATGAAGGCCACGTCGTTATCGTGCGTCTTTTCTGCCATGATGCTCCTACCCGTCTGTCGTTGCTTACTTGCGCTATAGCGCAGGGGTGACGTGGGGAAAACCCGCTGCGTGGGGTCATATGTGGGGACTTGCGCGGGCGTTTGCAGGGGGGATTGCCCAATAATGCGGCGTTTCTGGCGCATAATATGGCCTTTGCCCCACGGACGCGGTCCTCACGAAATTTTACCGTTTGATAAATTTTTGAACCCGTGCCAGCCTGATTCCCAGTCCAGCCATGTTTCAAGCGAGGCCCGATGCGTAACACTCCCTTCACCCCCGGTATCGCGCCGGCGCGCCTTGAGGCGTCCGAGTTGGCGCAAAACTTCACCGATCTGCATGCGCCCCTTGATGATCACGAGGCGCTGGTGGCGGCCGACCGCTGTTACTTCTGCCATGACGCGCCCTGCATCACGGCTTGCCCCACAGATATCGACATTCCGCTGTTCATTCGTCAAATCGCCACCGGCACGCCGGAGGCGGCGGCCAAGACGATCTTTGAGCAGAACATCCTGGGCGGCATGTGCGCCCGCGTCTGCCCGACGGAAACGCTCTGCGAAGAGGCCTGCGTGCGCGAAGCCGCCGAGGGTAAGCCGGTGCTGATCGGCCAATTGCAGCGCTACGCCACCGATGTGGTGATGGGCGCGGGCGTGCATCCCTTTTCCCGTGCCGAGGCATCAGGCAAACGGGTGGCCGTTGTGGGCGCGGGGCCTGCGGGCCTTGCCTGTGCGCACCGCCTGGCCATGCACGGCCATGACGTGGTGATCTATGATGCGCGCCCCAAGGGCGGTGGCCTGAACGAATACGGGATCGCGTCTTACAAAAGCACCGATGATTTCGCGGCGGCGGAGGTCGATTGGCTGATGAAGATCGGCGGCATCACTTTGGAGACGGGCCGCGCCCTGGGCCGCGATTTGACCCTGGACGGGCTGCAATCAGAGTTCGACGCCGTGTTCTTGGGCATGGGTTTGGGCGGCGTGAACGCCCTGCGCGCCGAGGGCGAAGATCGAGACGGCGTCTCCGATGCCGTGGATTTCATTGCCGACCTGCGACAGGCAGACGATCTGGGTGTGCTGCCCGTGGGGCGCAACGTGGTGGTGATCGGCGGCGGCATGACGGCGATTGATGCCGCCGTGCAGTCCAAGCTTCTGGGTGCCGAAAGCGTCACGGTCGTCTACCGGCGCGACCGCGCGGCGATGCCCGCGAGCCGCTATGAACAAGATCTTGCGGCCTCCAAGGGCGTGCGGTTCATTTTCAACGCGATGCCCCTGAAGGTTTTGGGGAATGGGGCCGCCGTGGCCCTAAAATGCGAATACACGCGCAGCGAAGGGCGCAGCCTCAGCGGCACCGGAGAGACCTTTGAAATCCCCGCCGATCAGGTCTTGAAGGCGATCGGCCAGACGCTGGACGGGGCGCCGGACGCGGTGGCTTTGGACGGCGGCAAGATCGCCGTGACCGGGCCAGGGCGCACCAGCGTGGACGGTGTCTGGGCGGGGGGCGATTGCGCGGCGGGGGGCGAAGACCTGACCGTGACCGCCGTGGCAGAGGGCCGCGACGCGGCGGAAGATATCCACGAAAGGCTGTCGTCATGATCCGCGCAACCCTCCTCGCTACGCTCCTCGCAGCGCCCTTGCCTGGCCTCGCCGATGTCATCCGTGAAGACGACGAATACCAGCGCGCGCGTGTCGCCGCCGGCGAACGGATTTCGCGCGCGGTCGGCTGCCGCGAGGGCGAATTGACAGGCGGCGGCTACCGCATGTCTGGCGCAGATACCGACGCGGCCTTCATCGTTCTGGCCAATTACCCGCTGGCCGATGGCCGCTGGCGCGTGGCCGTTCGCAACCAATCAGATGAGGCTCAGCCCCTGACCCTGTGGGTCTATGCGCTGTGTCTGATCGACTAACCGGAGAGTGATCCCATGGCTGACCTGACGTCCAACTTCCTCGGCATCTCATCCCCCAACCCCTTCTGGCTGGCTTCTGCGCCGCCGACGGACAAGGAATACAACGTCCGCCGCGCGTTCGAGGCCGGGTGGGGCGGGGTCGTTTGGAAAACCCTGGGGGCCGAGGGGCCGCCGGTGGTGAACGTCAATGGGCCGCGCTACGGCGCCATTTACGGCGCGGACCGGCGGCTGCTTGGTTTGAACAACATCGAGCTGATCACCGACCGTGACCTCTACATCAACCTCGAAGAGATTAAGCGCGTTAAGGAAGACTACCCGGACCGCGCGATGATCGTGTCGATCATGGTGCCTTGCGAGGAGGAGGCCTGGAAAGCGATCCTGCCCTTGGTTGAAGAGACCGGCGCCGATGGGATCGAGCTGAACTTCGGCTGCCCCCATGGCATGTCCGAGCGCGGCATGGGCGCGGCTGTGGGCCAAGTCCCTGAATACATTGAGATGGTGACGCGCTGGTGCAAGCAATATTACTCCAAGCCTGTGATCGTGAAGCTGACGCCCAACATCACCGACATTACCAAACCTGCGGCGGCGGCGATGCGGGGCGGGGCCGACGCGGTCTCATTGATTAACACCATTAACTCCATCACCTCGGTCAATCTGGACACGATGTCGCCTGAGCCGTCGATTGGCGGAAAAGGCTCCCACGGCGGCTACTGCGGCCCGGCGGTCAAGCCGATTGCCATGTCCATGGTCTCCGAGATCGCGCGGCACGCGGAAACCCACGGCCTGCCGATTTCTGGCATCGGCGGGGTGACCACCTGGCGCGACGCGGCAGAGTTCATGGCCCTCGGTGCGGGCAACGTGCAGGTCTGCACGGCGGCGATGACCTACGGCTTCAAGATCGTCGAGGAAATGATCAGCGGCCTGTCCCAGTACCTTGATGAGAAAGAGATTTCTTTGGACGACTTGGTTGGACGCGCGGTGCCGAACGTGACGGATTGGCAGTATCTGAACCTCAACTACGTGGCAAAAGCCAAGATCGACCAGGACGCCTGCATCAAATGCGGACGCTGTTACGCGGCCTGCGAGGACACCTCGCATCAGGCGATTTCTATGAGCGCGGACCGGGTGTTTGAAGTGATCGACGCGGAATGCGTGGCCTGCAACCTCTGCGTGAATGTCTGCCCGGTGGAGGATTGCATCACCATGGTCGAGATGGACGCGGGCGCGGTCGACCCGCGGACCGGCACGCCGGTCTCGCCCGACTACGCCAACTGGACGACCCACCCCCACAACCCGGGCCGCTTGGACGCGGCGGAATGATCGAGCGTCTTGATCATGTTAACCTGCAAACGGTGCAACTGGGCAAAATGATCGCCTGGTATGAAGAGATTTTGCTGATGAAGAGCGGCTACCGGCCGAATTTTCCCTTCGCCGGTGCCTGGATTTATGCGGGCGATGTCCCGGTGGTGCATCTGGTCGAGGTCGCCACACCACCGCCCGAGGCCAGTGACCTGGCGCTAGAACACGCGGCCTTCCGTGCCAAGGGCCTCGGCGATTTTCTGGAGCGATTACAGGCGGCTGGGGAGGCGTTTCGCGTGGTCCGCGTGCCCGATATGCCGCTGGTCCAGGTCAATGTTTGGGATCCCGACGGCAACCACTTGCACGTGGATTTCGACGCCGCTGAGGCCGAAGGGATCGAGATCGAGGACTTCAAGACCTCTAAGATCGAGGCGTAAGCAGGCGGGTGAAAAGCGTGTCGAGGAAGACCTCGGCCTCCGCCAAGGGATCGCGGCCGTCGCCCAGGACCGCGCGGACCTGCACGTCAAAATCCGCATAATGCTGCGTCAGCGACCAGATCGAAAAGATCAGGTGATGGGGGTCTGAGGGGGCGACTTTTCCAGCCTCCATCCAGGCGCGGATCACCTCGGCTTTCTCATCCACCAGCGCCTTCAGATCCGTCGACAACCCGTCGACCATGCGCGGCGCGCCTTGCACGATCTCTTGCGCGAAGAGCCTGGATTCACGGGGGAAATCCCGGCTCATCTGCAGTTTGCGCCGGACGTAGGCCAGCAGCTCGGCCTGTGGATCGCCCTCGGCGCGCATCTCGCGCAGCGGGGCCAGCCAGGTGTCCACCAACCCCTCCAGCAGGGTCACGTGGATCTCTTCTTTTGAGGCGAAATAGTACAGCAGATTGGGTTTCGACAGCCCGGCCTCAGACGCAATCGCATCCAAGGTGGCGCCGCGAAACCCGTGGGTCGAAAAGACCTCCAGCGCGGCTTCCAACACAAGCGCGCGGTTTTTTTCCTGGATGCGGGTCCGGGGTTTGGGGGCTGTCATCGATGCGCCTGTTCAAACGCTGCCCAAAGGCGCAGCAATTGGTTTCGCTCGGTGCCTAACTTGTTCCATCCGGAACCATAAGCCCCGGCGGGGTTATCGTTTATCAGCGGGCGAGGGTGGTTAACATTGACTGGCACGATTCATTTGCTAGCGTAGCCTTGACCAATTGGTCAAAAGAATTTGCATCGAAAGGGTGCAACAGGGGGAAAAAGCCATGGCTCTCGACCGCAGCAACCCGGTCCCCAACGACCTGAGCGCCTTTTGGATGCCGTTCAGCGCAAACCGGCAGTTCAAGAAACAGCCGCGCATGTTCGTGGGCGCCGACAAGATGCATTACACGACTGCCGACGGGCGGCAGGTGCTGGATGGCACCGCCGGGTTATGGTGCTGCAACGCCGGCCACAACCAGCCGCGCATCGTGGAGGCGATCCAGAAGCAAGCCGCCGAGATGGACTACGCGCCCGCCTTCCAGATGGGCCACCCCAAGGCGTTCGAGCTGGCCAACCGCTTGCGCGACATGGCCCCGAAGCCTTTCGAGCATGTGTTCTACACCAACTCTGGCTCAGAAAGTGTTGAGACGGCGTTAAAGATCGCGATCGCGTATCAGCGGGCGATCGGGCAGGGGTCCCGCACCCGGTTGATCGGGCGTGAGCGCGGCTACCACGGGGTGAACTTCGGCGGCATCTCCGTCGGCGGGATCGTCAACAACCGCAAGGTTTTCGGCTCCTTGCTGACGGGGGTGGACCATCTTCCGGCGACGCATCTGCCGGATCAGAACCGCTTCGTAAAAGGCCAGCCCGAGCATGGCGCGCATCTGGCCGACGAATTGGAACGCATCGTGGCGCTGCACGGGGCGGAAACGATTGCCGCCTGTATCGTGGAGCCGATGGCGGGCTCCACTGGCGTGCTGATGCCCCCTAAGGGTTACTTGGAACGCCTGCGCGAGATCTGCACGCGGCACGGAATTATCCTGATTTTTGATGAGGTTATCACCGGATTCGGGCGCCTTGGCAGCAGCTTCGCGGCTGAGCATTACAACGTCATGCCCGACCTCATCACCACGGCCAAGGGCCTGACCAACGGCGTGATCCCTATGGGCGCAGTGCTGGCCACCAAAGAGATCCACGACGCCTTCATGGGCGGGCCGGAACACCTGATCGAGCTGTTCCACGGCTACACCTACTCCGGCAATCCGATTGCCTCCGCCGCAGGTCTCGCGACGCTGGAGACCTACAAGGAAGACGGGCTATTCGAGCGCGCCGCCGAACTGGCGCCCTATTGGGCCGACGGTGTGCATTCGCTTCGCGACTGCCCCCATGTAATCGACATCCGCAGCGAAGGCCTGATCGGCGCAGTGGAGCTAGAGCCCATCGCCGGAGAGCCCACGAAACGCGCCTTCCAGGCCTTCCTTGATTGCTACGACAAGGGCGTTTTGATCCGCACCACCGGCGATATCATCGCCATGTCGCCGCCGCTGATCATCTCGAAATCCGAGATAGATCAACTCTTTGGCACGCTCCGCAGTGTTTTGCAGGGGCTCGACTGAATGGCAGAGACGGTCAGCGATAGCGCCCAGATGATCGCCCAGATGAACCCCGTGCAAATGCCGGGCCGTTGGGCGTTTCGCACCGTCTCGGCTCAGGAGTTAACGGCGTTAACAGATGTCCAGGCGATGTTTCGGGAGGGCGAGGGGATCTCCGTCCTCGTACCCGCCGCCGCGAATGAGCCGGCCATGGTGCAGATCACCTTGCAAGTCTTCTCGGACCTCGAAGGCGTGGGCCTGACCGCCGCCGTCTCTACCACGCTCGCCGAGGCGGGCATTCCCTGCAACGTCATCGCCGCCACGCTCCACGACCATATCTTCGTCCCCGAGGACCGCTGCGAGGAGGCAATCTTGCGCCTGCGCAAGAGGGCCGAGGAGGAGCCGAACTGATGGCAGAGGCAACCGCCACAACCCTGATCGATGAAGCCCGCGTCCGCGTCACCCGCTTCGACTTCGCCCCGGGCGACGAGACCGGCTGGCACATCCACGGCATGGACTACGTCATCACCACGCTGACCGATTGCCAGATGCGCCTGGAAGAGCCCGGTGGCGAGACGCGAGAGGTCTTCATCGAGGCTGGAACGGTCTACCGCCGCGACCAAGGCGTGGAGCACAACGTGATCAATGGCGGCACAGCGCCGATGACGTTTATCGAGACGGAACTGAAGTAAGGAAACCCCATGGCATCGCCCGCAGAAAACATGAAGATCGACGGCGCCCGCCTGTGGGACAGCCTCATGGAAATGGCCAAGATCGGCCCCGGCATCGCTGGCGGCAACAACCGCCAGACGCTGACGGATGAAGACGCCGAAGGGCGCGCGTTATTCCAAACCTGGTGCGATGCGGCGGGATGTACGATGGGTGTGGATACGATGGGCAACATGTTTGCGCGCCGTGAGGGCACGGACCCCGACGCGCTGCCGGTCTACGTGGGCTCGCACCTTGATACACAACCCACGGGCGGCAAGTACGACGGGGTTTTGGGCGTCCTCGGCGGGCTCGAAATCATCCGCTCTCTCAATGACTTGGGGATTAAGACCAAGCATCCTATCGTGGTCACCAATTGGACGAATGAGGAGGGCACGCGCTACGCCCCCGCCATGCTGGCGAGCGGTGTCTTCGCCGGAAAACACACGCAGGATTGGGCCTATGACCGCGTCGATGCCGATGGCAAAAAGTTCGGCGACGAGCTGAAACGCATCGGGTGGGTCGGTGATGAGCCCGTCGGCAACCGCAAGATGCACGCCTTCTTCGAGTTGCACATTGAACAGGGCCCGATCTTGGAGGCTGAGGGCAAGGACGTGGGCGTCGTCACCCACGGCCAAGGCCTGCGTTGGATCGAATGCACGGTGACGGGCAAGGAAAGCCACACCGGCTCCACGCCCATGCACATGCGCAAGAACGCCGGTCGTGGCCTCGCGCTTGTGACTGAACTGGTCCACGAAATCGCCATGAAAAACCAGCCCAACGCCGTGGGTGCCATCGGCCACATCGACGTCTACCCCAACTCGCGCAACATCATCCCTGGCAAGGTCGTCTTCACCGTCGATATGCGCACGCACATTCTCGACAAGCTCGAAGCCATGGTAGCCGAGCTGATGGAACGCGCCCCGAAACTCTGCGACGACATCGGCGTCAGCTTCGAGGCCGAGATCGTCGGTCAGTTCAACCCGCCCGCCTTTGGCGACAAATGTGTCACGGCGATCCGACAAGCGGCTGAAAGGCTTGGATATAGTCACATGGATATCGTATCCGGGGCAGGGCACGATGCGTGCTGGATCAATGATGTGGCCCCGACGGCGATGGTGATGTGTCCCTGCGTGGACGGGTTGAGCCATAACGAGGCCGAAGAAATAAGCCCGGAATGGGCGGCGGCCGGTGCGAATGTCCTGTTCCATGCGGTCGTGGAAACGGCGGAGATTGTAACATGAATTCAAAGATTTGGCTGGCAGTAGGCGCATGCCTGGCACTTACGGGCTGTGTGACGCCCACGCCTGAGGGTGAAAGCGAGATCCTGCCTGAAGAGGTGCTGGCGCTGGTGGCGCCGGGCCAGGATACCAACTCGGTCCGGCTCCAGGATGACGGCTGCTACTGGTATCTGCACCGCAATGTGGTCGAAAGCGTTTACATCCCACTTCTGACCCGCGACCAACGGATGATCTGCGTGGTGGCCCAGGGCTGACGGGCGCCATGCGTTAACGGCATTAACCAAAGCAACCTTGGGGGGTTCCATGAGCAAAGTGATCAAGGGCGGCACGATTGTGACCGCGGACCGTCAATGGAAGGCGGACGTGCTGATCGAGGGCGAGAAAATCGCCCAGATCGCAGAGAATCTCAGCGGTGATGAGGTCATCGACGCCTCCGAGGCCTATGTGATCCCCGGCGGCATTGACCCCCATACCCACCTGGAAATGCCCTTCATGGGCACGACCGCGGCCGAGACGTTTGAGACCGGCACCTTCGCCGCCGCGGCCGGCGGTACGACCATGCTGGTGGATTTTTGCCTGCCCGGTGAAGACGGTAGCCTGCTGAACGCCATCGATGCGTGGGACGCCAAGTCCAAGGATCAGATCTGCGTCGACATCTCCTACCACATGGCGATCACCGGCTGGAATGAGAGCATTTTCAATGAGATGGAGGAGGTCGTTAAGACGCGCGGCATCAACACCTTCAAGCATTTCATGGCCTACAAGGGCGCGTTGATGATCGAGGACGACGAGATGTACGCCTCGTTTAAGCGCTGCGCCGAGTTGGGCGCTTTGCCGCTCGTCCATGCCGAGAACGGCGACATCGTCGCCGAGTTGCAGCAGAAATATCTGGCCGAGGGCGTCTTCGGGCCTGAGGGCCACGCCTATTCGCGCCCGCCGGAGGTGGAAGGCGAGGCCGCCAACCGCGCGATCATGATCGCGGACGCGGCGGGCACGCCTTTGTACATCGTCCACGTCTCTTGCGAGCAGGCCCACGAGGCCATCCGCCGCGCGCGCCAGAAGGGGATGCGGGTCTTTGGCGAGCCGTTGATCCAGCACCTGACGCTCGACGAGTCCGAGTATTTCAACAAGGATTGGCAATACGCCGCGCGCCGCGTGATGTCGCCGCCGTTCCGGTCCAAGGACCACCAGGACGGGCTTTGGGCAGGCCTCGCGGCGGGCTCTCTGCAGGTTGTGGCCACGGACCACGCGGCCTTCACCGACGAGCAAAAGCGGATGGGCGTCGACAACTTCGCGATGATCCCCAACGGCACCGGCGGGCTGGAGGAACGCATGGCAATGCTCTGGACGCGCGGCGTCGAGACGGGCCGTTTGACGCCCGAGGAATTCGTCGCGGTGACGTCGTCCAACATCGCCAAGATCCTCAACATCTACCCGCTGAAGGGCGGTATCAACGTCGGCGGTGACGCCGATGTGGTGGTGTGGGACCCAAAACTTGGCCGCACGATTGCGACGTCTACGGCGAAATCTATCCTTGATTACAATGTGTTCGAGGGGATGGAGGTCAGCGCCTCCCCCCGCTACACGCTGTCACGCGGGGATGTGGTTTGGGCGGCGGGGCAGAACAGCCAGCCGCAACCGGGCCGAGGCCGTTTCGTGAAACGCCCGCCTGCGGCGAGCGCGAGCCAGGCGCTCAGCAAGTGGAAATCGCTCAATACGCCGCGCAAGATCGAGCGTGATCCGATGAACATTCCGGCGGGGGTTTGAGCTCCGTTTTTGAAAAGCAGTCCCGCCCGGCGGCACGCCGGGCAGCCCCCGACCGCCCCCCCGGGCGGGGGCTTCACCCCCACCCGCGGCCGGGGGCAGCCCTATGAGCAATACGTTGAACACAAACGGTAATCCGGGCGCGATGTCACCTGTCATTCAAGCCCAATCCCTCGACCTGACGTTTCAGACCAACGACGGCCCGGTTCAGGCGCTGTCGGACGTGTCGCTGAATATCAACAAGGGCGACTTCGTCTCCTTTATTGGCCCTTCGGGCTGCGGGAAGACCACTTTTCTGCGGGTCATTGCGGCGTTGGAGCAGCCCACCGGCGGCGAGGTCACCGTCAACGGCATGACGCCGGACGAGGCTCGCAAAGCGCGCGCTTACGGGTATGTGTTTCAGGCCGCGGGGCTCTACCCGTGGCGGACGATTGAGAAGAACATCAAGCTGCCGTTGGAGATCATGGGATACTCCGCCGCCGACCAGCAGGAGCGGGTGAACAACGTCTTGCAACTCGTTGATCTGGAAGGGTTTGGCAAGAAATTCCCCTGGCAGCTATCGGGCGGCATGCAGCAGCGCGCCTCCATCGCGCGGGCGCTCGCGTTTGATGCGGATATCCTGCTGATGGACGAGCCCTTCGGCGCGTTGGATGAGATCGTGCGGGACCGGTTGAACGAGGAACTTCTGAAGCTTTGGGCGCGGACGGAGAAGACGATTGGCTTCGTCACGCACTCGATCCCGGAGGCGGTTTACCTCTCGACCAAGATCGTCGTCATGTCGCCGCGTCCGGGGCGGATTACCGATGTCATCGAGAGCGATTTGCCGCGCGAAAGGCCGCTCGATATCCGCGACACGCCGGAATTTTTGGCCCTCGCCCACCGGGTCCGCGAGGGGCTGCGCGAGGGGCATGCCTATGACGACTAGCCCGTATTTTCGCCGTACACCCGCGCGGCACAGCCTGTACACAGTCTGTACACACGCGATTTGCGCACCCCGGTGGCTGACATGTGGCGAGAGCGTGCGCAAATGCGAAGGTTGCGCGCCATGACGGCCGTGGCAGAGCCCGACGCGCCCTGCGCCTTTTGCCTGGCGATGCGGCGGATCACCGGGGCGGTGTTGCCGATCCTGGTCGTGGTCGGCGTGATCATCGCGATCTGGTACGCCGCGGCCTACAACATGAACCGGGCCTGGACGCTCGATCAGGCGGAGCGGCGGGGGCTGGAGGTGACGGCCTCTGAGTTGTTCCAGGACACGATGTGGCAGGAACGCCCGCGCCTGCCGGCGCCCCATCAAGTCGCGATTGAGCTCTACAACACCACCTTTGGCGAGGCGATGTTCCGAGAGCGACGTGGAGAGCTACGCCCCAACCCGCGCAGCCTGTGGTTCCATGCCTTCCAAACCCTCGCGCCGACGCTTTTGGGCTTTGTGATCGGGACGCTTGCGGGGATGCTTCTGGCTGTTGCGATTGTCCACAACCGGGCGATGGATATGAGTGTGATGCCCTGGGCGATTGCGTCGCAAACCATCCCGATCCTTGCCATCGCGCCGATTGTGATCGTGGTTCTGAACGCCGTGGGGCTGACGGGGCTGGTTCCCAAGTCCTTGATATCGGCGTATCTTTCGTTCTTCCCGGTCGTTGTGGGCATGGTGAAGGGGCTGCGTAGCCCCGGCGCGATGGATCTGGATTTGTTGCGGACGTACTCGGCCAGCCGGGCCGAGACGTTCTGGAAACTCCGGCTACCGGCCTCGGTCCCGTTTCTGTTTGCCTCGCTGAAAGTCGGCATCGCGGCGGCGCTGGTGGGCACCATCGTGGCAGAGCTGCCGACGGGCGCGCGGTTCGGCCTGGGCGCGCGGCTTTTGACCGGCAGTTATTACGGCCAGACGATTCAGATCTGGAGCGCGCTGTTCATGGCGGCGATCTGCGCAGCGGTGCTGGTGAGCGTGTTGGGCGCGGTGGAGCGGGCGACGTTGCGGCGCATGGGGTTGGACCGATGAGCGGCGCGCGTGTGGTGAGGACGGGAGTGAGTTGTATTTGGCAAGATGAAGCAGGGAGCCTGTGCCCATGACGTCCCTTGCGCGCAGCGGCGGCGGTGGTGTCGCGCCTGTTGTCCTGGCGGGGGGCGTTGCGGCCACGGCTCTATTTGATTGGCGATTGACCGTCATGTTGGCGATTTGGCTCGGGGCCTGGGCCTTGAACGCCTGGTTGGCGCGCAGGGACGCCTCGGGCGCGCGGATTTTGGTGCCGGTGCTTTTTGGGTTAACGCTGTTAACCCTTTGGGAGGTGGCGGTGCGCCTCTATGAGGTCAGCCCGGTTATCCTGCCCGCGCCCTCTGCTATTGCCGCGGCCTTCGCGGCCAATTTATCCACGCTTTGGGCGGATTTCGTGCAGACCATCGTGCGGGGCGCGCTTGTGGGATATGTGCTCGGGTGCGGTCTGGCTGTGCTGACGGCGCTGGCCATCGACCGGTCGCGGTTTTTGCAACGGGGTCTTTTGCCGGTGGGCAATTTCATCGCGGCGCTTCCGATTGTGGGCACGGCGCCGATTTTGGTGATGTGGTACGGGTTTGGGCCGTCGTCGAAGGTCGCCGTTGTCGTGGCGATGGTCTTCTTCCCGATGCTGGTTAATGCGGTGCAGGGGCTGAAGGAAAGCGACGCGATCCAACGCGATCTGATGCACACCTATGCGGCCAGCTACGGGCAGACGCTGATGAAACTGCGCCTGCCCACGGCGATGCCGTTCCTGTTTAATGGCTTGAAAATCTGCACAACCCTTGCGCTAATCGGGGCTATTGTGGCTGAATTTTTCGGCTCACCCACGGTGGGCATGGGCTTTCGGATCAAGATCGAGGTGGGGCGACTGGCCATGGATATGGTCTGGGCCGAGATTACGGTCGCGGCCCTGGCGGGTTCGGGTCTTTATGGTCTGATGGCGCTGGCGGAGCGGCAACTGACATTCTGGCACCCGTCACAACGGAGTTCGCGCGCCTGAGGGGACGCCGAGGGGATCATGGCGCGATTGAGATAAAAAACGACAACCAAACTGGAGGGAAATACGATGAAACATCTGACATTTGGCGCCGCGGCGCTTTTGGCAAGCGGCGGTATGGCGTTTGCGGATGGTCATGCGGCGGAGGTCAACTTGCAGCTGCAATGGGTCACCCAGGCGCAGTTCGCGGGCTATTATGCGGCGTTGGAGAACGGGTATTACGACGAGGAAGCGCTGACGGTGAACATCATTCCCGGCGGGCCGGACATTGCGCCGCCGCAGGTTCTTGCGGGCGGCGGTGCCGACGTGATGCTGAACTGGATGCCGTCTGCATTGGCCGCGCGCGAGAACGGCTTGGCCGTGGTGAACATCGCGCAGCCGTTTGTGCGCTCTGGCCTGATGCTGACCTGTTGGGCCGATAGCGGCATCACCGAGCCTGCCGATCTGGCCGGTCACACGGTGGCGCATTGGTTCTTCGGTAACGAATATCCGTTCCTGAGCTGGATGTCGCAGCTCGGCATCGGCGTGGAAGGTGGCGAGGATGGCGTGACGCTGTTGCAGGCGGGCTTCAACGTGGATCCGTTGTTGCAGCGCCAGGCCGATTGCATGTCGACGATGACCTACAACGAGTATTGGCAGGTGATCGACGCGGGCGTGACGCCGGAGGAGCTGGTGACGTTCCGCTATGAGGACTACGGCGTTTCCACCCTGGAAGACGGCATCTGGGCGTTGGAAGAGAACCTGGAGGATCCAGAGTTCGTCGACCGCATGGCGCGGTTTGTGCGCGCGTCGATGCGGGGATGGGCCTGGGCCGCGGAGAACCCCGATGAGGCAGCGATGATCGTGCTCGATTATGACGAGACCGGTGCCCAGACCGAGGAGCATCAGTTGCGGATGATGGGGGAGATCGCCTTGCTTGTTGAGGGCGGCGATGGCCGTCTGGACGAGGAAGCCTACCAGCGCACGGTGGATACGCTGTTGGCGGGCGGCTCGGACCCGGTGATCTCGGCAGAGCCTGTGGGCGCGTTCACCCATGTGATCACGGACGCTGCGCTGGCGGAGTAATCCTGCCCATGTGACGGCAAGGGGCCCCGGGCGCGGCTGCGTGCGGGGCTCTTTTTATGGCGGCTTGGCCCGAGGCGCGTTAGCGGCGGATGTCAACCGTCGGATTCTCGGGCCCGGCCTCGATGTCGCGCAGGGAGGCGGACAGAGCCTCAGGTGCCGGCGCGGGCTCCGGTTCGTCGGACGTGTCGCTGGCGATCAGCGCCAGCACGGTCGCCTCGCGCGGCGGTTCAGGCGGGACGGGCACATGGTCATTGTCGCCGACCTCGAAGGTATCAAGCGGCTGAAAGTCATCCGTGGGCGCGGTCCGCGTCTCGTCCGCTTTGGCAGCGGCCAGAACCGGGCGCGCGGTGTCGGCGGGCGTGCTGAGCGCATCCGGCGTCTGGCGCTGGACGGCAGCTGTGCCCAGGACTGCGGGTTCCGCCCTGGGCGGAAGATTTGAGAATTCCATTCCACTCCTCCTAAACAAAAGTTCAGAGATCCCCGCGCACAATGCTGCGCGCAACAGGTTCACGAAGGGTTAATCCGCGCGGAAAGCTACGGCGAATTTGAATTGGATTGTCGGCCCCGTTGCCAGAACGGCGCGACCTCTGTAAAAAATCTGAAAAGCCTGTAAAGCCCAAGCGCTTCAAAGAACGGACCGGACATGGCGCAGACGCCTTCAGATCACCTGACCGGTAGCCGGATCCGGGAGCGGCGCCTGGCCCTTGGCCTCAAGCAGGGCGCTTTGGCGGAAGAGGTCGGCGTCTCGCCCTCTTACCTCAACCTGATCGAGCACAATCACCGCAGGATTGGCGGCAAGCTGCTGCTGGAACTGGCCCGCGTGCTGGAGGTTGACGCCTCGGCGCTTACCGATGGTGTGGATGCGGGGATCAGCGAATTGCTCGACGCCGCTGCCCGTGCCCTGGGCGATGTCCCGGCAGAGACCGCGCGGATCGACGAATTGGTGGCCCGCTTCCCCGGTTGGACCGCCCTTATCGCCGCGCAGGAGGCCCGCGCGCGCAACCTGGAAGGGCAGATCGATGCCCTGCGCGACAGGTTGGCCCACGATCCGGCGCTGGCCGAGGCGATGCATGAGGTGCTGTCCTCCGTCGCCGCGATCCGTACCACGGCGGATATCCTCGTGCGCGAGGCGGACCTGGACCCGGCCTGGCGCGGCCGCTTCCACCGCAACCTGCACGAGGATGCGGAGCGGCTATCGGAGCGCGCCACGGGGCTTCTGGCGCAGTTCGAGGCGCCCGGTGCCGGGGCGGATGTGTCGGCCCCGGAAGAAACCGTGGAGGCGATGTTCGAGGCGACGGATCACTACTTCCCCGAGATCGAGGCGGCTGGCGATGACCCGGAGGCGGCCATAAAGGCCATCCTGGCGCGCAGCGCGGGCATGGAAGACGCCCCCGCGCGGGCGCGGGGAGAAGCGCATTTGCGCGCCTATGCCGAGGACGCCCGGCGCTTGCCCATGGCGGGGTTCGCACCCGTGGCGGCAGAGGCGGGCTATGATCCGGCGCGGGTTCTGGCGCAGGTTGGCGGCGATGTCGCGCTGGTCCTTAGGCGTATGGCGAGCTTGCCCGCAGCCGATGGCCTCCCCGCGCGGGGGCTGGCGATTTGTGACGCCTCGGGCGCCTTGCTGCACCGTAGGCGGCTGCAGGGTTTCGCGATGCCCCGGGTGGCGGCGGGATGCCCGCTTTGGCCGCTTTACCGGGTGTTGGGACGGGTGGGGCAGGCGGATGTGGCGGTGATTGAGACGCCACAAGGGGCGCGGTTCAAGGCCTGGGCCGTGGCGCAACCTGTGGGCATAGGGCAAACGTTTGGCGGCGTGCCGAGGGTGGAGGCGACGATGCTGGTGATGCCGGTGGGTATGGACCCCGCCGACACAGAGGTGATTGCGGGCGGCCCCGGCTGCGGCATCTGTCCGCGGGAGGGCTGCGTCGCCCGCAGGTAAAGGCGCCGACAGCGGCGCGGGACGAGACCATTGCGTGCACGGGCTTGTCCATGCACAGTTAGACCAACCGGATCCGGGCTGTCGGGAGGCAGGGCGGATCAGGCTGCCTTGGGAGGAGGGCAGAAGATGAAGGGACCTGATCAAAACGGCGATAGCCCGCGCGCGCCCTCGGGCGGCGGCCAGGCGGAGGGTGCCGCATCGGCCCCCCGGTCCGGGCCCATCGGGCGTATTTTGATTGTCGAGGATGAAAGCAACATCCTGGAGGCGTTGAGTTTCATCCTCAGCCGCGCGGGCTGGGACGTGCGCGGCCATGGCAAGGGCGAGGACGCGCTACAGGAAATCGCCCGCCTGTCGCCCGATATCCTGGTCCTCGACGTGATGTTGCCCGGCCGCTCGGGCTTTGACATTCTCGCAGATCTGCGCGCAGCACCCGAGACCAAGGCGCTTCCGGTGCTGATGCTGACGGCCAAGGGCCAGGCCAAGGACCGTGAACAGGCGATGGCGCTGGGGGCCAACGGATTCCTGACCAAGCCGTTTTCCAACGCGGAGTTATTGCAGGTGGTCGCGTCGATGGGGGCCGCAACGACCGAAGACATCTCGGGTGGAGAGGGCTGATCCATGGCCCGCCGCCTGTTTCTGGAACGTCGCACCTACCGCCAGAACCGTCTGCAGGACGCGGCGCGGTTGCTGCCGTTTCTGGGCGCGATCCTGATTTTCGGCCCGATTTTCATTCGGGATGACGGCGCAGGCGCGCCGACCTTGGCCACGACGCTGGTCTATTTCTTTGCGGTCTGGCTTGGCATGATCGCCCTGACCGCCCTGGTCAGCCGCGCCCTGATCCGCTCTACCCCCGGCGAGGGTGAGGAGGGGCGCAAGGCCGCGCCGCCGCGCAAGGTGACTGCCGAGGAGGAGCCCTAGGATGCTCAGCCTTGACGGTCTGATCGCCGTTTGTGTGCTCTATGTGCTGGGGCTTTTTGCCATCGCCTTCTGGGCCGAGAAATCGGCGCGGCGCGGTGGGGCAGGGTGGCTCAACTCTCCGATCATCTACACGCTATCGCTGTCGATCTACGCGACCGCCTGGACGTTTTATGGCGCGGTCGGCTCTGCCGCGCGGTCGGGGCTGGAGTTTCTGACGATCTACCTGGGCCCCACGTTGGTCTTCGTGGGCTGGTTCTGGGTCCTGCGCAAAGTGGTGCGGATCGGGCGGGCGCAGCGTGTTACGTCGATCGCCGACATGATCTCCAGCCGGTACGGCAAATCCGGCGGGCTGGCGGCGCTGGTCACCTTGCTCGCCGTGGTGGGCACCACGCCTTACATCGCGTTGCAACTGCAATCGGTGACGCTGTCGTTCTCGGTTTTTGCGCAGCCCGGCGCGTTTGGCTCGGCGGGCAGCGGGGCGACGGCGGCCTGGCTTGCCGGCGGTTTGGCGCTGTTCACCATCGTGTTCGGCACCCGATCCCTTGACCTGAACGAGCGTCACCCCGGCCTCGTCAGCGCCATCGCGGCTGAGGCCGTGGTGAAGCTGGCCGCGATCCTTGCGGTGGGGGTCTTCGTGGTCTGGGGCGTGGCCGACGGCCCGGGCGACATGCTGGCGCGGATCGAGGCCAGCGCCGTGGCGCGAGAGCCCATCAATGGCGCGCGCTGGTTGGGCCTGACCGTTCTGGCCGGGGCCGCGATCCTGTGCCTGCCGCGCATGTTCCAGGTGCTGGTGGTCGAAAACTCGGACGAGCGGCACCTGGCCGTCGCCGGATGGGCCTTCCCGCTTTACCTGATGTTGATCTCGCTTTTCGTGGTGCCCATTGCCGTCACGGGGATGAGCTTGCCCGGAACCGGCGACAACCCGGACCTTTACGTTCTGACGGTGCCCCTGTCGCTGAACCAGGACGCGCTGGCGCTGCTGGTGTTTTTGGGCGGCTTTTCGGCGGCGACATCGATGGTGATCGTGGCCGCGCTGGCGCTGTCGACCATGGTCTCCAACCACATCGTCGTGCCGTTGTGGTTGCGGCTGAGCAAAAGCGGTGCCGCCATGGGCGGGGACATGCGCGGCGTGGCCCTGATGGCGCGGCGGATTTCCATTGCCGTCGTGCTCTTTCTGGGCCTGATGTACTACCGCCAGTCCGGTGGCACGGCGGCGCTGGCCTCCATCGGTTTGATCTCGTTTCTTGGCGTGGCCCAGGTGCTGCCTGCGCTGGTCGGCGGCATCCTGTGGCGCGGCGCCACGCGGGTGGGCGCGGCCCTGGGGATTGGGGCGGGGTTCGCCATTTGGGGCTGGCTCTTGTTGCTGCCCAACGTGGCCGAGACCGGCGGACTGATCGCGCCGATGCTCTCGGAAGGGCCGTTTGGCATCGCCTGGTTGTCGCCCGCCACGCCCTTGGGCTTGCAGGCCACGGACCCGCTGTTGACCGCGATGGTGCTGTCGCTGGGGGTCAACACGGCGCTGTTCATCCTGGGGTCGCTGTTCAGCTTCCCCTCACCGCTGGAGCGTTTGCAGGGCGCGCAATTCGTCAACGTCTTCGACCATTCGCGCGCGCTCAAGGGCTGGCGCGGGGCCGTGGGGACAGCGGATGACCTGTTGATCACCGCGCAGCGGATCATGGGGCCGGGCCGGGCCGGGCGTCTCTTTGCAGAGGTGGCCGAGGCCCAGGGCCGCGAGGGCGACCTGCCCGAGCCGACGCCCGATTTCCTGGAACGGTTGGAGCGCGAGCTGGCAGGCTCGGTCGGCGCGGCAACGGCCCATGCGATGGTGTCACAAATCACCGGGGCGGCGGCGGTTTCCGTGCGCGATTTGCTGGCCGTGGCCGATGAGACGGCGCAGATCATGGAGTATTCCAGTCAGCTGGAGGCAAAATCCGAGGAGCTCGCCCAAACCGCCCGCCGCCTGCGCGAGGCCAACGCCAAGCTGACCGAGCTGTCGGTGCAGAAGGACGCCTTCCTGTCGCAGATCAGCCACGAGCTGCGCACGCCGATGACGTCGATCCGCGCGTTCTCGGAAATTCTGATGCAATCCGACCCGGTCGACGACGCGGCGCGGGCACGGTTCAGCCGGATTATCCACGATGAAAGCCTGCGCCTGACGCGGCTGCTGGACGATCTGCTGGACCTAAGCGTGCTGGAAAACGGGCGGGTGACGCTGAACATGGATACGGCAGTGTTGGCCGATGTGATGGACCGCGCGATTTCCGCTGCGGGCGCCGAAGCCCATGCCCGCATGACCATCAAGCGCGACCGGTCGGCGGAAGATATCGTGCTCTGGACCGATGCGGACCGGTTGAGCCAGGTGTTCATCAACCTGATCTCCAACGCCCAGAAGTATTGCGATGCCGACGCACCGGAGTTGACGATATCCGTCGTCCAATCGGGCGCGGGGCTGACGGTGGAGTTTGCCGACAACGGATCGGGCATTCCGCCGCGCCAGGAGGCGCTGATTTTCGAGAAGTTCGCCCGCCTCGACACCGCGCGCGGGGCACCGGGGGCGGGGCTGGGGCTGGCGATCAGCCGCGAGGTGATGACCCGGCTTGATGGGCAGCTAAGCTTCCTTCCGGGACCCGGCGGCGCACGGTTCCGGGTGGCGCTGCCGGTGGCGGCGTTGCGGGCGGCGTAAGGAGTTTCTTAACGGGTTTTGTGCGAGGACTTGATCCATGTGACCCGCCAGAAGGCCCCGCCCAGAGATGTCCGACCCCGACACGCGCCCCGTACTCTCCCGCATCATTGCGGCCCATCTTGGCGTCGGTGCCCAGGCGGCGGCTTTGGAGCCAGCGCTGCAATCGGGCCTGACCCGCGCGATCCGGCGCGCCGCGATGCCCTTCGCGACGCTGACGCCCCAGGTTGCTGAGGTCAGCGTTATGGCCGAGGCGCGCCTGAGCGATGCGCTGGCGGCGATGCCGGACCATGGGCTGATCGCCGCGATGGAAGACAAGGAAGGCCGCCGCGGCCTCGTGGTGCTGGAACACCCCCTTGTCGATGCCTTAATCGAGGTGCAGGCCACCGGCCACGTGGAAGAGACCGAGCAACCGCCGCGCAAGGTCACCCGCATCGATGAAGCGCTGTGCCGGGATTTCATTGACCTGAAGTTGGGGGCCTTTGCCCTGGAAACGGCCGAGCAGGCGGGCCGCGATTGGCCGGACCGGATGCATTACGGCAGCAACATCGCAGATCGCGCGCAGTTGAACCTGTTGATGCCGGACCGGGGCTACCGGCTTTTGCGCACCTCTGTCACCTTGGGCGGGCGCAAGACCGGCACCCTGGTCATGCTGTTGCCCTGCGATCCCGCCGTGGCGCGGCGCCGCGCGCTTGTTGACCCGAAGGCAGAGGCGCCGGTGGATTGGAGCGCGCAGATGCTCGCCTGCCTCGGCTCTGCGCCGATGGCGCTCGACGCTGTTCTGATGCGCGTGACCCTACCGCTTGGAGAGGTTGAAGCCCTGGAAGAGGGGGATCTGGTGCCGTTTGACCACAGTGATCTGAGCGCGGTGACCCTGGAGGACGAGACAGGACACGTCTTTCTGCGCGGCGCGTTGGGGCAACTCTCAGGCAAGCGCGCGGTCCGCGTTGCGGGTCCGCAAAAGGGTGCAGCGGCACCGCAAGCGCCTGCAACGCCACCCGCGCCTGCGTCGATGCCCCAGGCGATGGCGCATCAGGAGAAGCCCGGCGCCTTGGCGGACCTGCCGCCGATGGCTGAGGCGCCCGCGCCCATGGGTGATCTCGACCCCGGCGCGCCAGCGGCAGGGGCGGATCCGGACGTGCCCCCGGGCGCGGTTGATCCCATCGCCTCGATGAAGGATTTCGACCCCAACGCCACTATGGCCTGAGGTCAACGCACTTCGGGCTTCGCGCCCAAGCTCTTGCCTTCCGCCGCGTCGCCCGCCAAAACCCTCCGCAATCGGCGCGTGGCGTCGTCCCAGCCGGAGCTTGCCCCATGTCGATCGCCACCTTCCGCACCACCGTTGCCACGAACCGCCCCCTTGCGGGCACCTTCATGAAGACACCCTCCGTCGATATCCTGGAGGTGCTGATCCTCTCGGGCCTCGATTTCGTGTGCATCGACGGCGAACATGCCCCCTTTGACCGCCAGTCGCTCAACGCTTGCCTGGCGCTGTCGCGGGCGGCGGATTTCCCGGTGCTGATCCGGGTGCCCTCGGGCACGCCCGAGAACATCGGCGCAGCCCTTGATCTGGGTGCTGTGGGCGTCGTCGTGCCCCATGTCACGGACGCCGACACCGCCGCAACCGTCGCCAAGGCCGCGCGCTATGGCCACGGCGGGCGCGGCTATGCGGGCTCCACCCGGTGGGCGGGTTATGCCACCCGCGCCATGCCCGACATCCTGGCCCAAAGCCAGGACGAAACCATCGTCATCGCCCAGATCGAGGACCCCGAAGCGGTGGAGGCCGCCTCCGCCATCGCCGCCACGCCTGGTATCGATGCGCTGTTCCTGGGCCCCGCTGATCTGACCGTCGCTTACGGCCAGACCGATCAGGATTGCGCCGAATTGCACGCCGCCATGGCCAGCGTGGGCGAGGCCGCCGCGGCCCACGGTAAGGCCTATATGACTTTTGTGGCCCATTCAGACCGCGCCAAAGCCCTGCGCAAATACGGCTTCGGCGCCTTCTTCATCGGCTCCGAGCATGGCTGGATCCTGGCCGGTGCGCGTGCCCAGATTGCGGGCATCCGCGAGATCGACTGACGCGCCAGCAGCCCAATTTCCGTCGCATTTGCCTCAAATCCGCCCCACCTCGGGCGGGTTTTTTCCCGCGTATCACCTCGGAAAGGGCGCAGCTCCCCCCACTTTCCGCCCCGCTTTGCCATCATACCTGTCCCATCGCTCCCGTGTATTGAGGGCAGCGCGTAACGAGGCAGCTAGTTTGGCACAACGGGACGAAAAAGGGTCCCACTTGCAGGAGCAGTCTTATGATGAAGTCTCGTTTCATCCCCGTCCTTATTCTTGGCGCCGCCCTGGCCGTATCCGGCTGCGTTGGCACCACCGACGTGTCCCGTGGCATCGGCACCGATGCCCTTCCCGTGATCGAAAACATCGAGGTCCAGGATTGGGACGTCGTGAGTGTCGAAGTGAACGTCCCCCACACGCTGACGTCTTCGGAAGCCAACACCATCAAGCCGCGCGCCGACATCGTCTGGCGCGAAGATCCGGCCGGTGACCGCCACGCCCAGGTTGATGCCCTGATCACCGCCGCGCTGGAGCCCGCCTTTGAGGCCGTGAACGGTGCCATCCCCGTGGTCGTCACCCTGGACCTCGCGCGTTTCCACGCCCAGACCCAGCGCGTCCGCTACACCTTTGGCGGCGAGCATGAGATCGAGTTCGTGATGACCGTGCGCCATGCGGAAACCGGCGCGATCCTGTCCGGCCCGATTGAGGTGGACCTGACGTTCGACGCCCTGGGCGGCGATGACGCCGTGGCTGCCGACGCCCGTGGTGAGACGCAGCGCGTCCGCATCACGCAGCGTTTCACCCAGTGGGTGCAGGATGAGTTCATCGGCCCCGCCGCCAGCACCTTGCTGCTCGCCTCGAACTGAGGCTTTCAGCCCACCCGATAACCCGCTAGAGGGGGCGCTATGACAGCGTCCCCTTTTCCCGTTCTTCGCCTGAAACCCAAAGCCGATGCCCGCCGCATTCGCCATGGCCACCCCTGGGCCTGGGCCGATGACCTTGTGCTCGACCGTCGCTCCAAGGGTGTGTCTGCGGGCGCGCTGGTGATGCTGGAAGATGCCGAGCGTCAGCCGATCGGCATCGGCATCGCCACCGTGGGCGCGCGCATCGGCCTGCGGGTGCTGGACCGCGCGCCGGGCGCGGTCATCGACACCGATTGGCTGCGCGCCAGGATCACGGCAGCCCACGCCCTGCGCGCGGCGCTTTATGACGCGCCGTTCTACCGCCTGATCCACGCCGAAGGCGATGGCCTGCCGGGCCTCATCGTGGATCGCTTCGGCGACACGCTGGTGATGCAACCCAACGCGATTTGGCTGGAAGAGCGGTTGGACGCCCTTTCAGCGCTGTTGCTGGAGGTGACGGGCTGCACAATCCTGATCAAGAACGGCACCTCGCGCGCCCGCGCGCTCGAAGAGCTGCCCGAAGAAATGCTAACGCTTACGGGCACGGCACCGGACGGCCCGCTGCCGGTGCCGATGAATGGCGCCACCTATATGGCCGACGTCATGGGCGGCCAGAAAACCGGCCTGTTCTACGACCAACGGCCCAACCACGCGTTGATCGCAGGCCTCTCCAAGGGCGCCCGCGTGCTCGACGTCTTCACCCATGTCGGCGGCTTTGCCCTCGCAGCGCTCGCCGCCGGGGCCGAGACGGCGCTGGCCGTCGATGCCTCGGAGCCTGCCTTGGCCTTGGCCGGGCAGGGGGCCGAGGCCATGGGCTGCGCCGCGCGTTTCACCACCCGCCAGGGCGACGCCTTCGCGGTGATGGAGGCCCTGGCCGCCGAGGGGCAAACCTTCGATGTCGTCATCGCCGATCCGCCCGCTTTCGCGCCGTCAAAACAGGCCCTCGACAAGGGCCTGCGCGCCTATGAGCGGGTGGCACGCCTGGCCGCCTCGCTTGTGGCCGAGGGCGGCACGCTGATGCTCTGCTCCTGTTCGCACGCGGCGGATCTGGGCAAATTCCGCGCCTCCTGCCTGCGCGGCATCGGGCGCGCGGGCCGCGATCCGCGCCTGATCTACACCGGCTTCGCAGGCCCCGATCACCCGGTCCACCCCAGCCTGAGCGACACGGGCTACCTCAAGGCCCTCGCGTTCAAGCTATGATCGCGGTGCTGGACGCCTGCGTGCTCTATCCAACGGTGCTGCGCCAGATCCTTCTGGGCTGCGCCGAGCGCGGCCTATACACGCCGATCTGGTCGGCGCGCCTGCTGGAGGAATGGGCCCGCGCCGCCGCCCGCAATGGCGGCGCGCAGGACGAACAGATCGCCCGGGCCGAGGCCTCTGCCGCCAACCGCCGCTTCCCGAACGCGCTGACCCCACCCGGCGATGAAGCCCCCCTCTGGCTGCCTGATCCTGCCGATATCCACGTGCTAGCGACGGCGATCCAAAGCGGCGCGCAGACCATTATCACCCAAAACCTCAAGGATTTCCCGGCGCGCGAGCTGGCCCACCATGGCGTCAAAGCCAGAGCCCCCGACGCGCTGCTCTATGATCTTTGGCTCGCCACTCCTGAGGCCGTCACCGACGCCGTCACCCAGACCCACGCTGAGGCCGAGCGTCTCTCAGGCCAAACACTCCCCCTGCGCGCCCTTCTCAAACGTGCGCGCCTGCCGCGCCTGGGCAAAGCCCTCAGCCGTTAGGCCGCTCCTTCATCTTGCCGATACAACTCCGGGGGTATGCGATCTTTTTCCCTGGAAAAAGACGCACAGGGGGCTGGCCCCCTGCGGCACGGCGCCGGCCACTCACTCCGACGGCAGTTCCGTGCGCCACCGCGCCTCCATCGCCTCGATGGCGGCGATCCGGTCGGCGGTCTTGGGATGGCTCATCAACCACGCCGGTGCCCCGCCGCCCTTCAGGCCGGCAAGGCTCTCCAACTTGGCGAACATGCTCTTTTGCGGCCCGGCGCCAAGCCCGGCGGACACCATCAGGGACGTCGCATAGGCGTCCGCCTCATACTCATCCTGGCGGCTTAACCGCGCGGCCAGAAGCGAGGCCACCGCGCCGCCGATCAGCGGCCCGATGCCGGGAATGAACCGGCCCAACACGCTGGCCAGCACCGCGCGTACCGCGTTCTGGCCGGAAAAATCCACCATCCGACGCCGCGTATGCCCCAGCGCCACATGGCCCAGTTCATGGGCGATCACGCTGGCCATCTCTTCCGCCGTCACTTCGCCCGCGAGGTAGCGGTTATAGAATCCGCGCGTCAGGAAAATCCGCCCATCGGGCGAGGCCAACCCATTGACCGCGTCGACCTCATAGACATTCACCCGGATCTTCTCGACATCCAGCACCTGCGCAAACTTCTCGGTGATCTCGCGCAGGCGTGCGTCCGCCAATTCGGTCGAGCGCGCGTCAAGGTCGCGGTTCGTGCGCCAGGCCGAGAACAGGTAGCTCACCAGGCCGTAGCCCACGGCAAGCAGGATGGGGGTCAGCTTCAACATGACTGGGATATGGGGCGTGCGGGCACGCTCGGCAATGGTTACGCCGTCAACAATTCCGTGCCGTGCCGCGAGAGGCGTTCGACCCCATCCGCGCCGACCAGCACCGTATGGCCCAAGGTCATCGCACGGCCCGGGTCGCTGTCCATCAAGATCATGTGCAGGAAGAAGGCCTGCCCCTCGTGCATGATTGTCGGGTTTCCCGAATAAAACATCGGGAACTCGACCCAGATCGGGTTGTAGGCGATCCCCATGCCATAGCCGCAGGCCTGCAGCCGCGCGTGCGATAGCCCGCGTTTGTCGAAGACGGCGGCGTGGGCGTCGAACACCTCCGCCATCGGACGCCCGGGGCGGATCGCGCTTTCGCAGGCCTCCAGCGCCTCTTCACAGGCCGCGTGCATCTCGCGGTGCTGCGGGGTCGGCGCGCCGATGATCACCGTGCGCATGGCGGCCGCGTGGTAGCGCGCGGCGCTGCCGGACCATTCCAGCGTCAGCTGATCTGAGGCGTCGAGGTGCCTGCGCCCCGCGTAGGACCGGCACAAAAGCGCATTTGCGCCCGAGCCGATCACCGTCTCGTTGCCCGCGGGTTCCCCTCCGCGCGACAGGATCGCGGCTTGCATGGCCGCATGGATATCGCCCTCAAACGCGCCGGGGCCTGCCGCTGCCAGGGCTGCATCCAATGCGGCGTCGGTCATCTCGGCGGCGTGGCGGATCTGCGCGACCTCTGCCGGGGTTTTCATCCGCCGCAGGTTGGCGATCAGATCTGAGGCTTCAATCATCCCTGGCAAGGCGCGTTCCACGGCGCGGCCATTGAAATGGCTCAGCCCCGCCGTCCGCGTCTCGATGCCCAGGCGCTTGCCCGATAGCCCCATGCGCGCCACCAGGGCGGCCAAATCCGCCGCCGGGTCCGCGCCTGCGTGCTCGGGCCAGACGTGGATGTGTTCATGAGGAATGACCGAGGTGTTCTGGGCCTGTCGCAGGTCGGGCAGGCGGGTGAGCAGTTCGATCCGCCCCTCGGCGTCCAGCACCATCGCCTGAAACATCGCGAAACCGAAGGTGTCATAGCCGGTCAGCCAATAGTGGCTTTCAGGCGCAAACAGGACGATGCCGTCGAGGCCTTCTGCCCGCAGTGCCGCGACGGCGCGCGCGGTTCGGGTGGCATATTCTTCCGGAGCAAAGAGGGGAGGTGTCATGGTGTCTCTCTTGTCGGGTGTGATTTCAGGCGGTGGCGCAGGGCGAGGCCCAGGCCGAGGGTGACCAGCCCCGCCACAAGGAAGCCCGACGCATTGCCCAAAAGCGAGGATAAAGCGTCGATGCGGTCGCCGAAGGCGTAGCCCAGGCCCAAGTAGACGCTGACCCAGATCGCCTCTCCGGCCATGTCGAAGATCGCAAAGCGGACCCAGCCCATGCCGATGCTGCCCGCGATGAAGTTCACGTAAGGCCCCAGCGGCGCGAAAAGCCAGGTGGACAGAAACACGCCCATCGCATCATAGCGGTCCAGCGAGGCCTGGGCGCGGGCGATCACCTTGGCGCGCGCGGGCCCGCGGGAGAGGCGGTCCAACACGCGGGTGCCGCCGGTCCGCCCAATCAGGTAGCCGGTATTGTCGCCTAGAACCGCCGCCGCCCAGGCCGCGAGCCAGACCTGCGCAAAGGTCAGATCCCCCGCCGCCACGAAGGCGCCCGCCGACAGCATCACCAGCGAGGTTGGGATCGGGATCAGAAGGCAGGAAAGGAAGGCGCACAAAGCCACGATCAACGCGCCATAGGACGAAACGAGCGATAGGACCGTATCGGTCATTGCGCGCGGTCACGGTGGGCCTGGATCGCGGCCTCGATCCGGGTGATCAGCGCGTCCAGCGGCACGCCTTGCTCTGCCGCGATGTCTTCAAGGCGATGCGGCCCGCCGCCGCCCGGTGCGCGGTTGACGGCCTCGATCATCACCTCGCGCGGCACGTCCCAGGATAGGGCGACATAGCCCGGCGACATCCAGCCCGCGATCTCCTGATCGATGTGGCGGGGATCGGCCCAGTAGATCGCATCCAGGATGGCGCTGATGGCGAAGAACAAGGTCAGCGCCACGGCGAGGGCGAATGCGGTCGTGAGCCAGGGGGCCTTGGTCCAAGCGGTCTTCAGGCGCGCGATCATCGCCCCAGCTCGCGCATCCCGCGGTCGAGGCCTTCAAGGGTCATCGGCACCATGCGGCCTTCGAAAATCTCACTGATCATCTGGGTGGACTGCGTGTAGCGCCAGTGCCGCTCGGGCGTGGGGTTGATCCACATGTGATCGGGCCATTGGGTGCGGGCGCGTTGCAGCCAGGTGCTGCCGGGCTCTTCATTCCAATGCTCATTGGCGCCGCCCGCGAAGGCGACCTCGTAGGGCGACATCGCCGCGTCGCCCACGAAGATGCATTTGTAGTCCGGCCCGTAGGTGTTCATCACCTCAAACGTCGGGATCGTTTCCGTCCAGCGGCGGCGGTTGTCGCGCCAGACGGATTCGTAGAGGCAGTTGTGGAAGTAGTAGTATTCGAGGTGCTTGAACTCGGCCTTGGCCGCAGAGAACAGCTCTTCCACGACCTTCACGTGATCGTCCATGGAGCCGCCGACGTCGAGAAACAGGATCACCTTCACCGCATTGCGCCGCTCGGGCCGGGTCTTGACGTCGAGCCAGCCCTGCTCAGCCGTCGCGCGGATGGTGCCGTCGAGGTCCAGTTCCTCCGCCGCGCCGTCGCGGGCCCATTGGCGGAGGCGTTTGAGCGCGACCTTGATGTTGCGCGTCCCAAGCTCGACATCGCCGTCGAGGTTCTTGAAATCTCGCTTGTCCCAGACCTTCACGGCGCGCCTGTGGCGGCTTTCGTGTTGGCCGATCCGCACGCCTTCGGGGTTGTAGCCGTAGGCCCCGAAAGGCGACGTCCCCGCCGTGCCGATCCACTTGCTGCCGCCCTGGTGGCGGCCTTCCTGTTCCTTGAGCCGCTCGCGCAGGGTCTCCATCAGCTTGTCGAAGCCGCCGAGCGCTGCGATCTCGGCGCGCTCTTCCTCGGACAGGTGCTTTTCGGCGAGCTTTTCCAGCCACTCGCGGGGGATTTCGGTGGCCTCCAGCACGTCCTCGGCGCTGATCGCCTCCAGCCCGCCGAAGGCGTGGGCGAAGGCCTGGTCGAAGCGGTCGAGGTGGCGTTCGTCCTTCACCATCGCGGCGCGCGCGAGGTAGTAGAAACCGTCGATATCATAGGTCACGAGACCCGCCGAGACACCTTCTAGGAAGGCGAGATATTCCCGGAGCGAGACGGGAATTCGGGCGGCGCGCAGGGTCTGGAAGAAGGGCAGGAACATGCCCCCTTGTAGCCCAGGGGGTGGGGGGCGGGAAAGCGAATATCAGGCGGGGTGCTCAAGCTTGAGCACCCAGGTCAACCCCTTGAAAAACAACCAAAAGGCAAAATTCGTTTACCTTTTGTTAACCTCAAACAGGCCGCTGCGAGGAGCGCGCATAGCGTGCGAGGAGGGGCGGGATCCCATGGGATATCAAGTCGGCGCAGGCAGCACGAACATCGCGATCGTGCCCACAAGGAAGCCGATGATCGCAAAGACAGCACCGTATTGGGCCATGTCGGCGCGGTTGCCGCCGCGGTAGCGCGCCAGGATCACGCCTGCCAGAATGCCAATGCCAGCGCCGATGAAATTCAGCATGTCTCAAGCCCCGTTTACCGGCCCGGCGACAGTGCCGCGACCTCGGTCAATCGCGCGCCGACGGCGGCGTTCGAACCGAAGCCATAACGGCCCCAGGCCAGGCCATCAAGGCGGACGCTGCGCGCCTCGGACGCGCGGCCCACATCGTCCAGCGCTTCGGCGCGGATCATCAGAAGCGTCGACAGGAGCGAGGCGTTTTGGGCGCGCGTGGCGGCGGGCAGGGCGCGCTCTGTCAGGCGCAGGGCCTCGGCCGTGCGGCCTGCTGACAGCGCAAAGGCGGCCAATTGCATGTCCACATGGGCGGATTGAATGCCGCGCGGGGCGACCCGCTCGAATATGGTAGAGGCCGATTGGAACGCCTCGATGGAGGTTTCCACATCGCGCGAAAGCGTAAGACGCCCGAGCGCGAAATAGCTGAACGCCAGGCGCGTGTCGTTCCACTGCTGCTGGCGGGCGATGCGCACGGCGCGTTCCGCCGCCGTGATCCGCGCAGCATCCGAGGAGCCCGGCCCAAGGGCCGCCTCAATCGCGGTGATCCAGGTGCGCGGCGTTTGCGAGCCCTGTCCGCCGCCCGCCTGGCCGCCGCGCGGATTGATCCGCGACAGCACGCCGGGCAGGGCAGAGGCCACCTGCGCGCGGGTCATGCCCGATTGCAGGGCGTCGTCGTAGTAGGTGCGCAGGACCAGCATATCAAACCCGGTCAGCACGGCGTTGAAATTGTCGTCGTTGAACACCGAATCCGACAGGCGGTAGAGGTCATTGAGCGGCCCGAGGGCTTGGGCGATTTCCTCGTGCAGGCAATCGCGGATTTCCTGGGGCGAGACGTCCGAGGGGATGAAGACGGCGACCCGTTCGCGGGTCTCCAGCGTGGTCCAATCGAGCGTCCGGCCCGCGCGGGCGCGGCGGAACTCGGCCCAGGAACTGACGCGGGGCACCACGAAACAGGCGGCTTGCGGCACCACGCGCTGCATCCGCGCGCGGGGCAGGGTTTCGATGGTGATCGAGGCGCTGCCAGAGGTGGCGCGGGTGATGTCGATGTCAGCCTCTGCCCGCAAACGGGCGAGCAGCAGGTTGAGGTCATGGGTCAGCGAGGCGGGCGCGCCGGAGGCGACGGCCACGGTGATCGGGCCTTCAAACCGGCTCATCCGGTCGATCACCCGGCCCGATTCCATCTGAAAGCTGAGGTCCAGGAAATCCGCCGCAATCGAGGTGTTGGACCGCGCGGGCGCAGCCACGCGCGCGGCGCCGAAGGTGTTCATCGCGGGCAGGGAGCCGTCCAGCGCCGCCACACCGCGCGCGGGCAGATCCGTGCCCACGCTGGGGGTGCAGGCGGCAAGGACAAGGGCGACGGCGGGCGCCAGAAGGGTCAGGGTACGAGACAAATACGAAAGCCTTTAGGTTCGAGAATACTTCATGAATTCAGTAGGCTGCCCGATGCGGTCGTAGAGCGTGCGGGCCGTGGTATTGCTGCGCTGGGTCAGCCAGTAGACGGCACTGCGCCCGTGGGCATCGGCGTCGGCATAGACCTGTTCGATCAGCGCGCGCCCGACGCCTTGTCCGCGCACGGACGGGGCCGCGAAAAGGTCTTGCAGGTAGGTCACGGGCTCCGCGCGCCAGCTGTGGGCGTGGATGATGATATGGACGAATCCCACCAGCGCGCCGTCGTGTTCCGCCACCCAGGCCTGCATGTCTTCAACGCCCGGGTCGCGCAGGCGGGCAAACAGCAGATCGTCATGGTCCTTTGCGATCTCGCCGCCATAAAAATCAAGGTAGCCACGCCACAACACGCCCCATGGGGCCCGATCCAGCGCGCCCAGGGGGCGTATGTCAAAGGAACTCGTCAAAGGGGTCTGCCATGGATTAGAGCGCGGGGCCGGAACGGATACACGAAGGCAATTTGCCGCGCGATTATGGCAGGAATCGGGCGTGCAGAAAGGTTCCTATAATCACATCCCGGCGATTGCCCGCCTACCGTTGCCCCCGGGCCATAAACGCAAGGCGTTCGAAGAGCGCCACGTCCTGTTCATTTTTCAGGAGCGCACCGTGCAGCTTGGGCAAGCTGGAAGCGCCGTCGCGGCGCAGATCCTCGGGCTGCAGGTCCTCGGCCAGAAGCAGCTTCAGCCAGTCCAGCACTTCCGAGGTAGAGGGCTTTTTCTTCAACCCCTGTTGATCGCGGATCTCGTAGAACTGGGTCAGCGCGGTGGTCAGAAGGGCGGGTTTGATGCCGGGGTGATGCACCTCGACGATCTTTTTCATCACCTCGATGTCGGGGAATCGGATGTAGTGGAAGAAACACCGGCGCAGGAAGGCGTCGGGCAGTTCCTTTTCGTTGTTTGACGTGATGATGACGATGGGCCGCACCTGGGCTTTCACCGTCTCGCCGGTCTCGTAGACGAAGAACTCCATCCGGTCGAGTTCCTGCAGCAGGTCGTTCGGGAACTCGATATCGGCCTTGTCGATCTCATCAATCAAGAGCACGCATTTGTCTTCCCGCGCGAAGGCCTGCCACAGCTTGCCCCTGCGGATGTAGTTGTTAACGTCGTTAACCTTCTCGTCGCCCAACTGGCTGTCGCGCAGGCGCGAGACGGCGTCATATTCATAAAGGCCCTGCTGCGCGCGGGTGGTGGATTTGATGTGCCATTCGATGATTGGCAGCCCCAGGGCGTCGGCCACTTGCCGCGCCAGTTCCGTCTTGCCGGTGCCGGGCTCCCCCTTGACCAGCAGCGGGCGTTCGAGGGTGACGGCGGCGTTGACGGCCACGGTCAGGTCTTGGGTCGCCACGTAATCGGCGGTGCCATCAAATCGGAGCAAGGGGTGTATCCTTCTGGGGTCGTTCACCAAATTGGCTACCTCACACACTATCTAGGTGACAAGCGATCATTGCAGGTGTAATCGACCGCGGAGGGCACCCATGGACTGGCAAAGGTTAGACACCATGAACGACACGAGCCCCACAGAGGGGAATACGATGAAAGCAGAAGTTTTCCTGCCGGATGACTATCGTCCCGCGGACGATGAACCATTCATGAACGAGCGTCAGGTGGAATATTTCCGCCGTAAACTGCTGAACTGGCGCGAAGAGTTGCTGGACGAAAGCCGCTCGACCGTCACCACGCTGCAAGACGGCACGCGTAATATCCCGGACGTGGCTGACCGCGCGTCCGAGGAAACCGACCGCGCGCTGGAGCTGCGCACACGGGACCGCCAGCGCAAGCTGATCGCCAAGATCGACCAGGCGCTGCGGCGCGTGGAAGAGGGCGAGTTCGGCTACTGCGACGTGACCGGCGAGCCGATTTCGCTCAAGCGGCTGGATGCGCGGCCCATCGCCACGATGAGCCTGGAAGCGCAGGAGCGTCACGAGCGCCGCGAAAAGGTCCACCGCGACGACTAGGCCAGCGACAACTGGCCACTTGGCGTTTTGAATTCAGAAGGGGCACCCATCGCGGGTGCCCTTTTGCGTGGAGGTGGCAGGATGCTGATTGGCAAGCAGGTAACGGTGATCGGCGGCGGCATTGGCGGCCTTGCGGCAGCGCTGGCCTGCGCGCGCCACGGCGCGGCGGTCACGGTGCTGGAGCGTGCCGAGGCGATCCGCGAGGTCGGCGCGGGCCTACAGATCTCGCCGAACGGCTGGGTCGTCTTGCAGGCCCTGGGCCTGGATGAAGCCGTCGCGGCCCAGGCCACGCGCGGCCAGGCTGTGCGTCTGCGCGATTTCCGGCGCGGGGCGGAGGTCTTCACGATGCCCCTGCGCGATCCGTTTCACTTCGTCCACCGCGCGGACCTGATCGAGGCGCTGCACGCGGCAGCCGTTGAAGCTGGCGTAGAGATTCGCCTCGGCGTGCAAGTGGCGCAGGTCGAGACGCAGGCGCATGAGGTGCAGCTGACCCTCGCCGATGGCACCAAGGAGGTCCACGGGCTGACGATTGCCGCAGACGGGTTGCATTCCGCCGGGCGCGCGCATCTCAACCCGCGCTCAAAACCTTTCTTCACAGGCCAGGTCGCCTGGCGCGCGCTGGTGGCGACCGAGGCGCTGCCGCCCGAGGTCCATGTCTTCATGGGCCCGGGCCGTCACTTGGTGCGCTACCCGCTCAGGGGCGGCGCGCTGACCAATATCGTCGCCGTGGAAGAGCGGGACGCCTGGGCGCCAGAGGACTGGATGCTGACCGATGATCCGCGCAACCTGCGCGCCGCCTTCATCGACTTTTGCCCTGAAATCAAAGACCTGCTCGGCGACGTTGAAGTGCCCAACCTCTGGGGTCTCTGCCGCCATCCGGTCGCGAGCCAATGGGTCAACGGCCCGCTCGCGCTTCTGGGCGACGCCGCGCATCCGACGCTGCCGTTCCTGGCCCAGGGCGCCAATATGGCCCTGGAAGATGCCTGGGTGCTGGCCGAATGCCTGGCGGGGATCGCCGACACCGGCGAGGCGCTGCACAGCTATCAATCCGCCCGCAAACCGCGCACCGCCCGGATCGTGGAGGCTGCCAACGGAAACGCCGCCAATTACCACCTGCGCCCGGGTCCCTACCGTTTCGCTGCCCACACCGCCCTGCGCGCGGCGGGCCGCTTCGCGCCCCACGCGGTCACCAACCGGTTCAACTGGCTCTACCACCACGACGTGACGCGCTGAGCCTCCCTTTCATCTTGCTCGAAAAACTCCCCCCGGAGGGCCGGTTTGCCACCCGCACCGCAAGTCGACATTCAGGAACCAAACAAACCCAACACTGAAATCAAAGATTTCAACGCCTTAAGGGACACGCCAGGTCCAATGTCGCCCTACTCCAGCGAATACTCCGGTAGGGTATCAAAGGCCTCGCGCAGTTTTTCGCCCCATCCGCTGGAGATTTCGGCGAAAAAGTCGTCATCGGCTTCGATCCGGCGGCGCAAGCCGTGGCGCAGGCTGTCGGTCTCGTAGAGATGCAGATCAAGGGGCATGCCGACGCTGAGGTTCGCCTTCAGGGTCGAATCAAAACTGACCATCAAGAGCTTCACCGCCTCTTCAAAGCGCATCGCCGGATCATAGGCGCGCACCAGGATCGGTTTGCCGTATTTCGTCTCGCCGATCTGAAAGAAGGGGGTGTCGTCGCTGGCCTCCACGAAATTACCCTCGGGATAGATCAGGAACATCCGCGGCTCGCCGCCGCCGACCTGACCGCCCAGGATCATCGAGGCGCCAAAGGCGCGTTCCGCCTTTTGCCCGCTTTGACCGGCCTGATCCGCGATGACCTCGCGCAGGGTTTCCCCGATCAACTTGGCGACCTGGAACATCGAGGGCGCTTCGACAATCGACAGCACGCCGCGATCTTCCGCCGCCAGCGAACGTTCGTTCAGCAGGCTGACAACGGCCTGAGTCGTGGCCAGATTGCCCGCCGTCATCAGGGTAATCGACCGCTCGCCCGGCACTTCCCACTGAAACATCTTCTTGAACACAGAAATGTTGTCGACACCCGCATTGGTCCGGGTGTCGGACATGAATACCAGACCGCGATCCAGTTTCATCCCCACACAATATGTCATCGCCCGTCGCCCCTTTGCCGCCCCCTATGTAGGGGCCACGTATTAAGGAAACACTACTACTGCTGTGCAACCTGGATGTCGACAGACATTGCTTCGCCCGAGGCGCCATAATGCAGGCCCGAGATCGGGGCGGCTTCGCGGTAGTCGAGCCCGGTGGCGACCCGCACGTAGCGCGGATCGGGCGAATAGCCGTTGGAGACGTCAAACCCGACCCATCCGATGCCGTCCACATGGGCCTCGGCCCAGGCGTGGGAGGCGTCCTGGTGGACCCGGTCGTTCATCATCAGGTAGCCTGAGACATAGCGCGCCGGGTAGCCCATCGCGCGGGCGGCGGCGATGAAGATATGGGCGTGATCCTGGCACACGCCCGCGCCCCCGGTGATCGCGCCTTCGGCGTCGGTGCCGGGCCCCGTGGCGCCGATGGTGTAGGGCACGGCCTCCACGATCCGGGCCGAGAGGGCGTGCAGGCGGGGCAGGTCGTCGGGCATTTCGTCCGCCAAACCATCCAGCAGTCCAAGGACCTTGGGACCCGCCGTGGTCAGCGCGGTGGAGCGTCGGAAATACCACAGCGGCGCATAGCTGCCGTTCTTGCCGACGGTGTGCTTGCCGATGACACCTGCGGTGTCTTCGACCTCCACCTGCCCCTCGCAGAGCACGGTGATTTCGCGCGCGCCCTCATCGAAGGAGACGAGGGCGACATGGTTCTGGTGCTGGTCGCGGAACGTCGTCTCGATCACGCCGCCGGTGACCTGCATGTTCCAGGTCAGGACATTTTGCAGACCGGGCCAGGACAGCGGCGTCAGGCGCAGCTGTTGCAGGCCGTAATGGGCGGGTTCCTCGAACTGGTAGGTCGTCGTATGTGAAATCGTTAACTGCATTAACCTCTACCCCAGGAACCTGTAATCGTGCTCGATCTGGGCGCCGAGCGTGCCGATGTCCGTCAGGAAATCCGTGAGGAATTCGTGCAGCCCGTCCTCGAACACATCGTCGATGGTGCCGTGTTTGAGCCGTGCCAGAACCACGTCCATCTGGTCGTGGCAGGGGTGACGCGCGCCGTAGTTTTCGGCCAGATACTCCAGGTTCGACGCCATTTTCTTGACGGTGAACCGCAGGCTGCGCGGCATCCTTGTATCAAAAATCAGGAAATCCGCGATGCCCTTGGGCGTCACGTTGCCGCCCATCAGCCAGCGATAGGACCGGTGCGAGGCGACGGCGCGCAGGATGGTTTCCCATTGCACGTTATCAAGGTCCGAGCCGACCTGCGTCATCGACGGCAGCAGCACGTAATACTTCACGTCGAGGATCCGCGCGGTGTTGTCGGCGCGCTCGATGAAGGTGCCGAGGCGACAGAAATCGAAGATATCCGTGCGCAGCATGGTGCCGTGCATGGCGCCGCGGACCAGCGCGGAATGCTGGCGGATCGTGGCGAGTGCTGCGGGCAGATGCTTGGGCGACACCGGATGTGCCAGCAGGTCCTTGAGGTTCATGTAGGCGTCGTTGATCGCTTCCCAGACCTCTCGGGTCAGCGCGGTGCGGGTGAGACGCGCGTTCTGGCGCGCCTCGGAGATCGACGACAGGATCGACGAGGGGTTGGCGCGGTCGCGCAGCAGGAAATCGATGGCTTTGGTTTCCTCAACCTCGCCGTAGAGGCTTTCGTAAAGCCCGCGCACCGCCGCCGTTTGCAGCACCGAGCGCCATTCATCATCGGACCCATCGGGCCGCGTCAACGCGATCCGGAAGCCGGTTTCAATAAGACGTGCCGTATTCTCCGACCGTTCCAGGTAGCGGAAGAGCCAGTAGAGACCGCCTGCGGTTTTGCCTAGCATTGCCCTAGTCCTCCAATACCCAAGTGTCTTTGGTGCCGCCGCCCTGGGACGAGTTCACCACAAGGCTGCCTTCCTGCAAGGCGACGCGGGTCAGCCCGCCGGGAGTTATGGTGGTCTTGTTCGGCGCCATCAGCACGAAGGGCCGCAGGTCGACGTGGCGCGGTGCCAGGCCCGCTTCGGTCAGGATCGGGCAGGTGGAAAGCGCGAGGGTGGGCTGCGCGATGTAGTTCGACGGGCGCGCGATCAGTTTGGCGCGGAAATCCTCCAGCTCTTTCTTGGAGGCCGCGGGGCCCACCAACATGCCGTAGCCGCCCGAGCCGTGGACCTCTTTCACCACCAGCTCTGCCAGGTTGTCGAGCACGTATTTCAACGCGTCGGGTTCCGAGCAGCGGTGGGTGGGCACGTTCTGCAGAAGCGCCTTTTCGCCCGTGTAGAACTCAATGATATCAGGCATGTAGCTATAAAGCGCCTTATCATCCGAGATCCCGGTGCCCGGCGCGTTGGCAATGGTGATGCCGCCCGCACGGTAGACATCCATGATGCCGGGCACGCCAAGCATCGAGTCCGGGTTAAAGTTCAGCGGATCCAGGAAATCGTCATCGACACGGCGGTAGAGCACGTCGATGGGTTTGTAGCCCTCCGTCGTGCGCATCGCGATGCGCCCGTCCTTGACCCGCAGGTCGTGGCCTTCCACCAGCTCCACCCCCATCTGATCGGCCAGGAAGGCGTGTTCGAAATAGGCGGAGTTGTGGATGCCCGGCGTTAGCACCGCGACGGTGCAATCGCCGTCGCAGGCCAGCGGCGCGCAGGCCGCCAGCGACCGGCGCAGGTTGGTGGGGTAGTTCTGGACCGGGCGCACCTTGATGCGGCTGAAGAGGTCCGGGAACATCTGCAGCATCGTCTCGCGGTTTTCCAGCATGTAGCTGACGCCCGAGGGCGTGCGGGCGTTGTCTTCGAGCACGAAGAAATCATCCTCGCCGGTGCGCACCAGATCGGTGCCGACGATATGGGTGTAGATGCCGCCGGGGGGGGCCACGCCGATCATCTGGGGCAAAAACGCCTCATTCGCGTCGATCAACTCACGCGGGACGCGGCCGGCGCGCAGGATCTCCTGGCGATGATAGATGTCATAAAGAAACGCGTTGAGCGCGCGCACGCGCTGCTCGATCCCCCGCGTCAGCCGCGTCCATTCGCGGCCCGAGATGATGCGCGGGACCACGTCAAAGGGGATCAAGCGCTCGTCCGCCTCGGTCTGTCCGTAGACATTGAAGGTGATGCCGGTGCGGCGGAAGAAGCCTTCCGCCTCGGCAGATTTCTTGCGCAGATCGTCCAGGTTCTCCCCCTGGAACCACGCGTCATAGGGCGCATAGGGCCCCCGTGCTTGCGGCGTGCCGCCGGTCATTTCGTCGAAAAATCGTGTCTGGTCAGTCATAAGTCCTCCAAGCCCGTGACCCTATCAGATGAGTCCCTGAGCGAAAGGGCCAGCCTTTTTTGCCTTGTTTTCCGAGGTCTGGAGGTACTTTGCCCAAAAAATGGGCGCTATGCAGACGTGTCCATCCAAATGGTGACGGGTCCGTCGTTGACCAGATGAACGTCCATATCAGCGCCAAACTGGCCCGTTTGCGTCGCAATGCCATGGCCGCGCAGAAGCGCAACCGCATGAAGATAAAGCGCTTCGCCTTGGTCCGGGGCGGCGGCGGTGGAGAAACCGGGCCTATTGCCGCGCGAGGTGTCGGCGGCGAGGGTAAACTGGCTGACCACCAGAGCGCTGCCGCCGGTATCGATGAGCGAGCGGTTCATCTTGCCCGCGTCGTCCTTGAAGATCCGCAGTTTGACGATCTTGGAGATCAGGCGCGCGGCCTCGGCCTCCGTGTCGCCGTCCATGGCGCAGAGCAGGATCAACAGGCCGGGGCCAGTCTGGCCGATGGTGGCACCGTTGACGTCCACGCGCGCCTCGGACACGCGTTGGAGTAAGGCCCTCACGTTAATTCGTCACGGCGCGGTGGGTTGGCGCCCGCGCGGGTCACGGTCACCGCCGAGGCCTGGACCCCAAGGGTCATCGCCGCGCGCAGGATATCTTCGGGTAAGCCCTTGGCAATCATCGCTTTATCCAAGGCACCCGCATCTTCCAGCCCGGCCAGAACGCCCGCATTGAACGTGTCGCCCGCGCCCACGGTGTCGACGACTTTCACCGCCTGGGCGGGCACGTGAATCTCGCCACCCTCATAATACCCCGTCACGCCCGACGCCCCTTGGGTGACCAGCACGATCTTGGGGCCCTTGGCGCGCAGGGCCTCGGCCAGGCTAGGCAAAGGATGATCCCCCAACAGCCAGCGCAAATCCTCGTCCGAGGCCTTGATGATGTCCGTATGGGACAGCATCTGGTCAAGGCGCACCCGGAACCGGGCTTCATCGGCGATGAAACCGGGGCGGATGTTGGGGTCAATCATCACCAGACGGCCCAGATCATCGGCGCGCTTGATCAGGGCGGCATAGGCATCGGCGCAGGGTTCGACCGCTAAGGAAATACCGCCGAAGAAACAGGCCTTCGCCGTCTCAGGGATCGCGGGCAGATCATCTTCCGTCAGCATCCGGCCTGCGGTGTTTTCGTCATAGAACGCGTAGCTGGCGTGACCATCGGTGAGGGTCACGAAGGCCAGCGTCGTGGGGCGATCAGTACGGTGGGCCAGCGCAGAGCCCACGCCATTGGCCATCAGGACACCGTCCAGACGCTCGCCAAAAAGGTCCGTGGACAGGCCCGAGAAGAAATCGGTCTGACTGCCAAGCCGCGACAGCGCCACGGCGGTGTTGAAGACCGAGCCGCCGGGGTAGGGGGCAAAAGCGGCCTCGTGGGCGTCGGTCTGACGGGGCAGCATATCGATCAGGGCTTCACCGGCGCATAGGATCATCGGGCGCGTCTCCATCTGGTTGCGCTGCCCGTGTTAGCGGTAACGACGACTACGGGGAAGCCAAAACGCACTCGGACCGCCGCGAGGAAGACCGCTGCGAGGAGGCCCGCCCGACAGGGAGGGCCGAGGAGGGCGGGGAAAAGCGAGCGCGCGTTCAGCGGTCGACCACTTCCAACCCGTAGAACACCGCGCCCGCCACAACCACGGCAGCAATCACCGCCAGCGCGATCTTGCCCCAGCTATAGGGCCGCTCGCCCTGGACCTTGCCGGTCTGGGCGTTGACGACAAAGCGGAAGCTTTTGTCGCGGTATTTATAGGCGGCGATCCAGACCGGCAGCAGGATGTGCTTGAAGGTGACGTCGTCCACATGGGTGTTCATTCGGTCGATCTTCTGGGCATCGCCGCCGATATCACGGCGGATGTCGCGCTGGATCTGCGCATCCATGATCCGCCGCGCCTCGTCCATGCCTTCGTCCAGCTCCACCGTGTAGCCCTCGGCCCGGAAACCCGACAGGAACTCGGGCTTGTATTCGGCCAGCGCCTTCAGATCCCAGGGCGCCAAAGCGTCGGTGTAGCGTTTGGGCAGCGATTTGGAGGCCAGCACCAGGATATCGTCAAAGAACCGCGCCACCCGGCCCGAGGCCGGGGTCCAGCGAATGCGCCGTTCCTGCCGGGGTTTGCCATCGGGGCCTTTTGTGGTCACGTAATAGGCCGTGCCGCGCTGGCCCCGGTAGCTGGTCTTGGTGTCGGCGTCATAGGTCCAGTAGGGCACATAGATCCCGTCGAGCGAGCTTTCCTTGCGGGCGTATTCCTTCAACCCGCCTGGCGCGAACCACAGGCCTTTCAGCCAATCGCTCATCGCGGCCTTGGCCTCACGCTCGGTTAGCTGGAATGGGATCAGGCCCTTGGGTTTGATGTGGCGGTGGGTGCCGGTGTCTGCGACCACGGGGGTGGCGCAGAAGGGGCATTCCTCGGAATGGGTGGCGCCGTCAAACTGGACCTGCGCGCCGCAAGACGGACAGGCAGAAACGCGGGTCTCTTCCATCTCGGCAGCCGCAACCTCGCCGCGCAGGGCGGCCTCGAAATCGTTTTCGACCAGCTCCGCACCGCCGCCCCAGGGGCCATCGCCGACCTCGATCCCTTCCTCGTTGCCGCAATGATCGCAGATCATTTTGCCTTCATTGGGCGCATAGCGCATGTCAGAGCCGCAGTTGGAACAGGGGAAGCGGTGCTCGTCTTCCGGGCGGGCGGTCTCGGGGGTGCTGTCGAAGGTATCGGACATGGGGCAGGGGTCTTTGCGAAGGGAGGGGTTGGCGCGAGTGTCCTGCGAGATGCCCTCGGGATCAAGCAGGGAAATCCGTAGGCGGGGCCCGCGGCTTCAGAGGAAGCGGTGCAGCGCGCGCGGCGCCATGATCCGCAGCGCGTTGTCGCGCAGGTGCAGGTGACGCCAGATGTGGAACGCGGCGTGGACACCGGCGATCAGCGCCAGGGCGTAGAACTGATAGACGTGGATCCAGGACACGATCCCATGGGCTTGCGGCAGATTCAAAGGCGGCGCGATGGGCAGAACGCCACCGGCTTTCAGCAGCACTGCAGAGGTCAGGCCAAGGCCAAAACCCGTGAGCGCCACGGCAAAAAGCCCCCAGATCAGCGTCTTGTGCAGGAGCGGATGAAACCTGCGGGCGGGGCCGGGCAGTTTTGGCCCGGGGCGCGAGGCGAGGCCCGCGCGCAGATGCCCGCCGGTCCAGATCAACGCGAGCGTCACAAAGATCAACCCGTTGATCGAATGCAGCTGAAACCACCCCGGCCCCATGCGGCGCAGGGCGTCGGGATCGGCGAACATGAACCAGATGAAAAACGGCAGGATGCCCCAGTGCAGCGCCTTGAGACGGGTGCGGCGGGAGGGGAGTTTGGGGCGGGGCAGGGTCATGTATCTCGCTTTCAGAACCCTCAAGGTAGCGCGATTGCCGCGTTTGGGCGGTCACATGGGCGTGTGTCACTTGGGCGATTGTCAAATGGGCGTGTGGCGGCCCGCTACCCGCGGAGGTTCAGGGAGACACCGGCGGGCGCGCGCAGGCCGGGGCGGTTGAGCCATTTGGGCGGGCGGGCCAGGGACAGGTCGGGGTGGCGCGCGAACAGCGCGGTGAGGGCGACGTTGGCCTCGATCCGGGCCAATTGCATGCCCAAACATACGTGGGGGCCGAAGCCGAAGCCCAGATGGGCGTTGGGGCGACGATCCGGGCGCAATTCGCCAGGGGCCTCCACGCGGTCGGGGTCATGGTTGGCGGCCAAAAGCAGCGCCGAGACCATGTCGCCCTTTTTGACCGGCGTGCCGAGAATTTCCGTGTCCTGGGCCGCGAACATCGCCTTGGTCATCATCACCGGCGAGAAATAGCGCAGAAACTCTTCTATCAGAAGGTGTCGCGTATCGGGCTGCGCCTTGAAATGCGCCTTCAGGTCAGCGTCCTCGGCCAAGGCGACGATGCCTGCGTTGATCAGATGCACCGTCGTCTCGTGACCCGCCAGAAACAGCAGCAACGTGATCGACAACAACTCCTCATCGCTCAGCCGGGCGCCGTCATCTTCGGCATGGACAAGGGCCGAGATCAGGCCGGGCCCGGGCGGCCTCTGCCGGGCCTGGGCAAACATCTCGCGAAACTCTCGGTGTACCCCGCTGAGCCGCAACACGGCGTAGATGGCGCGCAGCGGATTGCTGACCGCGCTGAGCGGCGCGATGCGCGCGGTCAGGCGGGCGTGGGTGTTTTCGGGGATGCCCAGAAGCGCGCAAATGGCCAGAAACGGCAGCGGACGGGTGTAGTGACGGACGATGTCGACGGGGTCGCGCGAGGGCAGCTTATCCAGCAATTGCCGGGCGCTGGCTTCGATCTTCGGGCGCATATCCTCGATGCTGGTGCGGGCGAAGGCCAGCTCCACCAGTTTGCGCTGGCGCTTGTGGGCCGGGTCATCCGTGACGATCATCGTGTGGAGCATGGGCTTGATCGCGGGGGGCATCCACCAGAACCGTTTCGCCAGGGACTTGCCGGTAATAGGCTCAGGGTCGCGGGGGAACATCTCGGGCGATTTCAGCAGCTTGCGCGCGGCTTCATCGGTTGTCGTGGCCCAGATCGGGCCCACCACGGGCACCTTCACCTTCACTAAAGCCCCCTCTGCCCGCATCCGCGCCAGTTGCGCGGCGGGGTCATCCAGAAAGGCCGTGTCGTTGAGCTTGTAGATCATCGCGTCGCCCATTTTTTTGGCATGTGCGTAGATGCGCGGCCCCTTGCGCGGCAAAGCGCCTTTTACTTGGTCGTCTGCGCCGCTAGGTTCCCACCATAGCACAAACAGGACCCAGCATGCAGCGCCCCGTCATTGGCATCATCGGTAACCACCACCTGATCAACGATCAATATGCAACCCATGCCGGCGGCGTGATGAACTCCGAAGCGGTGGCCGAGGTCTCCAACGGGTTGCCGCTGATCGTGCCATCGGACCCCAGCGTTGTCGACCTGGAAGCCCTGCTGGAGACCTGCGCAGGCTTCGTGTTCACCGGCGGGCGGCCCAACGTCCACCCCGAAGAATACGGCGAGGATTATACCGAGGCCCATGGCACCATGGACCGCAACCGCGACGCGCTGACCCTGCCGCTGATCCGCGCCTGCGTGGAGCGCGGGCAGCCGTTCCTGGGCCTGTGCCGGGGGTTTCAAGAGGTTAACGTGGCGATGGGCGGCTCGCTTTATCCAGAGATCCGCGATTTGCCGGGCCGGATGAACCACCGTATGCCCCCCGACGGCACGATTGAGGAAAAGTTCGAGCTGCGCCACGCCGTCACCTTCACCGAGGGCGGGCCGTTCCACCGCCTGATGGGCGCGCAGGAGGTGATGACCAACACGCTCCATGGCCAGGGCATCAAGAAGGCGGGGGCGCGGGTGATCATCGACGGCCATGCGCCCGATGGTACGCCCGAGGCCATTTATATTGCCGACGCGCCGGGCTTCACGCTGTCGGTGCAGTGGCATCCTGAATACCGCGCGGCGGAAGACCCGGTGTCGCGCCCGCTTTTCGCGGCCTTCGGAGAGGCCGCGAGCGCCTGGGCCGCGGGCAAGCGCCCGGTGTCTGTGGGCGAGGTCGCCTGAGGGGTCTTTGACGCCCCCAAACCTTCTCAAATGCAAATTCTTGTTGCCTGCGCGCAGGCGGCTCGGGCATTGTTGGGCCCATGGGATAGCGTCCCATGGGCAATGATTGTTGACGTATTGGGGCCGTGCCCACCCCGTTTTTTATGATGCAAGCCTTTGTGCTCAATTGAAAAAACCGAAGAGGTCCCTGCCATGATTTCCAACGCTTTGAAGTCTTCCGTTGCTGCTTTCGTCCTCCTCTCCAGCCCCGCATTCGCGGATTGGAGCGCGAATTTGATCTCGCTGGGTGCGACCGGCGCGGGGGTGTCGGGGCAGGTGGAATGCGCCCCGAACGGGTCCTTTGCGACCGTCTGGGGGACGGGAACCTATACCTCGGACAGCTCGATCTGCACCGCGGCTGTGCACTACGGCTGGATCGCCCACGCCGAGGGCGGCGTGGTCAGCTTCCGCCAGGTGCCGGGGATGGCCTCCTACGCGGGCTCGACCCAGAACGGCGTGACCTCCTCGGATTACGGCAGCTGGGATTCCAGCTTTCAGATCACCGGCGCCTCGCCGTTGGCGGGCGGCGTGACGCCGATCAACTGGGGTGACAACGCTGACAGCCTGGGCGTCGCCGGATCGCTTGGCACCTATTTCACCTACGCCTGCCCGGCGGACAGCGTCGGGGGCGGGTCAGTCTGGGGTACGGATGTCTACACATCTGACAGCGTGATCTGCGCCGCAGCGGCGCACCGGGGCCATATCTCGGCGGCGACGGGCGGGATCGTGACGATCATGATCCTGGGCGGCCAGCCCTCGTTCACCGGGTCGAACCGCAATGGTATCGTGTCCTCGGATTACCCGGAATGGCCGCGCAGCTACGTGTTCCAATAGGGCCGTCAGGCGCCTGCTCAGGTCTGGCGGGCGCCGCGTAACTCTTTGATATGCAGGCGAATGCTTTGCCAGCGCTCGGCCTCTTGTCGGGCGCCGATCTCGCGGGCTTCCTTGGCCTTGCGCGCGGCCTCAAACTCGGCGCGGTCGCCGTGTGCGGTGTAGAGCGCGTGGGCATATTCAGTGATGGAACTGGTTTGCATGGGCTGATCCTCCGATTGGTTTCGGGTCGTGAGCTTGCTAGGGCAAGTGTACCATAAACGGCGGGGTCTGACGAGCGCCGCAATATGGGGAGACTCCCCCAGTGTGGGGCGCGGGACGCGGGGTTAGCGTCCTGACATGCCGCATTTGCGCGGCGCGTGACCCCTCCGTCCACCGATCCGGCTGGACATCTTTTATGAGAAAGCCTGTTCCATGTTCAAAGCCCTTGCCCTATCCGCTGCCACCCTTCTGAGCCTTGCCGCATTCCCGGCCACGACCCACGCCGGTCCCGGTCAAAGCACCGAGGCCACGCAACCCGCCCGGACCTTCGCCCAGGGCTTCACCCGGATTTCCTGGGCCACCACGCTGGACCATTTGTTCAACGGCCAGGGCGGCGGGATGTGGGGCATGGTCGTGTGCCCGCCGGGATCTGCGCGCGGCGCGCCGATTTGGGGCAGCGGTGTTTACACCTCCGACAGCCCGATCTGCGTGGCGGCGGTCCATGCCGGGCTGATCACCCCAAGTGCCGGCGGAAACGTCGTGATTACCATCGCGCCGGGCCAGCCATCTTACGCCAGCAGCACGCGAAACGGCGTCACGTCCTATGGCTATGGCTCCTGGCACCGGAGCTACACGCTGCACTGAGCCGTTTCAGCCGTACTCCGCCAACATCGCGTTCAGATCGTCGAGGGTATTGGCCTCGTCCAGCGGCTTGTCCTTGCGCCAGCGCGCCATGCGCGGGAAGCGCAGGGCGACGCCTGATTTGTGGCGGGGGGAGGCCTGGATGCCCTCGAATGCGATCTCGAACACATGGTGCGGGGTCACGGCGCGGACGGGGCCGAAGCGGTCGGTGGTGTTCTTGCGCACCCAGGCCGTGATCTCGCGGAATTCCTTGTCGGTCAGGCCGGAGTAGGCCTTGGTGAAGGGCACCAGATCGGGCCCGTTCCAGACCGCGAAGGTGAAATCGGTGTAGAGCGTCGCGCGCCTGCCCGAGCCTGCCTGGGCGTAGATCATCACCGCGTCGATGGTCAGCGGGTCGACCTTCCATTTCCACCAATCGCCCTTCTTGCGGCCCGCCAGATAGGGCGCGGACAGGCGCTTGAGCATCAACCCCTCCGCCCCGATCTCGCGGCTGATCGCGCGAGCGGCGCGCAGCTCGTCCCAGGTTTTGGCGGGTACGGCGGGGGAGATCCGCAGCGGCGCCTCGGGTGGAAGGGCTGCGACCGCCTCTTCCAGGATCGCGCGGCGATCGACCAGGGGCGTCTGGCGCAGATCCGCGCCCTGCCATTCCAGCAGGTCGTAGGCCATGACGATGCAGGGGGCGTCCGTCAGCAGCTTTTTCGGCACCGTCTTGCGCCCGATCCGGGGCTGCAGCTTGTTGAACGACATCGGCGCCTCGCGCGTGCGGTCATAGGCCAGCACTTCGCCGTCAATCACCGTGCCCGAGGGCATGAAATCGAGCAGCTGCGCGAATTCCGGGAAGCGGTCGGTCATCAGCTCTTCCCCGCGCGACCACAGGTAGCGCTCGCCCCCGCGCAGGATCAGCTGGCCGCGGATCCCGTCCCATTTGCGCTCGGCCAGCCAGTCGGCGACATCGCCCTGATCCTCGGGCTCCCCCTCCAGTTGATAGGCGAGGTAGAACGGGTAGGGGCGGCTGAGGTCCGCCGTCGGGTCCGGCGCCTCGATCAGGCTTTCCCACGAAACGCTGTCGGGCGACCAATCGCCCATCAGGCGGTGCGTCAGCTCGGCCTCTTCGATGCCCGTGGCCTGGGCCAGCGCCCGCGTCATCAGCTTCTGGCTAACGCCCATGCGCCAGCCGCCGGTGATCAACTTGTTGAAAACGAAGCGTTCTATCGGCGGCAGGCCATCCCAGGCCGCAAGAATGGCGGCCTTGCGGGTGTCCTCTTCCGCGTTGTCGAGCCCGCGAAGCGTGGCGATCCAGCCGCTGAGGGATTTTTCGATGCGCGTCTGGGGTTCCGGCAGGACCAGCGCGATGGTCTCGGACAAATCGCCCACGACCGGGTAACAGGCCTCGAACAGCCACAGCGGAATGCCCGCGCGCTCCGCCGCCCATTCTCGCAGCTTGGTGGTGGTGATCATCCGGCGCGGACGGCGGCCTGACAGGAGCGCGATGGTCCACAGGCGGTCATCCTCGGGCGCGGTGCGGAAATACTCGGCCAGCGCGGCGGTCTTGACGCTGGTCTTGGTGGTCTGGTCCAGCGTGGTGAAAAGGGCGGCAAAGGCCTTCATGTGTGTGCCTTGAGGAAGCTGCCAAGCGCGTTACAGGCCTGGGTTGCCGCAGGCGCGACGCCCGCTTTCAGGTGCCAGACATGTTGCAGACCGGGCCAGAGATCGAGGCTCGCGTCATCCATCCGCGCCGCCAGCGCGGCGGCATCCTGGGCCAGAACCTCCCCTTCCGCCGCCTGCAGCAAGGTTGGCGGCAGGCCCGTGAGGTCGCCGTTGAGCGGGCTGACCGAGGGATCGCTGGCGTCCACCCCGGGCAAATACGCCCTCTCTATCCGCTTGGCCCAGGCGGCGGGGATCAAACGCTCAGATGGGGCGGCGGAAAAGCGCGCCTCCAGACTGTCGCTGAGATCGGCGATGGGCGCGATCAGCGTCGCCGCTTTGGGCAGCGGCAGCCCGGCGTCGCGGGCGCGCTGCAGGGTCAGCACGGCAAGGTTGCCGCCCGCGCTGTCGCCGCCGATGGCGATGGGCGCATCGCCGCTTTGCACCAGCTGTTGATAGGCGGCGAAGACCGCGTCCGAGGCGGCGGGGCAGGGGTGCTCGGGCGCCAGCGGGTATCGGACGAGGTAGGCGCGCAAGCCAGCCGCCGCCGCGATATGGGCCACCATTGCGCGGTGGGTGCCGGGGCTGCCGATGGTGAAGCCGCCGCCGTGGATGTAGAAGAAAAACCCTTTGCCCTCCGTGCCTTGGGGGGTGAGGATCTGGGATCCGCCAGGCAGGATTTCCACTGTCGTTCCCTTGGGCATGCGGCAGGTCAGCGGGGCGGTCAGGGCGAAGATCCGGCGCGCCAGCGGCTGGGAGGCGACGAGCCACAAAAGGCTCCGCTCGACGGATTTTGCGTAGAGGGCGAAGAGCCGGTCGATCGGGGTCAGGACGCTCATGCGGTCTCTTCCACCTCATCGAGGTCTTCGCCGCCGAACTCCGTCTCGACGATGCCGGCGTCATAGCCTTGTTCCGACAGCCATTTGGAGAATTGGGCCGTGTAGCCGTGGGTGACGAAAACGCGGCTGGCCCCCGTGGCGGCGATGGCGGCGTTCAGGCCCTTCCAGTCGGCGTGATCGCTGACCACGAAACCACGATCCGCCGCGCGCCTGCGCCGCACACCGCGCAGGCGCATCCAGCCCGAGGCGAAACCGGTGGAGGTCGCGCCAAACCGCTTCATCCAGGCCGAGCCAAGGGCAGAGGGGGGCGCAAGGACGATGGCATTGGGGTGGCTTTTGGCGTCGACACCGTCGATCACGGGCACGGTCTCGGGCAGGGAAAGGCCCTGGGCGCGCAGCACGGCGTTTGTCCCCTCCACCGCGCCGTGGGTCAGGATGGGGCCAAGGGACGGGTCCAGCAGGCGCATGATTCGTTGTGCTTTTCCAAGGGCATAGACGCCCAGAACGGCGCGCTTGCCCTCGGTCACGCAGGCGGCCCACCAGGCGTTGAGGTCACGCGCCAGCGCCCCTTGAGAGGGCCAATCATAGATCGGCAGGCCGAAGGTGGATTCGGTGATGAAGGTGTCACAGCGCACCGGCTCGAACGGCTCGGACAGGCCATCGTCGATGGTCTTATAATCCCCCGAGGCGACCCAGACCTCTCCGCCGACCTCGACGCGGATCTGGGCGGAGCCGGGCACATGTCCGGCGGGGTGAAAGCTGATCTTCGCATCGCCGATCTGGTGAGTGACGCCGTAGCCTGTCGTTTCCATCCGGATATCGCCCAGGCGGTGGCGCATGACCGGGGCGGAGCCCTCGGTGGCCAGATAGGCGCCATGGCCGGGGCGGGCGTGGTCCGAGTGGCCATGGGTGATCAACGCCCGCGGCACGGGGCGCCACGGATCGATATAGGCATCGGCGGCGGGGCAATAGATGCCCCTTTCGGTGAATTCCAGAACCATGCCCGAACCATAGCCCGAGCCGTGCCGTCCGGCGAGGGCAGGGCGGCGTTATTTCGCGTCTCCCGGAGGGCCGCGCTATTCGGGGGGCGGCAGCAGTTTCAACTCGCCGCTGGCTTCCAGATCGCGGATCGTGCTGATCAGATCTGCCATGGCGGCTTCCCCCTCTTCTGGTTTGGGCGTGCCCAGACCTTCCGCCTCGTCGCGCATTTGTTCGGCCAGGCGTTTGGACATGTTTTCCAACAGAAACTCGACCGACAGGGGTGCTGCCGTCAGCCCGGCGGCAAAGGCCACGATGATCGACTGCGGATCCGCTTTGCGCACGATGATCGGCACGTCGGTCGGGTCCACACGAACGGGGATGTGGTTGAACGAGAAGATCGACTTGCGCACTTCCTTGGCAAAGGGCGCGTCGCGGGTGTTGAGCCCGTCGAGCATCTTTTCGCGGGTCGCCTGCGGGGTGGAGTTCAGGATCGCGCCCACCCGTTCGGCGGCTGTCTTGACGAAGGCCTGGGGCGGGATCGCTTCAAGGACCTGGGCGATATGCACACCGATCCGTTCCACCAGCTCTGGCGTAATCGTCTCGGTCAGGGCGACGGTATGGGCCAGGATTTCACCGCGATCCTCGGGCATATCGGCCAGCAGCGCGGCGGCTTTGGCGACGGTCAGCTTCGACAAAAGCACGGCGCAGACCTCGGCGCTTTCGCTTTCGAGAAGCGGCGCGAGGATCTCGACCGGCTGTTTCGCGACCCGCGCCCAGGGGTCATGGCCTTCGCTACGCTCCGCGTCTGTTTTCAACGCGCTGAGGGCGTTTTGGCTCAGGTGCGGCTCCAGCAGAGTCAGGGTTTCTTCCAGCCCATCCGGGAAACTGAGCGCCAGATTGTCGATCAGGAAGGTGAATTCACGCACAATCTCGGCCAGCGTCTTGCGGTCGATCGTGCCAAGCCCGGCGATGATATGGGCGATCCGCGTTTGGTGGTGGGGCGCTAGCCGTTGCACCCCCGGAGACACGCCTTGCCCCAACAAGAGCCGCACGATGACGGCCGCCTTTTGCTGCGGCCCCATACGGCGCGGGGTCACATCGATCATTCGCAGTGGCGGCTCAGCGTCGACATCCAGCGTTGCCGGTTGAGATCCTTGGTCAAATTCGCGCAGCAAGCCCATGTCGGCCCTCTCTCGTCACCCGAGGACAGGCCTAGAGCAAAAGCCTTAAGGATCAGTTAGGGGCGCGGGGCCACCGCGTAAGTCATTAAAAGCGCTCCTTTCGGCGCCCTAATTGGGGTCCCGCCCACGCGGTCGCGCGGGCAGGATCAGGTGCTCTAGCTGGTGGCCGTGGCCACGCAGGTCATCGCCTCTGCGTCCCAGGTCATGCCGCCGGCGCAGCTGATTTGCGCCTCTGCGGCGGGCATGTGCCAGCTGCATTGCGCCTGAGCAATCGCGGGAACGACAAGCAGGATGCTGGCGGCAAGAAGGGTCTTGATCGTCATGAAAGAACTCCTGTTCGGTTGAGCGAAACGTTTACGCAGGGGAAAGGTAACACGACAGCCGCCCCCGGCAAGGCGCGACATCTGTGCCGCCCTTGTCCCGCGCGGGGTGCCTGATCTTTGTGCGTCGCGCGGCGGTGTTAGTCGCCAAAGACGCGGGCAAAGATCGTGTCGACGTGTTTCGTGTGATAGCCGAGGTCGAATTTCTCCCCGATCCCGTCCACGCCGAGCGCCGCCACGACGGCCTCATCGGCCAGAAGCTCCTCACGGAAATCCGTGCGTTCTTCCCAGACCTTCAGCGCGTTGCGCTGGACCATGGCATAAGCGTCCTCGCGGCTGACACCCGCTTGCGTCAGCGCCAGCAGCACCCGCTGGGACATCACCAGACCGGGGAATTTGTTCATGTTGTCCATCATGTTGTCAGGGAAGATCAGCATCTTGTCGACAACACCGGTCAAGCGGTTCAGGGCGAAGTTCAGCGTGATCGTGGCGTCTGGCCCAATCGCCCGCTCGACGGAGGAATGCGAGATATCGCGCTCGTGCCAAAGCGCCACGTTCTCCATCGCGGGCACGACGGCCATGCGCACCAGACGGGCGAGGCCCGTCAGGTTTTCCGTCAGCACCGGGTTCTTCTTATGCGGCATCGCGGAAGAGCCCTTTTGCCCGACCGAGAAGAACTCCGCCCCCTCCAGCACTTCGGTGCGTTGCATATGGCGGATCTCGGTGGCGACGTTTTCGATGCTGCTGGCAATTACACCCAAGGTGGCAAAGAACATCGCGTGGCGGTCGCGGGGGATGACTTGGGTGGAAATCGGCTCGGGCGACAAGCCAAGCTGCGCGCAGACGTGTTCCTCCACGCGCGGATCGATGTTGGCGAAGGTGCCGACAGCGCCTGAGATCGCGCCGGTGGCCACTTCCTCGCGGGCGGCGCGCAGGCGTGTCCGGTTGCGGTCCATCTCGGCATAGAAGCGCGCGAACGTCAGGCCCATCGTCGTCGGTTCGGCATGGATCCCATGGCTGCGCCCCACGCGCACGGTCATCTTATGCTCCAGCGCGCGGCGTTTCAAAGCTGCGAGGAGACGATCTAGATCGCCGAGGAGGATATCGGCCGCCCGCACGAGTTGCACGTTCAGGCAGGTGTCGAGCACATCAGACGACGTCATGCCCTGATGCACGAAGCGCGCCTCTTCGCTGCCCACATGTTCCGCCAGATGGGTGAGGAAGGCGATGACGTCGTGCTTGGTGACGGCCTCAATCTCATCAATCCGGGCCACGTCGAACTCTACGTCGCGGGCCTTCCACACGGCCTCTGCATTCTCGCGCGGGATCACGCCCAGATCGGCCATCGCGTCGCAGGCATGGGCCTCGATCTCGTACCAGATGCGGAACTTGGTCGCGGGCTCCCAAATGGCGGTCATCTCTGGGCGGGAATAACGGGGGATCATGGGCTTGCCTTTCGCGGAGGAATTCGGCTGTCTGATACGAAGCTACGGCAAGGGGGGCAAGGGAATGCGGCGATTGGTGGCTTTGTGGGTCCTGTGCCTCGCAGGCGGCGCCCAGGCCGATGCCTGGGAGGCGCTGGACGGTGCTAGTCTTGTCGCGGCCCTGACCGACCGCACGGTGACCTACGACACGGGCGCGACCCAGCATTTCTATGCCTCAGGCCGCACGCTTTACACCCATGGGGAGCCGTCGTGGGGCTCCTGGCGCGCGGAGAACAACCAATATTGCAGCAATTGGCCGCCCTCGCCGACGTGGGATTGCTATGATGTGTTTCGGGGCGGCACGGCGGGGATCAGTTTCCTAGATGAATGGGGCAATGCCTACCCCGGCGTGATCGAGCCGGAATGAAGCGCCTTGCCGATCTGGAAGGGCGCTGGCGTGTGACGCGTGAGGTTGACGACCGCAGGGCGGGTCTGACCGGACGGTTTGAGGGAGAGGCCGTTTGGGCCCCGGATGCGGAAGGTTTGATCCAGACCGAGGAGGGCGTGTTGAGTTATGGCACGGCACCGCCGATGCAGGCCACGCGCCGCTACCTGTGGCGCGAAGAGGGCGGCGCGCTTCGGGTATTCTTCGAGGACGGGCGCGCATTTCATACCGTCCCCAAGGCGGGGCAGGTGGCGCTGCACGATTGCCCGCCTGACATCTACCGCGTGCGCTATACCTTTGATAGCGCTGAGGTTTTCACAACCATCTGGCACGTCACCGGGCCGCGCAAGGACGCGGTGCTGACCACGCATTTCACAAAGGTAAACGGCGTTAATCCTTAGCTTGCTTTCAGGGGTGACGCGGGCAACTCTCGGACCATGCCGCAATCACTGGAAGTGTCCGCCATGCGCCTGCCTGCCCTCGTCTGTCTTCTGTCCGTCAGTATGGTTTTGCCGGGTGCAGCCCAAGACGGGGAGGCGTTTTTCTGGCATTACAGCGCCGAGTTTCCCATCGATCCAAGCCAAGCGCAGCTGAACCTTGTGGCCACGCAGCCCGGTGACACGTCGACCGGGGATCTGCCCGGCGGGTTGATCTGGGCGCGCTGCGTCCCCGGCAATGCGGCGGGCAATGTGGCCCTGCGGATGGAGGCATATCCCTCCTCCGGGATCGCCTTTGATGCCTATGATGTGCGCATGTCCGACGTGCCGGTCGGCAATGAGTTGATCGTGGCCACGAACATTGTCAGCCCGGAAGTCGGCGACCCCACCGGCGGGCATGAGACCTTCGTGAATGCCCAAGGCCCCGAGATGGCCATGCTGGCCAATGCGCCCTTGTTTTACTACGGCATCACCGGGTTTGACGATTTCTACTACCCCTTCGATCTGACCGCAAACCAGGACTACGTGGGGCGCTTCATCGCCGATTGCGCCAGCCTTACCGCGCCGCCCATCGTCCCCATTTTGCCCCTGCCGATCACACTCGCGCCGGACCTCGGCCCCAACATCTCGGGCCACGACTGGGTGCGGTTCACCGAGATCAGCGATGACATTTTTCAGACGACCTTGCAGGTCAGCTACGGCGTGCCCGAGACCGACGATGTGGTGATCATGGGCCAATGTTTCATCGGCGCCCAGGGGCCACTGGTGGCGCTGCAAGTGGCAGCGGACATCGACGGTTTGGCCGAAAATGCCGCCGCCATCCTGCGGATCAGCAACGGCGCGGGGCAGGAGGTTGAGGTGGAGGGCAGCGTCGTCGGCACGGCGATTGAACTCGGCATCTCGGGGATCGAGCTGGTTCTGGAGATGTCCGACCCCGCATGGCTGGTGATCGCCGGCGATCCCACGGTCCGGTTTGAACGGGTCGGTGGCGCCGGGGGCTTCACGTTGACCGGCAATGGGCCAAGCACCCTCGGGCCGTTTCTTACGGATTGCGATCAGATCGGGGATCTGACGCCCGAAAGTGGCCTAAGCCCTGCCGCTCCGACTGAAGCGCAGGACGGTTATCTGTCCTGCGACAACTTTGGGCGGGTCGCGTCGCGCGAAAGCGGGCGGCCCACGGTCGTCACCTTCCGAAACGAGACGGGCCTCTACCGCGGGCTGCTGTGGATTGACCCCGACGGCGTGCCCGTGGACCAGGGCGGCCTGAACCCGGGTGAGGCGCTCAGCTTCACGACAGACCCCGGCCATGTCTGGATGGCGACCGATGGACCCGGAAATTGTCGTGAGATGATCCAGCCTGTGCCGGGCCAGACAGGTTATGATCTGACAGTGCAGTAATCATTCAAGCGCAATATCTTGCGGCGCGACGTTAAAGTATCACTTTAACCGCTCTCTGCCACTTTGGCGGCGGCCATGATCCGGTCCGCCTTCTTGCGCACGAGCACGCTGCGCAGGTCATGCATCGCCAGCAGAAGCCTGTCGGTCACGTCCTCCAGATCATCTTCGCTGGCACGGCTCTGGGCCCAATGGGTCGTCAGGTTGAGGTAGTCGACCGCGCGGTGGATATCGTCAATATCGCGGTCCGCCAGAACCGCGCGACGCTCCTCCAGCCACTCGGTGATTACGGCGTTCTCCTCGGCGCTCAGCACATGATCGCCGTGGGGTTTGATGTTGCCGTTGCGGGTGTTGACCATCGCGATCTCGTCCATCTCGATCCGGCGCTGCCGGTTCTCGGTGGAGACCCGAAACACCGCAGCGCCGTTTTCGCGAATGCGGAAGTAGAATTCGGGCAGGTCAGTCATGGGGCTTGGTCCGTTGCGGGGCGTTTGGGTGACTGTCCGGGCTAAGGGCGCAGGCGTCAAGGCGCAGGGCTAAACGCGCCGGGCCACCATGTAAAGGCGCGGGGGCGTGCCGGGCTGGGTCAGTTCTTCCACCGCCTCGAACCCAGCGCCGAGGATCGCCGCGCGCAGCGCGTCCACCCGCTGGTGGGTCACGAAGGGCGCCTTGCCAAGAAGCGTCATGACGCTGACGAGCGGCTTGAAGAACCACCTTTCGCCAAGACACGCGGTCTTGGAAATGAACAGCCCGCCGGGTTTCAGCATGCCGTTGATCTGCGCCAGCGCCTCCGCCTGATCGGGCAGCAGATGCAAGAGGTTCAGGGCAAGGATCGCGTCATGGGGCGCGGTTTCCGTGATCTCCGGATCTCCCGTGGCGCCGGTCACGAAGGTGATGTTGTTCGCTCCTGCTTTCGCCGCCTTTTCCCGTGCGATCTCGATCATCGCCGGCGAGATATCGGTCGCGGTGATGCGTGCCACATTGGGGGCCAGCTCCAGCGCGGTCGAGCCGGTGCCGCATCCCAGCTCCAGCACCCGGTCGGTGGGCGACAGATGGGCGATGGTCCGCGCGAGCGTGGCGCGATAGCCCTCCATATCCGAGATCGCCGAAGTCGCGTATTTGGGCGCGGCTTTGTCCCAGAATGTCTTGGATGAGGTCACGGCTGAGGCTCCTTCTCTGCGCCGATCCTACGGCGCGGCGGGTGGGGAGGCCACGGGGAAACTTTGCCCACAACGCCCCCCTTCAGGCCTTGATGGGGGCCAATCCCTTGGCGATCCAGCGCTGTGCGATGGCGAAAACGATCAGCGGCGGCACCATGGCGATGACCGCGAGGGTCAGCGAGGCGGAGGAGCCGATGCGCAACAGGGCGATGCCGCTGACCACCGTCGCGCGGTCCGGGGCGGACGGGTTGGCGACCAGCGGCCAGAGGTATTGGTTCCAGCCGAGTACGAAGAAAAACGCCAAAAGCGCCGCCAGGATCGGGAGGGAGAGGGGCACGATGATGTCGATGAAAACCCGCCACGGACCGGCACCGTCGAGGCGTGCGGCCTCCACCACTTCGGGGGGCAATTGCTTGAGTTGCTGGCGCAGGATCAGGGTGCCGAGGCCCGTGGCGGTGACGGGCAGGATGAGGCCGGTGTAGGTGTTCAGAAGGCCCAGGGCATCCGTGACCAGGATCGTGGGGAGGATGCGGGATTCGATGGGCAGGAACAGCGGCAGGATCAGGAGGGGGAAGATCACGCCCGCCCCCGGCACGCGGAAAAAAACCAGTGCGAAGGCGGCCAGAAGCGAGGTCGCGGTCTTCACGAGGGCCACGCCCGTAGCGATGACGAGGGAGGTGCCCAGAAGCTGCCAGAGGTCGGGTCGCGGGGACGTGGGCGACGGGGGGGCCACCAATTCGGCCAGCGCCGTGGGGGAGAATCCGGCAATCAAAAGGAGTGCGGGCGGCCCCAGCATGAGGACGCAGCCGAGGATCAGGATCACGTGGTCGGTGAGGCGCGCGCGGGGCATGGATAGGGGGTAGCGGGCGGCGGGGGAATGGGCAAGGGGCGGTGGAGAATGCGGGATTGCTCAAGCTTGAGCAGGATACCTAACCCATTGAACAGGCAAGATATTCGCTTTGAACTTAACGATTTGTTAAGGATTTTAGCGCCGCTTTGGGGCGCGGGGCAGAGGGATGGCGCCGGCGGTTAAAGCGTTGCGCCAGAAACCCGAGACATCAGCTTGTTTCGGACCGCGCGCAACATCTCAGTGTCGGGGGCGTTTCCATTTGATCTGCTGACGCAGGTTCAAATCGGAACGCTTTAGTCGAGCAGACGGGCCACCAGTAGCGACAGTGCTCCGGCCGTCTCAGGCATGCCGCGCGCTTGCAGGTCGTCGAGGCCGACGAAGGCGCCATAAAACAGCATTGCGGCGGAGCGGGGGTGGCCGAGCGGCTCTAGAAGGTCCGCGACGTAATCGATGCGCGCCGTGTCGATGGCGGCGACGGCCCGGGCGACCTCGGCGTCGCGCAGGGACCAGGCGCGGATGGCGGGCTCGATCAAGAGGCCGCCGAACCGATCCGGCGCGCCGTCGTTCGCGATCTGCGCCAGGTGGCGCAGCTTGGCTTCGGGCGAGGGGAGGTCGTCTAACGCGGCGACAATGCCGGTGAAGGCCTTGTCCTGCCACATCGCGAGCATGGCGGCGTGGAAGGCGGGGACGTCCTTGAAATGATGGTAGAAACTGCCTTTTGTGGACCTCAGGCGGCGGGCCAGCGGCTCGGCCTTCACGGCCTCTGGCCCGCTTTCAGCAAGCGCGCGGAAGCCTGCGGCGATCCAGTCATCGGGGGTGAGGCGATTTGTCATGAAGGGACCATACGGATGCGTATTGTGCGGCGCAATGGGTTGAGCATACGGTAGCGTATGGAAATTTTACGAGAGGGATTCCCGATGACTGTGCGCGCTTTGAATGTTCCGATTGCGGTGGCCGGGGGGCTGTATCTGGCGACGGCGGCGATCCACGCGTTGGTGGGCGGGCCAGAGGTCAACGCGCCGGTGCAGGCGAGCGACTTGGACCCGCTGGTCCGCGCCGTGTCGGCGGTGGTGTGGCACGCGCTGACGGCCCTGTTCATTGTGCTCGGGGTGGCCCTGCTGTGGACCGCGCGGCGGGTGAGTGTGGCGTTGGTGTGGGTGGTACTGGCGGTGTCGGTGGCGTTTGTGGGCTTGTTTTTGGGGGTTGGAGTCGTGGCGCTGGGGAGCGTATGGCCGATGCCGCAGTGGGTGCTGTTTGGGGGGATTGCGGGGGTTTTGGGGTGGGGGGTTAGGGTGTGTAGCGATGGTCGGTTCTGAGCCCAGGTTCACCGATGCTGCAACCTAAACCAACTGCTCCTTCTTTTGAGCCGCCAAGAACGTGACGAAATCAAAGGCAGTTCTGCTAAGAGTTTGTGGCACAGGATTTTCGACGATTTCGCCGTCAGTGCTGCTTGTGACAGAAACGGCCGTTTTTGGCTTAATTGTTTTGGCAGCTCGGTAATGTCATCAAAATCTTAGATCGAAATATGAGGTGGCGACGCTCTTCGAGAAGAAGGCGATGATAAGGATCACACCACAAACGAACACTGGCCGCGCGAAATGGCTCCGTATCGTTAGCATCTGATATGGCAGGTAGAGCCCAAGCATGAAGCATAGAAAGAACTTCAAGGATGTTTGGGCTCCTAGATACTGACTGATGGACGGCAAAACTCCAAGCTGCTGCGCCCGGAAGATGGCAAGATAGAGTGTCGAAACGCCGATTAAGGTGGTTACAGTGACAAACGCAAAATAAGCACCTCCAAACATCTTCATCCGAAAATAGGCACCATCCCAACGCTGGAATTCACTACGGAAAGAAATTGGCTCTATCGTCTTTCCAACACTTGGCACCGCCATCCAAACTTCTGCAGTAATCTTGTCGAGTATCCAGTCTATCATTCGAGCTGCAAGCAGCATGTGTAATGTCGTGAGTGCCAAAAATATCATTTGTAACAGTTCGGTGCCTGCTTGCTGATGGAGAAAGGCGGCAGCGCTCATGAAGACCGCCGCCAACGCTAGAAGAACGGCGGTGAAACCCCTAGCAACGTCTATAACTGTTTTGGCCTCTAGCGCCTTGACCTCAGGCATACTTAAATCGGCTCCCTTTGAATGCTTTGAAAAAAGTCACAACGAACCAGCTACTTCAAGCGGTTTTTTTCGAGCTAATTTATGACCGGAAAAAGCTCATACGTTCCTGTCACCGGCGATAACAACCGTATTTGGCAAAGTGCTTTTTGAAAGCTGACTTAGACGCTTGCAAAGCGAAAACTCACTCAGTCCCGCAGAGTCGACTCTTCTGTGGCTCGAGCCTTCAGTTCTTTAAAACCTTGCCGAAACTTTGATTCGATAGCGCCCGAACCGCCCCCATGGGGCGGGCTCTTCACGCCCTCCCCTCGGTTCGGGCGCGGTTGCGCGGAGAGGGTGGGGTTTGGGATAGGTAAGGCGGGCCGAGGCCCGCCCTACCGTTCAGCTCAGGTCCGCGCAGAACATTTGGATGCGGGTGCAGGCTTCCTTGAGGTTCTCGTCGGACGTTGCGTAGGAGACGCGGAAGGCGGGGGAGAGACCAAACGCCCCGCCGAAGACGACGGCGACGCCGGTTTCCTCCAGGAGCGCTTTGGCGAAGGTCTCGTCGGTGTCGATTGTTGTGCCTCCGGCAGACGTCTTGCCGATGCAGCCGTGGATGGAGGGGTAGACGTAGAAGGCGCCCTCGGGCGTGGGGCAGTCGATGCCCTCGGCCTCGTTGAGCATCTCGACGACCATGTTGCGGCGGCGCACGAACTTTTCATTGTTGGGGGCGAGGAAGTCCTGGGTGCCGTTCAGGGCCTCGACCGCGGCCCATTGGGAGATGGAGCAGGGGTTGGAGGTGGATTGGGACTGGACCTTGCGCATGGCCTTGATCAGCTCCAGAGGGCCCGCCGCGTAGCCGATGCGCCAGCCGGTCATGGCGTAGGCCTTGGAGACGCCGTTGCAGGTGAGGGTGCGGTCGATGAGGGCGGGCTCGACCTGGGCGGGGGTGGCGAACTGGAAGTCGTCGTAAACGAGGTGTTCGTACATGTCGTCGGTCATCACCCAGACGTGGGGGTGCTTGAGCAGGACATCGGTGAGTTGCTTGAGCTCATGCGCCGTGTAGCCCGCGCCGGTGGGGTTGGAGGGCGAGTTGAAGATGAACCATTTGGTTTTGGGGGTGATGGCGGCGTCGAGTTGCTCGGCGGTGATCTTGTAGCCGGTCTGGGAGGGGCCTTCGACGAAGACGGGCTCGCCCCCCGCCAGCAGCACCATATCGGGGTAGGAGACCCAATAGGGCGCGGGGATGATGACCTCATCACCCGGGTTCAGGGTGGCCATGAGGGCGTTGTAGAGGATCTGCTTGCCGCCGGTGCCGACGGTGACCTGGGAGGTCTCATAGGACAGGTCGTTGTCGCGCTTGAGCTTGGCGACGATGGCCTCCTTCAGCTCGATGATGCCGTCGACCGTCGTGTACTTCGTCTTGCCCGCATCCATCGCCGCCGCGGCCGCGTCCTTGATGTTCTGGGGGGTGTCGAAGTCAGGCTCACCGGCGCCGAGGCCGATCACGTCCTTGCCCTGAGCCTTCAGCTCATTGGCGAGGTTGGTGACGGCGATGGTGGGGGAGGGTTTCACCCGGGCGAGCGTGTCGGAAAGGAAGGGCATCGTGTCGCGTCCTTTGGGGATGGAGGCCGGGATTTCAGGCCTATATTGCGGGTAAGGATTGCATAGAGCGGCCTCCCGCCGCGATCAACCTCTAGGAGGGATTTCCGATGGACGACCTGCCACTGGACGCAACAACGTGGTTCGATGCTGACACGACGACCTTCGGCGACCGCGTCACCGGCGCGCGCGAGGCGGCGGGGCTGACCCAGCCGGAGCTGGCGAAACGGCTGGGGGTGAAGGTGAAGACCATTCGCGCCTGGGAGAACGACCAATCCGAGCCGCGGGCTAACAAGTTGGGGACGCTGGCGGGGATTCTGGGCGTGTCGATGATGTGGCTGCTGGCGGGGCAGGGCGAGGGGCTGGACAGCCCGGAGTTGTCGCAGCCGGTGGACAGCGACGTGGAGAAGATCCTGATCGATCTGCGCCAGATGCGGCAGGAACAGGTCTCCCTGGCCGAGCGCATGGGGTTGATCGAGAAGCGGCTGCGGGCCGCGTTGGGCAACCCATGAGTGAAACGCGGGAAATCCGGCTGAAACGGTTGCGCCTGCGGGCGTGGCATCGGGGCATCAAGGAGATGGATCTGATCCTGGGCGGCTGGGCGGACCGGAATCTGGAGGGCGTAGATGAGGCGACGCTGGACGCCTTCGAGGCGGTGATGGCGGAGTCTGATCACGACCTCTATCAATGGGTGTCGGGCCAGATGGAGGCGCCTGCGGAGCTGGCTCAGATGATCGAGCGGATCGGCGCGGACATGCGTCCAACCTTGGGGCGCGGCGCCTGAGGGGTGAGGTAACCCCCTCATTTGCAAGGATCTTTTTTGACTTAACGGAATGTTCGTGTTTTTCCCCGAATCTACAGCGAAAGCAGTGATTGCGGAGCTAAAATCATGAGTATGCATGCGCCCCTTGCCTCGCCAACCCAGTCCGGGTTCCTGGTGGGCTATTTGGAATCCCTCGCCATGGTGGAGCGCCTGCATCGGCTGCTTCTCGATGTGATCAAGGATGAATTCGAACGGCTGGGGGTGCTGGACATCAACGCCGTCCAGGCCCTGTTGTTGTTCAATATCGGCGACAATGAGGTGACGGCCGGCGAGTTGAAATCGCGCGGCTATTACCAGGGCTCCAACGTCAGCTACAACCTCAAGAAGCTGGTCGACATGGGGTATATGCACCACCAGAAATGCGAGATTGACCGCCGCTCGGTGCGGGTGCGCCTGACCGAGAAGGGCCGCCATGTGCGCGACACCGTCGATGGGCTGTTCGAGCGGCACTCGGAAGGGCTGGAGAAGCAGGGCGTGCTGAGCGCGGACGGCGTGGACCGGCTGAACCACTCGCTCAAGCGGATCGAGCGGTTCTGGTCAGATCAGATTCGCTACATTTATTGAGGCGGTTGCGGGCCTGGGGACGGGTCCGGCAGTCGCCTCGCAGAACGGTTTTGGCCGGGTGATGACACGGGTGATTTGACGTCGTTGGTTCGGTGTAGGTGGTTTGACGTCGTTGGTTCTAGGTCGTTTGTTTGACGTCTTTGGTTTGAGGCCGCTGGTTTGACGTCATTGGTTCGGGGTCGACGGATCGACGTCGGCGGTTTTGAGCGCGGCTCTTGGGGCCCAGTTGGGTGCGAAAATGCCATCAGATCGGTCAATTGGGTAAGGTCGGACCGGGGCAGAGGCGTCGCCCACCCACCCACCCCGACACCTCTGCCCCGGGGCGCTTCTCTGAGTAGGTCGCGTGGGTATCGGAGGATGCGAAGGGCGCATCTCAGAGGGCGTTTTGTCAGGGGGCCGTAGGCCGCGTGTGGGCGTCGTCGATGCGGTGCCGAATGGGACGCTCAGGTTCGGAGGGAGCGCTTCATAGGGCGTTTCGTTGGGGCGATGAGCCGCGAGAGTACGTCGTGGATGCCGTCGCGGATGCGGCGCCAAGTGGGCCGCGCGGGTGCGGGGGGGCGTGTCGGCGGGCGTTTCGTTGGAGGCGTTGAGCCGCTTTAGGACGTCGCGGATGCGGTGCGGAATGGGTCGCTCGGGTGCGGAGGGCGCGTGTCAGCGGATGTTTTGTTAGGGGTGGTGAGCCTCGCAAGGAGGTCGCGAGTGGACGCCGAAGGGGCCATTTGGCTACTGGGAAGGTTAGCCTGGGGCGTTGAAATTGCCGGCCTCAGAGGCCAGGGCTTGGGCTCAGTTGGTTTGAGCGGCGCCAAGGGGGGCGAGGTCGGGCAGGCTGTATCCGGCTTCGGCGAGGGCGGGGCGGATCTGATTGTCGAGGGAGCGCCGAACGACGGGGCCTCGGAAATGCAGCACGATCACGCCGTCGGCGTTGATGAAGAACGTCTCGGGCATCGCGACGACGCCCCAGTCGCGGCCATTTCGGGCCTGCACGTCCGCGCCGATCAGATCATAGGGATTGCCCAGTTCGTCGAGGAAGGACAGCGCCTGGCCCTCTCGATCCCGGTAGTTCACGCCGTATAGCGGCACGCCGGCCTCGGCCAGGGCGGTCAGGGTCGGATGCTCGGCCCGGCAGGGCGGGCACCAGGAGGCGAAGAAATTGAGGATCACGAGATCCTCCTGCTCCAACGCCTCGCGGGTCAGAAGCGGCGTGCCGGGCAGCTCGGTCAGATCCAGGGCGGGGGCCGGGTTGCCCTGCAGCGGCGAGCGCAGGGATTGGGTATCGACGCCGGTGTTCAGCGCATTTTGATTGTTCGCCAATTGCCACCCGGCGATGCCGAAAAAGCCCGCCGTCAGGGCCAGCGGCAGAACCATCAGCCAGTTGATCTTCATGGATTGGCCCCCCGCGTGCGGCGCGCTTCCACGTCCGACAGCCGTTTCGCGACCCGGCGCGCGCGCGCGATGGAGGCGACGATGAGCACCAGTACGCAGGCGATCGTTCCGGCGTAGGCCGACAGGACCGGCACGGCATAGGGTCCAAGATCCACCATCATGCCATTTGCTCCTGCGCGATCAGGGCTTTGAGGCGGCGGGCGCGAATCTCGGTCCGGGTGCGATAGAGAAGGAGCGCGAGGAACAGCAGGAAGAAGCCGCCGATGCAGGTCCAGAGCGGATAGGCGAAAACGTCGGCGACGTTTTCTTCTGCGTCCAGGCTCAGCGATGCGCCCTGGTGCAAGCCCTGGTTCCAGAACAGGATCGCGTAGCGCGAGATGACCGCGAAGACGGTGCCCACGAGGCAGAGGACCGAGGTCAAATCGGCGGCGGCGTCGGGGTTTTCGACCGCCTCCCACAGGGCCATGTAGCCGAGGTAGAAAAGGAATAGGATCAGGAAGGACGTCAGCCGCGGGTCCCATTCCCACCACGTCCCCCACATCGGTTGGCCCCAGACCGCCCCGGTAAAGAGCCCGATCAGCGCGAAAACCATGCCGATGGGCGCGGCGGCCTTGGCGGCCAGCGCGCTGACGTGGTGGCGGCGGATCACCCAGATCAGCGAGGTCACCAGCATCATGAACCAGATGGACGTGGCCATGATCGCGGCGGGCACGTGGATGTATATGATCTTGACCGTCGAGCCCTGGCGGAAGTCATTGGGGGTAAAGAAGAACCCCCAGACCAGCCCGCCGACAAGGCACACGAGTGCCGCGGCAGACACCCAGGGCAGGAGCGCGCCGGAGGTTGCCATGAACCGTCGCGGGTTCGCGTATTCCCAAAGCGAGGACATGGCGGGAACATAGGCCCGCATTTTACCCGTCACAATGCGACGTTCTCGACCGTCCTAGCGCAGATTGACGCGGAGTGCGGCGGCGGCGGCGAAGGGCAAAATCGCGCAGGCCCCAAGGGTGATGCCCGCCGTCAGGATCAGGGGCGTGGCGGCGTCGAGCCCCTGGACACCTCGGGTCGCGGTGAGGGCGCCGAAGATCAGCGTCGGCACGTAAAGCGGCAGGACCAGCAGCGACAACAGGAGCCCGCCGCGCTTGATCCCCACGGTCAGCGCGGCGCCGAAGGTGCCGATGGCCGAAAGCGCGGGCGTGCCGACAAGGAGCGAGGCGATCAGCCAGGGAAACCCCGCCGCGGGCAGGTTCAGCATCACGCCCAGAAGCGGCGCGGCAGCAACCAGCGGCAGGCCGGTCGTCAGCCAATGGGCCAGCGCTTTCAGGGCGGCGGCGGCTTCCAGGGGCAGGGGAGAGGTGGCGATCAGGTCCAGCGTCCCGTCCTCCCAATCCAGCTGGAAGATCCGGTCGAGCGACAGAAGGCAGGCCAGAAGCGCCCCGAGCCAGAGGAGACCGGCGGCGATCTCGGCCAGGCGGTCGGACTCGGGCCCGATGCCGAAGGGGACGAGGGCGGTGAAAATCAGGAAGAAGGCGAGGCTGAGGCCGAAGCCGCCGCCCGCGCGCAGCGCCAGGGCGAGGTCGCGTTTCAAGAGCCCGATCACAGGGAGGCCCTCAGGAACGGATCGTCGGCGAAGGGGTCATCGGCGGGCAGGCCCTTGGCGATGAAAGGCGTGATGTCGAGGGTGCGGGCGCGCGGCAGGCCCAGGTCGATGTGGGTGGCGATGATTGCGGCGCCGCCCGTTTCCAGATGCGCCTCGACCGCGCGGGCAAAGCGCGCCGTGTTTTCCACGTCGAGAGAGACCGTCGGCTCGTCCAATGCCCAGACGGGCCGGCCCGTGACCAAGAGCCGCGCGAGCGACAGGCGGCGCTTTTGCCCGGCGGAAAGCTCTCCGGCCAGGCGGTCGGCGAGCGGTGCCAGCGCGAAGGCCTCGATGGCCGGCGCGATGGTGGTGGTGCCGAAGATGCCGGCCCAGAACGACAGGTTCTCGGCGACGCTCAATTGCGCTTTCAGCCCGTCGGCGTGGGCGGCGTAGGCGATGGCCCCTTCGGCGCACGCCAGGGTGCCTGCCAGCGGCGGGGTCAGCCCCGCCAGGGTGCGCAGGAGCGTCGTCTTGCCCGCGCCATTGGGGCCGCGCAGGATCAACGCCTCCCCCGAGGTCAGGGAAAACGACACGCCAGCAAGGACTTGCGCGGGCCCGCGGGCGCAGGCGAGGTCGGTGACGGTCAAGACCATGGGGCATTCGGTAGCGGGTTTGGCGGAGGGGGGGAAGGGGACGGTGCGCCCCCACACCTGCGAAAAGCTGCGAGGAGCGTGCGCGGAACGCGCCAGCGAGGAGGGGTTGGAGGTGATTGACGCGGGCTCAACGGCAATGTATGCGATTGCATACCAAACCCCGTAGAGACGTTTTGCCCGATTGTTTGCCGCGCGCAACTGGGGGCACATGCACCATACCAGACCTCGCAGCACCGAAGCAGGAGCAGCCCATATGCCCATCACTGTTGGCCACGACACATCCAAGACCCGCAAGACCCTGACCGTAGGGGGCCAGTCGGTCGCCTATTACTCGATCCCTGCCGCCGAGGCCGCGGGCCTGGGCGATTTCTCCAAGCTTCCCGCCGCCCTGAAAGTGGTGCTGGAGAACATGCTGCGGTTCGAGGATGGCAAGACCGTCTCCGTCGACGACATCAAGGCGTTCAGCACCTGGGCGACCCAGGGCGGCAAGAACCCCCGCGAAATCGCCTATCGTCCCGCGCGCGTTTTGATGCAGGACTTCACCGGCGTTCCGGCGGTCGTTGACCTCGCCGCCATGCGCGACGGGATCAAGGCCCTTGGCGGGGATCCGCAAAAGATTAACCCCCTTAACCCTGTTGATCTGGTCATCGATCACTCCGTCATGATCGACGAGTTCGGCAACCCGCGCGCGTTCCAGATGAATGTGGACCGCGAGTATGAGCGCAATATGGAGCGCTACACTTTCCTCAAGTGGGGTCAGACCGCGTTCAACAATTTCCGCGTGGTGCCGCCGGGCACCGGCATCTGCCACCAGGTGAACCTGGAGTATCTGTCCCAGACTGTCTGGACCGACACGGACCAGACCGGCGCGACGGTGGCCTATCCTGACACGCTCGTCGGCACCGACAGCCACACCACCATGGTCAACGGCGCTGCCGTTCTGGGCTGGGGCGTGGGCGGCATCGAGGCCGAGGCCGCGATGCTGGGCCAGCCGATTTCGATGCTGATCCCTGAGGTTGTGGGCTTTGAGCTGACCGGCGCGATGATGGAAGGCACGACGGGCACGGACCTGGTGCTGAAGGTCGTGGAGATGCTGCGCGAGCGCGGCGTTGTGGGCAAATTCGTGGAGTTCTACGGCAAGGGCCTCGACACGTTGCCGCTCGCCGACCGCGCCACCATCGCCAACATGGCGCCGGAATACGGCGCAACCTGCGGCTTCTTCCCGATCGACGGAGAGACGCTGCGGTATCTGCGCACCACGGGCCGGGACGAGGACCGGATTGCGCTGGTCGAGGCCTATGCCAAGGAGAACGGCTTCTGGCGCGGCGACGATTACGCGCCGGTTTACACCGACACGCTGCACCTGGACATGGGCACGATTGTGCCTGCGATCTCGGGGCCGAAACGGCCTCAGGATTACGTCGCTTTGACCGGCGCGAAGGAAGCCTTCGCGAAGGAAATGGCAGAGACCTTCAAGCGTCCCATGGGCAAGGAAGTGGCCGTCGAGGGCGAAGATTACACGATGGAATCGGGCAAGGTTGTGATTGCTTCGATCACCTCCTGCACCAATACCTCGAACCCTTACGTGATGATCGGCGCGGGCCTTGTGGCGCGCAAGGCCAAGGCGCTGGGCCTGAACCGGAAGCCCTGGGTGAAGACCTCGCTGGCACCCGGCAGCCAAGTCGTTTCGGCCTATCTGGAAGCGGCGGAGTTGCAGGACGATCTGGACGCCATCGGCTTCAACCTGGTGGGCTATGGCTGCACGACCTGCATCGGTAACTCGGGTCCGTTGCAGGAGGAAATCTCCAAGGCGATCCATGAGGGTGACTTGGTGGCGACGTCCGTGTTGTCGGGCAACCGCAACTTTGAGGGGCGGATTTCGCCTGACGTGCGGGCGAACTACCTGGCGTCTCCGCCGTTGGTGGTGGCCTATGCGCTGGCCGGAACCATGGACATCAACCTGGCCACGGACCCGATTGCACAGACGCCCGATGGGAAGGACGTCTATCTGAAAGATATCTGGCCCACGACCCAGGAAGTCGCTGAATTGGTTGAACAAACCGTGACGCGTCAAGCCTTCCAGGAGAAATACGCATCGGTCTTCACGGGCGATGAGAAGTGGCAGGACGTCTCCGTTCCGCAGCAGGAAACCTACGACTGGCCCGCGACCTCGACCTACATCCAGAACCCGCCCTACTTCCAGGGCATGACCATGGCGACCAAAGAGATCGAGAACATCGAAGGTGCGAAAGTGCTGGCGCTTTTGGGGGATATGATCACCACCGATCACATCTCGCCTGCCGGGTCGTTCAAGGACACGCACCCCGCCGGTCAATATCTGGTGGAGCGTCAGGTGCCGGTGCGGGAGTTCAACTCTTACGGCAGCCGTCGCGGCAACCACGAGGTGATGATGCGCGGCACGTTTGCCAACATCCGGATCAAGAACGAGATGCTGGATGGGGTTGAGGGCGGTTACACGCTGGGGCCGGACGGTCAGCAGACGTCGATCTTTGACGCGGCCATGGCCTATCAGGCACAGGGCACGCCGCTGGTGATTTTCGGCGGGGAGCAGTACGGCGCGGGGTCCTCGCGCGACTGGGCCGCGAAGGGGACGAACCTTCTGGGCGTGAAGGCGGTCATCGCCGAGAGCTTTGAGCGGATCCACCGGAGCAACCTCGTGGGCATGGGGGTTATCCCGTTCGAGTTTACGGGTGGCGATACCCGTAAGTCCTTGGGATTGAAGGGGGATGAGACGGTGTCGATCCACGGGCTCGATAGCGTGACGCCGCTCGCCGAGGTGCCCTGCACGATCACCATGGGCGACGGTTCCGTGAAGGAAATCACGCTGAAGTGCCGGATCGATACGGGCGTGGAGATCGAATATATCGAGAACGGCGGCGTGCTGCATTACGTGCTGCGCAATCTCGCCCGTGAGGATGAGCCGATCGCGGCGGAGTAAGCGACGCGCTACAAGACATGCGGCGGGGCCTTTTCGGAGGCCCCGTTTGCGTTTCAGGACATCAGGCCGACCTGGTCGTAGTGATCGCGGACCCACTCCTCGAACCCGATGCCGGTGCTGGCGTGGGCCTGGGCGTAGGCGTCGAGCAGAAGGTTGACGATGGAGGCGCGCCCGAACGGGTTGTGGATGTAGCGCAGGCCCAGTTGCTTGCGCGCCTCGTCCAGGGGCACGCCCTTGAAAACATGCAGATATATCGTGGCGGCAAGGCCCGTCCGGTCCGAGCCGGATTTGCAGTGGATGACCATGGGTTTGGGCATCTCGCGGATCGCATCGAGCAGGCCCAGAAGCGCCTCACGCCGGGGCAGGATCACGGCGCGCATTTCCAGCGCGCGGAACTCCAGGCCAAGATCGGCGCAGGCCTGGGCCTCCAGCAGGCTCGGCACCGAGGTCGACCCGCGTAGGGTCAGGACCGAGGCCGCGCCCTTCGCCTTCAGGCGCGCCAGCCGCGCGGGGCTGGGATGGTTCTGGCGCCAGACGTCCGCGTCCAGCTTGTGGAAGTTGGTCCAGAGCGCGCGCAACGCCCCGTGGTCCTTGAACCAATAGAGGAACCAGTGCCGGAGGGCGGAGCGGGGAGGCGTCTGCGTCATCGGTGTCGCGGTATCATGCACGGCCCCGTGAGGTCCAGCGGCCTTGCGCGGGGCCCCTGGCCTCGCCAAGGTGCAGGGATGAAAGGCTTTCCCGATCTTCCGCCCCTGTGGCTTCTGGCGTTCATGGGCCTGGCATGGGCCATGGCGCGGCTCGTGCCGATCCTGACGGTGCGCGCGGGCGCGCTGCAAACTATAGGAACGCTGGTTGCGATTGCGGGCGTTGGCCTGATCTTCTGGTCGGCGTGGTGGTTCTGGCGCAAGAAGACCACCATCGAGCCGCACCACACGCCGGGCACCTTGATCATCGAGGGGCCCTACAGGCTGAGCCGCAACCCGATTTACCTGGGCATGATTGTGATCCTGACAGGGCAGGTCCTGTGGCTTGGCGCCCTGTCGCCGGCCCTGTTGCCGCCGCTGTTTCTGCTGGTTCTGACAACGCGTTTTGCCAAGCCGGAAGAGGCCGCACTGCTGGCGGCGTTCGGCGAGGAGGGGCGCGCCTATCTGGCGGCCACGCGCCGGTGGGTCTAGGGCTCACGCGTTTTGTCACACTGTCTCGCGAACGCTTGATTGGCCTTCGCCGCGCCGATGCCCTACCTATCGATGGACCGGGGACAACGGACGGATGACCACCTTATGACGCACCGCTTTGGGATACTGAGCGCCGCCGCGCTTGCGGTTTTCGCGACGCCTGCCTTGGCCGATGACCCGGTCGTGGTGGAGCTGTTCACCTCGCAGGGGTGCTCGTTGTGCCCGCCCGCCGATGCGCTTCTGGGCGAATTGGCCGAGCGCGAGGACGTCATCGCCCTGGCGCTGCATGTGGATTACTGGGACTACATCGGCTGGGCCGATACCTTTGCCCACACCGCCTTCACCCAGCGCCAGCACGCCTACGGCGAGGCGGCGGGGTCCACAGTCGTCTACACGCCGCAGATGGTGATTGGCGGCGTCGACCACGTCATCGGCAACCGCACCATGGAAGTCGCCGACGCGATTGCCGCCCATCGCAGCATTGCCAACCCCGTCTCGGTGGAGACGACGCCCGAGCAGGGCGGATGGCAAGTGCGCGCGGTCTGGATCGGAGAGGGGCAGGCGCCCCAGATGATCGTGCAGGTCGTCACCTATTCGCCCCAGGAACATGTCGACATCACCCGCGGCGAAAACGCAGGGCTATCGACGGCGTACCATAACGTCGTGCGGTCCTGGCAGGTCGTGGCGGATTGGTCCGGCGCGCAGGCGTTTGAGGCGCAGGTCCTGCCCACGGGCGATATGCCCCATGTGGTGATCGTGCAGACCGACGGCCATGGCGCGATTCTGGGCGCGGCCCGGTTGGACTAGGACTTCAGTTTTTAGGACGGCGCCCGCGCGGCTGCCTTCTCGGCCCGTTCGGGCTTCCAGCGATTGTGAACCCAAAACCACTGCTCTGGCGCGGCATGGACCCGCGCCGCCAGGCTGTCGTTGAGCGCCTGGGTCATCGTATCGGCATCGGTGTGGGGGATCGGCGCTTCCAGCTCGATCGTGAAATCGAGGCCGTTTTCCAGACGCGTGGAATAGATCGGCACCAGCAAGGCGTTGTATTTCAACGCCATTTCGGCGGCGGCAGTCGAGGTCGGGGCGGGGTGGCCCATGAACTCGAATATCTTGCCGTCAAAAAGGTATTGATCGATCAGGATCGCCCCCTGGGCGCCCGAGCGCAGGTGTTTCACGAAGCCCGCGAGCCCGCGCCGGTCACGGGTGAAGGCACCGCCGCCCACGTCTTCAATCGTCGCGATGTAGTGGGCATTCAAGTAGTCGTTGTTCAGGGGCCGGTAGAGCCCGCCCATCCGGTAGCCGCGCGCGTTGAGTGCCGCGCGCCCGGCCTGGTAATTGCCGTAGTGGCCCGAGATGAAAAGAATCGGCCGCTCCTCGGCCCGGGCCTCCTCGCAGGCGGCCCATCCGGGGCCGGTGGGCTCCCACATCAGCGCGCGAGTCATCTGGTGGGGGGTGGCGTAGTTCTCCATCACCACGCGGCCCACGTTGTCCAGCACGGCGCGTGTCAGGCGGGCGCGCTCGGCCTCGGCCATGTCGGGGTAGATCATCGCAAGGTTCTTGTCGGCCTGCCGTTTGCGCCCGGTCAATGGCCCGACGACAGTGCGAAAAAGCCAGCCCATGGCCGCCACGCGGGCCCGGTGGGGCAGGCGCAGGGCGACCCAGATCAGCCCGCGCCACAGGCGGTCGATCAGCCAGTCAGACGGTTTGCGCCCGGGTGTGGACATGGAATTACGCTCCGGGGGCAGGGGCGGCAGATAAGCGGGTTTCGAGGTGCCAGACATAGACACCGGCCCCCACGATCACAAGCGCGCCCAGAAACGTCGTGGCGTCGGGCACCTCGGCAAAGAGGATCAGGCCCCAGATTGTGGAATAGAGGATCCCAACATAGCCAAAGGGCGCGACGGCCCCGGCCTCGGCCGTGGTGAGCGACCGGATCAGCAGGAATTGCCCGGCAGCACCCACGATGCCGAGGCCCAGGAAGATGCCCCAATCGGTGGCGGCGGGCGGTTGCCAGACCGGGACGACAAGGGTGGAGGCCGCCAGCGTGCCGATGAGGGCTGTGTAGAGGAACGAGGTCAGAATCGGCTCATCCCGGCCCAGAAACCGCGTGGTCAGCGCGTAGGAGGCGTAGCAGAACCCGGCGGCCAACGGCAGGAGAGAGGCCCATGACATCACGTCGCCGCCGGGGCGGATGATGATCAACGCGCCGGTCAGCGCCAGGGCGATGCCGAGGATCCGGCGCGGGCCGAGGCGTTCGCGCAGGACCAGCGCCGCGCCCAGGGTCAGCAGGACCGGGTGGATGTTCATGACGGCGGTGGCGGAGGCGATTTCCATGAACGACAGCGAGGTGAAAAAGCACCAGGTTGCCGTGAAAAGAAACGCCGAGCGCAGCAGTTGCAGCCCCAGGTGCCGCGTGCGGATCAGCGCGCGCAGGCGCGGCGCGAGGATCAGCGCGACCACCAGCATTTGCCCGGCGTAGCGCGCCCAGACCACCTGCATCACGTCGAACCGCGTCGTCAGGATCTTGGCCACGGCGTCCATCGCCGAGAACAGAAGGATCGCGGAGAGCATCAGGAGGATGCCCTGGGCGGTGGGGGAGAGGTTTTTCACCCGCCAGATTGCTCGGGGGCAGTGTTACGCGCGGCGGCGGCCTCCAGCGCGGGGCGGAGTTGCTCGAACGGATAGCCGTGGGACGTGCCGATTTCGATGATCGTATCGACGGGCACATGGCCTGCCGCGCCAAAGGCCCAGACGACGGTGCAGCGGTTACCCGAGGCACAGTAGCCCACCACGGGGCCTTCCGCATCGGCCAGCGCATCGACCTGCTCATCCACGTGATCCTGGCTCATGGTGTGGCCCTGGAACGGGTTGTAGATGAAATCGATGCCATGGGCCTCGGCCTCGGCCTGGAAGACGGCGGCGTGGAGCGCGGGCGGGTTCTCCATATCGGGGCGATTGCAGATCAAGGTCTTGACGCCCATCGCCGCGAGGGTGGCGACATCGGCAGGCTCGATCTGCGGGGTGACGGAATAGGTGGTGGTGATTTGGCGAAGGTCCATGGGGCAAGTCCCGGGCTGATGCGTGTGGGCGCAACCTGCCCGATCCCAGCGCCAAGGGCCAGAGCGCGGCGCGGGAAAGTCGGGCGCTCCATTTGATGCATATCAAGGTGGGGCGCGCGGTGCTTTGGCAGGTTTATCCCCAGAGGGCGCCGTCAGGGGCCATGGAGAGGAGTGCGCAGGGATGCGAGACGACTTCAAACAACGGCGCAAGGCGTTGTTGGCACGGTTGCAGGACCTGACCCAACGGATGAGCCGGATCGACGCGGAGCTGGATGTGCCCAAGACCCGGGATTGGGAAGACCGGGCGATCGAGTCGGAAGGCGACGAGGTGTTGGAAGGCCTGGGCCATGCCAGCGAGGCCGAGGTCGCGGCGATCCAGGCGGCTTTGGCGCGCATGGACCGGGGCGAGTTCGGCATTTGCACGTCATGTGGGGAAGAAATCTCGGCCGAGCGGTTGGACGTGTTGCCGTTCACGCCGCTTTGTCGCGACTGCGCAGCGGAGCGGGCGTGATGGGAAAAGGATCATGCGCGGGGTGCACGGGCACCGGCGGTTGCGCCCGGATGGAACAGATCAACGCCCAGTTTATGGGCCATAAGGGGGATGTCAAAGGGCAGCCAGTTCTCGGTGATCAGCCCGGCGGCGTCGAAATGGTAGAAGTCCATGACGTCCATCCAGACCGCCCGTCCGGTGGCGGGCATCCCTAGGTAGGGGCCGGTCTGGGTGGCGTAGAGCCGCCCGCCGGTCAGCGCAAAACGGCCATCGGCGATGCGCACGAAATGGCCCTTGGAGTGGCGGTCCGGCACGGCCTCGCGAAACGGGATCTGGTGGTGGCGGCGAAAGCCCTCCACCCCGCGGCAGATGCCAATGCCCGCCGCCGCATAATACATGAAGTTCGGGTCCCAATGGTCCATGTTCAGCTTGGCCACGTCCGTGCCCACATAGGTGTTGAGCCCGTGGTGCATGTCCAGCACCGCCGCCATGGACGCAGTGCCGCCCACCACGTCGACCTCGCCCATCCGCACCCCGCCCGCGCCCTTGGGGCCGGGCCACATGCCGGGCGCGCCGGGCATCGGCGGCAGCGGGAACTGACCCGCCTGATCCATCAGGTCGAGGAAATCGGGCAAGATCCAGGCCCGCACGATCTGGCCCGCCTCGTTGAGGTGATGGACCTCGCAGATCCGCAGATGCACAGCCCCGCCGGTGGGCGCGATGCCCAAGAGCGGCTCGGTGAACGTGCCCTGCCAATGGCCGAAAGAGCCCACGAGCGGAGAGAATCTTTGCGCGTCGGTGCGCGGATCGGGGTGGTTGTCGCCCGCGATGAAGATCTCGGGCCGCCATTCGGCATCGGGCAAGGCGCGGTGTAGATCCCCATAGAAGCGCGCGATCTCCGCGCCGGTGCTGGTGCCATAGGGATGGGCGATTTCTGCCACGGCATCAGGCGCGTAGGCCTGCGCGACGTTCCCGCCCTGTGCCAGCGCCGTCAAATGCGCCCACACCCGTGCCTTGTCTTGACCCAAATCCCGCATCTTCCCGGCCCGCTCGTTTTTTTGCAATCCTATGCAAAAACCTTGCGTCAGTTGCGAGGGGCTGTCTAGATGCAGATGACACATGGGCGCGAGGGGTACTTCAGATGGCACAGATTCAGCTTAAACATGTCGCCAAGCGGTGGGGCAGTTTTGTTGGCGTGGATGATTTCCACCTGGATATCGCGGATCAGGAGTTCCTGGTGCTGCTGGGCCCGTCGGGCTGCGGCAAGACCACGACGATGCGGATGATCGCGGGCCTCGAAGACCCCACCGACGGCGAGATCTGGATTGGCGACCGGGAGGTCACCGCGCTCGACCCCAAGGACCGCGACGTGGCGATGGTGTTCCAAAGCTACGGGCTCTACCCCAACATGACGGTGTGGGAGAACATTCGCTTCCCCCTCAAGGTGCGCAAAGTGCCCGAGAGCGAGCACGAGGAGCGCGTGGCGCGTGCCGCTGCGATGGTGGAGCTGGAAGACTTCATGCACCGCAAGCCCGCCGCCTTGTCGGGCGGCCAACGCCAGCGCGTGGCCTTGGCCCGCGCGATTGTGCGCGAGCCTCAGGTGTTCCTGATGGACGAGCCGCTGTCCAACCTCGACGCAAAGCTGCGGGTCAGCACCCGGGCACAGATCAAGAACCTGAGCCATGAGTTGAAGGTGACGACGATCTACGTGACCCACGACCAGATCGAGGCGATGACCCTGGCCGACCGTGTGGTGGTGATGAAAGCGGGTGTCGTTCAGCAAGTGGGCACGCCCACGGATATCTACGACAAACCGGCCAACACCTTCGTGGCGGGCTTCATCGGCTCTCCGGCGATGAACCTGATGGAAGGGGAGATCACCGATGGCACCTTCAAGGGCGACAACGTAGACGTCTCGGGCCTGTCGGGGCCAAACGGCAAGGTCACGCTGGGGTTCCGGGCCGAGGATGCGCTGGTGACGGAGGCGGGCCAGGGCGCGATCAACGCGCCGGTATACTCCATGGAGCTTCTGGGCGATGCGACAATGGTCACGGTGCGCGCCGGCGGCGCGATGGTGGCGGTGAAGGCGGCCAAGGATTACCGGGCGAAGATCGGTGAAGCGGTTGGCATCAGCCTGCCCGAGGGGATCACGCATTTGTTCGATGCCACGACGGGCGACCGCGTCGGGGGATGACATGGGCCGTGATCTCTACGGCAAACGCTGGCAACCGGGCCCGCAGGGCGGTCATTACCTTAACGTCGACCCCAAGCACGCCCGCGCGGCGCTGAGGGCTGAGACCCCGGCGTCGGTGCATCGCACCAAGTGGCTGTGCCTCGATTGTCTCAAGACGCTGCAGGACTTTCACACCTACGGCAGGGAAAGGCGCACCTGCCCCTCCTGCGGCGGGACGGCCAAACGGGTGGGGGTGCGGTTCCGACCGCCGAAACTGAGGGATTTCCGCGCCTGGAAAGCGACGATCACCTGGTTGGAGACCGGGCGCTGGCCCGCCGATGACATTACCCGCTTGCGCCAGGCCCTGGACCGACGGCGGGGGATCAGACGACACTAAGGCAGGCCGCCGGGATCGGCCTGAGGCTATCTTTCAAGGAGAAATGACGATGAGGGGATCGCGTCCCGAGCAGGCGGTGTTGAGCCGCGACACGGACATGGACAAGACCGAGGCCACCCGCGCGGTGATCGAGGGGATGGTGGACGGGCTGAACGACCACCGGATCGCCGATATCGGCGAGTTCTTCGCCGAGGGCTTCAAGTGGATGGGCAACCGGGGCTGCGGCACCAAGAAGGGGCTGCGGGAGTTCCAGGACAACTGGCAAAAGCCGTTCCAGGCCGCGTTCTCGGACAAGGTCTGCGTCGATGAGGCGCGGCTCTACATGGGCGAATGGGCGGCGGCGTTCGGGCGCCAGGAAGCGACGCATTCGGGCCGCTTCATGGGCGTGGAGCCCACGGGCAAACGGGTGAGCATCCGCTACATGGATTTCTGGAAAGTGGTCGATGGCAAGATCGTCGACAACTACGTCATGGTCGATTTCCCCGACGTCCTGGCGCAATTGGGCGTGGATGTGTTTGGCGGCGAGGGCTGGGAAGCCTTTGACGAGGGCCGCGCGGTGCCGCCCGCGCCCTGAGTCTTCACAAATTGAGCGGCTTGCGCCGCAAGTTTTTTGTTCAAGAGCCGCCCCCCAAGGGGGCGGGAGGGGGCGCTGCCCCCTATGCGCCTTTTCCAAGGGGAAAAGATCGCAGACCCCCGGAGTTGTAAGGGCAAGATGAAGGGGAGGGGCGCTCCTGGCTTCATCTTGCTAAATACAACTCCCGCCGGAGGCAGGGTTGGGCTTGGTGCTGTCTTATTCTCCCAAAGCGATGCCTTCGCGGCGCGGGTCGGCGCCGCCCATCAGCCCCTCGGGCGTGATGGCGATGGCGTGAAGGCCGGAGGTGAGGCCGCGGATGTTGACCTCGTACCCCAGCGCCTCGAGGGCGGGGGCGAGGGCCTCGGCCTCGGTGCCTTCTTCCACGTCGTAGGTGCCGAAGCGGTTCACGGCGTGGGGCAGGGCGAGGGCGTCCTGGATGTCCAGGCCCCAGTCGTAGTGGGCGATGATGGCGGTGGCCACGTAGCCGATGATGCGCGAGCCGCCGGGCGAGCCGATGGCGAGGATCGGCTGGCCGTCCTGCATCACGATGGTGGGTGACATGGAGGAGCGGGGGCGTTTGCCGGGCTCGAGCCGGTTGGCGATGGGCACGCCGTCGGCATGGGTGCGGAAGGAGAAGTCGGTGAGTTCGTTGTTGAGGAGGAACCCGCCGGGCGTCATCAGGCGCGAGCCGAAGCCGTTTTCGATCGTGGTCGTCATCGACAGCACGTTGCCGTAGCTGTCGACGATGGAGATGTGAGAGGTGGAGGGGAATTCGATGCTTTGGTCATCGGCGTAGAGCATCGCGTGGTCCCATGTGGGGGTGCCCGGCGCGACCTCTTCGAGGGCCATGTCGGTTTCCAGGAGGGCAGCACGCTCGGCGATGTAGGCAGGATCGACGAGGCCTTCGGTCGGCATCGGCACGTAGTCGCTGTCGGCCATGTAGCGGCCCCGGTCGGCGAAGGCGAGGCGGGAAGCGTCGCCGATGATGCGCCAGGCGTTGGGGTCCTCGGGCGTCGTCAGGTCGTAGGCGGAGGCCATGCCGAGGATCTGGCCCACGGTCAGCGCGCCGGACGAAGGCGGGCCCATGCCGCAGACGTCCATATCGCGGAATTCGGCGCAGACGGCGGGGCGCTCGATCACCTCGTAGACGGCGAGGTCGCGCATCGACAGGACCCCGGGATTGCCCTCGGCGTGACGGATGGTGGCGATGATCCCTTCGGCGATGGGGCCTTCGTAGATCGCGTCCGCACCCTGGGCCTGCATGGCGCGGAGCGTTGCGGCATAGGCGGGGTTCATCAGGGTGCTGCCTTCGGCCAACGGCGTGCCGCCGGGTAGGAAATAGGCGGCGGTGGCGGGGAAGGTGGAGAGCCGCTCGGCATCTCCCGCGATGGAGCCTGCCATGCGGGGGGAGACCTGGAAGCCGTCCTCGGCCAGGGCAATTGCCGAGTCCAGAAGGTCGCCCCAATTGGCGCGGCCCCAGCGGCGGTGGGCGTCTTCCATCAGTGCGGGTGTGCCGGGGGTGCCCACGGAGAGCCCGCCGACGACCGCGTCCCAGAAGCCCATGGTCTCGCCGTCGTCGGTCTGGAACAGGGTTGGCGTGGCGGCGAGCGGGGCGGTTTCGCGGCCGTCGAGGGTGGTGAGCTCTCCACTAGCGGCATCATACCAGACGAGGAACGCGCCGCCGCCGAGGCCGGAGGACTGCGGTTCCACCAGACCCAGCACGGCCTGGACGGCGATCATGGCATCGGCTGCCGTGCCGCCGGCGGCCAGAACGTCGGCCCCGGCCTCGACCGCCAGGGGGTTGGCGGCCACGACCATCCAGTCCTGCGCCACAACGGGATCGCCCGCATCGCGGGCGGCCATGGCAGCGGCGGCGCGGTCAGACAGGGCGTAGGGCGTTGTTTCGGTGGCAATTTCCGGGTCGACGGCGTCGGCGGCTTGCTGTGCAAAGGCGGGCGCAACGCAAGTCATGGCGACGAGCATCAGGGGCAGAGTTGGGCGCATGGGGCTTCTCCGAGGCTAGGGGACAGGTCTTGCAGGGTGACGCAACGGCACCCAAAGGAAAAGCCCCCAGCGTCCAGGCAGGCGGTGATCAGCCGAGGAAAACGCCTAGGACCACGCACATCAGGCCCAGGACCGATAAAAACAACGCGCCCATGTTGATCGCCACGACCCGTTGCAGGCGCGCGCGCATGGCGTCGTCTTCCAACCCTGAGCGTTTGGCAGCGAAGGCCTCATAGATGCAATATCCCAGCAATCCCAGGCCGATAACGGTTACCGCTGCGCCGCCCCAGACCAACCATTCCATCTGTGCACCTCTTGTTGCCTGGCGCGACACTAGTGATGTCTTGGCCGACCGCAAGCCTTGCGGGGGGCGGGCGGCGCGGCTACGGAAGGGGCTTCGAGATGCCACCGCAACAAAGAGGTCCGAGCCCCGATGGATGACATGCAAGACAACACGATTGAAGGCGGTGCCCGCCCCGACAGCTACCGCGTCACAGCAGATGAGCTGCGCCAGTTCATCGAGCGGATGGAGCGGTTGGAGGCCGAGAAAAAGGACCTTGCCGATCAGCAGAAAGAAGTGATGGCCGAGGCGAAGGCGCGCGGCTACGACACCAAGGTGATGCGCAAAGTGATCGCGCTGCGCAAGCGCGAGCCCGATGACATCGCCGAGGAAGAGGCGGTTTTGGAGATGTACAAAGAAGCGCTCGGGATGAGCTGAACGCCTTCTTGGGTGCGGTGATCGTTCCAAGGTAACGGATCGGTCCAATGCGCCCTGCGTTTGAAGGCCCTGCCTTGGCGGCGGGCTATCTCTTGCCGTGTATCATGTGGCGCAGCAGGTCGCGCAGGGCGCCGATGTCGGCGCGGTTCGCCTGTGCTTTGGGGTGCAGCTGGGCATAGGCCTGATCGGCCCGGCCGGGGTGGGTCAGAAGCGCCTGCAGGTCCCGGGGCGCGATGGGAATTTCGACGCGATAGTCGGCATGGCCCGAGGCGACGGGGACCTCGTAGATCAACCGCCCGTCGGCGCGGCGCGTCACCAGGGGTTTCCACGCGCCACCGTAGAACAGGATCTCATCCGCGCCACCCAAGGCCCGCGTCAGCACGTCCGTGTTGGCGCCGCCGTGGGGCAGGGTGGCCACGCGCCGAAACCCGGCCTTGCGCAGAACCCGGCCCGAGGCGGGATTGACGGGCCGCACGAGGCCGTGAAGGTAGGCCGCGAGGCGATGATCCTCGGCCAATTGCACCAGGCCTTCGGCGATCTCACTGGCATAGCCGTGGCCCCAGGCCCCAGGCGCGATGTGGTAAGAGATGTTGAGCCCCGGATACCCCCCGCGATGGGTCAGCCCGGCCAGGCCCAGGGGCGCGCCATCGGCCAGGACACACCAGCGCCCAACCCCGTGGGTATCCCAATGGCGTAGGTCCTGGGCCAGGGTCTCTGCGATGGCCTCGGGGGTGGGCGGCGTCGGGTCGGGCCTGTGCCCGTGCATCGCGGGGTCCGACATCAGCTTCACGACGAAAGGCAAATCGTCCTGTGCGATTTTGAGGGCGCTCAGGCGGCCGGTCTGAAAGCGCTCTGGCGCTTTCATGGGGCGAGCAAAGTCACCCCGGGGATGCGGGCGATCACGTCCATATCCTCATCATAGCTTTGGGACATGTCATCCATCAGCGCTTCGGTCCAGCCGGGCAGGTTGAGCGTCTCTTCGATCTCACCCTCCTTGGCGTAGCGCTCCAAGAAGGCGGCCAGGACGCGGCGGCGCTGGGTTTCGGTTTCAGGCGGATTGTCATCCAGCCAGACCCGCATGCGCCGATAGCCCTCTTCCTCCATGATCGAGGCGGCCAGATCGTCGATCCCGTCCAGATCCGCCGTCGGGCCAACGCCCGCCATTTCACGCAGGATCTCACCCCAGAGCAGCGGCGTATCCTCATTGCACCAGGTGGTGATGCGGCAATCGGGGTGGGCCAGTTGCAGGCGGCGCAGGGTCTCGGACCAGGCGACGGCGTGGGGCTGCATGTTCTCGGTGAACTCGCGGAAATCCGAGAAGCGGGAGGCCTTGAAAAGCGCCGGGATCAGGGTGGCGGGGTCGCGCATGCCGATGAAGAACTCCACCTGCGCCTCGGGGAAAAGCGCGCGCAGGCCAGTGGCGGCACGTTCGATCATCGGCCAGATCTGCGCGCCTTGCACGACGAGGCGGTTGATGCACACGAACCGCGGATCGGAGAGGACCAGCCTGTCGACCTCGGCGTCATCGACAATGGCATCGAGCAGCGCATCCTGCACGTCTTCCCCCGCCGGGCGTCCCTTGAGCGCGCGCGCGGTGTCGCGGATGACCGCCCGGTAGCGCCCCGGCGTCGGCACGCAAATGCCCGCCTGCGCAAGGCGCAACCGGTTCTTGAGCAACGACATAATCAGTTGATCGGCGTCGGTGCAGGGCGCGCCGAGATGATAGACAACCTGCATGGCCTGTGTACTGCCCTGATCTATTTTCAGGGAGTGTATACCCGAGGCGCAAGCGGGCGCAATTGCCGTTCTATCGGCGCCCCGCGCTTGTCTGTGACCCGGCCCTGCCGGTCTTGGTGCCTGCCGTCGTTTTCCCCGTTGCCCGCAAGCGCCAAACCTTGCTATAGCGCGCCTGAGGCGCAGATTGCGCGCCCATGTGCCCCTATAGCTCAGCTGGTAGAGCAACTGATTTGTAATCAGTAGGTCCGCGGTTCGAGTCCGTGTGGGGGCACCATTTTCCAATCCGAACATGGATGAAGACATCCGGCAGGGCACATATTTGCGGGGCCTTGCGGTGAGATGTTGTCCGGATTGGTCCAGCTTCATCCCAAGAAATGCCCCTAGATTGGGGGCGTTATTGGGGGAAGACCACTGACGGCAGCCATGGCGGCCTTCGTGGAGATTGACTATGAAAAACCTTGATCTCGCGACGGCGTCATACAACCACGAGGTGGTTGTCCCATGCCCAACGCGTTGTTTCGACGTGGACTGGTGTAGCGCCCAAAAGGGTGATCACACGGCCTAGCCCACTCGTCAGCAGTGCCTGACCGGAGCGTGACACTGCAAGTCCGCATACGTCATTCACCTCGGCTTGGGAGATACAGGCCCCGAGTGTCGCGTCGAAGAATTGAACCAAACCGCCGCGGGGCGAGGTCACTGCGATGAGCCGGCCCGCGTCCAGAAAAGCGATGCTGCCGACGTATCCTTGGATCTGGCGATGCGAGGCTTGCGGGGCTTCCAGCATCTGCGGGCGCGCGCCTGGGGAATGCAGCATCAACAAGGGAGGGTGTTCCTGATCGGGGCCGTTCCATTGGAGGCCCGCTGCCACCCTGCCGTCGGGCGTCACATCGAGGTGGCGAATGGAGTTCATGCGCAGGGGATCATCGAGTTCGACGATGTCCCGGACGCCCTGATCGACATCAACGTAGGCGAGATTTGAGCGCATGGTCGCGAGGTTCAACGGCGTGCGCCCGCTTTCGGGATGCGTGGCGATCCCGCCGTTTGCGATGACGAGCGTGTCGCTGCCGGGCAGCAGGGTCACGTCGTGCGGTCCAATGCCTCCTGACGGCACATCACCCAGGCGGGCATAGCCTTGCCGCGCATCCCAAAGACCGATGCGGCCTTCGAGCGTGTCGAGATCATTCTCCGTCGTGAACAGGAGACTTCCGTCCTGGGAAAACACGCCGTGGCCGTAGAAGTGCCGGTTGGGCGGCGGCGTGAGACGGGCCACTTCGATGCCGCGGACACAATCGACGACCAACGCAAAGCGGCCGGGGCGGCGCGCGAAAGCGACGGCTTCCGGGCGTTCGGGATGGGCGGCGGCGGCATGGCCACGATCAGGAATTGGCAGGTTGAAAAGGACAGAGCCGTCCTCTGCGAGGCCGCAGAGGTGGTAGCTGCCGTCTGAGTGCCGGGCAGCGGACAGGAAGGCCGGAGCATGGGCATCTGCCCAGGTCACGTTCGGGATCAGAGTTGCAGCACCGATCCCGGCCATCAAGTCCCGTCGGTTCATGGACTAGTCCCCATCCAAAGAGTTGAACCCGGCAGCGACGCCGAGCGATGGCCCAAGTTGGGTTGCGATCAAGGCCCGCACATCTTGAATACGTTGTTGCAGCACCTCGATCCGGATGCGCCCCTGGGGATCAGCCACGGCTGCGAAGGTGGGCTCTTCCAACGCCCGCAACCTTTCAACGGCGGAGGAGAATTGGGCGTCGATGTCCGATTGAAGCTCTGGGTCCGTTTGCGACAGGATCCGGGCCAGGTCGGCCAGGGCCTGCAGTGATCGATCCACATGTCTGGCGGACCGTCCCGAGCGACGCGCCTCGGCCCGGTTCGGTCGTGGCGCCTCGAAGCTTCCCAAGGGCCGACCGAGCCGAAGATCGGCGGTGAATTCCAAACCCGTAGTGAGCGCTCCGAACAGGACCCGCATGGCCTCGTCCGGGCTTTGGAACCGTTCGTTGGAACCCGCGGAGAGCATGAGGGGCGCGAACTCGCTCAACCACTGGTCATGGATCAGCTGCGAGGTGGCTGCGATGTCGGTCGCGATGGCTTGCGCCAGGGCACAGCGATACGCAGGGTTTCCCATAGATGAAACTTCGGGGTTGTAGAGAAGGAATTCCAGGGCGTAGAAGCCGCGGGCGGCTACGGAAACCGTGGCATATTCGGCGGGATCGGCAACGGCGGCATCTTCGTCCGCGATAAGGCCTGTAAGGCTGCGCCCCGTCATGCCGCGGGTGTCGGGCCAGAACGACAGGGCAAAGTAGCGCCCATCGGTTTCCACCGGACCGAAGGTGATGTGGCTCACATCAATCCAAGCGTCAAATGCCGCGTGAAAGGCGGCTTCGAATTCCGGGTCGCCGGGCAGGCACGCCTCCTGGGTCACCGAGGCCATGGCGGCTGTATCGGCTACCAAGGCCGCGTAACGCGGCAGGATGTGGGTCTCGACGGCCTCGGAGATGATGTTTGGAACGGGTTGAGTGGCAGCGCTTTGCGGGAGGACGAGAGCGGCGCAGAGAAGTAGGCGTCGAAGCATGTCAGAGGCTTTCCAGGAAGCGGATGAGGGCGGCGCGATCCTCGGGTGGCATTTCCACCACCGCATCCCGCTGAGCCTGCGCCTCACCGCCATGCCAAAGGATCGCTTCAAGGAGGTTCCGGGCGCGGCCATCGTGGAGGAAATAGGTGTGGCCCGAGACCAGCTCGGTCATCCCGATCCCCCACAGGGGCGGCGTTCGCCATTCGTAGCCGTTCGCGCGGGCCTCCGGGCGGTGGTCCGCCAGGCCCTCGCCCATGTCATGGAGCAGCATATCGGTGTAGGGCCAGATCAGCTGGAAGCTCTGCGCCGGATCGCGCTCTAGCCTGTGGGTGACAAAGTTGGGGCGGTGGCAGCCGGTGCAGTTGGTCTCATAGAACACTTCCCGGCCGCGAAGGACTTGCGGGTCATCCACGTCGCGCCGCGCCGGGACGGCGAGGTTCTGGCTATAGAACGTCACGAGGTCGAGGCCGATCTGGTCGATCTCAAACCCGTCCTGTTCCGGGTCATCCCCGTGGACGCCATCGACACAGGCGACCTGCAGGGCGGTGCATTCGCCCCAACCGTTCGGATGAACGGGGCTGGATATGCCGATGTCACCGGCAAAGGCGCCGGCAGATTGCTCCAGCACTGTTGGACTGCCGGCTTTCAGACCGAAGCGCCCGAGCATCGGCGCGTCGTAGACGCGCGACCATACGATGTTCGGGCGACCTGAAATCCCGTCACCGTCGCGGTCGTTCGGATCGGCCCAGGCCAGAATATCCTCTGCCGGGATCGCTTCCAAAAGACCCAACCCAATCATCTGTGGGGCCACACGCGGGCTTAACATAGCCTCGGGGTGCAAGGGGCCGTAGCCAAGGTCATCCGCGCTGTAGGTCGGTTGGCGCAGGACCGCGACCTCACCGCCGGACAGCGCGACCTCAAACTCTTCGTATTGGATGCCGAGGCTGTATTCGGCCTCATGGCCCGGCAGGCTGAAGTCCTGCAGCTGCGTCCCATAATTAGGTTCCGGGAGCGTCGCGAAGTAATCCTGGATCGCACCTGCGTCGAACTGTTCCGGGCCGGGGATGGAGATGCGAAGGAACATCGAAACGGCACTGTCCTGCGGTCCTTCGGGCGGGTGCCCGCGCCCGTCTTTCAAGTGACATCTTTGGCAGGACCGGGCGTTATAGAGCGGCCCAAGACCGTCCGAGGCAAGGGTCGAGGCGGGCGGAGACACCCAAAGCCGCCGGAACAGCCCGTTGCCGACCCGGAAGTTCAATTCGTCCTCGAAGCTGAGGTTGGCAGATGGCTGCGAAAACGCATCGGCATTCAAGCGGGGGCGCACCGTTGCCGCGCCACCGGAATTCTCTTCAAAGGCAAAGGGCGCCGACAGGTCTGCTGGCAGCGCCGTGACTGCCGCGATCCGCTCGCGTTCCTCGGCGGTGCGTGGGATCACGTCAAGGTGGAGGTCTTGCAGGCCCGCCCATGCGGGTTGTTGCGGCTCTTGTGCAAAGATGATCGCCGGAATGGTGAAGGCCGTCACGACGGGCACCAGATAGAGGAAGCGTTTCAGCATGAGTGAACCCCGGGACATGGGATGCGCCGAAGCGCATCCCACCGCGTTTGCTTTATTGGAAAACCGCCGAGGGGTTATCCAAGCTGTCAGAGCCTTCGAACTCGATGCCGTCGAGGCCAAGGGCTGCGACGACCCTCTCGATCGAGCGGGTTTGCTCGATCAGGCCATTGACGCCGCCCATGATCAGCATCTCGCCGCCTTCATTGCCGCGTTCGAGCATCTCGTCATAGGCGAAGCCGCCCTCTGCTGCGGTTTTGATGGCGCCAAGTGCGAGGACAGCTTCGGCAAGGCGGGTGCGCATCTCGACATCCAGTTCTGCATCCGCGGCGATGACCAAGTCGGAAAGGGACGGGCCAGAGACGAGCGTCCCGTCAATCCGGGAGTACTGGCCGAGATAGACGTTCCGCACGCCGACACCATTGAAGAAATGGTCGTTATGGGTGTTGTCGGCGAAGCAGGAATGCTCTTCCTCCGGGTCGTTCAACATCAGGCCGAGGCGCATCCGTTCCCCGGCGGTCTCGCCGTAGCTGAGGCTGCCCATACCGGTCAGCATTGCTGCCAGACCGGCCTGTTCATCCTCCATCAGGGCCGCACGGGCGGCGCCGTCTCCGACCCATTGGGCCGCCATCCATTCCAGGTCCGAGACCAGAAGCTCTGTTGCAGCCACCAAATAGTCGACACGGCGGTCGCAATTGCCGCCGGTGCAGCCGTCACCTTGGACGAAATCGGTGTACGGCCGGTCGCCCGCGCCGTCGCCGTGACCGTTCAGGTCCTGGCCCCAAAGGAGGAATTCGACGGCGTGGTAGCCCGTGGCGACATTGGCCTCGACGCCATCGGCCTCATGTAGGGTTTCTTCCAGCAAAGCGGCATTGATCACCGACGCATCAACCTGCGTGCCGGACAGGGTGAAGGTCGCGTTGGCGATCACGTTGAGCGCTGCCAGTTCGTTTTCATCCGTGGGCCCGCCATAGGCACCGTCGACGTAATCAATCAGCCCCTCATCAAGCGGCCAGGCGTTCACGCGGCCTTCCCAATCATCGACGATGGCGTTGCCAAACCGGAAGACCTCGGTCTGCTGATAGGGTACGCGGGCCTCCAGCCACGCCGCGCGGGCCGCGGTAAGAGCCTCTGCTGACGGGTCAGCCACAAGGGCGGTAATGGCCTCTTCCAGGGCCTGGGCGGTGATCAGGCTGTCTTCATAGCCCGCCGCCGCAATATCGGCATAGGTGTTCAGCACATCAGCGGCCTCTTGGCCAACGGCAGGTGCCGAGAGGCAGGTGGCCAGCGCCGTCGTGGTTAAAATCGTTCGTATCATCGCGCTCATTCCTTTGGTGCGTGGTCGGTTCGGTCGACTGGCTGGGCCAAAGGCTGTGGCTGGGTCGATGGAAGTGGATCAAAGAGAAGCTCAAAGGACGGCGACGGCTCTGCATCACAACACATGCATTCCAACAGCAGCTCACGGCGTCTGATGCTGCATTCGTCGGTTGCTCGCTTGGCCGTCATCTGCGCCCCCAAACTCCAGGGCTGACTCGCCCTATGGATGTAAAGCTGACTCAAACTGTCGGAAAAGGCAAAGGCCAATGCAGGGTCTGCGACGTTGTCGCATGGGGCGCGGTAAGTGGGCCTGACGAAATTCATCGGTAACCTCATGTGCCTGAAGCTAGGAGCACCGATTGCGTGGGGGTAGCATTTTCCGTTTGAAGCCCGTTGTGGCCAAGGGACCGGGTCCGTGCGTCAGGCCTCCAGATCCAGAAGGTCGAGGATATCGCCGCAATTGCGGACTTTTCCGCCGCAGCAATCGGCCAGCAGGAAGCCCACGAGAGAATTGATCGCGGCGATGTTCGCGGCGTAGTGGATCTCGCGTTGATGCCGGGTGCTGGAGACCAGCCCGGCGCGTTTCAGGACCGCGAGGTGTCCCGACAGCGTCGAGGGTTTCGCCGCCAGATGCTCGGCGATGGAGAGGGAGGGCACGCCTTCGGGCGCGCGCCGGACCAGCAGGCGGAAGGCGGCCAGGCGCGTTGGGTGCGCCAGGGCGGCGAAGGCGTCGATGGCGGTGTCCTGCTCCATGCTTCGGTAATGCCCGAAATATCGAAGCTTGACCAGAGGGGGCATTTGCCATAGCCCGGTCCTCAATTCGGCAAGTGCCGAAATGAGGGGCGCTTTGAGCGATACATTGATCACGTCCGAGGTCGATTTCGACGCTGACGGCAAGCAAACGGGCTATCTGCGGGTGCCCCATTCGGTAAACCGCTCGGCCTACGGCTGGATCCCGGTGCCGGTGAGCGTCATCAAGAATGGCGCGGGCCCTACGCTGGTGATCAGCGCGGGCGTCCACGGTGATGAATACGAAGGGCAGATAGCTGTCGCCAACCTTATCCGCGATCTGCAAACGAGCGATCTGCGCGGCCGCCTGATCCTTCTGCCGATGCTCAATTTTCCTGCTGCCGAAGTGGCCCGCCGTGTCTCGCCCATCGATCAAGGCAACCTCAACCGCCTGTTCCCGGGCGAGGCCAAGGGCACGCCCACGGCGATGATCGCCCATTTCCATGAGGAGGTGATCCTGCCGCTCGCCGACTATGCGGTCGACCTGCACTCCGGTGGCACCTCATTAAGGTATCCCGCGACGGTGCTGCGCGGCCCGGCCCATTCGTCCGCCGAAGAAGAAGGGCTGGCGCTGCTGACCGAAGCCTTCGATCTGCCCTACGGCTGGCTCTTTACCAGCGGCGGGGGCACCGGTAGCACGGCGCGCACCGCGATGGGTGCGGCAAACCGCAAGGGCGTGATCAACGTCATGGCCGAGTTGGGCGGGGGAGGGGGCGTCACCCCCGACATCCTGCGCCGGACCGAGCGGGGATTGCGCCGCATTTTGGCGGCCCTTGGCATGTTGCCCGGCGTGGCGCTTGATCCTCCCCAGGGCACCCGGATGCTGACGTCCGAAGGGATGATCCCCTCCTATCAGCCCGGTCTGTTCGAGCCCCTGAAAGGCATCGGTGATGACGTGGCCGAAGGGGAGCAAATTGCCTTGATCCACCATCCCGAGACGCCGGGGCAACCGCCCGATGAGGTCTTTTCGCCCCATGACGGTATGGTTCTGGCCCACCGCGCCCTGGCGCAGGTCCAGCGCGGTGACGTCCTTTTTCAGATCGCCGCCGATGTTTGACAACACAGAATGCATGGCGCGTAACGCCCTGAATTTAAGCCACTAAAACAGGTTGAAGGACACCCGATGACACTCTCCCGCCGCCTGATGGCCGAATGGCTCGGCACGTTTTCGCTGCTCGCCACCGTCGTAGGGTCGGGCATCATGGCCGAGCGACTGGCGGACGGAAACGTTGCCGTGGCGCTTTTGGGAAACACCATCCCGACGGGCGCGATCCTGGTGGTGTTGATCACGGTCTTCGGCCCGATCTCGGGCGCGCATTTCAACCCGGCGGTGACGCTCTGTTTCGCCCTGCGCCGTGAGATCGCGCGGCACGAGGCGGCGCTCTACGTCGCGGTCCAGATCTTCGGCGGCATTGTCGGGGTCCTCGCGGCGCATCTGATGTTCGAGCATCCGCTGATCGACCCCTCCACCACGTCGCGCACCGGCATCGGCCAATGGGCGGGGGAGTTTGTGGCCACTTTCGGATTGGTCGGAACGATCCTGGCCTGCCTGAAGGCGCGCCCGCAGGCGGTGCCGATGGCGGTCGGGCTCTACATCACGGCGGCCTATTGGTTCACCTCATCGACGTCCTTCGCCAACCCCGCCGTCACCATCGCGCGTGGGTTCTCGGACACGTTTGCAGGCATCGCACCCTCCGATGTGGTGGCGTTTATCGCGGTGCAATTGGTTGCCGCCGTCCTGGCGACGGGGTTCTTCGCGTGGTTGCTGGAGGACGGCGCGCCTACAGGCTGAACGCGCCCTGCACAGCGTCACGGGTGGTGTCGGCCTTGGCGGAGGCGAACACCGTCTCGCCGCGTTTGAGGACGTAGAACCTGTCCGCCAGATCGAAGGCGAAGTCGAAGTATTGCTCGACCAGTACGATCGCCATTTCGCCCTCATCGCGCAGCTGCGCGATAACGCGGCCGATCAGTTGGATGATGTTGGGCTGAATGCCCTCCGTCGGCTCGTCCATCAGCAGAAGCTTGGGCTTTGTGACCAACGCGCGACCAATGGCGAGCTGTTGTTGTTGCCCACCGGACAGGTCGCCGCCGCGGCGGTTCTCCATCTCGCGCAGAACCGGGAACATCTCGTAGATGCGCTCTGGCACGTGGCGGTCTGCCTTGGGCAGACACGCCAGCCCGGTCTCCAGGTTTTCGCGCACCGTGAGAAGGGGGAAGATCATCCGGCCTTGGGGCACGTAGCCGACACCCATCTGAGCCAGTTTGTGCGCGGGTAGCTTTGGCACCGCCGTCCCGTCCAATGTTACCTCGCCGCCCGAGCGCGCGTGGGTCCCCGCAATCGCCTTCATCAAGGACGTCTTGCCCACGCCATTGGTGCCCATGACGCAGGTCACATTGCCCTTCGTGGCCTCGATGGACACCCCATTGAGGATCTGGCTGCCGCCGTAGTGGAGCGTTAAATCGCGTGTTTCCAGCATGTTAGCGCCCCAGATAAACTTCAACGACACGCGCATCGGCCATCACATGGTCGAGCGTGCCCTCGGCCAGAACCGCGCCTTCGTGGAGCACGGTGACGCGGCAATCGAGGCGGCGCACGAATTCCATGTCATGCTCTACCACCACCACCGCGTGGCTTTCGGCAAGGCGCTTGAGCAGCGCCGTCGTATGCTCGCGCTCTGCGGTGGTCATGCCAGCGGCGGGCTCATCAACCAGCAGTAGCTTGGGGTCCTGGGCCAGCAGCATGCCGATTTCCAGCCACTGCTTTTGCCCGTGGGACAGAATGCCCGCAGGCTCGCCCAGATGGTCGGACAGGCCGATCTCTTCCGCGATCTCCTCGATCCGGGCGCGGTCCGCGTCGCTGGTCTTGTCGAAGATCGCGGCCAGGGGGCCGCGCGGTTTTTTCAAAGCGACGCGCAGGTTGTCCTCGACCGATTGATCCTCGAACACGGTGGGGCGCTGGAACTTGCGCCCGATCCCTTCCTGGGCGATCTGCGCCTCGGACATCGACAGAAGCGAATGGCCCATGTCGCCCCAGCGCACGCTGCCGGTGTCGGGCCGGGTCTTGCCCGTCACGATATCCATGAAGGTCGTCTTGCCCGCGCCGTTGGGGCCGATTACGGCGCGCATCTCGGGCAGGCCGATGGTGAAGCTGAGGTTGTTGATCGCGCGGAAGCCGTCGAAGGTGACGGACACGCCCTGGACCTCAAGAAGCGTGCTCATGCGCTTTTCTCCGATTTCGGCTCCGCCGGGGCCTTTCTGACGACGTAGTCGACCAACCCGCCAAGGCCTTTGGGCGCAAAAAGCGTGACCAGAACGAAGCCCAGGCCAAGGAGAACCGGCCACCAGTCGACCCATTCAATTGTGAACGCCCCCAGCGTCACATCGGGCGCGCGCCCGCCGGTGAAATAGGTCGAGAGTAGGGAGACGACTGCCGCGCCAATAACCGCCCCATAGAGCCTGCCGCGCCCGCCGATGGCGACCCAAACGGCGAGGTAGATGGAGGCGATGGGCGCGATTTCATCGGGGTTGATGATGCCCGCCTGCGGATAGTAGAGCGCGCCCGCCACGCCGCAGAGGATGCCGGAAAGCGTGAAGACGAACAGCTTGAACACCTCCACCCGGTAGCCCAGGAACCGCACCCGCAACTCATCATCGCGGATGCCGCGAATGATGTTGCCGAACTTGCCCGAGATCAGCCAGGCCGCGCCGATATACGACAGGCCAAGGGCCACGGCAGAGGCCCAGAAAAACCAGATGGAGACGCGATCCTGGCCCGCTTCCACCCCGGGAATGTTCTGCAGGCCAGAAAGGCCGTTGTTGCCGCGCAGGCCGGTGTCGTTCTGGAAGAGGTAGAGCGAGAGCGCGAGGGTCATCGCTTGCGTCAGGATCGACAGGTAGACGCCGGTCACCCGGCTGCGGAAGGCCAGCCAGCCAAAGACCAGCGCCAGAAGGCCCGGAACCGCCACGATCAGCAATAAGGACAGGAACAGGCTGCCGGAGGCCGCCCACATCCACGGCCAATCATCCGCGCCCACGACGCTGAAGATCTGTAATGCGGTGGCCTGGCTGACCTCGGTCTCCGTGGGGGGGATGACCCCCTCGGCCAGGTTGGCGCGCACGACCGCCTGGGTCCGCGCGGTCATCAGCCACATGCCGATGACGTAGCCGCCCAGGCCGAAGAACGCGAAGTGGCCGAGCGACAGGATCCCGCAGTAGCCCCAGACCAGATCCATGGCGAGCGCGGCGAGGCAGAGGCACAGGGTCATGCCGAGGGTTTTGGTGAACGAGATCGACATGGCGCCGGTCCCGTAGGCTTCCGACAGGACGGTCACGCCAAGCGCGAAAAGGGCCAGCGCGCCGATGAAGATCGGGACGGAGCGGTTGCGGGTGAAGATGCTCATGCGCTCAATCCCCCGCCGCACGGCCCTTGAGGGCGATGATGCCCCGCGGCCGGAACTGGATGAACAGGATCACGAAGAGGATCATGTAGGTCTGCGCGGCCAGCGTGTTGGAGGGGTTGAGCCATTCAACGGCCTTCTGGAACCCGCCGATCATGCTGGCGCCAACAAGCGTGCCAAAGATATTGCCGACGCCGCCTACCACGACGGTCATGAAGCTTTGGACGATGTAATTCGCGCCCATGTCCGGCGTCACCTGGGCGAAAAGGCCAATCGCCACGCCCGCGATCCCTGCAATGCCGGAGCCGAGGCCAAAGGTCAGCATGTTGATCCGGTCCGGGTTGATGCCCATCGACGCCGCCATTGCCGGGTTCTGGGTCACGGCGCGGACCTCTAGGCCCAGGCGTGTGCGGTTGAGGATCAGCCAGAGGACGACGAAGAAAACGAGGCCCAGGATGAAAATCGCGATGCGGATGGACGAGATGGAGACGACGTCATTGATCGTGACCGAGCCTGCCAGCCAATCCGGCGGCGTGAAAGGGCGGGCCTGGGTGCCGAAGATCTGACGGGTGATCTGTTGCAGGGCAATCGAGATGCCGAAGGTCGCCAAGAGCGTTTCTAGCGGGCGATGGTAGAGCCATCGAATGACCGAGCGCTCCATGGCGACGCCCATCGCGAAGGTGACCGCGAAGGCCAGGGGCAGGGCGATGGCGATCGACAGTGTGTAGTCGGGCACCAGCGTCTGGACGAGGTAGCCAGTGTAGGCGCCCGCCATGATGAACTCGCCATGGGCCATGTTGATCACGCCCATGACGCCGAAGGTGATGGCGAGGCCGATGGCGGCGAGGAAGTAGATCGATGCAAGTGACAGACCGTCGAGCGACAGGTCGACGAAGCGATAGGCGCCCACGCGGGTCTCGATCCCGTCGAGCGTGGCGCGGGCGGCGTCGGTGACGGGTTGCGAGGGCTCGACATATGCTTCGAAGAAGACGTGGTTGGCCAGTGCGTCGGCCACATCGGCGTCGCTCGGGATCGGCTCGGCGAGGCCCTCTGCCACCAGCGCGGCGTAGGCCGTGTCACGGGCAGCCTCCGACGACAGCGTGGCCACGGGCACGCCGCCGACACGGCCCTCCACGATATTGGCGGCCAGCACGTCACGTTGCGCGTCGCGGCTGATCCGGGGCGGGGCAAGCTCGGCCTCCACCAGCATCGCGTAGGCGTCGTCTTCGGGCAGCACCGCTGTTCCCGGCGTCAGGACGTCAGCGATATTCGCGTCCTCGGGCAGGGTGGCGCTTACATTGCGGCGGGTGGACAGCAGTTGGTTGAGCGTCGCGCGCGCCTCAAGGCTGACGTTGCCCGTCAGCGTTTCAATCGCCGCGATCCGGTCCGCGTCCGCTTCGGCAAACGCAATCACCAGTGACGGCAGCACGATCTCCAGCCGGGCACGAACTGCCGGGTCATCTTCGGCGTCCAATCGCGCTTCCAGCAGCGGCAGGTAGCTTTCCTCGGGATCATCCGCGACGGTTTCCAGCGCCTCCAGCCGCGCCACGGGGTCCGCAGCGCCCAGTTGGAACTGCACCAGCGCGCCGCCGATCACCCGGCGCACGCCGCCGTTGGGGCGCAGCTGCGTGACCTCGCGTGAGCCCGCCTCGCCAATCGCCTCGCCTGAGGAGATATCGAGCAGAACAAGCGGGTCGGCGTCTTCATGTTCGACATAGACGAACAGGCCGTCTGCATCGCGGCGAAAGACCTCGCGCGCTTGCCAGCGGGCGAGGAAACCGGGAAGCTCGGAATGTCCGCTGGCAACCAGCGCATCCAGCGTCTCCCCCACGGTGCGGCGGGACGGATCGCTGATCTGCTCGGCGTGGGTTTGCAGCAGGTCCTGCAGCGGGGCGTCTTGCGCTGACGCCACTGCGGGGACGCAAAGCACCGCAAACACGGCGAGAAGTCGTATGAATTTCATGGGGTTGCCTGACAGCAAGAGTGGTATGGCGGGCCGCATGACGCGACCCGCCGCAAGTCTTAGTAGTTGGACTGGATCTGCACGCAGGTCTCGGTCTCGGTGTTGTACATGCCGCACTCCAGACCGGGCCAATCGCTGACCAGAACCGCCGATTCAGGCAGGAAGTCGGTCCAGGCATCGCCCGGCACCGGATCGGTCTGGCTGATGATGTCGAACTGACCATCGGGGCGGATCTCGCCGATCAGCACGGGCTTGGTCAGGTGATGGTTGGGCAACATTTCCGCAATCCCCCCCGTCAGGTTCGGCACCTGGATGCCGTACATCGCGTCACGCACGGCGTCGACATCGGTGGTGCCTGCGGCCTCAACGGCCTGCACCCACATGTTGAAGCCGATGTAATGCGCCTCCATCGGGTCGTTGGTCGGGCGTGCTTCATCGCCGATGAACGCGTGCCAGTTGGCGATAAACTCCTCGTTTTCGGGCGTGTCGGCGGACTGAAAGTAGTTCCACGCGGCCAGGTGACCGGCCAGGGGCCCGGTGTCGAAACCTGCGAGTTCCTCTTCCCCGACCGAGAAGGCCACGACGGGGATGTCATCGGCTTCCACGCCCTGGGCCACAAGCTCGTTATAGAAGCCCACGTTGGCGTCGCCGTTGATGGTGGAGATCACGCCGACCTGATCGCCGGTTTCCCCCAGCGCCACGACGTCGGCCACGATGGAAGACCAGTCGGAATGGCCAAAGGGCGTGTAGTTGACGAAGATGTTCTCCGACGGCACGCCCGCGTCGAGCAGGTATTGCTCCAGAATGCGATTGGTCGTGCGGGGGTAGACATAGTCGGTGCCCAGAAGCGCGAAGCTTTCCACGCCCAGTTCTTCAAGGAAATAATCCACCGCCGGGATCGCCTGCTGGTTCGGTGCGGCGCCGGTGTAGAACACGTTGAGCGAGGATTCTTCGCCCTCGTACTGGACCGGGTAGAACATCAACCCGTTCAGCTCTTCCAGGACCGGCAGCGCGGATTTGCGCGACACGGAGGTCCACGCGCCGAAGATCACGTCGACCTCGTGGACCGTCAGCAACTCGCGCGTGCGCTCTGCAAAAAGCGGCCAGTCAGAGGCCGGGTCGACGACGACGGGGACGATTTCTTCACCCAGAAGCCCGCCTGCCGCGTTTTGTTGTTCGATCAACATCAACATGACGTCGCGCAAGGTCGTCTCGGAAATTGCCATCGTGCCGGTCAGCGAGTGCAGGATACCCACACGAATTTCTGCAGATGCAGCATGTGCGGAAACCAGCGACAGTGCGCTGGCAAGAAGTAGTTTTTTCATGGAGCCCCCTCAGGCGTAATCAAGTGTCTTTGCGCGTGCAGCATAATGGATACCCATTGACGTGGTGTTGTCTGCCGCTACTTTTGCGCCTGGCTGGTGCGTTTATTGCACCAGGCGGTGGGGGCCCCATGAAACACTTGAAAATCTACCGCGCGATCCGGCTGATCCACCGCACAGGCTCGATCCGAAAAGCCGCCGCAGAGCTGGCGATCTCTCCCTCGGCGCTCAACCGGTCGATCCAGGCGTTCGAGGATGAGCTGTCTTTCGCGGTGTTCGAACGCCTGCCCGGTGGCGTCCGCCTGTCAGAAGCCGGAGAGCTGCTTTTGGACGTCATCGACCGCCATTTGCTGGAATTTCACCAGTTGCAAAGCCAGCTCGGATCGCTGCGCGATGGCGAAACCGGAGAGTTGCGGATCTCCATCGGGGACGACATTGCCGCTGGTCTGATCCTCGAGGCCTGCCTGGAGATGCAAGAGCGTTTTCCCAAGGTCGCCCTCGACATCACCTACGACACCAGCGTCGACAGCCTGCGCCAGAGGCGCGTTGACCTGGCGCTGCTGACCAATCCCGCGACCGACGACACGACCGAGGTCGTCCATGCCAGCGCGTGCCGGATCGTGGCCTGCGCGTCGGGGGGTGAGACGCCCCGGGGCATCTGGGATCTTTCCGACACCCGTGTATTGTTGCCCGGTGAGGCGACGGGCACGCGCACGGCGATCAACCATGTCTTGCGGCGCAATCAGCTGTCGTTCCCCAAGGCCACTGCGCTGTCGGCTTCTCATCTGGCGCAGTATCACCCGGCGGCCTGTGCGGTGGCGATCTTTCCGGAGGTCATTTTTGGCTCCGGGGCCAAGCCCCTGCCGTTCGATTTCGGGACGGTCCAGATCTGCATTCTGCGCATGGCGCGCAGGCCACTGATCCGCCCGGCCCAGACGTTCATTGGCGTTCTGCAGCGCCGTCTGGATGAGGCTTTAGCCGCGTAACGCCAAGAGGTTGGCCATCAGCCGGTAGGCGCCGGGCACCAGATGCGCAAGTTGATGGTGCAGGTTCAGCGCGACATGGGCATGCCAGCCCTTGCCGATGTTCCCCACCAGAAGCCCGCCATCGAGCGGCGCCTCATCGGGATCAGCCATGCGCAGAAGCGGCTGGTAGACGTCCGACCAGGTCTTGGCGAAGTAAAGCCCGCGCTCTTTCTGCCATCCTGCCCAATCCTCGGGGCCGATCGGGTTGGGCCCCGCGAAAACCGGGTGGTCCGGCTGCAGAACTGTCACCTCAGCCTCGGCATCGGTGATCCGCCAGCGCAGGGACGGAGAGCCGATTTCGATGGGGGCGGGCGGCGTCGCGCCTGGGTCCCAATTGTCCCCAGGGCGGTGATAGAGCGTGACAAGTGTCCCGCCCGCAGCAACCCAAGCGTTCAATTTGCCCACCAAAGGCCCCAAGGCGGGGCGGAAGCGGTAGGCGAAGACGCCGACCAGCACGGCGGCGAAACCCTCAAACGGGGCTGCGTTCGCCAGATCCGCGTCTGACAGATCCGTCACATCCATCCCCACCGCGCGCAGGGCGTCTGCCACCCGGTCATTGCCCGCGCCGATGTAGGCCACGCGCCCCTCGGGCAGCGCCACATCCGCCAACCGCAGTGAAAACACCGCCGGGCGGTGGCTGAGCGTGGGCGAAATGTGATCGTGCTCCAGCAGTTTTGCCGTGCGCGCCGGGGTGTTGCCGATCATGACGGGCAGCATATGCAGCCCCTCCGCCGCGTCTTCGGGAACGATGAGCGTCACGCCGTCCGCTTGCCGTTCCTGCTCAAACCCCTCGGGCAGATCAAAACGCGCACCTTCGGCTGCCACGCCCACCTGCACCGTCCGCGCGGGCCTGCGCAGGTTCAGGATGGCACGCTCCTCCGCGACGTCGGCCAGTGGTGTCGGAAGCACCAACACGGGCCGTTCCAGCGTGACTTCCACGCTTACGTCAACGCCGTGGATCGGCGCGGTGACGCGCACGGCGGGCCGGCGCGGCACCAAGGGGTCGAATGTGTCGGGGTAGGAGTCACTGGGCGGCGCATCGTCGGCGATCCGCAGGCCGCCCGCCACCACGTCCATCCCGGGACCAGGCAGGAGTTCTACTGCCGCGCCGCCTGTGACCTCGATGGCCACGTCCACGCTGTCCCCCGGGAGTGTCGCAACCCGGTCCGGCAGCGCCCGTGCCGAGACACTTGCCACCAAGTGAAGCAGCCGCGCCATTTGAAGGCGCTTTCGTTCCAGCCGATGGGCGTGGACCTCGGGCACCGAGGCCCAGGTCAGCGCCGCGTAGGCCTCCGCCCCGATCCGCGCCATGACGTCGAACTTCGGGAAGGCGTCGAGCGTCGCATCGACCAACCCCTGCTCTGCCTCTAAGCCGATATCTGCTAGTGTTTGCGGTAGGTTATCTGTCACCGCGCCGCTGTCGTCGCCGACATTGGACCATGCCAGATGCAGCGGCCAATCCCGCTCCCTCCCTGCAGGCACCCAATGTCCCATGCCCTGGGTCCGGTGGAACTGCCGCGACCATTGGCCGATCCGCTCATAACTCATCCCTAGAACCGGGTCGCGGCCCTTCGCCGCGACTGTGACCGTTGCGGGCGGGGGCGGCACCTCATCATCATAGGACCCGCCCGCGCCTGAGAAGGCGGGCAGATAGAGTTTTGACACCTGCCAGGGGGGTAGTTCGCATTCAAACGCCGGGTCTGCAGCCGCTGCCACAACGGCCATCGCGGCCTCGGTCATCGCGCGGTGGTGGCCGTGCTGGCCGGGGATGTCGAGGAACGTGGGGCAGATGATATCGGGCCGCTCGGTGCGGATGATCTCCACAAAGCGGGTCATTAGCCGTTCGCGCCCCCAGATCGCCATGGTCTCCGTGCCGGATTTTGAGAACCGGAAATCCGTGATCGTGTCGTCGGCCGATTGCCCATGCCAATACTGCACCATGTCCAGCACGTCCGCCGCCCCCTCCATCTCAGCGGTGCGCAACGCGCCCAGATCCGGGCCCGCCTCGGTCCCGATGTCGTTCTGCCCGCCTTCCCCCCGGGTGGAGCAGGCGTAGGACAGGTTCACCCCGTCGCGCAGCCACAGCGCAGCCAGCATCGCGGTCGTCTCATCATCGGGATGGGCCCCGGTGTTCATGAACCCCACGACGCTGCGCAAACCGGCCATGGCGCGCCAGACGCGGGCGATCAGCGGGTCGTGGGCTTCCGTCAGGATGCGGGTCTGGGTGGGGTTTGACATCTGCAACGGCTCCTAAACGGCGTCCATAAGGCGGGGGGAGAGGGCGGTATTCACGACCAGTGCTGCGGCACCCAGCGTCGCGGCCATGCGCCCGGCGGTGCCCGCGATCAGGCGCGGTCGGGCGCGATCCTCGCGGTTCGAGACCGAGCGTTCGGGCAAGCTCACGCGGCCCGCGAGTTCCTCCAACAGGGCAGGGGGCATGGCGCCGGTCATGACAATCGCCTCGGGGTCGATCAGGTTCTCCAGCATCTGGACCGAGTGGCCCAGGGCCTCGGCGGCATCGGCCAGCCAGGCCTCCAGCGCCTGAGGGCGGGCCGCGTATTGCAGCGACAGATCATCGACGGTGCGCGCGGCGATCCCCTCTGCCTCCAACGCGCGCACCAGGGAGACGCGGCTGGCGCGTTTTTCCAGCGGGCAATGCCCATTGCGCGTAGCGACGGGAATGTGCCCGATCTCTCCGGCGTTCCCAAAAGCGCCTGCAAAGACGGCGCCGTCGATGACGACGCCCAAGCCAAGACCCGCCCCGAAGTACAAACAGGCAAACGTCCCCAAACCCTGCGCCGCGCCCAAGATCCGCTCGGCCATGGCGGCGGCGTTGGCGTCGTTTTCCAGCGTGACCGGCACGCCCAAGGCATCGCGCAACACGGCCTCGGGGGCGACATCGCCCCAGCCGGGGAGCTGCGTCGCGACGTCTGAAAGGCCAGTCTGCCCGATTGGGCCGGGCATCACCACGCCCGCCCCGAAGACCGTGCCGTGGCGCAGGCCCGCCGCTTCGCCGCGCGCGGGAAGCTTTGCCACCAGCGGTAGCACGTGTTCGGGCCGGGCCGAGGGCAGGGCCATCCGTTCGGTGTGCAGCACCTGCCCGCCCAGATCGATCCAGGCTGCCAGCACCGCGTCAGGCCGGATCTCCACCCCCAGCGCCAGATGCGAGCCGCGCGCCAGCGCGTACGTGACGGCGGGCAGGCCGCGCTGGCCCTCGCGTTTGCCGGCCTCCACCACCCAGCCTTCGTCGGAAAGCTCGGCGATGATGTTGCTGACCGCTTGGATGCTGAGGCGCGAGGCGCGGGCGATCTCGGCGCGTCCGGCCTCACCCTCGCGGCGCAAATGTCCCAGGACCAGCCCCCGATTGTAGGTGCGCGAGCGCAAGGCGTTGGAGCCGGGAGGGGGAAGCGCGCTGGCCATGTCTGACGAATAACTCAACTTACTTGATAGCTCAACGCCTCTGCGTTAGCGTCATTGCAATGACATCGGCCGGAAGAGCCGTAGGCCCAAGTAAATCAACGACTTACAAACGCATCTCAGGGAGAGACTCATGCTTCTTAGACCCCGGACCACCCTTGCGACCCTTGCTGCAACCGTTGCCCTCACCGCTGGCGCGGCCTCCGCGCAGGAGCAGGTCACAATCGAATACTGGCAGTATTTCTTCGAGGCCCGCGTGACCGCGATGGAGCAGCTGATCGAGAATTTTGAAGCCGCCAACCCCAACATCAACGTCGAGATGACGCATTTCCCCTACGCCGATTATCGCACGCGGACCGCCGTGGCTGTGCCCTCGGGCGAGGGGCCGGACATCGTGCAATTGTTCTACGGCTGGCTGAACGACTACATCGACGCGGGCCTGATCCAGCCGCTGCCCACCGACACCTTCTCGCCCGAGATGGTCGAGGCCGAATTCTTCCCGATGGTCCAGGCGATGGAGCGCGATGGCGCCTATTTCGCGCTGCCCACCGCGGTGCGGTCGCTGGCGCTGTTCTATAACGAACGTCTGCTGGAAGCAGAGGGCGTCGAAGTTCCCACCACGCTGGATGAGCTTGTCGCTGCCGCCGCCGCGACGACCGAGCGCGATGGCGCGGGCAACATGACCCAAGCGGGCTTCACCACCGGCATGACCGCCCAGGACCACCATTGGTTCCGTGAAGTTCTGGTGCGTCAGATGGGCGGCGATCCCTATACGGATGGCTATCAGACGGTGAACTACGACACCGAGGCGGGCCGCGCCGCGCTTGATTTCTACCTTGGCCTGGAAGAGCAGGGCGTGACCCAGTCGGGCTTCATGGATGAGCCCCAGGCCGCCTTCCGCTCGGGTCGCGCGGCGTTCCACATCGACGGCTCCTTCCGGATCGGCGCGCTGAACGGCGAGCGTGGCTTGCGCTGGGGCGTGACAGAGCTTCCCGCTAATGCCGACGGCGTGCGGTCCAACTACTCGTCCTACTGGGTGAACGCGATCACCTCGTCGGCGGAGGGGCCGGAATACGACGCGTCGGTCCTGTTCATGGAGTACATCACCTCGCCCGAGGCGATGCAGATCTGGCTCGACACCGTGGGTGAGTTACCCGCGCGCGTCGAGGTTGGCATGACCGAGGAGAACGCCAATGATCCGGTCTTCGGGCCGTTCATCCGGGGCTTGGAATACGCCAACACCACGATTTTCGCTGATGAAAGCGCGCAGCGCCAGGTGCTTGTGGACATGGTGGAACGGGTGCAGCTGCAAGATATGGACCCCGGCGAAAGCCTGAGCATGGCCGCCGAGGCAGAGCAGGCGATCCTCAACGAATACTACGGCGACTGACCTCCCTGTCGCGACTGGCCCCGGGCGCCCTTGCGCCCGGGGTTGGCCCTATCACCTCTCTGAGGCCTGATCCCCATGGCGAGCACCTCCACCCCCGACGCCGCCCGCCCCCGCACCACGTCCGAGGGCAAGGGCGGGCTGACCATTGCCCAAAAGCGCACGCTCTGGGCCTGGGGGTTTCTGGCTGTGCCGGTCATTTTCTACGTCGTGATTCGGTTCTACCCGACCGGAAACGCGATGGTCCTGTCGTTCCAGGAATGGAACCTTCTGGGCGACAGGACCTGGGCCGGGCTGGAGAACTACCGCGTACTTTTTGCCGACCCGGTGTTCTGGCAGGTCTTCCGCAACACCTTCATGTATTTGCTTCTGGGCACGCCGATCAGCCTCGTGATCGCGTTTGTGATCGCCTATCACTTGGACCAAGTCCGCTTCATGCACGGCACGATCCGAGCGTTGTATTTCGTGCCGTTCATGACCAGCGCCGTCGCCATGGCCTGGGTCTGGCGCTGGTTCTATCAGGACGTGCCCATCGGGTTGTTTAACAACTGGCTGGCCACTTTCGGCATCCCGCAAATCGACTTCCTGGATAGCACAACCAACGCGCTGCCGTCGATCCTGGCGCCCGCGATCTGGGCCGGTCTGGGCTTCCAGATCATCATCTTCATGGCGGGCCTGCGCGCCATCCCGCGTACGTTTTACGAGGCCGCGAAAATCGACGGTGTCTCCACCTGGACGGTGTTGTGGGAGATCACTTTGCCTCTGCTGCGACCCACCATAGTCTTCGTTGTGGTCCTTAGCTCCATCGGCTTCCTGCGCATTTTCGACCACGTCTTCAACATGACCACCCAGAACCCCGGCGGGCCGCTGAACGCCACCAAGCCCTTGGTTCTTATGATCTACCAGACCGCTTTCGACAGCTTCGACATGGGCTACGCCGCGGCCCAGACCGTCGTGCTCTTCGTCATCCTGCTGATCGTCAGCCTGATCCAACTGAGCCTGTTGAGGGATCGCTAGATGAGTACCGCTGATGACCTCACCGTCCGCGCCTCATCCGAGGCACTGCTGAAGGCGCCCGCCGCGCCGCGCAAACGCAATCTGGCGCAATACATCCGCTGGAGCATCCTGTTCGCAGGCGGCCTGCTGATGGTCATGCCGCTGGCCTACATGATCTCCACCTCGATGAAGTGGCCGTGGGAGGTCTACGAGATCGGTCTGATCCCCGAGGAACCGACGCTCGAAAACTACACCTACGTCCTTGAAGACGGGCGCTTCTTCGGCTGGTTCATCAACTCCCTGATCATTGCCGCGATCACCACCGTCTCATCGCTCTTCTTCGACAGCCTCGTCGGCTACACGCTGTGCAAATTCCGCTTCCGGGGCCGCTACATCATCTTCATCGCGATCCTCTCGACCCTGATGATCCCCACGGAGATGCTGGTGATCCCATGGTATATGATGAGCCAATCGCTGGGTTGGCTCGACACCTATTGGGGCATCATGTTCCCCGGCCTGATGACCGCTTTCGGCGTCTTCCTGATGAAGCAATTCTTCGAGACGGTCCCCGATGATTTCCTAGAGGCCGCGCGCATCGACGGCCTCAATGAGTTCCAGATCTGGTGGCAAGTCGCCATGCCGATGGTGCGCCCCGCCTTGGCGGCGCTCGCGATCTTCATTTTCCTGGGCAACTGGACGGCGTTCCTCTGGCCGCTGATCGTAACGACCTCGCCCGACCTCTATACGCTGCCCGTGGGCCTGTCGTCCTTCGGGGATGAGGCCGATGTCGCGTGGGAGCTGATCATGACGGGTGCCGCAATTTCGACCCTGCCGACACTGATCTTTTTCCTGATCTTTCAGCGATTTATCATTCGGGGCGTCGTTATGGCGGGTCTTAAAGGGTGAGCGGCGATCCGGCAAAGCCGGTGAAAGATCCAGTGGATCTTTCAAGCCGCGAACGGGCGGAGCCCTGGCAAGGCGGTGGTCCGGCAAAGCCGGTGAAAGGTCCAGTGGATCTTTCAAGCCGCGAACGGGCGGAGCCCCGGGACACCTCCGTTTTCCCGGACCCAACTTACCGCGACACGGTCCTTGCCCCTCTGTTTGAGGGCGTGAAGACTCACTTCGCGGACCACATGGACACGATCAACCGCGCGCATCTTGTGATGCTGGTGGAGACGGGGATTTTGGTCCGCGAAGATGGCGCGGCCATCGCCAGCGCGATGGTCGATATCAAGATGAACGTCGACCGAGAAACCCTTGAATACACCGGCGAACACGAGGATTGGTTTTTCCTGGTCGAGGCGGAACTACGCGCCCGCTTAGGGGATCTGGGCGGTTCGTTGCATACCGCCCGGTCCCGCAACGACATGGACCATACCATGTTCAAGATGGCCCTGCGCGCACGGGCCGAGGAGGCCTTGGGGCGCATGATCACCCTCGCGCAAGCCCTTCTGGATAAGGCGAAAGCCGAGAGGGATACGCTTATCGTCGCTTATACCCATGGCCAACCGGCACAGCCCTCCACCTTCGGGCATTACTTGTCTGCCGTGATCGAGGTGCTGCTGTCCGACGCGAAACGCCTGCAAGGGGCGATCCACCACGTCGATCATTGCCCCATGGGGGCGGCAGCGATCACCACGTCGGGCTTTCCGATTGATCGGGAACGGATGGCGGAATTGTTGGGTTTTCAATCGGTTAAGGTGAACTCCTACGGTTGCATCGCCGGGGTGGATTATGTCACGGGCCTCTACTCTGCGCTGAAACTTCCGATGGTCCATCTGGGCCGCGTGGTGCAGGATATGGCTTTCTGGTCGGCGTTTGAGGTTGGACAATTGCACGTTCCGCGCAGCCTTGTGCAGATCAGCTCCATCATGCCGCAGAAGCGTAACCCGGTGCCGATTGAACATCTGCGCCATCTCGCCTCCGTTGCGGCAAGCCGTTGTGATACAATGATAAATGCGATGCACAACACGCCGTTCACAGATATGAATGATAGCGAGGGAGAGGTGCAGCAAGCGGGCTATGGCGCGTTTGATCATGCGGGACGCGTTCTTGATCTGCTGACGGCTTTCCTGCCAGCGTGCTCGATCAACGCGGACCGGGTGGCGCGGACCACGGACGCGGCTTGCATCACCATTACCGAATTGGCCGATACATTGGTGCGTGACGAGGGGCTGAGCTTCAGGCAAGCCCATGATATCGCGGCAAAAACATCTCGTGCAGTGATCGCTGACGCTCAGCCCCTCCGCGGCGGCTACGCCGCCTTCTCGCAGGCCTTTGAAGCGGCAATGGGCCGGGCGCCCAAGCTTGATGAAAGCGGCTTCGCCACGGCGGTGGACGCGCGCAGTTTCGTTGCGCGCCGGGACCGGACGGGTGGCCCTGCGCCGGGCGCGCTGGATGCAGCCTTCCAAACATATCAAAGCAATATCAGCGCTTTATTGAGCGATCTTGAAGTATCACTTCAACGGCGTGCCGCTGCCGAAACCACCTTGAACACCGCTTTTGATGCCCTCCTGAAAGGCCCCCGATGACCGACCTGATCCTGAGCGACCTTGTCAAACGATATGGTGACACCGAGGTGCTGCACGCGATCAATCTGACCGTGGCACCCGGCGAATTCGTCGTGTTGGTGGGGCCGTCGGGATGTGGGAAGTCCACCACGCTCAGGATGATCGCGGGTCTGGAAGAGGTCACATCCGGCACCATCGAGATCGGCGGGCGTGTGGTGAACAATCTGGAGCCGAAAGAGCGCAATATCGCGATGGTGTTCCAGAATTACGCCATTTATCCGCATATGTCGGTGCGCCGGAACATTGGCTTTGGGCTGAAGACATCCAAGCTGTCGAAAGCCGAAAAAAACGCGCGGATTGAAGAGGTTGCGGGTATCCTCGACATGACAGACCTTCTTGAACGTAAACCCGCGCAGCTTTCGGGCGGGCAGCGCCAGCGGGTCGCGATTGGCCGCGCGATGGTGCGTGACCCGGCGGTGTTCCTGTTTGATGAGCCGTTGTCGAACCTAGACGCGCAACTGCGCACGCAGATGCGGTTGGAGATCAAGAAACTCCACGCCAGTATGGGCCGGATGATGGTGTTCGTGACCCACGATCAGGTTGAGGCCATGACCATGGCCGACCGTATCGTGATCATGAAGGACGGCCACATTCAGCAGATCGGCACCCCGGCCGAGGTCTATCACACGCCTGCCAATACCTTTGTCGCGCAGTTCATCGGGGCGCCCGCCATGAACCTTTTACCCGTGGAAAGCACCGGGTCCGGTGTGCGACTGAAGAACGGACATGCCTTTGATCTTCCGGGGTTATCTGCCCCGGAGGGTGAGGCGATTCATCTTGGCATCCGGCCTGAGGACCTGACGGCGGACGGCGACACCTTCCTGACCGGCACCGTCTCGGTCGCAGAGCCGCTTGGCTCGGAAACGCTTGTCTATGTGGATGTTGATGGGACCGAGTTGACTGCGACTGCGTCGGGGCGCACGCCACCCAAGCCGGGCGACACGATCCATCTTGGGTTTGCGCCGGAGACCGCGCATCCGTTCGATGCAAACACCGGTCGACGGCTGTCGATGGGCGCCTGACCGAGGCGCCAGTCCGGCCATTGGTAACTTGTTCCCTTAGGCGCCCGACAACACCAAGCAGAGGGCATTCAAAGAAGAGAGCTGCAATCCCAGCGCGGGTGACGAGGGCTTTTCCACCGACCTTGGGCTCGATCTCAGCCCACAAACCTAGGCGCTTTTGAGCCGTTGCGTTAACTCGCGCCGCCGCATGAATTTGCGGGCCAGGGCGCCGTAGGCATCTTCGGGGGGCGTTTGGCGAGTGATGTCCTTGAGCGCGGGGAACAGGTCCAGCAGTTCCAGGCGCGGGGCCAGGCCCATCATCTGCATCGCCATCGGGCCGGGGTAGAAGCTTTCGCTGGGAGCGTCCTCGGCAAAGATGATCTGGTGCGCCTCGAACATCAGGTGGACGTAGGTCACCTGCCGTTTCCCGTTGGCGATACGGATGCCCGGCGGGCCGCCGCACAGATGCACCGCGCGCGCCAGCGTGTCCCGGTCAAGCAGCATCCCATGTTGACGCGAGACCAACAGATCGCGCGCGACCCCGAGCACGCCTTTGGGGATTAGCACGGGCCGCAGGGTCGGCTTGGCGCGCAAGGCCGCGGTATCCAGCGCGCGCCGCCCGATCCACTGGATCGGCTGGGGGCCGTTGTCCATGGTGCAGACCAGATCGCCGACGCGCAGATCGTCGATCAGGACATCGCCCCGCGGCGTGCGAATGGCGGTGCCCGAGGTGAAACAGACGACGCCGGTGTTTTCCTGGGTGAAGGTTCCATCATCGGCGGTGGCGCCGGTGAAGGTCAGGGAATTGCCCGCGCCGAAGCGCGTGTTGTTCGTGTAGTCGACCGCCTGACCTTCGGTATCTAGAGTATTGGATTGGTTGAGAATTCCGTCATCGGCCTGGTCGGCATAAAGCTCTTTCAGGTTGTCATAGTAGCCCGCGAGATTGATGAAATCGTTGTTGGTTGAGGACCCGTCGTTCAGCCCGCCACTGTTGCCGGCGTTGAAATCCGTGATGGTGTCGTGGCCATCGCCCGTCTGATAAATGAAGGTATCGTCGCCATCCCCGCCGGTAAGCACGTCATTGCCGGTGCCGCCGTCCAGCGTGTCATTGCCCGTGCCGCCATCAATCGTGTCGGCGCTGCTGCCGCCGGGCGGCGTCGTGGTAAAGACGGTTGCCGGATCGAAGGAGCCGCTGTCGTAGAACAACGTGAAGCTTTGCTCGTTTCCGTTTGCGTAGGTCAGCGTGACGTCGGTGAAGCCGCTGCCAGAGCTGGTGCTGATCCCGGTGTAATCCTCTTGCAGGACGATCTTGTCGATGCCGAGGTCAAAGTCCCCAATCGTCAGGGTGCCGCTGTCATTGGTGTTGGACACCAGCACGTAATCGGCGACGCCATCGCCTTCCCCGGCGCCGGGGCTGTTGTTGAAGCGGATGGTGGCCGAGCCGCCGACAGGTGCGGTCCACTCGAAGTAGTCCTGGCCGCTGGTGCCTTGGAAATTGTCACCCGAGACGACCTGTTGATAGCTCGGCGCCGTGCTGTCGCCCCCGGAAAGGGAATCGTTTCCGGCACCGCCCCAAATCAGGTCATCACCCCCGCCGCCGTCAATCGTGTCTGCCCCGTCGCCGCCATCAATCGCATCATCACCGCTGGTGATCTGATCGCCGTCCGCGTCGGTATAGCCCACGCCCATCGTGTCATTGCCGCTGGTGCCATCGACAACCAGAACCTCCGCGATGCCGTCGTTCACATCGAAAGAGAACGTGCCGTTGGGATCGCCGTTGTCGAAGTCATTGGTCTCGTAATTCAGCATGTTGCTGGCGTTGCCCGAGAACTCCAGCGCATAGGTGGTGCCTGCGCCATCGGTAAACCCGGCGACAGCGTCCGAGCCGCCGGCGGTGGCAAAACTGATGTCCTGGTAGATGTATTCGACGTTGAAATCGCCGCTGCCGGTGTCCGTCAGGACGACTTGAAACGAATTGTCAGATCCGCCGCCGAATTCCTGGACGTCGTCCCATGTGATGGTGATTTTGCCGTTGGTGGCGTCGAAATCCCAATAGATCTCACCGCCTTCTGTGATGTCGATGTCGGTGAAGAAGGGCAGCAGCGTGGGCACGGAGAAATCGGAAAAGCCCGTCTGGTTGAAGCTGTTGTCGGCGGTGCCAAAGGTGATTGCGCCGTTGGAATTGACGTAGATCTCGGTGTAATTGCCGCCGAAAAAGTCGAGCCCGCCTGAAAAAACCGACGTGACGTCGATCTCGACGGCCCCGTCATCGTTATTGCCGAGTGCTTTGGTGCTCGTCGAAAAGACGTTTTCGCCGAAACCCGCAGGTCCGCCCAAGCCAGAGTTCATCGTCGCCATTCTGCCGTCCTTTTCACCATTCTGATGCCGTCGCACGGGGCGGCGGTCTGGGGGCAAGGAAGCTGGGACTCCTGAAAAATCCGGTTAACGCGGCCAAGAACTGCGCGGAAAACTGTCGCAAATTTTAAAAGGTTTGGCGCGGAATTCAGGTCAACTGGAACTGTTTGCGAAACTCTGAGGGCGAGGTGTTGATCTGGCGCACAAAGGCGCGGCGCATCCGCTCGGCGTCGCCAAACCCGCAGCGGGTGGCGATGGTCTGGATGCTGTCGTCCGTGCCTGAAAGCAGATCTCGGGCGCGGTCCACGCGGATTGCCTCGACCGCCTTGGCGGGCGGCGTGCCCATGGTCTGGGCGTAGCGGCGCGCGAAGCTGCGCGGGCTCATGGCGCAGGCGCGCGCCATATCCTCGACGGTGATCTTGCGGTGCAGGTTTTCCCTGATCCAGCCGTGCAGCGGCGCAAAACGGCCCTGGGTGTCGCGCGCCTGCCGATCCAACTCGGCGCTGAACTGCGATTGCCCGCCCGAGCGGACCATTGGGGTGACGAGTGAACGGGCCATGGCCATCGCCGCGTCAGGGCCCAGGTCCTCGTCAATGATCGCCAGGGACATGTCGATTCCCGCCGTGATCCCGGCCGAGGTCCAGACTGCGCCGTCCCGGATGTAGATCGGGTCGACCTCGACATTTACGGCCGGATACCCTTCGGCCAATTGCCTGCAATCCTCCCAATGGGTCACGGCGCGGCGGCCATTCAAAAGGCCCGCAGCGGCCAGCACGATGGCGCCGGAGCAAACCGAGCAGACCCGTTGCGCCTTCCCCGCCAGGTGTTTGATCTGGCTTATGAATCCCGCATCCTCAGCGGCGGGATAGGCGCCGTCACCGCCGACAATGACGAGCGTGTGGAGCGGTGTGTTTTGCCACGCATCAAGGGGCGTCGTGTCGATCTGCAGGAGGGTGTTGGTGGCAACAGCGCCGCCGGATTTCGACACCACATGGGTGGCGTAGGCGTTCGGGGTGTCGGGGGTAGCGCGGGCATGGGTGAAGACCTGAAGCGGCCCGACAAGATCCAAAAGTACGCAATCGGGGTAGACGACGAAGACGACAGTCTTGGGGACGAATTTGGCAGAAAAAGAGGTCATGTTGTCCTTTATGCCAATCGTGATCGCGGTAATCTAGGGTCAATAACCACCCGATCCGGAGGCCACAGATGCTGATCCTGAAACCCAATTGTGAATGCTGCGACGCTGATCTGCCCCCCGAAAGCCCGCAGGCGCGCAGCTGCTCGTTCGAATGCACCTTCTGCGCCGATTGCGCCGCGACACGCTTCAACCACATCTGCCCGAACTGCGGCGGAGAGCTTCTGCGCCGCCCGATCCGACCGGCGGCACTTTTGGCGAAATACCCCGCCTCGACCGAGCGGTTCAACAAGGCCCACGTGGAATGCGCCGACCTTCAGGGTGCCCTATGAAGACCCTTGCAGCACTGGTGTTTGAGGGGTTCGAAACCCTCGATTATTTCGGCCCGATGGAGATGTTGGGTGGTTTGGGCGAGCAGACGGAGATCATCACCGTCGCCCAAACCCTTGAGCCCGTTGCCAGTGTTCATGGCCAACGGATCGTGCCGGATCGCGCGATTGCGGGCGGAATGGACTATGATCTTCTGTTCATCCCGGGCGGCGACACGGCGATTGAGGTGGCAGACGATGCGGCGCTGGTGGCCTGGTTGCAGGAGGTATCGGAAAGGGCCGAGCGGGTGATGACCGTTTGCACCGGCTCCATCCTCTTGGGCATGACAGGCGTGCTGGACGGCAAGCGGGCGACGACCAACAAGCGCGACTTCATCGCCACGGTGCCGCTTGCGCCCAAGGTGGATTGGGTGCGAGAGGCGCGCTGGGTGCAGGACGGGAAGTTCTACACTTCATCCGGCGTGTCAGCGGGCATGGACATGGCGCTGGCGGTCATGGCGGATCTCTTCGGCATGGCGCTCGCGGACCGGATCGCACTGGGGTGCGAGTATGAATGGCAGAAGGACCCGGCCCGGGACCCCTTCGCGCATCTGGCCGGGTTGGTATAGGTTAACGGCGTTAACCTTCCCACAGCAGCGTGTCGGGGTGGAACTGCGACCAGGCGAACCAGAACGCCTGGTGGCTGCCCAGGTCCGCCCCGTCCGCGCCTACGGCCCGGATCCCGCCGGCGTCCAACTCAAGCCGCACGTTCTCCACCGCAATCTCGGCCCCGCTGCGCAGCGCCAGAAGCGCGCTGGCCCGGGGGAAGGCAATTGGCTGGCCCGAGGCGGTGATCACACCGATCACATCCTCCTGGATCGGCAGGCGCGGGTCCACGTCGCCCACGGGGAAGATGGGCCCATTGGCGTCGCGGGTATTGCGGAAGTCGAAATCACGGCCCAGGGCAAGGGCTTCGACCAGCACGGTCGTCTCGGGGTAGGCCTCACGCCAGGCGCCCCATTCAGTGGTGATGACCGTGGCTTGCTCCAACTGGATGCCACGCTCCAGCAGCGGCCCAGTCACGGCGCGCCCGGTGAAGGTGTCGAAAAGCGACCAGGTCGTGATGTCATACATCACCTTGTTGGACCGGATCAGCAGGCCGGTCGTTCGCAGAATGGGCCGTTCAACCCCCACGGGCATCTCATCGGTGAAATAGGCCTGCGCCGCGCCGCAGAGGGTGCAGTAGGGAATGCCCAGATCGCGCCCGCCGAGGGTGTCGTTGACCATCTCGCGCACTTCCATGATCCGACGCGGATAGGCGCGGGCCTCTCCATTGATGACGATGCCGAAGACGACATCGTCGTCGTCAAGCCACGTCGCCTCCTCGGCGGAGGTCACGCGCGGATTGTCGGCGGCGGGGATGCAGTTGCAGGTCTCGTCCGAGCGGCCATAGGCGCGGTCGTCGATCAGCACGCCGCCCCAATCCACCAGATGCCAGTCGATGTCGCCTTCGGTAAAGATCCGCTCCCACCCGGGGATGAAGTTCATGAAGATCGTGCTCTTGTGGTCCAGATAGCCGTCATAGGCGGGCATGTCCCAGGCCATCAGATGATCGATCACCTCGCTGCGGTGGTGGAAGCCGTCGACTTCGATATCCAGTAGCGCAAGGACCGTTTCCGTCAGGACGGCATTGAACTCGGGCCGCCAGGAAAAGCGCATCATGTCGGTCAGCGCCCAGGCCACGCGCGGGTCGCCCGCCGCGACGATCGTTTCCATCGCGGCGCGGTCCGCCAGGTCCCAGTCGCGCTGGTTGGTGCCCAGGGCCACAAGGTCTGTGACGGCAGAATAGAGGTCATCGGACAGGGGGCCGTCTGGCACAGCGGGGGGCGTGCCAAACTCGGCGATGACATAATCGGGCAGCTCAGTCGTCTGCGCCTGGGCCAAGGGCGCCCAAAGCAGAGTCAAGGCGGCAAGCGCGCCCCAGAGCGGTCGAAAAAGCGTCGTCATCTGTGGGTCCCCCAGCCTATGCGTCCTGGCCGCAGCATAGGGCGACTGCGCCGCATCCGGCTTCACGTTTGCATGACAGCTGCGTGAGCCTGTTCTTTGGGGACAACTTGCGGTTAGGCTTGTGCCGCATGAGGTACCGATCAGACATCAGCGGCACGCGCCACACCTTCGCCTCGCTCAAGGAGCTCTTGGCCAAGGCCTCGCCCGAGCGGAGCGGGGATCACCTGGCGGGCCTTGCCGCAGGCAGCCCGTTGGAGCGGTTGGCCGCGCAGATGTGCCTGGCCGACGTGCCCCTGCGCGATTTTCTGGGCGACGTGCTGGAGGTCGACGGCGACGCGGTCACGGCGCTGATCGCCGATCAGCACGACGCGGGTGCCTTTGCCCCGATCAGCGCCCTGACGGTCGGGGATCTCCGCGATTGGCTTCTGGACCCGAGCGTCAAAGGCAAGGAGCTGGCCGCAATTGCCTGGGGTCTGACGCCCGAGATTGTCGCCGCCGTCAGCAAGATCATGCGGGCCCAGGATCTGATCGCCGTTGCCGCGAAGGTGGAGGTTGTGACCCGCTTCCGCTCGACCATCGGTCTGCGGGGGCGGCTTTCGACCCGCAATCAGCCCAACCACCCGACGGACGACAGCCGCGGGATCGCGCTGTCGGCTCTGGACGGCCTGCTTCACGGCGCAGGGGATGCGGTGATCGGCGTGAACCCGGCCAAGGACACGGTGGCGGATTACACCCGCGTTTGCGAGGTGCTGGAGGCGATCCGGGTGCAGCTCAACATCCCCACGCAGCACTGTTGCCTCGGCCATGTGACCACGGCATTGGGCGCGATGGAACGCGGCGCGCCGGTGGATCTGGTGTTCCAGTCCGTGGCGGGCTCTGCGGCGGCAAACGACGGCTTCGGCGTCACGCTTCAGATCCTGGACGAGGCCCATGAGGCGGTCCGTGCGTTGGGCCGCGCCGACCCGGACGCCAATCTGATGTACTTCGAGACCGGGCAGGGCGCGGCGCTGTCTGCGGACGCCCACCACGGCATGGACCAGCAAACGATGGAGGCCCGTGCCTACGCCGTCGCGCGCCGCTACAGGCCGTTACTGGTGAACACTGTCGTGGGCTTCATCGGGCCAGAGTATCTGGCCGACGGCAAGCAGATCATCCGCGCGGGCCTGGAGGATCATTTCTGCGGCAAGCTTCTGGGTCTGCCGATGGGCGTGGACGTCTGCTACACCAACCATTCCTACGCCGACCAAGAGGATATGGATATCCTGCTGACAACGCTGGCGGCGGCGGGCGTCAGCTTCGTGATCACCGTGCCGGGCGCCGATGACATCATGCTGAATTACCAGTCGCTTTCGTTCCACGACGCCCATTTCATTCGTGACACCCTGGGCCGCCCCCCGGCCCCGGAATTTGAGGCCTGGATGGCGGCCCACGGCATCGGCTCGCCCGATGTGAGCCTGCCATCGCTGGAAACGGCCTTAGCGCAGTTAAGGCTGCCGGGCGCATGAGCGAACAGGTCCCGGGTCCCCTCGCATCGATCACCCAGGCGCGTCTGAGCCTGGGTCCGCGCAAGCGCGCGCAAGACACGAGCACCGCGCTGGCCTTCGTGCTGGACCATGCGCGGGCGCGGGAGGCGGTCCTGTCCGAGTTGGACGTCGAAGGGCTCTCGCACAGTCTTGAGAAGTCCGGGCTCCCGCATCAGGTGCTGACCAGCGCGGCGGGGACGCGGGACACCTACATTCGTCGCCCGGATCTGGGGCGTCGGCTGACGCCAGAGGACCGGGCGCGCATTTCCGGCGCGAACCCGGCGGATGTCGCGCTCGTTCTGGGCGACGGGTTGTCTGCTATCGCCGTGGCGCTCAACGGCGCGGCCTTCATCACGGCTTTGGCGGAACGGCTGACCGCGCGCGCGCTCAGCTTCGGCCCGGTGATCCTTGCCCGCCAGGCCCGCGTGGCGCTTGGGGACGATATTGCGCGGGCGATGGGCGCGCAGACCATCGTCATGGCGTTGGGAGAGCGGCCGGGCCTTTCCGCGGCCGACAGCCTGGGCGTCTACATCACGCACCGCCCCTCTGACGCCACCCCGGACAGTGCGCGCAACTGTTTGTCCAACATCCGCGAGGCCGGATTGTCCGTCGCCGAGGCGGCACAAACGGCAGAGGGGCTGATCCTTGCGATGCGCGATTTCGGCGGCAGCGGTGTGGCCCTGAACACTGCTTTGCAGGGCGGGGCGATCACCGACGATTAAGCGGTGATGCGAACCGGCACGCTTGCCAGGGCATGGATCGTGCTGTTGATCGCGGGCACGATTGGCCCTGCCAACTCGAACCGTTCGATCCGGTCGGCCAGGGCATTGAACAGGCACGTCATCTCTAACCGCGCCAGATGCATGCCGAGGCAGGCATGGACGCCGTGGCCAAAGCCCACGTGGCCGCGCGTGGTGCGGGTGATATCGAAGCGGTCCGGGTCCACGAACTGCGCCGGATCCCTGTTGGCGGCACCGTAAACCATCAGGACGCGTTTGCCCTGGGGCAGGGCAAACCCCGCGACCTCCGTATCCTCGGTGATATAGCGTGAGAACGCCTTGATCGGGGTGTTCAGGCGCACGACCTCTTCAATGGCGTTCTTTACCAACGTGCGATCCTCGCGCAGCCTCGCCCACTCCTCCGGGTGCTGAGCAAACAGCATCATGGCGTAGCCGATGGCCGAAATCGTCGTGTCGAGGCTGGGGGCGATGTAGTCGCGCATCAAGGCGGTGGCTTTCTGGACGTCCATGCCCTGTGCCAACCCGCGCCGCATTGCCTGGTTGGCCATGCCCCCCGGCGACAGCGCGTCAAGCGTTGCGGGATCGTCGAGGTAGGCGCGCAGGGCGCGCATCCCGTCCCAGGCGGCTGCCCGCCGCTCCCTCGGGTCGCCCATCAGTTCGAAGGTGGCAGCCCCCCATTCCAGCATGTTCTCCTTGCCTTCACCGCTCAGCCCCACGAGGTCGCGCACGACTCTTAGGGGCAGGTAGGGCGCCAGCTCTGCCGCCGCGTCGAAACTGCCTTGGGCGGTGACGCGCTCGGCAATCACCCGGGCTTCGAACTCAACCCGGTCGCGGACCGCTTGCAGCGCCTTGGGCGTCAAAGGTGCAAAGGTAATGGCGCGGGTGACATCGTGTTGCGGTGGGTCGGAGTTGAGCGTGCTGCCAATGAGCCGCGCGTTCACGTCTTCATTGACCGAAACACCCTTGCCCGAGGCAAAGACACGCGTGTTGCGCAGCGCGGCCGTCAGCGCTCCGTGCCCGCAAATAGCAAAAAGCCCGTTGCGCGGCAGCCAGACGACGGGGCCATGGGACAGCATCTTCCTGTACGCCGGGACGGGGTCCGCCACGTTGTTGTCGCTGTAGAAATCCACGTCGCAGGGGGGCGGGTTCGGAAGGGACAGGGCTTCTTCCTTTCAGCAGAGAACTCGAACGACATTCTGCGGGGAAGGGGGCCGGAAGCAAAGACCATATGACGAGCCATACTGCGCCGTGCTGTCTGTCGGGTCGATACTGCTTCCAATCCAAGACAAATCAAGGCCACTTTGTTGGGGAGATTGCCGGACTTCTTGCAAAGCGGGCGGATCTGTTAACGCGACCGGCAAGAGTTTTTGGTAGGCATACCGCCAAAGTCATGTTCAAAACTGGCCAAGACGATCCGATGACGAGGCACGCTATCCCCGACAAAAGTGACAAATTGGACCTGCGCGCTGCCAGCGCCGACCTCCACAAAGTGGCGGAGAAGCTTCAATTGGCCTTTGAAGCCTCGCAAATGGGGGTTTGGGAGTTCGATGAAGCCACAGGCCAGGTCCATTGGGATGACCGGATGCTGGAGATCTACGGGATCGAGGATGGCAAAAACATCCGCCCCGATGACTTCTGGGAAAGCCATCTGCACCCCGATGACCTAGAATCGACCCTTGCCTACGCCGAGAAGTGCAAGGCCGAGAACACGGATTTCCGGCGCGACTACAGGATCCTGCGCGAAGATGGCGGCATTCGTCACATTCGCAGCCTCGCGCGCAGTGTCGTCAGCCCCGGCCAACCCAGCCGGCTGATCGGCGTCAACATCGACGTCACCAAGGATTACCTGCGGGCAGAGGAACTTCAGAAAGCGCAGCACCAACTGAAATACGATGCGCGCCATGACGCCCTGACGGGTCTGGGAAACCGGCGCGGCCTAGATGAGATGACGCGGGCGCTGTTCAATCGCCTGTCGGCGACGGACGAATACTGCGTGATGCATGTGGATCTGGATCACTTCAAACAGGTCAATGATCGTCTGGGCCATCTTGCGGGCGATCACGTGCTCGTCTCGATCGCAGCGGCGCTGGTGCGGGTGATCGGGCGTCTTGGCACGACGTTTCGCGTGGGCGGGGACGAGTTCGCGGTGTTGTTTGAAAAGGCCCCGACGGAGGAGAAGATCATTGCGCTTTGTGAGGCATTGGTGCGTGCCTGCGCCGCCCCATTGTCGTTCGGCGGGCAGGATTGCACCGTCAGTGCCAGCATCGGCTATGCCGTTGGCAAGGGCCCTCCGCGCAACCCGTCAGAGGTGTTCATCAACGCCGACGCCGCCCTTTATGCGGCCAAGAAGGACGGGCGATCGGGCTACAAAGGTTACCACGCGGACATGGCTGCCAGCGCCCCCGCGATGATCCGGGAGCAACGCGGTGATATCTTCAAGGCCGATGAATTGGTCTGTTATTATCAACCGCAATTCGATGCCCGCACCCTCGATATCGTGGGCGCCGAGGCATTGGTACGGTGGCATTGTCCCAAACGCGGCGTTCTGGCCCCCGATGCGTTCCTTCCCCAGGCAGCCCGGGCGGGGCTGCTGCACGAGGTGGACGCGCGTGTGTTCGACATTGTGGCGGGCCAACAGACGGCGTGGTGTGAGGCGGGCATTACCTTCCCCATCGTGTCGGTCAACACCTCGCCCGCGCGGTTGCGCGCGCCCGGCCTGCTCGCCATGGCCCGCGCCGCCCTGGAACGCCACCACAGGATCTCGCTGGAACTGCTGGAGACGGCGTTCCTAGACACAATCGACGACGCCCTGGCCATGACGCTGACCGGACTTCGGGATCTTGGCCTGCGGATCGAGCTGGATGATTTCGGGTCCGGCCATTCCTCTGTCGCCGCGCTGCAGACGATCCAGCCGGATCAGGTGAAGATCGACCGAAGCCTGATCGCACCGCTGGAGAGCAATCCGCGCCAGGTCGAAACGCTGCAATCCCTGTCGCGCATCGCCCGGCTGGCCGGGGCAAACGTGGCGATTGAAGGCTTGGAAAGCGGGCTGCAACTGGCGGCTATTCGCGACGTGGACTGTGATGTCTTGCAAGGCTACACGCTGCAACGCCCCATGCCCGCCGATGCGTTCACCGCCGTTCTGGCCCGCGCCCAAGATGGATTGTCCCAACGCCGCGCGTGACGCGACGAAGCAACGCGTGGAGGCGCAAACCCCCTGACGTCGGGTGCATTCCCACTCCCCCACGAACACGACCGATCCGCACTGGTCTTTCCCGCCGGATTTTCGCAAGCTGCCGCCGATCCCCCTGCCTCAGCCTAGCGGAGAAATTGATGCGCCAGCCCTTCACCCCCCCGAAATCTCATAAGGCCGCGCGATGACGCGGGTGGTTTCAATCGGCGAATGCATGGTGGAACTGGCGCCTGCGGGCACCGAGACGAGCTTTGAGATGTCGTTTGCGGGCGATACCTTCAACACGGCTTGGTATCTGGCGCGCCTCGCGCCGGGCTGGCAGGTGGAGTTTCTGACGGCCATCGGCACCGACAGTATCTCGGACAGCTTCCTGTCGTTCGCGGCAAAGGCGGGCGTTGGGACCCAGCATATGGCGCGCCGCCCGGACCGGGGCCTTGGCCTTTACCTGATCGAGCTGACGGACGGCGAACGCGCCTTCCACTATTGGCGCGACACCTCGGCCGCCCGCACGCTGGCCGACGATGAAGAGCAGTTGACCAAGTCGCTTCAAGGTGCGGACATCGTGTTTTTCAGCGGCATCACCCTTGCGATCCTGTCGGAAGAGGGGCGCGAAGTCCTGTTTGATGCCATCTCCGAGGCGCAGGCCGGCGGCGCGGTCGTGGCGTTTGACCCTAACATTCGCGAACGGCTCTGGAGTGACCCGGACGAGATGCGCGGCGCGATCATGGAGGCCGCGCTAAGCTCGGAAATCGTGCTGCCGTCGTTTGATGAGGAAGCCCATCACTTCGGGGACAAGGACCCCTCTGCGACGGTCGCGCGCTACCTGTCGGCGGGTGCCACCAGCGTTGTGGTCAAGAACGGCGGCGGCGATGTGCATTTCTCCTGCGGCGGAGAGGCGGGCGTCGTGACGCCTCCGCCCGTGGGCGAGTTGGTCGATACTACGGCGGCGGGCGACAGCTTTAACGCGGGCTTTTTGGCCAACCTAATCGCTGGAAAATCCCCCGCAGAGGCTGTCGCAGCCGCCTGTGCCGTCTCGGGCCAGGTGATCCAGGCCCGGGGCGCGTTGGTGGACAGCGTCACCTGAGCCAAGGGGGCGCGCGTGTTTCGGTTCATCCATTCCTCTGACCTGCACCTCGGGAAATCTTTCGGGACGTATCCTGAGGATGTGCGCGTGCGCCTGCAACAGGCCCGGCTGGAGGTGATCGGAACGTTGGCCGGGATCGCCCGCGACAACGGGGCGCGCGATGTGCTGCTGGCGGGCGACACCTTCGACAAGTTGAACGCGGCCCCCAAGGTCATTCGCGGCGCGATCAACGCGATGAAAGAGGCCTACGACATCACCTGGTGGGTGATGCCGGGCAACCATGATCATGTGAACGCGTCCGAGTTGTGGCGCACGTTTACGCGCGATGCGCCGGACAACGTGCAGGCGCTGTTGGATGCAGCACCGGTGGACCTGGCCGATGGCGTCGTGCTCTTGCCCGCGCCGCCCACAGAACGCCATCCCGGCCGCGACCTGACGGAATGGTTCATGGACGCCGCAACCGGCGATGCGTCCCGCATCGGGTTGGCCCATGGCTCGATCCGGGGCTTTTCTTCGGAAGAGGGCGGCGCCTCGATCCTGTCGCCCGACCGCGCGCGCGACGCGGGCCTTGCGTATCTGGGGTTGGGCGATTGGCATGGCCAGCTGCAAGTCAATGAAAACACGTGGTATTCCGGCACGCCTGAGGCTGATAGCTTCAAGCACGCGGCCACGCCCTCGGCGCTTCTTGTGGAAGTCGATGGGGCGCGTGTATCGGTGACGTCGCATCCGACGGCCCGGATGATTTGGCGCGCGATCGAGGTCGAGCTAATGGGAGAGGAGGAAACAATCGCACTTCCATCCGAGGCTCGCGCTCAAACCTTAATGGCGTTAACCCTTTCGGGCCGTGCCCGTCCGGCCCTGCGCCAGTGGATTGAGGCCGACTTCGCCCAAGCCGCCCCGGATTTTCTCTGGGCAGAGGCCAATCTGGAGGGGTTAGCGCTGATCCATGACACCTCGGACCTGGACCGGATCGACCGCCAGGGCGCGTTGCGGGCGGCGGCAGAGGCCCTGGCGGCTGAGGCCGACGACACCGATCTTGCGCCAGCGGACCGCGCCACGGCGCAGGCGGCCCTGTCGCTGCTTTTCTCCTACGTCGAGGAGGCCTAAGATGCGCCTGCGCGCCCTCCACCTTGGCAATGTGCGCAAATTTGCGGGCCAGCGCGCCTCCATCACCGGGATCGGCGACGGCATCACGGTGGTGTCCGAGGCCAATGAATTCGGCAAATCGACCTTCTTTGATGCGCTCCACGCGCTGTTTTTCGACAAATACAGCTCTGCCGCCAAACAGGTGAAAAGCCTGCAACCCTACGCCAAGGGCGGTGTCGAGATCGCCGCCGAGATCGAGACCGACGCGGGCACGTTCCGGGTGGAAAAGACGTTCCTGAAATCCGGTGGCGCGGCCCGTATCCTGCGGTTGCCCGCAGAGACCGTGCTCGCCCAGGACGACGAGGCTGAGCGCTGGCTCTTGGATGTTCTGGGCTCTGACAAGAACGGCCCGGCGGGCCTGCTGTGGGTGCGCCAGGGCGTCACGGGGCTGGAGGCGGAGGGGAAGACTGAGACGCTCAAGCAATTGGAAACACGACGTGATTTGCTGTCGTCGGTCAGCGGCGAGATCGACACGATGACCGGCGGGCGGCGCATGGACCGGGTGATGAAACGCGTCGCGGAAGAGCTGAAGGGGCTGGTCACTGCGACCGGCAAACCGACGGGCGCCTGGCGCACATTGATCAGCGATATCGCCGATATGGAGCAAAATCTGTCGGCGCTGGACGCCCAGATCAACAAGCTATCCGCCGCGCTGACGGGCCGCAAAGACGCTGAAACCCAGCTGGCCACCTTGGATCTGGCCGAAGCAAAAGCCGCCCGCGCGCAAGCATTGAGCTTGGCGCAAGACGCCTTCGCCGAGGCCAAGGCCCACGCAGGCCGCATCGAGCGGGCCGAGCAGAGCCACCGCCTGGCGCAGATTGAGGCGCAGGCCGCGCGAGGGCGGCTGGACAGGTTCTTGTCGGCTACTGAGGCGTTAACGGTGGCGCGGGGCACGGCGGAGAAAACCGGTGAAGCCGCCGCCCAAGCAACCGTCGAAAGCACGCGCCTTGACGCGGTTTTGGCGGAAGCACGCGCGGCCAAGTCCCACACGGAGGCCGAGGTCGCCAAGGCGCAGGCGGATCAGGAAGCCGCGCGGGCTCAGCTGGCGGCGCGCGCCGCCTTGGCGCGTTCAGATGACTTGAAGAAACAATTGCAACAGATTGAAGAAGCTCAGAAAAGAAGGGACGCCGCTGCGGCCTACGCGAAGGCATCACCGGCCACGCCGGAGTGGTTAAGCCAGGTTGAGCAGGCCGAAAATGCCGTCGCCGTGCAATCCGCAGCGGTTGCCCTGCGCTCTGCTTCTCTGCGAATTTCCTACTCGGGCGAGGCCCGGATCACACGCGATGGGGCGCCTCTACCGGGCGAAGAAGACGTCGCGTTGCGCGGCCCAACAAAGTTAACAATACCCGGGATCGGTACGGTGGTTCTGCAGGTGCCAGACGCCGGAGACGCGGACCTCGCGCAAAGCGAGCGCGCCCGTGATGCGCTGTTGGCCAGCGCCGCGGTGGGGTCGGTGCAGGAGGCCCGGGAACTGGCCGCGCGCCGTGCCCGCGCGGTTCAGGAGCGGGAGACGGGGGACGCGATCCTGAAGACCTTGGCGCCCAACGGCACGGAAAAGTTGCGCGCCGAAAAAGCCTCGGCTGATCTGGCGGCAGAAGGGGCGGACACCGCGCCGATGCCTGCGCCGGAGGTCTTGGAAACGGCCCTGTCTCAGGCCCGGGCCGCCGATTCGACGGCGCAGGCGGCCTTGGAGCGCAGTGAGGCCGCCGCCGCCGCCGCGCGCGAGGCGGCGATCCGGGCGCAGGCGGCAGAGCAGGGGGCGAAATTGGCGGTGCAAAAGGCGGAGGCGGAGGCCGGGCCCGAGGAAGGGCGCGATACCCTGCGGACCGATTTAATCCGAGCCGAGGCCCAGGCCGCCGAAGCGCTGACAGACACCGCCCGCACTCTCGCGGACCTGCGCGCCCAAGCCCCCGATTTGGTCACAGCCAAGGCCGAACTGACCCGCGCGCAGGAGGCGCAAAGCGCCGCCGACGGGCAGATGCAAACCCTGCGCGTGCGCATCGCCGCGCTGTCGGCAGAGATCCACGCCCTGGCCGAAGCCGGCGTGGAAGAAACCCGTGACACCTTGGCCGGAGAGCTGGAAACGGCCCGTGCCCAGGGGGCTCGTTTTGCCTCCAAAGCCGCCGCCCTGACTCGCTTGCAATCGGCTCTGGAGGCCGAACGCACGGCGGCGCAGGACACGTACTTCGGCCCGGTCCAGGAAGAGCTTAAGCCACTTCTTTCGATCGTTTACGATGATGCCGGGCTTCAATTCGATAGCGACAGCCTGCTGCCCGCAGGCCTTTCCCGCGAGCAGACGGAGGAGCGGCTAGATCACCTGTCCGGCGGCACGCAGGAGCAGATTGCGATCCTCACCCGGCTGGCCTTCGCGCGGCTTTTTCGAGGGCAGGGGCGGCACATGCCCATCGTGCTGGATGACGCGCTGGTCTACTCGGATGACGGGCGGATCATGAAAATGTTTACGGCGTTAACCCGTGTGGCTGAGGATCAGCAGATCCTCGTTTTCACCTGTCGCACCTTGGCGTTTTTGCAACTGGGCGGCACGCGGCCCGAGGTCACGATCCGTGACCTTTGAGCAGATCCGCACCTTCCTCTGGGTCGCGCGCCTGGGCGGGTTTCGCAAGGCCTCGGACCGGCTGAACCTGTCGCAACCCGCCGTCTCAACCCGGATCTCCAACCTTGAAGATGAACTGCAGGTGTCGCTGTTCGAGCGTGGGCCCGGGCAGTTGATCCTGACCAAACATGGCCAGCAACTGTTGGCCTATGCCGAGCAGATGCTGTTCGTGGAAGAAGAGATCAAGAACCGCGTTGGCAACGCCGCCGAGACCGAAGGGCTGTTTCGGATTGGTGCCTCCGAGACCATCGCCCAGGCCTGGTTGCCTGAATTTCTTCTTGCGTTCTCAGCGGCTTACCCCCGGGTGAACGTGGATCTGACGGTCGATATCTCGGGCGCTTTGCGCGACGCATTGGTCGAGCGTCGGTTGGATCTCGTGTTTCTGATGGGGCCGATCTCCGAGTTCTCGGTCAAGAATGTCGCGCTGCCGCAGTTCGACTTGCATTGGTACCGCGCGGCACATCTTAACGACGTTAACCTCGCTGAGATCCCGGTGATCTCCTACTCCTCCAAGACCCGCCCGCACCGCGAATTGACGAGCGAGCTGGCACGCCGCGTGGGGCCAAAGATGCGGGTATTCTCCTCCGCATCGCTGTCCGCGAGCCTGCGGATGATCGCGGCGGGCATCGCCGTCGGGCCTTACCCCCGGGTGCTGGCGACCCCGTTTCTGAAGGAAGGACAGGTGGTGGAATTCGACCCCGATCTCCCCCTTTCCCCCTTGGAATTTACCGCGTCCTACCTGGCGGAGCCCCGTAGTTTCCTGGTCGAGAACAGCGCCGAGATTGCGCGTGACGTGGCTGAGCGGTGGCACGTGGAACACCCGACTTAGGCATCCAAAATATCTATCACAACATATACAAAATGATAATTTGATTTAAACACGCCACCCATGTGAAGCTTCATCGAGCCGTTAAGGGGGCCTCGATGACAGCGCAACACATGCCAGACGCCGCGGCGATCCGCGCCAGCATTCGGTCCGGCGCGTTCACGGGCCATACTTCGGGCATGGCGCCGGGCAAGCTTCAGTGTAACCTCGCGATCTTGCCAGCCGTCCATGCGCTCGACTTTCTGCGGTTTTGTCAGCGCAACCCAAAGCCGTGCCCCGTTGTGGGCGTCAGCGAGACCGGTGATCCGATGCTGCCGACCCTCGGGCGAGATATCGATATCCGCACCGACGTGCCCCGCTACCGCATCTTCCGCGATGGCATCCTGAGCGCTGAGGTTAACGACATTAACGATTTGTGGCGCGACGACTTGGTGACCGTCGCGCTGGGGTGTTCCTTCACTTTCGAGAACGCGCTGATCCATGCGGGCATTCCCGTGCGCCACATCGAGGACGGGGTAAATGTGCCCATGTTCCGTACCAACATCCCCCTCGTCTCCGCCGGGCCGTTCACCGGCCATATGGTCGTGACGATGCGCCCGATCCCGGAAGCGATGGTGGACAGAGCCCACGCGATAAGCGCCAAATTTCCCCAAGCCCACGGGGCCCCGATTGCCACGGGCGACCCGCGCGCGTTGGGCATCCAAGACCTTTCGATGCCCGATTACGGGGATGCAGTGGCCGTCAAACCCGGCGAAGTGCCGGTCTATTGGGCGTGCGGCGTCACCCCGCAGAACGTGCTGCTCGATGCGCGCTTGCCGCTCTGCATAACCCATTCCCCCGGCCATATGCTGATCTCGGATGTGGCCGAGGACGCTGAAACCCCGATTTACCAACAATAACACCAACATGGAGAAGAACATGAAACACTTTACAGCGATCCTTGCAGCCTCGACCGCCTTGACGGGCGCGGCGCACGCCCAAGATCTGTCCGTCGTGGGCAGCTGGTCTGGCCTGCCACTGCACGGCCAATACGAGGCGCCGTTTTGGACCGAGACGATGACCGCCGCGGGCTTCAATGTGGAACTGACCACGCACAACCAGATGGGCCTGGGCCTGTCCGAGATCTACCCGCTTCTGGGCCAGGGCGTTTACGATGTCGCGATGACCGTGGGCGATTATGCGGTGGGTGACGCGCCGGAGTTGGAAGGCCTCGACGTGCCGCTTCTGGCCCTGACGGCGGACGAAGCGCGCGCCATGGTCGACGCCGCGCGGCCGATGGTTTCGGACATTTTCCGGGACCGCTTCAACGCCGAGGTGCTGGCCATCGCGCCGTACCCGCCGCAGGTCGTTTTCTGCAACGCAGAGATCACCGGGTTGGACGATCTGGAAGGTCTGCAAATCCGCGCCTCGGGCCGGATGACCGCGCTGTTGCTGGAGGCATTGGGCGCCGAGGGTGTGAACGTGTCCTTCTCCGAGGTTCCCGGCGCGCTGCAAAACGGCGTCGTGGATTGCGCCGTGACGGGCGCCGGATCGGGCTATTCGGCGGGCTGGTGGGAGGTCTCGACACACCTTCTGCCGATCCCGCTTGGCGGCTGGGACAGCGTCGTGACGGCGATGAACCTCGACACCTGGAATGGCCTCTCGGAAGAGCAGCAGGCCACCGTCCGGTCCGAGATCGTCAGCGGGTTTGAGGACCCGGCCTGGGCCTCGGCTCAGGACGCTTTGGTCAACGATATCGCCTGCCTCACCGGCAACGGCGACTGCCCCGCGGGCGACGCGCGCGACATGGTTCTGGTGGAGGCCTCGGAGGCCGATTTCGCCCGCGCCCGCGACGTGCTGACCTCCACCGTTCTGCCCGATTGGGCCGAGCGGGCGGGCGGCGATTGGGCCGAGCGTTGGAACGCCTCCGTCGGCCAAGTCGTGGGCGTCACGATCGAGTAAATCCATGGGCTTGCGCGGGTGCTCAAGCTTGAGCACCCGTCTAACCCTCTGAAAGGAAACCATAACCATGGAACTGGCTTTGATCGACCGGCTGCGGCGGCTCAACCGCGCGATTGCGCTTATCGTGGGCGTGGGTGTCCTTTGCGTGGCGGGATTTGTCGTGCTCGACATCCTCCTGCGGCAGGTTGGCGAGGGCTTCGGCGGCACCGATGAGATCGCGGGCTACACCATGGCGCTGGCAACCGCTTGGGGCATGTCTTACGCGCTGCTGGAGCTGGGGCACGTGCGCATCGACCTGCTGCGCACCCGCACCGGGACGACGGCGAAGGCGCTGTTCGATCTGCTGGCGATGGTCGCCATGTCGGGCGTCGTCGTGGCCATCGCGGTGAAGGCCTGGCCGGTGGTGGAGCGGGCGATCACCAACGGGTCGCGCGCCAACACGCCGCTGGAGACGCCGCTGATCTGGGTGCAGGCGCCGTGGTTCGCGGGCTGGGTCTGGTTCGCGGTGATGTCGTGCCTCGTCACATTGTGCACGCTGAGCCTGGTCGTGAAAGGCCGATTTGCCGAAACCGAGCCCTTCGTGGGCGCCTTCGCAGAACAGGACAGCCTCTGATGGTTACCTATATTTCAGTCGGTCTTCTGGGGCTGTTGGCCCTGTCGATCCCGGTCGGTATCGTGTTGTTTTTGCTGGGGTTTGGGGTGGATCAGTTCTTCTCCAACTTCCCATTGTCACGCGCTTTGGGGAACATGGTTTGGACCTCTTCGAACTCGGCCACGTTGATCGCGATCCCGTTCTTTGTGCTTCTGGGCGAGGTGCTGGTCCGCTCCGGCGTCGCGACCAAAACCTACGCCGCGTTGGACCGTTGGGTCAGTTGGCTGCCGGGCGGCTTGGTCCACGCCAATGTGGCGACGGCGACGATGTTTTCGGCCACGTCGGGCTCTTCCGTGGCGACGGCGGCGACGGTTGCGACGGTCGCCATGCCCCAGGCGGAAAAGCTGGGATATGACCCAAAACTGTTCTCGGGCGCCATCGCGGCGGGGGGCACTTTGGGCATCATGATCCCACCGTCGATCAACCTGATCGTCTTCGGTTTCCTCACCCAATCCTCGATCCCGCAGCTGTTTTTGGCGGGGCTGATCCCAGGCATATTGCTGGCGCTGTCGTTCATGGCCGTCGCCGCGATCATTTGCCTGATCCGGCCCGAGTTGGGTGGGGTGCGGCGCACTTTCCCGTTTCCGCAAGTGTTAAGGGCGTTAATAGATCTGCTGCCGATCCTGGTGCTGTTCGGGTTAATCGTAGGCTCGATCTATCGCGGGTGGGCCACCCCGACGGAGGCCGCGGCGGTGGGCGTGGCGGGCGCGCTGATCATCGCGACAGTGGCGGGCGGCATGTCTTTGGCGATGATGCGAGACGCGCTTTTGGGCACGTTGAAAATCACCTGCATGATCATGCTGATCATCATCGGCGCGTCGTTTTTGAACTTCACCCTGGCTTCCGCCGGATTGGGGCGGGAATTGACCGAGTTCATGGAAGGCCTGGGCCTGGGGCCCTTCGGCTTCATCATGGCGGTCGTGGTGCTGTATATTGTGCTCGGCTTCTTTATCGAGACGCTTTCGTTAATGGTGGTAACCATTCCGATCATCGTGCCGATGGTCCTGGCGCAGGGCTACGATGCGATCTGGTTCGGTATCCTGATGATCGTACTGATCGAGATGGCGCTGATCACGCCGCCGGTGGGCCTGAACCTTTACGTCGTTCAAGGCGCGCGAAAATCGGGGTCCTTGAACGAGGTGATGCTGGGGGCGATTCCGTTTGCCCTCGTGATGCTCGCCATGGCGTTCTTGCTGATCGCCTTCCCGCAAATCGCGCTCTGGCTGCCAAACGCGCTTCAATAACCCGTTAACACCGTTAAGACATGGACTGCGGACGCCTCGGGCGGCCCGCAAATGGAGGAGAACTGACATGGCATGGCAATTCTGGGTCGACCGGGGGGGAACCTTCACCGACATCGTCGCCAAAACGCCCGAGGGGGCGCTGCGCACCCACAAATTGCTGTCGGAAAACCCCGAGGTTTATGCCGACGCCGCCGTCCACGGGATCCGGGAGTTGCTGGGGTTGGGACGCGATGAGGCGTTTCCCGAGGGCATGGTTAACGCCGTTAAGATGGGCACGACCGTGGCCACGAACGCGCTGCTGGAGCGGAAGGGGGAGCGGACGCTTCTGCTGATCACGCAAGGTCAGCGCGACCTTCTGCGGATCGGATACCAGAACCGGCCGCGTCTGTTCGACCTGAATATCGAGCTGCCGGAACTGCTCTATGAGGATGCAGTGGAAGTGACGGAGCGGCTTGCGGCGGACGGGGAAGTCATCACGCCGCTGGATGAGGCGCGGGCGCGGGCCGACCTGCAGGGGGCGTTTGACGCGGGCTATCGCTCTGTCGCGATTGCGCTGATGCACTCCTACCGTTTCAACGATCATGAGGTGCAGTTGGGCGAAATCGCGCGTGAGATCGGGTTCACGCAGATCTCGCTCAGTCATCAGGCGTCGCCTTTGATCAAACTGGTCGGGCGCGGCGACACGGCGGTGGTCGATGCGTATTTGTCTCCGATTCTAAGGCGTTACGTGGATCAGGTGGCTGGAGCCTTGGCGAGCGACGCGCGGTTGATGTTCATGCAATCGAACGGCGGATTGACGGATGCGTCGATGTTCCATGGCCGCGACGCGATCCTTTCGGGACCTGCGGGGGGCGTCGTGGGGATGGTGCGCACGGCGGCAGAGCTTGGCTACGACAAGCTGATCGGCTTCGACATGGGCGGCACGTCCACGGACGTCTGCCACTACGCGGGCGAGTATGAACGCAGCTTCGAGACCGAGGTCGCGGGCGTGCGGATGCGCGCGCCGATGATGTCGATCCACACGGTGGCGGCGGGCGGCGGCTCGATCCTGTCCTACCAGGATGGGCGAATGCAGGTGGGGCCGGAAAGCGCGGGCGCGAACCCGGGGCCGGCTGCGTACCGCCGGGGCGGGCCCCTGACGGTGACCGATTGCAACGTTTTGTTGGGCAAGCTTCAGCCCGCGCATTTTCCCGCGGTATTCGGGCCGGACGCGGACCTGCCGCTGGACGCGGACGTCGTGCGCCGGAAGTTCGAGGCGCTGCGGGCCGAGATCGGGACCGAGAAAAGCGTTGAGGATCTGGCTGAGGGGTTTCTGCGGATTGCCGTGGAAAACATGGCTAACGCGATTAAGAAAATCAGCGTTCAGCGCGGCTATGACGTAACGAAATACACGATGAACTGCTTTGGCGGCGCGGGCGGGCAACACGCCTGCCTTGTGGCCGATGCCCTTGGAATGGAACGGATTTTCATCCACCCCTTTGCGGGCGTTCTCTCGGCGTTCGGCATGGGGCTGGCCGACATTCGGACCATGAAGGAACAGCAGTTGGGCGCGCCGATTGCCCAGGATGCAAGCGCCGCGATGGCGTCTTTGTCAGCCACCGCGCGCGCCGAAGTTGCCGCGCAGGGGCTGGCCGATGCTGACATCCACGTCGTGCAGACCGCCCATATCCGCCCGCGCGGCGCGCAGCAGAGCCTTTCGGTGCCCTTTGGAACGGCTGACATCATGACCGAGGCTTTCGCGACGGCCCACAAACAACGCTTCGGCTTTGCGCCGGACACCTCGGACCTGCTGCTCGACGTCTTGGTGGCCGAGGCGGTGGGCGAAACCGGGGAGGCGGTTTCAATGCCCGACCCGGTCGCCACGCAGCGCCAGGAAACCCCGGTGCGATGCGTCTCGAACGGGGTGTGGCACGACATCCCGCTGGTCGACCGCATGACACTGAGCCTCGGGCAATCCGTGGACGGACCCGCGATCCTGACGGAGCCGACGGGCACCAATATGATTGAGGCTGATTGGCGCGCGACCGTGGCGCAGGGGGGCAATCTTATACTGGAACGCACCCGCCCGCTGGAACGGGCGGAAGCCATTGGCACGCAGGTCGATCCGGTGATGCTGGAGGTGTTCAACAACCTTTTCATGTCCATCGCGGAGCAGATGGGCGCGACGCTCGCCAATACGGCGTACTCGGTTAACATCAAGGAAAGGCTGGACTTTTCCTGCGCCATTTTCGACGAGAACGGCGATCTGGTGGCCAATGCGCCCCATGTCCCGGTGCACCTTGGGTCGATGTCGGAATCTGTGCGCACGGTCCTGAAGGCCAATGAGGGGCGCATCAAGCCCGGCGATGTCTTCATGATGAACAACCCCTTCAACGGCGGCACCCATCTGCCCGATGTGACTGTTATTACGCCCGTTTTCCACGGCGACCGCATCGCCTACACCGTCGCCTCTCGGGGGCACCACGCGGATATCGGGGGCAAAACGCCGGGCTCCGCGCCGCCGGACAGTCGGGTGATTGAGGAAGAGGGCGTTGTCATCGACAACTTCCTTCTTGTGCAAGAAGGCACCTTGCGGGACGCCGAAACGCGCCGTCTTCTGGCCTCGGGCCAATATCCTTGCCGCAACATCGAGGAGAACATGGCCGACCTTGCGGCGCAGATCGCCGCCAATGAGACGGGCGCGGAAGAGCTGCGCAAGATCACGGCGCAGTTCGGGTTGCAGACGATCCACGCCTATATGGGCCACGTTCAGGACAACGCGGAGGAGAGCGTGCGCCGCGTGCTGGACGTGTTGAAGGACAGTGAATTCACCTATCCGTTGGATACGGGCGCTCAGGTGAAGGTCAAGATTTCTGTCGATAAATCAAGCCGTTCCGCGACGCTGGACTTCACCGGCACAAGCCCGCAGTCCGAGTTCAACTACAACGCGCCGTTGGCGATATGCCGGGCGGTGGTTCTTTACGTTTTCCGCACGTTGGTGGGCAGCGACATCCCGATGAATGAGGGGTGCCTGAAGCCGTTGAACCTGATCGTGCCGGAAGGCTCGATGATCAATCCCTTGCCGCCCGCGGCTGTGATCTCGGGCAATACTGAGGTGAGCCAGGCGATTGCCGACACGCTTTACGGCGCGCTCGGGGTGATTGCAGGAAGTCAGGGGACGATGAACAATTTCGTCTACGGCAATGCGCGTTTTCAGAATTACGAGACGATTTGCGGCGGCACCGGCGCGGGGGATGGCTTCCACGGCACTTCTGCCGTGCATTCGCACATGACCAACACCCGGATGACCGACCCCGAAGTGCTGGAGACGCGGTTTCCGGTGCGGGTGGAGGAATTCCGGGTCCGCGAAGGTTCGGGCGGGCAGGGGCGCTGGCGCGGTGGGGAAGGGATCACCCGGCGGTTGCGGTTCAACGAGGCGATGACGGTCACGGTTCTGTCGTCACACCGGAAGGTGCCGCCCCACGGGATGGCGGGCGGTGGGCCGGGCGGGGTGGGCGAAAACCTCGTGACCCGTGCCGATGGCACACGACTTGAGCTGCGCGGCAATGATCAGGCCGAGCTGGCACCGGGTGACGTCTTCACCATGCACACGCCGGGCGGTGGTGGGTTCGGCGTGGCCTGACGCAGGGCCCGAGTGCAACAGGGGCGCGGGCAGCGCGGCGTGATCAGCACGCGGAGCACGGGCCGCGATCAATCAAGGTCGCGGATGACTTTCAGGGTCCGGAACTCTTCCTGTTCCGGCTCTGCCGCCAACAGCATCGGCTGGGGGCGGGCCTTGGAATAGGTATGGCTTTCAAGGCGGCTCAACTCTCGTTTCACCAGTTCCACCTGGAACAGAAGCCGTTCCTTGGACTCGCGCAGATGCGCCATGGCGTCTTCCAGGTCCTGCTTGTCATCGCCGCAGAACCCGCTGGAGTCGTCAATCGTGACAATGTTGAGGGCGGGCATCAGCACCAGATCCAACGCGTCGCGGTAGACCTCGGAGGCCAGGGCATCGAGGGGGTGGCTGAAGCCGTCATCATGCAGAAGCGCGCGGTGAGGGTTGCCGACAAAGCCCGCAAAACGCACCAAAACCCGCGACGGGTCGTCCCCGTGGGTGGAGTGGATCATCCGCAACTGCCGCATCGTCAGGCCCGGCAGGGCGAGTTCGAAGTCCGGGTTGGAATAGACGCTGTTGGAATCCGAGAACGTGCTCAGAATCGGCGTGAGCACGTTGACAAGTTCAGGGCAGAACACCTCTTCCATCGGTTGCTCGGCAACGAAGGTGATCCGGTGGCGGTGATCGGCCTTGGTCACAACGACAGCCACCGCGATCCAAGGCTCTGCAGGGGCTGCATTGGATAATGTGATCGAAAGCCCTTCTGCGTACTGCACTGCCGGAGCCATGGGAACCTCCGTTTCCGCATTCCGTTAAAGTTGTAGAGAAAATCCGTTAAGAAAGCCTTAACGTAAGGTAACCTCGTATGCCTCAGGCGTCGAGGAGATGGAAGCGCCCGAACATGTGGGTGACGACGCCATGTTCATCGGCCACCGTTTTGCCTTCGCCCTCACACTTCAGGATCTTTCCGTCGGCCCGGATCAGGCGGGCTTCAAAATGGTAGGGCTCGCCGTTTTCAATGGCGGTGTCCCAGAGCGCCTGCAGGCGTTCGCGGTCATCGTGGTGGAACAATTCCGTGGTGTTGGTGGGTGAGGGCGGTTTGTTGGACGGGTCATGGCCTAGAAGCGAATAGAGGCCCGAGCTCCAATACGGGAGATCATTGATCAGATCGTAGGAATAGAACGCCATCCCCATTTCGGCCTGAATTTCTTCAAGTTGTTCCATCAAATGGGCTTTGTGCGTGCGTTCTGTCACGTTGCGGAAGATGCCGATCAGACGCGAGGGGGTGCCGTCGTCATCCACAATCCGGCTGCCCGCGGCCTCAACCACGACCATGTGGCCATTGGCCCGGATCAGGCGCTTGGTGAATTGGTAGGGCTCGCCTTTTTCGATACAGCGTTCCACCAGTTGCGCCACCTCGGCGCGGTCGTCGGGGTGATAGTATTTGATCCCCTCCTCCAGGGTGGGCATCTTGTCGCCGGGCTCCAACCCATGGATGGCGTGGACCTCGTCGGACCAGAACAGCTTGCTGGAGGCCAGATCCAACTGCCAATGGCCAATGTTGCCAAAGCGTTGCAGCAGATCGATCGCGGTGCCGGTGGAGATATCATCGACCACGGTGGCAACCACGCCCATGACGTCGTCAGACTGGTTGCGGAAGGGTGTCACCGACAGTTGCTTGACGGTGCGATTGTCGTTGAACATCAGGCCGCGTTCCGAGCGGAACTTGAAGACATCGTTGCAGATGGAGGCCAGCGATGACATCTCAGGGGGCAGTTTGCATTGCGACAGGTGGACGCCCGTGGCGGGCAGATCGCTGATGTTGAACTGCGCCATGGCCACTTGCGAGGCACGGCGCACGATCAGGGCCTGATCGATCACCAGGACGGGGAAGGGGACCACTTCCAGCGTGGCGGCCAGCTCAGTCGAGACGCGCTGCAACTCGGCCGAGTTGACCTGCAGCTCCTCGTTCACGGTGATCAGTTCTTCGTTGGTGGATTGCAGTTCCTCGTTGGAGGTTTCCAATTCCTCGTTGGTGGCTTGCAGCTCTTCGTTGGTGGACTGCATTTCCTCGTTGATCGACTGCAGTTCCTCGTTGGTGGTTTGCAGCTCTTCGACGGTTTGTTGCAGGGCCTCGCGGGTCTGTGCGACTTCGACTTCCATCTGGCGAATGTAGGTCTGCCGTTCGCCCTCGCTCAGGGTCTCGACCTCGGCGATCTGGGTGTCCTTGGTGCGCGTCTCCAGCGCGACGAGCAGGTGGTCTTCGCCGGTGTCGATGCCGGGCAGGGGATAGCAGACACTGCGGGCCTGGTTGAAATCGGGGCCGGTCAGATCGTGCCAGCGCCCGGTGCGCTGTTGCTTGGTTTTCATCGCGGTCGCGATGAGGCCCTGGATCTCATCGACCAGGGGTTTGCGCAGATTGCGGATGCCGATCCACAAAGGCGCGTTCTCGGTCAGCTGTGTCAGGGGCGAGATATCGCCGAACACACGCACCATCTCGCCGCCACGGGTGACGATGAACCCGTTGGGGGCCACGGCGCGGGCCAGCGTGTCGAACATGCCGGTATCAAGGGCCGGGCGCTGCAGGCTGGTGTCGGCGCGGCTGACGATCTGCGGCGGCGCTTTGCGCCCGTAGGCGCTGTTGCCCATCTCGAACCGCGGCGGGTTCGAGACGCTGATGCGCCGTTTGGAGAAGATCTTGTCGCCGCCTGCGCGCATTTCGAACAGGCTTTCCATGTTGCCGACCGTCTCGGAGGTGCCCAGAAACAGCATGCCGTCGGCGTTTAGCGCATAGTGGATCCGGTGCAGGACCCGGTTCTGCAATGCGGCGTTGAAGTAGATCATCACGTTGCGGATCGAGACGAAATCCACGTTCAGGAACGGCGGATCGTGGAAGATGTTGTGCATCGAGAACAGGGTGACAGAGCGCAGCTCGGGCACCACCTCGATGCGGCCGTCGTGGATGTTGAAGTATTTCTCCAGGAAGACATCGGGGATGTCGGCGGCGGCGGTGATCGGATAGCTGCCGCGCCGCGCCACTTCCAAGGCGCGGTCGTCGATGTCAGTGGCAAAGATCTGCACGCGGGACTTCTTCAGCTTGTCGATCCCGCCCATCGCCTCGGCCAGGATAATCGCGATGGAATAGACCTCTTCGCCCGTGGCGCACCCCGCCACCCAGACGCGAAGCTGACCCAGGTCCTTGCCCTGCACCATCTCCTGGAATTCATTGCGCAACTGCTCGAACTGGTTCTGATCGCGAAAGAACCGCGTGACCGAGATCAGCAGATCGCGGTAGAGCGCCTCCACCTCTTCGCCGGACGTGCGGCAATAGGCGACGTAATTGTCGTAATCCCCGATATCGAGCGCGGCCATCCGGCGGTTGATCCGCCGCGCCACGGTGTTTTCCTTGTAGTCGCGGAAATCCACGTTGGTGCGCGCCAGCAGGATCTGGAACAGATCCGACATCTTGCTGGGGCGTTCATTCAGGCGGCGCAGCTGGTCGAAATCGCGCGGGCTGGCGAGGATTTTCGACAGGTGGACGCCAATCTGCTCGGGCGAAAGCGTCAGGTCGATGCACCCGGTTTCCGCCGCCGCTTGGGGCATCCCGTCGTATTTCGCGGTGGAGACGTCCTGGGCAATCGTGATGCCGCCGGCTTCGCGGATCGCCTGCACACCGTAGCTGCCGTCGCTGCCGGTGCCCGACAGGACCACGCCAACGCAATGCTCGCCGACTTCGCGGGCGAGGGATTTGAACAACCGGTCCGCGGAGGGTTTGGGCGACGCCGGGTGGCCCGAGGGCTCCACCAGCCGCAGTTTGCCGTCTTCCAGGATCACGTCGGTATTGGGCGGCGTGATGAAGATCGTGTTTGCTTCGGGTTTGGTGCCGTCCTTCAACTCCACCACCGGCAGCGGCGTCTCGCGAGAGATCAGGGAGGTCAGCAGGCTCTTGTGGGTCGGCGACATGTGCTGCGCCAGAACGTAGACCGCGTTCACATCAGGCGACAGGTTCTGGGCCAGGGTGGAGACGGCCTCCAACCCCCCGGCGGAAGAGCCGATGCCAACGAAAAACGGCGCCTCGGTCGTGGCGGCGGTCTCGGCGTCTTTTTGGGCGGTCTCTTTGGGCATGGGGCGAAACTCCAACGGTCTGATGCGAAGTCTTCCACGGGGTCGCGGGCGTTCGCAACAATCTCGGATCGCTTGCGCGACCCAAGTTCAACTATCGGTAAAATTCGCCGGGCAAACGGCTGGACTGTGGCCCGCGTGCCCTACCCAAGACGGAAAGGTTAACGCGACTCAAAGGTTAACGTGCCGGTCAACCGCTGGGGCCCCATCGCCGTCATCTCGACAATTAACGCGCCGTCGGGGCCGGGGGCGAAGGCCACCCCTTGCCCGTCGGGCGAGGCAAGGTCCATGCGGCTGTCAGACGACGTGCCGGAAATCGCAACCTGGGCGTTCTCGGTGCCCGAGAACACGACGTTGCCATCGACAGACGCGCCGTTCACCGCCACTTCCCATTGCCCCTGGAACCGCCCCTGCACGGTGGCGCATCCCAATGTGCCACCCCAATTGCTGGCGCTGGAGGCGTCGGCATCAAGCGTGCAGCGGATGCGCAGGCGGGCGCCATCGGGGGCGGTCAAACGCGCGTTTGTGCGCCATTCGCCGGACATCCAGGTGGGGATCTCCGCATTTGCGGGCGCGGCGAGGGGCAGGGGGGCGGCAAGGGCTACCATCAAAGCAAGGTAGGGACGCATTAGATTTCCTTTCGTCTGACCAGTCGGATCAGGGCTGGCAGAAACCATAGGGCCGCGATCAGGGCCATCCATAACGCCGAGATCACAAAAACGCCAAACTGGGGCATCGAAGCCGTCGCGCTGAGCAAGGTTGCGCCGAAGCCGAGCGTCATGATCAGGGTCGAGGCGACCATGGGGGGACCGGCGTGGCCCAGGGCCTCGCCCAGGCGCGTACCGCGCGGCCCGTTGGAGCGTTTCCAGCGGTTGAGGTAGTGGATCGTGTTGTCGACCGCGATGCCGAAGGCCACCGTCAGCGCAATCGCCGCCGTCATCGTCATGCCGCGCCCGGACAGGTACAAAACGCCCTCAATCGCCATCATCGGCAGGGCGCTGACGGCGGTCGCCAGCAGCGCCAAGGCGACGGAGCGTTGCGACAGCGCCACCACCAACGAGATCGCGGCCAGCGCGATGTAGAAGGAAGAGCGCATGGCATCGACCGTCTCGGGCACCACCTCATGGGCCAGCAGGGATTGGCCCGCCAGCCGCGCGACGTCCTCTAGCCCGGCCTCTTCAATGCCGGTTTGCAGGCGCTCCAACTCGGCCCCGAACCGCTCTGGCCCATTGCCGAGGGGCACCAGGACCGGCAGGGCCACCGCAAGCCCGTCTTCGGCCCGGAACCGCTCGGGCACCATGGGTGCGTCATCGCCTGCCGTAGTGTTCGGCCCGCTCAGCGCCAGGGCCGCGACGGTGGCGATCCGCTCGCTGTCCGCCGCCGTCAGGCCGGGTTCCCCATCGGTGTCGTCGATCACGACGAATAGGCTGGCGGAGCCCAGGCCCTGTTCCTCCATGAAACTGAGGTCGCGGCCCAGGGGGGCATCCTCGCGGATGTGCTCGGACAGGGAGAAATCCGGATCGGTGCTGTTCACGCCGGGGATCAGGCCGAGGACGACGACGACGGCCACGACTGCCATGGTGCGCGGATGCAGCAGCCCGCTTTGGGCGGGCCGCATGACGTGGCTGAACCCGGCGGGGTGGTTCACCTCGCCCCGGATGATCAACCGGCTGAGGAGCGGGAACAAAAGGTAGACCGAGGCGAAGCCGCTGAACACCGCCGCCGGGCCCCAGACCGCCAGTCCCCAGAGCGCGTCACTGCCCGCGAACCCGAAGCTCGCCAGCGCGAGCGCCGAGGTGAGCGAGGTCATGAAGGCGGCGGGCATGACGTTGTGGACGGCCTTGTCGAGGCCGCCTTCCTCTCGGCTGGCATAGAACAGGTGCAGCGTGTCGGCGAAGGCCAGGACCATGACCAGCATCGGCAGGGTCGACAGCCAGGGGTCGAGCGCTTCGCCCGCCCACCCAAGCAGCCCCATGAACCACAACACGCCGCAGATCGCGGGTGCGGCGCAGACCAGAACCGCCCGGACCGAGCGCAGGATCAAAGCCCCCACGAGGATGCAGATCAGCACCGCCACGGGCGTGACCAGCGTTTGGTCCCGGATTAGGTTGTCCGAGATCTGACGCTCCACCTCGGCCTGGCCCACGGCAGCGACCGACAGCGGGGCGGCGGCCTCGAACAACTCAGGCAAGGCGCCCGCGATGTCGCCCCGCACGGCGCCCGGTACTGCGATGACGTGCAACAACGCGGCATCGCGCGCCTCTGTCACCAGGGCGCCCGCGGCGGGGCCAGCCTGAGCGAAGGTGGCGAAACGCTCTTCCAGCGGCGCGGTGTCATCGGCCAGGATCAGCGGCGTGGTGGAGCCTTCGGCAGGCAGGGAGAAGAGGCTGACAACCTCGGCCACGCCATCGGTGAACTGCAGATCGAGGATCAGGTTTTCCAGGGCCTCAAAGGCCGCCGGATCCGCCAGGTCATCGGCGCGCACCAGCAAGGCCTCATCGGCGGCACCCAGCTGAAAACGCTCCTGAAACGCGGCATAGGCGAGGTAGCCTTCGCTGTTGCCCGACAAGGCGCTGACAACGTCAGCCTCCACATGCAGATCGCGCGCGCCCCACAGCGCGAGGATTGTGATCAAAAGCGCCAGCACTCCCTTCAGCCAGCGCCCGGTGCTGATCCCTCTTGCAACTGTGGTGTCTGTCATCTGGGGTCGCCTGTTGTTTCATCTCGGCACCATGGATGGCGCTCGTTTATCTGCCCGCGCATTAACCGTTGAACGTACATAGCGCACAATGGCCAACTGACCAGGGTTTCAGACCATTGGACTATTATGACGGATTTGACAAATCGCCTTGCTCCATTGCGGGTCGGGCGGGCCATGGGCCTGCTGCAGCAGGTGGCGGAAGATGAGGCTTTGACGGGGCGGACGGTGACGCTTTCCGGGCGCGAGATGCTCAACTTCGCGTCCTGCAGTTATCTGGGCCTTGAGATGGAACGCGCGCTGATCGAGGGCGCCGTTGCGGCCACGCGGGCTTACGGCACGCAGTTCTCTGCCTCCCGCGCGTTTATCTCTGCGCCGCCTTATGCCGAGGCCGAGGCGCTGTTGCGTCAGATGACGGGTCGCCCGACGCTTCTGGTGCCCTCCACCTCGCTCGGGCATCAGGCGGCGTTGCCCCTGCTGGTGGCGGCGGATGATCTTGTGCTGATCGACGTGCAGGCCCACGCCAGTTTGCACGTCGCGGCGGCTTTGCTGAAAGCGCAGGGCGTGCGGGTGCAAACCGTGGCCCATTCCGCGCCGGATCAGATCGCGCGCAAGCTGAAGGCGTCAGGCGCGCCGAAGGTCTGGCTGTTGATCGATGGCATCTATTCGATGATCGGCGACATCGCGCCTTTTGCGGCACTGGATGCGCTGTTGCACGCCGATCCGCGCCTGCATTTTTACGTCGACGATGCCCATGCCACCGGTTGGTGCGGCGCGCGCGGGCAGGGGATGGCGCTGGAGCATTGGCCGGAGCATCCCCGCGTTGTCGTGGCGCTGTCGCTCAACAAGAGTTTCGCCTGCGCCGGTGGGGCCTTGGCCCTGGCCACCGAGGAACAGGCGGAGGCCGTGCGCGCCTTTGGTCCTGCAATGACGTTCTCGGGCCCGGTGCAGCCGCCGATGCTGGGGGCGATCCTGGCCTCTGCCAAGTTGCATTTGGGGGCAGGCTTGGGCGGGCGCCAGGCGGCCCTGCGGGCGCGGATCGCGCGGTTCAACGCAGGCGCGGCGCGCCTTGGTCTGCCGCTGGCCTGCGATGCCGTCACGCCGATGCGCTACATTCGGATCGGCGACCTCGCCCGTACCGGGGAAGCTGCCATGGCCTTGCAATCAAACGGGTTTTTCGTGGCGACCGTGGCACCGCCCGCCGTGTCAATCCGCGACGTCGGGCTTCGCATGACCCTCACCTCGCACCATACGGACGCCGATATCGATGCGCTTCTGGAGGCTGTGGCATCGGCGCTGCAAGCCCCTGAGCGCGCGGCGGCCGAGTAGGTGGGCACCGCCCTGACGCCGGCCGAGGCGATCCTGCGCCGCACCGGTCCCAACAACATCACCGTGCTCTTTGAGGCTGGCGCCTCTGGATCAGGGGGCGGTTTCGATCCGGCCCGCGCGTTTCGCGGCGTCCAGATGCTGGCCGAGGGGGCCGAGCGGTTCTGCGCGCCGCTTACAAGCGGACACTTCGAGAAGCCGCGCCCGGTGGATTGGCCCCGCCACGTCTGCCTGGTCGAAGAACCCAACGCTACGGCGGCCGCGGTCATGGACCTCACGCGGCGACTTGCGCTGCCATCTGACCGCCCCCTTTGGCGCGTTCTTCTGGTCAATCCAGAGGGTCCAGGCTGGTCCGGCGTGGCGTTGCAATTCGACCATGCCATCGCCGACGGCACTCGCATCGCGCGGCACCTCGTGGCCAACGTGCGCCCCGCAGCGCGGGACGTGGCCGCGACCGATGACCTTGAAACGCTTGGGTTTTCCGACCTCCTGCCTCAGACAGATGCGCGCCTTCTTGTCAGCCCCATTGGCCTCTGCCGTGTGCCCTTCGCTGCCCTGCGCGGTGCGTTGCCGGACGCGATCAGCCATGGGGACGCGCTGTTGCGCCTTGCCCGCGCCGCACTGGATACGCAGCCCGAATTCGAAGCCGTGCCCGCGCGCCGCAAGGACCACGCTACTGTCGCCAAGATCGATGCGCTGCAAAGCGGTGGCCGTCTGGGCAACCATGCGATGATGGAGGAAATCGACCTGTCCAAGCCTTCGGTGAAGGGGGAAACGGCCCTCTTTCGCCCCCGTCGCACGCCCCTGGCAGAGAGCCTGCGCATGGGCGCCGCGCGTCTTGTGCCCGCGCCCCTCCTGCGCCGGATCGTGCAGGCGGAGTTCTCGCGTGCGGGCATCGTGCAGACCATTGTGCCGGTCACGCGCAGGCCTGTGCCGCTTTTCGGTCTGCCGCTGAAGGCCATTCACCCCGCCGCACCCGCCCTGGGGCGCCCGCTGATCGCCCTGACGGCAGCGCGCTTTGGCGACGGGTTTGACGTCAGCGTGACGGCCCATGGCGCCGATGGCGCGGCGGTTGCGGGGTTGTCTGAACGGGTGGCGGCGGCGATGGCGCGCGCACTTCAATAGAAAATCTCGATTGATCTATGGGCGATTGATTGCGAAGCTGCCCCCATGATCCACAAGCTTGAAATGTTCATCGCTGTCGCGCGCGAAGCCCACTTTGGTCGCGCGGCAGAAAGCCTGGGCCTGACGCAGCCCACGTTATCCACTGGAATCAAGCAGTTGGAGGAGATGTTGGGGGTGCAGCTGATCTTCCGGGGCTCGCGTTATGGCGGCCTGACGCCCGAGGGTCAGCGCGCGCTCGTCTGGGCGCGGCAGTTGGTCAGCGACGCGCGCACCTTCCGGCAAGAGATGCGCACGGCGCGCCACGGGCTTTCCGGGATCGTGCGCCTCGCGGTGATCCCCACGGCGCTGACCTGGGCTGCCTCGCTCAGCGCGCGGTTCACCGCCGCCCATCCCAATGTGCGGTTCACCATCCTCAGCCGCACCTCGGTCGAGATCCTGTCGATGCTGGAAAATCTGGAGGCCGATGCGGGGCTTTCGTACCTTGATAATGAGCCCCTGGGCCGCGTCACGACCGAGCCGCTCTACCGTGAGCGTCACACCGTTGTGTGTCACCGCGACAGCGACATCGCCTTGCAGGACAGCGTCGAATGGGCCGATCTGGCGGGCGAGCGCCTGTGCCTTTTGACCGGCAACATGCAGAACCGGCGTATCATTAACGAACACTTCATGGCCGCCGGTGTCGCGCCCGAGGCGCAGGTGGAAAGCAACTCGACCGTCGTTCTGGCCGCCCATGTGGAGGCCGGCGATTGGATCACCATCCTGCCCACCGACATGGCGCGCTTCCTGTGCGCCGGCAAGCCGCAGCTTGTGGTGCGCCCGATCGAAGGGGCGGGCATGGACCACGCCGTGGGCCTCGTCGCGCCCTACCGCGAGCCCCATACGCCGGTCCTTGACGCCCTCATTTCCGAGACACGGGCCCTGTCGAAGGCCTATGTCTGAGACTTGAGCAAAAGAGTCAGGTTTTACAGGGGGAAGGGCGGTTGCGTGCTCTTCCGCATTATTGAGAAAGTCAATCGACCAACGGGATAACGATATTGAAATTCGAATGAGGATGAGGCAACCAAAGGGCGACACTTTCGGAGCCCGCCATGTCCCCCACAGCCGCCCCGTTTGACCCCGCCGAGGTCGACGCGATTATCCAGCAAAACATGCATCTTGAGGGGCCTTTGCTGCCCATCCTGCATGACGTCCAGGCCGCGTTTGGCTGCGTGCCCGACGCGGCGCGCGCGCCGATTGCCGACGCGCTCAACATCACCGAGGCCGAGTTGCACGGGGTGATTTCCTTCTACCACGACTTCCGACGTCAGCCTGCGGGCAAGCGCGTGCTGAAGATCTGCCGGGCCGAGGCCTGTCAGGCGATGGGCGCCAACGAGATGTCGGACGCGGTGCTGTCGCAGTTGGGGCTTGGGTGGAACGAGACCGTCGCGGACGGCTCTCTGACCGTGGAGCCGATCTATTGCCTCGGCCTTTGCGCCTGCGGCCCGGCGGCGATGATCGATGGGAAAGTGAAGGGCCGTGTCACGGCTGAGGGATTGCTGGCGGAGGTGTCGCCATGAAGGTTTGGGTGCCCCGGGACGCGGCCGCAAAGGCGCTTGGCGCGGATGATGTTGCGGCGGCGTTTGAGGCGGCGGGCGCAGAGGTTGTGCGCAACGGCTCTCGCGGGATGATCTGGCTAGAGCCTTTGGTTGAGGTAGAACGCGACGGCGTCCGCGTGGGTTATGGCGCGGCGTCGGTGGCGGATGTGGCGGGGATCATGGATGGCTCCGCAGAGGACCTCGGCCCGGTTGAGCAGATCCCCTTTTTCGCCAAGCAAAACCGGTTAACGTTTCAGCGCTGCGGCGTGATCGACCCGCTTGATCTGGCCGAGTACGAGGCTCACGGGGGCCTCATCGGTCTGCGCAAAGCGCTGGAGATGAGCGCGGAAGAGATCACCACCCATGTCACCGACAGCGGCCTGCGCGGGCGCGGCGGCGCGGGCTTCCCCACGGGCATCAAGTGGAACACGGTGCGCGGGGCCGAGGCCGATCAAAAGTACATCGTCTGCAACGCGGACGAGGGCGACAGCGGTACCTTTGCCGACCGGATGATCATGGAGGGCGATCCGTTTTGCCTGATCGAAGGCATGGTCATTGCAGGCCTCGGTGTGGGGGCCACGAAGGGCTACATCTACCTGCGCTCGGAATACCCGGATGCGATTGAAGTGATGAATGCGGCGATTGAAATTGCACGTCAAAACAACGTGCTAGGGGCCGTTCTTCATTCGTCACATGAATTCGATATCGAGGTCCGTGTCGGCGCGGGTGCCTATGTCTGCGGCGAGGAAACCTCGCTTCTGAACTCGCTGGAAGGCAAGCGCGGCGTCGTCCGTGCCAAGCCACCGCTGCCCGCGTTGGAAGGCTTCCTCGGGCGGCCCACGGTGGTGAACAATGTGATCTCGCTGGCCACCGTTCCGGTGATCTTCGAGAAGGGCGCCGAGCATTATGCCAGCTTCGGCCTTGGCCGCTCCAAGGGCACCATGCCGATCCAGATTGCGGGCAACGTCAAGCACGGGGGCCTGTTTGAGACAGCCTTCGGGATGCCGCTGGGTGAATTGGTTAACGACATCGCGGGCGGCAGCGCCTCGGGCCGCCCCGTGAAAGCCGTGCAGGTCGGCGGGCCCCTGGGCGCCTATTTCGCGCCCGAGAAGTTCGACACGCCCTTCGCCTATGAGCCCTTTGACGGGGCAGGCGGGCTGATCGGCCACGCGGGCGTTGTGGTCTTTGACGAGAGCGCCGACATGCTTGGCATGGCGCGTTTCGCCATGGAGTTCTGCGCGATTGAGAGCTGCGGCAAGTGTACGCCCTGCCGCATCGGGGCCGTGCGCGGGGTGGAAACGCTCGACCGGATCCGCGAAGGCGACGCCACGGCGATCCCGCTGCTGGTGGACCTGTGCGACACCATGAAAGAAGGCTCGCTCTGCGCGCTGGGGGGCTTCACGCCCTACCCGGTGATGAGCGCGTTGGAGCAATTCCCGGACGAGTTTTCGGGCGTAAGGGAGGCAGCGGAATGAGCGCGGTTTCTGTGGCAGGCGGTGGCGCAGCGGGGGCCAGCCCCCGCACCCCCGGGATATTTTTGGAACGAGGAAGAACAGGGAGCGCGTGGGCATGAAAGATTTCATTATTCCAGATGCCGATTATCTCGGGCGCGATTTTGGAACGCCTGCCAAGAAGGGCAAGCCCGTTACCCTGACCGTTGATGGATTCCCCGTGACGGTGCCCGAGGGCACCTCGGTCATGCGCGCGGCGGCGGAGATCGGCTTGTCGATCCCCAAGCTCTGCGCCACCGATAGTGTCGAAGCCTTCGGCTCCTGCCGCCTGTGCGTCGTGGAGATTGAGGGGCGACGCGGCACGCCCGCGTCGTGCACCACGCCGGTGGCCGAGGGCATGGAGGTGCGCACGCAGTCGTCCAAGGTGAAGAAGATCCGCAAGGGCGTGATGGAGCTTTATATCTCGGACCATCCGCTCGATTGCCTGACCTGCGCGGCCAACGGCGATTGCGAGTTGCAGGACATGGCGGGCGCCGTTGGTCTGCGCGATGTCCGCTATGAGGCGCCGCAAAATGGCAGCCTGATCAATCACTTCGAGCAGCGCGTGGGCGATCAGCCCAACCCCGAGTGGATCCCCAAGGACGACAGCAACCCGTATTTCACCTATGACCCGGCCAAATGCATCGCCTGCTCGCGCTGCGTACGGGCCTGTGAAGAGGTGCAGGGCACCTTCGCTTTGACGATGGAAGGCCGGGGCTTCGGCAGCCGCATCTCCGCCGGTGGGCCGGACACGGATTTCCTTGGCTCGGACTGTGTGTCTTGCGGCGCCTGTGTGCAGGCCTGCCCGACGGCGACGCTGCAAGAGAAGAGCGTGATTGAGCTTGGCACGCCCGAGCGTTCGGTCATCACCACCTGTGCCTATTGCGGGGTCGGCTGCTCGTTCAAGGCGGAACTCAATGGCGACGAGCTGGTGCGCATGGTGCCCTACAAGCACGGCGAGGCGAACCGGGGTCATTCCTGTGTGAAGGGCCGCTTTGCTTATGGCTACGCCAACCACGCCGACCGGATCCTAAACCCGATGATCCGCGACAGCATCGATCAGCCGTGGAAAGAGGTCAGCTGGGAAGAGGCGATTGGGTTCGCCGCCGCGCGGATGCGCAAGTTGCAAGAGGACCATGGGCGCAAGGCGATTGGCGTCATCACCTCCTCGCGCTGCACCAATGAAGAGACGTACCTGGTGCAGAAGCTGGCGCGCGGTGTGTTCATGAACAACAACACCGACACCTGTGCGCGGGTGTGCCATTCGCCCACGGGCTATGGCTTGGGCCAGACGTTCGGCACGTCCGCGGGGACGCAGAACTTCGACAGTGTCGAGCATGTCGATGTGGCGATGATCATCGGCGCGAACCCCACGGATGCGCATCCGGTCTTTGGCTCGCGCCTCAAGAAACGCGTGCGCGCGGGGGCGAAACTGATCGTGGTCGATCCGCGCAAGACGGACTCCGTGCGCTCTGCCCATATCGAGGCGGCGCACCATCTGCCCCTGCGTCCAGGCACCAACGTCGCCGTGGTCACGGCGCTGGCCCATGTGATCGTCGACGAGGGGCTGTACGATGAGGCCTTCATCCGCGAGCGCTGCGATTGGAACGAGTTCGAGGAATACGCCGAGTTCATCCGCGATGTCCGTCACTCGCCCGAGATGACTGAGATGCTCACCGGCGTCCCGGCGGAAGAGCTGCGCGCGGCGGCGCGGCTCTATGCGACCGGCGGCAACGGTGCGATCTACTACGGTCTGGGTGTGACCGAGCACAGCCAGGGTTCGACCACGGTCATGGGCATTGCCAACCTCGCGATGCTGACGGGCAACCTGGGGCGTGAGGGCGTGGGCGTGAACCCGCTGCGCGGCCAGAACAACGTGCAGGGCGCCTGCGATATGGGCAGCTTCCCGCACGAATTGCCCGGCTATCGCCATGTAAAAGGCGATGAGGTTCGCGCGCTCTTTGAAAGCACCTGGGGCGTGGAGATTGACCCGGAGCCGGGCCTGCGTATCCCCAACATGCTGGACGCGGCTGTGGGGGGCTCGTTCAAGGGCCTCTACTGCCAGGGCGAAGATATCCTGCAGTCCGACCCCGATACGCACCACGTGGCCGCAGGCCTTGCGGCGATGGAATGTGTGATCGTCCACGACCTGTTCCTGAACGAGACGGCGAACTACGCCCATGTCTTCCTGCCGGGCTCTACCTTCCTGGAGAAGGACGGCACTTTCACCAATGCCGAGCGGCGCATCAACCGCGTGCGCGAGGTGATGAAGCCCAAGAACGGCTATGCGGATTGGGAAGTGACCCAGCTGCTGGCCAAAGCCATGGGCGCGGATTGGCACTATACCCATCCGTCCCAGATCATGGACGAGATCGCGGCCACGACGCCGGGCTTTGCCAACGTCAACTATGCCATGCTGGAAGAGCGTGGCTCCGTCCAATGGCCGTGCAATGACGCGGCACCTGACGGCTCGCCGATCATGCACGTCGACGGCTTCGTGCGCGGCAAGGGGCGCTTCATCGTGACGGAATACATTCCGACCGATGAGCGCACGGGCCCCCGCTTCCCGCTGCTGCTGACGACGGGCCGGATCCTGTCCCAGTACAACGTTGGCGCGCAGACGCGGCGGACCGACAATGTGGTCTGGCATGAGGAGGACGTGCTGGAAATCCACCCCCACGACGCCGAAGTGCGCGGCGTGAAGGAGGGGGATTGGGTCAAGCTGGCGTCCCGCGCGGGCGAGACCTCGCTGCGCGCCACGCTGACCGACAAGGTGGTGCCGGGCGTCGTCTATACCACCTTCCACCACCCCGACACCCAGGCCAATGTGATCACCACGGATCACTCGGATTGGGCCACGAACTGCCCGGAATACAAGGTGACGGCGGTCCAGGTCGGTCTGTCGAACGGCCCGACGGAATGGCAGCGCGAATACAACGCCCAGGCCGCCCAGTCGCGGCGCATCGCGACGGCGGCGGAGTGAAAGCCAGCCGCTCCATATCGGCCCAGGCCTTTGGGCCTGAAGGATCGCGCAAAGTGGCGCGCTCCCTGCCGGAAGAGGTGCCCGTCGCCGTGACGGTCAACGGCACCTCCCAGGCGGTGATGATGTGCTCGCCCGCCGATCTGGAGGATTTCGCCACGGGATTTGCCTTCACGGAAGGGTTCGCGCTTCCCGATCAGATCGAGCGGTTGGAGATTGTGGAGCTGGAGGCCGGCATCGAGGCGCGCCTTTGGGTGCCCGATGATGTGGCCGAGGCCCTGGGCGACCGCCGCCGCGCGATGATGGGACCGGTGGGCTGTGGCCTTTGCGGCATCGACTCGCTGGAGCAGGCGATGCGCGTCCTCCCGGTGCTGCCGGACGGCGGCGCAATCGGCTATGCTGAGGCCGCAGGCGCGCCCGATGTGTTGCGGGGGCATCAGCCCCTGCACGACCTGACCCACGCGGTCCACGCGGCGGGCTTTCTGGTGCCGGGGCAGGGGATCATCGCGGCGCGCGAAGACGTGGGACGTCACAATGCGTTGGACAAGCTGGTCGGCGCGCTTTTGCGTGATGGCGTTGATCCTGCCACGGGCGCGGTCGTGCTGACCTCGCGGGTGTCGCTTGAGATGGTCCAAAAGACCGTGCTTCTCGGCTGTCCGATCCTGATCGCCGTCTCGGCCCCCACGGCCCACGCCGTGCGGGTCGCTGAGGCTGCCAACCTGACGATTGCCGCTTTCGCCCGCGCCCATGACGACGGCGGGCGGCTAGAGACATTCACCCATCCGCAACGGACCCTTCGGAGCCAGACTGATGCCGCATGAAAAATTGACCCGCATGGCCAACCAGATCGCCAGCTTCTTCGCTACGCAACCGGGCGCCGATCAGGCCGAGCGTGTGGCGGCGCATTTGAACGACTTCTGGGGGCCTGAGATGCGCGCGGCCCTGAAAGCTCAGGCCGCAGAGGATGACGCGGACTTGGCACCTCTTGTGCGCGACGCGATCCCCTTGATCTGACGACAACACCTGGATCGGCCCCCGGGGCGCTCCCGCCGACGACGCGAAGGCAGAGCCTTCGGCCGCCGTTTGGGCGTAGCGCCGTGGGCAGTGCCCCGCCGGGGGCGGGGCCCTGCGTCACGGCGGGTGCGCTTTCCTTGAGTCGGCGGTGCGGGGCGGGAACGGCGGATTGAGTTTTCTTGGCAAGATGAAAGGGGAGCGTGGGGCGGGTGGCGCGCATCGTGGCTTGAGGAAGGGCGTGAAGACGCGCTAGGCTGGTTTCAACATTTGGCCCTCAGTTTCAAATAATGGAACCATGCGCATGTCTGATACCAAAGCCAACCGCCGCTACCGCAGCCAGGAATGGTTCGATAACCCCAATAATCCGGGCATGACCGCGCTTTATCTGGAGCGGTACCAGAACCAGGCGTTCACGCGCGGCGAGTTGCAGGCCGACAAACCCATTGTCGGCATTGCGCAGACCGGCAGCGATCTGGTGCCCTGCAACAAGATCCATGTGTTCCTGATGGACCGGATCAAGGCGGGCATTCGCGACGCGGGCGGCATCCCGTTGGAGTTCCCGGTGCATCCTATTCAGGAGACGGGCAAGCGGCCGACGGCGGCTCTGGATCGCAACCTTCAGTATCTGTCGTTGGTCGAGGTGCTGCACGGCTATCCCATTGACGGCGTGGTGCTGACGACGGGCTGTGACAAGACCACGCCGGCGATGCTGATGGGGGCCGCGACGGTGGATCTTCCGGCGATTGCGCTGAATGGCGGGCCCATGCTGGACGGCTGGCACAAGGGCAAGCGTGCAGGCTCTGGCACCGCGATTTGGGAGGGTCGGCGGCTGCTGGCGACCGGTGAGATCGACTATGAGGAATTCATGCAGATGGCCTGCGCCTCTTCCCCGTCGCTCGGCCATTGCAACACCATGGGCACGGCCTCCACGATGAACGCCTTGGCGGAGGCCTTGGGCATGACGTTGCCCGGCGCCGCCGCGATTCCTGCGCCGTTTCAGGAGCGGATGGAGATGGCGTATCTGACCGGCAAACGCGCAGTTGAAATGGTGGAGGAGGATTTGAAACCCTCCGACATCCTGACCCGCGCCGCCTTCGAGAACGCGATTAAGGTGAATACCGCCATCGGAGGCTCGACCAACGCGCCGCCGCATCTGCAGGCCCTGGCGCGGCACGCGGGCGTTGCCTTGCATGTGACGGATTGGGAGAGCGTCGGCCACGCGCTGCCGCTTCTGGTGAACATGCAGCCGGCCGGCGAATACTTGGGCGAAAGCTTCTTCCGCGCGGGCGGCGTGCCAGCGGTGATGGGAGAGCTTCACGCGGCGGGCCTGCTGGACGCCACCGTAATGACCGCCTCAGGCAAGCCGCTTGACGAGGCGCTCGGCGGGGCCGTCAGCCGTGATCAAGACGTCATACGCCCTGTGGCAAACCCGATGCGGGAAAACGCGGGCTTCGCGGTGCTGTCGGGCAACCTCTTCGACAGCGCGCTGATGAAGACCTCCGTCATCTCCGAGGATTTCCGCACGCGCTTCCTGAAGGACAACCAATACGAGGGCCGGGCCGTCGTCTTTGAAGGCCCCGAGGATTACCACGACCGGGTCAATGACCCGGATCTCGCGGTGGGCGAGGATAGCATCCTCTTCATCCGGGGCGTGGGCTGCGTCGGCTATCCCGGCTCGGCCGAGGTGGTGAACATGCAGCCGCCCGATGCGCTGATCAAGGGCGGGATCAAGCACCTGCCGACCGTGGGCGACGGCCGCCAATCGGGCACCTCTGAAAGCCCGTCGATCCTGAATGCCTCGCCGGAAAGCGTCGTGGGCGGCGGGCTGGCCTACCTTCAAACAGGGGACCAGGTGCGGCTGGATCTCAACGCCGGCACGCTGAACGCGCTGGTCCCAGAAGCGGAGTGGGAGGCCCGCAAGGCCGCCTGGAGCCCGCCGGAACTGCATCATCAAACGCCCTGGCAGGAGCTCTATCGCAAACATGTCGGCCAACTGGCCGACGGCGGTTGCCTGGAACTCGCGACGGCCTACCAGCGCATCGCGAAGGACCTGCCTCGGGACAATCACTAGCCTGCTCAAGCTTGAGCACATAGGATAAACCCCTGAAACAAAACCAATTCGCGTTTGACGTTAACGCTTTGTTAACCGCCTCGCACACCCCGCCCCCCAGGCTCCCCCCTTCATCTTGCCCAAAAAACTCCGGGGGAGGGGTGCATCCTTCAGGATGCGCCGCGGGGGCAGAGCCCCCACACAACGCTGCCCCGATACCACTGACGCCAACCCAACGCCCGCCGCGCGCCCGTGCCGAAGGCGCGGGCGCGCGGCCCCCGGCGATCGCCCGGGCCGCAGGCCCTGGGGGAGCGCAAACCCTCAAAACCCACCTTCAAAGACCAGCCAAAGCCGTCTCCAGATCCCCGTAACCCGTGAAGCGCCGCTCGAACGCCAGCCCCAGGCGCTCGGCGTAGCCGCGCGCCAGCTCGGTCAGGGCGGGGTCGTCGACCTGGGCCTGATAGACCAGCGTCGTGTAATTGCCGAAGTACATGTCGCGCAGCTCGGGGAAGCGGTCTAACCCCAGCGGCTTGGTCACGAAGGCATCGAATTGCTTCACCAGAAAGTCCGTCAGGTAGAAACACGTCATCTCACCGCGCGCCTCGAAGGCCTGATTCCCCTCGAAAAAGGAATAGCAATGGGGGCCTTCCAACATCTCGACCCCCAGATCGGCGCAGCGCGATTGTAACACTCCGCCGGTTCCGCAATCGGCGTAGAGCACGAAAACATCGTCATACTCGCCGCGCCGGGCGGTTACGGCGGCCTCGACCGCGTCAGGGATCTGATCCGGCGTGTTGTGCAATTTCGCGGGCAGGCAGTGAAGATCCAAATGATCCCAAGCGTTTAGCCGCTTTAGCGCCAGCACTTCATGGGCCAGCGCGCCGCAGGCCAGCAGCAGAATCCGCCCGGATTTCTGTGCATCCATGCCAAGCTCAACCAGATCGCCATCATCCATGTGCATTGAAACACCTTTCACACGCCCGTGCGCTCACGGACCCGTCACTTGAGCGAAGCGGCCCCGCGCCGCAAACCTCACCCCAGACAAGACAACATCACAACCTCACAACCGACACCACATATAAGGGACCCGACCTCATGGCCGCACCAACCACAAACATCTCCGCCCCCGCAGCGCTGCCTGCGATCAACCTTAACACTGTTGCGCTGATCCTGCTGTCGGGTGCCGTTGGCACCCTGGCGTTCGACCTTTGGGGCAAGGCGATTGCGCCGCTTCTGGGCCTGGGAGGCCTCGCCCCCGTAGGCCTGGCGCGCGGCTTTCTTGGCGCCCTTGGCCTGCCGAACTCCGGCGCCTGGGGCAACCTGATGCACCTGTTTCTGGTCGGTGTGATCGCCTACCCGGTGGGCTGGCTGTTCATCGCCCGTCCCATCCTTGCCCGCGTCGTGCCGGGCCTGCATTGGACCATCGCCTCGGCCCTTTACGGCGTAGCGCTGTGGGTCTTTGCCATAGGTTTCATCGCCTGGGTTGCGGGCAACCCCGTGTTCCTGGGCTTCGCCCGCATCACCTGGGTCGCCCTGGCAGGCCACGTGTTCTACGCCGTGGCGGCGGCGGCCACGGTCCAGTATCTGGACCGCCTGCGCACCGCTTAATCACTACAAGCGGGCTGTCCTGTCAGGACGGCCCGCTTTTGCTTTTCAGGACCACCGTATAGGTGACGAGCGCCAACGCGCCGCCCAGGGCCAGGGGGGTTAGCATGGCGATCATGCCATTGCCCCAGGCCAGTACCAGCCAGATTGTCAGCGCCGAGGCGACAAGCGCGAAGGCCACGCAGCCGAGGATGATTTTTGCTTGGATCGAGATCATGGTTTTGCCCTTTTGTCGTTCATTCCCAACGGCATATGGCGCGGATTTTGCCCCCGCCAAGGGCTGAGATCACCCTGCGCGAAAAAACCGCGGCCCCAGCACGGCGAGGGTGATGCCTGTCAGGATCACCAGGCCTGAGACGGCCTCCCACGCGCCGACGGTTTCCCCAAGGACGATCCATGCGGTGAGCAGGCCGACCACCGGGATCCCCAAGGCAAAGGGCGTGACCTGCGCCGCCGGGTGGCGCGACAGCAGCGCCCCCCAGATCGAGTAGCCGATGATGGTTGAGATGACGGCGACGTAGACGACGCCGGCCCATCCCGAAAGGCTCATCGCGGCGATGGTCGCAAAGGGAGCGGGGCCTTCGAGGGCCAGTGACAGGGCAAGCATGGGGATCGGCGGGATCAGGCTGGACCAGATGAAGAGCGCGGCCATGTTGACGCCGGGCAGGCGGCGGAAGACGAGGTTGCCGCTGGCCCAACAAAGCGCGCCGCAAAGCACCAGGCCCAGGCCCACCAGCGTGATGTTGCCGCCGCCGGCAACCCCGAAGCCCGCCACGCCAAGACACGCTAACGCGACGCCCGCGATTTGCGGTGGCGACACGCGTTCCTTGAAGAAGACGGCGGCCAGAAGGATCGTCAGCGGCGCCTGGCTTTGCAGGATCAGCGAGGCGAGGCCCGCCGTGACGTCGGCGCGCATGGCCGAGAACAGGAAGCCGAACTGGCCCATATTGACCAGGAGGCCCACGGCGATGATCGCCTTCCAGGACGCCGGACGGGGGAAGAAGAAGATCAGCGGGATCAGGATGGCAAAGCGCAGGCCCACGAAGAGGAGGGGGGGAAGTTCCTCCAGCACCATCTTCATTGCCGTAAAGTTCGACCCCCAGGCCACGATCACCAGAAGCACCAGCGCCAGGTCACGCGGCGGCATCAGGGAGCGGGCATCGGACGGGGGGCGGGGGCCGGACATGGGGGGAGTAGGCCCGCGCGGCGGGGCGGGCGCAACCGTTAAAAGGGCGCGCTAGAGCGAGGTGGAGAACATCGCGAGGCGAGTACCCGTCCGCTCCCATCCCAGGCTGGTATAGAAGCCCTCGGCCATATCGGTGGGGTCGGCGACGACCCAGATCTCACGGCACTCGAGGCTTTTGGCATGGGCACTGAGGGCGGTGATCAGGCGGGTCGCGAGGCCCTGGCGGCGCCACGGCTCGGCGACGCTCAGCTCATTGATCCACATGTCGGGGTGCTTGTCGGGATGGTGGTGGTGCATGCCCGAGCACATGCCGCAGATCACATCTGCGTCGCAGGCGATGACGATATGCTGCTTGGGATCGGCCAGGAAGCTGGTGAGCCGGTCTGGCAGGACGGGGCCGTCGAAGACGTCCTCGTGGACCTGGTCAAAGAGCGGCGCGTGGTGGGGCTCGGCGAGGAGGATTTCGGTCATCGGGTGTCCGGGCATGAAAAAACCTGCGGCGGGGCGTCCCGGCCGCAGGTTGAAGGTAACAGAGAGCGGCGCTTAAGCCGAGGCGCTCATCTGGTTGTGCTTGCGCGCGACCCATTCCTTGGCCGTCTCCACCGCCACGGCGGCGTCGCGGCAATAGGCGTCAGCGCCGATGGCCTTGCCGAATTCATCATTCAAAGGCGCGCCGCCCACCAGCACGATGTAATCGTCGCGGATGCCTTTTTCGTTCATCGTGTCGATGACAACCTTCATGTAGGGCATCGTCGTGGTCAGAAGGGCAGACATGCCGAGGATGTCGGGCTTCTCGGCCTCCAGTGCGTCGAGGTAGGATTCCACGGCATTATTGATGCCCAGATCCACGACCTCGAAGCCCGCGCCCTCCATCATCATCGAGACGAGGTTCTTGCCGATGTCGTGGATGTCGCCCTTCACGGTGCCGATCACCATCTTGCCGACGCGCGGCGCGCCGGTCTCGATCAAGAGCGGCTTCAGGATCGCCATGCCGCCCTTCATGGCGTTGGCGGCCATGAGAACCTCGGGCACGAACAGGATGCCGTCGCGGAAGTCGTTGCCGACGATGGTCATACCGCCCACGAGCGCCTCGGTCAAAACGCGGTAGGGTTCCCACTTGCGCTCCAGCAGGATGTTCACGCCTTCTTCGATTTCCTCTTTGAGGCCGTCGTAAAGGTCGTCGAACATTTGCGCGACAAGGTCGTCGTCGTCCAGTTCGGACAGGATGATGTCGTCTTCTTGGTCGGACATGATGGGCTTCCCTGCTAACCGGTGGATGTGCCGGTGTTTTTTTCACTATCTAAGGTTTTCACGGGTGAGGTGACGGCTGTTTGCGACATGGGGGGTCGGCTGTGCGACCTCGGTTGTAGATGTTCTTCAAATGTTCTACGCTCGTCCGATGAGTATCAGGCGCCAACCAACGCCCGCGCGGGGCGCGCGCAGCAACGCCGTGGGGCGGTTCGAGCGTCATGGGCGCGAGGCGCTGGATGACGGTTGGGATCTTGTAGAAGAGGTGCCGCCGCTGCGCACCGAAGTGACGGAGGAAGTGGCGCGAAGTGTGATCACGCGAAACACCTCGCCCGACATTTCGTTTGACCGCTCGATCAACCCGTACCGGGGCTGCGAGCATGGCTGCGTTTACTGCTTTGCGCGGCCGTCCCATGCCTATCTGGGCCTGTCGCCGGGGCTCGATTTCGAGACCAAGCTGATCGCACGGCCCAATGCGGCTGAGGTGCTGGAGCGCGAGTTGCGGCGGCCGTCTTATTGCTGCGATGTGATCGCCATTGGCACCAACACCGACGCCTATCAACCGATTGAGCGCGACCGCCGCGTGATGCGCGGCGTGTTGGAAGTACTGGCGCGGTTTCGCCACCCGGTGGGCATTGCCACCAAGGGCGTTTTGATCGAGCGGGACGTGGATATTCTGCGCGAGATGGGGCAGGCGGGGCTGGCGCGGGTCGGCATTTCGGTCACCACGTTGCAGCGGGATCTGGCGCGCCGGATGGAGCCCCGCGTGCCCTCGCCCGCGCGCCGGTTGCAGGCGATTGAAACTCTGTCCAAAGCCGGCGTGCCCGTGCGGGTCATGGTCTCTCCCCTCGTGCCGGGGCTCACGGATCATGAGGTGGAGGGGATTGTCGATGCCGCCCGTGATGCGGGCGCCGTAGCGGCCTCGATGATCCCGATCCGTCTGCCGCGCGAAGTGGCGGACCTGTGGCAGGAATGGCTGGCCGAGCATTACCCCGAGCGGGTGGGCCGCGTGATGTCGAAGCTTCGCGACATGCATGGGGGCAAGGCCTACGAGGCGGAGTTCGGCAAGCGGATGCGCGGCGAGGGGATCTGGGCCGATCTGTTGCAGCAAAGGTTCAAGCGGGCGGTGCGGGCGGCGGGCCTTGCCGAGCGTTTGCCACCGCTGCGCTGCGATCTGTTCGAGGTGCCCTTTGCCAAGGGCGATCAATTGGCGCTGTTTTAGCGACGCCGGGGGCAAGAGCCTTCGAAGGCTCTTGGCACGTCCTTCGAAGGACGTGGCGCGGGACGTTTTGCTTTGGTTGTGATTGTCAAAGGTCCGTCCGGTGACACGGGCGCCCAGACCATGTGAATGGTCTGGCAAATCTCTTCGAAGAGATTTGGGCGGGTGGCTTAGGGGGTTTCTTCCACCACATGCACGGGTTCCTGGTTGCAGACGATCACAACCTGTCCGCCGTTGATCACCGCCCGGTCGCCGCGGCGGCTCAATTCTTGGCAAAACAGATCCCCGCCCAGGATGCGTTCCACATCGCGCAGTCGTCGCCGCACGACGCCGCCCTGACAGGCCGCTTTGGAACTGAACAAGTGAATCATCCATTTTTCTGGATCGATACAGGGCGGCATCGGTGTGCGCGGGGCGCGGGGCGGGGTAAATGCATCTCTCGTGGCCCTCAGTCTGGGCTGATCTTGGGTAACCTTGGGTGAACGGCCTCAGGCCTTCGCGCGGCGGCGTCCGCGGCGTTCGCGGGTCGGCCCGCCGCCACCTTCTTCGGTGCCATCAACGCCCGAGGAAAACCCGCCAAGTTCCATTGCGATCTGATCCAGGCTGGGCGCGTCGCCGCGCGGCGACGTCTCCAGCGCGGCGCGCATGTGGGACAGGTGTTCGGGCGTGGTGCCGCAGCAGCCGCCGATGATGGTGGCACCACAATCGCGCGCCAGAACGGCGTAGCGCGCCATCAACTCGGGCGTGCCGTCATAGTGGATGTGGCCATCCACATACTTCGGGATGCCCGCGTTGCCTTTGGCGACCACGGGTCGTTCGCTGCCCGAGGCGCGGAAACCGAGAACCGTGCGCAGAAGATCCGAGGCACCGACGCCGCAGTTGGCGCCGTAGGCCAGGGGCGTATGGTCCAGTTTTTCGACCATCGCGGACATGCCCGCCGAGGTCAGGCCCATCATCGTGCGCCCTGCGGTATCAAAGCTCATGGTGCCGACCCAGGGCATGCCCGACAGCTGCGCGGCTTCGGCGGCGGCCTGGTATTCCTCGGGGGCCGAGATCGTCTCGACCCAGAGCACATCGGCGCCGCCCGCTTTGAGCCCTTCGGCCTGTTCGTGGAACATCTCGACGGCCAATTCGTGGGTCAGCGCGCCCATGGGGGCCATGATTTCACCGGTCGGCCCGACGGAGCCTGCGACAACGACGTCGCGGCCCGCGCTGTCGGCCACCGCACGCCCGATCTCGGCGGCGGCTTTGTTCAGCTCGAACACACGCGATTGGGCATCGTGGAGTTTCAGGCGCGCGGCGGTGCCGCCGAAGGAATTGGTCAGGAACAGGTCCGAACCCGCATCGACGGCGCCTTTGTAGAGTTGGGTGATGCGGTCGGGGTGGTCGATGTTCCACAACTCTGGCGCATCGCCCGATTGCAGGCCCATGTTGAACAGGGTCGTGCCGGTCGCGCCATCGGCCAGGAGCCAATCGCGGGAGGCAAGCATGCGGGAGAGGGCGTCGGACATGGGGGGCTACCTTGAAAGAGAAAACGCGCGCCCGAGGGATGGCCCGGACGCACGTTATGAGCAAGATGCAAAATCTGCATGATTTTTATGAACCGGGCTCATCCCGCGCTCAAGTAGCGCGAAGCGCGGTAGCGCATTCCCGCGCTCAAGTAGCCCGAAGGGCGGTAGCGCAAAAAAAAGGAGTCTTCTTCAGACTTCGTTCATCAACTGCTCTTGCGCGACGGCCATCAGGCTTTCGTATTTCGCGCGCACCTCGGCCTCGGGAAGTTTGCCATCCAGATCGCCCATGACCTTGCGCATGACGTCTTCGTGCCCGGCCTCCTCAAAGTCGGCCTTTACCACTGCGGCGGCGTAGGCATTGGCGTCGTCGCCGGATTTGCCCAGGGCCTCGGCCACCCAGAGACCCATCAGCTTGTTGCGGCGGGCCTGGGCTTTGAACTGCATCTCGGCATCATGGGCGAACTTGTTTTCAAAGGCATTTTCGCGGTCGTCGAAGGTGGACATCGGGCGCTCCGTTCCAAGGGGTGAGGGGTGTTGGCGCAACCTTAACGCCCCGCGCCAAGGGGCCGCAAGTTCATCTTCGCCCTGACGCCGCCGCGCGCTTGCGACACAACGCGCGTTGCCCTATAGCCCGTTGCAATTGGTGGCCACAGCCCTTGAGCCGCCCGAAACCCTGGGAAAACACGCATGGCACGCCGGAAGCTGGTCTACGAAGGCAAAGCAAAAACCCTTTATGAAGGGCCCGAGCCCGGCACGTTGGTGCAATATTTCAAGGATGACGCGACCGCCGGGAACGGCGAGAAGAAGGACGTGATCGACGGCAAGGGGGTGCTCAACAACCGCCTGTCCGAGTTCTTCATGCAGGGCCTCGGCAACATCGGGGTGCCGACGCATTTCATCAAGCGGCTGAACATGCGTGAGCAGTTGATCCGCGCGGTGGAGATCATCCCGCTGGAGGTGGTCGTGCGCAACGTGGCGGCGGGCTCGATCTGTCCGCGTCTGGGGATCGAGGAGGGCACGCCGATGCCGCGCCCGATCGTGGAGTTTTATTTCAAGAACGACGACCTGAAGGACCCGATTGTCAGTGAAGAGCATATCATCGCTTTTGGCTGGGCGGCGCAGCAGGATCTGGACGATATGGTGAGCCTGGCGCTGCGGGTGAATGATTTTCTGAGTGGTCTGATGTTGGGGGTCGGCATCAAGTTGATCGACTTCAAGATCGAGATCGGCCGGATCTGGGACGGTGATTTCATGCGCCTGATCGTGGCCGATGAGATCAGCCCCGACAGCTGCCGTTTGTGGGACATCGAGACCGGGCGCAAGTTGGACAAGGACGTGTTCCGGCGCGATCTGGGGGATCTGGCGGACGCCTATACGGAAGTGGCGCGGCGGCTGGGGATCATGCCGCAGGGGCCTGTTGGGGCGACGAAGCCGACGTTGATCAACTGAGGCCCTGGTTTGGGCGAAGAATTGAGCGTGCGGCGCGGGTTTCTTGCGTCGGATTGAGTTGTATTTGGCAAGATGAAGGGGAGGCCGCGCGATGAAAGCTGTCGTCACCGTGATGTTGAAGCAGGGCGTGTTGGATCCGCAGGGGGCGGCGGTGCAATCGGCGCTGGGCTCGCTGGGGTTTGAGGGTGTGAATGGCGTGCGTCAGGGCAAGGTGATCGAGCTGGATCTGGCGGACGGGACCAGTGAGGCGCAGGTGGGTGAGATGTGCGAAAAGCTGCTCGCCAATACCGTGATCGAAAGCTACCGGGTGGATATGGGCTAGGGCGCCCTTGGTGCAGGCCCGGCGGTTCTTCCAGGGGTTGCCGTTTGCGCTTTGCCTCGTGAGTCTGGGTTTGGCCGGGTGGACCGCGACCTCGACGCTGCGATCAGAACTCACCTTTGAGGTGCGTACCATCCTTGGCAATGGGATTGACCGATTGCTGGATCTGGATGGCGAGACATCGGAGCCTGCCACTGAGGCGCGGGTCGTGGCGCGCGTCGTGTCGGGGCCACGGTCTGTTGATATCATCACCGTGACGGGCGTGCCGCTGGACGGGCTTGTCGAGGGCACCCGAGGGGTCGCGCATTTGACCCGGGCGCGGCGGGCTGACTATGGGCCGGTGCAATTCCCCAGCGATTTTGGGCCCTCGTTTCTGATGGGTTTTCTTGGCCTGGGTTTTGGGGCATATGCGGCGCAACGCCGTCGCAGGCGGGCATGAAGGGGATATCACCATGAAAGCTGCCGTTCTCGTCTTTCCGGGATCCAACTGTGACCGGGACCTGGCTGTGGGCTTCCGCAGCGCGGGGTTTGACACCCAGATGGTCTGGCACAAGGAGACGGCGCTGCCCGAGGGCAGCGACGTGGTGGGCATCCCCGGCGGGTTCTCTTACGGGGATTACCTGCGGTGCGGCGCCATCGCGGCGCAATCGCCGATCATGAGCGCGGTGGCGCGCTTTGCGGAGCAGGGCGGGCATGTTCTGGGCGTGTGCAACGGGTTCCAGGTGCTGTGCGAGACGCGGCTTTTGCCGGGCGTTTTGATGCGCAATGGCGGGATCAAGTTTGTCTGCCGGCCCGAGCCGCTGATCGTGGCGACCACGGCCAGCCCGTTCACCGATGGCTATGGCCTGGGTGATCAGATCACCGTGCCGGTCGCGCACCACGATGGCAATTTCCAGATCGACGACGCGGGCCTTGCGGCCTTGCAGGGCGAGGATCGTATTGCCTTCACCTATGCCGACAATCCCAACGGCTCGCGCGCCGATATCGCGGGCGTGTTGAGCGCCAATCGGCGCGTGATGGGGATGATGCCGCATCCGGAGCGTTCGGTGGACGCAGCCCACGGCGGCACCGACGGCAGCGCGCTTTTCGCGTCTTTGGCGGCGGCGCTGGTCGCGGCCTGAAGCCGCACGCCTGCCCCCGAGCAAGCGCGCGCCCCGGCGCAGCCCCCTTGAGGCGCGCCCGGGCGCGGCATAGTCTTCGCCCATGAGCCTTGTTGATCGTCCCGCGACCCCACCCCTGCGTGGTATCCGACGCCCCTGGGTGTTGCGCGTGCTGATGGTTCTGTTCCTGGGCGGCGCGATTGCGGTGATCTGGATTTCCAACATCCTGCTGACCGAACGCTTTACCGAGACGACGCGCAACCGCGCGGAGGTGCGGCTGGCGCTATATTCAGGCTCGGTCCTGTCGGAAATCCAGCGCCACCAGGTGGTGCCACTGCTCCTGTCGCGCGATCCGTCGCTGATCCGGTCATTGGAGGCCAATGACTATACGCAGACCTCGCAATACCTGATCTCGTATGTGGAGGATATCGGCGCGGCCTCGATCCTGCTTCTCGACCGCGAGGGGCGTGTTGTGGCGGCCACGGACCGCGCGCGGATTGCCGAGCGGCGCGACAGTGACCCTTTCTTTGTTGAGGCGACACGCTCGCCCAACACGGTCTTTACCTCGAACGAGCCCGAGACGGGCCGGTTTGATTTCACCTTCTCGCGCCAGATCGAGAACGGCGATGGCCTGCTGGGCGTGATCCTGGTGGAGATCGATCTGGCGCGCCTGGTGGAACGTTGGCGCGGGGCCTCGGAAGCGGTGTTTCTGACCAATTCCCAGGGCGATATCATCCTATCGACAGAGCCGCGCTGGCGCGGGCGGACTGAGGCCGAGGCGATGGCGCTGCGCACGCCGCCCAACGCCATCCAACGCGCGCTGGAGGGGGCGGGGGATTGGGCCTTTGGCGATCCCAGTCCGAACTTCTTCGGCTCAGCCACGATCCGGCTGGAAAGTCGCATTACCTTCAGGGGTTGGCGGATCGTCAGCTATACCGCCTATACCTCGGTGAGGGAGCGTGTGAACGGGGTTCTGGCGCTTCAGATCATGGGATTCGCGCTGCTTCTGGCGGGCGCGTTCTATCTGTTGAGCCGCCGCGCGCGGTTGCAGACGGCGGTGCTGGCGCGCGAGTCGGCGGAGTTGCGCCGCCTCAACGCACGGCTACAGCGGGAAATTGCCGAGCGTCAGAGGGTCGAACGGACCCTTGAGGAGGCCGAATTGAGCCTGCAGCAAAGCCAGAAATTGGCGGCCCTGGGCGAGATGTCGGCGGCGGTGTCCCATGAGTTGAACCAGCCTCTGGCGGCGATGAAAACCTACCTGGCCGGTGCGCGACTTTTGCTGCAGCGCAAACGCACCGAAGAGGCGGCGTCGAGCTTCCAGCGCATCGATGATCTGATCGAGCGGATGGGGGCGATCACGCGGCAGCTGAAATCCTATGCCAGAAAGGGCGGAGACGCGTTGGAGCCGGTCGATATGCGCGACGCCTTGAAGGGCGCGCTGACGATGATGGAGCCGCAATTGCGCAGTGACACGGTCCACATCACCCAGTCGCTGCCGCGCAAGCCCGCGATGGTCCTGGCGGATCGTCTGCGGCTGGAGCAGGTGATCATCAATTTGCTGCGCAATGCGCTCGACGCGATGGGGGGGCGGTATGACAAGGAAATCGACCTGATTATCGCGGAAGGTGACGAAGTTGTGTTGACCGTGCGCGACAACGGGCCGGGGATTGACGATCTGGATGCTTTGTTCGAGCCATTCTACACGACGAAGAAACCCGGAGAGGGGGTCGGCCTTGGGTTGGCGATCTCATCGGGGATTGTGAAGGACCTGGGCGGGCGCCTCTCGGCGCGCAACGGGGAAGAGGCGGGCGCGGTCTTCGAGGTGCGCTTGCCGGCACTGGGTGAGGCGCGCAACGCGGCGGAATAAAGGCCGTGGGGCGTGGTATGGATTGGACTGGCCCCTGTGTGGGCCGATGAACTGAGGTCGTCGCGCCAGGAGGGCCCGTGAGAGGCTTGGCACACAACGCGCTCAAGATGCCCGACGGGCGGTAGCGCAAAAATGCGCCCTTTAGGTGCGCCAAGCGCGGCAGGGCAAAAAATGCGCCCTCAAGTAGCGCGAAGCGCGGTAGGGCAAAAAAACAAGGAGTCTTCACTCATGAAGATCGCGATTGTAGATGATGAGCAGGACATGCGGCAGTCGATCAGCCAGTGGCTGGCGCTGTCGGGCTTCGACACCGAGACCTATGCCAGCGCGGAAGAGGCGCTGAAGGGCATCGGCTCGGATTTTCCGGGCGTCGTGGTGACGGATGTGAAGATGCCGGGCATGGACGGGATGGCGTTTCTGAAGCGCCTGATGGGGGTCGATAGCGGCATTCCGGTCATTCTGATCACCGGCCACGGCGACGTGCCGATGGCGGTGGAGGCGATGCGGATCGGGGCCTATGATTTTCTGGAAAAGCCGTTCAACCCGGACCGGATGACGGATCTGGCCAAGCGGGCGGGCCAGCAGCGGCGTTTGACGTTGGATAACCGCGCGTTGCGGCGGGAGTTGAGCGACGGCACGGTGCTGATGCGCAAGCTGATCGGGTCGAGCCCGGTGATGGAGCGGTTGCGCGAGGATATTCTGGATCTCGGTCAGGCCGACGGCCATGTGTTGATTACGGGTGAGACGGGGACCGGCAAGACGTTGGTGGCCCATGCGCTGCACGCTGTGGGGCCGCGCGCGGGCAAGCATTTTGTGGTGCTCTCCTGCGCCGCCCATGAGGAGGAAGAGCTGTCGGCCAAGCTGTTCGGCCCGGTGGGCGAGGATCAGGACAAGCCGCTGGTCGAACAGGCCCGCGGCGGCACGCTGGTGCTAGAGGATGTGGAGGCGCTGTCCCAGGCGCTGCAAGCGCGCCTTCTGACGTTCATCAACGACCAGGGCACGCCCGCCGAGACGCGGATCGTCGCCATTTGTAACGCGCCCGAGCCGGACCAATGCGAAGGCGCCTTGCGGCCGGATCTGTTCTACCGCCTCGCCGCCATGCGCATCGATCTGCCGCCTTTGCGCCAGCGGGGCGAGGATATCCTGACCCTCTTCACCCGGTTCGGAGAGCAATTCTCCGAGGAATATGGCACCGACGCGCCGCAAGTCACGGCGCAGGAGGCGGCGCAACTGTTGCAAGCGCCCTGGCCCGGCAACGTGCGGCAGCTGATCAACATCTCCGAGCGGGCGATCCTGCAGCAACGGCGGGGGTCCGGCTCCATTGCCTCGCTTCTGATGTCCGACAACACCCAGATCGCCCCGCAGGCGATGGGCGAGGGTAAGCCGTTGAAGGAATACGTGGAGGCGTTCGAGCGGATGCTGATCGACAACACGATGCGCAGACATCGCGGCTCCATCGCCAGCGTCATGGACGAGCTCTGCCTGCCGCGCCGGACGTTGAATGAGAAGATGGCGAAATATGGGTTGAGCCGGTCGGATTATTTGTAAGGGGCGTGACTGATCTATGGGCAAACCTAATCATTGCGTTCTCAATCGGCCTGCTCGTTCTGACTTCAATTCTGGGCGGGTATCTGGTTGGGGTCGGCAGATGGCGCTTGGGCGGTTGTCTTGTCGCAGCCTGCGTGTTTCTGATCCTGAAGGACAATACGCCGGGAGGGCAGTTCAGCGACCTTCCGTTGTTGATAGCGGCGGTGGCCCTCTACCTCGCGCTTGTCGGCCTAACGGCAGGATTTATTCGGCTTCGCGAATGGGGGCGGGCCGCTGGTCTCGTTACCGTAACGGTCCTTGCTGCGACGGTTCCCCACCTTCTGGGCCGTTTGGAAAATGCCAGGATCGAGGCGATGGTTTTGGATGCGGCTTTGGTGCCGGCGGAGCTTCACCTTTCTGGGGCAAGCATAGTGATCCTGGATGCACCCGACATCGGACGCCTGCAACTGGCGGAGCGTTTTGATCTTGCTTCGGTTCACGTCGTTTCTTTCCGTGAGAGACCGCTGGCGCCGCTGCGTTCATTGTCGGCAATCCCTCTGATCCTGTCGCAAACTGAGCGACCGGACTTTATCTTGACCACGTCGCATTATGGCAGTTTTTCCGAGAACTACCCTGAACATGCCAGGCTTTCGCCCGAGCTTGCCGAGCATGTCTGGGAAGAGGCCTACCTGTTTGACGCCAGCGCATGGCCCGCGCCCGAAAGCCTGATCGCGCGGCAAGTCGTGGCACACCGCCGAGTACCGCTTCTGGGTTTTCCTTGGACGCAGAGTGGGCAGTTGGCCCTGGATGCGGGGCAAACCTTTCAACCCTTGTTTTGCGCGGTCGAGCGAGATCTGCGCCGCTTCTGTGATCCCTAGCGATGCCGGGACTTGGGGGCATATAGCGGCGGGCGGTTGTCGCATTGGCGTGCCTGCCTTGCGGCTGCGGTGTTCGGGCCTTTCGTCTGTTTCATTTCCAAACCCCATCGTTTCCCCATTGTCTTTTCGTTCTTCCCGCCCTTAATGTAATTGGACTGGCCCATTGGTCAGACAACAGGTTCTCTGCCCCTTTGACGTTTGTGCAGCGCGATGACGCCGCACCCACAAAGGGCGCAGGTCACTTGGCCCTCGCGCGAGAATCCGCGCTTTGGGTCGCCTTTAACCGCCTCGCCCCGTGACACGGGCAGGCTTCTTGATTGGATGGCAGGTCAACACGCGGCCGCGCCACCCGGAGAACGCAGCGATGCATGGCCTCGGCGCTCAGATCGAACACGTAAGGCGACTTCCCGTCGCCTGTGTTCGTGCCGCCAGGCCCCTCGCTCTAACAGCACAACGTGACACTTCGATAGCGACACTGCAGGGCTTTGCCCCGTGCAGGCGCGCGGGGCTGTCACGGGCAAGGATACAATGGCAAAAACAATGCTCATCGATGCCACCCACGCGGAAGAAACCCGCGTTGTGGTGGCAGATGGAACCAAGGTCGATGAATTCGATTTTGAGTCGCTAAACAAGCGGCAACTCGCAGGCAACATATATTTGGCAAAGGTAACGCGGGTCGAACCCTCGTTGCAGGCTGCGTTTATTGATTACGGGGGGAACCGGCACGGTTTCCTGGCATTCTCGGAAATCCACCCCGATTACTACCAGATCCCGATCGCCGACCGCGAAGCGCTTCTGGCCGAAGAACGCGCCTATGCCGAGCAGCAGGCGAAGGAGGAGGAGGAGGAATCCGCCAAACCCAAGCGCCGCCGCCGCCGCCGTCGCACCGATACCAAGGCGGAAGAGGCCGGCCCGGATGCGGTGGCCACCGGCACGCCCTCGGGCATGGATGTCGTCGATCTGGAAGACGGCGAAGAGGCCGATTCCGTCGAAGGTCTGTCGCCGATGGAGCTGGTGAAAGAAACGCCGGTGGAAGAGCCTGAGGGGGATGCTGAGGGTGAGGCTGATGCGTCGGATGCGGATGAGGGTTCCGATGACGGGGCCGAAGATGGCGCTGATGATGGCGCTGATGACGGGTCCGATGATGGCTCCGATGACGGGGCGGACGCAGAGGCTGACGCGGATACAGAAACCGTGGCAGACGACGATGCCGTCGAGGAAATCCGCCCGGTCCGCAAGCCGCGCCCGAAGAAATACAAGATCCAGGAGGTCGTCAAAGTCCGCCAGATCATGCTGGTGCAGGTCGTCAAGGAAGAGCGCGGCAACAAGGGTGCGGCGCTGACCACCTATCTGTCGCTGGCCGGTCGTTACTGCGTGCTGATGCCCAACACCGCGCGCGGCGGCGGGATTTCCCGCAAAATCACCAACGCCGCCGACCGCAAGAAGCTCAAGGACATCGCCACGGCCCTGGACGTGCCCCAGGGCGCGGGCCTGATCGTGCGCACGGCGGGCAGCCAGCGCACCAAGACCGAGATCAAGCGCGACTACGAATACCTGCAGCGCCAGTGGGAACAGATCCGCGAGTTGACCCTCAAGTCCATCGCGCCCGCCCCGATCTACCAGGAAGGCGACCTGATCCACCGCACCATTCGCGACCTCTACAACCGCGATATCGATGAGGTCATCGTGGAAGGTGAGGCGGGCTACAAGCACGCCAAGGACTTCATGCGGATGATCATGCCGTCCCACGCCAAGAAGGTGAAACGCCACACCGGCGGCGTGCCCTTGTTCGCGAAACACAAGGTGGAAAGCTACCTGTCGGACATGTTCAATCCGACGGTGCAGCTGAAATCCGGCGGCTACATCGTGATCAATATCACCGAGGCTTTGGTGGCGATTGACGTGAACTCGGGTCGGTCCACGAAAGAGGGCTCGATCGAGGATACGGCGACGAAAACCAACCTGGAGGCCGCTGAAGAGGTGGCGCGTCAGGTGCGCTTGCGCGACCTCGCCGGTCTGATCGTGATCGACTTCATCGACATGGATGAGCGGCGCAACAACAACGCTGTTGAGAAGCGCATCAAGGATAAGTTGAAGACCGACCGCGCGCGCATTCAGGTGGGCCGGATCAGCACGTTCGGCCTGATGGAAATGTCGCGCCAGCGCCTGCGCCCCGGCATGCTGGAGGCCACGACGCAAGGCTGCCCGCATTGCCACGGCACGGGCCTCGTGCGCTCGGACGACAGCCTGGCGCTGTCGATCCTGCGCCAGCTGGAAGAAGAAAGCGCGCGGGGACGCTCCAAGGAAGTGCTGCTGACGGCACCCGTGGGCATCGTGAACTACCTGATCAATTTCAAGCGCGACTACCTCGACAGCATCGAGGCGCGCACCGGCATGGCGATCCGGATCGAGGCCGATGCCGCGTTGGTGGTGCCCGACTACAAGCTTGAGAAGTTCAAGACCGCCACCCGCAAGATCACCGCCGTGGCACCCATCGTGTCGATGGATGCGGGCCTGATGGATGACATCGATGAAGATGTCGCCGACGAGGATCTGGTCGACGAGGTCGAAGAGGCCGTCGAGGTCGCAGAGGACGCCAACGACGAAGGGGGGCAGCCCAAGAAGAAACGCCGCCGCCGTCGGGGGGGCCGGGGCCGCCGCCGGAACAGCGATGAGAACGGCGACAACGGTAACGCCGCCGAGGACGGCCCGAAGGGCACGGAGGAGGGGGCCGCCGAGGCGGATGCCGAGGCGCCCGCAGCCGCTGAGCCCGCGCCGGAGGACGGTGAAGAACAGCCCAAAAAGCGCCGCCGCTCGCGGCGCGGGGGGCGAGGCCGCAAGTCCGAGGCGCCGGTTGACGCCGATGGTTTGGCCGCAGCGGAGAATGCGTCGGACGCTGCAGAGGCCGAGGCCCCTGCGGCAGAGGCTGCCGAGGCTGCGCCATCCGATCCTGTTGCAGAGCCCGAAGCGGCCCCGGAAGTGGCCGCTGAGCCGGCCCCTGAACCCACGCCCGAGCCGGTCGCGGCTGAGGCGCCTGCGCCAGAGCCGGAGCCAGCCCCAGAGCCTGAAGTCGCTGAGCCTGAGGTCGTTGAAGCCGAAGCCGCGCCGGAACCCGAAGCCGAGCCCGAGCTCGTCGCGGCAGAGCCGACGCCCGAGCCCGCAGTGGCCGTGCCCGAAGAACCCGCCAAGCCGAAACGGCGCGGCTGGTGGTCGCGCGGCTAGCACATGATCCCAAAAAAAGGGCGCCCCAGCGGGCGCCCTTTTCGCATGGGTAACCCAAATCGCTCAGCGCGAGGTATCGCGAATGATCGCCACGATGTCTTGCATGTTCGACAGCGGCACATAGCCCTGCACCATCTGATCGCCAAAGACGAAGGACGGCGTCCCGGTGATCCCCATCCGCTGCCCCAGCGCATAGTTCGCGTCGATGGTCGTCTGCACCAGCGGGTCTTCCATCGCCTCAAAGATCGCCTCGCTATCCAGGCCCAGATCGTCAGCCAAGCGCGCCAGCGCCAGCTCTGTCACGTCCGAGCGCATCGCCATCAGCGCGTCGCCGACCTGCTCATAAGCCTCGCCGCCAAGCGCGATGTTGGTCGCAATCGCGAAGCGCGACGCGAGGACCGATTGCTCGCCCAGGATCGGGAATTCCTTGGTGATGATGCGGATGTTGCCATCGGTTTCCACCAGTTCGGTCACTTCCGGGTGCGCGCGGCGGCAGAAGCTGCAGCGATAATCGACGAACTCCACGATCACCACGTCGCCGTCGGGGTTGCCGCCGACGTGGTCGAAGGCCGAGTTGAACAGCGCGGGCGCGTTTTGCACCACGGCGACTTCCTGGGCGGCGGCTTCCTCTTCGGCCTGGCGCTGTTCCAGCACCGCGATCGCCTCCATCAGGACCTCGGGGTTATCCAGCAGATATTGCCGGATTTCGCCGCGAAAGGCCTGGCGCTCGGCGTCGGTCATGTCGCCAATGTCGGTCGCAAACGCCGGGGCGGCCAGGACGGCCAAGGCGGCCACGCTCATCATCAATCGTTTCATCCATCTCTCCGCTCAACGGGTGTTTGCCCCGGTCTAGCACATCGGAACGGCGACGCCATTGACGAAACCGCCCGTGGATGGTCTCACACTTTCGTGACCTTGCCGGAGCCGCCCCATGCGCCAATCGACCCGATCCCACGTCGACCCGTTCATCGTGATGGATGTCATGGAACAGGCCCGCGCCGCGGAGGAAGCGGGGCGTCACATCATCCATATGGAAGTCGGCCAGCCGGGCACCGGCGCGCCGGAGGCCGCGCGCGCGCGTCTGGCCGCCGAGATGGCGGCGGGCCCCCTGGGCTACACGGTGGCGTTGGGCCGCCCGGATCTGCGCGCGGGCATCGCAGCACTCTACGCCGAGTGGTACGGCGTGGATCTGGACCCGTCGCGTGTGGTTCTGACGGCGGGCGCGTCGGGTGCGTTTATCCTCGCCTTCACGGCGCTTTTTGATGCGGGCGCGCGGGTGGCCTTGGGCGAGCCCTGTTATCCGTCCTATCGCCAGATCCTCTCTGCCCTGTCGTTGGAGCCCGTGGGTCTGCAAACCCATATCGAGACGCGGTTTCAGCCGACGCCCGATCACCTTGATCCGTCCCTCGACGGGTTGATCGTGGCAAGCCCCGCCAATCCGACGGGCACGATGCTGTTCAAGCCAGAGTTAACGGCGTTAACCAATGCCTGCGCCGCCCAGGATATCGCCTTGATTTCAGACGAGATTTACCATGGCCTCCAGTATGAAGGCCGCGCGGTAAGCGCGCTGGAAGTGACGGACGATGTCTATGTCATCAACTCATTCTCTAAGTATTTCTCCATGACCGGATGGCGGCTGGGGTGGATGGTGGTCCCGCCGGATCACGTGCGCACGATTGAACGGTTGGCCCAGAACATGTTCATCTGCCCCTCGCACGCCGCCCAGGTCGCAGCCTTCGGTGCGCTGTCGCCTGAGGGTCGCGCCGAGTTGGACCAGCACCGAGAGACCTACGCGAAGAACCGCCAGATCCTGCAAGAAGGCCTGCACGCGGCGGGGCTGACCAACACCGCGCCCGCCGACGGCGCCTTCTACGTCTATGCCGATGTGAGCCATCTGACCGATGACGCCCGCGCTTTCGCCGCGCGGATCCTGGACGAGGCGGGCGTTGCCGTGACCCCCGGCCTTGATTTCGACAAATCGCGCGGGGCGGGGACGTTGCGGTTCAGCTACGCGCGGGCGACGGGCGATATCGAGGAAGGCGTCGCGCGCCTTGGCACGTTCCTGACAAGCCTCTAGGCCGCGCCCTTGGGATCGGCTAAACAGAGGCCAATCAACAAAGGGGAAAATCCCGTGTTTCGAGCAGTTCTGATCCTCGCGCTCCTGTGCTTCAGCGCGCCCGTTGCGGCGCAAACCCTGGGCGCCTCGGCGCGCGCCTTGCCCGAGGGCTCGTCCTTGGAGGGCAACCGGAGGGGCACTGAGCTGACCCTCGCGCTCAGCCAGGCGGTGCCGTTCCGGGTCTTCACCCTGGATGATCCGATGCGCGTCGTGGTGGACTTTCGCACCGTGGATTTCTCGGCACTGCCCGAGGATTTCGACGATGCGCGCCACGTGGAAAGCGTCGCCATGGGCGGGGCTGCGACGCCCGGCTGGTCGCGGATGGTCCTGTCGCTCAACACGCCGCAAGCGCTGGATACGGCGGCGATGGAGACCGACGACAGCACCGGCCAAGCTATTGTTTCGCTGACGCTTTCCCCCTCGGACGCCGAGAGTTTCGCCGCTGCCGCCGGGGCGCCGCCGGGTCTGAACGCGGTGCTTTTGCCTGTCGTCACCCAAGCCGTGCCGCCCCAAGATAATATCCTGGTCATTATGCTGGACCCGGGCCACGGCGGCGTCGACCCGGGCGCCATTCGCGACGGGTTCACCGAGGCCGACTTGATCCTGACCTTCGCGCGGGAGCTGCGCGAGGTGATGCGCCGGACCGGCCGCATTCAGGTGGAAATGACCCGCGACGCCGATATCTTCGTGCCCCTGCCCACCCGCGTGACGCTGGCGCGTGCGGCGGGCGCGGACCTGTTCATCTCGCTCCACGCCGATGCGATTGCCGAGGGGCGCGCCCAGGGCGCCTCGGTTTACACGTTGGCCGATGAGGCCACGGATGTGGCCACCGCCGCACTGGCCGAGCAGCATGACCGGGCCGATCTGTTGCAGGGCATTGACCTGAGCGGCAGCGATGATGAGGTGGTTGGGGTTCTGCTGGATCTTGCCCGGATCGAGACCGCGCCGCGGTCGCGCGCCTTCGCCGATATCCTTGTACAAGCCATTGAGACCACAGGATTAGACCTGCACGCGCAGCCGCGCGGGGAGGGGGCCTTTTCGGTCCTGAAGGCAGCGGATTTCCCGGCGGTTCTGCTGGAGATCGGCTTCCTCAGCGCGGGCGGAGATCTGGAGAACATTCGCAACCCGCAATGGCGCGCGCGGATGCAGGCGGCGATCACCGGGGCGGTGATTGCCTGGAGCCAGGCGGATGCGGCGGCAGATGCTCTCAGGCGGCAATGATCAAAGCCCGGTGAACCGGGCCAGCCAGACGGAATGGCCGCGCAACTCGGCATCATCAGGGCGGAACCAGATGACTTCAAAGCCGTTCTCAGCCAGCAAGGCCCGGTAATCGTCCGGGTCCAGGCTGGCGTGGTAGACGGGGCTGTTCCCGACGCGGCCGACGCGTACGCCGGCCTCTGGCCCCGAGGTGAACATCAACCGCGCATCGGCGCGCGAATGGGCGGCGAAAACCGGGAACATGTCCCGCTGCGCCTGGGGCGTGAGGTGGAAAAAACTGTTGAACGCCAGAAGGATATCGAAGCGCTGCCCCAGCGCCATCTCGCGCATGTCGGCCAGAACACGGGTGACTTCGGGCACCCGCAGGGCGCATTCCGCCAACATCTCGGGCGCGCCATCGACACCGGTCACGGCATCGCCGCGCGCCACGAACCACTCGGCAATCGGCTGCCCCGAGCCGCACCCCAGATCGAGCACCCGCAGGGGCGCGGCACGCCCGGCCACGCAGGCCTCCAACGCCGGACGCTCCCACAGCGATTGCCCCCGTTCGCGCGCCCACCGGGCAGCCTCGACACGGTAGTTTGGCAATATGTCCTCTGGCCCCTTCATCACAACAGCGTAACCCTACGTTTCCACGGCGAAAACCCGCCCAGTTGCTTTTGACCGACGCCCTCCGGGCGCGTATAACGGGTGCAGTATTGGGGAAGCAGGCAGACCATGCGATTCATTATCGGATTTTTCGGCGCGATTTTCAGCGCCGTGACCCTGGGGTTGGTCTTTGCCGCGCTTGGCGTGGGCGGGCTGATCTACATGTATTCCCAGGGCCTGCCGGACCATGAGACGCTGTCGAATTATTCGCCGCCGACCATCAGCCGCATCTACTCGCGCCAGGGTATGATCGTCGACGAATTTGCCACCGAACGGCGCTTGTTTACCCCCGCCGAAGAGATCCCGGACCTGGTGTCTTTTGCCTTTGTCTCGGCTGAGGATCGCAACTTCTACAACCACCAGGGCTATGACCCGCGCGCCATTGTGGCCGCCTTCGTGGATGCCGTCCGCTCGCGCGGGCAGGACGTACGCGGGGCCTCGACCATCACCCAGCAGGTGATGAAGAACTTCCTTCTGGACGGCTCGCGCACCGTGGAACGCAAGGTGCGTGAGATCATTCTTGCCGCCAGGATCGAGCGGACGCTCAGCAAGGACCGCATTCTGGAGCTGTACTTAAACGAGATTTTCCTGGGCCAGAACTCCTACGGTGTGACCGCTGCGGCCCAGACCTATTTCAACGCGACGCTGGAAGACCTGACCCTAGAGCAGGTGGCTTATCTGGCGGCGCTGCCCCAGGCGCCGTCGCGATTCCACCCCGTCGATGACTATGAGCGCGCGATCATCCGCCGCGACTATGTGCTGCGCGAAATGTATGAGAACGGCTATGTGACCCGCGAAGAGATGGAGGCGGCCCAGGCTTCGCCGCTGGAAACGGTGCAGGGCGGCCATATCGAGGCGTTCCGCCTGTCCCGTCCGCCGCGCAACTACTTCACCGATGAGATCCGCCGCCAGTTGTCCGCCGAGTTTGGCGCCGATGAGTTCTTCTCGGGCGGCTATGCGGTCCGCTCGACCATGGACGAAAGCCTGCAAGAGGTGGCCGAAGCCTCGCTGCGCCGCGCGTTGGAGCGGTTTGACCGCAACCTGGGCACCTGGCGCGGGGCGACCGATACGATTGACCCATCGCTGCTGACGGACGAGGCAAGCTGGCGCGAGGCGCTTGGCGATGCCGAAATCGCGCGCGACATCGACGGCTGGTTTGCGGCAGTGGTGTTGGAGGTTGGCGACACCTCGGCCCGGATCGGGATCGAGGGTGTGGAAGAGGACGAGGATGGCCATTTCATCCCCGCCAACGACGTCACCTGGGCGCGGCCCCTGCGCGAGGACGGCTCGCGCGGCAACACCGCACGGGTGGCGGGCGATTTGTTGTCCGTCGGCGATGTGGTCCATGTGCGAGCGATGACGTCCGACAGCGACGGCAGCTTTATCCGCTGGACCCTGCGTCAGATCCCGGAAGTGCAGGGCGGGTTCATGGCGATGGACGTGCATACCGGCCGCGTGTTGGCGATGCAGGGCGGGTTCTCGTACCAATTTTCCTCGTTCAACCGCGCCACCCAGGCCACGCGCCAGCCGGGGTCGAGCTTCAAGCCCTTCGTTTATGCGGCGGCTTTGGACTCGGGCTATTCGCCCAACACCATCGTCATCGACGCGCCGATCGAGGTCTCGACCGGTGAAGGCATCTGGCGGCCCCAGAATGCGTCGAACCAGTTCTATGGACCCTCGCCGTTGCGCACGGGGATCGAGCGCTCGCGGAACCTGATGACGGTGCGTCTGGCCCAGGATGTGGGGATGGAGACCGTCGCGCGCTATGCCGAGCGCTTTGGCGTTTATGACGACATGCAGCCATTCCTGGCCAATTCGCTCGGCGCACAGGAAACCACGCTGTTCCGCATGGTTGCGGCCTACGCGATGTTCGCCAATGGCGGCGAGCGGGTGGAGCCGACCTTGGTGGACCGGATTCAGGACCGCTACGGGCGGACGGTCTATCGCCACGACCAGCGGCTTTGCCCGGACTGCGAATTGGCATCGCTGGAAGAAGGGCTGGCCCCGCGCATCGTGTCAACGCGCGAGCGGGTGATCGACCCGATCACGGCCTATCAGCTGACCTCGATGATGCGCGGCGTGGTCCAGCGCGGCACGGCAGCCAGCACGGTCAACCTGCCGGTGCCTGCGGCGGGCAAGACCGGGACCACGAACGATACCCGCGACGTCTGGTTCGTGGGCTATACCTCGAACATCGTGGCGGGCTGCTACATCGGCTACGACACGCCCGAGACGATGCGCGGCGGGTCGGGCGGCGGCATGTGCGGCCCGGTGTTCCAGCGCTTCATGCTGGAGGCGATCGAGGAATATGGCTCGGGCGATTTCCCGGTGCCGGAAGGCGGGCAGTTCTACCCCATCGACCGCTTCTCGGGTGCGCGCCTTCCGTCCGGTGCCTCGGGCGACAATGTCGTCTACGAGCTGTTCCGCGCGGGCGAAGAGCCCTATGCCGGGCTTTTGTCGGTGATCGACGGGGGGTGGGCGATGTCGTCTGACATTCCGATGTTCACCCAGGGCGACGGCGGTGGAGATGGCGGCGGCGGACAGGGCACGGTGGTTGAGACCTCGGGCGGTGAGACGGCCCGGGTGCCGACGAACACCGGTTTCGGTACGCTCAGCGCCGGTGGCTTGTACTAACCTATCCGCCGGGCGCCAGACTTTTGCAAAAGTCTGGGCAAAGCCTTGCAAGGCTTTGGCTGCGCCCCGGGCTTCGGTCGCGCCTTGAGGGTTGCCGTGCGCTGGTTTATCCCTTGCGCAACCAAACTCCGAAGGGGCCGTCATGCGCGCCGAAACCCAAGCCAACATCGACAAGATCCGTAATTCACTGACCCTCTTGGGTCAGCGCATGGATATTGAGACCGCCCCGCATCGGTTGGAGGAATTCAACGCGCGCGTCGAAGATCCGGACCTGTGGAATGACCCCGAGAAGGCGCAGAAGTTGATGCGGGACCGGCAGGTGCTGGTCGACAAGCTCAAGCAATATGAGACGATCAAGCAGGGCGTGGATGACAATGCCGAGTTGATCGAGTTGGGCGAGATGGAGGGGGACACCGAGGTGGTGGAAGAGGCCGAGGCCGCGTTGGCCGCCCTGGTCGAGGACGCCGCCGCCAAAGAGCTGGAGGCGCTGCTCGACGGCGAGGCTGACAGCAATGATACGTTCCTAGAGATCAACTCGGGCGCGGGGGGCACGGAAAGCTGCGATTGGGCCTCGATGCTGGCGCGGATGTATACGCGGTGGGCAGAAAAGCAGGGCTATGACGTAGACCTGCAGTCCTTCTCGCCGGGTGAAGAGGCGGGGATCAAATCCGCCGTTTACAAGATTTCGGGCCACAACGCCTATGGCTGGTTGAAGTCCGAGTCCGGGGTGCACCGGCTCGTGCGGATCTCGCCGTTTGATAGTGCCGCCAAGCGGCACACGTCGTTTACCTCCGTGAAGGTCTATCCGGTCGTCGATGACAACATCGAGATTGAGGTTAACCCCTCTGACATCCGGCTCGACACCTATCGGTCTTCGGGCGCGGGGGGGCAGCACGTGAACACCACGGATTCCGCGGTGCGGATCACCCACCACCCGACGGGGATCGTGGTGACGTCCTCGGAGAAATCTCAGCACCAGAACCGCGACATCGCCATGAAGGCCTTGAAATCAAGGCTCTACCAGTTGGAGTTGGACAAGCGCTCGGCCAAGGTAAACGAGGTGCATGAGAATGCGGGGGATGCGGGCTGGGGCAACCAGATCCGGTCCTATGTGTTGCAGCCTTACCAGATGGTGAAGGATCTGCGGACCTCGTTCGAGACCTCTGACACGCAGGGCGTGTTGGATGGGAACATTGATGGCTTGATGGCCAGCGTGTTGGCGATGGATGTGTCGGGCAAGAGCCGTGCAGAGGCCAATGCGGACGACTGACTTGCCGATGCCGCGCTTGGGGCGGGCGTCGAGTTTGAGTTGTATTTGGCAAGATGAAGCAGGGAGGCCGTGCCCATGACCGAGCTTTGGCGCAGGGGGGCAGCGGAGTTGTCGCGTGCGATTGCGGCGCGGGAGGTGTCTTGTGTTGAGGTGATGCGGGCGACGCTGGGGCGGATCGATGCGGTGAACGGCGCGGTGAATGCCATCGTGTCGTTGCGCGACCGGGAGGCCTTGATGGGCGAGGCGCGGGTCGCGGACGCGGTCGGCGGGGGCGGATGGCTCCACGGGGTGCCGGTGGCGATCAAGGATCTGGTGGCGGTGAAGGGGCTGCGCTCGACCTGGGGCTCGCGGCTATTTGCGGATTTTGTGCCAGACGCGGATGACGGCTTGGCTCGCGCGTTGCGGGGCGCGGGGGCCATGATCATTGGCAAGACCAATGTGCCGGAATACGGGCTGGGGTCACATTCCTCGAACGGGGTGTTCGGGGTGACGCGCAATCCGTTTGATCTGTCGCGCACGGCCGGGGGATCCTCTGGCGGGGCGGGGGCGGCGCTTGCTACGGGGATGGTGAGCCTCGCTGACGGGTCCGACATGATGGGCAGCCTGCGCAACCCGGCGGCCTGGAATGACGTGTACGGGTTCCGACCCTCGGTCGGGCTTGTGCCGGGTGAGCCGCGGGACAATGTGTTGTTGCACAGGCTCTCAACCCTGGGGCCGATGGGGCGCAGCATTGAGGATGTGGTGGCATTGTTGGGGACGATGGCGGGCCGGGCGATGGAAATTCCCGCCGCCCCAAAGGCGCCGAAGGTCGCCTGGCTGGCCGATTGGGGCGGCGCATATCGGATGGACGCGGGGCTTTTGGTCGAGGGGGCCATGGCGCTGGCGCGGGGCAAGGATCTGGGCTGGCGGATCGAGGCCATGGCCCCGCCGATGTCCGCCGAGGCCCTTTGGGACGGCTGGACGACGCTGCGGTCGTTCGTGGTGGCCCAGGAGCTGGCCCGTCCCTGGCGCAGTCCGGTGGAACGGGACCTTCTGAACCCGCAAGCCATTTGGGAGGTCGAGCGGGGCCTCGCCCTGACCGGCGATGCCGTGGAACGCGCGGCCCAGATCCGGCGCGATTGGTTGGCCGTGCTGGACCGGCTGTTCGAAACCTATGACGCCATCGCGTTGCCCGCCACGCAGATGTGGCCCTTCCCGGCGGAGTGGGATTGGCCGCGCGAGATCGGGGGCCAGCCCACGGACACCTATCACCGCTGGATGGAATGCGTCGTGCCCGCCAGCCTCGCGGGACTGCCCGCGCTGGCGCTGCCGGGGGGCTATAGTGACACCGGATTGCCCCATGGGTTGCAGTTGATCGGGCCGCATGGCGCAGACGAAAAAGTGCTGGCGATGGGGGCGGCCTGGGAGGCGATGATCGGCCCGCGCGTGGCGCGCGATCCGGCCTGACACGCCCGCTTTACGCGACGCCCCGCCTGCCGCTACACTTCAGGCGGGAGGATCAGACCATGTCAGAGACCACCGTACATCCCGTCGGCGAGGGCGCGCCGGATATTCGAGAGCTCCACCTGCGTGACATCTTCACCGCTTTGCGCCTTGGCTTGAAGGATTTCCTGCGCAAGCCCGCGATGGGGCTGTTCTTTGCGGCTGTCTATGTGGTGGGGGGCTGGCTTTTGTACCTGTTTCTTTTCGTGACCCATCAGGAGTGGTTGGCGATCCCGATCACCGTAGGCTTCCCGCTTCTGGGGCCGTTCCTTGCCGTAGGGCTCTATGAGGTCTCGCGTCGTCTGGAGGCGGGGCAAACGACCTGGGCGCGCAATGATATTCTGGGCGTGATCTGGCAGCAGCGCCTGCGGCAATTGCCGTCGATGGCCTGGGTGGTGATCATCTACTTCCTGTTCTGGTCGTTCTTCGCCCACATGCTGTTTGCCCTGTTCCTGGGCCCCTCGGCACTGACTAATGTGACCAGCTCTTACGCCTATCTGTTGCAGCCCGAGGGCGTGTTGATGCTATTGGTCGGCACGGCGTTCGGGGCGGCCTTTGCCTTCGTGCTCTTCTCGCTGACGGTGGTGTCGCTGCCGCTGTTGCTGGACCGGGAGGTCGACTTCGTCACGGCGATCATCACCTCGATCTCGGTCGTGAAGCAGAACTTGCCGGTGATGCTGACCTGGGGTGTGGTGATTGCGGGGCTGACGTTTCTGGCGATGGTGCCGGGGCTTTTGGGGCTTTTCGTGGCGCTGCCGGTTTTGGGACATGCCACCTGGCACATCTACCGCCTGGCAACAGTCACCGGGCCCGGCGCATAAAAAAGCCGGGCAGGGCGCCCGGCTTTTCCTTGGAATGTCAGTTGGTTCAGTCCTTGGCGGTCGGCGCGGGGCCGGCGGCTGCCGGGCGCGGGATCGCCGAGGACGGTGCCTCGGGTGCAGAGGGCGCCCCGGTGGAGACCGGGGTGCGCGCTGTCGGGACCGGATTGTTGGCGCCGGTGGACAGCGGATCTTCGGCGCGCTGGACGGAGCCTTCGAAGTGAGCGCCGCTTTCGATCGCGATGGTCTTGTGGATGATGTCGCCTTCCACGCGCGCGGTCGAGGTCAGGCGGACCTTCAGGCCGCGAACCCGGCCCACGACGCGGCCTGTGACGACGATGTCGTCGGCCACGATCTCACCTTCGATGTTGGCGCTTTCGCCGACCGTCAGCAGATGCGCGCGGATGTCGCCCTGCACGGTGCCTTCGACCTGAATATCGCCGGTTGTGCGCAGGTTGCCCACAATCGTCAGGTCCGTGGACAGCATCGAGGGCTGTGGCTTGGTCTTGCCGCCGGTGGCCGCAGAGGTATTTGGTTTATTCATGGTGTCTCCAGAAGGTGTGCCCGACGCAGTGGCCGAACCAACACTGGCGGATCCATCAGACGTACCGCCTGCTTTGGCTCCGGGTTCATTGATCTTGGATTTAGAAAACATTGCGTCCTGCCCTTATGAACGTCATCGGATTGACGGGCGTCCCGTTGCGATGCACCTCGTAGTGCAAATGTGTGCCCGTACACCGACCCGTGCAGCCCATATCACCTAACAGGTCCCCGCGCGAGACCCTTTGCCCCTCATTCACACGAATGCGCGAAAGATGGGCGTAGCGTGTCATGAACCCATTGGCGTGTTCAATCTCGACTGTATTGCCATAACCGCTTTGGCGGCCAGTGAAACTCACGATACCGCTGCCACCGGCAACAATTTGCGTGCCGCGAGCGCCTGCGAAGTCGACGCCGTTGTGCATCCGGCGCGAGCCGTTGAAGGGATCGCCGCGGGGGCCGAAGCCCGAGGTGGTCCGGAACGAGCCGCGCACCGGCATGGCCAGGGGCATCCGCTCGGCGGCGATGCGGTACATGTTGATGCGATCGAGCGCCTCAAGCACCTCATTGGCGCGCATCGAGATTTCGTCGGCAGGCTCGCCCGAGGTCGACAGGATCGGCGTCAGCGGGCCACCCTGGCCGGAATAGCCCCGGCGCACGGCGTCAATCAGATCATCGGTGTTCATGCCTGCGGCGCGGAACATGTCGTCCAGCGGCTCCATCGAGATGGCGACGGCCTCTTCCAACTGGCGGAACACGCGGCTGGAGCGTTCGTCTGTCAGTGCGGCCTCAAAGTTCAGGCGGTTAATCTCTTCCTCGGCCTCGGCCACCATGGTGTAGCCGGTGTCACGTTCTTCTGCGGTCAGCTCCAGCGCCTGGTTGAGGAAGGCGAGGGTGGTCTCAAGCTCTTGCTCGCGCTCGGCGGCGGTCAGTTGCGTGCCGGTGTCGGCCTGAAGCTCGGATTGCAGGGTGGCCTGGGCCAGACGCGCTTCGTCGCGTTCGTCGATGGTGCGGCGCAGGGTGGATTGGATGACGTCGACGGCGATTTCCAACTCGCGCGAGCGCTCTTCACTGTCCAGAAGCTGGGTCTGCATCGCCGAGACCTGGTCCATCGCAAGCGCGAAGCGGTCCTGGGCGGCGCTGGCATTGGCGGCGTATGCATCCCGCTCGAGCGCCAGAAGGTTCAGGCGCTCCTGGTACATGGCCTGTTCGCGTTCCGCCAGATCGCGGGCGTTGCCTGCGGAAATAGAGTCAATCAGGAAGAAGGAGGTTACGATAACCGTCCAGCCCACCATAACGGCGGACCCCAAGATCATGCTGGCCTGCGTAATCGGGCGCAGGCGGATAAACCGCGTGCCTACTTCCGATTTTAGAAAGAGACGTTGCTCTGGCAAATGCCGTTCCAACGCCGCGTTCACGCGGCTAAAAAGCCGAGATGTCACTGTATTTGCGCCTCGCTTCCCCTTGTTTATTGCTGCGTCGCCAGCTTGTCCCAGGCGGCAGCCACAGCAGGCTTGGGGATAAGCCACACTGCGCATTGTGCCAACACCCTAATGGGTAACACGTTAAAAAGCACCGAAAAAACGCACAAAGACGGCGGAAATTCGCCGATTGTGGCGGTCGATCTTGTAACAGAAGCTGCGCTCAATCGGCCAGCGGCCAGTAGAAATCAGGCGGAATGCCTGCTTCTGCGCGTTTTTCTTCGTTGAAGGGCGGCTTGAGGGGGCCGTGGAAATAGCGTTGTACGAGGGTGTGGAACGCCTCCTTCGGGTCCAGATCATGGCGCCCGCATAGGAAGTGGAACCATTTGGAGCCGTAGGCGACATGGTGGACTTCCTCGGCGTAAATCACCTCCATCGCGGCGACGGCCTGTTTCGCCGCCGGATCGTCCTTGGCGTTCTGGAAAATGCGGATCATGCCGGGGGTGACGTCGAGGCCGCGCGCCTCCAGCACCATCGGCACGACGGCGAGGCGGCCCATCAGATCACCGGCGGTATCCTCGGCCGCGCGCCACATGCCCGCATGGGCGGGCAAGGCGCCGTAGTGGGAGCCCATGGCTTCCAGGCAATCGGCGATCAGGTTGAAATGCTTGGATTCTTCGTCCGCTGCGCGCACCCAATCGTCGAAGAAGCCGAGGGGAAACGGCGTGGTGCTGAACCGCGCGATCAGGTCCCAATGGAGATCCACGGCGTTCAATTCGATGTGGGCCACCGCGTGCAGGATTGCGATGCGCCCCTGGGGCGAGCCGGGCTTGCGGCGCGGCACGTCACGGGGGTCGAGAAGCGCCGGCGCGTCGGGCCGCGCGGGCGCGTCGGGCGGGGAGGCGGTGCCGATTTCAGGCGTTTCGCCGGCGCTACGCGCGGCCTGCCACTGGGCGGCGAAGGTGCGCGACAGGGCGGTTTTTGCGCGGGCATCGGCGGTGCGCAGCACCTGGTCGGCCATATGAGCGAGGGGGATCATGGAGGGCGTTTGGCCTGCGCTGCGGGATTAGTCAAATGGAGCGGCTTGCGCCGCATTGTTTTTGTTTAATGGGAATTGGGGGCCAGCCCCCAATTCCTGCGCGGTCCAAGGGACCGCGCGCCCTCCGGGGGGAGTTTTTCTGGCAAGATGAAAGGGGAGCGCGCTAGAGGGCGCGTGCGGCTTCCAGCACCTCTTCCGCGTGGCCCGGCACTTTCACTTTGCGCCAGATCTGCGCGATCTTGCCCTCGCCGTCGATCAGGAACGTCGCACGTTCGATCCCCATGTATTTCTTGCCGTACATGTTTTTCTCCACCCAGGTGCCATATTGCTCGCAGATGTCACTTTCGGCGTCGGAGACCAGGGGGGTCGAGAGGTCGTGCTTGGTGATGAATTTGTCGTGCTTGGCGGCGGTGTCTTTGGAGATGCCGATGATGGCCGTGTTCGCCTCGGCGAAGGCGGCTTCCAGGCCGGTGAAGGCGATGGCCTCTTTGGTGCAGCCGGGCGTGTCATCTTTGGGGTAGAAAAACAGCACTGTGGCCTTGGGACGCTGCGCCGAGAGCGTCAGGGTGCCGCCGCCGTCACGCGGCAGGGTGAAGTCGGGGGCGGGGTGGCCGGTCTCGAGCATGGGAAATCCTTTCGGGCATCAATCGGTTTCGCGTTTGCAAGCTAGGGGATTTGCGCGAAGAATAAAGAGTGAGGAACTAGTAAGGCGCGCATGGCGGAGGGTGAGGCACAGAACGGGCGCGGGCGCGGGCGCAGGCGCGGCGGGATCGCCGTGCTGGCGATTGTGGTCTTTGTGGTCGTCCTGCCCCTTGGGGCGTTGTGGGCGCGACTGTCTGTTGCCCCGATGAGCGTGCCGGATGCTCTGCAAAGCCGGATCGAGGCGCGGATCAACAGCGCGATGTCGGCGGGCGATGTGGCGGTGGGGGACATGGTGCTGGCCCTGCCCCAGGGCGGACGGGCCCCGGCGCTTGAGTTTCGCGATGTGGTGATGACCACGCCCCAGGGCGATGTGCGCGCGGCCTTCCCGGTGCTGCGATTGCGCATGGCGCCGGGCCCGCTGCTGCGCGGTCAGATGCGGGTCAAGCGGATCATCGTGGCGGGCGCGGGCGTGAACATGACGCGCGGTGCCGATGGGCGGGTGGACCTCGATTTCGCCGGGGCGTCAGCCGGGGACGGGGCAGAGCGGACGGTGGTTGAAACCCTGGCGCTCTTGGACCGGATGTTCGCGCGCCCGGCGTTCTCGCATCTGGAGGAGGTTCTGGGCGTCGACATGCAGGTCACCCTGGCCGATGCCATGACCGACCGTGATATCCGCCTGCACAGCGCCGAGGTGCGGCTGGCGCGCGACGCCGGGCGGATCAATCTGGTGATTGGCGGGCAGCTCGAAGGCAGCCGTGATGCGCGCCTGAGCCTGTCGATGCGACGAGATGCGGTGCGGGGGGTGACGGATCTGAGCATGGTCTTCGACACGCTCGCCGCGCGCGATTTGGCGGCGGCCTCGCCCGCGTTGGCCTGGCTTGACCTGATGCGCGCGCCCATCGACGGGCAGTTGAGCGCTGCCATGGCCGACGATGGCAGCCTTGGTGCGCTGAGCGGAGCGTTGGAGATTGGCGCGGGCGAAATCTCACTGCCGGGCCAGGACGCTGCCTTGCCGTTTACCGCCATGGAGGCGCGGCTCATTTATGCGCCCGACACCCGTCGCGCCCGTTTTGAGACCCTGCGCATCGCGGCGGAGCAGTTGAGCTTCCAGGCCGAGGGGCATGCGGATATCAGCCCCGAGGGCACTGTTTTCACAGGGCAATTCGCCCTGCGCGATATCATCGCCCATCCGGATGGCATGTTCGCCGCGCCGCTGGAGGTGGACGGTGCCGCGCTGGATCTGCGGTTGAGCCTGGGCGATGCGGTTCTGATTGAGGTCGGCCAAGCCGCGATTTTTGACGATGATCTGCGGGCCAATGCTAGCGCGCGGATCCGCGCGGCGCCCGAGGGGCTGACGCTGGCGCTGGATGCGCATCTGGTGGAGGCGGATGTCGCCACGGTGCTGTCCTATTGGCCGCTGGACGGGCTGCCCAACACCCGCTGGTGGGTGGACGAGCGGTTGCCTGCGGCCACCGCCCATGGCGTCGATTTCGCCCTGCGCCACGCGCCCGGCGCGCCGCCGATGATGGACCTATCGTTCGATTTCACCGACGCCGACATCATCGCCCTGCCCGACGCACCGCCGATTCTAGGGGCGTCGGGGTTCCTCGCGCTTCAGAACGAACGCTTCTCGGTGGCACTCGATGGCGGCTCGATTGGCGTGCCGGGGCAGGGCGCGGTGTCGATGGCGGGCTCTTGGATGCGGATCGATGACATGATGGTGGCGGTGCCCGTGGCGCAGTTTGACCTCGACCTGGAAGGCGAGGTCAGCGATCTGATGCACGTGCTGGCCGGGCCGCCGTTTGCGGTTCTGGACGTCAGCGGCTACGCCCCGGAAGAAATCGGGCAGGGCCGGATCGTGGGCGAAGTGTCGATCACCACGCCCCTGATGGAGGGCGGTGATCAGCAGGGGTTGGAAGGCGTCGACATTACAGCGACGGGTGTGGCCACGGGGTTTCGCGCCGATGCGCTGGTCCCAGGCCGTGTGCTGACCTCGGACCGGATCACCGTGACGATGACGCCCGAGCAGCTGTCCGTCGGCGGGCCTGCCGCGCTGGACGGGGTGCCGATGACCGCGCAGTGGAGCGTTCTGCTGGACCCCGACGCGCCTGCGGGCAGCCTGGTGGAAGCGCGCGCAACCCTGGACCGGGCGGCGCTGAACACCTTTGGCGTGGCGCTGCCCGAATGGCTGATCTCGGGCCGGGGGGCGGCGGATCTGACCGTGTTCCTGCAAACCGACAGCCCGGCGCGGCTGCAGATCCGGTCTGACCTCGATGGTATCGCGCTGGCCATCCCGCCGCTCGCCTGGTCGATGCCCGCCGCGCGCACCGGCGATTTCGCCGCCGAGATTACGCTTGGCCCCCGTCCAGAGGTGCGCTCCTTGACGCTGGAAGGCGCGGGCCTGTCGCTGGACGGTGCCGTGACGTTCACCGCCAATGGTTTCCTCAACCGCTTCTCGGCGGGGCGGTTTCGGCTGGGGCAATGGCTGGATGTGCAGGGCGGGCTGGTGGGGCGGGGCACCGCCGCGCCGAGCATTGAAGTGACCGGCGGCGTGGTCGATTTCCGCACGATGCCGTCGCTGACCGGCACCGGGGGCCGTGGGTCAGGCGACATTGGCCCGCTCGATATCCGCTTGAATACAATGCAGATTACCGAAGGGATCTCGCTGACGGACCTGCGCGCAAACCTTGAGGGCGCCACCATGTCGGGGGAGTTTCGGGGGCTGGTGAACGGTGGCGCGCAGGTCAGCGGCCAGCTGGTTCCGAGCGCCAACGGGCCGTCGGTCCGCCTGCAATCGCGTGACGGCGGCGAGGTGCTGCGCGCGGCTGATATCTTTGAGAACCTGCACGGCGGCGCGTTCGATCTGATCCTTGCCGCGCGGCCCGAGGCCGGCCAATATGACGGGCGGCTGACCATCGACGGGCCGCGCCTGCGCGATGCCTCGGTCATGGCGGAATTGCTGAACCTGATGTCGGTCGTCGGTCTGCTGGAACAGCTCTCAGGTGATGGCATCAACCTTGGCGATGTGAACGCCGCCTTTCGGATCACGCCGCAACGGATCACCCTGCAAGAGGGCACCGCCGTTGGCCCCTCCATGGGGTTCTCGATGGACGGCGTCTATGATGTCGCGAGCCAACGCTATGAGATGCAGGGCGTCGTCTCTCCGTTCTACATCGTCAACGGGCTTTTCGGCGCGCTTTTCGCCCCCCGGCGCGAGGGGCTTTTCGGCTTCAACTACCGCCTCATTGGCGATAGCGAGGATACGCGAGTGTCGGTCAATCCCCTGTCGATTCTGACGCCCGGTATCTTCCGCGAGATCTTCCGCGCCCCGCCGCCGGATTTCAGCCAATAGGGCGTGCTGTGAAACTAAATGATTTCGACTTCGTCCTGCCCGAAGGCCTGATCGCGACCCGCCCCGCGCGGCCCCGGTCGTCGGCGCGCTTGCTGGTGGCAGAGGGGCCGCAGACCCGTGATCTGACGGTTGCGGACCTACCCTCGGTGCTGCGGCCTGGGGACCGTCTTGTGCTCAACGACACCCGCGTGATCCCGGCGCGCCTGACGGGCACGCGCACACGGATGAGCGCCCAGGGCGAGGTGACGGCGAAGATCGAAGTGACCCTGATGGAGCCGCAGGCCGATGGCACCTGGTCGGCCTTGGCCAAGCCGATGCGCAAGTTGAAGGTCGGAGAGAAAATCATTTTCTCCAATGTGTTGCAGGCTGATGTTAAAGTGATGGATGAAGGGCTGCGCCTGGCGTTCAACCTTAAAGGCGATGATTTCGACGCCGCGCTCAATGCCGCCGGGGCGATGCCACTGCCGCCCTATATTGCGGGCAAACGCGCGCCGGACGCGCGCGACCGTGATGATTACCAGACGATCTGGGCCAAGCGCGCGGGCGCCGTAGCCGCCCCTACCGCAAGCCTCCATTTTGACGAAGCTCTGATGGACGCGCTGACAAAACGCGGCGCCGACATCACCTTCGTTACGCTTCACGTCGGCGCGGGCACCTTCCTGCCTGTCACTGTCGAGGATGTGACCACCCACAAGATGCACGCTGAATGGGGCGAGGTTCGCGAAAAGGCCGCTGCCGAGATCAACGCCACCAAGGCCGCCGGTGGGCGCATCATCCCCGTTGGCACCACCGCCCTGCGACTGATCGAAAGCGCCTCAAAAGACGGACAGATCCATGCCTTCGAGGGCACGACCGAGATCTTCATTTACCCCGGCTACACGTGGCAGATCACCGACGCCCTGATGACCAACTTTCACCTGCCCAAGTCCACGCTTTTGATGCTGGTCTCTGCCCTCATGGGCAAGGAGCGGATGGATGCGGTATATGCCCATGCCATCGCGCATCAGTATCGCTTTTTCTCCTACGGCGACGCGTCTTTGCTAATTCCGTCGCAAACCTGACAGACCTCTCCCGTCGCCCCGCGCTAGCGCTGGGGCAGATCCCTGCCAGCATAAAGGCGCGCGTCATGATCATCGTTATCCGTAGCGCCTGGGCGCTTCTTCTGGGCATGTTCCTTCTGCAGATCGGCAACGGTCTGCAGGGCTCTCTCATGGGCGTTCGCGGCGCGATTGAGGGCTTTTCGACGGTCGAGCTGTCGCTGATCGGATCGGCCTATTTCATTGGCTTTTTGGGCGGGTCTTCCCTGGCGCCCAAGTTCATCGCCCGCGTGGGCCACGTCCGCGTCTTCGCGGCCTTGGGCTCGTTCATATCGGCGATCGTCATCTCGTACCCTATCGTCACCGACCCCTATGTCTGGATGCTGTTGCGGGTCGGGATCGGCTTTTCGCTGTCGGGCGTCTACGTCACCGCTGAGTCGTGGCTCAACAACTCCGCCACCAACGAGACGCGGGGCCAGTCGCTTTCGGCCTATATGCTGATGCAGATGTTCGGCCTTGTGGCGGCGCAGGGCATCCTGGCGGCGGGTGACCCCTCGGGCTGGATGCTGTTTGTCATCCCCTCGATCCTGGTCTCGCTGTCATTTGCGCCCATTCTGCTCTCGGCCACGCCGACCCCCGCGATTGAAGAGACGCGGTCGATGTCACTGAAGCAGCTCTATGTCACCTCGCCCTTTGCCTCGATCTCCATGCTGTTGATGGGCGGGGTCTTTGCGGGCCAGTTTGCGATGGCACCGGTCTATGCGACCGACGCGGGGCTGAACCTGCAACAACTCTCGGGGTTTGTGTCCGCCATCTTTGTGGGCGCGATCATCCTGCAATATCCCATCGGCTGGATGTCGGACCGCATGGACCGCCGGATCCTGATCATCGGCGCGGCCCTTCTGGGCGCGGTGACGGCCATCGCGGGCATGTTCCTGGGCGGCAATTACATAGCACTTCTGATCATCGCCATGTTGTCGGGCGGCCTGGCGCAGCCGCTTTACGCGCTGATTATCGCCTATATCAACGACTACCTGGAGCCCCAGGACATGGCCGCGGCCTCGGGGGGCATGATCTTTGTCAACGGCATCGGCGCAATCTCTGGCCCGCCTATCATGGGCCTGATGATGGCTTATGTCGGCCCCTCCGGCTTCTGGCTGTTCCTTGCGGGCGTGCTTGCCGTGATGGCCGTTTACGGCATCTACCGGATGACCCAGCGCCCCTCTGCCTATACCGAGGAAGACGATTACGACGCGGTGCCCTATGCCTCGATCATGCCGGGCACGGCATCGCCTGTGGCCGTCGAAGCCGCGCAGGAGTATTATGCCGAGGCCGCCGAAGAAATGGCGAGCGATACGGAAGAAGAGGCGCGCCCATGACCAACCCCGCTGATGTCGTCACGTTCTGGCTGACCGCCGGGCCCGAGAAGTGGTATGTTCAGGATGCGGCCTTCGACCAGGCGATCCGCGATCAGTTCGGCGAGGTCTGGCACGCCGCAGACAGCGGGCAGATGCCCGATTGGGCGCAGGACGCCTCCGGCGCTTTGGCCCTGGTGATCCTGCTCGATCAATTCCCGCGCAACATGTTCCGCGAAGATTCCCGGGCCTTCGCGACGGATGCGAAGGCGCTGGAGGTCACGGAAGACTGCCTGTCTAAGGGCTGGGACCTTGAGATTGCCGAACCCGAGCGGCAGTTCATCTACATGCCCTTCATGCATTCCGAGGACATGGCGCACCAGAACCGGGGCGTCGAGTTGATGGACACGCGCATGACGACGGGCAACAACGCGCTGCACGCGCGCGCCCATCGCGAGATCATCGCGCGTTTCGGCCGCTTCCCCTATCGCAACGCAGCCCTGGGCCGGGACATGACCCCAGAAGAGCAGGTGTTTATCGATGGGGGCGGCTACCGCGCGATCTTTCAGGCCCTGGAAGAGGCCAGCTGATCCTGGGCCAAATCCCTTGCAAGGGATTTGTGCAGAGCCTTGCAAGGCTCTGGTAAGGCTTTTGGAAAAGCCTTCCTGCGCCCGGTGGCGGGCGTCGCGCCATGCATTTCGTGCCTCAAGCTATGCGTCAAGCGCAACCCGGCCTGCGACCTAGCGTCAATTGTCCGGTTTGGAGAAATGGTTTAACGCTGAACAAACGCGAAATTCCTGACGTCCCAGACCCGGAGAAGACCCAAATGGCCGCACAAAACTTCGACCTCATCGTAATCGGAGCGGGGCCTGGCGGCTACGTTGCGGCCATCCGTGCCAGCCAGTTGGGCCTGAAAGTCGCCATTGTCGAGCGCGAGCATATGGGCGGCATCTGCCTGAACTGGGGCTGTATCCCGACCAAGGCGATGCTGCGCTCCTCCGAAGTCTTCCACCTGATGGAGCGGGCGAAGGAATTCGGGCTCAGTGCCGAGGGCATTGGGTATGACCTCGACAAGGTTGTCGACCGCTCCCGCAAGGTGGCCAAGCAGCTTTCGGGCGGCGTGGCGCATCTGATGAAGAAGAACAAGGTCACCACGATCATGGGCGAGGCCACGATCCCGGCCAAGGGCAAAGTCTCCGTCAAGACCGAGAAGGGCTCCGAAGAGCTGACCGCCAAGAACATCATTCTCGCCACCGGTGCGCGGGCGCGCGAATTGCCGGGCCTGGAGGCCGACGGCAAGCGCGTGTGGACCTACAAGGCGGCGCTGACGCCGCCGCATATGCCGAAGAAGCTGCTGGTGATCGGCTCTGGCGCCATCGGGATCGAGTTTGCCAGCTTCTACAACACGCTCGGCGCTGACACGACCGTGGTCGAGGTCATGGACCGGGTGCTGCCGGTGGAGGACGCGGAAATCTCGGCCTTTGCGAAGAAGAGCTTTGAGAAGCAGGGCATGAAGATCATGCAGAAGGCGATGGTCAAGCAACTCGACCGGGCCGCCGATAAGGTCACCGCCCATATCGAGGTGGACGGTAAGGTGGAGAAACATGAGTTCGACACCGTGATCTCTGCCGTGGGCATCGTCGGGAATACCGAGAACCTGGGGCTGGAGGCGCTTGGCGTGAAGATCGACCGCACCCATGTCGTGACCGACGAGTTCTGTCGGACCGGTGTGGACGGGCTCTATGCCATCGGCGATATCGCGGGCGCGCCCTGGCTGGCGCATAAGGCGTCGCACGAGGGGGTCATGGTCGCCGAACTGATCTCGGGCAAGAATAACGTCCACCCGATCAAGCCCGAGAGCATCGCGGGCTGCACCTATTGTCATCCTCAGGTCGCTTCCGTGGGGCTCACGGAAGCGAAGGCGAAGGAGCGGGGTTATAAGGTCAAGGTCGGGCGCTTCCCGTTCATCGGCAACGGCAAGGCGATTGCCCTGGGGGAGGCCGAGGGCATGATCAAGACCGTTTTCGATGAGAAAACCGGAGAGCTTCTGGGCGCCCATATGATCGGCGCGGAGGTGACGGAACTGATCCAGGGCTACGTGGTCGGCCAGAAATTGGAGACGACGGAGCAGGACCTGATGGAGACGGTTTTCCCGCATCCCACCTTGTCGGAAATGATGCATGAATCAGTGCTCGATGCCTACGACCGGGTCATCCATATCTGAGCGCTGAATGCCCCTGCTCAAGCTTGAGCACATGGGTTAAGCGCCTGATAACGCACGATCTTCGTGTTATTGTAGAAGAATAAAAACGGGGCGCCACTGTGATGTGACGCCCCGTTTTTTTGGTTCGATGGGCCAGGCGGAAAGCGGCGTCCGGGCCCTTCCTGTCAGCGCCCTATTGCACCGTGATCGGCAGCTCTGCGACGGCGCGGCGGTCCTGGTCCAGGAAATAGCGCAGCACGTAAGAGCCGGGCGTCTCGGGGACCTCGATGGTCAGCGGGCTGCCGTCGGAGGTGCGGGCGTAGACTTCCCACTGGCCGCCGCCGGTGGCGCCTGCGCGCCCCAAGCCGATGAAATCGCGGGGGTAGTTGGGGCCTGTCCACTGGATCTCTAACGAGCCGCCTGCCGCGACCGTTTGGGGGGCGGTCAGGGTGGCCGCGACATCGGTCAAGGCGATGGGCACCTCGGCAATGGCCACGCGGTCCTGACCGATGAAGTAGCGGATCACGTATTCACCGGGCTCGACCGGCATCAGCAATTGCAGGGGAGAGCCTTCATCGGCGCGGGTATAATTCTCCCACTGGCCGCCGCCGGGGGCACCGACACGGCCTATGCCGATGAAATCACGGGGATAATCCGGGCCGGTCCAGCCGAGCTCGACCATGGAGCCGACGGGTGCCGTGGCAGGCGCGGTGATCGTGGCTGCAGGCGCGGTCAACGTGATGTTGGCCTCGGCCTGCACGACGCGGTCCTGATCCACGAAATAGCGGATCACATATTCGCCCGCCGTGGGCGGCGTCAGCAGCATGAGGGGCGAGCCCTCATCGGTGCGGGTATAATTCTCCCACTGTTCGCCACCGGTGGCACCCACGCGCCCTATGGCAATGAAATCACGGGGGAAATCAGGCCCGGCCCAACCGACTTCGATGGTAGAGCCGGCCACGGCGGTGGCGGGCGCGGTGATGGAGGCGGCGGCGGCGGTGAGCGAGATCGGCAGCTCGGCGATCGCCACGCGGTCCTGATCGATGAAGTAACGGATCACGTATTCGCCGGCCTCTGGCGGTGTGACCAGTTGCAGGATCGGGCCTTCCTCGGTGCGGGTATAATTCTCCCACCGTTCGCCGCCTTCGGCGCCGACGCGGCCTATGCCGATGAAATCACGGGGATAATCCGGGCCGGTCCAGGCGACCTCGATGGTGGACCCGGCCACGGCGCTGGCGGGCGCGGTGAGGGTTGCAGCAACAGCGCCCACTTCGATGTTCACGGAGGCCAGCGCGGTGCGGTCCTGGCCCTCGATATATTCGATGACGTAAGCGCCGGGCTCTGCCGGCATTTGCAGCACTGCGGGGTTGCCCCGGTTGGTGCGCACCGTCTCGGCGAAGCGGTGGTAGCCTTCGCTGCCCGGCGTGCGGATGGCGATGAAATCGTTGGGGTAATCCGGCCCGGTCCAGCCGATTTCGAGCGTCGCCCCGGCCTGGGCCGTGGCGGGTGCGGTAAGCGTGGCGGCGACCTCGGTGACGGTGATCTGCGAAGCGGCCAGCGGCGTGCGATCCTGCGCCTCGATATATTCGATCAGGTAGGTGCCGGGCACGGTCGGCATCAGCAGCCGCGCCGGGTTGCCGCGATCCACCGCGATGGTGTTTTCGAAGCGGTGATAGCCTTCGCTGTCGGGCGCACGGACCGAGATGAAGTCGTTGTTGTACTCAGGCCCCGTAAATCCGACCTCAATCGTGGTGCCAGCGGGGGCGGAGGAAGGCGCGGTGATTGTGGCAGCCACGGCGGTGATCTCGATCTGTGAGACGGCGAGCGGCGTGCGGTCCTGGGCCTCGATATATTCGATCAGGTAGGTGCCGGGCTCCGTCGGCATGGCGAGGCGGGCGGGGTTGCCGCGATCTGCCGCGACCGTGTTGACGAAGCGGTGGTAGCCTTCGCTGTCCGGCGCGCGGACGGCGATGAAGTCGTTGCGGTATTCCGGCCCGGTGAAGCCGACCTCGATGGTTTCGCCCGCAGACGCCGTGGCGGGTGCGGTGATCGTGGCGGAGACATCCGTGACCTCGATGGTGGCGGAGGCCAAGGGGCGGCGGTCCTGGCTGATGATGTATTCGATCACATAGGTGCCGGGCTCGGACGGCATCGCGAGGCGGGCGGGATTGCCGCGATCCACGCCGACAGTGTTGACGAAGCGGTGGAAGCCTTCGCTGTCGGGCGCGCGCACGGCGATGAAGTCGTTGCGGTATTCGGGGCCGGTAAAGCCGACCTCGATGGTGTCACCGGCGGCAGCGGTGGCGGGCGCGGTGATTGTGGCGGTGACTTCCGTGATCTCGATCGTTTGCGAGGCGAGCGGCGCGCGGCCGTCGTTGCGGATATATTCGATCACATAGGTGCCGGGGTAGGTCGGCATCAGCAGGCGGACGGGGTTGCCGTCGTCAATGCCTGCGGTATTGGCGAAGCGGTGGAAGCCTTCGCTGTCGGGCGCGCGGATGGCGATGAAGTCATTGCGCTCTTCCGGGCCGGACCAGCCGACGTCGATGGTCGAGCCCGCGACGGCGGTTGCGGGCGCGGTGACGGTGGCCTGGGGGATGGGTTCGTCGAACACGACGATGATCTCGCGCGGTTGATCGACGATCACGAAGTCGACGGATTGCTCGATTTCCTGGGCGGTCCAATAGGCGGTGACGCGGTAGGCGCCCCGGGACATCTGGAAGGTGGCGGGGTTGGAGGTGACGGGGTTGGTGCTGAGCGGCTCGACATCCCAGATCACCGGATCGGTGATCGTCACGCCACCAACGTCGCCGATGCGAGCGACGAAATCGACGTCGACCAGAAGGGCGGGCAGGGGGACGATGACCTCTTGCGGGGTGTTGGGCTGGACCGTGAAGCTGGCCTCGTGGGTGGTGCCGGTGTTGGCGCGCACGACCTCCAGGCGGTAGTCGCCGGGCAGAAGCGCGACGTTGCCACCCGGCGCCACGACGGGGCCGAGAAGCGTGGTGTTTGTGCTGCCAAAGAGCGTCCAGGACAGCTGCGAGGCGGGGACCGACATGTCGGGCTCTACCCGGGCGGTGAAGGTGACTGGGCTGGTTTCGACGATGGCGGGCATGCGCACGATGATGAGGTCCGAGCGGTCCTGTTCGACCACGACGTTGGTCTGGTAGGTGACCGCTCCCGAGGGTTCCATGCGGGTGGCCTGAATGGTGTAAAGGCCTGCGTCGAAAGCGAAATCGAGGCTGGCGCCGGGCAGGCCGTCGGCGATGATGGTGTTGGCCTCGCCGATGATGCGCCAGGTGATCGGGCGGGTGGCGAGCGCGCCGTTGGGCTCCACCTGCGCCTCCAAGCGCATCAGGGTGGGGGTGGCCGCGACGACCTGTTCCAGCGCCTGGCTCAGCTCGGCGGCGTTGTCGGCGGTCAGGAACTGGCCGCCGGTGTTGTCGGCGATGCACTGCATCTGGGCGCGGGCCTCGGGCTCGGCGGCGACGTCGAAGCCGATGACATGGGCGGTGAAATCGACGCCGGAGGCTTCGAGTTCCGCGGCGATGGCGCAGGGGTCTGGGTTACAGTTCTCGATCCCGTCGGAGACGAGGATGACGGTGGCGGCTTCCTCGGTGGAGCGCAGGGACTGCGCGGCGGCGATGACCGCGTCCGTCATTGGTGTACGCCCACGGGGGTTAATGGCGTTCACGGCTTCCAAAATGCGCGCCTGGGTGCCGGGGGCGGGGGCGACAATCGTCTCAATATCCGTGCAGCTGCCGCGCTGACGGTGGCCGTAAACCGTGAGGCCAAGCGACACGTCGTCGGCCATATCCGCCAGCATCTCGGCAATCACTTCGCGCGCGATGACGATCTTGTTCACCCCGTCGATCTGCCCCCACATCGAGCCCGATCCATCCAGCACCAGAATCGTGTTGGGCCGGTCCGCCGATTGGGCCAAAGCCGAAAGCGGTAACAAAATAAGGGTGATCAGGGCGAGGAGAAACGCGCGCATGGGGGCATCCGTTCTAGAAAATATGGCAGCGGGCCGGAAAATACCCGGCATCCGCAGACACGGTAGCGTGTTCCATCCGATCCGCAAAGGGTCGGATTTCCACCGTTTTCCCCTTTTGCGCCCCCCGCTTGACGGGGCCGGCGAAACAACGGAAGCAGACGGCATGCAGGACGCCCGCACCCCCTGGCCGCTGATCGCGGCCCTCTACCTGACCGGGTTGATCGCGGGCATGCAGTTCACCAAGATCTCGCTGACCCTGACCACCCTGGCCGAGGTCTATCCCGGTTGGCCCGTGGCCTTCGCCGTCTCGGGCGTTGCGGTGGTGGGGATCCTTTTTGGCGTCATGGCGGGCGGGATCACCGCCAGCTTCGGGCCGCGCCGGGCGATCCTTTGGGCGTTGGGGGCCTCGGCCACCGTCGGCGCGGTGGAGGCATTTCTGCCGCCGTTTCAAGTGTTTATGGCACTTCGTGTCGTCGAGGGGGCGGGCCATCTGGTTTTGGTGGTGGCCGTGCCGACGCTGATGGCGCGGCTGGCGGCACCCCGGCACCGGGCCATGGTGATGGGTCTGTGGTCCACCTTCTTCGGCGTCGGTTTCGCCTTCGCCGCGCTTGTCATGGGCGAGAACCTGCACGCGGCCTACGGCGGCCACGCGGCGTTTGCGGCGGTGATGCTGGCGGTACTTTGGATGATGTTGCCGAGTGGCGTTGTCGTCGCGCGTCGCCCGTTGCCGCGCCTGTCGGATCACCTGATGATCTATTCCACGCCGCGCCTTTTTGCGCCGGGTCTGGGCCACGGCATCTACGCGATGCTGTTCCTGGCCCTCGTCACCTTCCTGCCCACCGCCCTCGGCGCGCTGTGGCTGGCGCCGATCCTGCCGCTGGCGAGCATTGCCGGGTCGTTCCTTGCGGGCGTGCTGGCGCGGTGGATCGCACCCGGGACGCTCGTTTGGATGACCTTCGCCTCGATGGCGGCGCTGTTTGCCGTCACCATGGTGGCGGGGGCGGCCGCCCCTTACGTCTTGATCTTCGCGATGGGCCTCAGCGGCATCGTTGCGGGCGCAGGTTTCGCCGCGGTGCCCTGGCTGAACGAGGCCGACGACGACCGCGCGCTGTCCAATGGCGCGTTGGCGCAGTTGGGTAACATCGGCACGTTTACGGGCACGCCTGTGCTGGCCGCCTTGGGCGCGGGCGCCTACCTGCCGACGGCGATTATCGTCTGTATCTTGGCAGCAGCCGTCACTGGACTGGCCTACCGCGCTGCGTGTTCTTGAATTGTTCCTCTTTTTCAGTTGGAGACTCAGACGCTACCGCCTATGTATTGCGCAAGTGTTAACCGGGGGCGGGCATGGCCGAGCTGAAGAACATCGAGGTGCGCGGCGCGCGCGAGCATAACCTCAAGGATATCGACGTCGACATTCCCCGCGATCAGCTGGTGGTGATTACCGGGCTGTCGGGCTCGGGCAAGTCGTCTTTGGCGTTTGATACGATCTATGCGGAGGGGCAGCGGCGCTATGTTGAGTCGCTATCGGCTTACGCACGCCAATTCCTTGATATGATGGAGAAACCTGACGTCGATCACATCAGCGGCCTGTCGCCCGCGATCTCGATTGAGCAGAAGACGACGTCGAAAAACCCGCGCTCTACCGTCGGCACGGTGACGGAAATTTACGACTACCTCCGCCTGCTGTTTGCGCGCGCGGGCACGCCCTATTCACCCACCACCGGGCAGCCGATTGAGGCGCAACAGGTCCAGGATATGGTCGACCGTGTGATGGCGATGGAGGAGGGGACGCGTGCCTACCTGCTGGCCCCGATCATCCGCGACCGGAAGGGCGAGTACCGCAAGGAATTCCTGGAGCTGCGCAAGCAGGGTTTTCAGCGCGTGAAGGTGGACGGGAAGTTCTATGAACTGGATGAGCCGCCGACGCTCGACAAGAAATTCCGCCATGACATCGACGTGGTTGTCGACCGCATCGTTGTGCGCGAAGGGGCCGAGACGCGTCTGGCCGACAGCTTCCGCACGGCTTTGGATTTGGCCGATGGGATTGCGATCTTAGAGACGGCGGTGAAGGACGAGGAAGAGCCGGAGCGCTTCACCTTCTCCGAGAAATTTGCCTGTCCTGTCAGTGGCTTCACCATCCCCGAGATTGAGCCGCGCTTGTTCTCGTTCAACGCGCCGTTCGGGGCCTGCCCGTCGTGTGACGGCCTTGGGATGGAGCTGTTTTTCGACGAAGGGCTGATGGTTCCCGACAAGGCGCTGTCCCTGGAAGACGGCGCGATTGCGCCGTGGCGGAAAGGGAAAAGCCCGTATTTCGTGCAAACGATTGAGGCGATTGCCAAGCATTACGGGTTCAACGCGAAGACCAAGTGGAAGGACCTGTCCGAGGACATCCAGCAGGTGTTCCTGCGCGGCTCAGGCGAGGAAGAGATCAAGTTTCGCTATGATGAGGGCGGGCGCGTTTACCAGGTTGAACGGACGTTCGAGGGCGTGATCCCCAACATGGAACGCCGCTATCGCGAGACGGATTCTGCGTGGATTCGCGAGGAATTCGAGCGATTCCAGAACAACCGCCCCTGCGGCGATTGCGGCGGCTATCGCCTGCGCGAAGAGGCGCTGGCGGTGAAGATCGGGGCGCGCGATGCGTTGTTGCATGTGGGCCAGGTGGTGCAGATGTCGATTGCAGAGGCCTTGGCCTGGGTGGAGACGGTGCCAGATGCCCTGAGCAACCAGAAGAATGAAGTCGCGCGCGCGATCCTGAAGGAGATCCGCGAGCGGCTGGGGTTCTTGAATAACGTGGGACTTCAGTATCTTACCCTGTCCCGGAACGCGGGCACGCTTTCGGGTGGGGAGGCGCAGCGGATCAGGCTCGCGTCACAGATCGGCAGCGGTCTGACGGGGGTGCTTTATGTGCTGGACGAGCCCTCGATTGGCCTGCATCAGCGTGACAATGACCGGCTGCTGACGACGCTGAAGAACCTGCGCGACCAGGGCAATACGGTGATCGTCGTGGAACACGATGAGGAGGCGATCCGCGAGGCGGATTATGTGTTCGACATCGGCCCCGGCGCGGGGGTGCATGGCGGGCAGATCGTCGGGCAGGGCACGCCCGCGGATCTGATCGCCAACCCGGCCTCGATCACCGGAGATTATCTGGCCGGGCGGCGCGAGATCGCCATCCCCGGCAAGCGGCGCAAGGGCAACAAGAAGAAGCTGACGGTGGTGAAGGCCACGGGTAACAACCTGCAAAACGTTACGGCGGAGTATCCGTTGGGGCAGTTTGTCTGCGTCACCGGCGTGTCGGGGGGCGGTAAGTCGACGCTGACGATTGAGACGCTGTTCAAGACGGCCTCGATGAAGCTGAACGGCGCGCGGCAGACGCCGGCGCCCTGCGAGACGATCAAAGGGCTGGAGCATCTGGACAAGGTGATCGACATCGACCAGCGCGCGATTGGGCGCACGCCGCGGTCGAACCCCGCGACATATACTGGTGCGTTTACCCCGATCCGCGATTGGTTCGCGGGACTTCCTGAAGCGAAAGCAAGGGGTTACAAGCCGGGGCGGTTCAGCTTCAACGTCAAGGGCGGGCGCTGTGAGGCGTGTCAGGGCGACGGGCTGATCAAGATCGAGATGCACTTTTTGCCGGACGTTTATGTCCAATGCGAGACCTGCAAGGGCCAGCGGTATAACCGCGAAACGCTGGAGATCCGGTTCAAGGGCAAGAGCATTGCGGATGTCCTGGACATGACCGTGGAAGACGCGCAGGAGTTCTTCAAGGCGGTGCCCTCGATCCGGTCGAAGATGGACGCGCTGATGCGGGTTGGCTTGGGTTATATCAAGGTCGGCCAGCAGGCGACGACGCTCTCAGGTGGCGAGGCGCAGCGGGTGAAGCTGTCGAAGGAGCTGGCGAAGCAATCGACGGGGCGGACGCTCTATATCCTGGATGAACCGACGACGGGTCTGCATTTTGAGGACGTTCGTAAGTTGTTGGAAGTGCTGCATGAATTGGTGGATCAGGGGAACTCTGTCGTGGTGATTGAGCACAACCTGGATGTCATCAAGACCGCCGATCATATCATCGATATCGGCCCCGAAGGCGGTGACGGCGGCGGGCAAATCGTGGCCACGGGCACGCCGGAGCAGGTGGCGACCATCGCCGAAAGCCATACCGGGCGCTACCTCGGCCCGATGCTGGACGCGCGCAAGCACGCCGCTGAATAGGTGGTGTTGCAGGTCATTGGGGCTGCGCTGGGGGCCGTCGCGACGCGGTGGCGCGCATCCCTGGTGGTGCTGATGCTGATCTTTGTGCCGATGGCGCTTCCCTTCGTGCTGTTCGAACTGGTTAATGGGCTCGTGATGCGTGGGGATGCGGGGGCCGACATCATTCTACGCTACATCACGGGGCCGGTCAGTAGCCCCAGCACAATCACGTTGATCCTTGGGATGTGGCTTTTGCTGTTGGGCCCCTGGGCGATGGGTATTTGGGGCGCGACGGGGACGGGCGCTGTGCGGTTCCGGATCGGTTGGGAGCCCTATGTGCGCTATCTGGTCATCGTGCTTGGGGCCGCGGTGGTCATGGTAGTGGACGACATCGCAATCCTGCTGTTTGGCCTTACCGGTTGGGGCCCCGTGTTTCCCGCGCTCGCCTTTGATTTTGCAGCCCTTTACGTCGTTTTCCGCGCCGCCCCGGCCGCGCCCGCTGTTCAGAGCGGCGGTCTGCTGGACCTGCGCGGCACCTGGCGAGGCTCCCGCCCTGATCGATGGCGGATCCTGGGCCTCGCGGCCCTTTGGACGGGGTTGGGCGTGGTGTTCATGGCAGCCGCTCAGATCGCAGCCTTTGGCGTGACGCTAGCCTTGGAAAGCGTCGATGTGGGGACGTCGCTCTGGCCATTGCTTCTGGTGTCAGGGGCACCTGGGTTGATCACCGGCACGGCGGCAGCGCTGGTCACGCTCGTGTCGCTGGCGATCTTCTGGACCTTGGCCGAGCGCTATGGCGATCAGCCCTGACCGCTGCGCATCATGCGCCAGTGCAGCGCGATGTTGGGGAAGAACAGCAGCACGAAGCCGAAGGTGAAAAACGCCGCGAACAGGAGCGGGATCCACAGCACGCTGAGGATCACGCCTACACCCCCGGTGATCTTGTTGGCCCTGCGTCCGGGCACGAAGCGGTGCAGCCAGGAGTGAAGCAGGCGACCTCCGTCGAGGGGCAGAACCGGGATCAGGTTGAAGAGCGCCAGGAAAAGGTTGAGCTGCGCGAACAGGGCGAGCGTGCGGTAGACCTCTGATTGCGCCCGGGGCGGTCCGGTGATCCAGGTGCCATTGATGTTCATCGGTTCGGGCGGCGGGGCGGCGAGCATCGGCAGGATCAGCGTGGCCAGCGCCCAGAGGGCGAGGTTCACCAGGGGCCCCGCGATGGCGATGAACTCGGCCTGGCGCGGGGTGACGCGGGCGTCGTGTTCGCAAAAGCCGCCGCCGCCAAACAGCACCACGCGGGTGACGGGCACGCCTTGGACGACGCAGGCGGCGGCGTGGCCAAGCTCGTGCAGCAGGATCGCGAGCAGGATCAGGGCGAAAAACAGGGCGGCTGCGAGGAGGCCGCTCTCTAAAAAGAGCGCGCCGAGGAGGGCCGCGAGGAACAGAAGGCTAATGTCGAATTGGATCGGGATGCGCCAGGGGCCGGGGAGGGTCAGGAAGATGGAATTGCCCATCAGGTGGCCACGGGCAGGGCGTCGAGCCCGTGGAAATGGTAGATGTCGGCGTAGCGGGGCGGGGTGGTCAGGCGGAGTTGCGGGCAGCGTTGGAACAGGATCGGCAAGGCGATTTGCAGCTCCAACCGCGCCAGCGGCGCGCCGACGCAGAAGTGCAAACCCGCGCCGAAGGCCAGTTGTGCGGGGGTTTTGGTGCCTGGTGCGTAGCGGGTGGGGTCGAAGGTGTCGGGGTTGAGGTAGGCGGCGGGATCGCGGTTGGCGGCGCCCAGAAGCAGGGCGACTTGGTCGCCGCGCTGGAAGGTGTGGCCTGCGACGGTAACGGCCTCATAGGCCGTGCGGGTGAACATATGCAGCGGCGGGTCGATGCGCAGAAGTTCCTCCAAGAAGGGCGCGTCCGTGGGGGTGAGCCCCTGTTCGAGGCACAGTTTCACGCCGTTGCCGATGGAATGGACCGTCGCCTCATGGCCCGCGTTCAAAAGCAGGATGCAGGTGGTGATCAGCTCATCGGTCGATAGCTTCTCGCCGTCTTCTTCCGCCGCGATCAGGGCGGTGATCAGGTCATCCTCGGGGTGGTTGCGCTTGCGCTTCACGTAGTCTCGCATGAAGGCCACGAACTCCTCTGTCGCTTTGACGGCGGTGTCCTCATCGGCCCGGGTGCGGCCCGCCTGATACATCATCACCATGGCGTTGGACCAGCGCAGCAGGCTTGGGGCCATGTCCTCGGGCACGCCCAGAAGGCGGGCGATGATGGTGACGGGGAGGGGGCGGGCGAAGGTGTCGAGCAGGTCGTGGCGGCCCGGGCCGGGGGGGAACTTGTCGATCAGGTCATGGGTCAGCTGGGTGATCTCGGGCGCCAGTTCCTTGATCCGCCGGTTGGTGAAGGCGCGCAGCACGAGGCCGCGCAGGCGGGTGTGGCGGGGCGGCTCCAGCTCCAGCATGGAGTGGGCTTCGACATCGTAGAAGGGTTTGAGGTGGTCGGGGACGGGGAGGGCGTCGATGGGTTCGCGCCCGAAGCGGCGGTCGCGCAGGATGGCATTAGTGGTGGCGTGATCCGTGGTGCAGGGCATCGCGTAGTCGTGCCAGTACACCAGCGGGCCCTGGGCGCGGGCCTGGGCGTAGAACGGGTAGGGGTTCTGGACGAAGGTGGGATCAAGAGGGGGCTGGTGGACGGTGGGTAGGGCCAAGGTCGGGAGCCTCCGGCGGGGATATTTGAAGAACGGGGAAGGGGCGGTTCCGCAAGAGGGGAACCGCCCGCCTGGGGTAGAGGGTCGTGCAGCGGGCGCGGTGTCAATCGGCGCCGCGCACCGGGATCGTGGTCATCGGGTCGGGTTTCACGACCCGTTGGATGAAGAAGATCACGGCGGCCAGGCCGATGCCCGCGAGGTCCGTGGTGATGCCGCCTGCGATCAGCAGGAGGGCGGCGAGGATCAGGCCCACGCGCAGGAACCACACGGCGCGCCCGCCCAGGAACCAGCCCTGGATGCCCGAGGTCAGCAGGAAGATGCCGACGATCGCGGTGATGCCGGCGCGCGCAATGTTGTACCAGGCCGGGGCCTCATGGACCATTTCGCCCGCCACCTCGACGATGGGGCCCTGCATCAGCAGGTTGCCGTTGTAGAAGAACATGAACGGCACGATGAAGGCGGCGATGCCGATCTTGAAGGACGCGACAGAGGTCTCCATCGGGTTGGAGCCCGAGATACCCGCCGCCGCATAGGAGGCCAGCGCCACGGGGGGCGTGATGGCGGAGACGACGGCGAAGTAGAAGACGAAGAAGTGCGCGGTCAGTTGCGGGATGCCGAGGGACACGAGGCCCGGCGCCACGACGGAGGCCGCGACGGCGTAGGCGGCGGTGGTGGGCATACCCATCCCCAGAAGGATCGCGATGCACATGGCGAAGAAGAGCGCCAGGAGTTGGGAGACGCCCGCGAGGTCCAGAAGCACCGCCGAGAAGCGGGCGCCGACACCGGTGAGGCTGATCACGCCGACGATGATACCGGCGCAGGCGCAGACCGCGATGATCTGGATCGACATGACGCCCGCAATCTCCAGGCCCCGCAGCAGGCCCTTGAGGCCCAGGCCGATGGTGCTGTCGGGCTTCATCATCTCGGAGACCGAGATGAAGACAAAGGCGGCCACGACGATCAGGCCGGTGATTGTGCCAAGCGAGGTGATCAGGGCGCTGGGGTCCGCGCCGGGTGCTGGGGCGGGGGTTATGATCCAGACTGCCGTCAGGATCAGGGTCATCACGGTGATGGCGAGGACGAAGAGCCGCTGGATCGACCATCCGCCGCGCGGGATGAAGTGCTCGGGCGCGGCCCAGGACACGACGACGGCGGCGATGGTGGCCAAGGTTCCGGCTCGGATCACCGAATAGCCCATGAAGAGCGCGAAGATCAGGATGATGATCGGCAGGAACAGGAAGACCTTCTTGGCCATTTCCTTGAACTTCGGCAGCTCATCCTCGCGCATGCCGCGCATGCCCAGTTTCGCGGCCTCGAAATCCACCATGAAGTAGATAGAGGCGAAGTAGAGCACCGCCGGGATCAGCGCGGCGATGGCGATGTCCTGGTAGGGAATGCCAGTGATCTCGGCCATGATGAAGGCGCCTGCGCCCATGATGGGTGGCATGATTTGGCCACCTGTCGAAGCCGCAGCTTCCACGGCGCCAGCGGTTTTCTTGTGGTAGCCGACTTTCTTCATCAGCGGGATGGTGAGCGAGCCTGTGGCCACAACGTTTCCTGCAGAGGTGCCGTTGATCATGCCCATCAGGCCGGAGGCGAAAATCGCCACTTTCGCGGGGCCGCCGCGCGCGCGGCCTGCGGCGGCGAAGGCGAAGTTGACGAAGTAGTCGCCGACTTTGGAGGCCTGCAGGAACGCGGCAAAGATGATGAAGAGGATGATGTAGGTCGAGGAGACCGCCGTGGTTGGCCCGAGGATGCCTGCGTCGGTGTAGACAAAGCCGAAGAAGCGTTGCCAGTCATAGGGGTTTTGCACCGCCAAGAGGCCCGGCAGGAGGTGCGCCGTGAAGGTGTAGGCGAGGAAGACGCCGGTGATAATCACCAGGGCCAGGCCCGCAACGCGGCGGGTGAGTTCCAGGATCATGGCCGCGCCCGCGGTGGCGGCGAAGGCCACGCCGATGGGAACGAAGGAGGTGCCCACGGAATTGCGCGCGGCGGTGGAATAGATCGGGATCAGGTAGAGGGCCACGACCAGCGCGCAGATGGCCAGGACGATGTCGGAAGCGGCGAAGGAGCCTCGGCCCTGACGCTCAAACCAGCTGAGCACGATGGCGCCGCCGGTGGCGGTCAGCAGGGGGATGCCGAAGTGCCAGACCTCGGCGTTGTAGATTTCCGTGCCGGGGAAGGCGGCCCAGGTGGTGAGACCGCCCATCTGCGGCAGCTCTCCCCCGTTTATCTGGCCGATGAAGCCCAGGACCGTGAAGCCCGCATAAAGCGCAGGTAGGGCGAAGACCGCCGCCACCAGCGAAATCACCTTGGTCGAGCGGTCCGTGCTGGTGTCCGTTCCGAAGGTATGGGCCGAGAACAACATGAACCCCAGGGCCAAAGCGCCCGCGATGTGGACGATGCGGAAGTTCCACGTCTCCATCGGGAATTGCGGCAGGAAGGGCAGGTCGATGCCCGTCATCGACGACAGCGACAGACCGTTGAGGGCGGCCATGTGGAAGCCCGCATAGAGGACCGACATGACCCCGATGATGATCAGAGAGACATCCTTGAACTCGCGCTGGTTGCTGGCCGCGGGTTCGTCATCCACGCCTTCCGCAATGACGGGGCCTTCAACTTGGTCTTGTGCGGCTGTCTGGTCGGTCATGGTGTGTCCCTTGGGCTCTGGTGGGCTGGGATGAGGCGGGCGGGGGAGCGTTCAGTCCCGCACGCTCAGGATCTCATCCAGCGGCTTTTTCAACTTGGCAACGGCAGGCACCTTGGCGTCAAGCGCGGGGTGGCCTACGGCGAGGATCATGGTGGCCTTCTCGGAGGCGGGGCGGTCCAGCGCTGCGTTCAGGAATTTCATCGGGTTGGGCGTGTGGGTGAGCATGCTGAGGCCCGCGCGGTGCAGCGACCAGATCAGGAAACCCGTGGCGATGCCGACGCTTTCGGGCACGTAGTAGTTCTTGAACCGCGTCCCGTCGTCAAACTGGCCCCAGCGCTGCGCGAAGACGACGATCAGCCAGGGTGCGGTCGTCAGATGCGGCTTGTGGGCGTCGGTGCCGATGGGCTCCAACGCCTTGATCCATTCATCGCCCGCGCCGCCTGCGTAGAAGGCGCGTTCCTCTGCCTCGGCCTCGGCGCGGATGCGTTTCTTGAGGGCGGGATCGGCGATGGCCACGAAGTGCCAGGGTTGGTGATTGGCGCCCGAGGGCGCGGTTCCGGCGGCTTTCACACAGGTCTCGATCACCGCGCGGGGCACGGGACGATCAGAGAAGTCGCGGATCGAATGGCGGGTCCGGATCTGATTATAGGCCGTTTGCGCGGCCTCCAGGGCTTGCGCATCGGACAGGTCGGCACGGTCTGGCAGGGCCAGCGCCTCGTATGACATATGCGAGCGGCTAAACATCAGGGTCTGTCCGGGGGGAAAGGGGGGGGAAGGGCGGGCCCTGTGTGCAGGCCCGCCCCGGGATCAACGGCTTAGCCGCCGTGGATCATGTCGTCAGGGATCGTGGCGCCTGCGTTCTCGATGAACCACTGGGCCGCACCGGGGTGCCACATCAGGACTTCGTTCTTGTCCCAGTTCTCGGGCAGCGTGGAGCGGGCCGCGCCGTGGATCGCCATCATGCGCTCGTTGTCGGACATGATGATGTCGACGACGGCATAAACGAAGCTGGCGGGCAGTTCGCAGTTGGCGATGGCGAAGTTCCACATGGAGACCGAGTCCGCGTCTTCGGTCAGCGTCTCGTAGGTGCCCGCCGGAATGACGAAGGGCGAGACCGGGAATTCGGCCATGATTGTCGCCTGCTCTTCTTCGGTGAAGGCGATGAAGTTGATGTCGGTCTGCACTTCCAGCTGGCTCACGGCGGGCGTGGGCACGCCAGCGGCAAAAGCGATGACGTCCAGCAGGCCGTCCTGCACCTGACCGCCGAGGTCGGTCCAGTTGCCGTTGCGACGGTCAAACTCGATGCCGAGGGTTTCCATCATCCGCGGGAAGTAGGTGTCCGAGGTGGAGCCTGCTGGGCCGAAGCCGATGCGCGCGCCGTCGGGGATATCAGAAATGGCCTCGATGCCCGAGGAGGCCAGCACGGTGATCGCGAAGGGCGTCTGGTACATCGGGAACATCGCGCAGGCGCCGGTCATCTGCAGGCCGGGGGCGATGGGGTTGGTGCCTTGGAGGCTTTCCGCCGCCGGGCCCATGGTGGTCATGCCGAACTGCGCCTCGCCAGTGTGGACCAGCGCCATGTTCTGCATCGGTCCACCGGTGATTTCGCCCGCACCCGAAATGCCAAGCTCGTCCGCCACCAGGTTGGCCCAACCGGAGCCATAGGCGAAGTAGGTGCCGCCCTGGCCTGCGGTGCCGAGCGTGAAGTTCTCGGGCCAGCCGGTGCGGTCAACGTGACCGTCTGCAAAGGCAGAGGTCGCAACAATAGCCGTGGACAGCGTCAATGCGCCCAGTTTCGTGAAGGTCATGGTAGTCTCCCTTAGTTGGTTGCGACCAGGTTCCCGGATAGCGGGCTCCCATCCCGATCGCTTGGCTGTTTGGTGAGAGCATTCCCGATGCGCGTCCAGCGGGCATTTCCCATGTTTGCGCTAACGGGTGGTAAGATCTGCGTGAGATGTGTCGATTTCCACCCATTGCACGGTTTTTTGTGGGTGCAATCCGACACATTGGCGCGACCAAATGTCTTGCAAGACATTTGCCAGAGCCTTGCAAGGCTCTGGTTGCGCCCCGTTCACGGGGTTTGCGCACCCGGGGGCGGGCGGAAATCTGCCCGGTCCAGCCCGTGTTTCTGCATCTTCTCGTAAAGCGCTTTTCGGCTGATCCCGAGCGCCTCATAGGTCGCCTTGATCGACCCGCCCTGGGCGCTGAGGGTGGCGGCGATCAGGCTACGCTCGTGGGCGGCCATTTGATCTGCCAGGCGGCCTGTGCCCGGCGGCACGCCGCCTGCACCCAGGCCCAGAATGGCGCGCTCGGCCTCATTGCGCAACTCGCGGATGTTGCCGGGCCAGTCGCGCGTGGCCAGTTCGGCCAGCGCGTCGGGGGGCATGGCGGGGACGGGGCGGTTGTGACGGGTGGAGGCGCCGGCCAGCAGGATCTGGAACAGGCCGGGAATATCCTCGCGTCGCTCGGCCAGGGGCGGCATGCGCAGGGTCACGACGTTCAGGCGGTAGAGCAAGTCATCGCGGAAGGCGCCTTCGGCGGCGGCCTGCGCCAGGTCGCGCCGGGAAGCGGCGATGACGCGCAGATCCAGGGGCACGGGTTCATTGGAGCCCAGGGGCGTAATCGCCCGGTCGTGCAGGGCGGTCAGCAGTTTGCCCTGCAGCGCAAGGGGGATGCTGTCGATCTGGTCCAGAAATAGCGTTCCACCCTGGGCGTGGCGGAATTTGCCATAGCGCTCGCGGGCCGCGCCCTCAAACGCGCCGGGCGCGTGGCCGAACAGCTCGCTTTCGATCAACGTGTCGGGCAGGGCGGCGCAATTGACCGCAACAAAAGGCTTGGCCGCGCGGTCAGAGGCGCCGTGGAGCGCGCGCGCGGCCACTTCCTTTCCGGTCCCGGTGGCGCCTTCGATCAACACATCCGTCTCGGTCTCGGCCACGGCCTTCAGTTGCGCGCGCAGCTGCGCCATGACTTGCGAGCGTCCGATCAATTGCGCGGCAATCGGGTCTGCCCGATTGGCCGAGGCCTGGGCCTTCAGCGCGCGCACTTCCATGGTCAGGCGGCGCTTGTCGAGCGCGCGGCGGATGACCGCGACCAGCCGCGCAGGCGCGTAGGGCTTTTCGATGAAATCATAGGCGCCGTTGCGGATGCTTTCGACCGCCAGTTCCACGTCGCCGTGGCCGGTGACCAGGATCACCGGCAGATCCGGGTCGCGCCTCAGGGCCTCGGCCATCAGGGCGGTGCCATCCATACCGGGCATACGGATGTCCGTCACCAGGATGCCGGGAAAATCGGGCGAGATGTGGTCGAGCGCGGCGGCGGCGGTCTCACAGGCGATTACCGGAAGATCTGCGAGCGACAGGGTCTGCTCGCCCGCAATGCGCAAATCAGCCTCATCATCGACAAACAGGACCGCCGCACCGCTCATTCTGCGGCCAGCTCCGGGACTTCGGGCGTGGCGGGCTCCAGCGTGACCCGGAAGAGCGCGCCGCCACCGGGGTGGTTCTCGGCCATCATGCGCCCGCCGAAATCACCGATGATATTGTAGGAGATCGATAGGCCAAGCCCCAGCCCGTGTCCGGGTGCTTTGGTGGTAAAGAACGGGTCGAAGGCCTGGGACAGCGCGTCCTCGGACAGGCCGGGGCCGATGTCACACACCGCAATTTCGGGCGCCTCACCGCCCGACAGCGTGATCTCGATCCGGGGGCGCGCCACGCCTTCCATGGCGTCCAGCGCGTTGCCCAGAAGGTTGACGATGACCTGTTGCAGGCGCACGCGCCCGCCGCGCGCCCAGACCTCGGCCTCGGGCGGCGAATAGATGACCTCTGTCCCGCGCAGGCGCGCGTCCATCAGTTCCAGCGCATCGGCGATGATGGGCTTTAGCGGCACGGGGCCGGTCTTGTCGCCGGGACGCCGGGCGAAATTGCGCAGGTGTTTCGAGATCGAGGCCATGCGGTCCGCCAGGCCGCTGATCCGTTCGATATTGCCGCGCGCCTCATCCGTGCGGTCACGCTCCAGGAAGGTGCGGGCGTTCTCGGCGTAGGATTTCACGGCGGCGAGCGGCTGGTTGAACTCATGGCTCAACGCCGCCGACATCTGCCCCAGGGCGGCCAGTTTGCCCGCCTGCACCAGCTCTGCCTGGGTCGTGCGCAGGCGCGCCTCGGTCGCGCGACGTTCCTCGACTTCGGCCTTCAACTCGTGGGTGCGCTCGGTCACGCGGGCCTCCAGCAGGCTGGCCAGGGATTGTTCAGCCGCCAGGCGTTCAATGAGCCGCGCGCGGCGTCCCAGCATCGTGGCCGCCACCAGCCCGAGCATGACGACCACCAGCGCCAGCAAAAGCGCCGCCGTCCAGGCCCGTTGCAGGGCCGGTGCCGTGGGCGTCAGAATCGTGACGCGCCACCCTGGCGCGGCGATCAGCGTGGTCTGGCTGACGAAGCTTTCGTCGCCCACCTCTGCCAGTTCCAACCCGAAGCCCATCTCTGGATCGAGCGGCGCGACGTCCATGCCCAGGGGCGACAGGCGCGCGAGCGGGTATTGGCGGGTTGCCGCGATCTGCTCGCGCACCTGGGGGCTGAGCGGCACGGTGGTGCGGAAATGCCAATCCGCCCGGTCCGACAGGAAAATGACGTTGTTGATGTCCGTCACCATGATCGTGGCGTCCGAGGCGGCCCAGGCCTCTTCAAAGACATCCAAGCGCAGTTTCACCACGACGATGCCCACGATCCGCGTGTCATCGATCACCGGGGAGGCGAAGAAATAGCCGCGCTGGCCAGACGTCGTACCCAGGGCGTGGAACCGGCCCAAGCCCGCGCCCATGGCGTCGGTGAAATAGGGGCGGTAGGCAAAGCTTTGGCCGATGAACGAATGCTCCGTCCGGTAGTTGGACGAGGCGATGGTGCGCCCTTCGGTGTCGAGCACATAGATATCGGAGACATCCAGCGACAGGGCCGATTGGCGCAGCAATTCGTTGGTGAAGGGCACGATGCCGTCGTTCTCAGGCTCTGCCAGCAGGTCACGCAGGATCGCGCGGTCGGCGATCAGCGCGGGCAGGGCTTGGGTCCGTTCCAACGCGCCGCGCAGCACTTGCGTGGCGAGCCGCAGGGTGGCGGCGTCCTCCGCTCCGGCCTGGCGCAGGTAAAGCCGCTCGATCCGGGGCAGGGAGGCGAGGATGACCGCAAGTGCCAAAAGCGCCACGACAACGACAACCCCAATCGCCCGGCGCGGCGTTGTCGCGCGGGGACGCGAAAGGGGAAGGGTGGGGCGATCACTCATATCGCCAACTATGGCAGGCCTCTGACAAGCTGGCCAGAGGGGCGCCTTTCCGGCGGCGGCGTCTACGAATGCGAAATTTTCCCCGCGCGGATTTCCGCGTGCCGCATTGGAAAACCCGGGCAGCGCGTGCATATTCATCCCACGGAGCCGCTGCGTGACAGGACGCGGCGGCACGACTGGAGGATATCTTAATGAAATTTACGCTTTCTGCCTTTGCCACGACCGCGATCATCGCGCTGACGGCGGGTATGGGCCACGCCCAGGCCGTGGCCGATGATACCGGCCAGACCGGCATCTGCGCCGGCATCGCCACATCGGCTGACTGGATGGGCGGCACGCCGGAGGCCTCGGACATCGCCGCAGCCACGGGGCCACTGACGCTGAGCAGTGTGCCGATTGCCCTGGACGGCCATGTCGTCGGCGTCTTCAGCCTGTCTGCGGCCACGGATGTGCGCCTTGAAGCGCAGCCCGTGGGCAACGGCGACAGCGTCCTTGATCTGTACGACGAAACCGGCGCGCTTGTGGTGACCGATGATGATAGCGGCGGCGGATGGGCGTCGCGGGCCGAGACGCTGCTGCAGCCCGGCACCTATTGCCTTTTGACGCGCGGTTTTGCAGGCGGCGATCTGACCGCCGACATTCGCGTGGGCCGGTTGGAGCATGAGACGATCACCGCAGGCCTTGCGGGCGGCTTCTTTGGCGGCGGCAACGGCTTCTTCGTGGGCGTCGATCCCTGCACGCCCGAGACGGTGGCCACGCCGCTTGGCAACGGTCCGCTGGACGCGCAACTGGTCAACGGCGGCGGCGTGAGTGCGGCCAACACGATCAACGGCGTGCCCTATTACCGCTTCACGCTTTCCGGGGCGCAGGCGGTGTCGATCACGGCCGAGAACCCCCAGGCCGATCCCTATATCTACATTTTCGACGGCAACGGCGATCTTCTGGCTGAGAATGACGATTACCAATCGCTCAACAGCCGGGTGGATTTCACCGCGCCGCTGCCGCCGGGTGATTACTGCATCGGCATGCGGGCGCTGGGGGATCCGAACGTACCGGTGACGGTCTCGGTCTCGGGCTATGACGCCGCCGCTGCCCTGGCCGAGCTTTATGACCGGGGCGATGCGGCCCCGCCAATGGATGGGTCCTACCCGATCACCGATCTGGGCGTGCTGCCGGGCCGCTCGGTCCGCGATGTGCAGATCTCGGGCACGACGGCGACGTGGTATGCGTTTGAGGTCGACCAACAGGGCGCCATCGTCATCGACGCGGTCGAGGTCACCGACAGCGACCCGATGATCATCCTGTTCAACGATCTGGGCCAGGAGCTGGCCTTCAACGACGACCATGGCGGCACGCTCAACAGCCAGATCACCGCGCGTGTGCAGGCGGGCCGGTATCTGCTGGCCGTCCGCCAGTATTCGGACAACTACCAGGGCATCATCCGCGTCGCGACCGAGCGCTATATCCCGGCGCCCTAAGCCGGCGCGTTACGAAAAGGCCGCCCTTCCTCGGGTGGGGCGGCCTTGTTTAGGGGGCTACGCGGCGGACAGCGCCGCAATGATGGCGCCGAAATCCGTGGCCTTCAGGGACGCCCCGCCCACTAGGGCGCCATCGACGTTGGACACCGCAAAGATCTCGGCGGCATTGCCCGGCTTGACCGAGCCGCCATAGAGCAGCGGGATGTCACCCGCCGCGCCGCCGCGCCGCGCGGCCAGTTCAGACCGGATATGATCATGAACCTCTGCAATCTGCTCCAGCGTCGGCGTGCGGCCCGTGCCGATGGCCCAGACGGGCTCGTAGGCGATGACGATCTGGTCCGGCAAGGCACCGGTGGGGATGGAGCCCGCAAGCTGGCCGGAGACGACGTTCAGCGTCACCTCCGCATCCCGCTCGGCCTCGGTCTCGCCAACGCAAATGATCGCGATCAGGCCCGCGTCGATCGCGGCGCTGACTTGGGCCGCGACATCTTCGCTGGTCTCGCCGTGGTCCGCGCGCCGCTCGGAATGGCCGACGATCACATGGGTCGCGCCCGCGTCCGCGAGCATCGAAGCCGAGATGTCGCCGGTATGCGCACCCGATGCTGCCGCGTGGCAGGTTTGGCCGCCGACGTAGAGGTCCATCAGCCCCGCGCGGGCCGCCATCGGCGCAATCAATGTGGCGGGCGGGCACAGCAGCACATCGCAGCTGGCCGCCGAAACGGCGTCCGCCAAGGCGTCCACCTCGGCCAGATTGGCCTCCACCCCGTTCATCTTCCAATTGCCTGCCGCCATTTTCCGTGCCATCGCCGCCTCCAAGTTTGCTTTGGACACGTCGTTGCACTCGACACGACAGCGGTCAACCCGACAGGAGGTCATCGATGATCCCACATATCGACGCAAAAGCCCTCGCGGCCCGTGAACCTGAGGCGCTCGCCGCCACCAGGATCGGCGCGGAGGAGGTGGGGTTTCTGACCCTGCACAACACCGCGCTTAGCGCGCGCGACGTTGAGGCCGCCATCGCCGCCTACCGCGCCTTCTTCAAGGGCGATGCGGCCAACAAGCAGGCCGTGAACATGAATGTCACAGGCTCGAACCGGGGTTGGGGCGGGCAGGGGTCCGAGCAGGTCGATCCCGAGGCCAACCCCGACTACAAAGAGGTCTTCGATTGCGGCGTTGAACTGCCCAAGGACGACCCCTTCGCGCGCCTGCCGGTCTATGCGCCCAATCAATGGCCCGCGCAGCCCGCGGACTTCCAACACACCATCGAGGGCTATTTCACCAAAGCGCGCGCCGTTTCGCTTGACCTGCTGCAAGGCATCTCAGCCGCCATCGGCGCCGATCCCACGTTCTTTGCCGACAAATTCGCCAAGCCAATGGCGCTTCTGCGCGGCAACTTCTACCCCGAGCGCCCCGCCTGGGCGGGCGAGCGCGACTTCGGCATTGCCGCGCATACGGACTACGGCTGCCTGACCCTCCTGGCGACCGACGGCCAACCGGGACTGGAGGTGCAGATGCGCGACGGCGCCTGGGTGCCGGTGCAAGCGGACCCCGGCACCTTCATCATCAACTTCGGTGAGATGCTGGAGATGTGGACGGCTGAGCTTCCAAACGGCGGCCAGATCCGCGCCACGCCGCACCGGGTGATCGGCGGCGCCCATGAGCGGATCTCGATCCCGCTCTTTTTCAACCCGGTCTATGACACGAACGTCACGCCCGACGGCGCCCCCAAACTCAGCGCTGGCGAACACCTTTCAAAGCGCTACCAGGAAACCTACACCCACCTGCAAGATGCCAGTTGACCGCCCAGTCCTCTGCCCGCGCCCCCCATTCCCCGTTCTCTAAATATCCCGGGGGTGTGGGGGCTGGCCCCCACTGATAGGTGTGTGTGGGGGCTGGCCCCCACTGAACCGGTTTCCTTAGGCGCAACAGTCCAATCGCCGTTACAAATGCTCCAAGGCCCGCCGCGCCCAGGCGACGGCTTCATCCGGGTCATCCATCGCGGCCTCGGGCATTGTCCAGTAGGGCATCGCAGTGGGCTTGCGCTTGGCGCCTTCGCGCTCATAGGTCCAGCGCGTGCAGCCTTCGGCATCCAGCACATCGCAAAACGCGCCCCGGCCCTTCAGGAACAACTGCCCGTCGGACATCAGCAGCGCAAAGATCGTCCCGTCGTGGTAGATGCAGAGCCCGCCCATCATCTTGCGTGTGGTCAGGCCGCCGAGACCGTCAAAGAGCTCCAGCGCGTGGGCGATCTCTTCGTCCGAGACACTCACTTGTCGAGCGTCGCGGCGGCCAGTTCGTCCATGTCTTTGAACTTGATCGACTCGCCGCAGCCGCAGGCGTCCGTGACGTTGGGATTGCGGAACTGGAACGAGGATTCCAGCAGCGACACCTCATAGTCAATCTCGGTGCCAAAGAGGAACATCTGCGCCATTGGCGCGATCATCACGCGGGCGCCGTCCTGCTCCACCACTTCGTCATTGGGGTCGATCTCGGACACGTATTCCATGGTGTATTCCATGCCCGCGCAGCCGCCCTTCTTGATGCCGATGCGCAGCCCTTGCGTGCCGCCCTGGGCCATCAGCTTGGCGATCTGCTTGGTCGCTTTGTCCGTCATGGTGACGGCCTGTTTTCCGGGGATACCGAACATGGGTCTGGCTTTCATGTGACTGCTTAAGGTCAATGTAGGCCCCGGCGGCGTGTTTCTCAAGCCTGACGAGAACGCTCAATTATTCAGTGCATCATCGGCATGACCATGGCCAAAGGCACGGCCACGGCCAGCCCCCAGGCCAGGCTGATGCACGAGCCCAGAAGCAGGCGCGTGCGCCCGCCCGCGTCGCGCTGCGTGAAGCTGAGGCCCATGTAGATTCCCTTCACCGCGATCACGGCTGCCACGAAAACGGGCCAGCCGCCGATCAGCACCACGCAAAGGGCGGCACGTTCCATCCAGCCGATCACAACGCCCAAGCGCGGCCCGCGACCCCCCAGCCACATCGCCACCGCATATTGCCCACCGCGCGCGGCAAAGAGCACGCCGCCCGCGATCATGTAGTAAAGCGGTAGGTTTTCGACCTCGGCCAACGGGCTCGCGGGCCAGATCTGCGGCGCCAGAAGCGCGATTCCAGCGATGGAGGCCACGTGCAACAGCTGATCGGCCACATAGGCGCCCAGGCCTTCGGGCATCGCGTAGGTCTTGACTATGTCGATCCACAGATGCAGCGCGGCGAGTGCCAGGAACCAGGGGTTCAGGGTCAGCGTGGTGGCGCACATGGTGCCCAGGACCAGCGCGATATGGGCGGCCATGGCGATGGGGCGCTTCTTGTTCACGACCATCCAGGTGGTCTGCAACACGTAATCCGCGATCACATGGGCCAGAAACAAGGCTGCAAAAGTATAGGCTGCCATTGGCTATGTCGGTTCCTGCTTCCAATGGGGTTCACGCGCGGCGTGGCCCCGTTGACGGCGTGGATGTGCCGCCCTCTTCCAATATTCCCCTTGAAAAAACGATGGCAGGCGCAGGCCTCCGCGACAAGCACACGGGACGTCAAATCGGCGTAAGGATTGCCTGTCTTTACAGAATGCAGGATCGCGGCAAGCGGGACTTACATGAAGCCCAGTTCCAGCCGCGCCTCGTCAGACATCATGTCCATGCCCCAGGGCGGCTCCCACGTCAGTTCGACATCTACCTGCTTGACGCCGTCCAGCGGCTCGATCGCGTCGGCGACCCACCCGGGCATCTCTCCGGCCACGGGGCAGCCGGGGGCGGTCAGCGTCATGATGATCGAAACCTCGTTCTCGGCCCCGATATCGATCGTGTAGATCAGGCCAAGATCGTAGATGTTCACCGGGATTTCCGGATCGAAGACGGACCGGCACGCCTCAACGACGTTGTCATACAGCGGATGATCTGTGCTGGAGGGCGCGATCAGCGGTGCGCCTTCCATCTGAGGGGATTGCTCGGTCATGGTCTGCCCTGCGGTTTGTACCTGACCAAAGATATAGGGATTGGGGGGCGGGGCGTAAAGACGCCGTCGACCCGCAGATGTCGCGCCCTTGTGTTTCGGGGCCGCGGGCGTCAGTGTTCACGTCTTACACACGGGGAACACCATGAAAAACTGGGACGAATTGGCCGCCCCTTGGCTCAAGGCCGAGGCACGGATGGAGGCGGCGCATCGCCCGGTTCTGGATGCGATGTTGGAAAAGGCGGATCTGCAGACCGGCCACAGTGTCCTGGATATCGGGATTGGCAGCGGGCTGAGCACCGCTCTGGCGGCTGAGGCCGTGGGGCAGGGCGCTGGAGTGACGGGCGTCGATGTGGCGCCGCCATTCATCGCGCGCGCGGCCGAGCGGATGCCGGACGGCGTGACGCTCTTGGAGGCCGACGCCGAGACCCATGATTTTTCCGGCGCGGGATTTGAGCGGGCGATCTCGCTTTTCGGCACGATGTTCTTTGGCGACACGCAGGCCGCTTTCGCCAATCTGCGCCGCGCGATGGTGCCGGGCGGGCGCTTCACCTTCGCGGCCTGGGCACCGCCTGCAAGCAACCCCTGGCTGAGCATCGGCGGGCAGGCGGCGAATGCCGTCCTTGGCCCGCCGGCCGAGCGCCCGGACCCCAACGCGCCCGGACCCTTCCGCTTTGCGCTGCCCGACACGGCGCTCGATGCGCTGAGCTCCAGCGGCTGGCAGGCCGAGGTGGAAACCCTGGACCTGACCCTTCTGCCCACGGGCACGTTAGAAGAGATCACCGCGACCCAGATGGCCCTTGGTGTCGCGGCCTCGCGCATCGCCCAAGAGGAGGCGGATGCGGAAGAGGTCGAGGCGATTGAAGACGCCATCGCCTCGCGGTTTCGGCAGATGCAGAACAAGGCGGGTGCCGTGCTGGTGCCTGCGCGCATTCACTTCTTTACGGCAACCGCCTAGGACGCGCTTAGGAAATTCGCCAAAGCCTCCAACGCGTGACGCACGGGCGGGTCGTGTCGCCCCTCGTGGTGGCAGACGAGCCATTGTTCGTGGGTCAATTCCGGGATCGTGTCGCCGAGTTGCATCAGCGGGGCCACCATGTCGCTCATGAACGTCGGCAGCACGACGCGCCCGATCCCGGCCTTGGCCATGGCAACCGCGAGGACCGCGTCATTGGCGCGGGTGACGATTTCAGCTGCGTGATGGGCCTCCAGCCAGCGCGCCGTCGGCGTGGTGGCGCGGTCCCCGCCCGCGCCGATCCAGCCGGTGACACTGGCGTCCAGCGCGAAGACCGCGAAGTCCACCGTGCCGGTCTTTCGGCCCGCCAACCAGGGCTGATCCGGGCGGCGGTTGCGGATGCCGATGTCGATCTGGCGGCGGGCAATGTCTTGGAACAACTCTCCGGCCAAGAACTCGGGCACCCAGTCGAAGCCCGGTTGCCAGATGTCGGCAAAGCCGCGCGCGAGTAGTTTTGAGGTCCAGGTCCCGGCCGAGATCCGCACCGCGCGTTTGCCGGGCCGTTGGTCACGCCACACCTGGATGTCGGCGGCGGCGGCTTCCATCCGCTCGGTGCGCCGCAGCAGTTCTCGCCCCTCGGACGTGAGCGCATAACCCTCGCGCCCGTGCAGGAACAGCGCGCGGTCCATCTGCGCTTCCAGCGCTTTCATTCGGCGTGACAGGGTCGCGGCGCTGCTGCCGGCCTGGGCGGCGGCTGCTGTCAGGCTGCCGTGGCGTGCGACGGCAGAGAACAGGGCCAGATCATCCCACATATGCGCGCCCTCCTTTGCAAAAATGAAAACCCATTCGCGATCCTGTCTGTCGCGGAGAGACCTCGGGTCATGGCAATAACTCCCTATTAGCAGAAGGATGAAAGCCATGCATGAGATAATTCGCAAGATCGACATCCCGCAACCCCCGCGCACCGGCGTGATGAAAGAGCGGGAAGTGTTTGCAAAAATGGAAGCGGATCAGCGCGCGCAGCGACGGCGGCTGCGTCGGGACCGGTGGTTGACGGCGTTGCGGTTGAAACGTCGGGGCCGCCGCACCTGAGGCGCTTTGCAATTTGCGCGCTGCGGGGCTAAGCGGAGGGCATGTCCGATCGTTTTTCCTTCCGCCTCAACGCGACCTCGAGCAAAGCCCGCACGGGCGTCATCGCCACCCCGCGTGGCGAGATCCGCACCCCCGCCTTCATGCCCGTGGGCACGGCGGCGACGGTCAAGGCAATGATGCCCGAAAGCGTGGCCGCCACGGGCGCCGACATCCTTTTGGGCAACACCTACCACCTGATGCTGCGCCCCACGGCAGAGCGGATTGCCAACCTTGGTGGCCTGCACCGGTTCATGAATTGGGACAAGCCGATCCTCACAGATTCCGGTGGGTTTCAGGTGATGAGCCTCGCGGATCTGCGCAAATTGACCAAGGACGGCGTGACGTTTCGCAGCCACATCGACGGCTCCAAACATCTTCTCAGCCCCGAGCGGTCGATGGAAATCCAGAAGCTTCTGGGCTCGGACATTGTGATGTGCTTCGACGAATGCCCGGCGCTGCCTGCGGACCGCAAGGCGTTGGAAGAGTCCATGCGCCTGTCGATGCGGTGGGCCGCACGCTCGAAAGAGGCGTTCGGCGACCGCCCCGGCTACGCGCTTTTCGGGATCCAGCAGGGCGGGCTGGAGGAGGACCTTCGCGCGGAATCCGCCAAGGCGTTGCGAGAGATCGAGTTTGACGGCTACGCGGTCGGCGGCCTTGCCGTGGGCGAGGGGCAGGAGGCCATGTTTGGCTGCCTCGACTTCGCGCCGGATCAGCTGCCGGTGAACAAGCCGCGCTACCTGATGGGCGTGGGTAAGCCCGATGACATCGTGGGCGCCGTGAAGCGCGGGATCGACATGATGGATTGCGTGTTGCCGTCGCGTTCCGGCAGGACCGGGCAGGCCTGGACCCGGCGCGGACAGGTGAACATCAAGAACGCGCGCCACGCCGATGACCCGCGCCCGCTGGACGAAGACTGCACGTGCCCCGCCTGCCGCAACTATTCGCGCGCCTATCTGCACCACGTCTTCCGCAGCCACGAGATGATCTCGGGCATGCTGCTGACCTGGCACAACCTGCATTATTACCAAGAGTTGATGGCGGACATGCGCGCGGCCATCGCGGCAGATGATTTCGCGGGCTTTGAGGTGAGGTTCCACGCCACGCGCGCGGCAGGGGATATCGAGCCGCTGTAACTAGGCCTTAGGTCATCTGCTCCACGCCCCATGTCGGCTCGCTCCTTGCGCCCAATCGCCTCCAACCGGTCAAGCAATCGCCCCATTCCTGCGGAAAAGTGCCGTGGAATGGATGGAGCCGCCGATGTTCAAACGCCTCTACAGTCAACGCCGCAGGATCGCCGTTGTCATGCTTCTTTTGGGCCTTGCGGTGGCGCTGTCGCTGACCGACAACCCGGAGCTGCGCTACTACTTCAAGCACAGCATGGAAGGGCCGCTTTGGATCAACCAACTCTCCTACGGGCTTGCTGTTGCCATCGTGCCCCTTGGGGCCTGTGGCCTGGTGATCCTTCTGTTCCCCAGCCTGCGCGGCGCGTTGGAATTGGGGGCGCTGACCTTTGTGCTGGTGGAAACGGCGCGGTTCGCGGCGCCGATGATGCCCGCGTGGATGGCGCCGTGGATGGCGGATGGCTCCACGCAAATCTGGTGGTGGCCCGTGCTCTACTTCGGCCTTGCGCTGATGCGCGAATCCCCGCTTTTCGGCCGCTTGTCCCCAAAGCTGCCGCTGCGGTTTCGGGACCGTCGCAAGATCAACGCCACACCCGCCGCCATCTGGGCTGCTCTTGCGCCTGACGCTGATAACCTCGGCACCTATTGGAACAACGTGCTGACGCGGGTGGCCGATGTTCCTGGCGCAGGAGGCAATGTCGTGGAGGCGCGCTTCAAGATGGGCAAGTTTGGCGCGCTGATCCAACGCCATACGCGGCACATTTGGAACAAACCGCTGCATTTCCTCTACGATTTTGAGCCCGAGAGCGACGCCGGTGCCGGGTTCTCTGGCAGCTACGAGATGAAATGTGAGCCGCTGGACGACGGTCGGTGCTTGGTGACAAGCACCCAAAGCTACCCCGGCCTGGGTTTTGGCACATGGTCGTTCCTATGGCTCGACGACATCTTGAGCGATGAAATGAACGGGGTCGTGGCAAAGATGAACGGACGCCGGGACTGGTCCCTGGGCGGATGGGCGGCCCGCAAGTTGGCGCGCTCGGCCTGAGCGATTTGCGATTGCTTCGCGGGGGGCTGATCGCAGACCTCGTCATGATGAACCTGCGAGACACGCAGGGGTGTTGGTGACCCCCGCTGTCGCGGTAAGAAACGCCGAGTAGGCGTAAGGGAAACCAACTTGAACAGCCGTACGATCATCCGCGCGAACGGCTCCATCGCCGCCTCCGTGATCGTCACGATGGTCTTCGGGGGCTTGGCCGTCTTCGGCCTGCGCATCGTGTTCGTAGCACTGGGTCTGGGCGAGACAGGCCTATGGGTCTGGGCCTTGCTGGGGATCGCGCTGTTGCTCCTCTGGGCGGTCGTGCATGTGCTGTGGTCGGCGTTCGGTGTGGCGCTGATCATATCGCGCGGCGGTATTCGCAAGCCCGGCCCCTTTCGCGGCATCACGCTGCCCGCGCAGGGGCTGCGGTTGGGGCGCTATGACACCCTGCGCATGGGGGCCATCACCACATCGGGCGACAAACGGGCACGCAAGGTCAGCGAGCTCTGGGCGCTTTGCCCGCAACGCGGGGCGGTTTTGCTGATGGAAACCGCACGCGACGCGCCGGTTTTGGCGCGCGTGGCCCAAGGCGCGGGTCTGCATCTGGGGCTGGAGGTCGAGGAAATGAGCCGCCAGGGTGCCGCCGGGTTCGCGCCCCGGCAGCCCTAGGCATCCCTAGGCATCTGGGCCGCCGCCAAGCCGAGGCGCGTGTTTTCCACATCATTTTGCGTCCCAGGCGGGGAGGACCGCCAAATCTCGGTTGTGCGGCGGGGCGCGGGCGTGCACACTCCGGCAATTAATTCCGCGACGGGGCGGCTTGAAACAGCCCCGTCATCGCCCCACGTTAAGAAGTCCTGAAGATGGAGGGGGCTAGGTTGCCGCAAAGCGGGGCCAGACCCTCGGCCAAAGATAAAGGAAGACAGCATATGTCTGACCAAACAATCTATCCCGTCCTGCCGCTGCGCGACATCGTCGTTTTCCCGCATATGGTTGTGCCGCTCTTCGTGGGCCGCGAAAAATCCGTGCGGGCGCTGGAAGAAGTGATGCAGGACGACAAGCAGATCCTGCTGTCCTCGCAGCGCGACCCGGCCGAGGATGATCCCGGCCCCCACGGCATCTATGAAAACGGCGTGCTGGCCAATGTGCTGCAATTGCTGAAACTGCCCGACGGCACCGTGAAGGTGCTGGTCGAAGGCCGCCGCCGTGTGCGGATTGACGAATATACCTCGACTGACCCGTTCTTTGAGGCGATTGCCACGGAACTGGCCGAGACGACGGGCGATCTGGAAGCGATTGCCGCGCTGACGCGCTCGGTCGCCGAAGAGTTCGAGAAATACGCCAAGGTGAAGAAGAACGTGCCCGAAGAGGCGCTGACGTCTGTGTCCGAGGCCCATGATCCGGCCAAGCTCGCCGATTTGGTGTCTGGCCATCTGGGCATTGAGGTGGAGCAGAAGCAGGAGCTTCTGGAAACCCTCGAAGTCGCCGGGCGGCTGGAGAAGGTCTACGGCCTGATGCAGGGTGAGATGTCCGTGCTGCAGGTGGAGAAGAAGATCAAGACCCGCGTGAAGTCACAGATGGAGCGGACCCAGCGCGAGTACTATCTGAACGAGCAAATGAAGGCGATCCAGCGCGAATTGGGCGACGGCGAAGAGGGCGAAGGCGAAGTGGCCGAGTTGGCCGAACGCATCAACGCCACGAAGTTGAGCAAAGAGGCGCGCGAGAAAGCGGATGCCGAGCTGAAAAAGCTCAAGAACATGTCGCCGATGAGCGCCGAGGCCACGGTTGTGCGCAACTACCTCGACTGGATGTTGTCGATCCCGTGGGGCGTGAAGTCTCGCGTCAAGAAGGATCTGGGCAAGGCCGAAAAGATCCTCGACGACGATCATTACGGCTTGGAGAAGGTGAAGGAGCGGATCGTTGAATATCTGGCGGTCCAGCAGCGGTCCAAGAAGCTGAAGGGGCCGATCATGTGCCTCGTCGGCCCTCCGGGTGTGGGTAAGACCTCGCTCGGCAAGTCGGTGGCGAAGGCCACGGGGCGTGAGTTCATCCGGATTTCCCTGGGTGGTGTGCGCGACGAGTCCGAGATCCGCGGTCACCGTCGGACGTACATCGGCTCGATGCCCGGCAAGATCATCCAGGCGCTGAAGAAGGCGAAAACGACGAACCCGCTGATCTTGCTCGATGAAATCGACAAGATGGGGCAGGACTTCCGGGGCGACCCGGCATCCGCGATGCTGGAGGTGCTGGACCCGGAACAGAACTCCACCTTCGTGGATCACTATCTTGAGGTCGAATATGACCTCTCAAACGTGATGTTCCTGACCACCGCGAACTCCTACAACATGCCGGGCCCGCTTCTGGACCGGATGGAGATCATTCCGCTGGCCGGCTACACCGAGGATGAAAAGGCCGAGATTGCCAACCGTCACCTCATCGCCAAGCAGGTGAAAAACCACGGGTTGAAGGCCGACGAATTCCGGCTGGAGCCCGAGGCGCTGCAAGAGATGATCCGCGTCTACACTCGTGAGGCGGGCGTGCGGAACCTGGAGCGGGAGATTGGGAAATTGGCCCGGAAGGCCGTGACCAAGATCGTGCGCAAAGAGGTTGAAGAAGTCGTCGTAACCCCCGAAAATCTTGGGGATTTCTTGGGCGTGAAGAAATACCGCTATGGCCTGGCCGAGGACGCGGATCAGATCGGTGTCGTCACCGGGCTGGCCTATACATCGGTAGGTGGGGACCTTCTGCACATCGAGGCGCTGCAACTGCCCGGCAAGGGGCGGATGAAGACGACGGGTAAGCTCGGCGATGTGATGAAGGAAAGCATCGACGCGGCCTCCAGCTACGTGCGCTCCATCGCGCCAAGCATCGGGGTCAAACCGCCCAAGTTCGACCGCATGGACATCCACGTCCACGTGCCCGATGGCGCGACGCCCAAAGACGGGCCAAGCGCGGGTCTGGCGATGGTCACGTCCATCGTGTCGGTTCTTACCGGCATCCCGGTGAAACGCGACATCGCGATGACGGGCGAGGTTTCGCTGCGCGGCAACGCAATGCCGATCGGCGGCTTGAAGGAGAAGCTTCTGGCGGCCCTGCGGGGCGGCATCACGACGGTCCTGATCCCTCAGGAAAACGAGAAAGACCTCGTTGAGATCCCGGACAATGTGAAGGAGGGGCTGAACATCATCCCCGTCGCCCACGTGTCCGAGGTTCTGGCCCATGCCCTGACGTCGGTGCCCGAAGCGATTGAGTGGGACGAGGCGGCAGAAGAAGCCGCCGCCGCCGCCGCTGCCATCGCCCGGGGCGGCGAGGGGGCCACGGCCCATTGAAGTGATGTGTAAGCGTCATGCCGTAAGGCACTGAAAAAGAAAGACCCGCAGGCCGTGAAAGCCCGCGGGTCTTTTCGTGATAGACGGCGAGCGCACCAAGGCGCGTCGCCAAGTCGCTGCGCTTAGTGGTGCTGTGCGAGAAGCACGAACAGGACCGCGAAGATCGGCACGAAGATGCCCTGGCTGGACGAGGCGGTGTCTTCGATGATGACGGCCTGGGGCGTGTGCGTGACAATGCCACCGGCGTTTGCAGCGGACGACAGCATGGCAGCCGCAGCTGCTGCGATCAAAACTTTTCTCATGATTATTCCCCCAAGGAATAGATTTCAGACGTAGGGACGCGGCTTGCAGACCACGCTTGCCCTTATCTTTCCAAGAATCGACCCGCGCGATCAATGGCCTCTGCCCGCCAAGCGGGCATTCCTGGCCATGACATTGGGTTTCGTGGCCTCAATGCCACGTTTTGGTCGCAAAGCCTGTTGCAAAACCGTGGAAATGTGTCTTCCGCACAACGCCCTGGGTCGGACAGGCCGCACGGACAAGCTGATTCGTTGCCATGGCGGCTTGGCCCCGACCATGATGACGACGCCCCGTAAGCCCGCCCAAGGACCTTGTACGCGTATGTTTGATTTTCACCGCAGAAAAGTGCTGCTTGGGGCAGCGGCTGGTTTGGCCACGCCCTTCCTGGCGGCGCCAGCTTGGGCCCAGGGCTTACCGCAAAGCTTCGCCGGGCGCGGGCCGATCACGCGCGGTGAGGCGGCCACGGTCACGCGTATTCCCACCGCGCAGCCCCTGGTCGCGATGACCTTCGATGACGGCCCGCACCCAAGCCTGACGCCGCAACTTCTGGACATGCTGCGCGCGCGCGGGATCCGGGCGACGTTCTACGTCATCGGGCGCAACGCCGCGCGCCACCCGCAAATCCTGCAGCGCATGGTCGCGGAGGGCCATGAGATTGGCAACCACACCTGGTCACACCCCAGTTTGCACGGCCATTCCGATGCCTCGGTGCTCAGCCAGATCGACCGCACCAATCGCGCCGTCTATGACGCCGTCGGTCGCCCGCCAGTGACCCTGCGGCCGCCGTACGGAAATCTCTATGATCGCCAACGTCTTATGATGTTCGAGGCGCGCGGGATGCCCACAGTCCTGTGGTCCGTTGATCCGCTGGACTGGCAACGCCCGGGATCAGCGGTCGTGTCGCAACGGATCGTCGGCAACAGCCATTCCGGCGCTGTGATCCTGGCGCACGACATCCACCGCGCGACGGTGCGGGCCATGCCCTCGGCGCTCGACGGGGTGACGGGGCGGGGCTTCCGCTTTGTCACGATGTCCGAGTTGATTGGCTGGCCGCGCTGGGATCGGCGTCGTCTGCGCCTGGTCCAAGCCACAGCTTAACCCTGTTTTCCCGGGCAGGGTGGCCCAATCGCTTGTTTTCCGCTAAGCTGTTTCCAGAATAGAAACAATTCGCGCCGCATCCTTCCGGGAGGCGAGCGGGAAGATCAGAGCAAGAGGCACCTTCCATGGCGACATCGACCAAACCGCGCAAACGTAAATCCACCTCCGCCGGGCCGCGCCGCAGCGCCACATCCGTGAAAGCGGTGGCGAAAGCCGACGCCGCCCCTGAAACCGAGGCGCCTGAAAGCCCTGCTGTTGACGTGGCTCCCGTGGCTGAGGCACCCACGGCTGAGGCGTCGGCCCCCAAGCCCGCCGATGATGACCGGCTCAAGCGCCCGGATCTGATCGAGGCGATCGCCAAGCGCGTGTCACTGAAGCGGTCTGAGGCCAAGATGGTCTTCGATGTCGTGCTCGATGAGATCGGCAAAGCGCTGGACGCCTCTGACGAGGTCGTGGTGCCGCCCCTTGGCAAACTGATGGTCAAAAAGCGCCTCGACAAGCCCGGTGGCGACATGCTGACCCTGAAGTTGAAACGCGCGGAAGCTGACCCCGCCGCCGGTGATGTGGCCCCCCTTGCAGACCCGCAAGAGGACAGCTAAAAGCGCCTCAGGTCGGGTGATTAGCTCAGTGGTAGAGCGCTTCGTTCACATCGAAGATGTCAGGAGTTCAAATCTCTTATCACCCACCATTCCCCTCTTTTGATTGACGAACGGGCGATTTGGTGACGGTCGGGTACCCTCCGATTTACGTCCTCCGCCATGGAGAGACGACCTGGAACAGAGAGGGGCGCTGTCAGGGCCATTTGGATGCTCCGCTGACCCCTGAGGGGGAAGCGCAGGCGTTGAGGCAGGGGCAAATCCTGCGCGCCAAGGTCTTCTCGCAGCATCCGGAGTGCGCCGTGCGCGTCAGCCCCCTGGGCCGGGCCCGGGCAACCTGGGATCTGGTGGCGCAAGGGGCAGGGCGGGTCGACCACCCTGCACAGATCGAACCCAGGTTGGCCGAGGTTCATATGGGCGCCTGGCAGGGGCGGTTGCGGGAGGATTTCCTGGCCGAAGATGCCGCCGCCCGCGCCCATCCCAACCTGTTCGAATTGTCCCTGAATACGCCCGGCGGCGAAAGCTATGAGGCGTTGAAGGCGCGGCTGGAGGACTGCCTGGCCACGATCACGGGGCCTACGATCTGCGTGACCCACGGGATCACCTCGCAGGTCCTGCGCGGGGTGCTCTGTGGCCTGTCGCGCGAAGACATGGCCGGGCTTGGCCACGATCAGGGCATCGTCTATTGCCTGGAAAATGGGCGGGAAACCCGCCTGGACGACCTTGATCCCTGATCACGCTGGCACAACACGGCATGTGATCGAGATTGCCCCTTGCCCGCGCCCATATCCTCGCGCTATCAGGCGTCCGGCGGGTCGTTAGCTCAGTTGGTAGAGCGCTTCGTTTACACCGAAGATGTCGGGAGTTCGAGCCTCTCACGACCCACCAGTTCCCGACGTTCCAAGTGTGATACCGTTTCGAGTTATGACGGGGCCCGACCTACGCGGCCCGCTTCGCGGCGCTCTGGGTCGGGAATTCGAGCCTCTCACGACCCACCAAACTTACCGCACAATTACAGCGCCACCACCTACTCGGCGCAATCGCCGCCGCCGCCCCCCTTCTTTCCCCGGTTGACCCGCCCCCGGCTTCGCCAGCAAACTGCGCCCATCCCAGCCGTTCGGAGCCCGCCATGTCAGATCAGCCCCCGCCGCCCCCGCCGATCAATGCGCCCGGTCATGGGCAGCCGTTGCAACCGGCGATCATCGTCTATGCGCTTTACGGGGCGGGTGTTTTCATTCCCTTCGCCGCCCTTGCCGGGCTGATCTACGCCTATGTGGAGCGCGGCAAAGATCCTGTGCTCGACAGCCATCTGAACTTCCAGATCGCAACCTTCTGGTGGGGTCTTTTGATGATCATCGTCGGCTTCGTGCTGGCGTTCATTCTTGTGGGCTTTTTGCTGTGGATGTTCTGGATTGTCTGGCTGGTGGTGCGTCTGGTGACCGGGTTCCAACTGGCCCAGGCCAATCGGCCGATCTCGGGGGTGGAGGCTTTTGGACTTAAGGCCATTTAGGTGCGCAAAAGCACAGAGAGCGCGCAACCACATGGAATAGGCGCGCAGGCGCGCAGTGTGTAGCTAGGGCTGAGAGATAACAGGAGCCTTTGAGATGAGCTGGAACCCGATCCTCGACACCTATTACCCCATCGGCAACGACGTCGATGCCATCAAGACCCTTATCGTGCCGCGCGCCCGCGACCTGGGCGATTTCGAGGTGCGCCGCGCCTTGCCCGCGCCCAAGAGGCAGATGGTCGGGCCGTTCATCTTCTTTGATCAGATGGGTCCGGCAGAGTTCCTGACGGGGCAGGGGATCGACATCCGCCCGCATCCCCACATCGGCCTGTCGACCGTCACCTATCTGTTCGAGGGGAAATTCCATCACCGCGACAGCCTGGGCACCGATCAATGGATCGAGCCGGGGGCGGTTAACCTGATGACGGCGGGCCACGGGATTACCCATTCGGAACGGGTCGACGGTGACATGTTGAACGCGCCCTACACGCTGTCGGGGATCCAGACCTGGATCGCCTTGCCAGAGCACGCCGAGGAGGGCGCACCTGCTTTTGTCCATGCGCCCAAGGCCGATCTGCCGCGGCTGGAGGGCGAAGGGAAGCAGCTCCGCCTGATCCTCGGCAATGCCTACGGCGAGACATCGCCCGTCGCGACACCGACCAACATGTTCTACGCCGATGCCTTGCTGGAAGCAGGCGCGCAGCTGCCCATGCCCGAGGACCATGAGGATCGCGGGGCTTACGTGATGGATGGGGCGGTGAGCGTCGCGGGCCAGACGTTCGAGAAGGGCCAGATGATGGTCTTCCGCCCGGGCGACAAGATCGCCATGACGGCCGGAGATCAGGGTGCGCGGGTGATGATCCTGGGCGGCGATACGATGGACGGCCCCCGCCACATCTGGTGGAACTTCGTGGCCTCATCGAAGGACAAGATCGAAGCCGCGAAAGAGGCGTGGCGAGAGGGCGATTGGATGCACGGGCGCTTCCAACTGCCGCCGACCGACAATGACGAGCATATTCCGCTACCCCTCTGAGCTAGCGGAAATCCAGCGGTGACAGGGGCCCGGGCTGCGTGCCAGCTTGGGCCCATGACATGTCCCCACACACTCCGCCTCACCGCGATTGCGCTCTGCCTTTTGCCCCTCGTCCCTGTGCCCGCCACGGCGACGACCCTGGACCAATGCAACGCGGCCTTGGACGAGGTGCAACAGGCCGAAAGCGGCAAGGCGCCTGACTATTTCGTCGTGCCCGGGGCCTTTGGCGGCGCGCTATCCTGCGCCACTGTCACCCCACCGGGCGAGACCCCGGTCTACCTTTTGACCGAAATGCAACAGGCAGAGGAGGCGTCCCAACCGGGCAGCCCGGACCAAGACAGGCTGCAAAGCCGGGTCGTCGTGATCTACACGCCCGACACGATCAGCATTGAAGCCTGGCGCTTCGACGGCCTGATCCGCACCACGGCCACCTGCAGCCGCGACCTGTCAGACGCATGGACGCGCACGACATCCGGCGGCTACCACTGCGGCATGCAGCTTTTTGCCCAGGATGCGGTGATCGTGCATTCCACGTTCGCGGCGGACGGCACGTTTTTGGACTACGCCCTGACTGCGGACATGACCCAGCCGTCTTTGCACGCGTATGGCTCGCCCTATGCCGAAGTGATGCCGTCCCTGCTGGATGAAATTCTGCAAGTTGCGATCAATGTGCCCGATTTGGACGCAGAACTCGTGCTTCAACCCATGACCCCAGGGCGGTTCTATACGCTGACCGACGATGGCGGCATTCACCAACTTCTCACTGTGATTGACGAGCGTGACCGATATCTTCGGTTGGTTATGGATGTGGCGGGGGATTTCGATCACTGGGAAGATGACACCGGCACACCAAGGGTGACCCATGTCCCGGATCCGGGCTACTACTATGAGGTTTTTGTCGAAACAGGGCTCGGAACGCCAAGGGCGGCCTTCCAAGACCTGCTCAGGCTTATCGCCGCTGTTGAGCAAGAGCGGGGTCTCGCCCCAGAGTAGCGCGCGCGGCACTCTGATTTCGGGCTTGCCGCCACCGCGCCGCAGATGCACCGTCCGCCCCATGGACCTGCGCCCTGCCAACTTGGATGACTTGCCCGACATCGCCCGCCTACACGAGGCGAATTGGCGTCGGGATTACGTGGGCATCCTGCCCGACGTGGCCCTTGGCACGCAGTTGACGGCCTATATGGCAACGCCCTGGGCGCCCTCGGCGCTGGCGTCTCAGCGGGTCTTCGTGGCGCGTGACGACGCGCTCCTCGGCTTCGCCGCCCTGCAAGAGGACGGCCCCCACGGCGGACCTTTTCTGGACAACCTGCATGTGGCGCCTCCGGCCCGGGCCCAAGGCATCGGGCGCGCTTTGATGTCGGCCTGCGCGGTCCTCGCCATCCCCCGCCCCCTGACCCTGGAGGTGCTGAGCGCCAACACCGACGCGCGCAAGATCTATCGCGCCTGGGGCGGGCAGGAATCCGCGGAATTCGACGATAACATTCTGGGCTACACCGTGCCCGCCGTCACCATCGGCTGGCGCGATACTGGCCAGCTGGTCGACCGCCTCAGCGGGCACACATCATGAGCGCGCCAGAGGCCACGCCGATCCGCGCCATCGCGCTGATCCTTCTGGGCATGGCCTGCATCTCGATCAACGACATGCTGATCAAGCTGCTTTCGGGCAGCTATCCGTTGCATCAGATGGTGTTCATCCGCTCGGCCATCGCGATCCTGGGCACCTGCGTCTTTGTCTGGTTGGAGGGCGGCTGGCGCATCCTCAAAACCGACCGACCCGGCCTGCATCTGATCCGCGCCGCGCTGATCGTGGCGGCCAACATGGTCTATTTCGCGGGCCTCTCTGTCCTACCCCTGGGGCTCGCAACAGCGCTGTTTTTCGTGGCGCCGCTCTTCATCACGCTTCTGGCCATTCCGGTCCTGGGCGAACCCGTGGGCCGCCACCGGATCACCGCGCTTCTGATCGGTTTCACCGGCGTCGCCGTCATGATGCTGCCCGCCACCGATTGGAATGACATCCCCCGCGCCGCAATGTTGCTGCCGATCCTGTCGGCCGCCTGCTACGCGGGCATGCAGGTGATGACCCGCAAACTGGGCGCGAAATCCGCGGCCTCGGCCATGGCGATCTACATCCAACTGGCCTTCATCGTGGTCTCCGCCGTGTCGTTCTTCGCCGTGGGCCACGGGCGCTTCGCGGAAGGGTTGGAGAGCGAAAGCCTGGTTTTCCTGCTGCGCGCCTGGGTCTGGCCCGCGCCCGAGGACATCTGGAAATTCGCCGTTCTGGGCGCCATGGCCGCGATCATCGGCTACTGCCTGTCAGCCGCCTACCGCCTTGGAAATGCGGCGACGGTCGCCTCCTATGAATACGCCGCCTTGCCGATGGCCATCGTTCTGGGCTGGATTGTCTTCGCCGAGCGTCCGGGCTGGATCATGCTGCTGGGAACCGCCCTGATCGCAGGCGCAGGCCTCTACGTCTTCGCCCGCGAGCGCCGCCGCGCCGCCCCCGGAGAGCCCCCAGGCCCCGCCGCCGAACGCCCCCTCCGCCGCGGCTGACCGCCCCTTTTGCCGGGACCAGAACGACAGCCCCAAAGAAACCCCAAAAACACCCCCACGCCCCGCTTGACCGCACCGCCCCCCGCCGCTATCCCGCACCCCACGCGCGGTTGTAGCTCAGTTGGTTAGAGTACCGGCCTGTCACGCCGGGGGTCGCGGGTTCGAGTCCCGTCAACCGCGCCATTTGCACCCTTTTTTGCGCTACTTGAGCGTGGTAGGATGCGTACTGCCCTGCAGTCCGTGCGTCGTTTGAAGGCGGGGGAACCCTACCTGTGCTGGTTCTTCTTCGCGTCCTCGATGGCGGCGTTAAGGACTGACCGTTCGTCGGGAGTTAGCGATGCAATGAAGGCTGAAATGTCGCCGCTGGCTTCGGTCAGAAAATCAATCGCGTGTTTGACGAGGTCCGTCGAATGCTCTCCAATCCTGAAACTGTTACTGATATCGGTTCCAACATCCGCCAACGCACCTTGCGCCACGACCCCCGCAGGGGCCGCCATCAACAGGGCCGCCGCCGTAATAAGGTTCTTGCCACCCGCACGGTTCACCGACGACGCCTTTTCGGCCTGGGTCCCATGATGGGTTGCGATCTGCCCCACATGTTGAACTAACGCGGCACTCTTTTCGTCGACGAAATTTGCTCGCAACGCGGCAGCGATTAACTCGGCAACCATTTCGACCGTCACGGCACGCCTCTCGAACGATCCATGATCATCATCGAGCGCTCGCGCTTCGGGGAAGGAGCGCACGAGGCTGGCAGCGATACCAATGAGTGTCGAAAGGGCAGCGCGGCCTTCTTGGTTCAGAAGGTCCAATGGATCCCGCCCGGCAAGCGCCCCCTTGTCGTTTGCGTCCAGATGATCTCCTAATGCGATCAAGCTGGCCCACATTTCCAAGGACCGCAGCGACAGGGAGCGGCTATCGTCATTCAAGATTTCGCCAAGCCGGGAGGCCTCTTCAAACACGTCTTGGCGAAGGCCGCCGCTGTTTGAGCGCCCCTCAAGCTTATTCTTTAGAAAATCAATGCGTTGCGCGACCAAGATGGCCAACGTCTTTTGCCGTTCTTCCAAGGCAACATCGCGGACGAATAGTTCCATCGCGCCGTGAACGGGGGAAAAGCGCCAACCAGATAGGTCTTGGGACTCGATCAAGATTTCAGCGGTCAGGGGAGGTTTCTTCGGCTCGCCTTCGGGCGCACTATCCACATCGCTCGAAGGCAACGGCGCAGGCCACTCCGGCAACGTCCGCAAATAGGCGAGCGTCTTATCCACTCGCTCTTGATCGCCCTCAATCTCCGCCAACCGCGCCAGCTCTGGGTCTTGCCGAGTGGCCTCGGTATCCTCAAAACGCATGTCGCGGCGCTCATGGGTGGCAAGTGCCGGACAGGACAGAAGTGGGCGCAGGTCCCTTACGGCTGTGTCACGGATCTGTATGTCATAAAAATCCGATAGTTCTGCAAAGTAATTTAGATTGGAAATCTTAGTTCCGTTGAAGTAGGCGCGGGTCAGAATTTTGAGGCTTGCGATGAAGGTAAGGTCCTCAACTTGAGTGCGGGAAAGATACAAATACTCCAAGCGCGTTAGTTTCGAGATCTCACTAAATTCAATGACCTCGGTATCATCGAGAGATAAGAAACTCAGCTTCTCAAATTCTACTACATTGGACAGATCGCGAACTCTAGTGTGGTCCAGGTGAAGCATGAACAGTTCTCTGAGCGCAGATATGTGCGCTAGGTCCCTAATCTGAGTATAGTTGAGCTTAAGGTGGCGCAGGTCTTTCAGCTCGGTGATGCCCTCGGGCACCTCCTCCAGCGCGCGATACGCCTCTCCCGACAAATCGAGCATCGTCGCTCCCGCTTCTGCCACCCGAGCGATCTCCGCTTCTGCCGCCGCGAAGGCCTGTTCCGCCTCTGTCATGCCTGCTCCTTCGCCCATGCTCGCATCCTCCCCCATCTGCGTCGCCACTCCAAGAGGAGAGTTCCCAAACAAACCGCAAGTTTCCCGCTTGACCGCGCCGCACCCCGTCGTTATCTCGCTCCTCACGCGCGGTTGTAGCTCAGTTGGTTAGAGTACCGGCCTGTCACGCCGGGGGTCGCGGGTTCGAGTCCCGTCAACCGCGCCACTCCTTTTACTGTCCTACCGCCCTTTGGGCTACTTGAGGACGTTCGTCTCTCATCCTCCGCTTCCGCCATCGACGCTCATTGAGAACGCGTGTCTTGCTTCCGGCACCTCCGCCCTTTCAGCCCACGGAAGCCCGTTTTCCAGCCGCTTCGCGCGCATGTTTTCCACGATTGCGCCGCGCCCGCCGCGCGCTAGGCTCTCCCGCAATGATCCGAGCACTTCTTTCCCTCGCTCTCACCTCCACGCCTGCATGCGCGCAGGACGCACCGTTGCGGTTTCCGCTGGCTGACATTCTGGGGATCGCCGCCCATGCGCATCTGGACCGCACCGGGGTTCTGCGCGAGTTGGGCGCGGTCGTCCCCCTGTCCGTCGCGGCGGAGACGCCCCTCAGCCGCGCGCCGAATGATCCTTTTCTCTGGAGCCTCACCGGCTCTTTCGGCGGCACCGGCGCGCATCCGCGGCCCGGCGCGATCTTCGCCTGCGCGCGGTACGGCCTTGAAACCCGCGACGTGATCGCCGCGAACGGCCTCGCGTCGCGGCAGACCTTTGCGCTGATGCGCTTTGCGCAGCCCCAGTTTGACGACACCGCCGTCTGGCCCGAGGGCGCCGTCGCGCGGCTTTATTGCAGTTTCGTATGGGATGACGCGCGGGTGGTGGAGATCATGGCGGAGGCGGCCACCCGTGAAGGCCTGGGCGCCCTGTTCCAGACCCTCACGGATCGCCCCGCGCCGCCACAGATTTATGGCGAGGAGGGCTACCGGATTGATGCCACGGGCGGTCGGGACGACAGCGTTGTGCAGGTCGAGAGTGCGCGGATGACGCTGACACTTGGCCACCAGTCCCTGACATTTCGCAGCTTCCTGATGGGGGGCGGCGTGTAGCCGCCGCTATTGCCCCCATTGAGCAACCAGCTCAACCCCGGTGGATCCAGCCCCCGCCGAAGATCCGCCCACCCTCTGGCGCGTAGAACACGCAGGCCTGGCCTGGGCTGACGCCTTCTTCCGCCACGATCAGCTCCACCTCCGCTTCCGTCGCCGAGATGGGCCGGATCGTCGCCGCCCTCTGCGGACGGGTGGAGCGGATTTTGACGTCCAATTCCCACGCGTCCTGGCTGTCGAAGGGCGCATCGCCAAGCCAGTTGATCTCGCGCACCGGCACCGCGCGGGTCGACAGCATCGCTTTCGGGCCAACGATCACTTGCCGCGTGTCGGGGTCCAGCTTCACCACATACAACGGATCGGCGAGCCCGCCGATGCCAAGCCCGCGCCGCTGGCCGATGGTGTAATGGATCACGCCGCGATGCTCGGCCAGGACATTGCCGTCGATGTCCACGATCTCTCCGGGATCGGCCGCGCCGGGGCGAAGTTTCTCGATCACGGCCGCATAGTTGCCGTTGGGGACAAAACAGATGTCCTGGCTGTCGTGCTTGTCAGCAACACTTAATCCGTATTTCGCCGCCAAGGCCCGCGTTTCGGTTTTGCTCTGCAAGTGACCTAGGGGAAAGCGCAGGAAATCGAGCTGCTCCTGCTTGGTTGAAAACAGGAAATAGGACTGGTCGCGCGCGGCATCGGCTGCGGAATGCAGTTCTGCCTTATGCAGGCCCATTTTGCGTTGAATATAGTGGCCCGTCGCCATGCAATCGGCGTCGAGGTCTTTTGCCGTCTCCAGCAGGTCCTTGAATTTCACCCGCTCGTTGCAGCGGATGCAGGGCACGGGCGTGGCGCCGGCCAGATAGCTGTCGGCAAACTCGTCGATGACGGCGTCTTTGAAGACGTTCTCGTAATCCAGGACGTAGTGGGGAAAGCCCATCGTCTCGGCGACGCGGGCCGCGTCCTGAATGTCCCGCCCGGCGCAGCACGCGCCTTTTTTGGCCAGCGCCGCCCCGTGGTCGTAAAGCTGCAGGGTCACGCCCACGACATCATAGCCCTCGTCCGCCAGTTGCGCGGCCACGGCGGACGAATCCACGCCGCCCGACATGGCGACAACTACCCGCGTGTCGGCGGGAGCTTTCGGAAAGCCTAACGAATTGAGGCCATTTGGCCGGTCGAGCGCCATTGGGTGCGTCCTGAACTAGGGGGTTGGTCCTGAAATAGGGGGTCTAGGGCGAAATATAGGAAAAAGGCATCCTATCGCAAGGGACGCTTACCCGATCTTAAACCTCATGGCCCATCAATCTGGGGACTGAAGGAGAAACGAGGCCGAGATGTATATCAGGAAAATTCAGGGGCCGCACACCGTGTCACTGCCCGACGGCAGTAAGATGACACGATCTGACCTGCCCCCACCGACGACGACACGCTGGGTTGCCAGCCGAAAAGCCGCCGTGGTCAGGGCCGTTTCGCACGGGTTAATGACCGAGGAAGATGCGATTCGCACCTATTCGCTGTCGGAGGAAGAGTTGGACGCCTGGCGGACTGCGGTGGAACGCCACGGGGAAAAAGCCCTGAAAACAACGGCAATTCAGCAATTCCGCGAATAAGAATAAAAAAGAAATTGAGGTTTTTGCGAAATCTAGGGGTGCGGGTAACTTGGTGTTAACCATTTGGGCCAAAACTGGACATACCGAATGAGAGCCACCTGGAGTTGAAGCGTATGCGCGTTCTGTTAGTCGAAGACGATCCCACCACGTCGCGAAGCATTGAAATGATGCTCAAGCACGCGAACCTCAACGTCTACTCAACCGATCTGGGGGAGGAGGGGATGGATCTCGCGAAGCTCTACGACTACGACATCATCCTGTTGGACCTCAATCTTCCCGATGTCTCCGGTCACGAAGTGCTGCGGCATCTGCGCACTGCCCGGGTCGAGACGCCGATCCTGATCCTCTCGGGCCTCGACGATCCGGAAAACAAGCTCAAGGGCTTTGGCTTTGGCGCCGACGATTACCTCACCAAGCCGTTCCACCGGGAAGAACTCGTGGCCCGGATCCACGCCATCATCCGCCGCTCCAAAGGCCACGCCCAATCGGTCATCAATACCGGGCGCATCTCGGTCAACTTGGATGCCAAGACCGTGGATGTGGCGGGCGTGCCCGTGCATCTGACCGGCAAGGAATACCAGATGCTGGAGTTGCTGTCGCTGCGCAAGGGCACGACGCTGACGAAGGAGATGTTCCTGAACCATCTTTACGGCGGCATGGATGAGCCGGAACTGAAGATCATCGACGTGTTCATCTGCAAGCTGCGCAAGAAACTGTCGGAGGCCACCGGCGGCGACACTTATATCGAGACGGTCTGGGGCCGCGGCTACGTCCTGCGCGATCCGGTCTCGGCGGTCGACGACATGGACCTTGGCATGGTCGCAACCGGCTAGCCGGGCAAGTTTCAGCGTCCCGACGCTCCTTTGAAGCGGGGGCTTTCAATTGGACATGTTTGGGACGACGCTGGAAGCGGCGCGGAGAGATCCGGGCCGCTTTTCGCATGTTACGGCCCAAGGGCAAGGCGCACCTATGAGCGGCTCGATCGTCTGGAAACATGGAGCAGATCGGAACGCATTGCCGCTCCTCTCTGGACCAATCGGTCGCTGGCTCCTATCACCAATCAAAAGATCTGCAGCTTCGGGGGGCGCATGTCACATCCAGATCAAGAGGCCGCCGCGCTGGCGGCTGAATTGACCGAGCCCCAGGCCGCCGCACGCCTGGAAGAACTCGCTGACATCCTCGCCCAGGCCAACACCGCCTACCACGGCGCCGATGCGCCGGAGTTGAGCGACGCAGCCTACGACGCGCTCAAGCGCGAAAACGCAGCGATTGAGGCGGCGTTCCCGGCCCTCAAACGCGCCGATAGCCCCTCCGACCAGGTCGGCGCCGCCCCGTCCGAGGGCTTTGCGAAACTGACCCACAGCCAGCGCATGCTGTCGCTTGCGAACGCATTCGACGCCGCCGATGTGACCGATTTCGTCGCGGGCATCGCGCGTTATCTGAACCTCGCGCCAGATGCGCCGTTGCCATTCACCGCCGAGCCCAAGATCGACGGCCTATCCCTGTCGCTGCGCTATGAAGACGGCCAGCTCGTCTCCGCCGCCACGCGGGGCGACGGCGCGGTCGGTGAAAACGTCACCGCCAATGCGCGCACCATCGCCGACATCCCGCAGGTGCTGGAAAACGCCCCAGCCGTTCTGGAAGTCCGAGGCGAGGTCTATATGAGCCACGCCGATTTCGCCGCCCTCAACGCCCGCCAGGAAGAAGCCGGGGCCAAGACCTTCGCCAATCCCCGAAACGCCGCCGCAGGCTCACTCCGCCAACTCGACCCCGGCATCACCAAATCGCGACCGCTCAAGTTCTTCGCCTATGCCTGGGGCGAGGTGAGCGCACCCCTCGCCGAAACCCAAACGGACGCCCTCAACCGATTGAAAAGCCTCGGATTTCAGATCAACGACCGCACCAAAACCTGTGCCAGCTGCGAGGAGATGCTGGCGCATTACGCCAGTATCGAGGAGGGGCGGGCCGAGCTCGGCTATGATATCGACGGCGTCGTCTACAAGGTCGACGATCTGGATTATCAGCGCCGGCTTGGCATGCGCTCCACCACGCCTCGGTGGGCGATTGCCCACAAATTCCCGGCAGAGCTGGCCTGGACCACTCTGGAGGCCATCGACATTCAAGTCGGCCGCACCGGCGCGCTCAGCCCCGTGGCGCGGCTCACGCCCGTGACCGTTGGCGGTGTCGTTGTCTCCAACGCGACTTTGCACAATGAGGACTACATTGCCGGGCGCGATGCCAATGGGGGACCGATCCGTGACGGAAAGGACATCCGTGTCGGCGACCGCGTGCAGGTGTACCGGGCGGGCGACGTGATCCCCAAGGTCGCCGATGTCGACCTCTCCAAACGTCCCGCCGCCGCGCAGCTCTATGTCTTCCCGACCCACTGTCCCCAGTGCCAATCCGACGCGATCCGCGAGGAAGGCGACGCCGTCCGTCGCTGCACCGGTGGCCTGATCTGCCCGGCGCAAGCGGTTGAAAAGCTGAAACATTTCGTCAGCCGCGCGGCCTTCGACATCGACGGCCTCGGCGCCAAACAGGTCGAGGCATTCTATACAGACACCTGGATCGCGGAGCCTGCCGACATCTTCCGCCTAAAAAAGAATTACGGCGAAGGCCTGCAACAACTCAAGAATCGAGAGGGCTGGGGCGAGAAATCCGCCACCAGCCTGTTCAACGCCATCGACGCCAAACGCACCATCGCGCTGCATCGCCTGATCTTCGCCCTCGGCATTCGCCACGTCGGTGAGGTTGCCGCGAGCGATCTGGCCCGCCACTTCAGCACCTGGGCCGGGCTGGCCGAAACGGTGGATCAAGCCGCGCCCGCCGCCGATGCCCATCTGCGCGCCGAAGCCGCGATCCTGGAGGAACGCAAGGCCGCTGCCGATGAAGGCCGCCGTGCCGCGCTTCAGCCCCAGCGCGATAAGGCCTGGGCCGATACGCCCGAGGCCGCCAAAGCGGCTTGGGATGACCTCACCGGCATCGACGGCATCGGCGCGACGGTGGCCGTGTCGTTGGTCACGACCTTCCAGCAAGCGCGGGAACGGGCCTCGATTGACCGCCTGATCACCGAACTCACCGAGATCCAGCCGCCTGAGGCGCGCGCCACCCAAAGCGCCGTCGCGGGCCTGACGGTTGTGTTCACCGGCGCGTTGGAGCGCATGACACGGGCCGAGGCCAAGGCGCGGGCCGAGGCGTTGGGCGCCAAGGTCTCGGGTTCGGTCTCGGCCAAGACCGATCTTGTGGTGGCGGGGCCGGGCGCAGGGTCCAAAGAGAAAAAGGCCAAAGACCTGGGGATCGAGTTGCTGACAGAGGACCAATGGCTGGACCGGATTGGCGATGGCTGATCACCTGCCCAAAGGCCGCCCGGAAATCCTGTTTCCGCTGTTCGCCGGGCTGGAAACGCTCGAAGGGGTCGGGCCGAAGACGGCGAAGAATTACGCCGGGATCAATGTCGAAACCCCGCGCGATCTGATTTTTACGCTGCCCGCGGGCGGGCTCGACCGGACCCGGAAAGCCTCCATCCGAGATGTGGCACTGCCCGGCCCCGCGACGGTGGAAGTCACGATTGGCGCCCACATCAAGCCCAAAGGCCGCGGCCCGTACCGGATCGAGGTTGAGGACGCGCAGACCTCTTTTCATCTGATCTTTTTCCACGCCCGCGGCGATTACCTGGAACGCGCCCACCCAACTGGCGCGCGGCGGGTCGTCTCGGGCAAGGTTGAGCTCTACGACGGCATCGCCCAGATGCCGCATCCCGATCACATGCTGCCGCCCGAAGAAGCCGCCGCGATCCCGGCCTATGAGCCCGTCTATCCGCTGGCGCAGGGCCTCACCCAACGCGGGGTCCATAAGGCTGTGCAATCGGCGCTGAGCAAGGTCGAAATCCTCGGCGAATGGGCCGATCTTAACACCGTCAAGGACCGCAAATGGCCTGCCTGGCACGATGCGATCACAGCTGTCCATGCGCCGCAGACCGCCAGTGACCTCAGCCGCGCGGCGCTGCCTCGGGAACGGCTCGCCTATGATGAGTTCTTCGCTCACCAGTTGACTCTCGCGCTGGCGCGCGCCACCCGCCGCAAGAAGCCCGGGCTGCGCAGTGAGGGGGATGGCAAGCTACGCGCCAAAGTCTTGAAATCACTGCCCTATACGCCCACCAGCGCGCAGACGCGGACGATCAAAGAGATCGCTGAAGACATGGCCGCCCCACACCGGATGAACCGGTTGCTGCAAGGCGACGTGGGCTCGGGCAAGACGTTGGTGGCGCTGATGGCGCTGCTGGTCGCGGTGGAGGCCGGGGGGCAGGCGGTAATGATGGCGCCGACCTCGATCCTGGCGGGGCAGCATTACCTGAACCTCAAGCCGCTCGCCGATGCGGCCGGCGTGGTGTGTGAAATCTTAACAGGGGCGGACAAAGGGAAAGAGCGGCACGCAAAACTTGAGGCGCTCAAACGCGGTGACATCCACATCCTCGTCGGCACCCACGCGGTGTTCCAGGACGACGTGGATTTTCACAGCCTGCGCCTCGCGGTGGTGGATGAGCAGCACCGTTTCGGCGTGCGAGAGCGGGTGCGCCTGAGCCAGAAGGGCGAGGCGGCGGATGTTCTGGTGATGACCGCCACGCCAATCCCGCGCACGCTGAGCCTGGCGCAATACGGCGACATGGACCTGAGCGTGTTGGACGAAAAACCGCCCGGACGCACACCGGTGAAGACGGCCCTGATCTCTACCGCGCGCCTTGATGAAGTGGTGGCGCATCTGCACCGGGCGCTGGACGAAGGCCGCCAGGCCTATTGGGTGTGCCCGCTGGTGGAGGAATCCGAAGTCTATGACGCGACGGCGGCGGAGGAGCGTTTCAAAATGCTCCGCGCCGCGTTCGGAGAGGGCAAGGTGGCGCTGGTCCATGGCCAGATGAAGCCGCGCGACAAGGACGCCGTGATGGCGGCCTTCAAGGCCGGAGAGACGCGGGTTCTGGTGGCGACAACGGTGATTGAAGTCGGCGTGGACGTGCCCAACGCCTCGATCATGGTGATCGAGCAGGCCGAGAATTTCGGCCTCGCACAGCTACACCAATTGCGCGGCCGGGTGGGACGAGGGTCAGCGGAATCGACCTGCCTGTTGATGTACCGCGCGCCCCTGGGCGAAACCGCGACACGGCGCCTGCAGGTGATGCGCGAGACAGAGGACGGCTTCCGAATATCCGAGGAGGACCTGGCCATTCGCGGCGCGGGCGACGTGATCGGCACGGCGCAATCGGGCTTGCCCCGGTTCCGGGTCGCAGACCTGGAAAGCCAAGGCGCCTTGATGGCCTTGGCCCAGAGCGACGCACGGGCTTTGCTGACATTGGATCCGGAGTTGACGGGCGCGCGGGGACAATCTGCGCGGGTGCTCTTGTGGTTAATGGAGCAAGACAAGGCGATCCGCTTGTTGGACGTGGGATAGGCCGGAGACCAGCACGTCGAGAGCCCGAAAGGAGAACAAAACGCTTTTTGTTCTCAAATGTTCTCAAAAAGTTCTTTACAATTTTATTCGAACGTGAGAACAAAGGCGCAACAAAGACGTTAACCAAGACAGGATACGCTCCCATGATTGCCCAAGCTGCTCAGATCCTCGCCCGGTCCCGCGACACGCTGATGTATGACTTGGCCGGTGTGGTTGCGCTGGCTGTCATGACCGTGGGGATGCTGCATTTGCCCGGTTTGATCTGACGTCCTAGCCATTGCGCGCAGTAGGACCATGACGTTGGGTTTCAGCGTTGTGACTGCGCCGAGTTTCTGCCAGCGATCCATAGGGTTTCGTTTGCGCCACTTGTCCCGGCTCAAACATGATTTGCCTCGGCCCATTGTCCCATGCCTCGGGACGCACCGGATCTGCATACTTCCGCCGCCATCCTTGTCCGGGGTGCGCGGCGGTTTTTTTCGTGCGGTGGCGCGGGCAGAGCCTTTGAAGGCTCTGGCAAATCTCTTGCAAGAGATTTGGTCACCGCCCTCTGTAAACGGAAGGCCTCAGGCGCAGGCCGCGCGTTCGGCCTCGGCCATCGCCTGCGCTGTGGCGTCGAGCGACAGCATAATCGACGCATGGCGATTGCGATACTCGCGCGCGGGCTCCAGCACTTCATAGCCCGCCCAGGGCGCGCCGGGGGGCGGGCCGTCCGCTTTGAGCATGGCATGCAACGCGTCGCGGGCGGTTTCCACCTCTACCCGCGACCGGCCAATGACATGCTGCCCCAGAAGCGAGGCCGCGGCTTGGCCCAGGGCGCAGGCCTTCACATCCTGCGCGAAGTCCACAATCCGCCCGTCTTCCAGTGACAGATCGACCGTCACCGTAGATCCGCACAGGGGCGCGCGTTTCTTGACGCTTGCCTGGGGAGATTCCAGGCGCCCGCGATGGGGAATATCCGCCGCCAGCGCCAGGATGCGCTGGGAGTAGAGTTTGATGAGGTCGGTGTCACCTGCCATCGCTTTGCCTTTCCGTTCCGTCTTGCCTTAAGTAGCCCTGCCTGGGTGATTTGCAAAGAGGTGCTTCCATGACAGCGTTCGATCCGGCGAGCCTTCGCTATGATGCAAATGGCCTTGTCCCCTGCATTGCGCAGCAAGAGGGCACCGGCGAGGTGTTGATGATGGCGTGGATGAATGCCGACGCGGTCGCCAAGACGTTGGAGACGCGGCGGGTGACCTATTGGAGCCGCTCGCGCCAGGCGTTCTGGGTCAAGGGGGAGACGAGCGGGCATACTCAGGAGCTGGTCGATCTGCGGGTGGATTGTGACCGGGATTGCTTGCTGGCCGTGGTGCGGCAGGAGGGGCCTGCGTGCCATACGAACCGGCGGGTGTGTTTCTATACCTCGGTCGTGGATGGGGTGGAAGTGGAGTTGATGGCGCCGGAATGAGTGGGGTGCTCAAGCTTGAGCATAAGTGTAAGCTATTGTTTTAGAATGGTTTTGGAAATTTTTTAGGGATTTGTTAAGGGTTTTTTGCGCTTGTGTTGGGTGCAGGGCCTTTGCCCCGGCGGTGTGCCGCTGGCGGGTGGTGTGATGAAAGTTGTATTTGGCAAGATGAAGGGGGGAGCGGTTGGTGGGCGCTGATGCGTTGATTTGGGTTGCTGCGGGGTGTCCGGCCTTAGAGGCCGACGAGGCGGCGGATGTCTTTGGTGGTGGCGCCGTCGGCGCGGTATTTTGAAAGCGCGCGGGCGTCGTCTCGTTTGGCCAGGCGGCGGCCTTGGTCGTCTCGGATCAGGCGGTGGTGGTGGTAGGTCGGCGTGGGCAGGCCGAGGAGGCGTTGCAAGATAACGTGGATCATTGTGGCGTCATAGAGGTCTTCGCCGCGGATGACGTGGGTGATGCCTTGGGCCGCGTCATCGAGCACCACGGAGAGGTGGTAGGAGCCGAGGAAATCTTTGCGCGACAGCGCGATGTCGCCGACGTCCTGTGCCATTTGGGCGCGTGTGACCGCGACTGGGCCTTTGGGCGGATGGCCTGTTTCTGAGAAGCTTGCGACAGGATCTGGGCCCGGGACTCGGCGCGATCCCGTTGCGATTTGCTCCATGGCGCGGGCCATGTTGAGGCGCAGGGTCGTGGCCCTGGGCAGGGGATCATCTGTGTGTGCGGGGGCGGAGGGGGTGTCGCGGCACGTGCCGGGGTAGATGACGCCGTCGGGGCCCATGGGCGGTTCGCCCTCATGGGGGGCGGAGGCGGCGGCGAGGATATCGCGGCGGTTGCAACTGCAGGGGTAAAGCAGGCCCGCGCGCCAAAGGGTTTCCAGCGCGTCGCGGTAGGCGGGCAGGCGGTCTGACTGGCGCAGCGGCGGGGCGTCCCAGGTGAGGCCAAGCCAGGTGAGATCGTCGAGGATTTGCGCCTCCCACTCCGGTTTGGAGCGCTGGCGGTCGATATCCTCGATGCGCAGCAGGAACGTGCCGCCTACCGCCCGCGCCATGTCGTGGGCCAGGAGCGCGGAATAGGCGTGGCCCAGGTGCAGTGGCCCGGTGGGCGACGGCGCGAAGCGGGTAATCATGGGGATATCGCGAAGCGGGTGATCACGTTTTGCGCAGGATGTAGATGGAGGATTTCATGGACTTGCCGGGCAGGTGGTCGCCGTAGGCCTCGTGTACCAGGGTACTTGTGTTTTGAGCCTCTGCCAGGGCCTCCATGAAGGAGGTATCGGCCAGCGTCGCGTCGTTGTAGCTGAACCCCAGAAGCCCGCCGGGCGCCAGCACATCCAGAAGGCTGTGCAGCGTATCGGCGGGCGCGGCGCCGAGGCTGACAACGCCGATGGCGGCGATGACCGCGTAGCCTTGGGGTGGCGTCTCGCCAGGGGCGCTGGCCCAGATTTTGCGGTAGGCGCCGGTCTCTTGCGCTTTGGCGAGCATTTCGGGGGTGATGTCGGTGCCGTCGATGGTGCTGAAGCCTTGTGCCGCCAGCGCCATGCCCGAGAGGCCCGTGCCGCAGCCGAAATCCAGCACGGGCGCGCTCAGGTCGGTCGCGGCCTCGGCCAGGGCTTTGGCCAGCCGCCCCGGCGTGGCGTAGCCCGCGCCTTCCACATCCGCGTCATAGGTGGCGGCCCAATCGCGGTAGATCGCTTGGGTCTCGGATGGAGAGCGGGGCTGCCAGAGCGGTTTGTCGAACGTTGCCATGGGCGCGAGGTTAGACGCGGAAGCGGGCGCCCGTCCAGCCGGGCGCGGCTTACTCCGCGGCTTGTGATTGCGGTGTAAGCCAATCCGTCCAGGCGGCTTTCGCGCGGTCGGTATAGGCCTTATAGCGGTCCTTGCGGCCCCTGCGCCCGGATTTGAGGCCTTCCACCGGGGGGAAAAGGCCGAAGTTGACGTTCATGGGCTGGAAGGTCTTCGCCTCGGCGCCGCCGGTGATGTGGGTGACAAGCGCACCCATGGCGGTGGTATCGGGAACCTCTGGCAGGGCTTGGCCCAGGATCTCGGCGGCGGCCATGCGACCTGCGAGGAGCCCCATGGAGGCGCTTTCCACATAGCCCTCCACGCCGGTGATCTGGCCCGCGAAGCGGATGTGCGGCTTGGTGCGCAGGCGCATCTGGGCGTCCAGCAGGGTGGGAGAGTTGATAAACGTGTTGCGGTGGATGCCGCCGAGGCGCGCGAAGCTCGCCTCGTGCAGGCCGGGGATCATCGCAAAGACCTGTTTCTGCGCGCCGTAGGTCATCTTGGTCTGGAAGCCCACGATATTATAGAGCGTCCCGAGCGCGTTATCGCGGCGCAGCTGGACGACGGCGTGGGCCTTGGTCTGCGGATCATGGGGGTTGGTGAGGCCCACGGGCTTCATGGGCCCAAAGCGCAGGGTCTCGCGGCCGCGCTCGGCCATGACCTCGATGGGCAGGCAGCCGTCGAAGTAGCCGGCCGTTTCGCCTTCCTTGAATTGGGTTTTGGGCGCTTCCAGAAGCGCGTCGATGAAGGCCTCGTATTGTTCCTGCGTCAGGGGGCAATTGATGTAGGCCTCCTGCTCCTCGATCGTGTCGCCCTTGTCATAGCGCGACTGGCGCCAGGCCGTGCCCATATCGATGCTGTCGGCATAGACGATGGGGGCGATGGCGTCGAAGAACGCCAACGCGTCCTGGCCCGCTTCCTTGGCGATGGCATCCGCCAGCGCGCTGCCTGTCAGCGGCCCGGTGGCGATGATCGTGGGGCCGCCTTCGGGGAGGTCTTGCACCTCGTCATAAACGATCTCGATCAGCGGATGGGCTTGCAGCTTGGCCGTCACGGTCTCGGCGAACGGGTCCCGGTCCACGGCGAGCGCGCCGCCTGCGGGCAGTTTGTGGGCGTCGGCGGTGTGCATGACGATGCTGTCCGCGACGCGCATTTCCCAATGCAGCAGGCCCACGGCGTTCTGCTCGCTGTCGTCGGAGCGGAAGGAGTTGGAGCAGACCATCTCGGCTAGGTTGCCGGTGCGGTGGGCGAAGGTTTCAACCTTCGGGCGCATCTCGATCAGGCGCACGCGGACGCCGAGGTTTGCGGCCTGCCACGCGGCCTCGGACCCGGCCATGCCGCCGCCGATGATTGTAAGCTGTGTATCTCGTGTCATGGGGGGGATTTAGGCGTTCGGACGCCCAAGGGAAAGGGCGAAGCGACCCGGACCGTGGGCTGCAAGCATCAAATAGCCGCCCGCGATGACCCAGTTCTTGAAGGCGATGGTCATTTGCCAGGGGTCGTCCATCAGGATGTGAAAGGTGCTGGTGACGACGCAATAGGCGGCGGCGGTGAGGGCGAGAGGTTTGGTATAGGCGCCAAGGGCGATGCCGAGCCCGGCCACGGCGGTGTAGACGGCAGCCGGCCAGATCAGCCAGCCGGGCAGCGCGGCGAGCGCCAGAAGCGCCTGCGCGCCCTCGGGCGAGGCGACTTTCTGGATGGTGCCTGCCAAAAGCAGCGCGGCGAGCAAAAGCCTGCCCGCCAACGCCAGAGCATCACTCACCCTTCAGCCCCACCGTCGCCGTCGATTACTTCGGCGTCTTCGTCCCCTTGGTCCGCGATATAGGCGACTGAGACGATGTCTTCGCCTTTGGCCGTGTTGAACACCTTCACACCCCCCGCAGAGCGCGAGCGGAAGGAGATGCCGTCAATCGGCACGCGGATCGACTGGCCGGTCGAGGTCGCCAGCATGATCTGGTCGTCCATATCGACCGGGAAGCTGGCCACCAGCGTACCGCCGCGCATGGCTTTGTCGATGGCCGAAACGCCCTGTCCGCCGCGCCCGCGCACGGCGTAATCGTGGGACGAACTCAACTTGCCAAGGCCGCCGCTGGTGATCGTCAGGATCAGGTCTTCGGCGGCAGACATCTCGGCGTAGCGCTCGGGCGACAGGTCGCCCTCTGGCACGTCATCCTCGTCTGGCTCGGCCTCTTCGGTTACACCCGCCATCAGGCGACGTTGCTTCAGGTAGGCGGCGCGCTCGGAGGCTTCCGCCTCGAAGTGGCGGATGATCGACATCGACACGACCTCGTCATCCTTACCCAACTTGATCCCCCGAACCCCGGTGGAGGCGCGAGAGTTGAAGACCCGCACGTCCGTCGCCGGGAAGCGGATCGCGCGGCCTTGCTTCGTGACCAGCATCACATCATCGTCATTCGACGCGATGCGGGCGTTGATCATCCGCCAGCCTTCGCTTTCGCCCTCAAACTTCATCGCGATCTTGCCGTTGCGCATGACATTGGCGAAATCGGACAACGCATTCCGCCGCACGGTGCCGCGGTCGGTGCAGAACACCACTTGTAGCTCGTCCCAATGATCCTCGTCCCGGTCGACAGGCATGATTGCGGCGATGCCGGTGCCGATCTCGATGGGCAGGATGTTGACGATGGCCTTACCACGAGAGGACCGCGACCCCGACGGCAGACGCCAAGTCTTCAGCTTGTAGACCATGCCGCCCGTGGTGAAAAACAGCAGCGGCGTGTGGGTGTTGGCGACGAACATGCTGGTGACGACATCGTCGTCTTTCATCGAGCCGCCGGCGACGCCCTTGCCCCCGCGCTTCTGGGCGCGGAAATCGGCCAGGGGTGTACGTTTGATGTAGCCGCCCGCCGTGATCGTCACGACCATATCCTCGCGCTCGATCAGGTCCTCGTCGTCCATATCGCCGGACCATTCGACGATCTCGGTGCGCCGCGGCACGGCGAATTTCTCGCGCACCTCGGCCAGCTCGTTAGAGACAATCTCCAGGATCCGCTCGCGCGAGGCGAGGATGGCGAGGTAGTCTTTGATCTTGCCCGCCAACTCTTCGAGTTCGTCCGTGACTTCCTTGACGCCCAGTTGCGTCAGGCGCTGCAGGCGCAGCTCCAGAATGGCGCGGGCCTGGGTCTCGGACAGATTATAAGTGCCGTCCTCGTTGGCGGTGTGGGTCGGATCATCGATCAGCTTGATGAACGGCAGGATCTCGTCGGCGGGCCAGGCGCGCTGCATCAGGGCGGTACGCGCAGCGGGGGCGTCAGCGCTGGCGCGGATCGTCGCCACCACTTCGTCCACGTTGGACACAGCAACCGCCAGACCGCAGAGCACATGGGCCCGGTCGCGCGCCTTGCGCAGCTCGAACGCAGTGCGGCGCGCCACGACCTCTTCGCGGAAGTCGAGGAAGGCCACGAGGAACCCGCGCAGGGTCAATTGCTCGGGCTTGCCACCGTTCAGCGCCAGCATGTTGCAGCCGAAGGACGTCTGCATCTGGGTGAACCGGAACAGCTGGTTCAATACCACCTCGGGCGTCGCGTCGCGCTTCAATTCCACCACGACGCGCACGCCGATGCGGTCACTCTCATCCGCGACGCCAGAAATCCCATCGATCTTCTTGTCACGGACCAGTTCGGCAATCCGCTCGATCATGCTCGCCTTGTTCACCTGATAGGGGATCTCATCCAGCACGATGGCGTAGCGATCCTTGCGGATCTCTTCGATGCGGGTCTTGGCCCGGATGATGACCGAGCCGCGGCCTTCGATATAGGCCTTATGGGCGCCGGAGCGGCCTAGGATGATCCCGCCGGTCGGGAAATCCGGGGCAGGGACGTATTCGATCAACTCTTCCGAGGACAGATCCGGCTTCTCGATCAGCGCCTGGCAGGCATCAATGACTTCACCCAGGTTGTGGGGCGGAATGTTGGTGGCCATACCAACCGCGATGCCGCCCGCACCGTTGACGAGCATGTTGGGGAAGCGGGCCGGCAGAACGCTCGGCTCCTGCTGTTTGCCGTCGTAGTTGTCCTGGAAATCAACGGTGTCCTTGTCGATATCTTCCAGCAGAAACGCGGCGGGCGCGTCCATCCGCACCTCTGTGTAGCGCATGGCGGCCGGGTTATCGCCGTCCATCGACCCGAAGTTGCCCTGCCCGTCCAGAAGCGGCAGCGACATGGAGAAATCCTGCGCCATGCGCACCAAAGCGTCGTAAATCGCGCCGTCCCCGTGGGGGTGGTATTGGCCCATCACATCGCCCACGGGGCGCGCGGATTTGCGATAGGATTTCTCGTGGGTGTTGCCGGTCTCGTGCATTGCGAACAGGATCCGCCGGTGCACCGGCTTGAGCCCGTCGCGCAGGTCCGGGATCGCGCGGGAAATGATCACCGACATCGCGTAGTCGAGGAACGAGTTCTTCATCTCCGCCGAAATATCGATCGACGGTCCCGTGTATTCGGTCCGCTCTGGCAGCGTGTCTCCGCTTTCGGGGGGGCCGTTTTCAGGTGGTTCAGGAGTGTCGGTCATAGGTCCGCCCGTTGGTCGTGTTTTACGCTATATTTTGTTGGATTTGACTATATCCCCACGGGATATGGGGTGCAATGGGGGAAGGGCGTTTTGGCAGCGCGGCCGCCCGCCTGCTAACACATTGTTTTGTTGGAAAATTAAGAATTCCCCGGCAAGCTGGTCGTGGGAGGCAGACCACAGGCAATGGAGACTGCAATGACTGAGACGGAATTGATGCTGAACGGTTACGGATTGACCACGGCCGAGATGTTCTACCGGATGCCCGATTACCAGAATGTACTGAACACATTCGTCTGGCAGGACTATGACCTGGCACCCGATCACCCGAAGCTCTTTGGGTTCATCGAGTTCTGGCAGGACAAGATCGACGGGCCGCTGCATTCGGTGCGGTTTACACACCGCAAGATGATCGCGCCGGGCGAGTGGCGGAATGTCGTGGGGGAGTTCACAGTGCACTAAGTCTGCCACAGCAAGGCACCGCTGCGAGGAGGTCTTGCGCATCAAAGATGCGCTTGGCCGAGGAGGGGCGCGTTAAGCGCGCGCCCGTGCAGCAGTGATCCAGACGGCTGCCAGCCCCAGGCAGATGATCCCGTTCCAGCTGGCCATCGACAGGCCCGCGAACATCCAAGCCGCCTCGTTGCACAGCACGATCTGCGGGCCAGAGGTCGTGTCGAACAGATCCTCCATCGACAGGCTGCCCAGATCCTGCGCGGCGGAGGCCCCGCAGACCTGCGGCCCGTCCCACCAGGCGCGTTCCACGCCCGTGTGCAGCAGCGAAATGCCCGCGTTCACAACCATGCTCACCGCGCCGAGCCAGGCAATGAGGGCGTTGGGAATAGCCACGCCCACGACAGACAGCGCGATGGCGATCCGGTGCGGCCAGCGCTGCCACAGGCACATCGCGCAGGGCAGGAGCCCCACGACATACTCGAAATACAACGCCCCCAGGAATAGCCCCAGCGACCCGAGGCCTGCCAGGGCGATCAGATTGCGCCGTGTCGCCTGACCGCTCACAACCCGACCCACCCCATGATCAGGCTGATCAGCGACGCGCCGGTCAGCACCAGTGTCGCGATCCAGGCCGTGCCCAGAAGCGCGCCGCCCAGAACCAGGATGCCATCGCGCTGCAACAGCCCCATGGCGACGATGACAATGGCAAAGCCCGGCACGGTATTGGTCAGCGGCAGCGGCACCAGTATCGACGCGCTGAACAGCACCAGCGCAAGGCCCACGACGCGGTCCATCGGCGGGCGGGTCAGGGCGATCAGGCGGGGATGGCTCAGCGCCTCGATCCGGCGCAACCAGGGGCCCGCGCGCTCTGCGAGGCCTTGCAGGCTTTCGCTCGACACGGTCCGCGCGCCAAGGCGTTGCGGCAACCACGGCGCCCGGCGGCCCATGACAATCTGCGCCGAGACGAACATGAGGGGCAGCGAGACCACCTGAGGGACGCCGTAAAGGAACGGGATGCAGCAGGGCAGGGCCAGGACCAGCAGGAACAGGCCGAACGCCCGCTCGTGCAATTGCGCCAGGATCCAGTCGAGCGTTACCGCCTCTCCCTCGGCATCTTCTGCCAATTGCCGCAGGCGCTCGGAAATTGCCATCGCCTCGCCGGTGGGCTCCGTGCTGGCCAGTGCGTCATCGGGGTGCGCCGTCATCAAGACTGTCTCCATTCCAGGGGCCGAGGCTCGCGCCACGGATTCTCCCGCACCGCTTACCAAATGCCGCGGACACCCACCAGCGCGTGCTGGCCCCTCATCGGTAAGGTTTCCCTTTGTTTTTGGGCTGGACGAGGATCAGAGGCTTCGCTAGGCAAGCGCCCAAGGGCCCGAGTGGCGGAATTGGTAGACGCAGGGGATTCAAAATCCCCCGCCTAACGGCTTGTCGGTTCGAGTCCGACCTCGGGTACCAGCCCTTTCTTTCCAGAGAATGCAGGCGCGACTTTTGCCCCTTCGCGGTGCCCCGGGCGCGCGACTTTGGGCGGATTTGTGGCGGCTTTCGGCAAGTTGGTGCCGATTTTTGCCGTCGTCCAACCGTGCCGTAGTCCAAAGACAGTCTGGGAATGGCCTGATTCGGGGCCGTGCCGCCCTACTGCCGCAGGCCTGTCAGAATAGACATGTCCAAAAGGGCAGGTTTTGTCCCGACGCTGCCCCGCCGCCAGAGAACAGACTGTTTCCGTTACGTAAGTTAACGATTGTTGCCTAGCTTTGAACAATCTGAAGGTGTGCCGCGCCGACGGACGAGCGCTCGGCGGAGGGCGATGTTGAAAACAAGGGTTAAGGCAATGAAAACAGACCCGTCGAATTGTGGCGATTTTGTGAATGCGAAACAATGGGCCCGCGCAGCGCTGCTCAACAGGTGCTCGAACCCGCCCCTATTAACCAAAAGCTGACACAATCCGAAAAATTTTCCCTTCTCCTTACTTCCCCCGATGCGCTATCCCCAATGCAGCCCAACTGGGGGGCGATGTCTGCAAATAGGCCACGGGGGCGGCCGCACACGAATGTCGCGTAAGAACGCGGGAGGGGTGTTGCCGTTATAGCGCCGGTCAAGAGCGACCAGCTTTGGCAATAAGTGCGTCTTACGTCCTTTGGGGCGTTGTCGCCGCCTGTCGGAATGTAACGTTCCGGACCTCTCCTTCCACTTGGAAACGTCGCGTGCGTGCCGCCCTCGGGCCGTTCACAGCATCGCGTACAGTTGACCAGATATTTTCCCGCGTGTGTGGGATGGCCGGCGTTTCGGTCGGCAAAAGGAGAGTGCGAGATGACAAATTTTAATGAGCCGAACAATGTGGCCGATCTTATCGGCCTGTGGGACTTCTTGTCCGGCAACGAGAACGCGGACACCGGCCTGGATGACGGTATTGCCCAGGATGGCAACGCGGTTGACGGCAACGGCGTGTCGCCCTCCTTTTCCAACGGTCAGTTGCATGTCGGTGCGGGCAGCAACTCCAGCCCCACCGTCTTTGATGTGAACGCCGACAGCGGCTCTTCCGCCGATGACGCGCAGTTCAACCTGGACCGCGGCACCCTTGAAGTTCAGTTCACGCAGTCTTCTCAGTCCGGCGGGTCTGAGGACGTGATCCTGTCGCGGGGCGAAAAGCACATCGACGAGGACGACGAAGGCTTCTTCGAGATCCGCGTAACCGGCGACGGCAAGGTCCAATCCTATCACAACACCGACGATGGCGATCACCAGGCGACACTATCGACCTCGGCGGGCTTCTTCTCGCCCGGCGACGTCGTGAACGTGAAGTACTCTTTTGATGAAGCTACGGGCGCGCGCCTGACGGTCGAGAACCTGACCACCGGCGCCGTCGAGTCGCTCGTGTCTTCTGAGACCGGCCTGACCTTCGACCTGACCGACAACGACGACGAAGAGTTCACCTTCGGCGCGCGTGAAAAGGACGACGGCGAATACGACAAGGAATTCCAGGGCGCCATCGACTATGTCGCGCTCTACACCACCACCAACGATCCGGTCACCAACCCCAACCCGACAGAGCCCAACTATATCGTTGAAGGCACCTCGGGCGGCGAGTTGATCGACGCGGGCTACACCGGGGATCCCGAGGGCGACATGATCGACGCTCTCGACAATGACCTGACGCCCCCCAACAACGATGACGTTGTGGAAGCGCGCGGCGGTGATGACACCGTGCAGGCAGGCGACGGCGATGACACCGTGTCCGGTGGCACCGGCAATGACCTGATCTTCGGTGACGACGACAATTCCCAGGCGGGCGATGACCTCCTGCTGGGTGAAGAGGGTGACGACACGCTTTGCGGTGTGGACGGCGACGACACGCTGGACGGTGGCGCGGGCGACGACACGCTGGAAGGCATGGCAGGCGACGACCTGATCCTGGGCGGCTCCGGCAATGACCTCGGCGTGGGCGACACCGGCAACGATACGATCTTCGGCGACGCAGGCGGTCAGGACAACGGCTCCGTGCGCGAAGTGTTCCAGTGGGACCTCGCACCCAACACTGGCGCCCCGAACTTCAGCCAGGACACCGGCAACGTCACCGTGACGTTCTCGGAGACCGACGGCGGCGCGTCCGACGAAATCGCGACCGACGCGCAGAACGTGGCGGGCATCGACACAGGCCCCCTGGGCGCGGTGGATGACACATCGTCGCTCGACAGCGAGACAGGCGGCGAAGGCAACTCTGACACCTATTCCCTGGGCTTCTCTGACCCGGTCGAGAATGTGTCGTTCCGCGTCAATGACATCGACGGCGACGGCGTGGTCCGTGTGCAGGCGTTTGACGCCAATGGCGACCCGATCGAAGTGATCCTGGAAGGCGGCTCGAACCTGACGCTGCTCGACACCGACGGTGTCGCAGGCGCCGATACGGCCGACAGCCAGGGCGGTTATCTGCCCGACACCTCGTCCGAGTATTCCATTCTGGTCACGATCCCGGGCCCGGTGTCCGAGATCCAGATTTTCCACACCCAGGACGGCGACGATAACTCTGGCGTCAATGTCACGGACGTCTACTTCGACGTGCCGGGTGTCGGCGCGACCGAGGGTGATGGCGACGACACGCTGATCGGTGGCGCAGGCGATGACCTGATCTACGGCAACGGCGGCGACGACAGCATCGAAGGCAACTCCGGCGACGACACGCTGTTTGGCGACGACCCGGAAGAGGGCACGGTTGTGTCCGGCAACCTGATCTTCAACGGCAGCTTCGAGATCACGTCGGGCATGACCACGACGGGCTTCGGCTTCCGCGGTGAAGCGGGCGACGGCGTCCCCGGCTGGACCGAGGGCAACGGCGGCGAGATCGATTTCCACAACGACGGTCGCGGCGGGATCAACCCCACCGATGGCCAGAACTGGCTTGATCTTGAAGCCTCCCCCGGCAACTCCAGCGTGGGTCAGGTCGTGGACGGTGTCCAGGACGGTGAGACCTACAAGTTGACGTTTGACGCAGGCGACAAGTCCGACGAGCCGCAGTCCGGCTCGGGCGAGAACCTGATCGAGGTCTATTGGGGCGGCGAGCTGATCGCCACCGTGGACCCCGAAGCGGGTCAGATGGACGAATACACCTTCAACGTCATCGGCGGTGCGGGCGACGGCTCCAACAAGCTGGAATTCGTTGGCAAAGGGGCCGAGGATAACTTTGGCGCTTCCATCGACAACGTGGAGCTTGTGCAGCTGGCCGGCGCCCCGGGCGAAGGCGGCGACGACACGATCAAAGGCGGCACCGGCAACGACCTGATCGACGGTCAGGGCGGCGACGACAGCGTGCTGGGCGGCGCGGGTGACGATACGATCACCGGTGGCGACGGCGCAGACAGCCTGTCGGGCGGCGATGACCGCGACACGTTCCTGGGTGGCAACGACGGAGACACCGTGGACGGTGGCACCGGCTCTACTTCGGGCCTGGACGAGGATGACTTCGACGTTCTCGACCTGACGGGCGAGGGTCCGTTCCGCATCATCAACGAGACCGAGGACGCCGACGGCGACTCCACCTCCGGTACGATCCAGTTCCTGAACGCCGACGGCACGCCCAACGGCGACACGCTGGACTTCTTCGAGATCGAAGAAATCCGCGGCGAAGAGGTCAACGATGACCCCAATGCCGTGGACGACACCGGCTCGGGCGATGAAGACACCGACATCACCGGCAACGTGCTGGACAATGACAGCGATCCCAACGGCGATCCGCTGCAGGTGATCTCCAACACCGACCCAAGCAACGGTTCGGTCGTGATCGATGCCGATGGCAATTACACCTACACGCCTGATCCCGACTACAACGGTCCTGACAGCTTTACCTACACCGTGTCTGACGGCATGGGCGGCGAAGCGACGGCGACGGTGAACCTGACGGTGAACCCGGTCAACGATGCGCCCGACGCGATGAACGACAGCGTCACGACGCCGGAAGAAACCGAGATCACCATCGATGCGCTTGGCAACGATACCGATGTGGACGGCGACACGCTGGTGATCACCGGCGCCTCTGTCCCGACGTCGCAAGGCACCGTGGATATCGTGGGCAACCAGCTGGTCTTCACCCCGGCCGAAAACTTCAACGGCCCGGCAACGATCAGCTACGCCATCTCGGACGGCAACGGCGGCACGGATACGGCGGAAGTCACCGTGGACGTCACGCCCGTCAATGACGATCCGGTGGCCGTGGATGACAACGCTTCGACCATGGAAGACGAAAGCGTCGTCATCGACCTGATCGGCAATGACACCGATGTGGACGGCGACACGCTGGAGCTGGCCGCCGTCTCGGTCGACCCGGCCCTGGGCACGGTCGTGGACAACGGCGACGGCACCGTCACCTTTACCCCGGCACCTGATTACAACGGCCCGGTGACCATCGATTACACCGTCTCCGACGGCAATGGCGGCACCGATGACGGACAGGCGTTCGTTACCGTGGGCTCTGTCAACGATGGCCCCACAGCCGTGGACGATAGCGCCAGCACCGACGAAGACACCGACGTCACCTTCAACGTGATTGGCAACGACACGGATCCCGATGGCGACACGCTGGAGGTTGTCGGCGCCACGGTGGTGGATCCGGCGACGGGCACGGTCACCAACAACAACGACGGCACGCTGACCTTCACACCGGCCCTGAACTACAACGGCCCAGCCGAGATCACCTACACCATCTCGGACGGCAATGGCGGCACCGACACCGGCACTGTGAACGTCACCGTCAACCCGGTGAACGATGATCCGGTCGCGGTGGACGACATCGAGACGACGGACGAAGACGTCGCCGTCGTGGTCGATCTGCTCGGCAACGACTCGGATGTGGACGGCGATACGCTGGTCCTTCAAAGCTTCAGCGTCGATCCGGCTGAAGGCACTGCCGTGGATAACGGCGACGGCACCGTCACCTTCACCCCGGCGCTGAACTTCAATGGCCCCGCGACGATCACCTACGTCGTCTCGGACGGCAACGGTGGCACCGACACCGGCGAGGCGATTGTCTCGGTGGGCGCGGTCAACGACGGCCCCGTGGCCGGCGATGACACCGCCACGACCGAAGAAGACACGGCCATCACCCTGACGGATGTGCTGGACAACGACAGCGACGCCGATGGCGATCCGCTGACCATCATCGACGTGACGGTTCCCACCGACCAGGGCACCGTGACGACCGACGGCACGAATGTCACCTTCACACCTGCCGAGAACTTCAACGGCCCGGCCGAGATCACCTACACGATCTCTGACGGCAATGGCGGCACCGACACGGGCACCATCGCGGTCGACGTGACCCCGGTGAACGATGACCCCGATGCGGTCGACGATAGCGACAGCACCGAGTTCGAGACCGCGGTTGAGATCGACTTGCTGGCCAACGACACCGACGTCGACAACCCCGCCTCTGACCTGGTGGTGACATCGGCAACGGTTGACCCGGCTGAGGGCACCTTGACGCCCACCGGCACCGAAGGCGTCTTCACCTTCACGCCTGCAGACGGCTTTGAAGGCACGGCGACCGTGTCCTATACCATCTCCGATGGCGCAGGCGGCACGGACTCGGCGGTTCACACCATCGAGGTCGGCGCAGATCCCACGCCCCAGGACGGTATCGTTGACGGCGAGGAATCGGGCGAGGAAATGATCCTCGGCTATGACGACAGCAACCTGCCCACCGATCAGGGCGGCGACATCATCACCGATGGCGACGACACGATTGAAGGCAACGGCGGTGACGACACCATCAACGGTGCGGGCGGCGACGATGACATCGACGGCGGCGAAGGGGCCGACGTGATCGCCGGTGGCGAGGGCGACGACACGCTCAAGGGCGGCGCGGGCGATGATGACATCTCCGTGGGCGGCAACGACGAGGCCGATGGCGGCACCGGCGATGACGTCTTCACCGTGGACACCACCGATCCGGCGGCGCCCGTGGATGTCACCATCGATGGCGGCTCTGACGGCACCGACGGCAACCCCGATGGCCCCGAGAATGGGGATGAGGGCGACGTGCTCGACCTCGGTGATCAGACTGCGGACCTGACGGTCGAGTTTGAACCGAACCCTGAAGAGGGCACCGTCAACGGCCTCGACGCCGATGACGATGACCTGGCCGACATCACGTTTGAAGAAATCGAGAAGGTCATCACCGGCTCTGGCGACGATGTCGTCAACGGCGAAGACGCGGACGGCCCGATTGACGTGGAAACCGGCGACGGCGACGACGACGTGACCGGCGGCGACGGGGATGACACCATCGACACCGGCGACGGCGACGATGATGTGGAAGCGGGCGACGGCGACGACTCGGTCACCGCTGGCGACGGCGACGACGATGTTGAAGGCGGCGATGGCGACGACACCATCGACGGCGGCGATGGCTCGGACACCCTGGCCGGTGGCGAGGGCGACGATGAGATCGACGGCGGCGACGGCGACGACGACATCGAAGTGGGCGCAGGCGACACCGCAGAAGGCGGCATCGGCGACGATGTGTTCACCGTGGACGACACGCTGACCGGCGACAGCCCGATCACCGTCGACGGCGGCTCGGACGGCACCCAGCCGGGTGACGAAGCGGGCCCCGAGAACGGCGACGAAGGCGACACGCTCGATCTGCGTGGCCTGGACCTCGTGTCCCTCGTGTTTGATCCGACCGATCCCGAAGCGGGCACGGCCGTTTACAACAACGACGTAGGCGATCCCGTCACCCTGACCTTCACCGAGATCGAGAACGTGCTTCACGATCCGCTTCCCGACGGCGCTGTCGACGGCGAAGAGTTCGGCGAAGAGATGAACCCCGGCTATGACGACGGCAACCTGCCGACGGACAATGGCGGCGACATCATCGACGGTCCCGACGGGTTGGACGACACGATCTTCGGCAACGGTGGCAACGACACGATCAATGCGGGCCTGGGTTCCGACACCGTGTCCGGCGGCGAAGGTGACGACAGCATCTTCGGCGGCGCAACCGACGACGCAGATGTCATTGACGGCGACGACGGCAACGACACGCTGCAAGGCGGTGGCGGTGACGACACCCTTGATGGCGGTGCCGACGACGACAAGATCGAAGGCGGAACCGGCAACGACGACATCACCGGTGGCGACGGCAACGATGATGTGTCCGGCGGCGAAGGTAACGATGTTATCGACACCTCCGGCTCGGCCCCGGCAACGGATCTGCCGACACCGAACCTGCCGCCCTTCCTCACCGGCGCGCCCGGCGATACGGCACCGGCTGATGACAAGGACACTGTGGACGGCGGCGCTGGCAACGACAGCATCACCACCGGCGACGATGCCGACGTGATCTTTGGCGGCACCGGCATGGACACCATCGACGGCGGTATCGATGCCGATACCATCGACGGCGGCGCGGATGCGGACAGCATCATCGGCGGCGAAGGGTCCGACAGCATCGTCGGCGGTGGCGGCAACGACACCATCTATGGTGGTCTCGACAGCATTTTCCCGGACGTGCTGAACGTGGCTGATGACGGGTTCAACTCGCCCATCGGTCCCGACCCGGTCGACAACAACGGCGATGACTTCATCGACGGCGGCCAGGGCAATGACCTGATCTTCGGCCAGGACGACGACGACACCATCTTGGGTGGCACCGGCGACGACACCATCGATGGCGGCGTGGACAACGACTCCATCCTCGGTGGCCAGGGCGAAGACAGCATCGAAGGCGGCCATGGCCAGGACTTCATCCAGGGCAACAACGACAACGATATGATTTCGGGTGGTCGTGGCTCGGACACGCTGGAAGGCAACGCAGGCGATGACACGATCATCGGCGGCAGCGGCGACAGCATTGTCGGCGGTGGCGGTGCAGACAGCATCTTCATCGACCAGGATGAGGTTGACGAAAACGGCGATGCCGACGCGGCGATCTTCGTCGAAGGCAACACCTTTGGCGTCGACGACGATACGCTGGACCTGACCGACTTCGTGGCGCACCGCAATCTGGTGGAAACACCCGATGGCGACGGCGACAGCACCTCTGGCTCTGTCGAAGTGCAAAACGACGCGGGCGATTGGGTTGAAGTGACCTTCAACGAGATCGAGACCCTGCTGCTTCCGCCCCAGGCCCCTGATCTGGTGGTCGACGGTGAAGAGTTCGGCGAGCTGATGGATCCGCTCTATGACGATGCCGACGGCCCGACCGACGGCGGCGGCGACATCATCGACGGACCCGACGGCGACGACGACAGCATCCGCGGCAACGGGGGCGATGACACCATCAACGCCGGTGCCGGCAACGACACCGTGGACGGTGGCGCCGACAACGACACGGTCAACGGTCAAACTGGCAACGACATCGTGGACGGCGGCGACGGCAACGATCTTGTCACCGGTGGCTTCGGCGACGACACCGTTCTGGGTGGCGACGGCGACGACACGCTGCGCGGCAACCAGGGCGACGACAGCCTGGTCGGTGGGGACGGCAACGACTCCATGGGCGGGGCCGAGGACGACGACACCCTTGAGGGTGGCGCTGGTGAAGACACCCTGACCGGTGGGTCCGGCAACGATGTGCTGGACGGTGGCCTGGACGACGACACACTCAACGGGTCGTCGGGCAATGACACCATCACCGATCTGGATGGCGACAACCTGGTCAACTCCGGCATCGATGGACTGCCTGATCTGGGTACACCCTTCGTGCCGGATATCATCGGCAAGGACGCTGATCCCAACGATGATCGCGACAGCATCACCACCGGGGACGGCGACGACACGATCAACTCGGGCGACGATGCCGATACGATCGATGCAGGCGACGGTGACAACGTCATCGACGGCGGCTTCGACGACGACATCATCACCTCGGGCGATGGCAACGATGAGATCCTGGGCGGCGAAGGCTCCGACACGATCAACTCGGGCGACGGCGACGATACCATCCAAGGCGGTATCGGCACCGATGCAGCCAACCTGATCGACGATAACGTCAACCCGGCCAACAACGATCCGATCCTCGACAACGGCGATGATCTGATCAACGCCGGCGCCGGCAACGATCTGGTCTTCGGTGAAGACGACAACGACACCATCGACGGGGGCGAAGGCAACGATACCCTGGACGGCGGCATCGATGACGACACCATCATGGGTGGTGACGGCAACGATGAGATCATCGGCGGCCAGGGGGCAGACAGCCTCGACGGTGGCCTGGGTGACGACACGTTCAACGTCGGCACCTTCACCGATCCGGTCTTCGGCGATGAGTACAAAGAGGGCCTGGGTGACACCATTGTCGGCGGCGAAGATCCCGGCGACGGCGATGTTGACGTGCTGGACCTGACCGGCTCGGGCTCGCTGAAAGTCGTCTTCGACGACGGCATCGATCCGACGGGGACGCCAGGTGAAAGTGGTACGGTGATCTTCTACACCGACAACACCCAGACCACGATCGCGGGCACCCTTGAGTTCAAGGAAATCGAGAACGTCATCCCCTGCTTCACGCCGGGGGCGATGATCGCCACACCTCGCGGTGAGGTGCCGGTGGAGACCCTGCGCGAAGGCGACAAGGTCATCACCCGCGACAACGGCATCCAAGAGATCCGTTGGACCGGAAACCGGACCCTGAACCGCACGGAATTGGCCGAAGGGGATAACCTCAAGCCGATCCTGATCAAGGCTGGATCCCTGGGGCGCAACCTGCCCGAGCGTGACATGCTGGTCAGCCCGCAACACCGCGTGCTGATCACCGGCGAGAGCCCGCAACTCTACTTCGAAGAGAGCGAAGTTCTGGTCGCAGCCAAGCATCTGGTCGGCAAGCAGGGCGTGAGTGTCGTGGATACGATGCGCACCACCTACATCCACTTCATGTTCGACCGCCACGAAGTGGTGCTCTCGGACGGTGCCTGGACGGAAAGCTTCCAGCCAGGCGACCAGACTCTGGGCTCGATGGGCGAGGCGACACGCGAAGAGATCTTCGCGCTGTTCCCCGAGCTTGCGACCCAGGGCGGCCTGACAGACTACGCGGCAGCCCGCCGCTCGCTTAAGGCCCACGAGGCGAAACTGCTTCGCCTCTGACGGCCTAGGGGACGCGTGTTGCTCGCACCACACGCGTCCCTCCGGACACTGTAGCTATGCGTAACGAGTGATGTTCTTACGATAATGAGTAGAAGACTTGTCGCGTGATGAGTATGGCGGGCGATCTCAGGGGGCTGAGATCGTCCGTTTTTTCTTGGACCCATAGCCTTTGTGGACCGGGCCTTAAGCGTCCCGCGCCGCCCGCCAGACCGCCCAATCCTCCGGCGTATCCAGATCCGTCGTGGCCCTCTGGCCCTCTAACGGCACCAGCGCGACGTCCCTTGCGTGCGCCTTCAGGATCGCCTTGGCGCCCGTATCGCCTTCCAGCCTCGCCAGTGCTTTGAGGAATTTCGCTGCAAAAACAACCGGCTGCCCCGGTGCGCCCTCCGCAGTTGCCGCCTGAACAATCGGCGCAATCCCCTGTCCATGCAGCCCCAGCAACAGGTACAGATCGCTGGCGGTGACCTCCGGCATATCGGCCAGCGCGATCATCACGCTTTCGCCCCGCACTCCCTTGACGCCCGCCCGGATCGAGGCGGCCATGCCGTCCGTACTTTCCGCTTCGACAATCTCGACATCAAGGTCCTTCAGCAGTGCGCGCCGCTGGTCTTGGCCCGGCCCCAGGACGACGCGGGTCGGCCCGGCCTTGACGCAGCGCTCGGCCATCAGCCGCAGCAGAGGCGTGCCGTCGATTGTCTCCAACAGCTTGTCGGCCCCCCGCATCCGGGTCGACGCCCCCGCCGCCAGCAGCAGGATCCGACCCCTCATCCGCGCATCCGCACGTCTTCGCAGTCGAACAAGGTTTGCGTGACCAGTCGGGCAGGGCGCATGTCGCCGAGGATCTCGATCTCGACCTCCAAACCCTCAACCGCCTGATCGCGCGGCACAAATCCCAGCGCGACCGAGGCGCCCGCCGTGTGCGAATACCCGCCCGAGGTGCAGAACCCCTGCACCCGCCCGTCGATCCAGATCGGTTCATAGGCCACGACATCTGCGTCATCGGCGTCCACCAGGAACGCTGCGAGGACGCGCCGATCCGGCGCGGAGGAGGAGCGGTCGGCTTCGGCCGCGGCGCGGCCGATGAAGTCCACGTTCTTCTTCCACGAAATGAACCGGTCGAGCCCCGTCTCGGCAGGCGTGTAATCGGGCGAAAACTCTCGCATCCAGGACCCAAAGAACTTGTCCAGCCGCAGCGACATCATCGCCCGCATCCCAAAGGGGCGCATTTCAAACGGCTCCCCAGCCTTCCACAGCACGTCCCACAGCGCCCGTTGTTCCATCGCATCGACGTAGATCTCATAGCCCAGGTCGCCCGTGTAGCTGACCCGCTGCACGAAGGCGGTGGAATACCCGATGCTGAGCTGGCGCACGTCCATGAACTTCATGTCGCTGACGTCTTCGCGCGCGACCGCCTGCAACACCTCGCGCGCCTTTGGCCCCGCGATCTGGAAGCCCGTGCGGCGGTCCGAGACATTGTCGAGCGTCACATCGGCGTCACCCTTTGGTGGATGGCTCATGAACCAGCGCATGTGATAGTCCTGCGCGCCATAAGACCCGGTCAGCAGGAAGTGCTCTTCCGACAGGCAAGTCACTGTAAAATCACCAATAATCTTGCCCTTGGGCGACAGCATCGGGTTCAGAGCCAAGCGCCCCGGCTTCGGAATGCGCCCTGCCATGATCCGGTCCAACCAGGCCCGCGCGCCGGGGCCTTGGACGGAGTACTTGCCGAAATTCTGCACCTCGTTAATGCCGACAGCTTCACGCACGGCTTTCACTTCGCGCGCCGTCGCCTCCCAGGCAATCGAGCGCCGGAAGCTTGGCGTCTCATACCGCGGTTCACCCGGTTCCGCGAAGTAATTCGGCACCTCCAGCCCGTATTGCTGCCCCCAGACGGCGCCCATGCCGTCGAAGACGTCATACATCGGTGTCGTGCGGAAGGGGCGGGCGGCGGGAAGCTCTTCATTGGGGTAAACCACTGAAAACCTTGTCTGATAATTCTCCACCACCTTGGGCAGCGTGTAGCTTGGCGTGATGATGCGCCCGAAGCGCGCCACGTCCATGGCCATCACGTCGCGCTCGGCCTCGCCCTCGACCATCCATTGCGCCAGCGACAGGCCGACGCCGCCGCCCTGGCTGAAGCCCGCCATCACACCACAAGCCGACCAATAGTTGCGCAGGCCCGGGACCGGGCCGACGAGCGGGTTGCCGTCGGGCGCGAAGGTGAAGGGGCCGTGGACGACAGATTTGATGCCCGCGCGTTCCAGCACCGGGAAGCGCTTGAAAGCGAAGGCGATGGAATCTTCGATCTTGTCGAAGTCATCGGCCAGAAGCTCGTGTCCGAAGTCCAAGGGCGTGCCGTCGACGGCCCAGGGGCGGCAGGTCTTCTCGTAGAACCCGATGCAGAGGCCCCGGCCTTCTTGTCTAAGATAGGACTCGCCCGCCGGGTCCATCACATGGGGATGCTCGGTATCGCGCTCAAAGATCTCGGGCGTTTCCTCGGTGACAAGGTATTGATGCTCCATCGGATGGAGCGGCAGGTAGCACCCCGCCATCGCCGCCACTTCCCGCGCCCAGAGGCCGGCGGCATTCACCACATGCTCGGCGATCAAGGTGCCCTTGTCCGTCACGATTTCCCACGATCCATCCACACGAGGATTGGTCTCTAACACTTTGGTATGGATGTGAATTTCTGCCCCGCCCATGCGCGCGGCCTTGGCATATGCATAGGTTGTGCCCGACGGGTCCAAATGGCCATCGAGCGGATCATAGAGCCCGCCGAGGATCCCGTCGGTGTTGGTGATCGGCGCGAGTTTGGCGATTTCTTCCGGCCCGACAATCTCGGTCTCCAACCCCATGAAGCGGTGTTTGGCACGCTCTGCCTTCAGCATATCGAGCCGTTCCGGCGTGTCGGCGAGCGTCACGCCGCCCACGTGGTGGAGGCCACAGGACATGCCCGTCAGCTCCTCCAGCTCTTTGTAGAGCCGGATCGTGTAGCCCTGAAGGGCGGCCATGTTGGTGTCGCCATTGAGCGTATGAAACCCGCCCGCCGCGTGCCAGGTGGAGCCGGAGGTGAGCTCGGAGCGTTCCAGCAGGGTGACATCGGACCAGCCCAGTTTCGTCAGGTGATAGGCGACGGAACAGCCGACGACGCCGCCGCCGATGATGCAGACACGGGTGTGGGATTTCATGGGCGACCTCCGGTGTTGGTGCGCCCATGTGAGGGCTGCGCGGGTCCCTGGGCAAGCCGGAAAGCGACATCTGGGCGTCGCGCCTGTGGCAGGGTGTGGGAGCCTCCGGCGGGGATATTTTAAGAACGGGGAAACAGGGGAGGCGCGCTTTAGCGGTGGGCGAGGGCGTCTTTAAGCAGGGTTTCGACCGCGTCTGTGGGGACGTCGGCGGTAACAAACGCGTCGCCAATTGCGCGCGCGAGGATGAAGCGGAGTTGACCGGCGACAACCTTTTTATCCTGTCCCATCAAGGACATGAGGGCCGCGGCATCTGGCAGGTCGCCGGGGATGTCTCGCAGGTCTTTCTTGGTGCCCATGGCCGCGAGATGGGCGCGCACGCGGGAGGGGTCTTCCTGGGAACACAGTCCCAGGCGGGCGGAAAGCTCGAACGCGAGCGCGCAGCCGATGGCCACGCCTTCGCCGTGCAGAAGGCGGTCGGAATAGCCCGTGGCGGCCTCCAGCGCATGGCAGAACGTGTGGCCGAGGTTGAGAAGCGCTCGGTCGCCCTTTTCCGTCTCGTCGCGGGCGACGATATCGGCTTTCATCTGGACCGAGCGGCGCACGGCTTCCTGCCGCAGGGCGGTGTCGCCTTGGGCCAGGGCGGGGCCGTTGACCTCCAGCCAGTCGAAGAACTCCGCATCGCCGAGCATCCCGTATTTGGCAACTTCGCCGTAGCCCGCCAGGAAATCGCGCGGCGCCAGCGTGCCGAGCACGCCGATGTCAGCCAGCACCAGCGACGGCTGGTGGAAGGCTCCGATCAGGTTCTTGCCCTGGGGCGCGTTGATCCCGGTCTTGCCGCCGACAGAGCTGTCGACCTGGGCCAGAAGAGAGGTCGGGATTTGAACAAACCGGATGCCCCGGCGGTGGATGGCGGCGGCAAATCCCACCAGGTCACCGATGACGCCGCCGCCAAAAGCGATAACGATATCAGCACGTTCGACGCGCTCGGTCAGGAGCCAATCGGCGACCCGTTGCAGGTGAGGCCAGGATTTCGTCGCCTCACCCGGCGGCAGGATCAACGCCTCTGACGTGATGTCCGCCGCCGAAAGGCCCGCTTGCAGGGTGCCCAAATGCAGGCCCGCGACGGTCTCCTCGGACACGATCCAGACCTTGGGGCGCGGCAGCAGCGGCGCGATGCGCGCGCCTGCCTTGGCCAGGAGCCCGGCGCCGATTTCAACGTCATAGCTGCGCTCCCCGAGGTGGACCCGAACAACATCACTCATGGGGCGGTGGCCTCCAACAGGGTGCCGTTGCGGCGCAAGACCGCCATCACCTGGTCGGCGGTGGCGTCGATTGACCACTCCGGCTTTACGGTGACTTTATCCGGCGCCAGCGCGTAGGCGGGCGTGCGGGCTTCCAGCAACTCGGCCAGGGTCGCGCGCGGATCGTCGGTGCGCAGCAGCGGACGGTGGGTTTTGTGCTTCACCCGGGACCACAGAAGCGGGAGGTCAGCCTCCAGCCAGACCACGCTGGCGCGCGCCAAAAGCATCCCGCGGTTGGCCTCCGACAACCAGGCGCCGCCGCCGGTCGATAGGATGCAGGGCTCGCCATCCAGCAGGCGGGCGATCACCTGGCCCTCTTTCTCACGAAAGAACAGCTCGCCGTAGCGCTCGAAGATTTCGGCGATGGTCAACTGCGCCGATTGGACAATCTCGGTGTCCGAGTCGCGCAGGGGCACCCCCAGCGTGGCCGACAAAGCCCGCCCGATGGCGGTCTTGCCCGCGCCCATCATGCCAATCAGCACAACGCTTTTGGCCAGCTTTACCGGCGCCTGTGGCACGCTTTCGCCCATGGCTGAAAAAAATCCCCCGATCAGTGGCGAAATCTCGCCGTCCATGGCTTATATGAACTCGGAAGCGGCGGCAAACGCCGATGGCACCGCGCGCAGGCGGACGCCGAAATTGGGTAAAGGGCAGGGGGCAAGACCATAGGCCGGATCATACTACTGGTGCTTTTCCTGCTGATCGTCGGGGCCGTGGCCCTGGTGGGCTATGCGTACTCGGGCTTCATGCAGCCCGACGTGCAAACTGTGACGCAACCGGTTGATTTGGATGTGGATTAACGGCGTTAACTCTTTCGCTGTGGGCTGTCTTTTGGCCGGTGCTGCGCTGGCCCAGGACATCGACACCAGCGGCTTGCCGCCCCTTGGGACGCCGGATTGGCTGTCTGATACCATCACCCGGCCCCATGCCAACATCGCCACCGACGCCTCTACGCCCGCGATCACCGTGCTGCCGCTTGATGCGATCCAGCTGGACGCCGTTGGTCTGCTGCCAGGCTCCATCACTGGCTTGCCTGCGGACCTTTGGGGCGCGTCCGAGACGGCGACCTTGGCCGCCCTCATGCGCGCGCAACCGATCCAGGGCCTGCCCGCCATGCAAAGCTTCACCCAGACCCTGGCGCTGGCCGAGCTGGACCCACCCGCAGGCGCCCCGCCTGAGGGGTCTGAGCTGTTTCTCGCCCGCCTCGACATGCTGCTGACGCGCGGCGCGCTCGACCCGGCGCAAGCGCTCATGGAGCGCGCGGGCCCGTCAGACCCCGCCATTTTCCGGCGCTGGTTCGACGTCTCTCTGCTGACCGACCGCGCCAGCCGCGCCTGTGCCACGATGAACGCCAACCCCGATATCGCCCCTACGTTGCCCGCCCAGATCTTCTGCCTCGCGCGCGGTGGCGATTGGTCCGCCGCCGTGCTGCTTCTGGATACCGGCGAGGCGCTTGGCCAGATCACCGAGGCTGAGGCCGACCTGATCGCGCGCTTCCTCGATCCGGAACTCTTCGAAGATCAGCCGCCGCTGCCCCCCGATAGCAACCTCACCGCGCTTGAATTCCAGATGCGCATGGCCATCGCCGAACGTCCCGATGCCACGGGCCTGCCCCTGGCCTTCGTCTACGCCGACCTCAACGTGCTGGCGGGCTGGCGTGCGCAGCTGGACGCGGCCGAGCGCCTGACCCGCTCGGGCGCCATCGCCCCGCAGCAGTGGCTGGCGATTTACACTGCCCAATCCCCCTCCGCCTCGGGCGCGGTCTGGGACCGGGTGGCGGCGGTTCAGGCCTTTGATGCGGCGCTTCTGGCGGGCGATCCGGTGGAAACCTCGCGCCGCCTCGTGCCGGCCTGGGACGCCATGGCCGAGGCCGGATTGCAGGTCGCCTTCGCCGACATCTACGCCGACCGCCTTCTGCGCACGCCGCTGACCGGCGAGGCCGGGATCCTCGCGCGCCGCGTGGGCCTCTTGTCACCGATCTATGAAGAAGTCGCGCAGACGGCCATCGCCCAGGACGCCATGGAACGCTTCGCCTTCGCCATCGCGCGCGGCCTGCCGCCCGAAGGCGTCGCACCGCGAACCGCGACCGAGCGTGCTGTCGCCGCCGCTTTCGCCGACCCCCTGCCGACCCATCGCTACAGCCCCTACGTGGCCGAGAACCGGTTGGGGGAGGCGCTTTTGCGCGCCTCCCAGGTGCTTGCGCGCGGCACCGGCGATGCCAACGACCTGACCGACGCGCTCGTGCTGTTCCGCTCCGTCGGGCTGGAGGATGTCGCCCGCCGTGCGGCCCTGCAACTCCTCCTGCTGGAGCGCTAGGCCATGCAGGGCCCTGCCACGGACACCGACTGGATCGCGCTTTACCTCGATGCCGCCGCGGCCGAACAGGGGGCTGCGCGCAACACGCTTCTGGCCTACGGGCGCGACCTGCAGGACGCCATGGCGACCCTCTCCAAACACGGCGGTTTCGCGGGCGCCGACCGCGCGGCGCTGGAGGGCTATATCGCGGGCCTGGAGGCCGACGGCCTGGCACCCGCCACCCGCGCCCGGCGGCTCTCGTCCCTGAAGCAACTCTTCCGGTTCGCCCATGAAGAGGGTTGGCGCGCCGACAATCCCACGCTGCAGATCACCGGCCCCGCGCGGGTCCGCAAACTGCCCGGCACGCTCAGTATTGCCGAGGTCGATGCCCTGCTGGAGGCCGCCACCACCCAAGGCCGCAGCCGCGCCGACCGCCTGCGCAACCATTGCCTGATGCAGATCCTCTACGCCACCGGCCTGCGCGTGACCGAGCTGGTCTCGCTTCCCGTCGCGGCGCTGCGCGGCGATCCCAACATGCTGCTGGTCCTGGGCAAGGGCGGCAAGGAACGCATGGTGCCCCTGTCGCCCCCCGCACGCGCCGCGATCGCCGCCTGGCTCGCCCATCTTGATGAGACCCAGGACGACCCGCAAAGCCCCTTCGCCTTCCCCTCGCGCGGCAAATCCGGCCACCTCACCCGCGTGCGCTTCTTCACCCTGATCAAAGAGCTCTGCGTGACCGCGGGCATTGATCCGGCCCGCGTCACCCCCCACACGCTCCGCCACGCCTTCGCCACGCATCTCTTGCAAAACGGCGCAGATCTGCGCGCGATCCAGACGCTTTTGGGCCACGCCGATATCGCCACGACCGAGATCTATACCCACATCCTCGACGAACGCCTGCGCCAGTTGGTCCTCGAAAAACACCCCCTGGCGCGGTAGACCGCCGCCCGGCCTCCCTTTCATCTTGCAAGAAAAACTCAAACGCGAGGCCTGCCACGCGCACCTCCGCTTGAATGGGTCCGCGTCCACCCCCATAACCAATCCATGGAAAACGACACCCCCTTCTTCAACCCCGACGCGCTTAGCGATCCGACGACCTGGATCATCTCAGCCGTGATCTTCGGGCTTCTCATCTTCTCCGGCTTCTTTTCGGGGTCCGAGACGGCGCTGACCGCCGCCTCGCGCGGCAAGCTGCGCTCCATCGCCGACAAGGGCGACGGGCCCGCCAAAGGCGCGCAGAAGGCGCTTGATCTGAAAGAGGATAATGAGCGGCTGATCGGCGGCATCCTTCTGGGCAACAACCTGGTGAACATCCTGGCCACCTCGCTCGCGACGGTCCTCTTCACCACGCTCCTGGGCGAGGGTGCCATCGTGGCGGCGACGCTGGTGATGACCGCGCTGGTCCTGATCTTCGCCGAGGTGCTGCCCAAGACCTACGCGATCACCAACCCCGAAAGTGCGGCATCCCGCGTGTCGCGCCCGATCTCGCTGATCATCACGCTGATGGCCCCGGTCGTCGCCGTGGTCCGCGTCGTCGTGCGTGGCGTCCTGCGGGTCTTCGGCCTGCGGATCGAGGCGGGCGACAACATGCTCTCGGTTCATGAGGAAATCATGGGCGCCCTGACGATTGGCCATCAGGAAGGCTCGGTCGAGAAAGAGCAGCGCGACAGGCTTCTGGGCGCCCTCGATCTGCATGAGCGGACGGTGGAAGAGATCATGCTGCACCGCTCGGGCATCGAGATGATCGACGCCGACGCCGATCCGGAGGCGATCCTCAGCCAGGCCCTCCAATCGCCCCACACCCGGCTGCCGGTCTTCAAGGGCGACGCGGAAAACATCGTGGGCGTCGTCCACGCCAAGGACCTCCTGCGCGCCATCGATCGGCTGACGCGCGGCGATAACGCGCCGGGCCTTGCCGGTTTCGATATCGGCGATGTGGCGATGAAGCCCTACTTCGTGCCCGAGACGACGACGCTCGATGATCAGATGCGCCAGTTCCTGCGCCGCCACACCCACTTCGCGCTGGTCGTCGATGAATACGGCGCGCTGGGTGGCCTCATCACGCTGGAGGATATTCTGGAAGAGATCGTGGGCGAGATCACCGATGAATTCGACACCCCCGATGCGCCGGTTCTCAAGACCGATACGGCGGGGAATTTCACCATCGACGGCGCGATGACGATCCGCGATCTCAACCGCGCCACCGACTGGACCCTGCCCGATGAAGAGGCCAACACGGTCGCCGGTCTGGTGATCCACGAGGCCCAGACGATCCCGCTCCCGGGCCAGTGTTTCGCGTTCCACGGGTTCCGATTTGAAGTGGCCGAGAGGGAGCAAAACCGGCTGACGAAACTGAAGATCCGGCGGCTGTGATCCAGGCTGCTCAAGCTTGAGTAAGGGGTTAAGCGTCAGATAAATAAAGATAAAAGTGTTAACGGGTGTGTGCGCAGGGGGACGAGGGCGCACGCCCTGACAAAGGAGCCGACATGCACAAACTCCAATCCCAAGGCCTGCACCACATCACCATGGTGGGCGCGGACCGCCAGACTTCGATTGATTTCTGGGAGGGCGTTCTGGGCATGCCGTTCATCTTCGAGCAACCCAACCTCGACGACCCCGACCAGGGCCACCTCTACTTCGATCCCGGCGACGGGCGGCTGATCACGATCTTCACCAACGAGAACCGGAAGCCGAGCGGACAGGCCGCGCGCCAGGAGGTGGGGCAAATGCACCACGTGGCCTTCTCGGTCAGCCAGTCGATGTATAGCCAATTGGTCGAACGCCTGGACGAACGCGGCATCCCCCATTCCGGTGAGAAGGACCGCGGCTTTATGAACTCCATCTACTTCCGCGATCCGTTGGGGATGCTGATCGAACTGGCCTCCTACCGGTTCGAGCCGCCCCACGGGCACACCCATGCGGATGTGTTAATGGCCGCGCACAAGGTGCGCGTCGCGGCGGGCGACGATGCGATTGCGGACAAGCACCTGGCGATTGCGATTGATGAGCTGAGTGGGCTGAGGGCGTCGTTGAGTGATTGAGGCGGGTGCAGCGAAGGGCGGGTTTGAGCCCAAAGTACGTTATGCTGCAATGCAAAAAGTGGTTCTAGGTGACACTGCTGACATGTCTTGGCGGCGACGTATGCTATCCTGGCATTTGGCTGGCACGGGAGAGCAGATATGAGCAGCATCGGGAACTATGAGTCGCAATCAGGAAAGCTGATCCCGGTCTTTCGAATGGAGATAAACACACGACCGGATGATGCGGAAAGGCTTTTGGACGCCATCTTTAAGGTCCACCCTCTTGCTGTTGGAGCTTACGAGCGGAACGCAACCGTAACCGCTCAGGGAGCCGAGACAGGAAGACCGGGAGAACAAACGGTTACGCGTATTCACAACGAAGACTTCGAGGCCGATGGCACTGAGGTCTATCCCTCAGTCGAACTGAAAGTGTCTTTCGAGCGCGATGTTCAATTGCTCCAAAGCATCATGGAGGCCGTTCTCCATGCCCATCAGTATGAGGAACCAATCATCCATGTTCGTGAGGAATGGGCCAGCCGCGCAAACTATACGCCAAAGAACGACAATCCGAACCGATGGTGGAACGATGGGCGCGGAACTCCACAGATGGTTTCGCTCGATCAAAGCCGGAGGTAGCCGATCATCCTGAACGGCAGCAAAGTTCCGCATAGGCGTCATTTGACGTCGTTTGGTTCCAGCTGCACCGCCGCAGGACAGCTTTGAGTCCAGAGCGACCAAGCGACTGCCGTTGACCATTCAAGCAACGTCATGATCTACAGCACGGGGTTTCCCTGTTCGCGAGGCACTCATGACGAGCGTAGTTGTCAAAGAAACTGATCGCCTAGCATTGAAGACGTGGGAATTGGACGATTTCGCGGAGTTCGCGCCTATCGCCCGGAATCCTGCGGTTATGAAGTTTATTGCGGACGGGCGGCCTTGGCCCGATAGCCGCATTGGTTGGTTCATGGGACTTCAGCGTGCGCACCAGCACGCGCTCGGATACTGCTGCTGGAAACTAATCGAGAAAGATAGCTCAGACCTCATTGGCTTTTGTGGAATAGCGCCGGTCTTTAGCCTCAACGAAACTGAGATTGGCTGGTGGCTTCGACCGTCGCATTGGAACCGTGGATTTGCATTCGAGGCAGCAGCATGTGTTGACCAAATGGCCTTTGCCGAGCTGTCGATAAAGCGACTTGTGGCAAGGGTATATGAGAAGAACGCAGCCTCCGTTCGGCTCATAGAAAAGTTGGGAATGACCTTTGTCCGCAAACTTGAGCCTGCGGACGTAGGATCTGTCTTGCTTTTTGAGAAGGGCGAGCCGTCAGGAGATCAATGATTGCTTTGCTAGCAAAGCCACCTTCTATGAAATCGGGAGACAGGGCCCCGTTTAGTCTTTGCCGCGATAAGGGTCCACGTATTGCAGCGCCATGTCCCACGGGAAGAAGATCCAGGTGTCTTGGCTGACGCCGGTGATGAAGGTGTCGACCATGGGCTCGCCTTCGGGTTTGGCGTAGACGGTGGCGAAGTGGGCTTTGGGGTAGAGGGAGCGGACGAGCTCTAGGGTTTTGCCGCTGTCCACCAGGTCGTCGATGATCAGCACGCCCTCGCCGTCGCCCATGACGTCGGCGTCGGGGGATTTCAGCACGCGGGCCTCGCGGCGTTGGTCGGCCTTGCCGCCGCCGGAGTGGTAGGAGACCACGGAGATCGTGTCGACGGTGCGGATGTCCAGCTCGCGCGCGACGATCATCGCGGGCGCCATGCCGCCGCGGGTGATGGCCACGACCGCGCGCCAATCGCCGTTCTCGCCGGGGCCCTTGTTGTCGAGCCGCCAGGCCAGGGCGCGGCTATCGCGGTGGATCTGATCCCACGAGATGTGGAAGCCTTTTTCGTGGGGAAGTCGTGTGGTCATGGGGACACCTCAGGGCAAAGCGATGCGAATACCTAGCGCCGCGAGCACGGCGCCAAAACTACGGTCCAGCCACCGTTTCGCGCGGCCATAGGCGCGGCGGGGGATGTCGCGGGAGAACACCAGGGCGACCAGGGCGTACCAGACGAACTCGATCACCGCGATGATGGCCAGGATCGCCGCTGCGTCCGCGAGGGTCGGGTCGGCGGGCATGACGCCCGAGAAAACGGCGGTGAAATAGGCCAGCGCCTTGGGATTGGCGAGGTCGGTGATGATGCCAAGGCGCAGGGTCTGGAAGGTGCCGCGGGGCAGGAGGCTGCCGGGGGCGGGCAGGGCGGTGTCGGCGTGACGCCAGAGCGAAATGCCGATCCACACGAGGAACGCCGCGCCGATGACCTTGAGGCCCCCTTGTAGGTAGGGGGCGACGTCGAACAGCAGGCTGAGGCCCAGAAGCGCGGCGCTGGCCCAGATCAGCATGGCGATGGCAAAGCCGAAGCTGAGGACGATGCCCGCGCGGGCGCCTTCGGACGCGGAAGTCTTGATGCAGAGGACCGTGGCCGGGCCAGGACTGATGGCGACCAGCGCCTGCAATCCTGCGAGTGTCAAAAGCGCGGCCAGGGTCATCGGGTCACTCGGCTTTCTTGTCCAGGCTCATATCCGGCGCCTCGGGGTTTTTCATGCCGATGACGTGGTAGCCGGCGTCGACGTGGTGGACCTCGCCGGTGACGGCGGAGCCGAGGTCCGAGAGCAGGTAGAGGGCGGATTTGCCGACCTCGTCTTGGGTCACGGTGCGCCGCAGCGGCGAGTTGTTTTCGTTCCACTTCAGGATGTAGCGGAAATCACCGATGCCCGACGCGGCGAGGGTTTTGATGGTGCCCGCAGAGATCGCGTTCACGCGGATGCCGTCGCGGCCCAGATCCTCGGCCAGGTACATGACGGAGGCCTCGAGGGCAGCTTTTGCGACGCCCATGACGTTGTAATGGGGCATGACCCGCTCGGCGCCGTAGTAGGTGAGGGTGAGGAGCGAGCCGCCGTTGTTCATCATCTTCTCGGCCCGCTGGCAGACGGCGGTGAAGGAATAGACGGAGATGTTCATCGTCATCTCGAAATTCGCGGGCGAGGTCTCGACATAGCGGCCGCGCAGCTCGTTCTTGTCGGAGAAGCCGATGGCATGGACGACGAAATCGAGGTTGCCCCACTCGGCCTCCAGCGTCTCGAACAGCGCGTCGAGGGAGGCCTCATCACCGACATCACAAGGGATCACGAGGGTGGAGCCCAATTGTTCCGCCAAAGGCCCCACGCGCTTCAGGAGCGCGTCGCCTTGATAGGAGAACGCCAGTTCCGCGCCTTCGGCGGCAACCGCCTTGGCGATGCCCCATGCGATGGATTTATCGTTGGCCAGGCCCATAATCAGCCCGCGCTTGCCGTCCATCATACCCATCGTCGTGTCCCATTCGCTGATTTGTTATTGGCTTCTCTCGTAGGGCATCGCCCGCAGGGCTTCAAGATGAAGCCCCTCTTTGGCGTGTCGGCTTCAAGATGAAGCCCTTCTTTGGCGGGGCCTTCATGATCACGCCAGCCCTTGCCGGACCCCCTGTGGCCCGCTAGCTCCGAGGGGACAGAGACAGGAAGGCAGGACATGAGCGAGAGATCAGGGATATTCGCGGGCGAGGACCCGTTTGTTTTGGCCCAGGCGTGGCTGGCCGAGGCGGAGGCGTCCGAGCCCAACGACCCGAACGCGATTGCGCTGTCGACGGTGGACCCGAGCGGGCTGCCCAACGCGCGGATGGTGCTGCTGAAGGACATCGAGGTGCGCGGCGAAGGGCAGGGCGGGTTCGTGTTCTACACCAACTATGGCTCGGCCAAGGGTCAAGAGATCGAGGCCGCGGGGAAAGCCGCGTTCGTGATGCATTGGAAAAGCCTGCGCCGTCAAATTCGCGTGAGGGGGATCACCGAGAAGGAGGAGGGACCTCAGGCTGATGCCTACTATGCCTCACGATCCCTCAAAAGCCGCTTGGGCGCCTGGGCGTCGGATCAATCAAAACCCCTCAGCTCTCGGACGTCTTTAATGGCCGATGTGGCGCGGATCACGGCCGAGAAAGGCGCCAACCCGGCGCGCCCGCCGTTCTGGGGCGGGATCCGGATTACGCCGGTTGAAATCGAGTTCTGGGCCGACGGGGCGTTCCGCCTTCACGACCGGTTTCGCTGGACGCGAAATGGCCCGGGCGCGCCTTGGGATGTGCAGCGCCTGAACCCTTAACTGACGTGGACGTCACCTAACTTGGGTGTTGCCGATATACAATTTCGCGTAACGTGAAATTGCAAGTATCTGAAAGAAAACAATTCTTTCAACTTGTATGCTAAGCTGAGGGTGGCACCATTAATCATGGTTAATGCGGCAGGAGATGACGTAGTGGGATGCGCAGAAACAGGCGCCGCTGGCCCGACGGTAGCGGGGCAAGTTAAGTGGTTCGACACGACGAAAGGCTTCGGCTTTGTCCTCTCGGATGAGGGGGGGCCGGACATCTTGTTGCATGCCAATGTCCTGCGCAGTTTTGGCCGAGGCTCCATCGCCGAGGGCGCCCGCGTGATGATGCGCACCCAAGAGACCGGGCGCGGCCTGCAGGCGGTTGAAGTGATCGCAATTGAGGCCACCCCCGGAGAGACCTCGACCAGCGACCGCCCGGCGCCGGATCTTCCCGACGCCACCGACGTCCCCCTTGTCGCTGCCCGCGTGAAGTGGTTTGACAAGGCCAAGGGCTTTGGCTTCGCGAATGTTTTCGGCAGATCCGAGGATGTTTTCGTCCATGTCGAAGTCCTGCGTCGCTCGGGCTTTACGGAATTGCAGCCCGGCGAGGCGGTGGCGATCAAGGTCGTCGATGGTCCCCGGGGCAAGATGGCCGCGGACGTGCGGACCTGGGATACGATATAGGCGCGGCGGCTTCTTTCCGGGGTCATTGCGCCCCATAGGAACGAAGCGAGGTCAGAGCCGATGCAACGCACATTTCTTTTGGTCGCGGCCCTTGTGGTGGGCCTGGTTTCGGGCGCGCCAGCCATGGCGCGCTGCGCCGAGGACCGGGCAGAGCTGCGCGGGGATTGGGGCACGGTGCGGTTTCGTGTCGAGATTGCCGATGATGTGCGCGAGCGCGCCCAAGGCCTGATGCATGTGGAAGAGATGGCGCGCCTGGCGGGTATGCTGTTCATCTATGAGCGTCCCCAGAGCGTCAACTTCTGGATGGAGAACACGCTGATCCCGCTGGACATGATTTTCGCCGACGAGAACGGCCTTGTGGTCAACGTCCATTCCAATGCCATTCCACTCGATCGCACGCCCATTCCGGGCGGCAGCGACGACATCGTCTATGTGCTGGAGATCAACGGCGGCATGGCCGAAGAGCTGGGGATTGCGGCGGGAAGTGAGCTGCGCCACCCGTCGATGCCGCAGGATACCGCGCTTTGGCCGTGCGAGGATTGAACAGGGCTTGCACACCCCGCCCGAAGGTCGCTAAGAGCCTTCCACGGTCGGGGCGTGGCGCAGTCTGGTAGCGCACCTGTTTTGGGTACAGGGGGTCGTGAGTTCGAATCTCGCCGCCCCGACCACTTCGTACATCTGCCCGTCCACTTCCTAAATCTGGTAGAATAATGCACGCGCACCGCGCCATGTGGTGCGATCTGTGACTTTTCTGTCATAAAGACCCTATATGTGGTGGGCAGGGGTTTTGGGCCCCGGCGTGGGGGGCGTCTGCAGCGTTCATGTGAAGGTATCACATGCGTGTCGCGGGCTATCTTGCCCGGTTTAAAGGAAAACCCTTTAAAGGTTAACGGGCGCCGCTTGGCGTGGGAATCGCTTTTGCGCGAAGCAGTTTGAGAATGGTCTCGATTGCAAGATTTTTTTCCCGGTGAAATTGCCAAAAAAGTGATTGACCCTGTTGGGCGGAATACGTCACTTAGTGTCTGTCGGATCCGGTGCCACTAGATATAGCGCCTACCTGACGGGGACCGAGGGACACCTCACACGATAAAGTACGTCTGCACAAATCGACAGCCGACCGCGGGGATCCTTGCGGCCGACCGGAGAGATGTGCGTCGCGCTGGGTGAACAGGTTCGAGTTGAACAGACGGTCAGAGGGCAGAAGACCCTGGCAGACCGCGGTATGGGAATTGGGCCAACAGGCTCTGGTGAGAACAAGAGGCAGCTTCATGAAGATTGAACGGCGATTTACCCGCGACGGCGCAGATGTGTACGCGGATCAGACCTTCACGACGACCACGTCGGAGATTCGCAATCCCGACGGCACCGTGGTGTTCAAGTTGGATGATGTCGAAGTGCCGACCGGCTGGAGCCAGGTCGCCTCGGACGTGATCGCCCAGAAATACTTCCGCAAGGCCGGTGTGCCCGCCGCGACGAAGCCTGTGAAAGAGAAGGGAGTGCCCGCATTCCTTCAGCGCCACGTGGCCGACGAAAAGGCGCTGGAGGCTATGCCGGAGGATCAGCGGTATGGTGGCGAGACGTCCGCCAAGCAGGTCTTCCGGCGCCTTGCCGGGGCGTGGGCCTACTGGGGTTGGAAGGGGGGCTACTTCTCCTCTGAGGCCGATGCGCAGGCCTATTTTGACGAGATGCAGCTGATGTTGGCGCGCCAGATGGCAGCACCCAACTCGCCCCAGTGGTTCAACACTGGCCTGCATTGGGCCTACGGGATCGACGGCCCGGCGCAGGGGCACCATTATGTGGACTACAAGACCGGTAAGCTGACGAAATCCACGTCGTCTTATGAGCATCCTCAGCCCCATGCGTGCTTTATTCAGGGCGTGCAGGATGACTTGGTGAATGATGGCGGTATCATGGACCTGTGGGTGCGTGAGGCGCGTCTGTTCAAGTATGGCTCTGGCACCGGCACCAACTTCTCTCACCTGCGCGGTGAGGGGGAGAAGCTGTCGGGCGGCGGTAAGTCGAGCGGCCTGATGGGCTTCCTGAAGATCGGGGACCGCGCCGCGGGCGCGATCAAATCGGGCGGCACCACGCGCCGCGCGGCGAAGATGGTGATCGTGGACGCAGATCACCCCGATATCGAGGATTTCATCGAGTGGAAGGTGCTGGAGGAGCAGAAGGTTGCCTCCATCGTCGCCGGTTCCAAGATGCACGAGAAGATGCTGAATGGTATCTTCGGCGCGATCAAGATGTGGGACGGCACGCGGGAAGACGCGGTGGATCCGGCCAAGAACGAGAGCCTGAAGCAGGCGATCCGGGAGGCCAAGAAGGTCGCCATCCCCGAGACTTACGTCAAGCGCGTGCTGGATTATGCCAAGCAGGGCCACACGTCGATCGAGTTTCCGACCTACGACACCGATTGGGACAGCGAGGCGTATAGCTCCGTTTCCGGCCAGAACTCCAACAACTCCATCCGCGTGACCGACGCCTTCCTGAAGGCCGTCGAGAACGATGACGATTGGGAGCTGATCAACCGCCGCGACGGCAAGGCCGCCAAGACGATCAAGGCCCGCGATCTGTGGGAGAAGGTGGGCCACGCCGCCTGGGCCTGTGCCGATCCCGGCATCCAGTACCACGACACGGTCAACGCCTGGCACACCTGCCCGGAAGACGGCGCGATCCGCGGCTCCAACCCGTGCTCGGAATACATGTTCCTCGACGACACGGCCTGTAACCTCGCCTCGATGAACCTGCTGACCTTCTACACCGGCGGCACGTTTGATGCGGAAAGCTATATCCACGCCTGCCGGCTGTGGACGCTGACGCTGGAAATCTCGGTGATGATGGCGCAGTTCCCGTCCAAGGAAATCGCGCAAAGGTCCTATGACTTCCGCACGCTGGGTCTGGGCTTCGCCAACATCGGCGGCTTGCTGATGAACATGGGCCACTCCTATGACAGCCCCGAGGGCCGGGCGCTGTGCGGTGCGCTGACGGCGATCATGACCGGCGTGTCTTACGCCACCTCCGCCGAGATCGCGTCCGAGCTGGGGCCCTTCGCGGGCTACGCCAAGAACCGCGAGCATATGCTGCGGGTCATGCGCAACCACCGCGCGGCGGCTTATGGCAAGATCGACGGCTACGAGGACGTCAACGTGAACCCGGTGGCGCTCGACCACGCCAATTGCCCGGATCAGACGCTGGTTGGGCTGGCCAAGCAGGCCTGGGACGAGGCGCTGACGCTCGGCGAACAGCACGGCTACCGCAACGCGCAGGCCACGGTGATTGCGCCCACCGGCACCATCGGTCTGGTCATGGATTGCGACACCACCGGCATTGAGCCCGACTTCGCGCTCGTGAAGTTCAAGAAGCTGGCCGGCGGCGGCTACTTCAAGATCATCAACCAGTCCGTCCCGGCGGCGCTGGAGGGCCTGGGCTATGCGTCCAACCAGATCGAAGAGATCATCGCCTATGCGGTCGGCCACGGCACCATCGGGCAGGCGCCCGGCATCAACCACACCTCGCTGATCGGCCACGGCTTCGGCCCACAGGAAATCGCCAAGATCGAAGAGGCGCTGCCGCAGGCCTTTGACATCCGCTTCGTGTTCAACCAATGGACCCTCGGCGCAGAGTTCTGCACCGAAACCCTTGGGATCCCTGCGGAAAAGCTGAACGATCCGACGTTTGACCTGCTGCGCCACCTGGGCTTCTCGAAAAAGGACGTCGAAGCCGCGAACGACCACGTCTGCGGGACGATGACCCTGGAAGGCGCGCCGTTCCTCAAGGACGAGCATCTGAGCGTCTTCGACTGCGCCAACCCCTGCGGCAAGAAGGGCAAGCGCTACCTGTCGGTGGAAAGCCACATCCACATGATGGCAGCGGCGCAAAGCTTCATCTCGGGCGCGATTTCCAAGACGATCAACATGGCCAACCACGCCACCATCGAAGACTGCCAGAAGGCTTATGAGCTGTCCTGGTCGCTGGGGGTGAAGGCCAACGCGCTCTACCGTGATGGCTCCAAGCTGTCTCAACCCCTGGCCGCTGCGCTGGTGGAAGACGACGACGAGGCGGCGGAAGTGCTGGAGACGGGCACGGCCCACGAGAAGGCTCATGTGCTGGCCGAGAAGGTGGTCGAAAAGATCATCGTCAAGGAGATCAGCCGCGCCCGGGAAAAGATGCCTCAGCGTCGGAAGGGCTATACTCAGAAAGCCATCGTCGGAGGCCACAAGGTCTACCTGCGCACCGGCGAATATGAGGACGGCAACCTGGGCGAGATCTTCATCGACATGCACAAGGAAGGCGCGGGCTTCCGGGCGATGATGAACAACTTCGCCATCGCCGTGTCCGTCGGGCTCCAGTACGGCGTGCCGCTGGAGGAGTTCGTGGACGCCTTCACCTTCACCAAGTTCGAGCCCTCGGGCATCGTGCAGGGCAACGAGGCGATCAAGAACGCGACCTCGATCCTCGACTACATCTTCCGGGAACTGGCGGTGTCCTATCTGGACCGCACGGACCTGGCCCATGTGGCGCCCACGGGCGACACCTTCGACGACGTGGGCCGCGGTGCGGAAGAGGGGGTTTCCAACTTCTCCGAAGTGCCGGGATCCCGCGCAGCCTCGGCGGTGGATGTTCTGAAACAGGTGGCCTCCACCGGCTACCTGCGCAACCGCGCCCCGCAAGAGCTGCATGTGCTGCAAGGCGGCATGGGCGGCGACGCCGATCCGGTCGCGGTGCTGGAAACCCTGGTGCCCGAGGTCAAGGGCGGCGGAACCGGCACGATGGCGGTCGCAGCTTCAACCACGGCGGTCTCCACCGGCCCCGTGTCGCTCGACGCCCGCACCAAGGCGAAGATGCAGGGCTACGAGGGCGAGGCCTGCGGCGAATGCGGCAACTACACGCTGGTGCGCAACGGCACCTGCATGAAGTGCAACACCTGCGGCGCGACGTCCGGGTGTAGCTGAACGAACGACAGGGGCGCGTTCAAGTTCCTTGGAAGGAACTTGCAAAACTCTTGCAAGAGTTTTGGTCCCGCCAAGCATCGGGTGTCCGGGGTCCTCACCAGACCTGGGCACCTGAGACATCGGGGTTTCCAACGGGAACCCTCGATATCCGGGGTGGATGCGTTCACCCCTGACGCGGATCAGGCCGCAGGCAGAACACGACGGGCAGTCATATATCAGAGCCTGATCAGCGAACCTAGGAGGTCCTTCGGGGCCTCCTTTTTTATGGGTTTTCAGAGGGGTGCGGCGCGTTCTTCATGTGATGCATGAAGGCGGGATGCCGCTTGCCGCGCGCCGCCAAGCACGCGATACTTCGCGCCATGCGTGGCCTCATTCTGTCCAGCCTGTTCTGCCTTTTCGCCAGCGCCCCCCTGCGCGCGGCAGAGGTCGTCGTCTTCGCGGCAGCGAGTCTTTCCGGCCCCCTCGACGACATTGCCGAGGTTTTCGAGCGGGAGACGGGCCATGACGTCACGATCTCCTACGGTGCTTCCTCAATTCTTGCGCGCCAAGCGGAAGCAGGGGCGCCGGCAGATGTGATCGTGCTGGCGAATGAGGCTTGGATGGATCATCTGGGCGCGCGCGGAGCGATTGATGAGGCGTCGCGCATAACACTCCTTGGCAACCATTTGGTGCTGATCGGCGCGGAGCCGGAAGAATTGAGCCTTGAAGAGCTGACTGACACGATCGGGCAGGACCGTCTGGCCCTTGCCTTGACCGACTCCGTTCCCGCAGGCATCTACGCCCGGGCGGCTTTGGACTCCCTAGGCCATTATGACGCCCTGCGCCCCAACATCGTGGAGACCGACAACGTTCGCGCCGCCTTGCAATTGGTTGCGCTGGGGGCGGTGCGCTACGGCATCGTTTACGCCAGTGATACGCTGGTTGACGGGCGTGTGCATGTGCTGTCCCTGATCGACGGCAACCTGCATCCAACCATCGGCTACCCTCTCGCGTTGGTCGATGGGGCGGGTGCAGAGGCTGCCGAGTTCCACACGTTTCTGCAATCGGGTGCCGCCCATTTGACGTTCCTCCTCCACAATTTCACGGCCCCCAATCCATGACAGGCTGGCTTGGCCCTGCGGAATGGGAGGCCGTGGCGCTGTCGCTGCGCGTGGCCCTGACCGCGACGCTCGTGTCCCTGCCATTCGGTATCGCCGTGGCCTACCTGTTGGCGCGCAAACGCTTCCCGGGCCACGCCATCGTCAACGGCCTCGTCCACTTGCCCCTGATCCTGCCGCCCGTCGTCACCGGCTACCTGCTGCTCGTCAGCTTCGGCCCGCAAGCCCCGCTCGGAGCCCTGCTGGAGGCCCTCGGCCTCGGCATCGCATTCCGCTGGACCGGGGCCGCACTCGCCGCTGCGATCATGGCCTTCCCGCTGATGGTCCGCGCGATCCGCCTGTCGCTGGAGGCCGTGGACCCCAAGCTGGAGGAGGCCGCCGGCACCCTCGGCGCGTCGCGCCTGCGGGTCTTCGCGACCATCACGTTGCCCCTGATGGCGCCGGGCATCCTCGCGGGCATGGTGCTGGCCTTCGCCAAGGCGATGGGCGAGTTCGGCGCGACGATCACCTTCGTCTCCAACATCCCCGGCGAGACGCGCACGGTGCCCTCCGCCATCTATGCCTTCCTGCAGGTGCCGGGCGGCGAGGGGGCGGCGTGGCGCTTGGTGATCATCTCGGTCGTGGTCGCGATGGGCGCGCTGGTGGTGTCCGAGGTGCTGGCGCGGAAGATGAATGCGCGGATCGGAGGGCGCGATGCTTGAGGTTCGGGTGAGCCATCGGTTCCCGGGCTTCGCGCTGGATGTGGCCTTTGAGGCGCCGATGGGCGTGACCGCCTTGTTTGGCCGCTCAGGCGCGGGAAAAACGAGCCTTGTCAGGGCCGTCGCGGGCATTCTTAAAGCAGATCAGGCGATGGTGCGGGTGGGCGAGCGGCGCCTTGATGGCCTGCCCGTGCCCGCGCGGCGGATTGGCTATGTGTTCCAGGAACCGCGCCTGTTTCCGCATATGTCGGTGCGCAGCAACCTGCGCTACGGCATGCGCGGCGGCGAAATGGACCCGGTCATAGACATGCTGGGGATCGGCGACCTGCTGGACCGCAGACCCGGCGCGCTGTCGGGGGGGGAGGCGCAGCGCGTCTCGATTGGACGCGCGCTGCTAAGCGAGCCCCGGCTGCTGCTGCTGGATGAGCCGCTGGCGGCGCTGGACGCCGCGCGCAAGGCCGAGATCCTTCCCTACATCGAACGCCTCCGCGATACCGGTATTCCGATCCTCTACGTCTCGCATTCCGTGGCCGAGATCGCGCGGCTGGCCACGACCGTCGTGGCCCTGGAGGCGGGCCGGGTCGCGCGCGCAGGCCCCGCGGCGGAAGTGCTGTCGGACCTCGATATCGTTCCTCTTCTCGGCGTGCGAGAGGCCGGCGCCCTGGTCGAAGCCCGCGTGGCGGCCCATCACGCGGATGGGTTAACGGAGTTAACCTGGTCGGCAGGACGCCTGTTTCTGCCGCAGATGCCGCAGCCCCCGGGCGCCCATGTCCGGGTGCGGATCGAGGCACAAGACGTCATGCTCGCGGCGACGCGGCCGGAGGGGATCTCTGCCCTCAACGTGGTGCCGGTTACGCTCGTGACTCTGCGCACCGGCGACGGTCCGGGGGCCGTCGTGCAACTGCGCGCGGGCGATGACCTGATCCTCGCGCGCGTCACGCGCCGCTCGGCCAATGCGATGGGCTTGGCCGAGGGCTGGCAAGGCTTCGCGGTGGTTAAATCCGTGGCGGTTGCTGCAGGCAATGTCGCCGCCTCTTTCCCCGTTCGTCAAATATCCCGGGGAGTTTGAGGGGCTGGCCCCTCAAGTCACGACCCTAACCCAATTCACTCCGCCGCGATTTTAATCACCGGATCCATCCGCGCCAGGATATCATCGGCCAGATGGCACTTGATCTGGTGCCCGTCCGCAAGCGTGCGCATCGGCGGCACCTCAGTATCGCAAAGCCCGCCCGACACCTCAGATTTCCAGTTGCAGCGGGTCTGGAACGGGCAGCCCGAGGGCGGGTTCATCGCCGAGGGGATGTCGCCTTCCAACACGATGTGCTTCTTCTCCACCGATGTGTCGGCGATGGGGACGGCGGACAAAAGCGCCTCGGTGTAGGGGTGGTAGGGGGGGCTGAAGACCTGCTCGGTCGAGCCCAGTTCCACCACATGGCCCAGGTACATTACCATAACGCGATCAGACAGATAGCGCACGATCGACAGATCGTGGGAGATGAACAGAAGCGTTGTCTTCTCGCGGCGCTGGATCTCCATCAGCAGATCCGTCACGGCGGCCTGCACCGAGACGTCGAGGGCGGACACAGGCTCGTCCGCCACCACGATCTTGGCGTCCCCGGCAAAGGCGCGGGCGATGCCGACGCGCTGTTTCTGACCGCCCGAGAGCTGGCGCGGCATCCGGTCGGCGAAGGCGCGGGGCAGCTTAACCAGATCGAGCAATTCCAGCATCCGGTTCTTGCGGTCCGCATCGCTGTCGCCGATCTTGAAGACCTCCAGCGCGCGGATGATCTGGCGGCCCACGGTCATCGAAGGGTTGAGCGTATCGAAGGGGTTCTGGAACACCATCTGGACGTTCGACACGGTCTTGGTGTCGCGGTCCTCAATGGCAGTGCTCTGGATTTCCTGGTTGCCCATGACGATGGAGCCATCCGTCGCCGTCTCCAACCCCATCAGCACTTTGGCGAGGGTGGATTTACCACAGCCGGACTCTCCCACGATGGCCAGCGTCTCGGACTCGCGGGCCTCAAAGCTCAATGTTTCATTGGCTTTGACGACCTTTTTGTCGCCGCCGCCAAAGAGCGCGTTGGCGGCGACCTCATAGTACTTCTTGAGATTGTCGATCTTCAGGACCACGTCGCCGATGGGCGCTTTTTCCGTGGTTGCGGCGAGCGTGATTGGGGCGTTCCAGTCGATTTCCTTGAACTTCACACAGCGCGAGGCGTGGCGGTCGTTGCCGGGGACGCTTTCCATGCGGATGTCACCGGCGTCGCAGCGGCCCTGCTCAAAATAATCGCAGCGGGGGCCGAAGTTGCAGCCGGGCGGGCGTTCATGGGGCAGGGGGAAGTTGCCGGGAATGGCCACCAGGGGGCGCGCGTTCTTGTCGGCGCCGGGCAGGGGAATGGAGCGGAAGAGCGCCTGGGTGTAGGGGTGCTGCATCTCGTCAAACACATCCTCGATGGAGCCGGTTTCCACCGCCTCGCCCGAGTACATGACGCAGAGGCGGTCACAGGTCTCCAGCACGAGGCCGAGGTTGTGGGAGATGAACAGCATCGAGGTGCCGTATTTCTCGCCCAGGCCCTTCACCAGATCGACGATGCCCGCTTCAACGGTCACGTCCAAGGCTGTCGTCGGCTCATCCAGGATCAGCAAGGAAGGCTTTGACATCAAGGCCATAGCGATCACGATGCGCTGCTGCTGGCCGCCCGAAAGCTGGTGCGGATAGGACTTCAGCATCCGCTCCGGGTCGGGCAGTTTCACGTCGCGCACGACCTCCAGGGCCAGGTCGTAGGCGTCCTTCTCGGAGGCGCCTTCATGGATCATCGGCACTTCCATCAGCTGCTTGCCGATCTTCATGGCCGGGTTCAGGGAGGCCATGGGTTCCTGGTAGATCATCGCAATCTCGGACCCGCGCAGGTCGCGCAACTCCTCGTCGCTCATGGCGTTCAGATCGCGGCCCTTGAACTTGATCGTGCCGCCGACGATGCGGCCGTTGACGCCAAGGTCCTGCATCACGCCAAGCGCCACTGTGGATTTGCCGCAGCCGGACTCGCCGACAAGACCCATCGCCTCGCCCGGCATCACGGTGCAGGAGAAATCCATGACGGCGGGAATCTCGCGCAGGCGGGTGAAGAATGAGATCGAGAGGTTCTCAATCTCAAGGATCGGGCCGTCATAGGGTTCGCGATCTGCCATGATAGTTTTCCTTAACTGACTGAGCCGTCAAAGGGCTGTGACTCTCGTACACCGGGGCGTACACAACCTGTGCATACGCGCGGCTGCTTCATTGACCCCACCCGCAGGCGTATCCGTTGGTGAGGCGGTCTGCATTGGCGGCCTCGATGGTTTCTTGTCCGATGGCTTGGTGGCACGCGCGCATCGGCTCCAGGATCGTCTCGGCGTAGGTGGCCACGACATCGCCGGATGTGGCGAGGTGGGCCTGGAACTCGGCCACGACGCCCGCATGGGCCGCTTGGATGGCGGCGATCATCTCTTCGAATGGGCGGGTGCAATTGGACCGCTGCGCCACCATGTGGCTGATCGCGGACGAGGTCGATTCCAGCATCGCCGCGAACTCGGCCACACGGGTATCTGACGCGGTCTCGATATCGCCCTCGGCTTGTTCGAGGGCGATATAGGTGCGCGCCAGGCACTGCGTGAGGTCAGGGTCGAAGTCCTGTGCCGCCACGGGTGCCGCTGCGAGGAGGATCGCAGATCCGAGGAGGGGTAGCTTTCGCATCAATCCTTCAGGCTTTCTTCACGCAGGCCGTCGGCCAGCAGGTTGAGGCCAAGCACAAGGCTCATCAGCGCCAGTGCAGGCGGCAGGGCCGGGTGGGGGTAGATCGTCAGAAGGCGGCGGCCTTCGTTGATCGTGGAGCCCCAGTCGGGCGACTCGGGGCTGACGCCGAGGCCGAAGAAGCCGAGCGTGCCCAGAAGGATCGTGGTGTAGCCGATGCGCAGGCAGAAATCGACGATCAGCGGCCCGCGTGCGTTGGGCAGGATCTCCCACAGCATGATGTACCAGGGGCCTTCACCGCGGGTCTGCGCCGCGGCCACGTAGTCGCGGGTTTTCACATCCAGCGTGATGCCGCGCACGATGCGGAACACGGTGGGCGAGTTCACGAAGACGACCGAGACGAAAACGATCAACAGGTTGCCCGCGATGTCGAACAAATCAAGAGATTGGGGCAGAGGCATAGAGAACAGCGTGCTTTCCGCCGACCCGATATTTAGGCGTTCAGGCCACCAAGCGGGAAATTCGGACCAACTCAGGACATCGATAACGCTGCCCGTAGCGGAGATCAGGGAGAGGTAGAGGATGATGCCCACCAAAGCGGCGATACCGACATAGATATTTCGGCGCTTTGGATCCGTGTGATAGCGCGAGTTGAACAGCACGATCAGGAACAGGATCGGGAACAGGAACAACACCATCGACATGTACTGCGGCACGCCTGCGGCGACGATTTCGGGCGTCACCAGCAGGAAGAACAGCAGGATTACCGGGAAGGCCAGCGCGAGGTTGGCGATGAAGGTCAGCACGGTATCCAGCTTGCCGCCGAAAAAGCCCGCCGGAAGACCCAGCGTGATGCCGACCATGAAGGCGAAAAGCGTGGCAACGGGCGTGATCTGCAGAACGTCCGCCGCCCCGAAGAACACGCGGCTGAAGACGTCGCGGCCCAGGTTGTCGCCACCCAGAAGGTAGTAGGGGTACTCGCCATCTTCCGGCGCGGGCAGGGGGGTGCCCGGCAACTCGTTGCGCATGCTGGAGATCAGGTCGATGGCCCCGTGGGTCGGCACCAGCGGGAAGACCCCTGAGAAGATCGCCGAGAAGATCCAGAACATCACCAGCAAGAAGCCTGCCATGCCGATGGGGCTGTCGAAGAGTTTGCCGTAAAGCCCCAGCCTGCGCTTGAAGGTAATCGAGACCGCGAAGGTCACGATCAGTGCGATCCACACCGGCAAAAGCCGCTGCGCCATGGCGCCCAGGATGCCCTTTTGCTCAATCGTCGGCAGCACCAGGCCGCCGATGATGAAGCCCACACAACACGCCACGAACAACAGCACCGCGTATTTCATCGTATCGAGCGCGTAATCCATCGGCGTTTTGCGCAGGGACATCGTGCCGTCGCCGTTGAACTCCAACTCTCCGGCGCGCACGCCCATGATCGTCAGTACGGTGTTGGTCAGGAAACCCAGGACGAAGACGACAAGGGCCACCAGCATGATCGGGTTGAGGAACGCTCCGAAGGAGCCGGTCCAGGTAAGGGGTTCCATTAGAGGGCCTCCTTGGAAGTCGCTGAGAAAGTAGATTGGCTTAGTTGCCCATCATCCCAGTAGACGTATCGGCCGTATGCCAACACGCCAGTCTCAAATACGGCGCGGCAAATGACCGTGATTTGGCTTCGCAATGGAATGTCGATGAGTGCGAAGCGGCAGTCTTCGGTTGCCGGTACAGGTGTAGGCGTTGCGTCCACGGTCCTCAGATGATTTGAGAAACGTTCAAGTCCGTACTCCAAAAAGCGTTCGTCTTGCGGGCGCGAAAAGCCCCATAGGCCGAGCAGGATCAACCCAATGCCCGCAATCGGGACAGTGACAATCCACAGCACTGTTTTTAGCAATACGTTCATTATGCGATCCGAATGCGGGGGTTGAGGAAGACGTAGCCGATGTCCGAGATCAGCTGCGTCAGCAGCACCACGAAGACGGCGACGATGGAGCAGGCCAGAAGCAGCTCGATATCGTTGTTGGAGGCCGCCTGCACCATGGTCCAGCCAAAGCCGTTGTAGTTGAACAGCGTCTCCACGATCACCACGCCGGTCAGAAGCCAGGGGAACTGGAGCATGATGACCGTGAACGGTGCGATCAGCGCGTTGCGCAGGGCGTGTTTCAGCACGATGTTGCGGAAGCTGACGCCCTTGAGCCGCGCCGTGCGGATGTATTGCGCGGTCATCACCTCGGCCATCGAGGCGCGGGTCATCCGCGCGATGTAGCCCATGCCATAAAGCGCGATGGTGACGACGGGCAGAGTGAAGTTCCAGAACGTGATGTCTTCCATCGCCGAGCGGGCCGAGCCCAGGAACAGCGTGCGGCGATCCCCCAGCCAGCCTTCGCCGCCAAGCCAGCCCCATTCGGCCAGGGCGCCGGAAAGGCCCGCCGTCGTTGAGGCAAAGATCACAATGAAGATCACGCCCGAGACGTATTCAGGCGTCGCAGTCGAGGCGATTGAGAGGGTTGAGAGCGATCGGTCGAGGCGCGAGCCTTCGCGCATCCCCGCCAGGACGCCCACCAGAAGGGCGGCGGGGACCATCAGGCCAAAGGCCCATCCCATCAGTTTCAATGTCAGAAGAAGGCGGCCGGGCAAGACGTTGGCAACGTCTTCATCAGAGACGGTGGAAAAACCCAGATCACCCTGCAGAAGGCCGCAGCGAGTGGGGGCATCGGCGGGGTCCATCTCGAAATCGATGCAGCGCCCGGTGATCTCTCCGGTATCGGGGTCTTCGCGGGTCCAGCCGGGCACCACGCCCAACCATTCGCCGTAGCGCACCAGAAGCGGGCCGCCGTAGCCATTGCGGTCCAGCCAGCTGACGACTTCTTCGTCGGTCATCCGGGCGTTGCCTTGGGTCTTCGCCAGTTTCTCCAGGTTGGGAAACAGGTTGGTGAGAAAGAACACCACGAGTGTCAGGCAAAGTGCGGTCAGGATCATCACGCCGGTTCGGCGCAGGATGAAAGCCCCCATGTCGTATCCCCTGTGTCTGGCCATGCCTGCGATGCAGGCAAAGCTTGATCGGCACTGTCCCTGCCTCATCGCATGTGCGGGGGCGGGGTTTGGCCAGCGCGGCCGTTGCGGGCGCGTGTGGCCCAACCGCTGAGAAAAAACCGGCGCCCGCGGGTGGCGGGCGCCGGTGATGAGATGTGCTTAGGCCTCGAAGCCCAGGTAATGCACGTTGATCTCGAACTTGGCGTGCATGTCGTTGTTCACCAGGCCCGGACGGGAGTGGCGGAACAGCGAGCGCCAGTAGGGCTGAATGGTGACGCCCTCTTCCTGCATGATCGACTGCAGACGGGCCATGACCTCACGACGCGCATCGGCGTCCTGGATGCCGTTGGCCTCCGACAGGAGCGTGTCGAATTCCTCGTTCGAGAAACCGGACTCGTTCCACGGCACACCGGAGCGGTAGGCGAGGTTGAGGATCATCACGCCCAATTCGCGGTGGTTCCAGTTCGTGGAGCTGAACGGATAGGACGTCCAGTCGTTCCAGAACGTGGAGCCGGGGATGATCGTCCGCGTCACGTTGAAGCCTGCGTCGCGCAGCTGCGCGGCCACGGCGTCGGTGGTGTTCTTGCGGTAATCATCGTCGATGGAGACCAGCTCGAACTCGGTGTCGGCATTGCCCGATTCCTCCAGCAGCGCGCGCGCGGCTTCGGGATCGAAGGTTTGCGCCGGAAGCTCGGCATACTCCGGGTGGATCGGGCAGACGTGGTGGTTTTCTGCCGGAACGCCCTGGCCGTTGATGCCCAGATCGAGGCAGACCTGGTTGTCGACGGCCATCTGGATGGCGTTGCGCACGCGCACGTCATCATAGGGCGCGTTGTTCTGGTTCGGGCGGATCACCACGGTGGCGGCGGTCACAACCTCGGACTGGTCCCAGCCGATGGCCTGGAACAGATCCACGAATTCGCCGACGGTCTCGTAGGTCATGTCGAACTCGTCGGCCTCGGCGCCCGCGAACCATGCGGCGGGGTCCTGGCCCAGGTCGACGAACTGGATTTCGTCCAGATACGTGTCACGCCAGTAGGTGTGGCCTTCCTTGCGGCGCAGCGTGGCGGAGACACCGACTTCGTAGTTGGTGATCTCATACGCGCCGGTGCCCACGCCGTGGTCCGCCGGGTTGGTGCCGATCAGGTCACGGTGCTGGATCGCGGAAGGATAATCCGCGATGCCGGGGATGAAAGTGATGTCGGGCGAGGGGTAGGTCACGCGCACGGTGTGATCATCCACGACCTCGACCGCGCCGTCGCGGGCCACGCCGGTGTCGGGGTCGACCAGGCCGCCCATGCGGGTCGCCATGGAGTTACCTTCCACGGTGCTGTCGCAGAAGCCGATGATGTTGGCGGCCACGTCTTCGGCGCCGAAGGCATCGCCGTTGTTCCACATGATGCCCTGGCGGACATTGAGGGTGTAGACGGTGGCGTCCTCGTTGGCTTCCCAGCTTTCCAGCAAGACGCCCTCGAACGAGCCGTCGTTGTTGTACTGAACCAGGTATTCCACGAAGCCGCGGCTGACGTTGGCCATCTGCGACCAATCGTATGTCCGCGGGTCCTTGAGGGCGCGCACTTCCTGCTGGATGCGCAGGGTGCCACCGGCGGCGGGCACGGCGCGGTGGCCGTCGGCCATGGCGGGGGTGGTGCCGATCAGCGAGTAGGCGGCGGCGGCGCTCAGGCCCAGAGCGGTCGAGCGCACGAGGAATTCGCGGCGGTCGAGTTTGCCCGCCTTATGCTCGGCGGCATACATCTCTGCGACGGGGTGGCTTTTGTGGCCCGTCGCGGCAGTCATATGGGTGAAATCTTTCATGTGTCGTCGTCTCCCTGTGACGTCTTCGTCTTGTTGGTCATGTCGTCCCTCATACCGCACAGCTTGGCTTTTTTGGTCCAATTTTGCCGGGCGCGTGGTCAACTGAGCGCATTAGCATCCGTATTGGACACCTGCGTCAATCGTCAGTTGCGCCCTCTGTGGTCTGTTTGCGACATCAATTCCCAACAGAACCGACATTGGGCCGTGATGCAACCGAATAGGTGTATACAGGTTGGCCGGGGCCTGCCGGCCTAGCCGCGCTTTGTCGGTTTGCGAAATTCCGAGGGCGTGCGGCCCACGGCCTGGGCGAAGGCGCGGGTGAAATACGCGGGTGAGGAAAAGCCCAATTGCTGCGCGATCTCGCGCGCGGGAAGGTCGGTTTCCAGGAGCAGGCGGCGGGCCTCATACATGATCCGCTCGTTCAGAAGCGCGAGCGCGGGACGGCCCGAGGCCTCGCGGCAGACGCGGCTGAGGTGGGTGGGGGTGACATGCAACTGGCGCGCGAAATCCGCGACGCCCAGGCCCGCGCGAAATTGCGCCTCCATCCGCTCGGCGAACATCTCGGCCAGGCGGCGCGAGGATTGGCGGCTGATGGCCCCCTCCTGACGCGCCAATTCGCGTGCCATCCAGGCCGAAACCAGCAGCGAATAGGCGGTCAGCGCCTGGTCCATCGCTGGGGCCTGGGCCGCCAATTCGCCCTCGATCTTCTCGATATGCGAGGTCAGCGCGGCCTGGCTTTCGATGTTGGAGACCCGCAAATGGAACGGATCGAGGGGCAGCTTGAGGCTGTCATCGGGGGGCAGGCACAGCTCCAGCCCCTGGGTTTGCGAGGCCAGCTCCAACGCCATGGGCACTTTGGAGGGCACGAAGACGGCGGTGTTCGGCCCATAGCCGCGGGTCACGCAGTTCACCGTCACCCGCCCCTGGCCGCGCGTGATCCAGTAAAGCCGATTACGCGGCGAGGCGTGGAGCAGTTCCACCCGCCACGCGCCCTGCATGCGCAGTTTGCCGAGGGAAGCCACGGAATGGACGGTGGGTTTGCGGGAGGTCTCGAACATGGGCGGTAGGGTATCTGTGGGGGCGGGGGGTGCAAGGGGGAAACGGGTTTAGGGGGCTCCGCCCCCCAGGCGGTCCGGGGGACCGCCTGTCCCCCGGAGTTTTTCGGGCAAGATGAATGCGGGGCCTAGGGCAGGGCGATTTGCCTCCAGGCCCGGGTGTTCGTGCGTTGCCAGCTGCGTTGGCGCTTGGCGTATTGACGCGTGGCGATGATCGCGGCGTCGCGGGCCTGGGGCAGGGTGAGCGTACCCTGAAGGTGGGCGATCAGCTCGGGCGCGCCGATGGCTTTCGCAGCGCCGCCCGCGCGGGGCCAGCGGGGGAGGTTGGCTTTCGCCTCTTCCATGGCGCCTTGCGCGATCATCTGGTCGAAGCGCGTTGCAATGCGCGCGTTGAGCCAGTCGCGGTCCGGGGTGAGGGCAAGGGCCGTGGCGTTTTCGAAGGGCAGAAGCGGCGCGCCGGTGGCGTCTTGCCATTCCGACAGCGGGCGCCCGGTGGCGCGCAGCACCTCCCACCCGCGCTGCACGCGCATGCGATTTTGGGTATCGATGCGCGCGGCAAGCTTCGGGTCACCTGCGAGGAGCGTAGCGAGGAGGGATTGGAGGGAGAGGCCGTTGGCCTCGTCCCGGACGTGCGCTGGGATGGCGGGGATGTCGGCGAGGCCTTGGGTCAGCGCGCGGAAATAGAGCCCGGTGCCACCGACGATGATCGGGTTCTGGGCGAGGAACGGCGTGACATCGCGCAGCCATTGGCCGACGTCGTAATGGGCCTCGAACGGGACATGGCCGTAGAGGTGGTGGGGGGCTTGCGCCTCTTCCTCGGGCGCGGGGCGCGCGGTCAGCACGCGCCAGCCGTCGTAGACCTGTAGCGCATCGGCGTTGAGGATCACGCGGCCCTGGGCGCGGGCGATGGCAATTGCCAGGGCGGTTTTGCCCGAGGCCGTCGGGCCGACGATCAGGACGGGTTTAGAGAGAGGTATGGAATCTATGTCTATCAAGGGTCTACGGGGCGTTCTTCATGTGATCCGCGCCGCCGCCCCCGGGCCCGGAATTGGGCCCGATCAGACATTGAACCGGCGCGGCATTTAGACCATTGTCGCGCCGCAAGATCAAACAAGGAATAGCCCGATGCCCAACCACGCCACCTCAGACGCCACCTCCGGGGACAGCGCAGACCACGGCAGCCGCTACAACCGCGTGATGCTGAAGATCTCGGGCGAGGCGCTGATGGGCGATCAGGGGTTTGGCTTGCATCCGCCCACAGTCGAGCGGATCGCCCGCGAGATCCAGTCGGTGCAGGAGTTGGGCGTGGAGATCTGCCTGGTGATCGGTGGCGGCAATATCTTCCGCGGCTTGCAGGGCAGCGCCCAGGGGATGGAGCGGACGACGGCGGACTACATGGGGATGCTCGCCACGGTGATGAACGCGCTGGCGATGCAAGGCGCGTTGGAGAGCCTGGGGGTGTTCACGCGGGTGATTTCCGCGATCACGATGAACGAGGTGGCCGAGCCCTACATCCGCCGCCGCGCCATCCGGCATCTGGAGAAAAAGCGCGTTGTGATCTTTGCCGCGGGCACCGGCAACCCCTATTTCACCACCGACACCGCGGCGACCCTGCGCGCCTCGGAAATGGATTGCGAGGCGATCTTCAAGGGTACCAAGGTTGACGGCGTCTACGACAAGGACCCGGCCAAGCACGCCGATGCCAAGCGCTTCGACACCGTCACCTATGACGAGGTTCTGGCGCAGCACCTGGGGGTGATGGATGCCTCTGCCATCGCACTGGCGCGGGAGAACAAGCTGCCGATCATGGTCTTCTCGTTAGACGAGCCGGGCGGGTTCCGGTCGATCCTGGATGGCAGCGGGACGTTCACGCAGGTTGTGGAGTAACTGGTGTGCGTTAGGCCCTGGTTCTCGCGGTCGAATGTGACGCCGATCCCGTGAGACTCGGCTTAGCCCAAAGGCTTTGACATCAAGACGGTTTCTTCGTCGCCATAGAAGCTGCGCGACGTCTCTTGGAACCCCATGGCCGTATAGAAGGCCGTGGCGGAGAGGGACGAGGACACCTCGAGCGTTTGCGTCCCCTGGCGTTTGGCAATCCGCTCCAATTCGCGCACCAGTGCGGTGGCGACGCCGCGTCGGTGCCAATCCGGTGCAACGAAAACGGATTTTACTTCGGCGCCGTGGAGTGCTCCGGTGCCTATTATGTCGTCGCCCGCAAGGGCCACGAGGGTTTGCCGTTGCCCGAGCAGTTGCAGAACCCTCTCTGCCGTGAAGTTCTGGAGCAGCCGATCAATCTCGGCTGGGGGATAGTCCTTGGCGTTGACCCGCGCGATGGCGTCGCGGATGACACGGCTGATGCCGTCGGCGTGCTGGGTCGTTGCAGGTTTGAGGATGTAGTCATCGCGCATGCCCGAAGCGTAACAGCCATATCGATCTCTGTCACTTTGGGCGACGCGCCTTGCGAGGAGGGGAGAGCCCGCACCGTTACCACGGAAGAAGTCGCGGCGGGACGCGCAGTCGTTCGGCCCCAAAGCGCCCCACAGCGGTCTGCAAAACGCTTGCGCAAATTCCCCTCAAGGTCGGGTGTTGCCGACGACCCTAGGGGCAGGTTACAAGCGGGCGATCTACAAACAACAACAGGCCATTCCAGATATGTCAGACGATTTCATGCTCGACACCGACGATCTTGAGCGGCGGATGGAAGGCGCGATTGCCTCGTTGCGCACGGAATTTGCCTCGTTGCGCACGGGGCGCGCCAGTGCCTCGATGCTGGAGCCGGTGATGGTTGACGCCTACGGGGCGATGACGCCGATCAACCAGGTCGGCACGGTCAACGTGCCCGAGCCGCGGATGGTCACCGTCAATGTCTGGGACAAGGGGCTTGTGGGCAAGGTCGAGAAGGCCATTCGCGAAAGCGGGCTTGGCATCAACCCGCAGCTCAACGGCACCATTATCATGCTGCCCATCCCCGAGTTGAACGAAGAGCGGCGCCGCGAGTTGACCAAGGTCGCCGGCACCTATGCCGAGAACGCGCGCGTGGCCGTGCGCAACGTGCGCCGCGACGGGATGGACCAGGTGAAGAAGGCCAAGGCCGACGGGATCAGCGAAGATGACCAGAAGTTCTGGGAAGGCGCGGTGCAGGAATTGACCGACACGTTCATCAAGCGCGTCGATGATCAGCTTGAGACCAAGCAAGAAGAGATCATGCAGGTTTGAAACTCGAACCTGCCCTTGGGCAGGCCGTCGCTCCCGCGGAGCGACTGGGGTTTCAAAGGGCGGAGCCCCGGCAGACCCGCAAACACCTTCAAAGGACGCCTCTGATATGTCTAAGACCGCCGATACCAGCACCCCGCCCAAGCATGTGGCCATCATCATGGATGGCAACGGGCGATGGGCGCAGATGCGGCACCGGCCGCGTCTGGTGGGCCACCATGCGGGCGCCAAGCGGGTGCAGGAGATCGTGCGCGCCGCCCCCGATCACGGGGTGAAGTATCTGACGATCTTTGCATTCTCGACCGAGAACTGGAAGCGCACCCAGGCCGAGGTTGCCGGGCTGATGAAGCTCTTCAAGCGCTACATCCGGCAACAGGCGGCGGGTCTTCTGGAAGAAGGCGTGCGCGTTCGTTTCATCGGGGATCGCGTGCGGCTGGAGCCTGCGCTGGTGGATCTGATGGACGGGCTGGAGCTTCTGACCGCTGACAATGACCACGTGCATCTGACGATTGCGCTGAATTACGGGGGCCGAGATGAAGTCGCCCGCGCCGCCAAGCGCATGGCCTATGATGTCTCGATGGGCAAGCTGAACCCGCGCGATGTCTGCGACGAGACCTTCCCCAAGTACCTCGATACCCACGTGCTGCCGGACCCGGATCTGGTGATCCGCACCAGCGGAGAGGCGCGGATTTCCAACTTCCTGCTCTGGCAATCGGCCTATGCGGAATACGAGTTCATCGACACGCTCTGGCCGGATTTCACGGCGGATGTCTTCGCCAAGGTCGTGGCGCGCTACAGCGCGCGCGATCGCCGCTTCGGCGCTGTGAAGGCCTGAGAGCGGCCATGGCGGCCAGCACAAAACCGAAGTTCGCCGATCTCTTGCCCCGGATTGTGTCTGCGCTGGTGCTGTTGACCGTGGCAGGCCTTGGGTTGTGGCTGGGGGGGCTGGCCCTTGCGGTGCTTCTGTCGGTCTTCGGCGCGGTGATGATGTGGGAGTATTTCCGTCTTATCATCCGGCTGTCGTCGCCCGTGGCGATGGGCTGCACAGTGCTCAGCTCGGCGCTTCTGGCGGGCGCTTTGATCCTGGAACACATGCTGGTCACACCCTCGGACGGCGTGCTGGCGATTTCGCCGGTGGCGGCAGGTGTCATGGTTGTCAGCATGATCGTGACCGCGATCCCGGTGCACAAAAGCAGGCTGGAGACTCTGTTCGGCGCGATGATCCCGCTGGCGACCTTCCTGTTCTTCTACCTGCATCAATCGGTCCCGATGGTCATGTGGGTCGTGGTGGCCGTGGTGATTTCCACCGACGTGGCGGGCTACTTCTTTGGCAAGCTGATCGGCGGGCCGAAGTTCTGGCCCTCGCTCAGCCCCAACAAGACATGGTCCGGCACCGCCTCGGGCTGGGTCATGGCGGGGCTGATCGCCCTGGCGATCAGCTTTGCGGGCGGCACGTCGTCGGTCGGAGTGGCGGCGATCTTTCTGATCGCCGTGGCCTTTGCCGCACAGATGGCCGACATCGCGGAATCGGCGCTGAAACGGCGGGCAGGGGTCAAGGATAGCTCCAACCTGTTGCCCGGCCACGGCGGCGCGCTGGACCGCTTCGACGGCATGCTCGGCGCCTTCACCGTGGCGGGGCTGGCCTTCGTGCTGGCAGGCTACACGGTGGTGTCATGAAACGGCGGGTCAGCATTTTCGGGGCCACAGGCTCCATCGGGCAGAACACCATCGACCTGATCGCGCGCAACCTGGAGGCCTATGACGTCGTGGCGCTCACCGGCGCGCGAAACATCAAACAGCTCGCCGCAGATGCGAGGAGGCTGGAAGCGCGTCTCGCGGTGACAGCCGAGGAGGGGCTGCTGCCCGATCTGCGCGCCGCGTTGGAGGGCTCGGGCGTGGAGGCCGCGGCCGGCGAGGCCGCGCTGCTGGAGGCCGCTGACCGCCCCGCCGATTGGATCATGTCCGCCATCGTCGGCGCCGCAGGCCTTGCGCCGGGCTTCCGCGCGCTCCGCCATGGCACGACCTTGGCGCTGGCCAACAAGGAAAGCCTCGTAACCGCCGGGCCGCTTCTGATCGCCGAGGCGAAAAAGCACGGCGCCACGATCCTGCCGGTGGACTCGGAACATTCCGCCGTTTTCCAGGCGCTGGTGGGCGAGGATATGGCGGCGGTGGAGCGGATCATCATCACCGCCTCGGGCGGCGGTCTGCGCGATTGGCCTGAAAGCGCCTTGCCAAGCGCCACGCCCGCCGATGCCGGCGCGCATCCGAATTGGGACATGGGCCAGCGGATCACCATCGATAGCGCGTCAATGTTCAACAAAGCCATGGAGCTGATTGAAACCAAAGAGTTTTTTGGCGTACCGGCCGCCAAGATCGAGGCCGTGGTTCACCCCCAATCCCTGATCCACGCCCTCGTGGGCTTCAACGACGGTGCCCTCATGGCGCACCTCGGGCCGCCCGATATGCGCCACGCCATCGGCTACGCGCTGCACTACCCCGAGCGCACGCATCTTCCCGTGGCGCGCCTTGATCTGGCGCAGATCGCCACGCTGGAATTCCACGCGCCCTCTGACACCCGCTACCCCGCGCTCAAGATCGCGCGCGAGGTAATGGAGACGGGCGGGCGCAGCGGCTGTATCTTCAACGCCGCCAAGGAAATCGCTCTGGATGGCTTTCTGGCGGGCGAAATCGGCTTCATGGAGATGTCAGGTATCGTTTCCGCGACGCTCGACGCTATGTCGTCACAGGGCAGCCTTTCAATTGCCCCAGACACTCTTGAAGACGTGCTGCAAACTGACCAGATCGCCAGAGACATGGCCCGCGCACAGATCAGGTCCCGGATCGAGCAACCCAAGGCCCAACGGCCTTAAGATAGCCACCCGAGGCCCGAGGGCCTCAACAAAGGCAAAAGAGAACGCATTGATGGAATTCCTTCCGACCTTCGGCAACATCGGCTTCACCATTGCGGCGTTCGTTGTCGCCCTCTCGATCATCGTGGCGATCCACGAATACGGCCATTACATCGTGGGCCGCTGGTCGGGCATCCATGCGGAGGTGTTCTCCATCGGCTTTGGCCCGGTGATTTGGTCGGGCGTCGATCAGCACGGCACGCGCTGGCAATTGGCCGCCCTGCCTTTGGGCGGATACGTGCGGTTTCTGGGCGATGCCAATGCGGCCTCCGCCGGGGCGGATGGCGAGGCGATGTCCGAGATGGACGCGCGCGAACTCCGCCGCTCCATGCCCGGTGCGCCGTTGTGGGCCAGGGCCGCGACCGTGGCGGCGGGGCCGATCTTCAACTTCATCCTTTCCATCGCGATCTTCGCGGGCGTCGTGCTGACGGGCGGGCGCGCCGCTGATGACGCCATTGTCGGCGGTCTGGTCCCGGTGCCCGAAGAAATCCTGGTGCTGGAAGAGGGTGATCTGATCACCGCCATCGAGGGGCAGCCCGTCACCGCCCTGGAGGATGTCTATGAACTCAGCCGATCCTCGCTGGAGCCCGCGCGCACGCTGACCTATGACATCGTGCGCGACGGCGAAGAGATGCAGGTGGAAGCCGCGTTTCCGCTTCTGCCCATCGTGGGCTCTGTCGCCCCGCAATCGGCGGCGATTGCCGCAGGCATGGCCGAGGGCGATGTGATCATGTCCGTGGACGGCCAGCCGATTTATGGCTTCAGCCAGCTTCGCGAGGCGGTCGATGCCTCGCAGGGGGCCGAGCTGGACCTGATCGTCTGGCGCGCCGGAGAGATGTTGGAACTGGCCCTGTCGCCCCGCTCCACCGATCTGCCGACGGCGGAGGGCACGTTCGAGACGCGCTGGCTGATCGGCATCACCGGCGGCTTGATCTTCGAGCCACAGACCGTGTCCGTGGGCGCCTGGGAGGCGGTCAGTTTTGGCGCCAACCAGACGTGGTTCATCATCGAATCCTCGCTGTCGGGCCTGTCGCACATCATCTCGGGCGCGATCTCCACCTGTAACCTGCAAGGTCCCTTGGGCATTGCCGAGACATCCGGCGCAGCGGCCTCCCAGGGCCTGGACAATTTCATCTGGTTCATCGCCGTGCTGTCGACCGCCGTGGGCCTGTTGAACCTGTTCCCGATCCCGGTCCTCGATGGCGGCCATCTGGTGTTCCACGCGTATGAGGCGGTGACCGGCAAGCCGCCATCGGACAAGTTCCTGAAGGTCATCATGATGATCGGCCTGACGCTGCTGCTGTCGCTGATGGTGTTCGCCCTGACCAACGACATCTTCTGCCCCTGAGCGCGTTAACCTTGCGTTAACAAATCTCCAATTCTCCACCCGCGTGCCTAGGTCTTGCCACATTTGAGCGCGATATTTCGGGCATCGAAGGTGCATGTCGCACCCTCGTGCCGACAATAGGACCCAGACGCCCATGCGCTATCTTGCAGAGAGCACCCGCGGAATGACTCAGCTTGTGATGCTGAACATGGATCGTTTCCTTGCGCCCTTGCTGATCGTGGCGGCGCTGACGCTGGCAGGATGGCTCCTGCGGGTATCGGGCCCGTTCTAGGGACAGGGAGGGATCCGGCTAACACCCGGTGACCAAAACAATTTTTCAGCAAAACGGGCGGCGGCAGTTCCATGCCGACGCCTTTGTTTGCTTGGCGATCGCGTGCCGGATAAGCCACAGGTTGTGACAATCGTAACGATTGGCACAAGACATACCCCAACATGCGTTTGACTACCCTGCACCCGCGCGATACCCACTGGGTGTCTGCTATTTTGACCTAAGGGTGGGATTCCATGGTCCTTCGTGCGTTTTTGCACCTGGCGCGTAGCGTCGGGCGGCTCGTTGCCCCGGCACTTGTTGTTTTGTCGCTTATTGCTGTCGCCGCGCCGGTTGACGCGCAATCGTTCCGGTTCAACAGCTTTGACGTTCAGGGCAACACGCGCACCAATGACGCGTCGGTCTTGCAGGTGGCGGGTCTGGCGCCCGGCAGCACGGTTTCGGCAGCGCAGGTGAACGATGCGCTGCAACGGCTGCAGAACTCTGGCTTGTTTGAGAACGTCGAGGTGTCGCCGCGTGGCAATACGCTGGTGATCACCGTGGTCGAATATCCCACGATCAACCGCATCGCCATCGAAGGAAACCGCCGCCTCGATGATGATGAGCTTCTGATCCTGCTCGAATCGACGCCGCGCCGGGTGTTTTCGCCCATCACCGCCGAGCGTGATGCCGCCGCGATTGCCGAAGCCTACCGCGTCACGGGCCGCCTGACGGCCACCGCCACGCCGCAAATCATACGCCGCGCCGACAACCGCGTGGATCTGGTGTTTGAAGTGACAGAAGGCGCGGTGGTCGAGACCCAGCGCATTGCCTTTGTGGGCAACCGTGATTTCTCGGACCGCCGTCTGCGCCAGATCCTGGAATCGACACAATCGGGCCTGTTCAATCGCCTGATCCGCTCGGACACCTTCATCGAGGACCGTATTGCGCTGGACCGCCAGCTTCTGACGGATTTCTACCAGGATCGCGGCTATATCGACTTCGCCATTCAGTCCGTGACGCCGGAATTGAGCCGGGATCGCGGCGCGTATTTCGTGACGTTCAACATCCGTGAAGGCCAAAGCTATCGCATCGGCAACATGTCGGTGACCTCGCAGTTCCCCGGCGCGAACGCCGCCGATTTCCAGAACGCGATCAACATCCGCCAAGGCGTGCGCTACAGCCCGCGCATCATCGACAACGTGATCACGCGGATGGAAAACCTTGCGTCTGACCAGGGCCTGCGCTTTGTGCGGATCGAGCCGGTTCTGACCCGCGACAATGCCAATCTGATCATCAACGTGGAATTCGTGATCTCGCGCGGCGAACGGGTGTTCGTGGAACGGATCGACATCGAAGGCAACCAGACGACGCTCGACCGCGTGATCCGCCGCCAGTTTGACGTTGTCGAAGGCGACCCGATGGACGCGCGCCAGATCCGCGCCGCCGCCGAGCGGATCCGCGCCACCGGCTTCTTTGCCGACGTGCAGGTGGCAGGCCGCCAGGGCACCTCACCGGAGCAGGTGATCGTGGACGTTGACGTGGAAGAGCAGCCGACAGGCTCGCTCGGGTTCTCGGCCAGCTATTCCACCGATGGCGGGGCAGGGCTTGCGGTCAACTTCTCGGAACAGAACTTCCTGGGGCGCGGCCAAGCGATTGCCGTGGGCTTCAATACGACCGACGGGTCGCAGTCGCTGAACTTCTCGTTCACCGAACCGGCGTTCCTGCGCCGCGACCTGGCCCTGGGGCTGAGCGCCTACTACGCGGTCAACCAGGAAGACGATTCCGAGGCTGAGACGATCACCTACGGCGTCGGCACCAGCATTGCCTTCCCGATCAGCGAGAACAGCCGCCTGCGCCTGTTCTACAACTATGACCACGACGAAGTTTCCGGTCTGGACCCGGCCGAGGACTCGGCGATCCTGATCAATGAGCCGCCGGAAGCCGACACCTCCCGCGCCGGTTTCACCTACAGCTTCGACAACCGCGATACGGGCCTGAACCCCAACGCTGGCGTGGCCTTTGCGTTCACAGGTGAATACGCGGGCCTGGGCGGCGATACAGAGTTTGTCCGCGCGCGGGTGCGCGCCATTGCCGAGACGCGGGTCGCGCGGGAAGAAGTCACCCTGCGGGCCACGTTTGAGGGTGGCGCGATCACCGCGCTGGACGATGACGGCACACGCCTGGCCAACCGCTTCTCGCTCAATTCCCGGCAGATGCGCGGTTTTGAAAGCCGGGGCCTTGGCCCCCGCGACACGGGCGCAAACAACCGCAACAGCCTGGGCGGCAACTACTTTGCCGTGGCGCGGTTCGAGGCCGCGTTCCCCCTGGGTCTGCCCGAGGAATACGGGATCTCGGGCGGCGCGTTCTTTGACGTCGGCTCGGTCTGGGGGCTGGACGATACGGCTGGCACCGCCACGGTTGACGACGACTTCTACCTGCGGTCGACAGTGGGTGTCTCGATCTTCTGGGACACGGCGCTTGGCCCGCTTCGGTTCAACTTCTCGCACCCGCTGGAGTTCCAGGAGTACGACCGCACGCGTAACTTCGACTTCACTGTCGAGGCCCGTTTCTGAGCCCGATGATCAATCGCTTCGCATTCCTGCACGCCGCCACGCTCGCGTTGGCGGCGTTTGCATTCGCGCCCGCCCAGGCCCAACCCCTGGCGCCGCGCGATGCGGCGATCCTGGTGCTGAACCAGGACCGGCTGCTGACCCAGACCGCCTTCGGGCAACGCATCCAGTCCGAGTTGGACGCCGCCTCGGTGGCCTTGGCCGCCGAAAACCGGCAGATCGAGGCACAGCTGACCGAGGAAGAGCTGGAGCTGACCGAGCGTCGGCCTACGATGTCGCCCGAAGACTTCCGCGTCTTGGCCGATGAATTCGACGCCCGTGTCGTTGCGATCCGCGCCGCGCAAGACGCTAAGACCCGCGATCTTCAGGCCCAGGCCGAGGCCGCACAACAGCGCTTTTTCGAAGAGACGTTTCCTGTCCTTCTGGACATCGTGCAATCGCGCGGCGCGGCGGTCCTGCTGGACAGTCGCACGGTTTTGCTGTCCGCAGGCTCCGTCGATATCACCGATGCTGCCATCGTGGCGATTGACGAGGCGATGGGGCAGGGCGGCGACGCGCCCCTGATCTCGCTGCCCGGTGTCACGGCGCCCGAACAATAGCGCTGCTTGCCGTAGGCGGGCGGAGTTGTTACGCCTCCTGCTAACCAAAACCTACGGAGAGCAGCCATGACGGCAGACGTCCCAACCACCGCCGACATTGACCTGATCCAGCGCATCCTGCCGCACCGCTATCCGTTTCTGCTGGTCGACCGTGTCCGCGACATCGTGCCGTTCAAATCGGCCGTCGGCCTGAAGAACGTCACCATCAACGAGCCGCATTTCCAGGGCCACTTCCCCGGCCTGCCGATCATGCCTGGCGTGACGATTGTGGAAGCGATGGCGCAGACGGCGGCGGTGATGATCGGGGTCTCGGCGGATCTGGCGGACAAGAACTTCCTTGTCTATTTCATGGGCCTCGACAACTGCAAATTCCGCCGCAAGGTGGTGCCCGGCGATGTGCTGGAACTCAGCATCGAGGCCACGCGCGGCAAGCCCGGCGCGAAGGTCTGGAAATTTGCCGGTCGCGCCGAGGTTGAGGGGGAGCTGGCCTGCGAATGCAGCTTCACGGCGATGATGGAAATCCCTGTGGAGGCAGGCTGAATGGCGGTTGATGCCTCGGCCAACGTCCATCCCAGCGCGGTTATTGAAGACGGCGCCGTGATCGGTGCGGGCTGCGAGATCGGCCCGTTCTGCGTGGTCGGCCCTGAGGTCACTCTGGGCGCGGGCGTGGTCATGAAATCCCACGCCATCGTCACCGGCTGGACCGACATCGGCGACGATTGCCAGCTGTTCCCCTTCTGCTCCATCGGTGAAATCCCCCAGGACAAGAAATTTGGCGGCGAGCGCACGCGCCTGATCGTCGGTGCGCGCAACCGCATCCGCGAGGGCGTGACGATGAACACCGGCACCGAGGGTGGCGGCGGCATCACGCGCGTGGGTGATGACGGGTTGTTCCTGGCCAATTCCCATGTGGCCCACGACTGCCAGGTCGGGGACCGGGTGATCATGGTGAATTCTTCGGCGCTGGCGGGGCACTGCATTGTCGGTGACGACGTGATCATCGGCGGGCTGTCGGGGGTGCATCAGTTCGTGCGCGTGGGCCATGGCGCGATCATTGGCGCCGTCTCGATGGTCACAAATGATGTCATTCCTTACGGTCTCGTGCAGGGTCCCCGCGGGCGTTTGGACGGGTTGAACCTTGTAGGTCTGAAGCGCAAGGGCGTGGCGAAGGCCGATATCACGGCACTGCGCGCCGCGTTGCAGGCGCTCAAGCAAGGCGAGGGCGCGAGCTTTCAGGAACGCGCCCGACGGCTGGGGGAAAGCGAAGAGATCGACAGCGATTACGTGCGCGAAATCGTGGATTTCGTGATGGGCGACAGCGACCGCTCATTCCTGACGCCGGAGTAAAGCCATGCGCGCAATCCTTGCAGGCAAGGGCGCGTTGCCGGGCCTTTTGCTGGAGGCCGGGCCCGCCGAGCTTGTCCGGTTCAAAGGTGTTGAGGTGGACGCAGCCCCGACCCTGGACGCCCGGTTCGAGCAGTTGGGCACCTTGTTTGACACCCTGCGCGAGAAGGGCGTGACGGAGGTCTGCCTTGCCGGGGCGATGTCGCGCCCGCCGCTGGACCCTGTCGCGTTTGATCCGTTCACAGCCGCGAAAATGCCGGTCCTGATGGCGGCCATGGGGAAGGGCGACGACGCCCTTTTGCGCGCCGTCATCGGCGTGATTGTGGAGGCCGGATTTACGGTCATCGCGGCCCACGCCGTCCGCCCTGATCTGGTCGCCCCGGCGGGCGTTTTGGCCGGAAAGGCCGTGGCCGAGACCGACGCCGCGCGCGCGCGTGCCGTCCTCGATGCGCTGGGGCCGCTGGATGTGGGGCAAGGGGCTGTGGCGGCCAAGGGCCAGGTCATCGGGGTCGAGACGTTGCAGGGCACTGACGCGATGCTGGCCTTCGTGGGGCAGACTGCGCCCGGCTCGGGCGGGGTGCTGGTGAAACGCCCAAAGCCAGGCCAGGATTTGCGCGTCGACATGCCCGCCATCGGTCCTGACACGGTCAGAGCTGCCGCGCGCGCGGGCCTTGCGGGGATCGAGGTTGCGGCGGGCAACGTCCTGCTTCTGGACCGCGACGCGATCCTGGCCGCCTGTGCCGAGACCGGCATGAACCTTTGGGCGGGTCCATGAATGAGCGGCCCCTGAAGCTGTTTCTTGTCGCCGGAGAGCCCTCGGGCGACAGCCTGGCGAGCGCGCTGATGCAGGGGTTCAAGGTCATCGGCAGGGACGTGACCTACGAGGGCGTCGGCGGCCCGGGCATGGCGCGCCAGGGCCTGACATCGCTGTTTCCCTATGACGAGCTTTCGGTGATGGGGCTGGCCGAGATCCTGCCCAAGTACCGCGCCCTCAAGCGCCGCATCGCCGAGACGGCGGAGGCCTTCCTTGCAAGCGGCGCTGACGCGCTGATCACCATCGACAGCCCGGATTTCGGCCTGCGAGTGGCCAAGATCGTCAAGGCCAAACGGCCCGGCGCGAAAACGATCCATTACGTCGCGCCCTCTGTCTGGGCCTGGCGCACGGGACGCGCGCGCAAGATGGCGCAACACATCGACCATGTGCTGGCGCTTCTGCCGTTCGAGCCGCCCTACATGAGTGCCGTTGGCCTCAGCTGCGATTTCGTGGGCCATCCTATCGCCGCGCGCGAAGAAGCCACCGATGTGGAAAGGGAGGGCTTTCGCCGTCAGTTCGGCCTGACGGAGGCCGACCGTGTCGTCCTAGTGCTGCCGGGCTCGCGCAGGTCCGAGGTCACGCGCCTTGCACCGATCTTTGGCGAGGCCTTGCGTGGCATCGACGCAACGTTGGTGCTGCCCACGACCGCAAACGTCGCCACGTTCGTCGAAGAGTTGACCCGCGATTGGTCCCCCAAACCGATCCTCATCGACCCGCGCGCTTCCACCATGGGCGAATACGAGGCCCTGAAACTTGGGGCGTTTTCAGTGGCGGAGGCAGCGCTCGCGGCCTCTGGCACCGTGTCGCTGGAACTGGCCCATGCGAAGACGCCGATGGTCATCGCCTACGACATGCACTGGCTGACGCGGATCATCATGAAGATGGCGATCCGCGTCGACACGGTCACCTTGGTTAACCTGGTGTCCGAGACCCGCGCCGTGCCTGAGTTCCTGGGCCGCAACTGTCGCCCCGGCCCGATCCGTGCCGCCCTTGATGAGGTCCGCGCGCGCAGGCCGGAAGCGCAGATGGCCGCAATGGCCCTGACCATGGAACGCCTGGGTTGGAGCGGATCCCCCCCCGGGGTGCGTGCGGCGCGTTCAGTGGTGGATTTCCTCAGCCGGTGAACGCCGCCTCTCTGGCTCCGGCAAGGTCCACAAGGATATTCGGGTCAACCGCGAAGATGTGGCGCGGGGTGCCTGCGGCGGCATAGACCACGTCAAACTCCAGCAGGCGCGGGTCAACCCAGGCGCGGATCGGGGACAGGTGGCCGATGGGGGACACGCCGCCGATGGCAAAACCGGTTTGCTTGCGGATCAGATCGGCGTCGGCCTTGCCCAAAGGCTCGCCTGCGACGGCACTGGCCTTTTCGGCATCCACCAGATTGCCGCCAGCGGTCAGGAACAGCACCGCCGCGCCGCTGGTCTCGGCGCGGAAAATGATCGACTTGGCGATCTGATCGAGGTGACATCCGGCCGCTTGCGCCGCCGCCGCCGCCGTGCGCGTCCCCTCGGCCATTTCCACCACATCCGCGGCCACGCCCGCTTCCTCCAACGCCCGCTTCACGCGCTTCAACGACTTTGACACTGTTTGGGTCCCTTGCCATTCCACATCGGCCCTAGTTAGGTCGATTTGGACCGATCTGAAAGCCCCGCCTATGCCCTTCGCCGCCCGCCTCACCCGCTCTCCCATCGCGCTTTCGCCCGAGCGCGGGGCGGAGGCTTTGGCCCAGATGCACGGGGTGCCGCCGGAGGTGGCGGAGGTGATCACGGGCGCGGCCGGATCCTCGCCCTACCTGGCCGAGTTGATCCGCAAAGAGGGCCACTGGCTGTCCCACGCCCTGGAGCAAGAGCCGGAAGAGGTGATCTCAACCCTCATCGCCGAGACCGGGACGCTGGAGGCCGCCACGATCAACGCGGGCCTGCGCCAGTTGAAACGCCGCGCGGCGCTGATCGTGGGGCTGGCGGACCTGGGCGGCGTCTGGGGGCTGGCGACGGTGACCCAGGCCTGGACCGACTTTGCAGACGCCTGCGTGTCTGCGGCGCTCGCCGTCCATGTCGCGGTCCTGGCGCGGCGCGGCAAGATCCCCGGCCAAACGGAAGCAGACGCGCTGCGGGACGGGGCGGGGATGGTGGCGCTGGCGATGGGCAAGATGGGCGCGGGCGAGCTGAACTACTCCTCCGACATCGACCTCATTTGCCTGTTTGACGAGACGCGCTTTGACGGCCCATCTGAAGAGATGGAGGCGCGCGCGGGCTTCATCAAGGCGACGCGGGCCATGGCCGCGACGCTGAATGATCCCACGTCCGATGGCTACGTGTTCCGCACCGATCTGCGCCTGCGTCCCGATGCCAGTGTGACGCCGGTCTGCATCTCCATGGCCGCTGCTGAGCGGTACTATGAGGGCGAGGGGCGGACTTGGGAGCGTTCCGCCTATATCAAGGCGCGCCCGGCGGCGGGTGATGTGGCGGCGGGCGAGAGGTTCTTAACGGCGTTAACCCCTTTCGTCTGGCGCAAGCATCTGGATTTCGCCGCCGTGGCCGAGACGATGGACATGCGCCAGCGTATTCGCGACCACAAGGGCCTGCACGGGCTGGCGCTTGAGGGGCGCAACCTCAAACTGGGGCACGGCGGTATCCGCGAGATCGAGTTCTTCGCCCAAACCCGCCAGCTGGTGGCGGGTGGCCGCGACCCCAGCCTGCGACAGCCGCGCACGGTCAAAGCCTTGGCTGCCCTGGCGCGCGCCGAATGGATCACCCGCGATGTCGCGGGCGCGTTGGCTGATCACTACAGCGCCCTGCGCGAGTCAGAGCATCGCCTGCAGATGATTGACGACGCGCAAACCCATTCCCTGCCCAAAACGCCCGAGGGGTTCGACCGGCTGGCGCGGCTCAGCGGTGAGGCCAGCACAGCGCGGTATCGCGCCACCCTTGAAGCGCGGTTGGATGCGGTCGCCGCCCTGACCCAGGACCTCTACGCCTCAAAATCCAACCCGACCGCCGCGCCCACCCTCTCCGATGATGCACGCGCCATCGTCGCGCGTTGGCCCGGCTATCCGGCGCTGAAATCCGAGCGGGGGCAGGCGATTTTCGAACGCCTCAAGCCCGATCTGCTGAACCGCTTCACCGCCTCGGCCCGCCCGGAAGAGGCGCTGGCCAATTTCGACGGTTTCCTGCGCGGGCTGCCTGCGGGGGTGCAGATCTTCTCGCTGTTCGATGCCAACCCCAGCCTGGTCGATCTGCTCGTCGATATCTGCGCCACGGCGCCGGGCCTCGCCTCTTACCTGTCGCGCAACAGCGGGGTGCTGGATGCCGTGCTGGACGGCCAGTTCTTCGCCGATTGGCCCGGGGCAGAGGGCCTGACCCAGGACCTTGCCCGGACGCTGGAGCCGCTGGATTACGAGACGCAACTGGACGCTGCGCGGCGCTGGCAGAAGGAATGGCACTTCCGCGTCGGCGTTCACATGTTGCGCGGGCTCATCACCGCCAAAGACGCGGCGCATCAGTATTCCGACATCGCGCAGTCCGTCGTCGCGGGCCTTTGGCCCTGCGTCTGCGCCGATATCGCGCGTCGCCACGGGCCTGCGCCGGGACGCGGGGGCTTGGTGCTGGCCATGGGGAGCCTCGGCGTGCGAGAAATGACAGCAACCTCGGATCTGGACCTGATCGTGATCTTCGACGCCCAAGGGGTTGAGCTGACCGAAGGCCGCCGCCCGCTGGACCCGCGCGGCTGGTTTGCCAAGGCCACGAAAGCGATGATCACGGCGCTGAGCGCCCCCACCGCCGAGGGAAAGCTCTACGATGTGGACATGCGCCTTCGCCCCTCGGGCGGGCAGGGGCCGGTGGCCACCGCGCTGACCTCGTTCGAGCGCTACCAGCGCGAAGAGGCCTGGGTGTGGGAGCATATGGCCCTGACCCGCGCGCGGATCGTGGCGGGCGATGCGGGCCTTGCGCGCGATGTGGAGGCCATTCGATGTGCCGTCATTGAAACCCGCCGGGGCGACGCGTCGATCCTGCCGGAAGCCGCCGTCATGCGCGCGCGTCTGCAAGAGGCCGGGCGAAAGGGGAGCACCTGGGCGGTCCGCGAAGGACCGGGCGGGTTGCAGGACATCGCGCTGATCGCCCAGGCCCTGGCGCTGAGCGCCGGGCGCGCTGTCGACGGAACCTTGGCCCAGATCGACGCCGCCGCGGACGCGGGGCTGATCGACGCGGCAGCGGCCGCCTGTCTGTCCAAGGCCTACCGCCTGTTTCAGGTCGTCTCCCAAGGCGGGCGTCTTCTGACGGAGGCCTCTTTGGAGGACACGAACACCGGCGACGGCGGGCGTGCTTTTCTGCAACGGATGGCCGAGGTGACGTCGACAGAGGCTTTGGTGACGCAGCTTGACCAGTCCCGTGCGCAAGCCGCTGCTATCATCGACAAAATCCTGCCCGCGCCCAAGGGGACCCCGCAATGACCGACAAAGATCCCAATGACCCCAAGGAGTTGATCCACGAGGCGTTCCGCATCGAGGGCATCACCATCTACGAGTGCCGCTCGATCTTCGTCGACTGGGCGTTGAGCGTACAGGTCACCGACCACGCGCCGTTGATCGAGGCGCTTCTGGCGCGCCACGCGGGTGACCCGGATGATCATCCGATGAAGACCGTCCTGACCGAAGGGTTGGCCGCAAAACCGCCCTCCAAACGCCGGGGCGGGCGGGCGGCGCGGGTGCCTCAGTCGGACTGAGGCCGCTCGATGTAGCGCACGGGGTATGTGATGGGTTCGGTCTCACCCAGCGTGGTGGCCGGGTCGCGCAGCGCTGCGGGCGATGGCATCTGGTCGTCGGGAGTGCGCGCGATGGGTAAGGCTTCGCCTAGGGCCTGGTCCAGTTCTGACGGACGGCGATGGTCCTCCAACAGGGGCGCGGCGTCGAACCCGTTAAGGGCGTCGCAGGCGGCGGGGGTGCAGGTGACCGTGATGCGGAACCGGGAAACGGCGAGGTCTGGCAAGATGACCGACGTGCCGTCGAGGGCGACCCCGGCCCCCATGGCCTGCGTCGCCGCGCGGTCGCCGAAACCCATGGTATCGGTCAGGAAGCTGACGGCACGGTCTTGAACCACGATGTCCGCGTCAGGGGCCAGGGGACCAAGATGGGCCGCCACCGCCTCGGTCATCTGATCTTGCAGAAAAAGGGTCGCGCGACCGGTGCCAAGCCGGGTCCAATGGTAGGGTGTCTCGATCACCCGCTGATGGGTGAAAGGCCGAAACCCGGGTGGCAGGCTGACAGCGCGGACGGTGGCATCCGCTGCGATGCGGGTGCGCAGGTCTGAAACCTCGGCCTCGGTCAGGTCCGCGTCGATCATCGTAACTGGCGCGCTGAGCGGGCGCAGGGGGCGCAAGTCCATCCGGCGGCGGTTGCAGAACGCGAAATCGCGGGCGATTTCAGCGTCTTGTATTACCCAGATGATTTTTCCGGGCCGGGTCGTGCTGCCCCAGCAGTAAAGCGGCACATGGGTGTTTCCAGTGAAGGCGTCCAGGAAACGCGGACCGTGCATGCCGATCTCGGTGCCGGGCGGCAGGGCGTTTGCGTCCAGCTCGAACCAGCCGTCTTCGCCGTCCATGAACACGATCAGATCCGCCGTCCCCTCAGTCAGCGCCAGCATCGGCGAGACGGGCCGCTGGGGCAGAGCGGCAAGGGCGCGAGCGTCGTTGATTGTCCGCAACCCTTCACGGGGTCCACCCATCAAGATCAGAACACCTCCCATGAGCACCGCCGAAAGGAGGATGCCCCATGCGAGGCGTCTCACGTCTTGATGCGCGCGGCGTGACTGCCGCGTTCGCGGTAGGGGGTGGTATCATAATGGGCGCGGTAGCATTTTGAGAAATGCGAGGGCGAGGCGAAGCCGCAGGCGAGCGCCACGTTGATCACGCTCATGTCGGTCTGCATCAGCAGGTTGCGCGCTTTGCCCAGGCGCAGCTCCATATAATAGCGCTTGGGGGAGCGGTTGAGGTAGCGCCGGAACAGACGCTCCAACTGCCGCGTGGACATGCCGACGTCCATGGCAAGCTGCGCCGGGCTAATCGGATCTTCGATGTTTTGCTCCATCATCCGAATGACTTGCCCCAGCTTCGGATGCCGCACGCCGATGCGGGTCGGGATCGACAGGCGCTGGGTGTCCTGGTCCGTGCGGATCGAGGTGTAGATCAACTGATCCGCCACCAGATTGGCCAGATCCTCGCCCTGATCCTCGGCGATCAGCTTCAGCATCAGATCGATGGATGCGGTGCCGCCGGCGGTGGTGATGCGGTTGCCGTCCACGACAAACACGGACTTGGTCAGCGTGACCTCTTCAAATTCCTCGGCAAAGCTGTCCTGGTTTTCCCAGTGGATCGTGGCGCGCTTGCCGTCCAGAAGCCCGGCGCGTGCGAGCGTGTAGCCCGCCGTGCAGAGACCGCCGATGACCGGACCTTTGCGCGCCTCGCGCCGGATCCAGCTGAGCAGGCGTTTCGTTGTGGCCCCTGCCACATCGATCCCGCCGCACAGCAAGACGACGTCGTCGCGGGTGACCTCTTCCAGGTCACTGTCCAATCGAAACCAGATCCCGGCCGAGGCTTGCGCGTATTCGCCGCCTTCGCCCGCCAGTGTCCATTGGTACAGCTCCTGGCCCGACATCCGGTTGGCGATGCGCAGCGCCTCAACCGCGGAGGAGAAGCACAGCATGGTGAATTGGTCCAACAGGACGAACACGAACCGCTTGGGGCCTTCGCCGGGGCGCAACCGGGCACTTTTGTCCGACATCTCGCAATACTCCCATGGCGAGCCAAAGCGCGGCACGCCTACCGCGAGTAGAAGCGAAATCACTAAACTTGGGCGCGTGCAATCCCGAGAAGTCACTTTCATCGTCAATCATTCACAAAATGCGGGATTGGAAGCGGCAACGGCCTTGTGTAGAGAGGGCGGCGATCCCTGCGAATTGGAGACAGTTATGACCGCAGCAAGCAGCTGGACGAAATCCGATTGGCGCGCCAAGCCGCGCGTGCAAATGCCTGACTATCTGGACGAGGGCGCCCTGGACGCGGTCGAAGCGCAGCTGCGTCAGTATCCGCCGCTGGTGTTTGCCGGTGAGGCCCGGACACTGCGCGATGAGCTCGCAGCCGTGTCGAGAGGAGAGGGCTTTCTCCTGCAGGGCGGCGATTGCGCGGAAAGCTTCGCCGAATTCTCTGCCGACAACATCCGCGACACCTTCAAGGTGATGTTGCAGATGGCGACCGTTCTGACGTTCGGCGCGAAGGTGCCGGTGGTGAAGATCGGGCGGATGGCAGGCCAATTCGCCAAGCCCCGCTCGGCGCCGACGGAAACGGTGAACGGCGTGGAGCTGCCGTCTTACCGCGGGGACATCATCAACGAGTTGGACTTCACGCCCGAGGCGCGGATCCCCAACCCCGGCAAGATGCTGCAGGCCTACACCCAGGCGGCGGCCACGCTGAACCTTCTGCGCGCGTTCTCCAAGGGCGGTTTCGCGGATATTCACCGGGTGCATTCCTGGACGCTTGGGTTCACCGATATGTCCGACGCTGAGCGTTATGCCGATATGGCCAACCGCATCCAGGACGCGCTGGACTTCATGACCGCGGCGGGTGTCACGCCGTCCACGGCGCATGAGTTGGGGCAGGTGGATTTCTACACCTCCCATGAGGCGCTGCTGCTGGAGTATGAAGAGGCGCTCTGCCGTCTGGATTCGACCTCTGGCAAGTGGCTCGCGGGTTCCGGCCACATGATCTGGATCGGCGACCGCACCCGTCAGCCCGACGGCGCCCATGTGGAGTTCTGCAAGGGCGTGCAGAACCCGATTGGGGTGAAATGTGGCCCGTCGCTGACCCGCTCGGACCTCAAAGAGCTTCTCGATACGCTGAACCCGAACCGTGAAGCGGGCCGGATCGTGCTGATCAACCGCTTCGGCGCGGGCAAAGTGGCCGACCACATGCCCAAGCTGATCCGCGCCGTCGAGGAAGAGGCGCACCCCGTCGTCTGGACCTGCGACCCGATGCACGGCAACACGATCAAGGCCGACAGCGGCTACAAGACCCGGCCCTTCGACAGCGTTCTGCGCGAAGTGCAGGAGTTCTTTGCTGTCCACCGGTCCGAGGGCACGATCCCCGGCGGTGTGCATTTCGAGATGACGGGCCAGGACGTGACCGAATGCACCGGCGGTGTGCGGGCGGTGACGGACGAAGATCTGTCCTCGCGCTACCACACGGCCTGCGATCCGCGCCTCAACGCCTCGCAGTCGCTGGAACTGGCGTTCCTGGTGGCGGAAGAGCTGTCGGCCACCCGCGACGCCTTGCGCGCGACGGCCTAAGCGAAAGGGCGGCGGGCCTTAAGACAGCCCGCCGTCAATCACCTGAAACACCGGACGGCTGTGGTGCGGCAGATCCTGCGCCTGCAAAAGCGGCGCGGCCTGGGTCGCCAGACGGGGCCGCATGATGCGGGTCGCGATCGGCTTAGCCGAGGCCGTATCGCCCATCGGTCCGACCAAAGCACCCGTCTCGGGGATGTCCAGGGTCCAGCTGTCGGTCACGTGAAACCGTCCGCGAATGTCCGAGACAAACGGCGTCACGGAAGCCCGCTCGGAATAGATCGCGAGCGCGCGGGTCAGGGCGCCGCGGGTATCTGTCAACGGCAGGATAGCCATCATCGCTTCTGGCACCGCGCCCGACCGCTCCGGGCGCGCGAGGGCCAGGATACTGACGGCGGGCGTTGTGATCGCGGTTTCCGCCGCGGCCATCGCGACATTGCGGTCGTCTAGGTCGAAGAGGGAGCGGAAGGGCATGCCGCGCAGCTCCATCCCCGCCCGGCTCGACATCGTGGCGCCCGCGAGGCGCATCCGCACGGTGCCCGCGCGCGGACGCTCCAGAATGCTGATACGCGACAGGTGGCGGGTGATGGCCGAGGGGCTGATCTCGACCCGGCCTGGCGCGACGCGGTCCCCGCGCAGCCCGTCCCAATAGCGCACGATACTAGTGATGCGGCCGTCGAGGGCAGGCAGCGCTTGGGTCGTATCATTTGTGGTGCTCATCTAACGCTCTCCGTTGGGGGATTGCCCTGCGGCGCCCGTCCAATCAACCAAAACCATGCCCCCTGACAGGCCGCCCCTTGGCGCGTCTTATCGCCGTGGTGCCCTTCCTGTCCCTTTTCGAATACACTGTTTAAAATTGTTCGGGCAGGGGGAGAATTGACAGATGGTTAATCGTGGACAGCACCGGAATGAGTAGCGGCGGCCTTGCCTCGATGACGGCTTTCGCCAGCCTTGAGGGCGCGTCAGAGGGGTTTTCCTGGAGCTGGGATCTGCGGTCCGTCAATGGGCGGGGCCTCGACCTGCGGCTGCGGCTGCCCGATGGGCTGTCGGGGCTGGAACAGCCCCTGCGGGCGGCGCTGAAAAAGGCGCTGTCGCGGGGGAACGTGACCCTTGGCCTGCGCCTGAACCGGGAGGCCGGGCCCGCCGGTCGCCTGTCGCCCGAGGCGCTGGACGCCGCGCTGGAGATGATCGCCGAGGTTGAAGCGCGCGCGAACGGCGCGCTGACCCATTCCACGGCGGTCGACGTGTTGGGCATGCGCGGCGTGATGGACGGCGGGGACGCGGGCGATCTGCCAAGTGTGGAGGCGTTGATGGCCGAGGCTGGCACGCTGATCACGGCTTTCGTGGAGATGCGCCGCACCGAGGGCGCCGCCCTGACCGAGGTCATGTCCGCGCAACTCACCCGGATCGAAGACCTGTCAGACGCCGCGATGGCCGCTGCCAAAGCCCGCACCGAAAGCCAGGGCGACCGATTGCGCAGCCAGGTTGCCGCGCTGTTGGAGGCCACAGACGTCGTGGACGAGGCGCGATTGGCGCAAGAGCTGGCGACCCTGACGGTAAAGGGCGATGTCACCGAAGAGATTGACCGCCTTGGGGCCCATGTCGCCGCCGCGCGCGATTTGATCGACACGGGCGGCCCCGTGGGGCGCAAACTGGATTTCCTGATGCAGGAGTTCAACCGCGAGGCCAATACGCTCTGCGCCAAGTCCGCCGATACCGCGCTGACCGCCATTGGTCTTGACCTGAAACTGACCATCGATCAGATGCGCGAGCAGGTACAGAATGTGGAGTGAAGATGTCTGAAACGGAACGGCGCGGTCTTCTGATCATCCTGTCTTCGCCCTCGGGTGCGGGCAAATCCACACTGGCGCGGCGGCTGATGAACTGGGATCCGACGCTCAGCTTTTCGGTGTCGGCCACGACGCGGGCGGCGCGCCCGGGCGAAGTGGACGGGCACGATTACCGGTTCATCAGCGAGGCGGATTTCAAATCCCTCGTTGCCGACGGCCAGATGCTGGAGCACGCCCATGTCTTCGGGAATTTCTACGGCTCGCCCATGGCGCCGGTTTCAGAGGCAATCGAAACGGGCTGCGATGTGCTCTTCGATATCGACTGGCAAGGCGCGCAGCAAATCCGCAACTCGGCCCTTGGCAAGCATACGCTTTCCATTTTCATCCTGCCGCCGTCGATCCCCGAGCTGAAAAAACGCCTGGAAGGTCGCGCCCAGGACAGCGCCGAGGTGATCGAGAAGCGGATGCGCAAGAGTTGGGACGAGATCAGCCGGTGGGACGCCTATGATTATGTGTTGGTTAATGACGACCTGATCCGCACGGAAGAGCGTTTGAAGACGATCATCACTGCCGAACGATTGCGCCGGGAACAGCAGCCTGATTTGCAGCGCCATGTGCGCAGCCTGCAGGCGGAATTCGAGGAGTTGGACCGATGATCTACGCGCTCGACGGGATCGCCCCCGATATCGCCGAAGACACTTGGGTCGCCCCCGATGCCAATGTGATTGGCAACGTGGTGTTGGAGGCCGGCGCAAGCGTCTGGTTCGGATGCACGTTGCGGGGTGACAATGAGGAGATTCGCGTCGGCGCCGGCTCCAATGTGCAGGAGAACGTGGTGTGCCACACCGATCCCGGCTGTCCGCTGCTGATCGGGCCCGATTGCACGATTGGCCACAAAGCGATGCTGCATGGCTGCACCATCGGGGCGGGGTCGTTGATCGGGATGGGCGCGACCGTGTTGAATGGCGCGCAGATCGGGGCGGGGTGCCTGATCGGGGCGGGTGCGTTGATCCCCGAGGGTAAGGTGATCCCCGATGGATCGCTGGTCATGGGAATGCCCGGCAAGGTGGTTCGGGAGTTGGATGAGGCGGCCCGTGAGGGGCTTTTGGCCTCTGCCGACCATTATCGCCAGAACATGCGGCGGTTTCGGGCGGGCTTGCGCCCGACCTGAGGTGGTTGGCTAAAGGCTTGCTTCCAGCGCGTCAGGTGGTCGACATCCGGAACGTCTCGGTATCGGCCACGTAGTTGACCGTCAGCCCCAGCGTCTGGGCGGCTTCGAACAGGACCGGGAATTGCGCATCAGAGGGCCGCAAGGGGCGGTTTGAGGATGGCGCGCCAGAGCGCAGGATGTCCCAAAGATCTTCGTCAACGTTCAGCCGGGTCCCCGTGGCCTCCAACTGCCAATGCCCCATGGGATCAGGGCCGATGCGCACGGTCCCCCCCATCGGCAGCGCGGTTTCAGCGCACAGCAGCATCAGAAGGGCCATTTTGGTTTCCTGGCGCGACCGGTCATCGTCGGCCATCCAGACGGCGGCGATCCGGCTTTGATGGAAATATCCCTCCACCACGATCTTCGCTTCGCGCAGCGACGTCACCTGGCCCGGGGCCGCGCCGCCAAAGGCCAAGCGGAACAAGCGGATGCGCGCCTCTGCGGCGCGCACGGCGTCGCGGATCAGCTCAACCTCCGGGCCGTCGGCCTTTCCGGTCATCTCCAGAAGCTCAACGCCATTGCCGATGGCGCCCAACGGGTTAACTAGATCATGGCATAGGCGTGAGGCCACCAAATCTGCTAGGCTTGCGGCTGGTTCAACTAACTCGTCACGCATAAACAAGGCCTTTCACGCCATGGACAAAGAAAACGCGGCCGCCGCCGATATCACGGCGATCCTTGCGCCCGGCATGTATGTGCGCAACCCCAAAGCGCCGGAATGGGGCTTGGGACAAGTGCAATCGAACATCGCGGGACGTGTCACCGTGACGTTTGAGAACGAGGGAAAACTGGTTCTGGATGGTCGTCGCATAGCCTTGGTCATCGATGATCTCTCCTGAACACTAACCGGACCATAGGAGCCAGTGGTTAATACCCCCTTAACGCAGGCCACAACTTTACGTTGACGTTACCTCTGCGTCCATCTTGCAAATGCGAAGCAGGCTGTTACACCCACCCTCCGTCCTACCTTGTGCCTCTGGCGCGGGGGCAATCCCTTGGAACTGCGATATAAACATGCAGATTGATGAGCCGCATCTGGAGCTGCGCCTGGCCGAGACAGCGGCGGAAATTCGTGCCGCACAGCGGTTGAGATACAAGGTATTTATAGAAGAACTGGGCGGCACGGGCCCGATGGTTGATCATGACGCGGGCCTGGAGATGGACCGCTTCGACGCCTTCTTCGACCACCTGATTCTGCTCGATCACCGGCGCGCGGAGGACGACCGTGTCGTCGGTGTCTACCGCCTGATGCGCGAGCAGGGCGCGCAGCGGGCCGGGTCGTTTTATTCGGAAGACGAATACGATCTTACCGCCTTGCGCGCCTCAAAACGCACATTACTGGAACTGGGGCGGTCCTGCGTGCATGCCGATTACCGGGGCGGCACGGCGATGATGCATCTCTGGGCCGGGCTTGATGAGTACATCATCGAGCATGGGATCGAGGTGATGTTCGGCGTTGCCAGCTTCCATGGCCTGGATCCGGCACCGCTTGCGGGGCCGCTGTCCTTCCTGCACCACCGCCACCTCGCGCCCGCAAATATTCGCCCCAAGGCGCGCGCAGACGGTGCCTTGTCGATGGATATGATCCCGGAAGACGCGCTGGACCGCCCCGCCGTGATCCGCGCCATGCCGTCGCTGATCAAGGCCTATCTGCGGTTGGGCGGTTTCGTGGGCGAGGGGGCCTATGTCGATCGTCCGTTCAATTGCATCGACGTCTGTCTGGTGATCGATGTCGCCCGGATGCCCCCCGCGCATCGGGCGATCTACCAGCGGGACCGCGCCCGTGGCTGATACCTGGAACGGCGCGCCGGAACCTGCACCGCGCCCTTTGGGCGCGCGGGAATGGCTGCGGATCGTCCTGCGGGTATCGCCCTTGCTGGCGATCTTGCTGGTGTGCTTCCCGCTCCTGCTGCTTCTGCGTTTCCCAGAGCGGTGGATCTGGGGCCTGAGGCGTCCGGTCACGCCCTACCTGACGCAAATCGTCTGCGTGGTGGCCTGCCGCTGCCTCGGCCTGAGGCGGGCGATCTCTGGCCAGCCGATGAAAACGCCGGGGGCCTTCGTGGCCAATCACGTCAGTTGGCTCGACATTTTCGTCCTGAATGCGGGCAAGCGGATGTATTTTGTCGCCAAGTCCGAGGTCTCGGGCTGGGGCGGGATCGGCTGGCTGGCGCGCGCCACGGGCACGGTCTTCATCCGCCGCAACCGGGCCGAGGCGGCGGCGCAGACCAAACTTTTCGAGGATCGCCTGATCGCGGGACACCAGTTGTTGTTCTTCCCCGAGGGCACGTCGACCGACGGGCTGCAGGTGCTGCCCTTCAAGACGACACTGTTCGAGGCCTTCTTTTCCGAACGGCTCCGCGACCGCCTACAGGTGCAGCCGATCACGCTGAGCTACACAGCGCCCGCAGGGGCGGCCCCCAGCCACTATGGCTGGTGGGGTGATATGGATTTCGGCCCGAGCCTTTTGCAGATCCTGGCCACGCCGGGGCGGGGGCATGTGCTGGTCACCTACCATGCGCCGCTTTCCGTGGCCCGTGCGCTAAATCGTAAAGCCCTTGCGAAGGCGGCGGAAGAGGCGGTGCGCGGCGGCTTGAAGGCCGGCGGCGCGGGTTAGCGCAGGGGGGCTGTGAGGGCCGTCAGTGCCGAGAGGGGATCGTCCGTGCGCCAGATCTCTGGCCCGATGGCGAAGAAATCCGTCACCGGCGCAAAGGCCTCCACCAGCGAGACATCCAGCGCGCCTTCGGCGACGACCGGCACCTCGATCATCTGCGACCACCAGGCGAAGAGGTCGTGCTCGGCACGGCTGCCGTCGCCCAACCCGCTTTCGCCCAAGGGGCCGAAACTCACGTAATCGGCCCCAGACTCTCCAGCCGTCATCCCGTCATGGCGCGACGCGGCGCAATAGGCTCCGATGATGGCGTCAGCGCCCAATGCCTTGCGGGTGTCCCGCACGGAACGCGCGCCGTCGGTCAAGTGGACGCCGTCCAGGCCCAAGCGCTCGACCAGTTGAATATGGCGGTCGATCACCAGGGGCACGTCGCGGGCGTGGGCCACCTCGCGACATTGATCCGCCGCGCGCGCGAGCAGGGCTTCGTCTTCGGCAACAAGGGCCAGGCGGATGCAGGCGATGTCCACGGCATCCAGAAGCGCCGCCAGTTGCGGCGCGAAAACCGCCGGATCGAACGCCGTGGGCGTGACAAGGTAGAGTTGCGGGGTCTCGGGGGCGTCGACGTCATCCATGGCGGGATCCTGCGGGCGTTGGTTGGGCTCGGCGCTGATACCGCCCCTTGACGCCCAAGGCAATCGGGCGGCGAAGGGGGCAGAGCGCGGGCGCGTGCATCTTGCACCGCCTCTGCCGCCTCGCTATGGGCAGGCCATGTCAGAGAACCCGTCCGATCCCGCGTCCAGCCCCGGCCAACCGACCTTCGTCCTTGTCCGCCCGCAAATGGGCGAGAACATCGGCGCGGCGGCGCGGGCGATGTGGAATTTCGGCCTTGACCGGATGCGTGTCGTGGCCCCCCGAGACGGCTGGCCGAATGAGCGTGCCGTGGCACTCGCCAGCGGTGCCGGGCGACTTTTGGATGCGGCAGGATTGCACGAAGATCTGCCCTCTGCGCTGCGCGACTGCACCTATGTCTTTGCCACTACGGCGCGGGATAGAGGCCTGACGAAACCCGTTGTGACGCCCGAGCGCGCGATGGAACAGGCCCGGGAGATCATCGCCAGTGGTGGCAAGGTCGGCGTGCTGTTTGGCCCCGAGCGTGCGGGTCTGGAGAATGCCGATATCGCGCCTGCCAATGCGATCATCTCGGTCGATGTGAACCCCGCCTTCCCGTCGCTGAACCTGGCGCAATGTGTGCTGATCTGCGCCTACGAATGGCAGCGCCAGGGCAGCCAAGTGGCGCCCGAGGTAATGGCCCTGGCCAAGACCGACTTCGCCAGCGCGCTGGAGGTCGAAAAGCTGGGGGCGCATTATGAGGAGCGGCTGGAAGAGGCGGGGTTCTTCTGGCCCCCCGCGAAAGCCCACAGCATGAAACTGACCCTGCGCAACCTTTGGGGACGGCTGCCCCTGACGCGCGCCGATGTGCAGACCCTGCACGGGGTGATGCGCCAGATGGTGCGGTGGGCCGAGGGGCGGCGCAAGGACCAGGGGTAGCGCTGTGGGGCTTTGGGCGGACTGGGGCTCTGCTCCAGACCCCGGAGGTGTATGGGCAAGATGAAGGGGAGCCGCGCGCGCAAGTGGGCGGTGCGCGCAAGGGAGGCGCGGTGTCGCGGGCGCTTGAAGGGGCGAGGGGGCCGCGATAGGTCTGCGTCAACGGTTACGGGGAAGAGCAATGGCAGGCCAGCGCAGCATTTTCGAAGAGGTGGAGAGTGTCACGAAACCGGCGGCAACGCCCGGGGGCGTCAGCGGTGACCGCGGCCGGGGCCGGGCGCGCGTGCGGATCTTCGTGATGATCCTTTTCGTGATGGTCGTGATCCAGATCGCGATTGGCGGGCTGACGCGATTGACGGATTCAGGCCTTTCGATCACCGAATGGGCGCCCATTACGGGCGCTATCCCGCCCCTTGATGAGGCGGCCTGGGAGGCGGAGCTGGAAGCCTACCGCGCCACCACCGAATACCAGGAACAGAACCGCGGCATGAGCCTTGCGGAATTCAAGGTGATCTATTGGTGGGAATGGGGCCATCGCCAATGGGCGCGGGCCCTGGGCCTGGTCTGGGCGATTGGATTTGTGGGGCTGCTCGCAACCAGGTCTGTGCCCGTCGGCTGGTCCGGCAGGCTGTTGCTACTTGGTGCCTTGGGCGGGCTGCAGGGTGTCGCGGGCTGGTGGATGGTGCATTCGGGCCTGGCACCCGGCATGTTTGACGTGGCCTCCTACCGCTTGGCGGTCCACCTGGGTCTCGCCTTCCTGATCCTCGGGTTGATGGCGTGGTACATCCTGCTGTTGGGCCGGGCCGAGGCCGAGTTGATGACCGCGCGTCGCGATGGCGACCGCAGGCTCGCGGGCCTGGCGACGGGCCTCTTGCATCTGACCGCGCTGCAGATCCTGATTGGTGCGCTCGTCGCGGGTATCGATGCCGGGCGCAATTACATCGACTGGCCGCTGATGGCCGGCGCCTTCACGCCGCCCAACATGTGGGCGATCGAGCCCTGGTATCGCAACCTGTTCGAGAACGACGGCACGGTGCAGTTCTTCCATCGGATCACCGGATATGTGCTGTTTGCCTTCGGGGTGCTCGTCTGGGTTCTGGCCCGCCGCTCGGCCCGCGCGGCCACGAAGCGGGCGTTTGACTGGGTTGCAGTGATGATGTTCGGCCAGATCGTGCTTGGCATTGTGACTGTCATGCATTCCTCGCCCTGGTACCTGGCCATCTTGCACCAATTCGGGGCCGTAGTCCTGACCACCCTCATCCTGCGCGCGCGCTTTCTGGCGCGCTACCCGCTGCCCCAATCCGTGAGAGGAGCCGCCTGATGGCCGCTTTGGACGATCTGCTGAGCTTCAACCGCACGACCGAGGCCCTGGGCCAGGTCATGGGCCGATTGGGCTGGGACCAGGAAACCATGATGCCCCGCGGTGCCGCGGAGCAGCGGGGCGAAGAAATGGCGGCGCTTGAAAGCGTTCTGCACGCGCGCCGCACGAACCCCCGCGTGGGCGAGTGGTTAGCGGCGGCAGAGCCCACGACGGACGCGGACCGCGCGCAGCTGCGCGAGATCGCCCGCGCCCACGCCCGCGCCGTGAAAGTGCCTGCAGATCTGGCGGCAGAACTGGCGCGGCTGACCTCGGTCAGCCAGGGCATCTGGGCGCAGGCGCGCGCGACGCAAGACGTGGGGGCGTTCCTGCCGACGCTGAATCAGGTCGTGGCCCTGAAACGCGAAGAGGCTGCGGCCGTGGCGTACGGCGGCGATCTTTATGATGCGATGGTTGCCGATTATGAGCCGGGCACCACGGCTGCCGAGATCGGCGCGCTCTTTGACCGTATGCGCCCGCGTCTTGTCGCCTTGCGCGACCGGCTGTCCGGGGCGTCGATGCCGCCTGCTTTATCGGGCACCTTCCCGGAGCCCGCTCAGATGGCATTGAGCCGCGAGATTGCCGCGCGGTTCGGGTATGACTTTGACCACGGGCGGCTCGACCTGGCGGTGCATCCGTTCAGCTCCGGCTCCGGCGCCGATGTGCGCATCACCACGCGCGTCGATGAGGCAGAGCCCTGGGGATGTCTCTACTCCACCATCCATGAGGTGGGCCATGCCACCTACGAGCAGAACATCGCGGCTGAATATCGCCTGTCGGCCTTGGGGCAGGGCGTCTCGATGGGGGTCCACGAAAGCCAGAGCCGGATCTACGAGAACCAATTGGCCCGCTCGGCCCCGTTCACGCGGTATTTGTATGGGCGCATGGTGGAGCACTTTGGCCCGCTGTCGGCCAGCGCCGAGGATTTCGCGCGGGTCATCAACCGGGTCGAGACCGGCTACATCCGGACCGAGGCCGATGAGGTGCATTACAACCTCCACATCATGCTGCGCTTCGATCTGGAGCGGCAGTTGTTCGGAGGACAGCTGGAGGTGGCTGACCTGGAAGAGGCCTGGAACGCGCGGTTCCTGGCCGACTTCGGGATGGCGGTGGACACACCGTCCAACGGGCTGTTGCAGGATGTGCACTGGCCCGTGGGGCTGTTTGGGTACTTTCCGACTTACTCGCTGGGGAATGTCTACGCGGGCTGCCTGCACGCCGCCCTGAAGCGCGATGTGCCGGATCTGGATGCGGCGCTGGAGGCCGGAGATCCCACGCCCGCCCTGGCCTGGTTGCGGGAGAACCTGCAATGCCACGGCGGCTTGCGCGCGCCGATCGACACGATCCGCCATGCGACCGGGGCAGAGATTTCCGAGGCGCCGCTGTTGGATTATCTGGACGCCAAATACGGAGCGCTTTTCGGGGTTTAACGCCCGCGGAGCGGCCCCTCCTCGAAAGGCCTTTCCTTCGGAAGGCCTCTCTCCTCGCAGCCGTATTGGGTTTGCAGCGCAAAAATCTCAGCTGCGAGGAGCGTAGCGAGGAGGGGCCGAGAAGTTTCAGTCCCAGTCGGGGGTACGCTTTTCGAGGAAAGCGTTGATCCCTTCGTTGGTTTGGGCGCTGAGCATATTGGCAACCATCACTTCACCCGTCAGGCCGTAGGCCTCGGCCAGCGCCAGGTCTGCCTGCTCGTAGAACGCCTGTTTACCGACCCGCACGGCGGAAGATAGCTTGCCTGCGATAACCTCGGCCAGATCCCGCGTGGCGGCTTCCAGTTCCTCTGCGGGAGCCACGCGGTTGATCAAGCCCAGGTCGCGGGCGCGCGCGGCATCCAGGAACTCGCCGGTTGTCAGCATCTCGAACACCTGTTTGCGCGGCATCACGCGGCTGAGCGCCACCATCGGGGTCGAGCAAAAGAGGCCGATGTTGACGCCGTTCACGCCGAAGCGCGCATCCTCTGTGGCCACCGCCAGATCACAGGAGGCCACCAATTGGCAGCCCGCTGCCGCCGCCAACCCGTGGACCTGGGCGATGACCGGCTGGGGCAGGCGGGGGAGCGTCTGCATCAGGTGCGAGCAGCGATCAAAGAGGTCCTTCCAGGCCGACGCCCCGCCATCTTCCGCCTGCCGTGCGGCCTGCATTTGCTTGAGGTCGTGACCGGCACAAAACACCCGGCCCGCGCCCTTGAGGACAATGACCTTTTGCCTCGGTGTGTCTGCCAGCGTGTCGAGCGCGTTTTGGAGGGCGGCCAGCATCTCATCGGAAAGCGCGTTGAGATTGCCGGGGGAGTTCAGCGTCAGATGCGAGATCGCGCCTTGATCCTCTCGGATTACCAGGTTGTCGGTCATGGCGGGCCTCCCTTGCGCAGCCAATGGGTTTTGGGAAAGGTAGCCGTCAACGGGCGGGGGGAAAAGCGCAATGAACGTGGTGATGGGGGCTGAAGAGATTGCGGCCTATCTTGACGAGGTATTTCCGCAGGTGCGGGGTGATTTCGTGATTGAGCAGGTGCGGGACCGAGCGGTGCGCGTGCGCATGCCCGTGGCCGAGCGGCACCTGCGGCCCGGGGGCACCGTTTCGGGCCCGGCGATGTTCGCGCTGGCGGATGTCTCGGTCTACATCGCGGTCATCGCGATGAAGGGGCGGAAGGCCCTGGCGGTGACGACAGGCGGCTCGTTCGATTTCATGCGTAAGCCTGTGGCGGGGGCTGATTTGATCTGCACGTGTCGGTTGTTGAAGATCGGGCGTGTTTTGGCGGTCGGCGATTGTTTGATCTATTCCGAGGGGATGGAGCAGCCGGTGGCGCGGGCTTCCATGACTTATTCGATGCCGCCTGAGCGGTGAGGATTTGCGGCTGCGCCGCAAGTGAGGGCGCTGCCCTCAAACTCCCGGAGTTGTAAGGGCAAGATGAAGGAGCGCGTTAGGGCGAGAGGTGGCCGCGGTGGAGTTCTTGGACGGTGATGTCTTGGGTCTCGAATGCTGCTTTTAGGATCGGGATCGCGGCATGGGGGTTGGTGTCGCCGCACATGAAGATGTCGAAGGCGGCGTAGCCGATTTCGGGCCAAGTATGGCAGGCGATGTGGGACTCCGCCAGGATCGCCATGCCGGTGACCCCTTGGGGCGAGAAGCGGTGAGTGTGCAGGTGCAACAGCGTGGCGCCCGTGGCCCTCGTCGCGTCGCGCAGCGCCTGTTCGATGGTTATGGGATCATCGAGGTGGTGGCCGTTCTGGATGTCGATGATCAGGTGTTTGCCGGCATAGACCTCCTCTCCGCTGCGGGTGAAGTGGTCGGCCTTTTGGGCGGCAAGGGGGTCAAGCGTATTGGTCATAGGGCGAAGATGGGCGTGAGTTGGGGCGGCTTACAAGGGGGAAAAGGTGGGGGAGGCGGCGCAAGTGGGCTACATTTGCCCGGAATGTGCGCGGTAAAATAATACCTCAATCTTAAGGCGTTGTTTTTCAATGATTAGTTCGGTTTCGTGGCCCTTGACGCGGGCGCAGGGATGCTTAGAAGACACCTATGTTTGAGGGCGCCTGCGCGCTCTTTCGTTTTTCTGGGGCAAAGCGCCCGTTTTGGGCGCCACGCTCACCCGTAAGGAAACCTGAGTTATGAAAACCTTCTCTGCCACGCCGGCGGATATCGACAAGAAGTGGATCCTGATCGACGCCGAGGGCGTTGTTCTGGGCCGTCTTGCGTCGGTCATCGCCATGCGTCTTCGCGGCAAGCACAAGCCGTCGTTCACGCCGTCCATGGATATGGGCGACAACGTCATTGTCATCAACGCCGACAAGGTGCAGGTGACGGGCAACAAGCGCGACAAGCCGAACTACTGGCACACCGGTTATCCGGGTGGGATCAAGTCCCGCACCACTGGTCAAATCCTGGAAGGCCAGTACCCCGAGCGCGTGCTGATGCAGGCCGTCAAGCGGATGCTGCCCGGCGGCAAGCTGTCGCGCCAGCAGATGACCAACCTGCGTGTGTACGCGGGCGCCGAGCATCCCCATGAAGCCCAGGACCCGCAGGTCCTGGACGTCGCATCGATGAATTCCAAGAACACCCGGGGAGCTAAATAATGGCTGAGACCCTCTCTTCTCTCGATGAGCTGCGCGGCTCGGTCGAAGGCGTCGAAGCGGCAGCGCCTGTCGTGGAAACCATCACCCGTGAGCCACAGCGCGACGCGCTTGGTCGCTCTTATGCCACCGGCAAGCGGAAGGATGCGGTCGCCCGTGTCTGGATCAAGCCGGGCTCTGGCAAGATCACCGTCAATGGCAAGGACATGCCTGATTACTTCGCGCGTCCGGTGCTGCAGATGCTGCTGCGCCAGCCCTTCACCGTTGCCGGTGTGGACGGCGAGTTCGACGTCATGGCGACCGTCAAGGGCGGTGGCCTCTCCGGTCAGGCCGGTGCGGTCCGTCACGGCGTGTCCAAAGCGTTGCAGCTTTATGAGCCCTCGCTCCGGGGTGCCCTGAAAGCCGCTGGCTTCCTGACCCGCGACAGCCGTGTGGTGGAGCGGAAGAAGTTTGGTAAGGCGAAGGCCCGGAAGAGCTTCCAGTTCTCCAAGCGTTAAGCTTCGGAACCCAATTTTTTGGAAATGGGCCGCCCGGTTGGGTGGCCCTTTTTCGTTCCGCCAGGGAACGTGCTCAAGCTTGAGAAAGCGCTTAAACCATTGATATCTATATATAATGGTATTTTACGTTTTCGCGGCGCTGCCTAGCGGGTCACGAATTCGCCGGTTGTATTCACCAAGACTGTCACCCGCGAAGGGTCCTGGACCAGCCCGCAGGCGCGGATCATGCCCACGGACGCGGCGTTGTCGGCCTTGGCCTGTTCCAGCACGCCGCACCAACCGTGGGCGCGGTGCGCTTCGGCCAGTAACACCGCGTTGACGTAGACGCCCAGGCCCTTGCGGCGGTGATCCGGATGGACGGAGACGTTGCCCGCGAACAGCCATCCGCCCAGGGGGCCGTCGGGGTGGTAGCGCATGCTGGCCGAGGCGCAGGCCACCAGCGCGCCCGCATCATCATGGAGGCAGGCGAGGGTCGAGGGGACAACGGCGCCTGCCAGGTAATAGGCGGGCTGGGGGGCGACGCCGGTGGCAACGTTGAGCTGCTGCGCGGCCTCGATCAGGGCCTCATCGGGATGGGTGTGGGCCGAGGCGCGCCAGCCCTCGGGCAGGGCAAACGCCGACACCAGGCCCTTGCAGACCGGCAGGACGGCGGCGGGGGTGCCGGTGAAAACCTCCCAACAAGGCAGGTCGACTGTGCCGCCAAAGATCTGGGCGGCGCGGGCCAGCGTGGTGTCTTTGTCCACCATCGACAGGCCGACATAGCCCGCGCGCTGCGCCTCCTCCCGCACCGCGTCCCAACCGTAGGCGTCGGGATCGAGGATGTTGAGGAGGCGCCCGCCGTTCGACAATACCGGATTGGCGGCAATTTCAGCCGCGCGGGCGGCCAGATCCTGTTGCAAGGCGATGGCCTGCTCGGTTCCGACAAAAGCGCTCATGTATCTGCCTCCTTGTTGCCAGATCAGGTTAGGCAGCCCTATGATATTGGTCCAATCGTAATTCAGGATAATGTGACATCGCCAATACCAATATCAGAACCCTCGACCTGACCCTGCTGCTGGCCTTCGACGCGCTCTATGAAGAGCGCAACGTGACGCGGGCCGCCGCAAAGCTATCGCTCACGCAGCCGACGGTTTCGGGACTGTTGAAGCGGCTGCGCGCGGTGTTTGGGGATGAGCTGTTTGTCCGCGCCTCCCACGGGATCGTGCCGACGCCGCGCGCCGATGACCTTGCGCCCAGGGCGCGCGAGATCATCGAGGCCGCGCAGGCGCTGCTGGTGGCCCGCGCCTTTGACCCGGCGGAGGACGCATTTTCCGTGACGCTCTGCGGCTCTGACTTTCTGAACCAGACCCTTCTGGCGCGCCTGACCAGCGCCATCGTGGCGCGCGCGCCCAAGGCCCGCGTCTCACTCATCACGCAACCCAGTGATCGCGTGGCGCACCGCATGGGGCGCGGCGAGATCGACCTGTTCTTCAGCACGGGCGACAAGGCGGGCCTGGATCTGCCGCATCACTTGTTGTTCGAGGATCAACTCGTCTGCCAATCAAGCTATGGCCACCACAGGCCGGGCCAACGCCTTGGCCTCGAAGAGGTCTGCGCCCTGCGCCATGTCAAGCTGCGCCAGACGGCGACGGCGGTGAGCCAAGCCATTGATACGACGCTGCAAAACCGGGGCGTGCGCCGCGACGTGGCGGTTTTTGTGCCGAACCTGGCGACCCTGGCGCAGGTAATGGCGGGCACGGAACTGGTGTGTTTCCTGCCCCAAAGCATGGAGCATGCTCTGGGTAGCGCGGTGAAAACGCTGGACGTGGATCTGCATGCGCCCGCCGCCCGGATCACGGTCTATTGGCACCCGAGGTTTGCCCAAGACCCCCGCCACCTGTGGCTGCGCGGTCTGATGGAGGAGACGGTGGCGCAGCTGCTGGCGGATAGGCAGCGGTGAGGGGGAGGCGGCGCAAGCGCCCGATGATCGTGGAGCGCGGCGTCTGATGCGGTGAAAGACAGCCGGGGCCGGGTGGGTTTTCACGAGTTTGTGAGCGGGTCTTGCACGGGCGTCGTCGCTTCCCAAATCCGCGCGTGCGGGGGCCCGCACCGCCCTGTGCAGAGGGATTTTTCGGCCCCCGCAGCCCAATGTGTCATTGCGAAAAGGAGAGAACGCTCATGTTTGTGTCCCGTATCTTCAGCGCCGCGCTGGCCGCCCTTGCGATTGCAGGGCCCGTCTGGGCCACCGGTGATCCGTTGGCCGTGGCGGTCGATGCCAACACCCCCGCCGTCGCGGTCAAAGGCCCCGAAACGACCGCGCTGAATTGTGACCCCAGCGGCGCCCTGGCGTGTCCCCCGATGGGTGACACGGCGACTGTCGCGCCGACGTCCAATGTGCCCGTCACTAAGCCGCTGCCGGTCGAAAACACCCAGTGATCGCGGCAAGTCTTCAAGCGCGGCTTCGGCCGCGCTTTTTTGATCGCGACGCCCGCCCATTTGGTGCCCAGAGATGCGTCAAACCGCGCAGCGGTGCACAAATTTTGGGCCCGTTAATTTTTCGTTAACTTTTACCTCGACGCTCCCCCACAAGGTGATGATATATCGGCAACGCAAGGTGCAGGCCGCCGGGGATTGGGCGGCGCAGAACGGGCCGACAGGGTCGGACGTTAGCCAGATTTCAGGAGGTCGCCCATGCCAGGCAGGGGTCGGGGATCGCGCCGCTCGCGCAGGATATTTCGATGTACGGCGTGTGACCACATGGTGCGCCTGGGCGCGTCGAATTGTGGATATTGCGGCGCGCGCACGCCTTTGATCAACCGGCGCGGCGTTTTCATCAGCCTGCCAGTTCTGGCCCTGGTGGTCCTTGTTGTCGTGTCGTTCGTCGGGATTTCGTAACGCGAAACAGCGCTTGTGATCCGCGCCCTGACAGGCAATCGTCGTGTGGGGCGACGGGGAGTTTGCGTGCGATGGCACGAGGGGCATCGACAAAGGGGTTATCGGCAGAGGCGCGGCAGGGGCTGATCATTGTCAGCCCGGCCCTGGGATATGCGCTGCTGCTGTTGGCGGTGCCGCTTCTGACGATCATCCTGTTCAGCTTCTGGACCCAGAATTTTCTGACCATCGACCGGACGTTCACGTTGGAGAATTACCGGGAGGCTTTGACGGACCCGCTTTACCGCGCGTTGATGTTGCGAAGCCTGCGGATCTCGGCCTCGGTCACGGCGGTGACGGTCGTGCTGGCGTTCCCGATCGCCTATTACATCAGCTTCCACGTGCGGCCCGAGAAGAAGGCGTTGTGGTTGTTTTTGATCACGATTCCGTTCTGGACCAGCTACCTGATCCGGACTTTCCTGTGGCGGGTGATCCTGGCCTATGACGGGCCGATCAACGGCACGCTGATCGGGCTTGGGGTGATCGAGGAGCCTTTGTCGTTCATCCTTTATAACGCCAATGCGGTGGTGATCACGCTGGCCCACGCCTTTGCGCCCTTTGCGATCCTGCCGATATTTGTGAGCCTGGAGAAGATCGACCGATCGCTCTTGGAGGCGGCGCGGGATTTGGGCGAGGCGACGGTGATGACGTTCATCCGCGTGACCCTGCCGCTGGCGATGCCGGGCGTGTTGGCGGCGGTGCTCATCGTCTCGATCCCCACGGTGGGGGATTACGTCACGCCAAGGCTGGTGGGCGGATCGGGGGGCACGATGATCGCCAACATGATCTATGTGCAGATCTTCGATCTGTCGAACCGGCCGATGGGGGCGACCTTGGCGGTTTTCGCCATGGCCTGGGTCACGATCACGCTGGCTTGGGGGATCATGCACATCCGGTTCTGGGTGCATCTGAGCGATAGCTACGGGCTGTGGGTGGCCGCGGTTGCGGCGGCGGTGGACATCGGCATTTTGTGGTGGCTGTTGGTCAATGGGGACGCGTGGTTTGGCCCGGCGGGGACGCTGGGGATCATGGCGGCGATCATGGCAGGGGGCGCAATTGCCATCGCGTGGTTCCGGCCGAAGGGCAGGTGGGGGATATGAGAGTTTCCACCCTTGGGGTCTTTGCGGTCGTGTACCTGGTGTTTCTTTATGCGCCGATACTTCTGTTGCCGATTTTCGCCTTCAACGATGGCACGATCATCGCCTTCCCGTTGCAGGGTTTTACCTGGGGCTGGTTTGCGGAGCTGCGCACGATCCCGGCGCTCCATGAGGCGACAGTGAACTCGCTGATCATCGCAGTCTCGGTCTCGGTCCTGGCGACGTGCCTGGGGCTGTTCGCGGCGCGGGCGGCAACCAGATACGAGTTTCCCCTGAAAGCGGGCATCATGGGGTTCATCATGCTGCCGCTGGTCCTGCCCGAGGTGATTGTAGCCATCTCGTTGCTGGTGGTGCTGATGCAACTGGGCCTCAACACCTCGATCTATACGATCATTGCGGGCCATACGCTGTTGTGCATGCCCTTTGCCATCGCGATCCTGCAGGGGTCTTTCGCGGGCCTGGATGTGTCTCTGGAAGAGGCGGCGGTGGATCTCGGCGAGACGCGGGCTAGCGCGTTCCGGCTGGTGATCCTGCCCCTGGTCACGCCGGGGATCATCGCGTCGCTGCTGATCTGCTTCATCATCTCGCTCGACGAGTTCATCATCGCCTTCTTCCTGTCGGGCAATGAGCCGACGTTGCCGGTCTACCTCTGGGGTCAGTTGCGCTTTCCGGCGCGGCTGCCGGTGGTGATGGCGCTTGGCACGCTTCTTGTGACGCTGTCGATCATCCTGTTGATCGTAGCCGATATTTTCCGCCGCCGGGGCCTGCGCCGGGCGGGCCAGTCTGATGCCGGAGGGTTCCTATGACCGCGCTGATCACCTTGGCTGACGTCAACAAATACTATGGCGAGTACCACGCGCTGCGCGACATCTCGGCTGAGATCGGGGCGGGGGAGTTCTTTTCCCTGCTGGGGCCCTCGGGCTGTGGCAAGACCACGCTTTTGCGGGCCATTGCGGGGTTTGAGGGGATCTCTTCGGGCGTGATCACGCTGTCGGGCCAGGACATGGCCGGGGTGCCGCCCAACAAGCGGCCGACGAATATGGTGTTCCAAAGCTACGCGATTTTCCCGCACCTGAGCGTGGAGCAGAATGTGGGGTTCGGGCTGCGGCGCTCGCCCCTGTCGACCTCGGAGAAGGCCCAAGCCATCGGGGCGGCGCTGGAGATGGTGGGGCTGGGGCATCTGGGGGGACGGGCCGCCCATGCGCTGTCGGGCGGGCAGCGCCAGCGCGTCGCCCTGGCGCGCGCGTTGATCCTGAAGCCGAAGGTGCTGCTGCTGGATGAGCCGTTGTCGGCGCTGGATCGCAAGATGCGCGAAGAGATGCAGGTGGAGCTGATGAAGTTGCAGCGCGAGGTGGGGATCACCTTCATCCTCGTGACCCACGATCAGGAAGAGGCGCTGGTGATGTCGGACCGCATTGCGGTGATGTTCGAGGGCGAGATCGCGCAGCTGGACGACCCGGAAGTGCTCTACCGTCGGCCCAATTCGCGCCGGGTGGCGGATTTTATCGGCGTGATGAACTTCTTGCCGGGCGAGGCGAAAGCGGGCGAAGTCGAGGTGGCGGGCCTGGGATCTGTTGCGCTGGCACCGGGGCAGATGCCCGGCGGCGAGGTGGTGGGCGATTGCGCCGTCGGGATGCGGCCCGAGACACTGTCGATCCTTTACGACGGCGAGAGCACCCGGGCGCGCGAGACCACCGGACAGGTCGAAGAAGTCGTCTACTACGGCGATATGACGTACTATGACGTGCGGCTGGAGGGCGCGGCGGAGCCTGTGCGCATCTCCATGCGCAACGTGGTGGGCCGTGAGGTGCTGGAGGTCGGCACGCAAACGCGGGTGGCCTGGGACCCCAAGGCGATGGTGGTGTTTGGTGCGTGACGTCCGGGCCGTCGTGCGTGGGGCCGTCGGCGGGATTGAGTTGTATTTGGCAAGATGAAGGGGGGAGCGGCGCGCGCTGTCGGCGCCGTCAGCGGGCCTTGCGGACGGTGTAGGCGGTGGTTGCCTTGTCGATCTGTTGCGCGCCGAGAAAGTTGTGGCCTTGCTCGGCGCAGAAGTGGGGCACGTCGATTTGGGCGGCGGGATCAGTGGCCAGCAGGCGCAGCGTGTCGCCCGCGCGCGCGCGGGTGAGCGCCTTGCGCAGGCGCAGGACGGGCAGGGGGCAGAGCAGGTCGCGGGCGTCAATCTCTTGCATAGAGGCGTGATAGGCGCGCGCGCGCGCGGGGTCCATGGTTTCGTGGCACGCGAATGTGACCGATTTGCCCCGTGACGGCGCACGCGCGTCAGCATAAGGGTGAGGGATGTTCGGAATTGACCTATTCGATGCCTCGCTTCTGCCCGCGATGCTGGTGGCGCTGGCGGCGGGGGTGCTGAGTTTCCTCAGCCCCTGCGTGTTGCCGATTGTGCCGCCCTACCTGGCCTATATGGGCGGTATCACGATGAACGATATCGAGGGGCAGGCGCGCGCCGCCCGGCGCAAGGCGATGCTGCCTGCGCTGTTTTTCGTGATGGGCCTGTCGACGGTGTTCATCTTCCTGGGCTTCACGGCGTCGCTACTGGGGCAGTTTTTCTTGCAGAACCAGATCCTTCTGGCGCGAATATCCGGCGCGGTGGTGATCATTTTCGGGCTGCATTTTCTGGGGATCATCCGCATTCCCTTGCTGGACCGCGAGGCGCGGCTGGATGCGGGCGACAAGGGCGGATCGGCCCTGGGGGCTTACGTGTTGGGCCTGGCCTTTGCGTTTGGCTGGACGCCCTGCATCGGGCCACAGCTTGGCGCGATCCTGTCGATTGCGGCGCAGGAATCCTCGGTCCAGCGCGGCACGATGTTGCTGGGGGTCTATGCCGTGGGCCTGGGTCTGCCGTTTCTTCTGGCCGCCGCGTTCATTGACCGCGCCCAGGGGCTGATGGGACGGATGAAGAAGCACATGAAGCTGATCGAGCGGATCATGGGCGTGCTTTTGGTGGCCGTTGGCGTGGCGCTGATGACCGGCGCATTCTCGGCCTTTGCGTTCTGGCTTTTGGAGACGTTTCCGGCGCTTGGCCAGCTTGGTTAATCTGCCCGTTCTGCCCTAGCCCTGCCGCATTCCGAAGCTATGCTGCGCCCATGAGTGTGGCTAAACGACATGTCCTTTACATCCCCGGGTTCGACCCGGTCCCGCCGCGCGCGTACCGCGAGCGGTATCGGCGGGAGGCGGCGTTGCAGGCGGAGATTTCCGGGTTTGAGGTGGCCCAGGCGGCGGCGCCTGAGGGCGCGCGGTTTGGATGGGGCGTGGCGGCGCAGATGGAGGGCACGTCGGTCCGGGCGGAGCTGGAGGTGCTTTATTGGGCCGACATCGTGCGCAAGGGCATGGCGGCGGGGGTCTTGGCGAGCTACGGGCAATTAGCGCGGACGGCGTGGATTTACATCGGTTCGGGCGCGCTTTTTCGGCTGATGCGGCTGCGCAAGGGGCCGGTGATTGCGGCGCTTTACCCGGTCGCTGTCCTCCTCGGGCAAGCCCTCCTCGCAGCTGTGCTGGTGGCGGTGGGCGCGGGATTGGGCGCGGCGGTTGGGGGCGGTCTCGGCGCTTGGGCCGGGGCCCTTGTGGGCGGCGTGTTGGGGGTGGTTTTCCTGCGCTGGTGCGCGCGGCAGGATCATCTTTATGCGTGGTATCTGATGAAGGATTACGCGTTTTCCTCGGGCCTGCGCGGGGCGTATCCGCCGGAGCAGGAGGCGCGGATGGCGAAGTTTGCGGACCGGATTGCCGAGGTTTTACAAGGGGATGCGGATGAGGTGCTGGTCGTCGGCCATTCCTCGGGCGCCTATATCGCGGTGTCGGTCCTGGCGGATTTGATCCGCGCGGGTCGGGTGCCCCCGGACGGGCCGGTGCTGTCGTTGCTGACCCTGGGGCACGTGGTGCCCATGGTCAGTTTCCTGCCCGAGGCGCGGCGATTGCGCGGCGATCTGGCGTTCATGGCGACACAAGATGTGGCCTGGGTGGATGTGACGGCGCCCGGTGATGGCTGCGCCTTTGCGCTTTGCGATCCGGTGGCGGTGTCGGGCGTGGCGCCGGAGGACAAGAGGGGCCCGCTGGTGATCTCGGCGGCGTTCTCGCAGACCTTGTCGGAGGCGCGGCAGAAGGCATTGAAATGGCAGCTTTTTGAGCTGCATTTTCAGTACCTCAATGCGTTTGACGCCTTGCCCGAGCGGCGCGACGCCTATGATTACTTTCGCGTCACGGCGGGGCCGATGACCTTGGGCGCGCGTTTTGCCACGCGCGCGCCGTCGGGCAGCCGGATCGAGACGCCGGTCAACCGGTTCACCGACACATGAGCGATCTGCCCCCCAAACCGCCTGCGCGCGGCGAACGCGTGTCGCTTTGGCGCTACATGCGGCTCTTTCGCCAGGACATCCTCTCGGCGCAGCCCGCACGACTTTACCATGCCTGGATGGCCGAGTTCCGTACGCCGTTCTTCCGGTCCTACATGATCAACGAGCCTGCGTTGGTCGATGAGGTCCTGAAGGCGCGCCCGATGGATTTCCCGAAATCCGACCGCGTGGGCGAGGGGTTGCGCCCGCTTCTGGGCGAGAGCGTGTTCCTGACCAATGGCGCGACCTGGAAGCGGCAGCGGCGCATCATTGACCCGGCGTTTGAGGGCGGGCGTCTGCGCGATACCTTCCCGGCGATGTGGGCGGCCGGCGAGGCGTCCGTGGCGCGCATGGGCGAGGGCGTCGTGGAGATTGAGGAAGAGATGTCCCACGCCGCCGCCGACGTGATCTTCCGCACGCTTTTCTCCATGCCGATCGAGGCCGACATCGCGGGCCGTGTGTTCCATGAGTTCCGCGCTTATCAGCGCACGCAACCGATCCTGAACGCCGCCGCTTTTGTGCCGCTGCCCCGCTGGCTGCCGCGCGGACACCGGGCCAAAACGCGCGCGACGGCGCGCAATATCCGCGCGCTGATTACCGAGATGACCGCCGCACGGGGTGCCGAGATCAAAGCGGGCACGGCGCCCGATGATCTGGCGACCAAGATCATGACGACGCCGGATCCGGAGACGGGAGAGCGGTTCAGCACCCAGGAGATGGTCGATCAGGTGGCGATCTTCTTCTTGGCAGGCCACGAGACGAGCGCCTCGGCCCTGGGATGGGCGCTGTACCTTTTGGCGCGGTATCCAGAGTGGCAGGACAGATTGGCGGAAGAAGCGGCAAGCCTGCCCGAAGCGCCTGATTTCGCTGCCATGTCGAAGTTGAAGCTGACCCGCGACGTGTTCCGCGAGGCGCTGCGCCTCTACCCGCCGGTGCCGATGATGGTCCGCGAGACGCAACAGCCCGAGACCTTCCGCAAACGCGCGATCAAACGCGGAAGCCAGGTCGTGATCTCACCCTGGCATCTGCACCGGCAAGATCGCCTTTGGGATAACCCGGACGGCTTTGATCCCGGCCGTTGGCAGACTGAGAATGGCAAGTCCTGTATGCGCGATGCCTTCATTCCGTTTTCTGCAGGGGCGCGGGTCTGCACCGGGGCTGGCTTTGCGATGGTTGAAGGGGTTCTGCTTCTGGCGATGCTCCTGCGTGCCTTCCGGTTCGAGCGGATCGCGGGCGATGATCCCGTGCCCGTGGCCTACCTTACAGTGCGGGCCAAAGATGGCATCCGGCTGCGCGTCTCTGCGCGCTGAGGTTGGGCATCTAATACCGGAAGCTGCGCCAAAGCTTCATGCCGGGCCGCCGCCGCCGGGGCCAGACGCCAGGATTTCCACCGGCTTGGTGTTGCAGAAGACGATGATATGACCGTTGTTCTCCAACGCCCGGAACTTGCGGCGGTTCAGTTCCTGTTTGAACCGCGCCATGCCAACGCCCGCCTCCACCGCTTGCAGAGAGGTGCGAAACAACCCGCCGTTGCGCACCGCAGGCACGTCGAACGTCTGTTCAATCCAGGCCTCTGGATCATCGGAGAAAACGCGGTCCTGTTTCATGGCACCCGTGCTAGCAGGCGCACATGAAGAACCCCTTAACGGGGCGCCCGTTCCTTGAGGGCATTCAACACATGGACCCGGATCGCCGAGGCCAGCCCCGCCGACACGCCACGCGCCGCGTCGATCTCGGCCACCAGGGCATTCATCGATTGGCCGCGTTCCTGCGCGATGGATTGCAATTCGGCCCAGAACGCATCCTCCAGTGACACCGACGTCCTGTGCCCCTGAAGCGTCAGCGAGCGCTTTCTGGGCCGGGCCGAGGCCGGCGGCAAGGTCATCGCCGCACCCCAATCCAGTCAGCTGTGAGGAGGGGGGGCGCTGCAGGCAGCGCGGCCCCGAGGAGGGGCGGGTGCCCCAGGCGTCCCCAGTCAGTCATCGCGCTGATGCCCATCCAACCGCTTGTCCGCCAGAGCCTGCCGCGCGGCTTCGGACAGGCGATCCGCCTTGGTGCGACCGTGCTTTGCCGCATTCTCATCGGCCTGCCGCCTGGCGTCCTTCCGCGCCCGCTCTTTACGCGCGCGGTTCAGGTTGATCGGCTTTTCACTCACTTCGGGCCAATCATCTGCTCGGGCCGCACGACTTTGTCGAAGGTCTCTTCATCTACAAACCCCAGCGCAATCGCTTCCTGCTTCAGGGTCGTGCCGTTCTTGTGGGCGGTCTTGGCCACGGTCGTGGCGTTGTCATAGCCAATCGTCGGCGCCAGCGCTGTCACCAGCATCAGCGACTCGTTCATGATCTTCTCGATCCGCACGACGTCGGCCTTGATCCCCGCGACGCAATTGTCGGTGAAGGCCACGCAGGCGTCGCCCACCAGCTGCATCGATTGCAGCACGTTATAGGCCATCATCGGCTTGTAGACGTTCAGCTCAAAATGCCCCTGGGAGCCCGCAAACCCCACGGCGGCGTCGTTGCCGATGACATGGGCGCAGACCTGGGTCATCGCTTCGCATTGGGTCGGGTTCACCTTGCCGGGCATGATGGAAGAGCCGGGCTCATTCTCGGGCAACATCAACTCGCCGAGGCCGCAGCGCGGGCCGGAGCCCAGAAGGCGGATGTCGTTGGCGATCTTGAAAAGCGCCGCGGCGGTGGTTTTCATCGCGCCAGACATCGCAACCATGGCATCGTGAGCCGCGAGCGCCTCGAACTTGTTGGGGGCGGTGACAAACGGCAGCCCGGTGATGCGCGCCATGTTGGCCGCAACTTCCTCGCCCCACCCGTGGGGCGTGTTGAGGCCGGTGCCCACGGCGGTGCCGCCCTGGGCCAGCTCATAGATATCGGCAAGCGCCGTCTCGACCCGCTCGATGGACTTGGCGACCTGATGGGCGTAGCCGCCGAACTCCTGGGCCAGGGTCAGGGGCGTGGCGTCCATCGTATGGGTCCGCCCGATCTTGATAATCCCCTCGAACTCCGCGACTTTGTCGACCAGGCAGGCGTGCAGCTTGCGCAGGCCCGGCAGGGTCACGTCGCGGGCAGTCATGGCTGTCGCGATGTGCATGGCGGTGGGGAACGTGTCGTTGGAGGACTGCCCCATATTGCAGTGATCGTTGGGGTGGACGGGGGTTTTCGACCCGATCTCACCGCCCAGAATCTCAATCGCGCGGTTGGCGATGACCTCGTTGGAATTCATGTTGGATTGCGTGCCCGAGCCTGTCTGCCACACGACCAGCGGGAAGTTGTCATCGAGCTTGCCGTCGATCACCTCTTGCGCGGCCTCCAGCATCGCCTCGCCGATGCCGTCAAGCTTGCCCGCCTTGATGTTGGCCTCCGCACAGGCCCGTTTGATCACGCCCAATGCGCGCACGATTGCAACGGGCTGTTTCTCCCACCCGATGGGGAAGTTCATGATCGAGCGCTGGGTCTGCGCGCCCCAGTATTTGTCGGAGGGGACCTCCAGGGGGCCAAAGCTGTCGGTTTCGGTGCGGGTGGTCGTCATGGGGGTGTCCCTCAGGTCATGGGGCGCCCCAACTCTGGCCGCCCGTTAGCTTTGGGAGAAACGATATACCCGAGCGGGCGGCATGTTCCACCAGATCTTGTCGCTTTTGCGCCACGTTAGCGCCAACTCCTCCCGGACCACCTTGGCGACGGGCGGTTTGGGGCCGTAGGTGAACTGCACGTAATCGCCGCCCGGGGCGACCAGCTTGGTGAAACCGCCCAGGATGCCCCGCTGAAGCGGCAGGGGCATCGACAGAAGCGGCAGGCCGGACACGACCGCCTGGACATTCGTGAGGGGGAGGTCGCCGCAATCGCCCGCGCTCATTTCATAGACGTTGAGGCCGGGGAACCGCATGCGCAGGCGGTCGCAGAACTCGGGGTTCATTTCGATGGAGTGGCAGGCCTCGGGCGCGATACCGGCATCGAGGATGGCTTGAGTGATGTTGCCGGTGCCCGCGCCCAGTTCGACGACGGGGCCCTTGGCCGGGTCCAGTTCCGCCGCCATTTCGGCGCAGAGGAACCGGGATGAGGGCGCGAGGGCGACAACCTGGTGGGGTTTGCGGAACAGCTGGCCCATGAAGAGCGCGAAGTCACTGGTCGCCATGGGGCAAGGTCCTTGAGGGGCGGGGGGAGAGGGGAGAAGGCAGAGCGCCGCGGGCTAGTGGTTGCGCCGGAAAGTGTCGAGGCTGACAACTTCGGCCTCCTGGCCCGTGTCGTCGCCGTCATCCTCCGGGTCGCCTTCGGGCGTATCGGGCCCCTCGGGCGGCGTCGGGTCATCATCCTCGTCATCGGATTGCTCGAACCGCCAGCCAAACTCGACGGAAGGGTCCACGAAGGTGGCGATGGAATCGAAGGGAATGCGCAACCGCTCGGGCGCGTCGCCGAAGTTGAGCGTGATCGCGAAACCGTCCTTGTCGACGCTCAGATCGTCGTACCAGTTCTGGATCACGATCATCATTTCTTCGGGGTAGCGTTCCCGCAGCCAATCGGCCAGTTCCACGCCGTCGTGGCGGGTGTCGAACGTGATGAAGAAATGATGCTCGCCCGGCAGGCCATCGCGGGCGACACGCTCTAGAACCTCTCGGATCACACCGCAAACGGCCTCATGCATGAGGCGGCCATAGGGAATGGTCGGTGGGGTCTCGGACATATCAGCGGCGCCAGATGGTTAGGGCAGACGGGTTCAGTGTAGAAGATTCGTCAGCGGATGAAAGGCGCGGTTTGTGGCGCGGCGCGCGGGGGTTCCGTCAGGCCTGAGCGCCGGGCAGGTTGGCAAAAACCAGCCATGCGGCAAAGGCCAGCTCGGTGCCGAAAAACGTCCAGCTTTTGCGGAAACTCGCATCATCGCGCAGGATCGACGTCACCCGCCCCAGCGCCGCGCCGCCATAGGCCGCGCCCAGAATGACCCAGGCAACGGGATCATTGATCACCATGACCGCAAGGCCCATGCCCACAAACAGGCACCCGGAGACGCCAGAGACTTCGGTGAAGGCCATGTTCGAGGGCCCCGCCTGCATGTCGAGCGCGGACATGGTCCAGCGGGTGGCGAGCCAGCCGCAGAGCCCCAGGCCGATGGTCGTGAGCGCGAGGGCGAAATTGATGAAGTCGACGGCGGTCATGGGCGTTCCAAGCGTTTGCGGTGTCTGTCCTTCCTTTAACGCGCCACGCCGGGTCCCGGATCACTTTGCGCTGAAAAATCGTGCAACCCCCGCCAGATGGCAGCGTTCCGCCGTTATGACGCGGCGTGATTTGCTTTCCCCTTTGCATTGGGGCAGATAGGTTTTATTGTTAAAAAACAGTTACTTTTTCCAGAATGGAAACAATCGGCACTGGGGGTGCGCAATGGTTTCTTCTACCGACACACAGACCGGATCTGATTCGGACACTATCAATGGCATCGACGTCGGTCTGACGGCGACACTGCCTGCTTTCGCCACGGATACCTTCGAGGTTGGCGCCGACATCACCACCGGTGGCTCCACGCAGGACATCAACGTGGCGCTGGTGATCGATACGTCAGGCTCGACCAGGAACGACTCGGGCTCGGACGTGGACGGCGACGGCAACACAGATACATTTCTGCAGGCCCAGAAGCTGGCGGCCAAGGAAGTGTTCAAATCTCTGGTCGATGCGGGCTACGATCCGGAGGCCGTGACCATCACGCTGATCGAGTACAACAGCGATGGCAACACGCTTGGCAATTTCAACCTCAACGATCAAACCGCTTTCGATGCGGCCGTCGACGGCCTGACAGCGGGCGGCGGCACCAACTTCGAGCAGGGCCTGAACGAGGTCGTGGACGAATGGCGCGCGACCACCACGGATGGCACCAAAGATGATAGTCCGGAAAGCGAAGTGACCGAGAATGATACCAACCTGGTGTTGTTCCTGTCGGACGGACGCTCCAACTCGGGCAACCCCAACAGCGAAGTCAATGAGCTGGAGAACGAGTTCGACGCCGATATCACGGCCATCGGCATCGGCGAAGGCGCGGTGCTGACGCAGCTGAATGCGATCGACAACACTGATGGCGCCACGAAGATCACCGATCTGACCCAGCTTGAAGACCTGATCACCGCGCCGCCGCCGCTGCCCGAATTGCAGCAGGTCGAGATTGTGGTGAACGGCGTGGTTCTGGAAACCATTCCGGCGGGCGATCCGCGGATCATCGAGACGCCCCTGGGCCTGCGCATCGATTGCGCGGAAGTCACGGGCTATCCCTACAACATTGGCGATACGCTGGAAGTTGAAGTGCGCGCCGTTTTCACCCCCAACGGCGATGTCCTGAGCGTGGGCGGCTTTGCGCTGCCGATGTTCATCTGCTTCACCCGCGGCACGCATATCTTGACGCCCTCCGGCGAGAAACGGGTCGAAGACCTGGAAGTGGGCGACCGCATCGTCACCCGCGATCACGGTGTGCAACCGATCCGTTGGATCGGAGCCACGCATCTGCCCGCCAATGCGCTGGCCGCGCGGCCTGATCTGCGCCCGGTGCGCATCAAGGCCGGTGCCCTGGGCCCCGAGACGCCTGTGCGCGACCTCAGCCTGTCGCGTCAGCACCGGGTGCTGGTGCGCGACTGGCGTGCGGATCTGTTGTTCGGCAGCCCCGACGGCGTTCTGACGCCTGCGTTCACGCTGATCAACGACACGGATATCCGTGTTGAGGAGGGGAGCGCGGATGGTGTGCAGTATTATCACATCGCGTTTGACACCCACGAGGTGATCTATTCCGAGGGTCTGGAGACCGAAAGCTTCCACCCGGCGGCTGACACCGTCTCGGTCCTGTCGGAGCCGCAGCGCGAGGAGCTTTATGCGATCTTCCCCGAGTTGGAGGAAGGCATCGCCGCCATGCCCGCCGCCCGTGTGGGCCTGAAGGGCCACGACGGCCACGCGCTGAACACGCGGACGATGCGGGTGACTGCCGCAGAGTAAGCGGGCTCGCGCAGGTTTGAAACGAACGCTCGCCCGACGTTGTCGCGGCGGGCGTTTTCGTGGGGCAGGGGGGCTTGCGTAGTGAGGGCGGGGGCGGGCCAGCCCCTCCTCGGCCCTGCGCATTTGCAATGCGCATGACCTCCTCGCAGCTGTTTTGGGGCTGTCGCCGGAGGTGCCTGAGGTTTTTGGGGAAAAGTGCAGGCTTCTGTTGCCAGGTGCCTGCGAACCCCGCCTAACGCGGCTAGGCGTTAGGGCTTAAAGTCGGCGACTCAGGACAGCTTACGCTGCGAGAGCCATTGCCGGAGCACGGTTGTCGTTTGCAACTGTACGATTTGAACCGATAACGGTGGTATCTCACCGGGACAAAGCTAACCCCTTTAGACGTTCGTCGATCCTATTTCGACCCCATGATCCAAACCTCCAAACGAGAGGCGTATATGGTGGAGTCGCCGGGTACCGCCCCCGGGTCCGATCCGCTTATTACGAGCGCGTTTATGTCCATAGTCCCCGAGGGAACACCTTACACATACGGGCGCGGGGGCGCAGTTTCAAGGCGTGTTGGGGCGCGGGGCCCCGGGATCCGCGCCCCGGTCAGCCCGAGGCGCGGGGCATATGCTGTGCGACCAAGAGGGCGCGCACGGTGCCGACTTTCGTGGCCTCGGCCATCAGCGCGATCACTTCGCGCAGGCGGTGGTCGATGCCCGAGGGCTCTGCCGCGGCGTCGGCCATGCGCCAGCGGAACAACCGCCAGAGGGCCGCTTTGAGGGCCTCGGCGAGGATGTCGTTGGACAGCTCTCCGGCGACGATCCCCAACATGGTGGAGCGGATGGTGTAGTTGGTGTCGAGATCAAGGGCCGTGGTGGCGTTGATCTGGCTTTCGAGCGCAATGATGAAGGAATTGGCCTGGATCGACAGCGGGCGGTCGCCCTCAATCTCTGCGGCAACGTCCAGAAGCGCGCCGGCCAGGTTGATGTCCATATCCCGCTGGTCGGGGTTGAGCGGGGAGACGACCGTGCCGACGCCCGAGCGCACCTCGACCAAGCGCTCGTAGGCGAGGCGTTGTAGCGCCTGACGCACGGGGGTGCGCGAGACGTTGAACTCTGCCGCAAGGGCCTGTTCGTGCAAAACCGGGCTTGCGGTTGGGGGTTCCAGGCAGATGCGGCGACGCAGGGCGTCGGCGATCGTGTCGGCGTTGTGTTTGGGCATGGCGCGGGCTCTTGGGCGTTATCGTTGCAACGGCGATGAGTTCTGTATATCTGTATACATCTTTCATGGGAAGCTTTCGAATGTCTCACCTCCCTCCCTCAGACGCGTCTTTGACACCCGCGGACGAGACGCTGCGCGGGTCGATGCGCGCGCGTATTGCGCATCCGTTGGGGGGCGCGGTGATCATGACCGGTTTTCCCGGGCTGGAGACGGGGTTTGACGGCACCGCGACGTTCCTGCCCGAGGCGTGTCGGGACACGCTGGACGGCATCCGGGCCCAGGGCGGCGACAGTCTTGTGGTTCTGGTGGAGCGCGACGAATTGGACCCCATCGGGTTTGACCTGCTGGAGCGCACTGCCGCCGAGGTCGGGCTGGCGCTGCAGTATTTTCCGATTGTGGATTACTCCGTCCCGTCGGACGCGGGGGTTCAGGCCTGGACCGCGCAGCGTGCCGCGCGGGCGGCCAAACTGCGCGCGGGCGGAACCCTGGCGTTCAGTTGCCAATACGGGGCAGGGCGGAGCGGCTTGATGGCCGCCTGGTGCCTGATGGAAGCGGGGATTTCTGCAGCCCAGGCAATCGCCCTGGTCCGCAGCCATTTCGCTGAAGCGGTGGAGAGTGAGGCGCAGGAAGAATGGTTGTCTGCGCTCCAAATCTCCGAGGCCCAGTGACCCGCCCAAATTGCCCTAACTTGACCCGCGTCAATTTTTGATTGCGCCGTGTTGTTCAGCATGTATACATGTGTATGAGAGGAAGCGAGACGGTTGAAGCGTGCTCGGAGTAATCCGGAGATCATCTCGTGACCTTCACCTTACGGCCGCAGCCCACTACCCGTGTCATGGCTGCGGCTGTAAGGACCCCCATTCATCGTTAACTGTTGTGCACCGTGTCAGACTGCGGCGCTCATTTCTGTCGGCTCGCGTCGCACGAAAAACGCGCGCCCGGGTGAAGGGCGCGCGTTGAGGTCGTGCAGGAATTTCAGAGGCTTAGAAGCCGGCCTTAATGCGCTCGAAGGCTTCTGCCTGACGCTCGCGTTGTTCATTGGAGATCGGCAATTGCGCCAGAACCGGCACGGTGACCTCGCCCAGACCCGCGGCTTCCATTGCTTCCGCGCCCAGGGCCTGCAAGGCGGCGTCATTGGCCGAGCCGAAGCCGTTGCCCAGAAGCGGCCCGGCGGAGGCCTCGGACAGGACCGCGTTGACGTAATCATAGGCCTGGCCCTCGTCGCCGGGCGCCTCGACCATGTTCACATAGCCGCAGAGCCACACGCTGGTGCCTTCCGTCGTGTTGCGCGCGAAGCCCACGTTGAAGCCTTCCTCGGCCATGGCCACGGGCACCTCGTTCCAAACCCAGGCGGCGAGCACTTCGCCCGAACCGATCAGCTGGCTGATCTCGGCGGGGTCGGTCCAATAGGTGCGCAGGTTTTGGTGTATGCCGCGCAGCCAATCGGTCGCGGCCTCGAACTCTGCGTCCGTGGCGTCCGCCCAATCGGTCACGCCGGTCGCGAGGTAGGCCAGGGCGTAGGCGTCATCGACGTTGTCGGGGATCGACAGGCGGCCCGCGTAGGCGGGGTTGTTGAAGATCTCCAGCGAGGTGACGTCATCGGCGCTCAGCTCATCGGCGTTATAGGCCACGGCGGTGGAGCCGTAGTCCGTGGGCAGGAAGAACAGCTCTTCACTGCCTGCCAGCACGTCCTGGCCCACGAGATCTGCGTTGAGCGTGTCAAACGCGGCGATCTGGGCCGGGTCCCAGGCCTCGATGATGCCCGAGGCCTGCCAACGCGGCACGGAGCCCGCGCAGATATGCGTCACGTCGGACTGGAAGCCCGCGAGCAGGCGTTGGAATGCCTCATCCTCATCGCCGAAAAACACGAACTCGGGCGCGCCGTGGGCGTCGATGAAGGGCTGGTGGAATGAGGGGTCCTCGAACCCGGAATAGTCGAACACCGTGAGGCTTTGGGCCGCGGCGGGAAGGGCGAGGGCGAGGGCAGCGGCTGTGCCGAGCAGGAGGGTTTTGGTCATGTTTTATTGGTCCCTGTTGAGTGATCGCTTGTCGAACTGGCAGGAACATTAGGGCGCGCGGGCCGGGGCGTCCAGCGGATATGAAAGGGGTGCGGGAGGGGGGGTGCTCAAGGTTGAGCACAGTGCTTAAAGGTTTGAAATCAAATAAGTTTCCAAATTTTGTTAACCTTTTGGTAAGGATTGTACGGGCATTGGACCGCACCTGACATGAGATCGCGTCCTGGCGCACTCGCGCAGCGCGCAGGAATGACGGTTGCGTGCTGTCGCTCGCAGGGGAGAGTCTTTTGCAAAACGATACATGTCAAAGGACGTCCGATAAAGCGGCTCTGGACGGGCATCTTTGGCCAGACAGAAGACATGGGGGCGACGGCCGCCAGCACTTCCATGAGAGGCCGGGCCGCCCGATGATTAATCTTGTTTGTCCCGCCAATTGATCCATACTTGAAAAAACGCCCAGATTTCAGCCTTCCCCGAGCGGAGTTCATCGTGCCTCAGATATTGCAAATCGCAGCCATTGCCGCTGCTACGCTAGGGACGGGGGCTGCTACCCTCACGGTGATGAATGAGGATATACCGGATCTTGCGGTGCCCGAAGGCGATTGGGCCATGACAGGCGCGCTTGATGGGATGACCTTCGAGATCTACGGCGAGGATCCGGCCAGTGGCGCGATCATGGAAGACGAGATCATCTTCCGCGATGGCACGTTCCAATCCGTGGATTGCGAGAACTACTGCAGCTTTGGCTGGACGGAGTATCAGACCGTGACCGTCGAGAGTGTGACCCATTTCACGGTCACAACGCTCTGCCCGGACGCCCCCCATACCGTCGTTTGGTATGGGACGGTCACCGGTGATGCGGTGGAGATCGACGTCAGCTGGACCACCCGGCGCTGGTACTGGACCAATCAGATCCGCGTGCAGGCGGCGGGGACATTGACCCCGTCCGAGGCGGTGTCCGGCTGAGGGCCGGCGTATGACGTCAAAGGGCCTGACACTGCCGGGCCTGATCCTGAGGGTCTGCATCCTGATCGGCCTTATCGTGCTGGCCACCTGGGGTGTCCACCTGATCCGCGACGCGTTGGATCTTCAAATTCGCCCCGACAATGAGCAGCAGGTCCACCGGGCGGTCATGCTCGGCGCTGCGGCGTATATCGGACTGCTTGCGATGCCCTTTGTGCCGGGGGCGGAGATCGGCATCGCGCTGCTGGCCGGGTTTGGGGCGGCAATCGCGCCGCTGATCTACGTTTGTACGGTGGCGGCGATGATGCTGGCCTTCACGATCGGTCGCTTTCTACCCATCACGGCGCTTGAGCGGTTTTTGCGGGTCTTGAGGCTGCGGCGCGCGGCGGACCTGGTGGCCCGTGCCGCCCCCCTGTCCCAGGACGAGCGCGTCGCGATGCTACTTGAGGGGCAGTCCAAACGCATTATTCCGCTGGCCCTGCGCTATCGCTATGTCGCGATGGCCTTGGCCGTGAACATGCCGGGCAATTCCATCATCGGCGGCGGGGGCGGTATCATGATGATCGCGGGGCTGAGTGGGATTTTCACGCCGCTCTCGACATTTGTGACAATTGTCATTGCCGTGTCGCCGGTGCCCTTGGCCGTGATTTTCCTGGGCCTTGAGTTCTAGGCCTCTGCTTCGATGCAGTTTGCCGTCCCTTATGTCGGGTTCCAGCGATGGGCGTCGGCACCCCTGCCGGTCACAGACCGTCTATCACCCTTGATCCGCCACCTTCGCCCGCGCTGCGAAGACGGATTGGGCGAGGGTTTTGGTGTAGGCCTCCAGCTCGGTCAGGGCGGTTTCTACTGCCGCGCTGTCGCGCGCCTCGGCGCCGTCGGCGATGCGGGTGTGGAGGCGGACGATCTCTTCGCGGGAACGGGCGGTGAAGGTGATCATGTTCATCAGCGGCTGCATCGCCTCAACCGCACCGGCCAGTTGGTAGGACATCACCGGGTTGCCCGCGCCATCGACCAGCGCGCGGTGGAAGGCGACATCCGAGGCGCAGAACGCCTCGTCCGACAGGCCCGGATGGCTCTGGCGCAGGGCCTCCACGCGCATGGTGGCGAGGTGGTCGGCGGTCCGACGCTCGGCCGAGAGGGCCGCGCAGGCGCGTTCCAGGGCGAAGCGCGCTTCGCAGGCGGTGTCGAAAGCCACATCGTTCATGCCGAGAAGCAGGGTCGATGTGGTGATGTGCTGGCCGTAGGCATCCTCATAGGACAGGCGGTTCACGAAGGCCCCGCCAAAGGCCCCGCGTTGGGTGCGGATCAGCGATTGCGCGGCCAGCCGTTTCAGCGCCTCGCGCACGGTGGAGCGGGAAACGTCGAAGGTCTCGGCCAGCTCTGCCTCGGACGGCAAGCGCGCATCGACGATCAGGGCACCGGAGATGATCGCATCGCGGATCGCGGCGGCGATCTGCGCAGAAAGGTCCGCTTTGGAGTTGGGATCGATTTTCATTTGCCCGCCCTTTTTATTTGTCAGACATTTAAATGTCTGACATCACTCTGGGCAAGAGGAATCGCGCCGTAGGGGAGAGTTACCGCGTGAGCTACACGATCAAATCCGGCCTGTGGCTGCTGTTCTTTGCCGCCATCCTGGTGTCCTGGGTCATGCTTTATCAAATGAGCATCGGCATGGGGCTGGACCTGATCGGGCGCCCGAACGAGATGGCGCAGCGCATGGCCATGATGGACCCGCGCATGGATATGGCGATGCCGATGGCCGAGTTCGGGCCGTTGTTTGCGATGTGGGCGATCATGATGGCGGCGATGATGCTGCCGACCCTGGTGCCGACCCTTGCCAATTACGACCGCCTGATCACCTCTGCCGATGGGACGCGGGCGGGCTGGCTGGGGGTGCTGCTGGGGTATTTCATCGTCTGGGTGGGCTTTGCGGCGGTGATCACCGGCGTGCAGCTGGCGCTGCTGTTTGGCGGCGTGATCGACATGCTTGGCATCCCGCATAATTCGGTCTTCGCGGCCCTCCTGCTGATCGCCGTGGGCGCGTTCCAGTTCACCCGCATCAAAGAGGTCTGCCACGGCGTCTGCCACGCGCCGATGGCGTATTTCCTGGGCCACTGGAAGACCGGCTTTACCGGGGGTACCCGGATGGGCCTGGGCCTAGGCGCGTACTGCGCGGGCTGCTGCTGGGGCTTCATGGCGCTGGGGTTCGTGGGCGGCATGATGAGCCTTCTGTGGATGGGCCTCGCCACGCTTTTCATGGTGCTCGAAAAACTACCGCAGATCGGGCACTATGTGACCAAACCCCTTGGGGTTGCACTGATTTTGGGCGGGCTGGGGGTGTTCCTCTACCCCTACATCGCCCCATAGGGAGAGACTGACATGAGCCTGAAAAGACGCCCCGACGCTGACCGCCTTGCCGTCAGCCAGCGCATCGATCAGCGGATGGAGAACCCCAAGCGGCGCAAGATGACGCCGCGCGATTGGGCGATCAAGGGCGAGTTGATCCTCAACTGTTCCTGCACCGTGTTCTGCCCCTGCGTCGTCTCGCTTGGCAAGCATGAGCCGACGGACGGTGACTGCAAGGCCTGGATGGGCATTGCCATTGATGAGGGGCATTTCGAGGGCGAGGATCTGAGCGGTCTGAACGTGGGCCTTATGGTCTATATCCCCGGCAAGATGGCCGAGGGCGGCTGGCAGGTCGCGGCCTATGTCGATGACCGCGCCAGCGGCAAGGCCTACCAGGGCCTGCTGGAGATCTTCTCGGGCGCGGCGGGCGGCACCACGGGGCTCTTCACGCTGCTGGTCAGCGACATCGTCAATGCCGAGCGCGAGAAGGTAGAGATCATCCGCGAGGGCAAGCGCCGCTCGCTTATCGTGGGGCGCAAGATCCAGGGCGAGATCGAGATGATCGACGGCGGTGACCCGGATCATCCGGTGATGATCACTAACTCCAAATACTGGATGGGGCCCGATATCATTGCCGCCAAGGGTCTGAAATCCAAGGTCCGCGACTTCGGCAAGATGTGGGATTTCAGCGGCAAATCCGCCGAGATTTGCCCGATTGACTGGTCCGGCAGCGCGGGCGGCAAGAAGTGATCGGCCCCGCCTATGTCCAGACCATGGCGCGCTACAACGCCTGGCAGAACCAATGGATGTACCAGGCCGTCGATGGCTTGACGGACGCCGAGCGGACGGCGGACCGCGGGTTGTTCTGGGGCAGCATCCAAAGCACGCTGAGCCATGCGTTCTGGGGCGATCTGATCTGGATCGCGCGCTTTGACGGGGGCGAGGGGCCGGATGCGGGCCTCAAAGGATCCATGTCGCGCTATGATTGGCCCACGTTGATGGCCGAGCGCCCGAAGCTGGACGCGCGCATCGCGGGGTGGGCCTGGATGTGCGAGGACAGCGATTTCGCGGGCGATCTGACGTGGTATTCCGAGGGCGTCGGGCGCGAGCTGTCCAAGCCCCGCACGACCTGCGCTGTGCAGCTCTTCAATCACCAGACCCACCATCGCGGACAAGTCCATGCCGCGCTGACCGCGCTAGGGGTCAAGACCACGGACACGGACCTGCCGTTCATGCCGGATGAGGTGCCGGAATGGCTGTAACGCAGGCGGGCCTAGAGCGAGTCCAACAGACCGCCATACTGGCCGGACGACACGTAGTTGACGTCCTCGAACCCCCAGGTGGTGTCGTCGGGGCCGTCAAGGGTCAGAACCACCGCGATGTAGCGCCCGCCGCCTGCCGACAGCGGGGCAAAGCCCGCGTCCGTCTCGTAGGCGAAGGGGATCACGGCCTGAAACGTGCCATCGGGCTCCACCGTGTAGCGCGCGGGCAGGATCATGCCGTCCCAGGCCACGCCCGCCTGGGCGCGGTTGCCTTCGAAAACATCGCCGAACTGGCTCGGGTCTTCGGCGTAGCTTTGCACGAAGCGTTGGTTGGTCTCGTTCATATGGGGCAGCATCAGGGTGACGTCTTGGGCGCGGTGCGCGTGCAGGATCGCAGAGGCGACAGCCTCGGCGCTGTGGTCTTGCGCCTGGGCCATCGGCGTGGCCGCGAGAACGGCCAAAGCGGCCAAAGTCATACGTTTCATGAATGCTCCTCTGAATTGCTTTGCACGAGCCTAACCCCATCCGCTGTCCCCCGCCAAGGTAAGGAGACCCTCACATGGCCCTGATTTCTCCGTCCCGCCGCCTGCGTCGGACCCCGTTCTCAGACGGTGTCGAAGCCGCCGGATGCAAAGCCTATACGGTCTACAACCGTATGCTTTTGCCCACTCTTTTCCGCACGGTGGAAGAGGATTACCACCATTTGAAGGCCGCGGTGCAACTGTGGGACGTCTCGGTCGAGCGGCAGGTGGAGGTGCGCGGACCCGATGCGGGGCGCCTGGTGCAGATGCTGACGCCGCGTGATCTGCGCGGGATGCTGCCGGGGCAGTGCTATTACATGCCCGTCGTCGATGAGACGGGGGGCATGCTGAACGATCCGGTGGTGTTGAAACTGGCCGAGGACCGCTGGTGGATCTCCATCGCTGACAGCGATTTGTTGTTGTGGGTCAAAGGGGTAGCGCAGGGCTATCGCCTCGACGTGTTGGTGGATGAGCCCGATGTCTCGCCCCTTGGTGTGCAAGGTCCCAAGGCGGACGAGTTGATGGCGCGGGTCTTTGGCGATGCCATCCGCGACATTCGCTTCTTCCGGTTCGGCTGGTTTGACTTTCAAGGCCACGACATGATCATCGCCCGCTCGGGCTATTCCAAGCAGGGCGGGTTCGAGATTTACGTCGATGGATGGGACGTCGGCATGCCGCTGTGGAACGCGCTGATGGAGGCGGGCAAGGACCTGGATGTTCACGCCGGCTGCCCCAACTCGATCGAGCGGATCGAGGGCGGATTATTGAGCTATGGCAATGACATGACCGATGACAACACGCCCCACGAATGCGGGCTTGGCAAGTTCTGCAACACCGCCACGGCGGTGGGGTGCATCGGGCGCGACGCGCTTTTGCGGGTGGCCAAGGAAGGCCCGGTGCAGCAGTTGCGCCCGATTGCGATTGACGCGCCCGCGTTGCCGTCCTGTGACCGGGCCTGGCCGCTGATGGCGGGCAAGAAGCGGGTGGGGCAAGTGACCTCGGCCGCCTATAGTCCGGATTTCAAGGAAGGTGCGGCGATTGGCATGGTGCGCATGACCCATTGGGATGCGGGCACGCAACTGCATGTACAATCCCCCGACGGGCTGTTGCCCGCCGAGGTGCGAGAGAATTTCTGGATTTAACGCCAAGCAGTTACGCGGCGATGCTAAGGTAAAGGATGAAGAGATGACGTTTAACGCACTGATCGTGGAAAAGAACGACGAGGGCAAGACCAGCGCCTCGGTCCAGGCCATTACCGAGGATCGTTTGCCTGCGGGTGATGTGACGGTGGCGGTCGAGTATTCGACCCTCAACTACAAGGACGGCCTCTGCGTTGGCCCCGGTGGCGGGCTGGTGCGCAACTACCCCCACGTGCCGGGGATCGACTTCAGCGGCACCGTGGAAGCCTCTGACGATCCACGATATTCCCCCGGCGACAAGGTTGTTCTGACGGGCTGGCGCGTGGGCGAGGCCCACTGGGGCGGCTATGCGCAGAAGGCGCGGGTGAAGGCCGATTGGCTGGTGCCGCTGCCCGAGGGGTTGAGCACGCGGCAGGCCATGGCGGTGGGCACCGCCGGGTTTACTGCGATGCTGGCGATCATGGCACTTGAAGATCACGGGCTAAAGCCCGGAAATGGCGAGGTTTTGGTCACCGGGGCCGCCGGTGGTGTCGGGTCTGTCGCCACCGCGATCCTGGCGAATTTCGGCCATGAAGTCGCGGCAGTCACAGGCCGTCCGGAGCAGGCGGATTACCTGAAATCCCTGGGTGCTACCCGGATCGTGGCGCGGGAAGAGTTGAACGAGACGACGAAAAGACCTTTGGAAGCAGAGACTTGGGCCGGATGCGTCGATGCGGTGGGCGGCGATATGCTGGCCCGCGTGTTGGGGCAGATGAAATACGGTGCCTCCGTCGCTGCCGTGGGTCTGGCCGGGGGCGCGGGTCTTCCGGCAACGGTCATTCCGTTTTTGTTGAGGGGTGTCAATCTGTTGGGCATCGACTCGGTCATGCAGCCCTATGATAACCGGGTCCGGGCGTGGAACTTCATCGCCAAGGATCTGCCGATGGAGAAGCTGGAGGCCATGGTGGTGCCCGCCACCCTGAACGACCTGCCTGACCTCGGTCGCGCGATCCTCAAAGGCGGTGTTCGGGGGCGTGTCGTTGTCGATGTGAACGCCTGACGCGCCGCCCCGAAGGTAAATCAATGGTATATCAATCTGCCCCCTAGGGAGATGTCATAGAGGGAGAGCGGTGCTCTCCTTCAACTCCTCCATCACGAAGCTGGCGGAGACGTCGCCCATCTCGACCCGCTCGATCAGGCGCTGGTAGAGGCGGTCGTAATCGGCCATGTCCGACACGCGGGCGCGGATCAGGTAATCCAGATCGCCGGTCATCCGGTAGACGCCGAGGACCTCGGGCATGGAGCGGACGGCGCGGCGAAACTGCTCCAGCCAATCGGCGGAGTGATGCGCGGCGCGGACCTGGATGAAGACCATGAGGCCAAGGCCCACGGCTGCGGGGTCGACAACCGCGACGCGCCCCGCGATCACGCCGCTTTCCTCCATCGCCTTGATGCGCCGCCAAACCGCGTTGCGCGACAGGCCAACGCGGTGGCCAAGCTCGGCCAATGGCTCATCACAGCGTTTTTGCAAACGGGCGAGGATTCGGGCGTCTACTGGGTCGAGAGTATTCATTTCGTTAATTTAGCGGGAACGCTTCCACAATGAAACAGCATTTCGCGCCCAAATTGGGAGCAATGCACGCCCCTGATCTGGCACTGTGGTGGAATATAGCGCAACAGGAGCCCCTGACATGATCCCCAAGGTGATGAACCGCATTTTTTTTGACCACCCTGCCACCGTGGACGAGAGTTTCCTGGAACATATGGCCTTCGCCGGAAAGTTCAGCGGCAAGCTTTTCCTGGCGGCGGGCGCGGCCGCGGTCCACGCGGTGATCCCCTGTCTGTTCGAGAAGACCGCCAGCAAGATCATCGCCGAGCTTTACGCCAAGACCCACAACCGGGGCGCGTGAATGTGCCGGTGGGCCGCCTACCTCGGGCGGGCGATTTTCCTGGAGGAACTGCTGACCGCGCCCGGGCATTCCCTGATTGACCAAAGCCGCGCGGCCACCGAATGCAAGACGGCGATCAACGCCGATGGCTTCGGCGTGGCGTGGTACGGCGCGCGGCCCGAGCCGGGCCTTTACCGCGATGTTTTTCCGGCGTGGTCGGACCCGAACCTCGCCTCCCTTGCGCGCACGGTGCAAAGCCACGCCTTCCTGGCCCATGTCCGCGCCTCGACCGGCGCTGCCACCAGCCGCAACAATTGCCACCCGTTCACCCATGGGCGGTGGAGCTTCATGCACAACGGCCAGATCGGCGGCTTCGATCGGTTCCGCAGGAGCGCTGATATGGGTGTGTCCGACGCGCTTTACGGGCACCGTAAGGGCGCCACGGACAGCGAGTTGTTGTTCCTTTATGCCTTGGAAAGCGGCCTGGACGCGGACCCGTTGGGCGCGGTGATCGACGCCCATCACAGGTTGGAGCAGATATCGCGTCGCAACGGCATACCGCCGCATCTGCGCAGCTCTGCCGCGTGGAGCGACGGGCAGCGCCTGTTCGCGCTGCGCCTTTCCTCGGACCACATCGCGCCCTCGGTCTTTTATCGTTGGAGCGCCAGCCGAAGCGGGTGGGCGGTGGTCTCTGAACCGCTGGAGGTGGGGCAGGGCGGATGGTCTGAGCTGCCGCCGGGACATGTGGCGGTGTTTGAGGGCGACGGCGTGGCGGTGCGCGCCGTGGTCGACCAAGCCGCCTTACGTCCGCCGATGATCCGGCCCCCATGATCCAGGTCAATCGCAAGGGCGGTGCGATGGTGTAGGATTGGCCCGACATGACATGGGAGAGCGATGACATGAAGGGTGTGAGATGGGGTGTGGTCACGATGGCGGTGCTTGCGGCGGCTTGCACGCCGGATCTGGAGGATCGGACGAGTGCCGCCAATGGCGCGGCGTTGTTTGCGCAGAACTGCGCGGCGTGCCACGGCGCGCAAGGGCAGGGCTATGACGGTCCGGCCCGGGATTGGACACCGCCGCCAGACCTGACGCTTCTGTCGCAACGCAACGGCGGCGTCTTCCCCGAGATCGAGGCCTTGGCCACGATCTTCGGCAGCGCCGATCACACCAACCCGGAAGGCCGCGCGATGCCCGAGTTCGGGGCGGGTGATCTGGGGCCGACGGTGGTTGTGGAGGTGGAAGAGGGCATCGGCACGCCGATCCCGGCGGATCTTGTGGCGCTGTCAGAGTATTTGCGCAGCATCCAGCGGTAAGGCCATGGCTCGGGCCAGCGTCAGGGCGCGGGCCAGATCACCTCACCATCCGCGTCGCGCACCTCGCCCCCCGGGGGCGCGGGTAATAGGTTAACGACGTTAACGCTCGGACGGCAGAGGGCCACGCCCTTGGGCGTGCAGACGATGGGCCGGTTCACCAGAATGGGATGCGCAACCATCGCGTCGAGCAACGCATCGTCGCTTACGTCGGGGTCCGTCAGGCCAAGCTCCTCCGCCGGAGATTTGGCGATGCGCAGCGCCTCCCGCGGGGTGATGTCGGCGGCGGCAAAGAGGCCTTGGAGCTGGGACCGGGTCCAACCGGTCTGAAGGTACTCGATCACGACGGGCTTAACCCCTGTGGCTCGGATGATGGTGAGGGTGTTGCGAGACGTGCCGCAATCGGGATTGTGGTGAACGACGATCATGGGGGCCTCCGGTGTTTTGCGGGCATATACTGCAACGTCCACGTAACAGGTGAGTGGCAAAAAACCGCCGCTGGGTCAGTCTTGCGATTTCTATTGGCTTCCAAGCCTCCGGCGGCAGGCGGGTCCAGCAGAGACCTTTATGCGGCGCTCCGATACCGTGACGCCCAAATGGAACTTAGAATTCTTTCAAAAATATGATACGAATTAGAATTACATTTTATTTCTTGGAGGCAATTCGATGACCGGTGTTCAAGTATTAATTGAAGTAACAGCAGAGCGCGAAAACTCATTGGAGATGTTTGGCGCGGCCACCAGTTCCAGCGCTGAGGCGGAGCGACAGGCATCAGATTTTCTATCGGATGTCGGCGGATCTGGGATTGAGTTCGAAGAGGGTTTTGCACCCGTCCCGATGTATGAGCCCGAGGATGGCTCGGCCGAGCTGCAGACGTTTTCCGAGGCGTTTTCGCCCAGTCTGGGCGTGAGCCCGCCGCGATCAAACTCCTTCGTTCTGCCAGCCGAGGTGACGCGATCCCGGTTGGATGAGCTGTACGAGACCGATGGGGTTACGGTTTGGCCGAACTCTCAGATCACCCTGTTTGGGTCCGGGCGCCAGGCGATATCCGATGCCAGTTCGAAAGGGGGCGTTGATTGCCGTCCGTTTCGCTCGGCCGTCGATCTGGATGTGCTGCGTGACCTCTTGGGCGTGGATACCCTGTGGGACCGGGGCTACCGGGGCCAGAACATCATCGTTGGCATCCTGGATGAAGGTGTTGATGGGAGCGTTTACCCGGTGGTGGGCGGTTTCGCCCGACCGAATGCGGCACTTCAACCGGGTGCGGCCGCCATCTCAAGCCATGGGTCGATGTGCGCCGCCGATGTCATGGTCGCCGCGCCCTTCGCGCGGCTTTATGATTACCCCTTCCTTGGTATTCCCAGGTCAGGTGGCGCCCTGCAGATGTTTCAGGCGGTCCTGAACCAGCGCAATATCGACGGAACACCGCATTTGACGAACAATTCCTACGGCTTCGTCGGTGTGCCTGACCAAGCAAGCTTCCCCAATCATGAAGTTCACAACTTGAACCATCCCGTGCACCGCAAGGTTCGCGAAGTCGTGGCGGCGGGTGTTCCCTGTTTCTTTGCGGCCGGGAATTGTGGGCAGAATTGCCCGAGCGGCGCCTGCCATCCCTCCGGTATCGGGCCCGGCCAATCCATTCACGGCTCCAATAGCCTTGAGGAAGTCATTACCGTTGCCGCCGTTAATGCGCGGCATGAACGTATTGGCTATTCCAGTCAGGGCCCCGGAATGTTTGAGGCGCAGAAACCAGATATCGCGAGCTATTCCCACTTCTACGGGAACTCCGGGCCTGGGCGGCCAGCTGGGGGGACGGCAGATAGTTTCGACAACGGGACCTCTGCGGCGACACCGGTTGCGGCGGGCGTCGCGGCGGCATTGATGTCGGCCGATCCGTCGCTGACGCCCCAGCGCCTGAAGGAGTTGATGGTGGCTTCCGCTGCAGATGTGGGCCCCATCGTGGGTTGGGACCGTGACCACGGCCACGGGATCGTCAATGCAGCGGCGGCCTACATGGCTATGCAGGCGACCGCGCCGTTGATATCCTGAGGCCATGCAGTCATGGCTCGTTACGGTTGATCAAAGCATTTCCGACGCGGATGCCTTTGCCAGGCTTTCCGAGGCCGGAGCGGCGCCGGACGGCGACACTGATGTGATCGCTCTCGACGATCGGGAGCGTATCATCACGGTTCACGCCACTTCAGATGTCGCGGAGGCCCTGTCCCAGTTTTCCTGGGTCTGCGGTGTCTTCCCTAATTCTGAAATGACGCCTTATGGACCCCGGTGAGGGGAAGCATTCGGTGATCTGGTCGCGGCCATCCTTGGTCCTGGTTGGACGGGGAGGGTGGTGGCGTCTTTGGACGTTTCAGAAGTAGCGTTCGAAAACGCCTTTGCGCAAGATGCGTCTGCTTACTTCGAAAGTGCCGCCTGCAGGTTCTCGTCAATCTTCTCCAGGAAGCCCATCGTCGTCAGCCAGCTTTGGTCGGGACCGACCAGAAGAGCGAGGTCTTTGGTCATGTGACCGGCCTCCACGGTTTCCACGATCACCCGCTCCAGCGTTTCGGCGAACTCCAGCAGGCGCGCGTTGTCGTCCAGCTTGGCGCGGTGCTTCAGGCCGCCGGTCCAGGCGTAGATGGAGGCGATGGAGTTGGTCGACGTGGCCTTGCCCTCCTGGTGGTTGCGGTAGTGGCGGGTCACGGTGCCGTGGGCGGCCTCGGACTCGACGATTTTGCCGTCGGGGGTCATTAGGACGCTTGCCATCATGCCGAGGGAGCCGAAGCCCTGGGCCACGACGTCGGATTGCACGTCGCCGTCGTAGTTCTTGCAGGCCCAGACGAAGCCGCCGTTCCATTTGATCGCGCAGGCGACCATGTCGTCGATCAGGCGGTGTTCGTACCAGATCTTCTTCTCTTCAAAGGCGTCTTTGAATTCGGTGTCGAAGACTTCCTGGAAGATCTCCAGGAAGCGGCCATCGTATTGTTTCAGAATGGTATTCTTGGTCGACAGATAGACGGGCCAGCCGAGGTTGAGGCCGTAATTCAGGGACGCGCGGGCGAAGTCGTAGATCGATTTGTCGATGTTATACATCGACATGAAAACGCCCGCAGAGTCGGCCTTGTAGACCTCATGCTCGATCTCGGTGCCGTCTTCGCCGGTGAATTTCATCGTCAGCGTACCGGCGCCCGGAAACTTCATGTCGGTGGCTTTGTACTGGTCGCCAAAGGCGTGGCGGCCCACGACGATGGGTTTGGTCCAGCCGGGCACAAGACGCGGCACGTTCTTGCAGATGATCGGCTGGCGGAAGATCACGCCGCCCAGGATGTTGCGGATGGTGCCGTTGGGCGAGCGCCACATCTCTTTCAGGCCGAATTCTTCCACGCGCGCCTCATCGGGCGTGATGGTGGCGCATTTGACCGCAACACCGACTTCCTTGGCCTTGTTGGCGGCGTCGATGGTGATCTGGTCGTTGGTGTCGTCGCGCGCCTCGATGCCCAGGTCGTAGTAGAGCAGGTCGATGTCGAGGTAGGGCAGGATCAGCTTTTCCTTGATGAAGGCCCAGATGATCCGGGTCATCTCGTCGCCGTCCATCTCGACGATGGGGTTGTCTACTTTGATTTTGGTCATTCGTCTGTTCCTGTTACCTCGCGCGGGATCAAGGCGAAGCCGCCGCGCATCGCCGGGCCGCCCCCCCCGGCACAACGATTTGGTTGGTCTTTGCGCATCGTTTGATCTGCGCCATAATTTGGCAACCATAAATCGAATTAGTACGTCCGTGGATCGCCGCACCGCAGCCCGACGATCCACGGCTTGAGTGTTCAACCGATGATCGCGTTCAGCGTTGCGCTTGGCCGCATGACGGCCTCCAGCTTGGCGGGGTCGTTCATGTAGTAGCCGCCGGTATCGGCCTCGGCGCCTTCGCCCGCGTCGAGTTCGGCGATGATGTCGGCCTCGCTGTCGGTGAGGGCCTGGGCGAGGGGGGCGAACTCGGCGGCGAGGTCTGCGTCCTCCGATTGTGCGGCGAGGGCCTCGGCCCAGTAGCGGGCGAACCAGTAGTGGCTGTCGCGGTTGTCGGGCTGGCCCACCTTGCGGCCGGGGGAGCGGTTGTCGTCGAGGATGCCTTGGGTGGCGGCGTCAACGGCGTTGCCCAACACGCGGGCCTTGGGGTTGTTCTTGGCGTCGGCCAGGAAGGTGAAGCTTTCGCCCAAGGCGCAGAATTCGCCCAGGCTGTCCCAGCGCAGGTGGCCCTCGGAATGCAGCTGCTGGACGTGTTTCGGGGCCGAGCCGCCCGCGCCAGTCTCGAACAGGCCGCCGCCCTGCATCAGCTTCACGATGGAGAGCATCTTGGCCGAGGTGGCCAGCTCCAGGATCGGGAAGAGGTCGGTCAGGTAATCGCGCAGCACGTTGCCGGTGATGGCAATGGTGTTCTCGCCCTTGGTGATCGTCTCCAGGCTGGCGCGGGTCGCTTCACGGGGTGCCATGATCTCGAATTTGTCAGCAACACCAGCGGCTTGCAGGAGGGGCTTAACGTATTGGATCAACTGCGCGTCATGGGCGCGGTTGGCATCGAGCCAGAAGATCGACCGGTATCCGGTGGCCTTCTGGCGGGCAATGGCGAGGTTCACCCAATCCTCGATCGGCGCCTTGCGCGCAGAGGCCGAGCGCCAGATGTCACCGGGCTGGACGTCGTGCTGGTGCAAGACCGTGCCGTCGCTGGCGATCATCTTGACGGTGCCCGCCTCCGCGATCTCAAACGTTGTGGGGTGGGAGCCGTATTCCTCGGCCTTCTGGGCCATCAGGCCGAGGTTCTGGACCGTGCCTGCGGTCGCAGGGTCGAGCGCGCCGTTCTCTTTGAAGAAGGCGATGCTTTCGTCATAGACGGGCGCGTAGCTGTTGTCGGGGATGACGCAGACGGCATCATGTTCCTTGCCATCGGGACCCCAGCCTTTGCCGCCCGCGCGGATCAGGGCGGGCATAGAGGCGTCGATGATGACATCGGAGGAGACGTGCAGGTTGGTGATGCCCTTATCGCTATCGACCATATACATGGGCGGCCGCGCGGCCATGCAATCGTTAATAGCGTTAACGATCTCGGCGTTGTCCGCCACGCGGGCCAGCAGATCGCCCAGGCCCTGGTTTGGGTTGACGCCAAGGGCCGCCATCGCTTCGCCATGGGCCTCGAACACCGGGGCCAGGAAGGCACGGACGGCGTGGCCGAAGATGATCGGGTCCGAGACCTTCATCATCGTGGCCTTCATGTGCAGCGAGAACAGCACGCCCTCGGCCTTGGTCTGTTCGATCTGCTCGGCCAGGAAGGCATCGAGCGCGGCGGCGGACATGTAGGTCGCGTCCAGCACGGTGCCGGCAGGGTAGGAGAGGCCGTCTTTCAGGACGGTCTCACCACTGGCGGTTTCCAGCACGATCTTGGCGGAGGTCTCATCAGCCAGCGTCACTGAGGTCTCATTCGAGAAGAAGTCACCGCCGGACATCGACGCGACGCGGGTCTTGCTGGCGGCATCCCAGGCGCCCATGCGGTGGGGGTTGTTCTGGGCGTAGTTCTTCACGGCGGTGGCCGCGCGGCGATCCGAGTTGCCTTCGCGCAGGACCGGGTTCACGGCGGAGCCCTTGATGGTGTCGTACTTGGCGCGGATGGCCTTTTCGGCGTCTGTCGCGGGGGCCTCGGGATAGTCGGGGATATTGAAGCCCTTGGACTGCAGCTCAGTTATGGCGGCGACAAGCTGCGGGACGGAGGCCGAGATGTTGGGCAACTTGATGACGTTGGCTTCAGGCGTTTTGACCAGTTCGCCGAGGGCGGAAAGGTCGTCAGAGACGCGCTGGTCGTCCGTGAGGTGTTCGGGGAAGGTGGCCAGGATGCGGCCCGCAAGGGAGATGTCCTTGGTGCCCACCGTGATGCCTGCGGCGCGCGCAAAGCGCTGGATGATCGGCAGGAGAGAGGCCGACGCCAACTCGGGCGCTTCGTCGACTTTGGTGTAGATGATGTCTGGATTGGTCATGGCAAGGCCCTCGCAGCGTGTGTCTGTTGAGGGTCCGTGTAGCGGATTTCACCCGTTTGTCAAAGAGCGTATACCATTGCATACCGGGATGTAGTGTCGCGGGAGGGAATTGGTCGGTACCAAACACGGGCCAAGTCACCGATGAAACTCACTTCGCCAAAATCAAGGCCAATGCAACGGCTAGGAAAATGAAGAACCAGCGGATCTCCCGAATGAGACCACGCACTTCGCTGATGAGAGATCGGCAGGCATCGACCAGTTTTGTAATTGCTGGAATTGCTGACGTTGGGACATCCGCGTCCATTTGGTTTTCTATGCGCAACCGTATCATCTCGGGCGGGAGCGGGGGCGTCCCTTCCAAAATGATCTTATCCACGGTTTTCACGAATTGATTGTGCTCAGGCATACGTCGCAGATGCGGCGGATAATGATATCGTTGAACGGACACGGCAGCGCCTCCCTTTACGCAAGCAAACAGGCCTAGCGTATGGCGTCCGACGGAACTTCCTGAATCATGTTTCTTACTAACGCCCGTCAGGCGCTTCTCGTAAGCAATGCTTACAGAACGACCCCATGAATTCTGCGCTGCAGCACGCGTAGGGTGCTGGCTTGCTAATCTGCAAATTCAAACTTGGATTCAATAACTTAGTTTGGAATCTAGGAGGTCTCCGCCTCAGCCGCCGCGATCTTCGCTTCCAGCACCTTACGGGCGCGCGCCTCGGCCTGGATCACGCGTACGGCGGTGCGGTAGAGCTCTTCTGTTGTGGGCGAGGACGCTCCGACGACCTGGGCGATGGCCTCGGGCAGGGTCTCGTCATCCAATGCGATCGCCGCTGCGCAGGCGTCGATGGCAAGTCTTTCGGCTAGGTCTGTCGCAAGGCTCATAGGGTCTACCGGGTGTTCTCGGTCAGGCGGCGGCGGACGTAGCTTTGGACGCTGTCGATCATCGGATCCATGTAGGGATCTTCAAAGAAATGGCCCGCGCCTTCGGCCTCTTCATGGGTGATCGTGATGCCCTTTTGCTCGTGCAGTTTATCTACAAGAATGCGGGTGTCCTGGGGTTTGGCGACACGGTCCGAGGTGCCGTTGATGATCAGGCCAGACGCCGGGCAAGGGGCGAGGAACGAGAAATCGTACATGTTGGCGGGCGGCGAGACGGAGATGAAGCCGGTGATCTCGGGCCGGCGCATCAGAAGCTGCATGCCGATCCAGGCGCCAAAAGAGAAACCCGCGACCCAGCAATGCTTGGAATTGGGGTTCATCGATTGCAGATAGTCCAGCGCCGAGGCGGCATCGGACAATTCACCAATCCCCTGGTCGTATTCGCCTTGGGAGCGGCCCACGCCGCGGAAATTGAAGCGCAGGACGGTGAAGCCCATCTGGTGGAAGGCGTAGTGCAGGTTATAGACGACGCGGTTGTTCATCGTGCCGCCGAATTGCGGATGCGGGTGCAGGATGATGGCGATGGGGGCGTCTTTGGCCTTTTGCGGGTGGTAGCGGCCTTCAAGGCGTCCTTCGGGACCGGGGAAAATAACCTCGGGCATCCATGTCTCCAATCGCGTTCGCGTGCTCTGCGGATGGGTGCGGTTTCTTGACGGAGACCACGCACCACCCTAGAACGATTCCAAAGTATGCGCAGGCAGCACCCTGCGCAAAGGTTGCATCGCAGTTACGCGCGGGGCGCGAAAAGGTCAATCATTCAGGCGCTGACCGTCCGGTTTTGGGGCAGTTGGCGGCGCGGCGGCAGGAGCAGGCAGATGAAACTGAGCACCAAGGGCCGTTATGCAATGGTGGCGATGGCCGATCTGGCGTTGCAGAAGGACGACACGCTGACGCCGCTGTCGGAATTGTCGCAGCGCCAGAACGTCAGCCTGCCGTATCTGGAACAGTTGTTCGTGAAGCTGCGCCGGGCGGGGCTTGTCGTGTCTGTCCGGGGACCCGGCGGGGGCTACCGACTGGCAAGGGCGGCAAGCGAGATCCGGGTGGTGGAGATTTTCGAGGCCGTCGATGAAACGGTGAGTGCGATGCACCTGGGCGCGGGGGCCACGGGCGGTGGATCCGGGAGCCGGGCGCAGAGCCTGACGAACAGGCTGTGGGAGGGGTTCTCGGCCCATGTCTATGTGTTCCTGCATCAGACGCGGCTGTCGGATGTGGTGAAGAACGAGCTGTCGCCGTGCCCTGCGGTGCCCAACCTGTTCGAGTTGGTGGATGAGTAGGGCCAAGGCCAAGCAAAGGGGTTGCGCCGCGCGGGCGCGCGTCGCCGGTAGCGATTTTCCTGCGCGAGGATCGCGGCGTGTGGCTTCGGGTGTGCCCCTGTGTCTGATCGCGGTGCGCGCGACAGGTGTTGGAGCCTCCGGCGGGGATATTTTTAAGAACGGGGAATGGGGGGCGGTGCGCGCAGGCCTTGGCGGCTGTGGCGTGAGGACGCGGGTCTACCTCGATTGGAATGCCACGGCACCTTTGAGGCCTGAGGCGCGGGCCGCGATGGCCGCGGCGATGGATGTCGTGGGCAACCCCTCGTCGGTCCATGCCGAGGGGCGTGCGGCGAAGGCGATGATGGAGCGGGCGCGGGGCCAGGTGGCCGAGGCACTCGGGGCCTCAGGCGCGGATGTTGTGTTTGTCTCGGGCGCGACGGAAGCGGCGGCGCTGGCGATGGCGGGGCGGGGGCTGCATACCTCGGCGGTGGAGCATGACGCGGTGCGGGCTTGGGGTGTGGAAGACCTTTGCGTGGGCGCTGATGGCCGCGTTGCGGTGCCGGAGCCCGGGGCGGCCTGCGTGCAGGTTGCCAATTCCGAGACCGGTATTTTGCAGGATCTGCCCGAAGGATTGGCGGTCAGCGATTGGACGCAGGGGTTTGGAAAAATCCCTTTGGCGTTTGATTGGTCGGGCATCGACATGGCGTTCGTGTCGGCCCACAAGATCGGCGGCCCCAAGGGGGTCGGCGCGCTGGTGATCAAGCGCGGGCTTGATGTGCAGGCGCAGATCAAGGGTGGCGGCCAGGAGATGGGGCGGCGCCATGGCACGGAAAACCTCATCGGCATTGCTGGATTTGGGGCGGCGGCGCAGGCGGCGGCACAAGATTTGGCCGATGGTTTGTGGGAGCCGGTGGACAAACTTAGAATATTTCTAGAAAAGACTCTGGAAGACGCGGCAAGTTCGACTATTTTAGTCGGGAAAGGTGCAGATCGCCTGCCCAACACCTCGATGTTCATCACCGAGGGGTGGAAAGGCGAGACGCAGGTGATGGCGATGGACTTGGCGGGATTCGCCGTTTCGGCGGGCTCGGCGTGTTCCAGCGGCAAGGTGAAGACGTCGGGCGTGCTGCGCGCGATGGGATACTCGGAGGCTCAATCGGGATGCGCGTTGCGCGTGTCGTTGGGGCCCACGGTCACAGAGCCTGAAGTGGCGGCGTTTTGCGACGCCTGGCTGAAGGCTCGGGGTAAGAAATTTCCGCGCTAGGGGCGCGGGTGGAGGGAACGATGAGCGCACTCGATATCGATGAAGTTCAGGTGAAAGACGGCGTGGATCAGGAGACCGTGGATGCGGTCAAAGGTCTGGGCGGGGCGTATAAATACGGCTGGAACACCGAGATCGAGATGGACTACGCGCCGATGGGCGTGAACGAGGACATCGTGCGCCTGATCTCTGAGAAAAACGAAGAGCCCGAATGGATGCTCGACTGGCGTCTGCAAGCGTTCAAGCGCTGGAAGCAGATGAAAGAGCCGGAGTGGGCGATGGTCGACTACCCGGCGATCGACTACCAGTCGCAGTATTACTACGCGCGGCCCAAGAGCATGGAGACCAAACCGAAGTCTTTGGATGAGGTCGACCCCAAGCTGTTGGAAACCTACAAGAAACTGGGCATCCCGCTGAAGGAGCAGATGATCCTGGCGGGTGTGGAAGGGGCCGAGGATATCCCGGCGGAAGGCCGCAAGGTCGCTGTGGATGCCGTGTTTGATTCTGTGTCCGTGGGCACGACATTCCAGGCGGAGTTGAAGAAGGCGGGCGTGATCTTCTGCTCGATTTCCGAGGCGATCAAGGACCACCCGGATCTGGTGAAGAAGTACCTCGGCTCCGTGGTTCCAATCACCGACAACTTCTTTGCGACGTTGAACTCGGCGGTCTTCTCGGACGGGTCCTTCGTCTACATTCCGCCCGGCGTGCGCTGCCCGATGGAGTTGTCGACGTATTTCCGCATCAACGCCGAGAACACCGGCCAGTTTGAGCGGACGCTGATCATCGCGGACCGCGAGAGCTATGTCTCCTACCTCGAAGGCTGCACCGCGCCGATGCGCGACACCCATCAGCTGCACGCGGCCGTGGTGGAGCTGGTCCTGCTGGACGACGCCGAGATCAAGTATTCGACCGTCCAGAACTGGTATCCGGGCGATGAGAACGGCAAGGGCGGGATCTATAACTTCGTGACCAAACGGGCCGATTGCCGGGGCGACCGCTCCAAGGTGATGTGGACGCAGGTGGAGACAGGAAGCGCCGTGACCTGGAAGTACCCAAGCTGCGTGCTGCGCGGTGATGACAGCCAGGGTGAGTTCTACTCCATCGCCATCGCCAACAACATGCAGCAGGCCGACACGGGCACCAAGATGGTGCATCTGGGCAAGCGGACGAAGTCGCGGATTGTGTCGAAGGGGATTTCTGCGGGCAAGGCGCAGAACACTTATCGGGGGCTGGTTTCTATGCACCCGAAGGCGAAGGACTCGCGCAACTACACGCAGTGCGACTCGCTTCTGATCGGCGACAAATGCGGGGCCCACACGGTTCCTTACATCGAGGTGAAGAACAACTCTTCCCGGGTGGAGCATGAGGCGACGACGTCCAAGGTCGACGACGACCAGATGTTCTACTGCCAGTCGCGCGGCATGGACGAGGAGGAGGCCGTGGCGCTGATCGTCAACGGCTTCGCCAAGGAAGTGCTGCAGGCGTTGCCGATGGAGTTCGCGATGGAAGCGCAGCAGTTGGTGGCGATTTCGCTGGAAGGCTCGGTGGGCTGATCCATGGCACTGCGCCGGGTGATATTGGACGTGACTGGTCGAGCGCTGGTCGGGGCGGCTGTGCGGCTATGAGCGCGCCAATCCGCCTCTACTATTGGCCTGCGCCGAATTTCGGCGATGCGCTGAGCCACTTGATTGTGGAGCATGTCTCGGGGCGTGCGGTCGTGAACGCGCGGCCGAAACAGGCGGAGCTGTTCGCGCTGGGATCGTTGATGCATGTGATCTCCAAGCATTGGACGGACCGGACGCGGGGCGAGGGGCCTTTGTTGTGGGGCACGGGCCTGCTCAACCCATTCTACCGCAAGGACTTTCTGGAGAATGTGCGGGTGCGGCTGCTGCGCGGGCCGATCTCTGCCGCGTTTCTGCGCTTGAAGATGACCGAGTTTGGCGACCCGGGGCTGCTGGCGGATGAGGCCCTTGGCCCGGTGCCTGAGCGCCATGACCGCGTGGCGATCATCCCCCATCATAGCCAGATGGAGGACCCAAGGTTCGTGGACATGGTAGAGGCCGATCCGGCGCTGCATCTGATCGATTCACGGCTCGATCCGGTGACGGTCTGCCGCGAAATCGCCGCGTCGGCCCATGTCTTCAGCGCCTCCTTGCACGGGCTGATCGTGGCGGATGCCTACGGGGTGGCGAACACCTGGATGGACCCCGACACGCAAGGTCGCCTGAAGTACCACGACTACGCCGCCTCCATCGGGCGCGACATGATCGCGCCGGTCGAGATTGACGATGTCCCCAAAGCCGCCCGCGCGGCCCGAGACACGCCGTTCCCCTATGCCGAGGGCATCGCGCGCTGTCGCGAAAGCCTTCACACACATTTCCCGGCCGAGCTGCGCGCCGGGGCCCAACCATAAGACACGAGGTGAGATTATGCTGAATATCAAAGACTTGGCCGTAAAGCTTGAAGAAGAAGACAAGCAGATCTTGAAGGGTGTCGACCTGGAGGTTGAGGCCGGCGCGGTCCATGCGATCATGGGGCCCAACGGCTCGGGCAAGTCGACGCTGTCCTACGTGTTGTCCGGCAAGGGCGGCTATGAGGTCACGGGCGGCGAGGCGACGCTGGACGGTGAGGATCTTCTGGGCATGGATCCGGAAGAGCGCGCGGCAGCGGGCCTGTTCTTGGCGTTCCAATACCCCGTGGAAATCCCCGGCGTGGGCAACATGACCTTCCTGCGCACCGCCGTGAACGCACAGCGCAAGCTGCGCGGCGAGGAAGAGATGTCGGCGGGCGAGTTCCTCAAGGTGATCCGCGCCAAGGCCAAGGATCTGAAGATCGATGCCGAGATGCTGAAGCGTCCGGTGAACGTCGGCTTCTCGGGCGGTGAGAAAAAGCGCAACGAGATCCTGCAGATGGCGATGCTGGAGCCCAAGATGTGCATCCTCGATGAGACCGACTCTGGCCTCGACGTGGACGCGATGAAGCTGGTGTCCGAGGGCGTGAACGCGCTGCGCGATGCGGGTCGGGGTTTCCTGGTTATCACGCATTATCAACGGCTTCTGGACCACATCAAGCCCGACGTCGTGCATATCATGGCCGACGGTCGCATCGTGAAATCGGGCGGGCCCGAGCTGGCCCTTGAGGTCGAGAACAACGGCTATGCCGATATCCTGGCGGAGGTGGCGTAGATGGCCAATCCGGCACCGAAACCTGACCTGACGCAGGTCCGCCTGGCGTCTCTGACGATGCCAGAGGGCGCGTCCGAGGCGCGTAACGCGGCGCTGGCGCGCGTCAACGCGATGGGCCTGCCCACACGGCGCGACGAATACTGGCGCTACACCGATCCCGCGACGCTGACACAGGCCAATGCGCCCCGCGCGGCGATCTTCCATGACCCCAATGAGCAGCCCCTTTTCAGCGATGTTGACCGGGTGCGGGTCGTGTTTGTGGACGGCGTTTTTGATGCCGAGCAATCGGACGATCTGGCCCTGGCGGGACTGGAGATCGAGCGTCTGGCCGACGTGCTGCGCAAGGACATCCACTGGGCCAAGGACCTCTACGGCACGCGCGAAGCGGCGGGCCAGGACCCTGTGGCGCGGCCCTTGGCGGCGCTGAACACGGCCTTTGCAACCGACGGCATCGTGATCCGCGCGACGGCCAAGGCCGAAAAGCCCGTGGCGCTGATCTACCTGCACCGAGACGAGACCTCGGACGCGATCCTGCACCATCTGGTGAAAGTGGAAAGCGGTGCCGAGTTGACGGTGCTGGAAAACGGCCCCGCGGCCGCGCGGTTCAACAAATGCATGGAGATCGACGTCGCCGACGGCGGCGCCTTCCACCATGTCCGCGCCCAGGGCCGCGATCACGAGCGGCGCTGCGTCAGCCATATGTTCGCCCGCGTCGGCGCCGAGGCGCAGTACAAGTCCTTCACCATGACCGCCAATGGCGTCACCACCCGCAACGAGCATGTCATTGAAATCGTGGGTGATAACGCGATTGCCCACGTGGCGGGCTGCGCCCTTGGCGATGGCAAAAGCGGTGATTTCCACCACGATGACACGGTGTTCATCACCCACGACGCGGTCAATTGCGAAAGCCGCCAGGTGTTCAAGAAGGTCCTGCGCAATGGCGCGGAGGGCGTGTTCCAGGGCAAGATCCTGGTCAAGGCGGGCGCCCAGAAAACCGACGGCTATCAAATCAGCCAGGCACTGCTTCTGGACGACGACAGCAGCTTCCAGGCCAAGCCCGAGCTGGAGATCTACGCCGACGATGTGATCTGCTCCCACGGCTCTACCACCGGGGCGATTGACGAAGAGGCGCTGTTCTACCTGCAATCGCGCGGCGTGCCGAGCGATCAGGCGACGGACCTTCTGGTTCTCGCCTTCCTGGCCGAGGCGATTGAAGAAATCGCCGACGAGGCGCTGCGCGACGACATTCACACGCGCCTGGAAGAGTGGTTGCTGCGCAGGCGGGCCGGCTGATCGATGAGCGTCAGCCAAGACATAGTCGCCACCTGGCGGCGTCCGCGCGCTGTGATGCGGCGTCTATTGGCGATGGGGCGGCGCGAGGATCGCGCGCTGGCGTTCCTCTTTGCCGCCTGCGCGCTGATCTTCGTGGGCCAACTGCCGCGCCTGCAGCGGGCCAACACGCTTGAGCAGCAGGAATGGCTGGCGGCGGGCGCCAAGGCCTCGGACAAGGTAGCGACCTTCCAGGCCGAGATCGCGATTACAGGCTTCGCGTGGCTCTTGGTCTGGCCGCTTTTGTTCTACTTCATCGGCGGGCTCACGCATCTGATCGCCAAGCTATTCGGCGGCAAGGGCAGCTTCTACTCCGCCCGTCTGGCGCTGTTCTGGACGCTTCTGGCCACCAGCCCGGCGTGGCTGTTCCACGGATTGGTCTCGGGCTTCATCGGGCCGGGCCCGGCGCAGCAAATCGCGGGCATCATTGTCGTGGGGTCGTTCCTGTTGTTCTGGAGCGTGTGCCTGAGAGAGGCCGAAACCAACCCCGAAGGGGCAACGCCATGAGCGAGATACTCGACCTGCGCTTTCTGACCAAACTGGCGTTCGAGACGCTCCGCGATCCCCGCCAGGGCGCGGAAACCGCCCTGCGCCTGGCCCCGCCGCGCCCGGCACTGTGGCTCGCGTTTTCGCTGATGATCACCCTGTCGCTGATGATGGGCGAGGTTGTCACCCTGATTGCCGCCCCGCCCGAGGCCGGGCCTTTGACCGGCCAATCCGCCCTCGCGCTGGGTCTTCTGCAGGCCGCGTTCCTGTTCCTGATGGTCTTCGCCGTGACGCACATCGGCCGCGGCTTCGGCGGCACGGGCACCTTCGACGGCGCGCTGGCGCTGATCACCTGGCTGCAATTCGTCTTCTTCCTGCTGCAGCTTTTGCAGCTGGTGTTGCTACTGATCGCCCCGCCTCTGGCGGCGATCGTGACGATCCTGGCCATCGGACTATTCTTATGGGTCCTGGTCAACTTCATCACCGTTTTGCACGGTTTTCAATCGGTTGGCATGGTCTTCGTGATGACCATCGTCAGCTTCATCGGCATTCTTTTCGCGCTCAGCATCGTTCTGACGATCCTGGGCGTAACACTCGACACGGGCGCCATGCCCCAAGGAACTGTGGCCCAATGACCTATGATGTAGAGGCGATCCGCGCCGATTTCCCGATCCTGTCGCGTGAGGTCAACGGCAAGCCGTTGGTCTACCTCGACAACGGCGCCTCGGCCCAGAAGCCGCAGGTGGTGATCGACGCGATCACCCAGGCTTACAGCCAGGAATATGCGAACGTTCACAGGGGCTTGCACTACCTCAGCAACCTCGCGACCGAGAAATATGAGGGCACGCGCGCGACCATCGCGCGCTTCCTGGGCGCGCGCGATGAGGAAGAGATCGTCTTCACCTCCGGCACCACGGAGGCGATCAACCTGGTGGCCTACGGATGGGCCATGCCCCGCATGGAGGCCGGCGATGAGATCATCCTGACCATTGCCGAGCATCACGCCAACATCGTCCCCTGGCACTTCCTGCGCGAACGCCAGGGGGTGGTGATCAAATGGGTCGATGTGGACACCAACGGCGATCTGGACCCGCAAGCGGTGATCGACGCCATGGGCCCGCGCACCAAGCTGGTCGCCATGGCCCATATGTCCAACGTCCTGGGCACCGTCTTTGACGTCAAAACCGTGGTCGAGGCGGCCCATGCCCGCGGCATCGCGGTGCTGGTCGATGGCTCGCAATCCGCAGTCCACATGCCCGTCGATGTCGACGCCCTCGGCGCTGATTTCTACGCGATCACCGGCCACAAGCTCTACGGTCCCAGCGGCTCCGGCGCGATCCACATCAAGAAGGACCGCATGGCTGAAATGCGCCCCTTCATGGGCGGCGGCGATATGATCCGAGAGGTCGGGCGCGACGTAATCACCTGGAACGACCCGCCGATGAAGTTTGAGGCCGGCACACCGGGCATAGTGCAACAAATCGGCCTGGGCGTCGCGCTGGAATACATGATGGGCGTCGGCATGGCGAATATCGCCGCCCATGAGGCGGACCTGGCTTCCTATGCCAGCACGCGCCTGAAAGGGCTCAACTGGCTGAATGTGCAGGGACAATCCGCCACCAAAGGCGCGATCTTCAGCTTCACGCTGGAAGGCGCGGCCCACGCCCATGACATCTCGACCGTGCTCGACAAGAAGGGCGTCGCCGTGCGCGCGGGCCACCATTGCGCGCAGCCGCTGATGGAGCATATGGGCGTTAACGCCACCGCGCGCGCGTCCTTCGGGATGTACAATACCAAGGCCGAGGTTGACGTGCTGGTCGACGCATTGGAACTCTGCCACGACCTCTTCGCTTAAGCGCCTACAGGCTTCCCCGTTCTCTAAATATCCCCCCCGGAGGGTCCCACGCCGCCCAAAAGCACGGACCTTGCCGGAAAGGGCGACATCCTATCCGTCAGGCTCAATCAAACCCAACCCTCGCAGATAAATCCCGATCCCGGCCTCCAACAGGTCTTCGGGCGGGAAGGGCGCATTGGCCCCGGGCCGGCCGCGCGCAAACAGCTCCACCACCCCGTGGGACATGGACCAGATATGGGCCGAGAACATCGACGGCGGCGGGCGCTTTTCGGGCGGGATGTGCTTGGACAATTCCTCAGCCGCATGTTCCAGAACCGCGCTTGACTTGCTGGCCGCCGCCGCCAGTTCCGGCGTTGCATTGACCGAGGTGCCGCTTTCGAACATCGCCATGTAGTGACCGGGGAACTTGCGGGCAAAGGCCAGGTAGGCGCGTCCCGTGGCCTCAAACGCCGCTAGCGCAGTAGGTTTGCCGCCATTGAACGCATGTTCCATCAGGTCGGCAAAGATCTCATGGCCCTGGCGCGCGCATTCCGCGATCAGATCCTCGCGTCCTTCAAAATGGCGATAGACCGCCGCCGGGGTGACGCCCGCGTTTTTCGCGGCCTCCGACAGGGTGAAGCCGGTCGGGCCCTTGGTCTCGATCAAGCGAAGCGCTGCATCGACCAGCGCTTGCTTGAGGTTGCCGTGATGGTAGCCGCGCTTGGGCATCAGGCCGCAGCACCGGGATCAGACCACATCTCCGGCCCGCCGGTGATCGCAGGGTCGGGCGCGCCCACAAGACCCTCGTCTTTGCCTGCGTAATCAAGCCCTTGCAGCACCGCTCGGATCACCGCCAGACGCGCCCGGCGCTTGTCGTCGGACCGGATCACCGTCCAGGGCGCGGCTGCCGTATGCGACCGCTCCAGCGTTTCGCCAATAGCCTCGGAGTAGGCGTTCCATTTCTTCAGCCCCTCCACGTCGATCCAGCTGAGCTTCCATTGCTTCAACGGATCATCTTCGCGATCAAGGAACCGGCGCAATTGCTCGGCCCGGCCCACGTTCAGCCAGATCTTCGTCAGGTGAATACCGTCCGTCGCAATCGTGCTTTCCACCCCGGGAAGCTGCGCAAAGAACGCCTCGCGCTGTCCGTCATCGCAAAAGCCGAAGACCTTCTCGACCACGCCGCGATTGTACCAGCTGCGGTCGAACAGCCGGATCTCTCCGGCGCTTGGCAGATGCTGGATGTAGCGCTGGAAATACCATTGCCCGGCCTCCCGGTCGGTCGGCTTCGACAGCGCCACAACGCCCGCAGCGCGCGGGTTCAGGTTCTCGCGGATGCGCTTGATCGCGCCGCCTTTGCCCGCCGCATCGCGCCCCTCGAACACCACGGCCACGCGGGCGCCCGTCTCGCGGACCCAGGCCAGCATCTTGACCAGCTCGATCTGCAGCGCGGCCAGATCCGCCTCATAATCCGCGCGCTTCATGCGCTTGGCGTAGGGGTAGGAAGGGTCGAGCACCCGGGTCTTCTGCGCATCGGCGATCTGTGCGCGCACCCAATCGGGGGCTGCGTCGTGGAAATAGGCGCTGATGGCGCCATCGAAGGGTTTGGTCATGGGATCCCGCTGCTCATGTTATTTGACATTACATTAAGGGCGCGGGCGCGGTTTCGCAATGAACCTTGGGGATAACTACCGTGCGGCCAGCCGATCAATCGCCTCCACCAGCGCCTGCGGCGCGGCATGCTGCGGCATGTGGCCGACGCCTTCCAGAACCGTGAGATTTGCATCGGGGATCTGTTGGCTGAGCGGGACGGAGTGGATGTGCAGCCCCACGGTCGTGTCAGCGTCGCCGTGCAGGATTTCGGTGGGCACGGGGATGTCGGGATAACGCGGCACCATCGCCTCGATCTGCGGCAGAAGCGACGTGCGCTGCCAGGCGTTCTCCAGCATGGAGAAGCGGCGCAGGGTCAGGCCGGTGCCGAAGTGATCGCTGTAGCCTTCCGGGGCGGATTGCGGCGCGAATGTTGCCTCGACGCTGGCCTCCACCACGCGGTCCGGCACCCAGGCGACGATGGCCGTAGCCATGATCGGGCCGAAGAAACGGTTGGAAAGCAGGCGGTAATAGGTGCTGATGCCCGTATCCCAGGGGTTTGAGGCCCCGGCCAGAACCACGAGGCCCGACAGAACGTCGGGCCGCTCGATCCCCCAGGCCAGCGCCACGGCACCGCCAAAGGAATGGCCCACGACGATGGGGTTTTCGGCACCCAGCGCCAGGGACGCCTCTGCCAAAAGGCGCGCCTGATCCGCGATGGGCGTGTTGCGGCCAAGCGTGTCGGTGTAGCCCAGACCAGGGCGATCAAAGGCGATCACCCGGTAGCGGTCCGAGAGGCGCGCGACCATGTCCAGCGTCCAGTCGTTCAGGTTCCCGCCCGAGCCGTGGATCAACACCACGGCCGGGCCGTCGCCCTCTTCCACGTAATGCACGCGCGTACCATTCACCTCCACAAATGCCCCGGCGGGCGGATGCGCGGCCTCGGCCCGCGCCTCGTTCTGCCCGGCTTTCCAAATCGTGACCGCTGCGAGGAGCGCTGAAAGCGCGAGGAGGGCCAGAACCACCTTCATTTGCGCAGATCCGTCGTCGCCAGGCCGATCTGATCCATGTCGAAGGGCGTGGTCAGGTACAATTCGCTCACCCAATTGCCGTAGAGAAGATGCGCATGGGACCGCCAGCGGTTCATCGGCTCGCGGCTGGGGTCATCGTCGGGATAATAGTTCACCGGCACATTGATCGGCGCGCCCGCGTCCGCGTCGCGGTCATATTCCTGCTTCAACGTGCCGCTGTCATATTCAAAATGGTTGAACACATAAAGCGCGCGGTGGGCCGGGTCCTCGATCAGCGCCGGGCCGACCTCGTCCGAACCGATCAGCGTGCTCAAGCCCGCGGCGGCCACTTCGTCGGCACGCACCTCCGTCCAGCGCGACACCGGCATCAGCACATCATCGGAGAACCCGCGCAAGTAAGGCGAGGCCGGGGCCTGGTTCACATGGCGGAAGCAGCCGAACGCCTTGGCGTCGAGCATATGTTTCTTGATGCCGTGGAAATGATAGGCCATCGCCATGCCGCCCCAGCAGATGCCGAAGGTGGAATGAACGTGGGTCTGGGTCCAATCCATGACCGTCTTCAACTCGTCCCAATAGGTCACCTCTTCAAACGGCAGATGCTCAATCGGGGCACCGGTGATCAGCAAGCCATCGAATTTCTCTCCGGTGGCCTGAACTTCGGCGAAGGGGCGGTAGAATTCATCCATATGCTCGGACGAGGTGTTCTTGCTTTCATGCTCGGACATGCGGATCAGCGACAGCTCGATCTGCAGAGGAGACGCCCCGATCAGCCGGGCGAATTGCGTCTCGGTCTGGATCTTTTTCGGCATCAGGTTGAGCAGCCCGATGCGCAACGGACGGATGTCCTGCTTGGACGCCGCATCCTCGGGCATCACCATCACGCCTTCGCGCGACAGGATGTTATAGGCGGGCAGGGTATCGGGTAGTTTGATCGGCATGGGGTGCGCTCTTTGGCAGTCTGACGCCTTGATCTAGGACCTTAGCGCCCGAGCGGCAACCACGTGGCCGGACGGATCACTCAAACGCGATGTCGATGGGCGGGTTTAGCCGCCGACAAGCATCAACGGCGCCAGGGCTGCAAGGAACTGCATGCGGCGTCCTAGGTCCTCGGGCGGGATCTCCATTTGCTCATAATAGCTGCCTCTATTGGCCGAGACCTCGATCACCATGCGCGCGCCGGGCACATCAAGGGCGGTGTTTACGCTCAGGATGTCTTCGATGTTCGTCAGGCCGAATTGCGACGTGTCGCCGGGGAAGGACTCGAGCCGAAGAGTCAGATCGGATTGAGGGAACCGCAGCCGGACGCGGATGTTCTCGGGCGCGGCGCGGCCCAACTCCATGTTGAAAACCGCGCCGTCATAAAGAACCCTCGGCGCGATGACGATGTTAAGGCCGACGAGATCGCCCAACGTCGTATAGGTCCGCTCAAATAGCGCGCCCTGGGGGGCGTCAGTGAAGAACGTCTCACATTCAAACTCACCGGCGACGGGGGTGTCGGCGAAACAGGCGGCGAGTTGCTCCTGCTCCGGCGCACCAACTGCCGAAAAGCGCGCAACCAGTTGCGTATCGCGGTAGATGACCTGCACCTCGCCGCCGTCGACGGGGATGTTTTCGACCGCGACCATCTCGATCTGGCCATCGGCGCGACGGTAAAAGATGCAGCCCATCGCCTGGCCAAATCTTCCCGGCGTGGTGAGTGGTGAGACGATGACCGAGGGCTCCGCGCCATGGGGGACATCGCCAAAGGCGGTGACCGTGGCGCAAGCCTGTCCGTCGATGGATTGGGCGTTTGCGGGCACGGAGGCGGTGCAAAAGGTGGCTAAGGCATAAAAAAGAAAGTGCTTCATCGCGCCATAACAGGGCAAAGCGCCCGATCTGGCAAGAGCGCCTAGCGCGACAGCGCCGTGGCGATCATCTCTTCCGCATCCGTGGCGTCGCGCACGGCCTCCACCTCGGCCGCCGAAACGCTGACGCCCCAATGCTGTGCCATCGCCGCATAAAGTGGCGCGCGGTGGTGGATGACGTGGGCGAAGGCGTGGACGGCGAAGGCGTCGGGGTCAACGTCGGCCTCTTTCACCCCGTGGGTGTCCAGATAGCCCTGCCACAGCGCGTCGAGCATCGCGGGCCGATAGTAGATCGGCTTGGGGTTCAGCTTGAAGCGGCGGATCAGCTCGGCGTCATGGCCCTCGGGCGTTTCGATCCAGATCATCAGCGCGTTCTGTGCCAGGGTGCTCAGCACCTCGTCAGCGGGGTCCGAGGGATCCACGACCTCACAGATCGACCCGCCGGTGTCGCAGATGAAATTGTCGTAGCCGTAAAGCGAGGTGGCGCGGTGAATGAAGGGCAGGGTGTCGAGCAGCGCGTTGACCTCGGCCCGGCGGTGCAGGGCCTGGCGGCGATTGTATTCCGCAAACGGCAGACCGCCGCGCGCGGGATCGCCGGGCTTGCCCAGATAGGTGGACAGGGGCGCAAGGTTGCCGAAGGTGATGTTGGACCCGATGTAGATGCTATCAGAGCGAAAAAGATCGGCCAGAAACGGCACCGTCATGGCCTGCGCCTTGAGGTTATCGGTAATGTGCTCGCCCATATAGGCCGTGCCGATGCGGTAATCGACGGAGTAGTGGAACCAATCACCACCCGCGCGCAGCTTGTCTGACAGCACCGTCTTGCCGAGGCCCGACATGCCAAAAACCGCCACCCGCTTGGCGGGGGCGTCCAGGAAGGCTTGGGGGCTGTCGTAGATCAAGTCCATGGCCGCAGGCTTGCCACGGCGCTTGCGCGATTGGCAAGGACCCTAGGGGCGCAGCCACCGGATTATGCGCCCATCCAGGATCAGGAGACCCAGCGCCAGCAGGCTGAACCCCGCGAAGGCTTGCGGGGCAAGGCGCTCGCCCAGAACAAGGGCGCCGAGCACAATGGCGACGGGCGGGATCAGCAAGGTCACCAGCATCGCATTGCCCGCGCCCGCCATGGCCAGCACGCGGTAATAGAGAAGGTAGGCAATCGCGGTGCCAAAGATGGCGAAGTAGGCCACAGCGGCGTAGGTGACGGGCAGGGCGGGCCATTGCGGCGTGCCGTCGAGGATCAGCGCGGCAGGCACCAGGATCAGCGTGGCACCGGTCAACATGCCCGCCGCCGCGACGGGCGGGGCCAGGCCTTGCAACGTCCGGCGCGCCCAAGCGCTGGCGAAGGCATAAGAGATCGTGCCGCCGATCACCGCCAATTGCGCGAGTGAGCGGATATCAAACTGCCGCAGGCTGTCGAGGCCGATGGCCACGGCGACCCCCGCAAAAGCGACGATCACGCCCGCGCTCTTGCGCAGGGTCAGGCGCTCATCGGCAAAGACCAGCGCCGCGACCAGCACGCCGAAGATCGCGGTACCTGCGTTGAAGATCGACGTCAGGCCCGTCTCGATGAACTGCTGGCCCCATGCCATGAGCGAGAAGGGGATGACGTTGTTCAAGAGGCCCATGACGAGAAACGCGCCCCAGATGCGCGGATCGCCCGGCACGGGCAGGCGGCGGATCAGAACGTAGGCCCAAAGGATCACGCAGGCCCAGACGACGCGGTGCATGACGAGGGTGACAAAGGGGATCTCTTCAAGGCCCACTTTGATGGACAGGAACGAGGCGCCCCAGATGAGGCCCAGAAGGCCCATCTCGGCCCAGGCGCGGGTGCTGACAGAGGTTTGCGTCATGGCAGCGGTCTAGACCGGGCATTGGCCTCGCGCGACCCGGAACCTGCGGATCAGGCGAAGAAAAACCCCGCGCGCCTTCGGGGCACGCGGGGTTTGGGGTGCGTCAGGCTGCCAGCTTAGAACGTGTAGCCAACCCGCAGGCCGAAACCGACGGCAGTGTTGTCGTTGAAGTTGGCAAATGTCGTCCCATTGGGGAACGGCTGCGGCGCTTGGGTGATCGCATCGCCCAGAAGCGTGTAGTTGATGCCGCCGGTGATGGTGACGTTGCCGCTGGTGTAGCGCGCGCCAAGGCCAAAGGAGGTCCGCCCGTCTGTGGGCCCGAGGTTGCCGGCAAAGCCGCCGACCTGATCTTCATAGGTGATCGAGCCCAGAAGCGTCCAAGTGTCGTTCAGCACCCGGGCACCGCCGAGCGTGTAGGTCCAGACGTCAGAGTTGTACTCCACCAGCGGACGCCCGGCAGAGACGGCGGCGATATAGGTGGGGGGCGAGATGTTGAACTCGGTCCAATCGGTCCAACGGACCGAGCCGAAAACCAGCGTGCCCTCCGCGACGCCCGATTGCGCCTCCAGCAGCACTTGCTGCGGGATCGTGGAGTTGAACGTCGACGGTCCGGTCACGCCGCCGGCGGTTTCGGTGCCGGTGAAGGTGTGCTCGGTGGCGCTGTAGTAGGTTAGCGCGACGCGCAGGGCGATGTCTGGACGCTCGTAGGCGGCACCCAGCATGAAGCCAAGCTCATGATCCGTGTCGGCTTCAACCTGATAGCGCGTGGCGCCCCCGCCCGAGCCGTTGAACAGGCGCACATCGCCCTCCAACGTCACGGCGCGCAGGCCGCCGTAAACCGAGATGTTCTCGTTAAACTGGTAGCGTGCCGCGATCGTCAGGGCCTGCGCGCGCAGTTCCGCTTGAGAGCCTGCGCCCAAACCGTAGAGGTAGGCGGCGTTCTGATAGTCGACGTCCGCGCCAACCGGCTGATCATAGATCAGCGCGACAGACACCGAATCGGTGATGTCCTGGCGGTAGGCCAGCGACGAAAAGCTGTAGGACGGGGCCACATCGCCCGAGTCCGCGCCCGCCGCCGTCGGCGGGGCGTTCACCGCCTGGATGCCGGAAATGTCGGGGTCGACATAGGTGAAGCCAAACTCAACATAGGTGCCTTCCTGGAACAGGATGGCGGGGCTTTGGGCCTGACGCTCCACCCCGCCGGCATGGGCAAGGGTCGTGGTGGCCAGAAGTGCCGCAAGGGCGGTGGTCGATGCAGTGAAGCGGGTCATACGTGTCTCCCCGTCGAAGTGTCCCGGAATGTCCCGCGCTCTCCCACGCAGGTCTTGCCTAAGTTTAAGGCGTAATATCCTTGCGCCGGTCAATTATTCCCCAGCGTCACGTGACAATTGTCATGGTTTCAGGATTTGTTCTGTGTCCCTTTTGTGACACTTCACCGGGTCTGGGCAGGGTTCCGGCTGCGCCGATGCTCGGCCAGGATGTTCATGTAATTGGCCCCGAAGATCAGAACCGCGCCGATCAGCACGCCCCATTGCAATGGCTCGGCGTAAAGGATCATGCCCACAATGGCGATCAGCGGCAGACGCGCGAAGTCGATGGGCATGACCACAGAGGCGGGCGCATAGGCAAAGGCGGCGGTCATGCAGAAGTGTGCCGCAAGCCCGGCAACGCCGATCACGATGACCCAGGGCAGGGTCTGCGCCGAGGGGAAGGCCATCTGCCCGTCATAAAGGCAGAAGGCGAGCCCCAGGATCAGTTGGATCACGGTCAGCCAGAACAGGATGCAGGTGATGGACTGGTCGCGGGTCAGCCGTTTGGTGAAGATCGCCGTGATCGCAAAACAGACCGCCGCCAGAAGTGCGGCACCCATGCCAATCGAAAACGGTGCTGATCCCGGCTGCACGACAATCAGCACGCCGATAAAGCCCAGGATCGCAGCGAAGGTCTTCACCCGCGTCAGCCGCTCGCCCAGAAACAGCGCCGCAAAGCCCATCACCCAAAGCGGAGAGGTGAATTCCAGCGCAAAAAGCTGTGCCAGGGGAATCAGGCCGACGGCCAGAAACCACAGGTTTTGGCCCGCGAAATGGAAGATGTTGCGAAAAACATGGGTCGGCATCCGGTCCGTGCGGATCTCGTTCAAATGCCCGGTCAGCCCGCCGATCAGCAGGACCAGGAACAGCCCGACGATGGAGCGGTAGGTCATCAACTCGAAGGTGTCGATCTCTAGCGTTGCCTCGCGGCCTGCCACGGCCATCGCCGAAAACGCGAAGATCGCGCCGACCATGAAGGCCGCCGCCTTGGGCACATTGGAGGGCGCAACCTCGGGCAGCGCGGGTGAGGGGGGATGATCGACCATTGGGGCGCAATGTATCGGCCCGCACGGCGGCGACCAGCGAAAAGCGCGGCGCAGGGCGCGCGCCCGTCAAAGCCCCTTGGCCTTGGCCGCGTCCCAAAACGCGTCCATTTCTTCCAACGTGCTGTCTGCGGGGCTTGAAGAACGCGCTGCAAGTTGTTGTTCAATATAGGAAAAGCGGCGCACGAACTTGGCGTTTGCGCCGCGCAGCGCGGTTTCCGGGTCCACCTTGAGGTGCCGCGCGAGGTTGGCCATGACGAACAGCAGATCGCCCATCTCTTCCTCGATCTTAGCCTGAGGAAGCGTATCGCGCGCCTCAACCAGCTCTTCAACTTCTTCGGCTATCTTGTTGATAACCATGTTAATCTCGGGCCAATCAAACCCGACGCGCGCGGCGCGCTTCTGCAGCTTCTCGGCCCGCATCAGCGCAGGCAACCCCAAGGCCACGTCATCGAGCACACCGCCTTTTGCCTTGGCAGCCCGCTCTGCCGCTTTCACGGCCTCCCAATCGCTGACCTGCTGTTCGGCGGATTTTTCGTTGCTTTCTTCGCCAAAGACATGGGGGTGGCGGGCGATCATCTTGTCGCCGATCGCACGGGCCACGTCGTCGAAATCAAAGAGCCCCGAATCCTCGGCCATTTGGGCGTGGAAAACCGATTGAAACAGCAGATCCCCCAATTCGCCTTTCAATTCCTCCATATCGCCCCGTGCGATGGCATCGGCAACTTCATAAGCCTCTTCAATGGTATAGGGGGCAATGGTTGCGAAGCTTTGCGCCACATCCCAGGGGCAGCCGTGCACCGGGTCGCGCAGGCGGGACATGATAGCCCGCAGACGCGGCATCGGGTCAGAAGGCAGGGCGTGGTTTGGATGGCTCATACCGGCCTTATTGTGGCGAGAATTTCGGTCAATCAAGGGGGCGTGCCGAATCCGCCACAGTCTCAACACATTTCAATTCCGGGGCGGACGCGGCAATTGAACGCCGCCTGCCGCAGGGTTAATCAATCCTCAGCTTCAACCGAAGAGTATCAGTGAGGATTACCAATGAACAAATTTACTGCTGCCGCACTCGTTTCCCTGATGGCCCCGACAATGGCATTTGCCGGCCCCGTAGAAGTTCCCCCTGCACCGGTTCCGGTCGTGATCGACCCCGTTGTGACCTGGGACGGTTTCTACGTCGGTCTTGGCGCCGCCACGACGATGGGCGACATCGACTTCTTCAACCCCGATGTTCCGCGTGAGCTGGACGACGGCAACCTCCACTCCATCTTCGCCGGTTACCGCATGCAGAACGGCAACTTGGTTTACGGTGGTGAACTTGCCCTCCACATGGTCGACGAGATCGCTGTGACCGGCTTCGCGGGCACTTCCGCGCTGGACGGCACGTTCGTCGACGCCCGCGCCACGTTGGGCTATGCGCTTGGTTCGGTGCTGGTCTACGGTGCCCTCGGTTTCTCGACCGGTACCTATGACGACATCCTGGCGACCGACGGCAACGAGTTCGATCTGACGGGCTTCAACTATGGCCTCGGCGCCGAGTTCCAGATCACCGACAGCATCATCGTCGGTCTCGACTACACCGCACGTATGCTGGAAGGCGACAACCCCAACAGCGCCACGCAGACGACCGAGGTTGACCTCAACACGATCTCGCTGCGCGCGTCCTTCCGCTTCTAAACAAGCGTAAGAACCCAAGTTACCTCGAAGCCGCTTCCCGATGCCATCGCGTGTTGGGGGGCGGTTTTTCTTTGGGCGTGGTGCAAAGCCCAGATGCGGATAGGCGTTGAGGTTTGGTGGAACCTGTGGCTCCATCTCGGGCGGATCCACCAAGGAAGCACGCCCCATGCCTGTCATCAATTCCATCGCCGCCGCTGCGCCCGAGATGAAGACCTGGCGCAGGCACTTGCATAGGCACCCCGAGCTGAACTTTGATTGCCACGGGACCGCCGCCTTCATTGTGGAGCGTCTGAAGGCCTTTGGCATCACGGACATTCACACCGGCATCGCAACCAGCGGCGTCATCGCGATCATCGACAGCGGCGTGCCGGGCCCCACCATTGGCCTACGCGCCGACATGGACGCGCTGCCCATCGCCGAGGCGACGGGGGCAGAACATGCCTCGACCGTTCCGGGCACAATGCACGCCTGCGGCCATGATGGGCACACGACGATGCTGCTTGGCGCGGCGAAATACCTGGCCGAGACGTGCAATTTCAGGGGCCGTGTGGCGCTGATCTTCCAACCCGCCGAGGAAGATGGCGGCGGCGGAGAGGTCATGGTGCGCGAAGGCGCCATGGATAGATTTGAGATCGAGCGTATCTTTGCGATCCACAACATCCCCGGCGCGCCGGAGGGGGCGTTTTACACCACGCCGGGGCCGATCATGGCCGCCGTCGATACCGTCACGGTCGAGATCACGGGAAAGGGCGGGCACGGCGCCTATCCGCAGGACACCCTCGATCCGATCCCGCCCGCGCTGGCCATCGCCCAGGCCTTTGGCACCATCGTGTCGCGCAACAACCGCTCGCTCGATGATCTGGTGGTGTCGGTCACGCAGATCCACTCCGGCTCGGCCAGCAACGTGATACCCGATACAGCGATGCTGAACGGTACCGTGCGCACGTTTGACCCCGCCGTTCAGGACATGGTGGAACGCCGCATGGGCGAGATCGTCGACGGCACCGCGGCGGCGTTCAACGTCACCGCGCAGCTGACCTATGAGCGCGGCTACCCCGCGACGATCAACGATCCCGAACAGACCGCCTTCGCCGCTCGGGTCGCGCGAGAGGTCGTGGGGGACGCCGCTGTCGTGGATGATGGCAACAGGGAAATGGGGGCCGAGGATTTCGCCTATATGCTGCAAGCCCGCCCCGGGGCGTATCTGTTTCTGGGAGCCGGCGCGGGCGCGGGGCTGCACCACCCGGAATTCGACTTCAACGATGACATCGCGCCCATCGGCGCCAGTTTCCTTGCGCGGATCGTCGAGACGGCAAACCCTGCCTAAGGCGCTTTATTCGGCCTCGATCAATTGCCTTTGAGGGTTGCGCCCATGGCGCTCGACCAAGCGGCGCAGCCTGTGACCCTTGGGGATCCCGCGCGCGGGCGTCGGCATCGTCGGGGGCAGATCCGGGAACAGGGCGGCGATTTCCGCCAGTGCATCTGCGCCAAGCGTTTCGCGGGCCATCGGGCCGAGGTAGAGGCTTTCGGTGGCGCTGCCCTCGGAAAACACGATCTCGTGGCGGTCGAAGAGCAGATGATAATAGGTCACCGGGGCCGGTCCCATGCGGGTGACGCCGGGCAGGGGCAAAAGCTTCACCGCAGGCACCAGAACGCCGCCCGGGCCGAACATCCGCTCGGCAATGCGCGACTGCACCAAAATCCGATGCTGCGGCGACACCAGAAGATCGCGGGTGGGCAGGCCCTTGCCCAGGGCCCCCGTCGCGATCCGGATCGGGCGCAGGTGGGGCGCGGCGCAAAGTGCGGCGCGGCTCTGCGCGCTGCTGCCAATCCAGCGCAGGGTTTGGGGGCCATTGTCCCGGGTCACAATCAGATCGCCCGGCGCCAAGTCTTCGATGGGGCGCGGGCCCGTCGCGGTCAGGATCTGCGTGCCTTTGACGAAACAAACGGGCCCGGAATCGTCAGGGTCCGGCGTACCTTCGACCAGATCGCCGTTTGCGTCCCGCTGAATGCTGGTCGCATTCGGCGCATCCGAGGTGGTGCTTTCCAGGCCCACGTTGATTGTGCCAGGAAACCCCAAGGGTGTCGCGACATTGCCGGGATGGGACGGGCCATATTCCAGCGCGATATACTCTAGGGTCGTCTCGTTGACGAGGTAGATCGTGTCCCACTTGCCGGATTCGCCGTCCTCCAAGAACCCCTGGTTCGCGTTGCCCTCGGGCAGGCCCGCGCTGAAGTAATTGGACCCCATGGGGGGCGTGCCAGTGTAGTTGCCCACAACCGTCGCCGTGCCATCGCTGGCGATGGAGGGGTTGGACACCGTGCCGAAATCAAACAGCTCACCGCGCTGCGCGCTCCAGATTGAATAGTTGCTCAGGTCGATCGTGGATTTGGTGTTGTTCTGGATCTCGATGTATTCATCGGCCTTGTTGGTCGCACCATCGCCATCGGTGTCAAACGCACCGGACCCGGCGTTGTCCGCCAGGATTTCACTGAAAAAGAGGCCATCCAGAAAAGCTACCATGGGGCGCAGTTAAAAACTGACTTTGGCACATTTCTGGAAGAATCGTGGCGAACCGGTGAAACCGGCAAAAACGGGCCTGTTCAGTGGGATTGCGCCCGCAGATATCTGCGCATTCCGTAAAGCAGCGGCTCGCCCTCGGGGGCCACTTGCACGGCCTGAACCGCGCCGATGCAGATGTGGTGCGTGCCGAGCTTCTCGGCTGAGACCAGCGTGCAATCAAACCCCACCAGCGCCTCGGTCAAATAAGGCGCACCGCTGGCCAGGACGCCGTGGGTGACCGCGTTGAACTTGTCACCACCCGGCGCCGGGATGCGGGACGAGAATACGTCCGATATCTCGGTCTGCGCGGTGTTGAGCACATTGATGCAGAAGCACCCGTTCTTGAGCACAATCGGCAGGCACGACGAAGACGCGTTCAGGCAGGTCAGCATCGTCGGCGCCTCGCCATCGGCCGAGATCGACGTCATCGCCGAAACCGTGACGCCCGCGCGCCCTGCAGGCCCATCGGTCGTGACCACACAGACCGAGGCGGCTGCCTTGCTCATGCCTTCCAGAAAGGTTGCTTTCAGATCGTCCATCACATGCCCCCAATTCGCGCCGCCACACTCGCCCACGGCGTCACGCGGCACAAGATGGATCAATTTGGGGCTTCGTCTCGGGAAAACTTGCGGTTAGCAAGGCTTAAGCGAAGCAGAGGGGCAGATCATGGCGCTGGAAGATGCGAAAAACGACGTAGATGCAGCCTTCACCCGGCGCGATTTGAAGGGCCTGTCGTTCGAGAACGTCTTTGCGGGCGCGCCGTCGTTCCTACGCCGCAAATACACCAAGGACCTGAGCGGCGTGGATGTGGCCGTCACCGGCATCCCCTTTGATCAAGCCGTCACCAACCGCCCCGGCACCCGCCTTGGCCCGCGCGCGATCCGCGCCGCCTCGGCCCTGCAGCCCTGCGATCCGCCCTATGGCTGGGACGGCTATTCACCGCTGGAGGCGCTTGCCGTGGCAGATTACGGCGATATGGCGCTGGATTACGCCTACACCGCGGATGTCCCGGCCCGGATCGAGGCGCATATCGCGGGCATCCTGGGGGCAGGGACCGCGGCCCTCACCCTCGGTGGCGATCATTCCATCACGCTGCCCATTCTGCGCGCCCACGCCGCCGTCCACGGGCCTCTTGCCCTGATCCAGGTCGATGCGCATACGGACACCTGGCCCGACGATGATCCCCTGCGGATTGATCACGGCACCTTCTGCTACACGGCGGTCAAGGAAGGGCTGATCAATGTCGCGCGCTCCTCTCATATCGGGATCCGCACGGTGGTCGAGGATAACCTGGGCATTCATATCCACGACGCTCGCGAGGTGGTAGAGGCAGGCCCCAGCGCCGTCGCGGCAGCCGCCAAGGCGCGCGCGGGGGACGCGCCGGTCTACCTCAGCTTCGACATCGACGCGCTCGATCCGGCCTTTGCGCCGGGCACCGGCACGCCGGTCTGGGGCGGGCTGACCTCGGCCCAGGCGGCGATCCTTCTGCGCGATCTGGCCGGGATCAACCTGGTCGGCGGCGATGTGGTCGAGGTCTCGCCCCCCTTCGACACGGCCGAGATCACCGCTGTCGCCGGCGCCCATGTGGCGATGGAGCTTCTGTGCCTTTGGGGCTGGACGCGTCGATAGGCGGCCCCTGTCGCCGAAACGTCACTGGACCGGGCAGGCGGCAATCCCTACATGTCGGGGTGCACGCCCCTGACGAGGTCATCCAATGCCCAACCGTCGCCGCCCTGACCCCGAGACCCGCGCCGTCGCGCGCGAGATCTCCTACGCCAATTCGGCGGCCACCAAGGGCGGGCGCGCGATGATCCGCGCGATGGAGAACACCACCGGACGCCTGCGCCTGATCAAGGCGGCGGAAGGCTACGACGACGAGGTGCGCCGGGGCCGCGATTTCTGGGACGTGATGGTGGAGCGGTACAAGCTGGAGCTGAAGGTGATCGGCGGCGCGCTCTCCAACATCCCTACGACCGGGCCCGTCGTGCTGATCGCGAACCACCCCTACGGCATCCTCGATGGGCTGATGATGGGCCATATCCTGGCCCAGACCCGGGGTGATTTTCGCATTCTCGCCCATCAGGTGTTCCGCAAGGCCGAGGACCTGAACCGGATCATCCTGCCGGTGTCGTTTGATGAAACCAAAGAAGCGCTGGCCCAGAACATCGCCACGCGCAAGACCGCACTGAATTACCTGGCCGAGGGCGGTGCGATTGGCGTGTTTCCCGGCGGCACGGTGTCCACGGCGGCCAAGCCCTTCGGGCGTCCCATGGACCCCAAGTGGCGCAGTTTTACCGCACGGATGATCGCCAAGTCGGAAGCCACCGTGGTGCCGATCTACTTCGACGGCCACAACTCGCGCCTGTTTCAACTCATGAGCCACCTGCATTACACCCTGCGGATGGGCCTTCTGATCAAGGAGTTCAAAGCGCGCACGAATTCCGAGGTGAAGGTGGTCGTGGGGGAGCCGATCCCGCGCGCGGACCTCGATGCGCTGGCAGGTGACGCGAAAGCCTTGATGGAGTTTCTGCGCCAAACCACCTATGCCCTGTCTCCACGGCCCCTTGACGCGCAGGCGCATGGGTTCGAATTTGAGGACAGGCACCGTGGACCGGAAGAGAAGTCCGCGAAACTGAGGTTGAAGGCCAAGAAGAGCATGAAGGACTATTATTGATGGCAGTGGGAATTTTCGATTCTGGCCTGGGCGGGCTGACAGTGCTCGACGCGGTTTCCAAGGCGCTGCCCGAGGTGCCGCTGATCTACATGGGCGACAACGCCCACACGCCCTATGGCGTGCGCGAGGCCAATGACATCTACAACCTGACGACGGACGGCGTGCAGGAGCTGTTTGATCGCGGCTGTGACCTGGTGATCCTGGCGTGCAACACCGCCTCTGCGGCGGCGCTGCGGCGGATGCAGGAGGGCTGGGTGCCCGAGGGCAAGCGCGTGCTCGGCGTCTTCGTGCCGCTGATTGAAGCGCTGACCGAGCGGCAATGGGGCGACAACTCTCCACCGCGCGAAGTTGACGTGAAAGAGGTGGCGCTTTTTGCCACGCCCACGACGGTCAGCAGCCGCGCGTTCCAGCGCGAGTTGGCGTTCCGCGCCATCGGCGTCGATGTGGAGGCGCAGCCCTGCGGCGGTGTCGTCGATGCCATTGAGGACGGCGATATGATCCTGGCGGAAGCGCTGGTGCGCAGCCATGTGGATGCGTTGAAGCGGCGGATGCCCAACCCGCAAGCCGCGATCCTGGGGTGTACCCATTATCCCCTGGTCGAGGATGTGTTTCGCGATGCCCTCGGCGACGGCGTTGCCGTCTTCTCGCAGCCGTCACTGGTGGCGGCGAGCCTGGGCGATTATCTGCAGCGCCGCCCCGAGATGTTGGGCGAAGGCCAGCCCGCGTTCCTGACCTCGGGTGATCCAAAATCGGTGGAGGCCAAGGCCACGATCTTCCTGCGACGAGAGATCAAGTTCCAGGCCGTGTGACCCGGCGCAGGCGCCCATCGGTGTATGGGGTGTGTACAGGGTGTGTACGCGCTGTGTACCGATGTCACTGCCCGTGATGGGCCGATCACAAGCGATGATTTGAACGCGCAGACGCATTGGCATAGACCCCCTCGAGATGAAAAAACGGTGACGACAATGACCAAGAAAATCGCGATCCTCGGCGCCTCGGGCTACACGGGCGCAGAGCTGTGCCGCCTGATCGCCGGGCACCCGGAAATGGAGATCGTGGCGCTGACGGGCGACCGCAAGGCAGGCCAGCCCATGGCCTCGGTCTATCCTTTTCTGCGCACGGCCGGGCTGCCCGATCTGGTGCGGATCGAGGATGTGGATTTCTCTGGGGTTGATTTGGCTTTTTGCGCCTTGCCGCACGCGACGTCACAAAGCGTTATCAAAGACTTGCCGGGCGATCTTAAAGTTGTGGATTTATCGGCAGACTTCCGGCTGCGCGACGTCGCGGATTACGCCAAATGGTATGGCAAAGCCCACGACGCGCCCGAGCTTCAGGCCCAGGCCGTCTATGGGTTGACCGAGTTCTACCGCGACGAAATCCGCACCGCGCGGCTGGTGGCGGGCACCGGCTGCAATGCGGCCACGGGGCAGTTTGCTTTGCGTCCGCTGATCGCGGCGGGGGTGATCGATCTTGATGAGATCATCCTTGATCTGATCTGCGGCGTCTCGGGCGCGGGGCGGTCGCTGAAGGAAAACCTGCTGCACGCAGAACTCAGCGAAGGCACAAACGCTTATGCTCTGGGCGGCACGCACCGGCATTTAGGTGAGTTTGATCAAGAGTTTAGCCGTGTCGCAGGCCGCAAGGTCGAGGTCCAGTTCACCCCCCATCTTGCGCCCTTCAACCGGGGCATTCTGGCGACGTGCTACGTCCGGGGCGAGGCGCAAGCCATCCACGGCGCGTTGGTTGATGCGTATCAAAGCGAGCCCTTCATCGAAGTGCTACCGATGGGCGCAGCCCCCTCGACACACGACGTGCGGGGCACCAATTATTGCCACATCGGCGTGGTCGCCGACCGGCGCAGCGGCCGGGCCCAGGTCGTGGCGGCGTTGGACAATTTGTGCAAAGGTTCCAGCGGTCAGGCCGTGCAGAACGCGAACCTGATGCTGGGGTTGGAAGAGACGGCGGGCCTGACGGGTGTTGGGGTCTTCCCGTAAGGAGATGTTGAGATGCGAGGACTGAAAAAACAGCGCCGGATCCAGATCCTTATCGTTGCCGCTGTTGCGCTGACCCTGTCGTCGGTCCTGATCGGCTATGCTCTGCGGGACGGCATCAATTTCTTCCGCCCGCCCGCGGAAGTGGCCGAGAACCCGCCGCCCCCTGATGAGGTTTTTCGCATTGGCGGCATGGTGGAAGAGGGCACCCTGGTGCGCGGCCAGGGGGAGACGATTACGTTTAATGTCACCGATTTCGCGGCGTCCATTCCCGTCAGCTACACGGGCGTGCTGCCGGATTTGTTTGGCGAGGGCGAAGGTATGGTCGGGACCGGGCGGATGGTGGACGGCACGTTTCAGGCCACGGAAATTCTCGCCCGCCATGACGAGACTTACATGCCCGCCGAAGTGACCGAGGCGCTGGAAGCGCAGGGGTACACCATGGAAGGCAACGGTACCTGAGGCGGGCCAACCCCTCCTCGGCTGACGCCTCCTCGCAGCTTTTTTGAGGTCCGTTAGGGCTTTGTTAACCCTGCCATTGTTCCTTTGGGTCTTCCGAAACCTAGAGCATGGAGGGCGAACCCATGCAGTCGGTTCGGTCTATCGCAGAAGAAATCGTGGCCCGCGAAGGGGGCTTTGTGAATGATCCCGACGATCCGGGTGGGGCGACGAAGCATGGTGTGACGATCCACACGATGCGCGCCTTGGGCCTTGATCTGGACGCGGATGGCGACGTGGACGTGGCTGATGTGCACCTCGTCACGCCGGAAATCGCCACGGATCTGTTTCTGGAGCATTACTTTCGCCGCCCCAACATCCACATGTTGCCCGAGCCGCTGCAGGCCAGCGTATTCGACATGCAGGTCAACGCGGGCTCGAACGCGGTGAAGATCCTGCAGCGGCTGTTGCGCGATATGGGGCTCGATATCGCCGTGGATGGCGCGATTGGCCCGCAAACGGCGCGGGCGGCCCATGCGGCCTTCACCGATGCGCCGGATCATCTGGCCGATGCCTACGGCATCGCACGGCGCAATTATTACTACCGGATCGGGGATCGCAGGCCGGCCTCACGCAAGTATGCGCGCCGGCGCGATGGCGGCAAGGGCGGCTGGATCGTGCGGGCGGAAGAGTTCATCTCACCGCGCTATCACCTGACCTTGGCGCAGCACCGGGATCGGACCGCGTCATGGGGCTGATTGACCGCGCCCTGGGCGGGGGGCAAACCGTGGGCAGCATCGGCGAGGCGGCGGAGGGACTGTCGGAGGTCTTCGTGCCCAACGCCACTCGCGCCATGGAACTGGCCGCCGAGATCCATCAGGCCACGCTGGAGACCGCCTCAGCCGAGTTCGAGCACGCAGGCACCGGCTGGTTCGACCGAATGATTAACGGTCTTAACCGTTTGCCGCGTCCGATGCTGGCGCTCGGGACGCTGGGTCTGTTCATCTATGCGATGGCTGAACCCGTGGGCTTCTCGGACCGGATGGTGGGCCTGCAAGAGGTGCCCGAGCCGCTGTGGTGGCTTCTGGGGGCGATTGTCAGCTTCTACTTCGGCGCGCGTGAGTTGCATTACACACGCGAACAGGACCCGCGCCCGGGCGGCACCCGGCGTCGCAGCCTGCGGGATCGATTGGGCAACGTGTTCCAACGCCGCCGCCGGGAAGAAGAGCCCGCGCCCCAAGCCGCCGACAATCCGGCCCTGTCAGAGTGGCGCGGCAGCGACTAACCGCGCAGATCCCCGGGCCGGACACCGTCCAACGCGCCCCAAGCTATGCTCATCACGCCTGTTGCATCCTGCAGCAGGCGTTTTGGCAGATGCTCGTCCGGGGCGTGTTGCGAACAGCCGGGGAAGGAATGGGGCACCCAGACCGTGGGCAGGCCGAGGGTGTCGCGGAAGATGTCATTGGGCAGCGACCCGCCGAGGGCGGGCAGGATCACCGGAGGCGTCCCGGTGCCCTCGGCAATGGCGCGGGCGATCAGCTGTGCGGCGGGATGGTCGACGGGCGTTTGGCTGGCGGCAAAGAACGGGCCTTCCTGGGTAATGGCGATGTCGGCGAAGCCATGGGCATCGAGATGCGCGCGCAGGGCGGCCTCTAGCCGGGTATCATCGGTGCCGGGGGCAAAGCGTAGCTGCACCCAGGCCGAGGCGCAGGGCGGAATGGCGTTGACCGGTGCGGGCGGGTCGCCTGCGTGAAACGCCAGCACTTCGGCCGAGGACCAGGCGTGAATGCGCTCCGCCGGGGTCAGACCGGGCGCGCCCCAGTCGGGATCAATCGCGCCGCCCGCAGGGGTTAACCCCGTTAACGCTTGCCGTGTGGCGTCGGGGATCGTGCCGGGTGTCCAGCCTGGGATCTGGATCGCGCCGTTACGGTCCGCGATCGAGGTCAGCGCATGGGCCATTTCCAATGCCGGATTGCGCAGGGCGCCGCCGAAGTTGCCCGAGTGCCGCCCGGCCTCCCGGTGGATCAGATCGAGCCGAAACGTCGCCCCGCCGCGCGCGCCCAGAAACACCGTCGGGCGGTCCACGGCCACACGAGGCCCGTCAGAGGCCAGCAGCATGTCGGCGGCAAGGGCTTCAGAATGCGCGGCACAGAACTCCGCCATGCCCGGAGAGCCGATTTCCTCGCCCATCTCGATCAACCAGGTGACATTGGCACCGAGGCGCCCGCGGTTGGCCAGCACCGTCTCTAGCGCCGTCAGGTTGACCAGAAACTGGCCCTTGTTGTCGGCAATCCCGCGCCCGAACCAATCCTCTCCCACTTCCGTCAGGGTCCAGGGATCAAGGCCGCCCTGCCACCGCCCCTCCATGCCCGGCACGACGTCCCCGTGGGAATAGCTGAGGACCGTGGGCAGGTCTTCGGCTTCAAACCGGTGGGCAATCAGGAACGGCAGACCGTCAGCCCCGTGGCGCGCGATTGTAAATCCTAACGCCGTTAACCATTCACCGACGAGGTCAAAATAGGCCGAGAGATGCGGCGCAGCCCCTGGGGCCTTGGCATCGGTCGGCACGGCGATCAGCGCCGCGAGGCGGTCACGAAACGCATCGGTGCCAGCGGCGGCAGCGCCCGCCCGGTGAAGAGAACTTGGGGACATGGGCCAAGCATAAAAGGCATCGCCGCCCTCTGCATCCCCTAAAACCAAGCGCTCCGCGCCGCCAGCGCCCCCTTACGCGGGGGAAACTAACCCTCACGTCCGGTTGACAGATTTCCCGCTTTCGCCCCATGCTCGCGAGGTCTGAACAATAAATCTGCCAGACCAACGGGAGCATATCATGAACAAGAAATTGGTTGGCGCGCTTGTCGCGGCCACGACGATCTTTGGTGCCGGTGTATCCAGTGCCCAGGAATCCTTCATCTCCATCGGCACCGGCGGCGTGACCGGGGTGTACTACCCCACGGGCGGCGCGATCTGCCGCCTGGTGAACCGCAACCGCGCCGACCACGGCATCCGCTGCGGCGTGGAGTCCACCGGTGGTTCGGTCTTCAACATCAACGCCATTCGCGGCGGCGAGTTGGAGTTTGGCGTGGCCCAGTCGGACTGGCAGTACCACGCGTTCAACGGCACGTCCCGCTTTGAAGAGCAGGGCGCGTTCGAGGATCTGCGGGCGGTCTTCTCGGTCCACCCGGAACCCTTCACCGTGGTGGCGCGTGCCGACAGCGGCATCACCAACTTCGAGGATCTGCAGGGCATGCGCGTGAACGTCGGCAACCCCGGGTCCGGCCAGCGCGGGACGATGGAAGTGCTGATGGAAGCGATGGGCTGGACGATGGACGACTTCGCCGTCGCCTCCGAGCTTCAAGCCGCCGAGCAATCGCAAGCGCTGTGCGACAACAACATCGACGCGATGATCTACACCGTGGGTCACCCGTCGGGCTCGATCCAGGAGGCCACCACGGCCTGCGACTCCATCCTGGTTAACGTAACCGGCGACGCCGTTGATGGGCTGGTGGAAGAGAACTCGTTCTACCGCACGGCCACGATCCCCGGCGGCATGTACCGGGGCAGCGACGATGACGTCATGACCTTCGGCGTCGGCGCGACCTTCGTGACCTCGGCCGATGTGCCCGAAGAGGTGGTCTACACCGTCGTGTCCGCCGTGTTCGAGAACATCGACACCTTCCGCGGCCTGCACCCGGCGTTTGCCAACCTCGACCCGGCGCAGATGGCCAATGACGGCCTTTCCGCACCGCTGCACCCCGGTGCCGAGCGTTATTTCCGCGAGGCGGGCCTGATCGAGTAATCGGTCCCCAAAGACTTGGCTGCGGGCGGGATGCCTTGCCCGCGGCCCCAACAATAAAAGCGCGAGAGGGATGGCCCGATGAGTGATCAAGGCACGGATCAAGACGGGCGCGAGGGGCGCCAATTCTCCGACGAAGAGCTCCAGGATCTGGTGGCCAGCACCGACAGCGGTGCGCGCAACCCCAGCAATCGTTATGTGGCCCTTCTGATCGCAGGCATCGCGCTGATCTGGTCGATCTTCCAGCTTTGGATCGCGCAGCCGCAGCTTTGGTTTGCTGAGTATATCTCGGCGATGAACTCCACCCAGACGCGGCCCCTGCACCTGTTCTTCGCCATCGTACTGGCGTTCCTGGCCTATCCGGCCTTCAAGAATTCCCCCCGCAACTACGTGCCCTGGTACGATTGGGTGCTGCTGGCGATTGGCGCCTTCACGACCTTCTACGTCTTCTGGGCCTCGGACCAACTGGCGATGACCGCGCGCTCCGGCCTGCCGACGCAGTTCCAGGTGATCCTGGGCGCCGTCGGTATCCTGCTGTTGCTGGAAGCCAGCCGCCGCGCGCTTGGGCCCGCGCTGACCATCGTGGGATCGCTGTTCCTGCTCTATGCCTACTTCGGGCAGGGCGCGCTGATCCCCGATCTGATTTCTCACGAAGGCCTGTCGTTTACCTCGCTGATCAACGCCCAATGGCTCGACACCGGCGGTGTCTTCGGCATCCCGCTCGGCGTGTCGACGGCGTTCGTGTTTCTCTTCGTGCTCTTCGGCTCGCTGCTGGATAAGGCGGGTGCGGGCAATTACTTCATTAAACTGGCCTTTGCGGGCTTGGGCCACCTGCGCGGGGGCCCGGCCAAGGCGGCTGTTGTGGGCTCGGCCATGACGGGCCTGATCTCGGGCTCTTCCATCGCCAACGTGGTCACGACGGGCACGTTCACCATTCCGCTGATGAAACGGGTCGGCTTCACGTCAGAGCAGGCGGGCTCGGTCGAGGTTGCCTCTTCCGTCAACGGTCAGATCATGCCGCCCGTCATGGGCGCTGCCGCCTTCCTGATGGTGGAATTCATCGGCATCTCCTACGTCGAGGTGATCAAACACGCCTTCATCCCGGCGGTGATTTCCTACATCGCGCTGGTCTACATCGTGCACCTTGAGGCGCTGAAAAAAGACATGCCCGCCCTGGGGCAGGCCAAAAGCTTCAGCGGCATGTTGATCAAGTTTTTCCTCGGCTTCGCCGTGGCGGGCGCGGGCTTTACCGTCCTGATCTACGGTGTGGGCTTCCTGCGGGACACCGTGCCCGGCGGCACCGGGCCGATCATGATGGCGCTTCTGGCGGCGGTCTATGTCTGGTTGGTGGCGATCGCCTCGCGCAAGCCGGATCTGGAGGTCGATGACCCCAACGCCAAGGAAATCAAGCTGCCCGAGGTCAAGGACATCTACGCCACGGGTCTGCACTATGTGCTGCCCATCGTCGTGCTGGTCTGGTTCCTGATGGTGGAGCGTCAGTCGCCCGCCCGCTCGGCCTTCTTCGCGACGTCTTTGATGATCGGCATCATCGTCACTCAACGCCCCCTGAAGGCGCTGTTCCGGGGCGAGGCCGCGCGCATCGCGTCGGAGTTCAAGGCAGGTCTCGTGGACCTGCGCGAGGGCCTGATCGCGGGCGCGCGCAACATGATCGGCATCGGCGTCGCCACGGCGGCGGCCGGTATCATCGTGGCCACGGTCACGCGGACCCCCATCGGCACGGAATTGGCCGGATTGGTGGAGATGCTGTCGGGCGGCAACCTGTTCCTGATGCTGTGTCTTGTGGGTCTGTTCTCGCTGATCCTCGGGATGGGCCTGCCAACGACGGCCAACTACATCGTGGTGTCCTCGCTGATGGCAGGCGTCGTGGTGTCGCTCGGCGCGCAGGAAGGGCTGATCGTACCGCTGATCGCGGCGCACCTCTTCGTGTTCTACTTCGGGATCATGGCGGATGTGACGCCCCCTGTGGGGCTTGCAAGTTTCGCCGCCGCCGCTGTGTCCGGCGGCGATCCGATCAAGACGGGCTTCACCGCGTTCTTCTATTCGTTCCGCACCGTGGCGCTGCCGTTCCTCTTCATCTTCAACCCCACGCTGATCCTTTACGGCGTGGACCTGGGCACCTGGGCGGGCATCGGTCAGGCGATCTTCGTGTTCATCGTGGCCACCTTCGCGATGCTGCTGTTTGCCGCCGCGACCCAGGGCTACTTCTTGGCCAAATCGCGGATCTACGAAAGCGCCGCGCTTCTGCTGGTGGCCTTCACGCTCTTTGTGCCCAACGTCTGGCTCAACATGGTGCAAGACCCGTTCCGCACCGCAGCGCCTGCGGAGTTTGAAACCCTCCTCGCCGAAGCGCCGGAGGGCGAGCAGCTGCGCCTGTTGATCGCAGGGCCGGACTTCAACACCGGGGAGACGGCGGAAACCACCCTGATGGTCACCGCCGAGGGCGCCTCGGCGGGGGAGCGGATGACCAACACCGGGCTCTTGCTGCTGCCCGAGGGGGAGGTCATGCGCCTGGATGAGCCGATGTTCGGCACCGATGCCTCCGAGGCGCTGATCGACTTCGACTTCTACGCCGACAACCCCGTGCAACTGGCCGCCGTGCAGGTGGCCCAAGACCGCTGGCCCGAGCAGATCTTCTACCTGCCCGCGCTGCTTCTGCTGGGGATCGTGATTCTGCTACAACGACGGCGTCAAACCAAACCGGCTTTCTAAGGAGGGAAGACCATGTTCAACACCATCCTTTTGCCCATCGACCTGTCCGCCGAAAACAGCTGGTCCAAGGCGCTTCCCGCAGCGCTGGAGCTGGCCAAAGGCTCGGATGCGGCGCTCTTGCATGTGATGACCGTGGTGCCGGATTTCGGCATGTCCGTGGTTGGCAGCTTCTTCGAGCCGGGGTTCGAGCAGCAGGCGCTGCACAAGGTCGGCCAGGACCTGTCCGATTGGATCGCCGCCCAAGTGCCTGAGGGGATCAACGTGCAGCCCCACGTCATGCATGGACGCGTCTATGATGAGATCATTTCGGCGGCCAATCAATTGAACGTCGACGCTATCGTCATGGGCTCTCACACGCCCGACCTGTCCGATTACTTGCTTGGCCCCAACGCCGCCCGCGTGGTGCGCCATGCTAACCAATCGGTCTTCGTGGTCCGCGGCACATGACCCATGTTTTTGGCCGCAGCTCTGCCAAGCTGCGCCGCGCGGTGGCGGGCGATGGATGCTACATCATCGACGCCGACGGCACGCGTTTTCTGGATGGCTGCTGTGGCGCGGCGGTGTCGTGCCTGGGCCATTCCGACGAGACAGTACGCGCCGCGATGCACGCACAGATCGACGCGATTGCCTATGCCCACACCGGTTACTTCACCTCGGGCCCCGCCGAAGACCTGGCCGATCTGCTGATCGACCACGCGCCCGACGGGATCGAGCGGGTCTACTTCCTGTCCGGCGGGTCCGAGGCGATGGAAACCGCCCTGAAACTCGCGCGGCAATATATGGTGGAGACGGGGCAGGGCAGCCGCCACCGGATCATCGCGCGTCGGCAAAGCTACCATGGCAACACGCTCGGCGCCCTTGCCGTCGGCGGCAACGCCATGCGGCGCGAGAAATACGCGCCTTTGCTGGTCGAGACCTCGCACATCAGCCCCTGTTTCGAATACCGCCACCGCGCAGAGGGCGAAAGCGCGCGCGACTATGGGTTGCGGGCCGCGAATGAGTTGGAGGCCGAGATCCTGCGCCTCGGGCCCGAGACGGTCATGGCCTTCGTGGCTGAGCCGGTCGTGGGCGCCACGGCAGGCGCCGTGCCAGCCGTGGAGGGCTATTTCAGACGCATCCGCGAGATCTGTGATCACTATGGCGTGCTGCTGATTTTGGACGAGGTCATGTGCGGCATGGGCCGCACCGGCACGTTGTTCGCGTCCGAGCAGGAGGGCGTTTCCCCCGACATCGTGGTGATCGCCAAGGGCCTTGGCGCGGGCTATGTGCCGATTGGCGCGATGCTGTGCTCGGGCACCATATACGACGCCATCACGGGTGGTTCCGGCGCGTTTGAGCACGGGCACACCTATCAGGCGCATCCGACATCGGCGGCGGGCGCTTTGGCCGTTGTCCGCGCGCTCCTGGATCGCGGGCTTCTGGACCGCGTGAAAGAGCAGGGTGATAAGCTGCAGGCAAGCCTTACCGCCGCGCTGGGGCAGCACGCCCATGTGGGCGATATCCGGGGGCGTGGCCTCTTCCGCGCTGTGGAGCTGGTCGCGGACCGCGCCACGAAAGAGCCGTTTGACCCCGCCAGAAAACTTGGCGCGGCCCTGAAGGCGGCGGCCATGGACGAGGGGTTGATGATCTACCCCGGCAACGGCACGGCGGATGGATGGCGCGGCGATCACATTCTGATCGCGCCGCCCTTCATCATCTCGGACGACCAGATTGATGAGCTGACCACGAAATTGACCCGCGCCCTGACGAAGGTCCTCGCCGCGTAGTTCCTTCGCCTGCCCCCCATGGCCATTGTGAAACTGCAACACCGCAGCAGCAGGCGGTGTTTACTTGCCCCTACGTCACCCACCATGGCCCTAGCGTGTTGACAGAATGCCGCGCGAAACGGACGCTACTTTTATATCTCGTTTTAAGTGTTTCGATCTGTTTTTCGGCAAACGACAAAGGACTTTTCAATGGACGTTTTTGAGATTCACCCCCGCATCGGCGTCGCGCGATTGGGCAATAGCCTGAATGAATGCTACCTCGCCCCCGATGAAATCGGGGGCCTGCCAATTGCCTGTGACGAAAATGGCAATGAGATCAAGGACGCAGGGCCGGTTAAGGTTTTCAAAGACAAGGTCGGTGCGATCAAACGCCAGGCCGCGAAGTTCCGGATCTTTCGCGCCGACGGGTCCGAGCTTAGCCTGCAGGACCCCGATGTCGAAACGGTTGAATGGGTGGCGCATATCGCCAACAAAAAGCCCGTTTGGTACACGTTTTCGGAATTGATCGGTGACCTCGAATTTGGCGAGGGCAATAGCTACAAGGCCAACCACGTCCCCGTGAACAACCCCGATGTCACGGACCTGGCCGACCGCCAAAAGCTGATCATCGATCCCGGCCCGCGCACGATCACGGCGCCGGGGCAATCGGTGTCATTCTCTCGCTACACGATCCCCGAAAGCTACCCCCACGGCGCCTTTCCACCCGTGGATGCGGGCGGTCAGCAGATCGACACCCTGGGCGAGTTGAAGATGGACGCCGACGGCAACCTGATCGCCCTGGGGGGCTTTGGCCGTGTCACGGGCAGCGCGCAGATCACTAGTTTCCGCGGTGCCTCGGGCTATTGGGATGACATCGCCGATGGCTATGTCGCAGCGCGCGTGAAGATGACGGGCGGGGAGTGGGTTGATGCGGGCACCGCCTGGCTCATCGTCGGCAGCCCGAAGTACGCGCCCGAGGTAGTGAATATCACCACGCTTGCCGACACGATGGAGGATATCGCGATCCGCAAGAACCGCGCGCGGCCCGACATCTACAACGACAGTCAGTCCTACGAGGGCTGGCCCCGTGATCCGCGCAATGACTACACGCCGCTTTACGGGTTCAACCCCGAATATGTGGTCAATTTTGACCGCGATGTGAAGCCGATCATGGACCGGATGGGGCTTTACAAATTCGTGGCCAATGTGCCCACGATGGATGATTTCGCGCGGCCCCGGTTCGATGTGCGCGACGCCTCGGACGCCAATGCCGATAACCGCATGGCCTATTTCAACATGTTCCGCATGCCGCTATTGCCGACGGATTACGCTAAGTTCTATTCAACGATGTCCAAAGGTCCCGCGCAGCTTTACGGGTTGGAAGACAACGACCCGGATCGCCCCTCGGGCCTGCCGATGATGCCGTTGAATTCTGGCGACAATTCAGTGACGAACACCGGGCCGATCTACAAGTTTGAGACGCTGTCGCCGACGCAATATTTCTATCTGTTCCAATGGGCGCAGGGCAGTTTCTCGACCGACCCGCCGCCCTGCCATTCCAAACGGGAGCATCTGGACCGTGTCGATGCGGCCAACTGTGTCGGGGCGCCGTTTTCCCCCGGCATCGAAGTCACCTGGAGCGTGCGCAGCGCCAAGATCTACCAGGCCCCGCTGCATCTGAAACTCGCCCATGATAGCGACGGCATCGGAGCGATGATCAAGCATTACGAGCGCACCGGCCTGTCGCCTGAGCGCAACGAATGTGAAGGCGGCGGCTGTGAGCCCGGCGATCTGACCAAGCGCATGGCGATCCCCTGGATGGCGGATTTCCACGAATGCACCGTACAGATGCCCAACATCACCGACATCAACGTCAACCAGCTGGCCGACGGATCCGGCATCGAGGTGCCGCCCGCCTTCTATGTTTACTGGTGGCCGCCCCAAAGCCCGTTCAACGTCACCACAGGCACGGTGTTGGCCCAGGATCAGGTGCTGGATGCCTTCGTCAGCGACATCGACGGGCAGACGATCATTCCCCAGGGCCAGAACGTGGAGTTTCAGCGCGGCATCAACTCGGCCGAGGATATGATCAACTCCTGGTTCATGTTGGGGTTCGTGCTGAATCGCGGCACGGAAACCATGCCCTATATGGTTGAAACGGAACGCAATTTCGATCAGCTGGCCCAGGCCCATATCCAGACCATCGCGAAAGCGGCGGCCTCGGCCTCGACGGCGGCCAAGGGCTAGGGTTGGACTGCGACGTTGCCATCATCGGCGGCGGCCCGGCGGGGGCTGCCGCCGCGTTGACCCTGCGCAAACGGCCCGACATCTCGGTCGTGGTGGTGGAGCGCGGGTCCTACGCCACCCCCAAGATCGGCGAGTCCCTGTCGCCTGGCACGCGGGCTTTGCTGCAATATCTTGGGGTGTGGGAGCGGTTTCAAAGGGATCAGACCCTGCGGCTGTTCGGCAGTGAGGCCGCATGGGGGCAGGATGCCCTGGGGTCGATGGATTTCATGCTGACCACCCACGGCGCCGGGTGGGCGCTGGACCGACGGCAGTTCGATGAGATGCTGGCAGAGGAGGCCGCCCGGGCGGGCGCAAAGCTGCGCACCGGCACGCGGGTGAAGGGATGCGAGCGTCTGGAAGACGGCTGGCGGATCGAGACGGATCAGGGCGCGCTGACGGCGCGTTATGTGATCGACGCGGGCGGGCGGGCCTCGCCCTTCGCGCTGGCCACCGGAGCGCAACGGCAGCGCAACGATGCGCTCACCGCGATTTTCGCACGGCTGCCGAGGTCCTACACCGCGCCACAGATGAGCCGGGTGGAAAGCGTCGAGCACGGTTGGTGGTACGGGGCGCCGCTGCCCTCGGGCGAGACGATCCTCTGCCTTTTCGCGGATGCCGAAGGGGTGCACCGCCTTGGCCTCTCCGCGCCCGACGTCTGGATGCAGCACCTGGCGCAGACCCGCCACATAAGCGCGATGGCCAAGCCCCCAACCGCCCCGCCCAAACTCGAAGTTCAGTCCGCGTTCTCGGCCCTGTTGACGGGCCACGACGCCTCGATCCCGCTGATCGCTACAGGCGACGCCATGGCGGCGCGCGACCCGCTGTCGTCCTCGGGCATTCCCAACGCGATTGGCGGCGGCATTCAGGCCGCGCGGGTGGCGGCGGATTACCTGTTCGGCGACGGGCAGCTGCGCCAGGGCTACCTACATAGCGTGACGCTCGATCATCAGGCCTACCTGCGGACCCATTGGGCCACCTACGCGCGCGAGGCGCGCTGGCCCGACGCGCCGTTCTGGCGTTTCCGCACCGCGCGGGTGACGCGCGCGCCGGAAATCGCGGTCAGGCAGGCGCCGGGGGCGCAATCGTCGATTTTCGTCCCGGGCCCGGTTGCCGCCTGGATAGCCGAAGCCGCGCGCACACCGCTGCGCCAGGTTGACCTGGCCCGCGCCGCCCGCGCGACTTTCCCGGACCTCGCCGATGATCGCCTGCTTCTGGCAATCGAAGACCTGACACAACCGGCCTGAGGTTTACTTCGGCTGCGGCGTGTACTGCGCCGGTTTGCCCGAGACCGTGCCGTCGACGCCGGGATCGCCAATCTCGCCGTCGCCGCCATATCCCCCATCGGGCCCCTTATGGCTTCCCTTGCCGCCCTCTGCCCCACCGGTGCCGCCACCGCCCTTGCCGCCTGCCGCGCCGCGATCGCCTGCTTTGCCGGGAGGGGCCTGTGTGGCAATGGCGGTCTGCTGAACCTTTGCAAAATCGGCGTTGGGCACCGAGAGAACGATGTTGGCGGCGGCATCCACGCCGTTGCCGCCATCGCCCGCGCGCCCGCCTTTGCCACCGATGCCGCCCTTTTGACCGGGCCCGCCATCCAGCGCCGTCCCGCAGCCGCAGCCATCGCCCTTGCCGCCATTGCCGCCCTTGCCAGCATCGCCGCCGGGCCCGCCGTTCTGCCCGGCGCCGCCCGCACCCGATTGGGTCGCCACCAAAAGCTTCGTGGTGCCGGTGACGCTCAGCGACGTCGTGATATCGATGTTGGCAAACTGGCTGGGGATTCCGTCATTGCCGCGCGCGCCATTGCCGCCGTTCGTCCCGTTGGTGGCCACTTCGCCGATGCCCCCCGGCTTGCCAGAGCCACAGACCGCCACATGCCCGGTGGAGGCCTGGCCCGGCGTGCCGGGCTTGGAAATCGCGCCATGGGCGGCGCCGGTCTTGCCCAGAATGTTGAAATGGCCTTTCCCGGCCGGCGGATCCCCCTCCAGGATCAACTTGTCACAGGTGAAATCCAGCGGCGTCGCCTCGGCCACGATATAGCCGCCCGCCTTGATGGTGACGGTGCCGTAGACGACCTTGTGCAACTCGCCATTGGTCGTAGTCAGGTCCAATTCGCCGTCCACGTCAATCGACTTGGCCGCTTGCAGATAGATGTCGAGCGGAAAGGTCGGCCCGGCGGATTGTTCGGCCAAGGCCATGTCATCGGCCAGGCCGAAGACGAATTCCTCAGCGGCGCGCAGCTGTTCGTCCTGGAAATTGGGCGTGTCCGCAAAGATCGCGTCGAAGCGTGCGCGCCTTGTGTCGATATCCCCTTGGACACCAATGATGTCCCGCAACTCTCGCAGGCTTTTGACGCTGACGCGTATGTCGAGCGGGGCGTCTGAAGCCTCATCGGGATCGATGCCCAGGGCGCTCAATCGGGCTTGGAAATCCATGGTATGTGTCTCCTAAGTGGTCGCGCCGGACCGGACGGCGGCGCGCGGGGGATCAAATTCAAAGGTGGCGGGACGCTCGTTGAGGAACATGGGCGGGGCAGGGCGGTCGCGCCCGGGATTGCCGGGCTTGGCGGGGGCACCGGGGCTGCCGTTTTTACCGTCGGGGCCGATGATCTCGGGCCTGTCGCCAGCCCCTCCGGCACCGCCTTTTCCGCCCGAACCAGAGATGCCGGCCGCCCCGCCCGCGCCGCCTTTGCCGCCCTTCGCGACAAGGCGCACCTGGTGCGTCTGGGTTTCCGGCACGGTGACATAGATGTTGGAGGCGATGCCGCCGTTGCCGCCCTTTCCGCCATCCCCGCCGCGCCCGCCGTGGCCGCCATCGCCGCCCGCGCCGCCCCGGATTGGGCCTTGCCGGGTGCGCGCGCCGGGCATGGCATTGCCCCCTTCACGCCCATGGCCACCATTGCCGCCGTCACCCCCTTTGCCGCCCCGCCCGCCTTCGCCGCGCACCACCAGATTGCCGGAGAGGCGGCGGATGATGACCTCGGCCAGTTTCGCGGCACCGCCGGTGCGTGCCGGGTCGCCATGGGTGCCGGGCAACCCGTCGGTGCCGGGCGTGCCGTCCAATTGCCCGGGCTCGGGCGGGTGCATCAGCTGCGGTCCGAGGAGAGAGGGGCTGAGTTGCAAGATCCGTCCGTCATTGCCCGGCACGCCATCGTGCCCGTCTCGGCCGTCTTCGCCATCGGTAGGGCCGGTGCGAAAATCGACCGAGAATGGCGTGGGCAGGATGCCGATGTGAAAATCCTCCGCCCCCATCGGAGCGGGTTCGATCACCAGGTGTTGGCAGAGGAAGAAGAACAGGTTGCCGCGCACGATGATGCGCGCGCCGGGCTCCAGCCGCAGGGTGCCTACGTTGAGAACCGCGATGACATCGTCGCGGTAAGAGATATCGAATAGGGCCTCGCCGTCAATGGTCAGATCCCAGGTCTCTCCCGCGCGCACGGTTTTGTCCCGCAGGCTGGTGGCGCGGACGTTGAAGGGCAGGTGGACGGCGAGGCCGTCAAGGTCAGATTGCGCGATCTCTGTATGACCGCCGTAGGCCACCGCTTCGCAGCGGTCGTGTACGCCTTGGCCCAGGCGACGGCGGGCGCGAATGGTCGGGTTGAAGAAATACTGCGCCCGCATCGCGAGTTCCGCAGGCGAGGCGGCGGTGAGGTAGCTGCCGCCCTGTAAGGAGGGCAACAGCACGTGGGTCTCGATGACCTCGCCCCGGGCCAAGCGCTTTGGATCGTGGCCGAACTGTCGGGCGCGGATGTCAAACTCGGAGGCGTCGCCATCTGCCTTTGGGGGCTCCAACACATGGGTCCCCATCCCGTTTGGGGTGTCAAATATTGCGGACATAGCGGCACGAGACCCAGAATTCATTTTGAAAGATGTTGGGGTTCACGGCCGAGGATTGCCGCAGGAACATCGCCGCGTATTTTGAGGTAGCGGACCAATAGGCGCCGAGGTCGCCGTAGCCGCTGGACCCTGACGCGGCATGATGCCCCGACAGCGTCGCATTGAACCCGGTGGAGCCGCCGGTTTGCAGCGCCGTGAACGCATCCTCCCCCTCGGGCACTTCGGCGATCAACCGTTCCCAATCGGCCTTCGTGGGCAAGCGCCACCCCTCGGGCGCGGTGTCGGCGCTGGAGGCCGCGTCCCACGAATACAGCATCGTGCCCGCCTTCTGCCCCTTGGTGCTGCCGTCGACCGGAAGCGTGTAATCCTCGGTCATCCAGAAGGTGTCGCCGAACTGCTTGATCGGATAGACGGTGCCCGCCTTGTCGGTGACGAACATCGCCTCGGCAAAGGTGGCGAACTGCAAGGCATTCAGGAACCCGCCGTTGCCGTCGAAGGCTTGCAGGCTGATGATATAGGCCGTGTTGCGCGCGACCGACGGCACAGAGAATGTCGTGGTGTCATTGGCGATCGGCTCGGGCACGGCATAGTCTTTTTTGTAGGGCAATTGCCCCGGGATATTGGTGATCGCCATGACCGAGGCGACGTCAAACATGGTCCAGCGCACGTCAATATCGAACGGTTTATGGGGATCTGTCACCTGAACCACCGGGTTGATCCCGCTGAACGCCAAAAGGCCGCGCGTCGGCGGTGGATCCTGTTTGGAGATATCGAGCACAAACAGATGATCGGCGTAATTCGTCGTGTCGTCCTTCTTGAAGCCCTTGAACTGCACATACATCTGCGTGTGGCCGATGGGCGTGAAGGCGATGATATCGCTGAAGGAAAACGACACGTTGGCCTGGGCGGCGGTGCCCAGAACCACCGGGTTGCCGGGAAAAAGGCTCCAGACAGGTTGCGGCATCCCGCCCGCGCCCTGGGGGTTGTTGACGCTCCAACTCAGCGGGGCGACGCTGGTCTCGCCGGTGATGTTCCAGGCAGACCCCAGGGGGTGCTGATGCTCTCCCTCGGCGGCGGGCGCAAGCGCGCCTGCGGTGGTGCCATAGACGAAACTGACGCTCACCTCGCCCTGGGGTTGCTGCTTGGTGCCGCTGTAAAGCGGCTTGGGCCCGACGTTCTTGAAGTTAAGGCTCAGAGTGTTCTTCAACGGATCGCCCGGGCGCGAGCGGTAGACCGATCCGCGATTGTCCAACGAGATCTGCAGGACCTGCGACAGATCGGCATCGCCGGGCTGGGGCTTGGCATTCAGGATCAGCGGCGCGAATGCCGAGGATGGCACGTCATTGCCAAAGTCCGCCAGCAGAAGCGTCACCCGGAACATGCCCGGTTTGGCCGACGAGGTCAGCGCGTCGATGCAGAACGTCAGCGTGTCATCCTTGGCCCAGATCTGGTCCTGGGTCGCGGTCAGCACCAGGCTTTTCGAGGTCGTGTCGTGCGAGAAATCCCACCCGGCCGCGTCGATGGTCGCGGCTTCCAATTGCGCAGGCGTGATGAACGTCGGCGGCAGGAAAAGGATCTTCAGTGTGGAGGCCGGCGCCCCGCTTTGGATCTTGATATCGGCGCCCGTCTTATTGCTCAGCACGACGTTCAGGCTGGCCGAGGTGTCCACCTGCATCTCGGGCTTGCGCAGCGCCGGGTTGCTGACCGTCATGGTGATGGCGGCGGTCATGATTTGGACCCCGATTTCTCGGGCGTGCGTGACAGTTTCAGCCAGCCGTCCTGCAAGGTTTGCGGCGTGTATCCATAGGTGGCCACATCGGTCCCGCCGCCGGGCGACAGCGGCTCGGTCGGTTGGTTATACATGACCCACGACCAGTCGAACCCGGCCTCTTCAGGCAGTGGCAGGGACAGGCCTTGCGCGGTGCGCAGCACCGGGTGGGTCGCGAAGGTGACGGCCAGATCGGCCATGGCGGCGGCGAATTGATCCGGCGGCACCGCGCGTTCCGTCACCGGCAGAATGCCCGTTGTCGCATGGACGGGCGCGCGCGGGTCGATCAGCATTGTCAGCGGTGTCGCCAGATCGTTGAGCGTCAATTGCACGGTATTGGCCTGGGGCCGCACCACGCCGTGGGTGCCCGTGGCCTTGGCGAAGGCGGAATAGACGATCGTATAGGGCTGCTTGGCCTTTGCCTCCGGCAGGAAGGCCACTAGGCCGTCATCGATGCTTGCCAGATTGCCCATCCGCACCGGGAAGGTCACGGCACTGAGGTTGGCACTGGTGTTTGCCTCGCGCGTCTCATAATCGGTCCAGCCTTTCAACACGGCCTTCGACAGCGCCGACGCCTCAGACGTATAGGCCTGGCTGACCGGCAGGATGCCGCCAAGGGTGCTGAGCCCCAGTTTGGCGCGCACAAGCGCCAGCGGCCGCCCGATCAGCACCGAGAGCGAGACAGAGTCGTTGCGCAGCGCCGGGTTGATGAATTGATCCGAGGCCTCGATGGCATGCATCAGGTCGTAAAGGCCCGTGGCACTTTGCCCGTTCACATAATGCATGAACTCCGCCAGATGCGGGTTGGTGCCGTTGGCGGGATCGCCAAGCGGGCCGATGTCGACATCCAGCACGCTGCCTGGATTGGCCGTGTTGCCGGGCCGCGTGCGGTAGCGGATCTTGTCATTCTCCACCCCGAACGAGCCGATGGGGCTGCTGTCGCCATCATAGAACATCAGCGATACATCCAGATGGTTCGGCACCACCCAACCGCAGATCGGAGAGGTCGCGGGGTGGTCGTTCATCATGATGAAATCGCCGTCGACGGCCTTGATCTTGCCGTCGAACCTGGCCGACAGCCAATCAAAATCCAGCCGCGCGGGCGCCAGAGAGCGCGGCGGCAGGAAGATCCGCTCGGCATTTTTCGTGTCGGCCTCGGGCGGCATCAGGCTGAAGGCGCGCGTCGTCTCCATCGCGCCAGATGCGGTCTTTCCGGCGTCCAGCTCCATGATCTGGCCGAAGACATCGACAATCGTCAGGGTGCTGACGTCCATAAAGCCCGAGCGCAGCGGGCCGAAGTTGTATTGCGCCAAGGGCCCGGTCGAGATCGGGGACAGATCGTTGAAGCCCACGTCGTACCATGACGGCACCGGCGGCGCGGGCTTGGCGGCATCGGCGACCTTGGGCGTGGTGGTATCGACGAAGGGAAAGATCAGGTTCTCGACCTCGATCTGCGGGATCGGGGCGCGCAGGGTTTGGGCCTGGGACAAGCCGCTGAGCGATTGCGACAGGATGCGTCGCTTTAAAAGACCCTCGCGGGCGCGCTTCAGGTCTTTGTCGGCATCGCCATCGTTCGGGAAATCCTTCAGGTAGGCGCCAATCTGCTCGGACAGGCCCTTCATCGGGCGCCGGTTCAGCAGTGCGGCCCCGGAATAGGTGAGCGTGTTGTCGGGGTTCGTCAGACCGGGCAGCGGCGCTCCGTTCTCGACCGGGTAGACGTAGTCCACGGCGTCGTCGTCCAGCTCAAACCGCCGCTCGATGGCGTCGGGCAGGTAATCCTTGCCGGGGTTGGGCCCGAGGCCGCGCTCCAATGGGGAAAGCTCCGCCTCCCACAGCAGCCAAACCGGCAGAAACGGGTCGACGCGGCTTTTGCTGAACGCGGGCATTGCCGTCTGCTTGGTCCAACCGACCGGGTCCGGGGCCCAGGCCGTGGCATCGTTGGCGAAGGTGACCGAGAGGTCGAGGGGCGTCGTGACGGCCTCCACCGGGTTCGGCTTGGGGTCCGCGCCTTCGGCATGGACCGCCTGGAACAGGCCACTGGCGGGCGCGCCGACCTGCGGGCTTTGACCGCCCTGGGTCAGGCGCAGCGCCTCGACAAAGGCCGTCGGGCTTTCCATGGCGGGATTATCCGCGCCGCCTTGCGCCGCAAGCGCTGCCTGCACGCAGGGCGCAAAAAGCGGCATCAGCACGCCCGCCTCTGCCACCAGCGCGGCAGCCGTCGCCGCATGGGGCCAGGCGCTTGGAACCGTCGCCAGCCCCGCCAGGTCGCCCGCCGCGACCTCAAAGCTCTTGCCGTTCGAGGTCAGCGACAGCTTCCCGATCACCTCCGCCGTGGTGCGCACGTCGATGTCGTGGGTGGCGCCGTTGCGGCGCACGGGCTCGATCCGGTCTCCTTCTATGGCCAGCACCGGATCGGTGGGGTGCCAGAACGGCTGTGCGTTGGAGGCTTCCAATTGCCAGTGATGCTTGTGCGCCTTCAGCGCCGCGTCCACCGAGTTGTAGGCCGCCACCAAAGCGCCCGCCGCCGTCGTCGCGTCCGAGGATGTCGAAACGCCGGTAATCGCCCCGGACTGCGGATCACGGACGTAGCTGATCACGCCCGCCTCTGCATGGGCCTGCATCACGAACCCCAACTCACCGGAAGAGCGCGAGCCGATGAACTGCTGCAAATCCTGAATGGTGACGTAGGGCGTGGGGCTTTGGGGGTCCACATTCAAGCGGGTGAATTGTTTAACGTAGGTGACCCAGTCCATGAATAGTTGGCGGCGCAACTCGTCCAGGCGCGCTTGGGCGCGGTCATAGGTTTGTTGTGCGACGTTGAGAATGTGCAACTGCTCGGCCAGGGGCAAGGGCAGGGTGACCTCGCTTCCCGCCTGGGGCGGCGCGCCTGCGGGTTGGGCCGGATCGGGCAGTTGCGAGACCGCCCAAAGCTGCCCACCCGAGCGCGAGCCAAAGGACTTGGAATGCACGGTTTCCGCCAGGACCGACAGCTGGCTGCCCTTGGTGGCTTCAATATCGCGCAGGATGCCCAGTTGCAGCGCGTCGAGCAGGAATTCGTAGCTTTCCAGCACGCCCGTCCCACCTGCTGGCGGCAGGTCACTGCTGATCAGGGCCGACATCGATTCCGCCGTGGTATTGCCCACCGCGACCTTGACGGCGTCGGTCCAAAAAGCCTCGCCGGTGGGGGAGGCCAGAAACGGTGTGTCTTGCAGGGGCTTTTCCTGGTTCCAGGCGATCTCTTGCGTCAAGCCCGCCACAAGCGTGGCCTCTGGCGCGGTCAAAGTGTCCAACTTGCCGTCAGAGTCGTTCAGCGTGTAGCTGACGGCGTCGGGTTTGAAGATCCATCCGAACTGGCGCTGCGCCATGTCCAGGAACACGTCGGTCGGCGTGCGTTTGATCGGGGTCTTCTCGGCAATGGTCTGGTCGACATAGTCATCGTATTGGGTGCGCACGGCGTCCGCGAAAGACGCCAGCGGATCGGTCGCCGCGTCGCTGAGCGCGCCAAACACCTGATAAGAGGCAGTGAATTCGGCCGGCAGATTGCCATTGATGGCTTTTGACAGCTCGGGCAGGTCGTAAAAATTGTCCCAGAAGCCAAACACCGTGCGGCAATCGGGGTAGTAGGACGCGAAGGCAGGGCCCACGAAACCGATGGAATTGAGGAAGTAATTGCCGCCCTGCGGGTTTTTGAAATGGGTCAGGTAGTTGGCGGGTTCGTCTTTGCTGGGATCCCACCCCTCGGCCTCCAACACGCGGCCCATGTACATGAAAGGCGGGTCATTAGCGCCCGCCTTCAGAGGCACAGAGATCTGGCGGCGCAAGGATTTGTCAGGGCCCTCTGCGGGCTCTACCGAGACGTAATCGCTTTCCACCACCCAGGCCTTGGATTGAACCGGGGTTGCCGCGCCTTTGACCGAGATCGAGCGGACCACCAGCCAGCGGTTCGGGGCATGGGGGAAGTGGATGCTGCCGTCAGGCCGCTGCGCGCCGCGTTTGAACGCGTCCGGCAGTTCCCAATGCAGGTGAATGCCTGCCTCCAGGGCCGAGACGGCGCGGTTGGTGGCCAGCGGGCGATTGATCGCATCGCCGGTGCTGGCGCGGGTGTCATTGGGGGTGAATTCATAGGGCAGCTTGTCGAAGGCCGCCGTCAAACCTTTGAATTTCAACGTAACGTTGCTGTGGTCGACGTTGCTGACCCTCAGGGCCACGACGTTGAGGGGGACAATGGCAGTCATGATACGTCCCGATTGATGAAGGTGACTTTGCCGACGCCCTGCGTCATCTCGAACCCCATTTCGGCGGAATTGACGGGCGGGCGATCGTTGGCGGTGCCGACGATCTTGGCCATCTCCGTCATCTTCATCACCCGGGGGGAGGCTGTGCGGAAGGTGCCGCCGATTTGCACCGGTTCCTTGGGTTGGTCCGAGCACCAGACGATCTCTCCGCCTGGTTTGATTTCGAACCGGCGCAGGAACTTGGTGGCGACAGGCTGCGCGCCGGGGACCTGGGAATAGGTGTCGATCCCGTAGTGCAGCGCCTCGGGCGCTTCGTGGATATCGACGTGGAACGCCTCCCCCTCCACCAGACACAGGATGGTGTCAGAGGTCTCTCCCAACCGGTCGAGGCGGCGCACGGGCAGCAGGATCGGTTGCTTGTCGGTGGGCGTGTGGCCCTTGGGATAGACGTTGACGCCCAGGCCCGGGTAATCCGTGACGAGGCGCGAGCGCATGATGAACCCGTTCCAGATCGGCGGGGCGGCCTGCGCCTTCATCGGGGCGAGGGTGGCCGCGCGACGGGGGCGCAAGGGCGCCAGATCCTGGCTTTGCCCCAGGACATCGCCCAGAACCGCCGCATCAAGGGTGGTGCTGGCCGAGGCTTCTGCCGTCAGGTTGCGCCCCAGGCTGAATGCCCCGTCGATCAGCGCTTTGACCCAAGCGCCGTCGAGGCGGAAGAACCGGATCGACTCGGGCGGCAACATCCCCTCATCGGGCACCAGATAGTGGAAGGGCACGCCCACCAGCGTGTGCAAGCGCCCCAGCCATTTCGCCACATCCTGGGGCAATTCTGCGGTGCCGAGGGCGTCTTGAACCGTGGCAGGCGCGCTGAAGGCCCGCGCGATCTCGGTGCCGAGCTTGGTGTTGGCGGTCGTGATCATGGCGTATCCCCCCGGCCTGCATCGTCTTGGCCTGTATCTTCCTGACCTGTATCTTCCTGGCCCGCATCCCCGGGCCCTCTTGCGCTTTCGGCTTCTTGGACAAACCCCATTGCCCGGCCCAGAAGGGACGTCGGCTTGCCGTCTGCGGACATGGTGCCCAACTGACCGGCGCCGATGGCACCGAAGAGATCGTCAATCAGGCCGCGCTCGACCTCATTGACGACCTTCGCCGACAGCCCGCGCTTCCATTGGTAGAGCGAGGTGGAAAACGTCGTGTCCTGCAGGGCTGCCAGCCGCCCGATGGTCCAGGCCGCGCCTAGCGACACGTCCAGCATCCCCATCGTCGGGTCAAACACCGTCAGATTGTCCGCCGAGGGCACGGGGGTTTGCAGCTCCGACGCGGGCACTTTGGCGGGCGACAGGGGCCCGCGATACCACGACACCGTGTTGCCGCCGCCGCGCAGGTCGTGGTTCATCGGCACATACCCCAACGCCAGCGCGTCTTTCACGGGGCCCTCGGCATCGGGCAGGTCCAGCCTCAGGTTCGTATTGGGCGCATCGCCCGTCCCGTCGCCACGGCCATTGAGCGCCATCAGACGGTCCACAAAGCCCGCCGTCGTCCCGGTGGCGAAAAAGCTCCAGGAGGCCAGTACCGCCAGGCGGATGGATTTGGTCATGTTCACATTACTGCCCGCAGGCGCGGTGCCGTCTTCATCCCCGGGCAGGAAGTCCGATAGCCCCTCTAGTGAGACCAGGACGGCGTGGGATTGCTGCATGCTTTGGGGCAGGCGGGTGCCGATGACGATGGAGAAGGACCCGATGGGATTGTCCGGCGCCGCCGTGCCCGAGGGGATCGGCTTATTCTCCACGCTGACCTCGCGCACATGGGCGGTCAGTTTCAGGTCGTCGAGCGTCGGGGCGACGGGCACGAACAGCGAAAGCGGCACGTCGACGTAGTGGATCGCATCGTCGAGGCTTTCGCCAATCTCCAGCCCGTCGGTGTTCGTGACCCCAAAGAAGTAGGAGTAATTGTCGCCCAAGGTGCTTTTGCCGTCGCCGGGCCCGAGGGCCGCGGGCGGGAACAGATCGCGCAATGTGCCGGTTTGGGTGGTCAGGGTCAGCCCATCGTGGGCCTGGGCGTCGTCTTCATCGAACACCAGAACCGCCAACCACGTGGCGCGGTCCTGATCCACGGGCACGTCCATCTCGGCCACGGGCCCGGTGGATTGCGGTGAGCGGGTCCAGGGGAAGGCGGGGTTCGACAGGACCGCATGGGCGAAGACGCCGCTGTATTCACCGCTGGCGTTGTTGGCGGGGAACACGCTGTTGAGCGTGCCCGGCCCGTTGGACAGGGCAAACCGGTCGCCTTGCACGGCGAAGGTGTAGGTATTCTCGATCTCGCCATCATCGATGCGGGTGTCGGTGTCCTTGTCATCGTTGCGGGCGGCGGCGCCCTGCTTGGGTTTGCCGGGATCCGCCTCTTTCATCAGCTTCTGTGAGACGTGAAGCTCGAACGTGCCGTCCTCCAGCCCCGGCAGCTTGTGTTGGATGAACGTCACGAATTCATCGGCGATGGAGGGATCCGTTTTCAGTTTGGGAGAGGTCTTGGCAGGTGCGCTCATGCGGCTTCTCCCAGTTTGGCGACCTTGGGCCAGGCCGTTAGCACGGTCTGTGTCGCCTCAGTGTCGATGTTGATGCCCGCGGGCTTTGTGGTCTGGAAGCCGAGCGCGCTGAGCTGGTCCAACACGCTGTCGCGCTGCGCGGTCACCCAAGGATCCGCCAGCGCGGTCAGGACCATGCCGTCGTTTTGCAGGCTCTGCTCGGCCGCGCCTGTTACGGTGATTTCCTGCACGGTGCCGGTGATCTTGCTGGCGACATTGTAGCGGTCATCTATCACGCGGTCCTGGTAGCCATAGCCCGTCTCGTGGCCCGGCCCGTAGATCAGTGCCAGCATGGAAATCGCGGCGATCTGGGCGGGGTTGCGGGGCACCGGTGTCAGGCGCAGGCCGGTCAGCGTCGCCTCGATCAGGCGCGGCGCATTGGGGTCCTTGTCTTTGGTCTGCTCAGCCCAAAGCGCGGTGTTGGACGGGGTCAGAAGCGGCTCCACCGAGACTTCGGCGAAATAGGTTTTGAAGTTGCCCGCCCGGTCGGCCTTGCGGAAGGCGATCTGGTGATAGGAGTCCACCGGGCCGTCGTCCATCGGGCCGATGTGCAGGACATCCGCCCAAACCTTGCCGTCGCCCGCGGTCTTGACGTCCTTGGGCAGGCTCAGGTGCATGCCCTCGGGGATCAGCGATGTGATGGGCGCGGGCGCAGCGGTGGCAAGGGCCACAGCCTCGGGCATCGGCAGAAGCGGCGGCGAAGGCTCGGTGCGGTCGTAGTCGGCGGTGACATTGGGCAGCTCCAGCGCCTCGGTCGCGTCCACGGCCCAAGTGACATGATTGGCGGGGATCGTGGAACTGGTGACGATGCTGAAGCGGTCGGGATCGATGATCCAGTTCACCTGACCCGGCGCGTCGCCCTGGCCTTCGCGCAGCAATCCATTCTCCACAGAAGCCTTGATGATGTTGCTTCCCTCGGCGGGTGGCGCACCGGCCTGGGCGCGCGCTTGCGTGGCGAACATGCGCGGCACCGGCGCCTTGTTGGTATCGCCCGAGGCGGGCAGGAAACTGTCGCGGAACGTCGTCCACCCCACCGGCGGCGGGCCAGAGCGTTCGGCGCCGAAGGCGATGGTGAACGAGAATATGTCCAAATCAACGAGCGCCGTGCCGCCAAAATCGGGGCCAAAGATCTCCAGATCCGCGCCGATCTGGATCGAGATCGTGAAAAGTCCCAGATCAATCGAGCAGCCCACATAGATGAAGGCCCGCGCGTCATAGTAGAACGGCGCCCAGGCGATCAGGAAGTCCACGCCCGCGTCAAACCAGGCCTTGATCGGCCCCAATTCGAACGTGGCGGTCAACCGGATGCCCGCCATCAGCGCACCCGGTGTCAGGGCGAAATAGGCCTGGCCCACAACCTTGAGCGGCCCCAGCGCGAAGGCGATCTGCAGGCGCGGGACGACGGGGTAGTTGTCGGGCTTGATGTAGGCCGGGCTATAGCCCCCCAGCGTAACCACGAAATCCCCGCCATGGGGGCCTGAGAACCAGGCGAAAAACGCAAATCCGCCCGAAAGCTTCACGAAGCCGCCAAAAAGGTTCGACGCCGGGTTCAATTGGCCCTGGACCGCCAGAAGGCCCGTGGAAGGCGTGAAAGAGGCGATCAGGTCGATCTGGATGAAGGCGATGGGTGACTTTTCGCCCGTCCCGGTGGGGAAGGTCATCGTGCAGGTGCCGACGATGCCAATCTCGGTCTCGACCCCGAAGGAGACAGTGATCACGGCTTGGGCCTGCACCATCTCGAACGAGGTGAAAGAGATCCCCGCCGCGATCCAATATTGCCCCTTTTCGGGCTTGATCCGGCTGCCCAAGGCGGCGACGGCATTGGCGATGGTTTGCGCCGGTGTGCCCACGGCGGGCGGGTTGGACGTTGGCAGAAGCGGGAAGGACGCGACATCGTCAATCGTTGGCAGGCTGAGGGCCGAGTTGATCCCGAAGCCGCCCGCCACGCCGGTGACAAACAGAAACGGCGGGCCGCCCAGGGGCGCGTTGACCGAGAGGTAGATGAAGAAGCTACCGGTCTTGGGGGTCCAGCCGCCCACGGCCTTGAGCCCGAATTTGGAGACCTTGACGATCAACTGCCCGTAGAACGAGGTGACCTCGTCGCCGTCGACCTCTTCGGTGACGCGCAGGAAGCTGCCGCCGATGTTCACGGGTGGGCGGTTGAAGTCGACCGACAGACCGGTGAGGCCGAAGACCGGCTTGAATTCACTCAGCGGCGAGCCGATGGTCAGGCCCGTCACCGCAAAGGCCATCGGCCCCACGGCCAGCGAGGCATCCAGCGCAAACTCCAGAACGTTGTTCTGATAGCCCACGCCCACCCGCTGGAGCGAGAAGACCTTGATCTGCTTGTTCACATCGACCCATTTGATCGGATCCGAGGCACTGGCGGGCGCGCTACTGCTTGCGGCGAGCGTGCCTTCGATCGCTACGTCCTCAGGCTCTTTCTTCTTCGGCGGTTTAACCCCGAACTCCAGATGCTTCTTGAACGACCCCGCCACCACGTCGGTCGAGATGGCGATCCCCTTGCCGGTGCCGTCCTTGGGCAGATCCGTGACGCCCTTGGGCAGCACGGCGTTCACGACCTTCACCTGTTTGTCGGTGAAGGCGGCCGAGGTGTAGAGCATCTGCAGGCTTTCGAGCCCAATCGTCTCATCCTCGGGCAGCATGTGGCCGATCACCGGAATGTCGCGCAGGGGAATGCCCGTCTCCCCCAATCGGACGCCGAAGGCCCAGGCGGTGTCTTTTTGCTTGAGGAAGACGAATTTGACCTCCTGCACGGTGAACGTGATCCCCTCCGGGATATCCGCAGCAGCCGCGGGCGCGACGGTCTTGACCATGCTGGCCAAGGTGGTGGATTTGGCCTTGTTCAGGAAATCCGCCACGAAGATGTTGGGGCCATCCGTCTCGGTCGAGAAGGTGAGGTCAAACTGCAATTCGCCAAATTTGACCTGGCCGCCGAACTTGGCCTTGAAGCCCTTCTTGCCGACGTAGACGTCCTCTCGCAGGCCCGGTTCGTCGTCTTCTTCCGTCCGCTCCACATCGATGGAGAAGGTCATTTCGACCTCGGTCTCTTCGACCTCGAACTTGCCCTCACACTCGAAGCCGAAGGTCTTGGTGCCGGTCTGATACTGCACTGTCAGCTTGTCGAGCTTGAGGCTGCGCAACGGCTCGGGCACTTCGTTGATGTCCCATTTTCCCAGGCTCTTGATCACGTCTTCCATGACGATCGGCTTGTCCGGCAGGGTGCCGCCCAGGAACGTCCAGCCCTTCTTGGCGCCCTCGTACTTGGCGGACAGTTGAAGCGTGATCGCCTCGGCCAGCAGGAAGATGGCCTGAAATTCGCCGGTGATTTCCTTGTCGCCGTCCTTGGGGTTGGCGTAATCCACGCCCAGTTTGATCTGTTGCAGTTGCACCGGGCCCTCGGTCCAGATGCCGGTGACGTCGATCTTGAAGCTGTAGGTCGCCTTCTTCGGCGCGGCAGAGAACTCGGCGGTCTTGATGGTCAGCGAGGGCGGCACTGCGTCCGTCGGCAGATCCGCCGCTTCCAGCATATCGACGACTTTAACCGCCTCTTCATCCGCCAGATTGCCCGCGAGCGTGAGGGCCGGATAGGACAGCTTCAGATCCAGCTTCAGGCCCAGGATCGTCAGCACGCTGAGGATTTCCAGGTCGGTGACTTTAGGGGTCTTCGGCTCAAACGTCAGCGTGGCTTTGGACAGCGCGATGTCGAAAAGATTTGGGTTCAGGCCGAGCCGTCCGAACCCTTCGGTCGTCTGATGGCCCAGGTCGCCGCCTGCCACGACCCAATTGGCAAACTCGACGATGCCGGGGAAGGTATCGCCCTCGGCAGGCTGCACGACGGCCTTCAACTCGGGCGCCTTCTCAATGCCGACCACCAGATCCACCCCAACGGTGGCAACCATCCCGTGACCGGTCACGGTGACCAGCCATTTCTCGGGCGTGATCGCGACGGCCAGATCGATGCCGTTGAAGGCGATGACATCCTTGATCAGCAGCCAGGACCCGCCGCCGGCGGTCAGGTTGAAATGGTAGTCCGAGGCGTCCTTGCCCGCGGTGAACGTGACCCCGAAATCGCTCGGGTCGACGCTTACGATCTGCGAGAAGAGGTCCAGCTTGGGCGGGATCGTGAAGGGCAGGCTGTTGCCGGTGCCCAGGACCACTAATTGCGTCGGCGTCACCCCGTTCAACGGCCCATCGAGCGCCACGGACCAGGCCCCGGACGCCGCGGGTGTCAGCTTGACCGCGGCCACCGCGCCCTTGGCTACTTCCATGCCGCCGCCAAGAACCACATTGGCCGCACTATCGGTCACCGTGAGGGTTGCCGAGGCAAGCGTCACCGTCGCCTGGCCCAGGCCTCGCACGGGCCAGACATCTGTTGACGTGGCCTCAACCGTCAGCTTTTGGCCCGCCAGCGTAATGCCCGCGCCGGTGAGTGTCAGCGTGATCGCCTTGCCCGGCATCGCGCCAAGCAGATCCTGGAGGTTTTTGGGAAGATTGGCATCGGAGTTTTCGAGTTTGAAAGAGGCGCCAAGCCCTTTCAGATACTTTTCCAATGCCTGAAGATCCATCAGAAACCTCCCAAAAGATATTGCGAGAAAGCAACACTATTCATCCAGCAAACCGCTGAATTACAAACGAAATTAAAAAGAAGCACTTGGTTAACAGGTGATCACAGGATCGGGATTCGAGCAAGCTTGGTCTGCGTTTGAAGGGCGTGAAATCATAACGTTCGGCAGCATTTCGGGAAATCAGGCGGCAGCGCGTGGAATTGCCGGGGATATAGCGACGGTCTTTTTGAGTGCAATCCGGCGAATGAAAGCGGAGAGAAACGCAGCAGCCCGTCGCGCAATTGCTCTATGCCAAGGAAAGTAGCCCCACCACGCGCGCCCTTCGTTTCTGGGTTTCCTAGGGTCATGCACTTGGATACATCCGGGGGCATCACCTCGGAACCGCCATGACCCGCCTCCCGACCAGCCCCATAAAGCAGCGCGGCCTGACCCTTGGTCTGGCGGTCATCGGCACGGCCCTGTTCTGGTCGACCGGCCTGCCACTGCCGTTTCTTTTCGGCCCCATGCTCGCCTGCCTGATCGCCGCATTGGTGGGCCTTCCCCTGAAGGGCATGGGACAGGTCTCCGTCGCGGCGCGCACGATCCTGGGCGTTGCCGTGGGTGCCTCGATCACGCCCGATCTCATGGGGCGGCTGCCGCAACTGGCGTACTCAGTAGCGCTGATCCCGGTCTACGTGATGATCATTGGGCTGATCGGCGTGCCGTTCTTTCGCAAGGTCTACAAGTTCGACTGGGCCACAAGCTGGTACGCCGCGATGCCCGGGGGGCTGCAGGATATGGTGATTTTCGGCACCGAGGCGGGCGGCGATCCGCGCGCGCTGTCGTTGATCCATGCCACCCGTGTGTTGATTTTCGTGTCGCTGGCACCGCTGATCCTGACGCTTGGATTTGGGGTCTCGCTCGACAATCCCATCGGCGTGCCCGCCGCCACGCTGCCCATGCACGAGTTGGGGCTGATGGTGCTGGCCGCCTGGGTCGGCTGGAAGGGCGGCGAGCGGATTGGCTTGTTCGGGGCCTCCATTCTGGGGCCGCTGATCGTCACCGCGATCCTGTCGCTGTCGGGCCTGATCCACGTGCGCCCGCCGTCCGAGGCGATCTTGCTGGCGCAATTCATGATCGGGATCGCCATCGGCGTGGGGTATGTCGGGGTAACGCTTTACGAGTTGCGCCGCGATGTGACCTCGGCCGTGTTCTTCGTGCTGTTGCTGGCAGTGCTCGCGGCGGGGTTCACCGAGGTCGCCTACGCCCTGGGCCTTGCGCCGCCGGTGGAGGCGTTTCTGGCCTTCGCCCCGGCGGGACAGGCGGAAATGACCGTGTTGGCGATTGTGGCGGGCGCAGACCTGGGCTTTGTCATCGTCCATCACCTGGCAAGGATCGTGGTCGTCATCATTGGCGCGCCCATCGCGGCGCGGCTGTTTCGGATCACCGACCGCATGGCGTCCGACAAGGATGATCCCCCCTGAGCGTCAGGTGCCCGGGGTGCGCTCGGCCCATCCCGCGAAGATGCGCTCCAGGAAAACGATGAAGTAAAACAACACGATACCAAGGGCCGCCATGGCGAATAGCACCGCAAACATCAGCGGGTAGTCGGCGCTGATCCGGCCGCTGTCAAAGAGGTCGCCGAGGCCGCGACCGTGGGGTGAGACGATCTCCATCAGGTTGGTGCCGATGAAGGCCAGCGTCACGGCGACTTTGAGCGCGCCGAAGAATTCCGGCAGGGTCTTGGGCAGGGCGATTTTCCAGAAAATCGTGAAGTTTGAGGCCCCCAGGGACCGCAGGATGTCGCGGTACTCGGGCTCTAACGTCGAGAGGCCGATGGAGACAGAGACGGCGATGGGGAAGAAGCTGATCATGAAGGCGATCAGGATGGTGTTGAAGTCATGCTGGCCCACGAACATCAGCGCGACGATGGGTACGACGGTGGCCTTGGGGATGGCGTTGAAGCCCACGAGGATGGGGTAGAGGCCTTCGCGCGCGAACCGCGAGAAGCCCATGATCATGCCGATGAGCGTGCCGACCACGACAGCAAGGCCCAGGCCCACGACCGTGCGCCAGAGCGTTTCCCATGATTTTATCAGGAACAGGTCCCAAAAGCGGATGTAGCGCGGCACCAGATCGGACGGGCTTGCCATCCGGAAATCGGGTAAGTCGTTGTACCAGACGGCAAATTCCCAGGCGCCCAGGATGCCGACGATAAAAAGGATCGGGGCCACGATCTTGCGGGTCGTGTCGTTCATTGAGCCGCCTCCGTGGGCGCAGGGTGGCCGTCGAGCGGCGCATCGGCATCGACCGCGCGGCCCTGGGCGACCTGGATCTGGTGGCGCAGGACGGCCAGCATGTCGGCGGCCTTGGGCGTATAAAGGTCCTCCAGCGTGCGTTTGTGGCCGTCAAATTCGACGTCCAGCACGTATTGCGCATGGGCAGGTCTTCCCGATAAAACAATGACTTGGTCGGCCAGGAAGACGCTTTCGCGCAGGTCGTGGGTGATCAGCAGGCAGGTGAAAGGCTCTGCCTCGCGCAGGTCGTGCATGGTGCACCAGAGGTCTTCGCGGGTGAAGGCATCGAGCGCGCCGAAGGGCTCATCCAGGATCAAGACGTCAGGCTTGTGGATGATCGAGCGGCAGAGGGAGGCGCGTTGGCGCATACCGCCCGACAGCTCGGAAGGACGTTTGTTTTCAAAGCCTTGCAGGCCGACCAGTTCCAGCAGCTGCATCGCGCGTTCGCGCGCCTGGGCCTTGGACATCGGGCTTTTCACGATCTCGAACGGCAGCAGGACATTGTCCAGAATGGTCCGCCACTCCAGCAGAACAGGGTTCTGGAAGGCCATGCCGACCGTGGGGCGCGGCGAGGTAACCTTTTGATCATGCAACCAAACTTCGCCCTCATTGGGCTTCATCAGGCCCGAGACCAACCGCGTCAGGGTGGACTTGCCGCAGCCAGAGGGGCCGACCACGGCGCAGAACGTGTTTTCCGGGATCTGCAACGTCAGTGCGTCCAACACAGGCAGCGGTCCGGCCTTCGTCTTATAGGCATGAGAGACCGACTTCAGTTCGATCATGGGGCTGGCTGCGGTCATGGGCGGCTTTCCGGCAAACGGGGTTAAAGGCGGCGTAACGAAGGTAAACAGATGTTCGATTTGGGACAGGTTGTGGTTAACGGCATGGGCTGTGACTTCCGTACACAGCCTGTACACAACCCGTACACAGGCGAGCGCGCCCGACGGATCCTGATCGGATCGCCGGGCGCGCCAGGGTCTTCAGACGCCGCTCACTCCGGCGCGACCATCAGCACGTCACCCTCAGGAAGATAGGCGTCGGTGAAGTAGAGCGACGCGTCGGGTTCGGCCGTGAACTCATAGGTCAGGCGCAGCTGCTCGATCGCGCGGTCGAAACGATCCGCGTCGATGCCGCCCATGCCATTCTCGATCACGTAGGGCGTCAGGATATTGGCCTCCAACGCCAGTTCCAGCCGGCGCTGTTCCAGCTCGGCGTCGCCGGCGGGGTTGCGCCCGATGACGGCGGCAGCCCCTGCGGCGGGATCGGCAGCGGCAGCGGCCACGCCTTGGGCCACGGCGCCGAGGAAGGCGGTGACGACATCGGGGTTTTCAGCCGCAAAGTCGGTGTTGACGATGATGGCGTTGCCGTAAAGCTCCACGCCATGGTCGGCGAACATGATGGTGGTGATGTCATCTTCCGGGATGCCGAGGCGGGCCAGCGACAGGTAGGAGGAGAAGTTGAAGCCGGTCACAGAGTCCACCGCACCTTCGGCCAGCATCGGCTCGCGCGTGGGGAAGCCCACGGGCTCCACGGTGATGGTGGAGACGTCGATGCCGTTGACTTCGGCCAGGATCGGGAACTGCGCCCAGGCGCCATCGGGGGGCGGGGCACCGAGGATGGAACCTTCCAGATCGTCGATCCCAGAGATACCCTGCGACACACGGCCCACGATGGAGAACGGCGGGCTGTCATAGACCATCATCACAGCGGTCACGGGCGCGCCGGGGTTCTGGTCCAGGAACCGGATGAGGCTGTTGATGTCGGCGAACCCGATGGGGAACGCGCCCGAGGCCACCTTGGGCAGCGCGTCCAGCGAGCCCTGGCCTGCGGTCACTTCCACCGACAGATCGGCATCGGCAAAGTAGCCGTTGTCGATGGCGAGGAAATAGGGGGCGGAGGGGCCTTCGAAGCGCCAATCGAGCGCGAAGTTGATCTCGGTCTCGGCCGCGAGGGGCGTGGCGAGCATCACGGTGGCAGCCAGAGTGGGCAGCAAACGGGTGAACACGGGTAAAATCTCCTAGTTGGGCTGCCTGTGTTTACGGCAGCGATCAAGGATTGGGCCGCGGCGCCCGCAAGGGTCAATTGAGGGGCGCGATTAACAATCCACGGGCAGAGTATTTGCGGAATTATTGGGCGTCCAGCTTATTTATTGGGCGCGATCTGGGTGCGTTAACCGGTTGGGTCAGGCTTGCCCTGGGGGTCTGCGTAAAGCCCGTAGCGGCGCATTTTGTCGTTGAGCGTGCGGCGCGGCAGGCCCAGGGTCTCGGCGGCGCGCAGGGTGTTGCCCGCGTGGGCGTCGAGCATGGCAGAAATCTCGCGCGCCTCAAAATCCGCGACCCGCTCGGCCAGGGTGAGGGGGCCGGACGGCGCGGCCTCGGGGGTGGCGATGTCGTGCAGGCCCAGGGCATAGGCCTCGGCGCTGGTCTTGAGCTCGCGCACGTTGCCGGGCCAGGCGCGGCGCTTGAGTTTTTGGGCCATCGCCCAGGGCACCTCGGGGTCCGGGCGGCCATAGCGGCGCGCGGCGAGCTGTGCGTAATGGGCGAAGATCAGCGGGATATCCTCCCCCGCCTCGCGCAGGGTGGGCGTGGCGAGTTCGGTGCCCGCGAGGCGGAAGTAGAAATCCGGGCGGAAGCCGTCGAGCAGGCGCAGGTTGGTCTTGGAGGTGGCGATCACGCGGGCGTCAAAGGGGCGCGGCGTGGTCTCGCCCATCCGCTCAAAACTGCGTTCCTGCAGCACGCGCAAGAGCTTGGCCTGGATGGCGGGCGGCATGGTCTCGACCTCATCAAGCATCAGCGTGCCGCCCTGGGCCGCCTCCAGCTTGCCCGCGCGGCCCTCGGCGTCATGGGCGAAGACGCCCGCGCCGTGGCCAAAGAGGATCGTCTCGGCCATCGGTTCGGGCAGGGCGGCGCAGTTGAGGGCCACGAACGGACCGTCGCGGCGGGGGCTGGCGGCATGCAGCGCGCGGGCGCCCAGTTCCTTGCCGGTGCCCGTCTCGCCGGTGATCAGCACGTCAAGATCGACGGAGGCGAGCGCGGCGATGCGTTTGCGAAACGCGGCCATGGCGCGGGATTTGCCCAGGATGGAGACATCGGCGCGCTCGGCCAGGATCTTTTGCAGGCGCGCGACCTCGCGCCGGGCGGCTTGCGCATCCAGCGTGCGGCGCAGGACGGCCAGAAGATGGGCGGCGTCGTAGGGCTTTTCCAGGAAATCCTCAGCGCCTGCGCGGATCGCTTCCACCGCGTGGCCGACGTCGCCGTGACCCGTCAGGAGCACGACGGGCAGGGTCGTGCCCTGGGCGCGGAGGGCTTTGAGGAATGCGATGCCGTCCATCTGCGGCATGCGCAGGTCCGTGATGATGAGGTCGGGCGGGTCGGAAAGCGCGTCCAGCGCGTCGCGGGCGGCGGCGAAGGGCTGGACCGTGTAGCCCGAGGTTTCCACCAGATCGCAAAGGGCCGAGAGGTGATCGGCGTCGTCGTCCACGATGAAGATGCGGGCGGTCATGGGGCGGGGGCCTTCTGCGGGGCGAGGGGCAGGGTGACGGTGACTTCGGTGCCCTGGCCTTGGGTCGAGGCAATATCGAGCGATCCGTTGAAATCGGCAAGGATTGCCTTGCAGATCGCCAACCCAAGCCCCAGCCCTTCGCCGGAAAGCTTGGAGGAGGTGAAGGGCTCGCCGACGCCGGCCAGATCCGCCTCCGCGATGCCCACGCCGTTGTCGGTCACGATGAGGTGGGCGTGGGTGGCATCCGTGGTGAGGGAGATGCCGACCTGCGGCGCTGGCGTCTCGGCCACGGCGTCCAGCGCGTTGAGGAGCAGGTTGACGACGACCTGCTCCACCCGGATCGCCCCGGCCATGACGTTCACGGGCGCGCCTGGGGGCACGTAGTCCGGCGTCACGCCAAGGGCGCGCAGGCGCGGCGCGACGAGGTCGAGGGCGGAGGGGACGGAGGCGCGCACGTCGATCAGTGATAGTTCCGCCACGTCCTTGCGCGCGAAGCTTTTAAGGTGCTTGGTGGTGCGCTGCATCCGGCGGATCAGCCCGCGCGCTTTACCCAGGCGGGTCATCGTCGCGGTGTCGGCGTCATCGGCGCCGATCTCGGCGGCGGAGAGCGTGGCTTCCATGGCTGCCAGCGGTTGGCTGATCTCATGGACGATGGCGGCGGACATGCGGCCCAGGGCGGCCATCTTCTCGGTATGGACCAACGCCTGCTGCGCGGCGCGCAGGTCCACCTCGGCCTGGCGGCGGGCGTCGACCTCGCGGGCGAGATCGGCGGTGCGGGCGATGACCATGGATTCGAGCTGTTCGGACTGCGACAGGCGCAGGGCGATGATCTGGCGGCGCTGCTCGCGCGATTTCAGGGCGGCGGCAATGGCCAGGGTGGCCAGCGCCGCCAGCGCCGCCCACCCAAGCGCCACAAGCTGCATCCCCGCCGTGTCGCGCGCGGCGATCACCTGCCAGCCCGTCACCGGCATCGGCGCGATCCGGGCGATCCAGCCGGGGCCTGCGGCGTCTGCCCCTGCGATGTCTGAGACCAGTGGCGGAGCGGCGGCCAGATCGACGCCTTCATAGGCGCGGGTGGCTGCGATGTTGCTGAGCACCGCGTCTGAAAGGGGGGCGAGAGGATGGTATTGCCACGCGGGCCGCGCCGACAGGAACACCACGCCATCGGCATCGGCGAGCGCCACGTCGGCCTCTGCCGTGCGCCAGATCTCTTCCAGGGGGCGCAGGTCCAGCTTGACCACCAAAACGCCCTGAGTGTCGCCCATGTCCAGCCGGGTCGACAGGAAATAACCGGGCACGCCGGTGGTCACGCCGATGGCGTAGAACTGGCCCTGGCCCGTCTGCATCGCTTCCTGGAAGTAGGGGCGGAAAGCGTAGTTCTGGCCCACGAAACTGCCCGGCAGCGCATAGTTCGATGCGGCGATCGTATCGCCCTGCGCGTCGATCAGGAACAGATCATCGGCGCGGGCCTGAACGGCGATGGTTTGCAGGTAATCGTTGGCGGCCTGCAGCGGGCCGGTGCCTGCCAGCGCCTCACGCACCCGGACATCTTGCGCGGCGACCGCGGGGAGGGAGCGGAGGCGGTCAACCTCGGCCTCCACCGCGCGGGCAGTCAGAAGGAGCGTCTGATCAAGCTGCGTGCGCGCGGCGCTGAGCGCGAGGTTCTGGGCCACGACCCAGACCAGCGCCGCCGCAAGACCCGCGACAAGAAGCGGCCGGATCAGGGGCATGGCATCAGGTTTCCGATGGCGCCGCATCCACGGGGGCCTTCTCGCCCCGCGATCCGGCCCAGTTCAGGCCCAAAAGCACGACGATCAGCACCGTGCCCGCGATTTCAACCCGCAGGTCGGGCCAGAACAGCGCGATGACGCCCGGCACCAACGCCAGCCGCATCCAGAGCGGCATGGGACGCCACAAAAAGCCCTCCAGCACCGCGGCGAAGGCGATAAGGCCCAGGATCGCGATGGCACCGCTCCAAAGCACGAGGGGCAGGGGACCGCCGAGGATGATCTCGGGGTTGTAGACCATGAAAAGCGGGATCAGGTAGAGGCCCTTGGCGTATTTCCAGGCCTGAAAACTCGTCTCCATCGGTTTCGACCCGGCAATCGCCGCGCCTGCGAAGCCCGCGAGCGCCACGGGGGGCGTGACGTTGCTGTCCTGAGAGTACCAGAAGACCACCAGGTGGGCGATCAGGATCTGGATGCCGAACTGCTCGGTCAGGGCGGGGCCGACGAGGATGATGAGGACGATATAGGCGGCGGTCACCGGCAGGCCCATGCCGAGGATCAGCGAGGCGATCAGCACCAGGATCAGCGCCAACAGAAGGTTGCCGCCCGAGAAGGCCACCATCATGGCTGAGAACTTGAGGCCAAGCCCGGTAAGGCCCACGACCCCCACGACGATGCCCGCCACGGCGCAGGCCATGGAGACGGCGACGGCGTTTCGCGCGCCGAGTTCAAGCGCTTCCAGCGTCAGGGCGACGCCGCGTCGACACATGGTGATGAAGCCGTCCAGCGACGGGCTGTTGGCACCAAAGTTCCACAGGGCGCGGGCGGCAGCGGCGGCGAGGATGGAGCCGATGGCGTAGAAGCCCACGCGCATCGGCGAATAGCCCGCCACGAGAAGCGCGATGAGGGCCACCAGCGGCAGCAGGAAGTGCCAGCCGCCCGCAAGGACTTCGCGCACGCGGGGGAGATCGGCGGCGGGCAGGCCCGTCATGCCCTGTTTCACGGCGGCGATATGGACCAGCAGGTAGACGGTGCCAAAGTAGAGGAAGGCCGGGAAGATCGAGACCAGCACAATGTCCACATAGGGCATGCGGGTGAACTCGCTCATCAAAAAGGCGCCCGCACCCATCAGCGGCGGCATGATCTGACCGCCGGTGGAGGCCGCCGCCTCGATCCCGCCTGCCTGGGCGGGGCGGTAGCCCAAGCGTTTCATCAGCGGAATGGTGAAGGCGCCGGTGGTCACGACATTGGCAATGGCCGAGCCCGAGATGGAGCCCATGCCCGCAGAGGCGATGACGGCGGCCTTGGCGGGCCCGCCGCGTTGCCGCCCGGTGGCGGCATAGGCCAGATCGATGAAGAACTTGCCCGCGCCGGTGACCTCCAGAAACGCGCCGAAAAGCACGAAGATGAACACGAAGGTGGCCGCGACGCCAAGCGGGATGCCGAAGATCCCCTCGGCCCCGAGGGTCATCTGACTGGCCAGACGTTCCAGCGAATAGCCCCGGTGGTTGAGGATGCCGGGCAGCCAATCGGCGAGGAACGGTAGCTCTCCCCGGCTGCCTGCGAAGGCGTAGGCGATGAAGAACGCACCGATCAGCGTCATGCCGAGGCCGACGCAGCGGCGCGCGCCCTCCAGGACCAGCACCATGGTCAGCACGCCCATCCAGACGTCGACGGTGCGCGGGAAGATCTGGTTGGCGATGATGTCGATGTTCACCGGCACCCAGCCGCCCGCGACGATGCTGGCCAGGATCAGCGTGCCGTCGATGGACCACCCCAGCGCGCCGCGCGGCTTGTCGCGGCCAAAGGCGGGGTAAATCAGGAAACACAGGACCAGGATGAAGCCCAGGTGGATGGGGCGTTGGTAGAACAGCCCCAGGGGCTGGACGCCCGCAGCATAGAGCTGGAACAGCGACAGGCCGATGCCGATGATGGTGATCGCCTTGAGGACCAGCAGAGGTTGTTGCGGGGGGCTGGCGGGGGCCTCAGCGGTAGCGTCCATCGGGGGCAGTCCTTATTGCGGCGGTTCGAGCGCGATGCGCACCCGTTCGCGGGGGGCCTGGGCCGAGAGCGACACTGTCACCTCGCCCGCTTGCAGCCGGTGGTCGACGATCCCCGCCCCGGGGCGCAGGACATAGGCATTGCCGGGCACGGCCTCGTTGATATTCAGGATCAGGTAGCCGCCGTTGCCGTCCGAGACCTGCTCCCCCCGGCCCGGAATATGGTCCAATCCGGCAGCGAAATCAGGCAGATGCGACCAGACAAGCACCATCTGGCCCGCGCGGTTCTCGTAACAATCGGAGACCTCAAAGCCTTGCACGGAGTGATGCCAAAGCACGCACCAGCCTTCCCCTTCAGGAATGCTCAGCCGGGCCAGTTCGGTGCCATCGGCGATCCGGGTCGCGACAAGATCCTCGGCGCCGGCGACATGGGCAGGGGCGATGAGGAGGAGGGCTGAAAGCCCCCCTCGCCAAAGCATATTCACTCGCGCAGAGCGTCCGGCACATCCGCGCCGACTTCGTCATAGTACCGCAGCGCACCGGGGTGCAGCGGGATCGGCGTGGCGCCCATGGTGAACGGGATCGTGGTCTCGTTCGCCGCCGGATGCACGGCCTGCAACTCGGCGATGTTCTCGAACATGGCCTGGGTCAGGGCATAGGCCAGATCGTCGGACATCTCGGAGGACACGGTCAGCACGTTGGGAATGCCCAGAACCGGGGTGTCTTCATCGACGCCGTTGTAGCTGCCGCCGGGCAGGGTGGTCATCGCGAAGGTCGCGTGGGCGCCCATGGCGGCCTCCAGCTCGGCCTCGGTCATCGCGATGATCACGATATCCTGGGTCGTGGCGAGGTTCAGGATCGAGGAGGTGGGCGCACCCACGGACCAGAAGCCCGCGTCGATGTCGCCATTGGCCAGCGCGTCGGCAGTCTCATTGAAGTTCAGGCGCTGCTCTTCGATGTCGTCATAGGTGATGCCGTTGGCCTCAAGAATGGCGGCTGCGTTCACTTCGGTGCCGGAACCCGGCGCACCCACGGACACGCGCATGCCGCGCAGGTCTTCGAGCGACGTGATACCGCTGCTTTCCAGCGCCACGATGTGGACCATGTTGGCATAGAGCGAGGCCAGCGCGCGGACCATCGGCAGCTGCTGGCCGTCAAAACGACCGGTGCCGGAGTAGGCCTGGGCCACGGTATCGGCCAGCGCGATGGCAAGATCCGCGTCGCCGGTGGCGATCAGACCCATATTCTCAACCGAGGCGCCGGTGACTTCGGCGGTCGCGGAATAGCCCTCAACGTGGTTGTTGACGATTTCCGCCAGGCCGCCGCCCACGGGGAAATAGGTGCCGCCGGTGCCGCCGGTGGCGATCGACAGCTGGTCCTGAGCCACGGCGGGCGCCGCAAAGCTCATCGCGACAAGGGCCGCGGTTCCAAACAAGCCAACAGGCTTGCGAAGCAAGTGTGTGGTCATAGCATCCTCCCAAAAGGGCATGTCGCCCATATCATCCCGCGTCTCCGCCCGGGATCTTCGTTGTCTTAACAGATTGGGAAAGTAATGGGACAGGTCTTGTCGGGAAAGCGGAATCTTCTTCGCAGCCCACCGCCCGGGCGCGCGCAGGATCTTGCCAAACCCGCTGCGCTGCAGCGCGGGGCGTGTTGTGTGGGTGAGGGGACGGGCGCTGCGTAGATCAGTGGCACTGGAAGCGAGGGCGGCTGAGGCGGATGGCGGGATCAGTCCTGACCGGGCTCTGGCGCGGCCTCGTTTGTGTGGAACATCACGCTTTCAACGCCCACCACCATCTGGAACGCGAAATCGCCGGAACTCATCGGGGGTTCTGACGGCGCGGCGGGGCGCAGGGCGGCTTCAAGGCCTGCAAGATCAACGACCCGGGTCGCAGGGTCTGCGTGGCCCGCGAGCGAGACGGATTGGGCCAGATCGACCGTGCCGTCCGATTGCCGGTGGGGTTTGGTGTAGCTGGCGATATCGGTTCGGGCGCTGTCAGGGCGGTCGAAGCCGAAGTGCAGCACCTCGGCCTTCTGCGCGACGCGGAGCGCCTCGGCCTGGCCGTGGAACAGCGCCAGAAGCATGTGATCGGACAGAGGCTCATGGCGGAACCGGGGCAGCCCCGGGTCAGAGGCTTGCCCGCCCTGGGGCTGCGCATAGGCGGTGACCTGAAGATCCGGCCAGCCCTTCACCGCGTCCGAGCGCAGCACGATCCCGCTGATCACCTGGGCAGGCGGGGTGGCAGGTTGGGGCAGCGTGGGTTCATGGGCCAGATCGGCATGGGACAAGCGCCCGACGCTGAACGCGCCCGCCTGCAGCGCCGCGACCCATTGGGGGTCGACCGCCAGAAGCCGCAGGCTTTCAACGGGCAACAGCGCGTCTTGGGCAAAGAGATAGGCCATCGGCACATGGCGCAGGCGGGCGAGGTCGTCAAACCAGCTTGCAACCTCGGGCGGCAGATCCGGCGCGCCGTCGAGGGGGCGGAAGGGCAAATGATCCAGGTGCCAGCGGGCGTTGCGAATGGCGCGCAGATGCTGGCGCTTCCAGTGGAACAGTGCACGCGCAACGATGCGGCGTTTCAGGGTCAGCCCGCGCCCCAGTTCCCAAGCGGCGGCAAGCGAAATGTCCAGCAGGCCGCTATCGTGGCGGCGCAACAGCGCGTCAGCGGTTGCCACATGGGGGATGCCGGTGGTCCCGCCGACCACATGGGGCACCAGCGGCCCGCGATAGAGCGCCGCCGTGGCGCTGCCATCGCGCATCCGGTACTCAAGGGGCACGTAGCCCTCGGCCGCCGCGTCCTGCAACGCAGCCGAAGGCCCGGTCATCGCGTTGGGCAAAAGGTGGAGGCGGGCGGGCGTGATGTCGATCTTCTCCAGCAATCCCTTGAAACTCTCGGACCGCGATTTGCAGCTGTAGCGCCAGGAATGCAGGCTGATGAACCGCACCTGCGCCGCGCCGGCGGCTTTCAGATCAATCATGCCCTCCGCGTCAAAGCGTGCCTCGATTGACACCAGATGCACCGTGGCGCTTTTGCCGGGGCGCGCCAGGCGCGTGCCGGTGATGCAGGACAATTCCGACGTCACGACCTCTGCCGCGTCCTTCATTTGGCGCACATGGGCGGTGTAATAGAGCGCGTGCCAAGGGGCCGCCGCGCCGGGCACCCAGGTGGGGCAGATCCTGCGCAACAGATCGGCAGAGACGTCGATCACCCGTACCTCGGTATCGTCGGTCTTGCCGAACTCGGGCGTGAAATGGCCCATGGTAAAGCGCGGCGCGGCGGGATCGGGCGTGCTCAACTGCGCGCGCAGGGCGCCGATGGTGGTGGTACTTGGGACCGGCTGAGGGTCGTCTTCGTCGAAGAGTAGCAGCGCGAGCCACGGCATCCGGTCCCGCCTCTGTGGCTCGGGCTCGGGCTGGTCGGCGTTTGGCAAACGCTCCCACGGGAGCGTCGTGCGGTTGAACATGATGTGCGGCAGCGCATTGGCATGATCCCCAAGCGAGCCCGGGGGCGGAAAAACGTTGCGGATGTGCTGGGGCGGCACGCGGAAGCGGTCGCCGGAGACGGTGAAGGCGTGATCCGCCGTGTAGGTGGCCGTCTCGGTTGTGTGCGTGATCGCGTCCGGCACGCCGACGGCGTGATCGACGTGCAGCACGTAGTTGCCCGCCAGAACGCTCGGCAGATGTTGCGAGGTCAGCGACAGCCTTTGCGCCGGATCGACGGGATCGGGCAGGTCTGTCGGGTCTGTCGGGTCACTTGGGTCTGTCGCATCGGTCACGTCGGTCATGTGGGCCTCTGCAATTGAGTCAGAATGTCGGTGGCCAGGGTTTGATCGGCGTCGCTTTGGGCGGCGCGCGTGCCGTGCCAGGTGCCGGGCGTGATCACCGGGGCGGTCTGGCCAGAAAGCGCGTTCAGCGTCTGGGGGCGCGGGGTGGTCTCTGTCTCCAGCACGGCCTCGGACACGGTCACATAGGGTTCCGGATCTATCGGCGGGGCGGCTGGCACCAGGGTCAGACGGTCCAGAAGCGAGAGGGTGTGCTTTTCGGCGTTGAGCTGCGCGGGCGCGGCTTTGCCGGCATCCGTGGCGGGCTTCCAGATGGCGGCGGGCAGGGCGGAATGATGGCCCACCACCTTGAAATCATGGGTGATCTTGCCGCCGCGATCCGGCCCCGCTGCGCCGGTGCCATGGGTGACCCAGATCTTCAGATGCGAGGTGGCGCCGTCATCCACCACACCCATCGCGCCGATGCCAAAGGGGGCGGGGCTGTCGCCCTCGGGCGCTGCCATGCCGTCGGCCTTCATCGACCGCATGGGCAGGGCGGTGGAGACTTCCAGGCACAGCTCCTGCGGATTGAGGATCCAGTGCGGCGTGCCCGCCGAGGTCACCGTGTCCATCAGCCCTGCACTGGCCTTGACCGTCACGAAATCGGCCTCAGACTTGGGCAGGAAGGCGTCTTTGAACGCGGCCCAGGACAGGGGCGGCACCTTGGGCCTGGACGGGCCGAAATGGATCGTGACCGAGAAGATCCAATAGCTGACCCGCACCTTGCCCGCGAAATCCGGGCCCCAAACGTGCAGATCGCCGCCGATCTCGACGCTCAGGTGGTGGGTGCCGAAGAAATGGATCGTCAGCTGCGCCCCGATGGAGACCATGATCTCGGCGTCGTAGTGGTAGGGCTGCCAGGACAGAAGGAAATCCGCGCCCGCCATGAACCAGGCCTTCAACGGGCCGGAATCGTAGACCGCCTTCAGGTGACCGCCCGCCATCACGGCATGGGGTGTCAGGGCGAAATAGGCATCGCCCTGGATGCCGATGTCGTCGTTGATCTTCCAGTCAAAGCCCAGGCGCGGCACGCGCGGATAGTAGGGGGGCACGACGAACTGGCGGTGGTAGCCACCGATTGTGGCCACCACATCGCCGCGCCGGTCGGCGGGCGCATCCCCGAACCAGGCCGAGAACGCGAGGCCGCCGGTGACCCGGCAGGACCGCGAGAAGAGGTACGAGTTTGGGGTCAGGACCGAGCGGACCTGCAGCACGCCCTCGCTCGGCACGAAGCTGGCCTTGGTGGCCAATTGCAGCTCTACAATCGGGGATTTGGGCGTTTGCCCGCCGGGCTCGGGCACCGGCACGGTGATGGCGGTCAGGCCCAGGACGTCAACCTCGAAGCGCTTGCCGAACTCGATGGCCAGGACGACGACGCTGTCGATCATCTCGAATGAGGTGAAGCGGATACCGGCGGCGAAGAAATACTCGCCCACGTCAATCGGCACAGCGGTCTGGATCTGCGCCAGCTCTGCCGTCAACGCGTCCCCGATCTTGGCCAGCGAGGTGGCGCCTTTCTCGGAGGCGGTGGTGGTATCTTCGCCGTCTGCGCCTTCTGCGCTGTCTTCGGCTTCCGGCTCTTCCGCACTTTGCGCGCCGCCGGTGATTGCGGCCACGAAGGGAAATTCCGGCACCGCTTCGGCGGCGGGGACCCGGATGGACCGGTTATAGCCAAAGCCGCCCGCAATGCCGGTCATAAAGAAAAACGGCGGCCCGCCAATGGGATAGTCGAGGGCCGCGTAAAGGAAGAAGGATTTCTCACCGCCGCCCAGGGCGGCATAGGCGCCGATGGCCGAGAGGGTCAGGATCTCGGTCTCGACAATGACAGTGCCGGCAAAGGCCTCGGCGTCCGGGTGCTGGGGCGGGGTGTATTTCATGAACCCGCCGCCGATCTGGATATCGCCGGTCTTGTAGTCCAGCACCAAGCCATCGAGCGTGAAGTCGAGGTCAAACCGGTCCAGTCGCGCGCCCACGCCCGCGTTGATCAGACCGAGCGAGAGCGGCCCGAGGGTAACGGAGGCGTCGAGCAGGAACCACAGACGCTCGTCCGCGTAATTGACGCCCAGTTTGTCGAAATAGAGCGGCCCAAGGGGCTTTTGGATCTGGAACCACTTGGCGGAACTGGCGGGCGTCTCGGGTGCGGCGGGTGTCGCAGGGGCCGCGCCCGTGCCCGCATCCTCGGCCTCAGGTGCCGCGGCGGGGGTGCTGCTTTCGATGGGCAGCTTCACACCGCCCAGGTCCAGATCCGCGCGCAGCACCAACCCGTCCAGTGCCGGGGCGCCCGCCAGCTCCGCGCTATCCGGGGCCGGGTCCGGCGCCGGGGTGGCGTCAGCGGCGTTAGGGTCATCCTCCCCCACCGGTTCGGGCTTGGGCAGGGCCGGGATGCCGAGGCTGTCGAACCAGGCATCCATCGCGGTGACATCGGCCTCTGTGAACGGCGAAAAGGCGTAGCCGATCAGCACATCGCCCAGTTTGCCCGCGCCCTTGGCGTCCAACCCCAACGGCTTCAGGGCGGCGATGTTGAGGTCAATCTCAAGATCCGCGCGCGCGAACATGCGGCTTTCGGGTTTTGCGGGCGCGGTGCTTTCCTGCCCGGCGTCCTCGGTTGGGGCCGCTGCGGTATCTTCTTCAGACGCCGCACCCTCCTCGGACGCGGGGGCCTCGCCGCCGGAGGCATAGACAAAGGCCGCGTCCTTCACGGTCAAATCCAGGGGCGGCGCGGGCAAGGGGCGTTCGGCGATCGCCTCCAAAAGCGCCGAGAGGCTCAGGTGAGAGCCGCCGCCAAGCGCGCCCATGACCATGCTGGAGGCCGCCGTTTCGCCATCCTCGGACGCGGGGACGCGCTTGAAGTCGACGTCGAAGAGCAGGCCGTCGACCTCGATATGGCCGCTCAGCTCTGTCCCTTCCTCGCCCGATTGCAACCGGACCGAGACGCTCAGGTGATCGAGGTCGGGGATTGAAACGGCGATCATCGCGTCAAACCCGGCCTTGGTGCCAAAGGACACGCTCAGGCCCGTGACGGCGGCGTGGGCGAAGACATCGGGTAGGGTGGGGGTGACGGTATGGCCCTCGAAGGCGCTGGCCAGGTGGGTCACCAGCGCGCCACAGCCCAGGCGCCCGCCGGGTTTCAACGTCGCGGAAAAGGCCGCGTCGCCGTCGGTGTAGCTGGCGTCGAGATCAAAGATAAGCGGGGTTTGCGGCGCGTCTGACAGTGCCGGAAGCGTGGCCTCTGCCCAGAGGGTGACGTTGGTCGCACCGGCGGCGGTATGGGCGATGTGGGCCTCCACCGCGTCGACGGTGAAGGCATCGAGGTGCAGAAGATCGCGCAGGCGCACGACCAGATCCGCGGTGCCATCCTTGGGTGAGACGCTGACGCGCAACGACTCCAGGCTTGGCGAGGGGTCGGTGCGCCCGTTGGGCAGGGCCAGCTTGTGTTTGGCCGCGAATGTCTTGCCGTCCACCGCTATGCCGGGGGCAAGGAAGCCGTCAATCGACAGGCTGGGGAACTGCACTCTGGCCGAGGTCGTGACGTCAAAGACGTCCACTGTAGCCTCGACAAATCCGGTGACGCGGCCCCCGGTGTCAAGAAGCGTCAGCGCGCCCATCCGCAATTTCAGCGCATGGCTGAACTGGTGGTCCGTCAGGGTCGCGGCGGCGGGGGCGTCCGTCCAGGTGACCTTGAGATCCAGCTTGTAGGGCGCCTCATCGTTGGCGGGCGTGAAGCTGAGCCGTTGCAGCGTCAGCCCGCCCGCCGCCTGCCGGATCGGCGCGGGGATCGCGTCGGTTAGGCCCGGGACCAGTTGCACCAGCACGTCGGTGAGCGTCCCGGCGCGGATCGGCTTGGTCACCAATATCTCATTGCCCGGCCCGATGGAGACATCGGCCTTGAGCGTGCGCAGTGCGGCGCTGATCTTATCGTGGAGCGCGTCGGTCAATGGTGCACCATGGCAACAGGCGGCACGCTCAGCTCGGCCAGGCGGTCGGGCGCAAGGGTGGGGCCGTCAGTGGGCGCGGTCCAGACGTGCAGGTCCAGCGTGGATTCCACGCTGACCCCCAGCGTTGCCTCATAGGCGAGGCCGAAGCCGTAGGTGTCGGTCAGGCCCAGGTCGAACACGGTTTCATTCTCTGACTTGGTGCCGCCCAGGGGCACGCGCACACGGATGGTGTTGAGGATCAGGCCTTTTCCCTTCGTATCCAATGCCTTGACCTTGTCCAAGTCAAAGAGGGCACGGGGCGCGTAGGACGTGCCGGGGCGCGCGACCTCCGCGATGGCAGGCGTATGCGCCTCCAGCGGAATTTGGAGCTGAGTGGCGAAGGCGAAGCCCGCCTCCAGCGAGATGGTCTCAATCCCCGCCTCGGTCATGGAGGCGCGGTAGCCCGCATCAATCGGGCACTCTTTGGCGAAGCTCTTCAGGTTGGCTTTGGTCAATCGCAGGGAGGCCAGGATCTGGGTTTGCACGGCCCGTTCGGCGGCCTCCAGCGCCCCGCCGCTGCGCGCCTTCTCCAGCCATTTGAGGAAGAGATCCGCGTTCAACGTCAGCCCAAAGGACACGCCACTGCCGTTGGGCAGCGCGCGGGCGGGCGAGCCCTCGGACTTGTAGGGCCAGAACACCGTCACGGCGCTATAGGCGAGCGTGTTGTAGTAGGCGGTGCCGGGGCCGGTCGGGACCGCCGCGCCCTCATCCTCGTCGTCCTCCTCCACATGCAGCGCGTTAAGGTAGGCCTTATGCGCCGCGCTCTGGTCGGTGGCGCGGCCGATGTCGAGTTGCTGTTTGGCCTGGCGCACGTCCTGGGTCATCACGATTTGCCGCCCGCCGCTGGCCTCGGATGCGACCTGGAAGCGGTAGTCCGTCCACCGGCTGCGCCCCGATGTGCCGACGGAGGCGCTGGCCGATGCCTCCCCGCCCAGGGTCACGCCGGTATTGACCAGCGTCAGGTCCACCGCGCCCGCCCCCTTGGCGCCCGCGTCGAAGGTCCCGCCCCAGGAGCGCGCCAAAAGCATCGTGTAGGGCCCGGGCGTCAGCGGCTTGGGGGCAGGCGCCGGTTTGCCCGCCGGATGCAGAGACAGGCCCATCCAGTCCGCGAAGCGCTGCAGGTAGCCGGTGGCCTCAAAGCCACGCTCCACGCGGAGGTGCTGCAGCTCGGTAATCAGGTCTTGCGCGTGACGTGCCACCATCAATTCGCGCGCGCGCTTGCGCTTGGCGTTGCGCGGGTTGCCCTTTTTGCTGAGCCCGGTGGTCACGATGCGGATGTGGTCAAGATCGGCGATCAGCTTGTCGAGGTCGGGGGCCGTGTCCAGCAGTTGCGACGGCAGGGTGCCGCCCTTGATTTCAACCCCGGTGCGGGTCTTGACCTCATCCTTGGCGGTGGCGACCGCCTTGGCCTCCGCCGCCTCCACAACCCAGCCGAAGCGGCCCAACATGGTGGTCAACCCGCTGCGGAATTGCCCGATGGCGTCCCGGATCCCCGCGGGCGTCGCAGGGCCGTTGGCCGGCGCCACGACCGACAGTTTCGCCGCCGCGGCAATCAAGTTGCGCGCCTTGTCGACGACCGAGATGTCGACCGCCGTGCGCATCGCCCGCGCCATCGCCTCGGACTGGCCGTTGCCGCCGAAATACTGCGGCTGCGGATCATAGAGCTTGGTGTCTTTCAGGTGCACCTCTGCCGATGCCTTGAAGGTGAGGGTGCCCTTCAGCTCCAGAATGGACAGCGGTTGGAATGCCTGCTCCATCTTGGCGGTCTTGCTGACCTTCGCCTGTCCCTCAAAACAAGCGCCCGTCAGCAACAAGAGCGCTGTGGGCGATTGCGTCTGCCACCAGGTCATCGCCGTGGGCGCGGGTTGACCAGCGCGGTGGGCTTTCTTGCGGCCCTTCGCGGCGCCGGTGGCCGGGCGCAGCAGCGTGCTGGTCCAGATCGATTTCGGCATCCGGTAAATGCCGATCATATAGACAGAGTTGCGATCGGCGGTATTGGAGATCTTCGGCGCAACAAGTGCCGAAAGCCACCCCAGGCCCGGCACCGCGCCGAACCAACTGCCGTCCACCGATAGTTTCAGCCGCCCCCCAATCGCGCCGATGGCCGTCGACAACTGCCCCTTGAGGTTGGGGTCGATCTGCACCAGCCGGTGATAGCGCGAGAGCTCACTGGCCTCGGTGATCCCGTCAAAATCATCGAGATAGCGCGCGATGGCCTGGGCCTGGGGGGAGGGAGTGCTCACGTGACCTGCCATCAGTAGAATGCGAAGAAGGAGAAATCGGCAGCCTCGTTGCTATCCGCCCGGATCTGCACGATCTCTGCGTTTTCTCCCCAAACCCTCCACCCTGGCCAGGCCCAGTCTGGCGATTTGCCTCTGCTTGAATTGTTTATGTATTCGACCAAAACAGTGTTGTTAGACGCGTGGTCAGAAGACTCATACGCACCGAAAAATGACGCTACCACTGTTGGAACTTGCGTCGCGTCATCGAACTTCAGGAAGAAAACTTTTGAGTCGAATGTATATTGCGTCACGCCTGCAATCTTATATTTTTTGTATGTACGCATTTTCCCGTCAATGGTCGGGGAGTTTGTAACAAATGGATCACTGCGCCTTATCCGGCCGCCACACATATAGTTAAATGTCGCGCCCCTGACCTTTAGTGAGTCAGTATAGATGCCCCTAGATGTCACCGATTGGATGAAGACCGTTGATCTTGGGGCGCGTGGCAGTATGTCGTAAAACCGTGCGGTCGGCGCAGTCACCTCCGTCGCCGTCATCACCAGCGTTTCATCCAGCCTCTTGAGTTGGCCCGGGTTCGCCGGGTCCGGCACGGACTGGGCAAAGGTGATACCCGTGGGAGCCAGGCTCATCCGATTGGGCAGTGCCGCAACATCCGAACTTCTGTCCTCGGCAAAGACACTGGTCGTGGCGCGCAGTGTGGGGGTTTTCGCGATGCCCGTCAGCGTCAGATCCTTGGCCTCGACCGCCTCTGTCGCGACAAGCGTCTTCGCCGTCAGTTTGCCGTCCGGCGTCAGCCGCAGGGCGGGTGCGTTGGTCGCAGGCGCGGCCACATTGGCGATCTTTAGGTCATCGCCGTCCATCGATAGCGCCATCCCGCGACCGCCGGTTCTGAGGCGCAGGCGGTTGACCCCCAACTCTCCGGTCTCCAGCTTGGTCAGGCCCGTCTGCTCCAACGGGCCATAGAGAAGCGGGCTTTTGCTGACGATCAGCCGGTCACGCACAAGGCCCAAGGGCACGGTGACATTGGCGGGGGCGGGGTGGTGTACCTCAACGCCTTCCAACTGGACGTCCAGCGCCGTCAGCCCGATCTGGGCGGTGGACTTCAGCCCATTCAGGGCCAGGATCAGGCCTTCATCGATATCGCGGTCCAGCGCCGTGGCTTGGGTGTAATTGAAGGTGCATGTGTAGATGCCCGCCTCCGCCTCTTGGCCCGTGTAGCGGAAATTATCGCTCTTGGTGGACGAAGCGGTGAGGCGAAGTTCCTCGAAGACCTCGCCGGCGATCGAACCGGCCTCGGGGGATTTACACAGCGCGCCCGAACTTGCGGGCGCAACGCTGAACCGCAGGACCACCTTGGACCCCTGGACAAACCGCAGTTTGGGCGTGGTGAGATTGCGGATCTGGATCTTCAGATCCGTCGCCATGATGCCGTCGGTCATCACATGCGACGCGCCTTTGACGAAAGAGATGTCGAGATGCACGGGCGCAAGCGGTGCGGCGGGGGCAGGGGACGCCGCTGGGCCGGGGCGCGCGCCCGTCGTTGGGCTTGCGGGCGGCGGGGTTGGGCTCGGGGCCGGATCGGGCCCGGGTGCCGCGTTTGTAGGGGGGGCAGAGGTGGGCGGCGGGGTCTGCCCGGTGGTCTGAGGTGGCGGCGGTGACGTGGGCGGCGTGGGGGGCGCCTGCGTCGTCGGTGGCGTCGGCGGGGCGCTCTCTGGCGGCATCTCCTGCACTGGGTTGAGCGTGTCGGAAGGGGCCATGCCCGGCGGTGCGCCCAAGGGATCATCCACCGTCGTGGTCGGTGCCGCCTGTGCGGTCACCTGCAACGCAAGGCGCGCCTCAAAGGGCGAGGCCGAGCCTTGGTTGTCGAACCAAAGCGAGACCGTCAGCTCGGTATGGCCCAAGGCCAGGGGCGGGGCCACATGGACCCCGTTCAACTGGAAGGGCGCCACGCCACCTGCGGGGATCGTGATCCTCTCTTGCGAGCGGAAGGTGATCTTGTCTTGCGGTGCCTGGGTCTCGACGTTCAGATCATACTCCGGCGCGGCGGGGGCTATGGCCTGAAGGTTGCCCAGGACGCCGTTGCGAAAGCGCACGATGACTTGCGCGGCGTCTTCGACCGTGTCCGACGCGCGCAGGGTGATATCTTCCGTGCCTGTGTTCACCACCTCGACGATCAAAGTCCGGTTCTCGCTTCCCGGCGTGGCCTGCGCGTCATAGACCAACCCGCCCGCGCCGGTGGCAGTGCCCGAAAGCTGGATCTTCAGGGGGGAGGGGGCGAGGCCCGTGGCGCCCTCTGCGCCTTCGACAAATTGCGTCATGGATCACTCCCACTGTCAGGGCCAGCCGAGGTCAGATCCTCAGAAGCTTGTCGGCGAATTTTCTCAACCAACTCAAACACCTCCAGGTAGGGTTTGGTGCCGAGGGCATCGAGAACTTGGTTTACCTCATCCAAGGTGAGGGTCAGGGATATCGTCACGGAGAGCTGTCCTTACGCGCGGCTTTCGCCTGTTTCGTGTCATTGGGGCGCAGCGCGAGCCAGCCGTCGCGCGCGATGATGTGGCTGCCGAAAGTGGGCGCGTCTGTGGGTTGTTGCGGCGGGTGAGGCGCGGTGAAACCTGCGCCGTCCGCCTCGTACCAGGCCCAATCATAGCCACCCTCCACAGGGGTTGGCACGGCCACCCGCGCCGCATCCGGCGCAAGGATCGGTGCGGTCTGGAACGTCACTTCCAGCCGCGACAGGGCCTGGGCCACATGGTCTTGGGGCAGTCGAAGCTTGCTGACGGGCAGAAGCCCTGTCGTTGCGTGAACCGCGGCGAGCGGGTCCGTCAACAGCGTCACGTCAACGCTGTCGCCCGCCGCACTCACCGCCAAGGGACCCGGCGCGCCGGGGCGGTAGGCTGCCAAATGCGGCCCCTTTGGATTGGTCACCAACGGCATGTTCAACGCCGCCCCCACACCAGGCGCGGATCCCATCCAGAAGCCAAAAAGCCCGTCCCCCAGTTTTCGGCGATCCCCCAGCATGACGGGCACGCTCAGGTGCTCGACCCCTCCGGTCTCTGCCGGGCCGCCGTAGTGTTCCCGCAGGAGGCTCTGCCAACTGTGCGATGTGGCGGGCGCGCCGAGATATTCCAGCTTCAGCCGCGCGCGCACGATGGCCATGGGCCGCCCCATCAAGAGCGCGAGGTCGCCTTCGGCAAACCCGCCCTCGGGGTCTATGTGATCCTCGGCCTCTTGCAAGGCGTCCATAAGCGCCGCGTGGTCCCCACCCGGATCGTCGAGCCAGGCTTGCACCGCACGCAGGCCCGGAGCGACGGGCTCGGAGGTCAGGCCCGGACGTTTGGCGTGATCCGGATCATCCCGGCGTCGCCCGTCGTGGACAGAACAGGCGCGCCCCGCGGCATCAAAAAGTTGCAGCGCCCCGTCGATATAGTCAGGCACGATCCAGCCCAGGATCGGGCTCGTGAGCGGGTGGTCGTTGAACACCTCGGTCGCGCCCTCGCCGGCGGATACAAAGTGAAACCCAAGCCGCGCGGCCTGGGTGAGGCGCGGTTGCAGCAACAACCGCTTAGCCCGGCCCCGGTCCGCGCCCCGGTCCGGCCCCGCCACCGAGGTGCCCGCCATGGTCAGCGATTGCGCGCTGTCGATGTCGGGCTCCTCAAGATCAACGAACTGGCCAAAGCCATCAATCAACCGCAGCTTGGCAATCCCCACGGCCCCGGATCGGAGCGGCTGGAACGGGCCATCGGGCTTGGCCGCCAGAAGCGGCCCAGACCCGAGCGCGTCGCGCACATCCTCGGCAAAATCCGCAAAACCGCCGAGGGCAAACGGATCCATGATCGGCATTTGGAAGCCCTGCACACGCTGCAACAGCGCATCGTTGAACCCCGCCAGCGCCTGGCTTAGCGCCATGACCCGGTGATCCTTGGGGTAAACCAGATTGATCAGCTCGATAAGGAAAGCGGCCTCCGTGGCGCTGACATGGGGGCACGCGGTGGCCGCAGTAGCGTAGAAGCCCCGCAACACGCCATGGTTGGCGGCCACATAAGCACGCTCCTCGCCCGAAGGCGCCCGGCGGGCCTGAAGCGGCTGGCCGTCCGTGTCGGTGGTGAAAAACCCGTCCTGGACGGCGCGGGTCACCAACAGCTCTTCGGCCTTATCGGTCAGGTCTGCGCCCGCGTGCGGCGAGAGCGGCGCGCGCCCCGTGACGGGGGACGGCGAGGGCCGCAGCGCGCTGGCACCGAGGTCGCGGGTCAGATCCGTGGGGGCCGCGTCGATCAGCGCATATTGCGTGCTCAGAAGATCGGCGGGGTAGGCCGGAACGCCTGCGGCACCGGGCGCCTCAGACTGCCAGGGATGGACGGCGGCGTCCCACTCCATGATCAGCGGCGTCCATTCGGTGCTCTGCGGGCGTACTTCGCCCGGCGCGCTTGTGGTCGCGGCACTGTCCTCAACGTAAGCGTGGTCCGAGGCATCGCGATTGGCTGAGACAGCCGAGATCGCCGCACCGGTCAACAACACGACCGGGTCGCGCGGGCGCCAGAAACGGTCCGACACGGTCTGCTCCGCCCGGTAGGCCAGGCCCGCTTGCGACAGCGCCGCATCCAACGCCTGCCGCGCCGCGTCCCGGTCCGAAAGGGTCGCTGCGCACGCCGCGCGCAGGTCCGTCAGGGCCTTGAGCGAGGTCGCCGTAATCACCTGGCGCAGGTCCGCCGGTGTCAGCTCGTCCGGGCTGTCGTCCAGGTCCTCCTCAGAGGCGCTGCGCAGGTATTTGCACCAATCGCCGAACAACCGTTGGCGCGCCGTTTCAATTGCCGCCGTCTCTCGGTCCAGCTTGGCCTGGGTCGTGTTCAATGTCGCCAGCGGGGCAGCGAGCGTATCGGGCAGCGGAGCCCGTGTTTCCGCCCCTCGCGCATCGGCCTTCTGCGCGGCCTTATCCGGAACAATGCGCCAATGGGTGCCGCCATCGTGGGCGTCAAAGCCGCTCTGGTGGCGGGCCTCTCCGAAAAGCGGGCCGTGATCCATGCTCGCCACGTCAATCTCGGGCGCGAGGGTGGCGGCGATCAACTGATCCTCGAACCGTCGGCGCTTGGCCATATCCGTCCCATGGGCTTTGCACGCCAGGGCCGTGGCCAGCGCCTCCGTCCCGGTATGGGCAAGGGTCAACGTGATATCCCCCGCGCTCGGCGGCGGCGCGGGATTGGGCGCCGTCGCGGTCCCCCGGCACGAAAGATGCGCCGTCGCGGGCCCCGTGTCCGCCTCCCAGGGCACCCACTGCGTGTCTTTCCAGACCAAAAGCGGCCCGGTCAAACGGCTGCTCAGATCTTCGACGCCGCCCGGCTCCTGCAGCGGATCATGGTCGCTATACGTGCCCTCAACCGTATAGACGTCCCCCGCCTGCCCATCGGGATCGAAGAGGCCGAAGATGCTGTGGCAATTGGGGTAGAAAGAGGCGAAATACGGATCGCCCCAGCCGATTGCTGTCAACGCGCCGCCCCCCAGATCAGCCAGCCGTTGCGCCGGGGGCGCGGCGGGCCCGTCGGTGATGTCGATCTGACGGCCAATATGCGCGTAGGGGCGCTGGAAATCGAGACGCCTGGCCAAGGGGTAAGTGACGCCGCTTTCGTCCCCGCGCACGGCGTCGCTGTCCACCTGCCAACGCTTGCCCCCGCGTGCGCGGCTCACATGCCAGCGGTTGGGAAGGCGCGGAAACTCCTGTTCGCGCGTGTTGTCCGCCCGCGTGACAATGCGCCCGTCGGTCAGCACCGAGGGCATGCGGAAATGCAAATGCACCCCGCGCTTGAGAAGCGTCAGATTGCCCGAAAGCGGACGGCTCGACACCGCGTGGGCCAGCGGCGGCACGCCGGTGTTGTAGTCCCGGTCGCGGTCATACCAGGGCAGGCGCGTGACGTCATAATGGGCTGGCGCAACATGAAGATCATCGCCCAAACAGAGAATATCGATCTGTGTTCCAAGAACGACATTCGCCATCTTGTTCCCCCCGTAAGGGTCAGTCTAGGCATGACTTTTCTTACAGATCAACACCGCAGGGGCATTTTGTTAACGCTGCGTAAGGTGCCAATGAAATGGGGCTGGCCAAGAGGGTGTATAATGACGTTTTTTTAGGCGATGCGCACACGGCGCGCGGGTTGCCACCACGCCGCCGCCGATATCAGACGCTTCCTATTGCACGGAAGGATAGACGGGAGAGACAGTCTGAAAGTCGATAGATTTCGGAGGTTCAAGTTTTTCATTAAGTTGGAAGATCTGACCCGTAGCAGAATGTACGGCAAGATTGTGACCGCATTGGTTAGATGGCGCCGACCGCGCAAGTCTTGGGCCGTTGCGTGCAGATCGCTTCCGCGCGCGACACTGCGATACTACTGCAACGAATTGCGGCACCTAAAGCCAACTAAGTCTCCGCGGCTTGGGAGTCACTCCGCAAACACCCAGCCGCGAGCGCTGCACCCGCGACCATGAGCGACGCTGTCCCCAGCATCAGCGGTAGGCCCCCAAGCTGATAAGTGGCGCCGGACAGCACCGTTCCAAGGAGCCGCCCTCCGGCGTTCGCCATGTAATAGAAGCCCACATCCATGGTCACGCGCTCAGCTTTTGTGAAGGCGAGAATAAGATACGAATGGAGGGCGGAGTTGATCGCAAAGATCGCGCCGAAGATGAGCAAGCCCGCAACCAAGATGGGTGTCAGCCAGGTCTGAGAGCCTTCAGACGCCAGGGCCGCAACAGTGAGCATGGCGGGGATCGCGGCAAGGGCCCAGGCCCAACCTTTTGCGGCACGCACCAAGTCACCCTCGGGCCGTGATGACGCACGCAGAATGCGTGGGGCGGAGGCCTGGACGACGCCATAAAGGATGACCCAAACCGCCATGAACGCCCCGATCATGAAGAAGGCCGCTCGGTTTCCGGACACGGTTCCGTCGGACAACACCGCGTAGAAGTAGATCGGGATACCAACCACGAACCAGACGTCGCGCGCGCCGAACAGAAACACTCGCGCCACTGAGAGCCAGTTCACATTCGATGACTTTGAAAAGACCTCTGAGAACTTCGTCCCTTTCCGACCCTTCGGAAGACCCGGTGGCATCGCGATCAACGCGGCGACCAAGATGACGGCAAGGATCGCGGCCATCCCAAGAACAGCCCAGACAAAACCGAGCGTCGCGAGCAGCGCAGCCCCCAGCAGAAAGCCGAGGCCTTTCACCGCGTTCTTCGACCCCGTGAGCAGCGCCACCCAGCGGAACAGCCCGCCCCTCTCTGCTGGGGCCAGTAACTTCACAGCAGACTTCGAGGACATCTTTGCGAGATCTTTGGCCACCCCACTCGCGCCCTGCACGACCATCACGAAAGCCACGGAAACACCGATCGCCCAGGTCGGGTCGAGCTGAGCCAAAGCCAACAAAGCCAGAACCTGAATGCAGAGACCCACATAAAGCGTAGAGGTCAAACCGAACCGCGCGGCGATCCACCCAGCACAGAGATTGGTCACCATGCCCGCGATTTCATAGAGCACGAAGAGGTAGGCGAGCTGAACAGGGCTGAAGCCCAGGGTGTGGAAGTGCAGCAGCACCAGCATCCGCAGCGCACCGTCGGTGAGCATGAACGCCCAATAGGCCGCCGTCACGGCGATATAGGCCGAAAGCCCCTCTGGCCGCGCGGAGGTGTCGGTCACACGGACGCTCCAACCATCAGCGCCACATCAACAAGTCGGTGGGCATAACCCATTTCATTGTCGTACCAGGCGTACACCTTCACTTGCGTCCCGTTGATGACCATCGTTGATGGCGCATCCACGATGCTTGAGCGTTCGTCATTGGTATAGTCGGTCGAGACGAGCGGCCGTTCTTCGTAGCCCAGAATGCCCTTCAGTTCGCCGTCCGCCGCGGCCTTGAAGAGGCCGTTGACCTCTTCAGCGGTGGTTTCACGCTCCACCTCAAAAACACAGTCGGTCAGGGAGGCGTTCAAAAGCGGCACGCGCACCGCGTGGCCGTTCAGGCGCCCGGTCAATTCCGGATAGATGAGCGTGATCGCAGTCGCGCTGCCTGTCGTTGTCGGGGTCAAAGAATTCAAAGCCGAGCGCGCACGGCGCAGATCCTTGGCGGGCCTGTCGACGATTGTCTGGGTGTTCGTCACGTCATGGATCGTCGTGATCGAGCCATGCTTGATGCAGAGGTTCTCATGAACGACCTTCACGACCGGCGCGAGGCAATTGGTGGTACAACTCGCCGCCGTGACAATCCGGTGTTTGCCCGCGTCATAGATGCCCTGGTTGACGCCATAAACGATGTTGGCAGCATCGCCGTCTTTCACGGGCGCAGAGACGACGACTTTCTTCACGCCCGCCTCAAAGTAAGGCGCGAGCTTGGCCTCTGACTTGAAGACCCCTGTGCAATCGATCACGACGTCCACGCCGTCCAACGGCAGAGCTTCAATGTCTCTTGTCCCGATGAACGGCAGGCGCGTGCCGTCAATCGTCACGCTGTCCGCATCATGGGAAAAGGCGGCCTTCCATCGACCATGAACCGTGTCAAACTCCAGAAGATGGGCGTGCATTTCTGGATCGCCGACCGCGTCATTGATCCAGGCGATCCTGGCCCCGCGCTCCAGCAACGGCTTGAGTGCAAGTTTGCCAATCCGGCCAAGGCCGTTGAGCGCGTAGGTGGTCACGCAGAAGCTCCTTCGTTCGTTTGTGCGATATCGTCGACAGCTTTCTGCAACGCGATCCGGTCGAGCGACGCGATCGGCAAAGCCGTGAAGGCTTTGATCCGGTTCAGGAGCGCGCCATAAGACTGATGAAAAGCCAGGTTCTTCTCCGCGTTGGAACCTTCCACCTTCACCGGGTCCGGCATCCCCCAATGGGCGCTCACCGGCTGACCGGTCCAGGCCGGGCACTCTTCATTGGCCGCCTGGTTGCAGACCGTGAAGACGAAGTCGAAGTCCGGGGCATCTTGGCCCTGGAAGGCCGACACGTTCTTCGCCTCCAAAACAGTGATGTCGTGCCCCTTCTGCTCCAAAACTTCGAGCGCAAAAGGGTTCAGCTCGGAACGCGGCTTGGTGCCCGCCGAATAGGCCACGAACCTGTCCCCGGCCTCCTTGCGCAGGATAGATTCAGCAAAGATCGAGCGCGCTGAATTGCCGGTGCAGATGAAAAGGACATTGTACTTGCGATCCGTCATGGGACTGTCTCCTTCAAAGCCAAATGAGGTGAGGGGTGAACAGATTTCCGGGCGCCCGCGACAGCAATCGCGCAGCAGGTAATCAAACGTCTCGCGCACCGCATCCATATGGATCGCATAGCGAAGCGACGTTCCGACACGCTCTTGCGTGACCAAACCTGCCTGCATCAGCGCGCTCACATAGGTCGATAGCGTATTGGGCTTAAGTGCGAGTGCATGTGCCAACTCGGTCGCAGGCACACGATCCGGGTACCGCCGCATAAGCAGCCGGAACAGGGCCAGGCGTTGCGGATGGCCAAGGGTCGAGAGACGGTTGGGAGCTTGTGATTCCATAATTCATGAAATAATGAATTATTGAGTTCGGCGCAATGGATTTCACACCGTTTCAGAGAACAGGCATTGCTCTGCGGCGGAAACAATAGACTACCGGCCAATATCGGAACAACTACCAAAGCAGTCTCAGGCTTCGTTCAAAGTTCCTAGAACTGCGAGCTTATCGGTGGCGGACCTTCGTAGCAGCAATCTAGCCTTCCCTTTGCTTTGCGCAGTGTTGAGCTAAGCTTGCGTAGATGCAGAGAACAATCTGGCCGTCGCGAACAACTTGGCGATTTTGGCTGACGACGTGCCGGGCCGTCCATACAATAAGGTCTGACGTCGGCGGACGCTCTTGCGACGCCTCCCTTTCAAATGAGATGTAAGGCACATCACGATCATGTCAGAACATGTCCATGTGAGAGCAGCGCCCTCGGAGGGCCGGTAGCCGATGTTGACTTCACCGAGGAGCAGGCACACGCTTGGTCGTCCAAACCGTCGAGCACGCTTGGGGCCAGGACCAAGGCTGGTCCACACGGCATCTACAACGAGTTTGTTGTGGGCGTGCATTCGCCAACTCGTGCGATCTGGCCACTCATTTGGAACGGATCGGGGCAAACGCCAAAAAGCCTGTTATTGGTTGCTAGCGAGCCTTCATTATCAATTGGAGATCTTGCGGAACGTTATGGCGTTTCGGTTGGGGGATATACGGCGCGACGGGTCACGCCCAATTCGTCCAAACCAACGTCGCCATTGAAGTCAATTCTGGGGCTGCGGTTTTTCAGGAACCTCAGAAAATGGGTATCGGAGAAAAACAGTTCGTCCACATGCAAATAGCTGCGTTGCGATCTAGGGGCATTGAAAAGGCAATCCTAGCTTGCTGATACTCTTCACCCCGCAAGCTTCGCACAAGGGTCGGGATTAGGTCCAAATCTTCAATGTCGTCGGTGTCTTCAAGGTAGCTTCCGAAGACTTCCAACCGCTGCATAAAAACGGGGCTGTCGGGGAATTCCACTTTGTATTGGTCAATCCGCCCCAAGACTTTGGCCAAGAGCGTATCCGCTTCCTCTCGGGTCATGCGCTTGACGAAGCGCACATAGGTGAGGCGAAGGGCCTTCTCTGTGGTCTTGAATGTGGACGGGGCGGCGGCAGCTTTGGCGTTGTATCGGTCCACCTCTTCGTCACTCAAAAAACCACCTTTCGTTAAGAAAAAGCGTTCCGCCTCTTCCAACCAACCTTCGGTCAACATCGCGTCGAATTCGTCGGCGGTCATTTGCTCTAACCAGACGTCGCGCGTTGCTTCCCAGCGCAGCGCCTTTTTTTTGGAAGTCGCGCGCGTCTTTGGCGGGCATTCCGCCGATGACGTCCGTTTTGCTGACCTTCAAAGTCACGTTCTTTTGTTGGTGGCCATCCGAATATGACCCGAGTTGAGCCGCCTTAGAAGGGGGTGGGTCCGCTTCGCGCACATAGGTCAATTAATCCGGTTTGTATTGCGCAACCTCATGCAACGAAAATAAACGGCACAGATCCATCCGGTGCTGGACCGGCGCTGGGGCTTGGCGTTGGCACGAAATCCCTTATTCTATGCTTTGAATTGATGGCGGAGAGACAGGGATTCGAACCCTGGGTGGGCTTGCACCCACAACGGTTTTCGAGACCGCCCCGTTCGACCACTCCGGCACCTCTCCGCGGTCTTGGACCCCGCTCGGGCGGGCTCCCGGGCGGACAGGTAGCGGCAAGCGGCGGGGCACGCAAGGGGCTGCGACGTGCAAGCACGTTTGAATTTTTCCTGTCACGGGCGCGCGGCTTTGCGGAAAAGTGCCCATGGGCTCACCACAATGTGATCGCGCCATGGCTTTCAGGATCAATCCGCGTCATCCTAAGAGGCAGAATTGACGAGGGAGCCCCGATGATCCGCACCGCTTATTTGACCGCTGGCCTGGCGCTTGCGGCCCTGGCATTTCCGTCGCCGCCCGCGCAGGCGCAAGCCCTCCCTCTGGCGCAGGACGTGCAGGCGGCCGCTTCGGTGACTTTGGCGCAGGAAGCGCCGGAGTTGTACCGGATGCTCGACGCCATGGGCATGTATGAGATCATCGCGCTGATGGGCGCCGAGAACATGCGCGGCGCCGCCGACCTGGAAGAGCAGCTCTTTCCCGGGGCAGGGGGCGCGGCTTGGCAGGCGACGGTCGCGGGGCTCCATGCCACGCCCCGGATGGTGGCGCTCTTTGAAGAGGCGTTTGACCGTAACGCGCTGACGGCCGAGCAGATCGCCACCGTGCAGGCCTTTTTGGAGACCGAGGCAGGCGAACGGGTCATCGCGGGCGAGCTGGCCGCGCGGCGCTTGTTTCTGGACGAAAGCGGCGTCGAGGCCGCGACCGAGGTTTTCATGGCGGCGGTCACGGAAAATGACCCCCGGCTCGAAATCCTGCAGCGGTTCGACGACATCAACGGGTTGATCGAACGCAACGTCTCGGGCGCGTTGAACCTGCGCATTGCCTTTTACCGGGGGCTCATCGAGGGCGGGGCCTTCGACAACGAAGTGCCGGAAAGCCTGATGCTGGCCGAGGTTTGGGCGCAAGAGCCCGAGGTGCGCCAGCTTACGGTGGAATGGCTGTTCTCGTTCCAGCTTGCCGCCTATGCCGAGGCCTCCGATGCGGATCTGGAGGCGTACCTGGCGCTCTCCGACAGCCCGGCGGGGCGGGCGGTGAATGCCGCGCTGTTCGCGGCGTTCGATGAGATGCTGGCCGCGCTCAGCTATGATCTGGGCTATGCGGCTGCGGGGTTCATCGCGGGCGAGGACATCTGACAGCGGGCCCTGGGGCCGGATCAAGCGGCGGGGCGAGCGGCAAAAACCATTGCCTTTTGCACCGCCACGGGTAGTCTTCAAGCCATTGTTTTTGCTTGAGGGTTAAAGATGTTCAATGAAATGGGTTTGATCTACGGCTACGATGGTCTTTTTGGCCTCTACCACCGGACCGACATGAAACTGGCCGAGCGGATGGACGCGATGTCGGATATTTTCGATCAGTTCAACGCCAACGACGGGGCGGCAATACTGGCGCTTCCCTTCACCGAGGCCGTCGCACTTTCCAAGATTGCCGGCGATGCCGTGCTGTTGGCCCAAAGCGTGCGCAACAGCCCCAATGCCTCGGTCACCGAGATCAGCGCCGCGGTCCGCCTTGAGGCGGCCGCGCGCAAAACGCTGGAGTATCTCACGAAACGGCCCGACCATGAGAAGATCGCGGAAATGGCGAAGAACCTCGGCAAACAGTGGGAAGAGTACATCTCCCCCATTATCGAGCGCCACGTGGAAACCGGCGCGCGCCTGCAAGAGGCGATGAAAGAGATCACCGCGTAAGGCAGCGCGGACCCGCGCAAAAGCCGTGCCAGGCCTGTTGACAAAGCCTGCGCCATGGCCGATACGGCGGCTTCCGACGGGCAGATTGCGCGTGGGAAATGGTATGTATGACGCCCTGAAAGAGGGGCGCGCAGCCCGAGGTGGGGAAACCCGAAACGCTTTCGCGCAGATCGCGCGTTTGGACCACAGGGCGCGGGACAAGAAGGAAGACACCATGTTCGCTGTCATGAAGACAGGCGGCAAGCAATATAAAGTCCAGGCCGGTGACAAACTGCGCGTGGAACTGCTTGCAGCAGAGGCCGGTGAGGCCGTGCAATTCAACGATATCCTGATGCTCGGCGGTGACAGTGTCACTGTGGGCGCGCCGCTTGTGGCGGGTGCTGCCGTGCAGGCCAACGTGATCGACACCGTGAAGGGCGAAAAGCTCATCCACTACGTCAAGCGCCGCCGCAAGCACTCGTCCCAGCGCAAGAAGGGCCACCGCCAGAAGCTGACCCTGATCGAGATCACCGAGATCCTCGCATCGGGTGGCGACAAGACCGGCGTGAAAGCCGCGATGGGCTCGGGCTCTGTGACCGCAAGCGCGGCTGTTGCCGCCGCTGCACCAAAGAAAGCCAAGAAGGCAGAGGCACCCGCCGCCGAGGCCCCCAAGGCCGAGAAGAAAGCGGCGCCCAAGAAGGCGAAGGCCGAAGCCGCCCCTGCGGCGGAAGCGGCAGACGCAGGCACCGCGCCCGCGAACCTGCTGACGGAAGCGCGTGGCGGCCAGCCCGATGATCTCAAGAAGATCTCGGGCGTCGGGCCCAAGCTGGAAGGCCTGCTGCACGAAAACGGCGTGTTCCACTTTGACCAGATCATGGCTTGGGGCCCGTCCGACATTGCCTATATGGATGACAAGCTGTCGTTCAAAGGCCGCATTGAGCGTGACAACTGGATCGAGCAAGCCACCGCGTTTGCCGCAGAACAGGAGTAATTGACCCATGGCACATAAAAAAGCAGGTGGTTCCTCCCGCAACGGCCGCGACTCAGCCGGTCGCCGCCTTGGCATCAAGAAATACGGCGGCGAAGCCGTGATCCCCGGCAACATCATCGCGCGTCAGCGCGGCAACAAGTGGTGGCCGGGTGAGGGCGTGGGCGAAGGCAAGGATCACACGATCTTTGCAGTTGCCGAAGGCCACGTGTCCTTCAAGAAGGGCTTCAAGGGCCGCACGTTCATTTCCGTACTCCCAGCAGCCGAGGCTGCAGAGTAATCGCCATATCCCAAGGGTAAGACATTTCAGGGGGCCGGCGATTTCGCCGGCCCTTCGCATTTTTGTAACCTGTCTTGTGTCAGGAGGCCCCAGCGCCCACATCGCGCTGGAAGGACATGGGCTACGGGAGATCGGTTCGGAGGAGGACTGACGGATGAAACAGGAAACCATTTTGGCCCAGGCCGTGATCGAGACGCCGCGCATGTTCCTGCGGCCCCTGCGTCCCTCGGATGCGGGGCTGTTGTCGATGTATCACGCCGACAAGCGGGTGGCCGAGATGACGACCTCGATCCCGCATCCGTTGCCGCCGGGCGCTGTGGAAAGCTTCATCGCCAATGTGATGAAGCCCGATCGCGGGTCCTATGCCTGGGTCATGGATGCGACGGAGTTTGGCGGCGCGGAAGTGATGGGGGTGATTTCGCTGGACCAGATGGATCGTAACCAATCGGAAATCGGCTATTGGGTTGCGCCTGCGATGTGGAACACCGGGTTCGCTTCCGAGGCCGTGCAGGCCATGGTGGACGCCAACCCCTTGGAAAACAGCACATTTTTCGGCTCCGTGTTTCAGGATAATCCGGGCTCGGCCCGGGTGCTGACCAATGCGGGGTTCGACTATCTGGGCGATGCCGAGGCCTTCTCGGTGGCGCGCGGGGCAAAAGTTGCGACGTGGACTTATCTCAAGCGGTTGGCGTAAGAGGCAGTTGTCGGAGAGGTGGGGGCCAGCCCCCACACCCCCGGAGTTGTAGGGGCAAGATGAAGGGGCGGGCCAGCGGCGCGCTTGGGTTTTAGATGAAGTTTCTTGATCTTGCGAAAGTCTACATCCGGTCCGGCGGCGGTGGCGGCGGGTCGGTTTCGTTCCGACGCGAGAAGTACATCGAGTATGGCGGCCCTGATGGCGGCGACGGCGGCACCGGAGGCTCGGTATTTGTGGAGGTCGTGGATGGGCTGAACACGCTGATCGATTTTCGCTACCAGCAGCATTTCTTTGCCAAGAACGGCCAGCCCGGCATGGGTAAACAGCGCACCGGCAAGGACGGCGCGGATATTGTGCTGCGGGTGCCGGCGGGCACCGAGGTGCTGGAGGAGGATCAGGAGACGCTGATCGCCGATCTGGACACCGTGGGTCAGCGGATCTGCATCGCCAAGGGCGGCAATGGCGGCTTTGGCAATTTGCATTTCAAGAGCGCGACCAACCAGGCGCCGCGCCGGGCCAACCCCGGGCTTGAAGGTGTGGAGCGCACGATCTGGCTGCGCCTGAAGCTGATTGCCGACGTGGGCCTGTTGGGTCTGCCGAATGCCGGCAAATCGACGTTTCTGGCCGCAACGTCCAATGCGCGCCCCAAGATTGCCGATTATCCGTTTACTACGTTGGTGCCCAATCTGGGTGTTGTTGGCGTGGACGGGGCGGAGTTTGTCGTGGCCGATATTCCGGGTCTCATCGAGGGCGCGAGCGAGGGCAGGGGCCTCGGCGATACGTTCCTGGGGCATGTGGAGCGGTGTGCGGCGCTGCTGCATCTGGTCGATGGCACGTCCGACGATGTGGTGAGTGACTACCAGACGATTATTGCGGAACTGGAAGCCTATGGCGGTGAACTGGCGCTGAAGCCGCGCATCACCGTGCTCAACAAGATCGACGCGATTGAACCGGAAGAGCTGGCCGAGAAGCGCGAAGCTTTGGGCGCTGTGGCGGGCAACCTGATGGAGATGTCGGGCGTGGCGCGCACCGGCGTGACCGAGGTGTTGCGCGTGTTGCGCGCGCGCGTCGACGCCAATCACAAGGCGGCCCGAGAGGCTTTGGAGGAGCCCGAGACATGGCGTCCCTGAGCGGCGCCAAACGCGTTGTCGTCAAGATCGGCTCGGCGCTGCTGGTGGACCGGGTCAGCGGCGATTTGCGCCGCGACTGGCTGGTGGCGTTGGCCCAGGACGTGGCGGCGTTAAAGTCGGCGGGCACCGATGTGATCCTTGTGTCCTCGGGCGCGATTGCGCTGGGGCGCGGGGCCCTGGCCCTTGGCACCGGCGCGCTGTCGCTCGATGAGGCGCAGGCGGCGGCGGCGGTGGGCCAGATCCGCCTGGCGGGCGCCTATGAAGAGGCGCTGGCGCCCCATGGGCTGACCTCGGCGCAGATCCTGCTGACGCTGGACGATAGTGGCGACAGGCGGCGCTACCTCAACACCCGCGCGACCTTCGCGGCGCTTCTGGCGCGCGGGGCGGTGCCGATTGTGAACGAGAACGATACCATTGCGACAGACGAGATCCGTTATGGCGACAACGACCGGCTGGCCGCCAATGTGGCGGTGATGGCGGGCGCGGACATCTGCGTGCTGCTGAGCGATGTGGACGGGCTCTATACGGCGCTGCCGGGCACCGAGGGCGCGCAGCACCTGCCGCGGGTCGATGCGATCACGCCGGAGATCGAGGCGATGGCGGGCGATGCGGGCTCGGGTCTGTCGAAGGGCGGGATGAAGACCAAGGTTCTGGCCGCGCGCACGGCGACGGCGGCGGGCTGTGCCATGGCGATCACCCAGGGCGACGTCCTGCGGCCCTTGCAGGCGCTGGAGGATGGCGCGAAAGCCACCTGGTTCACCGCGACCCTCTCGCCGCAACAGGCGCGCAAGGCCTGGATCGGGGCAATGAAGCCCAAGGGCGCGCTGCGCCTTGATGCGGGCGCGGCGGCGGCGCTGGGGCGGGGCAAGTCCCTGCTGCCGGCGGGCGTCAGCGCCGTCTCGGGCGCGTTCCAGCGCGGCGATCCGGTGCGGCTGGAGGGACCGGAGGGCGCCGCGCTTGGCATCGGGCTCAGCCGCTATGCCGCTGACGAGGCGCGCGCAATCCGGGGGCATCACTCCGATGAAATCCCCGAGATCCTGGGCTATCCAGGGCGCGCTGCCCTGGTCCACCGCGATGACATGGGCCTCTGACGCCCCTTCACACCCGCTCAAAACCGCCTATCCTTCCGAAACACCCGCGATGAGGTTTGAGATGAAAGACCTAACAGACAACGTCCCCGCCCTGATGGCCGAGCTTGGCGCGCGCGCCAAGGCGGCCAGTGCCGTGCTGGCGTTTGCGGCGCCAGAGGCCAAGGTGACGGCGCTCACCGCGGCCGCCGATGCGGTCTGGGCGCGCCGGGCCGAGATCATTGCCGCCAACGAGAAGGACATGGCGTTCGGGCGTGAAAAGGGCCTGTCGGACGCCATGCTGGACCGCCTGATGCTGGACGAGGCGCGGGTGGACGGCATCGTTTCGGGCCTACGCTCCGTGGCGGGGCAGGACGATCCCGTGGGCCAGGTGATGACCGAATGGGATATGGAGAGCGGGCTGCACATCAAGCGCGTCCGCACGCCATTGGGGGTGATCGGGGTGATCTATGAAAGCCGCCCCAATGTGACCGCCGACGCCGGTGCCCTGTGCCTGAAATCCGGCAATGCGGTGATCCTGCGCGGCGGCTCGGAAAGCTTCCATTCCTCGGGCGTGCTGGCCGATTGCCTGCAAGAGGGGCTGCGCGCCGCCGGTCTGCCCGAAGATGCCGTGCAACGGGTGCCGACCCGTGACCGGGAGGCCGTCTCGCAGATGCTGACGATGACCGAGACCATCGATGTGATCGTGCCGCGCGGCGGCAAGGGGCTTGTCGGGCTGGTGCAGCGCGAGGCAAGGGTGCCGGTCTTCGCCCATCTGGAGGGGATTTGTCATGTCTACCTCGATGCCTCTGCCGACCCCGAAAAAGCGCTGCGCGTGGTGCTCAACGCGAAGACCCGGCGCACGGGGATCTGCGGCTCGGCTGAATGTCTGCTGATCCACCGCGAGGTGTTTGACACCATCGGCCAAGGCGTCGTGCGCGCCTTGCTCGACGCGGGCGTGGAGGTGCGCGGGGACGCGGATGTGCAGGGCATAGAAGGGGTCGTGGCGGCGCAGGAGGACGATTGGGGGCGCGAGTTTCTCGACATGATCATCGCCGCGCGGGTGGTCGATGACATCGACGCCGCGCTGGATCATATCCGCAACTTTGGCTCCAACCACACCGATGCGATCATTGCCGAGGAGGGGGCAGCAGTTGCGCGCTTTTTCCAGCGGCTCGACAGCGCGATCCTGATGCACAACGCCTCCACCCAGTTTGCCGATGGCGGCGAGTTTGGCATGGGGGCAGAGATTGGGATTGCCACGGGCAAGATGCATGCGCGCGGGCCCGTGGGGGCGCAGCAGTTGACCTCGTTCAAGTATCTTGTGTCGGGCGATGGGACTGTGCGCGGCTGACGGTGCGTTTGGCGGGTTGCGGGACTGAGGGGCCAGCCCCTCAGACACCCCGGGATATTTTTGGAACAGGGAAGAGGGGGAGCCCGTGATGAGCGAGGGGCGGAATTCCAGGCCGGGGACATTGGTGCGGCGCGCGGCGTTGCGCGAAGGGGTGAGCCGGGCGGTGGTGACGCCGATCCAGCCCTCGGTCGTCTATGCCTCGCCGTCGATTGCGACGTTGCATTCCCAGTATGAGGGGCGGGCCCATGGATATACCTATGCGCGCGAAGGGCACCCCAATGCAGAGCTGCTCGCGCGCAAGATTGACATGCTGGAGGAGGCTGAAGGCGGTCTGATCCTGGGCTCGGGCATGGCGGCGGTTTCGGCGACGATCCTGGGGCTTCTGGGCGCAGGCGACCATATCGTGGGCGGCAACCAGCTTTACGGGCGCTCCTTGCGGTTGATGCATCAGGACCTGGCGCGGTTCGGGATTGCGACCTCTGTGGCTGATCCGACGGATGTCGCGGCCATGCGCGCGGCGATCCGGCCCGAGACGAAGATGATCCTGGTCGAGGTGATCTCCAACCCCACGCTGCGGGTCGCCGATATGGCGGGGATCATTGCGCTGGCCCAGGAAGCGGGTGTGATCCTGGCGGTGGATAATACGTTCACCACGCCGCTGGCTTATCAGCCGCTTGTCGAGGGTGCCGATATCACCATTCATTCCGTCACCAAGCTGCTTGCGGGCCATTCCGATGTGACCCTCGGCTATGTGGCGGCGCGCGACGCGGGCCAGATGCGCGCCATCTACGATTTCGCCGTCACGGTCGGCATGACACCGGCCCCAAACGAGTGCTGGTTGGCGGAGCGGGGGCTTTACACGTTTCCGTTGCGGTTCGAGAAGGCGCAGGCAAACGCGAGCGGCCTCGCGGACTATCTGGCGGATCATCCGAAGGTGGCGCGGGTGCTTTACCCGGGGCGCGCGGACCATCCCGACCACGCGAAAGCGGCCTCCCTGGTGGGTCAAGCCTTTGGCAACATGGTGAGTTTTGAGCTGCACGACGCCACGGAAGCCGCCGCCGACCGGATGGTGCAAGCCGCCCCGGACTTGCCCTTTGCGCCGACCCTGGGGGATGTCGGCACGACGCTCAGCCACCCGGCCTCCAGCAGCCACCGGGGGCTGACGCCCGAGGGGCGGGCGGCCTTGGGGATTTCCGACGGGTTTTTCCGCGTCTCGGTCGGGATCGAGGATCTGGACCTGCTGATCGCCGATTTCGAGCGCGGGCTGGCGGCGATCTAAAGCAGATGCAGCGCCGAGCTGCCGTCGAGCGCGATGACGTCCACGTTCAACGCGGGCGCCTGGGCCAGGACATCCGCGCGCACCAGCGGCACGTCGGGCATATGCGGCGTCAGGACCAGAATGCGGCCCCGGTAATCGGCCTCGGTGAGGGCCCCGAGCAGATCCATCGCGTCAAAGCCCCGCGCCGTCAGCGGCGCCAGGATCAGATCCGGCGCATCGGCGCCGGTCACTTCGGCCGCCGTGACACGGGCCAGGGTGCTGAGCGAGACATGGGCATCCGGCGCAAGGACATGGCGTGGCATCTGCGACAGCGCGGACGGCGAAAGTGCCACCGCCAGGACGTTTGGTCCGCCGCCTGAGGGCTCGGGCCGGGCCTCAAATCGCGCGCGTGGGTCGGTCTTCATGGCGGGACCACCTGACTACGGCAGAGGCCCCGGACGGGCCCCACCTGAGCTCCCTTGTACTGCAGCCAGAATTAATTGCCAATGAAACGATTGCGACTGAAAGTCGCTTCTGCGTTGCGCGTCTGCGCAGAATCGCCCCACATCCGCGGCATTGCCTGAGGGGAGCCGGGGCCATGACCCGCGATCTGATCCATTCGGTGATCGATGCCGTGCCCGATCCGATGCTGTTGATCGCGGCGGACGGCACGATTGACCACGCCAACGCCGCCGGGACGGCGCTGCTAGGAACATGGATCATCGGGCGCAGCCACGGCACGGTCCTGCGCCAGCCCGCGTTGCTCAGCCGGATCGAGGCGGTGCAGCAGGGCGCGCCCACGGCGGAGGTGCGGATCGAGCGGGCAGAGCAATCGGGCGTCGTGGAATACAAGGTGCGCATCGCCAGCCTGCAAGGGCAGGGCGGTGCCCTGCTGTTGCATTTCACCGACATCACCCACCTGCGCGAGACCGAAGAGATGCGCCGCGACTTCATCGCCAACGTCAGCCACGAGCTGCGCACGCCCCTGACCTCGGTCATGGGCTTTATCGAGACCCTGCGCGGCCCCGCGCGCGATGACCCCGCCGCCCAGGACCGCTTCCTCGGCATCATGGAGGAGGAAGCGCGGCGGATGAACCGCCTGATCTCGGACCTGCTGTCCCTGTCCAAGGTAGAGGCCGCCGCGCGGATGCGCCCGGACGAACAGATCGACCTTACGGTCCTTCTGGGCAGCGTCATCGCGGCGCTGAAACCGCGCGCGGATGATGCGGGCAATACGTTGAACCTGATCCACGACGGCGCGCCTGCGCGTGTGTTGGGCGACCGCGATCAACTGATGCAGGTGTTCCTGAACCTGGCCGAGAACGCGATGAAATACGGCGGGCCGGACAAGCCGGTGACGCTGCGGCTGACCCGCGACAAGGGGCGGGGCCTGTCCAAGGGCGACATCGTCGTGGTCGATGTCAGCGACGAGGGGCCGGGCATCGCCTCGCAACACCTGCCGCGCCTGACCGAGCGATTCTACCGCATCGACGCGGGCCGCTCGCGCGAGATGGGCGGGACGGGCCTGGGCCTGGCGATCGTGAAGCATATCGTCAACCGCCACCGGGGGCGGCTGAAAATCACCTCCCAGGAAGGCCAGGGCAGCACCTTCTCGGTGCAGTTTCCTGTGGATTAAACACGCCGCCCCGCGCCTTGTCATAATACTGTTACACAGACGTCACAAAAGCTCAGCGAACGGGGCCTAGGCAGCCTCCCAAGCGTTGGGCCCAAAAGCCCCGCGTGATGTCTGAAAACAACCTTGGAGCACCTCCAACATGTCGTTCGCAAAATTGAGCGTTTCCGTCCTTGCCATCGCTGCTGTGGCAACCACCGCTTCGGCCCAAAGCCGGGACAACGTGCAAATCGCCGGGTCCTCGACCGTGCTGCCCTATGCCACCATCGTCGCCGAAGCCTTCGGCGAAAACTTCGACTTCCCCACTCCGGTCGTCGAATCGGGTGGATCCTCCACCGGTCTGCGCCGCTTCTGCGAGGGCGTGGGCGAGAACACCACCGACATCGCAAACTCCTCGCGCTCGATCCGCGAGAGCGAAATCGCGACCTGCGCCGAGAACGGCGTGACCGACATCATCGAAGTGCGCTTCGGTTATGACGGCATCGTCTTCGCCTCTGACATCAACGGCCCCAGCTTCGAGTTCACCCAGTCCGACTGGCACCTGGCGCTCGCCGCTGAACTGCCCGTCGACGGCGAGATGGTCCCCAACCCCAACACCAACTGGAACCAGGTCCGCGACGCGCTGCCCGATCAGCCGATCTCGGCCTTCATCCCCGGCACGCGTCATGGCACCCGCGAAGTCTTTGACGAGCGTGTGATCCTGCAGGGCTGCGAAGACAACGGCTCCATGGCGGCGATGATGGAAATGGGCATGGATGAGGATGCAGCCGAGGAAGCCTGCATGGAAATCCGCGCCGACGGCGTCTCCGTCGACATCGACGGCGACTACACCGAGACGCTCGCCCGCATCAACGCGGACGCCAACGGCATCGGCGTCTTCGGCCTCGCGTTCTACGAGAACAACACCTCCGTGCTGCAAGTCGCCACCATGGCCGGCGTTGTTCCCACCGTGGACGCCATCGCATCGGGCGAATACCCCGTCTCGCGCCCGCTGTTCTTCTACATCAAAGCAGCCCACCTGGGCGTGATCCCCGGCCTGCAGGAATACGCAGACTTCTTCGTCTCTGACGACATCGCCGGTGAGTGGGGGCCCCTGGCCGCCTATGGTCTCGTCTCCGACCCCGAGCTGGCCGAGACCCAGGCCGTGGTCGCCAACGGCACGCTGATGGGCCAGTAAGCCCCGTCGCTTCAACCTCGGGTGGGGCCGGTGCGCGGCCTCACCCAATTCTTTCCTGACCTGATCCCCGGACCCCTGCCATGCTCTGGATCCTTCTCGGCCTGCTGTTTCTGGGTACGCTCGGCTTCATTCTGGGGCGTCAACGCGCCGTCGCCTCTGCCGAGGGCGATGTGCGGCTTCTCCATTCCCTTCCGTCCTACTACGGCACCAACGTCACCCTTCTGACCATCGTTCCGGCGCTTCTGGTGCTGCTGGTCTGGCTGGTCGTTCAGCCCATCATTGTCGACCGCACCGTCGCCCAACTGATCCCCGAGCGGGTTGTGGCCGAAAGCGGCTCCCGCGATCTGTTGATGACCGACGTGCGCCGCCTGGCCCAGGGCCTGGATGCCGCCGTGGAACGCGGTGCCTTCACCGAAGAGGAAGCCGCCGGTGTTCGCAGCGGCTTCACCAACATTCGCGACCGCCTGGCCGAGGTCGGCGTCGCCCTCGGCTCCGATGTGGAGCCCGAGGTGCTGGTCGCCGCCCAACGGTTCCGGGAGCTGTCGTCGACCGGCCGGACCTACATGTTGATTGTGGTCTTCCTGCTGGCCGCCGCAGGCCTGGCCTACGCCTATATGCGGACCAACCGGGATCTGCGCGCGCGCAATGTCGTGGAATCGGCCATGCTGACGATCCTCATGGCCGCCTCCACCATCGCGATCCTGACCACCGTCGGCATCGTCTTGTCGATGCTCTGGGACACGCGCAACTTTTTCCAGCTCTACCCCTGGCAGGACTTCTTCTTCGGCCTCGAATGGCGCCCGAGTTTTGAGGGCGGCTCGGAACTGGGCCTGATCCCGCTCCTTTGGGGCACGATGTATATCTCGTTCATCGCGCTTCTGGTGGCCGTGCCCATCGGCCTTTTCGCCGCCATCTACATGGCCGAATATGCCTCGAACCGCGTCCGTTCTTTCGCCAAACCGCTGATCGAGGTGCTGGCAGGCATCCCCACCATCGTCTACGGCCTTTTCGCGCTGATCACGGTCGGCCCGATGCTGCGCGATTACTTCGCCCAACCCCTCGGGCTTGGCGATAGCTCCTCCTCGGTCATGACGGCGGGCATCGTCATGGGCATCATGCTGATCCCCTTCGTGTCCTCGCTGTCGGACGACATCATTAACGCGGTGCCCCAATCCTTGCGCGACGGGTCCTACGGGCTTGGCGCGACGCAGTCCGAGACGGTCAAACAGGTCGTCCTGCCCGCCGCCTTGCCTGGCATCGTCGGCGCCGTGCTTCTCGCCGCCTCCCGCGCGATTGGCGAGACGATGATCGTCGTGCTCGGGGCAGGGGCCGCGGCAAGGCTCGACCTCAACCCGTTTGAGGCGATGACAACCGTGACGGTGAAGATCGTGGGTCAGTTGACCGGCGACACGGATTTCTCTTCGCCCGAAGCCCTCGTCGCCTTCGCCCTGGGTCTTACGCTTTTCGTCATCACATTGGGCCTCAACATCGTGGCCCTCGCCGTGGTGCGCAAATATCGGGAGCAGTACGATTGACCGACGCTGTTAACATGCCTGCCGCCGCGCCCAAGCGCTCGCTTTTTGCCAGCGACACGCGCACGGCCAAACGCAACCGGGCCGAAAAGCGGTTCCGCGCCTACGGGGTGGCTGCTGTCACCGTCGGGATCCTGGCGCTGATCGTGTTGCTGATCTCGATCCTCGGCAACGGTCTGAGCGCGTTCAAGCAGACCTACATCAGCTATCCGCTGGAACTGTCCGCCGATCGTCTCGACCCCGACGGTAACCGCGACCCGGCCGAGATGGCCCGCGTGACGACCTTCGGCTACCTGCCCGTGCTGGCGATGTCTTTCGAGGCCTTCCTTGAAGATCAGGGCATCGAGCATGAAATGGGCGGGCGGGAGCTGGCCGCCATGTTGTCCGAAGAAGCCCCCGCGCAGATCCGCGCCATGGTCCTCGCCAACCCTGATCTGGTCGGCCAGACCATCAGTGCCGAGATCCTTCTGGGCGGGCGCATCGACGGCTTCTTCAAGGGCCGCGTGACCATGGACACGGCAGAGCGGGACCGCAACGTCTCCGTCAACCAATTGGTCCTCGCCCAAGCCCTGGCAGAGCGCGGCGATGTGGTGACGCGCTTCAACTGGGATTTCATCACCTGGCCCGATGCCTCCGGCTCGCGGCCCGAGGCGGCGGGTCTGGGCGTGGCGATGATCGGCTCGCTCTACATGATGATCGTGGTGCTTGTGCTGGCGCTGCCCATCGGCGTCGCGGCCTCCATCTACCTGGAGGAATTCGCCCCCACCAACCGCCTGACCGATTTGATCGAGGTGAACATCTCAAACCTCGCCGCCGTGCCCTCCATCGTCTACGGCATTCTGGGCCTTGCGGTGTTCATCAACTTCATGGAGTTCAACCAGTCCTCTCCCTTGGTGGGCGGTCTGGTCCTGACCCTCATGACCCTGCCGACCATCATCATCGCCACCCGCGCGTCCCTGCGCGCCGTGCCCCCCTCCATCCGCGAGGCCGCCCTGGGCCTCGGCGCCTCCAAGATGCAGTCCGTCTTCCACCACGTCCTGCCCCTCGCCATGCCCGGGGTCCTGACGGGCACCATCATCGGCCTGGCGCAGGCCTTGGGCGAAACCGCGCCGCTCCTGCTGATCGGCATGGTGGCCTTCGTGCGCGAATACCCGGACCTCGTGTCTTCGCACTCCAACGCCTTCCCGCTCATGGGCGACGGCGCCACGGCGCTGCCGGTGCAGGTCTATTCCTGGACCCAACGCTCTGACCCCGCGTTCGTGGAACGCGCCTCGGGCGCCATCATCGTGCTTTTGATCTTCCTTCTGATCATGAACGCCATCGCCATCCTCCTGCGCCGCCGGTTCGAGCGGCGGTGGTGAGCCAAGAGAGACGCTGATATGTATGATACGACCCAGACAACCAAAGGGGCCACGGCCGTGGACGAGTTGAAAATGCAAGCGCGCGGCGTGGACGTGTTCTACGGGGCAGGGGCCGCAGGCCGCACTGCCGCCGCCATGGCCGCCGACAAGGCCGTGACCCACGCGATCAAGGAAGTCGACGTTGACATCGCCGACAAGACCGTCACCGCCTTCATCGGGCCGTCGGGCTGCGGCAAATCCACCTTCCTGCGCGTGCTCAACCGGATGAACGACACCATCGATGGCTGCCGCATGACCGGGCAGGTGACGCTCGACGGCGAAGACATAAACGACCCCAAGGTCGACCCGGTGCAACTGCGCGCCAAGGTCGGCATGGTGTTCCAGAAACCCAACCCGTTCCCCAAGTCGATCTTCGACAACGTCGCCTACGGCCCCCGCATCCACGGCCTGGCCCGCAACAAGACGGACCTTCTGGAAATCGTCGAAAAATCACTCCGCCGCGCCGCGATCTGGGACGAGGTCAAGGACCGCCTCGATGCGCCCGGCACCGGCCTTTCCGGCGGCCAGCAACAGCGCCTGTGCATCGCGCGCGCCGTCGCCACCTCGCCCGAGGTGCTGCTGATGGACGAGCCGTGCTCGGCCCTCGACCCCATCGCCACCGCGCAAGTGGAAGAGCTGATCGACGAGCTGCGCACGCGCTTCTCCGTCGTCATCGTCACCCACTCCATGCAGCAGGCCGCCCGCGTTTCCCAGAAGACCGCGTTCTTCCACCTCGGCAACCTGGTGGAATTTGACGAAACCGACAAGATTTTCACCAATCCCAGCGATCCACGCACGGAAAGCTACATCACGGGACGGATCGGATAATGCCGAATACAGAACACATCGTCTCTTCCTTCGACCGCGACCTTGAAGGCATCCAGGCCCGGATCATGCGCATGGGCGGGCTGGTGGAGGAAGCGATCCACAAATCCGCCGCCGCGCTCGACACCAAGGACCTGGAACTGGCCCAACTCGTGCGCCGGGGCGACAAGGCCATCGACGCGCTGGAGGAAGAGGTGAATGAGGAGGCCGCGCGCATCATCGCGCTCCGCCAGCCCATCGCCTCGGACCTGCGCACCGTGCTGTCGATCTTCCGCGTCTCTGCCAACCTGGAGCGCATCGGCGACTACGCCAAGAACATCGCCAAACGCACCCAGGTGGTGCTGGAACAGCCCACCGTGCCCGGCGAAACCGCCTCGCTCAAGCGCATGGCCCGTCAGGTCGAACTGATGCTGAAGGACGCGCTGGATGCCTACATCCAGAAAGACGCGGACCTCGCCGAAGACGTGCGCCAGCGCGACCTGGAGGTCGATCAGATGTATTCCGCGCTCTTCCGCGAATACCTCACTCACATGATGGAAGATCCCACCCACATCACCGCCTGCATGCACCTGCATTTCATGGCGAAAAACATCGAACGGATGGGCGATCACGTGACGTCCGTGGCCGAGCAGGTGATCTATCTGGTGACCGGCGAATTGCCCGACGAAGACCGTCCCAAGGACGACAAAACCGCCTATATGCAGGAGGCCTGAGCCATGGCTGGCGAACCCCTTGTTCTGGTGGTGGAGGATGAACCCGCCCAACGCGAGGTGCTGGCCTATAACATCCGGGCCGAGGGCTTCGATGTGGTGACCGCCGCCGCCGGCGACGAGGCGTTGGAGGCCGTGCGCGACACGCCCCCCGACGTGATCGTGCTGGACTGGATGCTGCCCCATGTCAGCGGGATCGAGGTCTGCCGACAGCTGAAAATGGCCAGCGATACCTCCAAGATCCCGGTCATCATGCTCTCTGCCCGGTCCGAGGAATCGGACAAGGTGCGGGGCCTGGAAACCGGCGCCGATGACTATATCACCAAGCCCTATTCCGTGGCCGAGCTGCTGGCGCGCCTGCGCACGCAACTGCGCCGCGTGCGGCCCTCGACGGTAGGGGAGCGGCTGGAATATGAGGATATTGCCGTCGATCTGACCGAGCATCGCGTCTATCGCGGCGAGGATACGCTGTCCCTTGGCCCAACCGAGTTCCGGCTCCTGACCGCCTTCATGGAACGCCCGGGCCGGGTCTGGTCGCGCGAACAATTGCTCGACCGCGTCTGGGGGCGGGACATCTACGTCGACAGCCGCACCGTGGACGTCCACGTGGGCCGTCTGCGCAAGGCCTTGAAGGTCGGCGAGGCGGGCGATCCGATCCGTACCGTGCGCGGCGCAGGCTACGCCCTGGGGTGATCCGGCCCGTTAAAGCGTTACGTTAGCTTTATGCCGTAAGCCTCTGATGCAGAACGCATAAAGACAGTATCGCGCGCGGCCTCAGGCACCATTTCCACCTGGACATCGCGGCAGGTGTCATAGCGCGTCGCCAGCTTTTCGACCGGATAATTGCTGCCCCACATGACCCTGTCCGCGCCGAAGCGCTCAAGGATCTCGGCCAGCTGCGGTTGCACCGCAACGCCGCCGTTCATCGTCCATTTGGTGTCGTACATGCCCCAGCCGCTCAGCTTCATATAGGTGTTGTCGCGCGACGCCATGAGGGCCAGCGCAGCTTGCCAGCGCACGACGTCTGCCGGATCATAGGGGCACAGCGCATGGTCGATGATGACCGTCAGGGCAGGGGTCTTGGACAGCGCCTCCAGCGCCGCCTCGGCCTGTTCGGGATACATCTGCAGATCAAACGTCAGCCCCTGGTCTTCAAGAACCTTAAGGCCGTTAACCCATTTCGGGTCGCTCAGGTAATCCCTTGGCGCAAATGACAAATCCGGGCGGTGATCCAGTCTTCCGACGATCTGGCGCACACCGCAGAAATCGCGGCTCTCAGCGTGCGCTGAGAGGGTATCGGTCAGGTCATCGGCGCTCAGGTCGACGAGAGCGACGATTTTGACGGTGTGATCCGTGCGATCCGCCTCGGCCTGCACGAACCGCGTCTCGGCCACCGGGTCCGGCAGCGCACCGTCGGTCTGCACATGCACGGACGCACACGGCTTGTCCGAGGCCTCCGCCAGAAACTCCGCCATCAGGTAATCGCGCTGGATCGGCGTCGGATCGCCAAAGGGTTTCATCGCACCAATGTCGCGCAACCAGCCGTAGCCTATCTCATCGCCACGGCTTTCCGGCGCCCAAACGTGGTGATGGGCGTCGATATATCCGTGGGGGAGGCGTTCTGTCAGGCTCATATCGTGATGTCCATTTAGCCAGTAATCATGATTATGTTAAATATGCCGTTAACGAAGTATTGGAGTAATCCCAATGGCTTAGACCCGTGCTCAAGCTTGAGCACGCTATTTGATGGCCGCTGTGACGATCATTTCGACTTTCAAGATGTCCCGCGCCAGCTTCGCCTCACCACAGGCCCGCGCCGGTGCGTGCCCCTCGGGCACCCAGGCGTTCCAGACCTCATTCATCGCCGCGAAGTCCGCCATATCCGCCAGCCAGATCGTCACCTGCAACAGATGCTCGCGCGAGGATCCGGCCTGTTCCAGCAGCGCGTCGACGCGGCGCAGACATTCCACGGTCTGCTCCGTGATATCCGCACCCTCGCCCACCTGACCCGTCAGATACGCGACCCCGTTATGCTTCACGATTCTCGAGCTTCTGACGCCCGGTTCAATCCGCTCGATCATCCGATCAATCCTTTCGCGTCCAACGCCGTTTTGATCTCATCCAGGATCGCCGGATCATCGATCGCGGCGGGCATCTTGTAGCTTTCCGCATCCGCAATCTTCTGCATCGTCCCACGCAGCACCTTGCCCGAGCGTGTCTTCGGAAGCCGCGCCACGCCGACAGCCAGCTTGAACGCCGCGACCGCGCCGATATCCTGGCGCACCTTCTTGACCAGCTCTGCTGCGATCTCATCGGCATCCCGCGTGACGCCCGCTTTCAACACGAAGAACCCCAGCGGCACCTGGCCTTTCAGCTCATCCGCCTTGCCCACAACCGCGCATTCCGCCACCGCATCGTGGTGGGACAGAACCTCCTCCATCGCGCCGGTCGACAGCCTGTGGCCCGCGACATTGATGATGTCATCGGTGCGCGCCATGATGTGCAGATAGCCATCCTCGTCCAGAATACCGGCGTCAGATGTGGCGTAATATCCGGGGAATTCGTTGAGGTAGGACTTCAGAAACCGCTCCTCCGCGTTCCAGAGCGTCGGCAGACAACTGGGCGGCAAAGGCAGCTTCACCACGATATTCCCCAGCGTCCCGTTGGGCACCGGATTGCCACCATCATCCAGCACTTGCACGTCGTATCCCGGCATCGGCACCCCCGGCGAGCCGTGCTTCACCGGCAGCGCCTCGATCCCCATCGGGATCGCCGAGATCGCCCACCCCGTCTCCGTCTGCCACCAATGGTCGATCACCGGCACGCCCAAATGCGCCTCCGCCCAGGCCAGCGTCGCCGGGTCCGAGCGTTCGCCCGCCAGAAACAACGTGCGCAGGTCCGAGATGTCGTAGTTCTTGATGAATGCGCCCTCTGGATCTTGGCCCCGGATGGCCCGCAGGGCCGTCGGCGCGGTGAACAGGACGCTGACATCGTGATCCTCGATCACGCGCCAGAACGTGCCCGCATCGGGCGTGCCAATCGGCTTGCCCTCAAACACCACCGTCGTGCATCCCGCCAGAAGCGGCGCGTAACAGATGTAGGAATGGCCCACGACCCAGCCCACGTCCGAGGCGGCCCAGAAAACCTCGCCCGGGTTAACGCCGTAAAGGTTTTGCATCGTCCAATGCAGCGCCACCATGTGCCCGCCGGTGTCGCGCACGACGCCCTTGGGCTGGCCCGTCGTCCCGGATGTGTAAAGGATGTAAGCCGGGTCCGTGGCGGCCATCTCGGCGCAATCCGCGCGACGCCCCTCGACCCGCGCGCGCGCCATCTCGGCGGCCCAATCCAGATCGCGGCCTTGGGTCAGCTCACAGGGCTGCACGTCGCGCTGAAGCACCAGGCAGGATGCGACCTTGTTTTCTGCAATATCAATGGCTTCCGACAACAAGCTCATGTAGTCGATCACCCGCCCCGGCTCGATCCCGCAGGACGCCGTGATCACCGCAGAGGCGCCCGCGTCGTCGATCCGCGTCGCGAGCTCGGCCGCCGCAAAGCCGCCGAAGACCACCGAATGCACCGCGCCGATCCGCGCGCAGGCGAGCATGGCGATGACCGCCTCGGCAACCATCGGCATGTAGATGATCACGCGGTCCCCCTGCCCCACGCCCATGTCTTGCAACACAGCGCCGAGGGTCGCGACCTCGTCTAACAGCTCGGTGTAGGTCCAACTGCGCTTGGTGTCGGTCACCGGGCTGTCGTAGATGATCGCGGGCTGATCGCCACGCCCGGCCGCAACGTGACGGTCCACGGCGTTGAAGCAGGTGTTGCCCACAGCCCCTTCAAACCAGCGCCCATAAACGCCCGAGCCGCCGGTGAACGCCTGGCTCGGGGCCACCGTCCAATCGATGCCTTTCGCGGCCTCCAGCCAAAAGGCTTCGGGGTCCGCGGCGGCGGCGGCATAGGTCTCTTGATATGTCATGGCGTCTGTCCCTTCTCCTGACGCGCCCGGGCGCATCAGTCCTCCATTTCGCCCATAGGTTGCGGCCCTGGGGTGATGCGGTCAATGTGCGTTAACGCTATCTGCGACACAATAGGAGCCTGCCCCATGAGCCTGAAAACGTCCGCCGCCCAAATGGTGTCCGAGGCGCGCGCCCGGATTGACGAGGTCGAGACGCCGGACCTGATCGCACAGCTGACCGACCCCGATGTTGTCGTCGTCGATATTCGCGATATCCGGGAGCGTCAGCGCGGGTTCATTCCGGGCTCCGTCCATGCGCCGCGCGGGATGATTGAGTTCTGGGTCGACCCCGACAGCCCCTACTTCAAGCCGGTGTTTGGCCAGGAGGGCAAACGCTACGTCTTCCACTGCGCGTCGGGCTGGCGGTCGGCCCTGACGGTGGCAACGCTCCAGGACATGGGCTTTCCCGCCGCGCATCTGCGCGAGGGCTTCTCGACCTGGGAGGCCCAGGGCGGCCCGGTCGAGATGCCCGAGCCCAAGGATTAACGCCGTTAATACCTGCCGTTAAGCACGACTCGACGCAGACGTCACTTTGAATATATGGTGCGTTCAAAGGGATTTAGACGCATGAAGATATCTGTTTTCAACGGGCCGAACCTGAACCTGCTCGGGCTCCGGGAGCCCGAGATTTACGGATCTCATACGCTTGCCGATATCGAAGCCACCTGCCGCGCCGCCGCGACCGACCTGGGTGTCGAGGTCGACTTCCTGCAATCCAACAGCGAAGGCGCGCTTGTCGATGCCTTCCATGCTGCGCGCGACACCTCCCAGGGTGTCGTCATCAACGCCGGCGCCTATACCCACACCTCCATCGCGCTGCGCGATGCGATCAGCGCGACCCAGCTTCCGACCGTAGAGCTGCATCTTTCCAACACCCACGCCCGAGAGGAGTTTCGTCATCGCTCGATGATCGCCCCGGTCTGCGTGGGCCTCATCCTGGGCTTCGGCGCGAATGGCTACCCCCTCGCCCTCTCCGCGCTGGTCCAGCATCTCAAAGGCACCGCCCCATGAAGAACCTGCGCCCCTATCTGGAAATGACCACCGTCGAGGACCTCTGGTCTCATCACACCCATGTGCTGGCGGGCTACGGCTTTGACCGCGTCTTCTACGGCTTCAACGCCTTCCGGGGCGCGGGCCTTTATGACAACCCCGAGGACGCGCTGCTGCTGACCAACATGCCCCCCGATTACGTGGAGGCCTATGTGGACGGTGGCATGTTCCGCGACGGCGTGATGATGCGGTGGGCGATTGACAATGTCGGCGCCGCGTCCTGGCGCGATGTCTATATGGCGATGGCCCATGAAGAGCCCTCCAAGGGCGAGTTGGCGATGCGGGCGATGAACGAAAAGCACGGGATGACAGCGGGTTACACGATCAGCTTTCCGATGGCGATCAAGAACGCCAATGCCGGGATTGGCATGGCGGTGAAGAAGGGCATGGACCAGGACGCCGCCGACGCGATCTGGGCCGAGCATGGCGAGGATATCGAGACGATCTGCCATGTGGCACACCTGTGCATTCTGCAACTGCCCGCGACCGGGCAGCGCAAGCTGCTGACGCCGCGCCAGTCCGAGGTGCTGGAACTGGTCGCCGACGGCAAGACCATGGCCGACATCGCGCTGCTGCTGGAGCGCAACGTGGCCACCATCGAGAAACACCTGCGCGGTGCGCGCGATGCCCTGGGGGTTGAAACGACGGCCCAGGCGGTGCGCAAGGCCTCGATCCTGAACCAGATCTTCCGTTTGGATGAGCGCGACGACCCGACGCCTCGGCTGCCGCATATGGCTGGGTCAGTGGGCGACCGGGGGTAACGGGCGCTGGGGCTTGCGTCTGATCGGCTGTTTTTTGGGAGAGCGCTTTAGGTTGGGGTGGGCAGCTACGCGATTTCTTTGAAATCGCTAAACGCTGCTTCTACGCGTTTTCTGCGAAAACGCTTTAGGAGTAAGGAATCCCTTCCTTTCGCGTTTTGTCACAATATCGCAAAACAAATGTGTTCCGTGAGTGATGGCAATTACAGCCAGGAACGCCGGGTTTCGGAGCGGTATTTTCCCGCCTCCGAGCCCACTCGGGCGGTGCTTGCATCGGTCGGGGCTCGGAGCGGTTGGTTCGTATTTTCAGGACCACCTCGCCGCTTCGGGGAAACGGACGTCGCCGGATCTGTCCCCCCGGTGACGCCCACAGCAGACGACAGCGCGGCTTGTCCCCCCGCGCTGACCGCTCCGGCGCACGTCTTGTCCCCCGCGCCGGACATGCGAAGACGGCGTTGCCCCTGTCCCGGGCAGCGCCGTTTTTTCGTGGATCAGGGCGCAGGACGCAGCCCCCTATTCCGCCCGCAACACCCGAGACCAATGCTTGTCGAGGCAGAAGGCCCATTCGTGGGGATGGGCGAGGACCAGATTTTCCAGCTCAGCCACCCAAGCCTGGGTGCTGGCCGCCAGGTCGCTGTTCGGGTGGGAGGCCTCCCCGAGGATCAGGCCAACGCCATCCTCGGTTTGCTCGACCATCGCAGGCACAATCGGCGCGCCTGCCTTGGCCGCGAAGCGCGTGGGCCAGCCGCCGAAGCCCACGGGGCTGCCAAAGGCCGTGGCGCGCACCACGTCGCGGTCACGGTCAATCGCCGCCTCTGGGGCGCCTTGGATACGGTCCACGGTTCCGGCAACGATCTTGCCCGACTTCAACGCGCCCAGGATCGCCCGGGCGACGGCCTGGGGCGTCTCGCTGCGCACATCGAGGATCTCACACCCGGCCTGATCATAAAGCGCGCGCTGCGCCGCTGCGCGGGCGGGGTTGCGGGTCAGGCTGACGACGGCCAGCATGGGGTACTGGTGCGAGAGGCAGTAGACCATCGCGAAAGAGGCATGCAGATGCGGCAGCGCCAGGAACACGCCACGCTCTTGCAACAGCCCATCCAGCCGCGCCTTGTCGGGGATGGTCAGGCGGCCGTCCAACTCGGCCCCGAACCCATGGCGCACCCGCTCGGCCATGTCGGTGCCGGTCAGAAAATGGCGCACGTAGCGGCGGAACAGCGCTGTCGGTGACCCCTCCCCTGCCCGCCCGGCCAGCGCCTTGAGCGTGGGGCGCACGGAGTTGCCAGGCAGCCCGTAGGCGGCCCAGAACACCGCACCAAAGGTCTTGTAAACGGCCATCCGCACCGGCCTTGGCCGCCGCGAAAGCCACCCCGAGAGCGTCTCATACCCCGCAAAGACCCTGTCCTTGGTTCTGGAAAACCCCATCTTGTGCTCCCTTGGGCGCTTGCAACCAATGGGATTGTGTCGGACGGGTTTGGGAGGAATGCAAGACCACAACGCTGGATTAGAGTTCTGCCAAAACTCCGTTCTTCATTGCGGAGTCACAACGGCGATACCCCTCACGCGGCCCAGCAAAGCCACTTTGATCGTTCTCAACAAAATCCGCCAACTCTAACCGGAACAGCTTCCAAGCTGTAGGCTTTCCGGACTCGGAAGCACCTTCAACTTGGAATGCACGGAGCAGTAGTTGCCCAGAGCTTCCAATTCCAAGAGTGTGTGGTTCGACAATCCGTCTGCCAGGCCGATAGTCAAGAACCAAGCGCCGCTTGCCATTGATAGCATCAGAGATAACGTCAATCATTTTTCTGCCTTTCTGGTCTTGTGAAGGCAGGCCGCTTGACTCATCGAGTTCTCGACGTTTACGTCTCAGTTGCTGGTTCGAAGTTCCGCCACGACCTGCCGGGTTAGAGGCGGCTCCTTGATCCTTAGCGCTGTCTCGTCTTGATCACGAGACAGCGCGACAAACCAAAGAGTTAACGCAAGGTGGACTTCTCGAATCATCCCGTCAAGAGCTTTTTGTTGCTTGCGTTGGAGTAGCTACAATATGTAGTGCGCTCGCGGAAACGCCGTTCGCCTTCTTCAGTCACCAAATGGCCCCAAAAAGGGGGCAAAGGATCGCTCCTCTGCCCCTTCGATAGTATTAGTAGACCATGCGCTTCCCCGTGGCAGAGTCAGCCCTTCGCCGTCTTGGCGACTTCCTCGGCGAAGTTCTCGACCTTCTTCTCGATGCCTTCGCCCACTTCCAGACGCACGAAACCGGTGATCTCGGCACCGGCCTCTTTGGCGGCCTCGCCGACGGTGAGGTCGGGGTTCACCACGAAGGCCTGGTTCACGAGGGTGATCTCGGACAGGTACTTCTTCATCCGCCCCACGATCATCTTTTCGATGACCTGCTCGGGCTTGCCGGATTCGCGGGCGATGTCGATCTGCACCTGACGCTCTTTTTCGAGCATGTCGGGATCAACGGCGGCCTCGTCCAGCGCGGCGGGGTTCACGGCGGCGACATGCATGGCGACCTGCTTGGCAAAGCCCGCATCCCCGCCTTTGGTGGAGACCAGAACGCCGATCTTGCCCATGCCGTCCGCGGCGGCGTTGTGGACGTAGGAGACGACAACATCGCCTTCCAGCGTGGCCATGCGGCGCACGGACATGTTCTCACCGATGACGGCGACGGCGTCGGTGACGGTCTGCTCAACGGATTTACCGCCCATGTCGGCGGCCTTGAGCGCGTCGATGTCATTCACGCCCATGGCGACAGCGGCGATGCCGGAGACCATGGTCTGGAAGTCCGCGTTCTTGCCGACGAAATCGGTCTCGGAGTTCACTTCGACCGCAACGCCCTTGCTGCCGTCGACGGCGACGGCCACGAGGCCCTCTGCCGCGGTGCGGCCGGATTTCTTGGCGGCCTTTGCCAGGCCCTTGGTGCGCAGCCAGTCAACGGCGGCTTCCATGTCGCCTGCGGTTTCCGTCAGCGCCTTCTTGGCGTCCATCATGCCTGCGCCGGTGGTGTCGCGCAGCTCTTTTACCATGCTTGCCGTGATTGCCATGCCATGGGTCTCCTGAGAATTTGAGAATGGGTCGGGCCCGGCGATACCGGGCCCTGATGTCAGTGCTGTGACGCTTTCGGCTTACGCCTCGGCTGCGGGGGCCTCTTCCGCTGGCGCGTCGTCAGTGGCGGGCGTCTCCTCGGCGCCCGTTTCACTCAGCGCCTCCTCGACGCTGCCCTCTTCCAGCGCGCCCAGGTCAACACCGGCGGTTTCCAACTGCGTGGACATGCCATCGAGCGCCGCGCGGGAGATCAGATCGCAGTAAAGCGCGATGGCGCGGGCCGCATCGTCGTTGCCGGGAATGATGTAATCCACACCATCGGGCGAGCAGTTGGTGTCGACCACGGCCACGACCGGGATGCCGAGCTTCTTGGCTTCGGCAATCGCCAGGTCTTCCTTGTTGACGTCGATGACGAAGATCAGGTCAGGCAGACCACCCATTTCGCGGATGCCACCAAGGGAGGCTTGCAGTTTGATCTGGTCCCGCTCCATGCCCAGACGCTCTTTCTTCGTCAGGCCTTCCAGCGAGCCGTCGGCCTGCTTTTCGTCGATCTCTTTGAGACGCGAGATGGAGTTGGACACGGTCTTCCAGTTGGTGAGCGTGCCGCCCAACCAGCGGTGGTTCATGTAGTATTGCGCGCAGCGCTCGGCGGCGTCGGCGATGGGCTTTTGCGCCTGACGCTTGGTGCCGACGAAGAGGATCCGGCCGCCTTTGGCGACGGTTTCGCGCACGACCTGAAGCGCTTGCTCCAGCATCGGGTGGGTCTGCGTCAGGTCGAGGATGTGGATGCCATTACGGTCGCCGTAGATGAACTCGCCCATGCGGGGGTTCCAGCGTTGCGTTTGGTGGCCAAAGTGGACGCCAGCTTCAAGAAGCTGACGCATGGTGAAATCAGGAAGCGCCATGCCATTGTTCCTTTCCGGTTTGCGCGTAGGGCGAAGGATCAGAAGCTGCTGCTTCAACCGGTGGACCGACCCGGGGAATTTGCCCCGAAAGCCCGCCTTCGCCTGAGAAGTGCGGCTGCCTTAGGGCAGTTGGGAAACCTGTGCAACCCCTGTTGCTCAGGTGGCGTGCGGCGGGACGGGGGCGTTGCCCCTGCGACCCCAGAGTTTTTTTGGCAAGATGAAAGGGAGGGAGGTTGCGAGGGGCGCGGGCGCGGGGCAAGAGAGGGGCATGGAGACGAAGCCGGATATATTGTGCATCGGCGCGGTGTTGTGGGACATCATTGGTCGCTGTGACGACGCGATGATTTTGGGCAACGACAAGCCGGGGCGCATCACGCGGTTGCCGGGCGGGGTGGCGCTCAACATCGCGATGACCTTGACGCGGTTCGGGCTGAGGCCCGGGTTGCTGTCGGTTGTGGGTGAGGATGCCGACGGGCGCGAATTGCGTGCGGCCTGCGCGGAGATGGGGCTGGATGTGGGGGCGATGTTGGTCGATGCCGATTTGCCAACGGATCGATACATGGCGATCGAGGCCCAGGGCGCATTGATCGCGGCGATTGCCCATGCCCATTCCCTGGAGGACGCGGGCGCGCGTATTCTGGCGCCTTTGGCCGATGGGCGGTTGGGATCGGAGGCCGCGCCCTGGGCCGGGCCGGTGGCGTTGGACGGCAATCTGACGGAAGATCTGCTTGCTGAGATTGCCGCGAGCCCGTTGTTCTCGGGCGCCGATCTGCGCATTGCGCCGGCCTCGCCCGGTAAGGCGATGCGGTTGCGGCCCCTGCTCTCTCATCCCCGGGCGACGCTTTATGTGAACCGTGAAGAGGCGGGGCTTTTGACAGGCACGCATCCGGCCAATGCCGCCGCGGCTGCCGCCGCGCTGATCGCCGCGGGGGCGCGGCGCGTTTTGGTTACCGAAGGCGCGCAGATGGCCGTGGATGCCACGCCCGACAGCACGCTGTCGGCAGTGCCGCCTGCCGTGGAGGCGCGCCGGATCACCGGGGCGGGTGACACGTTCATGGCGGCGCATATCGCCGCGGAAGTGGCCGGAAACCCCCGCGAAATCGCGCTGGAGGCGGCTGTTGAGGCCGCCGCTACTTATGTCTCGGGAGATACGCCATGACGTTACCGCTTACCTTTTCGCCTGAGGTGCAAGAGGCCCGTGAGAGTGGCGCGCCACTGGTGGCGCTGGAATCGACGATCATCACCCATGGCATGCCCTACCCGCAGAACCTCGACACTGCCCGCGCGGTGGAAAAAGAGGTGCGTGACGCGGGCGCCGTACCGGCGACTATTGCGGTGATGGAGGGGCGGATTCACATCGGTCTGACCGAGACCGAGCTGGAGGTTCTGGCGCAAGCCACCGATGTCGCCAAACTCAGCCGCGCGGATCTCGCGGCCTGTGTGGCCACCGGCGGCATCGGCGCCACCACGGTCGCCGCCACGATGATTTGCGCCGCGCTGGCCGGGATCCATGTGTTTGCCACGGGCGGGATCGGCGGCGTTCACAAAGGCGCGGAGGAAACGTTCGACATCTCGGCTGACCTACGCGAGCTCGCCGAAACCCCGGTCAGCGTGATTGCTGCCGGACCCAAGGCCATCCTGGACCTGCCCAAGACCTTGGAAGTCCTTGAGACCCTTGGCGTGCCTGTCATCGCTTACGGGCAGGACGCCTTCCCGGCGTTCTGGAGCCGCGACAGTGGGCTCAAGGCGCCCCTGCGGATGGACACCGCCCGCCAGATCGCGCAGGCGCATCTGATGCGTGCCCGCCTTGGGCTGCCCGGCGGGCAACTTGTGACCAACCCGATCCCGCAAGACGCTGAAATCCCCTCGGAAACCCTTTCGCCGATCATCGCCCGGGCCCAGTCCGAGGCCGATGCCAAAGGCATCTCGGGCAAGGACGTCACGCCTTTCCTGCTCAACCGCCTGTTTGAGCTGACCGAGGGTGCGACGCTTGCCTCAAATATCGCGCTTGTGCGCAACAACGCGCGTCTTGCGGCCCGTGTGGCGCGCGAAATGCAGGCCTGAAGGCGCGCGCGCTTGTGCGTCGCGCGAACGCCGCCTAGATATCACCTAAAGTTTCGCACGAGAACCGGCGCCCCGATGCAATTGCCCCCTGCCCCTCCTCCTCCCCGTCGCGGTATCTTCGCGTCGCTTCGGTCGAATTTCCTGACCGGCCTGATCGTGATCGCCCCCATCGGCATTACCATCTGGCTGATCTGGACCCTGACCGGCTGGATCGACAGCTGGGTGCTGCCGTTCATCCCTGACCGCTACAACCCCTCGCTGCTGATCGCCGAATGGACTGGCATCCAGATCAACATTCGCGGCATCGGTGTCGTCACCTTCCTGATCTTCACCATGCTGGTGGGCTGGGTCGCCAAGGGCCTGATCGGGCGCTCGATGATCCGGTGGGCCGAAAGCCTGGTCTTGTCGATCCCGCTGATCCGCTCGCTTTATTCCGGCCTCAAGCAGATCGCCGAGACGATCCTGCAGCAGGGCCAGCAGAACTTCGACAAGGCCTGCCTGATCGAGTACCCGCGCAAGGGCATCTGGGCGATTGCCTTCATCTCGACGTCTGCCAAGGGCGAGATTGCGTCCCGCGCGCCTGAAGACATGGTGTCGGTCTTCCTGCCGACGACGCCCAACCCGACCTCGGGCTTTTTGCTGTTTGTGCCGACCAAAGATACCATCGTGCTGGATATGACGGTCGAAGATGCGGCCAAGCTGATCATCTCGGCCGGCCTCGTCTATCCCAATGGTCAGGATCCGACGCGGCCCCCGGCAACGGCCCCCGAGGCTTAACCCCAAACGAAAAAGGCGCCACCCTCTCGGGTCGCGCCTCTCTTCATCTTGCCAGAAAAAAATCTGGGGGCTACGCGGCAGAGCCGCTGAACGGGGAGCAAAGCCCCCTTTACTCCGCCTCCACCCACCAGACGTCAGGCTGCCAGCCGACCCAGTCGCCGTAAATCGGGATGTGATCGGGGAAGTTCAGCTCGGAGTTATAAGCGATCCGGCTGATCGGATTGTGGTGGAACGGCACGACGTAGCGGTCCGAGATCAGGATCCGATCCAACGCATGGACCGCCGCGCGGTAGTTGTCCTGGGACGATGCGCTCAGCATCTCGTCGATCATCGCCTCAATCGCCGGGTTACAACCGCCGTGCAGGTTGCGGCCCCCCTCGGACTCAGCCGCCGCACAGCCCCAATAGTTGCGCTGCTCGTTGCCGGGCGACAGGGACAGGCCCCAACGGTAGTAGATCATGTCGAAATCATAGACATCGCGCCGCTCGCGGAACTGCGCGCTGTCGACCCGTGTCACGTCCACCGCGATCCCCAGCCGCTCCAGCGCCTCGGTGTAGATGTTGGTGATGGCGTCATTTTCCGAGCTTCCGGTCTGAAGCAGGATCTCGAAGGTCACCGGGCCGTCGGGGCCGGTCATCACACCTTCCTCGATGGTATATCCGGCCTCTTCCATCAGGGCGATGGCCTGGCGGATGCCCGCGCGGTTGCGCTCGGACCCGTCCGAGACGGGCAGCTCATACCCCTCGATTGCGCCGGGGTTCAGATCATCGGCGAAGGGTTCCAACAGCTCCAACACCCGGCCTTCCGCAGGCCCAGGCGACATCGACAAAGGCGAGTTAGAGAACGGAGAGGTGATGCGGGGATCGACACCGCCGTTCACGGTCGTGTTGATGAACTCGAAATTATAGGCCTGGATCATCGCCTCGCGCACGCGCCAGTCGGCGAACAGTGGATTGCGGGTGTTCATCACGTAGCCCGTCATGCCTGAGGGGCGCTGATGCGGCACTTCGACCAAGAGCACCTCGCCCGATTGCACGCGGGGGAAGTCATAATCGTTGGCCCAGGCGGTGGCCGAGGTCTCGCGCTGGGTGGTGACGATGCCGCTGGTGAAGGCCTCGCGCATGGCGGTGCCGTCGGCGAAGAACTCCATCCGGATCTCATCGATGACATTGGTGCCCTGGCGGAACGCCAGATCCGCGCCCCAGTAGTCCGGGTTGCGGGTCAGCTGCACGAAACGCCCGGCCTCAAAATCCGTCACCGTGTAAGGAGCCGTGGCAATCGGGATCGTGTCTAGCCCGCTTTCCGTGAAATCGAGGCCTTCCCATTGGGCGGCCTGCAGGATCGGGCGCAGGCCCATGATCATGGCCAACTCGCGGTCCGCCTCATTGAGCGTGATCCGAACCGAGCGCTCGCCCGTCGCCTCGATCCCCGCGACCCGGCTCCAAGCGCCCAGGTAGCGCGGGTGGCCTTGGGTGCCGAGCGTCTCGAACGACCAGATCACATCGTCGACCGTGACCGGGCTGCCATCGGAGAATCGCGCCTCTTCCCGCAGCACAAATTCGACCGAAAGGTTGTCGTCGGCGATGTCGACCGATTCGGCCAAAAGCCCGTAAAGCGAGAACGGCTCGTCCCAGGACCGGCCCAGAAGCGATTCGTAGGTCAGGAATCGGAGCTGCCAAGGGGTAGAGCCCTGGCGGATGTGCGGGTTCAGGCTGTCGAAGCCACCGACCTCACCGGTCACAATCCGACCGCCCGTGGGGGCTTCGGGGTTGGCGTAGGGGAGATGGGTGAAGTCCGGGCCCAGGGCTGGTTCACCATACATAGCCACACCATGTTGTGGGTCAGCCAGGCTCGGAGTGCTAAGTCCGACGCTCAGCACAACTGCCATCGTCACGTTCCGGGCGCTTTTCGTGAAACAATTTGTCGGCATCTGCGAACAATCCTCCTGCGGCTCGATATTGTTATGGTTAAAGGCTACCGGGCGCAGCACACGGGCGCAAACTTTTCAGTTGGCAGCGGCCAAGTCATTGCTTATAAAGAACTCACTGCTCGATAGGTTTCTTGCCTGTATGAAACCTGCCTCAATGACTTAGCCCTGGCCTTGTGCCAGGGTTTTTTTTGTTCCGCAGGTGGATCGCGCGGCATCTGACCTGCGCGCTGCAAATCTCTTGCAAGTGATTTCCAAGGCTTTTGCAAAAGCCTTGCGCGCTTGACGATCGCACGGCCCCTGTTCATTTCGCACCTGCAGCATTAGCCTATCGCAAACGATCTTTTGAGGAGCACCGCAATGGCCATCACCACCGACCTCTCCGGCAAAACCGCCGTCATCACCGGATCCAACTCAGGCATCGGCTTGGGAATCGCTCAGGAACTGGCCCGTGCAGGCGCCGATGTGGTGCTGAACTCCTTCACCGATACGCCCGAGGATCACGCCCTGGCCGCCGACATCGCGGCCGAACACGGCGTGAAGGCCCGCTACATCCAAGCCGACATGTCCAAAGGCGACCAGGCCCGCGCCCTGATCGAGCAGGCGGGCACCTGCGATATCCTGATCAACAACGCAGGCATTCAGCACGTGGCTCCCATCGACGAATTCCCCACGTCCAAATGGGACGCGATCATCGCGATCAACCTCAGCTCGGCCTTCCACACCACGGCCGCTGCCCTGCCGATGATGCGGGCCGCCGGCTGGGGCCGGGTGATCAACATCGCCTCCGCCCACGGCCTGACGGCCTCCCCCTTCAAATCCGCCTACATCGCCGCCAAGCACGGGATTGTCGGCCTGTCGAAGACCGTGGCGCTTGAGACTGCGAAAGAGCCGATCACCGCCAATGCCATTTGCCCCGGCTACGTGCTGACGCCCCTGGTGGAGTCGCAAATCCCCGACACGGCCAAGAAATACGGCATGACCGAGGAGGAGGCGAAGCAAAAGGTGATCCTGGAACGTCAGCCCTCAAAGGAATTCGCCACGACCGAACAGCTCGGCGGCACCGTCGCCTTCCTCTGCTCGGCGGCGGCAGACCAGATCACAGGCACCACCATCAGCGTAGATGGCGGCTGGACAGCGTTGTGATTTGCCCCGTCAAATCACAACGGGCCGGAAAGGACGGTTTTGCCCCCGCAAAACCTGTCCCCCGGCACCTCAACCATTCCGGGCGCATGTCACTAAGGCCCACCGCGCCCCACGTTACTTGAGGAAGACTCTCTACTTGGCCTACCGCGCTTCGCGCTACTTGAGGCCGGGTTGGCCCACCGCGCCCCGCGCTACCTGAGGAAGACCGCCTACTGGCCTACCGCGCCCCGCCCCACTTGAGGCCATGACCACCACCACTCGCCCAGAACGCCCCGAACACTCAAACCCCACATCCACCCCGAAGGAGCCGCACATGTCAGACCAACCCGAAGCCGGCCGCGACAAGCTGGAGATCTCCAACATGTATCTCTGCGGCTCCACCTTCACCGCCGTCAGCCTCAAGGACGCCGAGTTCCGCGACACCCACCTGATGAATGCGCTGGTCGACGATGTGAACGCCACTGGCCTGCGGTTCAACAACGTCAACCTAACCGACGCCTCGATCCAGGACGCCAACCTGACGAACGCCTCGATCCGATACGCCAACCTCACGGGCCTCACGATCAATGGCGTCAACATGACCGGCGTCACAATCTCCGATGCCAATTTGACCGGCGTAAAGATCTCGGGCGTGAACCTGACCGGCGCCGCGATCTCCAACGCTGACCTCACCGACATGACCATCGACGGCATCGACGTCGCCCAGATGATCACCCTTTGGAAAGAGACCCATGGCCCGCAAGCCTAAATCCAAACCCAAACCCATTAACCTCGCGCTGCAGGGCGGCGGTGCCCATGGCGCGTTCACCTGGGGTGTGCTCGACGCGCTTCTGGCCGAGCCCGGGATCGAGATCGCCGCCATCTCCGGCACCTCGGCGGGCGCTTTGAACGGCGCGGCGGTGAAATCCGGCCTCTCCCAGGGCTCGCGCGATCTGGCGGTCGAGACTCTGGCATGGGTGTGGGAGGAAGTCGGCGCCATCACCGATCCGGCCTTCGCCCCCTGGCTCGACATGGTCTCCCCCCAAGCGGTCAGCGCCGTGCTGGAAACCTCGCTGCCGTTCCTCGCAGGCGACGCCTATTCGCGGACGTTCAGCCCCTATGCCACCGGGCCCTTCTACGCCAACCCGCTGGAGCCCATCGTCTCCAAGTTCCACTACGACGATATCTGTTGCGACGCGGGGCCCGATTTCTTCATCTGCGCCACCAACGTGCGCTCGGGCAAGATCCGGATCTTCTCGGGCGAGGATATCAGCCCGCAGGCGATCATGGCCTCCGCCTGCCTGCCGACGATGTTTCGCGCGGTCGAAATCACCGACCCCGAAACCGGCAAACCCGACGCCTATTGGGATGGCGGCTACACCGGTAACCCGGCGCTTTTCCCGCTGTTCGCGCCCAATCTGCCGCGCGACATCGTCATCGTGAACATCAACCCGCTCTACCGCGATGAGGTGCCAACGACCGCGCGCGGGATCCAGAACCGGATCAATGAGATCAGCTTCAACTCATCGCTTCTGCGCGAGTTGCGGGCCATCGAATTCGTGCAGCGCCTTCTTCACAAGGGAACGCTCTCAGGCGACGCGATGAAGGACGTACTGATCCATATGATCGCCGACGATGATTTGATGCGGCAGCTTTCCGTCGCCACCAAGGTCATCGCCACGCCCCAGGTCATTCACCAGCTGCGCGCCGCAGGAAAAACCGCCGCCGAAGCCTTTCTGCGCGACGGCATCGATGACATCGGCGAGGACAGCACCGTCAACCTGCGCGCCATGTTCGAATAAGAGCACCGGGGCCGAGCGCCCGCAGGGCGCGAGGCCCCCCCCGGCGACGCCGAAGGCGGCGCAATACCAATAATATCGCCGAAGGCGGCCCGCACAATAGGTCCCCTGAAGCGATACCCGTCACGCAAGCGACGTAACCCACAGGATCGTCGCGTCGTCGTCCGAGGTCGACACCACATTGTGCCCCATCGCCGCATCGTAGTAAGCGCTGTCGCCGCGCACCATGTCGACGGGCTGGTAGAACTCGGTGAACAACCGCACCGCGCCCGTCAGCACGTAAAGGAACTCTTCCCCCTCGTGGCGCACCCAGCCGTCGAATTCCTCGAACGTGCGCGCGCGCACCCTTGCGCGGTAGGGCAGCATCGACTTTTGCACCAGTTGATCGGCCAGCAATTCATGCTCATAGGTCGTGGTCGCATGGGCGGCACCCTCGCCGCGCTTGGTGGTGATCATCCGCCCGCCGCCTTGGGGTGCCACCGACGGCGTGAAAAGCTGCGGCACCGAGATGCCGAGGCCTCCCGCCAGTTTCTTCAACGCATCGTAGGTGGGCGACATCTGCCCGTTCTCGATCTTCGACAGGGTGGAGCGCGCCAAGCCCGCCTGCCCCGCTGCCTGCTCCAACGTCCAGGCGCGCGCCTTGCGCAACTCGCGCACCCGCGCGGCGAGGTCGACGGGTACGGGTGCGGCCTCATCTCCGGACGCGCGGGCAAGGCGGATTAGGCTCGGTTCATCGGCGGCTTGGCTCATGCCCGGTGCGATAGCGCACACAGACCCCCGCTTGCAACCGCTGGCGCGGTCTCATACCCCACGCCCATGCAATGCCCTGACCGCTTCAACCTCTCTTCCTATGTGCTGTCCAAGGCCCAGGAGACGCCAGACAAGATCGCGCTGGCGGTCCTTGGCCCGACACGGGCCGAGCGATGGTCCTACGCGCGGCTGGAAGAGGCCGTCGCGCGCGCGGCGGGTGGGCTTGTGGCGGCAGGTTTAACAACGGGCGATAAGCTGTTGTTGCGCATGGGAAACTCCGCGCAATTTCCCATCGCTTTTCTGGGGGCGATCCGAGCGGGGATCGTGCCGATCCCCACCTCCGCCGCGTTCACCGTGCCCGAGATCACCAAGATCGCCCAAGCCCTGCCGCCGCAAGCCATCCTGGCCGAGCACGGCATCGCGCTGCCGGAATGCGCCTGCCCGGTTCTCTCCCTGGACGTGCTGGAGGGCCAACCGCATCCGGCCTACGACAGCGCCGCCGATGATCTGGCCTATGTCGTCTTCACCTCCGGCTCATCCGGGCGGCCCAAGCCCGTGGCCCATGCCCATCGCGCCGTCTGGGCGCGGCGGATGATGTGGGAGGGGTGGTACGGGTTGCGCGCCGATGACCGCCTAATGCACACCGGCGCGTTCAACTGGACCTATACGCTCGGCACCGGCCTTCTGGACCCCTGGGCGATGGGCGCCACGGCGCTGGTCCCGGCCCCCGGCACGCCGCCCGAAAGCCTTGCGCTGCTGGCCAAACGCCACGATGCGACGATCCTGGCGGGCAGCCCGGGGATCTTCCGCAAGCTCCTCCATACGCCCCTGCCGCCGATACCGAAACTCCGCCACGCGCTCAGCGCCGGAGAGGCCCTGCCCCCTTCCCTGCGTGCCCGCTGGCACGCGGCCACGGGCACCGATATTCACGAGGCGCTGGGGATGTCTGAAGTCTCGACCTTCCTGTCGGGCGCGCCCGCCCGCCCGGCGCCTGAGGGCACCATCGGCTTCCCCCAGGACGGGCGCAATATCCGGATCACCGACGGCTGCCTTGCGATCCACGGATCGGACCCCGGGCTGATGCTGGGGTATATCAATGGTAGATCAATTGATCTGCCCCTGACAGACGACGGCTGGTTCCAGACCTCGGACCGCGTCACCCGCCGCGACGATGGCGCCTACACCTATCACGGGCGCGCCGATGACATTCTGACGGCGGGCGGTTTTCGCATCGCACCGCTGGAGATCGAGCAGGTGTTCCACGCCGCCCCCGGCGTCACCGACTGCGCCGCGCTGACCCTAACCCCGACGCCCGAGACGACCATCCTCGCCCTTGCCTATTGCGGCAGCGCGCGCGAAACTGCGCTTCAAGATCACGCCCGCACGCACCTCGCCCGCCACAAACACCCCCGCGCCTATCTGCCCCTCGACGCCTTGCCGCGCGGGGCCAACGGCAAATTGAACCGCCGCGCGTTGGATGCGGCAGTGAAGGACATGACATGATCACACTCGATATCCTTTCCGACCCAATTTGCCCCTGGTGCTACATCGGCTGGTCCAACCTGGCCCGCGCGATGGAGGCGCGGCCAAACCACCCCTTCACGATCCAATGGCATCCGTTCCAGCTGAACCCCGACATGCCTGAGGGCGGCATGGACCGCCGCGCCTATCTGGAGGGCAAGTTCGGCGGCAAAGAGGCCGCCGTGCGCGCCTATGCGCCCGTGGTTGAAAAGGGCGCAGAGGCCGGACTGACCCTCAACCTCGAAGGCATCAAGCGCACGCCCAACACCCGCGACGCGCACCGTCTGATCCATTGGGCGGGGATCGAGGGGCGGCAGACGCCTGCCGTCCTCGCGCTCTTCCGCGCCTATTTCGTCGACGGGCGTGACATTGGCGACCGGGAGACGCTTCTGGACATCGCCGAAAGCGTGGACCTCGACCGCGCGATGATTGCCAAACTCTACGACAGCGGCGCCGACGCCGAGGATATCAGCGCCCGCGACGCCCATGCGCGCGAGCGCGGCGTGCAGGCCGTGCCGACCTTCATCGTCGCCAACCAACACGCCGTACCCGGCGCGCAGCCGCCCGAGCAATGGATGGCGATCATCGATGATCTGAACGCGCAGCTTGAAAAGGCCCGACAACACGAAGACGCCGCTTCATGACGGACACCGTCGCCCCGCCCGACATCAAGCGCTTGTCCTCGGGCGAGTTCATTGCGCTGATCGGCATGATGTTCGCCACCATCGCCTTTTCCCTCGACGCGATGCTGCCCGCCCTGCCGGAAATCGCTGAAGAGCTGACGCCAGACAGGCTGACGCTGGCGCAATTGGTGCTGACCAGCTTTATTCTCGGGATGGGCGTGGGCACGCTTTTCACCGGGCCCCTGTCCGATGCCTTTGGGCGCAAGCCAGTGATCTTCGCCGGTGCCGCCCTTTACGTAACGGGCTGCGTGCTGGCCTGGGTCGCCCCGACGCTGGAGATGCTGCTCTTCGCCCGCGTGCTGCAGGGCCTCGGCGCGGCAGGCCCTCGGGTGGTCGCCATGGCCCTGGTGCGCGACCTCTACACGGGGCGCGAGATGGCGCGGATCATGTCGTTTGCCATGCTGGTCTTCACCGTCGCCCCCGCCGTCGCCCCGCTGATCGGCGACGGCATCGTGGCGCTGTTTGAATGGCGCGCGATCTTCGTGTCCTACATCCTGTTTTCCGTCGTCACCGTCGGCTGGCTGATGCTGCGCCAGCCCGAGACCCTGCCCCCAGGCACCCGGCGTCCCCTGAACCTGCCCGCCCTTTGGGCCAGCACGAAAGAGGCCCTGGCGCTGCGGCAGATGCGCCTCTCGATCCTGGTGCAATCCTTGATCTATGGCGCGCTCTTCGGGACACTCTCGTCGGTCCAGCAGATCTTTGATCTGACCTATGGGATGGAGGCCGCTTTCCCCTGGCTCTTTGGCGCCATCGCGGTGCTGGCGGCCCCCGGCGCGCCGATCAACGGACGCCTCGTGGTGCGGCTGGGGATGCGCCCGCTGGTGCGGCGGGCGCTCTTCGTGCAGGTCGGATGCTCTAGCCTCTTCGTGGCGGTTCTGGCCATGGGCTTTGCCCCAACGGTTGAGGTGTGGGTCTACTTCGCCTGGACCGCGACGGTCTTCATGATGATGGGCTTTACCATCGGCAACCTGAACGCGCTGGCGCTGGAGCCTTTGGGGCATATCGCCGGGCTCGCCTCGTCCCTGATGGGGGCCATTTCCACCATCGTCGGGGCGGCCATTGGCGCGGCCATCGGCCAGCTTTACGACGGCACGGCCCTGCCCCTGGCCGTGGGCGTCGCCGTTCTGGCTGGGGTCGGCGGCATGATCATGCGCCGGATGCCCCGTGAAGCCGTGTGAGGAGGCCAAGCGATGGCTAAGCAGAGCCGTACCCGGCCGTGACCTACAAGGGCCCCACGCAAGTCCCCTTTGACCGCGTCGAGATTGAGATCATCGCCACGCCCGCCGGGGAGGCGCCAGAATGGGTGCGACAGGCCTGGGTCGGGGTCGTCCTGCCCCTCGCCCTCCCCGAGGTCGCGACGTGGGAGACGGTTGGCGTCCTGTCCGGACCAAGGACGTGGCTCGGGCAGCTGTTCCATGGGTGGTTCGGGCGCCGGGAAACGCTGATGGGCTATTGTGTTTTCGCAGACGAAGCCATCACGATCCTGGCCTGCCATGCGCCCGAGGCCGCGCGGTGGTGGCGCGACAACGCCCCCCACCTGCGCGCCCCTCAAGAGACATTGCTATTCGAGGAACGGGCCTGCCGCCGCGTGGCGCGCGGACCTTGGGGACCCGCCGCCAACCGCCCCTGACGGCGCGGCCCGCCTATTCTGCCGGTCGTCTGGCCTACTCTGCCGGTTGCACCGCGGGCGCAGGTTTGCGCGTCTGGCGATACCACCACCAGGCTACGACCAGCACATTGGGCACCCAGCAGGACCAGCCGAGGTAGGGGAACACCAGGTCCATATCGAGGCCAAAGACATGGCGCAGGATCGGCAGTTGCAGGCGGAACGACACCGCCCCGAAGCTGAGCGCGGCCATCATCACCATCCAGCGCTGGTGGCGCACGAACTGCTTGGTCCGGATCGCCCAGATCCCCATCACCAGCGCAAAGAACCACGCGACAGAGCCCATGGCGAACCCCAGTTCGGACCAGAACGGCAGAGTCATGTTGAAGCTAATGGGCGGGGTTGTCAGCGCCGCGATTGTGACAATCGGCACCAGCGCCCACCCCAAGTAGACATGCTTGCGCCGATCACCGCGGCGCCACATGCGGCTGACTTGGACCGGCACCAGGATAACAGCGAGCCCGCCCGCGATCATATGAACCGCCAGGATGGAGCCCACGTTCTCGATATGATGGGCCACGTGATCGGCACCGCGCTGGATGCCCTCGACCACGAAACCCATCCACGACCCGCCCTCCACAAACACGCCGTAGATCAGCCCCGGCGGCACGAACTTGAACGCCGAGGCCGCCGAGATGGCCGAGAACAGCAGAAAGGCGTACCAGCCCCAGCGGGGCATCTGGCGGGGCGTTTTGGGGGTGTCTGACATCGTGCTCAGGCCTTGGCTACTTGTGACGTCGCGCTTGGCCGCGTCTTACCGTGCAGGCGCTTTCCCCGCAATGCGACCAACGCGCTCGCTCAACAGCGGCTCCGGCACAGGTTCTCGCACGGAATGCCATCATTGTCGCCATCGCGGCGTCGGTCCCCGCACACAAGAAGGGCGTGGCAGGCCTCGGCGCAGCTCGACATCTGGGTGCAGGTGCGGCCAGAGCAGGTGAAGCTCTGGGCGTGGGTAAGCTGGCCGAACGCGGTGTCCTGGACCCGCGGCAGCACCGACACCGCCTCTTGCTCGGCGGAGGCAGGCAGGCAAAGCGCCAAGGCGCAGAGCGCCGCGCACAGTGAGTTTCGGACCGTTAACATAAGTTAATGAAAGGTTAACCGAAACGCCCTGTCAATGCGCCGCTTACCCCTTGGCGAAAACCGCCAGGTCGCGCGCGACGGCGAAGGAGCCTTTGATCTTGTCGGCGTCCTTGGGCCAATCGGCCATGACGACGATCTTGTTGTCCTTGACCTTCGCCTTGCCCCCTTGCTCGTGCACGAATTGCACCAGCCCGCCGGGGTTGGGGAACTTGTCGTTGTGGAACTGGATCGTCACCCCCTTGGGCCCCGCGTCCAGCTTGGCGATCTGGGCGCGTTTGCACATCGCCTTGATGCGCACGACCAGCATCAGCGTGTTCACCTCTTTGGGCAGCTTGCCGAAGCGGTCGATCAGTTCTGCCGCGAAACCTTCGAGATCGACCTTGGTTTCCAGCTGGCTGAGGCGCCGGTAGAGGCCGAGGCGCACGTCGAGATCGGGCACGTAGGCCTCCGGGATCAGGACGGGCACGCCGAGGTTGATGGTGGGCGACCATTGCTCGCCATCGCCGGGCAGGCCTTCGCCCTCGCCGGATCGGATCTTGGCAATCGCCTCCTCCAGCATGGACTGGTAGAGCTCAAAGCCCACCTCCTTGACGTGGCCCGATTGCTCTTCACCCACGATGTTGCCCGCACCGCGAATGTCGAGGTCTTGGGAGGCAATCGTGAAGCCCGCGCCGAGGCTGTCGAGGCTTCCCAAAACCCGCAGCCGCTTCTCGGCCGACGGTGTCAGCTTCCCGCGCGGCTTGGTGGTGAGGTAGGCATAGGCGCGGGTCTTCGCGCGCCCGACCCGGCCCCGGATCTGGTAAAGCTGCGCCAGGCCGAACATGTCAGCGCGGTGGATGACCATGGTGTTGGCGGTGGGGATGTCGATGCCGGATTCGACGATGGTGGTGGCCAGCAGCACGTCATATTTGCCGTCATAGAACGCGACCATCCGGTCATCCAACTCGCCCGCCGCCATCTGGCCATGGGCGGTGATGTAGGAGACCTCGGGGACCTGTTCTTTGATGAACTCCTCGATCTCCGGCAGGTCCTGGATGCGAGGGACGACGTAGAAGGTCTGCCCGCCCCGGTAATGCTCCCGCAATAGCGCCTCGCGGATGGTCACGCTGTCGAACTCGCTGACATAGGTGCGGATCGCGAGGCGGTCGACGGGGGGCGTGCCGATCATGCTCAGGTCCCGCACGCCCGATAGCGACATCTGCAACGTGCGCGGGATCGGCGTGGCCGAAAGGGTCAGGACGTGGACGTCACTGCGCATCTCTTTCAGGCGCTCCTTATGGGTGACCCCAAAGCGCTGTTCCTCGTCGATGATCATCAGGCCAAGGTTCTGAATCCGAACGCTTTTCGCCAGGATCGCATGGGTGCCGATGACGATATCCACCGAGCCATCGGCGAGGCCCTTACGGGTCTGCTCCGCCTCCTTGGCGCCCACGAAGCGAGACAACTGCCGGACGGTGATGGGGAAGCCCCGGAAGCGGTCCTGGAACGTTTTCGCGTGCTGGCGCGCCAGCAACGTGGTTGGCGCGACCACCGCCACCTGCATGCCGCTTGCCGCCGCCACAAAGGCCGCGCGCATGGCGACCTCGGTCTTGCCAAAGCCGACGTCGCCCACGACGAGGCGGTCCATCGGGCGGCCCAGGGTCAGGTCTTCCAACACGTCAGCAATCGCGCTCAACTGGTCGTCAGTTTCCTCGTAGGGGAAGCGCGCGTTGAAGGCCTCCCACATGTCGCCGGGGGGCTCAAAAATCGGTGCTTTGCGCAGCTCCCGCTCCGCCGCGATGCGGATCAGCTTGTCCGCGATCAGGCGAATGCGCTCTTTCAGCCGCGCCTTCTTGGCCTGCCACGCGCCACCGCCGAGCTTGTCCAGAAGCCCGTCATCATGGCCATAGCGCGACAGCAGTTCGATGTTTTCCACCGGCAGGAACAACCGGTCGCCGCCCGCATATTCCAGCGCCACACATTCATGGGCCGCGCCCGCCGCCGTGACCGTCTCCAGCCCCATGTAGCGGCCCACGCCGTGGTCGACGTGGACGACCAGATCGCCGGGGGACAGGCTTTGGGCCTCGGTCAGATAATTGTCGGCGCGCTTGACCTTGCGCTTGGGACGAATGAGCCGATCACCAAGCACGTCCTGCTCGGATATCACCGTCATCCCTTTGCCTGTGAACCCTTCCTCCAACGGCCAAACGGTCAGGTTGACGCTGCCCTTGTCGCCAATCCCCCGCGCATCGTTAACGCGGTTAACCTCTGTCAGGCCCTCGTCGTCCAAGAGCCCTTCCAGACGCTCCCGCGCGCCCTCGGACCAGGAGGCAATGACCACGGGCCCCTCTTCACGCATGACTTTAATATGCTCTGCCAAGGCACTGAAAAGGCTGATTTGTTCCTGCTGCCGCTCCGGCGCAAAACTGCGCCCCACGCGGCCCCCGGCGTCGATGATGCTGGGGCCGGGCGCGGCGGAATTGACCGAGAATTGCACCAGCCGGTGGCCTGCCACGGCCTGCCCCCACGCGCTTTCGTCCAGGTACAACAGCCCCGGCGGGGCGGGTTTGTAGACGGTGTCAAGCCGCCCCTTCTGGGTCAGCGCGGTCTTGCGGGTATCATATTGGTCGGTGATGCTGTCCCACCGGGCCAGCCGCTGCGGCGTGGCTTGATCATCAAGCGTGATCGTGGCGCCGGGAAGGTAGTCAAAAAGCGTCTCCAGCCGTTCGTGATAGAACGGTAGCCAATGCTCCATCCCTTGGGCTTTGCGGCCTGCCGTGACGGCCTCGTAAAGCGGATCTTCCGACCCGCCTGCCCCAAACTCCACCCGGTAGTTCTGCCGAAAACGCGCAATTGCGGTCTCGTCGAGGATCACCTCGGACACGGGCGCAAGCTCCACCCGCTCCAGCTTCTCCGTTGTGCGTTGTGACGCCACATCGAAGCGCCGCGCTCCGTCCAGCGTGTCGCCGAAGAGGTCCAGGCGCACCGGGGTTTCCTCGCCGGGCGGCCAGACGTCAATGATGCCGCCACGCACCGCGTAGTCGCCGGGCTCGGACACAGTGGGCGATTGCACGTAGCCCATGCGCACCAGAAAGGCGCGCAGCGCCGCCTCATCCACGCGGCCCCCGACCGTTGCCACGAAGGCCGAGGAAGCCAGCAGATCGCGCGGCGGCACGTACTGCGTCGCCGCGTTTAACGTCGTTAACACAATGAAGGTGCCCGAAAGCCCCGCCGCGAGCGTCGCCAGCGTCGCCATGCGGGCGGCCGAAATCTCGGCCTGGGGCGAGACGCGGTCATAGGGCAGGCAATCCCAGCCGGGGAATTGCAGCACCGGCACGGAGGGATCGAAGAACGCCAGCGCCGTGGCCATGGCCCGCAGGCGCTTGTCGTCGCGGGCGACATGCACGACCGGGCCGCCCCGCGCCTCTTTCAGTACGAGCGTGGCATCAAAGCCTTCGGGTGCCCCCCCACATAAAATCTGGGCGCTTGGGATTTGTGTTGGATCAGCCATCGGACGCCTCACCTACGCCGCCCCGACCCGGTGTCAAGGCACAGTATCAAGACGCGCTTTGGGGCGCGTCACCCCAAAGGCCCGACGTTAACGTTCTGATACATGCCCCAAAACGCGGTGAGGAAGATGAAAATCAAGCCCAACATCTGCACCAACGCCCGATGCTGGCGCAGCATCTGCGTGACGTTCTGGTAGTCATCGGCCTTCAGCCGGTACGAGGTCCAGACCCCAAGACCCAGCACGATCATCGAGGGGCAGAGGAGCAGGAAGATCGCCTGGCTGAACTCCACCCCATAGACCCAGCCGGTCAGCGCCAGACCGGTCAGGATGAAGGTGGAAAACGCCATCGCCACGGTGCCCGAGGTTTCGGCATAGGCGACGTTGCGCTCCGCGTTCATGCGCGCGAGCACCATCATATCGGCCTGCGCGTCCGCGTCGCCGCGCCGCGAGCGGGTGACCAGATGGAACGGCACGCCGATGGTCCAATGGCTCATCGACGACCACAGGATCGCCAGAACGATCCAGTACCACAGGTTCGAAAACGACCTGAGGTCAATCACTTCGGTGACAAGATCGAAGAAGTCCAAGGGGCAATCCAGTTGGGCTGAGGGGCCAATTTCGCGCACCATATGCGGGGGCTTTCCGGGATGCCAGCCCCCTATGGGCGCTTGCGCGGGCCCCCTCTTTATCCGCGCTTGCGTGGGACGCGGTGCCGTGGCACCTCTGTCAAGTAGACCTGACACCTGAAAGCCCCCCCGACGAAAGACCGCGCCGATGACCGTCAATCAAGCCCCCTTCCCCCTGACCCGCTTCCGCCGCACCCGCGCCGCCGCGCCGATCCGCAATCTGGTGCGCGAAAGCAGCCTCAGCGTACATGACCTGATCTGGCCGGTTTTCGTCTGCGCCGGAACCGGAGAGCGGCAGGCGGTGGCCTCCATGCCGGGGGTGGAGCGTCTGTCTGTGGATCTGCTGGTGGAGGCGGCGCGCGAGGCCGCGTCGCTCGGCATCCCCGCGATCTGCATCTTTCCCTACACCGATCCGGCCCTGAAGACCGAGCTTTGTGAAGAGGCCTGGAACCCCGACAACCTCTCGAACCGCGCCATCCGCGCGATCCGCGAGGCGGGCATCGAGATCGCGATCATGACCGACATCGCGCTGGATCCCTACAACATCAACGGCCACGACGGGATCGTGCGCGGCGATGTGGTTGTGAATGACGAGACGGTCGATGCGCTGGTGAAAATGGGCCTGGCCCAGGCCGAGGCGGGCGCCGATATCCTTGGGCCCTCGGACATGATGGACGGGCGCATCGGGGCCATTCGCGCGGCGCTGGAGGAAAACAACCACACCAACGTCACCATCATGTCCTACGCCGCGAAATTCGCCAGCGCCTTCTATGGCCCTTTCCGCGATGCGGTCGGCGCATCGGGCGCGCTGAAAGGCGACAAGAAGACCTACCAGATCGACCCTCTCAACGCCCGCGAGGCCCTGCGCTGCGTAGAGCGTGACCTGCGCGAGGGCGCCGATATGGTCATGGTCAAGCCCGGCCTGCCCTATCTGGACATGTGCCGCCAGGTGAAGGACCGCTTCGGCGCGCCGACCTACGCCTACCAGGTCAGCGGCGAATACGCGATGATCGAGGCCGCGGCCGCCAACGGCTGGATCGACGGCGACAAGGTCATGCTGGAAAGCCTGATGGCGTTCCGCCGCGCGGGCTGCGACGGGGTGCTGACCTATTTCGCCCCGCGCGTGGCGCGGATCCTCAACGGCTGACGTTAATGGATAGGCATTTATCGGCGAAAACCCGCATATCTTGTGGTTTCCCGGATGACAGGGCGCGCATTTCGGCGTATTCTTGCCGCTAAGGATCGGGGCACCAAGCCCCGGCGATCGCAGTATATAGGCAAGGTACCCCATGGCAGATGGTCTCTCTCCCGCTACCCTTTCGAGGCGTTCTCTCCTTCTTAGCGCGGGCTCGGTCCCGCTTCTGGCGGCCTGCGGCAACCCCGTTGGCAACGCCAACGCGCCGCGCATCGACGCCCGCGTCGATGCCGCGATCGACTTCATGCAGCAGGAGGTGCCCGGCACCGAGGCGCTGGTGAACCAGGCCTCGGGCATGTTGGTCATGCCCCTGATCTCCGAGGCGGGTTTCGGCTTCGGCGGCAGCTACGGGCGCGGTGCCCTGCGCGTGGGTGGGGCCACGGTGGACTATTATTCCGCCGTCTCCGGCAGCTTCGGGCTGCAAATCGGCGCGCAGCAATACGCCCACACGTTGTTCTTCATGACCCCCGCGGCGCTGGCCGAGTTCCGCAACTCCGTCGGCTGGTCCGTGGGCGCCGACATCCGCTATGCGGTCAACACTGACGCGGGCAACCTGGGCTTTGACACCGCCACCCTGGCCGAGCCGGTGATCGCGGTGATCTACGGCCAGGCAGGCCTGATCATCGGGGCAACGCTCGACGGGACGCGCTACACGCGGATCATCCCCTAAACGGTTAACGCCGTTAACCTCTCGCAACCGTGACTGGCCGCGCGCACGGGGCCAGTCCATTCTGGCATCTCCACTTATCGGAGGTTTCCCATGTTGCGTGCGCTCTTTGCTTTGGTCCTGATGTCCCTGCCGCTGGCCGCCCAGGATGTGGCTGATCTGGCCCCGTTGCCGGGCTGGGAAGCCCATGTCACGGACCATGATTTCGCGACCCTGGTCGAACGGACCAATACCGCCGTAAGGGACAACGGCATGGCCGTCGTCACCCGCGCGGGTCCCACGGGCGCCGCCGCCAACCGGGGCGTCACCATCCCTGGCAATATGGTCATCGGCGTCTTCAACAACCTCTTCGCCGTGCGCATCCTGACCCATTCGACCGAGGCGATGATCCACGCCCCGATCCGCCTTTACGTGACCGAGAACGCCGACGGCACGGCCACGCTCAGCTATATCCGGCCCTCCACCCTGCTCGCACCCTACATCGACACCGCAGATCCCGACTTGGGCGTCGCCGCGTCCGAGCTGGATGAGATCTTCGCCGCCATTGCGGCAGACGCCGCCGCACGGTAGACGCGAGCGAACCGCGACTCTCGCCGCCGAAGGGCTTACCCGCTGATGATGACACTCTTGCGATGGCTGACGCGCCTGGTGGGCGCCGGTATCGCGGTGATCGTGCTTGCGGGCGGCCTGTCCTACTGGATGGCGAGCCGCTCGATCCCCGATTATGAGGCCGATTGGACCGTCCCCGGCATCGATGGCGAGATCGAGATCGTGCGCAACACCGCCGCCGTCCCGCATATCTTCGCGCTGACCGATCATGACGCCTATTACGGCCTTGGTTTCAGCCATGCCCAGGACCGCCTGTGGCAGATGCTGTTGATGCGCCGCCAAGGCCAAGGCCGCCTGTCGGAGGTCTTCGGGCGGCGCACGTTAGAGATCGACGACCTGATGCGCCGGCTGGATCTGGACGGGCGCGCGACGCGGTCTCTGGATGCGTTTTCCGAGGAAAGCATCGGGATTCTAGAGGCTTACGCCGACGGCGTGAACGCCTGGCTACGGCTTGTCGGCTCCGAAGCGCTGGGGCGCGGCGCGCCGGAGCTGTTCCTGTTCGAGCCCGAGATCGCGCCGTGGCGGCCCAACGACTCGGTGCTGATTTCCTTCCTGATGGCGCTGGAGCTGGCCACGCACCATGAAAACGAAATCCTGCGCGCCCGCGCCTCTCTGGCGCTGCCGGAACCCGGGCGGATCACCGATCTGATGCCCGACGCGCCCGGCACCGGCGCGGCAGAGCTTGGCGATTTCGCCAGCCTGATAGGGCTGCCGCGCACGCTTTTTGCCGAGGCCACCGGCAGCAGCGGGCCGCGCGATGCGCTGCATCCGAACTGGCAGGGCCGCAATCGTGGCGGTGCCTCTAACGTCTTTGCTGCCACGCCCGCCCGCTCGGCGGCGGGCGGCGCGCTGATGGCCTCGGACCCGCATCAAAGCCTCTCTGCGCCGACCCTGTGGTATCTGGCGCGGCTGGAACTGGCGACCGGCGGCGTGATTGGCGCCACGATCCCCGGCACGCCCGGCATCCTGAATGGCCGGTCCGAGCGGCTCAGCTGGGGCATCACCGCCGCCTACCTCGACGACATCGACCTCTATATCGAGCAGGTGAACCCCGAGAACCCGCAGCAATACCGCACCCCCGACGGATGGGCCGAATTCGAGACGCGGCGCGAGATCATTGAAATCGCCGATGAAGCGCCCGTGACGATCACCCTGCGTGAAACCGTCAACGGCCCTGTCATCCCCGGTGTCCATTGGGACGCGGGCACCGTGACCCCGGCGGGCCACGTGATGGCGATGCGGTGGACCGCGCTTACCGACGAGAACACCACGATCCAGACCGGGTTGCGCCTGATGCGGGCGCGCACCATCGAAGAGGCGTTGGAGACGGGCGAGGATTTCGTCGCCCCCTCCGCCAACCTGATGCTGGCCTCCGCCGATGGCCGCATCGCGATGCAGGTCGTGGGCCACATGCCCTGGCGCCTGATCGAGCATGAGACGCAAGCCCGTATGCCCTCGCGCGGGTGGGTGGAGGGTAACCGGTGGCAGGGCATCACCCAGTATTTCGCCAACCCCACGTTCATCGACCCCGAAAGCGGGGTTTTAGGCAATACAAACAACAAGATGGTGGATCGCGAGTTTCCCCTTCACGTCAGTTTTTCCTGGGGTGACACGCAGCGGATCACCCGGCTCAGCCGCCTGATGGAGGCGCGCGAGGTGCATACCCGCGACAGTTTCATAGGCGCGCAGCTGGATACCGTCTCGCCCGCCGCGCGCAACCTGCTGCCGCTGGTGGCCCGCGATCTGTGGTTCACCGGCCAGCCGGCCGCGGCCGGCACGCCCGAGCGGATGCGCCAGCGGGCGCTGGAATTGCTGGCCGATTGGAACGGCGAGATGAATGAGCATCTGCCCGAGCCGCTGATTTTCGCGGCCTGGATGCGAGCGCTGCAGCACCGGCTGGTGCGCGACGACATCGGGCCCTTGGCGGAAGAGTTCTGGACCGTGGAGCCGGTGTTCCTGGAACGGGTCTTCCGCGACATCGACGGCGCCTCGGTCTGGTGCGATGTGCGTCCGTCCTCCACGGTCGAGACCTGCACCGAAATGGCGGAGCTGGCCCTTGATGAGGCCTTGCAGCAACTCTCGGAAACCTATGGCAGCGACATCGAAAGCTGGCGCTGGGGCGCGGCCCATGAGGCGGTGCATGAGCATCCGGTCCTAGGCGAAACGCGGCTGTTTTCGTGGATCGTGAACATCCGCCAGGCCACCTCGGGGGGGGATTTCACCCTCAACCGCGCCGCGACACCCGGCACCGGGCCCGAGCCCTACATCAACATCCATGGCGCGGGCTACCGGGGCGTTTACGACTTCGCCGACCCCGACAGCTCAGTCTTCATCATCGCCACGGGCCAATCCGGCCACCCGCTGAGCCGTCACTACGACGATATGGGAGAGCTATGGCGGCGCGGGGAATATGTGCCAATGACGCTTGATCCGGACCTCGCGCGCGCTGCCAACCTCGGCATCACCGTCCTGAGCCCGCGCGCACCCTAGGCCCGGGCGCGCTCACCTCACCTGCGCTGCCTCTACGTTCGCAATGACCTCTTCAATCGAGACGAGCCGCCCGAAGAAATACCCCTGCGCCCGCTCGACCCCCAGGTCCCGCAGCACGTCCGCCTCTTCCTGCTGCTCGATCCCCTCGGCGACCAGAGCGGCACCGGTTTCACCCGCGAAATAGACCATGGCCGAGCACAGGGCGCGCAGGCTGGTGGAGGTATCGATCCCAGCGATCAACGAGCGGTCCAGCTTGATGATATCCGGGCGCAGGCGCACCATCTGTTGCAGGCCCGCATAGCCCGCGCCCGCGTCGTCGATGGCGATCTTCACGCCCAGGTTGCGCAGCGCCGTGATCTCTCGGTTCAGCGCGTCCCAATCGGCGATCATGTCATGCTCTGTCACTTCCACCACCAGGCCGTCTGCCGGATGCTCTTTGAAGATCATCGACAACATCCCGGTGCAGATCGTTTGCGGGCTGGCGTTCAGCGACAGGTAAATCCCCTCGGGCAGCCGGTCGAGCGCTGTCAATGCGGGCTCCAGCACGCATAACTCCAGCATCTCGGCCAGGCCAACCCGCCCCGCTTCGGCAAACCAGATGTCGGGCGTGCGGTAGGGTTGCGCCTCAAACCGGCAAAGCGCCTCTACCCCCAACAGATCCCCCGTCTGTAGCGAGACAATCGGTTGATAGACGATCTTGAACGATTGTTCTTCGACCACCTCGTGGATCGCGGCCAGCGCCGCATTGCGTTCCGCCTCTTGCTCCAAGGAGCTTTGAACCTCACTCTGGGCCAGGCGCGCGAAACTCCGCATCATCACCAGATCGCGTTCATTCAGCGTCGTATTGGGCTTGGGCGAGAGGCAACAGAACATCCCGTAAAGGGAGCCATCGGCGCGTTCAATCGGCACGCTGACATGGGCGCGGATCGGCAGGGCATGGGTGATCGGCAGCGCCGCCGCGACAGGGTATTCCAGCGTATCGGCCATCATCTGCGGCAGATCGCCCGACAGGATGTGATTGCAATAGGTCTCGGACAGGGACCGCGTGTCACCGGGTTGCGCCAGATGCTCCAGCCCCGGCGCGTCAACGGCGCGAAAGACCAGCTCATCCCCCACAAATTCAGACAGATAGCCGATTTCCATGCCCAGATGCGTGCGCATCGTGCGGATCGCCTCGGTGATCACCGTCGGCCCTTCGACCGGTTCCGCAGCCTCGGCACGGATAGGCTGTAAATTCGACATGCTTCACCTCCCTCAGGCCAGTCCGAGCGGCCCTTCAAGGATAGTCATGGCGCAATTTTGTTAACGGAGCGTTTAACCGGCCCTAGAGGTCCCGAAACGCCTTTTGTTGGCGCGCGGTCCAGCGCACGGTCAGGCGGGTTGCCTCGGCCCCCGCCTCTTCCGCCTCCACGATGCCCTGTTCGAACAACCAAGCCCGTTTGCGACCCTCGCGGTGGGGCAATTCCACCACCGCTTCCGAACGGGGCGGCGACAGGCTGTGGGACACGGCGGTCAGCATCTCGTCCATGCCCGCCCCGGACAGCGCCGAGGTTGCGAAGATCGCCTCGTTCCGGTCCGCCTCCACCTGGCGGGCGGCCTGGGCGTCAGCATCCAGCAGGTCCAGCTTGTTCCAGACCTCCAGCTGAGCGGACTGCTCCCCGACGCCCAAATCGGCCAGGATCTTTTGCACATCCTCCGCCTGTTCCGCCGTCTGCGGGTGGCTGATGTCGCGCACATGCACGATCAGATCGGCGTCCAGCACCTCTTCCAGCGTGGCGCGGAACGCGGCCACTAGTTGCGTCGGCAGGTCACTGATGAACCCCACCGTATCGGACAGGATCACATCGGTGCCGTCGGGCAATTGCACCGCGCGCATGGTCGGGTCGAGCGTGGCGAACAGCATGTCCTTTGCCATCACATCCGCGCCGGTCAAGCGGTTGAAAAGCGTGGATTTCCCGGCGTTGGTGTAGCCGACGAGGGCTACAATCGGATAGGGCACCTTGGCCCGCGCGGATCGGTGCAGGGCCCGCGTCTTGACCACCTTCGCCAACTGCCGCTTGATCCGCGTCACCGCCTCATCAATCGCGCGCCTGTCGGCCTCGATCTGCGTCTCACCGGGGCCGCCCACGAAGCCCAGGCCGCCGCGCTGACGCTCCAGGTGGGTCCAGGCGCGCACCAGCCGCGTGCGCTGATAGGACAGCGCCGCGAGCTCCACCTGCAACACGCCTTCGCGCGTCGCGGCGCGGTCGGCGAAAATCTCCAGGATCAGCCCAGTGCGGTCCAGCACCTTGCAGCCCCATTCCTTCTCCAGATTGCGCTGTTGCACGGGCGTGACGGGGCCGTCGATCAGCACCAGGCCGATGTCCATCGCCTCCACCAGATCATGCAGCTCCTTGATCTTGCCCTTGCCAAACAAAAGGCCCGGCTGCGCGCGCGGCAGGCTTACGGTCTGGGCGTCCACGACCTCCAGGTCCGGCAAAGCGGCGGCCAGGGCGACGGCTTCATCCAAAGCGAACTCGGGCGCGCGGCGGGTGCGGTCAGATTTGATATCAGGATGTAGGACAAGCGCCCGCATTGGGCCTTTTTCAAGGCCCTCATCCTCTCCTTCAGTGGCGCTGGAAATCGCGCTCACTCTTCCCCATCGTAAAGGCTGATGGGTTGCGCCGGCATGACGGTCGAGATCGCGTGCTTGTAGACAAGCTGCGACTGCCCATCCCGGCGCAAGAGAACACAAAAGTTGTCAAACCACGTGATGACGCCTTGCAGCTTCACGCCGTTGATCAGGAAAATTGTCACCGGAACCTTTGTCTTGCGGACATGATTCAGAAACGCATCCTGCAAGTTTTGTTTATTTTCGGCCATTTATATATACGCCCTGTTGGTGTTTTTGACCCGGGGTTTTGCCCGGTTGCGTTGCGTGCGCGGTCACTATGTCCGCGATTCTAATGGATTTCCACCCCTTGGGGTGAGGAGGGCAAAGCGCCGTGGCCTAATCGCGCCAGAAGCCGGGGTTCAAAAGGGCGATCATCACCAGCGTCTCGATCCGGCCCACGATCATCGCTGCCGCGCAGATCACCTTGGCCGCGTCCGACAGGAGGAAGTAATCAATGGGCGCCGCCCCCGCGACCGAGGCCAGGGGCCCGGTGGTGGTCAGCGTCGCAATGGCAAGGATCGTTGCGGCCTCAAAATCGAGGCCCGTGGCCGCCAGCGCCACCATCACGGCGGCAATCGACAGGACGAGCAGCATGAAGACGACCCAGGCGATATAGGCCCCCTCGCGCCGGATCCGGCGGCCCAGGCGCCCTGCCCCGGCGACCGAGTTGGGGTAGATCAGCTTGCCCATCTCGCGGGTGCCGTGCTTGTAAAGCGCATAGACCCGCAGCAGTTTCACACCGCCCGCCGTGGTCGCCACGCCGCCGCCCATCAGCACCAGGCCCACCAGCAACAGCCCCGGCGTTTGCAGGCCGGACCAGGCGCGCGCGTCGCCCCAGGCGTCGCTGACAAAGCCCGTCGTGGTGAGGAAGGAGATCACGGTGAAGACCGAGCCCCAAAGCGCCGACAGCGCCGCGCCCGCGTCGGCCAGTTCATCCACTTCCAACGCGCCAACCCAGTGGCGCGCGAACAGGAGCGTCGGCAGAACGATGCCCGCGAACAGCGCCAGGCGGATCTCCCGGTCCTTGGTGAGGCGTTCGCGCAGCTCACGCCCGATGCCGCTGGAATACGTCCGCCGTGAGAGGGCGAAGAGGAAGAAGAGAAAGATCAACGCCTCGGTCAGCAGCCCCGTGGGCCGCCCCTCCAACCCGCCGACCGGGCTGATGCCCGAGGTCGCCATGGTCGACATCGCGTGAATGGCGGCGATCAACGGCTCTTCCCCCGCCGCCGCCAGGCCAATGGCCAGGGTAGCGGTCAGCCCGACATAGATCGGCGTCAGCCGCACTGCATGCTTGCGCAGCCGTTCCGAGGCACCCGCCGCCCGCATCTGACCGCGCGCGTTGACGATCCGGCCCTGCACCGTCGCCTCTGACGTGACCTCGTAGCCGCCCAGGTTCAGGGGCGCGAGCACCGCGAAGGCGGTGATCCAGATCAATAGCCCGCCCATCCAGCCCACGAGCCCGCGCCAAAGATGCACGGCGGGCGCCAAACGCTCGGGGTCAAAAACCTCCGCCCCCGTCGTGGTCAGGGCCGAGACCATGTCGAAATAGACGTTGATAAACCGCGTGTTGCCCACCGCCTGATCCATCGGGATCGCGAGGACCAGCGGCAGCCACAGATAGGCCAGGAACAGCGAGGCGAGGTGACTGCGCTCCGACGGCGCGCGGCGCGGGGTCTGGCTGGCGAACCCCAGAAGTACAGCCGCCATCAGCACCATCACCGACCCGTAAAGGAACACCCGCCCGGTGCGAAAATCCTCCGTCGCCGTGGCCACGCCCGCGGGCAACAGCATCGCCGCGCCCGCCACGAAGATCAGGATCGCGAAAAGGGGCAGGTTGCGGAAATAGGCGGCCATCGGCGCGGCTCAGAAGAAATCGATGGAGACTTGCAGCAACGTCTCGACCGCGGGCACGTCGGAGGCCAGCGCGAAGATCACCACCGCGTCGCCCTCCTCGATCCGAGTGGCACCGGTGGGGCGGAACACCTTTTTACCGCGCTGCACGGCCCCCAGAAGCGCCCCTTCGGGGAAGTCGATGTCGCGCACCGCCTTGCCTGAGATCGGCGAGGTCGACAGCACCTGCGCCTCGATGATCTCGGCCTCCGCATCGCCGATGGAATAGACGCCTCGCACGCGCCCATGACGGATATGGCGCAGGATCGAAGACACCGTGGTAGAGCGCGGGTTCACATAAGCATCGATCCCCAAGGGCGCCATCAGCGGCACCAACGTCGGGTCATTCACCAGGCTGATCGCCATCTTCGCGCCGGCTGATTTGGCCCGTACGCTCGCCAACATGTTGGTCTTGTCGTCATCGGTCAGTGACAGAACCACATCGGCCCGCTCCACCCCCGCCTCTCGCAGCAGGTCCACGTCCAACCCGTCGCCGTGCAGCACGATCGTGCGCTCTAGCGCGTCAGCGGCAATCTCGGCGCGCGCGCGGTTGGCCTCGATCACCCGCGTCCGCATCCGGGTCGCGGCCTTCTCCAGCTTGGCCGCCACGCTCAGGCCCACGTTGCCGCCGCCGATGATCAACACCCGCTCGGGCAGCGCGCGGGTCTTGCCAAAGATCTCCAACGTGCGCGCCACATCATCGGTATGGGTGAAGACATAGATCTGATCGCCCGCAAACATCTGATCGCCCGGCTCGGGCGCAAAAAGTGTCCCCTCGCGCCGGATCCCCACCACGATGGCCCGCAGGGTCGAGAACAATTCCGACAGCTGCCGCAGCGGCGTATCGAGCACCGGGCAATCTTCATCCAACGCGATCCCCAGAAGCTGCGTCGCGCCGCCCAGAAAGCTTTCCGTGTCAAACGTCGAGGGCGAGGCGATCCGGTTCAACACCGCTTCTGCCACCTCTTTCTCGGGCGAGATCACCACGTCAATCGGCAGATGATCGCGGCGGTAAAGATCCGAGTAAATCGCATCCAGATAGCTCTGCGCGCGCAGCCGCGCGATCTTGCGCGGCACAGCAAAAACCGAATGCGCCACCTGACAGGTCACCATGTTGACCTCATCCGAGAAGGTGGCCGCAATCACCATATCCGCGTCCCGCGCGCCCGCCCGGTCCAACACATCCGGATGACTGGCAAAGCCCGTCAGGCCTTGGACGTCTAACGTATCCGTCGCCCGCCGCACCAGATCGGGATTGTTATCCACCACCGTGACGTCGTTGTTTTCCGATGAAAGATGCCGCGCAATCTGCCAGCCAACCTGACCCGCGCCGCAGATAATGACCTTCATGTGGGGCTTTTCCCGTGAGGACCTGTCCGGGGGAAACTGTTGGCACCTTGGGGGGGCGGCGTCAATGTCGGGCGTCGGGCGTTATCGGCTGGCTTTGGCGCCTGGGGGTGCAGGTGAGATTGAGTTGTATTTGGCAAGATGAAGGGGGGAGCGGTGTGCCCTGCCCTTGCCGGGGCGCGTTTGGTCAGCGACGGTGGGTGGCGTGTGTTGCGGGAGTTGGATATGATTGATTGGGCAACGGGGCTGTTGCAGGAATATGCCGCGATGGGCAATGCCGGTCAGGTGGCGTTTGTTTTCACGATCCTGGCCCCTCTGGGTGCTGTCTTTGCGCTGACCCGCGCCATGGCGCGCCGGGGCTACCGCACCTCCGCCGCGCTGACCGAGGACCTCACCATCGCGCGCGATGAGGTCGCCAATCTCACGCGCGACAAAGCTGCGCTGGCGCGTGAAAACGCCGTGCTTTCTGCAAGACTGCCGGAGGCCTTCATCGAGCGCCTCGACGCCCAGATCGCCCAGGGCAACGAAGACCCCGCCACCCGCGACGTCTACGAGCTGCTGTCCGAGTTCGCCCCGGCGCTGACCGCCGCCTTCGCGCATCTGGCGCGGGAAGAGGCGAAGAATGTCGCGACGGCCGAGGATGCGCGCGAGCAAGCCATGTTCTACCGGCTAGCCCGCGACAACGCGCGGATTGCGTTGGCGCTGACGCCGGATCATGCGGAGATGGCGGGGTTGGAGGAGGAGTTGGCGGTGGCGACGGCCGCCGCCGAGCAAGGCCTGACGGTGATCTCCACCGACGACGCCATCCGCGAGTTGCGCTGGAAAAACCGCATGGATCGAGAGCGGTCGGTGCCGGTGTTGATGGCGGTGTGGAATAAAAATAGGGACCGCGGCGCCTACCACCTCGCCCTCTTTGCCGCCAAAGAAGCCCGTCGCCTCGCCAGCCGCGGCGGCGCGGAACTCTCCCGCGACGCGCTCTTTGCCGCCTATGCCGTGGCGAACACTCAGATGTTTTTAGGGGCTTACGGGGCGGCCCTGTCGCTGGCGCAATCCACAGCCCAACAACAGACCAAAGCTTTCGGGGCCGATGATCCACACACGCTCATCACCCGTTACCTCATCGCGGACATCCTCCTGCGCAAGGGCGAATACGACGCCGCCTTGGCGGAGGCAGAGGCCGTTCGCACGGCACAGGAGGCGCACCCGGATATCGGGGCGGATCATCCCAATACGCTCACCATCCGCCACCTTATGGCGAACCTCCTCTTGCGCAAGGGCGAGAACGACGCCGCCTTGGCAGAGGCACAGGCCGTTCGCTCCTCGCAGGAAACGCACCCGGATATCGGGGCGGATCATCCCCACAAGCTCACCACCCGTGACCTCATCGCGGACATCCTTCGGAGCAAGGGCGACTATGACGCAGCATTGACAGAGGCACAGGTCGTTCGCGCAGCGCGTGAGGTCCACCCGGATATCGGGGCGGATCATCCCCAAGCGCTCACCAACCGCTACCTCACCGCGGATATCCTCCTTCGCAACGGCGACAATGACGCCGCCTTGGCGGAAGCAGAGGCGGTTCGCGCAGCGCGCGAAGCGCACCCGGATATCGGGGCGCATCATCCCGACACGCTCACCACCCGCCACCTTATGGCGGACCTCCTCCTTTGCAAGGGCGACGATGACGCCGCCTTGGCAGAGGCAAAGGCCGTTCGCGCTGCGCGTGAGGCCCACCCGGATGTCGGGGCGGATCATCCGGGAACGCTTCGAACTCGGCTGTTGGTTGCTGAAATTCATCACGCGCGCGGCGATGACAGTGCCGCGCGGGCGAGTTTGGATCGCGTGAAACCAAAGATTGAGGCGCTCGACCTTGCTGAGGGTCATACGTGGCTCAAGGCGATGGCGTCGCTTGAGGCTGCGTTAGCGGAGGCGGGCGAGCAGCCGGAAAAGGGTTAACAAATCGTAAACGAAAATACGATTACCATTTCATTTCAATCAACTAGTAAGGGTGCTCAAGCTTGAGCAGCCCTACCCCTCGCTCACCTGAGCCACCCGCGTGCCCGCCTTCGAGGTCGTCACCACGCCGAGCGATTTCAGCTTCCGATGCAGCGCCGAGCGCTCCATTCCAACAAAGCTGGCGGTCCGCGAAATATTGCCCCCGAAGCGGTTGATCTGGGCCATCAGGTACTGCCTCTCGAACAGCTCCCGCGCCTCGCGAAGCGGCAGGGTTGTGAGCGACGCCGACAGCGACATCTCGTCCTCGTTCGCCGCCGGTTCCACCTGCCCCGGCAAGTCGCGCGCCTCGATCGGGCCGGTGCCGTCGCCCAGGATCATCACCCGTTCGATCACGTTCTTCAGCTGGCGCACATTGCCGGGCCAGGACATCGTCTGCAGCATCGCCGCGGCGTCCTCGCCAAGCTCGCGCGCTGCCAGGCCTTGCTCGCGGTTGAACAGGTCGATGAAATGGCGCGCCAGCTCCGGCACGTCCTCACGGCGGTCCTCCAGCGAGGGGACCTCGACGGGCACGACATTGAGGCGATGGTAGAGTTCCTCGCGGAACCGCCCCTCGGCAATCTCGACGGCAAGGTCCTTGGTGGTCGATGAGATCACCCGCAGATCGACGCGCACCTTGGCGGTGCCGCCGACCCGCGTGAAGCTTTGGTCCACCAGGACCCGCAGGATCTTGCCCTGGGTCGCCAAGGGCATATCGGCGACCTCATCGAAGTAGATCACCCCGCCGTGGGCCTGCTCCAGCAGGCCCTGCTCCACGCCGCGCTGCTGGCTTTCGCGGCCGAACAGGACCTCCTCCATATGGTCCGGTTGGATCGAGGCGCTCGAGACGGTGACGAAGGGCGCGTCGGCGCGGTTGCTTTCGGCGTGGACATAGCGCGCGGCGACCTCTTTCCCGGTGCCCGCGCCGCCCGTCAGCATCACGCGGCCGTTGGATTTCGTCACCTTGTCGAGCTGGCTTTTGAGGGTCCGGAAGGCGGACGAGGAGCCGATCATATCAGCGGACCGCGTATCCTGCCTGCGCAGCGACACGTTCTCGCGGCGCAGGCGCGAGGTTTCCATCGCGCGTTTGATCACCACCATCAGCTGGTCGATGTTGAACGGCTTCTCGATGAAATCATAGGCCCCCTGCTTGATCGCCGCGACGGCAATTTCCACGTTGCCGTGGCCCGAAATGATCACCACCGGCACCTCGGGGTTGTCGCGCTTCACATGGCCCAGGATATCGATCCCGTCCATGTTGCTGTCCTTCAGCCAGATATCGAGGATCATCAGGCCCGGCTGGCTCTTGTTCAGCTCGGCCATCGCCTCATCCGAGTTGCCCGCCATGCGGGTCGAGAACCCCTCGTCTTGCAGGATATCGCAGATCAATTCCCGGATATCGCGCTCATCATCTACGACCAGAATATCGCTCATGTCTTACTCTCCTGTAGGGTCAGGGAGGCGCGGCAGAATGATGCGGGCCATGGCCCCCGACTGCGCGCCGTCCTCAAAGGGTTCGGCATCCAGAAGCTCCAGCGTGCCGCCGTGCTCCTCGATGATCTTTTTGACAATCGGCAGGCCGAGGCCGGTGCCCTTGTCGCGGGTTGTGACGTAGGGTTCGAACAGTTTCGCGCGGTCCGGCGGCAGGCCGATCCCGTTGTCTGAGATGTCGATGCGGATGGTGTCCGGCTTCAAGGCGACATCCAACTTCAACTGCGGTACATGCCCCTCGGGCTTGCCCTTTTCGTAAAGGCTTTCAATGGCTTCCCCGCCGTTCTTCAACAGATTTGTCAAGGCCTGCCCGATCATGGTGGCATCGACCTCGGCAGAGACTTCACGGTCCGGGATATCGGTGACGAACCGGGTGTCGGGCTGACCCGCGCGCTGCAGCATCACCGCATTGTTTAATAGTTGAACTATATCTTCGGTGCGGGTCTCAGGCTCCGGCATGCGGGCGAATTTGGAGAATTCATCGACGATCCGACGCAGGTCGTTGGTTTGACGCACGATGACCTCGGTCATCTGTTCAAGTGATACTTTATCTTCGCCCTCCAACTGCATGGAGAACTTGCGTTTTATGCGTTCTGCGGAAAGCTGGATCGGGGTCAACGGGTTCTTGATTTCATGGGCGATCCGGCGCGCTACATCGCCCCAGGCCGCCATCCTTTGCGCGCTGACCAATTGCGTTACATCATCAAAAGCCACCACGTAGCCTTCGAGCGCACCGTCCAGATTGCGGCGTGTCGCCATGCGCACCAGCAGGCTTTCCTGCTTGCCCGAGCGGGTCAGCTTGATCTCTTCCTGCACCGACTCTGCCGTGGTGCTCGTGAGCCGCTCAAAAAGCGGCGCGAACTCCGGCACCGCAGCTTCCAGCGACAGGCCGCTGTCGCGTTGCTCCACCAGGGACAGCAAGCGGCGGGCGGAGCGGTTCATGAAGTCCACGCGCCCGCTTTCCTCCAACCCGATGACCCCCGCCGTGACCGAGGACAGCACGCTGTCAAAGAGCCGCCGCGACTCCTCGGTGGCGGCGTTCTGTTCGATCATCGTCTCGCGCTGGCCCTTCAGCTGGCGGGTCATCTGGTTGAACAGCCGCCCCAACATCGCGATCTCATCGTCGGAAGTTTCCTCACGCACGCGCACGTCCAGATCACCCTGCCCGACCCGCTGCGCAGCACCGGCAAGCTGGCCGACAGGGCGCGACAAACGCTCGCCAAAGGACAGGCCCGCCCAGATCGCAGCGAGGATCATCAGGGTCGCGAACCCCAGGTACAGAAGGGCGAAATCGAACAGCAGGCGGCCCCTGTCGGCCTCCACCTGGCGGTAGAGCAGCACCGTCTGTTCTGTCTCATCGAGAAGCGCGATGATCTGGCCGTCAACCTCGCGCGAGACATAGAGGTAGCGGTCCGGGAAGGCGGCCAGGCGGAAGAGCGCGCGGAACTCGTTCTGGGCACGATCCTCGGACAAGACGACCTCCCCTTCGGCCGCGCGCGCCAGATCCTCGGCGCTGGGGGCATCGTAGTCGAAAAGGTAGGACCGCGCGCCACGGGCCCGCAATTCGCCAGCGCCGTCGATCACGAAGGCCTCTCGCAACCCGCGTTGGATCTGGCTTTGACCGTTGGTCAGCACCTGCCGCAGATCGCCATCCGAGAGGAATGGCGCGGCGCGGCGGTTGAGGTTGAGATAGGCACCGAGGGCACGGGCGTCCTGCTCCAGATCATCGCGGTGCTCTTGCTGGTAAGCCACTGCAGCGTCAACGGAATTTCCGAGCGCTGTGGACACGCGGTCCGAAAACCACCCCTCCAGCCCCATGTTCACGCTGAGCACCGCGAGGACCGCGACCACCACGGTCGGCACCAGCGCCACGACCCCGAAAATCGCCGTCAATCGCAGGTGCAGGCGCGAGCCCGCAGATTGCGCCCGGCGCGAGGCGACAATGCGCGCGACCTCGCGCAGAACCAGCGTGGCCACGACAAGAATGTAGACAAGATCGGCCAGAACGATGAGGCGCAGGCCGGGGCTGTCCGCCACTTCGGCGAGCGGTCCAAGCGCCAGAAAAGTCGCTAGGGCCAGGACTGGCGCAAGGATCACGAGGCCAATCGTGCCAATGCTGCGGAGCCGCCGATTGCGGCGCAGCTGACCCAAACGGTCCAGAATTGTCAGCTGATCGCCCATACCACGGGCGGGCTCATCCACCACTCGTAACCCCCAATCACGCGCTTCATTGGCCCCATTGGACCAGTGCCACAAAGGGAGCCTGTTCCCGTTGTGCCACGCGTGTGGCTTTATTACACCAGTTTGCGGCGGCGTGTCACGCGAATATCGAGATCAGTGATCTTTTTACGCAAGGTATTGCGGTTGATGCCGAGCAAATCGGCACATTTAGCTTGATTGCCCGCTGTCGCATCAAGGGCGATTTCGATCAAAGGCGCCTCAACTTCCTTTAGAATCCGGGCATATAGGCCCGGCGCGGGCAGAACGCCGCCGTGCAGATCGAAGTACCGGCGCAGATGTTTGGCCACCGACGCGCTCAGCTTGTCGCCCTCGCTGGCGCCGGAAATCAGCGGCTCGATCGCGGGTTGCGAGCCTAGGACCACCTCCACCTCGGCGCGGCTGATCTCTTCGACCTGGGCGGTGACCGTCAGGCGGCGGATGGTATTTTCGAGCTGCCGCACGTTGCCGGGCCAAGAATAGGCGCGGACAAGTTCAAGCGCGGGGTCCGAGAAGCGGCGCACGGCGGCGCCGTCGCGCTCGGCGCGGGCGAGGAAATGGGCGGCCAGAAGCGGGATGTCATCGACGCGTTCGCGCAGGGCCGGCACGGCGAGGCCGACGCCGCCTAAACGGTAGAAGAGGTCCTGGCGAAAACGCCCCTCTTCCATCTTCTCGGTCAGGTCTTTCTGGGACGTGGCCATGATGCGCGGATTGGCCTGCGGCATGGCGTCGAGCATGCGCACGATCTTGGCCTGGGCCTCTTCATCGAGATCACCGACCTCATCAAACAGGATCGAGCCGCCCTTGGCCCGGTTGAGGATTGTCGAGGGCCCGTCCGCACCGCGCAGATCGGCGGCGGAGGCGACCACGAACGGCAGCGTACGCCGGTCCGAGAAGTCGTGAATAGCGCGCGCGATCAGGGACTTACCGGTGCCGCTTTCACCAGTGATCAGGACCGTGAGGTCAGTGTTCATCACCCGCGCCACGAGGCGGTAGAGCGCTTGCATAACAGGGGTGCGACCGACCAGGGGCAGGTCTTCTCCGGTCGCAGGCAAAGCGGGCTCAGTAGTTTTCGTGGTCGCGGGTGCGCGACGCTTCTGGTCTAGGGCGCGGGCGGCGCGCTTCATCAGATCGGGCAGATCGAAGGGCTTGGGCAGGTAGTCGTAGGCGTCCTTTTCGGTCGCCTGGATCGCCGTCATGATCGTGTTCTGGGCCGAGATGATGATGACCGGCAGGCCGGGCCGCGCCTGTGTGATCAGCGGCAGGGTGTCGAGGCCATTGCCGTCGGGCATGACCACGTCCGAGATCACCAGATCCCCCTTCCCCTCATCCACCCACCGCATCAGCGTCACCAGGCTGGAGGTCGCATGGACCTTGCAGCCTGCCCGGGTCAGGGCCTGGGTCAAAACGGTGCGGATCGTGCGGTCATCGTCCGCGACAAGTACGGTTCCGTCCATGGATCTAGTGGCCTTTCAGATGATTGCAGGGTGGAGAGAGGTTGCCGGGATTGCGCTTGGGCGTGAGGTTTGTGCGCGTTTCGCGCCGGATACGAGACGTGTTGGCGGCATTGGCCTTGCTTTCGAGACAAATGTTCATTGCGCCTCCTTCGGGGCGACCGGCAGCGAGATGCGGAACGCCGTGCGCCCCGGCGCACTTTCTACCGCGATCCAGCCGTCATGATCGGCCACGATTTTCGAAATCAGCGCGAGGCCCAATCCGGTGCCATTCTCGCGGCCCGAAACGAAGGGCTCGAACACATCCTTCACCAGTTCGGGCGCGATGCCGGGGCCGTCGTCAATGACCTCAATCTGCAACGGCACGGCCCCGCCAGAACCGTCGGGACGGCGCACTTTCAGGGACATCTCATAGAACGTGCGCAGGCGGATCGTCCCGCCGGATTTCCCAGCCTCCGCTGCATTCTTAAGCAGGTTTACGATGACCTGTTGCAGCTGATCCGGGTCGGCCCAGGTATGGGGAAGCGAGGGGTCGTAATCCTCGATTATATTCATATGCGCGGCAAAGCCGACGGAGGCAGACCGGCGGGCGTGGTCCAGGACGTCGTGGATGTTAACCGCGCGCCGCTCGGGCGGGCGGACATTGCCGAAGTCCTCGACCTGCTCCAACAGCTTCAGCACCCGGCGGGTTTCGGCAACGATTAAGTCCGTTAACTCTCGGTCCTCGGCATTGGCGTTCATCGAGATCAACTGCGCCGCCCCGGTGATGCCCGCCAGGGGGTTTTTGATTTCGTGGGCCAGCATTTCCGCCATCCCGATGGCCGATTTCGCCGCCGTTTTCGACGACATCGCCCGGTCCATGCGGCCGACCAACTCGCGGTTTTCCCAAAGCACCAGGACATGGTCCGGCTTGTCCGTCAGAACCGCGATCTGCACATCGCAAAGCACCGGTTTGCGGGTCTCGGCGCTGACATCGACGGCATTGACATAGAGCGATGATCGCGCCCGGCGCACCCGGGCCACCGCATCTTGCAGCGGTGTGCCGAGTTGGATTTTCTCCCACATAACAGCGTCTTGCAGGGACTTGCGCGAGGCGTTCAGGAACGTCTCGGCCGCCGGATTTACGTCGCGGATGCGATCCTCGGCATCAAGGATCAACGCCGGGATCGGCAAAGAGGCCCAGAGCGCATTGGTCATCGCGGTCATGCGGCGACCCTATCGGTGGCCTGTGCCAGTGCCGTCGGCAGCGCTTTGAGGACCGCGGCGGGGTCCTTCTCGGTCAGGATCTGTTTGCGCAAGGCGGGCGGCGTGCCCGCGTGGTCCATGTACCACCCAAGGTGTTTGCGCGCGACTTTGCCGCCGAGGGCCTCGCCGTAGAACGACAGCATATCCTCATAATGGCGGGCGACCATGTCTATCAAATCGCTGCCCGTGGGTCGGATTGGCGCGGGCGTGCCAAAGAGCGTTGCCCCGATCTCAGCCACGAGCCAGGGCTGGCCTTGGATCCCGCGCCCGACCATGACCCCGTCGGCGCCCGAACACCGCAACGCCTGCGCGGCGGCGGGCGCGTCGGTGATGTCGCCATTGGCGATGACGGGGATGCCGACGGCATCTTTCACGGGCCGGATCGCGGACCAATTTGCGGTGCCTTTGTAGAACTGACACCGCGTGCGACCATGGATGGTGATCATCTGAATGCCCGCGTTTTCAGCACGTTGCGCCAAAGTGGGCGCATTGAGCGTCTCGTCATCCCACCCCAGCCGCGTCTTCAGCGTCACGGGGAGGTTAACGGCGTTAACCACCGCATCGATCAACCGCAACGCATGGTCCAGATCGCGCATCAGCGCCGAGCCTGACATGCCGCCCGTCACTTTCTTTGCCGGGCACCCCATGTTGATGTCGATGATTCTAGCGCCCTGCCCTTCGGCAATTCGTGCCGCCTCGGCCATCCAATGGGCCTCGCGCCCGGCGATCTGCACCGCGGTCGCCTGCTCGCCAAAGCCCAACTCGGCCCGCGCGCGCACCGATGCTTTGGCTTCGACCATCTCTTGCGAGGCGACCATCTCACTCACCACCAGCCCGGCACCGAAGCTCGCGACCAGTCTGCGAAACGGCAGATCCGTGATCCCGGCCATCGGCGCCAACAGGACGGGCGGATCCAGAGACATATCTGCGAGGGTCAGGGGCAAAGTGCTTAATCCTTGGGCAACTGCGAATTAGGTAGTCCGCGCCTAGGGCGAACACAAAGGTGCAGCGCCCTGTTTTCACACAATAGGGCCGTGTTGCACAAAAAATAGGCATTTGCGGTGGAAAAATGAGCGCAGGCTGCAGGTGATTGTGCCGAAACCGCTTTGGGCCTAGACCGTTTTACATGAGCCCAACGCCCCCGATATCGCCCCCTTTTCCAGCAGCAGCCCTGATCGTGGCGGCCGGTCGGGGAACCCGCATGGGCGGGGGATTGCCAAAGCAATACAGGGACTTGGGCGGCCTTCCCGTAATCGCGCGGACGATCCAGGCTTTTGATGCGCATGCGGATGTGGCTCAAATAGTCGTGGTGATCCACGCCGATGACGCAGAGGTTTTCGCCAAGGCCTGCCCGAACACGGAAACACCGCTGATCACGGTGATCGGCGGGGCAACCCGCGATGCCTCGGTCCGGGCAGGGTTGGCGGCAGTGGAGAGCTGCGAAAGCGTCTTGATCCACGATGCGGCTCGGCCGCTGGTGCCGCGCGCGGTGATCGACGGGGTGTTGACGGCCTTAACCACTTACGAGGGCGCCGCACCCGCCCTGCCCGTCACGGACGCGCTTTGGCACGGCGATGAAACCGTTAACGGCGTTAAGGATCGCAATGGGTTGTGGCGCGCACAGACCCCGCAAGGCTTTCTGCTGGACGCGATCCGCGCGGCACATGCGGCGCTGGACGGCCCCGCCGCCGATGACGTCGCGGTCGCGCGCGCCCATGGTTTGGCCGTCGCCATCACGCCGGGCGACGAGGCGAACCTCAAACTCACCTCGCCGGGCGATTTCGAGCGGGCAGAGCAGATGTTGGAGAAACCTATGGATATTCGTGTCGGCAACGGGTTCGACGTGCATCGGTTCGGGCCGGGCGATCAGGTGTGGCTTTGCGGGGTTTCCGTGCCACACACCCGCGGATTGCAGGGGCACTCGGACGCCGATGTGGGGCTGCACACGCTGACCGATGCGATCTACGGCGCGCTGGCCGAGGGCGACATTGGCACCCATTTCCCCCCGAGCGATCCCCAGTGGAAAGGGGCGGAGAGCCATATTTTCTTGGCCCATGCGGTCGATCTGGCAGCCACGCGCGGCTTCAAGATATCAAACGCGGACCTCACGCTGATCTGCGAAAGGCCCAAGATCGGGCCCGTCGCGGGGGCGATGCGCGCGCGCGTTGCGGAACTGTTGCGCATCGAGGCGGGGCGTGTGTCGGTCAAGGCCACAACGTCAGAACGCCTTGGGTTCACGGGCCGGGAAGAGGGCATCGCCGCCCTCGCCACCGTGACGCTGGTGGCGACATGACACGGCTGATTGCGACCCTCGGCGGGGTCGGGCTGTTGCGCCCTGCCCCCGGGACATGGGGCAGCTTGGCAGGCGTTGCGCTCGGGGTTGTGTTGCATTTTTTGGGCGGATTCTGGCTGCTTTTCCTGGCGACTTTCGGGGTCACGGCGTTGGGTTTCTGGGCCGTCGCCGCCGAGGTCGGAGACAGCGCCGATGACCCCTCGGAATTCGTGATCGACGAGGTCGCGGGCCAGTGGGTGGCGCTTTGGCCGGTGTCCTTGGGAGCGTGGATGATGGGCGCGGATATCCTGGCGCTTTACCCTGGCTTGATCACGGCCTTCCTGGCGTTTCGCGCCTTTGACATCCTCAAACCCGGCCCCGTGGGATGGGCGGACAAGCAGCACGGTGCGTTGGGGATCATGGCCGATGACGTCATCGCGGGTTGGCTCGCGGCGATGATCGTGGCGCTGCTGGCGGTCTTCGCGCATCTGGTGCTGCTATGAGCGTTAATACCGTTAACCTTTTGCGGGCGCGGGGCTGGATGCTGGCCACAGCTGAGAGCTGCACCGGCGGCTTGATCGCGGGGGCCATAACGGATGTCGCCGGGTCATCCGCCGTTTTTGACCGGGGGTTCGTGACCTATTCCAATGCCGCCAAGGTGCAGATGTTGGACGTGCCGATGATGGTGATCGAGGCCTATGGGGCGGTCAGCGAAGAGGTGGCCGACGCCATGGCGCGCGGAGCCCTGGCACGGTCGGACGCGCAGGTGGCGGTCTCGGTCACCGGTATCGCGGGGCCCGGTGGATCGGAGCACAAACCCGAGGGACGGGTGTGCTTTGGCCTGGCAACCGGCGGGCATTGCCACACGGAAACGGTGGACTTTGGCGCGCTGGGACGTGCCGAGGTGCGGGCCAGAACGGTGGCCCACGCCCTTGCGCTGGTGGATCAAGCGACGCTTAAGTAGCGCGCATTTGCGGCTCAATCTGCCCTTTTTTTGGGCATTGCAGAAACTGCCTGCGGATTCGGCGCCCAATTCGACCAACGCCTCTTTTTTCTACACCGCGAACCCGCTCTGTCGCGACAAACGAAGAGGGAGGGACACCCAATGAATGGAGCGGATACCGCTTGGATCATCGTCGCCACGGCGCTGGTCCTCTTTATGTCATTGCCAGGATTGGCACTTTTTTACGGTGGCCTGGTCAGGGCCCGCAACGTGTTGAGCGTGTTCCTGCACGTCTACGCTATTGCTGCTTTAATGAGCATTCTTTGGCTGGCGGTGGGCTATTCCATCGCGTTCGGACCGGGTGAAAGCGGTTTTTGGGGCGGATTGGAGCGCGCATTCCTCAACGGCGTTAACGCAGACACCTTGTCCGGCACCCTGCCCGAAGTTCTGTTCTTCGCCTTCCAGATGACCTTTGCAATTATCACCCCCGCGCTGATCGTCGGCGCTTACGTTGAGCGGATCGGCTTCGGCTTCGTGCTGCTCTTCTCCAGCATCTGGATGCTGGTGGTCTACGCGCCCGTGGTCCATTGGATCTGGGGCGGCGGCATGTTGGCGGATGGCGGCATCTTCGGCGACGTGGGCGTGCGCGACTTTGCGGGCGGCATCGTGGTGCATGAGACGGCAGGACTGGCCGCTTTGGTGCTGGCCGTGATGTTGGGCGCCCGGAAGAACGCCACCACGCCGCCGCACAATCCTGGCATGGTCATGGTCGGCGCGGCCATGCTTTGGGTTGGCTGGTTCGGCTTCAACGGCGGCAGCCAGTTGGCAGCCGACGGCGGCGCGGCGATGGCGCTGACGGTCACCCATATCTCGGCCGCGGCGGCATCGCTCAGCTGGGGTCTCTGGGAAAAGGTTAAGTACGGTAAGGTTTCGCTGGTCGGCGTTGTGACCGGCACCATTGCGGGCCTCGCCTCGATCACCCCGGCGTCGGGCTTCGTCGGACCCGTGGCGGCTTTGATCATCGGCTCTGTCGCGGGGATCCTGTGCCAGGAAGCGGTGAATTTCATCCGCAACAAGGCGCATATCGACGACACCCTGGACGTCTTTGCCGTCCACGGCGTTGGCGGCATCTTCGGCACGATCATGATCATCTTCTTTGGCAGCGATGTCAGCGCTTTGGCGCAGTTCGGCGGCCTTGCTGTGGTGGGGGTCTACACGGTCGTGCTGACGGCGGTGATCGCGAAGCTGGTCGGGATGATCACGCCCCTCAGGGTCGATCAGGAGACCGAGGAAACCGGGCTTGACATCACCGTCCATGGCGAACGCGCTTATGACATGAGCTCTTAGAGCGTTAACGCCATTAAGAAACGCGGAACGCCCGGGTGACCTGCCCGGGCGTTTCCCTATTCACCCGTGCGGTCGCAAGGCCCGGTCTAGGATCCGTACAACGCCGCCGCACGGCTTTCGAACGCGCGCACGATCCGTTGCATCGCGTCCATGAAGAACAACCCCGCCGCGCCCTGCAGCAAACGGTTGCGGAACTCGAAATCCACCTTGAAGCGTACTTCACATCCGCCCTCGGTATCCACAAATTCCCAGTTGGAAATCAGATACTTGAACGGCCCATCCACATACTCCGTATCGATCTTGCCGGCCTCTTCCATCAGCGTCACCCGGCTTAGAAACTTCTCTCGGAACATCTTGAAGCCCACGACCATATCCGCATGCATGACCGCGTGATCACCAACGGGTTCAACGGATTTCACCCGCGTGGCGATGGTCCAGGGAATAAACTCAGGATAGCGGGCGACATCGGCTACAAGATCGTACATCTGGCGCGCCGAGTAGGGCAGCACGCGGGTCTCTGAATGGTTGGGCACGGGGGGCCTTTCGCCTTTTACCTTTGCCCCCCATGTCATAAAACGGACGTGAAAATTCAAGGCGAGACAGGGATTTGGGGGCGAAATGGCGCAGCAAAGCTACAGGGTCGAGCAGATGATCTCGGCCAAATCCATCGCCGCCCGAATCGAGGACCTGTGCCGAGAGATCGAGACCGATTACGCGGGCACCTCCAAGCTTGTCGTCGTGGGGCTTTTGCGCGGCTCCTTCGTGTTCATCGCCGATCTGGTGCGCGAGTTGAACCTGCCGGTGGAGGTCGATTTCCTGGAGGCGTCGAGCTACGGCAACGAAATGGAATCCTCGCGCGAGGTGCGTATCCTCAAGGACCTGCGCGGAGAGATTCAGGGCCGCGACGTGCTGGTGGTCGAAGACATCGTCGACACCGGCCACACGCTGACCCATGTGGTGGCACTGCTGAAACAGCGCCAGCCTAACCGGTTGAAAACCATCGCGCTTCTCAACAAGAAAATCCGCCGCGAGGTCGAGATTGAGGCCGATTGGGTGGGCTTTGAGATCCCCGACGAATTCGTCGTGGGGTACGGCATTGATTACGCGCAGCGCAATCGCAACCTGCCGTTCATCGGCAAAGTGGTGATGGAGGCCTAGCGCATCAGCGCAGGGTTGCCTGCAAAGGAACGCACCGAAGCTTGATTTGACACAATGTCGCAGGCGATTACGGTTGAGGGGAACGCCCACCTCAAAAGGAACCGTTTAATGAGCCTCAGCAAGATCTCCCTCGCCACAGCCCTTGTCGTCGGCACGCTCGCCACCGGCGCGTTGGCCCAGGATAGAAACCCCGCCGTCGATGCCCGACAGGGCCACATGCAGATCATGTCGCTGAACCTCGGGATTCTGGGCAATATGGCGCGCGGCAATACCGATTACGATGCCGCCGTGGCCCAGGCCGCCGCCGATAACCTTGTGGCGATGGGCATGGTCAGCCAGCGATTCTATTGGCCGCCGGGCACCGATAGCGAAAACTACGAGGGCTCGCGCGCCCTGCCCGCCCTGTGGGAAAACCAGGCGCTGGTGTTCGAGATTGGCGGGCGGTATACGCCTGCGGCTGAGGCGCTGGCCGCCGCTGCGGGGCAAGGCCTGGATGCGATGCGCGGTGCGATCGGGCCCGTGGGTGCTGTCTGCGGCGATTGCCATGAGGCGTTCCAGCAGGAACGCTAGGGCCAGGCTTGGGGTGCGGGGACGGTCGCCCTAGGCTTCCCCGTCCCCCTGCCGGGCCAAGGTAAGGAAACGCCATGCCGCCAGTGATCCGTTGGGCCTTGTTTCTTGCCGTTATCGGGTTGGGGACGGGGTGGGCTTTGACCCGGCCCACACATATCACCTATGCCGAGGTGGCCGGGCTGACCGGCGATGCCGAGGCCGGGGAGGCCGTTTTCTGGGCCGCTGGCTGCGCCTCCTGCCACGCGGGCGAGGACGCGGAGGCGGAGGCGCGTTTGGTCTTGGCCGGAGGTCAGGCGTTTCCCAGCGACTTCGGCACGTTCCGCGCGCCTAACATCTCGCCCGATCCGACCCATGGCATCGGCGGTTGGACCCTGGCGCAGTTCCTGACCGCGCTTCAGAACGGCATCAGCCCCGAGGGTCAGCACTATTACCCCGCCTTCCCCTATACCGCGTACCGGCTGGCGGAGCGCCAGGACCTCGCAGACCTGTTCGCGTTCATGCAGACGTTGCCTGCCTCTGACACGCCGTCCCTGCCCCATGATGTGGGCTTTCCCTTCAGCATCCGCCGTGCGGTGGGCCTGTGGAACGTGCTCAATTTGCGCGATGATTATGTCATCACCACCGAGCTGACCGAGGAAGAGGCCCGAGGGCGTTATCTGTCCGAGGCATTGGCCCATTGCGGCGAGTGCCACACGCCGCGCAATGCCATTGGCGCGCTGGATAGGGCGCGCTGGATGCAGGGCGCGCCCAACCCTTCCGGGCGCGGCACGATCCCGGCGCTGACGCCGGATGTCTTGACCTGGTCGCAGGATGAGATCGCCGCCTACCTCAACGATGGCTTCACGCCGGATTTCGATACGGCGGGCGGGCACATGCGCTCTGTCATCGAGAACCTTGCGCTGCTGCCCGCGCAGGACCGCGACGCGATTGCTGCCTATTTGCAGGCCTTACCGGCAGCGGACGTGGCCCCCTGACGGCACCCGGAACTTTGGCTCAGAACGCCGCCGCCATCTCGGCGGCGCGCGCCTGATCCTCGGCGCTCAATTCCGCCTGCAACCGTTCGCATGTCGCGACATGGTCGATCTGGATCTCTTCCTCTTCCGGGACCCAGTCATTGGCGTACATGTAAAGGCAATGGGCACGGGCGCGCACCGGGTCCGATTGCGGGCCGGCGTAGGTGGGGGAGCCATAAAGCTCGATCCCTTCCAGCATCGACAACCAGTGGCGCTGCGCCATGGCTTGCTCCAGGAAAGTCGTGGCCGAGGCGAGATCAACCTCCGTCCCTTCACCGCGCATCTGCATGAACCCGATGGAATAGGGAATGTGGGCGTAGTCCGGCAGCATCTCATAGGCGTCCAGGAACATCGCCAATGCGCGTTCGTGATCCTCGGGCTCGCCTTGGCCCGCGTAGGCCATCTCTGCCAGCTCGACCAGGCCATTCACGTTGCCGCTGTCATAGCTGCGGGTATAGGCGGCGCGGGCAAGGTCATAGTCCTCCTCAACACCGATGCCCATGCGGTAGAGGTCGCCCAAGACGTAAGAGGCGTAGCCGTCGCCCAAGGCGTCCCCCTCCATGGCGAGCGCGAACGCGCGGGGCAGATCGGCGGGGGTGTCGCCCACATCTTCTTGCAGAAGATAGGCGAGGTAGCCGAAAGCTTCCCGGATATCACCCGCCACCGCCTGTTCCAGAAGCGGGATCGCCGCCGCGTCGTTCTCAGACGTGCCTTCGGCCCAATAGTATTGATAGGCAGCGGCGAAGGCGGCGTGCGGACTGCCCGCCTCGGCGGCCTGAAGGTAGAGGTCCAGGGATTGCTCGTAATCCACTTCTTGCCCTTCGCCGTAGTAGGCGAGATCGCCCAGAAGCATCAACGCGGGCGCACGTTCGGGGCCCTCCAGGGCGCGCTCGGCCCAGACCCGGCCCGCCGCCACATCCGCCTCGACCCCATTGCCGTTCACCAATGCATGGGCGGTGTCGTAGAAGGCGAATTCATAGCCAAGCTCGGCCGCGGCATGGAACCAGCGAAACGCCTCTTCAAGGTTGGGTGGGCTGCTTTCGTGAGCTTCTTCATAGGCAATGCCCAGATTGTGCATTGCCGGGCCAAAGCTTTGCTCGGCGGCGGCCAGAAGATAGGCAAAGCCTGTATCGCCATCATAGGGACCGTAGGCGGCGTTCAGATCGGTCAGGGCGACGCCGACGATGTTCTGCGCCACCGGATTTCCCGCATCTGCCATCGGGCGCAAGACCTCAAGCGCCGCGGCGTGATCGCCCGCGAAGAACTGCGCCCGCGCCGCGGCGGCCTCGGCCATGGCCTCTGCGAAATCACCGGGGATTTCTTCGAGGGCGATCTGGGTCAATGGATCCACCGGCGTCTGCGCCCAAAGGGGCGTGGCAAGACTGACCGACAGGACCAACGCCACAACGGCGGAACCGGGAAAACGCATGATAAAGGCCTCTGCAAAAGAAATTTGCAGGTAGGCTAGGCGAACACCATCGGATCAGGCAAGCGCGGGAGAGCGGGCCTTGACAGGCCCGAACCGCCTTATCCGTTGCCCAATTTGGCCATCCGGTTGGAGCGTAGCCGGGCGAAATCATCGCCCGCGTGGTACGACGAGCGGGTCAGCGGCGTGGCCGAGACCATCAGGAAGCCCTTGCCCCAAGCGGCTTTTTCGTAGCTGGCGAATTCCTCGGGCGTCACGAAACGGTCCACAGCGTGGTGCTTCGGCGTCGGTTGCAGGTATTGGCCCACGGTCATGAAATCGATGTCGGCGGCGCGCATGTCATCCATGACCTGCAGGACCCCTTGGCGGTCCTCGCCGAGGCCCACCATGATGCCGGACTTGGTGAAAATGCTCGGGTCCAGTTCCTTGACGCGCTGCAAAAGGCGCAGCGAATGGAAGTAACGCGCGCCCGGGCGCACCTCGGGATAGAGGCCGGGGACGGTTTCAAGGTTGTGGTTGAACACGTCGGGCTTGGCGGCGACGACAACCTCCAGCACCTCCGGCGCGGCCTTGATGAAGTCGGGCGTTAGGATCTCGATCGTTGTATCGGGCGAGCGCTTGCGGATGGCGCGGATGGTTTGGGCGAAGTGCTCCGCCCCGCCGTCTTCCACGTCGTCGCGATCCACCGAGGTGATGACTACGTGATTGAGGCCCAGTTTCGCCACCGCATCGGCGACGCGACCGGGTTCGAATACATCAAGCGCCTCGGGCGGCTTGCCCGTGGCAATGTTGCAGAAGGTGCAGGCGCGGGTACAGACCTCGCCCATGATCATCATCGTCGCGTGACCCTGGGACCAGCATTCACCGACGTTAGGACAGCCCGCTTCTTCGCAGACGGTCGTCAGCTTATGCTCGCGCATGATGCTGGCGGTGGCTTTGTAGCCTTCGCCTACGGGCGCTTTGACGCGGATCCACGACGGCTTCTTGGGCTGAGGATTATCCGGACGGCGCGCCTTTTCAGGGTGCCGCTGTTCGGGGATCTTCAGGTCACGCATCGGGGCCTCCGGGTCGGTATGGCCTTTAGATAGCGTGTTTTTTCACGGATGTAAGTGACCCATTTCGACACAGCCGCCATGCGAGTGGCGCAAGGCTTGGGCGCGCGTCAGCCGCCCGAGCCGGACGTTGCCACCGTGACGATCACCCCGCCCGATGTCGAGGCCGAGAAGGCGCCCGGTGCCGCCGCGTTCTGCGCGAGGCTCTGGAAGTAGGCGGAACATCCTGCCACGGCGCTGGCGGCGTAGTTCTGCGCGCCGACCATCAACATCGTCTCGCATTGGGCGGGCGTCATGGCCGATTGCGATGCGGCCGGCAGCGTGCCGATGGCCAGGGCGACGGCGGAAAGGGCGATCAGGGATTTCGGAGCGGCGAGCGTCATGGGACAACCTTTCAGGTATGTCGGCGCCCTGATGGCGCACGACGGGGGAAGAGACCGCCGAAGTGGCACATCCCATGACCCATCCCGTAAAGCGCTATATCCAAGGCATTTGAAACGCCCTTTCAACGCCTTGATCTAACTTGCCTTTTTTATTGGTTAGCAAAGTGCTACCGCCCGCGCCGGGGGTTGAAACCGCTGCGATTTCACAGTTCCGCCACATTCGGGCCAGCCCCCTTCCGTCCAGCCCTTCACGGCGTCATCCGTCCCGTTGGGCCGGGACGAAACCGTGGCGCTGCTCATAATGCTGCAACAGCCGCTGCAGCCCGATCTTCAGCACGACCTTGCCCGAGCGGGCCGACCAGCCGAGCCGCTTTTCGGCGGATTCCAACCCTTCCAGAAAGCAGCAAACCCGCATCACCACATCGCTGAGGCCCGGCCCCAGCGCATCAAGCGCCTCGGACACGCGGGCCCGCGCGGCGCGCGGCCCCTCGCCGATGCCGCCATCGGTCATGAAGCCGCCCCGGTCCGAGCCTGACAGGAACCGGTCCCAGTTCTGACCCACCCGGGGACCCATCTGCGCGCGTTCAAAGTCCTCTCTCAGGCGCTCTCCGGCCTGGACCAACTCTGCGCCGAGGAAGGGCTTTCCGTCCGAGCCCTTGCGGCGCGCGAGGCCCGCCAGCGGGGATTCGGACAGGTTCACGCGCATCTTTTCGCGCTTGCCACCCGCGCCCGCGACCGCGCGGGTGCCCCAATCGGCGTGCTGTCCCTGGAAGCTGCTGGGGCCTTCGGCAAAACCCGCCGTTCCCATGCGGCGCTTACGGTCCTCATCCAACAGGCGTTTTAAGGTGGTCTTGCCGACGCCGGTGATCGCGTAGCGGGCAAGCTTGCCGCCCTTTTGCACGCAGGAAATCCAGTCCTTCACCGCGAAGGCTTGCGCCACGCGGCGATCAACAACAGCGGTGCGGGTCTGGTCGCCGTCGGGGCCCTGGCGCAACACCACGGCCTTGTCCATATCCTGGGCGACCGCCAGAACGGCGCCGGTTTCACATAGGCGGCGAAGAATGCGCCGGGCTTCACGGGTAATCATTGCCTCGTCGTGAAGTGGCGTCCGAATTGGGGCAGTCATGCGCCTCATCTCCTTATTGATTGTCCGGTTGTGGGCTGGCCTGGTTGCCTCGGCCAAGCAGCTGAGTGCCTCATCGATCAAGGGATCGTCCCGCCGGGATTCGATCTGGCGCACGCGACGAAAAATCGTCGACGGCGCCTCCCCGGTCTCTTGTGCAATGTCACGCAGGGTCAGACCCTCGGCCACATGCGCCAGGTATTGAAGTGCCGCCTCTGGCACCCATCCGGGCAGTCTTGGGCTGATATGAGTGTCGGTTTGGGTCATGGCCTTGGGGCCCTTTTGGTTTCTGCGATAACCGGTGCAGATTTCCGCCGTATTGATTACTGAATCGTTAAAAACTGTGGATAAGTGGAAAATTGTTTCTTTTCCGTAAACGATCGCGAAGGGTCCGCGCGCATGAAGGCGGTAATGCGCAACAGGGCAAAAGCTGAGTCACACTGGGGCCACGAATTCATCCCCTAGGAGCGCTCGAAATGACTGACCTGACAACGCACCTCTCGACTATGCACCGCCCCGGACTTTTGGTGAAAGCCGCCACTTTGGCCTGTGAAACAGGGGATGCCCACCGCCGCGCCAAGCGTCGGCCCGTGGGCAAACTGCTGGCCGAAGAGGAAATGTTGAACGCCGCGCGCATGGGTGGGGGCATGGGGTATTCGCCCACCCGCCACGTCCAGGTCATGAGTGCGCTACTGGCCGCCGCCCGTGGCGTGAACTAGAAAACTTGACGAAAATCGGAGGCTTCGGCGGAATTGCCGATTATGTGGATAAGTCGGCCCCATCCGTTTCGGAAAGGCCGACTCACAGGGTGCAAAAAAGCCCAACGTCCGCCTTAAGGCGCGAGGCGCGGCGCACTAGATGAACGCATCCGGCATCGAGGCTTTTTTCTCGGCGATGTAGGCCCGCAGCGCCTCGTCGGTCACCGGGTCCAGGTGGGGCTGTTGGTAGTCCTCCAACATCCGCGCCACTTTTGCTGCCGCCAACTCATAGCTTGAGCGGCTGCCCTCTTCCGACCAAGTCTCAAACGGCTTGTAGTCCAGCACGCCCGAGCGCCAGAACGCCGTCTGGTAGTTCTCCTGGGTATGGGCGCAGCCAAGGAAGTGCCCGCCAGGGCCCACTTCCCGCAACGCGTCCATGGCCTGGGCGTTCTCATCCACTGAAACGCCCTCTGCCAGCCGGTGCAAAATGCCCAATTGATCGGCGTCCATCACGAATTTCTCGGGCGAGGCCGCAAGGCCGCCTTCCAGCCAGCCACAGGCGTGGAGCATGAAGTTCACGCCCGAAAGCAACCCCATGTTCAGCGAGTTCGCCGTCTCGTACCCCGCTTGCGCATCGGGGATCTTGGAGCCGTTGAACGAGCCCGATGACCGGTAAGGCAGCGCCAACCGCCGCGTCAGCTGGCCCATGCCATAGGTGATCTGCGAGGCTTCGGGCGTACCGAAGGTCGGCGCGCCGGAGTTCATGTCGATGGACGTCACCATCGCCCCCATGATCGCGGGCGATCCGGCCCGGACTAGCTGCGAATAGGCCACGCCCGCCAGCCCCTCGGCCAGGCATTGGGTCAGCGTCCCCGCCACGGAGACAGGCGCCATGGCGCCGCCCACGATGAAGGGCGAAATGATCGAGGCCTGGCCCGCCGCCGCATAATGCTCCAACGCGCCCATCATCACGCCGTCGAAGGTCAACGGCGAGTTGATGTTGATCAGCGAGGTCATCACGCAGTTGCTGTCAACCACATCCGCGCCGAAGAGGATCTTCGACATTTCAATCGAATCGAGCGCGCGCGACGGCTCTGTCACCGAGCCCATGTAGGGTTTGTCCGACAGCGACATATGGGCATAGAGCATATCCAGATGCCGCTTGTTGACCGGCACATCGGTGGGCTCGCAAACCGTGCCGCCCGAGTGGTGCAGCCACTTGGACATGTATCCCAGCTTCACCAGTTTCTCGAAATCCGCCATCGTCGCGTAGCGCCGCCCGCCCGCGTGGTCATGGACGAACGGTGGTCCGTAGACCGGGGCCAGGACCAGATTGTTGCCGCCAATCTCCACATCGCGAGCGCGGTTGCGGGCGATCTGGGTGAACTTCGAGGGCGCGGTCTTGATCAACTCGCGGGCCAAGCCACGCGGGATGTGGACACGCTCGCCCTTCACATCGGCCCCGGCTTCGCGCCAGCGGCCCAGGGCGGCGGGGTTCTCGACGAACATCACGCCGATTTCTTCCAGCACCGTCTCGGCGTTGGTCTCGATGATCTCCAGCGCTTCCGTGTTGAGGATCTCCAGGTTTGGGATCTTACGCTCGATGAAGCGCGCAGTCTCAAAGCTGACGGCCGAGCGGGATGCCCGGCGCGCAGCGCCCCCTCCACCGCGTGCGCGACGCCGTCCGGTTGATTGTTCTGCTTCGCCCATGACACCCTCCATCGGCGTGAAAATCATGCCCTTGCCTAACCCGTAGCCGCGTCCCCCCATCGCCGATGTGCGACATGTGGGACGCGGATGCGACATGGGCGGGCCGGATCATCTTGCGCCCTGCCCCCGCGCACCGTAATCCCTGCCCATGAACAAAAGCGCCGTGCCAGACCCCGCCAACCATGAACGCCTGCTGATCATCGACTTCGGGTCGCAGGTGACGCAACTGATCGCGCGCCGGTTGCGCGAGTTGAGCGTCTATTGCGAGATTCACCCCTATCAGAACGTCGATGACGCCTTCATTGCGGATTTTGCCCCGAAGGCGATCATCTTTTCCGGCGGGCCGGATTCGGTGACGCGCGCGGGCTCGCCCCGGCCACCGCAGGCGGCCTATAGCGCGGGCGTGCCGATCCTGGGGATTTGCTATGGCCAGCAAGTCATGATGCAGGATCTGGGCGGCGAGGTTCACGGCGGCAAGATCTCGGGCGGCGGCGGCACGGCAGAGTTTGGCCGCGCCTTCGTGGAGCCCACGGGCGCGCTGGCGCTGTTGCAAGGCTGGTTCGCGGATGGATCCGAGCAGGTCTGGATGTCCCACGGCGACCATGTGGCGAAACTGGCTCCTGGGTTCGAGGTCTACGGCACTTCCCCCAACGCGCCTTATGCGATCACCGCCGACATTTCGCGCGACTTCTTCGCGGTCCAGTTCCACCCCGAGGTGCATCACACCCCGCGCGGCGCGATGCTGTACGAGAACTTCGTGCGTCTCGCGGGTTTTTCCGGCGACTGGACCATGGACGCCTACCGCGAGCAGGCGATTGAAGCGATCCGCGCGCAGGTGGGCGACTCGAAGGTGATCTGCGCCCTTTCGGGCGGCGTGGACAGCTCGGTGACGGCGGCGCTCCTACATGAGGCCATCGGCGATCAGCTGACCTGCGTGTTCGTGGATCACGGTCTGCTGCGGCTCGACGAAGGGGTGGAGGTCGTGGAGATGTTCCGCGATCACATGAACCTTCACGTGATCCATGCCGAGGAGCAGGATCTGTTCCTGGGCGAGTTGGAGGGCGTTTCCGACCCGGAAACCAAGCGCAAGATCATCGGGCGGCTGTTCATCGACGTGTTCCAGAAATATGCCAATGAGATCGACGGCGCGGCTTACCTGGCCCAGGGCACGCTCTACCCCGATGTCATTGAATCCGTGTCATTTTCCGGTGGACCGTCGGTTACGATCAAGTCCCACCACAATGTTGGGGGCCTGCCGGAAAAGATGGGCCTCAAGCTGGTGGAGCCGCTGCGCGAGCTGTTCAAGGATGAGGTGCGCGCCCTGGGTGCCGAGTTGGGCCTGCCCGCCCATTTCATCGCCCGCCACCCCTTCCCCGGCCCCGGCCTCGCGATCCGCTGCCCCGGTGAGATCACGCGCGCCAAGCTGGATATCCTGCGCCAGGCCGACGCCGTCTACATCGACCAGATCCGCAAACACGGGCTTTACGATGAGATCTGGCAGGCTTTCGTCGCGATCCTTCCGGTCCGCACCGTGGGCGTCATGGGCGACGGGCGTACCTATGATTACGCCTGCGCGCTACGCGCCGTGACCAGCGTCGATGGGATGACCGCCGATTACTACCCGTTCAGCCACGAGTTCCTTGGCGAAACGGCCACGCGGATCATCAATGAAGTCGCGGGGATTAACCGCGTCACCTACGACATCACGTCCAAGCCGCCCGGAACAATTGAGTGGGAATAATTTCGCCTACTCTAGGGCATCCGGAAACACTCAACAGTGCGACTTAAGTGACTGATTAGCAGAGAATTAGTGCTCATCACGGTTCGCGATCTATCGCGCCGCTATTGAATTTTTCGACGGCATACCTGACGGTACGGGCGTTTTCAAATTTGGCCGGATTTTGATATACCGTCATTACGACCGAGGCGATGACGGTATATTTTTTCCCGTAACCTGCTGAATTGACAGATGAAACTTTGCATCACGGTCCCTGAAAGTAGGTGACGGTATATTTCCGTAACTTCGCTCAATCCACGTAGGTTTGGGAGCGTACTATGCTGACGGACGCCGCACTTAGGTCACTGAAACCAAAGGATAAATTATACAAAGTATCTGACCGTGACGGTATGTACGTGACAGTACAGCCATCGGGCACCATTGTGTTTCGTTTCGACTACCGCCTGAACGGCCGCCGAGAAACGCTGACGCTTGGTCGCTATGGCGCAGCAGGACTGTCCTTGGCCCGTGCCCGTGAAGCATTGATCGATGCCAAGCGGCTCATCGCAGACGGCTTGTCTCCTGCGCAGGAAAAGCAACGCGCAAAACGCAAGGTGAAGGAGGCCAAGAGTTTCGGTGAGTTTGGCGAACGCTGGTTGAAGGAAGCGACGATGGCCGACAGCACGCGCGCTATGCGGCGCTCTGTCTTTGAGCGCGATATCCTTCCGGCGTTTCGCAATCGATTACTGTCCGAGATCACGGCAGATGACCTGCGAACGAGGTGTGCAGCCGTAAAGGATCGCGGCGCACCAGCGACCGCCATTCACGTACGGGACATTGTTAAGCTAATATACGCGTTCGCGATCCTTCACGGAGAAAAGGTCGCGAACCCAGCCGATGAAGTCGGGCCTTCATCTATCGCGACTTTCGTTCCGAGAGATCGATCCTTGTCACCCGCAGAGATCCGCATCCTTTTGACCCAGCTCGAACATGTTGCGACCCTTCCGACGATACGTCTGGGGGTTAAATTGATCCTGCTGACCATGGTGCGCAAGAGCGAGCTTCAGGATGCGACTTGGGATGAGGTCGATTTTGAGAACGCGGTTTGGTCGATCCCCAAAGAACGGATGAAGCGTTCCAAACCGCACAACATTTACTTGGCTCAACAGGCGATCGATATTCTTGTCGCCCTCAAGACTTGTGCAGGAAACTCCCGCTATCTGCTCCCGTCTCGCTACGACGCGGATGCCCCGATGTCGCGTGCAACGTTCAATCGCGTGACGAAAGCCGTGATCGTGCGCGCTCAAGAGGAAGGCCTGCCATTAGGGCACTTCACGGTGCACGACTTGCGCCGGACAGGATCAACCCTGTTGAACGAGTTGGGATTCAATGCGGATTGGATCGAGAAGTGCCTGGCCCATGAAGATGGGCGGTCGTCCCGTGGAATTGACAACAAGGCGGAGTATGCGCATCAGCGGCAGCACATGATGCAGGAGTGGGCCAATCTGGTGGATGCGTGGACTTCAGGCCAGAAATACCAACCGACGCTGTATCCGCCGGCAATGGATCTGTTCGTTCCCGAGCCTACGATTTGACAGGACGGGTCTTGCGCAAGCGCACGTCCGGTATTGGTGCGCGATTGCTCAAGTTCGCGTCCGATTGTCTGCGCCGCTGCTTGAGCCACTCCTCGACCTCTGCCTGATCCCAGACAACGCATCTGGCTGACAATCGAAACCGCCGTGGAAACTCCCCGCGTTTCTCGAGTTCATAGATCGTTGTATCGGCAAGAGGAACCATCTCGCGCAGTTGATGGCGCCTAATGGTCCGCATCATGGGGGGTGAATTCTGACTCATTTGTTGAGCTTTCTGGTCGCTGTGTGGTGCGGGTTTTCGGCTTGCTGGAACGGCGAACTTGGCATTGAAGCAGATGCATGTTGGCGTTGAGCGGGCAATGAATATGCTCGGCGCACGTTTAGATTGTCCCGCTCAACTCATGTGGTGCCGTCACTTGTAGGGTCTTGCTGTCGGTTTGTTTTTCTTTGCTGAACGAATGCGCGGTCAGAGGCCATGAACCGTGCCAGCATCGGGGCTATAATCCGTTTGGCATCGGTCTGCTGGCCAGTCTCTTGGCTGAGTGCTTTTGCGTAAGCGATGAGATCGCCGTGTACCTCTGCAGATAACTCGATGGAGAGCTTCACGGGCTTGTCGTCCGGAATTGCGCCTAGCTTCAATTTAGTCATCTGATCTCTCCTAGTGGCTCAAGGATCAGGTCCTGCGTCACCATTACTCGCACGGGAAAGCCGGGACGGATCGTGATGGTTGGGGGAACGGCAATCTGCTGCCGGACGATCTCGTCACCTGTACGCCCAATAGTGCTTTGCGCAGCGTAACGGATAGCATTGGCGACGTCATCTTCGCTGTCTGCGTCGCCTTCCAAACCAAGGTTCAGAACTGTAGCGAGGCCAGTTGCCAATAACACTCGTCCCCAGTGATAGTTGACTCGGTCGCGAAAGCCCGCAGCGCCGGTTGCGTCAGCGCCCGGTTGAGTGTCGAGGATGATCGAGCGTCCGTCTGGTAAGATCATCCGCGTCCAAACGAGAAGAAGGCGGTTCTGACCAAATGCGATACGATTGTCATATTCGCCAAGCAGCCGCGCCCCTTGCGGGATCAATAGATAGCGCCCGGAAGGGCTGTCGAAGACATTGGATGTGACCTGGGCAGTGATCTGTCCCGGAAGATCGGAGCGGAGCCCAGTGATCAGAGCGGCAGGGATGACGGAGCCCGCCTGCAAAACATAGGGGCTTTGCGGAGACGTCAGCCGCTCCGGGCTGACCACGCCATTGTCGCTAGTAGCATTACCTCCCAACAAGCCTTCCTGCGGGGCGGCTGTGGGGTGCGGCGTGGATGATATCGCTAAACCACTCGACGTACCGGCGCCGTTCACCCCAGATCGCGGGCTTGTTTGCGTTTCTGCAAACAGGACGCTCAGTCTTGCGACGTCCTCCTCTTGAAGACGTATCTGTTCCAGAGGATCCAGCCCAAGGGCGGTAAGGCCGGTAAGTGCCGGGACCGGCATTGGATCGCCTCGCTCTTGAGCACTCAGAATGGGACGCCCAAGTTCACCCGGTAGCGGCGGACCTAGGCGGGGAATGTCTCCGTAGGTCGTCGGAAGTTGCGACAATCCTTCAGCGGCTTGAATTCGCTCTGTGGAAAATAACTCGTTAGAGCCACCAGTGATGCGACGGTCCTGCATTGAAGCAATCAGGACGGCTCCAAGGCTTAAGCCACCGACCGTAGCGAGCACCGAGATCGACTTTCACGAGAGACGCATGACCTTCGGTGGATCAGGACGAAGGCGGAGCTCCTTGGCGATTTCGTCATTGCTTCTGCGCGACGGTGTCGCCTCATCGGAAGTGTCATTCATGATCTCCCTCCTCAGCATTCGGGGCACCGCGGTGGCGTGTGTCGTTATCAATTCGCAGGATTCGGACGACCGCTTGATCCCGTTCACCAAGCCGAAGTTCAGCGGCGGCAAACAGCCTGTCGATGATCAGAACATTGCCCGACACCCGGGTGTTGACGATCTGCCCCTGCCCATCAGGACCAACCACGAACAAGGGTGGCATCTCTCCCTGCGCAATTCCTGCAGGGAAAACCACATACACCCTGCGGCCGTCATCGAAAACAGCGACGGGACGCCATGGCGGGCTGTCTCCTTGTAGCCCGTAACGGTAGTTTCGCTGACCTTCGGAAGGAATGGTCGGGCGTCTTAGGATCGGCAATCGGGGTGTTGAGCGCTCCGCAGGATAGGCCCAAGCGACCGATGGCATCCAAATTTCTTCATCAGAGCGAAGCTCGATAAGATAGGTGCGTCGGTTCGTGTTGATAATGAGGTTCGTCGAGATGTCCGGACGCGTCGGTTTCACGAGAATATGGACGCGGGCGGTCCGCCCTGCCCCACTTGAGGTGTCCCCGATGATCCAACGCGTGGTATCTCCGGCAGCGATGGGCCCCGGCCCGGTCAGGCTTTCCCCCGGTTCCAATGCAATGTTCGTGATTAGGCCGGGTGCGGCGTAAACCTGATAGAGAGCGCCTTCGCTCCATGGGAACACTTGCATCGCGTTGTAGTACCCCTCCTGCCGGGGCTCTATCCGTGCGGCAGCATTTGCGGCCGCGATACGCGCTTCCAAGCTGTCTGCATCCGGATCACCCCCGCGCGACGGCGTCCAAGCTGACGGTACGTGAACCGGTTGTATGGGTACTTTCGCAGGTGGTGGTGCCAACGGCTGCGCAAGAGGAGGCACGTGATCATCGTATGGTATCTGCGGCGGGCTTTGGTTGGCACAGGCCGTAAGCGCCGTTGCCGCAAGCAGGATTGACATAGATTTGAATCTCATCATTGTGCGCTCTCCCTTGACCAATTGATGGCGTGAACAAAAACTCCCAGAGGATTTTGGCGCAGACGCTCAGCGTCGCGCGGTGGTTGGATCACCACTGTCAGGATTGCTGTCCAACGTTCGGTCACGGCTAGCTGCCCGTTCTCATAGCGCCGCTCCACCCAAGCAACGCGGAAACTGCCTTCAGACGCCCGAATGACACTTGAGACCTCAATGGACACTTGAGTATCGCTGACCAAAGCGAACGGGTCATTGGTTCGGGCGTAGTCGTTCAGCGCAGTTGCACCTCGGTCGGTTGCAAAGTCGTAAGCCCGCAGCCAGTTCTGACGCAAAACGATCGGGTCTGCGGGAACCTGCCTGACGTATTCAACGAACCGGGCAAGATGCCACGCGATTTGGGGATCAGTCGGATCGTAATCTGCCAAAGCGGGATTGACCGCTTGGGCTGCACCTAGGTTATCGACCTCGACGACGTTAGGCACGATCGTACTTTGGGTCGATTGCCAAACGAGGGTGACGCTCAAACCAGCGACCAGCGCGAGGCATCCGTAGGCCATGAGGCGTCAGTTACGGGCCTGCACACGGGCAGAGCCGATGCGTTCGTCCCAAGCTTGAGCTGCCTTTTGGTAGGGCGTGACGGGTTCAGGTGTAGTAGAATATCGAACAGATGGACGGCGGAACATGGTCATGGTTTCTCCGATACGCTGACGGCTGATCCGCCGCCGCCGTGATCGCCAGAACGGATCACATGGGCCGCAGTGCTTACGCCGTGATGAAAGGATTGCTGTTGTTTCAGACGACGGGCCCATGCGGGTGGCCCATCGTTAGTGGAGGGCGGGTTGGAAGGACCAACCGAGCTTCCGCCAGTTGCCGCATATGCGGCGCGTGCACCGGACTGCGCGCTGTCAGACATCGATTGTCGCAGTGGATTGGTTGCAGCCCCAGCGGCAGCCTTGCCAACCGAAGCCACACCGCCTGCGACACTTCCAAGCGTCGTCGATCTTGAGCCCGACCCTAGCTGATATGCGCTGGAAGCCCCGCCAGCAAAAGCGCTCGCACCCCGCGCGCCAGCACCCGCAGCCCCAAGGGCTATGCGTCCAGCGGCCACGCCACCCGCCGCAACGCCACCCGCTGCTATTGCCGTTCCCACGGCGCTACCTGCACCAAGTTGCGGGCCACCCGATACGATGCCATTGGCAATGCCTGGGCCAAAAATACCAAGAGCCAAAAGCGATAGTGCGCCGAGGACAACCGACATGGCGTCCTCGATTGTCGGCTCTTCGTCCCAAACGGTTGTTGTTGCAGTCACAAAAACCGCGCCTGCGAAGTCAGCACCCAGTTCCTGCAAGGCTTCATCGGCGTCAGCAGCTTTGTTGGACGCGTCGTTGTCGAGAAGCGTGGACGCTTCGTTGGTCATGACCTCTTTCAGGATCGCTGCTATGGATTTGCGTTTGGCGAACCACTGACGACGGATGCGCGTGAAGGCCTTTGTGGCGTCGGTTTTGTCGAGGCAGATTGCCCGTGTGCACCATCGATACTCGAGCGCCAGACTGTTCAGTTCGTCAAGCAACCCCGGCCACGTTGCATTGGGGAGGCCAATGATGGTGAGTGTCTTCAGGTAGCGTGATCCAAGCTGAGGCGTTAGCCCTCCGCTAAGTGGTTCGTCTGTAAGCAATGCGTCGAGATGTATGGGGATATCCGGAACGCTGACTCGCTGACGGCGTGACGAGACTGTCGAATGGAGGTAAGTCAGAGTCTCTTCGTCGGACAGCCATGCAACCTCTGGCATGAAGCCTTCAAGAAGATCGAACAATCGATCCGTTCGATGCGCAAAGGTAGCAACTTTCTCTTGTGGATCGCCGGATCCATTGGGGGCATTTTCAAACAACACGCCGCCTGCCCTGCTCACATCATCTGTCGGCGGCATCCATACGAACGTGAGAAAGTAAGCACTCTCGAAGTGCGTCTCGGCCTCTTCAAATTGAGCTTTCCGTTCCGCATCGACGAGCCCGGAGATTGGGTCGGGGAAGATTGAGACCGGATAGTCTTGAGCCGGGCTCCGCTGCGCTTCGACGAAAATAGCCCACCCGGAACCGAGCCTGCGCAAGGCGTTGTTGAGTCGAGCGGAAGTAGCCACAAGGTCGGAGAGTATGGCTGAATCGAGGTCTGGCCCGCGAAATCGGGCAGTTCGTTGGAAGCTTCCATCCTTGTTGAGGATCACACCAAGACCGATGAGCGCTGCCCAGGGAAGGTAGTCTGCCAAAAGTGCTGGTTTCAAACGATATTCAGCGAGGCCCATCATCTGCTCAAACTCCGAACCAAGTAGGATATCGGAGATGCCTGCGCGCTACTTCTGCTAACTGCGCGTCACGCTTGGCGGTCCAAACCGCCAGCAGATGCCCTACAAGCCAAAACAGCAGGCCGACGAGCCAAAGCCGAAGTCCAAACCCAATCCCTGCAGCGAGCGTGCCATTGGCGATGGCAATTGAGCGCGGGGCACCTGCCAGTAGAATTGGATCTGACAGTGCTCGATGAACGGGAGCATAGAATCCCGGGATGTCCGTTGAAAAATCAAGCATCAGATCAATGCACCTCCGCCGAAGGAAAAGAAGGACAAGAAGAAGCTTGATGCGGCAAAAGCGATAGTGAGCCCGAAGACGATTTGGACCAAACGTCGAAACCCGCCGCCCGCATCACCGAATGCCAGTGTCAGCCCAGTAACGATGATGATTATGACGGCGATGATCTTCGCAACCGGCCCTTCGATGGACTCCAAGATCGATTGAAGGGGTGCTTCCCAAGGCATTCCCGAACCGGCCGCGACGGCGATATCAGGTAAAGTCACGATCGCTACTGCAAGGATTGCTACGGCAGTAACCGGACAGCATGTTTCAAAGCGTTTCATAAGCATTCCCCTTCCGTTGTGGCGAGAAGGTTCTTCAGCGAATAATCACCGGACGCGGTCAAGCCTGTGACGCACGAAAGCCCAGACAGCCGCCGGTCGGCGCCTCGCCCTGAAAGAACAACGACAAGGTCAATCGTTTCCGCTATTAGGGCCCGTGGTACGGTCACGACCGCTTCTTGGATAAGTTGCTCTAAACGGCGAATAGCCCCCATCGCAGATCCGGCATGGATCGTCCCAACACCGCCCGGGTGGCCCGTGCCCCAAGCCTTGAGCAAATCAAGGGCTTCGGGGCCGCGCACCTCTCCTATTGGGATCCGGTCGGGCCGAAGCCTGAGCGACGAGCGCACAAGGTCTGATAACGTTGCAACGCCATCTTTTGTACGCAGCGCTACAAGGTTAGGCGTAGAGCATTGAAGCTCTCGCGAGTCCTCAATCAGGACCACGCGGTCCGAAGTCTTCGCAACTTCGGCCAAGAGCGCATTTGTCAGCGTGGTTTTGCCGGTCGACGTCCCACCAGCGACGAGAATGTTGGATCGCTCACTGATCGCATCTCGCAAAATCTGCGCTGCGCTCGAGGTCATCACGTTGCTTATGACGTAATCGTCTAAAGTGAAGATAGCGACGGCGGGCCTGCGAATAGCAAAAGTGGGAGCGGCGACAATTGGCGGAAGTAGACCTTCGAACCGTTCTCCGGTTCCTGGCAGTTCAGCTGAAATGCGGGGGGAACTCGCGTGAACCTCAACACCGATGTGATGCGCAACAAGTCGAATAATCCGTTCAGCGTCGCTTGAAGCGATGAATTCGTCCGTATCAGCCAACCCCGTTTCAAGACGGTCGATCCATAGGCGACCATCTGGGTTCAACATGACTTCAACGACGGCCGGATCTTCTAGCCACGACGCTATATTCGGTCCAAGTGCAGTTCGCAGCATCCGAGCACCACGTGCCAAAGGCGCTTTCTTGAGATTTGTGACGTTCATGATTGGCCTCGTGATGTTTTACGAGGTCGATCAAGACGGCCTTCTTTCGATCACGCGCAATAGTCATGAAGGCGTGGTAGTGTCAAAGCGAACTAAGACAGGGGAGAGTGCGGGAGTTGATATGCCGGAGTAGCGGAATGAGCGTTCTCGGCCCATTCCTGCCGTTGGCCAACAGGTAACGACGCTGCGAACGCAGCCCGCATAGCCGCCGTTCGCCGCAAGCGCGAAAGCTGCGGTCGGGCCAACTTCCACTCTGCGAGACGGAGCGGACACTGACGTCTCCCTTCTGAACGTCAGCTTCTGAAGTCTTGGACGCGGACTTCCTCGGGTCTACGACGTGAAGGCAGCGTTCTCACTTGCAACGAACGCGGCAAATTTGTCCCACGTCTGAGCCCCATATTCGACGGCGCCAAATCCGATTACGATAGCGCGACGTTCAGCCGAGGGGTGCATCTGACGCAGAGTGACTGCTGTCTTGCCGTTGTCCTGCTGGTCGAAAGTCACCAGCATGCGAAAGGCGTCAGGATCGTTTTCTACATCACTCCCATGGATGAACTCTATCATCTTGGAAGGCTCGATCCGCAGAAACTCCATGCGATTTGCGAAGACAGTTCCATCCGGTGCTGTCATGTCGAACCGCCAAACCCCACCAACGCGGATATCAATCTCATGGGTTTGCGTTTCAAAACCGCTCGGTCCGAACCACTGAACAATTTGTGTAGGATCGATCCAAGCTCGGAATGCAGTCTCGCAATCTGCATCGACGACACGGGCCATCACCACTTCCCTTTCCAATTGCAGTGCGGTCCACGGCGATTCGATTTCTTGCTTTTTCTCAGTCATTGGGCTTCTCAGACTTCATGTTCTTTAGGTGTGCCTGGTAGCGATCCATGCGGTGCTCCCATTGCTGGCGGTAGGTAGCCATCCAGTCTTCGGCGACCTTCAAAGTCGAAGGGTTGAGAGAGCAGATACGGCTGCGACCTTCGCGTTTGGAGACGATTAGTCCCGCATCTTCCAGAACAGCGAGATGCTGCGTGAAGGAAGGTAGGGCCATCTCAAACGGTTTCGCCAATTGTGAGACTGCTGTTGGGCCGTTGCTCAATGCTTGAACCACGGCGCGCCGCGTTGGATCGGCAAGTGCGCTGAAAGTCGTTTCGATACGGGAATCATTGTTAGGCATGAACCTAACTTAGGTTGACGCCTTACTAAGGTCAATTCCCAATAAATGTCTTACCGCTTACCGAATGCGGTCATGTGATCAAAGTGCAGCATTTGGGAGGTCTGGGCTCCAAGCAGCCGTTCGCTGCACATGCGAGCGCCCCAACGCGGTCAGCCGCCCATCTGAAGGTCCGCTCAGCGGGACAGAGCGGCATTTCGCTGCGGCTGCATCAGTGTCAGCCATTCACTTATTGGCGCGAGATAGTTTTCAGCCCAAGAAGCACAGCTGCACCGATCATGAAGCCGCCGCCAATGCGCTCAACCCAAACCCGCGCGCGGCCCTTGAACCTTTTGACGACCCAGTTTGACCCTAGTCCGTAGGCAGACAGAAACAGCCCGTCGATGACAATGTATGTCGCGGACAGGATCAGGAATTGAGGCCAGAACGGTGCATCCAGAGTGATGAATTGCGGGAATAGCGCAGAGAAGAACACTACAGCCTTCGGGTTTGCAGCAGACGTCAGGAACCCCTGTAACCAAAGGGTCTTCAGTGGGGTTCATTCTTGCTGCCGTTGCGTGGCAGTATCATCTGGTTTGGCGCGCCGGATCATACGAACACCTAACCAAATCAGGTACGCAACCCCTGCCCACTTGATGACGGTTAGGGCCGTGGCAGATGCTGCAATAATCGCCGCAAGGCCTAGTCCCGCCGCCAGCATCTGCAAGGCGTTCGCTGAAAGGTCACCTGCTGCGGTAGCAAGCGATCGATGGAAGCCGTGAACACCGCTGTTTGTCAGCATCAGCAGTTGGCTAGGCCCGGGCGTACTCATCAAGGCGATAACTGTGAGCACGTATAGCGTCCAAGTTTCAAAAGGCATGAATTCGGTTTCCTTATTTCGGCAACACTATTGCCCTAACCAGAGACCTAAGCAATTCGGAAGAATCGTGAGCGCAGGCACAACGGACTTTAGCCGCGATGCGGAAATCTCGAAATTTGGGCTCGGAGCTGCCATCGGAGCAACCGCGGCATTGGCTCGATCTGGGGCTTTCGGTAAGGCACGGACGGCCCATAGCTGAAGTTGATCGCAGGCTTCTTTCGCTGCGGCAGAGCTTGGCAAAGCGGTCATTCTCTGTGAGCGCGAATAACGCCCTGCCCGCTGCCAACTGCCAACGTTCTTTCTCGAGAAGAACTGCTCCGTCGCGCGGTACTGCCGAAACGAACGTCACGAATAGATTTCTGCCAGACGCCGAAGTCGAGGGACTGCTTCGGTCCGACGTTCGGTCGTCCGACTTTCGCCTGATGTCTGCATCGCCAAAGCTGACCCAAGGGCGTCGCCCGGTTTGAAGCCGAAGGCATTGCGAAAAAGGCGGGTGAAATGGGCCTGGTCGAAGTAGCCCCAGTGCTTCGATATGCGCGAGATTGCCCCTCGCTCGGGCACCGAGACTGCCAAATCGTCAAGGATGCGGTCCAAACGCTTTTGAGTAATGCTGCGTTGCAGACCGCCCTCCTCGGAAAACATTCGGAATAGAACCGGTCGCGACACGCCGATCGCTTCGCAGATCTGTTGGGCATCCAGGGAAGGGTCGCGCAAGTTCTCATCAATGTAGCGTCGTACGGCGATTTCGCGGGCCCGCATGGACGCTTGAAACGCTGTCTCATCGTGGAAATCCCGTGTCACCAACCCGCGCATCAGGCCGATGAACCCATCGGACAAAGATACGGTCTCATCCACCGTGCTCATCGGGATGGCTTCAAACAGCCAGGCGATGTTGTTGAGGATGGTGCGCCCGATCGGCGACGCACTGGGCAGTTGCATCAGCCTTGGGTGCCGCGATGGATCGTAGCCGATTGCCTCGTAAGGGAAGGTCAGGCTGATGAACTCAACATCGTCTTCCTGTCCATTATAGTCCTGGTGGAAATCAAAAAGGGTGAGGCGGTCTTGCCGCATCTTGAAGCTTGTATCGTTCATCACGCCGTTCGTCGCGCCCGACAGGTGTACGCGGAGGACCAGCAGATCCTCACGCTCCAGCTTTAGATTTTTTTGCGTACGACGAATACGAGCATCCGTGACGGAATAGCGTCCCAGAACCGACTGCCCGATCCGAACTGCACTTGCGCTGGCATCGAAGTCGCGCTGCGCCACGTCGTGCAACCCGACGTCGAAAAGACCAGAAAAATGCCCCCGCCATGCGTCCATGCGCTGGCGTTGATCAAGACCATCAAGCAGTAGCTCCGTATGAGGAAGCGCGTAGCGGACGCTCTGCTTGTCTTTCAACACGTCTTGTGGACGCGGGAGGGGAACGCCCCCCCCAGGTATCCAGAGCGGTTCGTTCGTGACATCCGGCTCGGATGACATCGCATGGTTCGACTTGAACATGTGTTCGCCTCAAATGACCAATTTGATAGTTGTGGGGGCGCGCCCGCTGGCGATCAGCCAGCAGACGCAATTCGCCCAGTTCGTCAACTTTACCCGTGTCGCAGCGTGAAATGCTGCGGTCTGGATCGAAGTTGCCACAAGGATTGGTGCCTGCCGAGAGCCTCACCAGGCCGTCCATGATTTATGAGACTCACGTCCAAGGAACTGCCCAATTCTCACGGATAGTTGACCGATTGGCTGTGGATAAAATGCCGAAAAACTATGCAGGCGGGTGGTTTAGCGCCACGGGGCGTTTCCGGTCATTCAGGGTTCGTTTCGGTGCGTGCAGGCAGCCTCTGCCACGAAATCGCCTTGATTGAAGCCACCTTTGAGACTCTCGTCCAACGACCCGGTCGTCCCATTGCCGTAGCTTTCTCGAAAGCCTCACACAGCCGCTCTGCCAAAGGTCGAGCCATCCTGACGAGGTCGTGCAAGCAACGAAATGGAGCCGATTTTCATGACCCAGCTCGAGTCGTATTCCAAGTATTTTGATGCGAATGCGCCGAGCGAGATCGCGGGGGCAGCGAGATCTGTCCGTGTCGGCTCTCACGTGTTGGCTGTCCTGGAAGAGATCGCGGCCAGCGGCCCGATCACCAAAGCCCAGATCGTTCGCAGGCTTTGCTTGTCGGCGACAATCGTGAATAAGACGACGGCTGTTCTGCTGGAACAAGGTTGGGTCCGCACACGGTATGCGGACGGCGCATTTGAGCTCAGCGCCAAGGTCGACGACTTCTTCTCGAAGGCGCATGTGGCGCCACCGGAGGTGCGCGAGTTCGCGCCAGTCATCGCGGCCGTCGGGTCGAGCAGCCGGATGTCTGTCGTTATCGGTATATTTCAGGAGAAGGGCACCTTCTGCGCGATCGATGCGACTATGGCGCGAAAGGACTTTGGCAAAGCCCGATCCTTTGTCTTTGATGATCTGGCGATGGCCGCGCAATCCATACTCAGCCAGGACCAGCTCGCAAGCCACATCTCTGCGTACGTCAAAAACCACGCAACGCCCGAGGAAGTGTCGCTGATTGACAGTGGCTTTCATGACAAGAACGTGGCCGCATTGGTCGATGACGGCCTCATCTGGCTGGTGTCCAAAGCAGGTTTCACCGTCCCGTTGGAGTTTGCGACCGGAAACGTTGGCGCGATCCGGTTTGAGGCCCGTCCGCCAAGTGATTCAGAGCCACTTATCTTGCGGGAATTCTCAAACCGGCTGCGCGGGGCACGCCCGGCTCCCGGCCAGGGGATCAAAGCCGAACAATTGACCCGCTTGGTGCAGCTATCGCTCGAATTCGACGACTTAATGCATGATCCGAGGGAGGCCTGATGTGAAGGAAACTGAACGCAAGTTAGCCTATGTTCAAAGCTCTCTAAGTCCCCGCTGTCGCGAGTTTCTGGATGTGCTCCTGAGGCTTGTGGAACAGGATCGATTGCTGGGTGCAACGGCCGGAGGTGTCGCGGGCTCCACGCTTGTCTACACGAAGCGCGGGGTTCTACCAGCGAGTGACTTGATGCCGGACGACCGGCTTCTCGACCACAAGACCGGAGACTTTGTCAAAGTCGTCGATGTCTATGTGAGCGACCCTGGAGGTGCGGCGGGCAACTTGACAGTAGAGCTGCCGAGCACTGATCGCCTGTCGCCAGGTCGATTGCGCGTGCACCCAAGCCAACCAATCGTCGTGTCGGGGAACCAATCGGCAACCTACATCTTCGGCAACAATCGCATTCTGCTGCCTGCTCTTTGGGCGGGTCCTTTTCTTGGCGGGCAGCTTTGCAGCAGTGTTTCGTCTTGGCTCTTTCGTCCGGTGACGGAGCGGCCGATCTTGATGTGGACGGTAGAACGCCCGGTGCCCTGTCTTTCCCCAGGTCTGACGTGGGCGGACTGTCAACTTGAACAGAGTTTCTCTTCGCTTGAGCTGCAAAAATGGTTGATGCTCTACGGCTTCCGCGTCGACAGCTTCTTTCGCGAGCACAAGGTCGCCGCCTGTCGGCAGAAAGCGATTGGACTACCAATAAAGGCTGAGACGGGTCCCGGTGCATTTGGTGCCTGAGCGTCGCAGTTCCTTGTTCAGCGGGCAACGTCCCGTCTGAGCGTCCTGTTGGCTAACCTGAAAGCTGCTTGCGAGCTCACTCTCGTCGCAGCCGATAGGCCAATGGGGTCAAGAAGTCGCGTTTCCTGTTCTCGGCAGCAGAGTTGTAACAACACAACTCGGACGGGAAACGCGGCTTCGCCTCTCCTCCAATTCCCTTTGTAGTCTTCGGACGCACGGCAGGTCATTCCGTCTACGGCGTCCTCGCGGGTCATTTGCCCCCCTGTGGTGTGCAGCCCAATCCCATGATTTCTCGCAAGTTTACGGGCCATCGCTCCGATTCGAGTCGGGTCCCCCACTGTTTCTGAAATCGGAACGAGGGACGGCAGGGGTCCAAACCGTTTCCGTTCCCGTACCACGTGCCACAATCTTGGCGAGAAACAACCACGGCGTCCAAAGTATTTGAGACGCTCGTCCAAAGAACCGGCGGCCTCCGATCTGTAGCTTGGTGTGAGCAACTTTCATCAATTGCTCCACACTTTTTCCAACCGTTTCAGGATCGAAAATCCTGGCACCGGAGTGGAGCTTTCAGTTCGGACGGGCGACGGCATGCCAAGCACAGTTTCTAGCCTCTATTTGAGCGACCTCGGGCGCCGCCCAGGGTTGTATCGGGCGCAGCCAAGCGTGGATCGTGACCTCCCGGGTCATGAACGCCTCACGCGTACTGTCCTCTCCGCTGTCCCGACACTTTGCCCTGCACGGACGCGCCCAACGGGGCCTTGCAGCGCCAAAAATTCAACGCCGCGGCCTATCCACCGGCACCTCACCGTGACCCCTCAGCCCTCCCCCAAAATACGCCCTCCGCACCCATGGTGCGGCTCGGGTGTGGGCGGGTCGTGAGGGGTTTTCAACACCGTCAGCAACCTTCGTCCGAATACTTTTCGGCTTAATATCCATAGGGATACGAGAAAATGACCACTGCAAAGACGACACCGGCCAAGCCCGCTCAGGGCACGCAGACAGACGTCACGATCACGCTGTCGCAAGAGGTTCTGGCCAAACTGCGCAAGCAGGTGAAATTCGAAACCGTTTCCGATCTGCGTGAATTGGTGGCCGACGCCATCAACACCTACGTGCAACTCGGGCAGCTCCGGGCGAGTGACGCCGAGATCCTCGCCCGTCAGGGCCCCGACGGCAAACTCGTCCGCCTGCATTTCCCCTTTGATCCCAACCCGGCCGCCGCGGCGACCGACGAGAGTGAGGCCTAAACCATGCCGATCAGATCTTATACTTTCATTGGCGGTCCAAACGGTGACAACGCCGGAACCTCGGTTTCCTCAGCGGGGGACGTGGATGGTGACGGGCTGGACGACATTCTCGTCGGCGCCCCAGGTGCCGTCCTGGGCGGCGGCACCACGCCCATCTCCTATGGCTATCTGTTGGCGGCGGCTGACCTAGAGGCCATGGACGCCGCGGACGGGACTGTGGACGGCGTGATTGACCTCGCAAATGTTGACGGCCACAGCGGGTCGTACACGTTCGGCAGGATTGGTCCACTCGGGTCAGAGGGGTTCACGCTGTCGTCGGCAGGCGATGTGGACGGCGATGGGCTGGACGATCTGTTGATCGGTGATCCCACTGGCACGAGTGAGGGTCAAACCTTTCTTCTGATGGCCGCTGACCTGGCCAGCGCGGACGCGACCGATGGGGTTGCGAATGGCGTGATCAACTTGATCAACGTCAGCGCACAGCCGGGCTCGTACCGGTTTGTCGGACAAGACAGCAACGGCGATGCGGGCGCATCTGTCTCCTCAGCCGGGGACGTGGATGGCGATGGTCGGGATGATCTACTCATTGGTGAGCCGAATGCCGGCAACGGAGCTTCGCGCGAAGGCGTTGCGCATTTGATGACGGCCAATGATCTGGCCGCCGCCGATGCGGCGGATGGGGTCGTCGACGGGGTGATCCAGCTTTCGAATGTTGCGGATCAACCCGGATCCTACAGCTTCACTGGCGAAATCCTCAATTATGAGGCGGGGTCTTCGGTGACGTCGCTGGGCGATATCGACGGGGACGGCCTAGACGACCTGGTGATCGGTTCAGAAAACTCGGATGATAATGGGAACCGATCCGGGGCGATTTACATCACCTCGTCCTCGGACCTTGCCGCTGCGGATGCCGCAGACGGTATGGTGGATGGCAACATCGACCTCGCGAATGTCGCGGCCCAAAGCAACTCTTATGAGATCCAAGGCGCCGACCCTAGCAGTAACACGGGCAATTCCATCGCCAATGTCGGCGATGTCGACGGGGACGGTGTCGACGATCTTTTGATCGGCGCGCTTCTTGCAGACGGCCCAAACGGGATCAATTCCGGTGGTGCCTTCCTCCTTACGAATGCTGATCTTGCCGCAGCGGACGCGGCGGACGGGTCTGTGGACGGTGTCATCGACCTGGCGAATGCCGCGGGCCTGGGATCCTCCTATGAGTTCATCGGGTCAGAAGCCGGTGAACTTGCGGGCGCTTCGGTGAGCACTGCCGGCGATGTCGATGGCGACGGGCGGGAAGATCTGCTGATCGGATCGATAGACGGTGTCAGCTATCTGGTGGCGATCGCGGATCTGGCGGCGGCGGATGCGGCGGACGGGTCTGTTGACGGCATCATCGACCTTGGAAATGTGAACGACCAGGAAAACTCCTACGAGTTCGCGTCGGGCACCGGGTTCGACAATGCCGGTTTCTCCGTGTCCACTGCGGGCGACGTGGATGGCGACGGTCTCGATGATCTGGTGATCGGCGCGCCGGATGGCAACTCGGGCGGCGGATACATCATCAACGCGACCGATCTGGCCGCCGCAGATGATGACGGCACAGGCCAGGACGGCATCATCAATTTGGGCAACCTGTTTTTCGATGGTGTGGTCGAAGGTACATCCGGCGCCGATCTGATCGACAAGGATTTCCTTGGCGATCCCGAGATGGACCGTGTTGACGATACCGACAACGCCGCGGGCACCAATGACGATGTGATCCAGGCGGGTGCTGGCAACGACACGATTGTCGCCAGCCAGGGCGATGACATCATCGATGGCGGTGCGGGTCGCGACACCTATGTCAGCGGCAACCTGGGCAACAGCTACACCTTCGTTGGCGAGGGCCTCGTGGCAAACTCCGGCTCCCAGGTGTCGATGATCGATGACATCGATGGCGACGGTTTGTCGGATTTCGTCATTTCGTCCGTCAACTTTTCCGCTACCGGCCCCGATACGGTTGAAACCTTCATCATTTCCTCTGCAGATCTGGAGGCAGCCGATGCCGCGGATGGCGCCGTTGACGGGGTCATCAACCTAGAAGACATCGATGCGCAGCCGAATTCCTACCAGATCATCGGCGGGCCATCCCAATTCAGCACCATTCGGGACATCTCCTCGGCGGGAGATATCGACGGCGATGGGTTGGGCGATATCATAATCGGGTTGACCCCTCTCCCCGGTGGAGGTGGTGCCGGAAGCTATCTGGTGACCGCCGACGGCCTTGCGGCGGCGGATGCCGCGGATGGCAGCGTCGACGGCGTCATCGCGTTTGACAATATCGCGAACCAGGGTGGCTCGTATAGCTTCGTCAACGGCGCAAACGGCGAAGCCGTTGGGGCCGCTGTTGGAACGGCCGGGGATTTCGATGGTGATGGGTTGGATGATATCCTCATTGGCGCATCTGGATCCCTCGTGAGTGACGATAGCGGTGCAACCTACCTGCTTTCTGCGGCAGACCTTCAGGCGGCGGATGCTGCGGATGGCAGCATCGACGGTGTCATCAATGTGGACAACATCAGCGCACAAAGCGGTTCCTTCGAGGTCAGGTCTTCCGGCAACTCAGGAGAGAGCGGCGGGGACATGTGGTCGGTCGGGGACATCGATGGCGATGGTCTGGACGATTTCATGGTCATTGGCCGGAACGGAGCGCAGGGATCCTTCGGCGAAAGCGCTTACCTCATCTCGGGGGCTGATATCAGTTTGATCGACGCCGCCGACGGCAACCTCGACGGTGTCCTCAATGTTGGTGAATTTTTCGACGAGTTCGGCTCTGAGGTTGGGCAGCCCGGTGGGCAGGGTGGGCCCGACACCAACTCCTACAAGTTCGTTCCTGACGATGTAGCAGGTAGCAGCGGCGGGGAAGGGCTGAAACTTGCCGGGGGCGCCGATCTGGATGGCGACGGTATCAATGACCTCGTGATCGGCGAACCGGACAACCCCAGCCCCATAGCGGGCGATGCAGGATCGGTTTATTTCATCAGCGGCACGGATCTGGCCGCGGCGGATGCGGCAGATGGCACAATCGATGGCACCATTCAGCTGAACCAGGTGCATACGCTGGAAAATTCCTACGAGTTTCGCGGCGAGGGTGACGACGACAGGGCAGGTATCAGCCTGTCAATCGTGGACGATACCGATGGCGATGGTCTGAGTGATGTGCTGATCAGCGCTTTCAATGGCCTCGGCAATGACGCAACGGCCTATCTTGTCAGCAGTGCCGATTTCGCGGCCGCCGACGCGGCAGATGGGGTCACCGACGGGATTGTCGATCTGGAAAATGTCCATGATCAGTCCGAGTCCTACCAGTTTGTTGGCATCCGAGGGAACGCGATAACTGGTGGTGGCGATGTCGATGGGGATGGGATCGGGGACTTCCTGATCGGCTCCCCCGGCACCACCAATGGTCTCAACTTCGAAAACGGCGAAAGCTATCTGATCTCTGGCGTTGATCTTGAGGCGCTTGATGCGTTGGACGGCAGCACCGATGGCATCATCAGTGTCGGTGTCATCACGCGGATCGACGATACCGTCACGTTGGACGTGAACGATGAGGGCGACGGCACTGTTACCGGCACCTATGTCACCGGCACCGACACGCTGACCTCGGTCGAAAACTACGTTGCGGGGGAGAACTCCGACGAGGCCGACGCGATCACAATCACGGACACCGGTTCAGGCTATTTGACCACGGATATCTCGGGCCTCGATGATGCGTCGGAGGGGACGTTTGTTCCCGGAAACGGCGACCCCGTCGTCAGCTTTGGCCCGGGCACGGGGGTCGTTCTGAGTGACGTCATTCAAGACATCCAGAACGGGACATACTTCAGCGGTGGGGCCTTCCAGATCACCGGCGGTGATGAAACCGGTCAAGTCGGCAATATCTCGTTCGAGAACTTCGAGACGATCAACTTTGACGTCGTCTGTTTTGCGCGCGGCACCAAGATCGCGACGAAATACGGAACGTTCGCGATTGAAGATCTGGCGGAAGGCGACCGGGTCATGACCCTCGACAACGGGTATTGCCCGATCCGGTGGATTGGATCCTGCACGCTGGATGCGATCAGCCTGACCCTGAAGCCAAAGCTCAAGCCCATTCGCATCAAGGCAGGCGCCTTGGGGCGCGGAATGCCAGACGCGGATCTGCTCGTGTCGCCGCAACACCGGGTCCTTGTACGCTCTGAAATTGCGCGCCGCATGTTTGGTGAGACGGAGGTTCTGGTCGCCGCGAACAAGCTGCTTGCGCTGGACGGGTTCGACATCGAAGAGGATGTCGAAAGCGTTGAATACTTCCACATGCTGTTCGACCAGCATGAGATCGTATTCTCAAACGGGGCACCGACCGAGAGCCTCTTCACCGGTCCCGAAGCTCTGAAATCGGTCGCCCCCGAGGCACGGGCAGAGATCCAGTCGTTGTTTCCAGATATCCTGGCGCCCGACTTTGCGGCAGTTCCCGCCCGTTCCATCCCCGAGAAGGGGCGACAGATGCGGCGGTTGGCCGAACGTCACCAATCGAACGAAAAGCCACTGCTCTCCTTGTAGGTGCGGAGGCCGTTTCAAAGGGCGAATACTGCAAGCATCGGCAAGTTGTGTTACCATTGCGCAGCGGCTTGGTGCTGGCAGGCCTTCGCGCCCACCGCGCCTGAGCACGGGAAGACCTCTCTATCGCTGCGCAGCGGCTTCATCAGCGCTGACCGGACGGAAACGGGTATCCGTCCGGTCGATGCCCATGAAGCACCCACGATCCACATTCAGACGTTGGAAGGCGAACGCAACGACGAACATCGATCCATAAATCGACCTGGCGAGGGCTGTTAGCATGCACTTTCACGCTTACGATTCCATTTTTTCCCAGTCCACCAATTCGGGGCCAGCGCCGCTTTGCTGCGCGCGCTTGTGATGGACGGATCAGGTCCTAAAGTGCCGTCGATTTCCTTCGACACGGCATCGTTTGACGCACGCGACCGCCAGGACGCGTGGCATACGCTGAACGCCGGTTTGTTCGAGCTGAAGTCCCATGATGTGGCCAATCAGGAATTCCATGCCAGCGGGCAGACCTTTCAAATGGGACAGGCGATTATCGGGCGGTATGCTGTGACCGGCAACATCGTCAGCCGAGTTGAAAACCGGTTGAAAGTGGAGCGGGAAGACTTGTTCGTTCTGCGAATGCATCGATCAGGATTCACCAAGGGCCTGATGAACGACGGCGGCTTTGAGATGAAATCTGGCCGTTTTACCCTGTTCGACTTTCATCAGGATCTGCACGCCCAGACGGAAAACGTGGATTACCTGAGTGTGACACTGCCTTATGCGGCCATCGGTTACGATCCGTCGCGCCATTCGGGCTTGCTCCAGCTCCCGATGCAATCCTCGATCGGTTACGTCCTGCGAAGCAATCTCGAACTGATGTTTGATCTCGCAGCAAGTGTGACAGCGGAAGAGTCGATGAACCTTGCAGACGGGTTCGCGGGGCTTTTGCGCGGGATTGTCGCCCGGGATCTAAAAGAAGAGACGGTTTTTCGCAGATCCAGCCAAGCCAGAAAGGTCGCCGTGCACCGGTTCATCACAGACAATCTGCACGATCCAAGTCTGGACGCTTCAGCGATCTGCAACGCGATCGGCGTGTCGCGGCCTGTCCTTTACCGAATGTACGAGGCCGAAGGTGGCGTGGCGCGCGCCATTGTACGAATGCGGCTCGAGCGGACACGGGAGGATTTGATGACGTCCAGCCCCGAGCGCGGTGCAATCACGCGCATCGCTCGGCGTTGGGCGTTCCATGACCCAGCACATTTTTCGCGTCTGTTTCGAGCAGCCTTCGGTGCAACCCCCAGTGACGTCTTGGGATCCGCGCACGAAGCGCTGCACCCGGCACGGCAACGGCCAAGGTCCGCCAGCCTCAAGAGCCCGAGGGAGCAGGCCCAGTTAGTGAACTTGTACAATTCCACCTATCCGTCGTGAGCCGGACAGGCGACATGACCTACGATCTGACGCCACTATGGATACAGGAGCTTTCCGGGCGTGCGACATCTGGGTCGCCGGGCTTGTGGATACCTATTTGCTGGCAAGAGCAAGCAGGACTGAGCTGAGCTAAGATGTTGAAAAACAACCCGCTTTCAGTACTGCGCTTTCCGCCAAATCACCCAACGGCAGTTGGGAAAAACCAGACCCAAAACTCAAGGTTGGTGACGCGAAAGCTCGGTATGAAAGAGATCAAGCAGTTTTTGGTTTTGCGATTGTCTGCCGCGAACTTCGGAGTCTGCTAGGGGACCTCCCGACACATGGGAGGCATGTGCGGACGCCAGCACATCACTTGCCGTAATGCCAAACTCGTTTCGGAACAGCCGGGCAAAATGGGATTGGTCCGAAAACCCCCAGGATCTCGCAATACGGCTTACCGCACCGCGCTTCGGTTCAGCAGCCGCCAGTTCTTCGTACAAGCCCGTGAGGCGCATTCGTAAAATTGCCCTGCCAACGCCACCATCAGCCTCGTACATTCGGTACAACACCGGTCGCGAAACACCAGCCGCCTGACAAATCTTATCCGCGCCCAGGTCGTGACTGCGTAGATTCTCCGCAACAAACCGCCGCACCGCGATTTCTCGGAACCTGCTGGATTGCTGAAATACAGTGTCTTCCCGTAGATCCTTCGAAATAACTCCCCTGAGAAAACCAGCCAGACCATCGGCAATGGTTCTCGCTTCGTCAGGTGTGGTCCTAGGTGCCAAACCCAAGATCATCTCAAGATTACTTCGCAACACGCGGCCAACTGGAGCATTCATAGGCACGTGAAGAAAACCAGGATACAGGCTTGGATCATAGCCAACCGCGGAATACGGCAAGGTTAAGCTTATGAAATCTATGTTCCTGGTTTCGCCGTCCATATTCTGATGAAAATCGAACAGTGTGAAACGGTCCGGTTGCATTCGGTAACCTGCGTCGTTCATGACCCCTCTGCTGTAGCCGCAGTAAGGCATTCGCAATACGATGAGGTCTTCGCGCTCGACTTTTAGTCTGTTTTCAACCCTTTGGACCACATGGCCGGAAACTTGATGACGCCCAAGCACCGCCTGCCCCATGCGATAGGAGTCCGCCTTGCAAGCAAACTCTCCGTTATCCACGTCATGAGATTTCAGCTCCAGCATACCCGCATGAAACGACCGCCAGGCTTCGACCCGGTCTCGCTTCGGAAATCGGGACGTGTCAAAGGACACCGACGGCACCGAGTATTCCGCGCGCGATTTCAAAACGCAGGTTTCCGATGTGGCGCGTCGCCACCAATCGGGCGAGGCGGCGCGTTCGGGGCGGTTAGATAAGCGTGCATTCAGACTGATCCCGCAGACTAGAGTTCGGCTTCTGGTATCGTTGGGGTAGACGTCTTTTCGCTGGCGAAGACTGACCTAAGACGCATGTCTTGAAACGCCCCGCTGCTGGCAGGGTCAGAATGCCAAAACGACACAACTTTGGCGATAAGCTTTCTGTGTATCAGGCGCAGGGGCGGATTATAGCTGATCGCCGCGTATCGATCTGAACCACAACCTGGCGATACGAACGAACTTGAAGGCAACGCATTTCTTTCTTGTTTTTTTCTGCCTAGCCACGCCCGCATGGTATGCTAACCTGCCATTGAACCCTTATGCTCGTGCCACGAATTTCATCCCGACCTAGGTTACGTGCATCATGATTGGATGGATGTGTGGAGCCGGCCCAAAGCCGCCGTCCGCAACGATCGGCGCCGCTACATCGCAGCATGCCGAAAACGGACATTTGGGATCATAGCGGTATCCCTCGTAGATGGATGACGCATATGCTGGCCCAAGGGACCGTCCGCAGCCACGCAGCAAACGGCTGTTGCAGGGGCCTGGCTTTGGATACGAAAGGCAGACACGGGACGAGATTTATCAGGGGGTATCCTTAACGGAGCGTCCACCCGATAGGTCTTCCACTAATGCGCTCAGGATCTCGTTTTTGCCGCCAAAGCCAGATTTTTGGTAAATCTTTGCCGCCTGCGCTTTCACTGTTCCCTCGGCCGTGTTGCGCATTTCCGCGATTTGGCCATGGGTGCATCCTTTCAGAATGAGCATTAGGACGTCGCGCTCGGCGACCGACAAGCCCCATCGTGCGGCGTAAGACGCGACGGTTGATCGGAATGCCTCGGCGGACGCTCTAAGTTGAGTGTCCATCTGATGCATGGAACGGCGCATTCGCCAAATCTCAGCTGCCAATAGGATCGCGACCAAAACGTTCAAATAACCCCAAGGGAGGTACCAGAACGACCAGGCAAGATCCTCCCAGAGACCGCCGAAGTTCACGATGATTTCGGCAATGAGCTCTGCGACAACGTAGAGCGCGAGGTAACTGGCGGAGAAAACAAAGCGCTTACTCGGGGGCATCTGAAAGCCTCATAGTCAGAATAGACGGATTCAGCACGAAAACTGCATAAACCTTCGTCATACCGACCGTACACTAAGGTCAGTCAGCGGCAATTTCCACTAGCGACGCACATATGCAGAAATCCAGAATCTCTATACTTTTCAACACTTAAGTGGCACTCTTCGCACGGGCGGCGCCTTTTTGACACGAGCGCACCTCTCCTGCATCTGCGGTCTATCGCAGTTCAGGACACACTCAATGGATCGCCGCTTATTTCTTGCCTCATCAATCGCCGCCATTGGCGCGGCCTTCGGCCCTACGGCCGCATCTGCCCAATCAGGACCGAGTCCGACAGGGTATCTCAGAACGAATTGGAGCCGCGATCCCCACAGCTATGGCTCGTACTCCTTCTTTGCGCGGGGCTCGGCCCGCCGCCATGCCCGCGATCTGGCGAGATCGATAAACGACACGGTTTTCTTCGCGGGCGAAGCGACGCACCCACAATTTAACAGTACGGTTCACGCGGGCTACGAGTCGGGCATTCTGGCTGCAGACGCTGTTGCGGAAACCTCAGCACAAAGGGTTTGTGTTGTCGGCGCTGGCATAAGCGGGCTTGCATGTGCGGCTCGGTTGCGCGGCCTGGGACACAACGTAACCATTCTTGAAGCCCGCAACGACATCGGAGGGCGCATTCGGACCAATCGCGACCTCACTCTTCCTCTGGACCTCGGAGCCAGCTGGATCCACGGCGACATCGACAATCCGTTGAATGCACTTGCGCGGCACCAGCAGCTCCGCACGGTTCCAACATCTGACACCTTTGTTGTTCGTGGCGCTGGCGGCACCGAACTGCGTGGCCGGGATGTGCCCCGCTGGCTGAACCGAGTGGCGACAATTCAGCACTCCGCTGGAGCCAATTTGCGTGAGATTAACGTCCTCGCATACGCATTCGATCGCGACTATCAGGGCGAAGACTTGATGGTCGCTGGAGGTTACGACCAACTGCTTCAAAGCCTCGTGGGTGGGCTAGACCTGCGGCTCAATTGGCAGGTCAGCGAAATCAACCACTCGCCGGGCTCCGCAGCAATTCGAGGCGCTGACGGCGGACGCCTTACATTCGATGCAGTCGTAGTGACCTTGCCGCTTGGCGTGTTGAAAGCGGGCAGAGTCGCCTTTGACCCGCCTCTCCCATCACAGAAGCAGACAGCCATCCAAGCGCTCGGAATGGGTGTGTTGGACAAGGTCTACCTCAAATACCGGAACGTCTTTTGGGATGCTGAGACAACCTGGATCCTCACGCCAGATACGGGTTTGCCTCAGGGGCAATTCAATCAATGGCTCAATCTATACCCATATACCGGTGAGCCTGTGATCATGGCATTCAACGGAGGCCAACCTGCTCGGGATTTATCCGGTCGATCTGACAGTGAGATTGTGGAAATGGCCACATCTGTTCTCGCGCGCACCTACGCATAACCCAACGCAATTCAAACCAGAGTAGGAACCGCAAATGTGTGATGCCTGTGTGATCGACGCTGTGAAGCAAAAAATGCTGAGCCGCCGCGCCCTCTTGGGCGGAACGGTCGCTACCGCTGGATTGGCGATAGCCCCAATACAGCCTGCTCAGGCTAATGCGCCCCGTCAATTCTTTGACATGACCCACGCGATCTCTTCGAACTTTCCGACATATTATGGCTATTCCGGCCTGCGTTATCGTCGCCTCGCACGGTACAACCGCGATGGATACAATTCGTACAACCTGGAAATCTCCGAACATCTCGGAACCCATATCGACGCGCCATTGCATTTCTCTGAGGATGGAAAATCCGTCGACCAGATTGAAGTGAACGATTTGATCTGCCCGCTCGTTGTCATCGATATCCGCGACAGGAGTATTTCTGACCCCGACACAATGCTGACGCCTGATGACGTACGGGCCTGGACCCGCAGACACGGACCGATCCCTGATGGTGCATGTGTGGCTATGAATTCAGGATGGGGAAACCGGGTCTGGACAGAAGGTTTCCGTAACGCTGATCGGAGGGGCGTTCAGCATTATCCGGGTTTTCACCCCGAAGCCGCAGAAATGCTTTTGGAGGAAACACACGCCGCCGCCATCGCGTCGGACACCTTGTCAATAGATCGAGGGATGAGTGAGGACTTCGGCACTCACTATACTTGGCTCCCCGCGAACCGTTACGGCATCGAGTGTTTGGCCGGTCTGGAACAGGTCCCCGACGCTGGAGCCACCTTAATTGTCGGCGCATCGAAGGTCATTGGGAGCACTGGTGGTCAAGCACGGATCTTTGCAATGGTTTAGAAAGGCCGTTTGATCGAATGACTTGATGAAGCAATGCCACCTCCGGCCCAATCCCGACCTTGGACACCCGATGGAGATGCTGCAGTCGCATTCCGCTTAGCGGCCATTCGCTGCGACGGCGAAATCTTCTGGTCTAGGAACGCGAGACCTGCGGACAAGACTAACTTTCGATCATTCTTTATTCTGCGTGACCGCTTTCGTCTTTCGACACGTTAGCAGGCATGTGAAGCTAGACCTCCGGTCTGTGCCGGAGGCCTAGCAAGTTGCTTTAGATTTCAACGTCCGAGCGCGTCCACAACCAACTCAGCCGCGGCTGCACCGGAAAATTGCTGCTGCCCCGTGATCAGATTACCGTCCCGCACGGCAAAGGGCTTGAACATCGAGTGAACCACAAAGTTTGTGTGTTCGAGTTTGCGCGCCTCTTCCTCGATCCAAAACGGCTGGATCTTTTGGCCTACGAAATTGTCGGCGAATTGCTCTTCGGCGTCGGCAAAGCCCGTCCAGGTCTTGCCCTTCACAAGCAACTCCCCGTTCGAGAGCCGGGTTTTGAGCAGGATACACGTGCCGTGGCAGACGATACTGACGACCTTGCCCGCCTCATAAGCCTTGGCAATGAAGGCGTGCAGGTCAGCGTCATCAATCATGGTCACCATCGGAGATTGGCCGCCCGCGACAAACACCGCATCGTAGTCATCTAGCGGGGCCTAGGCGATGGATTTGGTGCCCTGTAGCATGGCGATGTGGGTCGCCGACTTTTTGAACCCCAGCGAGACGATATCATGGGCAGAGTATTGGCTGTCGTCCTCGGGGTCCGAGAAACCGTCAGCCATCAGATCGCCGCCCTTGGGTGAGACGATATCAACCTCGTAGCCAGCTTCGTTAAAGGTCCAATAGGGGTGCGTGACCTCGGCCCACCAAAAGCCCACGGGCCAGCCGGTGGTGGGCGAGGTGCCCGGGTTCGCAACGATCATGAGAACGCGTTTGGTCCCGAGTGTGTCGATAGATGCAGACATGTTGATTACCTTTCTAAGGTGTTGTTTGGGTTGAAGGGAAAATCCAGCGCGCCAGCAATCGCGTGACGCGGGGCATGATAAGATAGGTCATTAGGGTGACTTGCAGGACGACCGTGATCAGTAGGCGTAGAGCCAGCGGCCAGTCTCCAATCAGCGGGCTCAGCGCGACGTTCAGGAGCAAGACCAGCAGGAACACGACCACGATCAGAACCAGCGCCATGCGATGCGGCGAGGGTTTGGCGACAACCGTGCCCGGCGGTGCTTCGAACCAGACCTCAAGCCCAGTGATCCGATCCCAGACGGCATCCGCCACCACATGGGGCGCAATCTCGGCTAGGTAACGCGCACGCAGGTCGGAGCGTTCAAACGCTTCCAAGGTCTCAAGGCTGTCGAACCGAAACACGCTTGTGTAGGGCGCGCCTTGGGTCGGTGGCTTTTGAAATTGCGCACCGAGATAGCCCTGAAGCGCCTGCGCGTCGGACGTCAGGCGGTTCAGCCAGTCCTCGTAGAATTGCTCTGAACCTGCCCGCACGCGGCGGCGCACAACGATGGTAACAGGCTCGCTCATTGGGCTGCTCGCGGCATCGCACCAAAGGCCCAGTTGCGCCCGTGCTTCTGCGCAATAGCTTGGTTGATCCAGGTCACGGCGAAGGGCTCAAGAAGGCGCGCTTTGGAAAGGCCCCCGGCGTCCAGTGGCTCAAAGCCCAAATCGACGAGTAGGGCCGAGACGATCATCTTGGACGCTTCATTGTCGCCAGCAAGGAACTGTACCGGAGCGAGGGCAAAGCCAGTGGTGTCGGCCATCACCTCGGCCCCCACCTGATTGAGCGTCTTCACCACGTGCGCGCCAGGCAACAACGCTTGTAACTGCTCAGCGCCTGAGGTCGTATGACCGACCGCAAGCCCCATCCCGTCCGGCACCGTGGCAATCGGGTTTGTGCAGTCAATGATGGGTTTGTCTTTGGCGGCGATGGTCGCCGCGATGCCTTCCAGCGCAGCATAAGGCACGGCGAGGACGATGACCTCGGCCCAGTTTGCAATCTCGGGTGCGCCGGGTGTGGTATCCCGCCCGCTAAATTGAACCTCATGGCCTTGTGCTTCCCAGCCAGCTGCCAGCGCCGATCCAACCCGTTCCCCTTCCGATAATCCCAATCCGCATGCCACCTCTCCATTGCCTTGGCCATGATCGAGAGATAGGGAAGCCAAGACTGCAATGAAAACGAATTGGATCGAACCTGGATATCGATGAAATTGAATTAAGAAGGTTAGACCTGACTGTCCTTCTGGTCTTCATCAACCTGATGCGGCTGCGCAAAGCCTCTGACGTGGCGGATCACATGGGGCTGACGCAATCCTCAATCAGCCATTCAATCAAACGCTTGCGGGACGCTTTTGGCGATCCGCTGTTCCTGCGCACGCCCAAGGGCATGGAGCCGACCGCGGTCGCTCTGGGGTTGGAGCCCAAGATCCGCAGCGTGATCGAAACACTGTCGCAGGCAATCAGCACACCTGTTGTATTCGATCCGGCCTCATCAACCGACATCCTACGGATCGGGGCATTTGATAATGAAATGACAACGCTGGTGCCGCAACTTCTGCAAGTGGTCCGTGCCGAGGCTCCCAGCATGCGCGTGAGCATCCTGCCGCTTGGACGCCGTCCCGCAATTGACGCTTTGGAACAGGGCGACATTGACCTTGCACTAGGATTTGCCTGGAGCTTGCCTCGCAGCATCCAGAAAACCAAGCTATTCGACGAGAGCTACAGCGTGGTGATGCGACAGGGGCACCCGCTGGCGCAGCAGCAAATGACGCTAAAGGCCTATACAAGCGCTGAGCATTTGATCGTATCTCCACGCGGGGATCACACAGGGATCGTCGACGAAGAGTTGGAGAAACTTGGACAGGTGCGCCGCGTGACAACGGCAGTCCCCCAATTCTTGCCCGCGCTCACCATCGTCGCGACGACGGACTTGATCGCGACACTGCCCGGTCGGTTGGTGGCAAGCCAATCAGAGCGCTACCGACTTTTGTCTTTTCCGCCGCCTGTCGAGATCCGTCCGTTCACCGTTACCGCCATGCATCATGAGCGCAACTCGAACAGCCCCATGCATCAATGGGCCATCTCGGCTCTGTCAGGGATCGCACGCGATGCGCCCCTATCGTGACGCGTATTGGCGGATTATGTGACCACTGGTCGAGCCGGCCCAAACCTGCCGTTCACCAATCTGCTTGAATGCTGCGGTGCGGCCCGCCAAAGCGGCCGTTCGCTGCTGTTGCGAAATCAAAGGGAGCTCAGAGGTCCGCTGTGCGGACGACGCGGACCCTCATTGCATAGACACGACGGACTACCTTCAGATTTTGAACAATCGCTTCAACTCGTCATCGAGCGCGGTTTGCCCGGAACGATAGTCCACAGCTTTGCGCCGTAACTCGTTTGTGTAGTAATGCAGATGCACCAGAACACCGTGTGTGTCGTCGATCTCGAATTTGGAGATTACGAAGCCAGCCTTGAGCTTTGGAATAATCACCGCGTTGTTCGTGGCGCAGTGTCTGCTGTAGATGACTTGGAACCCCATAGCCGATACCGTCGCGACCGTGGTTTGAAGCAGCGCGCTGTAAATACCCTTTCGCCGTTCACTTTCAAGGACGCCAGAATTTACCATACAGAACTTGGCCTTCGGCTCTTGCTTACCCCAAGTCCAGCCGACAAATCGGTCGCTCTTATCGAACGCGCCAAAGTATAGGTGCATCGGTGCACCGAGCCTGCTGTCCAATTCGTTTAATTGTTCCAGTTCCGACCCGGTAAGAGCATCGCTCAGCGCAAATGAATGGTCGCCAGTAAAGACCGAATGAACGTGGTGCTGAAACAGCGGTCCGAATTCCTCTTTGGGCATCTCTTTGATGATGAGGGGGTAATTCATAGACCTGTCCCAAGTCGACCTTCGCAATCATCGCCTGCTTTGAACGTACAAGTCCACACCGCTGTCGTCAGAACTGACGTATGGGCGCAGGTCAGCATTTAGTGGACTGGGCTCAAAGCGGTCATCGGGTTCCTTGCTGCATTTGGTGGTATCCTTGCGCAAACGGTGACGGGCACGGCCCAAACCTGCCGCTGCGGATTGAATTTCGAGCGGCTGCCACTCGGGTGGTGAACCGAAGACAGCCTTAGTTTAGCTGCATAGCACTTGCTTCTGCGATTGCGTCAAACTGCGATTAAGGTACGTCGGGAGATGGAGCACGGCAAACACGCTGGGGTAATTTCTCGCACCTTCTGATCGAGCGTTTCGCTGACTTTGCAGCACAGCTATGGGCGCGTCATTCCGCGGCCACTTGCAAATGTGAGACACTAGGCGTGCGCTCAGTTCGCGGCACCGCTGCCTTTCGGCGATACACCATGCAGAAAACAGGTGGCACGAAATAAAACGACACGATTGCTGACAACAACACCCCTCCTGCAATGGCGACGGCAAATGGCGGCCAAAATCCGCCTCCTCCCAGGATCAAGGGAAGAAAGCCTCCGAAGGTAGTGATCGTGGTCGAGATGATGTGCCGGCTTGACCCGCATACTACCCGCGCCATGACCTCGGTATCGCCAGCGGCTGCGTCCGGGTCAGCCTGTAGGCCCGTCAGGATGATGATTGCGGCGTTGATCGAAACCCCGATCGAGCCGATGACACCGATGATGGCATTGATCCCGAACGGGAATTGTAACACCGCCAGTGACAGCAACGACAACCCCGCCGACAAGACGCAGACAACCAGCGCCACAGCCGTCAGCCGGAAGGAGTTGAAGGTTAGCGCGATGGTGGCGATGGTCAGGGTCACAATCAGGCCGATGGAAGCGAGAAGTTTACCCACGGTGCTGGACCGCGCATCGCTGTCACCTCCCAATTCGATCCGGTAGCCCGGCGGCAAAGCAAAGCCCGCCGCGTCAAACTCGGCCAGAACCGCCTGCAGCGCCTCTTCCGGAAGGACTTCTGGCACGATGAATGCTTGCACAACGTTCACACGCTCGCCGTTGCGGCGGGTGACGACGCTTTCGGCAGGCTCCAGAATCGGTGTTGCAAACTCGGACAGTGGGACCGCCGGGAACACACGCTCAGTGGACAACGTGCCAGCGCCCGGCAACAGGATCGGCATGTCTGAAACGGAGGCGAGATCGGTGAACGCGTCGCGATCGAACCGCGTGCGCACCGGCAATTGATCTGTGCCTTCCACCAGGCTGCCACCTGTCGTGCCGACCATGCCGTTTTCTAGCTGCGCCGCAATGTCGGTGATGTTGAGGCCGAGAAGCCGCGCTGCCGTTTCATCGATGTCGAACCGGATTTGGGGCGCGCCGCCAGAGACGCCTGTGCGCACTTGCGTGACTATCGGGATGCCCGCCATCAGGGCCCGCGCCTGATCCCCGTATTCGCGCAGGATCTGCAGGTCGGGGCCGACAAGGCGCACTTCGATGGGGGCAGCGACGGGCGGGCCTTGGACGAGCCCGCGCACGATGATGCGCGCTTGAGGATAGTCGGCATCGACCTGCGCCTGGATCGCCGGGACAAGACGCGCCGCATCCTCTGCCGTTTCGGTCGTGATCATGGCGATGGCGTAGCTGGGTTCCTGCGACCGGCCGCCGGTGATGTTGTAGTAGAAAGCCGGTCCCGATTGGCCCACGGACCAATAGACCTGCGCGATACCATCGGTTTCAAGCAGATCGGCATCAATGGCGCGCACGACGTCAGCGGTGCCGCTCAGCGCGGTGCCGGGCGGCATCTCGACCTCAAGGTAGAATTGGTCGCGTTCAACACCGGGAAAGAACTGCGCGGTGAGCGACGGGAAGGCGGCAAAACCCGTGACTGGCAAGATCAGCGCCAGAGCGACGGATTTCACCGGGTTGTTCACCGACCAGCGGATCGACGCGGTGAACGCCCGTCCCAGCGGCGCAAAAGTAAGGCCGCCGCGCCCCCCGGATTGGATGAACCACCCTGCAACGGCGGGCGCCACCGTCAGTGCGATGAACAGTGACCAGATCAGCATGATGACAACAGCGATTGCGATGGAGCCCACGAAATCACCCGCCGGTCCGGGCAGTAGGATCATGGGGGTGAAGGACAAGGCGGTTGTCACGGTCGAGGCCAAAAGCGGCGCGGCAAGGCGTTTGATGGCGTCGCCCACCGCCGCTTCGCGGCCCATGCCCCGGGCCAGCCGTTGGCGGACCTCGTCCACCATGACGATCGCGGCATCCACCAAAAGGCCAAGTGCCACAATCAGGCCGGTCACCGACATCTGGTGGATGGGCAGCCCGATGAAGTTCATCGTCGCGATGGTCGCAAGCGATACCACCGGCAGAACCAGCGCCACGATCGCCGCGGCCCGAAGACCTAGCGTGATGAACAACACGGCAACCACAAGCGCCACACCGATGGCCATATTTGTGCCGACCTCCGCTAAGCGGCTGGCGGTGTAGGTCGATTGATCGAAGATCAGCGTTTCGTTCAGGCCCTGCGGCACCAAGGCGGCACCTTCCGTAAGTTCTTCTCGAACGAAGCCCATCCACCGGTCGATCTGCACACCGTCTTGCGCCAGCACACCGACCAGAACCGCAGGTCGGCCGTTGGCATAGGCCAGTTCCGTGGACGGATCGCGTGGCCCGCGCGAGATATCGGCGACATCGACCACAGTAACCGTGGCGCCGGCTGCCCCTTCCCGCAGAACGATGCGGCCCAAGCGTTCAAGTGCGGTAATCTCGCCCGAGACACTGATGGTCAGACCGGTCTCGTCGCCATCCAGCGCGCCAGCGCGAACCTTACCATCGGCAGCGGCAATCCGTTGTGAGACCTCTGCCACCGTCAGCCCGAGGGATGCGGCGGCATAGGGATCAAGCTCGACCAGCACCTCCTCTTCCGGTTCGCCGAACAGATCGACGGCGCGTGTCGACGGGATCGACCGCAAGCGGTCAGCCAAAGCCTCGGCATAGGCGTGGGTGAGGGTCAGAGGCACGCCGTCATGGTCTGCGGTGACAGCGATGACGGCGGAATAGGCCGAGATGCCTTCGGCGTTGAACTCGGGCGCAAGAACGCCTTGCGGGAAGTTGCGGCGCGCATCTTCCACCGCATCCCGAGCTTCGGACCAGACTTGTTCAATCGTCGTCTCATCCAGCGTTTCCAAAAGCTCTACCGAAACGACCGATACGCCCGTGCGTGAAACCGAAGTGATGGTGTCGACTTCCGCAATCTCGCGCAGCTCTTCCTCGATCTCGGCGGTGACCAGTGCCTCGACCCGCGCTGGATCAGCGCCGGGGAATTGCGTTGTGACAGTGGCAAAAAGGTTGGTGATCGTCGGATCTTCCTGTCGGCCAATCGACAGGAACGCCGACAGTCCGGCGGAGATCAGGACCAGAAGGATCAGGGCGACGACGCGGGGTTGGCGGAACGGCAGGGTCAGCATCGGCCTTACTCCGCATCAACGATTGGCTGGACGGCTTGGCCCGGCACGACGCGGTGCGCGCCCGTTCGGATCATCTGTGCGCCGGGCGCGAAGGTGCCGCTGACGTAGGCGCGCGTCGCATCTGAATGACGTATTTCAACCAGCGCCACACGCACTTCCTCGTCTTCGACAACAAGCAGGTTCCAACTGCCGCCAACCCCTTCCTGCAGCGCATCCAGCGGCACCCAAGTGCCTGAAGCTTCGAGCCGGGAGGTCAGCGTCAGCGTCGCGGTCTGCCCGAAGGTCGGCATGTCATCCGTCAGCAACGTGAACAGGGCCGTGCGAGTCCGCGTGACCGGGTCGATGTCGGGGCGGACTTGCAACGGCCTGGCGGGGTAGGTTTGCCCGCCAATCTCGATTGAAACCTCTCCCAATGTGGTCGCATCGATCGACAGCGGAAGGCCGACGCGAACCTCCGGTGCGGCCGTCTCGATCAGGGTCAGAACCGGTGCGCCCGCCGACAAGGTTTCGCCCCCATCTACGTTGCGCATCCCGACGCGGCCCGCGAACGGCGCGCGCAGTTCGGACTTTTCCAGATTGATCGCTACAGCATCGATTGCGGCGGCAATCTCCATCATGCGGCCTGCCAGTTCATCGCGGGTGGCAAGCGCCTGATCCAGCGCCTCTTGGCTGACGTGGCCGTCGGCCAGCAGCGCTTGGGCCCGGGTCAGGCGGGTTTCGGCCAATTCAAGCTGTGCGGCGGTAGCCGATTGGCTGGCTTCCAGCCGGGTCCGCTCCGCCACCAGTAACGAAGTGTCAAGCCGCGCGAGGATCGTGCCTGCCTCAACCTCTGCGCCTTCGGCGACGGACACGTCATTTAGCCGTCCGGCCAGTTCGAATGACAGAACCACGCTGGACGCAGCCTCCACCTGGCCCACGAATTGGCGCGGGATGTCGAACCCGTCGGACACCTCAAGCGCCACTACTTCGACCGGGGTGGGATCGGCAATGTCGGTCACGGCCGTGGCTTCGGCACGGTTGGCCAATTGAGTTGACCCGAAGAATACTGCGCCCCCCGCGCCGGCGACCACAACCAACGTTATGGTGAGGGTTGCAACTTGGCGCAGTACGCGCCGCCACAATACCGGTTTTGCTTGATCGACCATGGCCCAGACCTTTCAATGTTAGAGGCTCTAACATATGTTAGTAGTTCTTACTTTGACAAGAGTTACGAAGTCTGAAAGCACTTGGATCATGAAAAGTTCTGAAAAAGTGACCCCCCGAACGGGCTATCACCACGGTGATTTGCGGGCGCAGTTGATCGAGGCGACGCGCCAATTGGTCGAGGAAAAAGGCCCCGATCACCTTTCGGTATCGGAAGCCAGTCGCCGCGCCGGGGTCTCAACTGCCGCACCGTATAAGCATTTCAAAGACAAGAATGATCTGCTGCGCGCCGTAGCGTTTCAGGGGATGGAGCGACAATATGATCAGATGCTGGAAGCCATCGCGCCGCTTGCCCCGCGAAGCCTTGCCCGCATCTCTGCTCTCGGGCACGTCTACATCAACTTCGCCAGAACAGAACCAGCCGTGTTCCGCCTGATGTTCGGCCTTTCGGAGGACCACGCCGACGATGAAGCGATGGTCGAGAAAGGGCGCAGCACCTTTGCCGTCGTTCAAAGGGAAGTCGCTGCATTCCGCGGCAGCGACACCGTCGAGGAGATCGATCTGCGCCGCGCCTTCCAATTGTGGAGCTTCGTGCACGGCCTGTCGTTTCTGCTGATCGATGGGAAGCTGCAGCAGATGGACATACCGCTGAATCTTGAAGACATGCTGGACGACGTGGGGCGGAGAGTGATGCTGGATCACTAACTGCAAGCGCCGTGGACGGCCCAAACCGGACCTTGAGTGCAGCCGTCGAATGCTGCAGTGCGGTCGTGGAGAGCGGACATTGTTCGCACGTCTCCCAATCCAGAACGCCCTTGAGCCATGGCGACCTTCGCCGAAACCGGAAAGACCCTCTGCTCGGGTTCAACTGCTGCTAATCCGCCGTTCAGTTTCCGCCATTAGGCCACGGTTGAAAGCTTGGTAGCCAGCCAAGTACATCTTGGCCAAGCGTCCGCCCATCAGGAAGGTCATGCCGCCCATGATCTCGTCGGATTGGATGAACCGTGTTTTGCCGTCTGCGGTCGGCTCGACCTTGAAGTGGTGGTTATCGCGGATGCCGCCTGGCCCTTTCTCGGCCCAAAAGAACTCCCGACCATCCACAACCGAGATCTTGTGGTCGATCCGAGTGAATTTCTCCTTTTGCGGGTTTGTCTGAAACACCGCAGTGATCGTGGCACCTTCGGCGATTTCGCCTTCGATACCGACCAAGAACGCCGCCCACGCACTGTAGTTGTCGGTGTCGGTAAGCACCGCCCAGACGGTTTCAGGCTCGGCATTGATGATGATGTCGGTGTAGAACTTGTAATGCGCGCGGCTCAGCTTTTCGGTTCTGCCGGAGTCCATAATGGCGGGTCCTTTTTGGTTTGTCTGGGTGGAGGTTATTTGTGGGTTTTTGGTTGACGCCGCGGCTCGTGACGTCCGCCGCTTTGCAAAATCAGAACTGCTAACTGTTTCTGGACTTATCCGAGCATCCGCATCATGAAACGGTCCATCATTCGGTCGCTGAGGATGCGACGGAAGAAAATGGCCTGCCGCACCCCGACACCTGCCGCATATCGGGTTCTGGGGCGCGGTGCCTTGATGGCCGTTAGGATTGCACTGGCAATCACACTCGGCGGAGAGGCTGTCCCTCGCTCGGCGTTCATATTGCGGAACCAGGCCGCCATCTTCTGAGCTATGGCGCTGTAGGGACCGCTGCCAGAGGTCTCAAGCAGGGGCTCGACGAAGCCGCCGACTATCTCGGTATCAATGGCACCGGGTCGGATGACCACCACGTCGATGCCGAACTGAGCCGTCTCGGCCCGCAGGCAGTCGCTGAACCCTTCGAGGGCAAACTTGCTCGACACATACCAGGCGGCAAGCGGCGCATGCACTTTCCCTTCACCGGACGAGACATTAACGATCCTGCCCCATCCTTGCTGGCGCATATGCGGCAACACAAGCTGGGTCAGGCGACCGAGCCCAAAGAAGTTCACATCGAACTGATATCGGGCCTTTTCGATGTCCGTTTCCTCGACCGAGCCATAAACGGACAACCCTGCATTGTTCACGAGGATGTCGACACCGCCATGGTCCCGTTCAATCTGCTGAACCACGGCGACCACGTCCTCTTCTTTGGTCACATCCATCTTGATTGCGATGCAACCTAGAGCCTTCAGATCGTCCATGGCGCCCAACCGGCGGGCCACCCCATAAACGACGTAGCCATCCTTGATCAGTGCCTCTGCGGTGGCCTTGCCGATGCCGCTGGAGGCACCGGTCACCAAGGCAACGCGTGTTGCTTTGCAATTCATGACCCTGTCTCCTCAGACCGCGAACGTCTGGCCGGTCATCTCTTCCGAGAGCTGCCACAGACGTTCAGCCACCACGTGATCGGAGCAGATCGGGTTGCGCATCGCGACGCCGACTTCTCCGCTCATCTCCTCTGGGCCGGTCGGGCCGTAGAAACCGCCACCTTCGACCTCATCTGACAGCGCCGCATAAAAGGAGGGTTTGGCGGCATCGGCGTTTGAATGCAGGAGATGCGCCACTCTGGCCTTCATGGTCTCGCGCTCTTCGTCTCCCAGGCCCTCGAAGAGGCCCGAGTCCGAGCCGCCCGGATGCACCGTCAGTGACTTCAACTTTTTGTCGGCCGCCTTCAGTCGACGGTCCAACTCATCCCCGAACAGCAAACAGGCCAGTTTCGACTGCCCGTACGCCGCCATCGGGTCGCCGCCACAGGTCAGTTCATCTAAATGGATGCTGGCCCCTTTATGCGCGATGCTCGAGAGCGACACGATGCGCGATGCCGGGTCATCCGGAATCAGGTCAATCAGCAGTGCTGTCAGAAGGAAGTGGCCCAATTGGTTAGTGGCGAATTGCAGCTCAACACCATCTGCACTTGTCTGCGCTGCGTAGAGCAGAATGCCTGCGTTGTTTATTAAAACATCAAGCGCGCCGTAACGGGCCCGAAACGCATCCGCGAAAGCCCTGACTGAGGTGAGGTCGCTCAGGTCCAGGATCATAACGTCGAGCGATGCATCCGGGACCTGGGTCAAGACCTCCGCTTTGGCAGCTTCTGCTTTCGCCTGGCTGCGGCAGGCCATGACCACATGGAACCCGGCCTTAGCCATGCCGATGGTGGTTTCAAATCCGATGCCATTGTTGGCCCCGGTAACGATGGCGGTTCTTAGGGAAGGCGAGTTCACTGCGTCTCTCCACAAAAGTGACAAATTACGTATGACTGTAAATATTGACACTCATCCATAGAATGTCAATATGTTGCTCATGAAAAATCGTGACGCTCACATCCTCGATGCTGCCAAACGCCTCTTTCTTCGCTTCGGTGTGAAGCGGACGAGCATGAATGACATTGCAGAAGAAGCAGGCTTATCGCGTCAGACACTCTACAAGGCGTTTGCCAATAAAGATGTGGTCTTACAGGCAACGATCCGATCTCTGGCGGACAAGGTTGTGGTGGATATCGAAGCCGGGCTTCAGAAGGCGAAGGGGCTTGGCGCGCAGCTTGATGTGATCTTCCAGCACACTGTGATCGAGCACTACGATTTTCTGCAATCCTCTCCCAATGCGGAAGACATCATCGCGGGGGTAACTGCGTCTTCACATAAAGAGCTTGAGTCGGGCGCTCAAAGGAACACGGAAATCATTGCCCGGGTTCTGGAGCCGTTTGCCGATCAACTCGCCCACTCCGACTTGGCAGTGGACCAATATGCCGATTTCATCCAAAGGACAGCGACAGCAGCAAAATACGCCGCCAAAAGCCGCAAACATTTGCTCCAACTCTTGGATGCCCTCCGCGTCTCAGTGCTCAGGGTTGCCGAAGCCGACTAAGGGCAGCGCCCAATGCAGCTCATTAGGGCTGGTCGCGTCGTGACCGGCCCAAACCTGCCGTTCACCAATCTGCTTGAATGCTGCGGTGCGGCCCGCCAAAGCGGCCGTTCGCTGCTATTGCGAAATCAAAGGGAGCTCAGAGGTCCGCTAGGGGATACAAAGGCCTTCTGCGTAACTTGCCTTCAGTTCGCGCCCATCCAACGTTCGGATGGCCGAAAACATGCGTGACCGTTGTTGAGCAGTAATCGGGTCCAGCGTTCGCCCAAGCCCGAAAAGCGATTGCCGCAATCGATGCGCCACAGCGACTCGGGTGGCCCAATGCCGATCAATCGGGATCAGGATACCTAGCCCGTTTTGCAGATGTTTAGAAGTTGAGATCGCCGATAGACCGGATTGAAGTCGGACCTGTTTAATGCCCTTTGCAACCTCTACTACGTGCGAAGGTTGCTCTTTAAGTTTGATAGAGCCGGGTGAAGCTTCCGGGACTTGAGCAAGATAGCCAACGCTGGCTGGCGCAATATCCGGTAGCCAGCATACGGGTGCGAGCGGCGCCTCGAGATCAGGATCAACTGCGAAATCGCAACCCCCAATCAGAGGCGGGAAGTAAACCTCTCTGCATGTCTGAAAACTGAGCGCGATACTCCGGGTTTCTACGCAGGCATTCCCAAGCCAATGTGCGGATCGCGTGCCAACGCATCGCGCAAGGCCAGTGTCCTGTGGGCCGTCAGCTCGGTCAGCAGTCGATCAGAAAGCGGTTTTGCCACGTCTTCTTCGTCATCCTCAATTGGGGGTTTCTGGTCATGATCCGCGTCGTCGGGGTTTTCGATCGAGGCAGCATCCGCACCGTCTGATGCATCTTCGGACGGAACAACGGGCTCATCTTCTCGGCGCACATAGCCTCGTTCGACCCTCAGCCGCCCGGACCCATCTAAGCTGACGAACGCACCTGCAAGGGCGAGGTCCTCATCCTCAAACCGAATTGGTCGATCCTGCAATACTTCCATTGCCGTCTCGATTTCACCAAGTCTCTCGTCGACCTCCTCAGGAAGCTCATCAGCATCGGCATGATCGGCTTCCAGAGCTTCAAATTCCGCTTTCAGTGCCTCGTACGTTGTCTCTTCAGCATCGCTCATTGGTTCAGTCGTTCCTTGAATGCGGCGCATTTGGAAAGTGTGCCCATACAGGCAGTTGGCGCAAATAGGCTGCAGGTGCGCTCACGATGCTCGCCAGCTGGCCAAAGCTCCAGTGTGTCGGTGTGACGGGCTCGTCCGTTCCCGGTATCATCAGCGCGAGGCATTCAGGGTCTTCGCGTTTTGCTTCCACGCGGATTGCTGCACTCTCAACTGTGCGGGTTCTGCCCTGATCGGCCCGGGTTTTGACCGACGCAAAAAGTTCATCCAAAGACAGGTATCGCTGATCGTCGGGGCGCGAAAACCACTCTGACGATACGCGGTCCGCATTTTCACCGCGTGACACATCCACCTTATATCCTCCACCAACACCCGGGCGGGCCTCAAAAGACTGATCAACATTCATAAGGGAACCTCCACGATGGACGCCGGAGGCCTCTCCTCCAACTCTAAACCCATCACGAAACTCCCTGCCCTCCTCTCACTCTAGGAGGTTCACGTCGCTGCGACCCCGACAACTGAGGCGTACTCAACTGATCTTTCGGAGAATTGCGAAAATCTGATCGGACGGGTGAACCATTTGCATGGCACTTCTGGCCAAAATCTAACTCAGTATACGTTCGTATATCGAATGTCGGGCACGGCTCCAGATGACCAATAACGATCCCACGACCATGATGCATCCGAACAACGTGACCGAGGACCAAATGGCCGTGGGCGCAAGCACGTTGAGGCGAATTGCAAGGGCTTCCAGCAGCATTGATACAAGCGGAAGGGCTGCCAGGGCCGCTAGGTAGTTCGTTGTTCCAACCCGATATATTGCTCCGAGCGCAAGAAACATCGATGGCCCCCGAAGGGCGACGCCCATAAGAACGGCTGTGCCCCAAAGCGCCGGGTCCAGTAGGATCAACGGATCGTGTACCCAGGCGATCTGCACTGGGAGGATGTTTGTCACGCTCGGAACCGCGAGCGCCAAGGCGGTCAAGCTTCCGGCGACGACAAGCATCACGAAAGCGCTCGCCAGAAGCATGAGGCCCGTGAGGCCCGCACGTTGGCGCATATCCTCGGATTGGTTTTGGGGATGGAGCTCTGCAATGAGGGTCGAGCAGACAACGCACAGCTCTGAAAGGATCATCAGCGCAATGGCGGGGTTGCGCCAGCCGCCCTCGATCACGCCGGCAATCAGGACCAGACCCAGAAGGACCAGGATATGGCCGGGCAGCTCCCACGGGCTTGGGCGGCGGCGCAGGAACGCCCAGACCAGCAGAACGCTTGTTGGCACCGACAGAATGGCGAGGAAGGCGGCATTGGCCGCAGACGTGTGGATCAGCGCCGCTGTGAAGAACGCGGCCGTCATCACCCGCAAGATGCCATAGATCCAGACCCACCTGTCCCTGAGCCGCAACCCCAACGCTTGGATTTGCCCCGTCATGAGGATCAAAAACAGCCCCCCTGCCATCATTTGAATGAAGGTGAACAGCCAAGGATCAAGGTCAAACGTCAGAAGAATGATCCGACTGGCGACCAACAGGATCGACCAGCTGAACAAGGCGCCTACGACCCAGATGGCAGAGGATACTTTCATGAGAGAACAGGTGTCGGCGGGAGTGATTTCATCGTCAAACAATCTATGGTTGATTAATCTTATTGTTTTTGTCAGGTATAAATGACCTAGTCAGACAGCCTTGTCGAGCCCGGTGATTCCTTTCATCGAACGCAAAGGCCACACGCATATGACGTCATTCAAATGGATGAGGCGACAATGAGCCGCCGGGATGAGGACGCCTGCTGTGGGCGTAAACTGGACCCCAAGGAAATCCTTGTGGCAGATGCCGGTCTTGATCGTGACGAAGTGGCGATCCTTACACTCACCCGCTTCTACTTCCAAAGTTTCGCGGTCCCCCAGACCCACGCGTGGATCGGAGCGTTGGAGCATACACAAGCGCACTTTGGCGAAGCACATGGTTTGCTGGTGGCAGGCCGCGTCTTGGGGGCGATCAAGGTGATGCGCAGCACGCGACGTTCCGTGTTTTGCTTCAACTCTCCCACATGTCCGGGGTGTGCCGCGATCCTGACAGAGCACGAGCGGCGGATGATCAGAAGCCTCGCGGCCCTGCGCTGCGGACGTGACGGCCTCGCCCGGACAGAGCTGATGATGCTGTGCGAAGGCAACGATACGGATGATGTCTTGGCGGCCTTCCGCGTGTTGGCACAGGCATTGCCCTATGTGGCCAACCGGGCGGAGGGTGCAAATGTTTACCACTCTGTTCATTGATCTGCGCGCGGCACGCGGCTTTGCCCGTCCCGTTAGTCCGACATGCGAGGGGCGTCTGGGTGATGACCTGCCGCCATTTGTGCGGTTGTTCATTGGCGCAAGACGGGCGGGTCGCTGATGGACCGGGTAGAGGCGCTTGACCCCACAAGCCGCGCCTTGGTGCCGGTTCTGCGCAACTTCGTGGCGGCGTTTCTGGCCCCTGACAGCATGGGATGGCGCCACGCGTTTGCCGCGGCGGTGGGCACTTGGGGTGAGGCGCGCGGGCTTGCGTTGGCCCACCTCTGTCAGGAATTCGTGTACGCTTTGCTGCAAAGTCGCCCCGTGCCGCTTGCGTTTGCCGACCCGATGGATCTGGACGCGCGCGCCACGCTCACGCTGGATGAGCGCACCGTCCTGGCCCTGCTGCTTGCCATGTCCCGAGACGAGCCTGCCCGCGCCCGCGCCCGCGATCTTATCGCAAAGCTCACCGGTGGGCGCGTAGAGGCCGCCGTGGTGCGCACCGGTTTAGCTCTGGCCGCGCGGTTGGATCCGGTCAGTGACCACCGCCCGGTCGCACGACCCAAGCTGCAATTGGTGGGCTAGGCGGTTTCCGCACCAATGTGCTGGATCGTCTCGAACCCCTCAAACGTTGGGCTGCCTTCGTGCAGCTTCATGGTCTTGCCCGCCCCCTTGTGGGCCTCGCGGAAGGCCATGCTCTTGGTCCAAGCCTTGAAGACATCGACGTTCTCCCACACCGTGTGGGAGGCATAGAGGATCGTGCCGTCGTCGGCCTCAGGACCTTTGAGCATGTGGAATTCCACAAACCCTTCCATATCCTTCAGGTGGCTGTCCCGGCCGAGCCAAAGATCTTCAAACGCCTGGGCGTTCTGCACGGTCACGGTGAAGCGGTTCATGGCAATATACATGGGGCAAATCCTATGGTGTCAGCCCGTTCGCCGGGCGAGATGGGGTAGAAGATAGGTCGCGTCCCCCGGAGGGCTCGCGTTGACCTGCAAGGTGCAGCCGTAGGCTTGGCTGAGCGTTACATCGGTCATGACTTGGGCGGGCGGGCCTGAGGCCAGGCAGGAGCCTTGGGCCAGCAGCACCATGTGATCGGCAAACATCGCAGTCAGGTTCAGGTCATGCATCACGGCAATCACTCCGCCCCCACCCCGCGCGTAGTCGCGGGCGATCTCCATGACCTCCAACTGGTGCCCGATGTCGAGGCTTGAGACAGGCTCATCGAGAAACAGCCACCGGGGCTGACCGTCTTGCATCGGCTCCCACACCTGCGACAGGACGCGGGCCAGCTGGACGCGCTGTTGCTCACCGCCCGATAGTTCTTGGTAATATCGCCCCTCGAACCCTGCAAGGCCCACGCGGGCCAGCGCTTCTTGCGGCAGGGCTTTTCGCGCCCCGTCCCGGCCCGCCAAAAGGCCCAAGCGCACGACCTCCAACACCGTAAACGGAAACGCGATCCGAGAGGCTTGGGGCAGGACGGCGCGCCGAGTGGCCAACTCCCACGGTTTGAAAGACGCGATGTCGGTGCCATCGAGGCGGATGGTGCCGGTGTAGGGCGCCTCCTGCGTCATGGCGCGCAGCAGCGTGGTTTTTCCGGATCCGTTGTGGCCGACGATGGCCGTCACCTGCCCGGCCCGCGCCACCATGTCGATGCCGTGAAGGACTTGTGTGGAGCCCAGGGTCACTTTGATGTCTTCAGCACTCAGCATGGGGTCATAGATCCAATAGAGAACGGTTGCGCAGCAGGATCCAAAGGAAGAACGGCCCGCCGATAACGGCGGTAACGATCCCGATGGGCAGCTCTGCGGGGGCAATGATCGTTCTTGAAATCATGTCGGCCACGATCAGCAGCGATGCGCCCAGAAGCGCCGCGTTAGGCAGAAGGAAGCGGTGATCGGGGCCCACAGCGATGCGCAGAAGATGCGGTACAACGATGCCGATGAAGCCGATGCCGCCAGAAACGGCGACGGCTGCGCCGACGGCGGCGGCCACGGTCAGGATCGCGATGGCTTTCATGCGTTGCACGGGAATGCCAAGGTGAGAGGCCGCCGCCTCCCCCAATGCCAGCCCGTTCAGGCTGCGCGCTAAAAAGGGCGCAGCGGCAAGTGCCACGATAATCAGGGGTGCTGCGACGATCAGCTTGAACCATGTCGCCCCAGCCAGTGACCCAAGGCCCCAAAAAGTCAAATCGCGCAGCTGTTGGTCGTTTGCCATATAGACAAGGATCCCGGAGAGGGCCCCAGTCAACGCGCCCAAAGCGATGCCCGCCAAAAGCATAACGGCAACGGACGTGCGTCCCCGGCTTGTGGACACAACGTAAAGCAAGATCGTCGTGACCCAACCACCGAAGAAAGCCGCGAATGGCACAAGGTAATAGCCCACAGCGTCCCGCATCGCGATGGGCAGCAGGCCGCCCAGAACGATCGCTAGGATCGCGCCGAGGCCCGCGCCTGCACCCACGCCCACAAGGCCCGGATCCGCCAGCGGGTTGCGGAACAGCCCCTGCATCACCGCGCCCGACACAGCCAAGGCCGCGCCCACAAGGATACCCATGATCAGGCGCGGCATACGGATGTCGAACAGGACGGTGCGGGTGACGATGTCCAGATCTTCTCCCCGCGCCCAGATGCTGAATACTTCCACCAAAGATATCCCGGACGCCCCTGTCGTCAGGCTTGCAAGGCTCACCACGCCGAGCAGGCCCGCGAGCACAAAGAAACACGCGCGCGCGCGGGCTTCCCTATCACCCGCCAAGGGCAAGGGTACGGATTGGGTGATTTCGGCCATGGATCAGCCGCCGACCGTGCCAAGGGCTGCGGACAGGCGCGCAACGGCCTCGGGCGTGCGGGGGCCGAAGCCCAGAAGCAGCAGGCCATTGATCCGCACGACGCGGTCGGCCTCCGCTGCGGGCGTCAGGCCCAGGGCGGGATGCGCAAAAAGATCCGCGTTACCGGCGGAATGGTCCCCGCCCCGATCCATCATCAAGATCACATCGGGGGCGGCTGACAAGACCGCCTCGTCCGTCAACGGGCGATAGCCTTCAAAGGCGGTCACGGCGTTCTCTCCGCCGGACATCTCGATGATGCCATCGGCCGCCGTGCCGGTGCCCGACGCCATGATCCGCCCGCCCTCCATGGACAGGATGAACATCACACGCGGCGCCTCACCCGTCACCGCTTGGGTCGCCTCCGCCAGTTGCCCGGCGATTGTGTCGGCCAGCTCCGCGCCCGCGTCGGGCACGCCGAGGGCTTCGGCGACGGCGAGGATCTTCGATTGCACGCCCGCCGCGTCGTAGGTCTCGGGCACCGTGATGAAGGTGACTTCGGCGTCGGACAGGACTTCGATGGTCTCGGGCGGCCCTGCCCCGTCCTCGGCGATGATCAGATCCGGGCGCACCGACAGCACACCTTCGGGCGAAAGCGCGCGCATGTAGCCCACATCGGGCAAGGCCTCGACCTCCGCAGGCCAGCTGGAGGTTGTGTCGCGGGCCACCAACAGATGCTCCATCCCCAGCGCGTAGATGATTTCGGTGATGGAGCCACCAACCGCCACAACGCGGGGCTCGTCTTGGGCACGCGCAGGACCGACGACGAACGCCGCAAAGAGGCCCGCCGCCATGATCAGGGCGAGGCCGCCCGGCGTCAGGCGGCGCAGTGAAAACCGAGGACCGAGGCTCATGCCACTTCCTCCGATTGGGCGAGGCGTGGGAGGGCCTCGGTCAGAGCGCGGAACTTGGCGACGTTGTCCTCCTGCCCCTCTTTGCGGTAGGCGAAGCATTGCAGGATCAAGGCACCACGGGCATCGAATGCCTCGATGGATATGGCAGGGCCGCGCTTGGTGGGCTTGTTGACCAGCCAGACTTCGGCCACGTGATCGGCGCGCAGGTGCAGGTTGAAGCCAGGGTCCATGACGTTCTGCCAGGGCCCCATGGGCTTGAGGGAATGGATCGGCCCGGTGTGGATCTGAATGCAGCCGCGATTGCCCACAAACATCATGATCGGAACGGCGGTCTCGGCCATAGCCTGTAGCGCTGTAGTCATTGCCGACGGATCCAGCGCCACCACATGGGGGGCGCCTGCCATACGGTAGGCCCCAAGGCGGTTCATCTTAAGCTTCGACGTCAGGCGCATGAACTGATGCGTGTCGGTCATCTTGGTCCACTCAGCCCGTAAAATATCCGCCTTGTCCGGGTCGCCCTTTGGCACCTCCACTGGCGCGCGCTCCTCAAAGATTGGCACGGCGTCGGGGCCTTCGAGATCACGCAGCATAACGTCCCACATGGCCACGTTAGAACGCTCGCGCAGGATCACTTTGTGCACGGCGTCCCCCGCCGCGTCGAACACCTGAATGGAACGTCGGACACTTCCATCCACCTCCTTCTCCATCGCAAAGGAATGGACCCAGTGGCGCGAAAACAGGCGCAGGTCGATGTCCGCGGTCAGAACAGATGACGCATGATCGCCGGAGTGAAAGTTGTCGTAGACGCCGATCTTCTCGTGCACCGCGCTGTCATTTCGGGTCAGCGCCATGACCTCGCCAAGCGTGCAAATCGCAGGGATCAACTTGGTGGTGTCCGCGACCAGCGGAACCACACCAAAACCCACCTGCGCGGCAACCAAAGCGGCCTCGGGCAGGCCCAGGTTCGTCGCCAGGTCGCGGGGACGGAGTTTGGGGTTGTCGGCAATCGCAGCACGGATTTCTGCTGCGGAAAGAGGAGTGTCTGCGCCCATGTCTGCGCCTCATATCGTTGAATGTGAACGGTAAGGGCTTGCTCCCGCCTCCGCGTCGAAGGGAAGGGCTGGCGCTTGTGCAACTGCGGCAACTTGGCTACATCGCTATTGTTGACGCTTTTAGTCAGATACATTAACCACCGCAAGTATCGCAGGCCACCGCCGGTCACTTTGCCGCGCATACCCCCACGATCTGCCAGCTGGAACGACCGGCAAGCACCAATTCAAAACAGCAAACGCATGAGGGGGGTATGATGTCATACCGCATGGGACACGTGTGCCTTGGCACGTCAACGGCCATGGCCGCGGCATTGGCCGTATTGGCGACACCGGGTTACGCACAAGACACGACAACACCACTGGGACGGATCATTCTGGGCTGGGGCACGGATCAGGTGGCGCTGGACACGCCGCAGGCTGTGACCGTCATTGACCAAGAAGAGATCGAGCGTCAGCAGGCCACCACCATCGGCGAATTCTTCGACGGCGTGCCGGGCGTGCAAGCCATCGGGTCGGACCGCGTGTTGGGGCAAACCTTCAACATTCGCGGCTGGGGCGAAGTTCCTGCGGGCGACGAAGGCCGCGTGGTCGTGTTGCAAGACGGCGCGACACAGTATTACGAGCAGTACCGCATGGGCTCGTTCTTCTCGGACCCCAACCTGTTCTGCAATATCGAGGTTCTGCGCGGGCCCGCGTCGGCCACGCTTTACGGCTCGGGCGCCATCGGCGGCGTGATCCGGTTTGAGACCTGCGATGCCTCTGACTATCTGACCGAGGGCCAAACCAGCCAGTTCCGCTTCTCGCTCGGCGGAGAGACCAACGGCGAAGGCGGCAACGTCGCGCTGCGCTACGCCACGCAACTGGGTGAGAATTGGGAGGTCTTCGCAAACCTCAACTACCGCGAGGCCGATGACTATGTGGACGGCGATGGCAACACCATAGAAGGATCCGCGTTCGACAGCGCCTCGGCTCTGGTCAGCGCCACCTACAACTTCAACGCCAGCCGGTCCGTGCGCTTCATCTACGAGATATGGAACAGCGATCTGGACGACACGTCCTATTCGCAGACCGGCTCTGACGGGTTCGGCAACATCGACCGGCGCACGCAGGATCAGACATTCTCGATGATCTACAACTCAGTCGAAGACTTCGGCGATCTCGAAGTGACGCTGGCCTATTCCGACACGGACGTAGAGCAAAGCGATTGGGAGGCGTCGTTCCCCAGCACCAGCGTGCTGTTCGAGGACACGGATTATGGCTACAGCACCATCTCTCTGGACGGTCGCGTCACCACCGACATCACCTTGGGCGGCATCGACACGACGCTGGTCTATGGCGCGACCATAGCGCAGCAAGTCCGCGAGGCGGAGGCGCAGACCTCCACCTTCATTGAGTTCCACCCTGAAGGCACGTCCCTGCGTGCCGCGATCTTTGCGCAGGCCGAGATGGATTTCGGCAACGGGCTAACCCTCGTGCCCGGTGTGCGCTTGGAATACGCGCTGAACACGCCTGGCACGGACAACGGCGGCACGACGCTGGATAGCCGTGAAGAGGCCGAAATCATTTCCTTCTCGCCCAAGATCGCCTTCACCTACGATATTTCGGACGAATGGGGCGTCTTCGGCTCCCTCGCACAAACACAGCGCGCGCCGAACCTGGATGAGCTGTACTCCTACGACACCCGCGACGGCGAGACGCCCGCCGTGGACCTGGACCCTGAGAATGCGCGCTCCATTGAGTTGGGCTTCACCTATTCGCGGGCGGGTCTATTGAACGCTGACGACGCGTTCGATGCGCGCGTCACCACCTATTATTCCTTCGTGGAAGATCTGATCGAGCGTGATAGCCGGGCGGGCACGCCTTACCACCGCAACATCGCGGAGGCTGAGATTTATGGCGTCGAGATGGAAGCCGCCTACGTGTCGGAACGGTGGTTCAGCAACCTGTCGCTGTCGATCATCGAAGGCCGCAACCTGACCGATGATGAGGTCTGGAGCCAGCTGCCCCAGGACACGCTGTCGTTCACTTTAGGCGGGCGCAACCAAGCCCTTGGCATCGAGTACGGCTGGACGATGAACGCGTTTGCCGACATCGATTACGCCGACACGGTGTCGCGCGGTGTTGTCAGCGACAACTTCTTCGGAGGCTACGCGACCCACGACCTGTTCGCCAGTTGGGCCCCGCAAGAGGGCGTCCTTGAAGGGCTGGAGTTCCGCGCGGGCATCGATAACGTCTTCGACCGCACCTACACCAACGCGTTGGACGGTGACCCGGGGCGGGGCATGACGGGCCGCCTGACAGTCGCCCGTGTGTGGAACTTCTGATGCGCGCGTTCCTTGCAATCGCTCTGGTCGCAGCCCTCCCTCTGGGGGCTGCGGCACAGGAGGCGCCAGCTTCACTGATCGTGGAACTCAACCGCATTGTGCCGTTGGAAGGCGCGTGCAGGCTGACCTTCATGGCGCAAAACAACATGGACGCGGACGTGGATCAGATCGTGTTTGAAACAGTCCTGTTCACCCACGACGGCCATGTCGAGAGGTTAACGCTGTTCGACATGGGCGCCCTGCCCGCGTCCCGCCCTCGCGTGCGCGAATTTGATATGCCAGGCCTCGCGTGCGACGACCTTGGCCGGGTTCTGTTTAATGGTGTGGATGCCTGCACGGGCGAGGGTCTGGACTCCACCGTCTGTGCCGATGCCCTCACCCCCATCAGCCGCGTCGATGGCGTGGAGGTCATTGGATGATGTTTGAGACCGCATTGTCCAATATAGGCGGGCTCGTTTCCCTTGGCGGGCCCGTCGTCGCTTTGCTTCTTGGCATGTCCTTGGTCGCTTTGGCCGTCATCATCTTCAAGGCGGCCCAGTTTCTGCGGGCGGGCGTGGGGCGGCACAGCCGTCTGATCCGCGCAGGCGCTGCGTTGGATATCGGAAACCGCACACAAGCACGGCAATTGGCGGGCGAAAGCCGCAGCCATCTGGCCCCGGTTTTTGAAGCGCTTGTGGACCGTATGGGCGACATGCGGGGAGACGCCGGTTTCCGCGCTCGGGTGGAGGTTGAGGCGTCTGAGCGTCTGGATCACCTCGAAAAGGGTTTTCGCCTTCTGGACTCCATCGCTCAAATCGCCCCGCTTCTGGGCTTGTTTGGCACGGTTCTGGGCATGATCGACGCTTTCCAGGCCCTGCAATCGGCGGGCGACGCCGTGGATCCGTCTATTCTTGCCGGCGGCATCTGGGTGGCTTTGATGACCACGGCTGCGGGCCTTGCTGTCGCGATGCCGACGTCGCTGATCCTGACGTGGTTCGAGACGCGGATGCAGGCAGAACGTGCGTTGGCGGGCAGCATGATCACCCGCGCCTTCTGCCCCGTCGCGGGCCCCGAGGCACCCGAATGTGCGCCGCTCCCCGTGCTTGACGCCCATGCCCGTTAGAGGTGCCACCTACCGCCGACGCGCTCTGTCGATGACGTCCCTGATCGACGTCATCTTCCTGTTGCTGCTGTTCTTTATGCTGACCTCCACCTTCACCCGGTTCTCGGAAATTCAGCTGTCGGCGGCGGGCTCTGGCGCTGGCGCACCGTCGGATGCGGCCCCGCTGTTCCTCACCCTCTCGCCCGAGACCGCATCGCTCAACGGTACGGAGGTTGCGATCTCCGCCCTGCCCGTTGCCATCGCAGCGTTGAGCACAGACGCCCCAACGCTGCTGGTCAGCGCTGATGACGCGGTCACGTCCCAGCGTCTCGTGGATCTGCTGGTGGCGCTTGCCCCGGTGGCTAACCTTTCCATCACCGTGCTGGACTAGCCCCATGTCGCTCCGCCGCACCCCCACCAAACAGACCCGCGAACCTACAATCGCGCTGATCAACGTCGTGTTTCTCATGTTGATTTTCTTCCTCATTGCGGGCTCCGTCGCGCCGCCGCTGGACCCGCGCGTGGCGCTGGTGGACACGACCTCGCTGGATGGCCGCGCGCCGCCTGATGCCGCCGTGATCCTGCCCGATGGCACGCTTGAGATGCGCGGAGAGGCCATTACTTTGGCCCAGATCGTCGCGAGCAACCCGACCCCACGCCTTGTGCCGGACCGCGATCTGCCCGCCGCAGAACTGGTCGCCATCTCGCGCGCGTTGCGTGAGGCAGGCGCAGAAGAAGTCTGGATCGTGACCGAGCGAGGCATGGAATGAAGGGCGCGCGCCCCATTGGAATGATCGCCGCTGTGGCTTTGTCAGGCGGGGTTCATCTGGCGGGCGCGGGATACTTCACCCCCGATGTGGTGGAGTTGGACGGCGGCGGAGATCCTGCACCTGCCCGCCTTGGGTCATCCTTCGCGGATATGGTCGCGGGCACACCGGGCCGCGCCGAGCCGGACGTGGTCGACCCGGTGGAGGTCGAAGATGCGCCGCAAGATCCCGTTGACCCGACCGAGACCGAGGCAGCCCCCGAGGATACTGCCGAGACACCGGCGCCTGATGCCACAGAGCCAACAGCGCCTGAACCGGCCGAGCCCGCCACGCCACAAGAAAGCGCGCCCGCAGAGACGGCTGAGGCAGCGCCATCGGAGGCCATCGCCGCCCCAGATGCGCAGCCATCAAACGGTGAAGCGGTGATTGCCGCAGCCCCCGCCGTCACCCCCTCGATCATCGCAGCCGTTCCGGTCCAACCGGCCCGACCCGTCGTCGCACAACCCACGGTGACAGCCACCCCTTTGGCGGCTGAACCCACCGCAGCGGCCAGCCCTACAGACGTAATGGTCGCCGAGGAAGAGGTCATCCTGACCCCGCTGACCAGCCCGCGCCCGCGCGCCCGGCCCGAAGGCCTCGCCCCGCCACCGCCCGCGCCCGCCCCGCAAGTCGCCGCACCGCGCCCACAGCCGCAACCCCAAGCGCCCGCCGCCACCGGCAATGCCGCCGCCAACGCCACCAGGGGCAGCACCACAGGCACGGAGGGCGCCGCGGCGACCGCCACAGCCCCCGCAGCCCAACCCGCACCACAACCGGGTAACGCCGCCGCCGTCGCGAATTATCCCGGCCAGGTCCTGCGTCGCATCTCGCGTGCGGGGCGGCCTCGGGTCCGTCATACGGGGCCTGATGTCGTGATCTCGTTTCGCATCAGTAGCGGCGGAGGATTGGCTGGCCTCTCTGTCGCGCGATCCTCCGGTAATCCGGAATTGGACCAGGCGGGCCTTTCTATCGTGCAACGTGCCGCTCCATTTCCGGCCCCGCCTGCGGGCGCGCAAACCAGTTTTTCGATCAACTTCGGCGGGCGCTAAAGCCCTTCAGGCTCGGCCCAATCCATCGCTTCAAACCCTTCGCGGAACGCAAATGTCTTGAGGTGGCTGTCGATCACATACCGCGCCATTTCCAGCGCCGCCGCATCTTTGCCCGTCACCGCAATCCGCAGCATCTCCGGCTCTGCCACCATGGTCGCAGGCCCCGCAGGCAGCGCCGCCTCGCCGCGCATCTCGTCATAGGACACTTCAACCTTGTGGGCGAAGTGCTTGCAGAGTTGCTCAATATATCGCCCCGCCCTCTGGGTGCGGAAGGTGCCGGTTTGCGTCGCCATGGGTGCTCTCAAATGCTGACTGTTTTGCTCAACAATAGGTTGCATTTCCACATTGTCCTCGTCTACCCCTTGGGCAAACGGTAGCCGTCGCCACCCTCTCTCCGCGCACTCAACCTTCGAGAGGATTTGCCATGATGTTCCGTGTTCCGACCACCCTTGCTTGCCTGATGCTGGCCAGCGTTGCCCATGCCGAAGAGGTCACGGTGACCACTTACACCGGCGAGGCCAGCGTCACGACAGCGCCCGCCACCATCGCCGTGTTGGACGCCGCCGCCATCGATACAATCAGCGCGCTTGGCATCACCGTGAACGCCGTCCCCGCCATGCCGCCCCTGCCCTATCTGGCCGAGGTGCTGGACGCCGCCACGCCCGTGGGCAGCCTCTTTGAACCGGATTTTGAGGCGTTGGCCGTTCTCGCGCCCGACCTGATCATCGCAGGCGGGCGGTCCTCTCGCCAAGTCGAGCCGCTGTCCGAGGTTGCCCCCACCATCGACATGACGATTTGGGGCGAGGATATGATCGGCCAGACCGAGGACCGCATTGCGGGCTACGGCGCGATTTTTGACCGCGAGGCAGAAGCCGCCGCCCTGACAGAGGCCCTGCGCGCGCGCCTGGCGGAGGCGACAGAGGCCGTGGACGGTCAAGGCAACGCCATGATCGTATTGGCAAATGGCGGCAACATCTCGGCCTACGGCGACGATAGCCGCTTTGGCTGGCTGCACACCGCTTTAGACCTGCCCGAGGCATTTCCCGACTTGACGGCGGAAACCCACGGCGAGGCGATCTCGTTCGAATTCATCGCCGAGGTGAACCCAGACTACATCCTCGTCATCGACCGCGCTGCCGCGATTGGCCAGGACGGAGAGGCCGCAGCCGCCACCCTTGACAACCCGCTGGTGGCCAGCACCACGGCGGCGCAGGAGGGGCAGATCATCTACCTTAGCTCTGGCCCGCTGTATCTGGCAGGTGGCGGCGTGCAGTCGATGATGATGACACTGGACGAGATCATCGCCGGTTTTGGCGGCTAAATGACCTTGAGGCTTGCGATCGCTTTGGGGCTTGTGTCCCTTGTGATGGCAAGCCTGTCGGTGGGCGCGGCCAGCCTGTGGTCGGGAGATTTCGACGCGGGCTGGCTGATCGCGATCAGCCGGTTCCCCCGTACCGCCGCCGCCATGCTGACCGGAGCGGGCCTCGCGCTTGCGGGCGTGATCATGCAACAGGCCGTCCAGAACCGGCTGGTCGAGCCCGGCTTGACCGGCACGTCCGAGGCCGCAACGCTGGGTTTGCTGGCGGTCACGCTTATTGCGCCGGGCACGGCGATCATGGGCAAGATGTCCATCGCCGCAGCTTCCGCTTTGGCAGGCACCTTCGGGTTCCTCGCACTGTCAAGATTTGTGCCCCGCCGTGATCCGATACTGCTGCCGTTAGTCGGCATCATCTATGGCGGTATCCTGGGTGCCATGGCCCTTTGGCTCGCGTGGACGGCGGACCTAATGCAGTTCATAGGGATCGCGATGTTGGGCGATTTTTCCGGCGTCATGCAGGGCCGGTATGAGCTGTTGTGGATCATCGCCGCGCTGGCCGCCTTGTTGTTTCTCATCGCGGACCGGATCACCCTACTCGGCTTGGGCGAAGACTACGCCTGCTCCCTCGGCCTCAACTATCTGCAAACCCAAATGCTGGGGCTGGTGATCGTGGCGATCACCGTGTCAGCGGTGGTAGTCACCGTGGGCGCGATGCCTTTCGTGGGCCTGATCGTGCCCAACCTGATCTCGCGTTGGCGAGGCGACAATCTGCGCGCCAACCTTTGGGTGATCGCCCTAAGCGGTGCGGCGCTTGTGCTGGTCTCTGACCTGATCGGGCGCGTCATCCGCTACCCCTATGAGATCCCCGCCTCCACGATCTTCGCCGTCTTCGGCGCGGGCGTCTTTTTGTGGCTACTCTATGCGCCTACACGGCGACACCATGGTTAGGGCGCGACTCATCCCTCTGGCGGCTCTGTTGGCCGTGCTCAGCGCCTTGTTTCTCGGCTGGAACCTGCGCGCGCCGGTCAGTTTCATCCTCTCGCTGCGGTTTGAAAAACTGGCAGCCCTGATCCTTGTGGGGGCGGCCACCGGCATCGCGACGACCCTGTTCCAGACCATCGCTCAAACGCGCCTTCTGACACCGGGCATCGTCGGGTTCGATGCGCTGTTCATCTTCCTCCAAACCGCCTTGGTGTTCACCCTTGGCGGCGTGGGCTACGTCACGCTGCCCGCCTTCACGACGTTCCTGGCCGAGGCCGCCGTGCTGATCCTTGCCGCCGTCGCGCTCTTTGGGATCATCCTGCGCAAGGGCGCGTCTGACCTGGTGCGCATCGTGTTAACCGGCGTGATCCTCGGCATTCTGTTGCGCGGCGTAGCGAGCTTCCTGCAACGCATCCTCGACCCATCCGAATTCGCCATTGTCCAGCAGGCCATGTTTGCCTCTTTCGCGAGCGTTGAGGCGGATCAACTGCTGGTCGCAGCCCTCGTCTTGGTCGCCGCAGGGGCTGCGGCGATGGCGCTGGCCCCAAGGCTCGACGTGGCCGCCCTTGGCCGTGACACCGCGCGGTCGCTCGGCCTCGACTACGACCGTTTCGTTCTGTGGGTTCTGGTCTTGATCGCGGCGCTCGTGGCCGTGTCGACAGCGCTTGTGGGGCCGATCACGTTCCTTGGCCTTTTGGCCGCGAGCCTCGCCCATGCCGCGATCCCGTCCCACCGCCATGCCCTGCTGATCCCAGCCTCTGCCGTCATCGGCGCCGCGATCCTTGTGGCCGGCCAGTTCCTGTTCGAGCGTGTCTTGTCGATGACCTCCACCCTTGCAGTCCTGATCGAATTCCTTGGCGGCATTCTGTTTCTGATCCTCATCCTAAGGCGGCGTGTGACATGATTGAGGTGGATGCCCTGTCCCTTACCCGCGACGGAAATCGCGTTCTGGACGCCATCAGCGCGCACCTTCCGGCAACGGGCCTCACGGCGATCATCGGGCCAAATGGTGCGGGCAAATCGACCTTGCTGCATGTGATCGCGGGGTTGCAGGACCCGACCGTAGGGCGTGTTCGTTTGGACGGCGTGGACGTGCATGGGACAACAACGGCCGAGCGCGCAAAGATGCTCGCAATCCTGACCCAATCACAGGCTCAAGTACCTCGATTGACCGTCGCTGATCTGGTGGCCTTCGGGCGCTGGCCGCATCACCGGGGGCGGCCCACGGCGCAGGACCATGCGCTGGTGGCAGAGGCTGTCGCGCAGTTTGAGTTGACCGACATTTCTCACGCGCAACTGGATGCATTGTCCGGCGGTCAACGCCAACGGGCCTATATCGCGATGGCATGGGCGCAGGCCACGCCGTACCTATTGCTGGATGAGCCGCTCAGCGCGCTTGATCCGCGCATTGCGAAGGCCATCATGGGGCGGCTGCACGACCTGTCCCGCGAGGGGCGCGCCGCCATTATCGTGCTGCACGATCTGCAAATCGCAGCGCAATGGGCGGATCATGTGATCGCCCTGAAAGACGGCGCCTTGTTTGCCGAAGGGCCCGCGGCGGAGGTCCTTGCCGATGGCCCCCTCAGCGCGCTTTACGACACCGAGATCACCGTGCGCACCCTTGAGGATGGGCGGGTCGCGGTGCTGACTTAGCGGGCCAGCTTCGCCTCATCCTCGGCGGCTTCCGCGTTCTTTACCTTCTGATGCTCATCCTCCGCCAAGCCGATCCGCCAATACCCTGAGGCATAGACATCCCCACGCGGCAACGCGCGGTCTCCGCGCAAGTGGAGGCGGAGTTTCCGGATGACACCTGTCTCTCCGGCGACCAATGTCTTGATCCGTCCTTTTGGCAGGGTCAACGCCTTGATCCGGTCCACGGCCTGCGTCGCCTCAACCTCAGCGTCATCGTGGATCAGCCAATGCTGCGCGATGCCTTCGGGGGCGTCGATAGGTTGGCGGTCGGCTTCACTCAGCACCTCAAAGAAGGCGATGCCTTTGGCGTCCTTCGGCAGCGCTTCCAGCCCGGCAGCGGCCACCGGAAGGGCCGACATATCTGCTGCGATCAGGTAGAAATCGGCACCCATGTCGGTCAACTTCGGCTGCCCCGGACCGGCAAAGCCAAGGAAGTCACCGGGTTTTGCGTGCGCGGCCCAGGCGGAGGCTGGGCCCCCGTCCGCAGTCGTGTCTCCGTGGGCGACGAAGTCGATGTCGATCTCGCAGGCCTCGGGCCGGGCATGGCGGATGGTGTAGGTGCGAGTGGTGGGTTTGGGTCCGTCAGCCATTTGCCTCCCGAGGTCCTCGGCGGTTTGCCCAACCGCAGGCACCATGATCTTGCAATGGCCGCCCGCAATGCTGGCGGGGATGTCCGCCATCTCTGCGCCCTTTAGGGTCACGCGGATCATATTGGGCGTCACATAGCGAGACGTCACAACCTCCAACACACAGGTGATACGCTTTTGGGCGGCGGGTTTGGGCGGGGTCATATCATTCGGCATCTGTTGTCCTTTCGGGCCTGGAAGGGAAGGATTGGGTGGCCGAATGGCTGCCTTATGAAGCGTTTAACCATAGGTGCCCCCGTTCATCGCGCGCAGGGGCACGACCAGCGGCAGGTCACTGTCGGGGCGCGCCATCACGGCGCATTTGATGTCAAATACAGTCTCAATCGTGGTGGAGGTCAGGATTTGCCGCGCCGGGCCCTCAGCCACGACCTCTCCGGCTTTAAACATCACGATCCGGTCCGCGACCATCGCGGCCATGTTCAGATCATGGAGCACGATCACCACGGTCTTGCCGCTGCCCTGCGCCATGTCGCGCACCAGCGTCAGGGTGGAAAGCGCATGGGACATGTCGAGGTGATTTGTCGGCTCGTCCAGAAAGATCACTGGCGATTGCTGCGCCAGCACCATGGCGAGCCAAGCGCGCTGCATTTGCCCGCCGGACAGATTGGCCAGCGGCGTATCGGCTAACGCCTGCGCGTGAGTCATCTTGAGTGCCGAGGCGATGGCGGCGCTGTCCTCCACATCAAGCCCCGCAAAGGGCTTGCGATGCGCATAGCGCCCCAGGGCCACCAGATCACGCACGCGCATTTCCTCGGGCGCGGACGGCGTCTGCCCCAGCATCGCGACGGCCCGCGCAAGCGCTTTCACATTCCACTGCCCAAGCGGCATCGCATCCAGAATGACCTGACCCGCTGTCAGTGGCAGCACTCCGCGCATCGCTTTGAGCGCCGTGGATTTCCCGCAGCCGTTGGGCCCACAAAACGCCGTCACCTGTCCCTTTGGGATTGTGAGGGTCAGAGCATTGAAGACCGGCGCGCCTCGGTAACCGATGGTCGCCGCATCGAGGGTAATCAATGGCTCAGGCATTGGCACGCCCCAGTCTCAATAACAGATACAAGAAGTAAGGCGCGCCGATCAGGGCCGTGACAGCACCCGCAGGCACCTCCAACGGTTGAAACAGGACCCTCACGAGAAGATCCGCCGCCAGCACCATGCCCGCTCCCAAAGACGCGGCACCAGTCAACTGCCATGCCGCGCCGGTGCCAAACAGCAGCCGCGCGGCATGGGGTGCGATCAGGCCCACAAAACCCACACCGCCCACGATGCTGACCATCGCGGCAGTCAGCAGGACCGAGACCACCAACGCGCCGATGCGTGTTCCGTTCACGGAAAGCCCGGTGGCTTGCGCGCTCAGGTCATCGAGGTGCAGCTGGTCAAGCGGGCGGACCAACGCAATCAGGAACGGCATCGCGATGAAGATAGCCGTGGCAAGCATCCAGACCTCTCGCCACTCCGAGCTTTGCACGGATCCTGCGAGCCAGATCAGCCCTTGTGAGGCACGGTACACCGGCCCCGCGATGATCAGGAGGATGACGACCGCATTGGCAAGGGCCGCCAAGGCGATGCCGTACAGGATCAGGGTCATTGGGCGGGCGATCTCGCGGGCAGCTAGGCGGGCCACAAGCAACGCAAAGACAACAGCGCCGAAGATCGCCGCCACAGGCTGCCAGGCGATGGAAACCGTCAGGGCATTGGCTTCATTCGAGAACAGTAGCAGAAACAGCAGCACACCGACCGCCGCGCCATCGACGATGCCAAGCACACCGGGAGAGGCTAGGGGATTGCGCATCGCCCGTTGCAAAAGCACGCCCGCCAAGCCAAGCCCCGCGCCCGCCAACATCGCCATGGCCACACGCGGCAGGCGCAGGTTCCACAAGATGACGGTATCGGGGCGGCTGCCCTGGCCGAGCAGCGCGGCCACAACGCGGTCCAACGGCATGAAAGAGCTGCCCATCGCCGTCGCAACAAGGGCCAGCGCCACGAGGGCGACGGGCAAGCTGAACCGTGCGGCGGTCATGCCAACCGCATCCGGGCGCTGCGCAACAGGCCGATCAGGATGGGTACTCCAATTAGGGCCATGACGGCGCTGACCGGAGCCTCGGTCGGGTACAAAACAAATCGCGCGATGACATCCGCCGAAAGCGCCAGGACCACGCCGCACAAGAGCGTGCGCGGGATCATCTGTGCGTGCCCGACTGCCCCGCTGAGCCGTGCCAAATGCGGCGCCACAAGGCCGAGGAAGGCGATCGGACCCGCCAGCGCCACGGCACAACCCGCGAGCAGCGCCGCCCCGCCAAGCAGCAAAAGCCGCAGCCGTGCGACATCCACGCCGAGACCAGTGGCAGTCGCGTCATCGGCGCGCAAGGCATCAAGGGCAGGCGCATGGAGAAGGCACATCCCTGCCCCGACGCCAAGGCCGCCTGCCACGATCCAAACGCCAGCCAGCGGCCTGTCCGCGAAAGAGCCTGAAAGCCAGAAAACCAACTCCTCCAGCGTTTGCTCATTCACGATGACCAACACCTGAACGCCCGCCATCAACAGCGCCGCGACGCTGACGCCCGCCAAGAGCAAATGCACCGGCGTGATTGCCGCGCCCACGGACAGCGCGAGGCCAAACACCAGCGCCGCCGCCGTGCCTGCGCCGAACGCCGCGGCCGCCATGATCGCCCAGAAACCGACGCTCGGGTTGAGCGTCAGCAGAACCACCACAGCAAACGCCGCGCCCGCGTTGACGCCCAGAAGACCCGGCTCGGCCACCGGGTTGCGGGCCACGGATTGCATCATCAGCCCCGATAACGCCAAAGCGGCGCCGACCAGAGCGGCCAACACCATCCGGGGCACCCGCAGATCCCGCACGATGATCGCGGTGGCGTCCATTTCAGCGCTCGTAACGGCGCGCCAGACCTCCCAGGGTGCATAGGCGCGCACCCCGACGTGCAGGCCCAAAACCGCCACGCAGGCAGCCACGCAAATCAGCAGGATGTTCACGGTGCGCATTGGTCTCTTGTAATTCTGACAAATTCAGTCAACTTATTATCTGACAAAAACACTCAACTTCAAGGATGAACCTCCATGCGCCCCCCTTATTCTTGCCGCCGCCAGCGTCATTGCTTTCGCTGGTGCCGCGTTTGCCGACACAATCATCCACGCGATGGGCGAGACAGAGGTGCCCGACGCGCCCCAGCGCATCGTGATCCTGACCAATGAGGGCACGGAAGCGCTGTTGTCTTTGGGCATCACCCCCGTGGGCGCGGCGAACAGCTGGCTCGGCGATCCGTGGTATGATCACATCACGCCCCTGATGGAGGGGGTGGAGCCCGTCGGCCGGGAAAGCGGCATCAATCTGGAGCTTGTCGCGGCGCTGGAGCCGGACCTGATCATCGGCAACATGCAGCGCCATGAAGAGGTCTACACGCAGCTGGACGCCATCGCTCCAACGGTCCTGTCCGAGCGTCTGCGCGGCGATTGGCGGGTGAACTACGAGCTTTATGCCGAAGCCGTTGGTATGGCCGATGAGGGCGCCACCGTGCTGGCCGAGTACGACGCCGAGGTCGCAGAGTTGTCAGCGGCTTTGGGCGATCACCTTACTGAGGAAGTCTCCATCATCCGTTTCCTCGCCTCACAAATCCGCATCTACCAGCTCGATAGCTTCTCTGGCGTGATCCTGAGCGATCTTGGCTTCGCACGGCCGGAAAACCAGGACGTCGAAGACTTCGCCCTGCGTGTGGGCCGCGAAAGCATCCCCGACATGGACGGCGACCGGATCTTCCACTTCACCTACGACAATGGCAACGGCGAAGGAAACACAGCCGCCGCAGCCGCTCTGGCCGACCCTCTTTGGCAGGGCCTCAGCGCGGTGGAAGCGGGACGCGTTCATCCCGTCAGCGACGCGGTTTGGAACACGGCAGGCGGCATTCTTGCGGCGCGCTTGATGCTGGGTGACATCGCGGAGATTTATGGCGTTGAGTAATTAGCCGCGCCTGCGGACAGTCATTTGGGGCGGTGGTGGCACAGCTCATACTGGACCTGAGCCACGAAATTTTTGTCCCGAAGTGTTGCTTCCCCGAAACGGCTCTCGCACTCATTGAGGCGTGAATAGTCCTCAGACCAACTGATGAGGACAATCTCGCCGTTCCCATCAGATTTTTCAGGGCATGGTCATGGCTTGGCGCACCATGACCCTTCTTCTGTGCCTTTTGCGCAGCTTCAGAGCCGCAATCCGGGACACCCATGCCCAAGGATTGCTGAGTTTCACTGTCACGCTCAATACCTGTGCGTTCCTCGCCTAATTATACACCAAGGTATGGGTCCTTTTAACGAGGTGTACTTTCCGGTACGCGCTACAATCAGAGACGGAGACATCGCTCCCGTGATCGCGCCGGGAAAGATCTTCAGCATCTCTAACGCTGTGAGTTGGTAAGGTCGTTCGTTTGTCGATGGATACAGAAGCTAAAGAATTCAAAGAACAGGTAAAGATACCTGCAATTTCGAGACGCCGGGAGCTTGAAGGTCTCTATGACGGCATATTCACAAGGAATTCATTTTTGCACAGCAGTTTCAACATCTTACGCACTCAATTGATAATCGAGTGGGAGTGAGGACCGGATGAACGTAAGGCAGTTCGGTCGGGTCCTTGGCTTCTGTCTGATGGTTTATGTGGCGACCATGGCCGTGGTGGCCGCTGTCCACGTCTATTGGCCAAGCGACAGCGCGTCGGCGGAGGCCGAGGCCATCGTCTGCCTGGGCGGCGGGTCAGAGGACGGGGTTCTGTTTCGCAGCAGCGGCTACCGGACGTTACAATGCATGGCGTTGTTCGAGGCTGGAGCCGCCCCCAGAATCGTTTTCACGGGCAGTGGAGCCGCACCCCTGATGGCGGATTATGCCGCCGCGCAGGGCGTGCCGCGGGAGGCGATGGTGGTGGAAAGCGACAGCCGCTCTACCCTACAGAACGCGCTCTTCACCTCGCGGATCGTGCCGCCAGACGCGCGGGTCATCGTGGTCAGCGACGCCTACCATTTGCCGCGCGCTTTTGTGGCGTTTCGGGTGATGGGGTTTGAGAACATTGCCCTTGCCGCCTCGACCTCCAGGCACCTGCGCCTCAAGTCCATGGCGCGTGAAGCGGCCGCCGTCTGGTTCAACTTTGCCCGTGTAGTGCTGTGGTGGGCGACGCCCTGGCTGCCAGACAATACGCGCGAGGCGCTATTGATCTGAAATAGGTGAGCGTGCCACGCGCTTGGGTGAAACGCCTACGCTACGGTGCCAAGCGCGTCAGCGGAACGCGGTCAGACGTCCGTCCTCGGTCACGACCAGAAGGGTATCGCCGACCACGATGGGATGGGCGGCAGCGCCCTGGCGCATCGCGACCGAGCCCACCAGCGCGCCGGATTCGGGGCTGAAGAACCGGATATTGCCATCGCCCGAAGCCATGACCAGGCGTCCGCCCGCAAGGATCGGGCCGTAATGGGTGAAGACCGCGCGGCGGCGACGCTCGCGGTCATTGACGTAAAGCGGCAGTTCCGTGCCCCAGATCCGCGCGCCGCTGCCCGCGTCCAGGCGGATCAGCTCATTGCGGTCAGAGACGAAGAACAAATCACCTCCGGTATGGAGGACCGGCGAATAGGCCCCTTCATTGGCTTGCCAGATCTGCCCGCCCCGGGCGGCATCGAATGCCACAACGCGGCCCGACTGGTTCCCGGCATAGATGCGGTTGCCCACGATCACAGGATCACTGGTGACATCATTGACGTTGGCATAGGCCACGCCGTTGCGCCCGGCCGCGACGGAGGTGTTCCACAGGAACGCGCTGGAGCGGCGCAGGACGCCGCCGATCTCGCCAGAGCCAAACGGCATGATGACAAGACGGTCGGTGATGGCGGGCGCAGCGCCGCCAGCCAGAAGCGCGGGGGATTCAGTCCCGGGCACGTTCCATTCCAGGCGGCCGGTGTCGACGTCAATCGCCCACCCCTGATTGTTGCGGCTGACGACATAGATGGTGCCGCCGGCGACGGTCGGCGCGCCGATGCCCGCATCCAAGCGCTGACGCCAGGCGATGCCGCCGGTGGCCGCGTCCATGGCAATCAACTCACCAAACCCGGTCGTCACATAAAGGCGCCCGCCCGAGACCGCCAGGCCGCCGCCCGAGACATTGCCGCCCCGGTCAAAGCCCGGCTGCAGGTCGGCGGTCCACAGGGCCTCGCCCGATGTCAGCGAGGTCGCCACGACGCCTGCCCGGCTGTCGAGCGTGAAGACACGCCCATCAGCGGCGACGGGATCGGCGGAAATGCGGTGACGGCGCGTGTTGCCCTGGCCGATCTGCGCGGTCCAGACCTGCGTGAGCGCGGTGCCGAGCGCTGCATGGGGCGTCCGGTTGAGCGCGTTATACCCGCGCTGGTCCCAGGAGCTGAGGCGCACCGGATTGGGCAGGCTGATCGCACGCGGCGCATCTGCGGTGACTTCAACACCCGTGCCCCCGTTCAGGACGGCATCAACGGACAAGCGCTCTCCCGGCAGGATCGTTTCCCGGTCACACCCCACAAGGAAGAGCGTCGCGGCCAGTGCCACGCCTGCCGTCAGATGCCTGCGGGAAGGGAAATTCGTGTCTACAAGGCTCATGCCACGTCCACCACTCGTTTCGGGACCATGGGATGCGGGCTGATGCCCGAACCGGTCCTCGCGTTGCTCGTCATGTGGACCTCGGGCGCGGGTGCGCGCGGGTCCTAGTTTTCCTCGGCCTCCGCCTCGGTTTCGCCCTCGGGCGCGGCGCCGTTTTCGGCGGGCGCTTCCTCGGTTGGTGCCTCCTCTGCGGGCGCGTCATCGGCCGGCGCCTCCTCGGCAGGCGTTTCCTCTGCCGTCGGGGCCTCTTCAACCGGCGCGTCCACCAAGACTGCACCACTTTCCAGCGCCACAATCAACTGCGCCGCGCGTTGTTGCAAGCCTGCCGTTGCAACCGCGCTGCGCTCGATCGCGCGCAAGCGGTCAAGTCCGGCGTCCAAATCGCCTGCACGCACCTCCATCAGGGCCAATTGCTCTTCGGCCAGCGCCGAATAGGGTGCGCCTGGGGCGGCCAGGGCTTCCAGGGTGGCGCGCGCCTCGGCCTCGGGCGCGGGGTCGAGCATTTCGGCCTTCAGAAGGGCAAGGTCAATGTAGCGGCGCGGCAGTTCCGGCGCTTGGGCAGCGGCGCGCAGGCGCGCAGCGGCATCGGCCCGGTCCTCGCCATTTGCGGCCTCTCCAGCGGTCAGAAGCGCCAGGATGATGCCCGCCTCGGCAGAGGGCACCTCCACGGCCTCCAACGCCGCGATGCGCGCCTCGGTATCTTCGCCGTCAAGGGCCGTCAGAAGCGCGTCCCCAAAGGCTTCGGCCTGGGACCGCGCCTGGGCGCTTTGCCATTCGAAATAAGCTGCGCCGCCGACGATGCCGACAACGATCAGGATGGGGATCCATCCCCACCGGCGCATCAGCGCATAAAGACGGTCGCGGCGGACCTCTTCGCTGACTTCATCGATAAAACTGTCGGTATTGGCCATGGACGCCGCCCCACCCCGGATCTTGCTCTGTTGCGTAGGGGCTTACCCCGCCTTGACCCATGGGGGCAAGGGCCGGTTAACGCCGCCCGCGGGCCTGCATTGCACAAGGCGTCCCAGGCCCGCGTGCCAGGCGGCGAGTTGGTGCCGAAATGGGCTATTCTGAACCGTTCAGTTCACCCTTGTACCTCAATACCATAAAAAGTAATCTGAACTGGTCAGTTCACCGTAAACGAACTGATGCGTGCATGAAGTTGGTTCGATGCCGTGTCCCGGATGCGAATCGAACCATGAGAGGTTTAGGGATGAAGTTGTTTCCACTGCTGACCGCAGCGCTTGTCTGCGTGGTCCTCTATTTTGCCATTCTCGACCGCGATACGCTGGTTGAGTTCGCCGAGCGCTATGTCCCCGAGCCGAATAACACCCCGACCGAGCTTGCGGAAAGCGATGAGGATGTCGCGCCCGAGGCCGCGGACGGGTTGATCAACGTCGTCGTGCGCCGGTCCGAGGCACTGGTGACGGAAAACGCCGTCCTGCTGCGGGGCCGGACCGAGGCCTTGCGCCTCGTCGATGTCGCTTCCGAAACGTCCGGGCGCATCATCTCCACCCCCATCCGCGCCGGTGCTTTCGTAGAAGAAGGCCAGGTGATGTGCGAAATTGATCCAGGCACATCCCAGACAGCCTTGGAAGAAGCGCAGGCGCGGCTTGCCGAAGCCCAGGCCCGGGTGCCGGAGGCCGAGGCGCGAGTGCCCGAAGCCGCCGCGCGCCTGCCCGAGGCGCGGGCCCTTCTGGCCCAGGCCGAGGCGCAGCTTACGGCTGCAGAAATTGACGGCAACGCGGCCTCGCGCCTGGCCGAAAGCGGTTTTGGCTCAGACACCCGCGCGGCATCGGCTGCCGCCAGCGTCGCAGGCGCCGAAGCGGGCGTGGAAAGCGCCATGGCCGCCGTTCAGGGCGCGCAGGCGGGCGTTCAGGCGGCGGAAGCCGGGGTGCAATCCGCGCTTGCGGGCGTGCGCGCCGCAGAAGCGGCGGTGACCCGCGCGGAAGAAGCCATCACCCAGTTGACGATTCATGCACCGTTCTCGGGCCTGTTGGAGACGGACACCGCCGAATTGGGCTCTCTCATGCAGCCCGGCGCTGTCTGTGCCACGATCATCCAGCTTGACCCGATCAAGCTGGTGGGTTTCGTGCCCGAAGCCCAGGTCGACCGTGTTCGCGTTGGTGCCACGGCAGGTGCGCAGCTGGCCTCTGGCCAGCAGGTCCAGGGCGAGGTGACGTTCCTGTCGCGCTCCGCGGATGAGCGGACCCGTACGTTCCGGGTTGAAATCACGGTCCCGAACTCGGCTCTCGCGATCCGCGACGGTCAAACCGCTGATATCCTGATCCAGACCGAAGGCACGCCCGCGCATTTGCTGCCCTCCTCGTCGCTGACGTTGAACGACGACGGGCTTCTGGGGGTTCGCGTCGTGGAGGACGGCGTGGTCCAGTTCATCGAAGTGCAACTGATCCGCGACACGCCGCGCGGGGTGCTTCTGGCAGGGCTGCCCGAAAACGCCGATGTGATCGTGGTGGGCCAGGAGTTCGTCACCGCAGGCATCGAGGTGGCGACAACGCTTGAGGAGTTGACCCAATGACGGGCCTCATCGACTGGGCCGCAGACCGCGCCCGCATGGTCATTGCCTTCGTGCTGCTGTCCCTGACGGTCGGCACCGCAGCCTACATCGGCCTGCCCAAGGAAGGCGAGCCGGACATCGATATCCCCGGCCTTTTCGTCTCGGTCCCCTTCCCCGGCATTTCCGCCGTCGATAGTGAACGCCTGCTGGTCCAGCCCATGGAGGCCGAATTCCAGGACCTTGACGGGATGCTGTCGATCAACTCGACCGCCGCCGAAGGCTTTGCCGGCATCTTTATCGAGTTCGAGTTCGGCTGGGACAAGTCCGGCACGATCGCGGATGTCCGCGACGCCATGGGCCGCGCGGAAGCGCAGTTTCCGGCAGGCGCGGAGAACTACCAGATCGACGAGATCAACTTCTCGGAGTTCCCGATCATCGTGGTCGCGATGTCCGGCGACGCGCCCGAGCGCACGCTTTTGCGCCTTGCCGACGAGATGCAGACCGAGCTGGAGACTCTGGCCCCCGTGCTGAGCGCGGGCATCGCAGGCTCGCGCGACGAGATGCTGGAGGTGATCCTCGATCCCCTCGCGCTGGAAGCCTACGACGTCACCGCCTCGGACCTGATCAACGCGGTGCAAGGCAACAACCAGTTGATCGCGGCAGGTGAAGTGACCAGCGAGAATGGCGCGATTTCCGTGACCATCCCGTCAAGCTTCAACGACGCGCAAGACGTCTACGACCTTGCCATCACCGTGAACGGCGACCGCGTCGTGACCCTGGGCGATCTGGCCGACATCCGCCTGACCTACCAGGACCGCGCCGGAACCGCGCGCTTCAATGGCGAGACGACGGTGGCGCTTCAGGTGATCAAACGCCTCGGCTTCAACATCATCGACATGGTCGAAGAGGTGCGCATGACGGTTGACGCCGTCCAGGCCGATTGGCCCGAAGACCTGCGTGCTTCCGTGCATGTGGAAACGTCGCTTGACCGGTCGGTCGAAGTGGACAGCATGGTGCGGCAGCTGGAAGGCTCGGTGCTGACAGCCATCGCCCTGGTGATGATCGTGGTGCTGGCCGCCCTAGGCACGCGCTCTGCGCTATTGGTGGGCTTTGCCATCCCGACGTCGTTCCTTTTGTGCTTCATCCTTCTGGGGATCATGGGGATCACGATTTCGAACATCGTGATGTTCGGCCTGATCCTGGCGGTGGGGATGCTGGTGGATGGCGCCATCGTTGTCGTGGAATACGCCGACCGCCGCCTGAAAGAGGGCGCGCGGCCCATGCAGGCCTACACCCAGGCGGCCAAGCGGATGTTCTGGCCCATTGTGTCCTCCACCGCGACGACGCTCTGCGCCTTCCTGCCGATGTTGTTCTGGCCCGGTGTGCCCGGCGAGTTCATGGGCATGTTGCCCGTCACGCTGATCTTCGTGCTCTCCGCATCGCTGATCGTGGCGCTGATCTACCTGCCGGTTCTGGGCGGTGTGGCCGCCCGCGCGAGCCGCCTGATCGATGAGGCGGCGGGTACCCTCAAAGGCCTCGTCCCGTGGTACCTCGTGCGGTTGGCCGCCACCATCGGCGCGGGCTACCTGATGTTCCTGAGCGCGCTTCAGGTCGTGCGCCCCGGCGTCCTCTTCCCGCTGCCCGAAAGCATCTCGCCCCTCGCGCAGACCGGTATTAGTGGTGCGATCTTCGTGGCCTTGTGTTTCGCGATGTCGATCCTGCTCGCCTCTGTGCAAATCCAAACACGCGCCAAGAAGGTGAAATCGGGCTACCGTCGCAGCTGGTTTGGCTGGATCATCCATGGGTTGACCGGCAACCCGGTGATGCCGGTGGTCTCCATCATCACCGTGGGCATCTTTGTCGCCAGCGTGTTCTCGTACTTTGGAGAGAACAACAACGGCGTCGAATTCTTCGTCTCGACCGAGCCTGAAAGCGCCATCGTCTACGTGCGCGCGCGCGGCAACCTTTCGCTGGACGAGCAGGACGTGCTGGTCCGTCAGGTCGAAGAAATCGTGCTGACCCAGGACGGCGTGCGCGATGCCTTTGCATTCGCGGGCGCCAGCGGGCTCGACAGCAACACCGGGGGCGCGGCGGTGCCCGCCGATACCATCGGCCAGGTGCAGATCGACCTGGAACCCTGGGGCACGCGCCCCGCCGGTCAAAGCATCCTGGATCAATTGCAGGCGCGCCTGTCGGTCATCCCGGGCATCCGGACCGAGATCCTGGCCGCCAGCGGCGGGCCTGGCGACGCCAAGCCCGTGTCCCTGCGCCTTGCGGGCAACAATTGGGAAGAACTGCAGGAAGCAACGCGCATGGTGCGCGGCTTTTATGAAGACCTCGACGGTCTGATCCTGATCGAAGACACCCTGCCCCTGCCCGGCATCGACTGGGAGATCGACGTGGACGTCGAGGCAGCCGGTCGCTTCGGGGCCGATGTCTCGACCGTTGGCGCTATGGTGCAGTTGGTCACACGGGGCATTCTGCTCGACACGATGCGGGTGCCCACCTCGGACGAGGAAATCGACATTCGCGTGCGCTTCCCCGAGGAAGCTCGGGTGCTCTCCACCCTTGACAGCCTGCGCGTGCGGACCAATGACGGCCTCGTGCCGCTGTCGAACTTCGTCAGCTACGCGCCGACCCCGCAGTTGGCCGAGATTGCCCGCCGCGATCAAAGCCGCATCTTCGAGGTCAAGGCCGATGTCGTCGACGACGTCACGATCTACGAGGTTGTCCCCCTGTCCGTTGAAGGGGAGCCGCTGGAAGATGACGTCATCTCACTCGGCTATGGCACCCGTGTCACCCAGGAAGAGATCGACGCAGGCGCCGAGGCCAATCTGATCATCCGCACGCCCCCCGCGGGCCTCGCGGCGCTTTTCGGCGGCGCCGAGACCGTGGCTTATCACAACGTGCCCGATTACGACGGCGCACAAAGCCTCGACGCTTTGGCAGGTGATATCATGGCGGGCGAAGCGGAGCTGCGCACCACGCCAATGACACCCTCCGAGCGGATCGAGCGCATCACCGAGTGGCTGGAGACGGAAACGCCCCTGCCCGCCTCGGTCTCGTGGGAATGGGGGGGCGATCAGGAAGAACAGGAGGAATCCGGCCAATTCCTGATGAGCGCGTTCGCCGCCGCCCTGGGCCTCATGTTCATCATCCTGCTGGCGCAGTTCAACTCGATCTACAACTCCGTGCTGGTTCTGTTGGCGGTGGTTCTGTCCACGACCGGCGTGCTGATCGGCATGCTGGTGATGGATCAGACCTTCTCCATCATCATGACTGGCACCGGCATCGTGGCGCTTGCGGGGATCGTGGTGAACAACAACATCGTGTTGATCGACACCTACCAGGAATACTCCCGCTTCATGCCGAAGCTGGAGGCCATCGTGCGCACCGCCGAGGCGCGCATCCGGCCCGTCCTTCTGACGACGATCACAACCATGGCGGGCCTGGCGCCGATGATGTACGGCATCTCGCTCGACTTTGGCTCGGGCGGCTACACCATCGACAGCCCCACAGCGCTGTGGTGGAAGCAATTGGCCACGGCAGTCGTCTTCGGCTTGGGCATCGCAACGGTTCTGACGCTGGTCTTCACGCCGTCGCTCTTGGCCCTGCGGGTCTGGTTCTGGACCATCCTGGGCGGCTTTTTCAGCGGCCTCGCCCGCCTGGGTGCCCGCCGGATGAGCAAGCGCGGCCAGGATTGGGCCCTGCAACGTCAGGCCCGCCGCACTCGGGAGCCGGTGATCTATTGGGATGAAGAGCCCTTCGTCGAGGAAATCGCGCCTGTCGCGATGCCAAAGGCGGAAGAGGCCCCTGCGCCCGAGCCCGAGCCTGAGCCCGAACCGGCCTCACCAGCCCCCGTCGCGGAAGAGCCTCCAGTGCCCCCGGCCCCGGAAGACCTGCCCGACACGCCCGATCCGTTTGAGGATACGGAACTCGACAGTGACATCGGGCCCCAGCCCCCGCTCCGCGCCGCAGAATAAGACACAGCGGAGCGGACACGGGCCCCTAAAGGAAGGCGCCAAATGATCTCCTATGTCACCGTCGGCGCAGACGACCTGGACGCCGCAAAGCGGTTCTACACCGCGTTCCTGCCGGCCCTGGGCTACGGTTTGAAAGAAGGACCTGAGGGCCTGAGTTTTGCCCTGCCCGTCCAACCAGACCAAAGCGTCATCCCGCCGGACTTCTACGTCAAACCAACCTTCGATGGGCAACCGGCCTCGGCTGGCAACGGCGCAATGGTCGCGTTCGAGGCCCCAGGCCAAGCCCAGGTCGACGCCTTGCACAAAGCTGCCCTGGCAGCGGGCGGCACAGACGAAGGCAGCCCCGGCTTCCGCGCATCCTATGGCCCGCAGTTCTACGTCGGCTACCTGCGCGACCCGCAGGGCAACAAGATCGCCCTGTTCTCAAGTAATCCACAAGAACCCGGCCGCGACGGGTAACGCTGCGAGGAGCGTAGCGAGGAGGGGCGGTCGCCCGAAGGGCGAAAAACGGCGCTCAGGCCGCCTCTTCCTCATCGGCAACCTGGCGATGCCAGAGCTGCGCGTAACGCCCCTCTTGTGCCAGCAGCGCGTCGTGCGTGCCCTCTTCCACGACCTCGCCTTTCTCCAGCACCACGATCCGATCCGCGTCCACGATCGTCGACAAGCGGTGCGCGATGGTCAGGACCGTGCGCCCCTCTCCCATCGCTTTCAACTCGGCCTGAATCTCCATCTCGGTGTCGGTGTCCAAGGCCGATGTCGCCTCGTCCAGCACCAAGATCGGCGGGTCCTTGAGCAGCGTCCGCGCGATCCCCACACGCTGCTTTTCACCGCCTGACAGCTTCAAGCCCCGCTCGCCCACGGGCGTCTCATACCCCTCCGGCAGCGACAGAATGAACTCATGGATCGCCGCCGCCTTGGCCGCCTGCTCCACCTCGGCCCGCGTGGCGCCATCGCGCCCATAGGCGATGTTGTAATAGATCGAGTCGTTGAACAGCACTGTGTCCTGGGGCACCACGCCAATCTGCGCATGGACGGAGGTCTGCGTCACATCGCGCAGGTCCTGCCCGTCGATGGTGATCTTCCCCTCGCCCACATCGTAGAAGCGAAACATCAGCCGCCCGATGGTCGACTTGCCCGACCCGCTGGAGCCCACAACCGCCACCGTCTGCCCCGCCGGAATGTCGATATCCACGCCCTTGAGGATCGGCCGGGCGCTGTCGTAGCCAAACTGCACCCCCTCCAGCCGCACATTGCCGCCATCCACCTTCAACGCAGGCGCACCCTCGGCGTCTTTCACCTCTTGCGGTTGCTCCAGCAGATTGAACATCTCGCCCATATCGACCAGCGCCTGGCGGATCTCGCGGTAGACCGTTCCGAGGAAATTCAGCGGCATGGTGATCTGGATCATATAGGCGTTGACCATGACGAAATCGCCCACAGTCAAGGTGCCGTTCTGCACCCCAAGCGCCGCCATGACCATGACGACGACAAGGCCCGTGGTGATGATCAGGGACTGACCGAAGTTCAGGAATGCCAGCGAATAGGAGGTCTTCAGCGCCGCCGCCTCATAGCCTTCCATCGCCGCATCGTAACGGTCCGCCTCGCGGGTCTCGGCGCCGAAATACTTCACCGTCTCGAAGTTCAGCAGACTGTCGATGGCCTTCTGGTTGGCGTCGGTGTCCTGGTCATTCATCTCTTTGCGGATGCGCACGCGCCATTCGGTGACCTTGAAGGTGAACCAGATATAAAGCGCAATCGTGACAGCCAGAACGATCAGGTAATTGATGTCAAAGACGACGGCCAGGATGATGCCGGTCAGCGCCAGTTCCAGCACCAGCGGCCCGATGGAGAACAGCATGAAGCGCAACAGGAATTCGACGCCCTTGACGCCCCGCTCGATAATCCGAGACAGCCCGCCGGTCTTGCGCTGAATATGGTAGCGCATCGAGAGCGCGTGGATGTGTTGAAACGTCTCCAGCGCCAACTGCCGCAACGCGCGCTGTGCGACTTTGGCAAAAACCGCGTCGCGTAGCTGGTTGAAACCCACGGTCAGCGCTCGCGCCATACCGTAGGCGATTGTGATGCCAATCGCGCCCATCCCCAGCAACCAGGCCGGATCAAGTCCCTCCCCGGCCAAAAGGTTCACCGCCTCGCGGTAAAGAAACGGCGTGCCCACCGCGATCACTTTGGCCATCGCCAACATGATCAGAGAAATCACCACGCGCTGCTTCACCCAAGGCTTGTCATCGGGCCAAAGATAGGGGGCGACCTTGCGGATCGTGCGCCAGCCCGAGCGGCGTTCTTCCTCTTCCAACTGCGCGATGGCCCCGGCCTCTGCCTCTTGGGCAGGGGTGAGCGTAGGATCTGTCTGGGTGGAAGTATCGGCTGGCATATCGCGGGCGTCCCTTGGCTTATCCCTTACCTAGGATGCCAAAGGGCCAGAGACCAGAGCGCGCGGGTCAGTTCCCGTCCGCGACACTGTCTAAATCGGGCATGCGGAAGATCTGGCCCGGGAAGATCCAATTCGGATCCCGGATCTGGTCGCGGTTTTCCTCGAAGATCTGCACATATAGGATGCCTTCGCCGAAGGTATCCCGCGCCATGCCCCAGAGCGTGAAACCGGGCTGCACAGTGATAACGTCAATGCCGGCGGCCTCTTGCACCGGCGTCTCCGCGACCCGTTCCGGGTCTTCCCGCAGGAACGGCGTCTCCACCCGGCTGACCGGGGCGCCGTCCTCTGACAGCTCCGTCACCGCCAGCGTGTAGGTACCCGGGTCCACGTCAGGCAATTGGAGCGACCAATCGCCCCCCGGCCCCACTTCGCCCAACTGGATCGGCTGGTTGTTGAGGGTGATCTGGATGTTGGCGGCCACCGGGCCGCGCCCGGCCAGGATCACCGCACCCTCGGCATCGTAAGAGATTGCGTCCAGGCGGACGGAGGTCTGCACCGCAGGCTCATCCGCCGGGCCCTGCACCACGCGCAGGCCTTCGGGGCTGGCGATCACCACGGACGGGGCCATGGCACGGGCGGGTTGCAAGGCGGCGGGCCGCGTGTCGGCGTTCAGGCTGGCCGGGGCCGCTGTGACCGACGGCGCCGCAAGGGCGGCGGGCCCTGCGGCGAGCGCGCCGGGGGCTGCGGGCGGCGGTGTTTCGGCGGTTGTGGCAGGCACCTCTGGCTGCGGGATGTCGACGGTTACGATTGCGGCGATGTCTTCGGCGGGCGCGGCTTCTCCCGGTATGACGTCTTCGGCTGCGGCCAGATCTGGCAGGGGATCTTCGGGCACGACACTTGCGGGCGTCACGTCATCTGGCGCGGGATCTACCTCCGCGACGATGACCTCTGGCGCGGCGGCTTCGGGCACGTCCGCTGGCGTCTCAACTGGGTCAGCGGCGGCTATTGCTTCGGGGACCACGTCGGGTTCGGGCGCTGCGAGGGGTGCGACCAGCACCGTCTCGACGCCTGCCAGAACCGCACCGCTCTCGGGCCGGGCCTCGACGCTCAGAAGGCGCGGCGCGTCGGAGAAGGGAAGGTTGAGCAGGACGACGAAATCGCCGCCCGCGTCGGCGCGGGTCTCGGCAATCTGGAGACCGTCGAGCAGCAAGGCCACCGGCAGATCAGGCGAGGTGCGCCCGGCGATCACCGTGTTGCCGCCCGGGTCTACGCGGACAAGATCAAGAAGAGGCGCGATGAATTCAGGGGCAGCTTCCGGGCCTTGAGCGACCTCAGGCTCGGGGCTTGGGGTTGGGCTTGGGCTTGGGCTTGGATCCGGCGCAGGCTCAACCGCTGCCACCGGTGCCTCTTCAACCAGGGCTGCAGGGGGCGGCGCGGGCGGTTCCGGATCGGCGTTGAAAACGGTCACGCCGATGGCTCCGCCGACCAGGACAACGGCCCCCACGGCGGTCGCGCCAATGGCGCCCGAGCTGGACCCGAACATCGCCGCAAGTTTCATCGCGTGACCTCTGGCACGGTTTCCCCCTCAAAAAACCTTGCAGTCCTAGCTTGGATCCGACCCACATCGAGCGTGCTTGAGACCCCTGCCGATGCACAGTATTAGGGCTTAAAGGATTTTGAAGCGCAAGGTATTGATATGAGACGGCTGTCATTATGTGTTTACTGTGGCTCACGCGCCGGGGCGGACCCGGCATACGAGCAGGCTGCAACCGCCCTTGGCCAGGCCATGGCTGAGGCGCAGATCAGGCTGGTCTACGGGGCCGGTGACGTTGGGCTGATGGGCGCCGTGGCGCGCGCGGCCCAGATCGGCGGGGCCGAGACCTTCGGCGTGATCCCCACCCATCTGATGGACCGCGAGGTCGGCAAGACCGACCTCAACACCTTCGTCGTGACCGAGACGATGCACGAGCGCAAGAAGGTGATGTTCATGAACGCCGATGCCGTTGTCGTGCTGCCCGGCGGCGCGGGGTCGCTGGATGAGTTCTTCGAGGTGCTGACCTGGCGGCAGTTGGGCCTGCACGAAAAGCCGATTTTCCTGCTGAATACAAATGGTTACTGGGATCCCCTGCGTGGGCTGCTCGACCATGTGGTGGCGCAAGGGTTTGCGGACGCCAGCCTGTTGGCCTTCGTGCAAACTGTCCCGGATGTGCCCGCGCTGATGGCGCAACTGGCGGACACCGCGTGATCCGCTGGACCCTGCGCCTGATCGCGGTTTTCGTGCTGGTCGGGTGCGTGGGCCCTGGCCCTGCTGCAGGCCCCCCGCCCCCGTCCGGCACAGTGCCCGATGCGCTGCGGCTGGCGACGTTGAACGTCCACTACCTACGCCCCGCCAACCGCAGGGGCATTGCGTCGATGGCGGAATGGGACCGCCGCCGTCATCCCCTGAATGCCGCGTTCCGCGCCATCGATGCAGACATATTCGCGCTGCAAGAGGTGGGGCTTTTCCCCTGCTGCGCCCAGAACGGACCTAACCCGGCGCTCGATTGGTTGCTGCAGCACAATCCCAATTACGGTGTTGCGGCCCATGGTCCCGCGGCTGAGTTTCCCCAGAACCAGCCCATTCTCTACCGCCGCGACCGCGTTACGCTTCTCGATCAGGGCTGGTTTTTCTTCTCGGAGATGCCTGAGGTTCTGGCCACCCCGGGCTTTGCCGAAGGCTCTTACCCGACGTTTGCCAATTGGGCCACGTTCCGCCACCGGGGCGAGGTCCTGCATGTCGTCAACACGCATCTGGACGTCACCAGTTGGTCCAACCGCCGGATCTCCTCGGCGCTGGTCATGCACCGGATCGCGCCCTGGCTGGAGGCCGGAGAGCGGGTTGTGTTCATGGGCGACATGAACTCTTTCGCGTTCACGCGCCCCGTTCGCGTGATTGAAAACAATGGTCTCGCCCTCGCCCCCGTGCGGGGGCCGACGTTTCATTTCTACCGGGGTCTGCACCTTTACGGCGCCATTGATCATATGGCTTACTCCGACGGCGTGACGCCGGTGCGCGACCCCGTCGTGGTCCGCCAGCAATTCGACGGCGGCTGGCCGTCGGATCATTACCCGGTTTTCATGGATGTCGTGCTGGAGTAACCCGCGCCGCTTGCAGCAGGTGCTGGATGTGCGTTGCACTCAGCCCCTCCTCCACCCTATACGGGTGTCCTCGCAGCTGTCACGATAGGCGCAGGTCGGGGAAGTCGCGGTAGGCCTCAAAATCGAGCTTCTGGAAGCCGCGCATCACCGTGCCATCGCCCAGGGCATAGGAGACGGAGACCCCAATATCCCCCGTCGTATTGTGCACGAAAAAGGCGGCGTCTCGGTCGACGGCGACTTCGATCTCTTTGCCCGGCGGCATGATCGCGAGGCTGTCCCAAAGCGCAAGTCTGGTGATGTCCACACGCCCCCCCATCCCCAGGATCCTCGGGCGAAAGGCCACCCGCACGTCGTGGACCGCATGGGGCGCGATGTTGTGCAACACGAGGTAGAGGACCGCCGCCCGCCAGCGGATATCAACCACGACATCGGGATCTTCGGTCCGCTGAGGTGACGGCTTGGGGGTGTTCATGGAGGAAACCTTAGCAGAAAATCCCCCTTCTGACACGAAAACTATGGTAGCTTTACCCTCTAACCCGTTCTCGCCAGACACGTTTCAGGAGCTGGACCATGCCGATCAAAAGAGACACGCCCTATGTGGATTACCTGTTCAGGTTGGAGATTGCCGACCAGGAGCAGGTGGATTTTTCCGAGGTCAGCGGCGTTTCTTTAGAACGCGATGTCATTGAATACTGGTCGAGTGCGCGGAAACTTCCCGTCAAGATGCCGGGGCGGTCCCATGCCTCGGACGTGACGCTGAAACGCGGCGTTACCGGGTCAATCGAGCTCTACTCGTGGTATCAGGAGGTGCTACTTGGGGAAGATTTTCGACGCGATGTCACGTTGAGCCTGCTGAACGAAAAGGATGAGGCGGTTTTCGTCTGGCGGTTGCACAACGCGTGGCCGCGCAAATACGTAGGCCCAATCCTGAATGCGCGTGGCGGAAATGACGTGGCAATTGAAGAGCTTGTCATTGTCAGCGAAGACATCCGCGTGCTCTGACGCGCAGCGTCCCGTCAAAGGCACGAGCGTCCCGCGCAAACAAAAAGGCCCGCCCGAATGGGGCAGGCCTTTTTCGTGTCGTAGGGGTCAGCTCACATGCGCGAGGCGACGTTTTCCCAGTTGACCAGGTTGTCGAGGAAGTTGGTCAGGTAGGCCGGGCGCTTGTTGCGGAAATCGATGTAGTAGGAATGCTCCCACACATCGCAGCCCAGAAGTGCTGTTTGGCCAAAGCAGAGCGGGTTCACGCCGTTCTCGGTCTTGGTCACGGCGAGCGAGCCGTCGGCGTTCTTCACCAGCCAGCACCAGCCGGACCCGAACTGGCCCGCGCCCGCGGCGGAGAACTGGGACTTGAACTCATCAACGGAGCCGAAGCTCTCGGTCAAAGCGGCTTCCAGCTCGGACGGCATGGACGAGACACCGGGGCCCATCATCTCCCAGAACTGGTTGTGGTTCCACAATTGGCTGATGTTGTTGAAGATACCGTTCTGCGCGACGGCGGAGGCGTCGTAGGTGCCGGTGATGATCTCTTCGAGGGATTTGCCTTCCCACTCCGTGCCTTCAATCGCCTTGTTGCCGTTGGTGACATAGGCGTTGTGGTGCAGGTCGTGGTGAAATTCCAGCGTCTCGGCGGACATGCCGTGGGCGGCAAGTGCGTCGTGGGCGTAGGGAAGGTCGGGAAGTTCAAAGGCCATGATCGGTCCCCCTTAGTTGCGTGTGTGGTGTTACGCCACAGATGGAGTGCGCATGGGGGGAACGTCAAGGGGCAAGCGGCGCGGGGCCTGTCACTTGGACAGAACGAGCGGCCGGACATCAAGGCGCGGAATGCTGGCCGGATCGCGCGGCCTGTTCTCGGGCCTGCGCCCGTACATGTACCAGGTCCGGCAATCGGCCCTTGGCACGTCAAGGACGCTTTGCGCACCCTCCGGCCCGTTGAACGCAACGCCGATGGTCTGCACGGGTCCTGCGAACAAGCCGCCAAGCCGGACGCACAGAAGCGGCCCATAGTGCTGCATCGGCACCGCGTCTTCCGGCACTTCGGCCACGCCGATCTGGATCCGGAAGGTCTGGCCATCGTAGTCAAACCCCTGAAGTCCCGTTTCAGTTTGCGGATAGGGGATGTCTGCGATCCTCTCCACTTCCCAATAGGTAAGCTCCTTCGTGACCATTCCGCGGAGCGAGGCAAAGAACATCCAATCCCAGGCGATGGTGCCGACCAGAACGCAGGCAATGACGATCCGCGCGCCCCGCGCTTTGGGGGCCGTGCGCAGGCTATGGAGGGTGAAGCCCAAGGCCACTGCCGCCGCAAGGCCCACGACCAAGCCGATGAACAGCAAGGTGTGGCGCTGGTCGCGTATGAATTCGGCGGGCATGTAGTAGCCGCCATCGATCCCGCGCGAGACGACAAAGGCCTGCGCGAAAAGCGATGGCGCGACCCCGATCAGCATGGCAAATACGATCAGGCTCGGGCCGGGACCCTGGGGGAAGAACCGGGTCCGGGGCGGTTGAGCGGTCGTCGGGGCCAGCGCGATCGCGCGCGCGGGGCTATGGGGCGTAAAGGACATCCGGACCTCTGACGAATGGAGCGTGCCCGGTCTGGATATTGCTTGGATGCGGCCAGATTGTGGCGCTTAGCGCGGGGTGAAATACCCCACGTCGCCACCCGGTGCCGCGGCATTGCTGAGCAGGTCAAACGCGTATTGCGCGACGGAGCGGAAGCAGATGACGGTGGCCGTATCGCCCTCGATCCAGAGCGCGGCTGGAACCTGCGCCAGACGGGACCGTCGGACTTCGCCCGAGGCCAAAGCGCCCAGGTCAGCGGGTGTCAGCTTGCCGAGCACGTCTTTGCACGCCGCGCCTTCCAGATGGAACACCGCGCGCGCGTCGGAGACGTTGACAGCCAGATGGTGCTGGCCTTTGAGCGCCTCGGACAGCTCGGACACCAGCGCGTCGGCACGCCCGTGATCGCAGAGGATCAGCACCTCGTCCGGGGCCATCCAGGCCACCGAGATGTCACCCCGCGCGATGCGCCGGGCCTCGGGGATATCCTGACCCGTGACCGTTTTGACCGCAGGTGCGGCCTGTGCCAGATCCGCCTTCAGCGTGATCATCCCGTGAAGGCCCGCTTCCGCGACACGCACTAGGCCCGCATAAACTTCGCCTTGCAATACACTGACAGCATTAGACATTTTGCTTGGCTCCTTCCGGGTCAAAGAACACAGGATTGACGATTTTTGCCGGCACCGTGCTGCCGTCCACCTTGTTGAGCTGGATCGTCTCACCCATCCGGTCCGGGCCGTTCAGGACCAGCGCCATCGCGATGCCGCGCTTCATGGTGGGCGAGTAATAGGTGGAGGTCACGCGCCCCTCGACATTGGCCTGTCCGTTGGCGTTGGTGCCCGCAGCGACCGCATAGGCGCCGTCGGACAGCACGGATTTGTCTTGCGTCTCCAGGCCCACCAACTTCCAGCGATTGGGATCGACCATATACTGCCGCTCCTGCCCGCGTTTGCCGAGGAAGTCCTCTTTCTTCTTGGAGATCGCCCAGTTGAGGCCGAGGTCCTGGGGGATCACCGTGCCGTCGGTCTCATCCCCGATCATGATGAAACCCTTTTCGGCGCGCATGACATGCAGCGCCTCGGTCCCATAGGGCGTCGCGTTGAACTCCGCGCCCGCCGCGTGCAGCGCCTCCCAGAACGCGAGGCCTTGGGAGGCCGGGACGGCGATCTCGTAGCTTAACTCGCCCGAGAAGGAGATGCGGAAGACGCGGGCATCGAACCTGCCGATCTTGCCCTCGGCCATGCCCATGAAGGGCAGGTTTTCGGCCGACAGGTCGAAGTCCGCGCCCAGTTTCTCCAGCAGTTTCCGGGCGTTGGGGCCAACGACCGCGACCTGCGCCCATTGCTCGGTCACATTGGCGGTGAAGACCTTCCAGTCCCACCACTCGCACTGCAGCCAATCCTCCATATGGGCATGGACGTGATCGGCGCCGCCCGAGGTCGTGTGGCAGAGGAACGTCTCCTCATCGAGGCGGACGACGACGCCGTCATCCATCAGGAAGCCGTTCTCGGAGCACATCAGACCATAGCGGCATTTGCCCGGTTTCAGACTGCTCATCATGTTGGTGTAGAGCATGTCCAGGAATTTGCCCGCGTCCGGGCCTTTGACGATGATCTTGCCGAGGGTGGAGGCGTCCAACAGCCCGAGGGACGTGCGGGTGGCGTTGATCTCTCGCGTCACGGCCTGGGCGTGGGTCTCGCCGTTTTGGAGGTAGGTGTAGGGGCGGCGCCAGCCGCCGACGGGTTCCATGTAGGCGCCCTTCGCCTCGTGCCAGGCGTGCATGGGGGTACGGCGGAGGGGCTGGAAGATCTCGCGGCTCGCTTCGCCTGCGATGGCACCCATGGAGATGGGGGTATAGGGTGGGCGGAAGGTGGTGGTGCCGACGCGCGGGATCTCTTCATTCAATGCATCAGCTAGGACCGCGAGGCCGTTGATATTGCTGAGTTTCCCTTGATCTGTGGCCATGCCAAGCGTCGTATAGCGCTTGGTGTGCTCGACGCTCTCGTAGCCCTCGCGCGCTGCCAGCTGCACGTCGGAGACCTTCACATCGTTCTGGAAATCGAGCCACATCTTGGAGCGTTTCTTGTAATCTGCGCCGTGGGGCATGACCCAGACAGGCGCCAACCCCTCCTCGCTTGCGCTCCTCGCAGTTGATCCTTGGCTTGCGGTCTTTCCAAGCGTTTCCAGCACCTTGCCGGTGTTTGTTGATGTGTTTTCTAGCGTCTCGGCAGCCAACACCGCGCCGTCAGCGCTGCCGACACAGGTCACGAAACCTGCACCGTCCTGGTTCAGGGGCGGACGCGTGGGATCAGGGCGGAAGAAGGCGTTCGCGGCGTCCCAGGTCAGCTTGCCACCGCAATGGGACCAGAGGTGGACGACGGGCGACCAGCCGCCGGACATGGCCACTGCATCGCAGGGCACTTCCTCGGTGATCAGCCCGTCACCATCCTGCGCGCAGAGCGCGACGGAGACGACACTGCGCAGGCCTTTGACCTTTGCGATCGCCGTATTCACTTTAACTTTGATGCCCAACGCGCGGGCTTTGTTGGGTAATTCGCCTTCCGCTGAAGGCCTCGCGTCAACGACACAGGCCACCGACAACCCGGCCTCCACCTGTGCAATCGCCGTGCGGTAGCCGTCATCGTTATTGGTGACGACGACGATGTTCTCGCCCGCCGCCACGCCGTAGTTCACCAGATAGTCGCGCACGGCGGAGGCCAGCATCACCCCCGGTTTGTCGTTGCCGGAGAAGCTGAGCGGCCGCTCCAATGCGCCGGTGGCCGAGATGATCTGGGCCGCGCGGATGCGCCAGAGGCGGTGGCGCGGGCCGTCCAGATCGGGGGCGTGATCGGTGAGGCGTTCATACCCCAGCACGTAGCCGTGGTCATAGACGCCCGCCACCATCGCACGAAGGCGGAGATCCACATTCTCCATGCTTTCAAGCTCTTGCACGGCGTTCTTCACCCACTCCTCGGCGGGCATTCCGTCCACTTCAACGCCGTCGACCGGCGCGCGCCCTCCCCAATGGGCGGTCTGCTCCATCAGCAGCACGCGCAGGCCCGCGCGGCCCGCGAGAAGCGCGGCTTGCAGGCCCGAGATGCCGCCGCCTGCGATCACCAGATCGACATGGGCGAAGAAGTGCTCGTATTTTTCGGGGTCGCGCGTTTCCGGGTGCGGGGCTTTGCCGAGGCCCGCGGATTGGCGGATGAACGGCTCAAACACATGTTTCCAGAAGGCGCGCGGGAAGAGGAACGTTTTGTAATAGAAACCGGCAGGAAGGAAGCGGGCGACCAGCCCGTTGACCTCGCCCACGTCGAACTCCAGCGAGGGCCAATGGTTCTGGGACGTGGCCTCCAGCCGCTCGAACAACTCGGTCGTGGTGGCGCGCTGGTTCGGCTCGTGGGTGACGCCCGAGCCGAGGTTGACCAGCGCATTGGGTTCCTCCGCACCGCTGGTCATGATGCCGCGCGGGCGGTGGTACTTGAACGAACGGCCCACCAGCGTCTGACCATTGGCCAAGAGCGCCGAGGCAAGCGTATCGCCCGCATGGCCGCGCATCCATTTGCCGTTGAAGGTGAACTTTACGGTGGTCGAACGGTCGATCAGACGACCCTTGCTTTTAAGACGAAGGCTCATGGCTCTGCCCTCCAGCCGGGTCGTTTGGCGTCGATCTTGGCGATGATCTCGGCGGGCGGCTCCGTCGTTTGCGCGGAATACGTCCCGAAGACCTCCAGCGTGGCCGTGTCGCGGGCGGCCAGGAACCACTTGCCGCAGCCTGCCGCGTGGCGCCAGCGTTCAAAATGGACGCCTTTGGTGTTGGGGCGCATGAACAGATATTCCTCGAACTGGTCATCGGTAGAGCCCGGTCCGAAGCGTTTCAGATGCGCCTCGCCCCCGGGCGCAAGCTCGGTTTCGCAGGCGGAGATGCCGCAATTGGGGCACGTGAGGGTAAGCATGATCTACGGGTCCTCGGAAGGGTCAGCGGTCAGGGGCAAGGGGTCGGTGGCGTCGAGCACATGGGCCACGTCGTCAAAAAGCTGCGGGTCGGGCGCGCCCTCGTATTTGTCGAGGGTGGTGCCCCAATGATGCTCCGCATAGATGCGGCCGGGGCCGTCGTAACGCGGCGCATTCTTGTTTTTGGGAACGACGAAGTAAGCGGGCCAGATCCGCAGATCGCGGATCTCTTCGCGGTATTTCTCTACCAAACCGCGCAGGAACAGGTTGCCGACGCTGATCCAGGGCTGGCGCGCGGTCTCGGGCGCATCGGCGTAGGTGGTGTGGATCTCGTCCAGCGTCAGGGCCAGCGTGTGGGTGCCGGGGGCCGAGGCCAGGAAGGGCGTCAGCTTGCAGCGGCCCTTGGGATAGGTGTCATAGCAGGTGTAGGTGCAGGGCTCGTTGAACAACTCGTCACAGTTGCGCAGCGCCTCGAAATCGGATCCGGGGATGAAGCCGCCCTGCTCAAACAGGATCTCGTAGCGCATCAGGTCGGCCACGCCTTCGAACCGGCGCTGGCGAAAGAAATGCGCGATCAGGCGCTGGTTGCGCCAGCGCCGCCCGGTTAGATAGGCGTTGTCATAAAGAGTGTAGGCCCAATCGGGATGCAGATCGCGCCAGGATTGCAGCCAGCGCTTGGGCGCGGGCCGGTCCCCGATCCAAATATGGCCGAGGCTCTTGGGGATGGCGACTGCGCTCATCGGGCGGTGCCTGCGACTTTGGGCGAGGTTGCCCCCGCCCAAAGGTTAACGCCGTTAATCCACGATGACAGGCGCGGTTGGGTCGACGACGGGCGCCCCGTCCGAGGGCGCGACCGCAGCAGGTGCCGCCCCTTCCTCGGGCAACGTGCCGCTGCCCCCGCCCATGAACAGCATGGCGAGAATGAACAGCACGATGATCCCGGCGATGAAGATAAGCGCGCCGGACCCAGAGCCGCCGCGCGAGGGCGGGGCGTAGTCGAAGTTGCGATTGTGTTGGTCGTAGTCAGACATGAGGTGTCCTCCATTTCTGCATGCCCAAGTGTGGGCGTGCAGGTGGAGGCGGCATAGGACAGGGGCAAAACCGGGCGTTTTGCGCCAAAAAGGGCCGGATCGGGCGTATTTCGTGCGCTGAAACGTGCCGCGTCCCTGTACGATGACGTATTTCGATCAGGACTTGATGATCGAGGAACGTTAACGAAAAATCCAGATTTTGACATCTAAAGCCCCCAAGACCGGAAAGCGTTTAGAAGTAAATCACCAAAACCCCAGATGGTAGTTGCGAGCAATAGCGTCGAGAGCTCGTACGTCCTCAGGTCCAATTCCCATTTCTCCAGAACGTCCTCAAATGCCGTTTTGCTTGCGTGCGCATGTTCCATGGCGTCCCTTTGCATGGGCATCGATTGATCGTAATTCAGCTGTAGCCCGATTTGAGAGGCAAAGTTCTCTAACTCAGTTCGCGCCACTACTCTTATGTTATTGTCCAGACTCTGGCGTCCAAAAAAAGAGATTATGCGCCGTTCAGCCTGGATCTTTAACAACGTAAAACCAGCCATCGCCAATGCAGCAATCGTTGCTGCGGCTCCCAATCTAGCGAATTCTTCTGGTGAACAGACCGCAGCGCCTGCCCCAAGCACTGCACAACTTCCGTACCAAAGGACGCGCGGGCCATACAACGCAATCAATTGGCTAAGCCGTTCGCGGCTCAAAATGCGAGTACTCGCGCTCAATGCGCCACCCCTGCCGCCACGCTTTCGTCGATGAACCGCCCCTCGCGGAAGCGCTCCATGCCGAACTCTGCCGTCAAAGGCGAGTGCCCCTTGGCCATCAGTTCCGCAAAGCCCCAGCCCGAGCCGGGGATAGCCTTGAACCCGCCGGTGCCCCAACCGCAGTTCATGAACATGCCTTCCACCGGCGTCTTGCTGAGGATCGGAGAGCGGTCGCCCGTCACGTCCACGATCCCGCCCCATTGGCGCAGCATCTTGAGGCGTGAGAGCATCGGGAAGGTCTCGATCAACGCGCGCACGGTTTCCTCGATGTGGTGGAACGACCCGCGCTGGGTGTAGTTGTTGTAGCCGTCGGTGCCGCCGCCGATGACCATCTCGCCCTTGTCGGACTGGCTCAGGTAGCCGTGGACCGTGTTGGCCATGACGACCACGTCCATGCAAGGCTTGATCGGCTCACTCACCAGCGCCTGCAGCGCAACCGACTCCATCGGCAGACGGAAGCCCGCCATCTCGGCCAGGACGCTGGAATGGCCAGCCACCACGCCGCCCAACTTCTTGCAGCCGATGAACCCCTTGGAGGTCTCGACGCCCGCAACCGCGCCGCCCTCAACCCGCACGCCCGTCACTTCGCACTGCTGGATGATGTCCATCCCCATGTCCGAGCACGCCCGCGCATAGCCCCAGGCCACCGCATCGTGGCGGGCCGTGCCGCCGCGAGGTTGCCAGAGCCCGCCCAAGACCGGATAGCGCGGGCCTTCGATGTTCATGATCGGCACCAGGCGTTTCACCTCATGCTTGTCGATGAACCGCGTTGCCACCCCTTGCAGCGCATTGGCCTGGGCCGTGCGCAGGTAGCCGCGCACCTCGTGGTGGGTCTGGGCCAACATGATCACGCCGCGGGGCGAGAACATGATGTTGTAGTTCAGATCCTGGGACAGCGTCTCATACAGAGACCGCGCCTTCTCGTAGATCGCCGCCGACGGGTCCTGCAGGTAATTCGACCGGATGATCGTCGTGTTGCGGCCGGTGTTGCCGCCGCCAAGCCAGCCCTTCTCGATCACCGCGACATTGGTGATCCCAAAGTTCTTGCCCAGGTAATAAGCCGAAGCCAACCCGTGGCCCCCTGCCCCCACGATGATCGCGTCGTAGCTGGCCTTGGGCGTGGGCGAGCGCCAAGCACGCTCCCACCCGTCGTGGTGACGGAAGGCTTCTCGGGCAATGGCAAAGGCAGAATACTTACGCATGGATGGGGCTCCGAACCTGTCTCTTTGCTTTTGGGGGGACGCGCGAAAAAGAGGATACTGCCCGCGACCTATGAAGTGCAATTTGCGACGCCCTGCCATGTTGTCGCGCCCCAAGGGGAAATCGGCTTTGCGCGCGCCCCGCGCCTTTCGTTTTGGGCCGGGGCATCTTATGTGAGGCAGGCAAGAGGGAGAGGGACCGCACGACATGGCATTCTGGATTGCAGCGGGCTTTATTTGCGTTGTGGTGGCGGGCATCGTGTTCCTCGCCGCACGCCGCCCGGTCCAGGCCGCCTCCCCCGCTGCCGCCTATGATTTGCAGGTCTACCGCGATCAATTGGCCGAACTTGACCGCGACGTCGCACGCGGCACCCTGTCCGAAGATGAGGCCGAGCGTGCCCGTACGGAAGTCAGCCGCCGGATCCTCGATGCCGACCGCGCCTTGAACGCGGGCCAGCGCACGGAAGGCGCCTCGCGCACCGGGACAGCGATCATCGCCTTGGGGCTTGTGGCGACCATTGCGGGCGCCCTTTGGACCTACTGGCAGATTGGCGCGCCCGGCTACCCGGATCTGCCGATTGACCAGCGCATCGCGATGATCGAGGAAGCGCGCGAAAACCGCCCCTCCCAGGAACTGGCGGAAGAGCAAGTGCCAGACGTCCCCGCGTCCGACGCCGACCCAGAGCGTGCCGCGATGGTCGCGCAGCTGCGCACGGTGATGGAGCAGCGCCCCGACGACACCGAGGGCCTGACCCTTCTGGCCGCGAACGAGGCGATGTTGGGCAATTTCCGCGCCGCCCACCGCGCGCAGACGCGCCTGATCGGGCTTCTGGAAGGCGACGTGACGGGTCGCCACTACATCGACCTGGCCGAGATGATGATTTTCGCCGCCGGCGGCTATGTCTCGCCCGAGGCGGAAGAGGCCCTGCGCATCGGCCTGCAGTTGGAGCCCCGCGACGGCACCGGACGCTACTACGCCGGAGAGATGTTCGCCCAACAGGGCCGCCCCGATCTGGCCCTGCCGATCTGGTCCAACCTGCTGGCCGAATCCCGCCCCGAGGCGCCCTGGGTCCGGCCCATTCGGGCGCAGATCGCCGACATCGCCTTTGCCGCAGGGGTGGAGCTGGACCCTGCCCTCCTTGCCGCCCCGCGCGGTCCCACGGCGGCGGATATGGCCGCGATGGAGGGGCTCGATCCTTCCGAGCAGCAGGCGATGATCGAGACGATGGTCGAAGGTCTGGCGGATCGCCTGGGCACGGAAGGCGGCACGCCCCAGGATTGGGCGCAGCTGATCACCGCTTACGGCGTGTTGGGTCGCACGAATGCGGCGCAGATCGTCCATGAAGAGGCGTTAAGCGTTTTTGCGGAGTTCCCCGAAGCGCTGGAAATCGTCGAAAGCGCTTTTCGCGCCGCGATGGCCCGAACCGGGTCTGCGGACGACGGGCAATGATCTTTGAAACCCTTGAGGATTTCGCCGGGGCGCTCGCGCCGATGCGTGGCCTTGTGGGGCTGGACCTGGGGACCAAAACCATCGGCGTGGCGCTCTCGGACCGGCTTTTGACCTCGGCCAGCGCCCTGGAAACCGTGAAACGCAAGAAATTCGGGCTAGATGCGGATGCGCTGGCAGGGGTGATCGCCAAGCATGAGGTTTGCGGGATCATCCTGGGGCTGCCCCGCAACATGGACGGCTCCGAAGGCCCCCGCGCCCAGGCCACCCGCGCCTTCGCCCTCAACCTGTCGCGCCGCGCCGATTTCGCGTCGCTTCCCATCGGCTTCTGGGATGAGCGGCTGAGCACCGTCGCGGCGGAACGCGCGTTGATTGAGGCGGATACGACGCGAAAACGTCGCTCCGAGGTTATTGATGCGGTCGCCGCAAGCTATATCTTGCAAGGCGCGCTGGATCGTCTGCGCCATTTGAGGACTTCGGCATGACAGACACCAACTCCAAGCGCGCTTCCAGCGACGACATTTGGAAACGCGATGAGATCCAGTCGCCCTGCGTCAAGATCTGCATCATCCATCCCGAGGCGCGGCTCTGCACCGGTTGCCTGCGTTCCATCGACGAGATCACCCAGTGGTCCCGCCTCACCCATGAGGCCCGCGCCGAAGTGATGGCAGACCTCCCCTCGCGCGCGCCGCAACTTCTCAAGCGGCGCGGGGGACGGGCGGCGCGGCTGCGGCGCGGCACCTAGTGGCGCGCGCGGGCGAAAGCTTCGGGCCGAACAAGCAGCGGCCCCAGACCCCGGCAGAGCATCGGCGCGCGTCGTGGTTGATAGCGGGCTTTGCGGGCAGCTGGATTGGCCTTTTGGTCTTCTACCCCATCGTGATGGTCTTCGCGCTTGGCGACGGCGATCTCGCCGCTGGGTGGGCTGCCGCGACTGAAGGGGGCATGTTCCTGATCATCCTGCCCGGCATCGTCCACCTGATCCTTGGCCCTGCGCCGGTCTGGGCTGTCATGGCGTTCTGGCTCGGGCGGCAGGGCGACCGCGACCCGGGCGCGGCCCCCGCCACGGCGGTGAACTTCGCCGTCGCGGTCCTGGCGCTGGTGCTGGCACAGGTCCTGGTGGTCGGCGCCTCAAATCTCGCGCGCGTCGCGACCTCGCCGCAGATGCTGGCCAATATCGGGGTGCTGGCGGTGATGTTCATCACCTACCGCGCCCGCCTGCCCCGCGCGCAATCCTAAGGCGCCGTCAGCCAGCGGTCCGCATCCTCGAAACACGGCCTGAAATACGCAATCGCTCGCCCCTCCGTCGCGGCCATTGCCCCCTCGCGCCAGGGGGCCACGCCGTGGATCGTCATCCGATGCAGAAGCACCGTATCGCCGGGCGTGAGCGGCACTTCGATCCTGGGGCAGGTTCTGAACACCTCGTCGCGCGCCGCCTTGTAGAGGTCTGTCACGTCGGTTTGCGACCAATCGCGCGGCGCGATGCCATCGAAAGCCCGCGTGAAGGCGCGGCGGATCACCTCATGGCTCTTGTGCCAAATGACCAGGGGGGCCGCATCGGCGTCCGCCTCTGTCAGGGGCAGCCCGATGATCCAGGCGTGGGGCTCTTGCAGATGCCGACGCTTGTCTGGCCCCACCGGCAACAGCCCGTCCAGATGAGCGGCGTCGCGGTCGCGGCGGAAGCGATGGTTGGCCGCGCTTTCCCCGTCATCCTCCCGCGGGTAGCCCGGATAAGTGACCGAGACCTGCGCCCTATGCAGCCCTGCCACACCCGTCACCGCGACAGCTGCGTCAAACGCCCGCCCGCCCAAGGGCGGCCCGCCTGCAACGCGCCCGGCGGCGTCATTGTCCAACGCATCAACACCCACGCCCCAGGTGCCGCCATGGCGACGCGGCTCCTGTGCTGCGGCTTTCAACGCAGGCCCGCGCGCCGCCGCGATCCAGGCCTCTACCGCAGGCTCTGGCCCAAATACCTGCCATCCCGCGTCCAGCCAGCTCAAAACCCAAGCGCCTTGCGCAGCATGTTGAGCGCCATGACCATGATGAACACCGCGAAAATCCGTTTCAGCGGCTTGGGGTCCATCGCATGGGCCAGCTTCACGCCCAGGGGCGTTGTGACCAGCGTCATGGCAATCACCGCGACGAAAGCCACCAGGTTCACTTGCCCCAGGGTAAACGGCGGGCGCCCCGCGCCCTCTGCCGATGTCAACAGGAAGCCGATGACGGCGGGCACGCCGATCAGCACGCCAAAGCCCGCCGCCGTGGCGACGGCGCGGTGAATGGGGACCGAGAAGAGCGTCATCAGGGGCACCCCGAAGGACCCGCCGCCGATGCCCATCAGGACCGACAGGAACCCCAGCACCGGCGAGGTTGCCACCGTCCCCACGCGCCCGGGCATCTGCGCGCCCAACCGCCATTCCGCCCGGCCAAACGCCATGTAAAGGCCCACGCTCAGGCCCAGGACACCGAAAATGCCCATCAGCACCTCGTTGCGCAGCCCGCTGGCCGCCACCACGCCCAAAGCTGACCCAATCGCGATCCCCGGTCCCCAGGCGCGCAGGATCGCCCAATCGACCGCGCCTTTCTTGTGGTGGCCGATGACCGAGCGCACGGAGGTCACCACAATCGTGGCCAGCGAGGTCGCCAGGCAGATCTGCATCAACCCGTCAGTCGCATAACCAAGCCCCTCAAACGCAAAGAAAAACGCAGGCACAAGCACGATGCCGCCGCCCACGCCCAAAAGTCCGGCGATGACACCGGACAGGGCGCCGATTGCCAGGATCAGCGCCAGCATCGGCAGAAATTCGGCTAGTTCCGGCATCTTGCCCCCCTTCTTCGCGCCACGCTCTAACGCGCCCGCGACAGGGGGGAAAGGTGGAAAACTATTCGGCGGCCTCGTGCGTGACGGTTCCACTGGCCTCCAGCATCGCCAGCAAATCCTCGCGCTGGATCGCCGCCTCATGGCCGTTTTGCTCCTGGACCGGACCAAAGCCGCGAATGCTCAGCGGCAGTTCCGCCAGCGCCAGAAGCGCCCCCTGGGGCAGCGCATCTGCGCGCGGCAAAAAGCGGGCCATGTCGGTCTCGTATTGTTTGATCCGCGCGCGCTCCGTCCGCCGTTCCGAGCTATAGCCGAAGACATCCAAAGGCGTGCCCCGCAGGCGCTTCATCTTCGCCAGAACCTTGAAGACACGACCCACCCAGGGGCCGAATTCCCGCTTCCTGGGACGCCCCGCCGCATCACGCCCCGGTAGCATCGGCGGCGCGAGATGGTAGGTCATCTTGAAGTCGCCCCCGAAGGTCTCGCGCGCCTTGGCTTCCGTCTCCAGATGAAGGCGGGCGACCTCGTATTCATCCTTGTAGGTCAACAGCTTATGGTAGCCCTTGGCGACGGCCTCTTTCAGGGTCGGCTCCTCCACACTGTCGACCAGTTTGGCATAGCGCTTGGCCAGCCGCTTGCCCTGATACGCCTCCAGATGCGCTTTGCGGAAAGCGATCTTCTCGTCCAGCGTCTTCGGCTTTCCCACAACGTTGGACGTGGTCAACCGCGTCGCCTGATCGGGGTTCACGACCGCCCAACGGCCCATCTCGAAGGCCTGTTTGTTGGCCTCGATCGCGGCGCCGTTCATGGCGATGGCCTCCACAATGGCGGCGTGGGTTAACGGGATTAACCCCATCTGCCAGGCCGCGCCGAAGGTCATCATGTTGGAATAGATCGAGTCCCCCAGCAGCACGCGCGCCAGCTCGGTCGCGTCAAACAACACCAGCTTGTCACGGACCCGCGCTTGCAACGCGACCTCCAGGTCCTTGCCCGGAATGGTGAATTCGGTGTCGAGGGTGAAATCACCGGTGGTGATCTCATGGCTGTTGACCGCCGCCCCGGTGCGGCCCGCCTTCATCTGGCTCAACGTCTTGGCCCCGCCTGTCACCACCAGATCGCCGCCGATAACAGCGTCAGCCTCTCCGGCCCCCACCCGGATCGCAGCGATATCCTCGGGCTTGTTCGCCAGCCGCAGGTGAATCGCCACCGCGCCGCCCTTCTGCGCCAGGCCCGCCATCTCGATCATCCCCGCGCCCTTGCCGTCGAGCTGTGCGGCCTGCGCCATCACCGCGCCGATGGTCACGACGCCCGTGCCGCCGACGCCGGTGACCAGCACGTTGTGGGTGCCGGTGATCGCGGGCAAGCTCGGCTCCGGCAGCCCGTCCAAATCGACAGACGCGCTGGCCTCTTTCTTGATTACCGCGCCTTCCAGCGTCACGAACGACGGGCAAAACCCTTTGACGCAGGAGAAATCCTTGTTGCAGGTCGATTGATCAATCGCCCGCTTGCGGCCCAATTCGGTTTCCACCGGCACGATGGACACGCAGTTCGACTGCACCCCGCAATCGCCGCAGCCCTCGCAGACGTCGGTGTTGATGAACACGCGCTTGTCGATATCGGGGAACGTCCCGCGCTTGCGACGGCGGCGCTTTTCGGCGGCGCAGGTCTGCACGTAGATGATCGCCGACACGCCCTTATGCCCACGGTAGACCTCTTGCACCTTCATCAGATCGTCGCGCTCAAACCGCTCCAACCCCTTGGGAAAGGCGCTGAAATCAACCTCTTCCTTGGGGTCATAGACCAGCGCGATATGCTCCACCCCCATGGCCTTCACCTCATGGGCGATGCGCGCGGGGTCCAGATCGCCCTCGTTATTCTGGCCGCCGGTCATGGCGACGGCGTCGTTGAACAGGATCTTGTAGGTGATGTTGGTGCCTGCAGCCAAAGCGGCGCGGATCGCCAGAATGCCGGAGTGGTTATAGGTCCCCTCGCCCAGATTCTGGAACATGTGATCGCGGGTGGAAAACAGGCTCTCGCCGACCCAGTTCACGCCCTCGCCACCCATGTGGGTGTAGGCCTCGGTCTCGCGGTCCATCCACTTGGCCATGAAGTGACACCCAATGCCCGCGCCCGCGCGAGAGCCATCCGGCACCTTGGTCGAGGAATTATGCGGACAGCCCGAGCAGAACCACGGCGTGCGTTTGGCCAGATCCGGCGCATTGGAGGCGCGCATCGCCTCTTCCACCTGCGCCATGCCCGCGCGGATGCCGTCGGTGGCGCAGCCTTCTTCCTCCAGGATCGCGCCCAGTTTCATCGCGATATCGGCAGGGTCCAGGGCAAAATGCGTCGGGAACAGCGTGTTACCGTGGCCATCGCGGTGGCCATAAACGCGGCGGCCCTGGCGATCATCAAAGATCGCCTCTTTCACCTGCACCTCGATCAGCTTGCGCTTTTCTTCCACCACAACGATCAGGTCCAGCCCCTCGGCCCAATCATGGAAGCCGCGCATGTCGAGCGGCCAGGTCTGGCCAACCTTGTAGGTGGTGATCCCCAGCGCCTCGGCTTGGGGCCCGTCAATCCCCAGCGCCTCCATCGCCGACAGCAGGTCGAGCCAGTTCTTGCCCGCCGCCACAAACCCGATCTTCGCGCCCGCGCGCCCGTGGACCCGCTTGTCGATTCCATTGGCGTGGGCGAAGGCCTCGGCGGCGTAGCGCTTGTGTTCCACCAGACGTTCTTCCTGGGGGATCCAGTGATCGCCCAAGCGGATGTTCAGCCCGCCCTCGGGCATCTCGAACTCAGGCTCCACAAAGGTCATCCGGTCAGGCCGCGCATCGACCACGGCCGTCGCCTCCACGTTGTCCTTCACGCATTTCAGCCCGACCCAGACGCCCGCGTACCGGCTCAACGCATAGCCGTAGACGCCGAAATCAAGGATCTCCTGCACGCCCGCCGGGCTCAGCACCGGCATATGGGCATCGACCATGGCAAAATCGGACTGGTGGCACACGGTGGAGCTTTCGCCCGTATGATCATCGCCCATCGCCATGATCACGCCGCCATGGCGCGACGTGCCCGCCATGTTCACATGGCGCATCACGTCGCCCGTGCGGTCGACGCCGGGGCCCTTGCCATACCACAGGCCGAAGACGCCATCGAAACGCCCCTCCCCCCGCAGCTCGGCTTGCTGCGCGCCCCAATGGGCGGTCGCGGCGAGGTCCTCGTTCAGGCCCGGCTTGAAGGTGATGTCAGAGGCCGCCAGCCGCTTGCCCGCGCGGGCCATCTGCAAATCGACCGCCCCCAGGGGCGAGCCACGATAGCCGCTGACAAAACCCGCCGTGTTCAGTCCCGCCGCGCGGTCCCGCTCCTTCTGCATCAGCATCAGGCGGACCAGCGCCTGGGTGCCGTTCAGCAAGACCGGGGATTTCGTCAGATCGAATTTGTCGTCAAGCGAGACCTGCTGCACTCCCATAGGGACCTCCCGTGCGTCAAATATCTGTCACCACTATAGGTCACAAATACTGACCTGTCTACGCGTGTCTTCACCCGATGCCGCCCTTGGCGTCAGAAAGCCTTTGCACCCGCAGCATCGCCTCCCTACGTTAGCGCCATCAACGGGAAGGTTGGGTCATGGATTGGGACAAGTTACGCATTTTTCATGCAGTGGCCTCGGCTGGGTCGCTGACCCATGCGGGCGATACGCTCCACCTGTCGCAGTCCGCCGTGTCCCGCCAGGTCCGCGCGTTGGAAGAGAACCTGGACACGACGCTGTTCCACCGCCATGCCCGGGGGTTGATTCTGACGGAACAGGGAGAGCTTCTTTACGACGCCACCCGGCACATGACCAAACGGCTCGACACCGCCTCGGCGCGCATCCGCGACAGCGAAGAAGAGGTGTTCGGAGAGTTGCGGGTGACCACCACCATCGGCTTCGGCTCCCTCTGGCTCGCCCCGCGCCTGCCCGCGCTTTATGAGAAATACCCCGATCTGAAAATCGACCTGATGCTGGAAGAACGCCTGCTCGATTTGCCGATGCGCGAGGCTGACGTCGCCATCCGCATGAAAGAACCCAGCCAGGCCGATCTGATCCGCCGCCGCCTGATGACGATCAACATGCGCCTCTATGCGACGCCCTCGTACCTAGAGAAGAACGGCACGCCGACCAGCATCGAGGACCTGGGCGATCACCGCCTGATCTCGCAAAACGCCTCTGCCGCGCAGGTCAGCGCGGGCGCCATTCTGGTGCGCGAGTTGATGAGCTACGATGTCGGCTCCACCCTGTCGGTGAACAACTACTTCGGAGTGCTGCAAGCGGTGATCCATGACCTGGGCATCGGCGTCCTGCCCGATTACCTGACCCAGGATTTCCCCGACCTCGTGCGCGTGTTGCCCGAGATCGAATCCGCCGAAGTGCCTGTTTTCCTCGCCTATCCCGAAGAATTGCGCCAATCCCGCCGGATCGAAGTGTTCCGCGATTTTGTCAGTGAAGAGGTCATCGCCTATCGCCGCCGACAGCGCGAAGTGGAGGCTGCACCGCCTGCTTAATGCTTGTGCAAACGGTCCCTAAGTCTGTGTGCTATGCGCCACAGACATATCAGGTTTGCGTGCGCAAGCCCCTATTTGCCTTGATTGTGAGCCAATTGATTAATAGTTATTCGGTATTGAAGAGGCCGATCTGGTCACTTCAATACCTCCCTGTTGGACTTCGGCCGAGATTCGTCTCGGCCTTTTTTTTGGGGTGATGCCAAGGCCTTACGGGAGGGCTTCGTGACTGTTTCGAAAATAGAAACAAACCCGGATTTCGCCGACTGGGCCGCGCTGGAGGCGCTTTTGCGCGCGGCCTATGCGCCCATGGAAGGGCGCATCGATCCGCCCTCGTTCCTGACCACCATGACACTTGCCGATATCGCTGCCAAGGCGCGGGATGAGGATCTGTTCCTTGCCCGTGACCAGGGCCAACCCGTCGCCTGCGGCTTCGGCACGGCGCGCGGGCGGCTCTATGAGGTCGGCAAGGTTGCCGTAGCCGCCTCGCACCGCAAACAGGGTTTGGCGCGGATGTTGATGGAGGCCGCCGCAACCCGTGCCCGCGACAGGGGGCTGGAGGCTCTGCAGCTCTATGCCCGGGTCCAGCTGGTCGAAAACCACGCCACCTATCTGGCCCTTGGGTTCAAGCAGACAGGCACCTTCACCCACCCCGGCTTCACCCAACCCACGGCGCTGGTGTTCCAGCGGCCCCTCTAAGGCTTCCAACCGCCCGCAAGGCCGCTTATAGAGCCCCCAAGACAGGGGACAGGGCGGTCGCAGCCGCGCAAATCTGGGGAATACGCATGACCGAACCCGCCATCACACCCGATGTGATCGCCGCCCACGGCTTTACCGACGACGAATGGGCCGAGGTGCAAAACATCCTCGGCCGCGCGCCGAATTACACCGAGATGGGCATTTTTTCGGCCATGTGGAACGAGCATTGTTCCTACAAATCCTCCAAGAAGTGGCTGCGGACGCTGCCCACGGAAGGCCCGCAAGTCATCTGCGGCCCTGGAGAGAACGCCGGCATCGTGGATATCGGCGACGGCCAATGCGTTGTTTTCAAAATGGAAAGCCACAACCATCCGTCGTATATCGAGCCCTATCAGGGGGCGGCCACCGGCGTTGGCGGCATCCTGCGCGACGTCTTCACCATGGGCGCGCGACCCATCGCGGCGATGAACTCGCTGTCCTTTGGCGAAACCGCCCACCCCAAGACCCGCCAGCTTGTCCACGGCGTCGTGGAAGGCGTCGGCGGCTACGGTAACTGCTTTGGCGTGCCGACTATTGGCGGAGAAGTCCGCTTCCACGCCGCCTATAACGGCAATTGCCTGGTCAACGCCTTTGCCGCCGGTTTGGCCGACACAGACAAGATTTTCTACTCAGCCGCCTCGGGCGTTGGCATGCCCGTCGTCTACCTGGGCGCCAAGACAGGCCGCGATGGCGTCGGCGGGGCCACCATGGCAAGCGCCGAGTTTGACGACACGATTGAGGAAAAACGCCCCACCGTCCAAGTCGGTGATCCGTTCACCGAGAAGCGCTTGTTGGAGGCGACGCTGGAGCTGATGGCCTCGGGCGCCGTGATCTCGATCCAGGATATGGGGGCAGCGGGCCTGACCTGCTCCGCCGTGGAGATGGGCGACAAGGGGGGCCTTGGGATCCGCCTTAACCTCGACGACGTGCCGGTGCGTGAAGAGGCGATGACCGCCTACGAGATGATGCTATCCGAGAGCCAGGAGCGGATGCTGATGGTCCTCAAGCCCGAGTTGGAAGACGTCGCGCGGGCGATTTTCGTGAAATGGGATCTGGATTTCGCCATCGTGGGTGAGACGATCCCCGAGGATCGCTTTTTGATTGTCCACAAAGGCGAAACAAAGGCCGACCTGCCGCTGTCCAAGCTGGCCTCCACCGCACCGGAATACGACCGCCCCTGGGTGCCGACGGAACCGGCGGCAGAGATGGACGCCGTGCCCGAAGTCGACCCCATCGACGCGCTGCGCGCGCTGGTGTCTTCGCCCAATTATTGCTCGCGCCAGTGGGTCTATCAGCAGTACGACCACCAGGTGATGGGCGACACAGTCGTCTCGCCGGGCCTCGGCGCGGGTGTGGTCCGGGTCCATGGCACCGGGAAGGCGCTGGCGTTTACCTCTGATGTGACGCCGCGCTACGTGAAGGCGAACCCGGTGGAAGGCGGCAAGCAGGCGGTGGCGGAAGCTTACCGCAATCTGACCGCCGTGGGGGCCAAGCCCTTGGCCACGACGGACAATATGAATTTCGGCAACCCCGAAAAGCCCGAGATCATGGGGCAGTTTGTGGGGGCGATTCAGGGCATCGGTGAAGCCTGCAAGGCGCTCGATATGCCGATCGTGTCGGGCAACGTCTCGCTTTATAACGAGACCGATGGCGCGGGCATTCTACCCACGCCCACGATCGGCGCGGTCGGTCTCCTCCTCGATCACGTCCGTGATCTCCTCGCAGGTGTTGCGCGGGAGGGGCATGTGCTTTTGTTGGTGGGCGAGACCACCGGTCATCTAGGGCAATCGGCCCTGCTGTCTGAGGTGTTCAACCGCGAGGACGGCGATGCGCCTGCGGTCGATCTGGAGGCCGAGAAGCGCAACGGCGACTTCATTCGTGACAACCGCGAATGGATTGGCGCCTGCACGGACCTGAGCGATGGCGGCCTGGCGCTGGCCGCTTTCGAGATTGCCCATGCGGCGGGCTGCGGCATCACCCTGGACGTTGCCGATACCCCGACGCTTTTTGGCGAAGATCAGGCGCGCTATCTGATTTCCACCTCCTTCGATAAGGCCGAGGCCTTGATGGTGGCCGCAGGTCGCGCGGGCGTGGCGTTGAGCACCGTGGGCAAAGTGGGGGGCGATCTGGTGCGCATTGGCCCCTCGGACGCGCCGCTGGCGGCCTTGTCGGACGCCTATGCATCCAGCTTTGCACAAACCTTCGCGTGACATGCTTGCGGCGGGGGTATCCCCGCCCTACATTTCTGTTCGATATCCAAGGAGCCGCCCATGCCGATGCAAGCCTCTGAAATCGAAACGCTGCTGCGCGAGACGTTTCCGAACGCCAAGATTGAAGTCAGCGGCAATGACGGCGTCCATATGGCGGCGATGGTGGTGGACGAGAGCTTTCGCGGCAAGAACCGCGTGCAGCAGCAACGCGCGGTCTATGCGGCGCTGAAGGGCAAGATGGACGGCCCCGCGGGCGATTTGCATGCGCTGGCCCTGACCACGAAAGCGCCGGAGTGATGCGCCGGCTCGCTATCGCCATCTGGCTTGCGCTGTTTGAACCACTTGCCCTCTGTCTCCGCCCCGTGCGGACCCAAACCATTCCCCTGCGCATTCGCCAGGACGACCAAAGGAACATGAGACAATGAGCGCTGAGACCCAGATCAAAGAGACCATCACCGGCAACGACGTGGTGCTGTTCATGAAGGGCACAAAATCGATGCCGCAGTGCGGGTTCTCCTCCCGCGTGGCAGGCGTGCTGAACTACATGGGCGTGGATTTCGCCGATGTGAACGTGCTTGCCAATGAGGAAGTCCGCCAGGGGATCAAGGATTTCTCGGACTGGCCGACGATCCCGCAGCTTTACGTGAAGGGTGAGTTTGTCGGCGGTTGTGACATCATCACCGAGATGACGCTGTCGGGGGAGTTGGACACGCTGTTCGCCGAGAATGGTGTCAGTTACGACAAGGACGCGGCGGACAAGATCCGGGAAGCGAACGCTTAAGGGATGTCGCCCTGGCCTTCGGCCTGGGCGACCGAGCGGGGGGCCAGCCCCCCGCACCCCCGGGGATATTTGGAGAACGGGGAATGAGGGGGTGGCGCGAGAGCGTCACCCCTTCTTTGTTTCGCCCTTTTTGACGTGTTTGTTGAGACGCGAGGGGGTTGATTTCTTGCGGTTCTTGTAGGGGTTATCCTCGGCCTGGCTGCGCATGTAGAGGCGGATCGGGGTGCCGGGCATGTTGAAATCCTGGCGCAACCCGTTGATCAGGTAGCGCGAATAGGCCTCGGGCAGCAGTTGCGGGTGCGAGCACATGACGACGAAACCGGGGGGCCGGGTTTTGACCTGGGTCATGTAGCGCAGCTTGATCCGACGGCCGCCCGGCGCGGGGGGCGGATGCGCTTCGATCATCGCCGAGAGCCATTGGTTCAGGCGTGCGGTCGAGACGCGGGTGTTCCAGGTCTCGTGGATCTTCATGATCGCGGCGTGCAGTTTGTCGAGGCCCTTGCCGGTCTTGGCCGAGACCGTGACAAGGGGCGCGCCGCGCAGTTGCGGTAAGAGCTTCTCGAACCCCACCCGCAGGTCTTTCAACTTTTGTTGTTTCTCGGGCTCCAGGTCCCATTTGTTGACGGCCACGACGACGGCGCGGCCTTCGCGCTCGGCCAAGTCGGCGATGCGCAGGTCCTGGGACTCAAACGGGATCGCGGCGTCCAAAAGGACCACGACCACCTCGGCGAATTTGACGGCACGCAGCCCATCGGAGACGCTGAGTTTCTCCAGCTTTTCTTGCACCTTGGCGCGTTTGCGCATGCCTGCGGTGTCAAAAATTCGCATCGGCACGTCGTCCCAGTCAAACGTCAGGCCTATCGCGTCGCGGGTGATCCCGGCCTCCGGGCCGGTCAGAAGGCGGTCTTCGCCGATGATCTGGTTGATCAGGGTGGACTTGCCCGAATTGGGTCGTCCGACGACGGCAATTTGCAAGGGTTTAGAGCGTGTTATGACGCGATCTTCACCTTCTACATCAACGTCGGTTTCGGGCTCATCCGTGGGTTCCATGCCCTCAATCAGGGGGCGCAGCACGGCGGCGAGGTCGGCCATGCCTTCGCCGTGTTCCGCCGACAGCGCCAGGGGCTCACCCAGGCCCAGGGAATAGGCGTCCAGCAGGCCGGATTGACCCGCATTGCCCTCGGCCTTGTTGGCGGCCAGCACCACCGGGCGGCCCGATTTGCGCAGGATGTCGGCGAAGACCTGATCGTTCGCGGTCACGCCCGCGCGCGCGTCCATCACGAAAAGCGTCGCGTCGGCCATGGCCACGGCGCGTTCTGTCAGGCGGCGCATGCGGCCCTGCAGGCTGTCGTCATTGGCGTCTTCCAGACCCGCCGTATCGATCACCGTGAACCGCAGGTCGGCCAGCCGGGCCGCCCCTTCGCGCAGGTCGCGGGTTACGCCGGGTTGGTCATCGACCAGCGCGAGTTTCCGCCCGACAAGGCGGTTGAACAGCGTGGATTTCCCGACATTGGGACGGCCAACGATGGCGAGCGTGAAGGACATGGGGTCACCTTTGAAACAGACCGCGGCTCTACGCCCCTTTGGCCCCTATTTCAAGCGGCCTCGCACCATAGAAGCTGTGCGCTTAAAGACGCCGGAGTGCCGTCTCCAGCGCATTGGAAAACGCCGAGCGGTCGGCTTTGGAAAAGGGCTTCTGCCCGCCGATCCCCTGCCCGTCCAGGCCCGCGCGCAGATCGGCCATGATCGCGCGGGTCGCGACCTGCGATCCGATGGAATTTGCGGTGAAGGCCACGCCTTTATGGTTAAGCACCACGGCGCCGCCCGCCAGGCAGCGCTCGGCCAGCAGGATATCGGCAGTGATCACCAGGCTGCCGGGCCCCGCACCTTCGGCGATCACATCGTCGGCGGCGTCAAAGGCGTCGCCCGCCATGACCATCGTGATCAGCGGGTGATCGGGGTGGCGCAGGTAGCTGGCGGCCACCAGGCGCACGGGGATCTTGTGGCGATAGGCGCAGGTGTAGACCTCCTCCTTCACCGGGCAGGCGTCGCCGTCGATCCAGATCAGGCGCCCCTCCGGCGCCGGGCTAGTCAAAATGTCCCTCCGGGAACGGGATCACCAGGGTGGCGCCGCCCGCCTCGCGCAGGTGTAACTCACCGCCGTGCAGCGTTATGTCCACGAGTTCAGACCAGCCCGGCGGGCGCGGCAGGGACACCAGGGCGTGGCGGATCACGTGGCGGCCCCCCAGGGGCAGGCAGGTGGGCAGGCCCATCGCGGTCAAGCGGTTGTCGGCACAGGACGCGGCCAGCCCCTCGCCGCCCATCGCGCAGCCATCCTCGATGCCTAAGACGCCCGCGTGACGGCTGTTCCAGGGCGGAAAGTCCCGCGCGCCGTTGGAGATCCAGAGCATCGTGACCGGCAGCACCGCGGCGTCTTTCAGCACGATCACCATATCGTCTTCGGCGTTGCGCATCACACAGGTCCACCCCAGCGTGCGCCCGCGCGCCTCGGCCAGGGTGCAAAAATCCTCCACCACGTGGCCCGAGGGATAGGTGCGCAGATCCCACTGTGTGCCGTCTTCGCAATCCAGTTTAAGATCGCCCCGTAACTGGTTGAGCGCCCATAGATTTGCGCCGACGTGTTGTGCCGTCGGATCGGTCAGGGCCACGCGTTTGGGGCTGAACGACAGGCGCCCGCCTTCGGCCATGCGCGTCATCGGATGGTGGGCGAAACTGACCTCGCCCGCGCCGCCGTCGACCACATGGGTCTGCAACAGGCACGGGCCCACCAGCCGGATTTCCTTTGTCACATGGGCGCCGAGGACGCCCGAGCTCAGCGCGAAGCGCGCCGTGGCGGCATCCTGCGCCACCAGATCCCACGGATCATTCGCCGTCGGGCCATGGATCGGGCCGCCGTGCACATCATCGCGGCCAAAGGGCATGCAGAGGAAATCGCCCGCCAGCCGCTTGTCCACCAGCGCGACGTCCGGGTCGTCCTGAACCGCGGCCTCATCGCGCCAGGGGGCCACGTGCAGCGGCACCCGCCCCGAGACCTGCCAATGGGGGATGTTGCCGACGCTGGGGTCAATCAGCGCCTCCGCGTCGCCATGGGCGATGCGGATCATGGGCGCGCCGCCAGGGCCGCAAGGCCCGCCCGCAACACGCCCGCGTCGCCGCCACAGCCGAGGAAATTCACCCCAGCATCGATCACCCGCGCCTCCATCTCGGGGCCGCTGACGATGATGCCTGCGGATTTACCACCGGCGCGGATCTTCGCAATCGACGCGTCGATCACCCGCCACAGCTTTGGGTTCATCAGGTCATCGCGGTAGCCCATGTCGGCGCCCAGATCGGCGGGGCCGACGAACACGCCGTCGACGCCCTCTGTGGCCACGATCGCCTCCAGATCGTCGATCGCGGCGCGGCTTTCGGCCTGTACAAGCACGCAGATCTGCTCGTTTGCCGTGGCGGGATAGCCCGCCACCGCCCCGAACCCACCGGCGCGCGCCACCATCGCGCCCATCCCGCGCGTTCCCTCGGGCGGGTAGCGGCAGGCGCGGACAACGCGGGCCGCCTCTGCCGCCGAATTGACCATCGGCACCAGAACCGTCTGAACACCCAGATCCAGGGCCTGCTTGAGCACCCATTCCTCGGCCACCGGCACCCGCACCACGGCAGGCGTGCCCGTTGCGGCCAGCGCCACCAGTTGATCGCGAATGCCCGCGGGGTCCCAGGGCCCGTGTTCCCCATCGATAAGGCACCAGTCGAACCCGGCGCGGCCCGCCATCTCGGCCGTCACACTGCCGGGCAGGTTTAGCCATAACCCACGCTGCAGGTCGCCGCGCGCAAGTGCTGCTTTGAGGGTGTTGATCGGGGCAGGCATCGCGCTCTCCTAACGACGGCAGGAGTTTCACTCGAGCAAATCGCCCGCCCGGGCGCAAGGCCAAGGGCACCCGAAAGAACGATATCCTCCTTACCTTGCGGAGGCGAAACGCCCCTTTCCCTTTGCCAAACGGGCCGCTAACCTGCCGCGCACCAAGGACAAGCAATGTCCACACCAGGGAGATACATGATGAAAAAGTTTTTGCTGGCATCCGCCGCATCCATTGCCTTGACCGGCGCAGCCGCCGCTGATGGCCACCAGGGCGACGTCACGCTTGGCGTGATCCTGGGCTTCACCGGCCCAATCGAATCCATCACGCCGGCCATGGGCGACGGCGCCGAGCTGGCGATGGCCGAAGTCACCGCATCCGGCGCGCTTTTTGGCGGCGCTTCCGTCACCTCGATCCGCGCGGACTCGACCTGCGTTGATAGCTCTGCCGCTCAAGCCGCGGCCGAGCGTCTGATCACGTCGGACAACGTCCACGGCATCGTCGGCGCGGACTGCTCCGGCGTCACCGGCTCCATCCTAGCCAACGTCGCTGTCCCGAACGGCATGGTCATGATCTCGCCGTCGGCCACCTCGCCCGGCCTGTCGACCGCTGAGGACAACGGCCTGTTCTTCCGCACCGCGCCGTCGGACGCGCGCCAGGGTGTTGTGATGGCTGAGATCATCATGGAGCGTGGCATCGACACCGTCGCGCTGACCTACACCAACAACGACTATGGCCAGGGTCTGGCCGATGCCTTCTCTGCCGCGTTTGAAGCAGCCGGCGGCACCGTGACCCTCTCCGCCGCCCACGAAGACGGCCGCGCGGACTACTCCGCAGAGGTCGGCGCATTGGCGTCCGCCGGTGGCGACGCCCTCGTTGTGGCAGGCTACGTCGACCAGGGCGGCTCTGGCGTGATCCAGGCAGCGCTGGACACCGGCGCGTTTGACACCTTCGTCTTCCCCGACGGCATGGTGTCCCAGGCGCTGGTCGACAACTTCGGTTCCGACATCGACGGCTCCTTCGGCCAGAACCCCGGCACCGACTCCGAAGGCGCAGGCATCTACCAGGCGATGGCAGAAGAAGCAGGCTTCGACGGCACCTCGCCGTTCTCCGCCGAAAGCTACGACGCCGCCGCCCTGATCATGCTCGCCATGGCCGCCGCCGAAAGCCGCGCCGCTGCCGACTACATGGGTGAGATCATGAACGTCGCCAACGCGCCGGGCACCGAGATCCTGCCGGGTCAGCTTGGCATGGCGCTTGAGATGATCGCCAACGGCGAAGAGGTCGACTATGTCGGCGCCTCCGCCGTGGAACTCATCGGCGGCGGCGAGAGCGCCGGCAACTACCGTGAGATCGAGATCGAAGGTGGTGAACTGGTCGTCGCTGGCTTCCGCTAAGTCCCAGACGATATCCAAACGGGCAGTCCGGGGAACCGGGCTGCCTTTTTCCATAAGGGCGCCCGCGATGATCGAAGTACACGACCTGCACAAACATTTCGGTGGCTTCCACGCCGTGGACGGCGCCAGCCTGAAGATCGAGACCGGGTCCATCACCGGCCTCATCGGCCCCAACGGCGCGGGCAAGACGACGCTCTTCAACGTGATCGCGGGCGTGCTGCCACCCACCTCTGGCCGCGTGGTCATGGACGGCGAAGACATCACCGGCCTGCCCCCGCACGAGCTCTTCGGCAAGGGCCTCTTGCGCACCTTCCAGATCGCCCACGAGTTCTCCTCCATGACCTGCCGCGAGAACCTGATGATGGTGCCCGAGGGTCAATCGGGCGAGTCGCTCTGGAACACCTGGTTCGGCCGCAAACGCATCGCCGATGAAGAACGCGCCCTGCGGGCCAAGGCCGACGAAGTGCTGGAGTTCCTGACCGTTGAACACCTGGCCGAGCAACCCGCAGGCCAGATCTCGGGCGGCCAGAAGAAGCTCCTGGAGTTGGGCCGCACCATGATGGTCGACGCCAAAATCGTCTTCCTCGACGAGGTCGGCGCAGGCGTGAACCGCACGCTTCTGAACACCATTGGCGACGCGATCATCCGCCTCAACAAGGAACGCGGCTACACCTTCTGCGTGATCGAGCACGACATGGATTTCATTGGTCGTTTGTGTGATCCGGTCATCTGCATGGCCGAAGGCCATGTGCTGGCCGAGGGCACGCTGGACGAGATCAAAGCCAACGACGCGGTGATCGAGGCCTATTTGGGCACCGGATTGAAGAACAAGGATCAGCTGGAGGAACCCGCGTGATCCTAGCCCACTGGGGAAAACTGGCCGCCGCAGCCCTCTTGCTCTGGGGCTCTGCGGGTTGGGCCGATGGCTCCGCCCCGCAAAACGGCGCCTGTTTCGGGCTGGACCCGGACGGCGCGCGGCTCTGTGTCCCGGTGCGCTTCTCCCTTATCGATCTGGGTGTGGATGGCACTAAGGTTTGGGCACATTTCGAAGATCGGCTTGAGGCCGTCACGATCTACATGAATGCCGAACCCCTGCCGCAAATGCCCCCCCTCGACGGCTTCCCGGAGGCGTTGGAGGGCACGCATCTGCACGGCGACGTCGAAAGCCTGGGCACGCGCGTGGAGCGTTTTGGCTCCGTACAGGTCGACACGATCACCGTTCACGAGGCGCTGTCATCGGCGGATGACGTGGCCGCCTACCATATCGAAATCACCCGGCCCGAGGACAACATGTTCATCATCCTCACCGATTTTTCGCCCGAGTTTGATGACACTCTGGTCGACTTCCACGACACCATCTCAGAGATCCGGCACCTTCTGCATTTCCAGAGGGTCTCACTCGGAACTCTATCTCCATTCGAAGCGCTGGAGCGCGTGCAATGACCGACAACCCCTACCACAACGATCGCGGCAACAAGGACCGTTCCCTTGGCAAGCCGGCACCGCCCTCCATGGGTGATCCCGTGGCCCAGGGAGGCAAGGCCGTCCCCGCCCCGGGCGATCATCCGTTCCTCATCGGCGACACGATGACCGGCGGCTATGGCAATGGCCCCGACATCCTCCACGATTGCACCATCGCCGTGAACCCCGGCGAGATTGCCGTGATCGTCGGCCCCAACGGCGCGGGCAAATCGACGGCGATGAAGGCGGTCTTCGGGATGCTCAACCTGCGCCAAGGCCACGTGATGCTGGACGGGCAGGATATCTCGGCCCTGTCCCCGCAAGCGCGCGTCGGCGCGGGGATGGGTTTCGTGCCCCAGACCTCCAACATCTTCACGTCGATGACGGTGGAGGAGAACCTGGAGATGGGGGCCTTCATCCGCAAAGACGACTTCCGCGCGACGATGGAGCAGGTGTTTGATCTGTTCCCGATCCTCCGCGACAAGCGCGCCCAGGCGGCGGGCGAGCTTTCGGGCGGCCAGCGCCAACAGGTCGCCGTGGGCCGGGCGCTGATGACAAAGCCCAAGGTCCTGATGTTGGACGAGCCCACCGCAGGCGTGTCCCCCATCGTGATGGATGAGCTCTTTGACCGCATCATCGAGGTCTCTCGCACCGGGATCCCGATCCTGATGGTCGAACAAAACGCCCGCCAAGCCCTTGAGATTGCGGACAAAGGCTATGTGCTAGTGCAAGGGCGCAATGCCTTTACGGGCACCGGCAAGGAACTTCTGGCCGATCCGGAGGTCCGCAAGAGCTTCCTCGGCGGATGACACGGGCGATCACACTGGCGGTGCTCTGCGCCGGGATCGCGCCGGGGGCCGCAGCGGCGGCGGAGCCCATCCCCTCGCCCCTGGCCTGTCGCTCCCACGAGGTGTGTTTTGACAATGGCGCGACCTGTAATGTGCTGCCGGACGGGGCGATCTTCACCCTGACGCGCGACGGCCAGGTCTGGACGCAGGTCTACGCCGACAACGCGGCCCGCTTCCGCATGTCGCTTGAAACGACCGAGGCCGCAGCCTTTGACGCCGCCCGGGCGGAACGCCTTAACGCAGCTGCGGTACAGGTGGGGATCGTCGCAGATGGCAGCGCCGAGGACGGGGCCCTGATTATCGATCAGTTCCTGCTGCGCGGTGAGGCGGTGGCCTCGAATATGTTCCGCCACCGGTGCACGGAACTGACGGAGATGACCGGATCATGATCGCGCGGATGCTCTGCCTGGCGACGGGTCTTTGTGCCGCAACCGGCGCCGCCGCAGCCCAGGACCTCAACTGCACCTTCACCACCATCTGCAGCCCCCTGACCGAGTGCCAGACCCACCCCGGCGTGCCCTTCACGTTCCAGGTGATCTCCGGCACCTTCGCGTTTTTTGACGACGCGCGGCCCGTCTTCGGCACGCTCCTGTCGCACCTGACCCCGCCGTCCTACGGCGCCCTGTTCCAGACCTCGCCCGACAGCACGATCTTGCTGACAGTCACGGGCCGGGGCGAGGCGGTGATGACGCAGCAAGACATCACCCAAGGCGGCGGCATCCAGTCGATCTCGTACTTCGGCACGTGCGAGCCGGACGCATGAGGCGGCCGGATCCGTGGACCTCCCCCCTGCCGCGCACTAACTTACACCCTGACACGTGCCCCAAAAGGACCCCCAAGATGCGCGCCGCCCTGACCGCCCTGCTCTGCGCCCTGCCCGCCATCGCCCCGGCCCAGGAAGCCCCGCTCAACTGGACCTGCGTGCTCGACATCCTCTGCCCCGATGTGGGCGCCTGCCGCGATTGGGATCAACGGATCACCATCGCGGAAGGCGAGGACGGCTGGCGCGTGACCTGGAACGCGGATCTGCCCTCGGACTACCAGCTAATCGCCGACTATTTGCCCCCCGCCGACGCGGTGGAACAAGTGCGCGTGCGCACGTTGATGTTCCTCAATGACCGCGCGCAATCGACCCAGATGGTGACCTTCGACAGCACGGGCCGCGTCGTTGTCACCGGCCACCAGCCCCAGGCGGGGACGCGGGTGGTCACGGGCCTCGGCCATTGCGAGGCCGCCGAGTGATCCGGGCCGTCGCAGCATTCCTGAGCCTCGGCGGGGCAGCCCAGGCCGAACTGCCCTCGCCGCTCTTCTGCAACACGGTGGCGCTCTGCCAAAGCGCCGGGGACTGCGTCGCGCCCGACGATGACCCTCACTTCGTGCTGCGCCAGACCGGCGGCGAATGGCTGAAAGAGGCCTCTCCCCGGGGCGCCGACACCTGGGTGATCCTGGGCGCCACGGCGCAGGCCGTCCTGGACACCGCGCCGGAGGGCGCGCGCATCGCGATGGTGGAGGCGGGCGCGACCGAGGACGGCGCGATCCTCCTGCACCAGCACATGTTGGAACCCACGGCGCTCAGCGCCGAGTACCTGCGCCATGAATGCCGCGCGGGCGACGGGGAGGCGGCATGAAGCAGCCCCTCCTCGCTACGCTCCTCGCAGCTGCCCCTTTGGCGGCAATGGCAGAGCCCTGGACCTGCCAGATGACCGTGCAATGCGAGAACATCGATTGCTTCGCCATCGACGACACCTATGAGGTCATCGCCGCCGACCACGCCGGAGAGCTGTTTCTCAGCTCGCCCGCAGGCGACCGCCCCGTGACGCGCCTCTCGGCCCCCGGCACCCTGCCCGCCGCCTATGGCAGCGCCGGGGCCCATGCGATTGGAGAGCTTCTGACCATCGCCGAGGATGGCCAGGCGCTGATGTCGATCCATGGATCCGATGGCCCGGCGCGCACGATCACGGTTTTCGGCACCTGCAACAGCCTTTGAGGGCGAATTTCCGCACGCCGCAGGCCTTTCAGGCCGGTCTTCGACTGGTCAATCGTGCCTGCGCGCGCTACCAAAAGTGAACGCAAGCGCCGCCATAAGGCGCTGCATCCAAGGGGAGACTTAGCGTGGATTTTCTCAACGCTCTCGTGGCACTGATGAACTTCGTCATCATTCCGGCCACGGCTTACGGCGCGCAACTGGCGCTTGGCGCGCTTGGCGTGACGCTGATCTACGGCATCTTGCGGTTCTCGAACTTCGCCCATGGCGACACGATGGCGTTCGGGACGATGATCACGATCTTCGGCACCTGGGGCCTGCAGGCCGCTGGCATCAGCTTCGGCCCCCTGCCCACGGCGCTGATCGCTCTGCCCCTTGGCATCGCGGTCACGGCGCTTTTGATGATCGGCACCGACAAGGTCGTCTACCGCTTCTATCGCCAGCAAAAGGCGAAACCGGTGATCTTCGTGATCGCGTCGCTCGGCGTGATGTTCATCATGAACGGCATCGTGCGCTTCCTCATTGGCGTCGATGACCAGCGCTTTGCCGATGGCGAGCGCTTCATCATCCGCGCGCGCGATTTCCGCGAGATGACGGGCCTGGACGAAGGCCTGGCCTTCCGCACCACCCAGGGCATCACCATCGTGGTGGCCGTGATCGCCGTTGTGGCGCTGTTCTGGTTCCTCAACCGCACCCGCACCGGCAAATCCATGCGCGCGTTTTCCGATAACGAGGATCTGGCGCTTCTGTCGGGCATCAACCCCGACCGCGTCGTGCTGGTCACCTGGATCATCGTCGCCGCGCTGGCGACCACGGCAGGCGTCCTCTACGGTCTCGACAAGAGCTTCAAACCCTTCACCTATTTCCAGCTTCTGCTGCCGATCTTCGCCTCGGCCATCGTCGGGGGCCTGGGCAATCCGCTGGGTGCCATCCTCGGCGGCTTTCTCATCGCGTTTTCTGAGGTCGGTGTGACCTATGCGTTCCGCAAGGTCGTGGGCTACCTCGGGCCAGAGGATTGGCAACCCGAGGGGCTGCTGCAACTGCTGTCCACCGACTATAAATTCGCGGTCTCCTTCGGCATCCTGCTGATCGTGCTGCTGTTCAAGCCCACGGGCATCATGAAGGGGAAATCGGTATGAGCGCTGTCACTGAACCCGCCCCGTCGCAGCTCAACGCCAAGAACATCCTGCTGTTTGCGCTGGTTGCCGTGCTCTTCCTCGGGACCGGGTTCATCCAGTCCTGGAACACCGCGCTGACGATCTTCAACATGGGTCTGATCAGCTGCATCATGGCGCTCGGCGTCAACATGCAGTGGGGCTACGCGGGCCTGTTCAACGTCGGTGTGATGGGCTTCGTGGCGCTGGGCGGCTTGGCTGCCGTCCTGATCTCATCCGATCCCGTCCCCGGCGCCTGGTTTTCCACGATCCCCGACGCGGGCGGTCCTTCCATTTGGACCTACGGCGGGCCGCGCATCCTTCTGGGCCTGATCCTGGGGGCCGCAACGATCCTTCTGGCGATCCTGGCCTATGCGAGGCTGCCCAAGGGCCTTTTGCGGACTCTCGCCATGCTGGTCATCATGATCGGCGGCTTCTTCTTCTACCGCAGCGTGATCGGCCCCGGCGTCCAGGTCGTCGAAGCGTTCGAGCCTGCCTCCACCGGCAACATCGGCGGCCTCGGCCTGCCGGTCCTGCTGGCCTGGCCCATGGGCGGTGTGCTGGCCGCAGGCGCGGCCTGGATCATCGGCAAGACGGCCCTCGGCCTGCGGTCAGACTACCTCGCCATCGCCACCCTCGGCATCGCCGAGATCATCATCGCCATCCTCAAGAATGAGGATTGGCTGGCGCGCGGTGTGAAGAACGTCACCGGCATCCCCCGTCCCGTCCCCTATGAGGTTGACCTGCAAGTGAATGAGCAGTTCCTGGGCCTCGTCGCCAGCACCGGCGCCGATCCCGTGACGGCCTCCACCATCACCGTCAAGATCCTCTACGCCGCGCTTTTCATCGCCGTGTTGGGCCTGTTGATCTGGCTGTCCGAGAAGGCCTGGAACTCGCCCTGGGGCCGGATGATGCGCGCGATCCGCGATAATGAGGTTTCGGCCTCGGCCATGGGCAAAGACGTCAAAGCGCGGCATTTGCAGATCTTCATCCTGGGCTCCGCCGTCTGCGGCGTGGCAGGCGCGATGATGACCACGCTCGACAGCCAGCTGGTCCCCGGCACCTACCAGCCCCTGCGCTTCACCTTCCTGATCTGGGTCATGGTGATCGTCGGAGGCTCCGGCAACAACTGGGGCGCTGTTCTGGGCGGCTTCCTGATCTGGTGGCTCTGGGTGCAGGTCGAACCCCTGGGCCTTTTGCTGATGGAAACCATCACCTTCTCCATGGAAGACGGCTACTGGCTGCGCGAGCACCTGCTCGATTCAGCCGCCCACATGCGCCTCTTGACCATGGGGTTGATCCTGCTTCTGGTCCTGCGCTTCAGCCCCAGGGGCCTGATCCCGGAACGTTAGGGGGCACGGTGAACGCTCAAAAAAGCTGCCCGCTCAGGCCATGGGCGGGCAGCTCCACGGCACGTTGGTGACAGCCACTCGCAGCCGATCACGCCCCCCCGTCCGCGCCAATATCCCGCGTCGATCCGCGCACTACGATCTCTGCCGGCAGCATCCTCGGCTCTGCCCGCCGGCCCGTCTTCAGCCAGGCCGCCATCGCGTCGGACGCGCTGACCCCCATTTCGGCCGCTGGCAGCTGGATACTGGTCATCCCCGGCACACTCGCCGCCGACCACTCCAGGTCATCGAACCCCATGATCGAGATGTCCCCCGGTACCCGCATCCCCAACCTCTGCAACTCGAACGATGCGCCCAAGGCCAGCACATCCGACAGGCACAAGATCGCCGAGGGTAACTGCCCCTTCCCGGCCATCTCCCGCACCCCGTCCGCCCCGCCCGAGACGTTCATCTCAACCGGCCAGAACGTGGTCATGCCGCCCCGATCCATCGCCTTGATCGCATCAATCCGCGCCGTGTTTCGGTCGTTCACATCACAAGGCCCATGGATCACCGCAATCGTGCGATGCCCCAATGAGCGCAGATAGGTGAACGCATTCGCGGCAATCGCCGCATTGTCGTAGCCGATGGTGGGATACCTCGCCCCTTCATCGAAATACGAGGTGATCAGCGTCGGCACGCGGAACCGGTCGACCAGGGCATCGAAACCAGCCGAGTGGGTTTTCCCCGAGATCAGAAGCCCCTCCACCCCCATGTCCAAAAGCCCGAAGGCCTTGCGCTCCTCCACCTCCGCGACGCCGCCGGTGATCGCCACGATCAAGGCATAGCCATGATCGGACAGGCGCTGCTCCAGCGCATTGAGGTAGCGCGCGAAAATCGAATGATCCAGCGTCGGCACCAGCGCCCCGATGGTGCGCGAGTTGCCGGAGTTCAGCGTGCGCGCCGCCGCACTCGGGACGAAGTTCAACGCCTCGATGGCTTGCGTGACCCGGTCGCGCGTCTCCTTGGTCACCAGGTCCGATTTGTTCAGGACCCGCGACACGGTCGCGACCGAGACCTTCGCGTGCCGCGCCACATCGCGCAGGGTCGCGCGTTTGGATCCGTCAAGTGCATTCACCCCGCCTGTGTCACAGCTTTTTGGAGTCTGATCAATCTGTTGACTCGTGAATTCCTTCCGTTCTAACAGTTTGTAACCGGTTACAAGGATGACCCCCCTCCATGCCCTCGCACCTGATTCATGCAATCGACAACGCTGCACTGGGCGCATCGCAGGGGATCGGGGCCCGCAACTTCCCCGGGCTTTCCTCCCCGCAATTGGGCCAATCCGGCCACCTCTGCCTGCGCCAGGCGCTCAGGTTTGAACTGGACGCAGGCGACCTCATCTCAATCCACGACCTGCGCGCCGAGCACCACATTCTCGTCTGCGCGTTCGACCAAAAAGGCCAGGACGCCCTCCCCGCTCTGGGCCTTTCCGGCACGCCCGCCCTCCCCCTTGAGATGTTCGACAGCGCCGAGCTTAAAGCATGGATCGCCGCCCAGGGCCTCGCCGGGGATATCGTGCCGCCCTCAGCCCGCCTTGCGGCCACAGACGGCCCGCTGATCCTGAAGGCCACCGCGCCCTGCTCGGTCTGGTTTGCCTCCTGCATGGACGCCGAAAGCCTCACCTCCGGCACCGCGCCGGGGCCGGTTGCCATTGGCATCACCCGGATGCCCTCGGCCAACGTGCTGCTGCCCCCGCCCCTGGGCGACATTCGCGAGGAATTCACCGTCACCCGCGGCACCGCCCGCGCCTATGAACTGCGCCCCGGTGAAATGGTGCAGATCATCGACGTCGAGGGGCAGCAATGCTCCGACTTCATGGCGTTCCGCGCCGAGGGGCTGGAGGCGAACCGTGTCGAGATGATCGACAGCACCGCCACACGCTCCATGGTACGCCGGGCGTTCCCCGGGCCGGGCCTCTTCGACAAATTCTACGACAGCGAGATGCGGCCCCTGTTGAATGTCCTGCAAGATACCTGCGGGCGCCATGACACCTACGGCCTTGCCTGCACCGCGCGCAGCTATGAGGAACGCGGTTTTCCGGGCCATGTGAATTGCTCGGACAATATCTCCGACAGCGTCGCCCCCTTCGGCGTGCCGCGCCGCAACGCCTGGCCCGCAATCAACTTTTTCTGGAACACCTGGGTCGACGCCGGCACCCACCATATCCAGACCGAGGAAAGCTGGTCGCGCCCCGGTGATTACGTGGCGATGCGCGCGATGGAGCCTCTGGTCTGCGTCAGCACCGCCTGCCCCGACGATATCGACCCGATCAACGGCTGGAACCCCACCGACATTCACGTTCGCATCTACCGCCCCGATGCCCCGATCCGACGGGCAGTCGCTTACCGGGAAAAGGAGACGTCTCCTGTGACACTCAGCCAGGAATCGGCCTTTCACCCGGCCACCAGCAAGCTGACGCGGGACTACGTGCCTGCGCGCAATCTTTGGGTGCCCAATTCCTATTCCACCCAAGGCACGCTGGCCGAATACTGGGCCTGTCGACAGGCCGCGACCCTGCAGGACATGAGCGCGCTGCGCAAATACGACGTCGTGGGCCCCGATGCGGAGCGTCTGTTGCAACATGCGATGACCCGCGATGTCGCCAAGCTGGCCGTATGGCGCGGCACCTACGCGCTGCTTTGTGACACCCAGGGCGAGGTCATCGATGACGGCACCCTGTTCCGCCTGGCGCCGCAGGTCTTCCGCTGGTGCTGCGGGTCCGAGGAAAGCGCGCGTCATCTGACGGAACTGGCCTCTGCCAAGGGCTACCAGGCCCGGATCAACGCCCAGGGCGACGTGTTGCCCAACCTTGCGCTGCAAGGCCCCCGCGCGCGCGATATCCTGCGCAAGTTTGTGTTCACCCAGCCCCATGTCCCGGCGCTGGACGAGATGAAGTGGTTCGGCGTCACCTCGGCCCGTGTCGGCGACCGTGAGGGGCTGCCGTTCATGCTGTCCCGCTCGGGCTATACCGGCGAATTGGGGTACGAGCTGTTTTGCGCCGCGACCGATGCCACCCAGCTTTGGGACGTCGTGATGGCAGCGGGAGAGGAGTTTGGCATCGCCCCGATGGGCGGCGCAGCCTTGGAAATTATCCGGATCGAGGCCGGATTGGCGGCCGCCAATGCCGAGTTCGCCCCCGGCGTCGATGCGTTTGAGGCAGGCCTCGGGTTTGCCGTCGACCTGAAGAAATCCGCCTTTTTGGGCAAGGACGCCCTGGCCCGCAACGCCGCCGCGCCCCGCCGCGCGCTGAAGGGTCTTTTGCTGGACCAGGACGACGTGCCGCTCCACGGCGCGCCTGTGTTCCTGGGCGAGCGTCCTGTGGGCGTGGTGACCTCGGCCACCCGCTCCCCCAGTCTGGAGCGCGCCATCGCCATGGCGCGGCTCTCTATCGAACATGCAAGCCCCGGCACGATGCTGGAGGTGGGCATGATGGATGGGCGCATGAAGCGCCTGAGCGCAACCGTCGCGGACATCCCATTCATCGACCCGAGCCGAACCAGAGCTCGGGCGTAATTCAAGACGATCAACAAGGAGAAAGACCCATGCAAAAACTGACCCTCGGTGCCGTTGCCCTCGGCATGGCCATGACCGCTGGCACCACCGCCAGCGCCCAGGAAACCGTGATGATCGGCGAGCCGTCCTGGCCCGGCGCGCACATCATGGCCAATATGATCGGCCAGGTGATCGAAACCCGGCTCGGCGGTGAAGTCGGCTACGCCCCCGGCGCCAACGCGGTGATCTTTGCGGCCATGGCCGGTGGTCGCGGCGACATCGATGTCCACCCCGACGTCTGGCTGCCCAACCAGCAGAGCTTCGTGGACGAATACGGTGAGAACGTCACGCTCTCCGATGGCTCTTACGAGGGCCGCGCGGGCTTCTGCGTGCCGACCTACATGGCCGAAGAGCACAACATCCGCACCATCTACGACCTCGCCACACCCGAGGCCCAGGCGCTGTTTGACAGCGACGGCGACGGCATGGGTGAGATCTGGGTCGGCGCGTCGGGTTGGGCGTCCACGTCCACCCACCAGGTGAAAGTCCGCGACTACGGCATCGGCACCTTTCTGGAGCCCACCACCGAGGACGAGACGGTCTATTACTCCCGCCTGCGCGGCCTGATCGAGAACCGCGAAGGCGCCGTCTTCTATTGCTACAGCCCCCACTACGTCCACGCGCTTTATGACGTGACGATGATCGAAGAGCCCGAGTACGACCCGGCGCTGTTCAACATGGTCCGCCCCGACGATTCCGCGAATTGGTTCGAGGAAAGCTCGGTCATGACCGGCGATCAGGTCAAGACCGTCCGCATCGCCTTCTCCAACTCGCTCTTTGACCGCAACCCGGCGGCGGCTGCCTTCCTGCAGGCCATCGACATGGACGCGGGCGAGCTGTCCGAGCTGACCTTCCAGGTCGTTGAAGGCGGCGAGGAGATCCCCGTCGCTGTCGCAGCCTGGATCGAAGCCAACACCGATGTCATCGACGGCTGGCTCGGCCTGAATTGATCTATCATTGATATAGCTCGCGCCCGGCGGAACACACCCGCCGGGCGCATTTTGCGACCATGCCAAACGGGGGCGGTAGCTTGTCACAGGAAATAGCAATCGACGCGCGCGGCGTGTGGAAAGTCTTCGGCAGCCGGGCCGACGAAGCCCTGGCCGCGATCCGCGCCGAAGGCCTTGGAAAGTCCGAGGTCCTCAGCCGCTTCGGCTGTGTCGTGGGCGTCGCCGACGCCACCTTCCAGATCGAGGAGGGAGAGCTTTTTTGCATCATGGGCCTCTCGGGCTCAGGCAAATCCACCCTCGTGCGCCATGTGAACCGCCTGCTGGAACCCACCGCCGGCGAAATCCGCATCGACGGCGAAGACGTCATGGGCCTGAACGCCGAACGCCTGCGTTACCTGCGCAACCACCAGGTCGCCATGGTATTCCAGAACTTCGGCCTGATGCCCCACCGCACCGTCCGCGATAACGTCGCCATGCCTCTGGAAATCCGCGGCGCCGCCAAAGCGCGCCGCTGGGCCGAGGCCGACCGCGTGCTGGATCTGGTGGAGCTGACCGGCTGGGAAGACAAATACGCCCATGAGCTTTCGGGCGGCATGCAACAGCGCGTGGGCCTGGCCCGCGCCATCGCCTCCAACCCCCAGATCCTCCTGATGGACGAGCCGTTCTCTGCGCTCGATCCGCTGATCCGCAAGCAATTGCAGGACCAGTTCATGGCGCTCTCCAAGGAACTGAAAAAGACCACGATGTTCATCACCCATGACCTCGACGAGGCGATCCGCATTGGTCATCGCATCGCGATCATGAAGGACGGGCGCATCGTGCAGATCGGCACGCCCGAGGATATCATCCTCAACCCCGCCGACGATTACGTCAGCGATTTCGTGGCAGGCATCTCCAAGCTGAACCTGATCTTCGCCCACTCCGTGATGACCCCCGTGGACCGCTTCAAATCCGAACACGGCGACGTCCCCAAAGACGCGCGCGTCGCCGCGCCGGACATGGATCTGAGCGCGCTGATGGACCTCTGCGTCGAGGGGACGGGCGTTTTGAAAGTCGTGGCTGACGGCGCGACCGTCGGCGTCATCAACCGCGCGGGCCTTCTGCGCGCGATCCGCGAAAATCAGGGGTAAGGGCATGACCGACAACACCGATACCACCCGGCTGGAGCCGCTGATCGACGATTTCGTCGGCCAGAACACCCCCTACTACCGCCGCGTCTTTGCCACCATGCTCAGCGCGCCGGGCTACAAGTTCACCCTGAACTGGGCCGCGGCGCTCCTCGGTCCCATCTGGTTCGGCGCCCGCGGATTGTGGAGCTGGTTCCTGGGCGTTTTGATCCTGGAAACAGCGGCTTACATCCAGATCGGCATGGGGCTCTTTGGCGATCTCGGCTCCGCACAACGCGACCGGGCCGATAGCATCCAGGCCACGCTGGACCTGCGCTATGGTCAGATCGAGGCGGCAGAAAACGCGGGCAATACCTCCACAGTCGAAAGCCTCAGGCGCGCCGCGGAATCCCTGGAAGGCGCGCTGGTCGATGCCCAGGCCGCTGCCACGGCGGCGGATGCGACGGGGCTGTGGTTCATCGGCGGCGGCCTCCTGGCCCTGGCCCTCATCAAGTTTGGCGTCGCGGCGCTCTCCAACTGGACGTTGGAGCAGCAATTCGCCCGCTGGCGCTCGGACAAAGACGTCGCCAGCGGCTGGTCCATGGCCCGCGCGGGCCTCGCGGCCCTGATGTTCGTGATGTCCGTGGTGACATGCTCCATCCAATTCGCCCAACCCGCCGCCTTCGCGGTCCTGGCCGAGTTCCCGACCGACGGCAATTGGCGTCTTGTCGTCGGCGATTGGATCCAGACCGGCTTCGACTGGCTGCGCACCGAAGGGCGCGGCGTGTTCGATTCCATCACCGCCAGCATGCGCAACCTGCTCGATGCCATCGAGGTGGTCCTGGTCGACACGCCCTGGCCCGTCGTGGCCTTCGTGATCCTGATGCTCGCCTACCTCTCCGCAGGCCCGCGCGTGGCGATCTTTACCGCCGTGGCGCTGGCCTACCTGGGCCTTCTGGATTTCTGGGAAAAGGCGATGACGACGGTGGCGCTTCTGGGCGCGGCGGCCCTGATCTCCATCACCCTCGGCATCCCGTTCGGCGTCTTCTGCGCCCGCAGGCCAAAGATCTACGCCATCGTGCGTCCGATCCTCGACTTCATGCAGTCGATGCCGTCCTTCGTCTACCTGATCCCGGTCGTGGCCTTCATCGGCTCGGGCAAACCCGCAGGCGTCGTGGCGACGATGATCTTCGGCTCACCGCCGGTGATCCGTTTCACCGTCCTGGGCCTCCAGCAGGTGCCCGAAACGGTGCGCGAGGCTGCCCTGGCCTTCGGCGCAACGCCCCGCTACCTGCTCTGGCGGGTAGAGCTTCCCCTGGCCGCCAAGACCATCATGGCGGGCGTCAACCAGACGATCCTTCTGTCGCTGGCCATGGTTGTCGTCGCCTCGCTGATCGGCGCCCAGGGTCTGGGCGAGGACGTGCTGGAAGCCCTGCAATTCGCCGCCGCAGGGCAAGGTTTGCTGGCCGGTCTGGCGATCCTGTTCTGCGCCCTGATCCTCGACAGGATCGTGGCCGGTCGCGGCTGAACGCGGCGCGCGGCTTAGGCCACATGGCGTCCGTCAATTCTTAGAAGGCGCACTCCCCCTGCGCCTTCCTGCCACCCCGGCCATGGCATTTGTATCGTCCAAGCGCTAAACTCCCCGACCATGAGCACACCCATCCCGCTGAAAGCCGGAGAACGGACCAAGATCTTCCGGCTGTTTTCCAGCTCGGTCCCGAGCACGATCAATTTCACCGCGCAAGCCGAAGGCGCAGACGTCTCCGGCACCGTCGAGGTCGCGCGCTGGCATTGGTTCAGTTGGAAGCACGAGACGCTGCCCCTGAAGGCCCAGAACGCCATTGAAAAGGGCTTTGCCGACGCGGATTTCGTGATCCACGTAACGGCAGATCAGGACTGCGAGGTGACCTTTGCCCGAAAGGGCGCGGGCAAGGGCTTCTGGCTGGTCATTGGCCTTGCGGTGGGGATCGTGGTGCTCGCGGCGGCCATGGTTCTCTTCACAGCCCCGCCCCCGGGCGGGTAAGGCCCAAGGCGGCAAGGCCCGGGTTAACAAAAGGTTAACGAATTTCGGCTTTTTGTGCGTTTACAAAGGTTTAGGTAGGGTGCTCAAGCTTGAGCACCCCTGCTCACCGCCCCATTATCGCCCCTCAAACACCGCAGGACGTTTCTCCAGAAAAGCCACCACGCCCTCCTTGAAGTCGCGCGATTTCCCGCACTGCCCCTGAAGCTGACCCTCCAGCAAAAGCTGCTCGTCCAGCGAGTTCCCATGGCTCGCCCGCATCACCTGTTTGATCCGCTTGAAGGCCTCTGTCGGGCCGGTCGCCAGATGCGTGGCCCGGGCCATCCAGGTGGCCTCGAATTCTTCATCCGCCGCCATCTCCCAGATCATCCCCCAGTCCGCCGCCTGCGCCGCAGAAATCTTCTCCGCAAAAAGCGCCGCCCCCATCGCGCGCTGCAGCCCAATCGTGCGCGGCAAGGCCCAGGTCCCGCCCGCATCCGGGATCAACCCGATGCGCGAGAACGCCTGGATGAACGACGCGCTTTCCGCGGCGATCACGACATCGCAGACCAGTGCCAGGTTCGCCCCCGCCCCCGCCGCCGTCCCGTTCACCGCCGCGATCACCGGCACCGGACACTCCACAATCGCGTTGAGCATCGGGATGTATTCGTCCCGCAGCGTCCGCTCCAGGTTGAGGTTGCCCGCATTGGCCCGGTCGCCCAGGTCCTGGCCCGAACAAAACGCCCGCCCCACGCCCGTTAGCACCACCACCCGCGCCCCCTGCGCTGCCTCTTTGACCGCATGGGTGATCTCGGCGCGCATCTGCGTGTTGAGCGCGTTCATCACGTCGGGGCGGTTCAACGTGATGACCGCCATGCCATCGGTGGTCTGGGGGGTGATGGTCTCGTAATTCATTGGGGTAGCCTCCCTAGCGTTGGGGAGACCATAGCAAACCGTTCAGTACAGAAAAGCCCAAACCCCGCGTCAGTTACGCCTTGGGATCATCGGAGAGAATGGCGTCCAAACGCGCCTGCTCCTCCGCACTCAACCCGTCCTCGCCGCTTGCCTGAGCCGAGGCGCGGCCCCGCACATAACTCAGCGACAGGCCGACACCTGCCAGCAGAAGAAGCGGCCCCGCCAGCCAAAGCGCAATCGTGGACCCGTCAAAGGTGGGGCGCAGCAACACGTACTCGCCGTAGCGCGCGACGATATAGGCCACCGTCTCTTCATCGCTGTCGCCCGCCACCAACCGCTCCCGCACCAGAAGACGCAGATCGCGGGCAAGATCTGCGTTGCTTTCGTCGATGCTCTCGTTGCGGCACACGAGGCAGCGCAGGCCGGAAGAGATATCGCGCGCACGTTCTTCCAGCGCCGGATCGTCCAGGATCTCATCAGGTTGCACCGCCAGCGCGGGAGCCGCCAAAGTGACAGCTGCGAGGAGCGTAGCGAGGAGGAGTTGTTTCATTCCGCAGGCACCCCCGAGCTTGGCGGCCGCTGCGGCTTCGCCGCACCCGCCGCCATGCGGTAGCGGCGGTCAGACAGGCTCAGGAAGCCGCCCAGGGCCATGATGATCGTCCCGCCCCAGATCCAGTTCGCAAAGGGCTTGATCCAGGTCCGCACGGCCCATCCGCCGTTCTGCTGCGGATCGCCGAGCGTGATGTAGACGTCCCGGGTCACGCCATTGTTGATCCCGGCCTCCGTGGTGGGCATGCCAGCGACCGGGTAGATGCGCCGCTCGGGCGAGAGGGTCGTGATCTCAGCGCCGGTCTCGGGGTTGCTCACCCGGACCGAAGCGATCGTGCTGATGAAGTTCGGGCCGCGGACATTCTCTTCCACGCCTAGAAGCTCGATCTGATACGCGCCGACCCGGTAAGGCTCGCCCACCTGGGCCACGCGGATATCCTCGATCTGGTAGCCGGTCAGCGTGACCACCCCGAACATCGTGACGCCCACGCCCGCATGGGCAATCGACTTGCCCCAATCGGCGCGGGGCAACCGCGTCAGGCGACCAAGACGTCCACCGATGGCACCGCGTCCGGTACGCGACCAAAGATCGGTGGCCGCACCCGCGACCAGCCAGACGGCAAGGCCCACCCCAAGGGGCGCAATCGCCGTGCGGCCCGTATACATCGCCCAGGCCAGAAGCCCCACGGCAATGGCCAGAACGGCGGCTGGCATCAAGGCGCGCAGGGGTTTGTCCAGCTTGGCGCGCTTCCACGGCATCATCGCGGCGATGGGCAGGACCACGGCAAGGGCGAAGACGAAGGGCGTGAAGGCGGCGTCAAAGAACGGCGGGCCGACAGAGAGCGTGCGGTCAAAAAACATCTCGGCGATCAGGGGCCAGATCGTGCCGATGAAGACCACGAAGCAGGAGACCGCGAGCAGGAGGTTATTGACCACCAGCCCGCTTTCGCGGCTGACGGTGGAAAAGACGCCCTTGGCCTCCATCGCGCCGGCGCGGAAGGCGAAAAGCAGCAAGGCGCCGCCCATGAAGAACGCCAGGATCATCAGGATGAAGACGCCGCGTTCGGGGTCGTTGGCGAAGGCATGGACGGAGGTCAGAACGCCCGAGCGGACGATGAAGGTGCCGATGAGGGAGAAACCGAAGGCCAGGATCGCCAAAAGGATCGTCCAGGATTTCAGGCTCTCGCGTTTTTCAACGACGATGGCAGAGTGCAGAAGCGCCGCCGAGATCAACCAGGGCATGAAGGACGCGTTTTCCACCGGGTCCCAGAACCAGAACCCGCCCCAGCCGAGCTCATAATACGCCCACCAGGAACCGAGACCGATGCCGATGGTCAGGAACACCCAGGCCGCCAGCGTCCAGGGGCGCACCCAGCGGCCCCAGGCGGCGTCCACGCGCCCCTCGATCAGGGCGGCGACGGCGAAGGAGAAGGCCATCGAAAGGCCGACGTAGCCCAGGTAGAGGAACGGCGGATGGAACGCGAGGCCCGGGTCCTGCAGGAGCGGGTTGAGGTCTTGCCCGTTGAACGGCGGCACCGCAAGGCGCAGGAACGGGTTCGAGGTGAAGAGGATGAAGGCGAAGAAGGCCACCGCGACGGAGGATTGCACCGCAAGGACGCGGGCGCGCAGCGTCGGCGGCAGGCCCTTGCCGAACCAGGCGGCACAGGCGCCGAAGAGCGTCAGGATGACGACCCAAAGGAGCAGTGACCCCTCATGATTGCCCCAAACGCCGGAGATCTTGTAGATCAGCGGCTTGTCGGTATGGGAGTTCGCGACCACGAGGTTGAGCGAGAAATCCGAGGTGACAAAGGCATAGGTCAGCGCCGCGAAAGAGGCGGCGGTGAGGATGAACTGGGCGCTGGCGGCGGGCTCTGCCGTGGCCATCCAGGCGGCATTGCCCCGCGCGGCGCCGATCATCGGCACGATCATCTGAAAAACCGCGACCGCGAAGGCCAGGATCAGGGCGAAATGTCCGAGTTCTACTATCATGCCTCGTTTGTAGGGCGGGTTGCTTTGGGTTGCCAGTGATCAAGCGATAGGATGTGACGCTTTGGCCCGGCGGTGACGTGGATGTGAGGGGGAGGTAGTGGATGGTCCGGTCGGGGTCAGCTCCCACACATACGTTTCAGTGGGGGCCAGACCCACACGCAGCCATTCGTGGGGGCCAGCCGCCACACGCAGCTATTTGTGGGGGCCAGCCCCCACACGTACCATTCAGTGGGGGCCAGCCCCCACACCCCCGGGATATTTGAAGAACGGGGAATGAGGGGGCGGGCGGTTAGTCGGGGAGGGAGTGGAGGTGGGCGGCCATGGCGTCGAGGGCGGCGCGCGAGGGCGGCTCGATCAGGCTCTCGGTGATCCGGTAGGGGGCGGCGGTGTCGATGAAGCGCGCGGAGATGATGTCGTAGGTGTCGTGTTGCGGGACCACGTTGAGGTGGGCGTGGGGCACGCCGAAGCCGTGGACGACGTAGCCGGTGCGTACGACACCGGGCAGCGTGAGGAGTTTGCGGCCGTAGCGTTGGGCGACGGTCAAGATATGTGCTGCGAGAGTGTCGGGCAGGTCGGTGAAATGGTCGATGTGGTCTTTGGGGATCACGAGAAACGCGCCCTCGCGGATCGGGCGCAGGGCCATGAAGGCGAGGCAATGGGCATCTTCATGGACGATGCTCGCGGGCGCGCGGCCCTGGAGGATGTCGCAGAAGACGCAATCGCCCATCAGCGGCCCCGGAAGAGGCCGCCCAAAATGCCGCGCACGACCGCCCTGCCCGATTGTGTCCCCATCTGACGCGCGAAGCTTTTGGCGAATGCCGTGCCGACGCTGTCGGAGCGCGAGGAGCGGCGGCGCGCCGGTTTGGAGGTGGAGCGGCTGACGCCGCCGCCGGAGTAGCGGCGGCCCGCGCGGTATTCACGCTCGGCGGGGGCGGCGTCTTCTTCCTGGGCTTCGGCCTGTTCCGCCTCGCGCGCGGCGGCCTCAGAGCGTTTGGCGAGGATCTCGAACGCGCTTTCGCGGTCCTGGGCCGTGTCGTATTTGCCTGCGACAGGCGACATGCCCATGAGGGCGGCGCGGGTGGCTTTTGGGATCGGGCCAAGTTGCGAGGATGGGGGGCGGATCAACGTGCGCTGCGCGATGCCGGGGATGCCTTTGCGCTCCAGGAGCGAGGTGACGGCCTCGCCCACGCCGACCTCGCGGATCGCATCCTCGATATCGAGCGCGGGGTTGTCGCGGTAATTTTGGGCCGCCTGCTGGAGCGCGCGGCGGTCTTTGGCGGTGAAGGCGCGGAGCGCGTGTTGGATGCGGTTGCCGAGCTGGCCCAGGATATCCTCGGGGACATCCGCGGGGTTTTGGGTGATGAAATAGACGCCCACGCCCTTGGAGCGGATCAGGCGGGCGACTTGCTCCACCTTGTCGACCAGCGCCTTGGGGGCATCTTCGAAGAGCAGGTGGGCTTCGTCGAAGAAGAAGACCAGCTTGGGTTTGTCGGGGTCGCCGACCTCGGGGAGGGTCTCGAACAGTTCCGAGAGGAGCCACAGCAGGAAGGTCGCGTAGAGGCGCGGGGATTGCATCAGCTTGTCGGCGGCGATGATGTTGATGCGCCCTGCCCCGGTCTCGTCCTGTAGGAACAGATCGTCAAGCTCCAGCGCGGGCTCGCCGAAGAAATCTGCGCCGCCCTCGTTTTCCAGCACCAGAAGACGGCGCTGGATCGCGCCGACGGACGCGGTGGAGACGTTGCCGTATTGCAGCGACAGGGTCTTGCGGTTCTCGCCCACCCAAACGAGCAGCGATTGCAGGTCCTTGAGGTCGAGGATCGGCCATTCCTCTTCATCGGCGACACGGAAGGCGATGTTCAGCACGCCTTCTTGGACGTTCGTCAACTCCAGCAGGCGCGAGAGCAGGAGCGGGCCCATCTCGGCCACGGTGGTGCGCACGGGGTGGCCCTGCTCTCCGAAGAGGTCCCAGAAGGTGACCGGGAAGGCGCGGTAGGCGTAATCGGTGAAATTGATCTTGGTGGCGCGCTCAGAGAAGGCGCCGTGGAGCTTGAAGCCCTCGGTCCCTTCTTGCGCCAGACCCGACAGGTCGCCTTTAACGTCCGACAGCACCACCGGCACGCCAAGGGCCGAGAAGCTTTCGGCCAGGATCTGCAGCGTGACCGTCTTGCCGGTGCCCGTGGCGCCCGCGATCAGCCCGTGGCGGTTGGCATAGTCGGGGCGCAAGACCTGCGCTTGCCCGTACTCCGGCCCGCCGCCGCCCACAAAGATCCCGTTTTCCACCGTTTCAGACATCGCCCAAACCCCGACTTTTCGTTTTTCTCCGCGGAACAATACATTTTTAACCTTTATGCGCCAGAGTGAGTTCATCACCGCGCCACACGGCGGGGTGTTGACTTCCTCCCTGTCAACTGGCCGCGCCGCACTGGCGCGGTTTTTTGCCCAAATGGTCAAGAAATACAGGCCTCAATCACATTTGCAGAACACGCGAAATGGACTGTTGACGGCTCGGCAGCGGTCGCATACGTTCCGCTGCATAAGTCGGCCAGTCCGACAGGGAGAGACAATAGAAAAGGGTCCGTACTACGGGCCCTTTCGCCTTTTTGACCCCCTGCCACGTCGGCACTGCCGTTCCGGCACCGGGCCGCCGACCTCGGGCGCAGTGCCCATTTTTGCCCCTGACAGACCCGCCCTCCTCGTGATAGCCAGCGTGCCAATGGCTCCGCTTTTCGGGGGCCGAGCAGACTGACGTTGAAAAGGAAGCGCATCGAATGACGTTTTTTAAGCCACTCGTAATTGGTCTTGTCGCAGCCCTGTGTGTGCCGGGCCTTGCCGCCGCACAAACGGAGCCCCTGGTTTTGCCGGATCGCACAGAGGTGGAACCCGGAGAGCCCTATGTCGCCGAGATTTTCCGCGACTGGCAGGTGCGTTGCATCCGCTCGGAACAGGATGAAGTCCCTGATCGTTGCGAGATGTTCCAGCTGCTGGAGGAGGAAAACGGCAACCCGGTTGCCGAATTCCGCATCGCCGCCGCGCTGATCGAGGATGAAGAGGCCGTGGCCAACGCCACGATCCTCACGCCGCTCGACACGCTGTTGAGCCCCGGCCTGCAGCTGCGCATCGACGATGCAGAGCCCGCCGTGGTGCCCTATGCGTTCTGCCGCCCGGTCGGTTGTTTTGTGCAGCTGTCGTTGACCGCTGAAAACATCGCCCAGTTCGAAGGCGGCGCGGATACCCAGGTGGTGCTGTTTGCGCTGGTGCGCGACGAGTTGGGGCAGATGGGCGGCTCGCCCGTGCCCACGACAGCGTCGCTGCGCGGCTTCACGGCGGCCTTTGCCTCGCTGGAAGAGCGTATGGTCGGCATCCGCGCCTTCATCGCCGAGCAGGAAGCCGCAGCGGCGGCGGCGGCAGAGGCGGCGGCGGAAGAAGCCACCGAATAAGCTGCGATTACGCTGACATCAGGGCCCGCCGGTTTGCGCCGTGCGGGCCCTTTTTTGTGGCATAAGGCCTGAAGTGCTTCAGGGTGCTGCGCGGAGCGCCAGGACGGCGTTGAGCCCGCCGAAGGCGAAGGCGTTGGACAGGCAGGCGTCAACGCGGGCCTCGCGGGCCTCGTTTGGCACCACGTCCAGCGCGCATTCAGGATCTGGCAGTTGGTATCCGATGGTTGGCGCGATCACCCCGTCCTTCAGCGCCATGATGCAGGCCAGAAGCTCCACCGCGCCGGTGCCACCGATCAGGTGGCCGTGCATCGATTTGGTGGAGGAGATCATCAGATCGTCGGCATGGGCCCCGAAGGCATGGGACACGGCGGCGCATTCCACCTTGTCGTTGGCTGCCGTCCCGGTGCCATGGGCGTTGATGTAGCCGATATCCTCGGGGTTCAGACCGCCGTCTTTCAGCGCCCCCGAAATCGCGCGCGCCGCGCCCTGTTGGGAGGGCATGACAATATCGGCCGCGTCCGAGGTCATGGCGAAACCCACGACTTCGGCCAGAATCTCGGCCCCGCGCGCCTTGGCACGCTCATATTCCTCGAACACGAAGACCGCGGCCCCCTCGCCCTGGACCATGCCGTTGCGATTGGCCGAGAACGGTCGGCAGGCGTCTTTGGACATCACGCGCAGGCCTTCCCAGGCCATGACGCCGCCAAGGGACAACATCGCTTCGGACCCGCCGGTCACCATCACGTCGGCACCGCCATAGCGGATCAGGTTGAAGGCCTGGCCCATGGCGTGGTTGCTGGACGCGCAGGCCGAAGAGACCGAGAAACTGGGACCTTGCAGGTTCCATTCCATACTGACGTGGGAAGCGGCGGCGTTGTTCATCAACTTGGGGATGACGAAGGGGTGGACCCGGTTCTTCCCCTTTTCATAGATCACGCGATAGTTCTCATCCCAGGTGTTCACGCCTCCGCCAGCGGTTCCCAGCACAACGCCCGCGCGTGCGGCGTCATCGTCAGTGAAGCTCATGCCTGCAAGCGCCTGGCGCGCGGCGATCACGGTGAACTGCGTGAAGCGGTCATAGAGAGCGATCTGCTGGCGGCTGAACAGGGTTTCGGGGTCGTAGCCCTTGACCTGGCCGCCGATCTTGACACTCAGCCGGTCCACATCGCGCAGCTCCAGCGGGCCGATGCCACAGCGCCCCTCGCGGAAGGCCGCGAGCGTGGCGGGAACGTCGGCCCCAAGCGCATTGATGGTGCCCTGACCGGTGATGACCACGCGGCGCATGGGCTAGCCCTTCTGCTCCGCCACAAGACGTTCAACCGCCGTGACAATGGCCGACACCGACGAGATGTCGAAATCAGATGCCATCGGCTCGTTGGCATTGAACGGCACTGCGATATCAAAGGCTTCTTCGATGGCGAAGATCGATTCGACCAGGCCCAGGCTGTCGATGCCCAACTCGTCCAGGGACGAGGTCAGTTTCACGTCGCGCGTGTCTAACACCGCTTGGTCGGCGAGAATCTGAATGATTTTGTCTTGGACATTGGCCATGGGGGTTCTTCCTGCTTCTAGGCCATCATCTAGGGCGTCTTGCCGAGCTTGGAAACGGCTTTCTGTAATTCCGAGACGATGCGCGCGGTGCGCGGCAATCGGCGCAGTGCTTTGTACATCTCTACATGGGTGTCCATCTTCACCGCCGGGTGGCCCATGATCATGCGCCCCGAGGGGACATTGGTGAAAAGCTTGGACGCGCCCGCCGCCACCACATCAGATCCGATGGTGATATTGTCGCTGACGCCGCACTTGCCTCCCAGCACCACACGGTCGCCCATCTGCACCGAGCCCGCGAACCCGGTTTGCCCGCAGATCAGGCAATCCTTGCCGATGACGCAATTGTGGCCGATGTGCACGAGGTTATCGATCTTGGTGCCGTCTCCGATGGAACTGTTCTCGATCGTGCCCCGGTCAATGGCGGCGTTGGCGCCAACTTCCACGTCATTGCCAACGACAAGCGAGCCGAGGGAGTGGATGCGGGTCCAGGACTGCTCGGGCGTGGCCTGCGTTGCGGTGCCGAGGCTTTCGCGCGCGGCCTCTACCTGGGATTTCTGCGGGGTCACGAAGCTGAACCCGTCCCCGCCCAGGACCGCGCCGGGTTGGGCGATGAACCGATCCCCGATCTGGACGCGGTGGCAGATGCGCACGCCTTCATGGATCAAGGCGTCGTCGCCAACGACCGCCGCTGTCCCGATGCTGACGTGGGACGCGATCCGCGCGCGCGCGCCGATGCGCGCGGCCATGCCGATGACGACGAAGGGGCCAATCGCGGCCCCCTCCCCGATCACGGCGCTTTCGTGGATCACGGCGCTGGGGTGGACGCCCGGTTCAATCTGCGGGCCGGGGTCCATCATCGCGGTGATGCCCGCCATCGCGTAGCGCGGGCGCGGCGCGATGATCGCGGCCTCCAGCCCCAGCGCCTGCCAATCCATATCTGCGCCGATCACCGCCACCCGCGCCCGGCTGGCCTGCAGGGCGGCCGCATATTCCGGCTTCATCGCAAGGGCCAGGTCGCCCGGTCCCGCATAGGCGGGCTCGGACACGCCATGGACCAAAAGATCAGCGGCGCCCAGAGCCTCTGCCCCAAGCGCCGCTGCAATGTCTTTTACGCTGAACTCAGCCATTCATGCCCCCGAACACGTTCGGGGAGACAATTAGCTGTTCACGCCCCTGATCTCCACCCCAAGGTTCTGGATCGCCTGGCGCAGGATCGCGTTGCGACCGTAGATGTCATTGCGGAAGTTCAAACGACCCTCGGTGTCGACCCACGCCGTCCAATAGACGATGTGCACGGGCAGTGGCGTTTCCAGGTTCACCTGGGTCTCACGGCCCGAGTTCAGGATGGTGTCGAAGAAGTTGACCGGATCCTCTTCCTGGGCGGCCAGCAAGTGATAGGCCAGCTCGAACGGATCATCGAGGCGGACACAGCCAGCAGAGTAGGCACGAACCTCATGGGTCATTAGGTGCTGGTCGGGGCTGTCGTGCAGGTAGATGTTCCACTGGTTGGGGAACATGAACTTCACCAGACCCAGCGCGTTACGCGGGCCCGGGGGCTGGCGCAGGTCGAACGGGAAGTTCGACGCAGACACGCGCGACCAATCCACGTTCGCACGGCTGACGGGACGTCCATTTGCCATCAGCTGCAGGTGGTTCGCACCGCCCGCCATGATCGAGCCGATGTAGCCTCGCGCGATGGAGCGCGGCACGTACCAGCTGGGGTTGATGACCATATGCTCCATCATGTCCGAGAATTCCGGCGTGCGGCGGTCGCTGTCGCGAGAGCCGATGACGGAACGGGTGATGAAAGTGACTTCCCCGTCGTCGATGACGCGGGAGTGGAAATCAGGCAGGTTCACGAAGATATGGCGCGGACCCCGGTCCACGTTCAGCCACCGCTGACGCTCCATCGCGAGGATCACCTCGGACAGATGCTCAGTGGCCGAGCGGTTGACGGCGCGGATCGTGTCGCCACCCGCGATGCCGTCGGCGTTGATGCCATTGTCGACCTGGAACTCCAGCACGGCCTGCTGCAGGCGCGTGTCGTAGGTCGCGGTGGCAGAGCGTTCCAGGTAGCCCATGGCCATCAGACGGTTGCGCAGCTGCACCACGGCGTTGCCGGTGTTGCCCGGCGCCAGAGAGCCCGCGGCAACCGTGGGGCCATAGCCGCCGTCGTCGATCAATCGCTCCAGATGCAGCTTGGCGCGCATCAGGCGGGTGTATTCAGGGTGCTGCGGCGGCAGGGTCGCGATGTACTCGTAGGGGTTGGCATTCACGAATTCGGTGAACAGCTCCAGCGGATCGCGGCGCGGCAGGGTGTGGACGATGTCGCCCACGATATCGCCGGGCTCCAGGAAGCCGGAGTGGATGTCTTGCGCGTACTGCAAGAACAGAAGCGAGGCCTGCACGTCCGCCTGCCCCATCTCGTAGGGGTTGGTCGCATTGCTGAACGCGGCGACGAGATCCGTCGTGTCATAGCGTTGGGTCGGCAGGCCGTGGTTGTGGGCTTCCGCCAGGGCGCTGAAAAGCGCGTTGCGCCGATCGGCGGCGTCAGCGGTGGTCCAGATCGGCTGGAAATCCCGCTCGCGGTAGAAGGCCGCGAGTTGTTCTTCGGTGGAAGAGGCCTCTGCAATTGCTTGCCGCAGAGCGGAGAACGCCTGAGCCTCGGCCTGATTGGGTGTCAGCATCACCGACACCATCGGGGTGCCTGCCAATGCCAGTGACAGAAGCGAAAGCTTCGCAAATTTCAACATGTTACTCATCCCCGGGTAGGTCAAATACGTGTGCAGCCGTCAATGCCTCTCACACTCGCGTGATGGTATGGGCGAGTCCATTCACGTTTCCGTAAGATTTTCAGTATAGTTTCTATCCTGCAACGGTGGTTTTCCCGCCTTGTGATGATCGAGAGGCGATAAGCGGGGCGTTCCGTGAACGCGATCACGGCATGAGTTTGCCAGCGGAATTCCGCTAAACCGGCAGAAAATCGCCTAGATTCGGGGGTATGCAGGAGGTGAGGCGCAATAGCTCTTCCAGAAAAGTTTCGATTGTGTCATTCCACCCACACTAAGCCTGTGGGGACAGTGCACAATCTGGTGAGGGCCGCTCGGACAAGCGGCCATGAGCGTGCTGATGACGGAACGGGCAGAATAAAGGGGCAATACCCAATGACGACACAACTTACTCGACGCTCGGTTATTCGGGCGTTCGCAGCCACGACTGTTGCCGCCGCGCCGGTCATGGCAAACGCCACAGGCCTTCTGCGAGGTGCTGGCGACATTCGCAAAATCCAGATGTACAACGGTCGCGCGGGCGAAAGCCTGAACATGATCTACTGGATTGAGGGGGACTACATCGCCCCTGCCCTTGAGGAAGTGAACTACTTCATGCGCGACTGGCGCAATGATCAGGTCATCGACATTTCGATCCACAACATCGACATCATGGCCGCCGCGCACAACCTGATGGAAACGTCTGAGCCTTACACGCTGCTGTCTGGCTACCGCTCGCCCGAGACCAACGCGATGCTGCGGCGTCGTTCGTCCGGCGTGGCACGGCATTCGCGCCATATGGTGGGCGAAGCCGCCGACCTGCAATTGCAGTCCCGCTCGGTCACCCAGATGTTCAATGCGGCCCGCGCGTGCAATGCCGGCGGTGTCGGGCGCTACTCGCGCTCCAACTTCGTGCACATGGATTGCGGCCCCGTCCGCAGCTGGGGCGGCTGAACCGCCATATGGATGCTTGGTGCGTGTCATAACCCATTAACACGCGCCGCGCCGATTGGTTCCCTGCCCATTGCCCGTCGTCTGAGTTTTTCAAGACGCCCCGCGCTCACGCCGGGGCGTTTTTTCGTGAAGACCTGTCCCGTTGGACAAATCCCCTCACGCCCCCATATCGTGGGCTGACACCACGAGGGGAGCACCAATGACCACCTACACCAAGAACCCAGACGTGATCGCCGCCCTGACGCCCGAACAGTTCCGCGTCACGCAGCAGGACGCGACGGAGCGTCCGGGCACCGGAGAGCTGCTCTATAACAAAGAGCCGGGGATCTACGTCGACATCGTGTCCGGCGAGCCGCTGTTCGCCTCTTCAGACAAGTTCGAAAGCGGGTGCGGCTGGCCGAGCTTTACCAAGGCGATCGACAATTCCATGGTGAACGAGCTGCGCGACACGTCCCTTGGCATGATCCGCACCGAAGTCCGTTCCACCCATGGCGACAGCCATTTGGGCCACGTCTTCCCCGACGGGCCGCGTGATCGGGGCGGGCTGCGGTATTGCATCAACTCCGCCTCGCTGCGGTTTGTGCATCGCGACGACATGGAGGCCGAGGGATACGGCGCATATTTGGACCAAGTGGAGGACGTAGCATGACGGAACGGGCAGTTTTAGCGGGCGGATGTTTTTGGGGCATGCAGGATCTGATCCGCAAGATGCCCGGCGTGGAGGCCACACGCGTGGGCTACACCGGCGGCGATGTCCCGAACGCCACCTACCGCAACCACGGCACCCATGCAGAGGGGATCGAGATCATCTTCGATCCCGCCCGCATCAGCTATCGCCAGCTTTTGGAGTTCTTCTTCCAGATCCACGATCCCACCACGCCCAATCGGCAAGGCAATGATCGTGGCATGAGCTATCGCAGCGCGATTTACTACGTCGATGATGCGCAAAAGGCCGTGGCCGAGGATACGATTGCCGATGTGAACGCCTCGGGCCTGTGGCCGGGCCGCGTGGTCACTGAGGTCGAGCCCGTGGGCCCGTTCTGGGTCGCCGAGCCCGAGCATCAGGATTACCTGGAGCGGATCCCCAACGGCTACACCTGCCATTTCGTGCGCCCCACTTGGGTTCTGCCCAAGCGCACGGCGGCGGAGTAGCCCTAGATCCGGCGCGCCCCCGCGCCGGGTAGCAACGTGGCATAGACATCCGGGTCGCAAAGCGCGGTGGCGGGTGTGGTCACAGCCGAGCTGGCCGCCGCGCAGCCTGCGGACAGGACCTCGGGCCAGGTTCCCTCCTGCGCGATGGCCAGCGTGGCCGCCGCCACGAAGCTGTCGCCCGCGCCTGTCAGGGACGCGACCGGGACATCGGCCGCAGGCGCGAACCAGCGCCTTTTTGCGGTGGCAAGGACCGAGCCTTCGGTGCCCCGCGCGATGATCACCGCCTCGGCCACGCCGTCGCGCACCAAGGCCTGCGCGGCGTCCGCGCTGTCTGCGGCCTGGGGCAGCGTGCGGGCGAAAAGCTCTTCCGCTTCCCCGTCGTCCATGCGCAGCAGGCAAAGGCCCCGGGCCGAACGCGCCATCGCGATCAGCGGCGCGCCGGAAGTATCGACAACCACTCGGACCCCGCGCATGACATGGGACTGGGCCAGATTAACCAGGGCCTCCGGCGCCAGACCCGGCGGGAGAGAGCCGGAAAGAACGAGGATGTCCCCTGCCCCCACGGCGCCTGACAAGGGCGCGGCCACCGCCGCCAGATCGTCGAGAGTCCAGGTGGGACCAGGAAAGATGAACCGAAACTGCTCGGCACTGGCAGCATCAATCACCGATAGGTTCTGGCGTGTGGGTCCCGGGGCGGTCAGGGTGAGGAAGTCAATCTGGGCGTCTTGCAAAGACGCGGCGATCACTGCCCCCGTCGCGCCGCCGAGTGCAATGGCGGCACGGGCGCTACCCCCCAGCGTTTTGATCGCGCGGGCTACGTTGATCCCGCCACCGCCGGGGTCCGAGCGCGGCTCGGAACAGCGCAGCTTGTCGCGGGGCCGCACGTGGGCCACGGCAGTTTCCAGATCCAGCGCCGGGTTCAGCGTCAGGGTGACGATGGCCATGGCTCAACCCGCAGCCAGGCCTTTAACGGCGGTCCAAAGGGCGTCGGGCACATCGACAGGGTCCAGGTGCTTGCGCGGCACGCCCGGAATGCGCCCACTGCCGCCATCCTCGGCAAGCACCTCGGCCACGCGCGCCAGACGCTCGGCCAGAACCGACCTGCCCGCGTGGGCATCGGCGTCGATCAGAATGTAGGTCTGGCCCAAATCATGGGGCTGGCCGTCAGGCAGCTTCAGCCCCTTCACGTCGAGGGAGTTTACGGATCCCGTCAAACCCGCCGCCATCACCTCCACCAGCAGCCCGAAGGCCCAACCCTTGGGCCCGGCCGCGCTGAGCAGCGCACCGCCAAGCGCGGCCTCGGGGTCCGTCGTCGGCTGGCCGTCGGCGTCCACAGCCCATCCCAGCGGGATCGCCTCGCCCGCCGCCTTCGCCATGGTGATCTTGCCCAAGGCGACCGCCGAGGTGGAGAAATCCGCATGCATCGCAGGCGCGCCGTCGCCCGGGATGGTCATGGCAATCGGGTTGGTGCCAAGGACCTTCGCCTTGCCGCCCGGGGCGGCCACGATGGCGGAGGCGTTAGTGAACCCAAGCGCGATCAGGCCCTGGGCTGCGATCTGTTCCGTGAAATATCCCAGCGATGTGCAGGTATGGGCATGGGCCACGGTGAGGGTGGCAACGCCGACCTCGCGGGCCGCATCGATGGCCATGGGCAGCGCCCGCGCGAAGGCCGGTTGCGCGAAGCCGAAGCGCGCGTCCGCGCGCACGACGCCGGGCTTAGGGCGCGAAACCTCGGGCTCCACCGTCCCGTTGACCCGGCCCGAGGCAAGCTGGGTGCAATAGCTTTCCAGATAGTAGAGCCCGCAGATGATGTTCCCGGTCTCCTCTGCGCGGGCCACGGCCTTGGCGACCTCGGCGGCTTGAAACGCGCCCGCGCCATGGGCCAGAAGCGCGGCCTTCGATGCGGTGCGAATGTCAGAGATGGAGACGTGCATGAATAAAGCCCCTTGGGTCGGAAATGATCGCGGCAACCGAACCCGATTGGCGCGGGCGGCACAAGGGGGCGCTGGCGCGCGCGCTATTCGATCCGCAGCTCGGTCACCGCCATATCCTGGTAGTGGGTGCCGGGATAAACCGAGACGATCTGGATCTGCAGCCACATCTGCGGGCCGATCTGGCCCAGATCGATTGTCTGCCAATCGCCGGTATCTTCCAGCACGCGGGTGATCGCATAGCCGGTGGAGCCGGTGATCCGCACCTCGCGGACGCGAGCGTTGCGCGTATAGGTGCGGTTGGTCTTGGTGTAGCCATTCACGATCCGGATGCGGTTGACCTGGGTTTCAACGTCGAATTCCCAGGCGAGGGTCTGACCCTCCCCCCGGCCCGTCGCACCCTCGTTCCACGCCGTGCGTCGGTTGTCGTCAAAAAGATGCGATGGCCAGTAGGAGTTGCTGCCCTGGGGCGCCAGAACACTGGAGGCGCAGAAGCTGCGCGCGCCGACGGCGGGGCCGGTGAAGCCCGTGGAGGTCGTGCAAACGCGGCTTCCCTGATCGGGCCGGGGACCATGGACGGGGCGGTTCCGCTCTTCTTCCAGACGGGCGATCTCAACGACCTGGAAAGAGGCCAAGGCGCCGTAGACCGGACAGGTGCCATAGTCCGCCTGGAACGCAGCAATAGCGCCGAGGGCGGCGGGCGTGTCGAAATCGCGCGCTGCGCTGATCGTTTCCCAGGCCTCTCGGGCGGGCGCGCAGGGATCGGGCGGCGGCGCTTGCAGGGTCGCCAGACGTTCAGAGGCCAGCGCGACCATGAACGCGCAATCCTGATGCGAGGCGAGATAGGCCTCCAATACCTCGGGGCTGGAGCTGTCGGCCACCAGTGACCAATCGAGCCGTGCTGCCGCACAAGGATTGGTTGTGGGCGTGCGCTCCGTCGCGGTTTCTGGCGTGGGTGTCGGGGTTGCGGTGGGGGTCGGTGTGGGTGTCGGAGTTGGAGTTGGCGTGACCACGGCGACTTCGTCGGGCGCATCGCCCTCTTCGAGGAAGAAGAAATCACCCGTTACTTCGTCGTAATAGGCAGGCCGTTGCGAGTATCCGACCGAGCTGGCCAGATCCTGCACATCGCGCCGCAGGCGCCGGGCGATCTGGTGGATCGGCAGCCCCGGCTCGGACAGAAGCGGCAGAAGCGCGCGGGTGAAGACGGAATTGGGGTTCGGGTCATCATCTGAGAGGCGGTCCAAAGCCGCCTGCCCCGTCCCGGCAGAGAACATGATGAAGGCGCCTTCCGGCGCTTCCAGCCGTGACAGGCCGGTGCTGCGGCCCAGGCTGCGGGTGCCTTCCTGCGGGAAAGGATTGTCGCGGCAGGCGTCCAGGATCAGCAGCGATACCCGCGCGCCCGAGGCCTGCATATCGGCCAGAACGTCATCGGCGGCGAGGCTTTCGCTGGTCAGCAGACGTTCTTCGCCCGGGCGCATGGCGGGCACGTCCGTGGGCAAAAGGTAGTTGCGCCCGTCGACCTCCACCCCGTGGCCCGCGAAGTAGAATACCGCCTCATCGCCCGGCTCCAGCTGGCTGACAAACGTGTTGAGGCCGCGAAAGAGCGCGCGCCGGTCGGCATCCAGAAGGACCGTCACGGCAAACCCGGTTTCCTCCAAGGCGAGGCCCACGGCCTCTGCATCATTGCGCGCCTTTTGAAGGTCCGAGACGTTGTCATAATCGTCAATGCCGATCACCAGCGCGTGCCGGTCCTGGGCCAAGGCCATGGGAGCAAGGCCTACGATCAGCAAGAGCGTTAGAACCCATGTTTTCATTGCCCAAACCCTTTGCATCATTGCACCACGCTCAGTTCGCATCCAGATAGGCCTGCATCGCGGAGATCGTTCCCGGGCCAACGGCACCGTCGATCGCCCCGTCATAATGACCGGCGTTGCGTAGCAGGATCTGCATTTCGCGCCCCACAGGCCCGTCAAATTCATCGGGGTTGCGGATCGCATAGTCATCTCCAGCCGCCAGCCCGCGCATATGCCAACGCGCGGCCTCGGGCAGGTTCACCGGCACGCCGCGACCGTATTCATGTTGCCAGCCTACAAAATAATTGGCGAAGGCGTCACCGCCTTCAGCCGCCTCCATGAACCACCGCATCGCCTCTACTTGGTCGCGATTGCCCGCAACGCCGTCACGCAGGAAATTTCCGAGGCTACGCATGGCCAGCAGGTTACCGCCTTCGGCCCCCATCCGGTACAGCCGTTCCGCTTCCGCTACATCTGCCGGCACACCGCGACCGCGAAAATACAGGAACGCCAACTGAGTTGCTGCGCTGGCATCGCCCTGATCCGTGGCCATGCGGAACCAATCGGCGGCAGCACTTTCATCCTGGGGCACGCCATCGCCGTCGCGCAGCATGAACCCAAGCGTGCGCATGGCCAGTGAACTGCCGCCATCCGCCGCCCTGTTGAACAGGATATAGGCCCCTTCTGGATCGCGCGGCACGCCATCTCCGTCGAGATAAAGGACCCCAAGTCGCGCCGTCCCGTCGGCATGGCCGGCGTCGGCGGCCATCTGGTAATACCGCGCGGCTTCCGAGTAGCTTTGCCGTACGCCGCGTCCCCTTTCGTACATAAAGCCCGCGTTGGTCATCGACGCCGCGTGGCCCACCTCCGCCCCGCGTTCAAACCACTGGGCGGCGAGTTGATCACTTTGAACCAAGCCGTTTCCGGCGCGGTACATCCGCCCCAGCTCATACATCGCAGGGGCATAGCCTTGATCAGCCGAGGTCAAAAAACCCTCGACCGCGATATCGTAGTTCTGCGGCACGATTTCGCCGCGTGAATAAATGAATGCGTAGCGATACCAACCCGCCGCGCGACCATATTCGCCAGCGCGGCGATACCACCGCCCTGCGTGATCTCCGTTAACTGCCACGCCTTCGCCGTATTCATAGAGGGATCCGAAGTTGTAAGCGGCAAAGCCGTCCCCGGCCTCCGCTGCGACGCGGTAAAGCTCGTGGGCGACGGAATAATTGCCGCGCGCGTGCTCGACCCGGCCCAACAGCGCCGAGACATGGAGGTAATCAGCGCTGTTGGGATCACCTATGGCCTCAAGGGCACTTTCGCAGGCGCGTTCAGCGTTGGATTGCACCGAGGCCTCTTGCATATCCGCCCAGGCGACGCTGTCGGGATGGGCGGCGGCCACGCAGGCCTCTACCAGTTGGGACGCGGCCCGCGATGTGGTCGGTTGCACCGGGGTTTGGGGTTGCGTGGTGGGCGCAGGCGATGGCGTGGGGGCGGCAGCAGTGGACATCGCAGCCAAACGCTCGGAGGCCAGCGCGAGCATCAGGGGGCAGCCGCTGTGGGCCGAGGTATAGGCCTCCAGCAGGGAGACGGACGGGTTTTCGCCGATCAGCGACCAATCGGCACGGGCCGCGGCGCAGGGATCTGCTGCGGCAGTCGGGCTGGGTTGTGGCGTGACCTCCGGAACAGCGACGGCCACTTCGGGGGCGGCCTCCCCGGGCACAAAGGTGAAGGCGCCGTCGAGTTGATCATAGACCGCCGGGAACTGCTCATGGGCGACGGTACGGCCCAGGGCGCGCACCTCGGAACGGACCTCGCGCACCATGGTTCGCAGGGGCAGACCGGGCTCGGTCAGGCGCGGCAGCAGCACGCGGGTGAAGACAGAGTTCGGGTTCGGGTCGTCCGTTGACAGCCGATCCAACGCCTGCTGGCCCGCCCCCGCCGAGAACATCACGAAGGTGCCCTCAGGTGCCTCTTCCCGGCCAAGCCCGACCGAGCGGCCAAGGCTACGGGTGCCCAGTGTTTCAAAGGGATTGTCGCGGCACGCGTCAAGGATCAGCAGGCTCAACCGCACACCGCGCGAGTTGAATTGATCGATCACATCGCTAACCGGCAGCGCGCCGCGCGTCACCACAAGCTCCTGCCCCGGCGCGACGGAGGGCACGTCGGCGGGCAACAGGTAGTTCTGCCCGTTGATCTCCACCCCGTGGCCCGCGAAATAGAAAACCACCTCGTCACCCGGGTCGAGTTGGCCGGAGAAGCGGGTAAGTTCCGTCAGCAACGCGGTCTCATCGGCATCGATCAGAAGCTGGGTGCGAAACCCCGCCTCTTCCAACGCGCCCGCCACCGCCCGCGCATCATTGCGCGCCTTGGCGAGCGAGGCCACGTTGTCATAGGTGTCGATGCCGACGACAAACGCGTGGCGGGTCTGGGCGGCAGCCATCGTCGCCCAAAAGAGGCACAGGCAAGCGAGGATCAGATGGCGCATCTGGTGTCTCCGGTTCATGTTACGTGCGGGGCGCACGCCGCCGCGTGTTCAAATCGTTTTCCTCTCGGGCGCTGCACTATGGGCTGGCCCTGAGGTAGCTAAATTCCAATCGGTCCTGCCGCCAGGCCCCGTTTCTGCAGGCGTCGTCACGCTCTGGGTAAGACCCTTGTAACACCGCGCTTTGGCCCACGGCGGGTCCTGAGACGAAATACTCGATCGTCCCGCAATCGCTGGAGAACCGCCGCGCCTGCCCGGACAATTGCCCGCCTTCCAAGGTGCCTGAGAACAGCAAGGTGCCGGGCGTGACCCCGGCCCGCGCGATGCCTGCGCGCGGGCGGTAATACCAAACCCAGCGTTGCGCGCCGCGGCTTTCCCAGGCCATGCCCGAGCCGTTGTGATCCCAGTAGGTCACGCGGTCACCGCCAAATCGGGGGCCCCAGGACACGCTTGCGCCGCCCTGCGGTGCGGGCGGTTGTGCTGTCGTGCCCTCGCCGTTTGTGATCGGCCAAATGGAGATGATTTGAGGCGCGGGGTCAGGCGGGGCGACGACCGGGGGCGCCGTGAGGGCGGCCAGCCGCGCTTCGGCAAGGGTCACCATGAAAGGGCAGCCTGCGTGGGCGGCCCGAAACGCCTCCAGCACCGCCACGGTGGCGGTCTCTCCGATCAGGGTCCAATCCTCGCGCGCGGCTTGGCACGGGGCGGCGGCCGTTGCGGCCGGTGCCGGCGTGGGGGCGGGTAGAATGACCTGCGGCGCGGGCGTGGGCGCAGGCGCTGGAGCCACAGCGGCGGCGGGGCGCAGGATGAACTGACCATCGCCCTGCATCCGGTCGCGGTAGACGGGAAATTGCAAATGGCCCCGCGTCGCCGCCAGCGCCTGCACGTCGCCGCGCAGACGGCGGGCGATATCGACGATATCAAGGCCCGGCTCCTCGATCAGCGGCAGCAGCGTGCGGGTGAAGACCGAATTGGGGTTCGGGTCATCATCGTGCAGGCGGTCCATCGCCGTTTGCCCTTCGTCGGCAGAATACATCATGAAGACGCCGCGCGGCGGTTGCGTCACGGCGAGGCCCGCATCGCGCCCGACCGAGCGGGTGGAGACACCCTCGAACGGGTTGTTGCGGCAGGCATCCATGATCACCACCGTCAGGCGCACGCCAGTGGCGGTGATCTGGTCCAGCAGAAAGTCCTGACCGATGCTTTCCGCGATGATCAGCGCCTCGCTCGATTGCGCCAGGGCGCTGGCGTCGGCGGGCACTAGGTAGTTGGCGTTGCCGATTGCTACGGCATGGCCCGCATAGAACACCAGCGCCTCGTCCTCGGGCTGCAAACGGTTGAGGAATTGCGCCAGCAACCGCACGAAGCCACGCCGGTCCAGGTCATAGCCCGCGTCGACGGTGAAGCCCGCCCGCGTCAGACTGTCGGCGATGGCGCGGCCATCGTTGACCGCCTTTTCCAGCCCGCCCAGGTTCTCGTAAGCGTCAATCCCAACCACCAGCGCATGCCGCTCCTGCGCCAGGGCCGTAGCGGCCAGGGCAAAGGTCAGCGCAAGGGCTGTAACGACAAGGCGAAGGGCAAACATGCGGGTCTAGTTCCACCCCACTTCAAGGTTGATCACTTCAACGCGGCGGTTCACGTCGGCGGCGGGGTTGTGGATGTCGCGCAATTGCTCGAACCCGAAGCCCACGGCCACCAGCTGTTGCGGTGGCAGCCCGAAGGCCTCGATCAGGAACGCGCGGACGGAGGCCGCGCGCCGCTCGGACAGGTCCTGGTTGTAGGCGGCGCTGCCCGTCCCGTCGGTGTGACCCGCCAAGATGAAGCGGGAGCCTGCGAGATCCTCGGACGACAGCGCCCGTCCAATGGTGACCAGATCGGCCATCACATCGGCGCGTAGGGCGTCGCTGTCGTAGTCGAACGGAATGTCCAGATCGATGCGCGGCAATTCACGCTCCATCGCGATCTCTGCCACTTCGGCACGCACTTCGATGGTGAGGCCGCGCGTGGGAAGCGCTTCGAGGAATTGCACCTCTTCGGCAGTGGGGCCTGCGGGCACCGGCGCGGCGCCGAGGCTGCGGGTGATGGTGCCGGTCGGCTCGGGCCGGATCAGCGCCTCAAGCAGGCCGTTGAGTTCCAGGTTGGATTGCCCGTGGGCCACCGTTGGCGCGGCGAGACACAGCGCCAAGGCCGCGCGTTGCATAAAGGTTGAGAGTGTCATCAGCTTTCCCCCCGGAAAAATGAATGCCGGGGCGCGGCAGAGCGCCCCGGCCTTATGTTAGTGCCCCAGAACGTCGATCGTGACGCTGGCAAAGGCGCTGCGGCCCGCGTCGTCTTCGACGCGGTTGGCGGCTTCGATCGTCAGGCCCCGGAACAGCGGCATGAAGCGTTCCTGCGCCACGGCGTACATCTGGCCCGCGTCGATTGCAGGCTGGCCCGAGGACGGCTCTCGACAATAGGCCAGAAGCGTCTCACCCACGCCGGGCCGGTCAAAGCGCAACTGAAGGCCCGAGGCCGCCTGCGGGATCAACCGCCGCTCACCCGGTTGGATCAGCTCTGCTCCGATGACCGATTGCGGCAGCTCCACGATGGCATCGTTGATCTCCACATAGATGATCTGGAGGATGCAGGCGCGGTTGGTCGAGACCTCGAAGGTCAGCAAATCATCCACATAGACCTGCTGGCGCGGCACGTGCAGCGTGATTTCCAGCGGGTCGGCGTGGGTGACGGGCGCGACATAGGCGGGCACGTCGACGCGGGGCGCGTAGGCGTCCGCATCGGCCACCACTGCGGTCTCAATCGCGGCGACGGCGGCGGTCTCATAGGCACCGCCTGCGACCTGATAGTTGACCACACCGGGATGGTAATCCAGCGCATCCAGAAGCGTCATGCGCGGAAGCAGATCGGCCCAATGGGCGTCGACCTCATCCTGGGTCACCAGAAGCCCCTGGTCAAAGCGCTGCAACCAGCCTGAGACGAGCTGCGCCAGGTGCGGGTCGGCGATCTGACGGGCACGCAGGCGGAACTCGTCCTCCGACAGATAGAAGCGCTGCGCCAGGTCGGTGATGTCGAGCCTGCGGAACCGGAAATCGGCCAGCCAAGTGACGATTTCGCCACTGCCGTCGGGCGCGAGGATGGAGGCTTCGCGGCCCGCCACCGTCAGCACGGTGGCATTCATCTGGCTGAGCGCGGCAACGAAGGCTTCCGTGTCACGGCGAAAATACTCGTCCAGCACCGATTGCTCGGGGTACATGCGCAGAAGCACATCGCGTTGGCGAATATCGAAGTTCGGCGCGGTTTGGATGAAGGACCGGATCTCGTCGCGCCGAGCGATCATGCCATTGTCGTGGCAGGCAAAACACGAGCGCGCGTTGACGATCTCGATCCCGCGCCCGATGGGCCGTTCCCGGAACGACACGATGGAGGTTGGGCCTTCGGCCAGGCGGCGACCATCAGCTTCTGACAGGTAATAGCCCTGCATCCCATTCGGGAGCGAGAAGATCATTTCGCCACCGTCATGCTCAAACGATTCCGTGCCCGAGACGGTGGCCCCCATCTCGGCCGGGCCGTCGGGGTGCAGGATCAGCGACTGGATCCCGTCAGATCCCGCAAAGTCATACGAGCGCCAGTAGTAGCCGCCGCGCGGCAGGTCGAAGCGCTCCAGCATGCGGTTGTGGTCCGACACGCCGGAGGATGCGGCGAGGAACCCGGCGCGGATCAGGCGCATCTCTCGGATTTCCCGGTAGACGTCGATGCCCATGCGCGCTTCCAGCACGGCGATATTGTCGGGCAGACGCAGGAGCATGTCGTAATACGGCTGTTCGGACGCGTGGCGGGTGAACCAATCGGCCTGCAGGATCGGCACGGCAGAGCCCACGTAGTTGGCGATCACGCCCAACATCGGGTCAGAGGTGGGCGAGACGGCATAGGGATAGGCCGGGGCCAGTTCGTCCCAGGCGGCGGCGGTGAAACCGGCCTCCACCGCGCCCTGGGTATGGACCCGCTCGGTCAGCGCGCGCCAATCGTCGGCGGTCCAGCCAAAGTCCCGCAGGTCGATGCGCACCAGCGCGCCGTCGGTGCCCGCAACTGGGACAACCTGCTGGATGGTGGGCGCGCGTGAGACGGAGTTGATGAACTTGTTCAGGCCCGCGTGGAAGTAATGCATCGGATTGCGCAGCGCGCCTTCCTGGGTGCAATCGACATCGGGCAGCGGCAGGTGCGCGAAGCTGAAGTAGCGGATGTGCTGGCGGTCCTGTTCCTCGACGGCGCCCAGGTCTGCGACCGTCGCACCGACGATTTCCGCGAAGGATCCGCCGACAAACTCGGGCAGTTCGGGGCGTGCGGCGGCCTCGGTCGCGACGGGGGCGGCGACAGGTGCCGCTTCCGAGGCCGGGGCCAGCGCATCAATCCAGGTGACCAGCGCTTGCAGTTCCGCCGGTTGCAGGCGCGGACGGTTGGGCGTGGGCATCCGGTTGGACGCGATGGTTTCATAGAGGAGCGAGGCTTGGTGATCCCCGGGCACAACCGCCGCCGGGTCACGCGCTAGTTGCGCCATGGGTCCGGTCAGGAAGCTGCGCTGGTAGGTCATGCCGGGGCCATGGCAGCTGCGGCAATGCTCATCGAGAACGGCGCTGGCCGCGGCCTCAATCTCGGGCGCAACGCCAACGGGGGCGGAGGCTGTGGGAGCGACGACTGCGGCAGGTGTCACCGCGTCGGGGACGGCGCAGAACGCGTCGATACGCCCCATCAAAGATGTGGCACCGGTCTGGTCCATCACCTCGGGCGCGGCTTGCTGAACCTCTTGTACGACTTCAACCACCAGGGTTTCCGCCGCGTTATCAATCTGTTGCACCGATGCCGGATCGACAGGCTCGCCCATCAGATAGGCATAGATCGCGACGCGATCGTCATGGGACAGGCCCCCGGTTGCGCGCGCCACGCGGCGCATGGTGGCGCTGGTCATCGGCAGGCCGTCCAGGCGCATCCCCTCGGCCATGGCGCCATTCACGAAGGCCTCGGGAGTATAAAGCGCCAAACGCTCGGCGTTGATTGCGCCTGCGTATTCACCGATCATCGTGGATTGGCCCGCGAAGGCATCGTCGTGGTTCAGCCGCTCCGACAGACGCCCTTCGCGCGGGGTATGGCAGCCCGCGCAATTTCCGAGCGCCTCCACCAGGTATTCGCCCCGCTCCAACTGCGGGTTAGCATGGCCCATCAGGCCGGGCTGGTCGCGGGAAAAGAGGCTGAGATAGGCGTCGCCCAGAAAGTTCACCGCATGCTCACGCGACGGCGCGTCGCTTTGGGGCAAAGTGGCGAGGTAGGCTTGCAGATCGACCGCGTCTTCCGGGTCCATCCGCGCGTAGGCCGGGAACGGGAAGACGGCGCCCAGATAGGTCTCGCCCTCGGGCGACACACCGCGCAGCACGGCATTGAGGAAGTCAGACCGCGACCAATTGCCGATGCCCGCCGTCGGGTGGGCGGTGATGTTGGGGGCATATAGCGTGCCGACGCGGCCAATCAGGAAGTCCATGCCGCCCGCCAGAATGCGGTCATCGCCATCGATGGCGTGGCAGGACCCGCAGCCTGCGGCGTTGAACACCAGCTCTCCATTCGCGACGTCGGGGGTGTAATCGGACAGGGTGCCGTCTGGGAATAAGTCCTGCGCCACAAGGGGCCCAGAGAGGCCCACCATGAGGGCGACGGTGAGGGTGATTTTGGCGGCGGCTGATTTAAACATGAATGACTCCCGTTAGGGTTGTATATCTGGGAATTTGAATTATCGGAATTCAAAACGCTCAAAATGGATACGACGCGGAGATTTTCCGGCCGCTTTGAATTGGCTCTGCAAGGCTTTTCGCAGGGGGGCGGGGCCGCAAAACCACATGTCCGCTTGGGACAGGTCAAACGGCAGATGATCCAGAACAATGGCGCCCGTCAGGCGAGAGGCCGTGTCGCTGGCATGGAGATGATAGCTGAACCCCGGCACGCGGCGTTCGACGTCCCGCAGGCGATCCGCGCCCACGGCGGCGGATTGGCTGGGGACGGCGTGGATCAGGGTGATCTCGCCCTCCATATCGGGGGCAAGCGCCTCGGCCGCGGCCAGGAACGGCGTGATGCCGATGCCGCCTGCGACCCACAATTGCGGCATGCGCGCGTCCTGGGGTCGAAACGTGCCGTAGCCGCCTTGAATGCTGAGCTTATCGCCCACCGCAAGCTTGTCGCGCAGCCTGCGCGTGAAATCCCCAAGGGGGCGGATCGAGAACTCGATTGTCCCCCCCTCACCCGTGCCCGAGACGGTGAAGGGATGCGGTTCCCGCAGGCCGGATTTCTTGGCCGCAAAGAACGCGAATTGCCCCGGCTTGACCCGAAGGCCCCGCCCAGTCGGCGTGGCCAAGACACGGGTGGCGCCCGGAAGCTGTTCCACCTCGCTCACCGTGAAGCCGCGGGTGCGCAGCGGGTTCTGGATCCAGGTCCAGATCAGCGCAAGAAGTCCGACCGCCGCCATCGCGATCATCCATTGCGAGATCAGGTCTGACGGGCCAAAGGGCACCTTCACGAACAATTGGTGAAACGCCAGCATCATGAAGATCACCCCGATCAGGCGATGGGACCAGCGCCAGATGTTATAGGGGATCTCGAACGGCACTTTCGGGATGCGTTTGATCAGCGACAAAAGGAGCAGCGCAATGAAGGGATAAAGCGCCAGTTCGCCCACTTCGACCGCCGTTTCACTGAGCGAGCCCGGCGGCAGCACGCCTTCGATCTGCTCAAACCCGATCTGCGTGTGCGCCACGATCAGACCCAGAACCAACGCGCCCGTCCATTTGTGGACCTCGTAGACCCGGTCGAGCCCGCCAATCCACTGCTCCAGAACGCGCAGGCGCGTCGCGAGCACGACGTTGGCCGTCATCAGCGAGAACGCGATCGTTCCCGCCAATAGAGCTGCCAGATTGGGTGCCGTCTCGTGGCCCGCGGACGCAAAGGTCAACAGGCCGGGAATAGCAATGAAGATGGCTAGATAAACCAGCCCAAAACGCGAAATCAAAAACAGTCCTTAGTTCGATCTAGCCCCCCGAGGATACGGAAGACGAAGAGGAAATCGAGCCAAGCAGGAAGGGCCTCCCGCTGTCCCATGACAAGAGCGTGAGCGAAAAACCGCCGTGGATCAAGGGGTTCATTTGACGGTGCGTCAACAGGGGAGCTGTGGGGCGTTGGGTGGAACAGGACCTGCGTGGCCGGGCGAAGACGCGCGCTCTGGCAACAGGATGCGCATCACCCAGTCTTTCCGTCGCCACATCGTACGACGCAAGAGCACACAACCCCGCGCTCAAGTAGCCTGACGGGCGGTAGAGCATAAAAGACTCCGCTCAAGTAGCCGCAGGCGGTAGCGCAAAAAAGACCCCGCTCAAGTAGCCCGAAGGGCGGTAGCGGAAAAAAGACCCCGCTCAAGTAGCCCGAAGGGCGGTAGCGGAAAAAAGAAAGCAGAATGGCGGACCCAGTAGGATTCGAACCTACGACCTTCGCCTTCGGAGGGCGACACTCTATCCAGCTGAGCTATGGATCCAATGTGCGCCCGTATACCTGCCCCATAGCGCCCCCGCAATCTCAAATGCGCCAGTCTGCAGCCAGGTCAAATCCGTTTAGGCCGCCCGCGTGATTACCTCTTGCAAGGCGCGCTCGACCAACTCGGGCCCTGCCCCGTCGCGATGCGCCCCCTCCGACAGAATGCGCTTCCAGCCGCGCGCGCCGGGGCGCCCGGCGAAAAGACCGAGGATATGACGGGTGATCTGGTTGAGGCGACCGCCGTTTTGCAGATGCGCCTCGATGTAGGGCAGCATGTCCAGGGCCACCTGCTCGGCGGTACGGGCGGGATGATCCGCGCCAAAAATGCGCTGGTCGGCGTGCAACAGGATTTCAGCGGGGGTGTGATAGGCCGCGCGCCCGATCATCACGCCGTCCAGGCCCGCGTCCAGATGGTGCTGGGCCTCGTCCAGCGAGGTGATGCCGCCGTTGATCGAGATATGAAGCTGCGGGAAGACCCGTTTCATCGCGTGGACCAAATCGTAGTCCAGCGGCGGCACGTCACGGTTCTGCTTCGGGCTCAGCCCCTCAAGCCAGGCCTTGCGCGCGTGTATCGTCACGCGCGCCACCCCTGCCCCGGCGATGGCCTCCAGGAAGGCCGGCAGCGCCGCGCGGGGATCCTGTTCATCGACGCCGATGCGGCATTTCACCGTGACCTCAACATCGCTTTCGTCCTGCATGGCACGCACACAATCGGCCACAAGCGCGGGCTGACGCATCAAAACCGCGCCAAAACACCCCGACTGTACCCGGTCTGAGGGACAGCCGACGTTCAGGTTGATCTCGTCATAGCCGTACCCCCGCACGATCCGCACCGCCTGCGCCAGTTCCGCCGGGTCCGATCCGCCAAGCTGCAACGCCACCGGATGCTCGGACGGATCAAACGCCAGCAACCGCGCCCGGTCGCCGTTAATCACGGCGGCGGAGGTGACCATCTCCGTATAAAGCAACGCGCGGTGCGACATCAGACGGTGGAAAAACCGACAGTGACGGTCGGTCCAATCCATCATAGGCGCGACAGACAAGCGCGCGGAGGTCGCGGCGGCGGTGTTGGGCATTCCTGGCTCTCCATGGGTCCGCGACACGTTCTTCGCGGCCATGGCGCAGGCATACTTCACAGCGCTTAGGATGGTCTAGCCCTTCGCAGGTGACGGTTGTGACGTGTTCTACATCAATGAGGTCGCTCAATGCCGGACGAAGGCGACGTGCCATGACCCTCTGTCAGCATCGAAGTCCCCACCACCCCCCTAGCTTTCCTGCAATAGGTCGATGAACTTGCTTTTCACCGTGTTGGGCGGGGCGTTGGTGCGTTCGATAATGCCCATGGGTCTTGAGAATTGCGCGTGGTCTGCCGCGAGGAAGGTCAGTTTGTCGCGCAGAAGGCCGCGCGTGGACTCTCTCGGCATGGTAGAGATCAGGTCCGTTGTCTCGACAATCTCCAGAACGGAGCGGATGGAGTCCGTCTCGACGGCTATGTGGATCTTCTCCAGCCCCATGGCGACAAGCGCGCCCTCGGTCTGTGAGCGCAGGGTGCTGCCGCGCGAATGGGCGATCCAGTGTTGGCGCTCCAATTCACGCGCGCCGATCTGGTCGAGGGCCAGCAGCGGATGATCCCGGCGGCAGATGATGCCGATACGCTCTTCGATCAGCGGCTCGAACGACAACTCGGACACCCGTTCGGCCAGGTTCTGGGGGCCGACGACAAGGTCGATCTGCCCGCGCTCCAGCATAGTGCGCAACTCATGCACCAGGCCGACCCGCAACTCGATGTGAGCCTCCGGGTTGTCGCGCACGAAGCGTGCGACGCGGTGGGACAGGAAGTGGTCGGCAATGATCGGCGTGCCGCCGACTTTCAGCTCCCCTGCGGTGCCGGTCGCGGCCAGATAGGAATAGGCGGCTGCCTGTTCCTCGGCAACGCGGATCGTCAGCCCGTGCTGCGCCAACCGAAGACCAAGCGCCGTCGGCACCGCTCGGCGCGTGCTGCGATCAAAAAGCCGCGCCCCGATCCGGCTTTCCAGCAGCTTGATGTTTCGGCTGAGCGAGGGCTGGGTCATCCCCAGCCGGTCTGCGGCGGTCTGAAACGACCCTGCCTCGACAATCATCGACAGTTGGACCAGATGGCGGGGATCAGTTTTCATACCAAATTCCTATGAGTCGTCCCGTTTATCGAATTTTTTTCGAAGGAATGAAACTGCTACGGTCGTCTCGACATGTTTTTTGGGAGGAAACTATGGTCACTCTATCCACCTTCACCCGCGCCATTGCCACGGCGGCCGTACTTGGCGCGTCCTTGGCAAGCGGCGCGAGCGCGCAGATTTATCGCGGGGAAACGGCAGGCGTCGGCGATCCGGTCTATACGATGTTCGTGGCCTTCGCGACGCAGGCCGAAACCGCCGACATTCAGATCCAGGTCAACGCGGGCCAGACCCTGACGCAGTCGATGCTGCGGGGCGGACGCAGCGAGATCGAGTTTTTCTCGGGCGTGCCGTCGCTTGTGGGCCTGATGGCCAACAACCGCGCCATGTATGAACCCATCGAGGACGCGCCAGAGGCGGCGGCCAACATGCGCTCGATCCTCGGATTCCAGGCCGGCATCTACCATCCGGTGACGCTCGCGGGCTCCGGCATTGAGGATTGGGACGACATCGCGGGCATGACCGTGTTCACTGGCCCGCCGTCAGGCTCCGCCTCGCGCACGTCCGAGGCGCTTATCCGCAACATCACCGGGTTTGAGCCGGGCGAAGACTATGAGGCCGTCCGCCTGTCCTGGGGCGAAGGCTATGCGGCGCTGGCCGATGGGCGGATCGACATGATGGTGCGCCCGGCTGAAATCGGGTCGGCCAATATCGAGCAGTTCGGCCTCTCGGGCGAGTTCCGTATCCTCTCCATCCCCGAAGAGGCGATGGGCACCGAGGCCATGCAAGAGCTTGTTGGCGGCCCTGGTCGTGGCTCGGGCAGCTTTGACGGCAGCCTTTATGACGGGCAGCTGACCGAGGGTGAAATCACCGGGCTTGCGTTCTCGCAGTTCGTGGGCACCCACGCAGGCGTGGACGAAGAGCTGGTCTACCAAGTGACGCGCGCGTTCTGGGAGAACATCGAACAGGTCCAGGCCACCGCGTTCTTCCTGCAGGCCGTGACGCCGGAGAGTGCGTTCACCTCGATCAACGTACCGCTGCATCCGGGCGCCTTGCGCTACTACGAGGAAGCCGGGTTCGACATCCCCGACGCGCTGCGTCCGGCAAACTGATCCGCTGATCCTTTCGGGCCGCGCCCTACCGCGCGCGGCCCGGTCCCCCTTTTCATTGCCGGGATGGTTCCGATGACAGATACCGCAGTTCCTGCGCCTCTCCCCGCGCGCGCCCTGGCCATAGCCGGGATCTTGGCGGCGGCGGCCCTTGGGGCGATTACCATCTACATCTCGGGCATCGGCCTGCTGGACCCGAAATTGCACCGTGCCGGAGGTTTCGCGCTGGCGCTGATCGCGGCCCTCGCCGTGGCGCGCCGGAAGGCGCTGGCAAGCGGCCCGCAAAGCCCCGCGCGCGCGGTGGTGTCCTGGGGCATCGATGCCGTGCTGTTGGTGGCGGGGCTCTGGTCGATCTGGGCGTTTTACTCGGTCCAAAACCAGATGGAGACAGCGCTTTACGATGTGCGCAACGGCGACGTTTGGCCCGCCATGGCGGGGATCGTCGTGTTTCTGGAGCTGTGCCGCAGGCTGTGGGGGCCCGGTGTCTTCGGGGTCGGCGTCTTCGGCGTGGTCTACCTGCTTTACGGCCAGCACCTGCCCGGCATTCTGGAGCATTCCGGTTTCAACATGCGCGAGGTTGTCGGCGCGCTGTGGTACAACACCAACAAGGGCGTCTTCGGTTCGCTGTCGAACATCGTCCTGACCACCGTGTTCATCTTCATCATCTTCGGCGCCTTGCTGGAGGGCACCGGCGCCGGCGACACCCTGCTAAAGTTCGCCTTCCTCGCTACCCGCCGCACGCGGGGCGGCCCGGCCCATGCGGCGATCCTGTCGTCTTCGTTGTTTGGCACGATGTCGGGCAGCACCGTGGCCAATATTGTGGGCACCGGCACGTTCACCATCCCGATGATCATCAAGCGCGGCTTCTCGCGCACCTTCGCGGGCGGGATCGAGGCGACGGCCTCGTCCGGCGGGCAGATCATGCCGCCGATCATGGGGGCTGCGGCGCTGGTGATGGCGGATCTGACAGGCGTCGGCTACCTCAACATCATCATCGCGGCCCTTGTGCCCGCGCTCTTCTACTACTTCAGCCTGTTCTGCGCCGTCACAGTCGAGGCCCGGCGCCAGGGGATCGAGGTGCAACCGCTTTCCATCGACGACAAGATCACCCGTGTGGATATGATTAACTCGATCCTCTTCATCGGGCCCATTGCCACCGTGATTTTCGCGCTGGCCCGGGGTCTTTCGACCTCAACCGCGGGGTTCTGGGCCGTCATCGTCCTGGTCGTCCTGTCTGTGATCAACCCAGAGGTTCGGCGCAACCCGGGCCGCGTTTGGAAGTCGTTCATCAGTGGCTGCGAGTCCGGTGCGACGCTGCTGATCGCCTTGGCCACCATCGGTGTCCTCGTCGCGTCACTCGATTCCACGGGTCTGGGCCTGAAACTGGCCAGCTTGATCTCGGAAATCCGGGGCGAAAGCCTGTTCTCCGCCCTTCTGGTGGCGATGATCGGCGCGCTGATCCTTGGCATGGGCATGCCCACCCTGCCCGCCTACCTGATCATCATCCTGGTCATGGGCCCCGCGATCCAGGCGCTTGGCGTATCGATCCTGACGGCGCATATGTTCGTCTTCTACTACGGCGTGGCCTCGTCGCTGACGCCGCCCGTGGCGATCGCGGCCTATGCGGCGGCGCCCATCGCGGGGGCGAACCCGCTGATGACGGCGTTCATGTCGTTCCGCCTGGGCATGGCGAAATTCATCATCCCGTTCATCTTCGCCTTCTACCCCACCGTCCTGATCGTGGAAGTCTTCGACCCGGTCACCTTCGTCTGGATCGTCGCGCGCACGGTGTTCTGCATCTGGCTGTTCTCTTCGGCGCTGTCGGCCTTTGACCGGGGCAAGCTGTCGTGGCCCGAGGTCATCTTGCGCTTCGTCGCGGCCTTTGCGGTACTCTACACCGATATTGTGGTCCACCTGCCCGCCATCGCCCTTGGGCTCGCGTTGATCGCCTGGGACATGCGGCGCGGCACCCGCGCGGTGGCCGGAGCGGAGTGAGTGATATGACCAAAAGACCGAACTTCCTGTTCATCATCACCGATCAGCACCGCGCCGATCATCTGGGCTGCTACGGCAACCCCATCGTGCAGACGCCGCATATCGACGCCATCGCGGCCAAAGGCACGCGGTGGGACAAGTTTTACGTCGCCATTCCCATATGCATGCCCAACCGCGCCTCGATCATGACGGGGCGGATGCCCTCGCTCCACGGGGCGCGGCACAATGGCATTCCCCTGTCGAAGGACCACACGACATTTGTCGAACTGCTCAAGGACGCGGGCTATACCACGGGGCTGATCGGCAAATCCCACCTGCAAAGCTTCACCGGGCTGCCTGCGACCAACAAGTACGAGCCCACCCCCGGCCTGCACACGCCGCGCGCGGGTCTGCGCGACGCCTACAAGCACGACCGACACTCCACTGATTACGATCTGGAGGTCGTGCCGCAATGGACCCAGCCTCTTTCTGAACGGCTGGAGGGTGATTTCTATGGCTTCGACCATGTTGAGGTCGCTGCCGATCATGCGGATCAGGCCAGTGGCGACTACTTGCTGTGGGCCAAGGCGCAGCGGCCTGACTTCGAAACCCTCGTCGGCCCCGAGAACGCCCTGCCCGACAACCGCCACAACGCACCCCAGGCCTGGCGCACGGCGGTGCCGGAGGAGCTGTATTCCACAACCTGGGTCGCCGACCGGTCCGAGGCCTGGTTGGTAGAACGCGCCGAGGAGGACGCGCCGTTCTTCCTGCAGATGTCTTTCCCCGACCCCCATCATCCCTTCACGCCGCCGGGGCACTACTGGGACATGTACGACCCCGCCGATATCCCGTTGCCGCCCTCCTTCTGCAAAGGCGATCTGCCGCCCATCCGCGCCATGCGCGAGGCGCTGGCCAACGGCACGGACCCGCGCGACAACCAGAGCCCGTTTGCCGTGACCGAGGATGAAGCGCGCGCGATGATCGCGCTGACCTATGGCTCGATTTCGATGATCGACGACGCGGTGGGTCGCGTGCTGGCGCGGCTTAAGGCGCTGGGACTGGCCGAGAATACCGTCGTCATCTTCACCTCGGACCATGGCGATTACATGGGCGACCATGGGCTAATGCTGAAGCTGCTGTTGCATTATCAGGGCATGACCCGCGTGCCCTTCATCTGGCATGACCCAACGCAACCCACTGATGGGGCAATGAACGCAGGCCTTGGGTCCAGCATCGACATTTCGGCCACGATCCTTGCGCGCGCGGGCATTCAACCTTTCAACGGGCTTCAAGGGCGCGACTTGTTCTCCACGCCGCCGCCCGAGGCGGTGATCATCGAGGAAGACAGCCAAAGGCTGATGACCGGGTTCGACCGGCCGCAGCGGGTGCGCACAGTGATCACGGACACCCACCGCATGTCCTTGCGCCAGGGGGAAAGCTGGGACGAGCTTTATGATCTGCGCGCCGACCCTGAAGAGGTGAACAACATCTACGACGATCCTGCCGCCGCAGACATCCGCGCCGAGCTGACCGAGGTCATGCTCAGGCGGATGATCGCCCTGCAAGATCGCGCGCCCTTGCCTGCCTACCGCGCTTGACCCACGTCGCGCGTGCGACGAGTGGCATTCAGAGGTCCTGCACGGCCTTGGCAACCGCGGCTTGGGTCAGTTCCAGATCCGCCTCGGTGATCGCCAGCGACGGGTAGAGCTTGCCGGGGGATTTGAACACGCCGCATGCGCGCAGGGCTGCGTTGTAGGTGGCGTTGCGCGTCGGGTCATCGTGCCTGGCAGAGCGGAAATCGCGGCAGGGCTGTGCGGTGAAGAAGATGTCGAAAAGCGTCTCATCCCCGCAGATCTGATGCGGGATGCTTGCCGTGCTTAGCGCGTCACTTTGCATCTGCTGCAAGCGGCGTCCGATTTCCCTGAGGTGATCATAGGCCCCGTCCCGGCGCAGAACCTCCATGGTCTTGAGCCCTGCGGCGGCGGCCACCGGGTTGCCCGAGAGCGTGCCCAGTTGCATGAGCCATTTGTCCGCCCCGACGCGCGCCTTGTCGAAATGCTGCATGATCTCTGCACTGGCGCCCAAGGCAGCCAAGGGAAACCCACCGCCGATGATCTTTCCCAAGGTGCAAATGTCCGGCGTCACCCCGTAGCGTTCCTGTGCGCCGCCGTAAGCGAGGCGAAAGCCGGTCACGATCTCATCAAAAATCAACAGGACATGGTGCTTGTCACACAAATCGCGCAGGCCTTGCAGAAACCCTGGCTCTGCCGCGATGATGCGTTGGAGCGGCTCGGCAATGATGGCGGCGACGTCGTCATGCTCGGCCAGCAAGGCCTCCACGGCAGCAAGGTCGTTATAGGGCGCGATCAGCATTTGATCGGCAACGCCCTGCGGGATGCCGGCGCTGTCGGGGACGGCTTGGGGGAAATTCACGTGGCGCTCAGGCGCGAGGCTCATCTGGGCCTCCGCGCTCATGCCATGGTAGCCGCCCTCGAACTTCAGGATCTTGTCGCGGCCCGTATAGGCGCGGGCCAGACGGATCGCGTACATGTCGGCCTCGCCGCCCGAGGCGACAAAGCGCACTTGCTCGCAACAGGGCACCGCATCGACAATTGCTTCCGCCAGCTCGATCCCTTTGGCGTTATTGGCAAAAAACGTCATGCCGAGGGACAGCTGTTCCAGCACGGCCTCCATCACTTCCGGGTGGCCATGGCCCAGAAGCATTGGGCCAGAGCCGATCAGATAGTCGACATACTCCCTGCCATCCTCATCCCAGACCCGGCTGCCCTGTCCCCGGGCGATGACAATGCCGGGGTCGAAATTGCCGAAGCCCCCGGCTGGCAGCACCTCTTGCGCGCGGGCGATCCATTCCGCTTGTGTCGTCAGTTTTTGCATTTCTCAAGTCAGCTCCAGAATGGGGGGGCCAAGGACATCCAGATCGGGCGTGATCCCCAGGCCCGGTCCTTCCGGCGGCGCAATGCGACCCTCGGCCCGCACCGGGGCAGAGGGGCAGAGCCTGGGGGAGACATAGGACGACAGATCGCAGGTGTTGAGCAGCGCGCCTTGGGGCGTGGAGGCTGCAAAATGCAAGGAGGCCGCCGTCACGATGTCAGAGCCCCAGGTGCATTCGGCGCAGATCTCTGCGCCCAAATGCACCGTCAGATCGCGGGCGCGGCGCATCGCGGAAAGCCCGCCGAACTTCGACAATTTCAAAGCGACGGCATCAAGGCAGCCCAACTCCTGCGCCCGCAGCAAAGTCGCCAGATCATGGGCGCATTCGTCCAGTTTCATCGGCAGACCTGTGGCTTGGCGCACCGCGGCACAGTCTTCCAGCGTCTTGCAGGGCTGTTCCAGCATGACATCAAGATGCCGGACGGCACGGCCGGTTCTGGTGGCGTGCAACTTGGTGGCGCCACAGTTCCAGTCGCCATAAACGAGCGGCCCCGCCCCCACAGCTTCGCGGACTTTGATCAACCGCTCCGCGTCCGCTTCCCAATTCGCGTCAGCCCCCAGCTTGGCCTGAAACTGTCGAATACCTGTTGCGTAGGCCTCGCGCGCGATCCGGGCCATCTCGTCGGGATCGATGCAGGTGATCGAGTGGTAAAGCGGCATATCGGCCCGCGTGCGGCCGCCTAAAAGCGCATAGAGCGGCTGGTTGGTGGCCTGGCCGAAGAGGTCCCACAAAGCCATGTCCACAAGGGATTTGACGTGCAGGTGCCCTAGCAGAAAACCATCAACCTTGCGCATCGGCGCATCGACACCAAACGGCGATATCCCAATGATTTCTGGGGCCATTTCCGTGATCGCACTGGGAATGCCATCGGCAAACGCTGGGAGGTAATGCGGGATCGGGCAGACCTCGCCCCAGCCCTTCAGGCCGATATCGGTCTCCAGGCACAGGACGTGGGTCTTGACCGTGGCGCAGGTTTTGCCCTCGGCCATGTAGTAGGTCTCATGGCTAGTCAGATCCACGGACCAAAGGGTGATCGCAGTGACCTTCATCGGTAGACCGCCACCGGATCGCTCAGAAGGTCTTCGTCCGGATGTACGCCCAGGCCCGGCCCTTCCGGCAAATGCAGGTGCCCGTCTACGTTGCGCGCGCCGCGACCCTTGGCGATGTCGCGTGTGATCATGTCCTGGCAGGACCAAACCGCCAGGCAATTGGCATCGGGCACGGTTGCGGCGAGGTGCAACGCCTCAGTATCCGCCAGAACCGTGCCGCCCGTGGCCATGACAAACATGTCGATGCCATGGGCAAGTGCGACGTCGCGCATCCGGGCGGCCTTGGTCAGCCCACCGACCCGGTTCAACTTGATGCCAAAGACCTCCGCCAGCCCGTCGCGCGCGATGCGCGTCGCGTCCTGCAAGGTCACCAGGCTTTCATCAACGCTGATCGGGGCGGCGTGTTTGGATGCGATTGCAGCGATATCATCCAGCGTCTCGCAGGGCTGCTCGAACATCACATCTAACGCCTGTGTGGCTGACATAACGCGCAGGGCCTGTTGCCGCGTCCAGCCCCGGTTTACGTCGTAAAGCACGATCTCTCCGTCGCGCCGGAGGCTTTCGACATCGCGAATGCGGGCAATGTCGCGGGCAACGTCGCCCCCGATTTTCACCGAATGGGCCACGTATCCCCGGGCGCGGTAGCGCTCGATCACGTCACGTGTTTCCTCGACCGTCTTGGCGCCGACCGACGACGCGATGGGCCGAGGGGTACGGGACCCGCCCCCCATAAGATCGGCAATCGGCAGCCCCGCCCCCTGCCCCGCGATGTCCCAACACGCCATATCAATCGGCGCTTTCGCATAGAGGTGCCCCGGCAAGGCCAGATCCATGGCGCGCTCGACGTCCAACACTTTTCGAGGGTCCAACCCGATGAGGAATGGCGCCATCGTCTCAATTCCGGCACGAATACCCGGCCCGTGGGCGGGCACATAGGTGTGGCCCCAGGGCGTGCCCTCGCCCCATCCCGTCACCTCGGCGTCGGTCTCGATCTTGACCAGCGTGGCGTCCAGAACCTCGAACTTCAACCGCCCGCCCGACAGCCAATAGGGATGCTCTAGCGGCAGATCGAGATGGTAGACCGTGATCCGAGTGATCTTCATCGGGCGTCACCGAAAGCGTTGCCCGGGTCCTTGGTGATGCTGGCCTTTGGTAAGGCGGATGGGCGCGCAGGCGATGTTTTCAGCGCTTTCATGCGGGCACCATCACATCTGTTCTGGGTTTGAGGCTTTCAGGATCATAGGCGGGCTCGCCCAAGACCTTTGCCGCACGAGGCGCGCCGTGGATCACGACCTCAAGCGCGGTTCCGGGCACAGCGGCCTCGGGCTTGATGTAGGCAAAGGCCAGGATCTTGCCGACGCTTGGCCCGAAGGCCACGGAAGCCGTGGAGCCCATGAGCTTGCCGTCCAACAAGACCGCCTCGCCGCCATGGCCGTCGGCCACGCCATCTGGCGCGATCTGCAGATAGGCGCAGACCCATGGCAGGTCCGTGTTGAGCGTCTTATCGCGGCCCAGATACTCCTTGTCGCTGCGCGCGAAACGCAGGACGTCGGCCTCGGCCAGCGTCACCTCATTGGTCAGCTCGCCTGCGCCTTTGAAACCCTTCTCCATGCGCATCGCGTTCATCGCGAAGGACCCATAGTCGGCGATGCCGTGGCGTTCCCCGGCGGCCCAAAGGGCATTGTAGACATCCAGACAGGCGGCGTTTTGCATGTGGAACTCCCACCCCAACTCACCGGCGTAAGACATCCGGAAGGCCCAGAGCTCGTGCCCCGCAACGGTGATTTGCTGCGCCGAGAGCCAGCGAAAGCTCTGGTTGTCGAGCGGGGCGTCGGTGCAGGCGGCAAGGATGTCCCGGCTGCGCGGGCCGTTGAGCGACAGCGCGGACCATTCGGCGGAAAGTGCGGTGATGGTGACGTCTGCGCCATCGCGGTGCTGCGCAAGATGGTCCAAAAGGCGTTGCTCAAAGAACGCGGCGCACACCAGATAGAAGCTGGCTTGCCCGGCGGCACCGCCGCTCATACGAACAACGGTGGTCTCAAGCTCAATCCGACCCCGTCGGTTCAGCATGTGTGTCAGTGCTATACCGCCTTGTTTCGTGGGAAGCTTATTGGCCACCAAGCGATCGAGAAATGCCTCAGCCTCCGGCCCCTCAACCAGCACTTTGGTGAAGGCGGTCACGTCCATGATCCCGGCGGCTTCACGCACAGCTTTGACCTCAGCAGCGACGATGTCATCCACGGGCGTACGATTGAACGAGTAGTGATCCTCCTGCTCGATGCCCTTCGCAAAGAAACGCGGGCGCTCGAAGCCGTACACCTCTTCATGTACCGCGCCTTTGTCCTTCAGCAGATCGTACAGCGGAGAAGGCTTGATCGGCCGGCCAGCCAGCCGGTTGAAATGCGGGAATGGGATCTCGTGGCGCAGGCAGTAGTCCTCTTCCGCCTTGACCACCTGCCAGTCCTTCGTAGCGTAGCTGCCGAAGCGGCGCGGGTCGTATTCGCGCATCGAGATATCCGCCGCCCCATGCACCATCCAGCGCGCCAGTTCGCGGGTCAGGCCGGGGCCCCATCCGATGCCGATCTGCGTGCCGCAACAACACCAGTAGTTGCGCACGCCCGGCGCTGGGCCGATCAGCGGGTTGCCATCGGGCGGGTGCGAGATTGCGCCGTGGACATCGCGGGTGATGCCCAACTCCGCAAAGATCGGCATGCGGTTCAGGCTTTCCTCAAGGTACGGCATCACCCGATCGTAGTCGGCTTCAAACAGCCAGTTCTCATACTCCCAAGGGCAATGATCGTGCCAGACTGAGTTTGGGTTCTCCTTCTCGTAGATCCCGATCAGGCCCTTCTTCTGCTCCATCCGGATGTAGCCCGAGACCTTCTTGTCATCGCGGATCACCGGCAGTTCTGTGTCCAGATCGCGGAACTCGGGCACCTCGTCGGTGACGAAATAATGATGCGTCATCGAGGTCATCGGCAGTTGCAGGCCGGACCATTCGCCCATCTGCCGCGCATAGGTGCCGCCCGCATTCACGACATGTTCGCAGGTGAGCGTGCCCTTATCCGTCTCCACCTGCCACTCACCCGATGGCAGCTGTGTGATGTTCGTGGCGCGACACTGCCGGATGATCCGCACACCCTTCGCCCGTGCGCCTGCCGCCATTGCCATCGTGACGTTGGTCGGATCGACGTGCCCGTCATCGGGGGTGTGCAGCGCGCCGCGCACCCCGTCGAGGTTGTAGAACGGATGTAGCTCGGCCACGCGATCTGGCCCCACAAGCTCGATATTGAACCTAAGCGAGCGGCCAACCGACAGCGTGTGGCGCAGCCAGTCCATCTCATCCTCAGTGTAAGCCAGACGGAACGACCCGCACCCGTGCCATGTCACGGCTTGGCCCGTCTCGGCCTCCAACGCGCCGGAATAGAGCCCGATGTTGTAGTCGACGCATTTGCCAAGGCCAAAGCTGCTGGTCGAATGGGTGATCTGCCCTGCTGCATGCCAGGTGGAACCGCTGGTTAGCTCGGCTTTTTCCAGAAGGACGGTGTCCGCCCCCCACCCCTCATGGGCCAGATGATACGCGAGCCCTACGCCCATGACACCGCCGCCAACAATGACAACGCGGGCGTGGGTCGGAAATCCAGGTGCCACCAGTGCGTTCCTTTCCGAGTCGATTTTCTCTCGACACGCTAATCAAACAAAAATACCATCGTCAATCATGAATGGGACATATGTATCAAATACGATTCTCGAACGCCTGGCGGGTGAGCTGGCAGAGCTGACGCCAGAGGCCCGCAAGGCCGCGACCTACGTGTTGGAAAACCCCCGCGATGTGGGTGTCTCGACCGTGCGCGAGATTGCCGAGGCCGCAAATGTGAAGCCGAACACCGTGGTGCGCATGGCGCGCCAGGTGGGGTTTGAGGGCTATGACGATTTCCGCGCCCCCTTCCGCGATGCGATCCGGCGCGGTGCCGCGGATTTCCCGGACCGCGCGCGTTGGTTGCAGGACATCCGCAAATCCGGCGATCTGGGTGGGCTTTACGCCGATATGGTTCAGGGCGCGCTCAACAATATCGAAGAGACCTTTGCCAGCATTTCCGCCGATGACCTGAAGGCCGCGGCAGAGGCGATCTGGTCATCGGACAATGTGTTTACTCTCGGCGTCGGCGTGAACAATTCCAGCGCGCGCAACTTCACCTACCTGGCCTCCACCGGGATGGTGCGGTTCCATGCCATCCCGCGCGCCGGATCGAACGCGATTGACGATCTGGCCTGGGCGGACACGGACGACACTCTCGTCGCCATCACCTGCAAGCCCTATCGCGCAGAAGTCGTGGAGGCAGTGCAACGAGCGCGCGAGCAGAACATGCGGATCGTCGCGATCTCTGACAGTCCGGCCAGCCCGATCATCCGCGCGGCGGACCATGGCTTCGTGATCTCTTGCGACACGCCGCAGTTCTTTCCATCCTCGGTCAGCACCATCGCGCTGTTGGAGACGCTTTTGTCCTTCGTCATCGCGGTCTCCAGCGACGAAATTGTCGAACGGGTCGAGACCTTTCACAAACGCCGCCATCAATTGGGGCTCTATCACGCGGAGGAGGAATGACAGGCCCAATCCGGTCCCTCGCGGCGCGCTACTACACCGACCCGACCGTTTTCCAGCTGGAAAACCAGGGCCTTCTGGCGCGGACCTGGCAGTTCGGCTGCCACGCCTCCGAACTGACGCAGGTCGGCGACTACGCCACGTTTGAGATCGCGGGCGAAAGCCTTTTCGCGATCCGGGGCCGTGACGGGCAGATCCGGGTCTTCTACAATGTTTGCCAGCATCGCGCCCATCAATTGGTCAGCGGCACCGGCACCACCCGCGTCGTCGTCTGCCCCTACCACGCCTGGACCTACGAGTTGACCGGAGAGCTGCGCGCGGGGCCGAACATCAAGGCCGTCGACGGGTTCGACAAATCCAGTGTCTGCCTGACGCAAGTCCGCGCCGAAGAATTCCTGGGCTTCGTTTTCGTCAACCTCGACCCCGACGCAGCCCCGATGGAGGAGTGGTTCCCCGGCGCCCGCGCGGAGTTGGAAGAATGGGTGCCGAACTGGGCCGAGTTGAAGCCGTTGGAATGGGTCGACATCCCTGAGAACTGCAACTGGAAAGTCTCCGTCGAGAATTACTCCGAATGCTATCACTGCGCCCTGAACCACCCGACATTCGCCAACGGCGTGGTCAAGCCCGAGACCTATGACATCCAGCCCCAGGGCAAATGCCTGCGCCACACGACGGAGTGTCAGGCGCTGGATCAGATGACCTATGACATCAACTCCGGCTTCGCCCACAGCCACGAGTATTCCAGCTGGTTCCTTTGGCCAATGTTCTCGTTTCAGGTCTATCCGGGCAATGTGCTGAACACCTATCATTGGCGCGCGGTGGACGCGGAACACGTGGTGGTCTGGCGCGGTTGGTATTCGGTCGGCGGCGCCGATGACGACATGGTGCGGCGGCTGGCGGTGCAGGACCGTGCCACTACCGTGGAAGAGGACATTCACCTGGTCGAAAGCGTGCAGCGCGGGCTCGGGTCGCGAGGATATAGGCCCGGGCCGCTGGTGGTGGACCCCAACGGCGGCGTGAACTCCGAGCATCCGGTGATGCACCTGCAGGCCTGGATGCGGGAAGCGATTGATGGCTGAATTCCAGACTTATTGGCAGAACTACATCGATGGCGCCTGGGTCGACGGCGGCGCGGGGCGGATCGACGTGATCGATCCCGGCAGCGGCGAGAAACTGGCCGAACAGGCGCTGGCCGATGCGGCAGACGTCGACCGCGCCGTGATGGCCGCGCGGCGCGTGCATCTGTCGGGCGCGCTGTCGGATCTGCGGCCCGTGGAACGGGGCCGCATGGTGCAGGCGATGGGGCGCTACCTGCTGGATCATATCGACGAGATCGCCCCGGTTCTGACCCGCGAGCAAGGCAAACCCCTTTGGGAAGCGCGGATCGAGGTTGAAGGCGCGGCGCGGTATTTCGAGTACTACGGCAATCAGGCCGAGACCGTGGAGGGCCGCTCCATCCCCCTGGGCAAAGACTACTTCGACTTCACCACCTATGAGCCCTTCGGCGTCTCGGCCCATATCATACCTTGGAACTATCCCGTTGAAATGACGGCGCGATCTTTGTCGGCGGCCCTAGCCACAGGCAACGCCTGCGTGATCAAAACGCCCGAGTTGACCCCACTCAGCAACGCCTGGTTCGCCCATGCCGCCGAGGCTGTGGGTCTACCGAAGGGTGCTGTGAACATCCTCTGCGGGCTTGGGGCAGAGGCCGGTGCGGCGCTGTCCGCGCATCCCCACGTGAACCAGATCGTATTCACCGGCTCTGTCCCAACAGGCATCGCCATCGCCACGGCCGCGGCGCAAAACGTGGTGCCCTGCGTGCTGGAGTTGGGCGGCAAATCGGCGGCGATCGTACATGATGATGCCGATCTGGACGCCTTCGAGAACGACGTGCGCTGGGGCATCTATTTCAACGCCGGTCAGGTCTGCTCGGCGATGAGCCGGGTCATCGTGCACGACAGCGTCCATGACGCGCTGGTCGACCGCATGGTCGGCGTCGCGCAGTCACTGAGCGTGAAACCCGGCATCGAGCAGCCCGCGTTCGGCGCCACCATGGGCGCGATGGTGTCCGAGGCGCAACGCGACCGCGCGGCGGGCATGGTCAGCGCCGCCCAAGCGCAGGGCGCGCGCGTCGCAACCGGAGGCCGCAAGATGAACATCCCCGGGGCGTTTCTGGAGCCCACTATTCTGGCGGACGTCACGCCGGACATGACCATCGCCAATGAAGAGGTCTTCGGCCCGGTCCTATCGGTCCTGAAATTCTCAACCGACGCACAGGCCCTCCAGATCGCCAATGGCACGCCTTACGGGTTGGTCGGCGGCGTCTTCACCCGCGACCTGGACCGCGCCACCAGGGCCGCACGGCAGCTGCGCGCGGGGCAGGTTTTCGTCAACGAATGGTACGCGGGCGGGGTCGAGACGCCCTTTGGCGGCTACGGCAAATCCGGCTATGGCCGCGAAAAGGGCCGCGAGGCGCTATGGAACTACGTGCAAACCAAGAACGTCGCGATCCGGCTTCGTTGAGCACAGGCGCGGCCATTCGCGTCGAATTGGTTTGACAGATCAGCCCCATGAAGTGCAGCGTTCCGCCAAGTAGAACCAGTTTGGGCCGACCGCTTTGTCAGGTGTCACTCCTATTTCTGAAATGCGCCGCACCACGGGGTGCGACCTGGTGGTGAGTCTGTCGTCCTAGGGCCTCCGCGCCCGCTCAAAAGGCCTGCACCAGGCCTCCGGTTCCGCTTTCCTCGATAGACTTCTCCATGACTTCATCAGACGACGTGCGCCTTGCGATCGATATTGGCGGCACTTTTACCGACACGGTCCTGATGGACGCCACCTCACGCATTCTAGCGACCAGGAAAACCGCCACAACCCCACAGGCACCCGCCCTGGGCGCCCTCGAAGGGGCGCGGTTTGTGTTGGAGGAGGCGGGCGTCGGCTGGCATCAGGTCAAAGGCTTCATCCATGGCACGACCCTGGCGACAAACGCGCTGATCGAGCGGCGCGGGGCAAGCGTGGCCACGATCACCACGGCGGGCTTCCGCGATATCCTGGAGATCGCCTATGAACGGCGCTACAGCCAATACGCGATCAACCTGGAGAAGCCGGATCTGCTGGTGCCGCGCACCCATGCGCTGACCATCGGTGGGCGCATGAATGCGCAGGGAGAGGAGCTTCAGCCGTTGGATAAGGCGGCGGTTGACGGCTTGGTCGCGGAATTGCGCGCGCTGGACGCCCAGGCCGTGGCCATCTGCCTGTTGCACGCCTACGCCAATCCTGCCCATGAACGCCACCTACGCACGCTTCTGGCCGCGCGCCTGCCCGATCTTGTGATTTCGCTCAGCCATGAGGTTAGCCCGGAAGCGCGCGAGTTCGACAGGCTCTGCACGACCATTGCCAATGCCTATATCCAGCCCTTGATGGCGGAGTATCTGGAGGCGTTTCAGGCCCAGTTCAACGCCGAAGGCCTCGCCTGCCCGATCCTGATGATGACCGCGGGCGGCGGCATGACCACCGTCACCTCCGCCGCGCGCCTGCCGATCCGGTTGGTGGAATCTGGCCCGGCGGGTGGGGCGATTCTTGCGGCCCGCATCGCGGCGGAAACCGGGGAATCTGAGGTCCTCTCGTTCGACATGGGCGGCACCACGGCCAAGCTGTGCCTGATCGACGATTTCCGGCCCCAGACCGCCCGCAAGTTCGAGGTCTCGCGGGCCGAGCGTTTCGTCAATGGCTCCGGCATGCCGGTGCGCATTCCCGTGATCGAGATGATCGAAATAGGCGCTGGCGGCGGCTCCATCGCGCAGGTCGATTGGCTGGGGCGTTTGCAGGTTGGCCCGGAAAGCGCAGGCGCCGATCCCGGGCCTGCGGCCTTCGGCAAGGGTGGTGAGGCCCCCACCGTGACCGACGCCGACGTCGCCCAAGGCCTGATCGAGCCCGGGCGTTTCGCGGAAGGCCGCCTGGCCATCGACCGCGCCGCCTCGGAAACCGCGTTGGCCACCCACATCGGTACGCCCCTTGGCCTTGCCACCCCCGCCGCCGCCTTCGGGTTAAGCGAGATCGTGGATGAAAACATGGCCAGCGCCGGTCGGATGCATGCGGTGGAATCCGGCAAAGACCTCGGCGCGCGGGTGATGATCGCGTTCGGCGGCAACGGCCCGCTCCATGCCACCCGCGTGGCACGGCGCGCGCAGGTGCGCCGGATCCTGATCCCGCGCGATCCGGGCGTGGGCTCTGCCGTGGGGTTCCTCTACGCCCCGGTCTCGTTCGAGATCGTCCGCTCGCGGTATTGCCTGTTGGAAAAGCTGGATGTCGCGGGGCTCAACGCCTTTTTCGCCGACATGGCGGCGGAGGCGGAAAGCGTCGTGCGGGCGGGCGCGCCGCAGGGGCCCCTGACCCAACGTCGCACCGCCTTCATGCGCTATCACGGGCAAGGCCATGAGATCGAAATCGATCTGCCCGCCCGCGCTTTGGAAACGGGTGACCTGCCCGCGCTGCAAGCGGCCTTTGAGGACGAATACAGCCGCCAATTCAGCCGTATCGTCCCCGGCATGACCATCGAGATCCTGAACTGGGCGCTCTCCATCTCTTCTCCGGCACCTGCGCTTCAGACCCCTGCCCCAACCCCTGCGCCAACACCCGTCACAGCACAGGAAACGCGCGACATCCTCTGCGACGTCACGGGCAAGCCCCGCCCCGCTGCCGTGTTTGACCGGGCCACCCTGCCCCCCGGTGCCACGCTCCACGGCCCCGCGCTGATCATTGAGCCGCAGACGACGACGCTGGTCAGCGCAGATTTCAGCGCAAGCATCGACGGGCAAGGCAACATCTGGCTGACCCAAGACGAAAAGGACCCGTCATGAGCCTTTCCGACCCCCGCCTGCAAGTCATGTGGAACCGCCTGTTGGCGGTCGTGGAAGAGCAGGGCCAAGCCCTGATCCGCGCCGCTTTCAGCCCAATCGTGCGCGAATGCGGCGATATCTCTGCCGGGATTTTCGACGCCCAAGGCCGCATGCTGGCCCAGGCCGTGACAGGCACGCCGGGGCACATCAACACGATGGCAGAAGCGGTGAAAAGCCTGCGCGCCCGCTTCAGCGTCGCGGATATGCGCCCCGGTGACATCTATATGACCAACGATCCCTGGATCGCCTCGGGGCATCTGAACGACTTTCTCCTGATGATGCCCGTGTTCCATAAGGGCAGCGTTGTCGGCTTCACCTCCTGCACCTCGCACCTCGTGGATCTGGGCGGGCTCGGCATGGGCCCGGAGGGGGCGGATATCTATGACGAAGGCCTGTTGATCCCGCCCTGCAAACTTGTCAGCGCGGGCGAGGTCAACGCACTTCTGCTGGACATCGTGAAGGCCAACTCGCGCGAGCCCACTGCCAATGAGGGCGACATCTACGCGCTGATCGCCTGTTGTGAGGCCGGGGCCACGCGCCTGCAACAGATGATGGCCGAGTTCGGGTTGGACGACCTGGACAGGCTGGCGGACTACATCATCGACACCTCCCGGCGCGGCACGCTGGCGGCGATTGCCGACCTGCCCAAAGGCACTTGGCAGAGCGTTCTGACAGTTGACGGCTACGACGCCGAGATTGCGTTGCACGCCACCCTCACCATTGCCGATGATCACCTGCTGCTGGATTTCAGTGGTACCGATGGCTGCGTCGCCAAGGGCATCAACGTGCCGCTCAATTACGCCACCGCTTATTCCGTCTTCGCGCTGCGCTGCATCATCGGGCCGGACATTCCCAACAACGCGGGCTCACTGGAGCCCTTCCGGGTGACGGCGCCCAAGGGCTGCATCCTCAACGCCCAGGCGCCCGCCCCGGTCGCGATGCGCCATACCTTGGGGCAGATGACGCCGGATCTGGTCTATGGCTGCCTCTCGCAAGCCCTGCCCGACCTCGTGCCTGCGGAGGGCGCGTCGTGCATGTATGACCTGCCGATGCGCAGCCTGCCGGACGCGCAAGAGGCCTTCGCGCTGGAGTTGGTTTTCAACGGCGGCACCGGCGCGCGGGCGCAGCTTGATGGCCTCTCGGCCACCGCCTTCCCCAGTGGCGTCTGGGGCAGCCAGATCGAGACGACCGAAGCCGTGGCCCCCGTCCTATTCCATCGCCGCGAGTTGCGCATGGATTCGGGCGGGCCGGGACGGTTGCGGGGCGGGTTGGGGCAACATATCGAGGTCAGCTCCAGCACCGGCCAGGACATTCTGCTGTTCCTGTCGGTGGAACGCGTGCGCAATGCCGCCAAGGGACGGCACGGCGGCGGCGATGGTGCGCCGGGGCGCATTCGCATCGGCGCGGACGGCGCAGACCTGCCAAGCAAGGGTGAGTTCCGCATCCCGGGCGACAAGACGCTGGTGTTCGAAACGCCCGGAGGCGGCGGCTTCGGCCCGCCGCAGGAGCGAGCTTCGGACGCGGTCGCGCGAGATGTGGCGGCCGGATTGGTCAGCCCCCAGGCGGCGAAATCAAGCTATGGGGGTAAGCCATGACCCGAGCGATGCCCCACTTCGCGCAGATGTCGCCCTATGCCCTGGCCGAGATGACGGCGCCGGACGGCAAGCCCCTGATATCACTCGCCCAAAACGAGTGCCTGCGCCCGCCGAGCCCCGCTGCCATCGACGCCGCGATGCAGGTGCTTGGCGACGGCGCGCTCTACCCGGATCCGGATTGGACGGCGCTGCGCCAGGCCATCGCCTCGCAGTACGGGGTGGACGCCGCGAAGATCCTCTGCGGCAACGGCTCGCTGGATTTGATCGGCTGCATCGCGCGGGTCTTCACGGGCGCCGAGCGCGCCGTGCTCGCCCCGGCCCACGCCTATCCGTTCTTCCGCATCGCGGCGCAAATGGCCAACGCGCGTTTTGACACAGCACCCGAGGTTGCCGCCACGGTCAGCGTTGACGCCCTTCTAGCGGCGGTGCGGCCAGATACCGGCCTCGTTTTCCTCGCCAACCCGGGCAACCCGACGGGCACCCGCATCCCGCGCGCCGAGATCAACCGCCTGCGCGACGGCTTGCGCCCCGACATCCTGCTGGTCGTGGACGAGGCCTATGGCGAGTTTGCCGACCCTCTGGAGGGGCCATGTTTCGAGATGGTCGAGGGCGGGAACACAGTGGTCCTGCGCACATTCTCCAAGGCCTACGGCATGGCGGGGTTTCGCGTCGGGTGGGGTGTCTTCCCGCCTGAAATCGCTGGCGACCTGCGCAAGGCACTCAATCCCAACAACATCTCCGCTGCCGCTCAGGCCGCTGCGACCGCTGCGATGGCCGATCAGGCCTATATGGTTGAGACCTGCGCGTTGACAGCCCGCGCCCGCGACGCCGCTGCCGCGCAGTTGCGCGAAGCAGGGATCGCGGTTCTCGAAAGCCACACCAACTTCCTCCTCCTCGATCTGGGCGACGTTACGACCGCAAAAAACGCCGACGCCGCCCTTCGGGCGGAGGGGGTTTTTCTGCGGCCCCAGGGCGGCGCCGGACTGCCGCACTGCCTGCGCATGACCATCGGCGCGCCAGTCGCGATGGACGCCGCCCTGGCGCAACTGATCGCCTGGAAAAAGGAGCAATTGGCATGAAACCCTCTCGTGGGCGCGCGCGGATCGGCGTGCTTGTTCCTTTCACCAACTGCAATCTGGAGCCGGACATGGCGCTGATGGCGCCCGCAGGCATCTCCATCCACGTCGCCCGGATGGGCGGCTACGATGAGGATGAGATCCCGGGTGCCGAGCAGATGCACGGGCTTGGGGCCGCTGATCTTGACGAGCCGCTAGCGCTTTTGATGGGGGCCAAACCCGACGTGATCCTCTATGGCTGCACCTCGGCCACGCTGACCCATGGGCCTGCGTTTGACCGCGCGCTTGCTGCGCGGATCAAATCCGCAAGCGGCGCTGCCACGGTCACAGCGGCGGGCGCGCTGGTCAACGCGCTGCGCCACCTGGGCGCGACACAAATCGGCTTCGCCTCACCTTATGTGCTTGAAATCAACGACATGGCCGTCGGCTTCCTGGCCGACATGGGGGTTGACGCGCTGCAACGGGCCGAAGTTACGGACACCCTCGACAACAGCGGCCAGGGCGATCTTTCACCTGACGACGTCTATGCCTTGGCCATCAAGGCCGATCACCCCAAGGCCGACGTGTTGGTGCTATCGTGCACCGAAATGCGCAGCGTGGAGGCTGTGGCCCGGATCGAGGCGGCGGTGGGCAAGCCCGTGATCACCTCCAACCAGGCGATGCTTTTTGCAGCGCTGCAGCACCTGCAAATCAATGAGCCCGTGCCCGGTTTCGGTCGCCTTCTGGAAGGAACCCGCCAATGAGCTTCGAGGATATCGCCGCCTTCACCCTTGACCCCTGCCCCATGCCAGACAGCGCGCTGGACATGGCCGCGACCTTGCTGCTCGACACCCTTGGGGTTGCCGCCGGGGCCGCCCAGGCCGAGGCCGGGCAGATCGCCCGCGATCATGCCGTCCGGTTCCACGGCGCAAGCACGCCTGAAGATGCGGCCACGCTTCTATTCGACGGCCGCAAAGCGTCGATCCCCGGCGCGGCGTTTGCCACCGCCACCCAGATCGACAACCTCGATGCCCATGACGGCTATAACCCCACCAAGGGCCACATCGGCTGTGCCGTCGTCCCCGCGCTCTGCGCCTTTGCCGAGCGCCTGCCAGACCTCAGCGCCCGGGACGCGCTCACGGCGCTGGTGATGTCCTACGAATTCTCGGCCCGCGCGGCGATCACGTTGCACGGCACGGTCAGCGACTACCACACCTCTGGCGCCTGGAATGCCTTGGGTGTCGCGGCCCTGGGCGCGCGTCTGCGCCACGCTGATGCAGAGGTTCTACGCAACGCGATCGGCATCGCCGAATACCACGGCCCCCGCAGCCAGATGATGCGAGAGATCGCGAACCCCACGATGCTGCACGACGGGTCGGGCATGGGCGCGCTGGTGGGTAGCATGGCGATCCTGATGGCCGAACAGGGCTTTACCGGCGCGCCCGCCATCACCGTCGCCTCAGACGCGGCCTTGCCCTATTGGGAGGATCTGGGCCGTGTCTGGACCATCGAGCAGAATTACATCAAGCCCTACCCGATCTGCCGTTGGGCCCATGCGGCGATTGATGCCCTTGGGGTTCTGATAGAAGAACATGGGCTGGCTGCCCAGAACATCGCCAAGATCGAAGTAAACACCTTCGCCCAAGCCGCCGCGCTTTATACCAGCATGCCTGCGACGACCTCCCAGGCGCAATATTCGCTGGCCTTCGCCCTTGCGGTGCGGCTGGTCCATGGGCGCGTGGGACCCGAGCATATCATGGGCGCAGGCCTGTGCGATGCCGCCGTGGCCGAGGCCTTAGGGCGCATCACCATCCGCGAGGATCCGCGCCATTCCACGCGCTTCCCCTTGGCGCGCTGGTCGGACGTCACCCTGCACCTTGAAGACGGGCGGAGCCTGCATTCCGGCGATGTCCACGCCCGGGGCGGCCCCGAGGCGCCGATGGCGCTGGTGGAGGTTGAGACCAAGTTCAATGCCTTCTGTGCTGCGCTCTCCAACGAGCGGCGCACTGCCCTTTGGGCCATGCGGGCGCGCCTGCAAAAGCCCGACGCCAAGTTCCGAGAACTCCTGCAATTGCTTCACGCCCCGGTGGAGAACGTCCATGGCTAACGCCCCACGTATCCTGATCCACAACGACGAAACCACCGCCTTGGCGCAAGCACTCCACGGCAGGTTTCCTCAGGCAGAGGTTGCGGAATGCACCTCTTACGAGGCGCTTCCCGCGCAGATCGCCGGGTTCCGGCCCGAGATCGTCTATTCGGTTCGCTTTGCGGGCACGACGGGCTTTCCGCGCGATGCACTTTTGGGGGCCGAGGGCCCGCGCTGGATCGCCATCGGTGGTGCCGGAACAGACCACCTCGGCACATGGGACACGGCGCGCACCACGATCACCAACGCGGCGGGGGTGGCAGCGGACATGATGGCCGAGTACGTCATGGGCGGTTTCCTGCATTTCACCCTCGACGTAGACGGCCTGCAGGCCGATCAGCGCGACCGCCTGTGGCGCGCCCGCAAGATGCGCCCCCTGCGCGGCGCGACCTTGCTGATCGTCGGTCTGGGCCATACGGGCCGCGCCATCGCGGCACGTGCCAAGGCCTTTGGCATGCATGTCATCGGCACCCGCGCCACACCGCAGCCGATGGACAATGTCGACGCTGTCCATGCCGCGACCGACTTGCCGGGTCTGCTTCCCCTCGCCGATTTTGTCGCCGTTGCCACCCCGCTGACCCCCGCCACCAAGGGCCTCATCGGCGTGGCCGAGGTTGCAGCCCTGAAGCCGGGCGCCGTACTAGCCGATGTGTCTCGAGGCACCGTTGTCGATCAAGGCGCGCTTGCCGGAGCCCTTGCTTCTGGGCGCCTTACCGGCGCGGTGCTGGATGTTTTTGAGGTCGAGCCTTTGCCCCAGAAAAGCCCCCTATGGGGCTTGGATAACGTGCTGATTTCGCCGCATTGTTCGTCCGTCTACGACGGTTGGGAAAGCGCCTCGTTCGAACTGTTTCTCGACAACCTTGCGCGGTGGCTCGATGGCAAGGCGCTTTTCAACGTCGTTGATCCCGCGCGCGGTTACTGACCGAATGGCGCACAACGAAGGCTCTCGTCGATGGCCGGACGCCTTAACCCGGCACCCCGGACACTGCATCTTTGGCCAGCCGTTGCGCCTGCAGCCGCTCCAATTCCGCCAGGGCGTCCTCGGGATCACCTGATTTCGAAAGCGCGCGCTCATAGGCCCGCCGGACAGAGCGCGTGCGCCACGGCAGGGCTGCCTCGGCCAACCACGACCGCAGGATCGGCGGTAAACGGTCATATTCGCGCATCGGATCCTCTGCCCGGCGACGCTTTCGCAGGCGCGTTTGTCCAAGATTGCCCGACATTACCCAGCGTCCTGCCCTTCAAAGATCGGGTCGAGCACAAGCACCAGCCGCGGCTCCCCCGTGCCGGCAATGGGCGGTGAGCGGTGCAGCAGACCAGAGGCGGGCCTTTCGGGCGAAAGCGTCCCGCGCAGCAGCATCGGCGCGCCGGTGGCGACCTGAAACACCCGCTTCGGCTCGGCCCCGTCGGTCGAAATCCCATACTGCGTCCCCTGCCCGCGATAGGTGCAAATGAGACGGGCGATCAGAGCATCGATGTGGAACTTTGAGCAGGCATTCGACGAAATAGCTTCGAGACGCAGGCGCAGATAGGGCGCGCGCATCAATTCTGAGAAAGTCGTCGCTAGACCGGCGATGTCGGCCTCAAGCCAAGCGCGTTCTGGCCCGGCCTCAAGCCCGGCGGCGTCGTTGAGATGCGCGACGGCATCGGGCACGGCGTCCGGGCGCAGGATCAGGCGCCCAGATGGCAGCTGCGAAGGGTCCAGCTGATCGATCCAGCGCTGGAAACCAGGCGCGCGCCGCCGCCGCCAAATGACCGCCGCACAGCCCGGTTTGCGGATCGTGGCAAGCCCCTCGGCGCTGTCGGTGATGCCAACGCCGATGGCGGCCCCGTGCAAGACCTGTTGCTGGGATCCCTGCGGATTTCGTTCCTTTACGAGATCGTCATTCGTTTGATCAGTCGTCACAGTCGGCCACCTCAAGCGGTTGGACAAAGTCTGGAAACAGAAGCGATTGATGGCATCCCGTGCCCGCCGCCGCGCCTTGTCCCAAGGCCAACGTCACGCTGTGGGCAATCCCACCACAGTCGCCCGCCGCAAAGACGCCAGTGACCGAGGTTTGACCCATCGCACCGACCTCGACAAAGGGGCCAAGGGGGCCGTCGCCAAGATGGCAGCCGAGTTGTGCAGCGGGAGTGTCGTCCAGGCTGACGCGCGGCGCTGTAAAGATCGCGGCGAAGGTGGCCGTGCTACCATCCTCGAACGTCACCGTGACGCTATCGCCCGCGTCCTGAAGGGTCTGGATGACCCGTGCGTCCACACCGATCCCCGGCAGGTCTTCCGGCACAATCCCCGCGCCCGTGCCTGTCAAAAGCGTCACCTCATCGCTCCAATCCGCGCGAAGCATCTGGGCCTGATGGCCGGACATCGGGTGTACGGCGAGAACGGCCAAGGGGCGGTGGCGCACCTCGTATCCATGGCAATAGGGGCAGTGGATCAGGCTTTTGCCCCAGGCCTCGGCCGCGCCGGGGATCTCTGGCAGCATGTCCTTCACCCCGTGGGCGAGGATAACTCGGTGGGCGTCAAGCGTTGCGCCAGAGGCAAGGCGCAAGGTGAATCCCGCGCCTGTCTTTTCGGCCGCGGTCACCGTATCGATTTGGACCGAAACGGTGGGATACGCCGTTGCGTCGCCGCGGAAGCGAGAGAGGATATCAGAGGGCAAAGCGCCGTCCCACCCCGGCACGCCATGGGCCGCCGGTGACATCCGGTTGCGCGGGGCACCGGCGTCAACCACAACCACCGAGCGACTGGCCCGGCCAAGCTGGAGGGCGGCAGTCAGGCCTGCGAAGCTGCCACCGATAATGGCCACATCAATCATCGTCGTCTCCTTTTCGCGCTTTCAGGTGGCGTGCGTCGGCTGTTCGAGTCGCGGGGCTTCACATCAGCGCCAAGCCTCATCATAAAATGTAATCACATAACAATTGTCGCTCGGAACGCGCCGTCCCACACCGCCAACAAATGTCAGTCTCCTCGCACGACAACCCAGCCACCCAGGCCCGGTAGGCCGCGCATCTAGGGTGGATCGCCCGGCACGAATGGCACGGGCGATCCGGTCGCTGTGTTACAGGCAATCAGCCAGTGTCGTCGCCATGTTGCGCAGAAGTTGCGGGTAAAGATCCGGTCCCGGCTCTAGTTCCGCGCCAAGCGGGTCGATCACACCAGTATTAGCTTCGGTGCCATCAAGGACCACCTCAACGATGCCGGGGTTGAACTGGGGCTCGGCCAGAACGCAATCCACACCCTCCTCCTGAATACGCCCCTGGATCTCGGCGATCCGTGCCGGGCTTGGGTCCGTGGCATCGCTGAGCGAGATCGCGCCCGAGGCGGGGAAATCGAAGTCCGTCTCAAAATACTGATAGGCGTCGTGGAACACGATGAAACTGCCGCCGCGCACCGGGTCGAGGGTTGCGTTGATCTCGGCAGACAGCGCCGCCATTTCCTCGCGCGCCGCGGCTGCGTTGGCGAAGTAGGTGCCCGCGTTTTCGGGATCAGCCGAGGAAAGCTCCGCCGCGATCAGATTAAGCCAGGTGCTGGCGTTCTCGATCGACAGCCAGGCATGGGGATCATGCGCGCCGTGGCCGTGGTCATCATGGGCATGTTCGTCGTGATCGTGTTCGTCGTGCCCGTGCTCATCATGGTCGTGCTCGTCATGCCCATGCTCATCGGCTTCCGCATGCTCTTCATGCTCATGCTCTTCGTGATCATGGTCATGGTCTTCGTGCCCATGCTCTTCGTCCTCGGAGTGTTCCTCATGGTCATGCTCTTCATGATCATGATCCTCACCCTCGGCATGTTCCTCGTGGTCATGCTCTTCCTCATCCCCATGCCCGTGGTCATCATGGTCATCATGGTCGCCATGGTCATGGTCGTGGGCCTCAAACAGCGCCCCTTCCCGGAAATCCAGCAGCAGCGTCCCGTCTGCCTCAAGAAGCGTGGTCACGTCGGCATCTTCGGCCAGCGTTTCAACGGCGTCTTCCATCCAGGGTGTCAGCCCCTCGCCCATCCAGAACACCAGATCCGCGTCTTGCAGGGCGGCGGCCTCCGACGGGCGCAGGCTGTATTCGTGGGGCGACGCGCCGGGCTGGATGACCAGGTTCGGCGTTCCGACCCCGTCCATGACACGGGCGACCAGCGAATGGACCGGCGTGATGTCGACGGCCACGCTCGGCACGTCGGCGATCGCGGTGCCGCCCATCAAACTCGCCATGGCGGACAGGGAAAGAAGCTTTCTGGACATTGGATCCTCCGTGTGATCTTATAACATTAAGAGCGGCATAAACGATATGGAATAACATGACAAGTGACCCGAAGACCCAAGAGGCGGAAAACGCCGCCGCACTCGGGTTCGAGCATCACGACCATGGCGTGTGCGTCGCCGACGCCCTGGCGTCAGCGGAAGAGCGGTGCAAGGAAGAAGGCCTGCGGCTCACCCCGGTGCGGCGCAAGGTGTTGGAGCTGCTGTTGCAGGAACACCGGGCCCTGGGCGCCTACGCGATCCTTGACCTCTTGCGCGCGGCAGGCTTCGGGTCACAGCCACCGGTTGCCTACCGGGCGCTAGATTTCCTTGTCCAGAACGGCTTCGTCCACAAGATCGAGCGGCTGAACGCCTTCGTGGCCTGCGCCCATCCCGGCCGCACCCATGCCCCGGCCTTCCTGATCTGTCGTCTCTGCGACGCGGTGGCCGAGGCACAATCGGCACCGTCCAAAGGCGCGCTCGGGGCTGCGGCCCGCGCCGCAGGGTTCCAGATCGAGCGGACCGTGGTGGAGGCCGAAGGGGTATGCCCCACCTGTGCCGACAAGGACCGCGCATGAGCCTGATTGCCGTCGACAACCTCAGCGTGAGCTATGGCGCGAACACCGTGCTGCGCGATGTCTCGCTTTGCGTGGAGCCCAATGAAATCGTCACCATCGTGGGCCCCAACGGCTCGGGCAAGACGAGCCTTCTCAAGGCCATCATCGGCGCGACAGCCCCCGCCAAGGGCCACGTCAGCTTGAAGCCCGGTCTGCGCATCGGATACGTGCCGCAGCGGCTGCACATTGATGCAACCCTTCCGATCACCGTCGAGCGTTTCCTGCGCCTCTCCGGCAAGGTCAGCCGCCACGATTGCGCCGTGGCGCTGGAGACCGCCGGCGTGCCGGATCTTATGAAACGGCAGATGTCGCAGCTTTCCGGCGGGCAGTTCCAGCGGGTGCTTTTGGCGGGCGCGCTGGTCAATCGGCCCGAGGTTCTGTTGCTGGACGAGGCCACGCAAGGCCTCGATCAACCGGGCTCGGCGGCCTTCTACCGCCAGATCGAGGACGTGCGGCGCGACACCGGATGCGCGGTTCTGATGATCAGCCACGAGTTGCATGTGGTGATGAGCGCGTCGGACCGCGTCGTTTGCCTGAACGGCCATGTATGCTGCGCCGGAACGCCTGCTGTCGTGGCCTCAGCACCGGAATATCGTGCGCTCTTCGGCACGGGCACCGGGGGCGCCTTGGCGCTTTACCGCCATGACCACGACCATGATCACGATCATAACCATGACGGGCACGATCATTCCCACAGCCACGAGGCCGCTGAGTAATGTTCGATGACTTCATGACGCGTGCCACCCTTGCGGGTGTTGGCGTGGCGATTGCCGCCGCCCCCTTGGGTTGTTTCGTCGTCTGGCGGCGGATGGCTTATTTCGGCGACGCCACGGCCCATGCGGCGATCCTGGGCGTGGCGCTGGCGCTGGCCTTTCAGACATCGATTTTTCTGGGCACCGTTGCGGTCGCGTTGATGATGGCCCTGACCGTCACGGCGCTGGCGGGGCGAGGCTACGCGATGGATACGCTCTTGGGCGTTCTGGCCCATTCCGCCCTCGCCTTCGGGCTCGTCGCTGTCTCCTTCCTGTCGGGCATCCGCATCGATCTGATGGCCTACCTCTTTGGCGATATCCTCGCTGTTTCCCATTGTGACTATGCTGATTTTGCCGCGCTTGGCTGGCAGGCGTTGGACCGCTGCGATTTGGGCGTCATCTGGGGCGGTGCGGCGCTGGTAGTGGCCCTGATCGCCTGGCGCTGGTCGCCGCTTTTGACGGCTACCCTGAACGAAGAGCTGGCCTACGCCAGCGGCATCGACCCGAGGCGCGAGCAATTGATGCTGACCCTCGCCCTCGCGATCACCGTGGCTGTCGCGATCAAGGTCGTGGGCGTGCTGTTGATCGCCGCAATGCTGATTATCCCGGCGGCCGCCGCGCGCAGCCTGGCCCGCACGCCCGAGGCGATGGCGCTGATCGCCGCCGCCATCGGCGCGGTCTCTGCTGTAGCAGGCCTGCGGGCCGCCTATATCTTCGACACGCCCGCCGGCCCCTCCATCGTTTGCGTGGCGGCGGTGCTGTTTGCCGGGCTGAGCCTTTTGGGCTGGCGCAGCCGGGGCGGTGCCTGAACGCCATTCGCTCCGCCGCAAGGAACGGGCAGCGCGCCGGGCAGTTGATCTCAACCAGAATATCGGCCAGCGTTAAAGGCGAACGAGCGCCTCACATTCGGTCAACCACTTGTGACCAACACGTTTGTGATTGGCTTGTTAGGGTGGCGTCAGGACATATGACGCGCAGTTGCAGCACGCTCGCGGCAACGGTCCAAAGACCCAGCCAACCAACTCAAGGGAGACCCGAACAAATGAACACTGCCACCAAATCCTTCGCCGTCCTCGGCGCCGCCACCGCCGCCGTCACCGCCTATGCCGTGGAGCCCGTTCAGGCGCAGGCACAGGAAAAGTGCTACGGCGTCAGCCTGGCCGCCGAGAATGACTGCGCCGCCGGACCCGGCACGACCTGCGCCGGCACGTCGACCGTCGACTACCAGGGCAACGCCTGGACCTTCGTGGCCGTTGGCACCTGCGCCGACATCGAGCTTCCCGCCATGGCAGACGGCACGCCGCGCACCGGCATGACGCTTGACGCCGTTGAGGCGGCGGGCTTTGAGGGTCTGAACCGTGACCTGCCCGAAGGCACCGACACCTCGGTCCTGATGCCCGTCTAAGGGTTCCTTCCTACGCGGCGCGCCCGGCCCTGACACGAACCGGGCGCACCGCACACAGATACTCGTGGATGCCAAGATGCGCGACCTGCCCGCCACATTGACCGAGCTTCCCCAAAGCGTCGGCATTGGATACAAGGCCAGGCACTTCAGCGGCCTGATGGACGCCCCAGGTCCCGTCAGCTGGCTTGAGATCCACGCCGAGAATTACATGGGCGACGGCGGGCGTCCCTTGGCGCAGCTGCGCGCCCTGGCCGAGCGGTTTCCGATTTCGGCCCACGGCGTCGGTCTTTCCATCGGCGGCGACGGCCCGCTGAACCGAGACCACCTGGCGCGGCTCAAACACCTGTGCGACTGGCTGCAACCGGCCAGCTTCTCCGAACATCTTGCCTGGTCCACCCACGACACCGCCTTTTTGAACGACCTGCTCCCCCTGCCCTATACGCAAGCCACACTGGCCCGCGTCGCCGATCACATCGACGAGGTGCAAGATACCGTCGGCAGGCGCATGCTGCTCGAAAACCCCTCCACCTACCTGGCCTTCACGGATCAGGACTACTCGGAGGTCGAGTTCCTGAAGGAACTCGCCGCGCGCACCGGCTGTGGCCTGCTGCTCGACGTCAACAACGTCTTCGTCTCAGCCACCAATCAGGGCTATGATCCCACCGCCTACATCAATGCCTTCCCGCTGGAAGGCGTGGGCGAGATCCATCTGGGGGGCCATGATGAGGATGCGGACGACGAGGGCCGTCCCCTGTTAATCGACAATCACGCCGCCCCCGTCGTGGACCCGGTCTGGGATCTCTACGCCCATACTATCGCCGCCGCAGGCCCGCGCCCCACGTTGATCGAATGGGACACCGACGTGCCGCCGCTGGATGTCTTGCAAGCCGAAGCCGCCCGCGCCGCCGCGATCCTGTCGCCAGAGCCGGTCCGCCTGTGATGGATCACGCCGCTTTCGTCACCGCGCTGGCTGATGCCAAAAGCCCGCCACCCGACGGCCTCTGCAATCCCTTTGGCGGACCAGCGGGCAAGCGGTTTGACGTCTACCGCAACAACGTCGCCGTCAGCCTGACCGAAGCGTTGGAGACCGGGTTTCCGACGGTGTGCAAGCTGGTCGGCCCTGACTTTTTCCGCGCCACGGCCGGGATCTTCCTGCGCGCGCACCCGCCGGAGGATCCGCGCCTTGTCCTATACGGCGGACGGTTCCCGGGCTTCCTCGCGCGTTTTGAGCATACCCAACCCTTCCCCTACCTGCCCGACATTGCGCGGTTCGATCTGGGGATGCGCCAATCCTACCACGCCGCCGACGCCCCGCCTTTGAACGTGGGCACCCTCTCGTCGAATGACGTGATGGACCTGCGCCCCCGCCTCGCGCCCGCCACACTGATCCTGCAGTCCCGTTTTGCCATCCTCGATATCTGGCGCTTCAATCACGTCGAAGGGGCGCCCAAGCCCGGCACGGCAGCCCAGGACGTGATCCTGACCCGACCCGAGTTCGACCCTGAACCCCACCTGCTGCCCAAGGGCGGCCATACCCTGGCGCGGCACCTCAAGGGCAAGATGACCCTGTCCGAGGCGCTCGTCGCCACCCTTGCGATAGAGCCTGATGCCGACGCGAGCGCCCTGATTTCTGTCTTCCTCTCCACCGGCGCCTTGACGCTGACTTCCCCCTGAAAGGTGCCGCCATGACTGCCCTCCTCACCCTCCACAACCGTGTCTTTCAAGGGCTAGAGACCCATGTCGCGCCGGTGCTGATCCCGACGCTGGCCCGGTTCCTTTTCGCGGCGATCCTATTCTTCTACTTCTGGAATTCCGCCGTCACCAAGGTGGGCGACGGCTTCCTTGGCCTGTTCCAGCCGGGCTTCGGCGCCTATGGCCAGATCCTGCCCCGTGTGTTCGAGGCGTCGGGCTATGACCTCAGCCAGATCGGCTTTCTGCCGCGCGCTTTGGTTCTGGTTGCGACCTGGGGCGAGTTCATCCTGCCCGTTCTGATCGTGATCGGCCTTGCCACGCGGATCGCGGCTATCGGCATGATCATCTTCGTGGCCGCGCAATCCTGGGTCGACATTTTCGGCCACGGCTTGCGCACCGAGGACATCGGCGCCTGGTTTGATGGCATCCCCTCAGCGATCATCATGGACCAACGGGGATTCTGGGTGTTCATGCTGCTCGTCCTGGTGTTCCGGGGGGCAGGTCCATTGTCTTTGGACGCGCTCCTTGGCCGACGGCGCGCCGATACCGCCTGATTGGGGCGGAAGCTGCGTTACAGCACGCGCTCCTGATCGGTCTTGCTGGCCTTCAAACACGCCAGGAACGCCTGCACCTTGGCCGTCCGATGCAGATCGACGTGGGTCACCACCCAAAGCGCGGTCGACCAAGCGTCATTGGGCGCGATAACCTCCACCAGGTTTCGACGCACGCAGGCATCATGCTCGGCCAGAAACCCCAGCCCCAGCCCCTCGCAGACAGCGCCGTGGAGGACCTGCTGATCGACGGCATGGAGCGCCAGCGCATCGGGCGACACGTTCGAAGTCATCCAGTCCGCAAAAGGAAGCCGGGACGATAGATTGACCGAGCCGACGAAGCGATGCCCGTCCAGGTTGTCAGGATCGGGCAGCCCGGCGCGGTCGATGTAGGCCTTGCTCGCGTAAAGACCAAAGCGCACGCGCTGGAACAGGCTTACCACGTAATCGGGCACGTCCGGCTTTGCGCCCGCACGAATGGCGACATGGGCCTCGCCATGTTCCAACCGGGCCAATTCCTCCCCGGCGAGGAATTCAATCGCGATCTGGGGATGCGAGAGGTGAAAGTCACGGATCGCGGGCATCACCTGCGGAGCCACGACACTCATCGCCGTCACGATCAACGATCCCGAAAGCTGCCCCGCCTTGCCCCGCGAGCGGCCCGCCAGATCTGCAAACATCTCGTCCGCACGGCCAGCCACCTCCAGCATGTCGCGGCCCGCATCGGTCAGGGCATAGCCCCGCGCATGGCGCTGGAAGAGCGGCGCTTTGAACGCCCCCTCCAACGTTTCCACATGGCGATTGACGGTCGCGCGATGCACACCCAACCGCTCTGCCGCGGCGCTCACGGTGCCCAGCCGCGCAACCATCAGCGCGGTGCGAAGTTCGGTCCAATATTCCATGGACGTGTTTAGCATGGGCCTTTTGTTGCTTCAACGCGCAGGAGATGGGCCGGTAGCTAAGAAATGCGCGTCCTATCACTAGTACAACCTCCCGTAATCTTGCGCCCAGAGTCACGCCCACAGAGGTGACCGAAATTCAGGTGATGAATATGCCGGTCAAAGCCGCAGGCTACGCACTGACCATCGTAAGAAAGACGGATTCCGACCTGGCTTCCCCAGCAGAACATCGCGCTCTCACGGATTTCGCAGACCCATCAACGCCCCCGACATCGATCGCGCACCCAGATCCTTCAGTTACCCCTGTCAGCCCTGCATCGGAACAGAGATCCATGTCGCATCATTGCGCATATTCCGCGCATTTGGGGCACTGGTGTGCAGACTGCCCGTCGCGCACACTCTCCTCAAACCACCTCTGAAAAGGCGCTTGCGACCATGCAACGGTATCATCCCCTCCTCGTGGCGCTCCATTGGCTGATGGCGCCGATGATCCTCATGGCGCTGACCGCAGGTGGCCTGTTTCTGGCCAACATGCCGTCTGACAGCCCCGACAAAATCGCGGGGCTCGGCGGCCATATGATCTTCGGCATGGCCATCGGCGTATTGCTGATCCTGCGCCTGATCACCCGCACCAAAACCGCCCATCCGCCCCAAGCGGCCACCGGAAACGCGCTCCTCGACCGTTTGGGCGCCTGGATCCACTGGGGCTTCTACATTCTGATCGCGGGCATGGTCCTGACCGGCCTCGGGTCGGCCATCGGCGCGGGCCTTTTCCCGATCGTTTATGGCGGGGCGGCGGACAGCTTGCCCCCGGAACTGGCCGACCTGCCGCCGCGCATCGCCCATGGGGTCATTGCGCTCCTCCTGACGGCCCTCATCGTTTTGCACCTTCTGGCCGCGACCTATCATCAGGTCATCCTCAAGGATGGGCTCTTGCGCCGGATGTGGTTCGGCAAGCGCTCCGGTTAACTCGTCATAAGGACACCCCCATGAAGCTTCTCGCCTTCGCGGCCTCCAACAGCCGCGCTTCCATCAACCGTGCGCTGGTCGAACATGCCATCACCCGACTGCACGCCGGTATCGCGCCAGAGGTCGCCGTCACGACCCTGGATCTCAACGATTATGAGATGCCGATTTATTCACCCGAGCGTGAGGCCGAAGGCGGCATCCCGGCCGTTGCACAGGACTTCTTCGCCCAGATCGGCGCAGCCGACGCGGTGCTTGTCTCCTTTGCCGAGCACAACGGCTTTGTCACCGCCGCCTGGAAGAACATCTTCGACTGGATGAGCCGGATCGACGGGCAGCTATGGCAGAGCAAGCCGGTGGTGTTTCTGGCCGCCAGCCCCGGGGGCCGTGCCGGTGCCAATGTGCTGGCCAGCCAAGAGAAACTGGCCCCCTTCTTCGGCGCCGACCTGCGGGGCACGCTTGGCATCGGGAAGTGGGCCGAGGCCTGGGACGGCGAAACCCTCACAAGGCCCGAGGATTTCGCCGCGCTGGATGCGGTGCTGACACGCCTCCTGCACTCCTCGGATACCGCCACGAATTAACGACATCACGAAAACCCTTATCGGAGACTCCGCTCATGACCCCCACGCAAACTACTCTTCTCAAGATCGCCGCCGTGCTGTGGGTGATCTGGGGCGCCGTCCACGTTTTTGCGGGCGTGATGACCCTCTCGCTCGCGCCTGCAGAGGGGTTCGCGGGCATCGCCGATGCGGTCGATCCCACGCTTCTTGTGGCGGATTACCACGCGGCAGTGGGCGGCATTCTGAACCAACATGGGTTCAACCTGGCCTGGATCGGCCTTGTGACCATGGTCGGCGCCGTCTTCATCTGGCGTGCCAACATGACGGCAATCTGGGTCACGGCCCTGGTCGGCGGCTTGACAGATACGGGCTACTTGCTGTTCGTGGATTTTCCCGGCTACGTGAACTTCGTGCCCGGCACCGTGATGACGATGATCTGCGCCAGCGCTATTGTGCTCAGCTTCCTCGTCTGGCTGCCTAACCGCGCGCGCATCAAGGCCTGACGCCCGCCCCCAACCGAAAGGTTCCGCCCGATGACTGACCTGCCCAAGATCACCCCGGCACCGAATGGCCCGCTGATTGTCGAGAACCCGCCGCGCCTGACCGGCGCGGACGGGACGGACATCGAGACGCCGCCGAAGTTTGGGCTGTGCCGCTGCGGGGCCTCGGCCAGGAAGCCGTTTTGCGACGGCTCCCACGCCAAGATCGGGTTTGAAAGCGCGCCAGACCACACCCGTTTGCGCAACAAGGCGCTGGACTACGCTGGTGAGGTCAACGGCGTCCCCGTCACCATCAGCTACACGCCCGTCCTCTGCACCCATGCGGCAGAGTGCCAGAAGCGCGCAGCGCGCGTGTTTAACCCCAAGGCCAAGCCCTGGATCCAACCCGAAAATGGCTCCGCCGCCGAGATCATGGACGTCATCGCCGCCTGCCCCTCAGGCGCGCTGCGGGTCTCGGTCGGCGATCAAACCGCACAGCATCTGACCACGGGCGATATGGGCATCGCGGTTGAGAAGAACGGGCCGTTCCACGTGACCAATGTGCCGCTTGACGCTGAGTTCAACGGGGTTGGCGCCAGCCGCGCCAAGTATTCGCTGTGCCGCTGCGGGTTGTCCAAGAACAAGCCGTTCTGCGACGGCTCGCACTACGATGCGAAGTGGTCCGATGACGGGGCGCGCGCCGAGGATTGACGATGCCGCCCATGGTGTTGTCGGATGCTCAGAAGCGGGGCCGGACCGGCGCGTAACGCTTTTGAACGACCTGCAAAGCAGAGGCACACCCATGTGGGACAAACGATACGGGACGTCCGATTACCTCTTTGGCACGGCGCCGAGCGGCTTTCTGGTGCAGCACGCCGCTTTGCTGACCGCAGGCGCAACGGCCCTGGCCGTGGCCGATGGCGAGGGGCGCAACTCAGTCTTCATGGCAGAGCGCGGGTTGCATGTTACCGCGATGGACAGCTCCACCGTGGGGCTGGATAAGGCCCGGCGGCTGGCAACATCTCGGGGCGTCACGGTGAATTTCCAGCTTGCCGATCTGGCGAGTTGGGATTGGGCACCCGCGCAATACGACATTGTCGCCGCGATCTTCATCCAGTTTGCCGATCCCGCCTTCCGCGCCACGATTTTCGACGGGATCGAGAAGACCTTGAAGCCCGGCGGGCTGCTTTTGCTGCACGGCTATACGCCGCGTCAGTTGGCCCATGGCACGGGCGGGCCGGGAATTGCCGAGAACCTCTACGAGCCCGAGATGCTGGCCGAGCGGTTCGCCGCCTGGGACATTCAGAGGCTGGCGGAATACGAAGCCGAGCTGGATGAGGGCACAGGCCATTCCGGCACCTCCGCGCTGATCGACCTGATTGCTCGCCGCCCGTCGGCCTGATTGCGCAGGCTACAGGCGTTTTTCGGGACCAATGTAGGCCGTCGCCTCGATCTCCAGCAGCGCCGCATCCTCCACCAATCCGGCGACGATCAGCATCGACATCGCAGGAAAGTGGCGACCCAGGACGCGGCGGTAGACCTCACCCACTTCGCGTTGGCGGGCGACGTATTCCTTCTTGTCGATCACGAACCACGTCAGCCGGGTGATGTCCGTGACGCGGCCACCGGCTGCCTCCACCACGGCCACGATATTGCGCAGGGCCTGTTCCATCTGACCGATGAAATCATGGCTTTCGAACACCTGATCCGCCGTCCAGCCGATCTGTCCGCCGATGTAAAGCGTGCCGTCTGCGGCGAGCATGCCGTTGGCGTAGCCTTTGGCGGGGGACCAGCCGTCGGGCTGGATCGTTGTGGCAGTCATGGCGGGCTCCGAAGTCTTCGTCAGGATTGTTTCAGCAAAAAGCGTTGGATCTTGCCGGTTTGCGTTTTTGGCAAGGCATCACAGAATTTCACGCTGCGGGGGTATTTGTAGGGCGCGATGGTCGCTTTGACATGGTCCTGCAACAGCTTGGCCGTCTCGGGCGTTGGCGCGCCCTGGGCCAGCACCACATGGGCCTCCACGATCATGCCGCGCTCCTCGTCGGTCACCCCGATAACGGCGCATTCCGCGACGTGGGAATGGGCCAGCAAGGCGGCCTCTACCTCGGGTCCGGCGATGTTGTAGCCCGCGCTGACGATCATGTCGTCGTTGCGCGCGGCGAAATGCAGGTAGCCGTCGGCGTCCATGGTGAACGCGTCCCCGGTCACGTTCCAGCCGTCCAGCACATAGCCCGCCTGCCGATCATCGCTGAGGTAGCGGCACCCCGTGGGCCCGCGCACGGCCAGACGGCCGACCTGCCCGCGCGGCAGCTCGGCGTCATCTTCGCCAATGATCTTCGCCTCATAGCCCGTCACCGGCCGCCCCGTGCAGGCAGGCCGATGATCGTCAAAGCGGTTTGAGATGAAGATGTGCAGCATCTCCGTTGCGCCGATCCCGTCGAGCATCGGTTTGCCCGTTTTCGCAATCCAGTCGTCGTAAACCGGCGCGGGCAAGGTCTCTCCGGCGGAAACGGCGGCACGTAAACTGCTCAGGTCCGCGCCCTGCTCCATCGCCGACAGCATCGCGCGGTAGGCCGTGGGCGCGGTGAAGCAGACCGTTGCTTTGTACTTCTGGATGATCTCGATCATGTTGGGCGGCGAGGCTGTTTCCAGCAGCGTCGCCGTGGCCCCGAACCGCAGCGGGAACACGGCCAACCCGCCAAGCCCGAAGGTGAAGGCCAGCGGTGGCGAGCCCACGAAGACATCCTCTGGTGTGACGCCCAGAACCTCCTTGGCGTAGCCGTCGGCGATGATCAGCAGATCCCGGTGGAAATGCATCGTGGCCTTGGGCGCGCCTGTCGTGCCCGAGGTGAAGCCCAGAAGCGCCACGTCATCACGCCCCGTCTCCACCGCGTCAAACCGCACCGGCTTTTCCAGCGCCAGCCGGTCCAGTTCCGCGTCGTGGTTTGAGGTGCCGTCAAAGAGCGTTACGTGTTTGAGAAAGGCGCTCGTGGCGGCGCAGGCCTCCATCTCCTCACTGAGGCGGCTATCGCAAAGCGCGTGGGTGATCTGCGCCTTGTTGACGATCTGCCCCAACTCCATCGCGCGCAGCATGGGCATGGTGTTGACCACCACCGCCCCCGCCTTCGTCGCCGCAAGCCAACAGGCGACCATCGCCGGGTTATTCGCCGACCGGATCAGCACCCGGTTGCCGGGATTCACGCCAAGATCATCGACCAGCACATGGGCGAGGCGGTTGGTCCAATCGCTCAGCTCCTTGTATGTGCGCCTGCGCCCGTTGCCGATCAGCGCGTCATGGTCCCCGAAGCCCTTGGCGACCATCGCGTCCGTCAACTCCACCCCGACGTTGAGCCGTTCTGGGTAGTCAAACCCGTCCAGCAGGAAATCCGGCATCTGATCCTGGGGCGGCAGGTTGTCCCGGGCAAAGGTATCGGTGTGGGCGCTGGCGCCTAGCATGACTCAGACCTCCTTTGACGGGCTTGGCATCTGCCCCAGCGTCTGGCGCGCGATGATCACGCGCTGCACGTCCGAGGCGCCCTCATAGATGCGCAACGCCCTGATTTCGCGGTAAAGTCTTTCCACCGTCTCTCCCGCGCGCACGCCGTCACCGCCGTGGAGTTGTACCGCCTTGTCGATCACCTTCTGCGCCTGATCGGTCGAGAACAGCTTGGCCATCGCCGCCTCTCGGGTAATACGCGGCGCGCCGCTGTCCTTGGTCCAGGCGGCGCGGTAGATCAGCAACGCGCTGGCGTCGATGTCGACGGCCATGTCGGCGATGTGACCCTGCACCATCTGCAAATCGAACAGCGGCGCGCCCTGGAGTTGCCGCATGGTGACACGCTCCAAGGCTTCGTCCAGGGCCCGCCGCGCAAACCCCAAGGCCGCCGCCGCGACGGTCGAGCGGAAGACATCGAGGACCGACATGGCGATCTTGAAGCCCCAGCCGCTTTCGCCGATCAGGGCGCTGGCGGGCACGCGGCAGTCGTCAAACCGCAGCGTCGCCAGCGGATGCGGCGCGATGGTCTCCAGCCGCTCCGTCACGCTCAGGCCGGGCGTGTCGGCGGGCACGATGAACGCCGACAGCCCCTTGGCGCCAGGCGCGTCCCCGGTGCGCGCGAAGACGGTATAGACATCCGCAATGCCGCCATTGCTGATCCAGGTCTTCTCCCCGTTCAACACGTAGGCATCGCCCTCGCGCGTCGCAGTCATGGTGGAGTTTGCGACGTCCGATCCGGATTGAGGTTCCGTCAGGGCGAAGGCCGCAAGCGCCGTGCCCGCGCGGACCTTGGGCAGCCATTCCCGCTTCTGCACGTCGGTGCCAAACAGCGAAATCGCCCCGGTGCCCAGGCCCTGCATGGCGAAAGCGAAATCCGCCAGACCGTCGTGGAGCGCCAGGGTCTCGCGGATCAAACAGAGGCTGCGCACGTCCAGTGGCGTGTCGCCCTCCGGGTCAACGGTGGCGTGGTTCAGCCAGCCGCCCTGCCCCAGCGCGCCGACGATCTGGCGACAGGCCGCATCGGTATCGGCATGGTTTACGCCGCTTAACGCGTCGCCCGCCCAAGCCTCCAGCCGCGGGGCCAGATCGCGGTGCGCGGCGTCGAAGAACGGCCATTCCAGGAAGCTACGATCCGCCATCAATCGCCCTCGAACACAGGTTTTTCCTTCGCGACGAACGCTTTGTAGGCGCGCTCAAAATCCGCGGTCTGCATGCAGATCGCTTGCGCCTGCGCCTCTGCCTCAATCGCCTGTTCAATCGACATCGACCATTCCTGGGCCAGCATGGTCTTGGTCATCATGTGCCCAAAGTTCGGCCCCGCCGCGATGCGGGTGGCCAGCGCCTGCGCCTCGGCGTCCAAATCCTCCGCCGGGACCACCTTGTTGTGAAACCCCCAGGCGTGTCCTTCGTCCGCCGTCATCGCGCGGCCGGTATAAAGCAGCTCAGCCGCGCGGCCCTGTCCGATGATCCGCGGCAGGATCGCGCAGGCGCCCATATCGCACCCCGCAAGGCCGACGCGGGTGAACAGGAACGCGGTCCGCGCCTCGGGCGTGGCGATGCGTAGGTCCGAGGCCATGGCGATGATCGCGCCGGCTCCCACGCAGACCCCGTCGATGGCCGCGATCACCGGCTTGCCGCAGTTGATGATGGCCTTGACCAGATCGCCGGTCATCCGGGTGAAGGCCAACAGCTCCTTCATCGACATGCGTGTCAAAGGTCCAATGATATCATGGACATCGCCGCCAGAGCTAAAGTTGCCCCCGTTCGACGCAAAGATCACCGCGTCCACGTCATCGGCATAGGCCAGATCACGGAACCAGTCCCGCAACTCGGCGTAGCTGTCGAACGTCAGCGGGTTTTTGCGGTCAGGCCGGTCCAGCGCCACGGTGGCAATGCCGTCTGCGATCTCGCATCTGAAATGGCTCACATCCCTGCGCATCACGCGTCATCCTTGCTGAGGGAGGCTTCCAGAACTTCAAGCCGCGCGCTGATATCGCGGGCCTCGGGTGGGCTGAACTCTCCCAGGATCTCGTCAATCCACCCCTCATGGGCGGCGGCCTGTTCGGCGAAAACCTCATGGCCCCGCTGGGTCAAACGCACCAGCGACGCGCGCCTGTCGCCTGGCACCGGGACGCGCACCAGGATGCCGTCCTCGGCCAACCGGTCCACGATGCCCGTGACGTTGCCGTTGGACACGCGCAACACGCCCGACAGCTCGCTCATTTTCAACCCGTCCTCATAGCGCGACAGGGCGGCCATCACGTCAAATCGGGGCAGCGTGGTGCCGAAATCCTCGCGCAGGTGCTCGCGTAGCGTGGCTTCAATCGCCCGACTGGCCTTGAGGAACCGCAGCCAGAGCCGTAGCCGCTCTTTCGAGGCACTTTCCAAAGGTTCCATCGCATGTTCTGCCATCAAATCTCTCCTCCCGACAGGCTCAGCGCCTGCCCATTGACCGAGCGTGCCGCGTCCGAGCAGAGCCACAAGGCCATCCCCGCGACCTCATCGGTCTGAATGAACCGCCGTTGCGGGTTGCCCTTGGTCAGCGACTTTGCGGCGTCCTCGGCGGTCATTCCCGTTTTCTCCACGATATTGGCGATGGATCGCTCCAACATCGGCGTCTCGATGAAGCCCGGGCAGATCGCGTTGACGGTGATCCCCGTCGCCGCCAGCTCCTGCGCCAGCGCCCGGGTCAGGCCGACGACGCCGTGTTTTGCGGCGCAATAGCCGGCGACGTAAGGGTAGCCCTTTAGGCCCGCGGTCGAGGCAATGGCGATCATCCGCCCCCCGCCTGCCGCCTTCATGTCCGCCAATCCCGCTTGCCAGACGTTGAACACGCCGCCCAGGTTCACCTCGACCATCGCCGTCAGGTCTTCGGCGGTCATCTTGGCAAAGGGCACGCTCGTGGCAGCACCCGCATTGGCCACAACCACGGTCACGGGGCCCCGTTCCGCGCGCGCGGCCTCGAATGCTCGGGCGACCGAGGCCGCATCGGTCACGTCGCACAGCTGATACGGCAGGCCCTGCGCTGCCAGCGTCTCTGCCGTGCGGCCCATGATCGTCACGGCGTATCCGGCGCGCGCGAACTGCTGCGCCACCTCCGCCCCCACGCCCGTGCCGCCGCCGGTGATCACCACATGGGCCGTCATACCTTACCCGCCATTTCCGCCTCTCGGTCCGCCAAACGCCACGCCTGGTCCCGCCCGGCCTCATAGGGTTTTGGCCAAACCTCTTGTCTGTCGCCAAGCTCCGTTGCCGCGTGCAATGTCCAATAGGGATCGGCCAGATGCGGCCGCGCGAGGCAGACGAGATCAGCCCTTCCCGCCATCAGGATCGAGTTCACGTGATCCGCTTCAAAAATGTTGCCGACTGCCATGGTCTTGATCCCGGCCTCATTGCGGATCCGGTCCGAGAACGGGGTCTGGAACATGCGGCCATAGACGGGCTTGGCTTCGGTGGAGGTCTGCCCGGCAGAAACATCGATGATGTCCGCACCCGCCGCCTCAAACATCGCCGCGATCTGCACCGCCTCATCCGGCGTCACCCCATCCTCACCCGCCCAGTCATTGGCCGAGATGCGCACCGACATCGGCTTGCCCTCGGGCCACGCCGCGCGCATCGCGGCGAAGACCTCCAGCGGGTAGCGCATCCGGTTCTCTAGGCTGCCGCCGTAATCGTCCGTGCGCAGGTTCGAGAGCGGCGAGATGAAGGACGAGATCAGGTAGCCGTGGGCCGCGTGCAGCTCGATCATGTCGAACCCCGCCGCGTCGGCCATCTCCGTGGCCGCCACGAACTCGCCCCGCACCCGCTCCATATCCGCGCGGTCCATGGCCTTTGGCACCGCATTGGCGTCAGACCAGGCAATCGCCGAGGCGGACAGCAACGGCCAGTTGCCGTCGCTCAACGGCATGTCCATCCCCTCCCACCCCACACGGGTGGAGCCCTTTCGCCCGGAATGGCCGATCTGGCAGCAGGTTTTCGCCTCTGTCTCCGCGTGGATGAAGGTGTTCAACCGCGCCCACGCATCCAAATGTTCCGGCGCATAAAGCCCGGGGCAGCCCGGCGTGATCCGGCCCTCCGCCGACACGCAGGTCATCTCGGTATAGACCAGCCCCGCGCCGCCCTTGGCGCGCTCGCCGTAGTGGATCAGGTGCCAATCGGTCGGGCAGCCGTCCACCGCCTTGTATTGCGCCATCGGCGAGACGACGATGCGGTTCTTCAACGTCATATCCCGCAAGCGGAACGGCGCGAACATCGGCGCGCGTGCGGGACCGTTGTGGCCCCCGCCCGCCTGCGCCATGAACCAGCTTTCTGCCGAGGCGAGCCAGTCGGGGTCCCGCGCGCGCAGGTTCTCGTGGCTGATCCGCTGGGACCGTGTGAGCATGGAGTAGTTCAGCTGCACCGGGTCCAGGTGCAGATACCGCTCCACATCCTCGAACCATTCGACAGAGTTGCGCGCCGCCGATTGCAGGCGCAATACCTCCAGCCGCCGCGTTGCCTCATACTTGGCAAACGCCTCTTCCAGATCCGGCGTGCGCTGGATTTCGTCGGACAGCGCAATAGCGCTTTCCAGCGCCAGCTTGGTCCCCGACCCGATAGAGAAATGCGCCGTGGCCGAGGCGTCACCCAGAAGCACCACGTTCTTGTGGCTCCACTTTTCGCACAGCACCCGGGGGAACCTGATCCAGGCCGAGCCTCGGATATGGTTGGCGTTGGTCATCAGCGCGTGCCCACCCAGATGACCCTTAAAGATCTCCTGGCAAACCTCAATGCTCTCCTGCTGGCTCATCTCGCTGAAGCCGTAGGCGTCAAACGTCTCCTGCCCGCATTCGACGATGAACGTCGCGGTGTCTTCGTCAAACTGGTAGGCATGGGCCCAGACCCAGCCCTTGTCGGTGTCCTCGAAGATGAAGGTGAAGGCGTCGTCGAACTTCTGATGCGTGCCCATCCAGACGAACTGGCACAGGCGCATATCGATGTCGGGCTGGAAGGTCTCGGAAAACTCCATCCGCGTTTTGGAGTTCAACCCGTCCGAGGCCACGACCACGTCGAAATCATCCATATATTCAGACGCGGCGCCCACCTGCGTCTCGAACCGCAGATCAACACCCAGGTCCACGGCGCGCCCATGCAGGATCTGCAACAGCTTCTTGCGCCCGATGCCGCAGAACCCGTGCCCGGACGAGACCAGCTTTTGTCCCTTGTGATGCAGGGCAATGTCATCCCAATAGGCAAAATGCGCGCGGATTTCCTGGGCGCTGACGGGGTCATTCCGCTCCAGATTGTCCAGCGTCTCGTCGGACAGAACCACGCCCCATCCGAAAGTATCATCGGGCCGGTTGCGCTCGAACACGACCACCTCGGCGTCGGGCTGGCGCAGCTTGGTCGAGATCGCGAAGTACAGCCCCGCAGGCCCCCCGCCCAAACACGCTATGCGCATGATGCACCCCCACTTGTTCCTGTCAGAAGAACGCTATGGAGGGCGCGCGCCTTTTTCAAGTCTAAATATTTTAAGCTTGAAGTAAATGATGGGCTACCTCGCCTCAGGCCCCGATACTCCGTGGTCGCCGCCTAGACGACGACCACGTTCCCGCGTTTGTGTCCGGTCTGCACATGCCGATGCGCTTCAACCAAATCCGCAAGCGGATAGACCCGGTCGAGCACCGGAGCCAGCGTGCCGGTCGCCAACATCTCCAAAAGCCGCGCCAAGTGGGCGCGCAGGGTTTCTGGGGGCAAGAGACCCGCCGCGGCAAAGAGCGCGCGTCGCCCGCCCGACAGGCGGCTTGTCATCATCGCGCCCAGAAGCGGCAGAGTCAGCACCGGGCAGATGTAGCGGCCCCGCGCCGTCAGCGCCGCCTTGACCTGCCGGAAAGAGCTGACCCCGATCGTGTCGAAGATCACGTCGTAACGCTCTGAAAGAACGGTGAAATCCTCCCTACCGTAGTCAATGATCCGCTCGGCACCCAAGTCAGACACGAGGCTGGCATTCCGGGCGCTGCAGGTGGCCGTGACACGCGCCCCGGCGGCCTTGGCGATTTGAACCGCCGCCGTCCCGAGGCTGCCTGAACCGCCCAGAACAAGCACCTTATGCCCCGGCTGGACCCTGGCAATTTCATGGAGGAAATGGAACGACGTCAGGGGCCCGTCGCACATGACCGCCGCGTCCTCATGGGACAGCGCGGCGGGCTTTTTCACCAAGACGCCACTTTCATCAAGGCAGATGTGGCTGGCGTTGGCCCCGAAGGTCAGCCCCGCCTCGCCGAAGACATCATCGCCCACGGCAAACCGGCTCACCCCATCTCCCACCGCGATCACCTCGCCCGACAGGCAAGTGCCCACAAGATCGTGACGCGGGCGGCGCAGGCCCAGAAACAGCCGGGCAAATCGCGGTGTGCCGGCGCGCATCATCCCATCGGCGCGGGTCACGGCAGAGGCGCGGATGCGGATCAGCACCTCTTGCGGACCGGGGGTGGGGATTGGTCGCTGGACGGGCGCCAGCATATGGGGCGGGCCGTAGCGTTGCACGCTGAACGCGGTCAAAGTCGCAGTCATGATCATCTCCTTCGGGTTGAATTTCCCTTCTGCTAGAGGATCAATACCTCACCGCATATTGCCAAAAATACACCGCTGTGGTTCATAATCGTTCCAAATGATCGATTGGAAATCTCTTCCGGCCTTTCTGGCCGTCGCCCGCGCGGGGTCGCTGCGCAGCGCCGCCGAACACTCCGACAGCACCCATGCCACGGTGCGGCGGCAGATCGAAGGGCTGGAGGCTCAGCTGGGGGTCCAGTTGTTTCGGCGCAGCGCCGGTGGGCTGGAATTGTCGGCGGCCGGCCGCAAACTGTTGCCCCAGGCGTTGGAGGCTGAAGCGTCGCTTCGCCAAGGCTTCAACGCAGTGCGGGGCCTTGACGGGGAGGCCGCGGGCCGCATCCGGCTATCGGCTGATCCGATGACCGCGCACTTCCTGTTGGCGCCTGTGCTGGCAGAATTCTTGACCCTCTACCCCGACATTCAGATCGATGTGAACCTGTCCTACACCCTTGATTCCATTGACAAGCTGGAAACCGACGTCTCGATCCGCCATGTCCGGGAGGTCACGGGCGACGCCGTGGGGCGCAAGTTATTTCCGCTCTCCATCGGGGTCTTCGCCTCGCGCCCTTATCTCGACAGGCATCTGCACGACGCCGGGCCGCGCGGCGAGGGGCTGACCTGGCTCGGCTACGGGGAGGTGCCGGAGTTACAGGCGATGATCGCTGCCTCACCGTTTCCCCGCGCGACCGTGCGCCACGCGATTGCGGACCCTGCGATGCACCTGCACATGGCCCGCGCAGGGGCGGGCATGACGTTTTTGGCGGCCTGGGTGGAAAGCGTGTTCCCCGAATTGCAGCGCGTGCCAGGGTCCGCGCTAGACCAGAGCCGGGCCACCTGGGTGCTGATGCACGGCGACCTGCGCCGGGTGCGGCGGGTCCGGCTGTTCGTCGACTACCTCTATGAAAGCCTGTTGGAGCGGCGCTCGGATTTCATTGGACGCTAATGCGCCGCGTTATCCGCCGCTCAAAAGCCCTGTCGCGGCGCGCAGGTCGTCCAAGGTGGCCCCCATGGCGCTCAGGAAATCACCCTCCGTCGGACGATTGGCCAGAGGCGGGATGACCACGCTGACAAGGCCCAGGTCCTCGACCGCGGCGCGGGACGCGGCATCGGGCTCGGCCTCCCAAATGAACAGGCGCGCGCCATTGTCGGACATTATCCCTTCCAAATCAGACAGTTGCGCGGCGGTTACGGGTTCTCTCGGGTCCCATTCCACCGCGTCGATGTCCATGCCGTAGGCCCGGGCGAAATACTGATAGCGCGGGTGTGCGGCGATCATTGCGATGCCTTGGGCCGCCTCGCCTGCGTCCTGTGCGGCCACGTCCAGCGCCTCCAGATCCGCCACGAGGGCCGCGAGATTACGCGCGATCTCGGCCTCGGCCTCCGGCGCGCGCCGTGTCAGGGCCGCGGCAATCGCGGCAGCCTGCATCTGCGCCTGGGCGAAGTCGAGCCACAGGTAATTGGCCACGCCCGTATGCGAATGCTGCCCGCCCTCGCCGTGGGAATGCGTGATTGTCTCGGTCGCGATGAAGGCGTCTTCAAAGGCGGCAGAGGTCATCACGCTGCGCGAACGGGGCAAGGTCGTGCGCGCGGTCCAATCGGCAAAGCCCGCGCCGTTCAGAAGGATCAGATCCGCCGCCTGAATGGCCGAGATATCGGCGATGCCGGGCCGCCAGAACGACGGGTCGACGTTGTTGGGCACGGTGAAGCTTACGTCCGCCAGGTCCCCCGCAATCCGCTCGGCGAAATAGGCCAGCGGGTAGTTCACCGCAGCGATGGACAGACGGTCCTGGGCCGTGGCGCGCCCGGCAAAGGTTACCAAGCCAGCAAGGGTCAGGCTGCCCATCGTGCGGCGGGTCAGGCGGGGGGTGGTCATGGTGCTAACTCCCTGATCCCCGAGCAATATCCTCGGGCGTCAGTATCCAGTAATTGTCGTGACCCTCGCCGGTCCTGACCTCGATCAGCAGGCCGTCGTCGGCGTGGGCCGGGTCCAGCGGGAAGCGCACCGTGCCGTCAGCTTCAAGGGGCAGCAGCAGCAACGGCTCCCCCTGCCCGTCCAGCACGCTGACCTCGCCCACTTGCGGCAGGTTGCCGTTGGAAAAACGGCTTTCGACCACGACGACACCCTCTTCGACGAAGGCGAAGACATTCAACTGATGCGCCCAGGCGGCGGTGGCAAAAACCACCCCCGCCAAGCCCGCGAGAAGCGTTCTCATTGCCCCGTCCATTCCTCGAAGTGGACCCAGATCACGGCGCCCAACTCAACGGCCCGGGGCGTGCCGTCGAAGTCCAGCGTTTCCGGCGCGGTGTTGAGCGCGGCAAAGCCCCACCATCCGGCGTTGGGGGTGGAGTAGCTGAACACGCCGTCCGCGTCGGCGACGATGGTCTGGGTGATCATCAGATCCGAGGGCACCGTGGCCGACAGATCTTCATTGTAGTATTCCACCTCGACCTCGGCGAAGGGCACAGGCTCGCCCTCCAGCAGCACGCGGCCCTGGAACACGTTGCCTTCCCAGATGCCGAACGGGCGGGTCAATGGCTCAATCTCGGTGCGCAGACCCAGCATCGCGTCCCAGCCCTCGTCGTCGCCGTAAGCGCTCACGTAGGTCTTGGTGTAATGGACGATGAAGCTGTCTTCGGCGGGCTCCCAATAGGGCTGCGGCTCCATAGCGAAAACATATGTGCCGGGCCGCGCCAGGTCATATTCCATGGTGTAGCCCGCGGCTTCCATGATCGTCGCAGGCTGCAACTCGCCCATCAGGTCCGTGGTCTCCCCTTCATGGGTGACCGTGAAAGAGACCGGCGAGACCAGCTCCATCCCCGCCAGCTCAAACGGGTGCGAGAACGACACATCTAGCGTGACCGAACGGCCATCCTCCTGGCTTACCATCGGGTCGGACGGGATGATCATCCCGTAGTGCGCAAGCGCCGCCCCGGTGCCAAGGGCGGTCGTTGCCAAAATCGCGGCCAATGTCTTCTTCATGGTCTTCTCCCCGTGTCAGGTTTTGATCTTGTTTGTCTTATGTGGCCAGAAGCCACGCCACGATGGTATCGCCCGATGATTGCACGCCCATGACGATGGCCGCTGCAATCAGGCCCGCGCAGGCCAGCAATATCACCGTTTCCGAGGCCAGCAGCCGCAGGATCATGCCCGGGCGTGCGCCCAGCTTGAAGGCGGTCTGCATCTCCCTCGCACGCAAACGGTAGCTCAGGAACACCGCGAGGCCAACCGCCGCCAGCGCCGCCGCGCCCACGATCAAGGTGACCGCGTCCAGCAAGGACTTAATGCGGAAGATCCGGTCGACCAACTCGCCCACGACATCTTGCGGGACGATGATCTGAAGCGGGTTGGCCGCATCCAGGTAGCGCCCGCGCAGGATCGTGCCCGCCCGAGCGTCGTCGGGCACCACCAGAATGCCCGAAACGGGATAGGTCGCCGGATCACCGTGGAAGTGGAAGCTGTCGATGTTCTCGGGCGTGATACGGTTGAACTCCACAATGGCCGCATTGGCCACAACCTCGTCCGTGTCTGCATCAGCGGCCACCACGCCGTCATGGCCGTGCCCGATGCCGGAAATCACCCAAGTCGTTGCGATATCGACGAAAATCGCCTCATCATCCGGGGTGCCCCGGGGCGCCAACACGCCCACGATGTTCAACTCCAGCGGATAGACCCCGTCCAGATCGAACAGGTTCTGCGGTGCCGAGACGACGGTATCGCCCGGCCCAAGGTCGAGCCTTTCGGCCACGGCGGCCCCCAGCAGGGCCTCCCCCAGCACCGCCAGTTGGCGGCCCTCGGCCACATCCAATGCGCGGAAGTCGAAATAATCCAGCGTCGTGCCCACAATCCGCGCGCCGTTGCTTTCAAACGCGGTGTTGAGCGGGATCGGAATGGCCATCGCGCTGTCCCAGATCTCCTCGGATGCCGCCATGGTCACGGGCTCTGCCCGGTCGTCCGAGAAATAAAGCGCGTTCATCACCAAGTCGAGCTGGCTGCCACGATTGCCCAACACCAGCGGCGTCGCCTCGGCGCGGTCCGTCAGGGACGTGCGCGCGCCGTCCAGAAGCACCTGGCTGACCAGCGGCACCGACAGGATCATCGCCGCCACCAGCACCAGAATGGCCGAGCGCAAGCGATGAAACCGCAAATAGGCGAAGGCCAGGAACAGCGTGTTCATCCCGTGGCCACCTCAGCCACGCGGAAGGCGGCAAAATCGATCACCCGATCAAACCGCGGCAGCAGGTCGTGATCATGGGTTACTGCTAGAAGCGCGGCCCCGGCCTCGCGCGTGCGCGAAAACAGCAGGTCCAGAATGGCTGACTTGTTGTCGGGATCAAGGTTCCCCGTCGCCTCATCGGCCAGGATCAATTTCGGCTCACGCACCAACGCCCGGCAGAGCGCAACGCGCTGCTGCTCCCCCTGGCTCAACGCGCCGGGACGGCGGCCCAGCTTGCCCGCCAGGCCGCACGCCTCGGCCAGTTGATTGGCGCGCGCACGGGCCGCCGCATCCAATGGCGCGCCAGACGTGATGCGGTACGGATAAAGGATGTTCTCACGCGCCGTCAGGTAATCGAGCAGCGCGAAATCCTGGAACACAAAGCCGATGTTGCTGGCCCGAAACGTGCGCCGCGCCGCGTCGGGCAGGCCGGTGACCGCCTGGCCATCCACCGTGATCTCGCCCGCTTGCGGCACCGTGATCCCGGCAATCAGGTTCAGAAGCGTCGTCTTGCCGGTCCCGCTTGGCCCCACAACGGCCACACGCTCTCCATCCTCCAAATGCAACTCGGGCACGGACAGGCGGAAGTCTCCGCCCGGATAGGAAAAGGCGATATCTTTCAACGCGATCATGGCTCGGCCAGGACCATTTCACCGGCCCCCTCCCGGTCCACATCGGTCAACTCGAACCCCGTGAGGCGCCAGGCGCCGTCGACGGGCTCGACCGTCAGCTCGGCGGCATAGGTGTTGCCGCGCACGTGCATGTGGGTCGCGTGGCCGACGGTGCCCACGACGCGCCAGCGCGCGCTCCAGGTAAAGCGCTCTCCCTCGCGGGCCTGATCGATGCGCAGCATCTCCATCGTGTGGATTTCCTGGTCCGCCTCTTCCGAGGGATCGAGCCCGCCGCCCACCATCGCGCCGACCCGCTCCAGGTACAATTCCTCCAATGCATCGCCCGCGGCGACCGTGGCGAGGCTGTCGTAGATCTCGGCCTCGCCGGTCTCGTTGAAGGCCTGGTAGACGGCGGTCAAAAGCTCGGGCGCGACCAGGAAAAAACTCTCGCCCAGCGCCTCTGCGGTCATCGGCTCGAACCCCGTCATCTCGTAGGGCACCGGCGTGCGCTCCATGTTCGTGTAGGCGACCCAGCCGCCCGCCACCGCGCACAACAGCACCACGCCCGTCACAGAGGCGGCCAGCTTGCCAGAGACGGCGTGCCGGGGATGTGGTTCAGATTCTTCCATCGCCCGCGACAAGATAATGAAAACGCCCGGACTTCCAGATCAGATCGCATGAAATTGAAAAGCCCCTGTCCTGCCCTCCCCCATGCATTGCCCCCGCCAAGTGCCTGTTTTTTGACCAGATGGCGCATCTTTCGCCATGGCGCGCGATTAGGCGGATGACAGGTTAGAATTTTACCATATGGTAAGGAAACCGGGGGACGACATGCTGGACTTGATTTTACGACAGGCGCGGTTGCCGGACGGATCGGCGCCGCAAGACATCGGGATCGCGGGCGACAAGATCGCCGCAATCGCCCCCCGCATCGACGCCGAGGCGCAGACGGAAATTGACGCAACGGGCCGTCTGGTCGCGCCGCCGTTCGTCGATCCGCACTTCCACATGGACGCCACGCTCAGCCTTGGCCAACCCCGGATGAACGTCTCGGGCACGCTGCTGGAGGGCATCGCGCTCTGGGGCGAGCTGAAGCCGCTGCTGACGCCCGAGGCCGTCATCGACCGCGCCCTGCGCTACTGTGATCTGGCCGTGTCGCAAGGTCTTTTGTCGATCCGCAGCCATGTCGATGTCTGCGATGACAGCCTCACCGCGGTTGAAGCCTTGGTCGAGGTGCGCAGGATCGTCGCCCCCTACATCGATCTGCAACTGGTGGCCTTCCCGCAAGACGGCCTCTACCGCTCCCCCACCGCCGAGGCGAACCTGCTGCGCGCCCTGGACATGGGCGTCGATGTCGTCGGCGGCATCCCGCACTTTGAGAGGACCATGGCCGATGGCGCCCGCTCCGTCGTGCGCCTGTGCGAGATTGCGGCAGATCGTGGCCTGATGCTGGATCTGCATTGCGACGAAAGCGATGATCCGATGTCGCGCCATGTGGAGACCTTGGCGGCGGAAACGACGCGCCTGGGCCTTGGCGGTCGCGTCACCGCCAGCCACGTCACCGCCATGCATTCTTACGACAATTACTATGCCTCCAAGCTGATCCCGCTGATCGCGGAAAGTGGCATGAACATCATCCCCAACCCGCTGATCAACATCACACTGCAAGGCCGGTCCGATACCTACCCCCGCCGTCGTGGTCTCACCCGGGTGCCGGAGCTGCGCGCGGCAGGCGTCAACGTCTCCTTCGGGCAGGATTGCACCATGGACCCGTGGTACTCCCTCGGCTCGGGTGACATGCTGGACGTCGCCCACATGGGCGTCCACGCCGTGCCGATGACCTCGCGCGAGGCGATGGAATGGGCGTTTTCCTCCGTCACCCGGAACGGCGCCCGCACCATGGGCCTGCCGGATCCGACGCTCCGCGAAGGCGGCCCCGCCAACATGGTCGTCCTGCAAGCCCAGGACCCGATCGAGGCCGTGCGCCTGCGCGCCACGCGCCTTGCCGTCATCAAGCACGGCAAGGTCATCTCCCGCACCCCGCCGCGCCTGGCGCAGTTGGACCTGCCGGGTCGCCCCGACACGCTCGACCCCGCCAGCTACGCGCCCAAAACCCCATAACAAACTGCCACCAACACAAGAGGATTTCCCATGACCTTCACCTCCAACCGCCGCCAGCTTCTGATCGGCGCCGCCGCCACCCTCGCCCTGCCCGCCTACATCCGCCGCGCCAATGCACAGGCTGCCGTGCGCATCGCGGGCGTTCATAACTCTCCGGTCGAAAACGCTTGGAACAGCCGCATTCACCTCGCGTTCCAGGAAGCCGCCGCCTCGGGCCTGATCGAGTATGAATTCTCCGAAGGCGTGGACCCCACCGACTACCCCCGCGCCATGCGCGAATACGCCGAAAGCGGCGTGCAACTGGTCTGGGGCGAGTCCTACGCGGTGGAGCGTGAGGCCCGCGAAGTGGCCGAGGACTACCCCGACACCGCCTTCCTCATGGGCTCGTCCGGCGGGCCCCAGGGCGACAACTTCGGCGTCTTCGGCACCCGCAACCACGAGGCCGCGTACCTCGCAGGCATGTTGGCCGGTCAGATGTCCGAGACGAACGTCTTCGGCTCCGTCGGCGGCTTCCCGATCCCCGAGGTCAACCTGGTGATCAACGCTTTCCGCGCGGGCGTCAGTGAAGTGAACCCCGACGCCACCTTCCTCAACGCCTTCCTCGGCGCCTGGTTCGACCCCGCCCGCGCCAAGGAGGCCGGGCTGGCCCAGATCGACGCAGGCGCCGACATCCTCTTTGGCGAGCGGATCGGTACGGCGGATGCCGCCGAGGAACGCGGCGTGCGCGCCATCGGCTCGCTCATCGACTATACGCCACGCTACCCCGGCACGGTCTTCGCCAACGCGATCTGGAACTATGGCCCCACGATCGAGGCCATCGTCGCCGACATCCAGGCCGGCACCCCCGTGGGCCGCGACTACACCGAGTATTCGTTCATGGCCCACGGCGGCAATGAGTTGATCTATGTGGCCGACGAAGTCCCTGCCGAGGCCATCGGCCCGATGGAGGCGCGCCAGGCCCAGATCCAGTCCGGCGAATGGGACGTGCCGATCAACAACGACGAGCCGGCCTGACACTTGGACGCCACGGCCCTCGCCCAATCCATCGCCCAGGGGCGAACCTCCGCCCCTGCGGTGATGGAAGCCACCCTCGCCCGCGTCCAGGCGCAGGCGGGGCTGGGGGCCGTGGCGCGCCTTCTGCCCCCGGATGCGCTCCCCGCGCCCGCCTCCGGGCCCTTCTCCGGCGTGCCGATGCTCGCCAAGGATCTCGGCTCCCACGCACGCGGCCTCGCGCCCGCCGCCGGGTCCGGCGCCTTGCGGGCCCGTGTCACGGACCCCGACGACGATAGCGATTTCTTCAAAGCCCTCCGCGCGTTAGGCCTCGTGCCCATCGGCCTCTCGACCACGCCCGAATTCGGCTTCGCGCTCAGCGCCGAGCCGCCCGGCCAGCCCCCGGCCCGGAACCCCTTTGACACCGCGCTTTCCCCCGGCGGCTCGTCCGGTGGTGCGGCGGCAGCAGTGGCCGCAGGCCTCGTGGCGCTGGCCCATGCCACCGATGCCGCAGGCTCCATTCGTGTGCCCGCCGCCTGCTGCGGCCTCTGGGGTTTGAAACCCTCCCGCGACGCGACGCCCATGGGCCCGGACCACAGCAACTACCTGATGGGCATCGTCGGCGAGGGGCTTCTGGCGCGCTCCCTGCGCGACCTCACCACAGCCCTCACCCCCTTCCTGCCGCGCGGAAAAGCCTCTGAGGCTCCCTGCATCGCCCTGATGATCCCGAAGCGCTGCGATCCCGTCCAGGCCGAGGCCACGCGCCAGGCCGCCCGCCTCTTTGAGCGCGCGGGCGCCTTGGTCATCCCCACCGCCGCACCTGACACCCTCGGCGCGGAAGCCCATGAGATCGCGGGAAAAATCCTTGCCGTCTCCCTCGCCGAATGGCTCGACGCCTTCGCCATCCCAGATGCCGAGGTCTCCCCCCTCGCCGCCGCCAACGCCACCCTGGGCCGTGCCATCACCGGCACTCAGGTCTTCTCCCTCACCCGTCGGATCCAGCAGATCACCCACACCGCAGCCGCGCTGTTCACCAAGGCAGACGCCCTGCTCATGCCAATCCTCTCCGGCCCGCCGCCCCCCATAGGCGCCTTCCCGACGGACCACACAGACGTCCAAACCCACCTTGCCAAGATGGAAAGCTTGGCCCCCAACGCCGCGCTCGCCAATATCGCGGGCCTGCCCGCCTTGGCCATCCCACTACCCACCGCCACAACGCCCACCGCCGTTCAACTCATCGGCCCGCGCGGCGCGGATGCCATGCTTCTCGCCCTTGCCGCCACCATCGCGCCGCCTCCCATCGCCTACCCCGCCCCCCTCGCCGGGATGCCACAATGACGGACGTGCTGGCGCTCAACAAGATCACCAAACGCTTCGGCGCGCTCACCGCCAATGACGCCGTCACGCTGACCCTCGGCCAGGGCGAAATCCTCGCCCTTCTGGGTGAAAACGGCGCGGGCAAAACGACGCTGATGAACATCCTTTTCGGCCATTACGCCGCCGACGCAGGCACAGTACAGGTCTTCGGCCAAGAGGTGCCCCCCGGCAAACCCCGCGCCGCCATCGATGCGGGCGTGGGCATGGTCCACCAGCATTTCACCCTCGCGGGCAATCTGACGGTGCTTGAAAACATCATGCTCGGCTCCGAGTCCCTGCTGCGCGCCACCTCTTCCCGCGCCGCAGCCCGAAAGAAACTCTTGCAGATCGCAGAGCGCTTCGGCCTGCCTGTCTCGCCCGATGAGAAGGTCAGCAAACTCTCGGTGGGCGAGCGTCAGCGGGTCGAAATCCTCAAGGCGCTTTACCGCGACGCCCGCATCCTGATCCTCGATGAGCCCACGGCGGTGCTCGCCCGCCCCGAGGCCGAGCGTCTGTTCGAAACGCTCAAAGACATGACCCGCGAGGGCCTGTCGCTCATCTTCATCAGCCACAAATTACACGAGGTCATGGCGGCCTCGGACCGGGTCGCCGTCCTGCGCGGCGGCAAGATGGTGGCGGAGCGGACGACGTCTGAAACCAGCGCCGAAGAGCTGGCCGAACTGATGGTGGGCCGCAAGGTCGAACGCCCCGTGCGCCAGGATCACAAGATCGGTGCGCCGGTTCTGATCGCCAAGGATGTCCGCGTTGGGGAAGGCGGAGAGACCAAGCTCGATGACATCTCCTTCAGCATCAGCGCAGGCGAAATCCTCGGCATCGTCGGCGTCTCGGGCAACGGTCAGGCGAGCCTCGGCGCGCTGGTCTCGGGCCTCACACGTCCACAGTCCGGCACGCTGACGCTCGACGGCGAAGAGGTCGCCCCCCTCGGGCCCCGTGGCATGATCCGCGCGGGCGTGGGCCGCGTGCCCGAGGATCGTCACAGCGAAGGCGCGGTGGGTGAGCTGTCGGTCTGGGAAAACGCCGTGCTCGAACGCCTGCGCACGCCCGAATTCTCCACCCGGGGCTTCGTGCGCCAGGCCGCCTGCAAAGCCTATGCCGCCGATCTAATCGAACGGTTCGACATTCGCGGCGCTACCCCCGACACCCGCACGCGGCTTCTGTCGGGCGGCAATATGCAGAAGCTGATCCTGGGCCGTTGCCTGTCGATTGGCCCCAAGTTCCTGCTGGCAAATCAACCCACGCGGGGCCTGGATGAGGGCGCCATCGCCGCCGTCCACGCCGAGCTTCTGGCCGCCCGCGCCGAGGGCGCGGCGATCCTGCTGATTTCCGAGGAATTGGAAGAGGCCGTAGCGCTGTCGGACCGGATCCAGGCCATGGTCAAGGGCCGCCTGTCGCGGCCGATCCCGGCGGCGGAAGCCGATCCCCAGCGCCTCGGGTTGATGATGGCGGGCGTCTGGCAGGAGGGCGAAGATGCGGCTTGAACGGCGCACGGAAGTCCCCGTCACCCTGATCATCGTGGCGCCGCTCATTGCGGTCGCCGTGGCCCTGACGCTGGCCGCAGGCCTGATCGCGGCGGCGGGCGTGAACCCCCTCGCGGCCTATGGCGAGATGCTGCGCGGGGCGTTTGGGTCGCGCCTGTCGATCACCGAGACGCTCACCCGCGCCACGCCACTGATCCTCACCGGGCTGGCCGCCGCCATAGCCTTCCGCGCGCGGCTCTGGAACATCGGCGGCGAGGGACAGTTCTTCATGGGCGCGCTGATCACCGCCTGGGTCGGCCATTCCCTCGGCCTGCCGCCGGCCCTCGGCATCGCGGTGCTGCTGGTCTTCGGCATGGCCGCGGGTGCCACGCTTCTGGCGGGCCCCGCCTACCTGCGCCTGCGCTTCGGGGTGGACGAGGTCGTCACCACGCTGCTTCTCAACTTCATCGTCATCCTCTTTGTGGGCCTTATGGTCGAAGGCCCCCTGCGCGACCCGCTGGCCTTCGGCTGGCCCTCCTCCGTGCCCGTGGACGGCGACTACCGTCTGCCAGACCTTGTGGCGCGCACCCGCCTGCACGTGGGCTTCCTCATCGCCATCGCCGCCGCGGGCGCCGTCTGGCTGATCCTGTCGCGCACCGTCTTCGGGGCCGAGACCCGCGCCGTGGGCCTCAGCGCCTCCGCCGCGTCCTTCGCGGGCATCTCCCTGCCCAAGAACCTGATGGCCGTGGCGCTCTTCTCCGGCGCGCTCGCGGGCCTTGCGGGCTCCATGGAGGTCCTGGGCGTCACGGCCAGCGTCACCACCACCATGTCGCCGGGCTTTGGCTATGCGGGCATCGTCGTGGCCATGCTCGCCGCCCTGCACCCCGCAGGCGTCGTGGTCGCCGCGATCTTCGTGGCCACCGTTTTCGTCGGCGCCGACGCCATGAGCCGCGCCACCGGCGTGCCCAGCTTCATCGCCGACGTCATCGTCGCGCTCTGCCTTCTGACCATGCTGGTGGCGTTACTCTTCACAACCTACCGGGTGCGGACATGATCGAAGCGCTGGACATCCTCACCTCCACCAGCCTCTGGGCGGCGGTTCTGCGCATCGCCACGCCGCTGATCTTCGGTGTCCTCGGCGCACTTCTGTGCGAACGCGCGGGCGTGCTGAACCTGGGGATCGAGGGGATCATGACGATGGGCGCGATGACCGGCTGGCTGACCGTCTACATGGGCGGCGACCTGATGACCGGCCTTCTGGTCGCGGCCCTGTGCGGCGCCATCATGGGCCTTTTGCACGCGATGCTGACCGTGCCCCTTGGCCTGTCACAACACGTCTCGGGCCTCGGCATCACGCTTTTTGCCTCCGCGCTCGCCTACTACCTCTACCGCCTGCTGGTCGAGGTCGGCGACCTGCCCCCCACGATCGAGCCGTTTCGCCCGCTCGACGTGCCATTCCTCTCGGATATCCCCATCCTTGGCCCGATCCTGTTCCAGCAAACCCTGCCCACGTACCTCGCCCTTCTGGCCGTCGCGGCGCTGGCCTACCTGCTCACCCGCACTCCCCTCGGCCTCGCCATCCGCATGACCGGCGAGAACCCCCACGCGGTGGAGGCCCAAGGCCTCAACCCCATCGCCATCCGCATCGGCGCGGTCGTCGCGGGATCGGCCCTCATGGCCGTCGGCGGCTCGTTCCTAACCACAGCGGCCTTCAACTCGTTTTTCCCCGAGATGGTCCAGGGCCGCGGCTGGATCTGCATCGCGCTGGTGGTTTTCGCCTCCTGGCGGCCCGGCAAGGCGCTGGTGGGCGCGCTGCTGTTTGCCTTCTTCGATGCCTACCAACTGCGCCTGCAAACCGTGGTCGAAGGCGTGCCCTACCAGCTGTTCCTGATGGCGCCCTACGTCCTGTCGATCCTCGCCCTCGTCCTCGTCGCGCGCCGCGCCGAAGTGCCCGAGGCGCTGATGGCCCCCTTCCGACGCGGAGAGCGTTAGAGCTTTAACCGAAGCGTCACAATCTCACAGGGGCTCAGGTCCAGCGTCACGCCGCCGTCCACGATCTCCAGCGCTGCGCCGCCGTCCTCCAGCAAACCAACCCGGTCGACACGGGCCACCCGCGCATCCAACGCCACCCGGATCTTGCCCCGCGTGTTATGGGCCTCAAAGAGCCTCAGGATAACGCCATCGCCGTCCTCGGCAGGCTTCACCGTCTCGATCACCGTGCGCGGGCTCTCGATCACCGCCAGCGGCCCACAAGACGCCGCGCCGCCGCCCTTGAACACGCGCGGCGGGTAATTCAGCGCATAGGCCTCCGCCCGCACATCGACGCGCGTGTCGCCCAGATGCGGCAGCAGCGCATAGGTGAACCGATGCGCGCCCTGATCCGCCACCCGGTCGGGCATCGTCGCGGATTTGATCAGCGACAGGCGCAGCACGTTGCCCCGCACGTCATAGCCGTATTTGCAGTCGTTCAGCAGCGCGACGCCGTAATCGCCCTCGCTCAGATCCGCCCATTTCTGCGCCGGCACCTCGAATTGCGCCGCGTCCCAGCTGGTGTTGCGGTGCGTGGGCCGATCAATCTGGCCCCATTGGATTTCGAAATTCGCGCGGCTGGCGCGGATGTCCACGGGGAAGGCCACCTTCAGCAGCAGATGCGTCTCGTGCCAGTCGACGTCGGTGTCGAAATCGAGCCGAGCCGAGCCGCGGGTCAGGCTGATCCGCTGCACGATGCTCGATTTGCGGAACGCCCGCTCGATCTCGACCGTCGCCCGCAGGGGGCCGTCTTCAACGATGTCGATGCGGGTCAACCCGCCCACAAGCTCTCCGCGATCTTCAAAGAAGATGTCGATGTCCCAAGCGTCCCAGCTGACGGGGCGATCTTCGAACAATTCCAACCGGTTCCCAAGCGTGCCCGGGGCCAGAACCGCGCGGTCCGCGCGTTTGTCGTGGATCTCGCTCAGCATCCCGTTGGCCCCGATGACAACGCGCAACAGCGCGTTTTCCAGCACCGTGTCCGCGCCGCGCCTGCGGGCCGAGACCGGGTCGTCAACCGTTGCCGAGCCCTCTGCCGCCGCCAGCCCGCGCACCGCCAGCGGCGCGCCGGGCGGCAGTTCGACCAAGGTGCCCCCCGCCACGGGCTGCGCGGCCAGCGGCGCGCCATGTTCCGCCACAGCGCCCACGCCCTCGGGCAAACTCACCAGCCGCGCGCCGGACAGGGGGGCGCCATCCAGCACCAGCCAATCGGCGCCCTCGGGCGCCAGCACCTTCGCCGCGCGTGTCAGCGCGGCCTCGGCCTCCGCTTCGATAAACGCGAAATCGCGGCGCGCGTCATCGAACACCTCGGTGATCGAGGTGCCGGTCAGAATGTCATGGAACTGCGTCATGCACAGGCGCTGCCAGGCGGCGGTCAAATCGCTTGGCCCCTGCCCTTCGGCCATCGCCAGCGCCATCGCCAGTTCCGTGTCGTGCAGCAGCACCTCCGCCTTGCGGTTGGCGCGTTTGATCCAGCCCTGGCTGGTCAACACGCCCCGGTGGCCTTCCAGGTAGAACTCCCCCCGCCAGACCGGCAGATCGGGCGCATCGGCCTCCAGCGTCTCGAAATAGTCGCGCACCGTGGCCATGCGCACCTCGGGCACGCCGGGCATTTGCCGCCAGGCCTCAGCCTTGCGGATCAGATCATCCGTCGGCCCGCCACCGCCATCGCCATAGCCAAAGCAGATCAGCAGATCCTGCACCCGGTCCTTGACCGTGTTGCGCGTCCAGGTGCCCAGAACCTCTCCGGCGGTCAGGTCAGACTTGTAGTTGGTGGGAAACGGCAGGTGCTGCACCTCGCGCGGCGTCGTCAGGAACTGCGCCATCACGCGGGAGCCATCGAGGCCTTCCCACCAGGTCGTCGATGCGGGCATCTGGTTGTACTGGTTCCAGTTGACCTTGTTGGTCACGAACCATTTCAGCCCCGCCTGCACCATCAGTTGTGGCAGACAGGCCGGGAAGCCGAAGGTGTCGGGCAGCCACAGGACAGGCGCCTCATGGCCCGGCCCGAAGGTCTTGTCACAATAGCGCCGCGCCAGCATGATCTGGCGCACCAGCGCTTCAGACCCCGGCATATTGGCGTCGGGTTCCACCCACATCCCGCCCAGGATCTCCCAGCGGCCTTCCGCGACGCGGGCCTTGATGCCCTCGAAGATCTCCGGGTGATCCTGCTCGGTCCATTGGTAAAGCTGCGGCTGGCTGTGCGAGAAGGCAAACCCCTCGTGCCGCTCCATCAGGCGCAACACGTTGGAATAGGTCCGCGCGTTCTTCTGCCGGATCTGCGCCACGGGCCACAGGTAGGCGACGTCCATATGCGCGTGCCCGGCAGCGAACAGGCGCACGTCCTGCTTGGGTCCCGCCTTGGCCAGCCCCTCGCGCAGCCGCGCCATCGCGGGCCCGACCGAGCGTCTGAAATCCGCATCCATCGGGTCGCGCGTGTCCAGCGCCAGAAACGCCGCGTCGAGGGCTGAGAGAAGCCCATGCTTCTCGGTCCGGTTGTCATCCAGCGCTTTGCACAGGTCCAGCGCCACGCCCGCCAGCACGGTGAACTCCTGCAATGCCCGGTCGATGTCGATGACACTGCATTCCTTGAGGAACAGTTGAGAGCGGTCGGTAGGATCGGGCGGCCAGCCCGTCAGCCCGGTCCAGCCATGGAGCAGCAGATCATGGGGCATCCCGTCCACGAACCGTTCGGGCACCTCGACGGTGTGGTGATACCTGTCGGCCGAGGCGATGGCCTCCCCGTCGATATGCAGCAGCGCCTCGGGGTGGGTGAAGATATCGCCCGCCACCCCCAGCGGCAGATGCAGCGCCGGGTGCTTCCAGCCCTTGGGCACCACGAAGCGCGAGCGCAGCACGAAATGATGATCCTGCCCGCCCCAATAGCTGTTCCACTCCAACCGCGGGCCATCGGCCTCACAGGCCGGCAGGCCGAGGTTGGGCAGGGCCACGGCATCTTGCAGCAGCTCCAGCTTGAAGCGGTCAATCGGGCTGCGCGCCAGCGCCAGCTTCGGCGCGATCAGGCCAAGGCGCTGTGCGACCTTTTCCGCCGTCAGGCGCAAGCTGTGTGACATGTCCTACCCTTGCCTCAGCTCGAACCCCGGAATGTCGCCGCGGTACACGGTTTCCGGCGTCCCGCCAATGCGCCCCAGATCCTCCAGCGCCGCGCGGGCATCATCCGCAGACCCCCAATCGCGGTCCATATCCGGCCAGGGAATGGACGAGATCAACAGCCGCGTATAGGCGTGCTGCGGATCACCGATCACCTCTTTCGGCGGCCCGGCCTCCACCACATGGCCCTTGTAAAGGACCATGACGTAATCACTCACGTGATACGCCGTCGCCAGATCGTGGGTGATGTAGATGATTGAAATCCCGTGCTTTTCCTTGAGGTCGTGGATATTGGCCAGGATCGTCGCGCGCAAGGACGCATCGACCATCGACACCGGCTCATCCGCGATCAACAGCTGGGGCGACAGCATCAGGGCGCGGGCCACGATCAACCGCTGCCGCTGCCCGCCTGACAACTGGTGCGGATAGCGCCCCAGCACCAGCGCCGGATCAAGGCCCACCGACCGGCAGGCGCTTTCCATCTCGGCCTGAACATCGCCCTGCATCCCGAAATTCTCGAACGGGAACCGCAGGGCGTGATCGACGCGGTAGAACGGGTTGAAACAGGCGTAGGGGTCCTGGAACACCGCCTGCACCTGCTTGCGGAAATCCAGCTTGGCCGCCGCCCCCATCGCGTTGATGTCCTGCCCCTTGAACGACACCTGGCCCGCGGTCGGCTGCGCAAAGCCCAACATCAGACTGCCCATGGTCGATTTGCCGCTGCCCGATTGCCCGACGATGGAGATGATCTTGGGCGCCGCCCCATCAAGCCGGAATGACATCGGATGCAGCGCCGTCACCGCGCCGTATTTCTTGGTCACACCGCTCAAATCCAGCAGAGCCTCGGCCTCGGGCGCGGCCTCAGGCACCGCCTCGTGGGTGTTGAGGAAACTGGGGCCGCCCACCAGCGGCACGCTGGAGATCAACTCCCGCGTATATTCATGCTTGGGCGCTTCCAGCACCTGGCGCACCGGCCCATGTTCCACCAGCACGCCCTTGCGCAGCACGGCGATTTCATCGACGGATTGGGCCATCAGCCCCATGTCGTGACCGATCAGGATCAGCCCCGCGCCGATGCGCCCCTGCACCTCGCGCAGGGTCTGCATGACGTGGCGCTGGGTAATCACATCGAGCGCGCTTGTCGGTTCATCCGCGATGATCAGGTCCGGGTTCAGGGCCACGCCAATGGCGATACAGACCCGCTGCTTCATGCCACCGGATAGCTCATGCGGGTAAAGCCGCCCGACAATCCCAGGATCCAACCCCACGCCCTCTAGCGCCGCGTTGGACCGCTCTTGCAATTCGGGCTGCTTCAACGCGCCTTCATGGGCGACGATGCCGTCCCAGATCTGGTTCTCGACCCGCATCACGGGGTTGAGCGAGTTCATCGCGCCTTGGGGAATGTAGCTGATCTTGCTCAACCGCACTTGCCGCATTTCCTCATCGCTCAGCGCCAGCACGTCCGGCTTGTCGAGCGAGTGCAACAGGATCTCGCCGTCGGCCACATATCCAGGAGCGGCCAGCATCCGCATCGCCGCCAGCGCCGTCGTGGTCTTGCCCGAGCCGCTCTCGCCAATGAAGCCGATGCGCCGCCCCTTCTCGATGCTGAGCGAGACATTGGTGACCGCATGGACCACGCCCTTGGTCGTGGGGAAATCGATGTGGATGTTGCGGATGTCGAGGACGCTCATGGTTTGCTACTCCTCGCCGATACCAACGTTTTATGTTCCGCCCGGCTGCAGGCCGGGCAGCCCCCGACCGCCCCGTTGCACTGAAAGTGCACTCCATAGGAGCGACGCGGGGGCTTCACCCCCACCCGCGGCCGGGGGCTGCCTTCAGTGATCTTCGCCCGTTCCATCTAAAGCCTCCTCAACCGCGGATTGGACACTTCGTCCAACCCCAGGTTCACCAACAACAACCCCACAAACATCACCGCCAGCAGGATCGTCGGGAAGCCCCACCACCACCACATGTTCTGGATCAACGCGCCCGAGTTGATCGCGTCATAGATCACCCGGCCCAGCGTCGGCACCCGTTGCGGGCCCAGACCCAGCACCTCCAAGCCCACCGCCGTCACAATCGACGTGGTGACATTGGCAATGAACGAGCCGAACAGATACGGCACCAGGTTCGGCAACATCTCCCGAAACATGATGTGCATGGTCGACGCACCCGACAGTCGCGCCATCTGCACGTATCCCGCCTCTCGCATCGACAGCACTTGCGCCCGGATCAGGCGCGTGGGTGATTGCCAGACAAAGCCCGCGATCAGCAGCGCCATGATCGTCAGGCTGATGTCGCCGAACGCCGCCTGCACCACCACCAGGATCAACAGCGGCGGGATGGTGATCATCACGTCCGAGCCGACGCGGATCACATCGTCCGTGCGCCCGCCGAGGAAACCGGCGGAAAAGCCCAGGAAAATCCCCAGCGACATCCCGATCAGGGACGCCAACACGCCCACGTAAAGCGAGTTTGGCGCGCCCACGATGATCAGCGCCAGAATATCCTTGCCCGACACATCGGTGCCCAGCGGATGCGCCCAGGTCCCCACCTGCCCGCGTATGTTCTCGACCCCCACGGGGCCCTGACGCGGCATCCCCGCCCCGGTAAACACCAGGTCCGTGTCCCAGAAGAACCGGCCCAGAATGCCCAACGCGATGATGCCCAGAAGCAGCCCCGCGCCCCAAATCAGTTTCGGGTTCAGCCAGGGGTTGTCGAAGCGCCGCATCCTGCGCTTCTGGCGGCGTGACAGGGTATCTGTATCACTCATGCCTCTACTCCCCATGCCGAATGCGCGGATCGATCAGCGGATAAAGCAGATCGACGAAGAACACCGCCAGCGCGGTCATCAGGATGATGACGAAACTGACGCCTTGGATCACCGGAAAATCCTGCAGCAGGATGGCGTCATACAGAAGCTTACCCATCCCGTTGTAGCTGAAGATCCGCTCCACCAGCACCTGCCCCGCGATCAGCATCCCGATCTTCAGGGCAAAGGCGGTGATCTGCGGCAGGATCGCGTTGCGGATCATGTATTGGTAGAGAATATAGCGTTTTTTCAGGCCCTTGGCCTTGGCGAGCGTCGTGTAATCCTCGCCCTGCACGGTGATCATCAGCCCCCGCATCCCCAGCGCCCAGAAGCCGAAGGTAACGATCACGATGGACATCGCCGGCAGGAACCCGTGGTAGAGGACGGAGCCTGCGAACTCGAAACTCCACCCCGGCACCACGTTCAGCCCATAAGCGCCCGTCAGCGGGAACCACGGCAATTGGCTGGAGAAAAAATACATCAGCAAAAGTCCCGACAAAATTGGCGGGATTGAGGTGAAGATCATCACCGCCGGGATCGCGACTTTCAGAAGGCCGGGCGAATGCTCCCACACCATCAGAGCGCCCAGAAGGTTGCCGATGACAAAGGTGATGATCAGGCTGACCAGCATCAGCCCCACGGTCCAGGGCAGCGCCGTGGCGATCATCGATGAGACTTCTGTGGGGAAGCTGGAGGTCGAGAGGCCAAAGTCGAACGTCAGCGTGTTCCAGAGGTAGTAGAGGTATTGCACAAACAGCGGCTGATCGAGGCCGAAGCTCTCGCGCAATTGCTGCATGATCGCCTCGGAATTGTCGACGGTGCCACCCCCCGCCGCCATCCGCCCCAGCATCACATCGACGGGGTCCACGGGGCTTAGCCTTGGGATGATCCAGATCAGCGTGGCCGCAATGAACACGGTCAGAACCAGCGTGAACACGCGGTTGCCGATGTAGCTTAGGGGGATGCGCGACATGGGGTCTCCTTTCCAGCCGTTCAGGCGGCCTGACCCGCGGCATCGCGCGAGATCGTGTGGTTCCACCCGCGCAGGACCATGCGCTCATCGGGGTGTTTGCAGCCGTCCTCGACCCGGTCACTGCCCGCGTAAAGCTGGCACAAAACGGTCTTTCGGGTCGCCTCGGAGCGGTTCGGCATCGAGCCGTGGAGCGTGAAGTAGTGGAAGAACACCACATCGCCCGCCTTGGATTCCACCGGCATCGCCTCGGTGATCGGGTAGCTGTCGAGCACATCGTTCTGCCGCCGCCCGTCCGCGCCCTCGATCCGGCCCAGGCGGTGGCTGCCGGGCACCACCCGCAGACAGCCCATCGCGTCCGTCGCGTCCGAGACATGGATGATCCCCGCGATCATGCTGTCGTGCACCGTGGGGAAATACGGCCAGTCCTGGTGCATCGGAAAGGGCGAGCCATTCTCCGACGGTTTCTGGAATAGCTTGGAATGGTGCAGCACGATATCGGGGCCCAGGATCGCCTCGGCCACATCCAGAAAACGCGGGTTCAGGAACGCGTTCAGCCAGGTGCGGGAATACTTCTGGACATTATGCGTATGCAAAATGCTGTCGCCCTTGCGGGCAATCTTGTCGGTCTCTCCGCCGTCCCACGTGGCGTCGATGACCTCTCCACTGTCGGTCAATTGCCGCACGATGCCGTCAAAATCGGCCTCCAGGGCGGCGATCTCGGCGGGCTGGAACACGGCCCGCGCGTGGTAGTATCCGTTCTCTTTGAAAAATGCGCTGATGTCAGACATCTGCTTGAACCTTGGCGTTGGGTGAGGCGGGGCGCGGTATTGCGCCCCGTCTGAGGGTCCTCATAAGGGCCAGATAAGCCGCGCCGCTATTCGGCCGCCGTCAGATTGTGGATGATCTGATGCGCAGACCCCCACCAGTGGAACGGATGGTTGAACGCGTTCTCCGCCGACGGCCAGCCCTCCCAATAGGTCGTGTTGAATGGCAGCAACTTGGCCGATTGCACCAGCGGCACAAACGGCATCCCCTCGGACAGATGCCCGTAAGCCTCCGCCACCATCGCCGGGATCGCCGGATCACCCAGGGGCATCGTCGCCATCTCGTTCACGATGGCCGAGTAGGCCTCTGCGTCAGGGCCGGTCCAGCGTGCCGTGTTGTTGAACCCGGGGCTGCGCTCGCCCACCGGGACCACATCGGCCACGGTATACCGCGCCATCGAGGTCCAGGGCTCATTGACCGAGCCGCACGACAGCCACGAATAGGTCATCTCGTAGGCACCAAACGGCAGCACCTCGCCCCAGAAGACGCTGTTCTCGACCGGCACGGACCGCGCGTCGATGCCTGCCCGCTGCATCTGCTCCACCACCATGTCGATGGTGCGCGTGTACTCGGTAGAGGCCGAGTTCACGTGGATCGCGACCGACAGCGTCTCGCCGTCCTTCTCGTAGTAATCGCCGTTGCGCACCCAGCCCTCGGCCTCGATCAGCGCCTGGGCGCCCTCGACATCGGCGGTGGCCGGCAACGCGTGGCCCGCTTCCGTGATCGCATCGACAAACGGCGCCATGGAGCCGTAGTTGGCAAACATCGTCGGGCTCGCCGTCGTGGCCCCTTCCACGGCAATGTTCACGATCTGCGTGCGGTCGATGATCATCGCCACCGCGCGGCGCATCGCGGCGTTGTCCCACGGCGCAACGGTCGTGTTGATCTCCATCTGACGCGCACAGGGGTCGGCGGCGGCAAAGGGATAGCCCTCGTGCCAGGCAATAATCGCCGGGTTGCGCGCCTGAATGGCCTCAAACGTGCCGACGCTGACGTTCTGGCCCGCGTCCATCTCATTGGCGGCGATCAACTGCGCGCGGCTCTCTTCGCCGCCCGATTCCAGGAACACCACGCGCTGGGGCTCGGGCATGTCCATGAAGCCCGTTTCGGCCCCCCACCAGTCATCGCGCAGCGACCAGATCGCGCGGTTGGTGGCGATGCTTTCCAACTCATAGGGACCCGTGCCAATCGGCGGGTTGAAGGTGAACGTCGCGGGGTTTTCCGCCGCCGACCACACATGCTCGGGCATCACCAGGAAAGAGCCGAAGATGCGCGTGCCGAAGTTCTCCACCACAAAGCGCGGGTTGGCCGCGTTCAGCGTAAAGCGCACGGTCAGCGGGTCCACCGCCTCTACGGCGGCCACCTGGGCGCGCACCGTGGCGACTTCGCGCGCGGTCAGCTCTTCATTGCCCATCGCCATCTCGACGCTGAACACCACGTCATCGGCGTCAAAGGCCTCTCCATCGGACCAGGTCACGCCCTCGCGCAGGCTTACGGTGAACTCGGTCTGGTCCGCGTTGGCCTCAAAGCCGGTCGCCAGCCAGGGGTCCAGTTCGCCGGTCTCATAGTTGAGGATGAACAGCGGCTCCCACATCGTCTGGTGCGCGCCCTGCATCCGTCGAATGCCGGACCCGTCCGTCATCCAGTTGAAGTTCTCGGGGTCCTGAATGGTGCGGTCGAGGTCGAAGATCACGGTATCCTCGCGCGCGACGTCCTGAGCATAGGCGGGCACGGCCAGCGCCAGGGCCAGCGCGGCACTTCCCAGAAGCAGAGTTGTGTTGCGGATCATATTTTGGTCTCCCTTTTGGTGGTGGTGTCCCCCGCGTTAACCGCGAGGAATGTCGTTATCCGGTGTCGTTATCTTCTGTCGTTATCTGAGGTAGTCCATGACCAGCACGCGGGTGCGGTCGGTCAGGGCGGCGGGGGTGATGTCGATGGTATGGTCGCAGGCGAAATCCACCTGTTCGTCCCTGAAATGGCTCAGGAAGCTTTCGATCCACATGGTGTTGCGCGGCCGGTAGGTAAGCGTGCGGAAGTGCATCGGGATCACCAGTTTCGGCTTGGTGCGGTGGATCATCTCCATCAGGTCCGGCAGCTCGATGGTCAGGTAGCCCCCCGCCAGCGCCAGCAGCACGTCGACGTCTTCAAAGAAGTCCTGTTGCTCGTCAGTCAGCGGGTTTCCCACGTCGCCCATATGGGCGATCTTCAGCCCGTCCATCTCGAAGCGGTACATGCCGTTTTGCCCCGGCACGGCATGTTCGGGGTGATGGTCCCATTCCGCCGCCTCGATGGCCCGAATAAGCAGACCATTGGCCATGGTCTCGCCGCCGTTCTGGGCCACTTGAAGCGCGTTGACGACCTCAAGCGTGCCGCCCTCACAGTTGGGGGCAATCAGATCTGCCCGGCAATGGGCGCTGTCATCATCGGACGAGATGATCACCACATCCGCGCCCTCGCGGATCGGCGGATAGCCCACGCCCTCGGGCGTATAGGGATCCGTGATGACCGAGCGCCCGGAGGCGTCGGTCAGCTTGAAAGCGGCATGTCCAAACCAGGTCAATTCCATGGGCGGGCGGTAACCTTTCGTTCAGACGTGTACGGGGTTGATGTTGGCGGGCGCGGGCATTGGCGCCGCGAAGGGGCCTCGGCTAGCGGACTTTGGGCGCGTCTTTGGGCGCTGTCCGGGGCAAATTGATATACCATTGATATACTTTCGCCCTGATTTTGGGGTATCATGGCACCGCCCTGAACCGTCGCGCGCGGCTCGGATTCGGGCCGAAATGGCGATTGATATACCATTGATATACCCCAACCGGCCCCCGTCGCTAAGATTTCGCCCTCACCTTGCATCAATTATTGCCCACAACATGGGGGCTGGAAGTCGCGGTGATGTCGTCATTCTCGGGCCTCGGATGGTGGGTCCAATGGCCGTTTTTGTCCTCGCCCCGGCACAGGATCGCCTCAACGCCGCGCGCCCATTTCGGGTCGGTGATGCGCACCGAGGCCGGGCAATAGCGTAGGGTCAGCCCGCACCGCCGCCGGTCCGAGGCATTGGGCTCGGATCCATGGACAAGCATGTCCGCATGGAGCGACGCCTCGCCCGCTTTCAGAGCGTTTACAAAGGGTTGCCCGTAGCGCTCGGCATCGTGGATGCCCTTGTGAAACACCGATTCCGCGCCCATCGCCCCGGTCTCGATACAGCCCTTGTCGTGGGTGCCGGGGATGAAGCGCATCGCCGAATTATCGGCGTCCGCATCGTCGATGGCGAGCCAGACCGTCACCGTCCGCGCCGGGCTCAGGCTCCAGAACGAGGCATCCTGGTGCCAGGGTACACGCTTGGGATCATTGGGTTTTTTCGACAGGATGGCGCTGGCCCAACAGATGATGTCGGGCCCGGTGATGTCCTCCACCAGGTCCAGAATGCGCGGGTCCGTGGCGATATCCCAGATCCCCGCCAGCCGCGCTTGGTAGCAATTGATGCCATAGGCCCCCGCCTCGCCCATATCGGCCATGAGACCGTCGAAATAGGTGCGGATACGGGTGATCTCGGGCTCGGGGAACACCGCAAACGGCCGCACGAACCCCAACCGATTGTACTGCTCAAGCTGCCCCCGCGATAACCGCCGCCCCGCCCCCTCCGGCACCGGCGCAAACCCCAAATCCCGCGTCTCAACCGCCATTCCACCCATCCCGCAACCTCCCAATCGCGCCCCAGAATTGCGCAACTTCCCGCCCCAGCGCAGACCCGGCGTTGACAATAACATGTACTGTGTTGACTTTTGTTGAGCCAAAACCGCCTGAAGAAAGGCCTATGACGCATGAGATTACCTCAAAAGGTGCTCAGAATTGATACGTATATCGGGCCCGATGATGCGTTTCATTTCGCTCGCAAGGATCTGCCCGAGGCCCCGCCGCTGGTTGAACACAGCCATGATTACTATGAGCTGTTTCTGGTCGAACATGGCCGTTTGCACCATTGGATCAACGGATTGGAAGAGCGTCTGGACGTGGGCCAATTGGTGTTCATGCGCCCCGGCGACCGTCACGCGCTGCAAGCCGTGCCCGGCAGTGGGGGCCGGATCCTCAACGTGATGTTTCGCCAGTCCACCGCCGACCACCTTAGGCAGCGGTATGGTGACGATATGGCGGGCCGGTTCTTCTGGTCCCAAAGCGAGTTTCCCGACAGCATTCGGCTGGCCGGGCCCCAGCGCGAGCGGGCCGTCAACGCGATGCTGACGCTGCAGACCAGCCACCGCAGCCTCGCCAAGATCGAGCATTTTCTGCTGTCGATCATGACCCATGTGCTCGACGCCACAGCGCTTGCCGAGGCGCGCGCGCCCGGATGGCTGATCCGCGCTGCCCATGCCGCGCGCGACCCTCGGGTGTTTCGGCGTGGCTCCATCGGCTTCATCGAGGTGGCAGGCCGCAGTCATGAGCATGTTTGCCGCGCCGCGCGCCATCATCTGGGCCTATCGCCGACGCAATACGTCAATCGCATCCGCATCCAGCACGCGGCGATGCTGCTGGCAGGCACCTCGCGGCCCGTATCCTCCGTGGCCGAGGAAGTCGGCATTGATAACCTCAGCTACTTCCACCGCCTGTTCCGCCAGCAATACGGCACCACCCCGCGCAGCTACCGCGCGCGCCATGCGCGCGGCGCACCCATCGCGGTGTAAGACACGGTCTTTCTGCGCCGTCCTATTCGATGCTACGCCTTCGTCGATGAACGCCGCGCCGCAAACGATCCTGTCCACCGTCTCCAGCCAGTTCATTGACGACTGGTTGGCGGCGCTACGCAGCCTGTGCTCAGACGCACAGATGGCGTCACTGATGGCGCGTTCTGGCCTGATCGCAGAGCCCAACAGCCGCGTCACGCTGGACCAGATCGTGGGGCTCTATCAACTCGCGGCTGTGGAGACGGGCGATGAGATGATGGGGCTGTGGAGCAGACCGATCAGGCCGCGCGCCCTGCAGCATCTGCTGACCTCGGTGCGCGAGGCGACGAGCCTGCCGTCGGCGCTCTATCGGTTTTCGACCTTCTGGAACCTGCTGCTTGATGAGTATCAGTTTGAGCTGTCGGAGACCGAAAGCGCCCTGGTGCTGACGCTGGCCCCGCGGGGGGACGCGCCGGTGCGGCCGTTCGGGCATATGCTGATCCTCAAGCTGGCCCACGGCCTGTTGTCCTGGCTTGCGGGCCATGAGGTGCCGGTGAGGGCCGTGGACTTCGCCTTTGCGCGACCCGCCTATGATCAGGATTACGCCGTCATTTTCCCGGCCCCGCTGCAGTTTGGCGCGCCCGCGACGGCCATCGCGTTCGATCCGCGCTCTCTGGGGCCGGTGGAGGCGCGCAGCACCGCAGACCTCGACCATTTCCTGCAGAATGCCCCGCGAGACTGGATCTTCACCCGCTCGCGCGAACACACCCAATCGCTGCGCCTGCGCACCTACCTTGGCCAAACGGACTGGGACAAGGCGACACTGACGGAGGCTGCGCGCGCGATGAACATGACGCCGCGCACGTTGATCCGACGGCTGGAGGCCGACGGCACGTCGTTTCAGGCAATCAAGGATGCGCTGCGCCGCGATATCGCGATCCGTGATCTGCAAGCGGGGCGCAAAAGCGTGGAGGCCATCGCGCTGGACGTGGGCTTTTCATCAGCTGCCAATTTCCACCGCGCCTTCACCCGCTGGACCGGCAGCACGCCGCGGTCGTACCGGCGCGCGCAGACGTGACGTTTGTCACTTTCGGACAATCTATTGTCATGCCCTGAGATGGAGCGCCTCGCGCTGTTTCTTTATTTCCTTGGCTAAACGTGTACCCACGACGACAGAGACCCCTGCGGTTTTCATCCGCCACCGCCGCGTCGTGGCGCTTTCTGATAGTATTTGTCCCGAAAGGACCCTTCGATGACCGATAAGCTCGCCACCCTCCTGCAAGCCGCCCGCGATCACGCCGAACAGGTGATCACCCCCAACATCGATGCCTGGAACGCGGCGCGCAGCTGGCCCCGCGCGGCGTCTGATCAGGCGGGCGCGGCGGGCCTCATGGGCCTTTATGCGCCAGAGGAATTCGGCGGTCAGGGCTTGCCCCTGTCGGAAGGCATTCAGGTCTATGAGCAATTGGGCACGGGCGATGGCGCCTACGCCTTCGCGCTGTCGATGCACAACATCTGCACCTTTGCGGGCTGCGGCTACGGCACGGAGGCGTTCAAGGAAACTTGGGCGCGGGACCTGACCTCGGGCCGCAAACTGGCGAACTTCGCCCTGACCGAGCCGCAGTCGGGCTCGGACGCGACCAACATGTATTCGCGCGCCACGATCAACGGCGACGGCACCTGGACGATCAGCGGTGCCAAGGCCTGGGTCAGCCTGGCAGGCGAGGCAGACGTCTACTTCACCGTGGTGAAAACCACCGACGCGCCCGGCCACAAGGACATGGCGATGATCGCCATTCCCGCCGACGCGCCGGGCCTCAGCTTTGGTCCGATGTATGACACGCCTTCCTACAATTTCCTGCCGATGTCCGAGATGTATATGGACGGCGTCGTGGTCAGCGAGGACAACATCATCCTGCCCGTGGGCCAGGGCCTGCAAGGCTCGCTCATGGCGATTGATATCGCGCGGGTTTCCATCGCATCGGGCTGCTGCGGGTTGATGCAATCGGCGTTGGATACGGCGCTTGCCTACGCCAAGAACCGCAAGATGTTTGGCGGGCGGAACCTGGATCTGGACGGCATCCAGTGGATGCTGGGGGACGTGGCAACGGATCTGGAAGTGTCTCGGTTGTTGTACAAGAAGGCTGCCGCGGCCCTGGGAACGCCGGAGGGGCCGCTGATGGCGGCCCACGCCAAGCGCTTCGTTCCTGATGCTGCCGTGAAGGCCGCAAACACCTGCACGCAAGTGTTGGGCGGCATGGGGCTGTTGAAGCCCTACGGGCTCGACCGCCTGTCGCGGCTGGCGCAGATGCTACGGATCGTTGACGGCACGACCGAGATCAGCCGCGTCGTCATCGGGCGCGCCTTGAAAAAGCGCGCGGCGGGCTTGCCGGATTTGCCTGTGCCGCTTGGGTTTGGCGAGGAAGACCCGAAGGCGGCGGCTGTGGCCGCGCAGTAAAGGGCTGTTGGGAACGGGCGCGCGGTCGCGATGGCGTTGATCGCCTGTCTCGGACGCGCACCGTTCCCCGGCTAATTCTGCGCCGATACCTGATACCCCGGGGCCGCCACGGATTGCACGGTGGTGATCGGGTCGTCGCCGTTCCAGGTCGTCCGCTCGATCACCAGAAGCGCGCTGCCGGGGGGTGTGGCCAAATGCTCGGCGCTCTCACCCTTCGCATTGACCGCGTAGAAGCGCACGTCGACGCGGCTGTAGGGCTTGTTGTGGACCAGCCATTCGTTGGCGCTTTGAATGCTGAGATCAACGTCTAGGACGTCGGGGTTGGACGTCGTGTCGACCCAACGATCCTCGAAGATATAGGGTCGGTTGTCGGCTAGATGCAGCGCCTTGACGTGCAGCATCTGCGCGGGGTGTTGCAGGCCGAACCGCGCCAGGATCGGCGGCGGCGCATCGGCTATTTTCCTGCGGATCAACTGGTAGCCATACCGCGCGCCGCGCGCTTCGACCTCCAGCCGGGTCACCGGGATCTCGAACGTGGCGCGGGTGACGGGGTTTGCCCGCACCTGGGTGCCGCCTTTGCGCTTGCGCTCCACCAGCCCGGCCTGCGCCAGTTCCTGCATGGCGCGGTGAACTGTCGCGCGCGCACAGCCCAGATCCGCTGCGATGTCTTCATCGCGCGGCAGCTTGTCGCCGGGCGCGTAGGTGCGGTCGAGGATGCGCGCGCGCATCTGGTCGCGCACATCGGTCCAGGAAAGGCGGGTTTGCGTGGTCAAATACGGGTCTCCAACTGCTGCAGGGTCGCGATGAAATTGCGGGTAATCTCGTCGTGGCGAATATGGCGTCCCTCGGTAACCACATGGCGCCCCGCACTCCAGACATCGCGGACGCAGGCCTGCCCGTGGCCCCCGAAGATAAGACTATCGAGCAATGCGTCGCCGTCACGGTTGCAGAGCCATGGGTTGTCGTCGTCGAGCCCGATCAGATCGGCCCAGGCCCCACCCTCAATCCGCCCGTCCGCGCGCCCGCCCGCCTGCGCGCCGCCCATTGTCGCCGCGTCGAAGAGCACCCGCCCGGTCGAGCGGCTTTGGCTCGCCAAAGCGGCACGCGACAGATCGCGCAGACGTTGCGAGTATTCCAGCGTCTTCAACTCCTCGAAGAGGGAGATATGGACGTTGGAGTCCGAGCCGAAACCGAGGGTGCCGCCATGCTCCAGAAACCGCGTGGCGTTGAATATGCCATCGCCCAGGTTCGCCTCTGTCAGGGGGCAAAGGCCCGCCACAGCGCCGGTCGCGGCGAGCGCCATGGTCTCATCCGCCGTCATCTGAGTGCAGTGGATCAGGCACCAGCGCGCGTCCACGGCGTGGTTGGCCAAGAGCCACTCCGCCGGGCGCGCGCCCAAATGGGCCTGCACTTCGTCCACTTCTGCTACCTGCTCGGCCAGGTGCATGTGGATCGGGCCGGACGTGGCCTGTGCCAGCACCGCGCTCAACCCCGCCGGGTCAACGGCGCGCAAGGAATGCGGCGCGAGGCCCGCGGCGTAGTCCTCGGGGCCTGCGGCGATCAATGCGGTCGCATCGGCGTGGAGCCTCAGAAACCGATCCACGTCGTTGCCAAAGCGCGCCTGCCCGCCCCTCAAAGGCCGCAGATCGCAACCGCCGAGCTGGTAGTGCACCGGCAGCAACGTCAGCCCAATGCCCGCCTGCCCCGCCGCCGAGACGATCCGCTCGGACATCTCGGCCAAAGTGTCATAAGGCGCGCCGCCCATGCCGTGGTGCAGGTAGTGGAACTCGGCGACCGCGCCGTATCCCGCCTCCAGCATCTCCATGAAGACCTGTGCGGCAATCGCCTCCACCTGCTCGGGCGTGAGTTGGTCGAGGAATTTGTACATCAGCCGCCGCCAGCTCCAGAAACTGTCGCGGGGATCGGGGCCGCGTGCCTCGGTCAACCCGGCCATGGCGCGCTGAAACGCGTGGCTGTGCAGATTGAGCGGTGCGGGCAGAAGCAGCGGAACCACCTGCGTCGGCGTCTGGCGCGGCACACCGGCGCTGGCGATTCGACCCGAGGCGTCAATCACGACCTCCAGATCGCGTTGCCAGCCCGCAGGGGTAAGCGCCTGTTTTGCATGGATGACCTGCACCAGAACGACTCCGTTGACCTTTATTAAGTATCTACATATTCATTTTATGTAGGCCTATTGCAAGGAACCTTGATGAGCGCGCCCGAAGTCCTCACCGATCTCCATGTTGCGACGATGGTGCAAGATGCCGGCGATTACGGGCTGACGCGCGATGCCGCGATTGTCGTGGCCGACGGGGTGATCGAATGGGTCGGCCCGGCCCTCGCCCTGCCGCCCGCCTATGCCCGGCAGAAGCGCACATCCTATGGCGGTCGTCTTGTGACCCCGGCGCTGATCGATTGTCACACGCATATCGTCCACGGCGGCAACCGCGCGCGCGAATTTGAGATGCGGCTGAACGGCGCCAGCTACGAAGAGGTCGCGCGCGCAGGCGGCGGGATCGTGTCGACCGTTGCCGCAACGCGCGGCGCAAGTGAGGCCGCGCTGATGGAAAGCGCCCTGCCCCGCGTCGATGCGCTGATCGCCCAGGGCGTTGGGGTGATAGAGGTGAAATCGGGCTACGGCCTGGACCTGGAGACCGAGTTGAAGATGCTGCGCACCGCCCGTGGGCTTGGCCGCGCGCGCCCCGTTCGCATTGTCACCAGCTTTCTCGGTGCCCATGCGGTGCCTGATGGCATGGACCCCGACACCTACATCGACACCATTTGCCTGCCCACGCTTGAGGCCGCCCATGGCGAGGGCCTCGTCGATGCCGTTGATGGCTTCTGCGAAGGGATCGCCTTTGACACCGCGCAGATCGCCCGCGTCTTTGACAAGGCCCAAGCCCTGGGCCTGCCCGTCAAACTCCATGCCGAGCAGCTTAGCCACATCGGCGGCACGGCGCTCGCCGCGCGCTACAACGCCCTCTCGGCTGACCACGTCGAATACGCGAATGAGGCAGACGCCGCCGCCCTTGCCGCCGCAAACACCGTTGCGGTGTTGCTGCCCGGCGCATTCTACACGATCCACGAGACCCAGGCGCCCCCGGTCCAGCCGTTCCGCGACCACGGCGTTGCGATGGCCGTGGGCACGGATTGGAACCCCGGGTCCTCCCCGCTTGGCTCGCTGCTTCTGGCGATGAACATGGCCTGCACGCTGTTCCGCTTGACCCCGGCAGAGGCGCTGGCAGGCACCACGCGCAACGCCGCGCGTGCCTTGGGCCTGAGCGATTGCGGCGTGATCGCCCCGGGGATGCGCGCCGATCTTGCCGTCTGGAACGTCCATGATCCGGCGGAGCTGTCTTACGGTATCGCCATCAACCCCCTGCACGCGCGCATCTTCAAAGGCACCCCATGACCCAGATCCTGCGCCCCGGCACCACCACACTGGCCGAGTTGGAAACCCTCTGGCGCGGGGACGGCCCGGTTCAGCTGGACCCTGCCGCCCATAGCTCGGTTCAGGCCTCTGCCGCGATCATCGCGGCGGCCTCGCGCGGGGCGGATCCGGTTTACGGCGTGAACACGGGCTTCGGCAAACTCGCCTCAGTGCGCATCGCGCCCCATGACACGGCAACCCTTCAGCGCAACTTGATCCTGTCCCATTGCTGCGGCGTGGGTGAACCGTTGGAGGCCCCAACCGTCCGCCTAATGATGGCATTGAAACTGCTGTCGCTGGGGCGCGGTGCCTCGGGCGTGCGGTGGGAGATTTGCGCGTTGATCGAGGCGATGCTGACGCGCGGTATCATGCCAGTGATCCCGGTGCAGGGATCTGTCGGGGCCTCGGGCGATCTGGCGCCGCTTGCCCATATGGCCGCAGTGATGATCGGCGCAGGCGAGGCGACCTTGGGCGGCGTGGTCATGGGGGGCGGTGCCGCGTTGGAAAAGGCCGGGCTGGCTCCGGTTGTGCTGGGACCCAAGGAAGGCCTGGCGCTGATCAATGGCACGCAATTCTCCACCGCCTGCGCATTGGAAGGGCTTTTTGAGGGCTGGCGCGCGGCACGGGCGGCGGTGGTGACCTCGGCGATGTCGACGGACGCGATCATGGGATCGACCGCGCCGCTCAACCCCGCCATTCATGCCTTGCGCGGGCACGGCGGGCAGATTGAGGTCGCCGCGCAGATGTCCCGCTTGCTGGACGGCAGCGTGATCCGCGAAAGCCATCGTGACGGCGACACGCGGGTGCAGGACCCCTATTGCATCCGCTGTCAGCCCCAGGTCACGGGCGCCGCGCTGGACCTGTTGCGTTTCGCCGGCAAGACGCTGGAGGTTGAGGCCAACGCCGTGACGGACAACCCCCTAGTAATCACCGAGACCGCCGAAATCCTGTCGGGCGGCAATTTTCACGCCGAGCCTGTCGCCTTCGCCGCCGATCAGATCGCCCTCGCGCTGGCCGAGATCGGCGCCATCGCGCAGCGCCGCGTGGCGCTGATGGTCGACCCGACGTTGTCGTTCGATCTGCCGCCGTTCCTGACACCCGATCCGGGCCTGAACTCGGGCCTGATGATCGCCGAGGTCACGACGGCCGCGCTAATGAGCGAGAACAAGCATCTGGCCAACCCGTGCTCCACTGACAGCACGCCGACCTCGGCCAATCAGGAAGACCACGTCAGCATGGCCGCCCACGGCGCGCGGCGGTTGCGGCGGATGACGGCGAACCTGTCGGTGATCCTCGGGGTGGAGGCGATGTGCGCCGCCCAGGGCGTGCAACAACGCGCGCCGCTCTTGACCTCCGCCCCGTTGCAAGCCGCCATAGCGACCCTGCGCGCGGTGGTGCCAACGTTACAGCAAGATCGCTACCTGGCGCCAGATATCCAGGCGGCAGCGGGCTGCATTGTCGATGATAGTCTCGCCCGGGCAGCGGGCGTGGAGATGTCTTTATGAGCCTGATCGAGGTTATCCGGGGCGATAGCCCGCTGGTTTTGGGCCTGCCCCATACCGGCACGCATATCCCTGACGATTGCCTCGCGCGCCTGAACGACACGGGCCGGGCGATGGCCGACACCGATTGGCATATCCATGACCTCTACGCGGGACTTGTGGACGGTGTCAGCACCGTGCGCACGACGGTCCATCGCTATGTGATCGACGTCAATCGCGACCCTGCGGGGCACAGCCTTTATCCCGGCCAGAACACCACAGGGCTCTGCCCGCTGACGGATTTCGATGGCGTGCCGATCTACCGGGAGGGCGAAGCGCCTGACACCGCCGAGATCGCGCGGCGCAGCGCCACCTACCACGCGCCCTATCACGCGGCGCTGAGCGCTGAACTGGCGCGCGTCAAAGCCCGCTACGGCTTTGCGATCTTGTACGATTGTCACTCGATCCGCTCGCAGATCCCGTTCCTCTTTGACGGCACCCTGCCCGATTTCAACATCGGCACCAACAAGGGCACAACCTGCGCGCCAGAAATCACGGAGGCCGTTCACCGCATCTGCCAAGGTACCCAGGGCTACACCAGCGTGCTGAACGGACGTTTCAAGGGCGGCTGGACCACGCGCCACTACGGCCAGCCCGCCCAAGGCGTCCACGCGATCCAGATGGAGCTGGCGCAATCCACCTACATGCAAGAGGCCTCGCCCTGGACCTATGCAAAGGACCGCGCCCGCGCCCTGCGCGCTCCCCTGAAAACCATCCTCACAACGCTGTCTGACTGGAGGCCCCATTGACCGATCCGCGCAAGAACACCCGCGATATTTATCCGCCCACCGGCCCCGAGTTGACCGCGAAAAGCTGGCAGACCGAGGCCGCGATGCGGATGCTGATGAACAACCTGCACCCCGATGTTGCCGAGAACCCGCACGAGCTGGTCGTCTACGGCGGCATCGGGCGGGCGGCGCGCACCTGGGCGGATTTCGACAGCATCGTCGCCAGCCTCAAGGATCTGGAAGGGGACGAGACGCTGGTGGTGCAATCGGGCAAGCCCATCGCCATTGTGCGCACCCATGCCGACGCGCCCCGCGTGCTGATCGCAAACTCGAACCTCGTGCCCCATTGGGCGACCTGGGATCACTTCAACGAGCTCGATAAAAAAGGCCTCGCCATGTACGGGCAGATGACGGCGGGCTCGTGGATCTACATCGGGACGCAGGGCATCGTGCAGGGCACCTATGAGACCTTTGCCGAGGCGGGCCGACAGCATTATGGCGGCGACCTGACGGGCAAGTGGATCCTGACCGGCGGGCTTGGCGGCATGGGCGGTGCGCAGCCCTTGGCCGCTGTCATGGCCGGCGCCTGTTGTCTAGCGGTGGAGTGCAACCCTGACAGCATCGATTTCCGCCTGCGCACCCGGTATCTGGACGAGCGCGCCGAGACCCTCGATGAAGCGCTGGAGATGATCGCGCAATGGACCGCGGCCGGAGAGGCGAAGTCCGTGGGTCTTTTGGGCAATGCGGCGGATGTGTTTCCGGAGCTTTACCGCCGAGGCGTCCGCCCTGATATGGTCACCGACCAGACCAGCGCCCACGATCCGCTGCACGGGTATCTGCCCCAGGGCTGGAGCCTGGCGGAGTGGAAGTCAAAACAGGAAAGCGACCCTAAAGCGGTGGAAGCGGCTGCGCGCGCCTCGATGAAAGTGCATGTCGCCGCCATGGTGGACTTCTGGAACGCGGGTGTGCCGACCCTGGATTATGGCAACAATATCAGGCAGTTAGCCCTGGATGAAGGGCTGGAAAACGCCTTCGCTTTCCCCGGCTTCGTGCCCGCCTACATCCGCCCGTTGTTCTGTCGTGGCGTGGGTCCGTTCCGCTGGTGCGCGCTGTCGGGCGACCCGGAGGATATCTACAAGACCGACGCGAAGATGAAGGAATTGTTCCCCGAGAACGCGCATCTGCACAATTGGCTCGACATGGCGCGCGAGCGGATCGCGTTTCAGGGCCTGCCCGCCCGGATCTGCTGGATCGGCCTGGGCGACAGACATCGCGCGGGCCTTGCGTTCAACGAGATGGTCGCCAGCGGAGAGCTGAAAGCCCCAGTTGTCATCGGGCGCGATCACCTCGACAGCGGCTCCGTCGCCTCGCCCAACCGCGAGACGGAGGCGATGAAAGACGGCTCGGACGCGGTGTCCGATTGGCCGCTGCTCAACGCGCTGGTGAACACGGCGTCCGGGGCCACTTGGGTCAGCCTTCACCACGGCGGTGGCGTCGGCATGGGGTTTAGCCAACATTCCGGCATCGTGATCTGCGCCGACGGCACGCCCGAGGCCGCCGCGCGATTGGAACGCGTGTTGTGGAACGACCCTGCCAGTGGCGTCTGGCGTCACGCCGACGCGGGCTACGAGGACGCCGTGGCGTGCGCACGCGAGCACGGGCTGCGCTTGCCGCGTATCCTCGGGACCTAAGCCTCTGCTTTCCAGCCCATCGCCCGGCTGATTATATTAGCCGTTTTCAGCACCTCCCGCTCGACGCGGGCGGGCACGCTTTCGGTCTGTTTCGTGGCGCTGACGGCGGCGATGATATCGCCGGACATATCGAATATCGGCGCGGCGACGCTGCAAAGGCCCGTCTCAAAACTGCCGTTGTGAATGACGCAAGCGCGCAGGCGGTCCTTCTGCCAGGCGGCAATCGCCTTCTCCACGGCGGCTTTGGGCTGGCCTTCCAGCAATCGGCGGATCTGCGGCTCGGACTTCTGGGTCAGCAGCACGCGGCCCATGGCCGTCAGGGTCGCGGGCAAGCGGCTGCCGACATGGACCAGCGAGGACAAGCCGTCCGAGGCAGGCAGGCGGATCAGATACAGGATGTGCCGCCCGTCCAGCACCCCCAGATGCCCCGACCAATCCTGCCCGTCGCGCAGCGCCTCCAACGGTTTCTGGGCGACTTCCAACAGCTCCCGACTGGCCAGATAGCCGTAGCTGACCCGCAGGACCGCCGGGCCAAGGCGGAAATAATTGCCGTCGCGCACGGGCAGCAGGAATCCCTCCTGCACCAGCGTATGCACGGTGCGAAACACGGCAGACCGCGTGATGCCAAGCGCTTTTGCCAGTTGCGCCATCGTCTGTTCGGGCCGCTCGGGCGTGAAGCTCTGCAACAGCGCCAGCCCGCGCACCAGCGCCGGGACGGCATAGGGGTCTTTCTCGCTCATGGGTCCTCGGCCTGCGTTTCACCGGTAAAACGAAATCTTCCAAACGAAACGATCTGACCTACTCTCGGGTCAAGCAAAATCATACCGGGAGCCTCGCCATGAACATCGCCGCCAATCCCCAAGCCAGCCTTGCCGACCAGATGAAAGCCCACACCGGGCGCTTCGTCGACAAGACCTTCGACTGGAAAGCGTTTCCCTCAAACGTCGGTTTTGAAGAGCTGTCGCGCGCCCAGATGCGCTACATCGGGGCGGGCGGCTCGCCCAAGGTGGGCGATCCCTCGACGCTGAAGGCCGACAACTTCACCCTGTCGCTGATCTACAAGGAACCGGGCCATTACGCCGCCTGCCACAGCCATGAAATCGAGGAAAGCTTCCTGATCCTGTCGGGCGCGCTGATCGTCGGCTGGGAGAAGCACGGCGAAGTGGTGGAGGTGAACCTGGGCCCCAAGGACATGATCCTGAACGCCCGAGAGATCGGCCACGGCTTCCGCGTCGACGGCGTAGAGCCGGTGATGATGTCGATCTCGGTCGACGTGGGCAAACCCCTGCCGCCGGTCTATCATTATCACCCCAAGGAGCATCCGGCAGAACTCGCGCGCACCTTTGGGGCCAAGCCCGGCGACACGATGCCGTTTGACCGCAGTGGCACCCATGAAATCCAGAAGCTGATGGCCGATTACGTCGTGCGCTACACGGAATTGCCGACGATCTGGGAAGACGCGGGCTTTACCCGCAAGGTCTACGTCGGTGACGCGCCGGGCGCCGTGAAGCACGACAGCACCCGCAAGGAAATGTGGGGCCTGCCGATGGGTGCCAAACTCGCGCCGTTCACCCGGACCGTGGAAGACGCGTACCTCTGCCTTGAGGGCAGCATCGAGGTCGTTTGGGTCGGCGAAGATGGCGCGGAAACAAGTGTGGAGCTTGGCCCCCGCGATCTGGTCAAAACCCCCGCCGGTCAGGCCCATTACCTGCGCAACCCCGGCCACGGCCCCGCGACCGTCTGGACCGTCATCGGCACGTCGGGCGACGATGGCGCCGTCTACAAGAAGGGGTGAGCGGTATGAGCAATGCAGCACGCCCTGACGCGTTCAAGGAAATGATGGCCGCCGCCCGCGCTGCGGGTCGGCCAGAGCTGGCAAATCAAGGCCGGGGTCGTCCGCTGACCGAGGCCGAAGACGCCCTCGCCGACGCACTCATGGCGATCTACGCCGAGGGGGTTGTGGGCGAAGCCGCGCTGGCCGAGGCTTTGGCCGCGCGCGGCGTCATCCGCCCCTCCAGCGGCAAGGCGGATTGGACGGCGGAGACGCTGGCGGCCGAGTTAAAGGCGCTCAACGCCGATCTGGACGCGGCGTATCAGGAAAACGGCTTCGGGGCCTGAAGGGAGGATACCATGGCAACAACACCTGAAATGAGAGCCCGGATCGAGGCCCGCGTGAACGAGGGCGTCCGCGATCAATGGTATCCGGTCGCCAAATCGGTGGAGGTCCGGGGCGACCGCCCCTTCGGCGTCGTGGCCCTGGGCAAGAAGCTCGTCATGTGGCGCACGTCGGACGGCAGCATCAAGTGTATCGAGGATTTCTGTCCGCACCGCGGCGCGCCGCTGAGCTACGGCGAGATCCATGGCGAGCACATTGGTTGCCGCTATCACGGCGTGGTCGTGGACGGCACCGGCACCGTGCAGCAGGTCCCCGCGATGCCCGATTGCCCGATGGAAGGCCGCAAGGCCCTGCGCGCGTTCCATGTGGCCGAACACAGCGACGCGGTCTTTGTCTTTATGTCCACCGATGAGGCGACGGAGCCCCCGGAACTGCCCCTGTCGCCGGAACTGAGCGATTCAGAATGGGAGGGCTTCCTCTGTACCGCCGTGTGGGACGTGAACTACCGCTATGCGCTCGACAACCTCGCCGATCCGATGCACGGCTGCTACCTGCACGCCGAAAGCTTCACCCTCGCGTTCGGCTCCAAACAGGACCTGCTGGAGTTGGACCGCCGCGACGACGGCTTCCGCGTCGCCCGTGTGGGCCAGACCGGCGAGAATTTCGATTGGGTGGAGTTCGAGACGCCGGAAGGCGGCATGTATTGCCACCTCGACATCCCCTACCCGCCCGCCGCTGGCCCGGGCGGCAACATGCGGATCGTGGGCTACGTCCTGCCGATGGGGCCACAGCGCTGCAAGGTGTTCTTCTGGCGCATGCGCAAGGTGCAGGGGTTCGAGCGCGACAGCTGGCGCTTCCTGTTCCGCGCCCGGCTGGAGGAACGGCACTGGAACGTGTTGGAGCAAGACCGGGTGATGCTGGAAGGCATGGACGACGACGCCCGCAAGCGCGAGATGCTGTATCAGCATGACATCGGGCTGGCGCATCTGCGCCGCGCCTTGAACCGGCTGGCGAAAGCTCAGATCGAGGCCGAGGATGCCCGCGCGAATGTGGCCGCCGAATGAGCCATATCAGTCTTGAGGGACGCCACATCCTGCTGACCGGGGCCGCCCGCGGCCTCGGCGCCGTCATCGCACGACATCTGGCAGAGGCGGGCGCACGCCTGAGCCTGGCCGATATCTTGGAAGAGGAAGGCCGCGCCGTCGCAGACGCGCTTTCGGCGCATTTCATCCCCCTTGACCTGCGAGATCCCGAAAGCGTCGCCTCCCTTGGTGCGGCGCTCGACGGCCCGCTCCATGGCCTCTTCAACAATGGCGCGATTGCCACGGGCATTGGCGGTATCGGGTTCGAGGATGTCGATATCGAGACCTGGGACCGGGTGATGGAGGTCAACGTGCGCGGCACCTGGTTGATGACCAAGGCCTGCGCCCCAGCCCTGCGCGCCTCGGGCTCAGGCCGGATCGTCAATGTCGCCTCGGACACCGCATTATGGGGCGCGCCGAACCTGATGAGCTACGTCGCGTCCAAAGGCGCGGTGATCTCGATGACCCGCTCGCTGGCGCGTGAGTTGGGTCCGGACGGCATCGGCGTGACGGCCATCGCGCCGGGTATCCTGACAACCGAAAGCACGGAATACGTCCCACAAGCCCGCCACGATCAATACGGTCAAGGCCGCGCCGTGCCCGGCCCGCAACCGCCCGAGGATGTGGCGGGCACCGTTGCGTTTCTGTTGAGCGAGGCGGCCCTGACCCTCGCGGGTCAGGTCCTGCCGGTGAACCGGGGCTTCGTGTTCACATGACCCCGGACGCGCTTCTGGACGACCTAAAGCGCCCCTGGCGGCACGGCGAGCACGTGGACGCGCGCAGTGTCGTGCTGGATGACCCGCTGGTCCTCGACGGGCTGGAGGTGCGCGGCTTTGACCTCTCCGCTGCCCGGTTGAATGGTGGGCTCAGCGCGCGCGGCACGCTGTTTCGCGGGTTGGCCTGGCTGCGCGGGGCGCGGATTGAAGGGCCTTGCGATCTGAGCCGCGCGCGCTTTCGCACGGATCTGCGCGCGGACGGGTTGATCGCCGGCGACGTGCGCCTTGACGGGTGTCATCTGGAGGGCGTGCTGTCCTTGGCCGGGGCGCGTGTCGCGTCGCTGTCGCTGGCGCGCGCGTTGATCATGGCGAATGTGACGCTGCAGGAGGCTCGGGTTGACCGGTCGGTTGATTTGGCGGGGGCCGAGATCATGGGCGGGCTCTGGACCGCTGGCGCCACGATGGGCGTGATGGACCGCGAGGACGCCGAAGTCTCCGGACGGTTGCGGCTGCCTCAGTAAGTGCGGTCCGTCAGCTCTGCCAGCCTGTTGTAGAACCCATCGACCTTACCTTGAGCCGTGCGCCGCATCTCGGCGTTGCGCGCGGATGCGTCGCCCGACGTCTCTGCGGCTCCGGCCTCGCCAACGGCGCGCGAGACGTTTTGCACGAATTCACAGGCCGGGAACCGCGCGGTGCCGAAAGCGGTCAGCGCCGCATCCAGCGTGTCGTGGGCGTCCAAGGCCTGGGCCAGCACCACGGCGTCCTGCATCGCCATCGCCCCACCTTGGCCCATGAACGGGGTCGAGGCATGGGCGGCATCGCCGATCAATTGCACCCGGCCCCGGTGCCAGGGCAGCGGCAAGACAACCTCTTCCACCGCCGTATAGAGCACCTCGGAGACTGGGTTCAGCTCGTCCAGAAACGGCGCGGCGGGGCCTTTGAATTCCGCGAAACGCGCGGCCATCAAGTTGGGCCAATCGGCTGGCGGATAAAAGGCATCCGCAGGTTCCGCCACAGTGCCGAAGGTATAGAGCAGATCATCGCTGATCGGCATGATGCCGAAGCGTTTGGCGGGTCCCATTACCATGATCTTTTCGGTCAGGTCCTTGGGTCTTTTGTGCACCGCGCGCCACACGCCGACGCCCGTGTAGCGCGGGGTGACATTGATGTCGATCATCGCGCGGGTGGCAGAGCGCAAGCCATCGGCGGCCACCACCAGATCGACGTTTTCCGTGCGGCCGTCCGATAGTGTCGCGGCAATGGTCTTCGGCCCGTCGTCCAGCCCCGTGACCGTCGTGCCCAAGTGCACCGCCACCCCAAGGCGCGCCACGCGCGCGGCCATGACGCGGTGCATCTCGGCCCGTTTAATGCCGAGAATGGCGGGGATCTTCCCGGCGGCGGCGGTGGGGTAGAAGGTTTCCACGATTGGATGGCCCGTGTGGTCGAAATAGGCGTTGCGCCCGCCGGGCACGGTGAAGCCTGCCGCCAGAATGTCGTCCAGTAGGCCCAGTTTACTCAGGCTGACCAATCCGTTGGCGTAAACGAAGATGCCCGAGCTTTGGAACCGCCAGGCCTCCTGCTTCTCGACCACGCGGACGCGGTGGCCGCCTTGGGTCAACGCGATGGCGGCGCAGCATCCGGCAATGCCGCCGCCGATGATCAGGATGTTCAAAGGCTTGCCCATCGCCTCACGCCTGATGGGTGGACAAAAGCGAGGTGTCGCGCAGCGCGATCATCCGCAGCGCGAGGTGGTGCATCATCTCGGCCTTGCTCGCGGCGGCAGTGGGATCCGCCCAGAGGTTGGTCAGCTCATGGGGATCTGCCTCCAGGTCAAACAGCTCGCCCAGGTCAGAGCCCTCGAACACGCTCATCCGCCAGCCCTCATGGACCAGTGTGCGGGTGGCGGTCTGGCCGTCCTCACTGGCGAAGGCGAGCCCGGAATCCTCGATCAGGACCGGCAGCTCAGGGGTATTCGCATCCAGCAGATCCCGCCCCTGCATGCCGATGGGGTATTTGATCCCGGCGGCTGAGAGAAGCGTCGGCGCGAAATCAATGGCGCTGCCTTGGCGCGCTGACACGGCTGCCGGGCACCGAGAGTCTGCCCAGATCAGCGGCACCCGGATCAGCCCATGGCTGTGCAACCCATGCTTCAGAACCGTGCCGTGATCGCCCATATAATCGCCGTGGTCCGACATGAAGACAACGATGGTGTTGTCGGCCTTACCCGAAGCCTCCAATGCGGCCAAGATGCGCCCGACCCAATCGTCGACCATGGTGATCGCGCCATAGTTCAGCGCGATCATCCGACGGGTTGCCTCGGCGTCGGTGTGGAACGGCCAGTACGCGTCGGGCTTCTCGGCGCCTATCTCATAGACGCGTTGCAAGTGGCGCGGCAGGTCGGTGCGGGCGGATGTCGGGTGGGCGAAACTTTTGGGGAGCGGGATGTCCGCCGGGTCATACATGTCGAAGTAGCGGCCCGGCGGCGTGAAAGGGTGGTGCGGGTCTGGAAAGGAGGCGACGAGCAGGAACGGGTCTTCGCTGGGATCTTGCAGGAAGGCGCAGGCCTCTTCGCCGACGAAGGCCGTTGGGTAGAGATCCTCTGGCACGGCGGTGCGCTAGACCTGCGGCGCGTCCGGGTCATTGCCAAGCGACGCCGCGCGGCCCCGGGGGTCCGGCGCGTCGCCCAGGCGGTCCCGCAGCCAGGCCGAATAATGTCCCTCCACCTGGTCGCCGTGGCCGATACACAGGCGCAGATAGTCGAAGCCGTAGTAGGGGCGCGGGACTTCGTGGGCGGGGTCATCGATCCAGGTTTTGCGGATCTCATGTTCGTAATCCGGCCCGCGCCGCTGTGACCGGCGCGCCACGGTGAACGGATCCGGCGGGCTATCGCCCTGCCCGCGCGCCATGGGCGGTTTCGCGGGCACGGGCGAGACATTCTGGAAGTGCGCCTTGCCGACCAGACCCGTGCGATAGCCTGCCGCCCGCAGAACGTCGGCGTAGGTGGTGCAATCGAGCCCCAGGGGGATGCCGTTCTGACGGCTGCCGTTCACCGACGTCAGCTGCCCGGTCGCCAGCGCGGCGCGATTGGGCTGGCAGATGGGATTGGCGACGTAGAACTTGTCAAACCGCGTGCCGTTCGCGGCCAGCCCGTCGATGTGGGGCGTTTTCACGATGGCGTTGCCATAGCATCCCAGGTGATCGGCCCGCTGCTGATCCGTCATGATGACCAGGAAATTCGGGCAGCTCATCGGAACATCAGGTCCACCGGATAGGTCACCAGCTCAGGGATGAAGAAAATCAGCAGGATCGCCAGCAGATCGAGCAGGATGAACGGGATCGCCGCGCGGTAGATGTCGCCCATCGTCGTGCCCCGCGGTGCCACGGCCTTCATGACGAACAGCGCCGCGCCAAAAGGCGGCGAGGTCGCCCCGGTCTCGATCGCCACCAGAAAGAGTGCGGCAAACCAGATCAGGTCCATGTTGAACTGCTGCACCACGGGCACGAAAATCGGCAGCGTGATCAGCATGATCGGCAGCGGCCCCATGAACATGCCCATGAAGGTCACCAGCATGATCATCATGAACACAATCGCCTCGTTCGAGAAATCGAGGCTGAGCACCGCATCGACCATCCCGTAGGTAGCGCCGGTGAAGGCCAGAAGCTGCGAGAACGTCACCGCGCCGGACACGATCAACAGGACCATGACCGAGATATTGGCGCTGGAGAACATGGTCTCGCCGAAGACCTTCGGGGTCAGGCGGCGACGCACAGCGGCGAGCGCGAGGGTGGCGAATGCGCCTGTCGCGGCGGCCTCGCTGGGGGTGGCGATGCCGAGGAAGATAACCCCGACGACAGAGAAGACGATGACCGAAAGGGGCAGGATGTTAAGGGCCGTGGCGCTCAGCTTCTCGCCCATGCTGACGGTGGGCACGTCAAAGGACGGCGCCAGATGCGGCTGCAGGTGACAACGCCCCAGGATGTACATGACGTAGAGCAGCGCCATCAGAAGGCCGGGCACGATAATGCCGATGAGGATGCGCCCGATGGAGATATCGCCGATCACGCCCAACACCACTGCCAGCGAGGACGGCGGGATCATGATCGCGAGGCCCGAAGAGCCGAGGATCGGCCCCAAAGACATGGATTTGGCGTAGCCGCGCTTCTCCATCTCGGGCGTCAGGGATGAGCCCAGAAGTGCAATGGAGCCCATGGAGTTTCCGGTCAGGGTCGAGAACAAGACGCCCCCGCCCACGGCCATCAGCGCCAGACGCCCGCGCAGTTTGCCGAACCATTTGTCCAGCGTGTCCATCAGGTCGATGGCAATGCCGGATCGGAACATCGCCTCGCCCATGATCATGAACAGCGCGATGGGGATCAGAGTGAAGCTGGTGATCGAGCCCACGGTGTTGAGGACCAATTGCTCGATCCCTGAAAAGCCGCCCATCAGGATGTAGGCGCCTACGAGATTCACCGTCAGGAACGAGAACGCGACCGGCAGGCCCATGATCATCAGGATAAACAGCGGGACCAGAATGATGGTGAGCGTGACGTACCATTCCATCGCTCAGACAACCTCGCCGCGCAGCGAGCGGATGATGCGATCCAGGAACTGGACCGCCATCAGCCCCATGCCCAGGGGCAGCGCGGCGGTGATCCACCAGCTTTGCGGGCGCATCACGGTCACTTGCCGCACCCCGAGCTCAAATTGCTCGATCACGACGCTGATGCCCACGACGGTCAGCACCGCGCAAAGCGCAAATCCGATGGTGGCGTTGATGATCTGCAGAAGCACGCGGGGCCGACCCATCAGGGTGTCGTAGACCAGGTCGAGGACCACATGGAGGTTCTTTTCCAGAAGGTACGGCGCGCCCAGGAAGGTGATGAACAGCAGGGAATACTCGCTGACCTCGATCACCCAAAGCTGCGAGGGGTACCCGAGCGAGCGGACGATAACCTCGAAGCAGATGATCACGGCGATCATGAACAACAGCGCCGCGCCCAGGATCGCGCAGGCCAGGTTCAGGGCGCTGAACACACGTCTTAGCTGGGTTAGGGCTCGGTCCACCTGCTGCCTTCCGCGCTGGTTTTTGGGCGAAGCCGAGAGGCTCCCGGCTCCGCCGTTGGAGGGGTCGTGTTACTGGCGGTCGAGCATCCCGCGCAGCTCAGCCGCGATCTCCTCGCCCGCGTTCTCAGCCGTCACGGCCCAGGCTGCGTCCATGGCCATGGCCTCATAGGCGGCGGCCTCATCCTCGGGCAGGACAAGGAAGCCAAACCCCGCAGCCTCCTGGGCGGCACGCTCGGTCGCGATGTCCTCTTCCCAGATGTTGTCCATCCGCGGGGCGAAGTCTTCGCGCAGGAAGGTGGTGAAGCGCTCTTGCAGATCGGGCGACATCTCGTTGAACAGATCCATGTTCATCAGGACGGGGAAGCCCGCGCGGTAGACGCCGGGCTGGATCACGGTCGACACCAGCCCTTCGAACTGTGCCGCCTGACCCAGGGGGCCTTGCATGAAGCCGTCAATGGTGCCGCGCTCCAGCGCCGTGTAGATCTCTTGCATCGGCAGCACGATGGGCTCGGCGCCAAGCGCCTGGACCAGCGGCAGAAGCGCCGGGAACACGCGAATACGCTTGCCTTCAAGATCGGCCAAGCTGGTGACCTCTTCGCCCATGTAGATCTGGAAATCCAACTGCGTGGCGGGGATTTCACCAATGAACGCAAGGTCTTGCTCTGCATGCAGCTCGGTCATCCGCTCGTGGTAATCCGTCGCGGCGATCTCCTCGTAGTTCATGAACGAGAAGTTCATGGTGCCGGACGTCGGCACCAGGCCCTGATAGTAGCTGGGGCTTGTATACGTCATCCCCATGGCCCCGTTGCGCACGCCCTCAGGCTGACCGAAGGGTGGCATGACCTCGGGCCCGCCACGCCAGGTGATCTCGATCTCACCGGCAAACATCTCGTTCACTTCCTCGACGAATTGCGCGAAGGGCTGGGTGATATAGACTTGCCGAGGCGCGAGGGTGACGGCGTTGATCTCTACCGGGTCGGCAAAGGCAGGGGCGGCGGCGGCAACGCCCGCCGCAAGCAAGGCGGTGCTAAACACGTGTTTCATGGGAACTCCCGTTAGGTATGATGTCATCAAGCGGCGTGGTCCAGGCGTTGTAGCCATAGACCCAATCCGCGTTGCCGGCCTTCTTGAGCCAGTCATTGGCAAGCGAGCTTTCCTGGACCCGCGCAGTGCGGGGCTTGCGTTCCGTCTCGTACCGCGCGAGCGCGGCGGTCATGTCGTCGGTGGCGAGGCTGCGGGCGAGCACCACGGCATCCTCAATGGCCATGCAGGCGCCCTGGGCCATGAACGGCACCATCGGATGCGCCGCATCGCCCAGAAGCGTGACACGGCCCTTGGCCCATTGCGGCATCGGATCGCGCACATGCAGCGCCGAGCGTGTGACATCGTCCAACGCGTCAAGCAGTTTGCGGGCATCGGCGTGGAAATCGGCATAGGCATGGCGCAGGTCGTCGACATCGCCCGGCAGGGTCCAGCCCTCCTCGGACCAATCGTCCTGGGGCAAGGTGGCGAAAACGAAGATCTCTTTTCCTTGCGTCAGCGGGAACGTCACGATCTGCTTCTCGGACACGTCGCCCCACCATTTGGTGAAGGCATCGCCGTCGCGCAGATCAGGTGCCTTTTCCTTCGGGAACGTGCCGCGGTAGGAGACCATCCCGGTGTAGCGCGGATGATCCTCGCCCCAAAGCGCCTCGCGCACCACCGAATGGATACCATCGGCACCGATCACCAGATCGAACGCGGCGCTCGTGCCGTCAGCAAAGGTCAGCGTGGCTTGGCATCCGTCCTGATCCAGCGCGACCGCTGACATGCCAAGGCGCAACGCCCCTTCCGGCAGCTGCGCCCGAAGCGCGTCCAGCAGATCCGCGCGGTGGATGGTCAGCTGCGGGGCGCCGTACTTCTCTTCCGCCGCCGTGCTCATCGGCAGACGAGAGGTCTCTTCCCCGCTGATCCCATCTCGGCTGATGCGAAACGTCGGACGCGCCGCGCTTTCGCGCAGGTACGGCCCCACCCCAAGCTGGTCGAGGGCGAAGACCGCGTTGGGCGTCAGGTTGATATCGGCCCCAACCCGGTTAATGGCGCGGGCCTTTTCGAACACCTGCACCTTGTGACCGGCACCGTGCAGCGCGATGGCTGCGCACAGACCGCCAATTCCGCCCCCACATATGCCGATTGAAAGTGCCACGTTCTTCCCTTTGGACTTGCCAAGTGTTCTATTGTGAACTATCTGTTCAAAGATAGGTTATCACGACCTGCCCGGTCAATAGTTTTCCGCCACACGCCCGGGGATTGCAGTGATCCCTTCCGCCTTGATCGACAGGAACGATCCCCATGGACGACACGCCTTCCCAGACCAGCTATTCCGTCCCGCCGGTGGTGCGCGCGCTGAAGCTGCTGCACTACATCGGCGCGGGGGAGCGGGCGCGGAACCTGTCCATTGTCTCGCGCGATCTGGGCATCAACCGCACGACCTTGATCCGGCTGATCCACACGCTGGTCGATCACCGGATGATCGAGGAACTGCCCGACGGCGGCGGGTATCGCCTGGGCGCGGGGCTGGTGAGCCTGGGTGCGCAGGCCATTCAGGGCCGCGATATCGTGCAGTTGTGCCAGCCGATCCTGCGCGGCCTGTGCACACAGACCGGCATGTCGGCGCATCTGGGTGTGCTTGATGGGCGCGAGATCATCTATCTGGGGCGCGAGGCGCCGAACTCGCATCTGGTCAGCAATGTGCGCACCGGCTCGCGACTCTTGGCCCATGCCTCGTCGATTGGCCGCGCGATCCTGGCGGAACTGTCGGACGTGCAATTGCGGCAAGTGTTCAGCGGCGATCTGCCCGAGCAGGCGACCGAGAAGACGCCGCAGACGATTGACGCGATCATCGCTCAGGCCCACGCCGACAAGGCCGAGGGCTACGCTTGGAGCCAGGGGAATTTCGAGGCCGGCATCGGCTCCTGCGCGGCGGCGGTCTTTGATCACACGGGCCAGGTCGTGGGCGGGATCAACGTCTCTGGCCCCGAGGCGCGGTTCACCCACCGCGACCCGGCCCTGACCGAGGCCGTGACCTCCGCCGCACAAGACGCCTCGCGCGCCCTGGGATATACCCCGAGCTAGGGCCATCTTGCCCAGGGATGCGGGCGGCCCGACATTTCCTCATAGATCGACTTTTGCCGCTGATAGGCGCGCAGGCCCGCACGCCCCTTCTCGCGCCCCATGCCGCTATCGCCGTCCCCGCCAAAGGGCGTGGAGATGGAGAATTGCTTGTAGGTGTTGACCCAGACCGTTCCGGCCCGAATGGCCTTGGCAACGCGTTGGCAGCGGCGATGATCGTTGGACCAGATCCCGCAGGCTAGCCCGTAGTCATTGTCATTGCCCTGGGCGATGACATCGGCCTCATCCTCAAACGGCATCACGACAAGCACGGGGCCGAAGATCTCTTCCCGGCAGGTCTGCGCCGTGTTGGGCAGGCCCGCGATGATCGTGGGCAGGTAGTAGGCACCCGCTTTCAGGGCCGCATCCTCGGGCGCTTGGCCGCCGCACAAGATCTCTCCGCCCTCCGCCCGCGCGATGTCCACATAGCGCGCAACGCTGTCGCGATGATCGGGGTGGACCAACGAGGACACCTGCGTGGCCGCGTCGAATGGATGGCCCACGCTCAGCGCCTTTGTCGCGGTGACAAGCCTTTCCACGAAACTGCCGTAGAGGCTGCGCTGCACGAACAGGCGCGAGCCCGCGATGCAGCTTTGGCCGGACGATGAGAAGATGCCAAAGAGCACCCCCGCAATCGCCAGATCCACATCGCAATCATCGAACACGATGGTGGGCGACTTACCCCCCAGCTCCAGGGACACCGGCATCAGCTTTTCCGCAGCCGAATGGGCCAGCCTGCGTCCCGTTTCAGTGCCGCCGGTGAAGGATACTTTGGCGATGTCGGGATGTTCGACCAAGAGACTACCGACTTCCCGCCCTGACCCGGGCAGCACCGATAGCAGGCCCGACGGCAGCCCCGCCTCCTCCGCGATCCGCGCAAGCTCCAGCGCCACCAAGGGCGACCAACTGGCAGGCTTCAACAGCACCGCATTGCCTGCTGCCAGCGCTGGCGCGACCTTCTGGGCGTCCGAGGCGATGGGCGAATTCCACGGGGTGATTGCGGCGACGAGGCCGAGCGGTTCGTGGATGGACGCGGTGGTGTAGTCGCCACGCGGCACGGTCAGCAACTCGTCCGAGGTCTCGGCGACGGCGGCGAAATAGCGGAACGTGCCTGCCGCCGAGGTCGCCAGGGCCCGCGTTTCGGCCAGGGACTTGGAGGTGTCGCGGCTTTGCACCCAGGCGATGCGCTCGATATTGGCGGTGAGGCCTTCGGAGATGCGGTGTAGCACCGCCGCCCGCTCATGCGCCATCAAGGCGTCCCAGGCCGGTTGCGCGGCGCGGGCGCGCGCGATGGCCACTTCCACATCGTCGGAAGAGGCCCCGGTGATCGTCGTGTTCTCAACCCCTTCCGCCGCGAAGACAGAGGTGATCGGCGCGCCCTGCCCCTGTTGCCACTGGCCGCCCACAAAGATCAGATCATCGCGAAAGGTTTGGTCCATAGGGCCCTCAGATCGCAATCGCGGCGCGTCGGTTCAGAACGGCGCGCGCGATGCTGTAAACGGTGGAACGGGAGGTTTTGGGGTTCAGCGGCGACGGCTTGCCGACGAGTTGCACGCTGAATTCAATAGCTTGCGAGGCGACCTCAAAAGCGTGCGTGTTCTCGGACGTGCCGGGGTCCGCGACCAGGCGGACCTTCGTGGCATCCATCCCCAGGCCCGCCAACGCCAGGGTGGCGGCGACATTGGCGTTCTTGGGAAACCGCTGCGCCGCCTCCCGCGCCGAGCCTTCGAAAAAGGTGCAGGGTGTGGTCAGGCTCGCGAGATCACAGACCTCCTCAGCGGGTGTCCCCGCCCAGGCAGCGGGGGGCTTGGTGCCGGTGTAATAGACTGATTTCAGGCCCGAAAGCCGCGCCGCGCCAAGGGCATCGATCCCGCCAATCGCGCCCGAGGGCACAAGGCATTGCGCGCCTGATGCGCGCGCCGCCGCCGCCAGGTTGGCCGCAAGATCGGCCTCTGCCAGCGCGCCGACGGAGGCCACGATCAGGTCCGTTCCAGTGCTCAGCACCGTTGCGCCGTAAGACGCCACCGCGTCGTGCCCGGCGCATTCGACCACCACGTCCGGGTGCGTCGCCAAGAGGGCCGAAAGCTCTGACGTGACCGAGCCCGTCGCCCCCAACGCCTCCTGCACCGCGGCCTCGCGCCCCGGGCGCACCAGAACGGTGATCAGCTCCGGCGGGTCTTCGGCGCGCAGGATATCGATCAGGTCGCGGGCAATCGCGCCAAAGCCGATGATCGCCACATGGCCCAGGCTCATGTCTTCCCCCCCGCCGCCCCGGCGGGCGGCCCGGCAAAGGACTCGGCGAAGGGACCGATGGCGATCATGTCGACCTCCACCACCACGGGGCCGGTCTGGCCCAGGGTCGCGTCGAGGGCTCCCGGGAAATCCTCTATCTCAGAGACCTTCACGTGGGGCATGTCGATGGATTGGCAGAGCAGCCCGAAGTCCGGCGTTTTCAGCTTCGAGTAGTGCCGCCGCCCGTCGTATTGGGCGTCCTGAATGTTCTCGATCACGCCGTAGGCCGCGTCGTTCATCAGCACGAAGGTAATCGGCAGGTCCGCGTCGACCGCCGTGATCAGCTCGGCAATGCCAAGCTGCGCGCCGCCGTCGCCGACAAGCGCGATGGTCCGCGCCTCAGACCCCGCCGCCGCGCCGATGGCCATGGCAATGCCCTGCCCGATGCCGCCGCCAAGCGCGTGGACACCCAAATGCGGCGCCGCGACCTGAACATAACGGTTGCCGAAAGTGGAATTCGAGATCGTCACATCGCGCACCCAGGGGTGCTTACCCTCGGGCACGCGGGCTAGCAAATGATCGGCCACGACCTGGTACGGCCCGAGGCGCGAGCGCAACGCGCCCTCGGATTTCGCGCGGGCCACGGCGATGTCGTAGTGCAGTTGCGGATCGGTGTTGAGCGTTTCCGGCAAACGGTCGAGCAGGCCGCGCAGGCTTGTCGCCGCGTCGCCGCAGATGAAGCCATCCACCGGATAGTTGCGCCCGCCCTGGGTCGGCTCCACATCGATCTGGAACAGCGGACGCGGCAGGGGCATCTTGTTGTTGCGCGTCTCGTTGCCCCGCAGGCGGGAGCCCACCACAAGCATCAGGTCACAGCTTTGGTAAAGGGCCTCGGCCTCAGGCGTCATGTTGAAGGCACCCAACGTGCCCTTGTGGCTTTCCGGCACGACCGCGCGACCTTGGGTCGAGCTGACCGCCCCAAAGCCACGCTCCACCAGTTCCAGCGCCTCGGCCCCTGGCCCGCGCGCCCCGCCGCCGAGCCAGATCATCGGGCGTTTGGCGGCTTTCACCTTTTCGGCCAGCGCCTCCAGCGCCGCGTCTTCAACCGGCGGCAAGGCGGGTTTTGGGGGCGTCAGGGCCATGCCCGGCACGGCAGGCACGCGTTGCACGTCAACGGGGATCTCTAGGGAGACAGGCCCTGTGGGCGGGGTCATCGCAACGCGGATGGCTGCGGACAACGTGCCCAGAACCCCCATCTCATCCCAGATGCGGAACACGGCCTTGGAGACGCCGCGCAACATCTCGGGCTGTTTGGGCACATCGTGGATGGCCGCGCGGTCGCGGTCCATGTAGGGGCGGTCGATCTGCGTCGTCAAATGCAGCACGCGGCTACCCGCCGTCAGCGCCTCGGCCTGGGCACCTGCCGCATTGCCCGCCGCTGTGCCGGTGGAGGTCAGCGCTACGCCCAACTGCCCGGACACGCGGCTGAAAGCGTCAGCCATATTCATCGCCCCCGCCTCACCGCGGGCCGGGATGAAGCGGATGCGCCCCTGTTCAGCCACCGCGTCCAGGATCGGCATATTGTGGATCGAGATCACCCCGAACATCGTGGTGACGCCCGCATCGGCGAGGGCTTCCGCGATCTGATGGCCTACAGTTTGGGACATGGCGTGGTCTTTCTGTAATCAGGCAAAGCGCGACACCCCGCCCGAGATTTCAAGCTTGGCCCCGGTGATGTAGCCGGCAGCGGGGGAGGCCAGGAAGGCGATGGCGCGGGCGGGCTCATCCGGGGTGCCAAGGCGCCCGAGCGGGATCTTTTTGGTTTTCGCCAGGGCCGCAAACCAGTCTTCGCGGCTTTGCGAGCGGTCTTCGCGCGCCTCGAACCGGCGCTGCCATTGGGCGCTGTCCACCAGACCCAGAAGGATCGAGTTCACCCGGATATCCGGCGCCAGTTCCGTGGCCAGCGATTTCAGCAGGTTCTGCACACCCGCCCTTGCGGCAGAGGTGCAGACCATATGCGGCTCGGGCTGAAGCGCCAGAAGCGAGTTGACGGCAACGACGGCGCCCCGGCTTTTGCGCAACATCGCCTCGAACGCGCGGATCGGGTGCAATTGACTGAAGAACTTCAACTCCAACTCATCGCGCCAATCACTGTCGCTGGTGTTGGCATAGGTCGAGACGCGGCCCTGCCCCGCGTTGGTCACAAGCGCGTCGCAGCCGCCGAAGACGTCTTGCACCTCTGCCGCGAAGCGCTGAACAGCGTCTGGATCAAGGACGGAAAACGCGCCGCCCAGAACGCGGTCCGCGCCAAACTCGGCGGATTGCTCGGCCAACACGGCGTCCAACCGCTCCGCCCCCCGCGCACAAAACGCAACCCGCGCGCCGTCCGCCAGCAACAGGCGCACCGTCGCCAATCCGATGCCAGAGGTGCCACCGGTCACGACGACTACGCGATCTGCCAGGCCCAGATCCATCCCCTCACCCCGCCTTCGGAAAGCCGGGATCGGGCCGCCCGGCCATGACCGCGCGCTGCGCGGGTGTGGGCGGGCCAGCCGTCATCCACTGGTCCATCGCCTCGGGGTCCGTACGCGACCAGACCTTGGGCTCGTGGGTTTCCTCATCGATCTGCTGCACCTCGGACGTGAACTCGATCACGAACCCCGACGGCGAGACGAAATAGGCGAACGGGTTGTTCCCCGGCCCATGCCGCCCCGGCCCCCAGCTTGGCACCTGGCCTTTCTGCTTCATCCGGCCAATCCCGCGCATGAAACTGTCGATGCCCGGCATCTCGAACGCGACATGGTTGATGGAGGGGTACTGCGCGCGCACCAGGGCAATGGCGTGGTGATCACTGCCGATGCGCAGGAACACCATCTGGTCGGCGGAATAGTCACTGGTGCGGAACCCGAGCATCTCCTCGTACCACTTCTGCACGCCGTCCATGTCGGGTGAGTTCAGCACTACGTGGCTGATCTTGCGCGGATAGGCGTGGGTGTCATCGGCCGCGCGCAAGGGCACATCGGCGGTGATGCGCAGGCGGCGGGCGTCTGGGTCGACCACCTCGAACCCGTAGCCGCCGAAGGGGCCGTCATATTCGCAAGGCGCGCCGCGCAGGTCCGCGCCTTTGGCCGCTAGCTGCTGGTAGAGCGTATCGACGCCCGCGCGGTCCGGCATGCCGAAATGGATGTACTCGATGCCGTATGTGGCATCGTCCTTCAGGCCGTAGATGAACGGCTGATCGCCGGTGCCCCGCAGATAGGTGACGCCGTCAGCCTCTTCGGCCACATGCAGCCCCCATTGATCGGTGTAGAACGGCGTGGTCGCCGTGATGCCGGGCGCGCGCATCACGATCCCGCGCAGGTGGTTCAGGCGGAGGTCTTCGGTCATCTCAAACTCCCTTCAGGGCTGCGGGCTGCTGCTGTCGCCATGTGGTCCATTAAGGCGGTGCAGAAAGCGTCGGGGCGTTGCAGGTAGACGGCATGGCCCGCCTGCTCGATTTCAGTGATCGTCGGGCGCGTGCCATGGGCGGCTTCCCAGGCGCGAGCGGCGCTCAGCGTCTGTGGCATCGGTGTCACGCGGTCCATCATGCCGATGATGAAGCCGGGCCGATGGGGCACATGGGCCAAATCGCCGGGCAGATCGCCCGAGGCCAGCATGCGAACCGCCTGTTTGTAGCCATCGGGGTTCACCTGCTCCATCGCCGCCTCGACCCTTGCCACGATTTTCGGGTTCTGCGCCGGGTCGTGGACCAGATTGGCCGCGCGGGCCTTGGCAAATTCGGTCGGGCCAAGTCGTGCCAGATCCTCCAACCGCGCCGCAACGCCGGTCGGCAGCTCCCCGTCGCGCGGCACGCCATAGCCGTTGGCAGCAGCGGCCAGGGTGAGGCTGTGCAAGCGATCCGGGTGTTGACGCGCAAAGGCGGCGGCGATCAGCGTGCCGAGGGAATGGCCAACAAGGTGCACCGCGCCATGGGTCTGGCGATCAAGAAACCGCGCAAGTACGACGGCGTAATCGGCGGCGAGCGGCCAATCCTTATCCAGGGGTTTTGATCCGCCATACCCCGGCGCGTTCCACGCCAGCAGGTTCCAATCGCCAGGCAGGATTTTGAACAGAGGCTCGAACGAGGCCGCGTTGGAGCCGATGCCGTGAAGGAACACCACCACAGGCCCCGGCCCGGGGCGCGCGAGGTAAGAGATCTCGCCAGATGACTGGAGCATCGGCTCTGTCATCGCAGCATCGGCCTTAGCGGAGATCGGCACATTGACGTGTTCCTACAGCTCGTGTCTCAGGGGTCGTTCGAACAGCGTATAGTTCAATAATGAACATCTTGTTCAAAAAGACTGCAGCCATTGTGCGTCCCTGTCAAGGCTCTAGCCTGATTGCCCACGCCCCGGCTTGGCGGGAGGCACGCGCACCGATCGAAACTACCGCTAGGCAGTTAACGCAGTTAACCTTCTGCCAGGGACGCAAGAATGGGGCAGTCCGGCCGGGCGTCACCGGTGCAGGTCTCCACCAAATGAGACAGGGTCGCGCGCATGTCCGTGAGCGCGTCGATCTTGGCGTCGATCTCGGCCAAATGCGTTTGCGCCACCGCCTTCACCTCAGCGCTGGAGCGGCCCACATCCTCATAAAGTGCCAACAGCACGCGGCAATCGGCAATCGAAAACCCCAGCGCCCGCGCCCGGCCCAGAAACGCCAGCTTGTGCAGGTCCTGAGCACTGAAATCGCGATAGCCATTGGCACCGCGCGCGGGATGGATCAACCCGATTTCCTCGTAATACCGAATGGTCTTGGCGGGCAGTCCGGCGGCCTTCGCGACATCCTTGATGTTCATCAGGTGCCCATCCGCTTCAGACGCAACGCATTGCCAAGGACCGAAACGCTCGACAGCGCCATCGCGCCTGCCGCAAACGCTGGCGACAACAAAAGGCCCGTCGCCGGAAACAGCACCCCCGCTGCCACGGGGATCAGCGCGGTGTTGTAGGCAAACGCCCACCCCAGGTTTTGGCGGATGTTGGTCATCGTCGCGCGCGAGGCCTCGACCGCCGTCGCCACTCCGTTCAGATCGCCGGACATCAGCACCACATCGGCGTTTTCAATCGCCACATCCGTGCCCGTGCCAATCGCGATGCCAACGTCCGCCTGCGCCAGCGCGGGCGCGTCGTTGATCCCGTCGCCGACAAAGGCCACCGCGCCGTGACGGCGCAAGTCGTTAACGGCGTTAACCTTCCCGTCGGGCAAGACTTCGGCCACGACCTCATCGATCCCAACCTGCGCCGCAATGGCCTTGGCCGAGGCGTCTTTGTCACCGGTGATCATCGCCACCCGCAACCCCTGGGCGCGCAACGCCGCGACCGCTGCCGCGCTCGACGGTTTCACCCGGTCCGCGACCGCAATCATCGCCGCCAGCGCGCCGTCGACGGCGACAAACACCACCGACTCCCCGCGCGCCGTATGCTGCGCTTCCGCCTCGGCGAAGGGCGCCGTATCGATCCCTTCCTCCGCCAGGAACCTGTCCGAGCCGACGGCCACGCGCGCCAGGCCCACCTGCGCCCGAATGCCCTTGCCCGGCAGCACCTCCACCTCATTGGCGCTGAAAACGCCCTTCGCCGCGCGCACGATGGCGCTGGCAATCGGATGCTCGGACGAAGCCTCTGCCGCTGCTGCCAGGGCCAGCACCGCCTCGCGCGTGAAGCCTTCGGTCAGCACCACATCCACGACGTCGGGTCGCCCCTCCGTCACCGTGCCGGTCTTGTCCAAGGCGACGACAGCCACAGAGCTAAGCCCCTGCAACGCATCGCCTTTTCGGAACAGAACACCCAGTTCCGCCGCCCGCCCCGTGCCCACCATGATCGAGGTCGGCGTCGCCAGACCCATCGCGCAGGGACAGGCGATGATCAGAACGCTGACCCCCGCAACCAGCGCATAAGTCACCACGGGGTCGGGGCCGAAAATCAGCCAAATCACCACGGTCAGCGCCGCCACGGCCATCACGGCGGGGACGAAATACATCGTCACCCGGTCCACCAGCGCCTGGATCGGCAGCTTCGCACCCTGGGCCTCCTGCACCATACGGATGATCTGCGACAACGTTGTGTCCGCGCCCACGCGAGCGACGCGGATCTGCAACGCGCCCGCCCCGTTAACCGTGCCGCCGGTGACCTTGTCCCCCTCTGATTTCTCAACAGGAACAGGCTCGCCCGTGATCATCGCCTCATCCACGAAGGACGTGCCCTGGGTCACCTCTCCATCCACCGGCACCCGCTCGCCGGGGCGCAGAACGACGATGTCTCCGACCTGCAGCGCATCGATGTCGACGTCCTGCGTCGCGCCGTCGCGCAACACCCGCGCCTCTCGCACCTGCAAGCCCACAAGCGCCCGGATCGCCGCGCCGGTGCGGCCCTTGGCGCGGGCCTCTAACGCGCGGCCCAAGAGGATGAGCGTGACGATGACGGCGGCGGCCTCAAAGTAGACGGCGCGCGAAGCGGCGGGCAGCAACGACGGCGCGAATGTCGCGACGGTGGAGTACCCGAACGCCGCCCCCGTCCCCAGCGCCACCAGGCTGTTCATGTCCGGCGCGCCTTTCAGCAGCGCAGGCACGCCCAGGCGGTAGAACACGTTTCCCGGCCCCACCAGCACCAGCGCCGTCAAGGTAAACTGTGTTAACCAAGAGCCCTGCTGGCCGATGCTCGTGGCAATCGCGTGGTGGATCGCGGGCACCATATGGGCGCCCATTTCCAACACGAACACCGGCAGGGTAAGCGCGAGCGCAATCCACATCGCCTTGAATGCCTGGTGTGCTTCCTCTGTCTTGTCCGGCAGCGGCGCGGCGGCATCGACGATCACCTGCGCCGGATAGCCCGCGTCGGTCGAGGCACTTGCCAAGGCCTCCGCGCTTACATCGGCCGCATCAAAGGTCACCTGCGCCGTCTCGGACGCGAGATTGACCGCAACCGCGCCGACGCCCGGCACGGCGGCCAAGGCACGCTCCACCCGCCCCACGCAGGACGCGCAGTTGAGGCCTTGGACGGACAAGCTGACAGAAGTGGCGGACATGGCAGAATCCTTAACGCGGTTAAGTCTTCTTACACCTTCCAGTGACTGGAAGCTCAAGCCCCTTTCGGTCGCCAGCGGCGCGGCAAGAATTCGCAGATCCGCATGGGTGCCCACGGCCCGCGCCGAACTGGCAATCGCGGTGCGGGCCGCGTACTTCGGCGTGCCGTGACGCACATCGAAGGCGTTAGGCACCGCCTCAACCTTCGGCCCTCAATCCAGTAGGGAATGACGCCCGATAAAAGCGCCTGTAGGCGAAGCTCTGCGCAAGTCTTGCGCGGTCGAAACGCCTTCAACCGCGGCGCTGGCGCCATGGGCTACTGCGCCCGCGCGCGCCATTCCTGCCAACGGATCAGAGCGTCAACGCTGAAATCTCGAACAGGTTGCGGCGGCACCCGAGCGGGCGCCGCTTCCGCCGCGAAATGGCCGGTTGTGTCCCAGGTTTGACCAAAAGCCATCTCTGCCGCCGCGATCCCGGTCAGCGTCCCGTGCGTAGTGCCGCGCAAAGGCCTGTGAAACCGGCACCTAATCATACAATATCTGCAATTAAATCAAGTCCTAAGTCGCCACACTTAAAGTGATGGTTTAAGAGCTTAAGTCACGCCCCCGAACCCCGGTATCGCGGCAATCTCAGTGCAGCAAGGCGCGTCAATACAAGACGTCACTTTGCGCGGCAGCGGCAGTTACAGCAGTTTCGAAACAGGTCCGTTTAACGAGTCCATCCTTCGCCTTGCGGTCGACATTGAAAACTACCGTAATCACTCCCCTGTCTTGCGACGTTCACGAAACGATCAATCAAGTTCCCTACGAAACCTAAGTGACCCGCTGACGGGTCGTGTATTCAGGTCGGTCCCAGAGACGATCGCGCAATATTTCCGACATGATCGCAACCGCTTGCGAGATATCCGCTGAATCCAGATAGAGCGGCGTGAACCCAAATCGCATGATGTCAGGGGCGCGGAAATCACCGATGACACCGCGAGCGATCAGGGCCTGCATGGCGGCATAGCCATGCTCGAAGTGAAACGAAACCTGGCTGCCGCGCGCCGCCGCGTCGCGGGGGCTGGCGAGGGCCAGTTGGGGACAGGTCGCCTCCACCTCGGTGATGAACTGCTCAGACAGCGCGATCGAGGCCGCGCGGATGTCTTGCATGTCAACGCCGTCCCACACGCGCAGGGCATGTTCCAAGGCGGTCAGCTGAATGACCGGCGGCGTGCCCACGCGCATCCGCTCAATGCCCGCACCGGGACGATAGTCGAGGTCAAACGCGAAGGGCGCTTCGTGCCCCAACCATCCCGCCAGCGCCGGGTTAACGGCGTTAACGATATCGGGACGGACATAGATGAACGCGGGCGCCCCTGGCCCGCCGTTGAGATACTTATAGGTACAACCCACCGCGAACTCGGCACCCGAACCGGCGATATCCACGGGAATGGCCCCGGCGGAATGGGCGAGATCCCAGATCATCACGGCACCCGCCGCCTGCGCCTCGGCGGTGATCGCGTCCATGTCGTGGACGCGACCGGTGCGGTAATCGACTTGCGTAATCATGACGGCCGCGACGGTGTCGTCAATCGCCCCGGCCACATCCTCTGGCGCAACGACCCGTAGCTCGTGTCCCTGGGACAGCTGCCGGATCAAACCGTCGGCCATATAAAGATCCGTGGGGAAATTACCGCTGTCCGACAGAACAACCTTGCGCTCCGGACGCATCTGAAGCGCTGCCGACAACGCCTGATACACCTTCAACGACAGGGTATCGCCCATCACGACCGAGCCCGCCGGCGCCCCGATCAGCCGCCCGACCCTATCGCCCACACGCGACGGCTGCGCCATCCAGCCATCGACGTTCCAACCCTTGATCAGATGCGCGCCCCATTGGTCGCGCATCATGCCCGATACCACCTCTGTCACGCCCACCGGCAACGGCCCCAGCGAGTTGCCGTCGAGGTAAATTACCCCCTCGGGCAACACGAATTTCTCCTTCATCGGCAAAACCGCCCCGGCCAATTCGTTAACAGCGTTCATAATTGCCCCCTTACGTTCCACAACTCCGGGAACAGTTCCACTTCCAGCATCCGGCGCAAGTAGGCCACGCCTGAAGTACCGCCAGTGCCGCGCTTGAAGCCGATCACGCGCTCTACCGTGGTGACGTGGTTGAAGCGCCAACGGCGAAAGTAATCCTCCAGATCGACCAGCTTTTCGGCCAATTCATAAAGCGTCCAATAGGCCTCTGGCGCGCGGTAGACCTGCGCCCAGGCGTCCTCAATCTCGGCCCGCGCCGCATGGGGCGCGTCCAAGGCACTCGGTGGTAAATCAACACCCAACGCATCCCCCAACCGCACAATCGCCACGTCATAGAGCGAGGGCTGCGTCAGCTCATGCGACAGCATCTTGTGCAGGTCCTCGCGGTGTTCATGAACCCTCATCATCGCCGTGTTGCGGTTGCCCAGGATGTATTCGATCAACCGATACTGGTGCGATTGAAAGCCACTGGACTGGCCCAGATCCTCACGAAACTCGGTGTATTCCGACGGCGTCATCGTACGCAGCACGTCCCAAGCGTTGTTAAGCTGCTCAAAAATCCGCGCCACGCGGGTCAACATCTTGAAAACGGGTGGAAAATCACCGTCTGAAAGCGCTGTACGTGCCGCGTCCAGCTCGTGCAGGGCCAGGCGCATCCATAACTCGGACGTCTGGTGCTGGATGATGAACAGCATCTCGTCATGGGCAGTGGACAGCGGCTTGGAGGCGCCCAGGATCGGATCCAAAGCCAGGTAATCGCCGTAGCTCATCGCGTCCTTGAACGACATCCGCGCGCCGTCCTGTTCCGGGTTTTCAGCCATCCCGACCGGCTTCCACAACGGCGACCCTCACCATTTTCAGCGCTCCCCCTGCTTCATCTTGCCAAATACAACTCAATCCAACGCCCGCCCCGCGCGCAACCGCAAAAAAGGGGGCACACAGAGAGATCAGCCGCCTGCCGCCACGCCAATGCGGCCCCGGGCGGGACCAAAGAGGCAGGCGAGCCCGAGGATCACGCCCGAAAAAACGGCCACCATCCCGGCGGCCGAAACCGAGCTCTCTGCGCCGATCCAAAGCGGCCCGTAGCCCGCCAGCACATAGCCCAGGATGGCGGAAAGCACCGCGAAAACAAGGCTCCACAGCACTTGGGCGCCAAGACGGTTGGTCATCAGCCGGGCGCTCGCGGGCGGGCAGATGAACATCGCGATCACGATGATGGAGCCCACCGCATCGAACGCCGCGACGGCGGCGGCGGCGGCGGATGTCACGAGGCCCAGACCGATGAGGGTGACCGGCAGGCCGAGGGCGCGGGCGAAGCCTTCATCGAACGACGCGAGCTTCAGGGGCCGCCAGAACACCGCCGTCAACACCCCAATGATCGCCGCGACAATCGCCATGCGCGGCAGCTCCGGCGGAAGGTGGGAAAGCGCCACGGGATCGACAAGCGATCCCCAACCCTCAGCTCGCAGCCAGATCAACTGCTCTAGATTGCCCATCAGCGCGTGCTCGACATCAAGGTGGACAGACGAGGTATCCGATTGCTCCAGCAGCAGCACGCCGCCTGCAAAAAGCGAAGTGAAGACCACGCCCATCGCCGCACCGGGTTCGATCTTTCCAAGGCGGCGCACCGCCTCGATCAGAACCACAGCGACAAGCGCCGCGCCCGCCGCCCCCAAAAGCATCGGCCAGGTCGAGACGGCGCCGGTGATCAGGAACGCCACCACGATGCCGGGCAATACGACATGGCTGATCGCATCGCCGATCAGCGCTTGGCGGCGCAGGATCAGGAAGTTGCCTGGCAACGCGCAGGCCATGGCCGCGAAGACCCCGATCAGGATCGGCGTGAGGGAAAACTGAACGAATTCTGCCCCCATTTTTCAGCCCCTCGCAACCGCGGCATCGAAGTGCGCGATCTCATCGGCGGTGAAGACATCCTCGATCGGCGTGAGCCCGTCGTAGCGGCCCGTCAGGGCGGTATCGAGGTGCTGCCTGCGGGCGATGGACCAGCGCCGTTCGTCCTGTGAAATCTTGGCGCCTGCCGCCCGGCCCGCGTCGGTAGCGACGCCGTCGGCGCGCATAAGCCCCTCACGGCGCAGGATTTTCAGGGTTAACGGGTCATGGATCGGCTCCGCCCGGCTCAGGGCCAGAAGGCCTTGGCGGCGGTGGACGCGGGTTTGAAAGGCTCGGCGCGACAGGAGTGAGGCGAGCACCCCGCGCGCGGGCGCAAACAGGAGCGACAGTGCAAAGAGCGCCGCCGAGATCAGCACGATGATCGGCCCTGTCGGCAGCGCGGGCGCCGAGGCTGAGAGGGCCGCGCCGACGTAGCCCGACACGGCGCCAATCACGCCCGCCGCCCAGACCACCGCCTCTGCCCGTTCCGACCAAAACCGCGCCGTTACCGGCGGGATGATCAGGAGTGCCACGATCAGGATCAGGCCCACAAGCTTCAGGCCGATGACCGTGACCGCGAGGACCAGGCCCATCATCGCCAGATCCACGCGACGCACGTCCACGCCCCTTGCCGCTGCGAAACCCGGATCAAAAGCAACCATCGTCATCGGACGGCGCAGCAGCCAGATCAACGCAACGACCGCCGCGCCACCGGCGGCGATCAGGACCGCGTCCTGGAACAGCATTCCGGCGGTTGAGCCCAAAAGGAACCCCTCCAACCCCGCTTGGCGTCCCTGGCTCATGGATTGGATAATGGTCAACAAAACAATGCCGAGGCCGAAGAAAACCGACAGCACGGCACCGATCGCCGCGTCCTCGGACAACCGCGTGCGGCGCACCATCCATTCGACGGCCAGAAGCCCGAGCCAGGCCGAGATGGCCGACCCGATGAGCAGGCCCGGCAGGCTGCGGCCATCGCCCCCCAGCGCGACCATCGCGATGAAGGCAAGGCCCACACCCGGCAGCGTCGCATGGGCCACGGCGTCGGAGACCAGCGCGCGTTTGCGCAGGAACAGGAAGCTGCCCCCGGCGCCTGCCGCAAAGCCCAGAAGGGCTGCGCCGATGGCGACGAGCGCCGCGTTGTAGCCCGCTTGCAGGAACAGTGCTTGCAGGAATGCTGACATCAAGCCCCCGCCAGTGCCAGGCTGTCGATCTGCACCGCGCCGAGGCGGCCGCCATAGGTCTCGGTCAAGGTCTGGGCGGTGAAGGCGCGGGCCACGGGACCCTCGGCAATGCGGCGCAGATTGATCAGCAAAACGTGGTCGAAATAGGCCGTGACGGTCGACAGGTCATGGTGCACGGCGACAACGCTGCGGCCCTCGGCGCGCAGGGATTTCAGCACATCGATGATCGCGGCCTCCGTGGCGGCGTCGACGCCCGCGAAAGGCTCATCAAGCAGGAACAGATCGGCCTCTTGCGCGAGGGCGCGGGCGAGGAAGACGCGCTGTTGCTGGCCGCCGGACAGTTGCCCGATCTGGCGGTCGGCGAAATCGGCCATGCCGACACGGTCCAGACAGGCGCGGGCACGGGCCTTGTGGGCCCCGCTGATGCGCTTCCACAGGCCCAATTGCCCGTACAAACCCATCAGGACCACATCGATGGCGGTGGTGGGGAAATCCCAATCGACCGACGCGCGTTGGGGCACGTAGGCGATGCGATCCCGGGCGCGGTTGACCTCACGGCCGAACACCGTGACCTCGCCGGAAACCCTTGGAATCAAACCCAAAGCGGCCTTGAGGAAGGTGGATTTTCCGGCTCCGTTCGGCCCCACAATGGCCGACATTGCGCCTGCCGGGAACGTGGCATCCAGCGAAAACAGCGCCGGTTTTTCGCCGTAGGACACGGTCAAACCCCGCACAGCCAAGGGGCTGGCGGGGTCGAGGTCTGAGGGCGTCGGCACCACTTTCAGGTCAGTCATTCAAGCAGCCCTTGCATTCCACCCTCCGGTGCCTCGCCACCCAGGGCGCGGGCGATGGTGGTGACGTTGTGGTCAATCATGCCGATCCAGGTGCCGGTATAAGTGCCGTCGGGCCCCATCGCGTCGGAGAAAAGCTCGCCGCCGATGATGACCTCATGGCCGCGCGCGGCGGCGCCTTCGATCAGCGCGCGGATGTTGCGATCCGAAACGGAGGACTCGACGAAGACCGCGCCGATCTCTCGTGTGACCAGCATATCGACAAGCTCTCCAATCCGCTGCAGACCGGCCTCAGACTCCGTCGAAATTCCTTGGATACCAATGACTTCAAAGCCGTAGGCCGCGCCAAAGTAATTGAACGCATCATGGGCCGTGAGCAGGACCCGAGAGGCCTCGGGAACCGTGGCCAGCACCTCTTGCGAATACGCGGCGAGGGCATCGATTTCAGCGGAGTAGTCCGCAAGGCCCGCCGTGAGCACCGGTGCTGCGTCCGGCTGCACCTCCTCGATCGCGAAGGCCACATGGGTCACCACATCAACCCAGATTTCCGGGTCCATCCAGACGTGGGGGTCGAACCGGCCCTCGTAATCCTCGGACCCCAGCAGGCGCTCTGGGTCGAGGGCTTCGGCGACGGGCACGACCGTGTTGGTCTCGGCCAGTTCCAACAGGAACTCTTCCATCTGCGCTTCGAGGTAAAGGCTGTGCCACAGGACCAGGTCGGCGCGGGCCGTGGCCACGATGTCAGAGCGGGTCTGGCGATAGGCGTGCGGGTCCACCCCTGCCCCCATAAGCGATTGAACTTCAACGAGATCTCCGCCCACCTGGCGGGCGGCGTCGGCGATCATGCCGGTGGTGGTGACAATGGTGATCGGCTCCTGCGCCTGCACCGGCGCGGCCAGCGACACGGCGAGGGAAGCGGGCAGGAGGAAGGTCGAAAGCGTACGTATCATGCCAGGTAGACTCCGGGTTTGTGATGCCGTCGCTTGTGTATATGCGACTTAGTCGCAATTAAGCAAGTCACTTGCGAGTGATTTGCAAAAACAACCCTTCAGGTGATGTAGTGCAGATCCTTGAACCGTCGCCGAAAGCGTTGGGTATCGCTCCGGACGCTCCGAATATCGTCACTGCGCAGCGCCCGCGCGATGAGGCTGCCAAGGGTGGCGATATCATCGGGGTTTTGGCCCACGCCGAACCGCACAATCTCGGGCGTGCCAAAGCGTATCGCGTTCATATCATTGGGAATTTCCGGTGCTGGAATGCCGATGCCGCAGGTCAGAAACCCGGCCTTGAAGAGGTGCTTGGCGGCCACCTGCCCGCCGCCGAATTCATGGGCGGGCACGGCAAAGGCGTGCGAGGTGGTGGGGCCTTGCTCTGTCTCGAACACCGGGATGCCGTCGTCTTTCAGCGCCTCTGCCAAGGCCGCCGCCGTGCGCACCATCTCGGCCGCATAGGCCGCGCCGTGGTCGCGCCAATCCAGAAGGCTGCGGGCAAGGGCGGCGGATTTGGCAGCGTCGAAATTCGCGGTCATGCCCGGAAAAGCGATGGAATCCAGGCGCTTGGCGATATCCACATCGTTGGTGACGATCAAGCCGCCCGCAGGTCCGCCCAGGGATTTATAGGTGCTCATCGTCATCAGATGCGCGCCTTCGGCCAGCGGATCAGGCCAGACACCGCCCGCGAAAAGGCCGCATTGGTGGGCGGCGTCCATCAGGACCTTGGCCCCGACGCTATCGGCAATCGCGCGCACCTCGGCCACCGGATGCGGCATCAGGTTGAGAGAGCCGCCCAAGGTGATCAACGCCGGGCGTTCTTTTTCGGCCAGTTCGGCGAGGCCAGGTATATCAATGGTATAACAATCCGCGTTGATCGGAGCCTCCACAATCCGCAGACCGAACAGCCCCGCGCAGCCCGCGTCGTGGTGGGTGACGTGGCCACCGATGCTGGCGGGCGGCACGATGATCGTGTCCCCGGCTTTGCAGGTGGCGATGAAGGCATAGAGGTTGGCCATCGCCCCGGAGGCCACGCGGATTTCGGCATAATCGGCATGGAAGATCTCGCCTGCCATTTGCGCGGCGATTACTTCGACCACTTCCAGCGCCTCCAGCCCCATCTCGTATTTGTCGCCGGGATAGCCGAGCGAGGCGCGCGTGCTCATCCCGTTGGACAGAAGCGCCTCTGCGGCGGGGTTCATGACATTGGTCGCGGGGTTGAGGTTGAAGCACTCTTGCTCATGGATGCGGCGGTTTATCTCGCCAAGGGCCGCGATGCGCTTCGACACGTCGGAGCTTTTTGAGGAACGCGTCCGCATGGCGATGGCTTGCACCCGCTCTTCACAGGCTTCCGGCACCCAATCTCGTTTCGCTAGCCACATTGCCACGCTCCTTTCCGTTGCTGACGCAATGGAAAGGGCACGCGTACGGGCGATGCAACGCCTTTCTGGCGGCAAGGCGCGGGGGGCAGGAGAAATGACGGGCGTGGGTTAGAGCCTGCGCCCTTTGTCCGCGTCGAACAGATGCACCGCGCCGGGTTTGACGGACAGCTGCATGGTGCCCAGGCCCGCTTCCTTATCCTTGGGCACGGCGACGGAAAACGCCTGGCCCGCCACGTGGCCATGGAGCAGACGCTGCGCGCCCAACTCTTCGATGATGTCCACGTCAAACGCCAGATCGCCTGCGGGATCGGGCCAGCAATCCTCGGGCCTTATGCCGACCTGGATCGCGCCATCGTGCCCCTCGGCGCGCGCCTGGGGGACGTCGACACCGCCTTCGAGCGTGACCGCGCCGCCCTTGGCCACGCCGCGCAGAAGGTTCATCGGCGGGGCGCCCATGAAGGAGGCGACGAAGGTGGAGGCGGGGTGTTCATAGATCTCGTTTGGCGTCCCGATCTGCTCGATCGTGCCGTTGTTAAGCACGATGATCCGGTCGGCCATGGTCATGGCCTCGACCTGATCGTGGGTCACATACATGGCCGTCGTGCCGAGGCGGCGCTGCAACGCGCGGATCTCGATCCGCATCTGGTTGCGCAGTTTGGCGTCGAGGTTGGACAGCGGCTCATCAAACAGGAACAGGTCCGGGTCGCGCACAATCGCGCGGCCCATGGCGACGCGCTGACGCTGGCCGCCCGACAGCTGCGAGGGGCGACGGTCCAGAAACTCGTTGAGGTGCAGCATCTCCGAGGCTTCGCGCACCTTGGCGGCAATTGCAGCCTTGTCCATGCCTCGGTTCTTCAACCCGTAGCCCATGTTCTGGGCGACGGACATATGCGGATAAAGAGCGTAGTTCTGAAACACCATGGCGATGTTACGGTCTGCCGGGTCGATGTCGTTGACGACGCGGTCGCCGATCTCCAACTCCCCTTCGGTGATCTCTTCGAGGCCCGCGACCATGCGCAGAAGGGTGGACTTGCCGCAGCCCGACGGGCCGACGAGCACGGTCAATTCGCCGTCGGGGATGGTGAAAGAGGACGGCTCCAACGCTTCGGCCCCGTTGGGGTAGACCTTGCGGACAGCGTTCAGGGTAACTTGTGCCATGTTCTATGGTTCTTTCTCAGATTTGCCCGCCATTTAAGGCGCTTATTTATCGGACTCGGTCAGGCCCTTGACGAACCAGTTCTGGAAGAAGACGACGATCAGGACCGGCGGCGTCATGGCGATGATCGCGAGCGCTGCCGCCTGGCCATAATCCGGCGTCTCGGACCCGTCGGCGTAGGATTGGATGATCTGGCGGATGCCGCGCACCAGCGTGAACAGGCTCTCGTCCGTGGTGATCAGCGTGGGCCAGAGGTATTGGTTCCAGCCGAAGACGAACATGATGATGAACATCGCGGCGATCATGGTGCGCGAGAGCGGCACGAGGATGTCGATGAAGAACTTCACCGGGCCCGCGCCGTCGATACGGGCGGCCTCGATCAGCTCTTCAGGGACCGAGCGGAAGTATTGCCGGAAGAAGAACGTCGCCGTGGCCGAGGCGATCAGCGGCACGATCAAACCGGTGTAGGTGTTGCCCAGGCCCATCCAGGTTATGACCTCATAGGAGGGCAGAATGCGCACCTCCAGCGGCAGAAGCAGCGTGGTGAAGATCATCCAGAAGGCCAGCGTAGCGAATTTCAGGCGGAAGTAGACGATGGCGTAGGCGGCCATCATGCCGACGATGATCTTGCCGATAGCAAAGCCCAGGCCCAGGATCAGCGAGTTCACAAGCATCGTCACGCCGTTCACCGCATCGGTGAAGCCACCGTATTCAAAGAGTGCGGCGTTGTAATTGGTGCCAAAGTCCGAGCCGAAGCCGAACTGCATCCCCTCGCGGTGAACAGTGATCGCGTCCCAGCTGGAGGTCGCGAAAACCATCCAGACCGGCACCAGCATCAGAAGCGCGCCCGCGATCAGGATCGCGTGGTCGCCCACCAAATTCCACTTGATGCGCTTGGCGGGGCGGGTTGGCGACCTGGTCGCCACGGATGTCTGGGTGATGTCAGCCATGTCCCTGCCCCCTCACGTGTAATGAATGCGCCGTTCCAGGAAGCGGAACTGCACGATTGTTAATATGAGCACGAGGATCATCAGGACGACCGATTGCGCCGAGGAGCCGCCAAGATCGCCGCCCCGGAAGCCGTCAACGAAGACCCGATAGACGAGTGTCATCGGGTTATTGCCCGGCTCGCCCTTCACGATGGTGTCGATGATGCCGAAGGTATCGAACAGCGAGTAGGTGATGTTGATGATCAGCAGGAAGAAGCCCGTGGGCGCGAGGAGCGGGAAGGTGATGTCCCAGAACCGCCGGGTGCCGGAGCGGTTGTCGATCATCGCCGCCTCCCGCACCGATTGCGGGATGGCTTGCAGGCCCGAGAGAAAGAAGATGAAATTGACGGGGATCTGTTTCCAGATCGAGACAGAGATCATCGCCGCCGCCGTGTCCCAATAGTTCACGCCCAAGCGGTACTCGATCCCCATCATGCCCAGAAGCTGGGTGATGTTGCCGCGCGATTGGTCAAACAGCATGACGCCGATCAGGCCCGCGACGGGTGGCGCGATGGCATAGACCCACATCAGAAGCGTGCGGTAGGTCCGTGCGCCGCGGATCACCTTGTCGGCCTTCACGGCCAGCAAGAGGGCGATGGCGAGCGCGAAGAAGGTGACGAGCGCGGTGAAGATGAGGGTGAACCAGGCGGCGTCCATGTAGTTGGAGGAACTTGCCAGCCGGGTGTAATTGTCCAGCCCCACATAGGTGGAGGAAAAGCCGAAGGGGTCTTCGAGATAGAGGGAGGATTGGATCGCGTAGCCCGCGGGCCAGTAGAAGAAGATCGCGATGATGGCGAGCTGCGGCAGCAGCAGCAGGATCGGAAAACTGATATGCCCGAATGCGGCGCGTTTCACTTGGCACATCCCCCTGAGATGTCATTTGGTCGTGTTTTGATTGGCAACTGGCCGAGCGTTTGCCCGGCCAGTGCGTTGATATCAGGTGCGTTTAGCCCTGGGTCTGGGCGAAGCGGGCCAAAAGCTCGTTGGCTTCGGTTTCGATGATCTCGAAGGCTTCGTCGACGGAGGTTTCACCGGTCAGGATGCGGCCATACTCGCGGTTCATCACGTCGCGGATCTGGACGTAGAAGCCCATGCGGTAGCCACGCGTGAACTCACCCGAGGGCAGCTGCAGCTGCTGAACACCCACTTCGGCGGCGGGGAATTCCTCGTAGTGGCCCTGCTCGGCCGCGGCCTCATAGGCGGCGGTGGTGATCGGAACGTAACCCGTTGCGACGTGCCAGAAGACCTGGTTGTCGGTGGAGGCGAGGTAGTCGAAGAACGCGGCGGTGGCCTCATTTTCGGCGTCGTCAAAGCCGGACATCGCGAACAGGGCCGCGCCGCCGATGAAGGTCTGCGTGGGCTCTGTCGTCACGGCTTCCCAGTAGGGCAGCATGGCGGCGGAGAAGTTGAATTCCACGCGGTCGGCGATACCCCCGAAGGAGCCGGAAGACCCCAGCCACATGGCGACTTCGCCGGCCTCAAACGGGGTCTGGTTGTCGCCCCAGCCGGTGCCGTACCACTCGAAGTAGCCCGCTTCCTGCCATTCCACCAGCGCCTCGAAATGCGCGCGGATGGCGGGGTGGTTCACCATGATCTCGGTGTCAACGCCGGTATAGCCGTTGTCGTTGGAGGCGAACTGCAGGTTGTGGCGCGAGAAGAAGTTCTCGGTGAAGATCCACGGCAGGTGGCTTTGCGCCAGCGGGATGTAGCCCGCTTCCAGCAGCGCGGGCGCTGTGGTTTCGGCAAACTCTTCCCAGGTGGCGGGGGCTTCAACACCTGCGGCCTCGAGGGCATCGGCGTTGTAATACATGATCGGCGTGGACGAGTTGAACGGCATCCCGATCATCTGGCCATCGGCGTCGGCATAGAAGTTGCGCACGCCCGAGATGTAATCCTCGATGTCGAAGTCCACGCCGTTGTCGGCCAGCAGCTGCTCCACCGGCACGGTCGCGCCCTGGGCGCCGATCACGGTGGCGGCACCGGCGTCGAAGACCTGCACGATGTTAGGCTGCTCGCCCGCGCGGAAGGCGGCGATGGCAGAGGTCAGCGTTTCCTCATAGGTGCCTTTGAAGACGGGCGTCAGCACGTAGTCGGTCTGGCTGGCGTTGAAGTTCTCGGCCATCTCGTTGACGGTTTCGCCCAATTGGCCGCCCATGGCGTGCCAGAATTCGATCTCGGTCTGGGCGGATGCGGCGCCGGCCATCAGGCCGAGTGCAAGGCCAAGGCCGACTGTGTTCTTGAGGTTCATATGATCTCTCCCTTCGTGGCGCGGCCCCATTTGGGCCGCAAGGATGCGCATTGCTCCCCCCCGGTCTGACGGGGCGGCTTGATCTCATTGCCGGGTCACGAAAAGACGCGTCCCCCCGGATCATCGCGCGAGAGGTAGCCTACACGCGAACGGAGAGAGTGCAAACGATTACGGAGCCGATTACTGCCCCGCATATCCCCTGCCCCCCGGCACGCTCCAGCTATTGTGAGTCGATGACGGACGTATGACGATTGCGCCGGGCGGTGTCACAGCCCTGTCACAAAGGCCCTCAGGCCGCGGGCAGAGAGGCGATCACGGCGCTGGCGGTTTCCTCATTCACCGCCAACAGCGTGTCGTACAAAATCGCCAGCCGGATCAGGGATTTCACATCGACATCGTGGGGCATGGCCGAGAGCGGGTCGATGAAGAACACCAGGACCGGCAGTTTCCCCTCGGCGATCATCGCCCCAAGCTGCGCGTCGCCCCCCAAGGGCCCGGATTTCAGCGGCGTCACGTTCAGCGACGTCTCGGCCTGCAACCGCCCGCCCGTTGTGCCTGTGGCAAAAAGCCTGTGGCCCTCAAGGTCTGCCTCATGGGCCTTGGCCCAGGCCACAAGCGCATCTTTCTTCTGATCGTGGGCCACGAGGGCAATGGTGGTCATGGGTCTCTCCGCTATGGCTGAGGATGCCATAGCCGAAGGCGCCTAAGGCGTACAGGTCCCGCGCGGCGCGCTGACCACGCCGGGCAGCGTCCACATGGTGTCGGGGGTGTGGACCTGAAAGCTTTGGCGCTGGTCGAACTGCGCCCAATCCTCAGACGTGGCGGGCAGCTCGAAGTCCTGCAGCGCGCCGCGTTCGGCGTAGAAGGTGATCAGCATGGGATCCTCATAATCCGTTACGCCGCCCAGATCGCCGCTGACATCCACCATATCGAACGAGATGTAATCGGCCCAATGGGGCGCGCGGACGACATGGATGAACCCCAGCCGCGCGGTCAGAGAGGTGTCATCGGGCCCGGTGATCAGGGCGGTGCCCTCTGTGCGGTAGGCCCGCGCCTCGGACCCCATGCGCATCTGCTCGGTCACAGTATAGGTGATCTCCGCCGTGAGCGGCGCATCTTGCGCAAGCGTGCCATGGGCCGCGCCGGTCTGGATCTCGACCGTTAAGGTGCAGGTGGCATGGGCGGGCGCGGCCAGCAGCAGCGCCAGGGCGGTCGCTTTCATTGCGGGATCCTTCTGAGGATGAACGTGGCGTCTGCGAATGTTCCGGCGGCGGTGGTCGCCCCGGCGTGGCAGCCGATGCAGGTGCCATCGCGATCGGTCTGGATGTAGGTTTCCAGCGTGGTGTTCGACAGGAAGCGCGGCAGCTCTCCATGCTCGATATAGGGCGAGGCGTTTGCCCCGCGCCATTGGGTGGAGATGAGCATGTAGTTGGCCAGCGGCGTGCCCTGCAAAAGGCCCTGCCAGCGGGCGTTTGTGGCCTGCGTCGGCGCGAAGATGTCCCAACAGCGCACGACCCGGGTGGGCGGCGCGGGGCCTGTTTCGGTCACGGCGTGGGGCGGCGCGGGGGACCACAGCACAGGCCCCGGGGGCGTGTTGGCGGGGCCTTGGCCGGTGTTGAGAAGGTAGGTTTGGAGCGCATCATGGGGCGCGACACAGCCCTCTGGGAACAAGTCATTGCCGTAGATCGCGTTGATGTCGCGCGCGTCCGCCGCGACGGGGGCGTTGTTGCGATGCTCAAACGTCGCCCAGATCCATTCATCCCCGTTGCCGCTATCGACCTTGGTGACGATATGCATCCCAACGAGGCCTAGGGGGACCTCGATACAGAGCGGCGTGCCGGTGATGCTGTCTTCAGGCGCCACGACGATCAGGCCGCGCGCGGTGATGTAATCGTCTGAAGGGGCATCCAGGATTTGCCAGGCGGTCTTCAGCGTGACCGAGGCGGGCACGGCGGCGCTTTCCCCCCGGGGGAAGTCGACGTCGGTCCTCCGCTGGCCCTCGATCGTCAGCAGCCCGCTCTCGGTGATGTAGCGGGCGGCGGTGGGGTTCATCCGCGTCTCGTAGACGATGAAATTACCTGCCCGGTCGATCAACGCGTGGCCGTCGGATTGGCGAAAATCGGTGATGATCACCTCGGCCTGCGTTGCTGCCGCGCCACATTGGGCGGCACTGTCGATGCCAAGGACGTCATCGCGGCGCGGGAAGTCCCGCCAGGTCACCTGCGCCCCCTGCCCCACGCCGTCCCAGTTCAACGCCACGAAAGCCTGCCAACCGTGACGGTCAAAGGGCCGCTGTGCCGCGCCTGAGATCACCATATACTCAAAAAACTCAGAGAATTCAGGCACGTCATGGGGGAAATCGGCGCAGAGCCTGTTATGGGGGGCGACGTGGCACAAGGGGTCCGCGTCCTGGGCAAAGGCGCTTTCCGGAAGGGAGCAAAGGGTAAGAGCCAGAAGCATTCGGATACACATACCCATAATTGGATACAATTAGGGGGATATGTCAACAAAGGCCCCAGTGCTATGGTCTGCGACATGAAGCCCACCACGCCCCTTGGCCGGTCCGTCGCCGATCTTGCCCCGCTGTCGCTGCCCAAGGGGCGCGTCGCGGATCTTGTGCAGGATCTGCGCGCGCAGATCGTCTCGGGTGCCATCGCGCCGGGGGAAACCTTGGTGCAGGAAGATCTGGCCGAGCGGTTTGGCGTCAGTCGGATGCCCGTGCGCGAGGCGATCAAGCATCTGCAAATGCTGGGGTTTGTCACGGTCGAGGCCAACAAGCGGGCCCGCGTGGCGGAAGTCAGCCGCGCCGATTTCCTGGAGATCTACGACATGCGCGAGGCGGCAGAGGCGCTCGCCCTGACCTCTGCCATGGCGCACCTCAGCAACGCCCACATCGCAGCGGCGGAGGCGGTCCAGGACCGGATCGAGGGCGTGGACCCCTTGGGGTTTGGGGTGTTAAACATGGAATTCCACATGATCCTCTACCGCCCCTCCGGCCGCGCGCGGCTGCTGTCCCATGTGGAGATGCTCTACAACGCCACCGATCGCTACGTCTCGATGCTCAAGGCCGGGCCCGATCTGCGCGACAAATCCAACGCCGAGCATCGCGAGCTTCTGACCCATTGCCTGGCGCGCGACACCGACGCGGCGGAGGCCTGCATCCGCCGCCACATCACCGACGCGCGGGACGCTTTGGTGCAGTTCTTCTAGGCGCCAAGGTGGACGTCCACGCCCCATTCCGCACATTTGGCGGCCAGGTCCGGCTGCAACGCGCGGTCTGTGAAGAAGCCGTCGATCTGCGCCAATGAACAGATTCGCGCGGGCGCACTACGCTCGAACTTCGAATGATCCGCCACCAGGAACGTCTTGCGCGACCGTGCGACGATGGCCTGGCTGACGCCCACTTCCTGCACGTCGAAATCCAGCACTTCGCCGTCCTGATCCAGCGCCGAGCAGCCGATGACGGCGTAGTCGAACTTGAACTTGTTGATCGTATCGACAGCCAGTGACCCGATCAGCCCGTTATCGGCACGCCGCAGGGTGCCGCCGGTCACGAAAATCTCGACCCCCGGGCTTTGGGACAGGATGTGCGCGACGTTGAGGTTGTTGGTGACGACCAGCAGGTTCTCATGCTGGGTCAACCGCTCGGCCACGGCCTCGGTGCTGGTGCCGATGTTGAGGAAGATGGAACAGGCGTCGGGAATGGCGGCGGCGCAGGCGCGCGCGATCTGGTCCTTGGCTTCGGTCTGGAGCGCGCGGCGGTCCTCGTAGGCGAAGTTGCGGCTGCCAAAGGCCGGCATCGCGCCGCCGTGTACGCGTTTGAGAAGCCCCGCCTGATCCAGCTCGGACAGGTCGCGGCGGATGGTTTGCAGCGTCACGGAGAAATGCTCGGCCAGCCCGTCGACGGTCACCTTGCCGTCGCGCGCGGCGATGTCGAGTATCTCGGCCTGCCTGAACCCCTGTGGCACGGATGTCTTGCCCCCACCGTCCGGCCCCCGCCGGGGCGCGTCCCAAATAACGTTGCACATCAGGTCCCTATCACGAAGGGCGCGGTGCGGCAAAGACACCGCCCCCGCCCCCTGCCCCAGAATTTTCTTGATTTTGCGCGGGACTCACTCTCAGCTACCGAGACGCCTTCTCGGAATGTGAGAGCCACCGCCACGATGCACCTAGAGCGCCTTGTCCATCTGCTTGAAATCATTGCCGTCGTGGGACGGCCTGTTTCGGTGGCAGAGGTGCAGACGGCCAGCGGATTGCCCAAACCCACCTGTTATCGCCTGGTGCAGTCGCTTGTGGATCAGGGCTTGATCGAGGACCCCCACGACGACGGGCGATATGTCATCGGCGAGCGGATGATCCGCATCGCGCTTCTGGGCAAGTCGGACGTGGACGTCCGCCGGGTCTCGGCGCCGCTGCTGAAAGGCGCCGCAAACTCTTATAACGAAACGGTTTTCCTGTCGCGCTTCCGCGACAGCAAGGTCGAGATCATCCATGTGGAAACGCCCGAGGATCCGGGCCGCGCCTTCATCCACCCCGGGTTGGGAGAGCGCCCGCTGCACGCGTGTTCCTGCTCCAAGGCCATCGCCGCTTTCGCCGAGGAAAGCTTTCAGGAGGCGATCATGGACGGCACCCTGCGCGCCTTCACCGAACACACAAAGACAACCCGCGCGGCCTTGATCGCGGAGTTTCAATCGATCCGCCAAGCGGGTTTCGCCGATTGCGATCAGGAGATTGACGTCGGCATTTCCAGCGTCGCGGCACCGGTGACCATCGGCAACATCGGCGCGACGTTCAGCGTTGGCGCGGTGGGCCCGGTGCGGCGCTTCGGGGCCGAATACAGACAGAACATTGGCCGCCAGCTGATCCAGCTTGCCACACAGATCAGCGGCGCCATCCAGCTATGCAACGTCGCCGAGGTCTAGGGAGGCCAAGGCGGTGATGTGAATGACCTCGCGGGAGGCGGGGTAACCAGTAAGGGAGGAAAGACCATGAACAAACCGATGAAACCGGATCCCACGTTTCACGCATCTGCCAAGCTGGCGATGGAGGCACCGCCGGAGAACTTCGCCTTTACGGTGATGTTGGGTAAGGATTCCAGCCAGCATGACGGCATCGCGGTGATTGACCTGCGCCCGGGCTCGGACACCTACGGCGAGATCGTGCGCACAGTCATGACCGAGACGACGGGCGATGAGTTCCACCACTTCGGCTGGAACGCCTGTTCCTCGTCCCTGTCGCCGATGTCGGGCCACGCGTTTCTGGAACGCCGCTACCTGATCGTGCCGGGCATCCGCTCCAGCCGCATCTTCATCTTCGACGTGAAGGACCCGCTGGAGGCGAAGATCCACAAGATCATCGAGCCCGAAGAGCTTTTCGCCAAGACCGGCTATTCCCGCCCCCACACGATCCATTGCGGGCCTGAAGGCATCTACGTCAGCACCCTGGGCGGCGGCGGCGAGGACGGGACCGATGGCCCCCCCGGCATCTTCATCATGGATTGCGAGACCTTCGAGATCATCGGCCAATACGAGATGGACCGCGGCCCCCAGGACAAGCACTACGATTTCTGGTGGAACCTGCCCCAGGACTACATGGTGTCCTCTGAATGGGGCCTGCCGCCGCAGTTCGAAAACGGCGTCGTGCCCGAGGATCTTCTGTCCAACAAATACGGCCACTCGATCCACTTTTGGGACCTGCGCGCGCGCAAGAACATCCAGACGATTGATCTGGGCGAGAATTACCAGATGGCGCTGGAGATCCGGCCCGCCCATGACCCCACCAAGTCCTACGGCTTCTGCGGTGTCGTGGTCGACACCACCAACCTGCAAGGCGCAATCTTCACCTGGTGGCGCGACGAGGATGGCAAGTGGCAGGCCAAGAAGACCATCACGATTGATCCTCGCCCCGAGGACCCGGAAAACCTGCCGGACCTGCTGAAGGGTTTTGCCGCCGTGCCGCCACTGGTCACCGACATCGACCTGAGCATGGACGACAAGTACCTGTACGTGGCCTGCTGGGGCCTGGGGGAGATGCATCAATACGACGTCTCGGACCCGATGAACCCGGTCCTCAACGGCAAGGTCCAGCTTGGCGGCATCGCCACCGAGCATAAGCACCCCAACGGGAAGGAATTCCTTTACGGTCCGCAGATGGTCGAGATCAGCCGCGATGGCAAACGGGTCTATTGGACCAACTCGCTCTATTCCACCTGGGACGATCAGTTCTACCCGCACCACGAAGGCGGGCAGATGGTGATGGCGAATGTGGGCGAAGACGGCAGCTTTGCGCTCGACCCGGATTTCTACATCAACTTCCCCGAGAACATGCGCTCGCACCAGATCCGGCTGGAGGGGGGCGATTGTTCCACCGACAGCTTCTGCTATCCGTCCGTTTAATGGGTGGGGTCTAGACTCGCATGGAAGATATGAGCTTGGCGGCCCTTTGGTGGGCCGTCATTTTCTCGGGCGTCTACCATGGCGTGAACCCCGGCATGGGCTGGCCCCTGGCCGTGTCAGCGGCGCTGTTCGAGCGTAAGCCATCGGCCATGGCCAAGGCGCTGGCGATGCTGGCGACCGGGCACTTTCTGGCGATGATCGTGATCCTGCTGCCGTTCTCGATGCTGTTTTTCCTTTTGGATTACGACCGAGAGATCCGCGTGGGCGCAGGCGCTTTGGTGATCGCGATGGGCATCTACCTGGTGATCAACCAACGCCATCCCCGCATCCTGGCGCGCGTGCATCCGGCGAAACTGGGCCTGTGGTCCTTCCTGGCCGCCACCGCCCACGGCGCGGGGCTAATGCTGGTGCCGATCTACCTTGGGATTTGTGGGCTCTTGGAGCCGGGAGAGAGCGTCTCCAGCGCCGGTCACGCCGCAGCGCAAACGCTGATGAACACTAACATCGTCATGGCCTTCGCCGTCGCCGCCGCCCACACGCTCGCCATGACCGCCGCAGGCGCGGCCCTGGCAGTGTTCGTCTACCTTTGGTTCGGCCTGAAATTCATCTCAAAAAGCTGGTTCAACCTGGACCTGGTCTGGGCATTGAGCCTGATCCTCGTGGGCGCCTTCGGCATCTACTCGGCCTACGCCGGGCACGGCTGAGTGCAAGGTGCCAAACGGGCGGCGGCGCAACCCCGCGCTAAAGTAGCCCGAAGGGCGGTAGCGCAATCCGCGCTCAAGTAGCCCGAAGGGCGGTAGCGCAATAAAATGAGTTAATGGCGGACAGACAGGGATTCGAACCCTGGAGACGGTCTCCCGCCTACACACTTTCCAGGCGTGCGCCTTCGACCACTCGGCCACCTGTCCGTGGGGGTGCGTTTAAATGCAACGGGGCCTGTTTTGCAAGAGGCCCCGGACAAAAACGGAGAGAAAGGGGCAGAAAGTTCGGCGTCGTCCCGCCGCCGCATCAGGGCGTGCCTCAGGGGGCAAACTCGATGGTCACGCGGCGGTTTTGCTTGCCCTTGTTCTCGACCTTGGTGATGGCCAGCTTGCCGATCTCTCCGGTGCGCGCGACGTGGGTGCCGCCGCAGGGTTGCAGGTCCACCTGGTCCTTTTCATCGCCGATCCGCACGAGGCGGATCTTGCCCGCGCCGCGCGGGGGTTGGACGGACAGGGTCTTCACCAGCGTCGGGTTGGCGTCCAGCTCCTCCTCCGAGATCCACTGTACGCTGACCGGCAGATCGCGCGTCACCAGCGCGTTCAACTGCCCTTCCAGGATCTTCTTGTCCTCGGGCGGGTGCGGCATGTGGAAATCGAGGCGGCCCTTATCGGCGGCAATCGCGCCGCCGGTCACGGGCAGCGGGATCACCACCGACAACAGATGCAGCGCGGTGTGGATGCGCATGTGGCCGAGGCGGCGGTCCCAGTCGAGGCGCTGCGCGACCTCGGCGCCCACGGGCGGCAGGGCGGCAGGCTCTGCCGGGACCAGAACGATGGCGCCCTCCTGCCCCTTCACCGCCGTGGCGATGGGAATGCGCGTGCCGTCCCAGATCAACGTGCCGCTGTCACCGGGCTGCCCACCGCCGCGCGCATAGAAGATCGTGCGATCCAGGATCACGCCGCCCTCCTCCGATTGGCCGATCACGCGGGCGGGCGCAGAGGTGCGGTAAGGATCCTCCAGAAACAGGGTCTCGGTCGTCATTCTTGGGTATCCTTTGCGGGGATTGGCTGCGGCCCCGGCTGCGGAAGAGCCTCGGGGTTGCGCAGCCAGATGTCGCGCTGTGCGAAGGGGATCTCGATGCCTTCCTTCACGAAGGTCTCGGAAATGCGGTGATAAAGCTCGGTCTGGACGGTCACGAAAAGGTTGATGTCGCGCAGGATCACCCGAACCCGGAAATCGAGGCTGTCCGCGCCAAAGCCCAGGAAATCAACGCCCGGCGCGGGGAACGTGGCGACATCGGGGTGGCCCTCGGCGATCTCCATCAACAGGTCCGACACGCGGCGCGTGTCGGTGCCGTAGGCTACGCCCACGGTCAGCACGACCCGGCCCACGGTGTTGCCGCGGGTCCAGTTGGTGACGGTGCCGCTGATGAAATCAGCATTGGGCACGATGACGTCGGTCTTGTCGAAGGTCTCGATCGTGGTGGAGCGGACGGAGATGTCTTTCACGATCCCCATATTGCCCGCGACCTCGATCCAATCGCCTTCGCTGATGGGCCGCTCGATCAACAAGATGATGCCCGAGACGAAATTCGAGACCACGTTCTGCAGGCCAAAGCCGATGCCCACCGACAGGGCGCCGACGACAAACCCAAGCGCGGTCAGATCGATGCCAGCGCTGGTCACGGCGATCACGCAAGCCAGCGCGATGCCGACATAGCCCACCCCGGCCGTCACGGCATTGCGGGCGCCGACGTCAAGCTTGGTGCGCGGTAAAACAGTCGACTTCAGCGCGCCCTGCAACAGGCGCGTGACCAGAAGGCCCGCCGCGAAGACCAGGATCACCGCCAGAACGACGCCGGGGGTGATGCGCGTGTCGCCGACCGTAAAGCCCTCGATCACGCGGGTGTAGAACTCTCCCAACCGTTCCGCGCGCACCCCCCAGCCTAGGGCCACAAGGGGCGCTGCGGCCAAGAGCAGGACGAAGTTGACGAGGACCGGCAAAAGCGCCTCGGACGCGGCCTCGGGCGTGGCGCGGAAGATGACGGCGTAGAGGTCACGCACGACGGCCTGCAAGACCTGCAAAACACCCAGCACGAAGAGGGTGATCGCCGTGGGCACCATAAGCGCCTCGGCTGCATTGAGGTAGCCGATGGCGGCCAGGACCGGGCCGACGATGGCCACCAGCGACAGGGCGCGCCCCATCAGGTTCATCACGCCAAGGGCGAAGATCGAGACCTCGCGGTCAATCAACTCGCTTCGGATACGCTGCATCAGACTGGCGTAACGCCAATACATCCAGGCCAGGCCCAGGTAGGCCGGAAGCACCAGGACGCCCCGCGCGGCGGGCGGCACGATGTCGAGGGCGGCGACGACCTCCATCGCGTTGGCGAGCCCCGTGAACACGCCGATGAACAGGATCGTGCGGCGCACGGGCCGGCGCAGCGACATCCGCGTGTCAAAGGCGGCGGCGCGCTCTTCATGGTTGGGGAACAACCGGCCCGCCAGCCAAAGGGCCGCGTAAATCGCCAGGATCAAGCTGAGCGCGGCATCGGCCAGGCTTTGACCATCCTCTGTCAGCAGGCGCGAGACTTCGAGCGCGCCGACCACCAGGACAAAACCCGCCACCGGCAGCAGAAGCTGCCCCAGCGAGACGACAAACCCCAACGCCACCCTGCCCCGGCGCCGATCTGTGTCGAGGAACCGATCCCCAAGGCGCGCGACCAGGGGACGGCCGCGCAGGATCAGGGCGATGCCGATCAGAAACAGCCCCAGGATCACCGGTGCGCGGTCGACGATTTCCGTGCGAACCTCCGGATCCTGCAAGCGCGCACTGGTTTCCACCCGTTGCTCGCCCGTCAGGTCGACCAGCGCGGAAAGGGCCGTGGCCCAGTTGACCGGGTTGGCAGGCGTCGGCTCCAGCTCCAGCAATTCCTGGGTCTGACGTTCCACCACAATCGCATCGATCTCGGAAATCAATCCGTTGGCGCGGTTGAACGCTTCATTGGCGCGCACGCTGGGGGCCTGGGCTTCTGCGAGGGTTTGGGTCAGGGCGCTGCGGCGATTGGCGATCGCGTCAGGCTCGGTCTCGCCTTCAGCGGGTGCGGGGCCCAACGCCTCAATCTGGCTTTGGATGGTGGCGATGCGTTCGGCGTTGCTGGTGTCTTCGGCCAGAAAACGCGCGCGCCACAGCACCAGATCCGCCCGTCGCGACTCCAGAAGGGATGTGGATGCGCGGCCCGCGGCGACCAGCGCCTCGGTCGAGGTGGCCACGCGTTCCCAGACCTCATAGTCCAGCTCTTCCGTCGGTGCCATCGACTGCGCATGCCCAGGGCCTGGCACCGCAACAAGCGGCGCCAGTGCCAGAAACAGCGTCAGGAGTAGGCGAAAAAGCGCGGTCATTCTTCGGCGAAAACCGCAGGCACATCGCGGCCCGGCCCGTCCATCCAGGGCGGCACAGGCAGGCCCTTCCCACGCAGAAACTCAGGATTGAACAGCTTGGACTGATAACGCGTGCCGTAGTCGCACAGGATCGTCACGATGGTATGGCCCGGCCCCATTTCCTTTGCCATACGGATCGCGCCCGCCACGTTGATGCCGGAAGATCCGCCCAGACACAGACCCTCATCGGCGAGGATGTCATAGACAATCGGCAGCGCCTCGGCATCGGGGATCTTGTAGCAGGCGTCTGGCGTAAAGCCTTCGAGGTTGGCGGTGATGCGCCCCTGCCCGATGCCTTCGGTGATGGAATTCCCGCCCGCCTCTTGCCCGGTATAAAGCTTGTAAAGGCCCGAGCCTTCCGGGTCCGACAGCGCCACTTTGACGCCCTTGGGCTGCAGTGCCGCGCCGACGCCCGCCAACGTCCCGCCAGAGCCCACGGCGCAGGTGAAGCCGTTCACGCGACCTTCGGTCTGCTCCCAAATCTCTGGCCCGGTCATGTCGATATGGGCCTGACGGTTGGCGACATTGTCAAACTGGTTGGCCCAGATCGCACCGTTGGGATCGGACTGCGCCAGACGCTCGGCCAGACGGCCCGAGTATTTCACGTAGTTGTTGGGGTTCGAATAGGGCACCGCGGGCACTTCGATCAGCTCTGCGCCTGCGATGCGGATCATGTCCTTCTTTTCCTGGCTCTGGGTGTCGGGGATCACGATCACCGTCTTGAACCCCAGCGACGCGCCGACCAGCGCCAGGCCGATGCCAGTGTTGCCAGCCGTGCCTTCCACAATCGTGCCGCCGGGGCGCAGCTGGCCGCTTTCGACGGCAGCGCGGATGATGAACAGCGCCGCGCGGTCCTTGACCGACTGGCCGGGGTTCAGGAACTCGGCCTTACCAAGGATCTCACACCCCGTCGCCTCGGACGCGGCACGCAGGCGGATCAGGGGCGTGTTGCCGATGGCAGAGGCAAGGTCGGAATGGATCGTCATGGGCCAAGGGTCCTTCTTGAATGGTTCCGCATGGATAGGCCCGACGGGGGGCGAACTCAACCTAATCTCACGGTCGCGCGCAGACGGTCCCGGTGCATCATCAGGAATTGCATCGTCACCAACAGCGCCGCATTGGCCATGTCGCCCTCGGCCAGCATTCGGCGGGCCAGATCATAGGGCACAAGGTGGCTCAGGATATCCTCCCCCTCGCCCGGATGGCCGCCAACGCCCGCCGCCCCATCGGGCAGATCCGCAATCGCAAGATACGAGAAGAACACCTGCGCGATGCCACCGGGGCTGGGGTAATAGCGCCCAACGAAGTGGAGCTGGCCGAGGGTCAAGTTCGCCTCTTCCCGGGCCTCGCGGCGGGCGGTGCCCTCGGGCGTATCGCCTGCGTCCATGATCCCGGCGATGGGCTCCAGCAACCAGGGCGCGGCGTCGCCGTGGGCGTAGGGGCCCATGCGGAACTGTTCGACCAGCAGGATCCTGTCGCGCACCGGATCATAGGGCAGCACCGTCACCGCATCGGCAACCCGGAAGACCGAGCGGTTGAGCGGCCCCTGGGTGGCGCCATCGAAACGGGTATGGCTGAGGTTTTGTTCCTCGGTATTGAAAAAGCCGTCGTGGACATGGGTGGTGCCGTGGTCCGTCACATCGGCCCGCGTCATGCCTGCGCCGACATGGGTGGGCCTGCGCCAACGCCCGGCGCGCACCGTGGCATCGGCGCGGGCGTGGATGATCGGGAAGCGCGCGCCAACGTCAAGCGGCTCTTGCCGGCCCATCTGGCGCATCACTTCGGAGGCCGCGTGCAGTTGCACCTCCCCCCACTGGCGCGCCCAGGTGGCGAGCGACCAATCGGTGCCGGGGGTGCCCTTCTGCTCGGCGGGAAACCAGGCCTCGGCATCGATCTCGGTCTGGTCCCAGACCACCTTCACCGCGCGGCGCTTGTAGCCGAAACAGGCCTCGTAGAAATCCAGGCGCAGAAGCGACTGCGGCTCAGGAATGATCAGCGCGCCCTCGGTCGCGGCACTGTCGCGCTTTTCCAGCATCGGCCAGGGCTTTCCCGTGACCCAGGCCGCGCGGTATCCGGCCAGCGCGGCAGGCTCCATCCGCACCTCCATGCCCGCGACCAGATCCAGCAGAGGTTGATGACACAGGGTGCCGAACAGGAAAATCGGCGTCATCTAGCGCCACGCCCGCCCGGCAAGCTCCGTCAGAAGCCCCCCGATGATGCCGCCAATCAGCAAAACGCTCCAGATCTCGACCGTGAGTGATTGCAGGAAATACTGCAGGAAAAGCTCCATCGCTTCTGTCGCAGCCTCGCCGGGGGCGGAGTAGCGCAGGTCCATGGAACGCAGGAACATCGTGCGCAGCGCAAACAGCACCAGGCCGAAAAACGCGATCTGCGCGCCTGCCCGCAACCCGTTGGAGGCCGCGAACACGAACCCTTCGCCCGCGCGGCGGCCCACGACCATCCAGCCCTGCAACAGCCCAATCATCGCGATGGTGATGTTGAAATACGTGGCAGGCGTGCCCTCTTCAAAGGTCAGTTTCGCCTGCATCGCGCCGACATAGCCGATGGCAAAGAAAATGATCGCGCCTGCAAGTTTCGCGCCCGTGGGCATGTGCCTGTCCCTTACCGTATCGGCGCGGGACCGATTTATATCGGCTTGCGCACCGTGATCTGCGTCACGTCACAGTTTCCGAAATGAAACGTGGCCGCGCAAGAGGTCAGGTAAAAATTCCACATCCGCCGGAACCTGTCATCAAAGCCCATGGCGGCGATCTGGTCCCATTTGGCGTTAAACGTCTCGTGCCAGCGGCGGCAGGTCTGGGAATAGCTTTCGCCGAATTCCACCGAATGCGCGATGTCGAGGCCCGCGCGCTCGATTTGCTGTTTCAGCACCGTGGGGGCGGGCAACATGCCGCCCGGGAAGATGTATTTTTGAATGAAATCAACGCCCTTGCGGTAAACCTCCCAGCGTTTGTCCTGCACCGTGATGATCTGCAGCGTGGCCTGCTTGCCGGGCTTGAGCCGGTCACGCAGGGTGTCGAAGTAGACGGGCCAATACTTCTCTCCGACGGCCTCGAACATCTCGATCGAGGCGACGCCGTCATATGTGCCCTGTTCGTCACGGTAGTCCTGCAGTTTGATGTCGACCATGTCGGAAAGGCCCGCATCGGCGATGCGTTTGACCGCAAAGTCGTGCTGTTCCTGGCTGATCGTCAGGCCCGTGACCTTCAGGCCACGTTCCTTCGCGGCGTATTCCGCAAAGCCACCCCAGCCGCAGCCGATCTCCAGCACATGGTCGCCCTCCTCGGCGCCCATCTGATCGACCATGGAGGCATATTTGGCGATCTGCGCCGCCTCCAGGCTTTCCTGACCCGTCTCGAACAGCGCGCTGGAGTAGGTCATCGTATCGTCGAGCCAGAGGCCGTAGAAATCATTGCCCAGGTCATAATGGGCCGAGATGTTCTTCTTGGCCTGCTTCTTGGTGTTGCGGATCAGCCAGAAGCGGAAGTTCTCGAACGCGCGGATCAGGCCCATGCCCAGGAAGCCGTCATAGACCTCGTCGTTGTCGGCGTGGACCACGTCGAGGAAGGCCTGCAGATCGGGCGTCGACCACCATTCATCGAGGTAGGCATCACAAAAGCCCAGATCGCCCTCGCGGATCAGGCGGGCGAAGATGTCGACGTTGTGGATATCCAACTCGCCGACCGGGCCGGGCTTGGCGCCCTCAACCCGAAACACGCGGCCATCGGGGAGGCGAAAATCGATGCGGCCATGCTCCAGCCCCTTCGCCTTTTCAAACACCGCCTTGAAATACCGTGGGAGGTCTTTTTGCCCCTCAACAGATGTCAGTACATTCATTTTCTTGCCCTTATCCCAGTCGCATACATGTAAGCCGCCCCGGAATTGGGCAAGTCTCTTTTGTGCGTCCTGTAAACTTTTGCAGACACTTTTTGGTCAGAAGCCCCGATTTGCGTAGGTATCAAGCGCGCGCTTGCGCCCGTCCGCGGCACTGACGATGGGCTGGCTGGGGTAGCCCATCGTCGGGCTCAGGTCCCAGCTGCGCGGGACCGCGTCGAAGTAGGCCAGCGCAGTGTCTGGGGGCTGGCGGGTGATCTCGGCCAGCCAGCGCATCCGGTAGCGGCCCGCCTTATCGAACTTCTCGGCCTGGGTTTCGGGGTTGAACACGCGGAAGTACGGCGTCGCATCGGGGCCCGAGCCCGCCGACCACTGCCACCCCATTGCGTTCGACGCCGGGTCCCAATCCACCAGGCATTCCTCGAACCAATCCATCCCGATTTTCCAGTGCGTCATCAGGTGCTTGGTCAGGTAGCTGGCGACCAGCATCCGGGCGCGGTTGTGCATCCGGCCCGTCACATACATCTCGCGCATTGCGGCATCGACAATCGCCATGCCGGTCCGGCCCTGCTTCCAGGCGATGACCTCGGGCGCCTCCGCGTCTGTGTTCCAGGGAAACGCCTCCCACTCCTCACGCCAGTTCGAGGTGGTGATATGGGGTGTGTGGTAGACCAGATGGTAGGCAAAATCACGCCAGACGACCTCTTTCAGAAAGGTCTCTGCCCCCGGTTTGCCTTGCCGCAACGCGCCTTGGCCCGCGTGCCAACAGGTCCGCGCGCTGATCTCACCGTAGGCGAGGTTTTCAGACAGCAGCGACGTGCCGTTCTTTGCCAGATTGTCCCGCGCATCGCTGTAATCATCGATGCCATCGTCAATGAACCCGTCCAGCCGGGCGCGCGCGGCGGCTTCGCCCACATTGAGGTGCGGGGCCACGACATCCGCCCCCCGGTTCATCGCGGCACCCAGCTGCCAATCGCCCAGATCATCGGAGGCGGGCCAAGCCTCAGGCGCCTTGATCACCGGCTCGGCCAGCACATCCCCGGGCGCGCGGTCGCGCACCATTTTCCAGAACGGCGTGTAGACCTTGTAGAACCCGCCCGTCTTGGTCTCGACCGTCCAGGGCTCGAACAGGACATGGCCGTTGTGGCTGACGGCTTGGACCCCATCCGCCTTCAACGCCGCTTTGACCGCCTCATCGCGGCGACGCGCGTCAGGATCGTAGAGCCTGTTCCAATGAACCGCCTTGGCATCGACCTCCGCGATAAGGGTCCGCAGGACCCGCAGAGGGTCCCCGCGCCGCAGGATCAACCGTGATCCCACAGCGCGCAGCGCGTCCGAGAACGCCTCCACCCCCAGGCCCAGGCGCCATTTTGGCGCCGCACCGTGGCCTTCCACCACCGCGTCGCAGATGAACACCGGCACGACGGCGCCCTCCGCACAGGCCGCCACCAGCGCAGGATTATCGCTCAGGCGGAAATCCCGCCGCACCCAGTAAATCGTCGTCATACGCGCCCCGTCTTGCTTACCCGAAAGCTAGGCCGCAGCGCGGCGCGTCAAGGCCTCTACGAGCCCTCAACCAGCACCAGATCCCGCTCTGACGCGCCGGTGGCGTGGGTCATCGCTTGCTTGTAGCCGTCGGATTCGTAGCAGGCATTCGCCGCCTCAAGGCTCGGGAAGACGGCAACCACATTGCGCGGATGGGCGCGGCCCTCTTTCTGGATCGCAGGCCCGCCGCGCGCTAGAAAGCACCCGCCATGGGCGGTGATCACCTCCAACGCCAGCGCCGCATAGCGGGCGTAGGCCTCATCATCGGTGACGGTCACATGGGCAATCCAATAGGCTTGGGGCATCTTCTTATCCTTCCAGTACGGCCTTGGCCGCTGTAACGGCGGCGTCCGCATTCTCGGCGCTGGCCCCGCCCCCTTGCGCAAAGTCAGGCCTGCCGCCGCCGCCCTTGCCGCCCAGTTCCGCCACCGCCGCACGCACCAGATCAACGGAGTTGATTCTGTCTTTCAGGTCGTCTGTCACGCCAGCGGCCACCGCCGCCTTACCGCCGGTATCCGCGATCAGCACCACCGCGCCTGATCCCAGACGCGCCTTATGCTCGTCCACAATCCCGGCCAGATCCTTGCCGGTGACCCCACTGAGCACCTGGCCATGGAAGTTAACGCCGTTAACGCTTTCAGCCTCCGCCGTCTGCGCGCCGCCCGCCATTGCAAGCTCTTTTCGCAACTGCTTGATTTCGTTGTCCATTTTACGCTGCTCAAGCTTGAGCAACTTGACACGCTCCAACACATCGCCGGGCTGCGCGTTCAGCTCCAGCGCCAGGGCACCCATGCGGTGGTCCTGGGCGCTGAGGTATTCAAACGCGGCGGGACCCGTCAGGGCCTCGATCCGCCGCACCCCCGCGCTGGAGGCACTGTCACCGAGCGTCACGAACACGCCGATATCGCCCGTGCGCCGCACATGGGTGCCGCCGCAGAGCTCCAGCGAATAGGTGTTGCCGTCCGTCCCTTTGCCCGAGCCGTCCTGCACCCCCATCGAGACCACGCGCACCTCGTCGCCGTATTTCTCGCCAAAGAGCGCCTGCGCGCCGAGGCCGCGCGCGTCGTCCGGCGTCATGATCCGCGTCTCAACCGGCGCATTCTGGCGGATGTAGGCGTTCACCTCGTCTTCCACCTGCGCAAGCTCGTCCAGCGACAGCGCCTTGCCGTGGCTGAAGTCAAACCGCAGCCGATCCGGCGCGTTGAGCGAGCCGCGCTGTGCCACGTGATCGCCCAAGGCGCGGCGCAAAGCCTCGTGCAGCAGGTGCGTGGCGGAATGATTGGCGCGGATCGTCGTGCGCCGCGTTGGATCAACCGTCAGCTCCGCGCCCTGCCCCAGCTTGACCTCGCCCTCGCTCACGGTGCCGATGTGCAGGAACACATCCGCCACCTTGCGCGTGTCGGTCACGGTCACGACGCCGCTTTCTGTCCGGATCGTGCCTGTATCACCCACCTGACCGCCGGATTCCGCATAGAACGGCGTCTGGTTCACGACGACCGTAACATCGCCCGTTGCCACATCGACCTGCGCGCCGTCCTGGACCAGCGCAAGGATCTGACCCTCGGCCACTTCGGTGTCGTAGCCCAGAAATTCCGTCACACCGTTCTTTTCCGCCACGTCAAACCAGATCGTCGCATCCGCCGCATCGCCCGAGCCGCTCCACGCCGCGCGGGCCTTGGCCTTTTGCTCGGCCATGGCCGTGTCAAACCCGTCGGTGTCCACCGCGCGGCCCTGCTCGCGCAGCGCATCCTGGGTCAGATCGAGGGGAAAACCGTAGGTGTCATAAAGCTTGAACGCCGCCTCGCCGGGCAGATTGCCGCCCTCGGGCAGCTTCGCTACTTCCTCGTCCAGCAGTTTCAAGCCACGGTCGAGCGTCTGGCGGAAGCGCTCTTCCTCCAGCTTCAGCGTCTCTGTGATCAGCGCCTGAGCCTGACCAAGCTCCGCATAAGCCTGCCCCATCTGGCTGACCAGCGCGGGCACCAGACGGTACATCAGCGGGTCTTTCGCGCCCAACAGATGCGCATGGCGCATCGCGCGGCGCATGATCCGGCGCAGCACATAGCCGCGCCCGTCGTTGGACGGCATCACCCCATCTGCAATCAGGAAAGAGGTCGAGCGCAGGTGATCCGCGATCACCCGGTGGTGCACGTTCTGATCCCCGTCGATATCCGTGGAGGACGCGTTGGCCGAGGCCTCCATCAGCGCCCGCATCGTGTCGGTATCGTAATTGTCGTGGGAGCCTTGCAGCAGCGCCCCGATCCGCTCCAACCCCATGCCGGTGTCGATGCTCTGCATATCCAAAGGCACCAGGGAGCCATCGGCGAACTGCTCGTTCTGCATGAAAACGATGTTCCAGATCTCGATGAACCGGTCACCGTCCTCCTCCGCCGAGCCGGGAGGGCCGCCCCAGATGTGATCGCCGTGGTCATAGAAGATCTCGGTGCACGGCCCGCAAGGCCCCGTCGGCCCCATGCGCCAGAAGTTGTCATCGGTGGCGATGCGGATGATCCGGTCCTCCGCGACGCCGACCTTCTTCCAGATCTCGAACGCCTCGTCGTCGGTATGGTAGACGGTCACGTAAAGCCGGTCCTTAGCCAGACCGAAATCCTTGGTGATCAGCTCCCAGGCATAGCGGATGGCGTCGTCCTTGAAGTAATCGCCAAAGCTGAAATTCCCAAGCATCTCGAAGAACGTATGATGGCGCGCGGTATAGCCGACGTTGTCCAGATCGTTGTGCTTGCCGCCTGCGCGCACGCATTTCTGGGACGTCGTGGCGCGCACGTAGTCGCGCCGCTCCACACCGGTGAACAGGTTCTTGAACTGCACCATGCCCGAGTTGACGAACATCAGCGTCGGGTCATTGCGCGGCACCAGCGGGCTGGAGGGCACAATCGCGTGCCCCTGCCGCCCGAAATAATCAAGGAAGGTCGAGCGGATATCGTTGAGGCTGGTCATGGCGCGGCGGTCCCAAAGCTTTATGTGCGGCCCGTGATGTAACCCTGCGCTTTGGCGCTGTCCACGGTGCGCACACGAAAAAGGGCGGCCCATGGACCGCCCTCTTGACCCTTGCGGCGCGTCCACCAGGACGCAGCCACCACTTGGGCTGAATTATTCGTCGTCGTCCTGGATCATGTCCGGATCGTCCTTGGCCATGTCGAAGTCGAGGCCATGGGCCGCGCGGATCTTGTCTTCGATCTCCAGCGCCGTCTCGGGATTGTCGCGCATGAAGGACTTGGCGTTCTCGCGCCCCTGCCCGATCCGCTCATCCCCATACGAGAACCAGCTGCCGGATTTCTCGATGATGCCCGCCTTCACGCCCATGTCGATCAGCTCACCATTCTTGGAGATGCCCTCGCCATACATGATGTCGAATTCCACCTGCTTGAACGGCGGCGCAACCTTGTTCTTGACGACCTTCACGCGGGTCGAGTTGCCGACGATTTCGTCGCGGTCCTTGATCGCGCCGATGCGGCGGATGTCGAGGCGAACGGAGGAGTAGAATTTCAGCGCGTTGCCACCCGTCGTCGTCTCGGGCGAGCCGAACATGACGCCGATCTTCATCCGGATCTGGTTAATGAAGATCACCATGCAGCCCGAACGGTTAATGGAGCCGGTCAGCTTGCGCATGGCCTGGGACATCAGGCGGGCGTGCACGCCCACGCTGCTGTCCCCCATATCGCCCTCAAGCTCGGACTTCGGCGTCAGCGCGGCAACGGAGTCCACGACCACAACATTCACGGCGCCAGAGCGCACGAGCGTGTCGACGATTTCCAGGGCTTGCTCACCGGTGTCGGGCTGCGAAATCAGCAGCTCGTCCAGATCCACACCCAGTTTGCGGGCATATTGCGGGTCCAGCGCGTGTTCGGCGTCGACGAAGGCACAGACGCCGCCCTTCTTCTGCTCTTCCGCGATGGCGTGCAGCGTCAGCGTGGTCTTGCCCGAAGACTCCGGCCCGTAGATCTCGATCACCCGGCCCTTCGGCAGACCGCCGATCCCCAGCGCGATGTCCAACCCGAGCGAACCCGTGGACGTCGCCTCAATGTCTTTCAAGACATTGTCGCCGCCCAGTTTCATGATGGAGCCCTTGCCGAACTGGCGTTCAATCTGCGCCAATGCGCTGTCGAGGGCCTTTTGCTTATCTGCAGATTTACGATCAGTCATGTCGAGGAGGTTCGCCGTTGCCATGGAATTCAAATCCTTATGTCATGCCGCAGGGTCTGGCGGCAATGGGGCCGGCGCGGGGTTTTCCCGTTTCTCCGGCGATGCTATGTTCTTGCCTTGTTCTCACATTCGTTAACAAACAAAACGAGAACAATTCAAGTTAATTCTTCTGTGCTGTGATCTTTCACGGGGAGGCGTTAACAATCGGTTACTCGAATGCGGAAATGTGAGGGCTTTGGCGCATGTTGGTGTTTTGGAAGGCGCGATTGGTGCTTTTGGCCGTGCCCAAAACGGGCACGACGGCATTGGAGCAGGCGCTTTTGCCCCACGCGGATTCGGCGATTCTGAACCCGCCGCAGCAAAAGCATTGCACTGTGCGGCGCTATCGCAACCAGCTTCAGAAGTTCTTCGAGCAGCGCGGCCAGCGCAAATTGGAGCTGATGGCGGTCGTGCGCGAGCCCGTATCCTGGCTGTCGAGCTGGTATCGCTACCGCGCCCGCGACGAGATCCGAGGGACGCCCAATTCCACCGCCGAGGTCACCTTCGATGAATTCGTCGCCGCCTGGCTGCAGGACGCGCCGCCCGAATTTGCCAAGGTCGGGCGCCAATCGCGGTTTGTCTCGGAAGAAGATGGCACGCTTGGTGTCGACCACCTGTTTCGCCATGACCAGTTGGATAGGGCTGTCACGTTCCTGGAAGAGCGCGTGAAGGCGCGCCTTGATCTCGGGCGGAGCAACGTCTCGCCGTCTCGCGACGTGGGGCTGAGCGACGCGATGGATGCGCGCCTGCGCGCGGAGGCACCCGAGGAATTTGCGCTTTGGAGCCGGTTGGGCGGCTGAGCCTGATGCGTTTCGCTCTTCAGCTAGCTCAAAGCCTTTGACAGGACGCGTCAGTGCAGTTGTTGCCGGACCGTCTCTGTCAGGTCGGTGAGGGAAAAGGGCTTGGGCAGGAAGATCGATCCGGGCACGCCAATTGACCCCTCTTCCATCGCGTCCTCGGCATAGCCCGAGACGAAAACCACTTTCGTGTCGGGACGGTCCTTGAGGGCCTCGCGCACCCAGGTCGGGCCGTCCATCCCGGGCATGATGACGTCGGTGACGAAAAGGTCGATCTCTAGCGTCTCGTCTGACAGCGTCTCCAGCGCCTCTTCCGCGCAGCCCGCCTCCAGCACGGTGTAGCCCCGCAATCGCAGCGCGCGTGAGGCGAAGGCGCGCACCGGGGCTTCATCTTCCACCAACAAGACCACGCCGGGGCGATCGTTCGACAGCGGGTCCTTGATTTCCGTGCTCTTGCCTTCGATCAGATCGGGTGCTGCGTCCGCGCTCGCCACCTCGTGGGCCGGGATATAGATGGTGAAAGTGGTGCCTGAGCCGACGACGCTGTCCACAAAGATGTAGCCGCCCGTCTGCTTGACGATGCCGTAGGCCATCGACAGACCCAGGCCCGTCCCTTCCCCAGTGCGTTTGGTGGTGAAGAACGGCTCAAAAATACGGTGCAGCTTGTCCGGCGGGATCCCGTGGCCGTGGTCGCGCACGCGGATCGTCACGTAGGAGCCCGGAGGCACGATGGCCTGATCGCGCGCCATTGGCTCGGCCAGGTGCACCATGCGCGTCTCCACCCGCACCTCGCCACCGTCGGCCATGGCGTCGCGCGCATTCACGACAAGGTTCATGATCACCTGGTCAAGCTGCCGCCGATCGGCCCGGATCGGCGCGAGGTCTGGGTCGTTTGACAGCGAAAGCGTGATCCGCTCACCCACCAAACGGTTGAGAAGATGGGTCAATTCGCCAATCGAGTCGCGCAGGTCCAGAACCTCGGGCTCCAGCGTCTGCTTGCGTGAAAACGCCAGAAGCTGGCCCACAAGGCTGGCCGCGCGGTTGGCGTTCTGGTTGATCTGCACCAGATCGGCGTAGTCCTGATCGCCCTGATCATGGCGGAGCAACAGCAAATCACAATGGCCGGTGATCGCGGTCAAAAGGTTGTTGAAATCATGGGCCACGCCGCCGGCAAGCTCGCCGATGGCCTGCATCTTCTGGCTCTGGACGAACTGCTGCTCCAGCGTCTTCAGCTCTGTCGCGTCGTGCAAAACCGCCAAGAGCGAAGGCCCGGTTCCATCCACGATCCGGCTGAGAGAAATCTGAAGAAACGTCTCGTCCTTGCGCTGTTTGGCGCGGGCCACTTCAGAGCGGTTCGGCACCCGCTCGGCCAGGGTGTCGGCCACCCAATCGCCCACCGGACGGCCCAGGTTTTCAACGAACCGCGACATCGGCCCGGTGACAGAGGCGTCGACCCCCAGCAGCGTTTGGGCATGGTGGTTGGAGGCCAGCACTTCGCCGTCCGCGCTGATGTGCAGCAGGGCGACAGGCAGCGACTCGAAAGCCCGCGCGGCCACGGAAGCCGCGGGCGGCTCCGACAGGCCCGGCACGGCATAGACCTCACGCCGACCATCCTTGGAGGGGACGACGATGGGAATGACCTCGATCTTGCCGTCGGTTCCCAACAGGCTGGAGCGTCTTCCGGCCACAAGGGGTTGATCTGGAAAGACATCTTCCAAGGTTGTGGCGCGGCGTCCCAGCACTTCGCGCATCGCGGAATTCATCGACAGGACCGTATCGTTGTGGCTCACGACCATCATCGGCAGGCCGATCCATTCGCCATGGCGCGAGTTTGCATCCGCCATGTCATCGAGCCGCCAGATCACGCCGCCGTTCAGGCGGTGGGCGGCCAGGCGCACGGTGCCGCGGGGCGTCACGACGATCTCATGGGCAGAGGGGCGGCGCCCGAGGGCGGTTTCCTGCCGGAACACGACCGCCGCCGCGTTGGGCAAAACACCTGAAATCGCGCGCCCGATCGGCAGGCCGAGCCGTTCGCCAAACCGTCGTTCAGCCGAGGCGTTCTGCAAGACAATCGCCCCGTCTTCGTCCGTACAGAAACACGGCGCGGGGTCATGTTGGATCAACGCAAAGGCGGCCTGAAACGTATTTTGCAGCCGCCAGACGCGCCAGATATCCTGCAGCGCCACAAGGCCCGCCGCCGCGAGGCAACCGCCCGTTGCCGCCATCAGGCCAAAGCGCAGCTCGGGCCCCGGTGCCAACAGGGTCGCTATTCCCGCCACGATCCCCAGAACCAGCAGGACGGTCGGCTGCACGAAGGGTTTGATCCCCCGCGCATCGGTCACTATGCGATCAACAGCCTCGTCCGTCACAATTCCGTTCGCCTTCCCTTAGCCACCGAGGCCGCCATCTGGCGCGGGGCTCAACTTGCCCTGAAGGTTCTGCCAAAATGGTTAAATTAACCTTAAGACCCTCTCAAATGATTGTATCATTTTCGCCCGGTTGACTAGCCGTCGGCGCGTAGAAGCTCGGCGGTGAAAAAACCGTCCGACGCCGTGAGTGGCGTGTCGATGTGCGACAGGCCCGCGCGCCACCCCTTGTGTCGGGTCAGAAACGCGGTGATCTGAGCCTCATTCTCGGCCTCGAAGAGCGAGCAGGTCATATAGATCAGCCGCCCACCCGGCCTCACCAGATCGGCGGCGTGGTCCAAGATCTCGCACTGGGTTTTGACAAGCGCGTCAAGCACTTGAGGGGTAAGACGCCACTTGGCCTCCGGGTCGCGCCGCCAGGTGCCGGAACCGGAACAGGGCACATCGGTCAGGACCACATCGAACGGCGCGCGCGCCTGCACCTCGTCCGGTGCAAGCGTCGTGATCACCACGCCCGCCCGCGCCGCCCTCGGCTCCAGATCAGCCATGCGCTGCGGCAGGGCGTCATGGGCAAAGATCTGCGCGCGGGTCCGGTCCGCGATGGCCAAGGCCTTACCGCCCCCGCCCGCGCAATAATCAAGGATCATCCCTTCGTAGGGCCAGTCCACCCGCTGGATCGCACTCTGAACGGACAGGTCCTGAGGCTCCACCCCGCCCGTCAGATAGGCAGAGGCCTGCCGCAAGCGCCGCGCGCCCTCGGTCACTTCAAGCGCTGTTTTAACTTGCGCGTGGGGCCGCGTGAGGATCCCGTCCTCGGCCAAAGCCCGGGCCGCGTCGTCGCGTGTGCCGCGTTTCAGGTTCACGCGCAGCCACAAGGGCGCACGGTGGGCGAACGTTGAAAGAAGGCTCGGCAACGCATCGGGCGCACGGGGCGCGAGCAGCGGCAGGACCCAATCTGGCACGTTCATCGCCGGATCGAGGGCGGGCAGATCCGCTCCCTTCTCGGCATCGCTCAGCGGCTCGGGCGCGTGGCCCATCCCTGAGAAAATGCTGTCCACGTCCAGGTTCTGCAGCCGTACCAGACCAAGGATCATGCCCCGCCCGGTTGTCCCACCAAAAGCCTCGCAGGCGCCTTTCTGGCGCAGCACGTCGAAGACGTGATCGCGCACGGCAGCACGGTCCTTGGAGCCCGCATAGCGCGCCCCGCGTGCCCAACGGGTCAAGGCCTGCTCGACCGGCGCGCCATCGCGCCAGGCATCCAGAACCTCGATAGCTGCCGCGTATCTCGCCGCCGGCTGCATCTTAAAGTATCACTTTAACAACAGCGCACAAGCCACTCATCCTGCGCGATAATTCGGGCTCTCGCGCGTGATCTGAACATCATGGACATGGCTCTCCTTGAGGCCCGAACCGGTGATGCGGACGAACTGACATTTCGTGCGCATTTCATCCACGGTTGCCGAGCCGGTGTAACCCATCGCCGCCCGCAATCCGCCGATCAACTGATGCACGACGGCCCCGGCAGAGCCCTTGTAAGGCACTTGCCCCTCGATCCCCTCGGGCACCAGCTTGTCGCTGGCGGCGTCCTTCTGGAAATACCGATCCGCCGAGCCCCGCGCCATCGCGCCGAGGGATCCCATACCACGGTAGGATTTGAACGAGCGGCCCTGATAAAGGATCACCTCACCCGGCGACTCGTCCGTCCCCGCGATCATCGAGCCGACCATGGCGCAATGGGCGCCCGCCGCGATCGCCTTGGCAAAATCGCCCGAGAACTTGATGCCGCCGTCCGCAATCACCGGCGTACCATCGGCGGCCGCCGCGCAATCGGAAATCGCCGTCAGCTGCGGCACGCCGACGCCGGCCACGATCCGCGTCGTGCAGATCGAGCCCGGCCCGATCCCCACCTTCACCGCGTCCGCGCCCGCATGGATCAACGCCCGCGTGGCCTCGCCGGTGGCGACATTGCCCGCGACCACCTGAACTTCGTTCGAGAGCGATTTCACCCGCTCTACCGCCGTCGCCACGCCCTCGGAATGGCCGTGGGCCGTGTCGATCACAATCAGATCGCAGCCCGCATCGATCAGGGCCTGAGACCGCTCGAACCCCGCATCGCCCACCGTCGTGGCCGCCGCCACGCGCAGGCGCCCCAGCGGGTCCTTGCAGGCCATCGGGTTCAGCACCGCCTGCTCGGTGTCTTTCAGGGTCAAAAGTCCCGTGAGCGCGCCCTGCCCGTCGGTGATCAGCAACTTCTCGATCCGCCGCGCGCGCATCAGGCTGATCGCCTCGTCCCGGTCTGCGGGCTCACGCAGGATCGCCAGATCGTCGGAGGTCATCATCGCCGCCACCGGCGTCGCGTCGTCCTGGGCAAATCGCATGTCGCGGTTGGTCACGATCCCCAGGACGCGGCGCGCCGCGTCGACCACCGGAAAGCCCGAGAAGCCGTAGCGTTCCATCAAGGCCTTGGCGTCGGCCAGCGTCTGATCCGGCGATAGCGTCACGGGCGAATACACGATCCCGCTCTCAAACCGCTTCACCCGCCGCACTTCGCGCGCCTGCGCCTCGACATCCAGATTGCGGTGAATAACCCCCATGCCGCCGGCTTGCGCCATGGCAATCGCCATCCGCCCCTCGGTCACGGTATCCATCGCAGAGCTCAGGAGCGGGATGTTCAGGGCGATGTTCTTGGTCACCCAGGTGCGCGTGTCGGCGTCAGACGGCAGGACCGAGGACTTGCCGGGAACCAGCAGAACATCATCAAAGGTGAGGGCCTCGCGAATCTCCATCTGGGTGCTCCTTGGAGGGGACATCGGTTGGCACGTCGCTATCCCATGGGGTGAGACGCGGGGCAAGACCTAAATGTGGGGGCGCCAGCGACAGGAGGGATTGCGCCCGTGCAGGTCCTTTTTCAAAGGACCTTTGCACGGTCGCCGGGGGCAAATTTTTGGGAAAAATTTGCGGGCGCGGGGCGGGTAGGTTTTGACTGATCCCAGGCGGCGTGCCCGAGGCTGTTAGAGGGAGTTGAGTTGTATTTAGCAAGATGAAGGAGCCGAGGGGGCTAGCCGCGGAACCCCGTGGCAACCACGAACTTCTCGGAACTGTCGGCGCGCGAGGCGCCCGGCTTCACATTCGCCACCTTCTTGAACCGCTGCTTCAGCAGCGCCTGGAGACTGCCCTCTGCCCCGCCCGCCAGGACCTTGGCCACAAAGGTGCCGCCGGGCTCCAACACGTCAAAGGCCAACTCGGCCGCCGCCTCGCACAGCGCCATGATGCGCATGTGATCCGTCTGCTTGTGACCCGAGGCGCTGGCGGCCATGTCGCTCATCACCACATCGGCGCGACCGCCCAGCCATTCCTTCACCTTAAGATCCGCGTCATCTTCCATGAAATCCAGCTGGTGCAACTCGCAGCCTGCAATCGGCTCCATCTCCTGCAGATCCAGCCCGATGATCCGCCCCACGGCCTTGCCGCTCTTCTCGCCCAGGGCATTCACGCGCTTCACCGCCACCTGACACCAGCCGCCGGGCGCACAGCCAAGGTCCACCACCCGCGCGCCGGGCACCAGGAACCGGTATTTGTCGTCCAGATCGACGATCTTGTAGGCCGCCCGACCGCGATAGCCGTCGCGCTTGGCGGCGGCCACGTAGGGATCGTTCAACTGCCGCTCCAACCACCGCGTGGACGACAACTTTCGCCCCCGCGCGGTCTTCACCTTTACCTTCAAATCGCGCTGCCCGCGCCCGCTTGTGTTCTTCGCCATCACTCGCCCAATCGCGCCTCGGCGCCCATTTCATCTTGCCAGGAAAACTCAATCCGAGATCCGCCCAGAAAGCCTCCAGATGGCCCGCCTACGCGACATCCGCAACACGCGCTTGCAAATTTCTCCCAGAAACTTGCCCCCGGCGCCTTTGCCCCCCGAAGGGGGGAAAAGGCGCAATCCCTCAGTAGGGCCCGTCTTCCAACACGCCGTCGCGGCTCATCTGCGCATACAAAAGCCCCTCACGCAGGCCCCGGTCCGCCACGCTCAGCCGGTCCGTCGGCCAGGCGCGCAGCAGCGCCTGCAAGATCGCCGCGCCGGACATGATTAGCGTTTGCCGATCGCGTCCGATGCGCGGGTCGCGCCGCCGTCCATCGGGGCCCAGCGCCAGGTAGCCGTTGATCACCGTATCGATCTGCGTGGACGTCATCCGCAACCCGTCCACCTTGTTGCGGTCATAGCGCCGCAACCCCAGGTGCGAGGCCGCCACCGTTGTCACCGTGCCGCTCGTGCCGATGATCTGAAAGCCCTCCAACGTCTGCTCGGCCGCATCGGTGTAAGGGGAAAACTCCGCCAATTGCTCCTCGAAGTACCACGACATCAGCGCGAACCGCGCGCCGTCGTCGGCCACGTCGTCATACATATCCTTCAGCGTCGCCACCCCCAGCGGGATCGAGATCCAATCCACCACCTTGGCGCGGGGGAAGATGCTGTCGTCGTAGTCAAACCCCTGGTGCAGGCGCATGATCGCCTTGGGGCGCTCCAGTTTGGGCACACGGGAAAGGTCGATCCAGACCAGTTCCGTTGAGCCGCCGCCGATATCCACGACCAGCAACTGCTCTGTCCGAGTCGACACCAGCGGGGCGCAGGAGACCACGGCCAACTGCGCCTCTTCCTCGGGCTTGATGATCTCCAACTCCAGGCCGGTCTCGCGCTTTACCAGGCTGATGAACTCAGCCCCGTTGACCGCGCGACGGCAGGCTTCTGTGGCAACCAGCCGCGCGCGTTCCAACTCGACCCGGTGCTTGGAAAGCTTCTTCTGGCAGATCTTTAGCGCGCCAACTGCGCGCGCCATCGACGCACGGCTCATCCGGCCCGAGGCCTCCAACCCATGGCCCAATTGCACGGACTTCGAGAAGCTGTCGACCACATGCAGCTGCGAGCCCTTGGGCTGCGCAATCAGCATCCGGCAAGAGTTCGTGCCCAGATCCAGCGCGGCATACAGATCGTCCGGGTCCGGGCCGGTCTTGTGGGCCATCGCGGGCGGGCGGCGTTCAACAGGCGGGACTGCGCCGGGCTCTCCTTTCGGGGCCACGGGCGAGACGGGTCTGGGGAACGGGCCGTCTGAGCCGGGGCGCTTGGGCGACATGGCGCGGTCCTTTCCGAATTAGCGTTACGAAAAGCCTAACGCGTTCGCCCCTTTCAAACAATGCCTGTGACACCCGCGCCCTCATGATCATGATGAGCGTTTTGGGCCCGCCGCCCTCTGGTTTGCGTGGCCTTTCAGGCGCTAACAAAGAGGCACGGAAGAAGGCTCACGTCGTTTTGGTCGGTCGTGATGTCGAAAACAGGACCAACCTGCTGTGTTAGCCCGCATATTGTGCCTCAACCGGGGCCAGATTCGCGGCCAATTGTGAAGCCCGGCACCGATGTGCCCCGAAGGGAGACGAAAATGCCGTCCATTACCCACGTCTTCTGGCGCGATATTCCCGCCCAGGTGATCATCGGCAAGGGCCGCTCCGGCGCGAAAGCCCCCCTGCCCGAGCGGTTCGAGCAAGCCATCGACCGCGCCGCCATGAAGGTCGGCGCCAAGGACGATGACGCCTATCTGGCGGGCTTTCACCGTGTCGTCGTGGGCGACGCGGACGGCGACCTGCGGGAGGCCGCCGCGGCAGAGGCCGCCAAGCTTGACGCCGCCTACGACAATGATCGCCTCAAGACCCTGATCGCGGCAGAGGGCTACGACCCCTCCAAATCCGCTTAATCTCTTTGTCACTCCGGGAGACCCTCATGGCCCTTCTCAACTTCCGCAAGCCCGCGCCCGCGCCCAGTGGTCCGACCCCGCAGATGGAGGCGCTGCTTAGGGGCTATTCCATCGAGGTCATGCCCCGCACCGCCGAGAAGGTGGATGATTTCCGCAACTACCTCGCCCCCGGCACGCGGGTCTACATCGCCCATATCGACGGCACGCCGATCGAGGATATGGTGGCGACCGCCGCCCGCATCCGCGCCGAGGGCTATGAGCCCATGCCCCACTTCGCCGCCCGCTCCATCCCCGACGCCGCCACGCTGGCCGATTGGATCGCCCGCTATCAGGGCGAGGCCGACGTGAAGCAGGGCCTAATCCTCGCGGGCGGCATCGCAGAGCCGCGGGGCGATTTCCATGCCTCCATGCAACTCCTGGAAACGGGCCTCTTCGACAAGGCGGGCTTCACCCATCTCCACGTCGCGGGCCATCCCGAGGGCAACCGCGACATCGACAAGACCGGCGATGCGGGCGTGATGGAGGCGCTGCGCTGGAAGCAGGCGTTCAACGAGCGGACCGATGCCTCCATGGCGATGGCGACGCAGTTTGCCTTCGAGTCTGCCCCCGTGATCGCCTGGGCCGAGCGGCTTCAGGCGGAGGGCATCACCCTGCCGATCCACCTCGGGATCGCGGGGCCTGGCAAGCTGCAAACGCTGATCAAATTCGCCATCGCCTGCGGGGTCGGGAACTCGCTCCAGGTCCTGCAAAAACGCGCCAAGGATGTGACGAAACTGCTGCTCCCGTTTGAGCCCAACGAGATCATGGCGGACCTTGCCACCTACAAGGCCGCCCACCCCGATAGCCTGATCGAGGGCATCCACTTCTTCCCCCTCGGCGGGATCAAAACGAACGCGAAGTGGGCGATCCAGAATGGGGGTGCCGCGACGGAGCCGGTGAACGGGGCTGAGGCGGCGTTTGCGTGACTCGCAACCCCCTGCTCAAGCTTGAGCAAGGGATTAAGCAGTTGATTTGAAACGGAAACGCGTTTGCGTTAACGTTTTGATCAGGGTTTAACAGCTCGTCTCAAGGCCTGCTGGTCCAGGCCAGAAGGGCGTGGAGGATCAGGCCCGGTAGGTATATCTCAGGCTTGCCAGTCACATAGGCGACATAGCCGTACCAACCGGAGAGTTGGCAGTAGAGGCTGCATTTGCAGGCGTAGAGGCGGGCGGCCGTGCGGAGGCGGTCGAGAGCAGTCTTCGGTTCGGTCTTCATGGTGTTTGGTCCTTGCGATGAGGACCTGCGTCCAGGTCAGTGAGAGTGTCGACACCAACACCCTCTCACCGCATCCCATTGAAGGCGCGACATCCTGGCTGTTGTAACGTTACACTCCAAAAGTAACGCCCTCCTCGCGCGCCTGCGGATATGAAGAGCCCATGACGATCCAACAGCCCATCTCCCCCGCGCTCGACGCATTTGGCAAAGCCATCAAGGCCGAACGCCTCGCCCGTGAGTGGAGCCTGACGAAGCTTGCGGAGAAAGCCCTCGGCAACCCCGACCGCAAGGGCTATTGCTCCCAGGTCGAAAAGGGCCTGCGGAACCTGTCAGAGGGCACCATCCGCAGTTTCGCCCGCGTCCTCGACCTTCCCGCCTCCGCCACCGACCCGCTCACCGGGCACCTGCTGCCGCCGGAGGATGACGAAGGCCCCTCCGACGCCGCCGCCGCTGCCCTTTTGGTTGAGGTCGAGGCATTGCGCGACAAGTTGAAACTCTCGGAAGCCATCGCCGTGGCGATTGCCTACAAATACGCGGACGGGAACCCGACCGATATTGAGGGCGCGCTGAAGGGCTTGGAGTCCGCCTTGGAACTCGCCGCAAAGGAGCAGCAACGCGGTGCGCTTCCGTCGAACCACGAGGACGCCGCCGAGGCGGTCATCCAACGCATCAACGACCTAAACAATCGCGGCGAGATCGACACCGCTTACGCCGACCTCCAGCGTGAGGCCGCTGAGCGCGCCGAGCGGCGCGAAGCGATGCTGGCCGAGGACACCCGCATCCTCGACCTGCTGATCACCCAAGCCGCCATGGCCAACGACGCCGACGGCTATGCACAGGCCCATTTGCAACGGGTGGAACTCGATAGCCCCAGCGCGGAGGACACGTTCCACCGCCTGCGCAATCTTCTCGTCAAACGCTACGAAGTCGGCGCCCGCCTCGGCACCCCCTTTGCGCTCACATCAGCTGCAGGCCTCGCCCGCAAATGCGCCGACATCGCCCCAACGCCGTACCTCCGCGCCATGGCGCAAAACGATCTCGCCGTCACGCTGGACGCCCAAGGCACACGCATCCAAGGGGCAGAGGGCAATACCCTGCTGTCGGAGGCCGTGGACAGCTACCGCGACGCGCTGCGTGTCCGCACCGAGGCCGACCACCCTGTGGAATGGGCTACGACCATGCAGAACCTCGCCGGTGCGCTCACAATCCAAGGTATACGCAGCCAAGGGGCGAAGGGTAACGCCTTGCTGGCGGAGGCCGTGGACAGCTACCGCACTGCCCTGCGGGCCCGCAAAGAGGCCGACCACCCCATGGAATGGGCCATGACGATGCAAAACCTCGGCAACGTACTCGCAATACAAGGCAAACGTACCCATGGGGCCGAGGGCAACGCTCTGCTGGCGGAGGCCGTGGACCGCTACCGCAGCGCCCAGTGCGTTTATACCGAAGCAGATCACCCCGTGGGCCGGGCCGTGACGATGCATAACCTCGGCAACACGCTTGCAGCCCAAGGCCTCCGCACCCACGGGGCCGAGGGCAAAGACCTCCTGGCGGACGCCGTGGAAAGCTACCGCAGTGCCTTGCGTGTCACTACGGAGGTAAACCACCCCGTGGACTGGGCCATGACACAAGAAAACCTCGCATATGCCGAACTCAGCCGCGCCATGCACGACACCACCGTCGACCCGCGCGCGCACCTCGACGCCGCCCTTACCCACATCAAAAATGCCCTGCGCATCTTCGACCCTGTCCACATGTCCTATCGGCACACCGAAGTCACGACCCTCCGCACCGAAATCCTCAAAGACCTCGACGCCCTGCCCCCCTCATCATCTTCATGAGCGCAATCCCCCGTGACGTCGCCCCCGCGCGCGGCTATGTCGCCTCTGTGCCGTCGCCCCTGCCGCGCCCTCTTTAGGCTCGCGCAAAACGGCCCATTCAGGAGAGCCCAACCGTGACGCGTACCATCATCGAATCGAAAACCAAGACCACCGTCATCGGCTTTGATGAGCCGTTTTGCGTCATCGGTGAGCGGATCAACCCGACCGGGCGCAAGATCCTCAACCAGGAGTTGGAGGACGGCGATTTCAGCCGCGTTGAGGCGGATGCGGTGGCCCAGGTCGCGGCGGGCGCGACGGTGTTGGACATCAACTCGGGCGCTGTTTTCTCGGGCAAGATGGCCGAGGATGCGCGCTATGCGGACAACAACTTCGTCGAGCCGCCGTTGATGAAACAGCTGATCGAGGTGGTGCAGGCGGTGACGGATTGCCCGCTGTGCATCGACTCGTCCGTGCCGGGCGCGTTGGAGGCGGGGTTGGCGGCGGCGGAAGGGCGGCCGTTGCTCAATTCGGTGACCGGGGAGGAGGAGCGGCTAGAGTTGGTCCTGCCGCTGGTGGCGAAGTACAACGTGCCGGTGGTGGCAATTTCCAATGATGACACGGGCATCTCCGAGGACCCGGACGTGCGGTTCGCCGTGGCCAAGAAAATCGTCGAGCGGGCGGCAGATCATGGCATTCCGGCCCATGATATTGTGGTCGATCCGCTGGTGATGCCGATCGGCGCGATGGCGACGGCGGGGCATCAGGTGTTCACGTTGGTGCGGCGGTTGCGCGAGGAGTTGGGGGTGAACACGACGTGTGGGGCCTCGAACATCTCGTTCGGGCTGCCGAACCGGCATGGGATCAACAATGCGTTCCTGCCGATGGCGTTTAACGCGGGCATGACGAGTGCGATCATGAACCCCGTGGCGCTGCCGGTGGGGCCCAAGAAGATCGCGGAGAAGAAGGCGCAGGTGGAGGCGGCTGGTGTGATCCTGCCCGAGGGGATGGATGACGAGGCGTTTGTGAAGCTCTTCGGCATGGGCTCCACCAAGCCGCGGGCCGGTAAGGAGATGGAGGCCATTCGCGCCGCCAACTTCCTGCTGAACCACGATGACGGCGGCGGGGCGTGGATTGCGTTCAACAAAGACCCCGATGCGAAACCGCGGCGGGGTCGTGAGGGCGGTCGGCGCGGCAGAGGTTAACGCCGTTCACGATTGACCAGGGCGGCCGTCGCGGCGCAGGCTTTGCGCTGAAGAGCGGAAAGCGTGATGACCGACGGGGACAAGAACGGAACTGACCCTGTCGAGGGGCTTTGGGTGCGCGCGATGCGGACGGCCCTGCGCGGGGCTGTTGTTCTAGCCGTAGCGGTTGCGGCGGTGCAGTTGATGTCCCTGTCCATGGCCCTGACGGAGCGATTGCCCGACGCGAGCCAGGGGCCGATGCAGGGGGCGCTGTTGCTGACGGCGCTCGCGCTTTACGCGCTGATGATCGCAACGCCCTTCGTGCCGGGGGTGGAGATTGGCGTGGCGCTTCTTCTGTTGCGCGGCGCGTCCATTGCGCCGGCGGTCTATCTGGCCACCTTGGCGGGCCTGATCCTGGCGTTCGTGATCGGGCGGCTGGTCCCGCCCGCCACCCTGGCGCGGACGTTTCGGGACCTGCGTTTGCGGCGCGCGGCGGAGTTGATCACGCGCAACGCTACGCTCGCCCCGGGCGAGCGGGAAGCAGCGCTGCGCCGCCGCCTGCCCCGCCTGCTGCGCGCGCCGCTCACACGTTGGCGCTACGCGACGCTGGCGCTGCTGATCAACCTGCCCGGCAATGCCTTTCTGGGCGGCGGTGGCGGGCTGTTGATGGCCGCAGGCCTCAGCCGCCTTTTCGCGCCGCGCCAGACGCTGTTGACCCTGCTGATCGCCGTGCTGCCGGTGCCCTTAACGATCTGGTGGTTCGGGACGGGGATGTTGGCGCTGTCACCGGACTGATACCATCGGCCTGATATGACTGTTCCCAGCCCAGACAGGAGCACCGCAATGCCCGCCCCCCTTGAAAACCTGATGATCCTTGACCTGACCCATGTGCTGGCGGGGCCGTTCTGCTCGCAATCGCTGAGCACGATGGGCGCGCGGGTGATCAAGGTGGAACGCCCCGGCGTGGGCGATGACACCCGCGCCTTCCCGCCGTTTACGGACGGCGAAAGCGCCTATTTCAACGGGCTGAACCACGGCAAGCAGTCGATTGCCCTGGACCTCAAGGCGCCCGAGGACCGCGCGATTTTCGAGCGTCTTTTGGCGCGCGCCGATGTCCTGCTGGAAAACTACCGCCCCGGCGTGATGGCGCGTTTGGGTTATGGCTGGCAAGCACTGCATGCCCGCCACCCGCGGCTGATCTACGGGGCGGTCTCGGGCTATGGGCAGACCGGGCCGGACGCGCTGAAGCCTGCCTATGACATGGTCGTGCAAGCGCGCGGCGGGGTGATGTCGATCACCGGCGAAAAGGGGCGCGAGCCGGTGCGCGTGGGGGCGTCGGTTGGGGATATCGTGGCGGGAATGTACCTGACCCAAGGGGTGCTGGCCGCCCTTTATGACCGCGAGAGCACCGGCCTGGGCCAGATGGTGGATGTCGCGATGCTGGACGGGCAGCTTTCCATCATGGAGCATGCCGTGGCCATGGTCGCCGCCGGGGGGCCGGTGCCCGAGCCTGCGGGGGCGCGTCACCCCTCCATTACCCCGTTCGAGACGTTTCACGCCGAGGATGGCCTGTTTGTCATTGCGGCTGGAAACGACACGCTTTTCCGGCGTCTTTGTCAGGTGCTTGGCCACCCCTATTGGGCCGAAACGCCGCGCTTTGCCACCAATGCCGCGCGCTGCGAAAATGCGCGCCTTCTCAAGCGGATGATTGAGTTGGAGACGCTGCTGCACCCCAAGGCCCATTGGATCGCGCGCCTGGAAGAGGCGGGCGTGCCGACGGGAGAGGTCCAGAACGTGGCCCAAGCCATGGAAGACCCGCAGATTCTGGCGCGCAACATGGTCATTGAAGTGGCGGGCCGTGAGGGCCGCGCGCCCCAGAAAGCGGCTGGAAATCCGGTGAAGATGTCGGGCCTTGACGACCCCAAAACGCGGCCCCCGGCACCGGCGCTTGATGGGGATCGCGCGGCCATTCTGGCCTGGCTCGACACCGCGCGCGAAACCTGACGTTTACCGCCCGCCCGAGGGCGCATTTCGGCTGTCGCCGCCGCGCCTTTGCGCTAGTCTCCGCCAGAGATTTCCAGCGCGGACGCACGTCATGACCGAACAGACCCCCCTTGTGATCTTCACCCCCTCGGGCAAGCGCGGGCATTTTGCTGTCGGCACCCCGATCCTGACCGCCGCGCGGCAGTTGGGGGTGGATCTGGACAGTGTCTGTGGCGGGCGGGGCATCTGCTCCAAATGTCAGATTGCGCCGAGTTATGGCGACTTTCCCAAGCACGGCGTGACCGTGCGCGACGGGGCGCTGAGTGAATGGAATGAGGTGGAGGCCCGCTATGACCGCGTGCGGGGCCTGAAGAAAGGCCGCCGCCTGGGATGCCAGGCGAAGGTGGAAGGCGACATTGTGGTCGACGTGCCGCCCGAAAGCCAGGTTCACAAGCAGGTGGTGCGCAAGGCGGCCTCGACCAAGCCGATCGTGATGGACCCGGCGACGCGGCTGGTGATGATCGATGTGGTGGAGCCTGACATGCACTCCCCCTCCGGTGATCTGGAGCGGGTGGCGGACGCGTTGAAGGCGCAATGGGATATCGGGCCGGTGACGGCGCGGCTGCCGGTGCTGAAAGCGCTGCAACCAGCGCTGCGCAAGGGGCAATGGCAGATCTCGGTCGCCGTTCACACCCCGGCGGGCAGTGAGACCAGCCAGATCCTGGGCGTTTGGCCGGGCTTTCATGAGGGCGGGCTTTACGGCTTGGCGGTGGATCTGGGCTCTACCACCATCGCGGCGCATCTGTGTAACCTGTCCGATGGCTCTGTGCTGGCGTCGTCGGGCCTGATGAACCCGCAGATCCGCTTTGGCGAGGATCTGATGAGCCGGGTGTCTTACGTGATGATGAACCCCGGCGGCGATGCCGAGATGACGGCGGCGGTGCAGGAGGCGCTGAACACGCTGGCCGTTGAGATTGCGGCGGAGGCGGGCGTTGATCCGGCGCTGATTTTCGAGACGGTGATCGTGTGTAACCCGGTCATGCATCATCTGCTTCTGGGCATCGACCCGGTGGAACTGGGGCAAGCGCCCTTTGCGCTGGCGACCTCGGGCAGCCTGACGATGGACGCCCGCGATATTGGGCTTTTGGGCATCGCGCCCACCGCGCAGCTGTATCTGTTGCCCTGTATCGCGGGCCATGTCGGCGCCGATGCCGCCGCCGTGGCCCTGGCCGAGGCGCCCAATACGTCGCAAGATCTGGCGTTGATCGTGGATGTCGGCACCAATGCGGAGATCCTTTTGGGCGACACCAATGGGGTGCTGGCGTGCTCCTCGCCCACGGGCCCCGCGTTTGAGGGCGCGCAGATCAGCTCGGGCCAGCGGGCGGCCCCCGGTGCGATTGAGCGGATCGAGATTGATCCGGAGACGAAAGAGCCGCGCTTTCGTGTCATTGGCAGCGACATCTGGTCCGATGATCCGGCGTTCCCGGAGGAGACGGAGATTACCGGCATCTGCGGGTCGGGCATTATCGAGGCGGTGGCCGAGATGCGTATGGCGGGGCTGTTGGATGCGAGCGGGTTGATCGGGTCTGCCGAGGCCACAGGCAGTGCGCGGTGCGAGCCGACGGACCGGACCCATGCCTATTTGATCCACGACGCGACGGCCACCGGCGGGCCGCGCATCACTGTGACCCAGGGCGATATCCGCGCGATTCAGCTTGCGAAATCAGCGCTTTACGCGGGCGCGCGGTTGCTGATGGACCAGCGCGGCGTCGACAAGGTCGACCGCGTGGTGCTGGCCGGGGCCTTTGGCGCGCACATCAGCCCCAAGCACGCCATGGTGCTAGGGATGATCCCCGATGTGCCGCTGGAGAACGTGCAATCGGCGGGCAATGCGGCGGGCCACGGCGCGCGGATTGCGCTGTGCAACCGGGCCGCACGCACGTCCATTGAGGCGATCGTCGGCGACATCCACAAGATCGAGACGGCGGTGGAGCCGAAGTTTCAGGAGCATTTCGTCAACGCCAACGCGATCCCCCACGCCACCGATCCGTTCCCGGAGTTGGCCAAGATCGCGCCCTTGCCGAAGGTGGCGTTCGGGGCCAGCGGCGCGGCGCCCGGGGAAGGCGGTGGGCGGCGCCGGCGGCGGCGCGGTTAACGCCTGATCTCGAACCGGCAGCGGTCGTGCGACGGTTGTGCCGCGCAGGTGGTCTCTGCGCAGTGGCAGTTGGGCGTGACCAACGTCCGGTAGAGGTGCTGGAAAACGCCCGCGTGCCAGTGGCAGAGGCAGGTGTCGCTGACCTCGCCCGCGATCAGCGGGTTGCCGGTGATCTCGAACGTCCAGGGGTCGGGCACCTGCAGCTGGCCAGAGCCCACGAAGGTCCAGGCGTTCCGCGCGATTGCCTTGGACAACAGCCGGGCCGCCGCAAAAGGCGGCAGCGCTTTCAGCACTGCCTTGATCGGGCGCGGGATTCGGTGGGCCAGGATGTATTCCGCCGTCCCCTGCCCTGCGTCGGCTGACATGGCGGCGGCCAACGTCGGCTCTTCCAGGCGCAACTGGCGGTGCAGCCGCGCGGCGTCTTCCTCGGGGATCATGCGCGTGCCGTCGGGCACCTCGGGCACGCCCGCCGCTGCCATCATCCTCGCGCAGCGCTCACGCCCGCCCAACCGCTCGATCACCGGAAGCATCTGAAGGATCGCGTTGGGGCCGATCAGGCCGCCCGTGTGTTTGAGATCCTCAGACATCCTCCATCTGCTGGGTGCCGCCGCCACAGGCCCTCACCTCGGCGCCGTTGGGCATCTTGAAGTCCTGCTTGCGCTCCAGCGTCTGGGCCTTCACCGCCGCGCGCCGCTCGGCTGCTTTGGCGGCCTTGTCGGCGGAGGCTTCCCAATCCTCCATCTGCGCCTCGGCGATGGTGCGGGTCTCATCGAACTGGAAATCGAGCCGGTTCTTCGACTGCGGCCCGGTGTAGCCGACCTTGCCGAGGTCATAGAACGTGCGCCCGACGCCCGCCTTCAGGAAGGCGTAGAGGCACCCCAGCAGATAGCGCCGCCGGAAGCCGGTGCCGCGCCAGGGGTAATGGAACAGCGCCTTTTTCATGTAGAAACGGCGGTAGTTGTTCATCACGCCATCGAGCAGCTCTCCGCGTTCCATCGCGGCGGGCTTCATGATCGGGGTCACGAAATTATAGCGGCTGAAATCGAACACCTCGACCTGATCCTTCAGCTCCTGGAACAGCGGTGTGAAGGGCCAGGGCGTATACATCGACCAGTTGGCGAGGTCCGGCTGCCAATCCCAGGCCATCTGGTAAGTCTCTTCCAGGGTCTCCGGCGTCTCATTATCGAGACCGACAATGAACTGCGCCTCCACCAGGATATCGGCCTCACGCAACAGGCGGATGGCCTCTTTATTCTCTTCGACCTTGGTTTCCTTGTTGAAGGTATCAAGCTTCATCTGCGCGGCGGCTTCGGTGCCAAGCGAGACATGCACGAGCCCCGCCTTGCGATAGAACTTGAGCAGATCACGGTCGCGGTAGATGTCCGTCACGCGGGTGTTGATGCCCCATTTCACACGGTCCGGCAGGCCGCGGTCGATCAATTCCTGGCAGAACGCCACGAATTTCTTCTTGTTGATCGAGGGTTCTTCATCGGCCAGGATAAAGAAGCCAACCCCATGATTTTCCACCAGATCCTCGATCTCATCGACCACATCCTTGGGGTCGCGCACGCGGTAGTCGCGCCAGAATTTCCATTGCGAGCAGAAGGAGCACGTGAACGGGCAGCCCCGCGCGAGGTTGGGGATCGCGACGCGGGTGCCAAGGGGGATGTAGATGTATTTCGACCATTCCAGCACCGACCAATCGGGCTTGATCTTGCTCAGGTCTTTGACCGTGGAGGCGGCTTGCGTGGCGACAATCTGGTCGCCGTCGATAAAGGCCAGGCCCTTGATCTTGTGGCGGTCCGCCGGGAAACGGCCATCTTCGATGGCCAACATCAGCTCGGTGCAGATCTCTTCCCCCTCGCCGCGCACGATGACGTCGACCCAGGGCGCCTCGGTCAGCACCTGTTTGTACATGAACGTCGCGTGGACCCCGCCCATGACCCGCACCGCACTTGGGACCACGTCTTGCGCGATCTTGAGCACATCTTCCGCCCGGTAGATCGACGGCGTGATCGCGGTTACGCCCACGACATCGGGGGAGATCTCTTCCATCTTGCGGGCGAGATCGGCGTCGGTCAGCCCATCGGTCATGGCGTCGATGAAATGGATGTCGTCGAAGCCAGATTGCCGCAAATGCCCGGTCAGATAGGCGACCCAGGCGGGCGGCCAGGTCCCGGCGATCTCGGCGCCACCGGATCTGTAATTCGGATGAACGAAAAGAATGCGCATGAAAGCCCCCTGTCTGATGTGTAAATCAGGATTGACACATTATGGGGCGCATTAACTTGACACAGATCAAACCCGGGCGGCGGCCCTTGGTTTGGCCGCCGCACGCGGGCCGATCGGCGCGGTCGAGCGTCATTTTGCACGTTGTCATTGGAGGGGCGGTAAAATACAAAAGTGGGGCATCTTGTGAGGCCACGGTGCAATGTGCAGGGCGTTTGATGCCAATTCGGTGTCACACATCCCCCCGGCGCGGGTATGGTGAAAAGGTATCACGGCAGCTTCCCAAGCTTTAGTTACGAGTTCGATTCTCGTTACCCGCTCCAACAACCTCCAATTGACACCGCGCTTACCGCCGTGTCGGGCCGCCGCGCCCGCCGCTTGGCCTGCGCACCTTTCCGGCGCGCGATTTGTGACGGGTGCGCGTGTTGGGCGCGTCCTTGTCGCGCACGAAGACGACCCAGGCCGCGACGGCGATGATCACGAAGACCACTGCTGCGAGTGCTCCGAAGGCCCAGAACATGATTTCCATGGTGCGTTTGCGGTCCCGTCAGCTGAGGTCTGCGACCAGTTTAGGGACATCTGCCCAAGCGTCAAATGCGGCGGCGTGGGTCAATTCCTCTAGCGGTGTGGCGCGGTAGCCGGGCGTATAGAGCAGGAAGGGCACGCCCGCGCGTTCTGCGGTTTGCACGTCAACCTCACTGTCGCCCACGTAGATCGCGGGGCCGCTGCCCAGGGCGTCGAGGGCTGCCAGAAGCGGCGCCGGGTCGGGCTTGCGCTGCGGCAGGCTGTCGCCGGTGAAGACGGTGTCGAAAAGTTGCGTCCAACCCAGGTGCGCCAGGACCGCCTGGGTCGGGCGCGCGGGCTTGTTGGTGCAAAGGCCCAGGCGATGGCCCTGGTCCTTGAGCGCGGCCAAGGCGGCTTCGACGCCGGGGTAGATTACCGTCTGGTGCACGGCGCCCTCGTAGTGGTGGACAAAGCGCGGCACCAGGGCCGCCGCATCGGGCAGGTTCCGCGCGCGGGCCATCCGCTCCACGAACACAACCGCGCCCGCCCCGACAAAGCTGCGCGCCAGATCGACGGACAAGGGCGGCGCGCCGACTTCGGCCAGCGTCGCATTGGCCGCGGCGGCGATGTCGGCGGCGCTGTCGATCAGCGTGCCGTCGAGGTCAAAAACAATGCGCGCCATGGGGGCCTCTCTTGCCAAGTCCGTGTCCCGCGGCGATTACACCATCACGCATCGGAGGACCATCATGACCCGCATCCCCTATCACACCCGCTTGCCCGCCGAGGCGCTGCGCGCGCTTGGCATCCCTGCGCCCTGGACCTTCGGCCTGGCCGACCGGGTTCGTTTCGGAGAGCTCGACGCCATCGGCCACGTCAATCACACCGCCTACCTGCGCTGGTATGAGAGCTTTCGCTTGCCGTTCTTGAAGGCTCGTTTCGTGACGGACTATGGCCCCACCTCGCCGCGTCTGGTCCTGAAACAGGTGCAATGCAGCTACCTGGCAGAGATGGGGTTGGGCGAGGATTACGTCGTCACCGGCCGCGTCAGCCGGTTTCGCACCACCTCGTTTACCATGGACTTCGCGGTCTGGCGTTTGGACGAGGCGGTGGCCTGCACGTCAGAGGGCAGCGCCATCGTCGTGCTGTTGAACCGGGGCGCGCCGGGGCGCTACGCGATCCCCGAGGCGGGGCGCGCGGCGTTCATGGCCGAGGACGGCGCCCTGGCGGAGGAGTGACCCCGACGTCGGGATTTCCGTAGTTGGCCGCCTGGGTCGCTGCCGGTAGGCTCAGTCGCACTTAAAAACACTTCATTTTCTTCGACGCGACCCGCTATTTTGCGGTCCGTTTCACCGGCGCGGCAACGCGACCAGACGGATACCGATGTGTCTTTTTGCTCGGTGAAACGGAGTTGCGTCCTTATTTTGAAAGGCCTCTTCCATGTTCAAGCCCAAAACACGCTACTTTGCCGCCACGTTGATCGCCGCGTCGGCACTCGCCGCGCCTGCCATGGCCGATACCGTCGGCGTCAGCCGGTGCAACGTCAGCGGCGGGTCCAGCGCCTCGGCCCTGCACTTCGTCAACGGGGGCGAGCGGTTCATCGTTCCGGTCGGCACCAGCGGCCTGACGCGCAACGTTGTCATGAACGAGCGGCGCGCCCTGGCCTGGGCCGCGGCCTCGGGTCTGTTCCCGGAGGGCACGTCCTACGGCGGCTATGCCAATGTGATCTGCGGCATGGCCTATGAAGACGCCGAGGAAACGCAGACGGCTGGCAACGGTTCTTTCACGGATGACCGGCCGACGACCGAATTGACGGAATGCACCTCGTGTGAGTAGTGATCAGCGCTTCGGACGGGGCTAGGGTCAGGACCCTAGATCCCGCCCGCCGCCTGCACGGCTTTGACGAGGGCGAGGGTGGAGCCATCCTTGCCCGCGCCGTCGTCGTCCCCGGTCAGGACCGGGTCGAGGGCGACGGCCAGCTCCTTGCCCAATTCCACGCCCCATTGATCAAACGAGTTGATGCCCAGGATCACCCCTTCGACGAAGACGCGGTGCTCATAGAGCGCGATGATCTGGCCCAGGGTGGCTGGCGTTAACTGATCATAGAGCAGCGTGGTCGACGGGCGGTTTCCGGCGAAGACGCGGTGGGCGGCCTGGCGCTCCAGCTCGGCCCCCTCCAGCCCCTTGGCGGCCATCAACGCGCGCGCTTCGTCCAGGTTTCGACCCCGCATCAGCGCCTCGGACTGGGCGAGGCAATTGGCCACCAGAAGGCGGTGGTGGTGAGCCAGATCGGGCTCATGCCCCTTGGCCGCGACAAGGAATTCGCAGGGCACGACGCGGGTGCCCTGGTGGATCAGCTGGTAGAAGGCGTGCTGGCCGTTGGTCCCCGGCTCGCCCCAGACGATTGGGCCGGAGTTGATCTTCAGCGCGCTGCCGTCCATGGCCACGGATTTCCCGTTGCTCTCCATCTCCAGCTGCTGAAGGTAGGCGGGCAAACGGCTGAGGCGGTTGTCGTAGGGCAGCACCGCGCGGGTGGCGTGGCCCTGAACCTGGTTGTGCCAGATCCCCACCAGCGCCAGCAGTACCGGAAGGTTGTCCGCCAGATCGGCGTCCTGGAAATGCCGGTCCATGGTGGCGGCCCCGTCGAGGAACTGACCGAAGGCCTCTGCCCCGACCGCGATCATCAGACCCAGGCCAATCGGCCCCCAGAGCGAGTAGCGCCCGCCGACCCAATCCTCGAACCCGAAGACCCGCTCCTGCGGGATGCCAAAGGCGCCCGCTTTATCAGTAGCCGAGCTGAGCGCCACGAACTGTGCGGACGGGTCGGCGACGTCCTTCGCCATCCAGTCCCGCGCCGTTTGCGCGTTGGTCATGGTCTCGATCGTGGTGAACGTCTTGGAAGCCACCACGACCAAAGTTGTTTTTGGATCAAGCCCTTGCAGGGCGTCGTTAATGTCGGCGCCGTCAACGTTCGACACGTAGTGGATGCGCGGCCCGTCGTGGAAAGGCGCCAGGGCCAGCGTCGCCATGGCAGGCCCGAGGTCCGAGCCGCCGATGCCGATGTTCACCACGTCGGTGAAGCGGCCGCCCTGCCCGGCAAAGCTGCCATTCCGCACGGTCTCAGCAAAGGCCAGCGCGCGCGCGCGGGTATCCAACACCTCTGGCATGACGTCTTCGCCATCGACCAGGATCGGCCCGGACGCCGCGCGCAGGGCCGTGTGCAGGACCGCGCGCCCCTCTGTCTCGTTGATCTTCTCGCCCGAGAACATCGCGCCCCGGCGCGCCTCAACGCCTTTGGCGCGTGCCAATTCCAGCAACAGCGACAACGCGCCATCATCCAGTTGCGTCTTGGAGAAATCAAAGTAGAGCCCGTCGGCGCGGGCAGAGAATTTTGCAACACGGTCTGGTTTGTTGAACAATTCCAGAATGTTACCCCTGGCATTCGCGGTATTATGCGCGCGCAGGTCTGACCAGATGTCACCCATCAATTCACTCCGCCCAATGGACTGTTGCGCCCGCCAGAACGGCGCGGATGGGCGCCTGTTCCGGGGGCAGGTTCCGTGCGCGTTCCAACGCTTCGCGTTTCTCCGCGCCCGTGATCACCACATGCTTGCTCATCGCGCCGTTGAGCACCGGCGCGGTCAGAGTGATGCGCGGCTCACCCGCGCCCTCGGCGCGCATCGGCATCAGAAGCGGCGCGTCTGACGCTAGGGCTGCGGCCAGATTGTCGGCGCCCGGAAACAGGCTTGCGGTATGCATGTCGGCGCCCATTCCCAGCAACAGGACCGAGATCGGAAGATGGGGCAAAAGGCCTGCGGAAAGCTCTGCCATGCCCTCTTCAGCCGTCACGCCGTCCTTAAACAAGGGGATTAACGTCGCCTCAGAAGCTTTTGATACCAATAGTTTTTGACGCAACAGTGCCGTGTTGGAGCGGGGGCTGTCTTCACCCACCCACCGCTCATCATTCAGCACGACCGAGACGCGGTCCCATTCCAAGGCCTGCTCGCTCAGCACATCGAAAATCGGCCCCGGCGTGGTGCCGCCGGGCACGCAGAATGTCGCACGATCATTGCTGCGCAACGCCGCCGCCAATTCGCCCGTCAGCTTATTGGCGAGGTCCAGCATCATCATCTCGCGGTCGGCATATTCGACGAGTTCCCTCATGCCAAATCCCTCCATCGGCGGCCATCGCGGTGCATCAACATCAATGCCTCTTCCGGGCCCGAGCTGCCAGTGTCGTAGGTCACGGGCTTGTCGCCACGCGATTTCCAGCCGTCGATGATCGGGTCGGTCCAGGCCCAGGCCGCCTCCACCTCATCGCCACGCATGAACAGAGTCTGATCGCCGCGGATCACATCCATGATCAACCGCTCATAGGCGTCGGGCACATGGCCCACCTCGGGCCCCAGCGCATCGGCGAAGGTCATGTCGAGCGGCACGTCGACAAGGCGCATGCCCCCCGGCCCCGGTTCCTTGATCGTGACCCGCAGATCGATGCCTTCATCGGGCTGCAGGCGGATCGACAGAACATTGGCGCGGCTGCCGGCGTCGACCTCAAAAATCGAGTGCGGCGTTTCCTTGAAGTGCACCACGATCTCGGACTTGCGCGACTTCAGGCACTTGCCGGTGCGCAGGTAAAACGGCGTACCGTTCCAGCGCCAGTTGGCGATATGCAGCTTCATCGCGATGTAGGATTCGGTCCGCGAGGCCGGGTCTTCCACATCGTCGAGATAGGACGAGTCCCCCTCATACTGCCCGCGCACAAGATCCACCGGCGCGACCGGATCGAGGGCGCGGATCACCTTCAGTTTCTCGTCACGCACCGCGTCGGGCTCAAACTTGTTGGGCGGCTCCATCGCGGTCAGACACAGCAGCTGCATCAGGTGGTTCTGCACCATATCGCGCATCGCGCCGGAGCGGTCATAGTAAGCGCCGCGCCCGTCCACGCCGACCGTTTCGGCCACCGTGATCTGGACGTGATCGACGTATTGCGCGTTCCAAAGCGGCTCGAACAGCACATTGCCGAAGCGGATCGCCATGAGGTTCTGGACCGTCTCTTTGCCCAGGTAATGGTCGATCCGGTAGATCTGCGTTTCGTGAAAATGCTCGGCCAGGGTCGCGTTCAGATCGCGGGCCGAGGCCAGGTCGCGCCCGAAGGGTTTTTCGACCACGATGCGCGCCTCGGGGTGGGCGATGCCATGGGAATGCAGGCGTTCGGCCAAGGCGCCGAAGAGGCTGGGGCCGACCGAGAAATAGAACGCCTGGGTGACGCCGTCGCGCATCTTGCCGCGCAACTCGGGCCAGCCCGCCTCGCCCACCGCGTCGATGGCGAGATAGTCGAGCCGTTCGAGAAACGCCTTGACCAGGTCCTTGTCCAATTCGACCTTCGGGAGGAATTCCTTCAGCGCCTCATTCACCCATTTGGCCCAGGCCGCCGCCGTCTGCTTGGTGCGCGCCGCGCCAATGATCCGGGCGCCTTCGGGCATTTGGCCGTCGCTGAAGCGCCGGAACAAGGCGGGCAAAATCTTGCGCCGGGCCAGATCGCCGGTGCCGCCAAAAATGACCAAATCAAACGGGTCGACCGGAATGACGCGCGAGACCATGGCAGGTCCTCCTCAAGTTGCGTTAGCGCTAACAGCGCCCTTCTATCCGACACCGCAACGCAATGTCTAACAAAACCGACGCGCCCGCCACCCGCCTCACACATGTTCCCAAAAAGTAGCACCCAAAGCCGGGGACCTGGTCATGAGCCCAGCCGCGCCCACCATTCCCGCGGTCTGACCCGGGGCCGCGCCCGCCGCGCTGCCCAAAGCCGTGCGATCCGTCGCCCGTAGTCACCGAGCGCGCCCACCGCGAGCCGATACCAAAGCCGATCTACCACCCGTGTACGCGGCTGGGTGAACGGACAGACCCGCATGCAAATCGCGCAGTCCGAGCGTAGTTTGGCCCAATATCCAAAGCAGGCCTCCGCGTCCGAGGTCCATTTCTTAACGCCGTTAAGGGCTGAGGGGCCCTTTCCGCCAAACTCTGGCGCGCCAAAGGGCAGCGCTTTCACCGGGCAGGCCACGGCGCAGACATCGCAGCCCTCGCAATAATCCTTCAATCCCAAGGGCTTCACGGCATCCACGGCCAAGGGCATATCGGTGAAAATCTTCGAGAAGCGGACCCTTGGCCCGAACTCCGGGGTCAACACCATCTGGTTGCGCCCGTATTCCCCCAGGCCCGCCTTCACCGCATAGGGGATGACCAGGGCCGTGTCGTTCATGCTGGCCACCGCGCGGTAGCCGAGGTTGCGGATGTAGGCCGCCACCTGCATCACAATCGCCGCCTCGTGGGAATATTCGCGCCCCGTCGCGGCACCGGCCAGGGCGCTCGGATAGGTCTCCACCAGGTCCGCGTCCATGGCGTGGCCCATGACGATCACCTGGCCCAGGCCGTCGGGCAGATCGTTGGGCACTGCCTCCATCGTGCGCACATCGGGGCGCGCGGAATAGTGCCAGCGCGCGTCGAAATGGGTGATCCCCACCAGATCCGCGCCGAAAAGCTTCGCGACGGCCTTGATCTCTGCCGCCTCCGCCTCGGGCGTGCCCAGGTCCGCCTTCTCGGGCGCCACCGGCGTGTCATCGCGGATCGCGCCCTGGAACCCTTCGCGCAGGCCGTCGGCCGCCGCGCGCTCGGACACGATGTCGCTGATCAGCCAGGCCGCGTTACGCAGGGCGAAATCCTTCTGGGTGAAGCCATCGCCCCGGCGCGGCGCGGCCGCCATGCGGTAGCTGGCGAAGAAGGCCTCGGTGTCCGGCGATTTCACCCGGTCGTCCCAGAACGCCCGGGTGAAGATGTCGTTGCGCTGGTCAAACCGTTCGAAATCCTCGGAAATCTCGAACCCGGCGGCGGCGTCACTGCGCGCCAAATGCTCCGGCGTTCTGTTCGCCGGGTAACTCACGGTTGCATCGCGCAAATCAGCTCGAACATGATAGAGGCCCCCAACCACGACGTGATCCCGCCGTTGTCGAACGGCGGCGAGACCTCCACCAGATCCGCCCCGATGATGTCGAGGCCGCGCAACGCCCGCACACAGGAAATCGCCTCGAACGACGTGGGCCCGCCCACTTCCGGCGTGCCCGTGCCGGGCGCAAACGCCGGGTCGACGAAATCGATGTCGAAGGACACATAGGTGGGCGCGTCGCCCACAACCTCGCGGCAAACCTGCATGACGCTGGCCCACCCCCGCTCCATGCATTCCTCGATGGGCATGATCCGCACGCCCTTGGAATGGCCGTAATCGAAATCCGAGGTGTTGTAAGACGTCCCCCGCATCCCGGCCATAACGCATCGAGCCGGGTCGACGCAGCCTTCCTCGATCGCTTGCCGGAACGGGTTACCGTGAGTCAGGGTCTTGCCGCCAAAATAGGGCGGATACAGGTCGGTATGACTGTCCAGCAGCACCAGCCCAAACGCCTCCCCACGCGCCGCGCGCAATTCCCTTAACACCGTTAACGTACACAGATGATCGCCGCCCACCATGAAGGGCCGGATCCCCTGCCCCAACACGCCCGCCACGAAGGCCTGGGCGTTCGCCAAAGCCTCGTCCTGATCCACAGGGCTCATCGCCACATCCCCCAGATCCGCGATCCTCGAAGCCTGAAACGGCAATTGCCCGGTGGAGCGGTTCATCTCGCGGATCATCGTCGAGGCATCGCGCAAGGCCCTCGGCCCGTGGCGCGCGCCCGGGCGGTTGGACGTGGCCCCATCCCAGGGCAGCCCAAAAATCCCAAAATCCACCTCTGCGCGCTTGGGATCACCCTCGGCCAGATACGGCAGGCGCATGAAAGACGGCACGCCCGCATAGCGCGGCAAGTCGGTGCCCGAGGGCGGCTGGAAGAACGGATCGGACATGGGGCAAACCTCGCAAGTGTGTCCCCGCGACGCTAGCTGCGCGCGCGTCACCTGTCACCCCGCGCGCCGGGCTCGGCTTCATCTTGCCCGAAAAACTCCCCCCGGAGGGCCGATCCGCCCCCCGCGCTCAGGCCTCCAGTTCAGAATCCCAGTAAAGGAAATCCATCCAACTCTCGTGCAGATAGTTGGGCGGGAACCGGCGTCCCTGGTTGTGCAATTCCGCCGCCTCTGGCTGGCGCGGGGCGCGGCGCAGGGACAGGCCGGACTGCCGCAGAGATTTTGAGCCCTTGCGCAGATTGCACTTGGAACAGGCCGCCACGACGTTCTCCCACGAGGTGATCCCACCGCTGGCCCTGGGCACCACATGGTCAAAGGTCAAATCACCCTTCGCGCCGCAGTACTGGCAACTGAAATGGTCACGCAGGAACAGGTTGAACCGCGTGAAGGCCACGCGCTTTTGCGGCTTCACGTAGTCGCGCAGCACCACGACCGAGGGGATGCGGATCGAGGTTGAGGGTGAATGGACGAAATCATCGTATTCCGCCACGATCTGCACCCGGTCGAGGTACACCGCCTTCACCGCTTCCTGCCAGGGCCAGAGCGATAGCGGCAGGTAGCTGAGCGGGCGGTAGTCCGCGTTCAGCACCAGCGCAGGGTTATGCTTCAACGCGCCCGGGGCGCGCACAAAGGATGTCTTGAAATCAATCTCGTCGCTGGCTTGTTGCACGTCTCGTCCCACCCGGTTCGCCGTCTCAAGCGCCAGGGCGAGAGCGCTCGCCCAAGCCGCCGTCTGAATCTTGGCCCCACTATATCTAGGCGCGACCTAGGGGCAAGTAAAACGACATGATGTGGTCGCACCCCATTCCTAGGGCGCCTTTGCAACGATCAGATGACGAAAAATCCGCGCCTTAATCCGGCAATTTATCGCGCAGGAATGCCAGCGCCACCGACAAGCCGTCGGGCGCGATGCCGTGGGCCATGCCCTGCATGACATGGGCATAGACCTCTTCCCAGCCCGCCGCCTCCAGACCTTCCGCCGCCTCGGGCAGCGATTGCGGCGGCACCACGTCGTCCGCGTCGCCGTGGATCAACAGGACCGGCGGGCGCACCACAACTTCGTCCACCAGCGCTTCGGGGTCCAGCAACCGGCCCGAGAACCCGACCACGCCCGCAAAGGCCGCGTCCCGGCGCGGGGCGGCGTGCAACGAGATCATCGTGCCTTGCGAGAAGCCGACCAGAGCCGTCTCCGCCGCCGTCACCCCGTGCTCGGCCATCACGTGGTCCAGGAACGCGTTCAGATCGATCACCGCCCGCGCAAGACCCTCGGCGGCGGCGGCCTCGCTCGATCCATCGATCCAGGGGATCGGAAACCACTGGAAGCCGGCCGGGTTCATCGCTGAACGCTCCGGCGCATCCGGCGCCACGAACACCGTGTTGGGCAGATGTTCGGCCAGCGGATCGGCCAGGCCCAAGAGATCGCGCCCATCCGCCCCATAGCCGTGCAGGAACACCACAAGTGAGGTCGCATTGCCCGAGAGCGCCGCCTTCGTTCCATAATCCAACACATCACTCATATCGCGCCCTCTCGCTTGGTCTTTTCCCGGTAGTAGGCCCAGAGCGCGCGCGCGGCAATGGCCCGCACGGGCTGCCAGTCCTCGGCCATGGCGCGCATTTCCTTCTCATTCGGACGCTCCGGCAGATCAAAGAGCAGTTTTGCCCCCTCCTGCAACGCCAGATCGCCCGCCGCGAAGATATCGGCGTGGCCGAGGGCAAACTTGGCGTAGATCTCGGCCGTCCACCGCCCGATGCCCGGCACGGCGATGAGGGTTGTGAGGACATCGTCCACGGGCGCGGTGCGCAGGGCCGCGTAGTCGATCTGCGCCGCAGCCAGCGCCTTGGCGTAGCGTACTTTGGGGCGGGACAGGCCACAGCCCTTCAACCCCTCCTCGGACGCCGTTGCCACGGCGCCCTCCTCGCAAAAGCCCGCTTCTTGCAGACGGGCCCAGATGGCGGCGGCTGAAGCGGTCGAGACCTGTTGGCCGACGATTGCGTTCAACAGCGCCCCGAAGCCGTCCGGGCGCCTGCGCAGGGGCAAAGGCCCTGAAATCACGGCGAATTTCGGCTCTATGGTGCAGAGGCGCGCGAAGCCTGCCGCCACATCCTCGTCCGTTTCGATCCGCATAGAGCCGCCCCGCGTTTTCGCCCGAGACCACCGGTGCCACAAAATGTGACAACCGCCCATCTGGACGCTTCTTGCCAAACCCTATACCGCTCTCGTCATGACCGACACCACCCTTCAGCACGACGTCCCTGACGACTCAATTGCGAAACGCAATGTGATCGTGCTGGTCATGGCCCAGGCGCTTTTGGGCGCGCAGATGCCGATGCTGTTCGTGATCGGTGGCCTGGCGGGCCTGATGATCGCGCCCTCTCCGACGCTGGCGACGCTGCCGATTTCGCTGATCGTCTTCGGGTCGATGACCACGGCGCCCTGGATCTCACCGCTGATGCAGAAATATGGCCGCCAGACAGGCTTCTACATCGGCGCCTTGGGCGGCGGTTTGGGGGCGGCCATCGCGGGCTACGGCCTTTGGATCGACAGCTTCGCCACCTTCCTCGTCGGGTCCTATTTCAGCGGCATCTACATGTCGGCCCAGGGCTTCTACCGCTTTGCGGCCACCGACACGGCCTCGCCCGGCTACAAACCCAAGGCGATTTCCTACGTCATGGCGGGCGGGCTTTTGTCGGCGCTGATCGGCCCGCAACTGGTCAAAGCCTCAAGCGAGGCGACGGTGATCCCGTTCCTCGGCACCTACGCGTTTATCTTTGCGATCAATGCCATAGGCTCCGTGCTTTTTGCGTTCCTGAAGCTGCCGAGGCCCGAGGCCCCCACCGCCGATAGCCCGCGCGGGCGCACCCGGGCCGAGTTGTTGCGCGATCCCAAGATCGTCGTGGCGATGATCTGCGGCGCGGTCAGCTACTCGCTGATGAACCTGATGATGACCTCCACGCCGCTGGCGGTCGTGGGTTGCGGCTTTACCACCGGCAATGCGGCGGACGTCGTCTCGGCCCATGTGATCGCCATGTTCGCGCCGTCGTTCTTCACCGGGCACCTGATCGCGCGCTTCGGCGCCACCAAGATCGTGGCCACGGGGCTTGCCCTTCTGGCCGCTGCGGGCGCCGTCGCCATGACGGGGGTGGAGCTGTTCCAGTTCTTCGGCGCGCTGATCCTGTTGGGCCTCGGCTGGAACTTCGGCTTCATCGGCGCCACGGCCATGCTGACCGCCGCCCACGCGCCGGAGGAACGTGGCACGATCCAAGGTATCAACGACTTCGTTGTTTTTGGCTCTGTCTTTGTTGCTTCGCTCAGCTCTGGCGTTCTCCTGGCTTCGGGAGATGGCAACGTCGTGGCAGGCTGGAGCGCCGTGAACCTCGCCATGGCGCCGTTCCTGGTGCTGGCGGGCGCGGCGCTGATCTGGCTGGCGATGCGCCCGCAGGCGCGGCCTGCTCTTTGATCACGATCTATATCCGGCCCAGAAATGACGCGGCCATCAGGCTGAGCGTCTCGCGCCCCTGGGGTAGGGCCAAACGACCGTCGGCCACGGACATCGGATCGCGCAAAACGCGTTTCAGGATCGCCTTGGCACCTGCCGCCTCAAACACCGCTGCCCGCGCGGGCATCGCCAGATCCAACCGTTTGGGCCAGGCCCGCAAGGCCTCGGACGCCTGCGAGGAGAGGGCCGCCGCGCGGCCGTCGAGGAGGGGCACGCGCCCCCGCGCCTCCAGCGCGGGCACCGCCACCAGATAGCGCGCCAAACCAGCGGCATACCCAATGGCCGCCGTCTGCCCCGAAGGCACCCCGCCCAACGCCCGCAGGCCCACATCAATCAAATGGCCGCTGGTGCGCTGAATATACTGCCGCAACGCCGCCTCATCCTCGAACGGCTCTTTGTAGATGTCCCACCGCCGCGCCGCGATCAGTTGATCGAGCGACGCCGCCCCTTCGACGTCCAGAAACCCCAGCGCGTCCACCACCTCGTGACGGCGCGCCTGCCCCTGCGCGATCTCTTCCAACGCATCGCGCCACCATTGCAGGCGCATCTCGGCGATCATCGGCTCCTCCGTGACCCAGGGCGCGCGGCTGACTTCGATGTTGAACGCATAAAGCGGCAGCAACACCTTACGCGCGGCCAGGGGCGCGGCCATGGCGGCCCGGAACCGGCGCGGGTCGCCGCGCGCGACCAGATCAGCGCAGGCCTGAAGGCTCAAACCGGCCTCACCACGGACAGCAAATACCCCGTTTCCGCGCGATGGGCGCGCCAGGCCGCGATCTCGGCCTCGGCCTCATCCAGGGCGGCATGCATCCGCGGATCAGCCGAGGGGCGCAGCGCCGCGATGCGCGCCTCCATCGGACGGTAGTAGCTTTCCCAGGCAACGTCCGACAGTTTTCGGGTGGCCAGTGTCTCGAACCCCGCCAGGCACACCTGCGCCGCGATGCCCTCGGCGTTGGTCAGGCGCGGGTAGTCCTCCCACAGCGCCTTCACGACGTCGGAAGGCGCGCTGCTGGAGAACACGCAAGGCTCCGAGAAGGCAATCGCCCCGCCCGGCGCCAGGGCCGGACGCCATTGCGGCAACAGATCCGCGATGCCGTGAAAATAGACAGCGCCCGCCGACCAGATGAAATCGAACGGGCCAGTGATTTCGGTGTAATCGCCCGCGATCAGCGCCACCCGCTTGTCCGCGCCCCAGCGCGCCTGCGCGGCCTCAATGAACGGGGCATGGGCGTCAATCGCCGTGACATGGGCGCCGTCTGCCGCGCGCAACAGCGCGCCGATATCCCCGCCGGGACCCGAGCCCGCGTCGCAGATCCGGGCTCCCGCGCCCAGGCCCGCGACTTCTGCCGCCCAGGCCACATCGGCCGTCTCCCCCGGACCTTCCCGGGGCAAATCAGCGTGGATCTTGAAGAAGCTCTCTTTATCCCAAGCGCTCATCGCACCCTCTTACCATTCATGAAAACACGGGCTGTAGACGCCCTCTATCGGGCCTTCGGTGAAGGTCTCAACCTCGTTCTCCACCAGTGAGGCCGTGGTGCGGAAGATCCCGTCGAGCGCTTGCGCCACGGGATTGCGGATGCACGACCCCTCGCGCATCGCCATGGAGCCGTCGTCGAAACGGATGACGATCGTATCGCGCCAGCCTTCGTCGCATTGGGCGATCAGATCTGTGGGAATATCGTCAAAAACCGGCGCCAGCGCGCTGTAGAATTCGGTGGCAAAGGTCGGATCCTGCCATTCGACCACGCGCGAGCGGCTGTCGCTGGACCAGGGGCTATCGACCCGCACGGCGCGCCCATCGACATGGTGGGTGAACCCGGACATGCCTTCCGCCTCGGACCCGCGCGAATAGCAGATCGAGGCCAGGTCCTGGGCGGCTGCCGTCATCGGGCCGAGGGCGGAAACACAAAGTGCAAGTGCGAGAGAATAGCGCATGGAGAATTCCTTTCTGTCAGAGCCTTACTGCAAATCTAGGGCGTCGCCCCTTCGTGAATGAGCTTCCAGGTGACCGCGTCCAGAAGCGCCTCGAAACTGGCGTCGACGATGTTGGGCGAGACGCCCACGGTGGACCAGCGCCGCCCGGTGCTGTCTTCGCTGTCGATGATCACGCGGGTGACGGCCTCGGTCCCGCCCTGGGTGATGCGAACCTTGAAGTCGACCAGCCGAATATCCTCGATCAGGTTCTGATAGGGCCCGAGGTCCTTGGCCAGCGCTTTCGACAGCGCGTTGACCGGGCCGCGGTCGCTGCCGGTCTCATCCATGCTTTCGCTGACCGACAGCTTCTTCTCGCCGCCCACCTTCAGGACGACCATCGCCTCGGACAGGCTGACCATCTGGTTGTACTTGTTTTTGCGCCGCTCCACCGTGACCTTGTAGCGCTTCACCTCGAAGAACTCCGGCAAGAGACCCAAGGCATCGCGGGCCAGAAGCTCGAACGAGGCCTGGGCGGTGTCGTAGCTATATCCCTCATCCTCGCGGGCCTTGATGGCGTCGAGGATCGCGGGCAGCGCGGGGTTATCTTTCGCCACCTCCAGCCCGGCATCGGCGAGGCGCTTGCGCAGGTTGGATTGGCCCGCCTGGTTCGACATCGGGATGATGCGCGTGTTGCCAACGGTTTCGGGCTCGATATGTTCATAGGTCGCGGGGTTCTTGACGATGGCGCTGGCGTGCAGACCCGCCTTGTGGGCAAAGGCCGAGGCGCCGACATAGGGCGCCTGGCGGTGGGGGACGCGGTTGAGGATGTCATCGAGCATCCGGCTGATCCGGGTCAGGCCTTCGAGTTTCTCCTCCGCGATCCCGGTCTCGTAGCGGCTTTTGTAGGGCTCTTTCAGCAGCAGCGTCGGGATCAGCGTCGTGAGGTTGGCGTTGCCGCAGCGCTCGCCCAGGCCGTTGAGCGTCCCCTGGATCTGGCGCGCACCGGCCTCCACGGCGGCCAGCGAGCCTGCGACGGCGGTTTCGGTGTCGTTGTGGGTGTGGATGCCCAGATGCGAGCCGGGGATGCCGGAGGCGATGACGGCAGCGGTGATATCGCGGATCTCGGAGGGCAGCGTGCCGCCGTTGGTGTCGCAGAGGACGACCCAGCGGGCGCCTGCGGTATGGGCGGCGTGGACGCATTCCAGCGCGTAGTCGGGGTTGGCCTTGTAGCCGTCGAAGAAATGCTCCGCATCAAACAGCGCCTCGCGGGACTGGGAGACGAGATGGGCGATGGAGGCGCGGATGTTTTCTACGTTCTCTGCCAGCGTGATCCCGAGGGCTTCGGTGACGTGGAAATCATGGGATTTCCCGACGAGGCAGACGGTGCCGGTGCCCGCGTTCAGGACGGCGGCGAGGACGTCGTCATTCTCGGCCGAGCGGCCTGCCCGCTTGGTCATCCCGAAGGCGGTCATTTTGGCCGCGGTGGCGGGGGCTTCGTCGAAAAAAGCGCTGTCGGTGGGGTTGGCGCCGGGCCAGCCGCCCTCGATATAATCGAGGCCGAGGGCATCGAGGGCCTGGGCGATGCGGATCTTCTCGGGCGTCGAGAATTGGACGCCCTGGGTCTGCTGTCCGTCGCGCAGGGTGGTGTCGTAGAGGTGGAGGCGGGTTTTGGTCATTGGGGGCCTCCGGCGGGGGTGCTCAAGCTTGAGCATCTTTGTAACGCGTTGGTTTTGCTGTGTTTTGCTCTGCGCGTTAACGGATTGTTAAGGGTTTGAGCCGGGGCAAGCGGCGGCACGTTCGGCGTGCGGTGGGTTGCACCCACCCTACGGACGGACCGCTTGCGGGCCGTCCAGCCCCCGACCGCCCCGTCGCACCATAGGTGCGCCCCTGAGGGGCGACGCGGGGGCTTCACCCCCACCTGCGGCCGGGGGCTGGCCTGTGTTGTGGAGAGCATCAGAGGTCCTCCAGTTTGGAGGGGTCGAAGTTTGGGCCTGGTACGAGGTCCACGCCTTCCTTGGACATTCGGACTTCGACGCCTGCAGCGGTCAGCAAAGCTTTGAGGCCATCAACTTTTGAGAAGTCTTTCGTTTGCATGGCATCAAAACGAAGTCCGGTGAGGCGGTCTTCAAATGTTGCAAGGTCAATGTCCGATTTCACCCAATCCCCCATTCCAGGGAGCAAGAGGCCGAGGAGACGCGCGGACGCCACAAAATCGCTTCTAATCTCGTCGACATACAATTCTTCCGGCAAGGCGGCACCATTTTCGTCGGCTTCGAGTATGGAAGCTAGGTTGTGCAAGTGAGCAATAGCACCCGCTGTGTTCAGATCCTTAGCTAAGGGGTTCAAAACTCCGTTTGAGGGTTTCCCATCCTCATTTCCATCAATCAGAGAATACCACTTCCGCAGCGTCTTCTCCGCCTCAACCCGTTTCTTCTCGGTCCAATCCATCGGCTTGCCGTAGTGCGTGCTCAGCATAACAAACCGGATCACCTCTCCCGGCACGCCATCCTCAAGCAAATCGCGCACGGTGAAGAAGTTGCCCAAGCTCTTGGACATCTTCTTGCCCTCGACCTGCAGCATCTCGTTATGCATCCAGATATTGGCAAACCGGTGGCCTGCGGCGCAGGACTGCGCGACCTCGTTATCGTGGTGCGGGAACATCAGGTCGGCGCCGCCGCCGTGGATGTCGAAGTGCTCGCCCAAGAGCGCCTTGGCCATGGCGGAGCATTCGATGTGCCAGCCGGGGCGGCCTCGGCCCCAGGGGCTGTCCCAGCCGGGAATATCGTCAGACGACGGCTTCCAGAGGACGAAATCCATCGGGTCTTCTTTATAGGGCGCGACCTCGACCCGCGCGCCGGCGATCATGTCGTCGACGGAGCGGCCCGAGAGCTTGCCGTAGTCCTCGAACGAGCGCACGCGGAAGAGCGCGTGGCCGTCGCGGGCGTAGGCGAAGCCTTTTTCTATAAGATCCTCGATGAAGGCGACCATCTGGGCGATATACTCAGTCGCCCGCGGCATGTGGGTGGGGTCCAGCACACCGAGCGCGCGGGTGTCATCGAGATACCATTGCGACGTCTCGGCGGTCAGATCGGCGATATCGCGGCCCTCGGCCAAAGCGCGGGCGTTGATCTTGTCATCGACGTCGGTGAAATTGCGCACGAAGGTCACATTCGCCTCGCCGTAGACATGGCGTAGAAGGCGGAACAGCTGGTCAAACACCACCGCCGAGCGTGCGTTGCCGATATGGGCGCGGTCGTAGACCGTCGGCCCGCAGACATACATCGAGACCTTGCCGTCAACGATCGGGCGCAGCTCTTCCACTGAGCGGGTTTTGGAATTCTTGAGGTGGATTCTAACCATGGTGCAGGCTTTCGGCAGGCGGAAAAAGAGCGCGCGACCGGGCTAGCAGATAGGAAAACTTAAGAAAACCACACGTGCCCGGACCGCTTGCGTTAGCGGGTGATACAAATCGTCAAACAGGGCGTGTTGCGTGTCATGGGAGGGGCTTAGCATACCAATGCGTGCGGTAACAAGCCGCAGGTATTTGCACCTGCAATCGTTTCGTTTCGCCGTTACCGTGCGCCCATGCAGGAGGCCTTCGTTGACATATACGCTAAGGGCCTGTTGGGCACCGCGCGCACCACGCCCTTCGGGGACGATGTGGTGATCTGGACGGTGCATGGCCATATGTTCGCGGCCTATACGATGGGCGGAGAGGGCCTTTCGCTTCGCATCGGCAGCAAGGTGACGGCCCATAAGCTGGTGGGGCAGAAGCGCGCGGTGACATCGCCGTACCTGAAGGGGACGGGATGGGTGCTGTTTCCCTGGGACACGCCGCCGATGGAGCTGCGCGACTGGATCGGCAAGAGCTACCGTTTGGTGCTGGATGACGGCAACGCCGGGGTGTCGTAGGGCCCCGATTTTGGGCTTGCGCGTGGCGTTCCGTGCAAGCAACGTCTGCCCAGATTGACCCTTTTCCGGAGCCTTGCCGATGCCTGCCTATTCCAACCGTATTGCCGGGTTGACCGGCGGTGGCGACGATGGCTGGGGGCTGTTTTACCGCGCCCGCGCGATGAAGGCCGCAGGCGCGCCGGTGCTGGAGCTGACCATCGGCGAGCATGACACCCGCACCGCCCCCGACATTCTGGACGCGATGGATGCCGCCGCACGGGGCGGGCATACGGGCTATGCGGCGGTGCCGGGCACCAAGTCGCTGCGCGAGGCGGTGGCCAAGCGTTTGACCTCGTTCAGCGGGTTGGCTTATGGGGCGGAGAATGTGCTGATCACGCCGGGCGGCCAGTCGGGCCTGTTTGCGGCGCATTCGCTGGCCTGCGATGCGGGCGATACGGCGCTGCTGATTGATCCCTATTACGCCACCTACCCCGGCACGATCCGCGGCGTCGGCGCGGTGCCCTGCCCCGTGGCGGCGCGGCCCGAGGACGGGTTTCAGCCGCGCGAGGCGGATCTGATGGCCGCAAGTGAAGGCGCGCGCAGTCTGTTGATCAACACCCCCAACAACCCCACCGGCGCGGTCTATTCCGACGCCACGCTGGAGGGCATCGCGCGGGTGGCCGAGGCGCGCGATCTGTGGGTGATCTCGGACGAGGTCTATGACGCCCAGGTCTGGGAGGGCGCGCATCGCCCCTTCGCCAGCCTGCCCGGCATGTTCGAGCGGACGCTGACGGTGGGCTCCCTGTCGAAAAGCCACGCGATGACCGGCTCGCGCCTGGGGTGGGTTGCGGGGCCCGAGGCGGCGGTGGCGCATATGATCAACCTGGCCACCCACACGACCTACGGCGTGCCGGGGTTCATCCAGGACGCCGGGCGCTATGCGTTGGATTTGGGGGCGGAGGCGGAGGCTTTGGTCGCGGCGCCGTTCCGGCGGCGGAGGGATATGGTGCTGGCGCGGCTGGCGCAGCAGCAGGCAAGTAATCACTTGCGGATCGGGGCGATCCCGCCTGCGGGCGCGATGTATGTGATGCTGGATATCCGCGCCACGGGGTTGAGCGGGAACGCTTTTGGCGAGGCGCTGTTGGACGAAGAGCATGTGGCGGTGATGCCGGGCGAAAGCTTTGGCGCGGCGGCGGCGGGGCACGTTCGCGTGGCGCTGACGCTGCCCGATGAGGTGTTTTCCGAGGCGCTGGATCGGCTGTTCGCCTTCGCGGAGCGCCGTATGGCAGCGCGGGCGGAGGTGGCGGGCTAGACGACGACGGTGCCCGGTGCGGTTTTTATCGCTGAGTGCGCAGGAGGATGGTGCCCGCGCCCCGGTTGATGGGAGCGCGGGGTATCGTTGATGGGGCGATCAGAAGCGGAAGGCGGCGCTGATGCCGAAGGTGGTGGCCGAGACATCGAGGCCGGAGCTGTCGAGGTCTTCGAACTCGTGCTGCAGCACCTCGGCACCCAGGATGATCTGGTCGGTTACCAGATAATCGACGCCTGCGCCGAAGAAGTAGCCGGTGTCCTGCAGCTCTGCGCCGCCGACGGTGGCCGTGGCCTGGGCGACACCGGCGGTGCCGTAGACCAGCGCGGGGCCTGCGTCATAGCCCACTTCCGCACCGAGGCGGTGGACCGCATCAAGCGAGCCGATGGTGGTGCCTGCAGGATCATCGAGGTCGATATCGGCCAGGTTCAGGTCCACCTCGGCGCCCAGTACGATGTTGCCGAAGTCATAGCGGTACCCGCCGAAGAGGCCATAGAGCACGCCGTCACCGTCGGCCGCGTCCACGCCTGCGGTAGTGTCTGCATCGACGTCGCCGTACTCCAGCTGGATACCGCCATAAAGACCGGTCCAGTCATAGCCCACCGGCGCAGGCGCGGGGACGATGGGGGCGGGTGCGGGGGCCGGTGCGGGGGCAACGCCGCCCGCGAGGGCCGCCATGGGGCTCAGCAAGAGCGCGAGCGTGCCTGTGAATACTGCGTATTTCATTGTGAGGTGTCCTCTTGTTCGTGTCAGGGGCCCGGAGGCGTTTCCGGGGGTCCAACGCATTGATGCCGCGTTGGTTCCTTGCCACAGCTAAGAGATCGCAGAGCGATTTCACCTCACACCGACGTGAGACGCGCAGGACGGCCAAAACCTGCTGATCCATTTGTTTTGGATCAGCAAATCGCCGCCACGTCCCGTCACATTTCGGTTATCGCGCCAGTGTTGCGGCCTCGCGGGCCAGACGCTCGATCTCGGCCCAATCGCCTGCCGTTACGGCAGATTTCGGGGCCACCCAGGAGCCGCCGGCGCAGACCACGTTGGGCAGCGAGAGGTAGTCATTGGCATTGGCCATGGTCACGCCGCCGGTGGGGCAGAACGAGACCTGGGGGATCGGCGCGCCGATGGCCTTCAAGACGGGCACGCCGCCATTGGCCTCGGCCGGGAAAAACTTCATGATGTCATAGCCTTGCTCGTAAAGGTACATGACCTCAGACGCAGTGGCCGCCCCCGGCAGCAGCGGCAGTTCATTGGCGGTGCAGGCATCGATCAGATGCGCGGTGGCGCCCGGGGAGACGCCAAAGGTGGCGCCCGCCTCTTTCGCCTGTTCGACATCCCAGGGGGTCAGCAGGGTCCCTGCCCCGACGACACCGCCTTCGACCGAGGCCATCTCGGCGATGACTTCCAGCGCGCAGGGGGTGCGCAGGGTGACTTCGAGGGCGGGCAAGCCGCCCTTGACCAGCGCCGCCGCGAGCGGTGCCCCATGGGCCGGGTCGTTGACCACGAGAACCGGGATGATCGGGGCCAGCGCCGCGATGCGGTGGGCGGCGAGGGATTGGGCTTGGGGGGTCATCACTGTGCTTTCCTATCGAGCCGGGGCGCGGGTTATGCCTGCGGGAGCCTCCGGCGGGGATATTTTTGGAACGGGGAAATGGGGGCGCGCGCGGTGGGGCGGGCGGGGTTGGTGGATGGGCGGGACGCGTGGCTTAAACCACAACGCCCGCGCCAGTGGTAGAGGGGCCTGCGGTTTGGCGAAAGATCTCAAACAATTCGCGGCCCACGCCGTGGGTATTGCCGGAGAGATCGGCCTCGGCCAGAGGGCGGGTTTCTACGCCCTGGGTGAGCACATCGAGGGTGCCGTTTGTGGCGTCGACGCGGATCAGGTCGCCGTCCTTGAGGCGTCCGATCAGCCCGCCATCGAGCGCCTCGGGAGCGACATGGATGGCGGCGGGAACTTTGCCCGACGCGCCGGACATGCGGCCATCGGTGACCAGGGCCACGCGGTGGCCCCTGCCCTGCAGGATCGACAGCAGCGGCGTGAGGGAGTGGAGTTCGGGCATGCCATTGGCTTTGGGGCCCTGGAAGCGGACGACGACGACGACGTCTTTGTCGAGGTCGCCTGCTTTGAAGGCGTCTTTGACGGTTTCCTGGGAGTGGAAGATGGCGGCGGGCGCCTCGATGCAGTGGTATTTGGGATCGACGGCGGAGACTTTCATCACGCCGATGCCGAGGTTGCCTTTCAGCTCGGCCAGGCCGCCGGTTTTGGCGAAAGGGTCTTTGGCCGGGCGCAGGATTTTTTCGTTGAGGGTTGTGGTGGTTCCGGGGCGGTAGTGGAAGGCGCCGTTATCAAGCGCGGGTTCCTGGGTGTAGAGCGAAAGCCCGTCGCCCGCGGCGGTTTTGACGTCCTCGTGCATGAGGCCTGCGTCCAGCAGCTGCCCGATCATATAGCCGAGGCCGCCTGCGGCGTGGAAGTGGTTCACGTCGGCTAGACCGTTGGGGTAGACGCGGGCCATCAGCGGCGTCGCCTCGGATATGTCATTGAAATCGCTGCATTCGATGATGATGCCAGCGGCGCGGGCCATGGCGATGAGGTGGATGACGAGGTTGGTCGACCCGCCCGTGGCCATGAGGCCGACGAGGCCGTTCACGAAGGCTTTTTCGTCGAGGATATCGCAGACGGGGGTGTAGGCGTTGCCGAGGGCGGTGATGGCGGCGGCGCGTTCGGTCGCGGCCACGGTGAGGGCATCGCGGAGGGGGGTGTTGGGGTTGACGAAGGAGGCGCCCGGAAGATGAAGTCCCATGAACTCCATCAGCATCTGGTTGGAGTTCGCCGTGCCATAGAAGGTGCAGGTGCCGGGGCCGTGGTAGGAGGCCATCTCGGCCTCCATCAGCTTGTCGCGGCCCACTTCGCCGTTGGCGAATTGGTTGCGGACGCGGGCTTTTTCGTCGTTGGGCAGGCCCGAGACCATGGGACCAGCGGGCACGAACAGTGCGGGGATGTAGCCGAAGGTGGCCGCCGCGATGACGAGGCCGGGGACGATCTTGTCGCAGACGCCCAGATAGAGCGCGGCATCAAAGGTGTTGTGGGAGAGCGCCACGCCCGTGGCAAGCGCGATGACGTCGCGGGAAAAGAGGCTCAGCTCCATGCCGACCTGGCCCTGGGTGACGCCGTCACACATGGCGGGGACACCGCCTGCGACCTGAGCCGTGGCACCGGCGGCACGGGCGGCGTCCTTGATCTTTTGCGGATACGACTCGAACGGTTGGTGGGCCGACAGCATGTCGTTGTAGGCCGTGACGATGCCGATGTTCGGCGCGCGGGCCGCGACCAGCACGTCCTTGTCATCGCCCATGGCGGCATAGGCGTGGGCCTGGTTGCCACAGGTCAGATGGGCGCGGCGGGGGCCATCCTCGGCCAGTTTGCGCATGCGGTCCAGGTAGGGCCCGCGCGTGGGCGCGGAGCGGGCGATGATGCGGTCGGTGATGGCGGCGATGCGGGGGGCGAGGGACATGAACGGACTCCGGGAACACAGTTGGCCGCAGGGTATCATGTTAGCGCTAACAGGACAAGGGGGCCGCAAAGATGTCACATGCGATCAAGCGCGGCGGTGGTAGGATCGCGATGGTGGCTTCACGCTTTGAATGGAGATCCTTGATGCCCCTTATCAACAAACTGATCTGGCATATCGAGACCCAGCTGGAGGACGAGCTGACACTGGAGGTTCTGGCGCGCCGCTGCGCCGTGAACGTCCACCACATGTGCCGGGCGTTCCAATTGGGCACCGGGCTGTCGGTGATGGCCTATGTGCGGGCGCGGCGGTTGAGCCGGGCGGCCCATGTGCTGGCGGGCGGCGAGGCCGACATCCTCACCACCGCGCTGGAGGCGGGCTACGGATCTCATGAGGCGTTCACGCGGGCCTTCCGCGCCTACACGGGGGTCCTGCCCCGCGAGGTGAAGGGGGCGCGCGACCTTTCAAACCTGAAACTGATGGAGCCTTTAGAGATGGACAAAAGCATGATCGTAGACGTGGCAGCGCCCGAGTTCCGAGAGCACGGGGCGTTCCGTGTGGTGGGCATGGGCGCGGAGGTGCGCGGGTTCGACATCAGCGCGATCCCCAGCCTGTGGCAACGCTTTGCCGTTCAATATCAGACCCTTGGCGCGAGTGGAGAGACATATGGCGTCAGCTATGACATCGGCGAAGCGGGCGATTTCCGCTATATCGCCGGGATGGAATGGCCCGACGTGCCGGAGGGGATGGAAGCGGTGGAGATCCCCGCCGCCCGCTACGCGGTCTTCACCCATGAGGGTCATATCGGGGACCTGCCGAAGACGATTTATTCGGTGTGGAACAAGGCCCTGCCCGACGCCGGGCTGGAGCCTGCCCTGACGCCGGAGTTCGAGCGGTATGACGAGCGGTTCGACGCCATCGCCGGGCGCGGTGTGGTGGAGTTCTGGGTGCCGCTGGCGTGAGGTCTTGGGCGTGGCGCACGGGGTGTGCCGCGCTTTGCTCCGGTAGCTGGCGGGTTGGAGCGCCGGGTGGACAAGGGTTTTGTACTGGCGCTAGGGTCATTTGTGTCGCTGAACCAAGACCTTGAACCTCTTCTGGACGTTGTGAAACGGACCGACCCCAGCTTTGCCACGGTCGATCCGGGGGTGATTGCTGCGCATGGGGAGGTGGCTCGCAGGTACGCGTCGGAGGGCGCGACGGAGCGGTTTTTGCTGGCGGCGATGCGCCTTTTGGCGCTGGCGGGCAATGGCCACACTCGGGTGATCCCGAATGACGCCATTGAGGTCCTGCCGCTGCGGTTTGTGAGCTACGGGACGTCGGCTTTTTTGACCAAGACGTCCGCCCCATTCGCGGAATTTGCGCCCTGTAGGCTGATCGCCATAAACGGTGTTCCCGTGGAAAGGATCGAGCGCGAAAGCGCGGGCCTTTTGGCGGGAACAAGACAGAGACAGCGCGTGATAGGACCGCTTCTGTTTGCCTGGCCCGCGGCTTTGGCTGATTTGGGTTTTGGGTCGAGCAGCAAGGAGACTCGGTATCTGTTGCAAAGGTCCGACGGGACACCGGCGGAGATCACGGTGGCGCACGGCGATGCTGTACCGGCGTCCGAGTTCTATCCGAGGAATGAGCACGGCCAGGTGGATCCTGTGTGGCATTTCAAGGGATTTGCGGAGATCTTCGATTGCGCCGAGACGGGCTTCGCGTTGAAGCTGCCGAGCTTCTTTGATGCCGACAGAAGCGCTTTTCCCGAAGCGATCAATAAGGCCACCGCCTGGGTTCAGGCCCGCCGCGACGAGGTCCTATTGGTGGATGTCAGGGGCAACACCGGGGGCGATTTCCTTCTGACGATGCCGTTGATCGATGCCATTACGGACACAGCGCGGCGACGGGGCTGCGCGGTGCTGATCGATAAGTTCACCTTCTCGGCGGCAATTGTCTTTGTCGCGATCTTGAAGCATCGGCTGGGTGCCAAGCTGACGATCATCGGGGAAGACATGGGCGACGGGCTTCGGTTTTTTGCCGAAGGGGGGCTCATCGAATTGCCCTGCAGCGGCGCATTCGTGCGTTATTCGACCGCGCTGCATGATTGGGAAACGGGATCGGTGGATCCTACGACGCCGCCGGAGATCGCGCGTCAGATTGTGCCGGTCGGCAGGTTGGACATTGATCGGGAATGGGTGTCGACGCCCTTCGATAGAGCGCCGCAAGATGTCGTGTATCGCAGGCTGATTGACGACCTGGGTTAGCGCCGGCGGCGGTGGCGGGCAGAGCCGCCCTCGCCGCTTGGGGCGCAAACCGCCCCTCCTCGCTTGCGCTCCTCGCAGCGGTTTTTAGTGCGGCTGCACGCCCGGCAGGAAGACATCCTGGTCGCGGTAGAGCAGCGACACGCCGTCCTTGAAGACGTGGACCTTTTCGGGGGCTGCGGCGAGTTTCACGGAAGTACCACGCAGGTTCTTGTGGATGCCCGCGAGTTTGCCGATGACGGGCTCATGATCCGGTGCGGATTTCTCGAAATAGAGGAGCGTGACTTCGCCGAGCGCCTCTGTGATCTCCACATTGGCCTGGAAGGCGAAATCGGAAGCGTCGGTTTCGACCATATCCTCGGGGCGGATGCCGACCTCGACCACGGCGCCCATGTCGGCGTCGGTGGAGGGGTAGTTGGAGGTGATGGTGCCGCCGCCTTCGTTCATTTCCAGCGTCGTGACCGCGCCGGTGCCGACGATCTTGCCGCCCAGAAGGTTCATGGCCGGCGAGCCGATGAACTTGGCCACGAAGGTGGAATTTGGACGCTCGTAGAGCTCCAACGGAGAGCCCACTTGCGCCACGCCACCGCCCGCGAGGACCACGATGCGGGAGGCGAGCGTCATCGCTTCGACCTGATCGTGGGTGACGTAGATCATCGTCGAATCCGGCATCTCTTCCTTGAGCTGCGCGATCTGGATGCGGGTGGCGACGCGCAGGCTGGCGTCGAGGTTGGAGAGCGGCTCATCAAACAGGTAGACCTTGGGGTCGCGCACGATGGAGCGGCCGATGGCAACGCGCTGGCGCTGACCGCCAGAGAGCGCCTTGGGCAGACGGTCGAGGAAGTTTTCCAGCTGCAGCTTTTCGGCGGCCGCCTTCACCTTCTGATCGATCAGATCGGGGCTGTCGCCCGCGATTTTCAGGGCGAAGGCCATGTTGTCGCGCACGGTCATATGCGGATAGAGCGCGTAGGATTGGAACACCATGGCGATGCCGCGTTCGGACGGGGGGACATCGTTGACGACCTGGTCGTCGATCACCAATTCGCCGCCGGTGATCTTTTCGAGCCCCGCGATCATCCGCAGAAGCGTGGACTTGCCGCAGCCCGAGGGGCCGACGAAGACGATCAGCTCGCCCTGGTCGATATCAAGATTGATATCGCGCAGGACTTGCACGGTGCCGCCGTAGGTCTTTTCGACATCGGTGAGTTTGAGGTTTGCCATCCGTCTATCTCCCTAATGACCGACACGCAGCGCGAGGGCTGGCTGCCATGGGCCGAGGTGTAGTTTTCCATCCGGCGCGGGGCCGGTCGATCCGAGTTCTTGTCCGATTTGCACCCAGTTTCCGGGGGGCGCGTCGATGGCCGCAGGTTCGCCCGAGAGGTTGATCGCGATGAACAGCGTCTCGTCGTCCTGGGTGCGGGTGAAATGCAGGATATCGCCCGAGGCCGTGACGTCCGCGTGGGCGCCTTTGACCAGCGCCTTGTGGGCGTGGCGGAAGGCGATGGCGCGGCGGTAATGGTGCAGGAGCGAGCCGGGATCGGCCTCTTGCGCGGCGACGGATTGGGCGAGGTGTTCGTGGCTGACGGGCAGCCAGGGCTGGCCTTCGGAGAAGCCGCCGTTCTGGTTGGACGGCTCCCACACCATCGGCGTGCGGCAGCCGTCGCGGCCCTTGAACTCGGGCCAGAACTCGATCCCGTAGGGGTCTTGCAGGGCGTCGAACGGCACATCGGCCTCGTGCAGGCCCAACTCTTCGCCCTGGTAAAGGCAGAGCGAGCCGCGCAGGCACATCATTAACGTCGTTAACGCTTTCGCGCCCGCCGGGCTGAGATCCCAGCGCGAGGCGTGGCGCATGACGTCGTGGTTGGAGAAGGCCAGGCACGCCCATCCGTCCGGGGCCTTGTCGTCGATGCGGCCCAACACGTCAGCGAAACGCGCGGCTGTGGGGCGTTCTTTCGACAGGAATTCAAACGAATAGCACATGTGGACCATGTCATCGCCCGCCGTGTACTGGCCCATGATCTCCAGCCCGAACTGGGCGTCTCCGACCTCTCCTACGGCAGTCGCCGCCGGGTATTCATCCAGCACCGCGCGGAAGCGTTTGAGGAACGCCAGGTTCTCGGGCTGGTTCTTGGAATAGAGGTGCAGCTGGTGGTTATAGGGGTTCACCGAGGGCGCGATGGTGTCATCGCGCTGGTCCTTGGGGAGGGCTGGATTGGAGCGCAGCTCATCATCGTGGAAGTAGAAGTTGATCGTGTCGAGGCGGAAGCCATCGACGCCGCGATCCAGCCAGAAGCGGACGACATCCAGAAGCGCGTCCTGCACCGCGTCGCAGTGGAAGTTGAGGTCGGGCTGGGTGGTCAGGAAGTTGTGCAGGTAATATTGCTCGCGCCGGGCGTCCCATTGCCAGGCGGAGCCGCCGAAGATCGAGAGCCAGTTGTTGGGCGGCGTGCCGTCCTCTTTCGGCTCGGCCCAGACGTACCAATCGGCCTTGTCGTTGGTGCGATCCGCGCGGGATTCCGCAAACCACGGGTGCGCGTCGGAGGTGTGGGACAGGACGAGGTCGATCATCACCTTGAGGCCCAGGGTATGGGCTGTCTCGATCAACACGTCGAAATCGCTGAGCGAGCCGAACATCGGGTCGACGTCGCAGTAATCGCTGACGTCGTAGCCGAAGTCTTTCATGGGCGAGGTGAAAAAGGGCGAGATCCAGATCGCATCCACGCCAAGGCTTTGGATATGCGACAGGCGCTGGGTGATGCCGTTGAGGTCGCCGATCCCGTCGCCGTTGCTGTCCTGATAGCTGCGCGGATAGATCTGGTAGATCACCGCGCCGCGCCACCAATCGGCATCGGCGGCCAGGATCTGGTCTTGGGACAAGGTCTGATGAGCGGTCATGGGCAAGATACTCTTTACTTCACGGAGCCGGCCAGAAGACCGCGCACGAGGTAGCGTTGCATGGAGAAGAACACGAGCAAGGGGATCGCGATGGACACGAACGCCGCCGTCGCAAGGATACCCCAATCACCGCCGCGCGAGCCCAGAAGATCGTCTGCGATCTTCACGGTCATCACCTGGGCGTCGCCGGTAGAGGGCAAGAACACCTTGGCCACCAGGAGGTCATTCCAGGTCCAGAGGAACTGGAAGATCGCGAAGGAGGCGAGCGCCGGGAAGGACAGCGGCAGGATGATCTTGGTGAAGATCTGGAAGTCCGTCGCGCCATCGACCTTGGCGGATTCGATGATGTCGCGTGGCAGGCCGACCATGTAGTTGCGCAAGAGATAGATCGCGAGCGGGAGGCCGAAGCCTGTGTGGGCTAACCATATACCGAGGAACGATTGCCCGATGCCGATCTGGTTGTGCAGATTGAGCAGTGGCACGAGGGCCAGTTGCAGCGGTACCACCAGAAGGCCGACGACGCAGGCGATCAAAAGCCCCCTGCCCGGGAAATCCATCCAGGCCAGCGCATAGGCCGCGAAGGCTGCGATGAGGATCGGGATGATCGTTGCCGGGATCGTCACGGTTAACGTGTTGATGAAGTTTCGGAAAATTCCCGCCTCTTCAAACAGAAGCTCTCCGAAACTGGCGCCTGCCGCGATTTCCTGGGCGCGGTCATCCTCATCCAGGCCAGTCAGGACCTCGGCGTAATTGCCCAAGGTGAAATCCGGCGGGGTTTCGGCAAGGAAGTACAGCCTGGGGCCCCGGTCATCGATGGGTTCCGGCGAGGTGTAGACGTAGGAGCCGTCGGCATTCACCACGACGGTGCCGCCATCGCGGTTCTCCACCGTTTCGCCTGCGGGGAAGGCTCCGGGCTCACGCCCGCGTAGACCGAAGGCCGCGATGGAGTTTTCGCCCGAGGTGAATTGATCCTGCACCTCGCCGGTCTCGAAAATGTTGCCCTGGGCGACGTAGAGATCGCCGTCCTGGGTCGGCGCATCATCGGCGCGGGTGCGGTAGGTCAGTTCGACCGAGAACGGCGCCTGCCACCAGCCCGAGGCGCTGATCTGATCGCGGTCCCGGAACGAGGAGACGAAGAGGCCCACGGTCGGGATCAGCCACAACAGCACGATCAGGAACACGGCCACATTGGTGACGATGGAGAGGCCAGACTTTTGCCCTGCAATGTTATCCATTTTAACGCATCTCCTTGCGGGCTTGTACGATGTTCCAGATCATCACCGGCAGAACCACCAGCATGATCACGAAGGCCACGGCGGTCGCCTGCCCGTCATCGCGGAACATGAAATCCATCATGAAGGACGGCAGAATCTCGGTCCCGAAGTTGCCGCCGGTCATCGTGTAGACGATGTCGAAAACCTTCAGGACAAGGATGGTGATCGTGGTCCAGACCACGACAATGGTGCCGATGATCTGAGGCACCTTGATCTTGAAGAACACCTGGAACGGGTTGGCGCCGTCGATGATCGCGGCCTCGATGGTTTCCTCGGGCACGCCGCGCAGGGCGGCCGACAGGATCACCATGGCAAAGCCCGTTTGGATCCAGATCAGGATGACCATCAGCAGGAAGTTGTTCCAGAACGGGATTTGCAGCGGGTCCACCGGGGTGCCGCCCATTGAGGTGCGGATCGCGTTGATGATGCCAAGGTCGGGGTCTTGCGCGTAGACGAACTTCCAGATCAGCGAGGCGCCCACAAAGGAAATCGCCATCGGCATGAAGATGATCGACTTGGCGATGTTGCCCCAGGTCAGCTTGTCGGTGAGCTGCGCGATCAGAAGGCCCATGAAGGTCGACAGCGCCGGCACGAACAACGCCCAGAGGATGTTGTTGAGGAAGGCGGTGCGGAAATCAGGGTTGTTGAACAGGCGCACATAGTTGCCCGCGCCCACGAACTCGGTGCCCGAGCGGTCGTACATCGACCGGAAGAAAGAGCCCACGACGGGGTACATCAGGTAGAGGCCAAGGGCGAAGACCGCCGGGAACAGGAACACCCAGGGGCGGATCTGGTTGGCGCGGTTGATGTTGCGGCCCGCGTTGGGACCGCGCGCGGGGAACAGCACCTTATCGAGGAACAGGTTGGCGAAGTAGAAGTAGCCCACACACCCGCCGACGCCGATGACGATGGTGATGATGCCTTGAATGACTGGCGACATGCGCGCGCCCTCCCCCCGAAGAATGATGTGGGCCGTGACGTGGCGCCCAGACGGGTCTGCGTTGAGACCGGGTGTTTTGGCCACCCGGCCCGCGCAATGGCGGGCCGGAGGCAGTCTTTCAGATCAATGGCTTACTGGATTTCGGCCCAACGGTCCTGGATGCGACCCGCCACGGAAGCGGCGTCTTCGCCACCGACGTAGTCGACCATGCCGGACCAGAAGATGCCCTGGCCGATCTCGGACGGCATCAGGTCGGATGCGTCAAAGCGGAAGGTCGTGGCCCCCAGAAGGATGTCGTTCATCTGACGCAGAGTGTCAGAGGCGAAGAGATCGCTATTCACGCCCTGGTGCGGTGTCAGGAAGCCGGATTGTGCCATCCAGACCTCGTGGCTGATTTCCGTCTGCAGGAAGGCCATGAACGCCTGTGCGGCTTCACTGTTAGAGGTGATGCCGAAGAGCGTACCGGCGCCCAGGACCGGGGAGCCGAGGTCTTCGCCCTCGAACGCGGGGAAGTAGAAGAAGTCGCTGTCCGCATCTTCAGGGAAGAAAGTCGGGATGAACGACGCCTGGCGGTGCATGTAGCATTCCGCCGGGAAGGTGAAGAGGCCCAGGGGGCTTTCGCGGAAGTCGGTGGAGGCCACGGCTTCCACGCCGCCGTTCACATAGTCGCCGTTGCGCGCGAAGGTGCCGAAGGTCTCGATCGCGTTGATCACCTCGGGGGCGTTGAACGGCATCTCGTTGGAAACCCAGGCGTCATAGACGTCGGGCGATTGGGTGCGCAGCATGATGTCCTCGACCCAGTCGGTCGCGGGCCAGCCCGTTGCACCGCCGGAACCCAAGCCGATGCACCACGGCGTCTCGCCGTCGGCCACGATCTGGTCGTTCAGCGCCAGCAGGTCTTCCATGGTCTCGGGCACGTCATAGCCCGCCTCGTCAAAGGCCTCGGGCGAGTACCAGACCAGCGATTTCAGGTCGACCTTGTAGAAGAAACCGTAAAGCGCCTCGTTCCCGTCGGCGTCCGCAGCGGTGCCAAGGGATACCCAGCTTTCGCCCGCGGCGTAGTTCTCACGGACCCAATCGGCGGTCTCGGGCGCCAGCGGAGTCAGGAAGCCGCGCGCGGCCAGGTCCGTCATCAGGCCGGGCTGCGGGAAGACGGCAATGTTGGGGGCAGAGCCCGCCTGGGTCGCCACGACGATGTCGGTCTCGAAGCTGTCAGAGCCGGAGTACTGGACGGTCGCGCCGGTGGCGGACTCGAAGTAGTCAAGCACAGCGTTTACCAGTTCCGCGTCGTCGCCGGTCCAGGGACCGGTCATCGTCAGCTCTTGACCGGACAGGTCATAGGCGTCGGCGTAGGCGGTGTAGCTGTCCCAGTTGAAATCACCCTCGCCCACGGGGAAGATGTGGTTGATGTGCCCATCGGCCAGTGCGCCGCTTGCGGACAGAGCCAGCGCGGCGGCGCTGGCCAGGTAAATCTTCTTCATTGGTGACCTCCCAGTCATTTGCCGCGCGCCGGCGCTTTGGTGCACCCGGCCGCGGCCGTCTTTCTATTCAGGTCCCGGCGCGCGTTTTTCAAAGCGCTTTGGGGTGGCGGCACCCTTGCGCATGCAACCATCCCTGTCAATCCATCTCTGACGTTTCTTGTAAATCAACTGAAATTCCTTTGTCGCACTTTACCCGCGTCAATATTCACCCTTTGACATCCGCGCGTCCCTTTGCGTAACTTTCGCCGAACTTCTAAGCGCTTTGGACCTCGCCGCACCATGAACCTTCGGGAATTGTCCGAGTCTCTCGGGCTAAGCCAAACCACTGTCAGCCGCGCGTTGAACGGCTACCCCGAGGTGCGGGAAGCCACACGCCTGCGCGTGCAGGAGGCGGCGAAGGCGGCGAATTACTCGCCCAACGCCCGCGCCCGCAGGCTGGCCACGGGCCGCGCCATGTCCATCGGCCACGTCATGCCCTTGAATGGACGCGAAGAATTGGTGAACCCGATCTTCGCAGACTTCATCGCCGGGGCGGGCGAGGTCTATGCGCGCGAGGGCTATGACCTGCTGTTGTCGATGGTCCCGGTCGAGGGGGCCGAGGCCGCGTATCGCCAGATGGCGGCCAATGCCTCGGTCGATGCGGTGATGGTGCAGGCGCCCACCTTGGACGACCCCCGCGTGCCTCTTCTACAAGAGTTGGGCCTGCCGTTTCTGGTCCATGGCCGGACCGCGTCGCCGGGCGCCTACAGCTGGCTCGACGTGGCCAACGTCCGCGCGTTTCGCCGCGCGACGGATCTGCTTCTGGACCTCGGGCACCGCCGAATCGCCCTTTTGAACGGGCAAGAGACGCTCGACTTCGCGCTGCGGCGTCGGCGCGGGTTTGAAGAGGCGATGGCGGCCCGGGGCGTGCCGGTGCAGCCCGATTTCATGCATTCCGACGTGATGACCGAGCAATATGGCTACCGCACCGCTTGCGCCCTGCTGGACCGGGACGATGCGCCGACCGCGTTCGCCGTCTCCTCGATCATCCCCGCCATTGGCATCCGCCGCGCGGCGGGCGAGCGCGGGCTGCGCACGGGCCGCGATATCTCGATCATCTGCCACGACGATGTGCTGAGCTATATGGACAACGACGGCATTAATGCGCCCGAGGGGCCTGCGTTTACCGCCACAAGATCCTCGATTCGCGCGGCAGGCCAGCGCTGTGCCGAGATCCTTCTGGCCCTGATCGACGATCCCAACCAGCCGCCGATCCAGGAGCTTTGGGAAACCGATCTGACACTCGGCCGCTCGACCGGACCCGCGCCCATACGTTAACGCCGTTAAGGAACCCCACCGATGAACTTCACACGCGCCGACTTCCCCGACGGCTTCCGCTTCGGGGTCGCCACCTCTGCCTACCAGATCGAAGGCCATGCCCAGGGCGGCGCGGGCCTGACCCACTGGGACAGCTTCGCCGGAACCCCCGGCAATGTCGTGCGGTTCGAGGACGGCGCCTTGGCCTGTGACCACCTGAACCGGATGGACGAAGATCTGGACCTTATCGCGGGCCTGGGCGCGGATGTGTACCGTTTTTCAGCGTCTTGGGCACGGGTCATGCCCGAAGGGCGTGGGCCAGTGAATGCGGAAGGGCTCGATTTCTATGACCGCCTGGTGGACGGGCTGCTGGCGCGCGGCATCGACCCTGCGGTGACGCTTTACCATTGGGAACTGCCGCAGCCGCTGGCCGATGAAGGGGGCTGGCGCAATGCCGACATGCCCAATTGGTTCGCCGATTACACCGAGGCCGTGATGGGCCGCATCGGCGACCGCACCTGGTCCGCCGCGCCGATCAATGAGCCGTGGTGCGTCAGCTGGCTGTCGCATTTTGAGGGGCACCACGCGCCGGGCCTGCGCGACATCCGCGCCACGGCCCGCGCGATGCACCACGTTCTGTTGTCCCACGGGCGCAGCATTCAGGCGATGAAGGCTTTGGGCGTGAAGAACCTGGGCGCGGTGTGCAATTTTGAATGGTCGACCCCGGCCTCGGACAGCGCGGCGGATGTTGCCGCCGCGGGGCGGTATGATGCGATTTACAATCGGTTTTTCCTAGGCGGGCTGTTCAAGGGAGAATACCCGGCGGAGGTGTTGGAGGGGTTGGAGCCGCACCTGCCCCAGGGCTGGCAGGACGACTTTGCCACGATCCAATCCCCGCTCGATTGGGCGGGGCTGAACTACTACACGCGCAAGCGGATTTCGGCGACGGATGAGCCCTGGCCCGCCTACGCCTACGCCGACACCCAGGGCCCGCTCACCGATATGGGATGGGAGATACATCCCGAGGGCTTGCGTGATTTCCTGACCCGCACGGCGCGCGAATACACCGGCGACCTGCCGCTTTACGTGACCGAGAATGGCATGGCCTCGGCCACCACGCCGGACCCGGACCGGATCGCCTACCTCACCGATCACCTGCGCAATGTTCAGGCCGCCGTGGCCGAGGGCGCGCCCGTCGCGGGCTATTACGTCTGGTCGCTGATGGACAATTATGAGTGGGCGCTGGGGTACGAGAAACGCTTTGGCCTGGTCCATGTGGACTTCGAGACCTTGGCAAGGACGCCCAAAGCGTCCTATCACGCGTTAGCCGATTGGTGGCGTTAACGCCGTTAAGGAATTGAATATGGTCCCCGCAGCCCTTTCGCTGGTCGCCGATATCGGCGGCACCAACACGCGCGTGGCCCTGGCCAACGCCACCAGCGTCCGTGTGGACAGCGTGCGGCGCTATCGCAACGCTGAGTTCGATGGCATCGGCTCGGTCATTGCGCAGTATCTGGCCGACAGTGGCCAGGATGATACTTGGATTACAGGCGTTTGCGTCGCCATGGCGGGGCCTGTCCATGACGGTGTCGGCACGCTGACAAACCTGGATTGGCGCATCGACAAGGCGGTTCTGGCCGAGGCTTTGACCGCCGAGCGGGTGGCGGTTCTGAACGATCTGCAAGCCCAGGGCCATGCGATTGGCAACATCGCGGCGGCCGATCTGGCCGAGGTCTTGCCGCAGCCGCCCGCGACGGATCTGGCCGCGAAACTGGTCATCGGCCTTGGGACGGGCTTCAACGCGTGCCCGGTCTTTGACACGGCAGGCGGGCGATTTGTGCCGCCGTCGGAAGCGGGCCACGTGAGCCTGCCGACCTCCATCGCGGAGTTGCATCCGCTGCTGAGCAAACTCTCGGACTCGGGCGGATACCCTTCCGTGGAAGAGGTCCTGTCGGGGCGTGGCGTAAGCCATCTACACGCCGCCCTTCACGGCGAAGTCATTGATCCCGCAGACATTTTGGCCCGCATCGGCGAGGGCGAGGCCCTGGCTTGCGACACCGGCGCGCTGTTTGTGAAGGTGTTGGGCGATGTCGCGGGCAACCTGGTGTTGTCGCATCTGCCCTTTGGCGGCGTGTTCCTTGTGGGCGGCGTGACGCGCGCGTTCGCGCCGCACCTTGCGCAGTTTGGGTTTGCGGAGGCGTTCCGGTCCAAGGGCCGATTCTCGGCCTTTATGGAGCAGTTCGGGGTCTCGGTGGTCAGCGACGATTACGCGGCGCTAACCGGCTGTGCGAGCCATTTGGCACGGGGCTGACGGCCCCTTTTTGGTCGACCCCTCCTCGCTATCGCACCCCGGGGGTGCGAACGCTCCTCGCAGCGTTATGCGACCTCGTGGCCGAGGGCGGCGGTGTAGACCTCGTACCAGTCCTGACGGTCGAGTGTCACTTTAAGAGCGTCTGACAAGCCGTTGATCCGATTGAGGTTGTTGGTCCCCATCACTGGCATGATCTGCGCCGGATGACGCAGCAACCAGGCCACCGCGACGGCGTCTGCGCCGACGCCGTGATCTACGCCGATCCGCTCCAGCACCGCGCGGACCGCCGCGCCGTCGTCGCCGAAAAGCGTGCCGCCGGCCAGCGGCGACCAGGCCATGATCGGTTGCGCGCGTTGCTGGTGGAAGGCCACGTCGCCGTTGGTGAAGGGCGTGTGGTGGAGGACGGAGGCCTCGATCTGGTTGGTGGCGAGCGGGGTCTGCATGGCCGATTGCAGCAGGTCCCAATCCCAGGGGCGGAAGTTGGAGGTGCCGACGGCGCGGACCTTGCCAGAGGCGACCAGAGCGTCGAGGCAGGCGCCTGTTTCCACGTGGTCCATGAGCGGATCCGGACGGTGGATCAGCAGCAGGTCGATGACGTCAATATTCATCAATTTCAATGACCTATCGACCGAAGCGGTGATGTACTCAGCGCTCGTGTCGTAGTATTTCACCCGCTTGTCAGAATGAATCCCGATGGGCGCCACGATATCGCATTTGGTCACGATCTCGATCTGATCGCGCAGCGCGGGGGCGGCTTTCAGGGCGTTGCCCAACAGCTCTTCCGCCGCGTAGCCGCCGTAGATGTCGGCCTGGTCCATGGTGGTGATGCCCTGGGCGAGGCAGGCCTCGACCTTGGCCTGCACGTGAGCAACCGAGGTATCTTGGTCATCGCCCAGACGCCACATGCCGTATACGATGCGGGACATGTCGACCCCGCCTACATTGACCCGGTTCATCGTCTCTCTCCCACGCCGAGGGGCGTTGCTGGTACCGAGGCCGGGACGCGTCCGTAAGCCTCTGGCATTGAACATGTTTTCAGCTCGGGCATGACCAGACGCCCGAAGTGTTTGCACTCATCCATATGCGGATAGCCCGAGAAGATGAAGGCGCGGATGCCCATCTTTTTGTAGTCCTCGATCTGGGTCAGGACCTGATCGGCGGAGCCCACAAGCGCCGCCCCGCAGCCCGAGCGGGCGCGGCCGATCCCGGTCCAGAGGTGCGGTTCGACATAGCCGAATTTATCGGCCAATTCCCGGGCCTTAGCCTGGTGCGACACGCCGAGCGACCCGCTGTCGAGGGCGCGTTCGCGGATGAGCTGGCCGTATTCGTCATCGAGCTTCGATGTCAGATGTTCGGCGTATTCCCGAGCCTCGGCCTCCGTGTCGCGCACGATCATGTGGACGCGCAGACCGTAATCCAAGGTTCTGCCATATTTTTCAGCGACTTGGTTGACGTCCTTCATCCTTTGCGCCAGCGCCTCCTTCGGCTCGGGCCACATCAGGTAAACGTCGCAGTGTTGGCCACAAAGCTCCAGCGCGGCGGGGGAGTAGCCGCCGAAGTAAAGAAGCGGCCCGCCGGTCTGATAGGGGCGCACGGGATCTGTAGTTAATCCTTGGAAATCATAGACTTCTCCGGTGTAGTTAATCTCGTCCCGGGTCCAGGCCTGCTTCAGGATTTCGACCACCTCGCGCGAGCGTTGGTAGCGATAGCCGCTTTCGGCCTTTTCGCCGGGGAAGTCGCTGGAAATAATGTTTACCGTTAAACGACCTTCCAGCATGTGGTCGAGGGTCGCGATGGGTGCGCGCCAGCATGATCGGCTGCATCTCGCCACAGCGCACGGCCGCCAACATGTTGATTTTGCTGGTAATTGGAGCGCATCCGGCGACGAACGACAGCGTGTCCTGACCCACCTGGTAAGACGAGGGGCAGAGGATATTGCGGAAGCCCTGCGCCTCAGCCTCTTTCACCAGGCCGCTGCAATGCTCCCAGGAGGATCGCAACTTGCCGTCCGGGACGCCCAGAAATTCATAGTCGTCCGAGCAAAGCGCCGCGAACCAGCTGACCTCCGCCGCGTCGAGATCTGCTGATGTGACCGGAACCACCGTCATGCGCGCGCCCTCCCTTGATCTTAGCACAGACAAGGCGTAGCAATCCAAACAGGGTATATCAATGGTATATCAATTTCGGCAAACGCACGGGAGGGCGGCATGACCGAGACCCGCACATCGGGCGCGCTGCCGACCTATTTGCGCATCGCCGAGGCGCTGACCATCGACATCGGGGGCGGGCGATTGTCGCCCGGTGAAAAGCTGCCGCCCGAGCGCGCGATGGCCGCCGAGCACGGCGTGGCCGTGGCCACCCTGCGCAAGGCGTTGGGCCTGCTGGTGGAGCGCGGGTTGATCGAGCGGCGCCAGGGCTCGGGCAATTACGTGCTGGGGGGCAACAAGAACATCGGCACCTATGCGCTGTTCCGGCTGGAGCTGAAGGACATCGGCGGCGGCCTTCCCACGGCGGAACTTCTGGACATCCGGAAGACCCGGAAGCCCGACACTCTGCCCAACCTGGGGCGCATGTTCGATGTCGGTATCCGGATGCGGCGGCTGCGGTTTCTGGCAGAGATCCCCGTCGCGGTGGAAGAGATCTGGCTGGATCTGCGTTGGCATGACGACAACGGATTGAACGCGCGCACTGTCTCGGAATCGCTCTACCGGACCTATGCCGAGAAGCTGGGGCTGCACATTCAGCACGCCGAAGACGTGATCAGCGCCGCCCCCCTGCCCGACTGGACGCCGCCGGAACTGGGCCTGGCCCCCGGCACCCCGGTGGGCTTCATCGAGCGGCGCGCCTACGACCAGCACGGCGCGCCGGCGGAGGCCTCGTGGACGTGGTTCGACCCGGCGCGCGCGCAGTATTTCTCCAAGGTGCCGTGAGGCGAAAAAGGAACAATGGACATGACAAGATACGGCCTCGTGGGGGCGGGCATGATGGGCCAGGAGCACATCCGCAACATCGCGCTTCTGGCGGAAACTGCCGTGACGGCGTTCTTCGAGCCCGATGACGCGATGGCGGCCCAGGCGGGCGCAACCGCGCCGGGCGCGGAACGGTGTGACACCCTGGACGCGCTGCTGGCGCGGGGTGACGTGGACGCGCTGGTGATCGCTTCCCCCAACCACTGCCACGTCGGGCAACTCAAGCAGATCGCCACGCAGGTGACGCTGCCGATCCTGTGCGAGAAGCCGCTTTATACCGCCCCCGGCGATGCCGCCGAGATCGCCGCGTTGGAGGCCTACGGCGCACCGATCTGGGTGGCGATGGAGTACCGCTACATGCCCCCCATCGCGAAGTTCCGCGAGCTGGTGGAAGAGGCGACGGGCGGGATCAAGATGCTGACGATCCGCGAACATCGGTTCCCGTTTCTGGAAAAAGTCGGGGACTGGAACCGGTTCAACCGCAATTCCGGCGGCACTTTGGTGGAGAAATGCTGCCACTTCTTCGACCTTATGCGCTTGATTCTAAACGATGAACCGGTGCGGGTCATGGCCAGCGCCGGGCAATCGGTTAATCACCTTAACGAAACCTACGAAGGTGAAGTGCCGGACATCTGGGACAATGGCTATGTCATCGTCGATTTCGCCGGCGGCGCCCGCGCGATGCTGGAGCTGTGCATGTTCGCCGAGGGCAGCGAGTATCAGGAAGAGATCACCGCCGTGGGTCCCGCCGGCAAGATCGAGGCGCGGGTGCCCGGCCCCACGCGGTTCTGGAACTTCGACATTGGTCCCGCGCCGATGCCCAAAGTGATCGTCAGCCCCCGGATGCCGACGACGGGCCGTGTGGTCCATGAGACGCCGGTGGACAAGCAGCTGCTGACGGCGGGGGACCACCATGGCTCCACCTACTATCAGCATGTGCAGTTTTTGCGGGTGATCCGGGGGCAAGCGAGCCCCCAGGTCACGCTGAGCGACGGGGCCGCGGCGGTGCGGATGGGGATGGCGGCGCAGGAAAGCGCGCGCACCGGGCGCGCCATCGATTTGTAAGGAAAGGTGCGGCCCGGCCTATTGTGCCGCGCCGGTCCCTTCTTTCTCAGGGATGTGATAGCCCTTCACGAAGCCCTCAACCGCCTGGCGCACGCGGTCGGTGTCGCTGGTGTCGATGGCCCCGCGCAGCTCTTTCATCATGGCGGCCACTTCGATCTGGCTGAGGCGGTCTTCCTCGGCCCGCAGGATCTTTTCGTGCGGGGTGCCGACCATAGAGGCGCTGTCGATCAACAGCTCTTCATAGAGCTTTTCGCCCGGACGAAGCCCGGTGATCTCGATCGCGATGCCTGGCCCGTCGGGGGTTTCCTGCACCGTGGCGCCTGACATCAGGATCATCCGCTTGGCGATATCGACGATGCGCATCGGTTTGCCCATATCCAGCACGAAGACATCGCCGCCGGTCGAATAGGCACCCGCCAGCAGCACAAGGCGCGCGGATTCGGGGATGGTCATGAAGTAGCGCGTCACCTCGCCGTGGGTGACGGTCACGGGGCCACCGGCCTTGATCTGATCCTGGAACAGCGGCAGCACAGAGCCCGAGGACCCCAGCACATTGCCGAAGCGCACCATGGAAAAGCGGGTGTCCGTGGCGCGCGAGGCCATGTCCTGGATCACCAGTTCCGCCATGCGCTTGCTGGCGCCCATGATGTTCGTGGGCCGCACGGCCTTGTCGGTGGAGACCAGAATGAACCGCTCACACCCCGCCGCTTCCGCGGCCGCCGCGACGACCTGGGTGCCGAGCGTATTGTTGCGCGCGCCCTCCAGCTCGTTCTCTTCGACCAGGGGGACGTGCTTGTAGGCGGCCGCGTGCAGCACGATTTCCACCGAGGCCTCGGCCATGACATCCTTGACCCGGCGCGGATCCGTGACAGAGCCCAGGCGCGTGACGACGTCGATGCCCCGCTCAATGGCTTTGGCGCGCAATTCGCGATCAATCTGGTAGAGCGCCAGCTCGGACCGCTCAAAAAACACGATGCGCGCGGGGTTACATTCCAGCAACTGGCGGCAAAGCTCGGACCCGATGGAGCCGCCCGCCCCCGTCACCATGACCGACCGGCCCGCATAGGCCTTGGCGATGTCCGGCACATCGAGGTCGACTTTGTCGCGGCCCAAAAGCGCGTCGGGCGAGACGGTCTTCATCTCGGTGCTTTTGCCCGAGATCAGATCAACGAAGGAGGGCAGCACCTGCACCTCACACGGCAATTCCGTGAGTTCCGCCAGAAGCACGTCCAGCTTCGGTTTCGGCAGCGACGGCATCGCCACAAGGATGCGCGCGACCTGCCCCTGGTCGATCATCTGGCGCAGGCGTCCCGGCCCCACGACCGACAGGCCGGAAATGATCAGACCGTGAAGCGAGGGGTTATCATCCACGAAGGTGACGGGATGCACCTCTTCGCTTTGGCGCAGCGCCGTGGCCAGCTGAATGCCCGCAGCCCCCGCGCCATAGACCGCCACGGGCACGCCGGTGTCCTGGCGCCAAGGGTGTTGCAGCAACAGGTAAACAACGGTGCGGCCCACGACCGAAAGGCCGAAGAACATCGCCGCGAAGATCATTGGCACGGAGCGGGGCGCGCCCAGGCTGAGCAGATAGCTGGTCGCCATCGCGGCGACACCCAGAACCGCCGCCGCCGCCGCGATACGCGACAGCGAGGTGATGTCGAGCGCGGTCAGCTTGATCCAGGGAAGACGGAACGCGAGAATCAGGACCGGTGCGAAGAGTGTCATCACCGCAAAGAGAGGCAGGGACTCCAGCGCCTGGGAAAGCGGTAGCCCGGTCCCGAACCGCAGCGCAAACGCCAAGTAAAGCGCGATCGGCACCAGCCCGCAATCAAAAGCGAGAAACATGAACCGTTTATGGCGGCGGGAGAGGGAGTTAAGGGTCATCAAGACCTCCGAATGGTGTGCGCTTACCGAAAAGGGTCGCGCGCTTGCGTCAAAATGGATCTTTAATATGGCTGTTAACGAACAATTAGCTGGTCCTGACCTAGCGTATTCCGCGTGTCAAATGTGTGAAAAATTGTGCCCTCGCGGGGCTTCGCCCGCCTATTGAGCGGCTTTCTGCCGAAAAACTAGGCGCCGTGCAAGATTGGCGCGCACCATGACGGCGGCCCCTCAAAATGATTGGCCGACCAGTGCACCAATCGCCGTTGTCGCGGCCATCGCCAGCGCCCCCCAGATCATCACGCGCAGCGCCGCCCGTCCGCGCGGGGCGCCTCCGGCTTTTGCGCCCATCGCGCCCAAAGTCCCCAGCCCCGCCAGGGTCGCCACCCCCACCCAGAGCACCACGATGCTGAGCGGCGCGACCCAGGCAACCGCCAGGGGCACGGAGGCGCCGGCCGCAAATGTCAGGGCCGAGACGCCCGCCGCCTGCACCGGGCGCGGCGGCGACAGATCGGTCAGCCCGATCTCGTCGCGCAGATGCGCGGTTAGCGCGTCGGCCTCGGTCAGATCTTCGGCCACCCGCGCCGCAAGGTCCGGTGTCAGGCCACGCTCTTCATAGATCGCCGTCAGCTCGGCCAGTTCAGCCTCGGGGTTGGTGGCCAGTTCGGTGCGCTCCCGCTCCACATCGGCCTTTTCCGCGTCCGCCTGGCTGGAGACCGAGACATATTCGCCCGCCGCCATGCTCAACGCGCCCGCAACAACCCCCGCGATGCCCGCCAGAATAATCGTCGCCCGGTCCCCCGAGCCCGCCGCGACCCCCACGATCAGCGAGGCGGTGGACAGGATCCCGTCGTTGGCCCCCATGACTGCGGCACGCAGCCAGCCCGACCGCCCCGAAAGATGCGGTTCCGCGTGGGCGGAGGGGACACCGGACGCGGTCGGGCGCACCATCAGAGGGTCGTCTCGCCCCGGAAGGGCGGCAGGGCCATTTTGCCGGGGTTAAAGATGTTATCCGGATCGATCCCGCGTTTGATCGCGGCCATCACCGCCATCGCACCGGGGCCCAACTCGCGCTCCAGGTACTTGGCCTTGCCCTGCCCGATGCCATGTTCGCCGGTACAGGTGCCCTCCATCGAGATTGCCACATCGTTGAGCCAACCAACATAGCCCTCGGCCTTGGCGACCTCTTCGGGATTGTCCATATCCACCAGCAAGAGCGTGTGGAAATTGCCATCGCCCACGTGGCCCACGATGGGGGCGGTGAAGCCCAAGTCCTCCAGCTTTGCCTGGGCCGCCGTAACGCAATCGGCAAGGCGGCTGATCGGCACACAGACATCCGTTGAAATGCCGCGCGCGCCGGGGCGCAGTTGCAGCGCCGCCCAATAGGCGTCGTGGCGGGCCTGCCAAAGCGCGCTGCGCTCTTCCTCATGGGTGGTGAACGTATAGCCGCTGCCGCCGTGATCGGCGGCGAGCTCTCCAAAGACGTCCGCCTGTTCGGTGACGCCGGTGTCCGAGCCGTGGAACTCCAGCAACAAAAGCGGCGCCTCGGGCAGGCTCAGCTTGGAGTAGGCGTTGCAGGCTTTGACCTGGAGCGCGTCGAGCAATTCGATCCGCGCCACGGGCAGCCCATAATGGAAAGCGGCGATGACGGCGGTGCAAGCCGCCTCCACCGTCGGGAAGCTGCAGGTGGCCGCCGAGGTCGCCTCGGGAATGCCCTGCAACTTCAGGGTCAGTTCGGTGATCAGACCGAGGGTCCCTTCGCTGCCCACCATGAGGCGCGTCAGGTCGAACCCGGCGCTGGTCTTGCGCGCCCGCGCCGCCGTTTGCACGATCTCGCCCGAGGGCAGCACGGCCTTGAGGGCCAGAACATTGTCCTTCATCGTCCCGTAGCGCACCGCGCAGGTGCCCGAGGCGCTGGTCGCGGCCATACCGCCGAGCGAGGCATCGGCGCCGGGATCGATGGGGAAGAACAACCCCGTGTCGCGCAGATGGGTGTTGAGCGCCTTGCGGGTGACGCCGGGCTGGATCACCACGTCCATATCCTCTGCATGGACCGCGAGGATCTTATCCATCTGACTGAAATCAAGGGAAATGCCACCGGCGGGGGCATTGACATGCCCCTCCAGCGAGGTGCCGGTGCCGAACGGAATGATCGGCACCCTATGGGTGGCGCAGATGCGGGTGATGTCCTGCACTTCTTCCGTACTTTGCGGAAAGATCACCGCATCGGGCGGCTGGTTGCGCAGCCATGTGGTGGTGTGACCGTGCTGTTCGCGCAGCGCCTGGCCCCGCTCCACCCGTGGCCCGTAGGCTTGGGTCAGGATCCCCAATGCTGCCGCGATCCCGTCTTCATTGCGCGGCAGATCAGCCAAAAGCGCCATGTCGCCCCCCTCACACTCACGTCCGCGCAAGCTTATCTGGCGCAGGGGATGGCCTCAACGTGCCTCTTTCATCTTGCCAAAAAAACTCAAACGCCACGGCTTGCCCAGCGCGCTGAGGTCGAAAGTTGGGGCGGCCCCTCCTCGGCTGCCTATTCGGCAGCCTCCTCGCAGGCGCGCGCAGCATCCAGTTCGGCGGCCTTCTTTTCGACCTGCTCCACGATGTGATCGACCATCTGGTCGTTGGACATCTTGTGGCTTTGCTTGCCCGCCAGGTAGACCATGCCAGAGCCCGCACCGCCGCCGGTGAAGCCCACGTCGGTCATCAGCGCCTCGCCCGGCCCGTTGACCACACAGCCGATGATCGAGAGGCTCATGGGCGTCTTGATGTGTTCGAGCCGTTGCTCCAGCGTCTCGACCGTTTTGATCACGTCAAACCCCTGCCGCGCGCAGGACGGGCAGGAGATGATGTTGACGCCCCGGTGGCGCAGGCCCAGGGATTTGAGGATCTCGAACCCGATTTTCACTTCTTCTACCGGATCGGCGCTGAGCGAGACGCGCATCGTGTCGCCGATCCCGGCCCAAAGCAGGTTGCCCAGACCGATGGCGGATTTCACCGTGCCGCCGACAAAGCCGCCGGCCTCGGTGATGCCCATGTGAAACGGCGCATTGGTCTGGTCGGCCAGTTGGTTGTAGGCGGCGGCAGTCATGAAGATGTCGGAAGCCTTCATCGAGATTTTGAACTCATGAAAGTCGTTATCTTCCAAAAGCTTGATATGGTGCATGCCGCTCTCGACCATGGCGTCGGGGCACGGCTCGCCGTATTTTTCCAACAGGTGTTTTTCGAGGCTTCCTGCGTTGACGCCAATGCGGATCGAGCAATTGTTGTCCCGCGCGGCCCGGACGACTTCTTTGACGCGCTCCGCATCGCCGATGTTGCCGGGGTTGATGCGCAGGCAGGCAGCACCCGCCTCGGCCGCCTCGATCCCGCGTTTGTAGTGGAAGTGGATATCCGCCACGATCGGCACCGGGCTTTCGCGGCAGATCTCGTGCATCGCCCGCGCCGAATCCGCGTCGGGGACCGAGACCCGGACGATGTCCGCGCCGGCCTCAGCCGCGGCGATCACCTGTTTGATCGTTGCGCTGGCGTCCGTCGTCAGCGTGTTGGTCATCGTCTGCACAGAAATCGGCGCACCGCCCCCGACGGGCACGTTGCCGACCATGATCTGGCGGGATTTCCGACGCTCGATATTGCGCCAGGGACGGATCGGGTTGTGGGACATCTCAGACCTTTTTGCGCTGCTTGGCCGTAAGATAGACATGTCAGGCGGGCTGGACAACGCGGGCGAGGGCAGATGGGGCAAAAAGACCCTGACGCGGCGCTTTGGGCCTCGGTCGGATTGAGTTGTATTGGGCAAGATGAAGGGGGGAGCGGCGTGCCCAGGTCGGCGGGCGGCGGGCTTTGATCTAGGGGCGCGGGATCGGGCGCAGATCGTCGTCTGTCGGGGTCTGGACCGTGACCGGCAGCGCGTTGCTGGCGATGATCGCGGCGGCGACATCGGCGGGGATCTCGGGGAAGAGCGTCAGGGGTTGGGGCGCGGGATCGGTGGGGTTGTAGGCGGTGACAGGCGCCTGCGGCACGACGGGGGCGATGTCGGGCACGGAGGCGGCGTCAAACATCAGCGAGGCGACCTGGGTGAGGTCGGGGTCGGCCTCCGTATCGGCGATCTCGTAGGTGGCGGTGACGGCATCTGCGGTGAGTTCCACATCGCGCACGATGGTGGCGCCGGGGCCAGCGGGGCCGAGGGCCACGCCGTTGACGGCAAAGTAGAGCGATCCGGCGTTGCCCGAGCGCAAGCGCGGGGCGCTGTCGGTGGCGGGCACCACGTAGCTGTCGCCCGCGTTCAGTGTCGCCTCATAGATCGTGGCGCCATCGGCGGAGGTCACGCGCACCCAGGTGGGGCGCGTGGCGAAAATCATCACCTCATCGGCGCGGCCTGCGGTGACCTGAACGGCGGTGTTGGATGCGGGCGCCGCGGGGGCATTGGCGGCAGGGGCGGCGCTGGCGGTCACGGCGGTGCTTGACCCGGCAAAGGTGCCGACTTCATCGGGGTTCAGGCTGGCCAGGGCACCGTCACGGGGCGTGAGGACCGGTGCCTCCAGCGCTTGCGGCCGGAAGAGCGTGTTGCCTGCCTCGGGGCCGGGCATGGCGATATCGAAGGTCTGGTCTGCGCCAAAGGTGCCGGATCCCGGACCTGCGCCCGTCTCTACGCCAACCAGCGGGTCAAGCTGTGCCAGGGGCACGGCGGGTGCCTCGTCAATCGGGGCGATTTGCAGGCGTTGGATGTCATTCAGGATCGCCCAGGCGCCGTAGCCGATGCCCACGGCCAGCACGAGCAGGACCGCGACGGACCCCAGGGCACCGGGTTCGATCCGCGAAAACAGGCTGTTGGAGGTGGGCGCGTAGGAAATGCGCGAGGAGGCCATGACTTCATTGGGGTCCAACCGGCGGGGCGCGCTGGAGACGGTGCGCTTGACGTCCGAGGCCTGATTGGTGGCGCCGCCGTGGATGCCGCGAAAGCCCGTCTCGTCGCAGAAGCGGCGGAAGGTCCATTCGGGGTCAATGCCGAGATAGCGCGCGTAGGAGCGGACGTAGCCCGCGATGAAGCCCTGGGATTGGAAGGCACCGACATCGCCATTTTCAATGGCAGCGATGTACGTGGCACGGATACGCAGCTCCCGCTCCACATCCAGAAGCGACTTGCCGAGCGTCGCGCGTTCCCCGCGCATCAGATCGCCGAGGGGGACATCAAGAAGGTCGTAGCCGTCGAAAGCGGGAACGGGGGCTTGCGCGGCGGCGGTCGGCAGGACTTGAGAACGGGTTTCAGACGCCTGCGCCTGAGCCCCTGCCTCGTGGTCCCAATACTGACCGTTGTCCTGGCCCATGCGGCCTGCCCCGATTCTATGGTTAGCCCACCATGCCTAGTGGTTGAGCGCCCAAGTGTCCCCAGATGTTACCCCATATGGCATGATTCCCAAAGGATCCTTGCCACATTTCATCTCTGCTATCATGGGACGTTGCACGAATGCACCCCGCAACGGCATGCCAGCGCGCGTTTCGGCGGGTTTGCGCCCATCATTTTCATTTTATTTTAAGGGCCTAGGGGGTCGTCGTGCCAATTTGGCGCAACTGACTGAGCGCGCGGGCAAAGCCCGTCAGCCCGCCAGTTCCTGCCTGTTTAATGCGCAATGCGACCAAAGACCGTCCATCGCGCGCACGAGCCCGTCGATCATACCCATGTCGTGGACCGGCGAGGGCGTGAAGCGCAACCGCTCGGTCCCGCGCGGCACGGTGGGGTAGTTGATGGGCTGCACATAGATCCCGAAATCCGCCAAAAGGGCGTCGGAAATGGCCTTGGTATGCACCGGATTGCCGACCATCACGGGCACGATGTGCGAGCCGTGATCGATGATCGGAAGCCCCAGGCCCTTCAGGCGCAGTTTCAGCGCGGCGGCGCGTTCCTGGTGCAGATCACGCAGAGCCTGATCGGACTTCAGGTGCCGGACCGAGGCCGCAGCCCCCGCCGCCACGGTGGGCGGGATCGAGGTGGTGAAGATGAACCCGGGCGCGTAGCTGCGCACCGCGTCACACATCTTGGCGCTTGCTGCGATGTAGCCACCGTGGACGCCGTAGGCCTTGCCCAGTGTGCCGTTGATGATGTCGACCCGGTCCATCAGCCCGTCGCGCTCGGCCACGCCCGCGCCGCGGGGGCCGTAGAGGCCCACGGCGTGAACCTCATCAAGGTAGGTCAGCGCGCCGAATTCGTCGGCCAGGTCACAGAGCTCCCGGATCGGGCCGAAATCACCGTCCATGGAATAGATCGACTCAAACGCGATCAGCTTGGGGGCGGCGGGGTCGTCGGCTTCTAGCAACTCGCGCAGATGCGCGACGTCGTTGTGGCGGAAGATGCGCTTGGCGCCGCCATTGCGGCGGACGCCTTCGATCATGCTGGCGTGGTTCAGGGCGTCGGAATAGATGATCAGGCCGGGGAACAGCTTGGGCAGCGTCGACAGCGTTGCGTCGTTGGCGATATAGGCCGAGGTGAAGACCAGCGCGGCCTCTTTCTGGTGCAGATCACAGAGCTCCGCCTCCAGCGCCTTGTGATAGACCGTGGTGCCCGAGATGTTGCGCGTCCCGCCCGAGCCTGCGCCGGTGGCTTCCAGGGCCTCGTGCATCGCGTCGAGCACCACCGGATGCTGGCCCATGCCCAGGTAGTCGTTGCCACACCACACCGTGATGTCGGCTTGCGAGCCATCGGGCTTTTTCCAGACCGCGTGGGGGAACTGGCCGCGCTTGCGCTCGATATCGATAAACGTGCGGTAGCGGCCTTCCTCGTGCAGCTTATTCAGGGCTGCGTCGAGCGCGGTATCGTAGTTCACTGGCGGTCTCCCTCACGGGGCGTGGTGCCCCCTCAGATCGATGGCTTTGGCAGGTCGATTCCTGCGTTGGCCACACATATGGCCCAAAAGCCACTCACGCCAAGCTACATTTTGCCGCGAGCAGGGCTTTGATCTGGGTCAATTTTTGCGGTCTAGGCGCGAAAAGAGCCTTGGCGCGCGGCGGACAAGGCCATCGCGCATTCGCGTTGCACCCCCCTGCCCGGCCCGCCAAGATGCGCGCAACCCGTCATCCGAAAAGGAGCTTCCATGCCCTCCGACCCTATTCTTGCCTCTGTCCTCAACCACGTTGACGCCGATCTTGACGCAGCACTTGAGCGTCTGAAGGCGCTGCTGCGCGTGCCCTCGATCTCGACCGACCCGGCCTATGACGCCGATGTGGGCCGCGCCGCGCAGATGTTGGCCGAGGACCTGTCGGCCCTGGGCTTCGACGCGTCGGTTCGCGAGACGACGGGCCATCCAATGGTCGTGGCCCATGGCTCAGATGAGGGCGCCCACGTTCTGTTCTACGGCCACTACGACGTGCAACCCGTTGATCCGTTGGAGCTTTGGCACCGCGACCCGTTTGATCCGGCCATTGAAGAGCAGAACGGCAAGAAGGTGATCCGCGCGCGCGGCGCGGCTGACGACAAGGGCCAGTTGATGACCTTCATCGAGGCCTGCCGCGCCTGGAAAGCGGTGACCGGCAAGCTGCCCGCCCGCGTGACGGTGTTTTTGGAGGGGGAGGAGGAAAGCGGCTCCCCCTCGCTGGTGCCGTTTCTGGAGGCCCATGCCGAGGAGTTGAAAGCCGAGGTGGCCTTCATCTGCGACACGGGGCTGTTTGCCGAGGGCGTGCCCGCCATCGTCACCCAATTGCGCGGCATGTTGCAGGAAGAGATCACGGTGAAGGGCCCGGACATCGACCTGCATTCCGGCATGTTCGGCGGCATCGCAATGAACCCGATCCGGGTGCTGACGCAGGTGCTGGCGAGGCTGCACGGTGACGATGGTGCCGTAACCGTGCCCGGCTTTTACGACGGCGTGCCCGAGATCAGCGATACCCTGCGCGCCAGTTGGGATGCGCTCGGGTTCAACGCCGAGGGCTTCCTGGGCCCCGTCGGGCTAAGCCACCCGGCGGGTGAGACGGGGCGCTCGGGGCTGGAAATGGTCTGGTCGCGCCCCACGGCAGAAGTCAACGGGATCTGGGGCGGCTACACCGGCGCGGGCTTCAAGACCGTGCTGCCGTCCGAGGCCCACGCCAAGATCAGCTTCCGGCTGGTGGCAGGCCAAGACCCCCACCGCCTGCGCGAGAACTTCCGCGATTGGGTCCAGGCGCAGATGCCGCCCGATTGCACCGTCCGCTTCACCGGCCACGGCGCCTCTCCCGCCGGTCAGATGAACACCGACCATCCGATTTTCGAGATGACCCGGGCCGCGTTGAGCGATGAGTGGCCGAGCGAGGCCGCCTACATCGGCTGCGGCGGCTCGATCCCCGTGGCGGGGTATTTCAAGACGATCCTGGGCATGGATTCGGTGCTGGCTGGGTTCGGCAACGATGACGATGCGATCCATTCGCCGAACGAGAAATACGACGTCGAAAGCTTCCACCGCGGCATCCGGTCCTGGGTCCGGGTTCTCGGCGGATTGGCGGAGGGGTGAGAGGACTTGAGACGTAGAAATGGGGGCTCTGCCCCCGACTGCGCCCCAAGGGGCACAGCCTCCCCCGGGATATTTGAAGAACGGGGAAGGAGGCACGTAACGCTATGTTAACCAACGTTGCGTATTGAGAAGCTACGGTACAGGCGGGGACGCCGATGACCGTGAACGGGGAAGGCCCTCGGTGATCCCGGGGGCTGACCTCCGCCATTTCCCCGTTCTTAAAATATCCCCGCCGGAGGCTTCCGTCGTTGGCATACGCGGTGTTGGGGGATGTAGGGCCTTCACGGGCCTCACGCGCCCTGCAAGCGCGCCGCGATGCGCCAGAAGCGGATGACCAGCACGATGCCCGCCACCGCAAGGCCGATGGCGAGGCCCGCCCAGATCCCCTCTCCTTCCCAACCCATCGGAAACCCGAGGATGTAGGCCAAGGGCATGCCGACGAGCCAATAGCTGATACAGGCGTAGACCATCGGAATGCTGGTGTCCTGGACCCCGCGCAGGAGCCCGAGGGCCATGACTTGCGCTGCATCGACCAGTTGGAAGAAGCAGGCCACCACCAGAAGGCTCGCGCCAATGGCGATGATTTGCGGGCGGAGCGGGTCGGAGGGGTCGACGAAGAGGCCCACGAGCGGCTCGGCCAGGGCGAGCAGCAGGATGATCGTGGCCGCAACCATCAGGCCTGACAGAAGCAGCGCCGCGAGGGCGGATTGGCGGAGACCGGGCGCGTCATTCTGGCTCCACCGGCGGCCCACGCGCACGGTCGCCGCCGAACTGAGGCCGATGTGGACCATGAATGTGACCGAGATGATTTGAAGGGCGATGCCGTGGGCGGCGAGTTCCAGCGTGCCGATCCAGCCCATCATGATCATCGTGGCCATGAAGAGGCCTGCCTCCGACAGCAGCGTGATGGCGATGGGCCAGCCGAGGCGGAAAACCTGGACCAGCGCCTCCCAATCCGGGCGCCAGAAGCGGGTGAACAGCGCGAAGTGGCGCAGCCCCTCGGCGCGCGCGGCGTAGAGCGCGAGGATCGCGAAGATCAGCAGGTGGGTGAAGACGGAGGCGGCGGCGGCGCCTGCGATGCCCAGCTCAGGCGCGCCGAGGTTGCCGAAGATCAGCACCCAGTTGACGAAGGCGTTCAGCACGACGCCCCCAAGCCAGGCCCAGAGCACGATATTGGGCCGCTCCAACGCGCTCAGGTGGGAGCGCAGGACCACAAGGAGGACGCCGGGCCAGATCGCCCAGCCGGCGATGCGCAGGTAGGTTTGGGCGTCGGCCGAGACCTGGGGCGTTTGGCCCGCCAGCAGCAAAAGCGCCTCGGAGAACCAGAAGAGCGGCATGACGGCGGCTGCGAAGGCCAGCGAGATCCACAGGCCCATGCGGGTCACCCGGCGCACCTGCGCCTCGTCCTCGCGCGCGGCGGCAGAGGCCACCATGGGCATTACGGCGAGGCCGAAGCCCATGCCGAGGATCAGGATCAGGTGGAAATAATTGGAGCCTAGCGCGACGGCGGCGAGCTCTTCGACCCCGTACCAGCCGGTCATCACCGTGTCGGTCACCCCGATGAAGGTCTGCGCCAACTGCCCGCCGATCAGGGGCAGGCCCAGCTTGAGCGTGGCGCGGATATGATCGGCGAAGGTCATGGATCCGCCTTACGGGCGGCGCGGCGCCGGGGCAAGCGCGGGGCGGGGGATGAGAGGGATTGCGCCGGGTCCCAGACGCCGTTCGGGCGCCTGCGCCCCGTCGCCCAGTTTTTTTTGGGGGGGGGCGGGCGCTCAGATCGCTGCGCGACCTGAGCGCCCGCCTGCTCAGCCTTTACCCTATAGGCCAAACCGCCGCCGCCAGCGCGTACTACTCCGTCGACCCAAAATTCAAACGTCACCGCTAAGGCGCCCGCGCCGTGACGCGGGGCTGCCGCAGGCAGCGCCGCCCACGGCGCGTGGTCCGGCGAGGCAAAGCTGCCGTCAGGCAGCGTCCAAGGCGGAGCCCCTCCCCCCCAGCCCGCGGCACGCGCTAGAGCGCTGCGAGGGCCAATTGCGTCGCGAGCGTGGCGACGAGCGCGCCGACGGCAAGCTCCAGGATCGGCTGCGCGCGCGCCAAGGCCGCGCTCTCCGCCCAACCCGCCAGTGCCGTCCGGCGCAGGCCGACGGCCGCGACCGCCACAACAATCGTCACACTTGCGGTGCCCAGGGCCATCGCAAAGGTGCCCAGGACGCCTGCCCAGAACACGCCCATTTGCGCTGTCAGGATCAGCACGAACAAGGCCCCGGTGCAGGGCCGGATCGCCACGGCGGCAATCAGGGCTGCGATCTCTCGCACGCCGGTTGCGCGGGCGACTTCTTCGGGCGACGGACCATGGGAGTGGCCGCAGGTGCTGCACGCGGCACCGTCGCCTGTATGATCGTGGTCATGATCGTGCGTATGCCCGTGATCGTGGGTCAGCCCCTGCCCCGCCGCGCGGCTGACCCGCCACAGCCCGCGCGCGCCGCGCCAGACGAGCCAGAGACCCACCAGGGCAATCGCCGCGAAGCTGAGCGGCGCGAAGACCTCATCGGCCATCGTCGTCATCCGCTCCCGGCTCCAGCCGATCAGCCAGACGCCCGCGCCCACCAGCGCCACTGCCGTCGCCCCTTGCGCCAGGCTGGAGGCCAGCGCCACCGCCGAGAGCCGCCAGGCGCCCACCTCTCGTGCCGCGCCGTAGCCGCCGATCAACAGCTTGCCGTGGCCCGGACCGGCGGCGTGGAAGAACCCGTAGCCCAGACATACCGCCATTAACGACAGGACCGCCGCCGCCTCCCCGGCCCGCAGGCGGCGCAGGGCGCCGGCCATGGCCCCTTGCGCCTCGCGCTGTCCGTCCAGGGCCCAGGCCGTCACCACGCGGTCCGCGCCTGACAGCCACAAGCCGAGCCCGGCGGCCACCAGCACCACCACAAGGCCCAGCATCACCCAGCGCATTCGAACACCACCCTGTCTGCGAAAAGCGCGCCGACCGCCGGGAAGTTATCCTCGGCCGCGACCGCCCCGCCGATGGCCTCCAACGCTGCCTCCAGCGCATCGTAGGCGGCGTCGAGATCGGCGCGGATCAGCTCGGGCGTGCAGGATGCGCCTTGAACCACCATCTCTCCGATCATCTCAAATGCGATGTAGAATTCCGGGTCGTAGACCTGCGCCACCAAGGCCTCGCCCCCGTTGGGGTCGATGACGGCGCGTCGATGGGTCGTGCGCAGCTGGCCGGGGTCCACCAGCTCCAGGGACACCGCCTCCGGCGCGCCCAGCGTCAGCTCGGTCTGGCCCCGGTGCATCTCCAGCCCGCCTTCAAACCCGTAGGACCAGTTGAGATCGAACCCCAGAGTCTGCGCGACCTCGGCGTCGGTCAGCACCATGTCGAGATCGGGGTCCAGGTCGTAATCCTCAAGCAAGATCAACGTGTAAAGCTCATCGTAAAGCCAGGTGACCTCGACCGCCGTGACCACGCCATCCTCGACCACCAGGGTCAGGCCTGCGTCGACGAAGATGTGCGGATGGGCCGAAGGGGCCGAGGGCCACAGGCCCAAACCCAGGGCCGCAACGGCAGATATTGCGAAACGAGAGGGGGTCCGGGGCACCTTCATGGAGCCCTATATCGTCCCCCGCGCCCGGGCTCGCAAGCGCCCGCGCGCGCCGCCTCGCGGATTGTTGCTCAATTCGAATTGCATTGTTCAGATATCGTTTCGAATTCGCCACAATGTCGCCCCGTTCTGCGCGCAAAACGGACAGACCAAGTTTGAAGGCGTAGTCCAGTGTCCGTTTTTACCCATGTGACCAGATATTTCGCGGAAGACCGCGGCGCGGTGACTGTCGATTGGACAGTCATCTCGTCTGCTGCCGTCGGTCTGGCCGTGGCGACGACTGCGATCATGACCGATGGCCTCGACGTGCTGTCGCTGCGCATGGACGACGAACTTCGCACCCGCCAGCTCAGCGATGACTGGATCCAGTTCTACGCCAGCCATTTCGAGCCGATCCTGGCCACCGGCGCGATCTCGGAAGAACAGGCCGAAACCATCTACGGCATGGCCAACGAGTTGATGAACTACGACATCATCAGCAACCTGACCAACGGCATCGTGGCGCTGGAAGAAGGCACCATCACCTCGGAAGAGATCATTGCGTTGGTCGCCCTGGCCTCGGTCGCCTACCAGCGCAATTTGGTCGATGACGCCATGTTGAACCATTACTTTGGCTTCGACGGCTCGGACCCGTACTATATGACCGTGGCCGCCGCCCCGTCCGAATCCGGTTCGGGCTAACGTCCCTCCCCGGTCGCCTTCCCTAACCCCCTGCGTCGATATCGGTTGATCTGCATCGATCAAGCGGGCTACGCTTCTCCCATGACCTACGCCATTTCCTTTGTAGCGCGCTCTATGCGCAGGCTCCGGTAACGGACCCCCCAGACCCCTGTTCCCCCGCGCCCTCCAACATCTGTTCGGAGGGTTTTTTGTTGCTCAAACTCAACCCTGGCACCCCATGAACACCGCCCCCCGCCCCACGCCGCCGCATCTGGCCACGCTGATCCTTCTGGCGGCGCTGTCGACGCTGACGCTGAACATGATCCTGCCGTCGCTGGCCGCGATTGCCCGCACGTTTGAGGCCGACTACGCGCTGGCGAGCCTGGCCATCGGCGGCTATCTGGCGGTCACGGCATTTGTGCAGCTGATCGTCGGGCCTTTGTCAGACCGGGTCGGGCGGCGGCCCGTGCTTCTCGGCGGGCTCGTGGTGTTCGTCGTGGCCTCCCTCACCTGCATGCTGGCGCAGAATATCTGGGTTTTTCTTGCCGCCCGCATGGCGCAGAGCGCGATGACGATTGGTTACGCGATCTCTCTGGCGGTGGTGCGCGACACGACGGATCCGCGCCGGGCCGCCGCCGTGATCGGGACCATCGGGACGGTCATGGCCCTAGCGCCGATCCTGGGGCCGGGCTTCGGCGGCGTGCTGGACACCTACCTGGGCTGGCGCGCCAGCTTTGCGGTCTATTCCGTGGCCGGGATTGCGATGCTGGCCTGGTGCTGGATCGACCTGGGCGAGACACGGCCCGAGGGCGGCGAGGCGCGCCCCTCCACCCTGTCTGCGGCGCGCATTTTGCTGGCCGCGCCCGCCTTTCGCGCCTACCTCGCCTGTGCAGCACTCTCCACCGGGGGTTTCTACGCCTTCCTCGCCGGGGTGCCCTTCGTGGCCGAGGAAACCTTTGGCATCACCACCGCGCGCCTTGGCCTCTTCATCGGCTCCATCACCGTGGGCTATATGGCGGGCAGCTTCATCTCGTCGCGCGTTGCCTCCCGTGTGGCGCTGTCGACGATGATGCTGGCAGGCCGGATCGTGGCGTGTACCGGCCTGTCGTTGGGGCTTTTTGCCCTTGCCTTAGGCATCGTCACCCCGCTCACCTTCTTCGCCGCCACGATCTGCGTGGGCCTCGGCAATGGCTTGACCCTGCCCTCCAGCAACGCGGGCGCCATGTCCGTCCGCCCGGACCTCGCAGGCAGCGCCGCCGGGTTCTCGGGCGCCGCAACAGTCGCCTGCGGCGCGGTGCTGACGACGCTGGCGGGCATCATCGTGCCGGGCCAGCAAGCGCCCGCCGTTTTGCTTGGCCTGATGCTCGCCGCCTCCGTGGCAGCCCTACTGGCCGCCCTTTCCGCGCGCCGATTTGAGGCCTGAGCCGCCCCTGCCCCCGGCGCAGGGATTTGCAAAAAACGAATACCCGGCGTTAAGCTGCATTTGAATTCTATTTGATAAGGACATTTCCAGATGGCGGAACGTGCAATTCTAATGGTTCCGGGGTTTGACCGCGTTCAACGCGAGCAAATTCGCGACGCGCTGGCGAATTTCATTTTATGCGATGCCCAGGCCTACAAGGTGTCCGAAACCCAGGACCGCCCGAGCGCTGGCAAAAGCTATGTCGGGCTGAACGCGATTTCGCGGGACGACCCGTCAAAAGCGCTCGACCTGCGGGTCTACGAGGTGTTCTGGAGCGATATCATCCCCGATTACTCGGCAGAATCGACCTGGGAGAAGTTCAAACGCGCCACGATGCTGGTCGCCTATTGGGGCCTTTACGCCTTGCGATCAAGCAGGCCGGCCATCCCGTCGTGGTCCCGCGTTTGGCTGATCGGGGCAGGCCTTTTGCTACTGTTGTGGTATCTTCTGGTCACGGTGGCGTTCCTGAACCTAATTGCATCAAACCCCAGCCTCATCCCGGAACCGATCGCTGACGCGCTCTCTAGGCTTCGGATCAATGTCGAAAATATCAGCGACTTTTGGAGCGACGTGCTCGCCTTCTGGCCCGTCGCGTTCATTCTGCTGCTTGTGGGAAATGGGCGGTTGGAAACGGTGGCCAATATCGCGCAATTCGCGAAAGTCTATCTGGGCGACGAAAGATCCGCGCCGATGGAGACAAGCCTGCGCTCCAAACTGCGCAAACGCGCGACGGATCAATTGGATATTATTCTGGGGGACCCTGATGTCGAAGAAGTGTTTGTCGTCGCCCATTCTTTCGGCGGCGCTATTGCGGTTGATGCGCTGGCAGAGTTCGGCAGTGACCTGCCGCGCGTCCATCTGTTCACTTGGGGCACTGTCCTGGGGGTCTTTGCCCACCAGCAGGACTGGATTCGCCGCGACCTGGAACATCTGCAGGACGCAAAGCCGAGCCTGGCCAGTTGGACCGATTACCGCATTCGCCGCGACAGCCTCGCCGTGCCGGTGCCCAAAATTTCGGAAAAGGCCCAAATCACGCACGTGGATCTGCCCGCCATCACCACCCTGCCGCTGCCCTCTCAGCAGGCCCACAACGCCTACTATAGTTCCCAGAAGGCCATCGAAGCCCTTCTGGTCGCGGTTCCGCCCGTCAGTGCGGCGCAGGTGGCAGGCGACTGAAACGGCCCCCTGCCGCCGCGTCACGGGTCCCGCGCGGCCCAGGCGCCCTCCGGCGGCGGCGCGAAACTTCCGCGCGCCCGCTTCCCCCTGCCCCCCAAACCTGCCATTATTGGGAAAACCGCCCACAATATAGAGCAGACCAATGGCTGATGACCTCCTCTCCGGCACGCCCGACGCTCAGGCCTATGACGCCGCCTCCATCGAGGTGCTGGAGGGGCTAGAGCCCGTCCGCAAGCGCCCCGGCATGTACATCGGCGGCACCGATGAGCGTGCGCTGCATCACCTCGTGGCCGAGGTGCTCGACAACTCCATGGACGAGGCCGTCGCGGGCCATGCCACAAGGATCGAGGTGGCGCTGAACGCCGATTACTCCATCACCATCACCGACAACGGGCGCGGCATCCCCGTCGATCCGCATCCGAAATTCCCCGACAAATCCGCCCTTGAAGTGATCCTCTGCACGCTCCACGCGGGCGGCAAATTCTCGGGCAAGGCCTACCAGACCTCGGGCGGTCTGCACGGCGTCGGCATCTCGGTCGTCAACGCGCTGTCCGATCACGTCCGCGTCGAAGTCGCCCGCAACCGCGAGCTCTTCGCCCAGGAATTCTCGCGCGGCATCCCCCAGGGCCCGGTCCAATCCGTGGGTGCCACCGCCAACCGCCGCGGCACCTCCGTCACCTTCCACGCCGACGAGCAGATCTTCGGCTCCCACCGCTTCAAACCGGCGCGCCTGATCAAAACCGTCCGCTCCAAGGCCTACCTGTTCTCGGGCGTCGAGATCCGCTGGAAGACCGCTATCGATGACGGCGAAACGCCCACTGAGGCCACCTTCCACTTCCCCGGCGGCCTCTCCGATTACCTCATGGAAACCCTCGGGAAATCCGTCACTTACACGGAAAAACCCTTCGCTGGCAAAGTCGACTTCGGCCCCCGGTTCAACGTGCCGGGCTCCGTCGAATGGGCAATCTCCTGGACGCCCGCGCGCGACGGTTTCATCCAGTCCTATTGCAACACCGTCCCCACACCCGAGGGCGGCACCCACGAGGCCGGGTTCTGGGCCGCGATCCTCAAGGGCATCCGCGCCTACGGCGACCTTGCGGGCAACAAGAAGGCCGCCAACATCACCCGCGATGACCTGCAAACCGGCGCGGGCGCGCTGGTGTCGTGCTTCATTTCCGAGCCCGAGTTCGTCGGCCAGACCAAGGACCGCCTCGCCACCACCGAGGCCCAGCGCCTGGTCGAACAGGCCGTGCGCGACCACTTCGACAACTGGCTGGGGCAGAACACCAAGGAAGCGGGCGCGATCCTCGATTTCCTGGTGCTGCGCGCCGAGGAACGCCTGCGCCGCAAGCAAGAGAAAGAGACACAGCGCAAGTCCGCCACCAAGAAGCTGCGCCTTCCCGGCAAGCTGGTCGACTGCTCTCAGACCGCGCGCGACGGCACGGAATTGTTCATCGTGGAGGGCGACAGCGCGGGCGGCTCCGCCAAGATGGCGCGCAACCGCAAGAACCAGGCGCTACTGCCGCTCCGCGGGAAAATCCTGAATGTTCTGGGCGCGGCCTCCTCCAAACTGGGTCAAAACGCCGAAATCTCGGACCTCTGCCAGGCCCTCGGCGTGGGCATGGGCACGAAATTCAATCTGGAGGATCTTCGTTACGATAAGATTATCATCATGACGGATGCCGACGTCGACGGCGCCCACATCGCGGCGCTTTTGATGACGTTCTTCTTCTCCCAAATGCGCCCGATGATCGACGGCGGGCACCTGTACCTCGCCTGCCCGCCCCTCTTCCGCCTCACACAAGGCGCGCGCCGCGTCTATTGCCTGGACGAGTTGGAACGGGACGAGATGCTGGAGAAGGGCTTGGGCGGAAAGGGGAAAATCGACGTCTCCCGGTTCAAGGGCCTGGGCGAGATGGACGCCAAGGACCTCAAGGAAACCACGATGGACCCCACTTCGCGCAAACTGATCCGCGTGTCGGTGGATGACGACGTGCCAGGTGAAACGGGCGATCTGGTGGAGCGGCTGATGGGCAAAAAGCCCGAACTGCGGTTCCAATACATCCAGGAAAACGCGCGCTTCGTGGAGGAGCTGGATGTATAAGTTAACGGCGTTAACGATTGTCGCGGCGCTGGTCCTATCAGCCTGCGGCACCACCCCCGAAACCCTGATCATGTCCCGCCGCACGGGCCTGACCGGTTCCGGCGACATCACCTCTGGCGTCCTGCGCAACTCCGGCGAGCTGACGATCGGGACCCGTTTCGAGACCTTCACCGGCCGCTGGGTCGCCGTCCGCGAGGGCGCCAACCAGGGGTTGGAGCTGCTGCAAGCCTACGCAGGCGGCTCCCTCCTACGCGGCACCGCCAACCTGATATCCGAGAGCGAAGCAGGCTACGGCACCGCGATTTTGACCTCCGACGGAGGCCGGTCGATGCGCTGCGAGTTCCGGTACACGGGGGTTCAGATCACGGCGATTGGGGTGTGCGAGACGACGGATGGGGAAGTATTTGATTTTCAGATTGGGTGAGGGGCGCGCCAAATAACTTTTGAAATATTATTGCGGGTGAAGCGAAATGCGAGTCTACAAGTTTTATGGTTCCGGGCGCGCTCTGGAAAACTTGAGGCAAGCCCGACTGAAGATTTCTACGCTCGATGATATGAACGATCCCTTCGAGCTATTGAGTTATCGTTTACCGATGCCTGAACCGCGAAATAGTTGGCTTGCAGCGAGAAAAACCTTTGGTAGTCAGTACGGGGTCATCTGTTTCTGCAAAAGCTGGGGCAACCCTGTCATGTGGAGCCACTATGCCGAGTATCACAGCGGTCTTGCGTTAGGTTTCGACATTGATGACAGATTTTTGAACCGAGTAAAATATATTAAGAATCGTCGGAACTTGCCTATAAGCTCAGACCTATCGGCAAACACACGAGTCATAAGCAATGCGCTGAAGACCAAATTCAAACACTGGGAATACGAGCAAGAATACAGAAGGATTACGGAGCTTGGAGAACCCGACGAGGTGAATGGATTGTACTTCTTACCATTCAAAGGTCATATGATACTTCGTGAAGTGATAATTGGGCCTAAGTCGAAAGTGACATCAGACCAAATCATGGATGCGTATTCAAGTGAGCCAATCTCGGTCATTACTTCTCGAATCGGCTTTAGGGACTTCAAGGTCGTCCAACAAAAGAAGCAGTCACTTTGGAAGTAATGGATCGCACAATCCATTCCAAAAGAATGCTCAGGGCGCAGTACCCCCTGAGTTGCGCACTTTTCATACGCATAAATCTTCCTCAGCGACCTCGCACTCAGTCCAACCGCCGCCTCACTATCACCCCATCAACCACCCCACCCTTGCCGCAAGCCCCTTCCCGCGCGTAGCCTGATCCCCATTCGTTAACCGCCTTAAGGATTTCCCATGCGCGCCCTCCTCCTCGCCCTCACCCTCCTCCTGCCCCTCGCAGCCCAAGCCCAAACCAACGACACCTCCAACCCGATCATCGCCCGCATGGCCGCCCTCGTGGAGGCCTATAACGCCCAGGATCTCGCCGCCATCGGCGCGATCTACAGCGAGGACGCGGCGCTTTTTGCGCCCGGCGAACGCTCGATCCTGGGGCGTGAGGCCATTGTCCAGCACTACGCCGACGCCATCGCGGCGGGCTCTCGCGACGTGCAGTTCATGACCTTCGACATCCGCTCCACCGACACCACCGCCGTGGAGGTCGGCGAGGTCGTCCTGCAGGCCGGAGAGAACCGCATCGTCACCCGCTACATGCATCTGTGGGAGGTCATCGACGGCCAGATCCTGCTGACCCGCGACATGTATCACGTGCTTGCCGTGCAATGACGCCCGCCGACGCCCAGACTGCGCTCGCCGATCACTTCGCGCCCTGGGTTCTCGACCTTGGGTTGGAGGTGCCCGAGATCACCGCGACCCACGCCATCACCCGCATGCCCCTGACCCCGCAATTGGCGCGGGTCGGCGCCATCGTCTGCGGGCAGGCGCTGACGGCGCAGGCCGATACGACGATCATCCTCGCGCTGGCGGGCTACGTCGGGGATTTCGTGCCCGCAGGCACCGTGACGCTTGATACGCAGTTTTTGCGTCCCGGGTCCGGCACGGCGATTTTGTGCCGGGCCCAGATCGTCCGCGCGGGCCGGTCGTTGGCGTTTGCGCGGGCGGATCTGAGCGCCGAGGATACCGGCAAACCGGTGGCCACCGCGACGGCCACCCTCGCCCTGCCCTAGGCGTTTGGGTGTACGGGGTGTGTACGGCCCGGTGTACGGGTTGTGCCTGCTGCGATTTCCCGGCACGATTTGGCCCATGCGGACCGTTATCCTGATCCTGTTAACCCTTTGCCTCGCCGCTTGCGGGCGTCCGTTAACCGATGCAGAGGCCGCTTACATGGCCGAGTTGCAGGGAGATACATTTGACCCTCGGCCCGTGCGGATCGCGCAGAACCCGCTGGTGGGCCTGATCACCCAAACCTATCCGACGCGCCCTCCAACGACCTGTCGCGAAAGGATTTTCCCCCCTCCGACGACGCCAACCGTCTCTGCCCAAACCGGCGGCATTGTGTTCTTCAACACCATGCATCTGCGCGAGGATCTGGTGCTGGACGATTACACCCGGTTTCCCGACGGCACGCGCGGCCTGGTGGCGGCGATGTTCTTCGCCCACGAGATGACCCACGTCTGGCAATGGCAGAACCGGGAGCTGACCGGCTACCACCCGTTCCGCGCCTTCGCCGAGCACGCGACGATCGAGGATCCGTATCTGTTTTCCAACGACGATCCGCGCCCGTTCCTCGACTACGGGTTTGAGCAGCAGGCCTCGCTGGTGGAAGAATATGTCTGTTGCCGCGCCCTGGATCCGCAGGGCCCGCGCACGGCGCGGCTGGAGGCGCTGATCGGCCAGGTCATGCCCGTGACGCCCCTGCGTGAGCGTATGGATAACACGCCGATTTTCCTGCCGTGGGAAGACGCGCCCGTTCGTGGTATTTGTTCCTGATCAAAGGATTAGCCCATGCCGACCCAAGCCCTCATCATGTTTGCCGCAGGCATTGGCATTCCGGTTCTGGCGGCCTTGAACGCACGGTTGGGGGCCAATATCGGCTCTCCTGCGGCGGCCGCAACGGTGCTGTTCATCGTTGCGTTTCTGACCGCGGCGGCGACGATGATCCTGACGGGCGCAGAGGCGTTGCGCGCCATTCCGGCGCAGCCCAGGCACCTGTTTCTGGCGGGCGTTTTGGTGGCGTTCTATGTGCTCAGCATTACCTATGTGGCGCCCACATTCGGGGTTGGGAATGCGGTGTTTTTCGTGATCCTAGGGCAACTCGTCAGTTCCGCCGCAATCGACCATTTCGGCCTCTTCGGCGCGCAGGTTAACGCCGTTAACGGGTTGCGCCTGGCGGGCATCGCGGTGATGGCCCTCGGCGTCGCGATCACGCAACTCAGCCTGTCGCGTTAACCCGCTTTCTCTTCCAGCGTTAACCACTCCATCTCGGCCTCTTCCAGCTTGGCCTGACGCTCGGCCAAGGCGTCCGAGGCCTTCTGCGCCTTCACCGCTTGGGTCGTGTAAATCTCAGGATCCGACAAGAGCTCCGACAGTTTCGCGATCTCGGCCTCCAGCCGCGCGATCACGCCGGGCAATTCCTCCAACCGATGCTTCTCGGTAAACGACAGCGCGGATTTTACCGGCTTTTCAACCACCGCCGCGGCCTTTGCCGCCTTCGTCCGCGCCTTCTCGGAATCCGGGCGCGGCTTGTCGCCGCGCTGCGCCAGCATATCCGTCCAGCCGCCCGCATAGGCCACGGCCCGGCCGCCGCCTTCCAGCGCCACCGTGGCCGTCGCCACCCGGTCCAGAAAATCCCGGTCGTGGGAGACTAGAAGAACCGTGCCCGGATAATCCCCCAGAAGATCTTGCAGAAGATCGAGCGTCTCGACATCCAGGTCGTTCGTGGGCTCGTCGAGGACCAGCAGGTTGCTTTCCTTAGCCATGATCCGCGCCAGCAAGAGACGCGCCTTTTCACCGCCGGACAAGGACCGCACCGGTGCCCGCGCCTGGGCCTCGTCGAAGAGGAAATCCTTCAGGTAGCCGACCACATGACGCGGCGCGCCGCGCACCAGAACCTGGTCCGACCGGCCCGAAACGCCGAGCGTCGGATCATTCGTCAGACTGTCCCACAGCGTCGCGTCGCCATCCAGCGCCGACCGCGTCTGATCAAAGACCGCCATCTCGATGCCCGTGCCAAGCGTCACATCGCCCGTATCGGGCGCGAGCTCTCCGGTCAGCATCTTCAGAAGCGTCGTCTTGCCCGCGCCGTTAGGGCCGACAAAGGCGATCCGGTCGCCGCGGAGGACCCGAATATCAAACGGACGCAGGATGACGCTGTCGCCGTAAGTCTTTGAAATTCCCCGCGCTTCAATGACCCGCTTGCCAGAGGCGCTGCCCGCCTCCAACTGCATCGCCGCCGTCCCCTGACGCCGGATCATGGCCGAGCGTTCAGCCCGCAATTCCCCCAACGCCCGCACCCGGCCCTGGTTGCGCTTGCGCCGGGCGCTGATGCCTTCCACGGCCCAACGCGCCTCGGCCTTGATCTTGCGATCAAGCTTGTGGCGCTGCAAATCTTCCTCGGCCCAGACCGTGTCGCGCCACTCCTCGAACCCGTCAAAGGCGCCGTCGCGCCGCCGCACGACGCCGCGGTCCAGCCACAGCGTGCCGCGCGCCAGCGCCTTCAGAAACGCCCGGTCGTGGCTGATCAGGATGAAGCCCGCGCGGGTCTGCTTCAACTCTGCTTCCAGCCATTCGATGGCGTCGATATCGAGGTGGTTGGTCGGCTCATCCAGAAGCATCAGGTCCGGCGCTTCGGCCAGCAGGCGCGCCAGCGCCGCGCGCCGCCGCTCGCCGCCCGACGCCGCGTCCACGCGGGCATCCAGCCGCAGTTTCAGCCCTTCCGCCGCCGCCTCTACCCGCCAGGCCTCGGACGGCCCAAGGGTCGCGAGGGCGAAATCACCCAGCGTCTCAAACCCGTCAAAATCAGGGTCTTGTTCCAGATACCCCACGCTGGTGCCATCGGGCAGCACGCGCGAGCCCGCATCCGCCTCCACCAGCCCCGCCATCACCTTCATCAGGGTCGATTTGCCCGATCCGTTGCGCCCCACCAGCGCCATCCGGTCGCCCGCCTGCACCACCAGATCGAGCGAGGAAAACACCGGGTCGCCGCCAAAGGTCAGCGCGATATCCGAGAGCTGTAAAAGGGGAGGTCTGGCCATATCCGCGAGCTACGGCACGGCATCTGGAAGATCAACCCCGGAAGGCTGCGAGGACAGCCGAAGGCTGGAGGAGGGGCCGGTTGCACGCCCGAGCAACGTCACACGAAAAACGGGCACACCTTGCGGCGCGCCCGTTCCCAAACTCAGCAGGCCCCAGCCCAGGCCCTATTCGGACGCCTCTTCTTCCGCCTCAGGCTCGGGTGCTACCGGATCGAAATCTAGCACCCGCACCGCCGTCATGCGGTCCGGCTCTCCGGTCACGGCGCCGTTGCGGCCCCGGCCCCGGCGGATCATGTCGACCACATCCATGCCGTCGACGACCTGACCAAAGACCGTGTACTGCCCGTTCAGATGCGGCGCAGGCTCGAACACGATGAAGAACTGGCTATTGGCCGAATTCGGGCTTTGCGAGCGTGCCATGCCAAGGGTCCCGCGATCAAACGGCAGGTCCGAGAATTCGGCCGGCAGATCGTCGTAGGTCGACCCGCCCCGCCCCGCATAGCGCATGTCCTGGCCGAGGTTGCCGAACTCGACATCCCCGGTCTGGGCCATGAACCGGTCAATCACGCGGTGAAAGACGACATCCTCGTATGCGCCCTCTTCGGCCAGCGTCGTGATCCGCTCCACGTGCAGCGGCGCGACATCCTCGAACAGGTCGATGACAATCGTGCCCTCGGCCTCGCCCGTCACATCAATCTCGATCCCCGTCGCTCCAACCGGCGCCCCAATCGGAGCCGCTGCGAGGAGCGTAGCGAGGAGGGGCGCCCAGACCCGAGCAACGCGAGGGGCCTTAGGCATCCGCCGCCACCTTGACCGAAATCATCATATCAGGGTCCGCGGGCGGCTCGCCCTTGGTGATCGCATCGACATGCTCCATGCCCGAGAGCACGCGGCCATAGACGGTGTATTGCCCGTTCAGGAAATCGTTGTCCTTGAAGTTGATGAAGAACTGGCTGTTGGCCGAGTTCGGGTTGGACGACCGCGCCGCGCCCAGTGTCCCGCGCGAGTGGGGCAGTTTGGAGAATTCCGCCGGCAGATCCGGCTTGTCGGACCCGCCCGTGCCCGCGCGGCGCAGATCACCGCCGTCTTTCTTTCCGTGCTGCACGTCGCCGGTCTGCGCCATGAAACCGTCGATCACGCGGTGAAACACCACGCCGTCATAGGCACCGGCGCGCGCCAGCTCTTTCATCCGCGCGGTATGCTGGGGGGCCACGTCAGCCAGCAGCTCGATGGTCACGGTGCCGTCCTTCAGCTCGATCAGAACAGTGTTTTCGGGGTCTTTGATGTCGGCCATGTCGGCACTCCTAGGGATTATCGGGATAAGTTCGGGCGCTAGATGGACCTAGCGCGGGTATTTCTCAAGTAGGGCCGTGTTGACCCGGGGCGTCACGAAGGACGACACGTCGCCGCCCAATCGCGCGATTTCCTTGACCAGTTTGGACGCAATCGCCTGATGCTCGGCTTCGGCCATCAGGAACACGGTAGTGATGCTGTCGTCGAGCTTACGGTTCATGCCAACCATCTGAAACTCATACTCAAAATCGGCCACGGCGCGCAGGCCGCGAATGATCATCTCGGCGCCCACATCGCGGGCACAATCGATCAGCAGGTTCTCGAAGGGGTGGGCCACGATCTCGGTGCCGAACTGCTCGGTCATCTTGGCGCATTCCGCCTCAACCATCGCCACGCGCTCTTCGAGGGTGAAAAGCGGCCCCTTGTCGCGGTTGATCGCCACGCCGATCACCAGCCGGTCGACCAACCGGCAGGCCCGCTTGATGATATCCACATGACCCAGCGTAATCGGGTCGAAGGTTCCCGGATACAATCCCGTGCGCATGCGCACCTCCCTCTCCATTCGGGCCTCTCCATTCGGGGGGACGAAACACGAATGCCCGGGGGGTTGCAACCAAGTCGGCGGGCGGATCGTTTGGGCGTTGCGGCTCAGAAGCCCTTGATCATGCCCTCAAGCGCCTCTTTCTCCATCGCCAGTTCCGCCAGCTGCGCCTTGACCACATCGCCAATGGAGATCAGGCCAACCATCGCCGCTCCCTCCATCACCGGCATGTGGCGAAACCGCCCCTCGGTCATTTTCCCCAGCACGGAATCGATGGTCTCATCGCGGGTGGCCGAGATGATCTCGGAGGTCATCAGGCTTTCCACCGGGTCCGCCAGGCACCCCGGCCCGCCGCTGCCGATGGCGCGCACGATGTCGCGCTCGGACAGGATCCCCGCCATGTCGGTCCCTTTTGAGGACACGACCAGCGCGCCGATGCGCTTGGAAGACAAGACCTTGGCCGCGTCGCCCACGCTAGAGCCGGGCGCGATCGTGACGACCTCCGCCTCCGCTTTGTCCTTCAGGATCTGTTGCACGAGCATGGCGGGCCTCCTTCACATTCACGTTATGCCCGCCAACGTCGTCCCTTGGCGGGCGACCTGTCAAGCGCGACGCACGGCGGCGAGGCCTTCCAGCCGCGCAATCTCGCCGCGCAACCCGTCGCGCAGTAGCCCCGTGATCCGCCCCAACCGCGCATCCCGGGGGCCTGCGTGGGTGGTCAGCCAAAAGGTCCGCGTCAGCGAGACCTCGCCCGGCAGAACCCGCCGCAGTTCCGGCGCCGTGGGCAGCGCGAAGTCGTGGACCACCGCCAACCCGCCGCCCGCCCGCGCCATCTGCAACTGCACCGAGACCGAAGTGGAGGCCAGCGGCACACGGGACACATCCAGCGCCGAGAGGTAATCCAACTCCGCATCGAAGATCATATCGGGGATATAGCCGATCATCCGCATGTCTTTGAGATCCTTCAGGGATTTCGGCGCGCCATGGGCTGTGAGGTACTCCTGCGACGCGGCAAGGGATAGCTTGTAGTCGCTCAGCCTTTCCCCGTGCAGCCGGTCCGTCTTGGGTCTGCTGACGGTGATCGCCACATCCGCCTCGCGCCGCGACAGGTTCACGATGCGCGGCAAGGCCAGGATCTGCAGGTCCAGATCCGGGTGCGCCTCGGCGATGCGCGCGCAGACCTGGGGCAGAAGATACGTGGCACAGCCGTCCGGCGCGCCGATGCGGATGGTGCCCGACAGCTGCTCGGACGAGCCGGTCAGCGCGCCCATGCCGCGCGACAAGGCCGCCTCGGCCTCCTCCGCATGGGACAAAAGGCGCAGGCCCGCTTCCGTCAATTGGTAACCCTGGGGCGATTTCAGGAACAGGGCCGCCCCCGCCGCCGCCTCCAACCGCGCGATCCGCCGCGCGATGGTGGCCGGGTCCAGCCGCAAAGCGCCGCGCGCCGCCGTTAACGTCTCGGATCGAGCGGTGGCCAGGAAGACGCGCAGGTCATCCCAGTTCATTTTTCAGCCAATTCATCCCATACGCTCATTTTTGCAAAATGACCCTGCGAACCTGTCCCTTTTCCCAACACAAATGCAAGGCTATGGTCCGCGCAAACCTGGAACCTTGGGAGAGAGCCACATGCAACAGATCGGTCACTGGATTAACGGCAAACACGTCGCGGGCACGTCGGGCCGCACGCAGGACGTCTGGAACCCCGCCACGGGCGAGGTTCAGGCCAAGGTGGCGCTCGCCTCCACAGCAGAACTCGACGCCGCCGTGGCCGATGCCGCGAAAGCCCAGGTAGCTTGGGCCGCCACCAACCCCCAACGCCGCGCGCGGGTGATGATGGCCTTCGTCAGCCTGCTGCACCGCGATATGGACAAACTGGCCGAGGCGCTCAGCCGCGAGCACGGCAAGACGATCCCCGACGCCAAGGGCGACGTGCAGCGCGGCCTGGAAGTCGTGGAATTCTGCATCGGCGCACCGCATCACCTGAAGGGTGAATTCACCGACGCCGCCGGCCCCGGCATCGACATGTACTCCATGCGCCAGCCCGTGGGCGTGGCCGCTGGCATCACGCCCTTCAACTTTCCGGCAATGATCCCACTGTGGAAGATGGCCCCTGCCCTTGTCTGCGGCAACGCCTTCATCCTGAAACCGTCCGAGCGGGACCCCTCCGTCCCGATGATGCTGGCCGAACTTATGCAAGAAGCGGGCCTGCCCGATGGCGTCTTGCAGGTGATCAACGGCGACAAGGAAAGCGTCGATGCGATCCTGGATAACGAGACGATCGCCGCCGTGGGCTTCGTCGGCTCCACCCCGATCGCCGAATACATCTACGGACGCGGCTGTTCCAACGGCAAGCGCGTACAGTGCTTCGGCGGCGCCAAGAACCACATGATCATCATGCCCGACGCCGATATGGACCAGGCCGCCGACGCTTTGGTCGGTGCCGGTTACGGTGCCGCAGGCGAGCGCTGCATGGCGATCTCCGTCGCCGTGCCGGTGGGCGAGGAAACCGCGGATCGCCTGATCGAGAAGCTGGTGCCGAAGATCGAGGCCCTGAAGGTCGGGCCCTATACGTCCGGCGAGGATGTGGACTACGGCCCCGTCGTCACGCCGATGGCGAAGGAGAACATCCTGCGCCTCGTGCAAACCGGCGTGGACCAAGGGGCGGAGCTGGTCGTGGATGGCCGCGATTTCAGCCTGCAGGGCTATGAGGACGGCTTCTTCGTCGGCCCGCATTTGTTCGACCGCGTGACGCCGGATATGGACATCTACAAGCAAGAAATCTTCGGCCCGGTCCTGTCGACCGTGCGCGCGGGCTCTTACGAGGAAGCGCTGAAACTGGCGATGGACAATGAGTACGGCAACGGCACCGCGATCTTCACCCGCGACGGCGACGCGGCGCGGGATTTCGCCTCCCGCGTGAATGTCGGCATGGTCGGCATCAACGTCCCGATCCCGGTGCCGCTGGCCTACCATACGTTTGGCGGCTGGAAGAAATCGGCCTTCGGGGACCTGAACCAGCACGGGCCGGACGCGTTCCGCTTCTACACGAAGACGAAAACCGTCACCTCGCGCTGGCCCTCGGGCATCAAGGAAGGCGGCGAGTTCACGATCCCCGTCATGGAGTGATCCGAGGCGTCCTCCGCCACTCTATCGCAGCTTGCTCAAGCTTGAGCAGGGAGGTTAACAGATTGTTTTTGCTCCACAAAGGCAATTCTGTTAACCTTCTGTTAACCCCGCGCGGGCTGACGACGCATGGCCCTGATGTCGGCGAGAACGTCCGGGCCCGTCTATCCACGGCCTCCGCCGGGAGCGATGGCAGCTCTGCGGGACTCTGTTGCCGTTCCTGAATTGGCTGTCGGTGTCCGCTTTCAACAACAACTCGGCTATCTACCGATCATGCTTCGTAATACCGCAATTCTTTTTGCGAGTGATGCCTCCGGCCTCCCCAGGAACTTTTCGATGGTGCTATCGTCTAGCGCGCTCAAATTCCGAGTTTCGATTAAGAAGCCAAGTGCAGCAAAGGCAACATTGGCCGACTTATCGAGGAGCGCGCTTCTGACGACTTTTAGGGTATAGGCTTGTAGTTCAATCTTTCGTTCCCGAACCTTGCCTTCTTCTTTCCAGATGTACTTTCCGTAAAGTATAACTCTAGACGCGATCAAACGCCGGTACGAGCACTTTGCTTTTTCTGCGATCTCTGGAAGCAACTCATCGTAGAAGCCGGTTTGGAGGATGATGTGCAAGATTTGGTTGTCAGCGCGATCTGAGTCGCCAAAGACGAGAATTCTGCGTAGCGCGTCCTTCACATTTGGGTACGAGATGAGAGCCTCTACTGTGTTCCTTTCGGGCTGCGCCATTCGACCAAACCTATTTTCGTCAAGTAGCAAACCCATTGAGCCTGCTATCATGTAATGCAGTCCACCATTTGGTCCGCCGTCGTTTTTCATCAGCCTTTCAATGGCTTTGACAGATGCCGCGCGCACTTGAGGCACCCAATCGTTAAGTCGCAATACGATCATCGCCAAGCCGATGGTCGGACCTAAGCCGTGTACATGTGCCAAACCGAGCTCTCGGGCGTAACCAGAGCGAGAGGTAGTAAACGCTAGAGCCGCCATGCTGTCAGCGGCGCATACATGTGCGATTTCTTTGTTGGCGAATCCAAACTCTGTGTGTCTCGCAGTATCGTCGACAACCAAGCCCAACTTTCGATCAAGCGCGGAAACGGTTGCTATACTCTCGTGGCCAAGTGCAATTCCAACGCTATTCCGTTCATCCACCAACCTAAGCTTCGTACGACGAGGAACCGTTGAGAAAACGCTGTCGAACAGCACTCTCCAACGCGGTCTCCGCAGGGCTATGACTGCATTCTGAAACAGCACCTGCAAATGGCTCGCGATAACATCGAGCGGTTTGCGTCCGCGTCCGAAAACAAAAAATGTCGGGCCGCCATACTCGTGATTCAGCATTTGAATTTCTTCTCCAAGCGAGACTAAAAAAAGTTCATCACACACGGAGATGCGCTGCAATACTCGTCGCCAAAGCGGACCTTCGCACAGAGCGCAGCATCAGTCGAAGAGGGCTCAAACCTGACATCCGGCGGCGCGGCGGGAAAAACGACCTCGGATGACGCCTTTGCGGGACATAGCTGCCGTCGCGCGCCGGTCATTCCTTTTGCCGCTCTGCGACGGAGGTGCTAGTTTCCTCCCCCTTCCCGGTCTGAGCGGTGTTGCAAACCAACGCTCAACTTGCGGAGCAAACGCGCCAATTCTGTTGCTTCGTCGCCCTCCAGGATGCCGCCGATCAGGGCTTTGTTGACCTGGACCAGTTGCTCGACGATTTTTTCTACCAACCTGGCGCCTTTGGGTGTCAGGCGCACAAGGCGGCTTCGGCCATCGTCGGGGTTATCGACCCGCTCGATCAGACCCAGGTCCGTCAAGCCGTGCATCATCTTCGTCATCCCGCCGGACGTCACCTGTGCGGCCTGGTACAATTGCGTGGGGGACAGGATGAAGTCCGGCGCGGCGGAGCGGAGGGCGGAGAGCGCCAGGAATTGCGACCAGCTTACGCCGTGGCTTTCGACAATGCGGTGGTCGTTGTCCCAGATGTAGTTTCGGCACCGGAACAGCCCGGGCACGATCCGCGCCTCGGCGGGGCGGTCCTTTGGCCAACTGGGTTCGTTTGGGTCACTCACGCGGCGCTCCGATCTATGGCCCAAAACCTAATGCTTGCGCGGCGGGTTGTCAGGCGGGATTTCTGCAACTATCTTTCTGGAAAGATAGATTCGTTCAAGCAGGAAGACGCGATGTTCAAACCCCTTTCCCTCACTGTCATGGTGTTCATGGCGACTGCCGGCCTGGCCCAGGCCGATGTGGCCGCCAATCGTCAGCTTGTGCTCGATATGCTGGAGTACGTGTTTGCCGCGCGGGATCCTGACGCCGTTCAGACCTATTTCACCGAAGACTATATTCAGCGAAACCCGATGCTTCCGTCCGGCTCGGCGACGATTGAGGCGTTTCTGTCGCGTCCCGTTGACCCCGATGCCCCTGTCCCGCCCCCGACAGAGCTGCATCGGATCTTCGGCGAAGGTGATTTGGTCGCAACCCATTCAACCTATTACAATTTCGGCCCCACGCCGATGGTGGCCTTCGACGTGTTCCGGATCGAAGGCGGCCGGATTGCCGAGCATTGGGACAACCTTACGCCCCTGCGATCCGAGCCCAATCCGGCCGGGCGCACGCAAGTTGACGGCGCGACAGAGGTTACTGATCTGGACCAGACGCAGGCCAACCGAGAGTTGGTACTGGACCTGGTTGAACGGATGTTCATCGGCGGGGAGCGTGTCGACGTCACGCAGTACATCAACCCGACGCTCTATCTGCAACACAACCCCGATGCGGGCGATGGCTTGCAGGGGTTGCAGGACCTGATGGCGCAGAATGCGGCCAGCGGTATGGCGATGCAGTATCGCGACGTTGGCCTTGTGGTGGCGGAAGGGAATTTCGTGCTGACGGGCGCGGAGGGGACCATGGGAGACCAGCCGACGGCGTTCTACGACCTTTGGCGTTTGGACGACGGGTTGATCGTGGAGCATTGGGACGTCATCGCGCCGATCCCCACCGAGAACCTGCCTGAAGGCTATCCCGGAAAATTCTGAGTGTTTTCAACTAGTGCAGCGAGGCTACCTGATGTCTGACGCCCCCTATCCCAAGTGGATTTACTACTACCTTTGGTTCGTGACGTTCGTGTCCGTGGTCTTTGCCGTTGTGATCTACACCAATCCGGCGGCGATGTGGGGGCATTGGGCGGCCTCGGACGCCGAGGGTGCTTTCGATCTGGCGGGGCCTGCGGGATTGTTTTGTGCCCGCAACCTCGGCACCGCCGCGATGGGCGCCTATGCCCTGTTGCACAAGTCGCGCCCGATGATGGAGAGCTTTCTGGTGTTCCGTATTGTCGTCGACTTTCTGGACGGCACCCATGCCGTGATCGGGGGCAATACGCCGATCATCATCATTGGATTTGGAACAGCCGCCCTACAGGCGTACATGCTTGTGAAACTGCGCCAGTATCGAGGGCGGCAACCGAGCTGATCTCCGCCGCAGAGACAGAGTAGCCACGATTTGGCCGGGACGCGAAAAAAAGCCCCTCGGCGGGAGGTCCGAGGGGCAAGTCCAACAGGGAGGGTCGTGGGGGAATGGGGTTAGCGGCTCCAGGGGGTGCCGGAGGGCGCGACGTTCAGCGGCACATCGCCGGGGCTGGTGATGCCGTCGACCTGGGCGGTCAGGTTACTGGCCACGCGCGGCGTGTCGGCGTTGGCGGCGGCGCCGAAAACGAAAGAGGCGAGGACGGCGAGGGTCAGGATGGAGCGGATGAGCATGGCGGTGTTTCCTCTGATGCGTTGATCCAGATGTACCGTCTCGGGCGGGGGGCTGCGATTGCGGGAAACCCTACCCTCGGGGGCTCTTGGGGGCAGGAAAGCCTTACCCTGCTGGATAAGGCCCTCCCTGCCCCGGTGCGTTGATCAGGCCGCGTTGACGGTGACCTCCAGCCCGAAGGACATTCCGGCAGGCGCCGTGTGGGGCCGCACCAGGGCTTGCACCAGGCTGGCGGAAGAGCCGCGCAGGGTGGAGCCGGCGGACAGCGCGGCCATGATCATCGCGGCCACGCCCGCGCCTTGGTACTGGTCACCGCCGATGACGGCGGAGGCATCAGCCTCCAACGCGCCGTCGACGCGGAAGCGGGCATGGGCACCACCCGCCGAGACGCCGTTGAGCGTCCATTCCGTGCGGTGCGTGTCGGTGCCGTTGTAGCCGTTGTAGACAACGCCAAAGCGGTCCCCAGCCGCGGCCCCCATGACGCGGGACACGGCGGCGGGGCCGAATTGAGCGCGCACATCGGGGCCAGTCGTGAAGGCCATGTTGACCAACCCGTTGCCGCCCGCGCCGAAACCGGGAATATCGAGAGTGCCGGAGGAGGTCAGGCCATTGGCCTCAATGAGGGTGGAGCCCGTGGCGCCCGCCAGGGCGGGCAGTGCGGACAGCGAGATCAGCGCCGGGGCGGCGAGAAGCGAGGTGGAGAGAAAGCTGCGACGGTTCATAATGAGTTTCCTTAAATGAGTTCGGTTCAAAAATGTGCCCCGCAACATCGGGGCCGGTGAGGCGAACCTGACATCACCACGCGGCCCGCGCGATTGCGGGAAACCGGACCGACGGAAAACGCGGCGTGCTGCGTGAAGGGGGCGAACCCGGCCAATTCCCTTGCAAAATCCGCCCGCTCCGGCACAGGCTGGGGAACGGGCGGGAGGATTGGATGGCTCAGGCATTCTCGGATCAGCACTTCACCTTGGGGATCGAGGAGGAATACCTTCTTGTCGATCTGGAGACCTTCGACCTGGCCAAGGCGCCCGATGATCTGATGGCGGCCTGCGCGGACAAACTGTCATCCCAGGTCTCGCCGGAATTTCTGCAGTGCCAGATCGAGGTCGGCACCGGCGTCTGCGCCACGATTGCCGACGCGCGCGCCGACCTGAAAAACCTGCGCCGCACGGTGGCGGAATGTGCGGCGGGCTTTGGCCTGTCGCCGATCGCCGTATCTTGCCACCCCTTCGCCGACTGGAAGGACCAGAGCCACACCAACAAGGATCGCTACAACCAATTGGCCCGCGATCTGGGCGGCGTGGTGGAGCGGATGTTGATTTGCGGTGCCCATTGCCATGTCGGCCTGCCGTCGGAGAATGACCGCGTGGATATCATGCGGCAGATGACCTACTTCCTGCCGCATCTGCTGGCGCTTTCGACCTCTTCGCCGTTCTGGCAGGGGCGCGACACGGGGCTGGCGAGCTACCGGCTGACGGTCTTCGACAACCTGCCCCGCACCGGGCTGCCGCCGGAATTCACCTCGTTTGACGAGTTCCGGCGCACGGTCGATCTGCTGGTGGATCTTGGGATGATTGAGGACAGCTCAAAAATCTGGTGGGACCTGCGGCCCTCGGCCAATTTCCCGACGCTGGAGACGCGGATCTGCGATGTCTCGCCCCGGCTGGAGGATCAACTGTCGCTGTCGGCCTTGATCCAATGCCTGACCCGGATGCTGATGCGGCTGCGCGCCACGAACCAGCGCTGGCGGGTCTATGACCGGTTCCTGATCAACGAGAACCGCTGGCGCGCGCAGCGCTACGGTGTGGGCGAAGGGTTGATCGATTATGGGCGCGGCGCGGTGGTGCCTTTGCCGGAGTTGGTGGACGAGTTGATTGAATTGACGGCGGAAGATGCCGAGGCTTTGGGCTGTGTGGAAGAGGTGCAGCGCCTGCGCGGTCTTGCCACCGAGACCAGCGCGGACCGGCAACGCAAGGTCTACGGCGGCACCCGCGCGGCAGGCGGGTCGCACCAGGCGGCCATGCGCGGCGTGGTGGAACATTTGATCGAGGACTTCCATGCTGATCTTTAGCCCCATGTCGCGGGCGTCGTGATGTACCGCGCCGCCGCCCTCATCATTGCCGTTATCGCGGCCCTTCATCTTTATATTGCGTGGTTCGAGATCTTTGCCTGGACGACGCGGGGACCCGTCGTTTTTTCAACCTTCCCCCCGGAATTGTTCGAGCAGACGACCGCGATGGCCGCCAATCAGGGGCTTTACAACGCCTTCCTGTCGGCCGGGCTGATCTGGTCCTTGCTGATCCGCGACGCGCGCTGGCGGATCAATGTGGGGGCCTGCTTCCTGCTTTTCGTGGCGGTTGCCGGGATCTTCGGCGCCTTCACGGTCTCGTCCCGGATCATGGCGGTCCAGACCGGGCCCGCCGTTCTTGGGTTGGTCTTCCTGTTCCTTGCAAAACGCCGGGCGTGAGCTTGCAATAGTCCTGCAACACTCGATAATTAAACGAGCGTTCAATTCTGCACCGGAGGCGACCATGGATTTTCAGCTGAGCGAAGAGGCCACGGCCATCTATGACATGGCGCGCGCCTTTGGCGAGGCCGAGATCGCGCCCCATGCCCAGGCCTGGGAGCGGGAGGGGAGCATCCCGAAAGCGCTTTGGCCGAAGCTGGCGGAATTGGGGTTTGCGGGGCTTTATGTGTCGGAAGAAAACGGCGGCTCGGGCCTCTCGCGGTTGGAGGCGACGCTGGTCTTCGAGGCCCTGTCGGAGGCCTGCGCCTCGGTCGCGGCGTTCCTGTCGATCCACAACATGTGCGCCAAGATGATCGAGAATTTCGGCTCGGACGCGCTGCGCGCGCGCTTCCTGCCGCCTGCGTTGAGCATGGAAACGGTGTTCTCCTACTGCCTGACGGAGCCCGGATCAGGCTCGGACGCGGCGGCGTTGAAGAGCCGGGCAATGCGCAGCAATGAGGGTTATGTGCTGTCGGGCACCAAGGCATTCATCTCGGGCGGCGGCTATTCCGACGCCTATATCGTGATGTGCCGCACCGGGGAGGAGGGCCCGCGCGGGATCTCGGCCATGGTGGTGGAAGACGGCGCGCCAGGCCTGTCGTTTGGCGGGCTGGAGGACAAGATGGGCTGGCGGTCCCAACCCACCCGCGCGGTGCAGATGGACGATTGCGCGGTGCCTGCGGGGAACCTTCTGGGCGAGGAGGGGCGCGGGTTTCGGTATGCCATGGCGGGGCTCGACGGCGGGCGGTTGAACATCGCCGCCTGCTCGCTTGGCGCGGCCTCGGCAGCGCTGCGCGGCACCTTGGCCTACATGGGCGAGCGCAAAGCCTTCGGGCAGTCGATTGATCAATTCCAAGCGCTGCAGTTCCGCTTGGCGGATATGGAGATTGAGCTCGAGGCCGCGCGCGTGTTCCTGCGGCAGGCGGCCTGGAAGCTGGACGAAGGCGCGCCGGATGCCACCAAGGCTTGTGCGATGGCGAAGAAGTTCTGCACCGAAGCGGGATCGCGGATTGCGGACCAATGTTTGCAGCTCCATGGCGGATACGGGTATCTGGCGGATTACGGGGTGGAAAAGATCGTGCGCGATCTGCGGGTGCATCAGATCCTGGAGGGGACCAATGAGATCATGCGGATGATCGTGGCCCGCCAGATGCTGGCGGATCGGGGATAAATTCGACCGCAGGCGCCGGTGGCGCGGGTGGGATTGAGTTGTATTTGGCAAGATGAAGGGGGGAGCCAGCGTGGGCGGTGACATTGATATTCGCGTTGAGGCGCGGGCGGGGCGGATTACGCTGAACCGGCCCCAGACGCTGAATGCGGTGACCTATCAGATGTGTCTGGCGATTGAAGCGGCGCTGGATGATTGGGCCGAGGACGGGGCCGTGGACCTGGTGATGATCGACGCCGTGGGGGAGCGCGCGTTTTGTGCCGGTGGCGACATTCAGGAGATGTATGACACCGGGACGGCGGGCGATTTCGACTATGGGCGCCGGTTTTGGGCCGATGAATATCGGATGAACGCCAAGATGTTTGCCTTCCCCAAGCCCGTGGTGACGTTTCTGCAGGGCTTCACGATGGGCGGCGGTGTGGGCGTGGGCTGCCACGGCTCGCACCGGATCGTGTGCGAAAGCTCTGCCATCGCGATGCCGGAGTGCGGGATCGGGTTGGTGCCCGATGTCGGCGGCTCCTTGCTGCTGGCACGCGCGCCGGGGCGGCTGGGGGAATACCTGGGCATGACCGCCGCGCGGATGGGGCCCGGCGATGCGATCCTGGCGGAATTTGCGGATTACTATGTGCCGGAGGCGCGTTGGGACGCGTTGAAGGCGGAGCTGCTGAGCGGCGATTGGGAGGCCGTGGACCGGGCGGCGGAAGCGCCACCGGAGAGTGCGCTGGCGCAAAAGCGCGCGGCGGTTGATCATCTGTTCGGCGGTGAAGGCCTGCGCGATGTGCTGGTCGACCTGGCCCATGCGCCCGAGGAGATGGCGGATTTCGTGGCCGAGGCGCGCAAGATGATGGGGCGGAACTCACCCCTCGCGATGGCCTGCGCCATCGAGTTGGTCCATCGCGCGCGGGGCCGTGACGATATCGAACATGCGCTGCGCAATGAGTATCGGTTCACGGCGCGGTCGATGGAGCATGGGGATTTCCTGGAGGGGATCCGCGCGGCGATCATCGACAAGGACCGCAAGCCGAAGTGGAAGCACGCGGCCCCCGGGGATGTGACGGCGGTGGAAGTGGCAGGGATGCTGAAGCCCCTGGGCCCGGATGAATGGAGGATGAGTTGATGCGGATTGGATTTATCGGGCTGGGAAACATGGGCGCGCCGATGGCGGCCAATCTGGCGCAAGCGGGCCATGAGGTGGTGGGGTTTGACACGGTCGCGGGCGCGCCGGAGGGTGTGACGCGGATGGGCTCGGCGGCCGAGGCTGCGGCAGGCGCCGATGTGGTGATCACCATGTTGCCCAATGGCGCGATCCTGCGGGCGGTGGCGGCGGAGGTGATCCCGGCGATGGCCCCTGGCGCTGTGCTGGTAGATTGCTCCACCGTCGAGGTGGATGCCGCGCGCGAGGTGGCGGGTTTGGCCGAGGCCGCAGGCCTGGGATGGCTGGACGCGCCTGTTTCGGGCGGCGTTGGTGGCGCGGCGGGCGGCACGCTGACCTTCATGGTGGGCGGCGGCGCGGAGGCGTTTGCGCGGGTGACGCCGCTGTTCGAGATCATGGGGCAGAAGGCGGTGCTGTGTGGGCCTGCGGGCAATGGACAGGCGGCGAAGATCTGCAACAACATGATCCTGGGCGTCACGATGATCGCCACCTGCGAGGCCTTTGCGCTGGCCGACAAACTGGGCCTCGCGCGGCAGAGCATGTTTGACGTGGTCTCCACCTCCTCGGGCTATAGCTGGACGATGAACGCCTATTGCCCGGCGCCGGGGGTGGGGCCGCAAAGCCCGGCGGACAACGATTATCAGCCCGGTTTCGCGGCGGAACTGATGTTGAAGGATCTGGGCCTGGCCCAGGCGGCCGCTGAGGCGGCGGATGCGGACACGCCGATGGGCGCGGCGGCGCTGGCGCTTTACCGGCAGTTCGTGGAGGACGAAGACGGGATGGGCCGGGATTTCTCGGCCATGTTGCCTCGGTTTGAAACGCGCGGGCGCGGCTGAGGCCTTACGCCAGTTGCGGCAGCACCTTGTCGAGGCCGGCGTAAGACATCTCCATCCCGTCGGACATGCCTTGGGACATCACCATCGTGCGCGTCGCGGCATCGGGGTATTCGATGCGGGTGACGACACGGGTGGCAGGGCCTGAGGCATCGGGCACGTCTTCAAACACGACGATGTTGGTCGTGGGCTCGCCCATGGCGACGCCGTGGGTGCCTTGATCGAAGGTTTGCCGGTCCTCCAGCCGCGCGCCGATCTCAACCGCCGTATAGGTGCCGGTGAAGCCGAATTCCTGCCCCAACTCGGCATTGCGCCAGCGCCACCGGTAGCTGCCACCGACCTTCACCTCTACCTCGCAGACATGCATCTCCCACCCCGGGGGGCCGAGCAGCCAGCGCTGCAGGATCGCGGGTTCGGTGAAGGCGCGCCAGACCAGCGCGCGCGGCGCGTCAAAGCTGCGGGTGACGATGACGGCGCAATCGCCGTCGAGGGTGACGTCTGAGGGGTCGGGCATCTTAGGGCTCCTCGTTTGGGGGGGTGGGGGATCTCGGGGACTGCATGTCGGCCAGAACGGCATCCAGTCGTTGATAGTTCCCCTCCACCATTGCTTGCATCTGCGCCAGCCACGCGGCCATTTCTGTCAAGGCATCTGCGCGAAGACGGCGCGGGCGGGTCTGGGCCACCACGCGGGTTTCTACCAGCTCAGCCGCTTCCAAAACCTTAAGATGATGCGAAATCGCGGGTTGGGACATCTCGGCCACCGAGGCCAGCTGCTGCACGGTCGCCTCCCCCTGCCCCAAACGGTGCAGGATCTGGCGGCGCGTGGGATCGGCCAGGGCGGCAAAGCGGCGGTCAAGTGCGGACATGGGGCCTCCTGCCGTTATCATATTAGCAGCTCTTTATATAAGTCAATTTCGATGCAGTTGGAAAATGTAAAAAAGATTCACTTACCCCCTTGCCTGACCCGCGCGCCCTCCCATATGAGTTAATGTGATTAACATTTACATTCACCTGACCCGAAACGAGGAGACACCCCAATGACCGCCACACCCGCCCCCACAATCCCCGCCGAGCACCAAAGCTGGTTCTCCAAGGCCGAAAACTGGCTCGACGCCCGCGGCAAGGGCGCGTGGATCGCTGCCATGGTGCTGGGGTTCATCTTCTTCTGGCCCATCGGCCTCGCCCTTCTGGCCTACATGATATGGAGTAAACGCATGTTCAATGGTTCCTGCAAATCCCGCCGTCGCAGCCACGGCCATAACTTCCGCAGCTCGGGCAACACCGCGTTCGACGCCTACAAGGCCGACACGCTCAAGCGCCTGGAAGACGAGCAGGGCGCGTTCGAGGCCTTCCTGCAGCGCCTGCGCGATGCCAAGGACAAGTCGGAATTCGATGCGTTCATGGATGACCGCGCCAAGGCCGCCGAGGCGGATGACGCCAAAGCCTGACACCACGACTGGACCCGCATAAGCGGGTCCGGCTGCTTTTGCCCTCTGCGGGCTTACCACAACCCATTTCAAGGATCAGCGCCATGCCCCTCGACACCGCCCCGCTCAGCCCTGCCCCGCAAGTCCCCGTGGTCGTACAGGTCCTATCGATCATCTTCTATGCGGGCTTTGCGATCTCCGTGTCGATCGTGGCGATGGCGATGTTCGGCATCGTCGGGATCGGTCTGGCGGTTCTGTTTGCCTGGCAATGGACCCGGATCCCGGCCCTGAACGCGGGCGCGCGCCTGGATGCGGCCATCGCAGAGGTGAGCCCCCGAATGCCCCAGGACGCGCAACCCTCCAGCGGCAATCAAAGCTTCGATGCCTACCGCGACGCGCTGATGGCGCGGTTGGAGAAAGAGCAGACCCAGTTCGACGGGTTCCTGACCCGCCTGCGCGACGCCAAGGACAAGCATGAGTTCGACAAGTTCATGGATGACCGCAGCCGCGCCGCCCAACGTGCCGAGGCCTGACGTCCCCGCCCGGCATAGGCCCCGCCGCCCTCCGTCCCCTCCCCCCAGGGACGTGCGGCGGGGCGATTTTCCCCCTTTTCTAAGGCCCCTGAGATCCCCATGTCTTCCACCATGACCCGTTCCCCGCTGCCCGACCCCACCTATGACGCCGCCTATTACGAAGGCGTTCTGCCCAAGCGCCTGTTTGCCTGGGCGATCGACGCGGGCCTGATCTTCACCGCGATGCTGATCCTCAGCATCCTGACGGCGGGCATCGCGTTCTTTCTATGGGTTCCGGTGCATCTGGCGCTGGCGTTCTTCTACCGCTGGAGCACGATCAAGGCGCAATCGGCAACGCTTGGCATGCGGGTGATGAACATCGAGCTGCGCGGACGGACGGGTGCGCGCCTCAGCAGCCAGGAGGCGGCGCTGCACACCGGCAGCTTCCTCTTTGCGGCGACGTTCTTCGTGATCCAGTTGATCTCCATCGGCCTGATGATCGGGCGTCCCCTGAACCGCGGCCTGCATGATGAGCTGGTGGGCTCTGTCATGATCAACCGCCCGACCTGAGCGCGGCGCCCGAGGCCGCCCCGCGCATTAACCCTGCCTGCGGTGCGACACTTGCAGTGGTAACCATGTCCCAGAAAGCTGTTGCCCGCAGCCTTGGACGTGTGCTCTTTTGCAGAGACCACGATCTGGACCCTATTTCATGCGTCATACGCTTCCCATTGCGCCGCAGTTCTATGTGACGGCTCCGCAGGCCTGCCCTTACCTCGATGGCCGGCGCGAGCGGAAGCTGTTTACCGCGTTGCAGGGGGAACAGGCGGAGGCGTTAAACAATTCGCTCAGCAAGCAAGGCTTCCGGCGGTCGCAGAATGTGCTTTACCGCCCGTCCTGCACCGATTGCGCCGCGTGCCTGTCCGCGCGCATCCGGGTGGCGGATTTTGCCCCCAAACGCGGGCACAAGCGGATCGCGAAACGCAATGAGCATCTGTTGCGCCACCCCCGCTCGGCCTGGGCCACGGAGGAGCAATATGCGCTCTTTCGCACCTATCTGGATACCCGCCACGCCGATGGCGGCATGGCCGATATGGATGTGTTCGAGTTTGCCGCGATGATCGAAGAGACGCCGGTCAAGACCCGCGTGATCGAGTACCGCGACCAGCGCGAGGGCGATGACCTGGCCGCGGTGTGCCTGACCGATATCCTCGATGACGGGCTCAGCCTCGTCTATTCGTTCTTTGCGCCCGAGTTGCAGAAGAACTCGCTCGGGACCTACGTGATCCTTGATCACATCGCCTTGGCCCAGGAGGCCGGGCTGCCCTACGTCTACCTCGGGTACTGGGTGCCCGGGTCTGCGAAGATGGGCTACAAGGCCAACTTCCCGGCCCTGGAGGTCTATGTGAACGGCGCCTGGCAGGACATCGGATCGCCGGAGGACTACGACACCCAGACCCATCCCCTGTCGACCGATCCGATTGCGCAGCAGGTGGCTCAGATCACGCTGCCGGACCTGCGGGCCGACAGCGGTCGCGTGGAAAGCGGATTGCCCCAAAGCGACGAGGCCTGATGCGCCTGGCGCTGGTGACGCTTCTTGTCCCGGACTACGACACAGGAATCGCGTTTTTCGTGGGCGGCCTGGGGTGGTCTTTGGTGAGCGACGAGGACCAGGGCCGCAAACGGTGGGTGACGGTGGCGCCGCCAGCGCCCAACCCCTCCTCGGACCCGCGCTTGTCCCAAGCGCAGATCCTCCTCGCAGTTGCCACGAGTGAGACACAGCGCGCAGCCCTGGGGTCGCAGACCGGCGACCGGGTTGGGTTCTTTCTACAGACAGATGATTTCGCCCGCGACGCGGCCCGGATCACCACCGCAGGCGGCACCTTCATCGAAGAGCCCCGCCATGAGCCCTACGGCACCGTCGCCCAATGGCGCGATCCCTGGGGCAACCTGTGGGACCTGATCCAGCCCACCTGATCGCGCCCGCCTGATATCGCCCGGCCAATCAACGCGCGCCGCTCCCCCCTTCATCTTGCCAAATACAACTCCCCCCGGAGGGTCCTCCCCCCTCCACACGCACCGCCCTACAAGAAAGGGGGACCACCCGGCCCCCCTTCCCCACAATCTCTCTGCCTCGCCGCTCAGTTCGGCAGCAGATCCGGGACGATGGTCACGATGCCCGGGAAGAACCACAGGATCGCCAGGCCCAACACCTGGATGCCCACAAACGGCAGCACCCCGCGGTAGATGTGCCCGGTGGTCACCGATTTCGGCGCCACCCCGCGCAGGTAGAAGAGCGCAAATCCGAACGGTGGCGTCAGGAACGACGTCTGCAGGTTCACCGCGATCATGATCGTCACCCATTTGGGGTCCAGCGTGCCGCCGTAGATCACCGGGCCGACGATGGGGATCACGATGTAGATGATCTCCAGGAAGTCGAGCACGAAGCCCAGGACAAACAAGATCGCCATCACCAGAAGGAACACGACCCATTCCTGATCGAATGCGCGCAGGAACTGCTGGATGTAGTGCTCTCCGCCGAAGGCGATCAGCGTCAGGTTCAAGACCTGCGAGCCGATGAGGATGGTGAAGACCATGCTCGTCACCTTCGCCGTCTCGCGCACCACCGGGCCAAGGACAGAGGTCCGCAAGAGCGTCCAGCAGGCGAACAACAGGCCGAAGAAGGCGAAGTGGTAGGCGCCCTGGGTCACGATGTAGGCGATCCAATCGGCGAGCGTCACGGCCTCGCGGCCCATGCGCAGGTCGAAGTTCACACCGACGATGATCATGATGACGACGGCGAAAGCCGCCCCGATGATGATCTTCGCGCCGCGCCGGTCATCGCCAAACTTGCGGTAGGCCGCCAGCATGATCGCGCCGGCCGCGCCCAGGGCGGCGGCGGGCGTGGGGTTGGTGATGCCGCCCAGGATCGAGCCCAGAACCGCGATGATCAGAACCAGCGGCGGGAAGACCACGCGCAGCAGCTCGTTCTGCGCCAGCCGCCCGACGGCGTAGTAGCACCCGTAAGCGGTCAAGAAGAACGGGATCGCCAGGACCATGAAGGTCGCCCCCGGCCCCATCAGCGGGCTGATGAAGGCGATGTCGGCGATGAACGCCAAGACGATGCCAAGGCCCCCAACCAGAAGCGGCACCGGCGAAGACGAGGGCGAGACGCCGCGCGCCAGAACCAGCACCAGCGCCAAGATGGTGAACAGGGCTGCAACGCCGCCACCAATCGGCGGGGTCGCGGCGAGCGCATCGGCCAGGGCCGCTTCCATCTCTTCGGGGGAGCGTTCGTGGGCCTCCTCGCCCCCGGCGCCCGCGTCAATCGCGGCCTGTTCGGCCACGGCGGCATCCCAGGCCTCTTGACCATGCAACTCGATCATGCCCGCCGCACATTGCTCGGACACATTCGTGCGCAGCGACGAGGTCTCGGCCGCATCGGTCCAATCGTTGACCGAAATGTTCTGACCGCCGATCAACCCGCCCGAGGCGCCAAGGCTGACCGCGACGATGATTGCCGCCGGAGCGCCCAGGAACCAGGTCAGCTTCTCATTGCGCGTCGTGGCCTCTCCGGGCGCGGAGCCCATCTGGACCGCGGGCGCCTTGGAGGGGAAGACCAGCGCAAAGCCGAAGGAGTAGGCGGCATAGAGGAACGCCAGGAAGATCCCGGGCAAGAGCGCCGCCTGGAACAGCGTGCCCACCGACAGAACCGCAGGCTCGCCCAGGAAGGTCAGCGCGTCGCGGCAGCCCGCCGCCACCGCGCGGGCCTCTTGCCCCGTGGCATAAAGATCACCGGCCAGCGTGCCGAGCAAAACGATCACGATGGAGGGCGGAATGATCTGCCCCAAGGTGCCGGATGCCGCGATGACGCCCGTTGCCAGCTCGGGCGAGTAGTTGTTGCGCAACATGGTGGGCAGGGCCAACAGACCCATGGTCACCACGGTGGCCCCGACGATCCCGGTGGAGGCGGCAAGAAACGCCCCCACGATCACGATGGACACGGCCAGTCCGCCGGGCAGCGGGCCAAAGACGCGTGCCATGGTGGTCAGCAGATCGTTGGCAATCTTGGAACGCTCCAGCGTGATGCCCATCATCACGAACATCAGAACCGCCAGCAGGATCTCGATCGATTGGCCAGCAATCACACGCTCGTTCATGCGGTTGACGATGAACGACAGGTTGCGATCAAGGGCCGTTTCCCAGCCACCGGGGAACAGGGCCTCTTCATATCGCGGCAGGTCCGGGTATCGGAAGGTTGATATGGTTTCTCGGGGGACGCCGTCGGCAATCAGGGCCAGATAATCCTCTGACCGCACGTCCACGGCCTGGTGGATCAACAGACCCGAGCTGTCCAAGGCGGCGATGATCGCGAAGGAAATCACCCCCGCGCCGCCAATAGCAAAGGCCACCGGAAAGCCTGTCATGATCCCGCCAAAGAGCGTCAGGAACACGATAATCAGGCCAATTTCGACCCCGTCCAATCCAAAGAGCATCTGTACTTGTCCCTATGCTGCGCCAGTTTCTCGGCGTCTTGTCGTGTGGCTCAGGTCGATCCCGAGTGGACGGCGTGCTCGATCTCTTCGGCGTCATCGCCAAGGTAGTCACGGTCCAGATATTTGCCTTCGCTGGCCTCGCCCTCTTTCCATTCCAGGTACGAGCGCCAGAACATCGACCAGGCTTGCAGGAAGACCAGCACGCAGTAGACGACGATCAGCACCTTGAAGAGGAAGTAGGCGTTGAACCCGTTGGGGCTGAAGCCGATGGTCTCCACGTTCCAGCGCATGGCGCGGGCCTGCATGATCATCCGGTCCAGCTCGCTGGAGGCAGAGGGGTTGGGCACCACCAGGTGGCGCCACATGAAGAACCAGGCGTACATGTAGGTCAGTGTGACGACGGGCAGCATGAAGAACATGGCCCCCAACATGTCGAGCACCTTCTTGGTGCGGAACTTCACGGCGGAATAGACAAGGTCCACGCGGACATGGCCGCCCTGGACGAACGTGTAGGTGACGCACATGGTCACGACGATGGCGTTATAAAGCTTCAGCTCTTCCGCCCACCACGACAGGTCTTGCGTGAACACGGTCCCCAGCGGCCCGAGCGAGATGTCCGGCACGCGGAAAATCCGCTGCAGGAAAACGATCATCACCTGTTGCAGGACCATCAGCAGGCCGACCCAGGCGGCGGTGCGCCCGACGGCGTTGGCGAAGGTCTCTTGCGCGCGGACGCAGGCCCAGAGGAACTCGCGCTTGAAAAAGCCCACGACGGTGATCGCGCCGAAGATGAAGAACAGCGCGAAGAACAATTCAACCGAGGCGCCGTAGTAGATGAAGCGGGCCAGGTTCTCGAAATTCGACCAGTTCAACCACGAACCCGCATTGAAAAGCGCGGTGACGATGTTCACCGGGGCCATCACAAGCTCGGTCAAAGCCCAGAGGATCAGGTCTAGCATATTGAGAAACTCCCGCCGAGGCACGCTCGGGATGTGGTGCCACCCAGTCGCAGGAGGCCCGATAGTATCTTAGGGGATGCCCCCGCCCGCATCTGGGCGGGCGGGGGCGGATGCCTTGGAAGCGACGTTTAGCCTGCGTTCACGCGGTTACGCTGACGCTGGTACTCGCCATCGGCGATCTCGTACCAACCGGCAGATTCTGCCTGCGATGCGAAGTAGCTGTTGGCGATGTTGGCATAGATCTCGTCGCCCATGTTCTCTTCGCGCACCTCTGCGGCGGCGGCACCGAAGGCGTCCCAGACGTCCTCGGGGAACTGACGCACCTGCACACCACCGGCCTGCAGACGGGCCAGAGCGGCACCGTTTTCGGCCAGCGACAGCGCGGTGTTCTGGGCGTGGGCTGCCTGGCAAGCCACGTTGCAGATCTGCTGCTGCTGGGGCGTGAGGGATTCCCAGATTTCCAGGTTGAAGCCCATGCACAGCGCCGAACCCGGCTCGTGGAAACCAGCGGCGTAGTAGGTGTTGGTGACTTCCTGGAAGCCCATGCGCTCGTCTGCGTAGGGACCAATCCACTCCGCACCGTCGATCTGGCCCGAGGACAGCGCCTGGTAGATCTCACCACCGGGGATGTTCTGGACCGATGCGCCGAGGCGACCGAGAACCTGACCACCCTGGCCCGGCATCCGGAAGCGCAGACCCTGCAGGTCTTCAGCCGAGTTGATCTCGGTGTTGAACCAGCCGCCGGGCTGCATCGCGGTCATGCCGCACATGATCGGGTAGAGACCGAACAGCGAGGACAGGTCCTGGTGCAGTTCCGCGCCACCGCGGCGGTAGTACCAGTTCGCCAGTTCCTGGCTGGTCATGCCGAAGGGCACGGAGGTGAAGAACGCGAAGGCGGGGTGCTGGTTGAGGAAGTAGTACTCAGCCGAGTGATAGACGTCCGCCTGGCCCGAGGACACAGCGTCAAACACTTCGAACGCGCCCACAAGCGTGCCTGCGGACATTTTGTTGAAGGTCAGCTGACCGTCCGTCATGGCGGCGACGTAGTCGATGGCGAGCTGTGCCGCGTCATCGAAAATCGCGAAACCGTCAGGCACGGACGTCACAAGCGTCAGCTCACGGTTGCCCTGAGCGTAAAGCGGTGCTGCAAGTGTAGTGGACGCGGCGGCTGCTCCGCCAACAGCGGATGTCCGCAAAAAAGAACGACGATCCATAGGTGTATTCCTCCCCGATTTGGATCTTTCCCCAAGCCCCCCTCCTGGGCGCTCGGTGGATTAGAAGTGTGGGCAACTTAGCGAAGGCTTCTCCGTCCGAAAACAGGTTTTCTTGTCTGAACGGGTGTTTTTTGTAAAATTTTCTTACCAATCCGGCCAGTTTGGCGTCGGCTACATCCTTGGGTTGTGGGCCGTTTGCGCTAACGCCTCTTAGGAAAAAGGAAAAATTGTCGCAGATGCCTTGCAAGGGGGCGTTTGCCGCCTCCTTGGGCATCGGTTGCCGCCGTGGCCGCGGATTGGGCGCGTAGCGACGTGCAAGATCGTTTCACGCGAGAAAGGCGTCGACCGACACAATCAAAAGTTGCGCCACTCCCCTGCCCCGCGACAGGAAACTGCGCGGCTGATCGCCGTAGGCCCGCCCCGGTTGGGCGATGATTCTAACCGTGCCACGCTCCGCATCCGTCACGACAAAGGGGCCACGCGTTGACGTGGCCCCCCCATTCATGTCGCCGTGTCAGCGCCCTAGCCGATGGCCGCGCCGTCCTCGCGCCAGACGGCGATCACCGAAGACCGCGCCACGCTGTCGCCGCCGTCGGGCCAGGTGCCGCCGGGGTGCTGGATGCCCACGAAGGCCACCGTGCGGTCGCTGTTCCAGGTCAACCCGGTCACTTCCGACCCGCTGGGGCCGCTGAGGAACCGCGCGATCTCGCCCGTCTCGGGGTGGCCGATGAGCATCTGGTTGTTGCCCATGCCCGTGAACGCGCCCTCATTGCTGTCGTCGCCATCGGTCTGGATCCAGATCAGACCGGTACTGTCCACCTGCATCCCGTCGGGCGAGTTGAACATGTTGCCCTCGGTCACATTGTCCGAGCCCGCATAGAGGCCCAGGCCCACCACCGGGTTGCCCGCCATCACGTAGAGATCCCAGGTGAAGGTGTCGGCCCCATGGTCGGCCCCGTCGGGGCGCCAGCGGACGATCTGGCCATAGCGGTTTTCAGCCCGCGGGTTTGGGGTGCCCGGGGCGGGTTCCGCCGGATCGCCGCCCGCGTTGGTGAAGCCCGCCGCCCGGCGCGAGTTGTTGGTCAGGCAGCAGTAGGCCTCGGGCAGGGTGGACGAGACGGCGATCCATTCCGGGCGGTCCATCGTCGTGGCCCCCACGCTCGATCCCGCCATGCGGGTGTGGATCGCGATCATGGCGGCGTCCATGCCGGTGGCTTCCGGCGTCAGCGCACGCCATTCGCCGGTGCCGTCGTCGCTGAAGTGGGCCGCGTAAAGCGTGCCGTCGTCCAGCAAGCCCTCGGTCGGCCCGCCGTCCGTATAGGTGCCGTTCGACACGTATTTGTACATGAACTCACCGCGTTCATCATCGCCCATATAGACGACGATCCGCCCATCCTCGGCCCGCGTCATGGCCGCGTTCTCGTGCTTGAAACGGCCCAGGGCGGTGCGCTTGACGGGGGTCGAGGTCGGATCGGCGGGGTCGATCTCGACGATATAACCAAAGCGATGCGCTTCGTTCGGCTCCTGGCTGATGTCATAGCGCGCGTGGTACAGCTCGTAGGCGTAGCGGCTGTCGTGGTTGATGCCGTAACGGTCAAAGCCCTCGGGCAGTTCCAACTCAGGATCGGTCGAGCCGAAGTAGCCGTTAAAGTTCTCTTCGCAGGTCATATAGGTGCCCCACAGCGTCCTGCCGGAGCCACAGTTGTTCATCGTGCCCAACACCTGCGTGCCGGTCGGATCCGCCGAGGTCTGGAGCAGCGGGTGCCCGGCTGCGGGCCCGGCAATCTCCATCGGCGTGTTGTGGTGAATGCGGCGGTTGAACGGGCTGTCGACCACAACCTCGTAGCCGTCGCCCCCCATGGCCACTTCCATCACCGTGACGCCCTGAAGGTTCATCAGCGTCATCACGTCATCCTCGGTCGGCGTTTCGCGGTCCGGGATGTTGATGGCGGGGTTCACGTATTCATGGTTGACGGCGATCACCTCGGCGTCGCCGATGCGGAACAGGTCCATCCCGTCGGTGTTCTCGCCAAAGATCAGGTCAGAGCCCTCGACACCGTGGCCATTGTCAAACGTGGGCGCGCCCGAGAACAGCGGATCGCCCCAGCGCGCAACGGTGCGCCAGGTGTAGCCCTCGGGCACATGGACGGCGTTGTCGGTGAAGGTGGGAATCGGCGTGAAGGGGAAGTCCGTGACGCCGTCGGCGATGGCCGTCGTGCCGCGCAGCAGGGCGGTGCCCATCACCGCCGCGCCCGAGCCCAGTGCCACGAGAGAGCCCAGAACCCCGCGGCGCGTCATCGCCGTTTCGACCACCCGGTCAAAGTCCGTCACCTCCGGGGCGGGGCGCACGCGCTCATCCCAGTCGTCCCAGCTCATGTCGCCGCGATCAATCGTCTTGGTATCGATGTCTTTCATCTCGATTTCCTAGCTTTGCAGATATATGGCAGCCCGCGCATCCCCGCGCGGTCGAGCGAAAGGCTAGGCTCGGCCCAAGACAGTCTCGTGATACTTGTGTGACGGTTCTGTTAAGGCCTGCCACAAACCACCCCCCTAAGCCCATCGCGATATTAGTTGCGCAAAACGCCGCCCAGACGACATTTTATTCACAAACACACCCTTTTGGCTGTTGACGCGCAAAACCCGCCCCCATAACGTCCGCCCACGCGAACTTAGGAGGCTCGGAAATGTCCGGCATTCTCGTACTTGTAGGACAAAGGCGCATGGGTCGGTAACGGCATCCAGAACGGAAACCATGCGCCCTCGGATCACCATCCGGGGGCTTTTTTTTGGACTACTCTCCCACGGATCGCACACGAATGATGAAGCGCGAAAAGAAGGAACAAGCGCCATGTCACAGATGACCGGAGCAAAGATGATCGTCGAAGCCCTGAAGGAACAGGGCGTCGATACGGTATTTGGCTATCCCGGCGGTGCCGTCCTTCCGATTTACGATGAAATCTTCCAGCAAAACGCGATCCGCCACATCCTGGTGCGCCATGAACAGGGCGCGGTGCATGCCGCCGAAGGCTATGCGCGCTCCACCGGCAAGCCGGGGGTTGTTCTGGTGACCTCCGGGCCCGGCGCGACCAACGCGGTGACCGGGCTGACGGACGCGTTGATGGACTCGATCCCGATTGTTTGCCTGACCGGCCAGGTGCCGACCTTCATGATCGGCTCGGACGCGTTCCAAGAGGCCGATACCGTCGGCATCACGCGCCCCTGCACCAAGATGAACTGGCTGGTGAAAGAGACCGACCGTCTGGCCGACACCATCCACCAGGCCTTCCACATCGCCACCGAGGGCCGCCCCGGCCCGGTTCTGGTCGATATCCCCAAGGACGTGCAATTCGCCACCGGCGAATACACGACCAAGCCCAAGGCAAAGATCAGCCACTACCAGCCCCGCGTGAAGGGTGACATCGAGATGATCACCAAGCTGGTGGAAGCGATGGAGACCGCCGAGCGGCCTTTGTTTTACACCGGCGGCGGGGTGATCAACTCCGGCGACAAGGCGTCGACGCTGTTGCGGGAGTTGGTGGAGGCCACGGGCTTTCCGATCACCTCGACCCTGATGGGTCTGGGCGCCTATCCGGCCTCGGGCGAGAAGTGGATCGGCATGTTGGGTATGCACGGCACCTATGAGGCCAACCTGGCGATGCATGGCTGTGATCTGATGATCAACGTGGGCGCGCGCTTTGATGACCGGATCACGGGCCGGATTGCGGATTTCTCGCCGGGCTCCAAGAAGGCGCATATCGATATCGATCCGAGCTCGATCAACAAGGTGATCCACGCCGATTTCCCGATCATCGGCGACGTGGGCCATGTGCTGGAGGACATCTTGCGCGTCTGGAAGGCGCGCGGGCGCAAGGCGGACCGCACCTCTGTGCAGACCTGGTGGACCCAGATCGACGCCTGGAAGGCCGTGCGGTGTCTGGATTACAAGGCGTCCGAGGACACGATCAAACCGCAATACGCGCTGGAACGGCTCGAGGCGCTGACCAAGCACCGCAAGGACCGTTTCATCACCACCGAAGTGGGCCAGCACCAGATGTGGGCGGCGCAATTCCTGGGCTTTGACGACCCCAACCGCTGGATGACCTCCGGGGGCTTGGGCACCATGGGCTACGGCACGCCCGCCTCCGTCGGCGTGCAGGTCGCCCATCCCGAGGGGCTGGTGATCAACGTCGCCGGGGAGGCGTCCTGGCTGATGAACATGCAAGAGATGGGGACAGCGGTGCAGTACCGCCTGCCGGTCAAGCAGTTCATCCTCAACAACGAGCGTCTGGGCATGGTCCGCCAGTGGCAGGAGCTGCTGCACGGGGAGCGCTATTCGGAGTCGTGGTCCGAGGCCCTGCCCGATTTCGTGAAGCTGGCCGAGGCCTTTGGCTGCAAAGGCATCCTCTGCTCGGACCCCAAGGATCTGGACGACGCGATCATGGAGATGCTGGCCTACGACGGCCCGGTGATCTTCGACTGCCTGGTGACCAAGCACGAAAACTGCTTCCCGATGATCCCGTCCGGCAAGGCCCACAACGAGATGCTTCTGGGCGAGGCCGACACGTCGAACGCCATCGGCGACGCGGGTGGGGTGCTGGTGTAATGGGCCGCAAGGGCCTCTCGCCCCTCCTCGGATCTGCGCTGCTTGCAGCGCCGACCCTCCTCGCAGCGGGTCCGGTTGGGGCCCAGGGCGCCGTCGATGCGCTCTTCGACCTGCTTTGCGGGCGGACGGTTCATTTTTACGACACCGGCGGCAATCAGATCGAATACACCTCGGGCGATGGCACGGCCTACCTCTGGTTTCACGGCATCGAAGACGTGATCGTGGGCACCTGGGGTGTCTATAGTGATGCGGAGCTGCGCGAGTTGCAGAACGACGGCTCCGGCGACACGGGCCGGGATGGCGGGCTCGACAGCGGCGATCTGTTTGATCTGCCGACCGCCGGCGCGCAGGTCTGCTACGAATACCCCCCCGGCGGCTTCGGGCCGCTGGACCCCGGCGGGTTCCATTGCTGGGACGAAGTGCGCCTGTTTGAGACCGTGGTCGAGGGCGGCGTCTTCCCGGGCGACCGCTACGGCCTGAGTGACGGCGCGCCGCCGTTCCTGCTGCCCGAGCATCCGTTCCAGACGCTGGAATCCTTCGACGCTGATTTCCCGCAACTCCCGCCCGAACCCGCCTGCGGTGTGCCGATCTCATGATCCGCGCGGCTGCCCTCCTTTGCCTGATGGCCCTGCCCGCCAGCGCCCAGGATTTCCGCGGCCTTCTGCCCGGCATGGCGACGGCAGAGCTCGCGCGGTTGGGCGAATCCGAGGCTATGGGGCAGCTGGACGACGGCACCACGCGGGCCGTCTATCCGCTGCCCTACGGTCAGCGACTTGAGGTCATTCACGCAGGCCCCGACGGTATCCTGGCCCTGGCAACCTCGGGCGATCCGTTCGAGGCCGTGGTCAGCCAACGCGCCACCCTGCCGCCGTTTCAATCCTATGCCACATCCCTGGCGCAGGCCGTTTCGCTTGCCGGATCCGAGGGGCAGGTTTTTGAGGCCCGGGGGCAGTTCATCACCCCCACCAACGACCGCTTCTGGTGGCTCACCTATACGCTGGCCGATCATCCCGACCTGACGTTGGAATTGCGCTTCATCCAAGACAACGCGCCCACCCCGATCGCCGCCCGCGACGACGGGTTCTACGATCTGCCCGGCGACGCGACCCTGACAACCGCGACGCTCTACAGCGCCGCCTATCTGGCGCGGCACCCCGACCGCTTTGGCACCACGCGCCTCGACCGCCCCGGCGCCGCCCCCTTTGCCCTGCCCCTGGCAGAGGCCTTCCCCCTGACAATCCTCCCGCAATAGGAACCCCGCTCCATGGCCCTCAAGATCGAACAAGGCTCCACCAGCCATTCCGCCTATGACCTGCGCTCGCATCTGTCCGATGTGATCGAGACCCACACCCTTGCCATCCTGGTCGAGAACGAGCCCGGCGTGCTCGCCCGCGTGATCGGCCTCTTTGCCGGACGCGGCTACAACATCGAAAGCCTCACCGTGGCCGAGGTCGACCACGAGGGCGCGCGCTCGCGGATTACCATCGTGACCTCCGGCACGCCGCAGATCATCAACCAGATCAAGATGCAGCTGGAGCGCATGGTGCCGGTCCACGAGGTCGCCGATATGACCGTCGAAGGCCCCTTCGTGGCGCGCGAATTGTCCCTGATCAAGGTCATCGCCACGGGCGAAAAGCGGGTCGAAGCGCTGCGCATCGCCGAGATTTTCCGCGCCAATGTGGTCGACAGCACGTTGGAGTCCTTCGTGTTCGAGATGACCGGGATGCCCGACAAGATCGACGCCTTCTGCGACCTGATGCGCCCCCTGGGCGAGGTGAAACTGGCGCGCACAGGCGTCGCGGCCATCGCACGGGGTCTGTAACTTGCGCCTCCTCTGGGCGCTCTGCCTGATCGCGCTCTGCGCCGGGCCCGTCTCGGCCCAGACCGTGCAGGGGATCACCCTGGGCGCGCCCATCCCGGAAGGGCTGCCGCCATCCGATGACACCCAAACCCAGGCGCCGTTCACGCGGACATTCTGGTCGGCCCTGAACGGCCTGCAGGTAACGGCCATTGCCGACAGCGAAACCGGCGGCGTGCATTTCATCGAGCTGCGCCCCGCGACGCGCGAGGGGGGTGAGACCCCGATTGAGGGTATTCGATTCGGAGAGACGACCCAGGCAGACCTGCATCGGCGTTTCGGCTCGGAAGGGATCGTGTTTGCCAACGTCGGCCGCGCGGGCGTGTTCGGGGACGTGGCGGCCTATTTCACAAGCTATGAGCTCACGGACGTGGACGTCGTGGTGTCTTTCACCACGATCGAGCCCCTCGCCGAGGCGGGCGCTGATAGCGCCGCGCAATCTGTTCTGGATAGCGTGGTGGTTGCCGAGGGGCCGTACCTGAACCAGGTCTGGGGCATCAACCGGGGCCGTTTGCCGGGCTACGGGCGGATCGAGGATCCATTCGCAAACTGAGAGTGGCGCGCCAAGAGCCTTGCAAGGCTCTTGCAAGCCTTTTCGAAAAGGCTTGGCGCCCCGCCGTCAGCCGATGATCAAGACGCGGAGGCCGTCTGCCCCGCCCCCGCGTCTGACCCTTGGCCCGCGCGCGGCGGACCAAAGGAGGGGACCACGTCAGCTGGCTGGAATAAGCCCCGCTTCTTGTGCGGCCCCAATTTCATCGCTGCTCAGCAGGCCGTCGGCATCGGCGTCCAGCGCCTGATACTCCTCCTCGCTCAAGGCGGGCATCAGCACCAGCAGCTCTGCGAAGCTGACCATGCCGTCGCCGTCGGCATCGACGGTCTCGGCCTGCCCCATGGCAAGGCTCGCGCCGCCCACAAGGACGGCAAAAGCAGCCGCCACGGTCATCGCCCCAAGGCGGGGTTTGTCAAATTCGGATCGCATGGGAAGTTTCCCTTCAGTTGGTTGCGTATCAGATGCGCGCCGCCGTCATTGGCGGGGCATCTACAAGGGAAGAGCCTGCAAGCGGGTGTTTTCGTCCCCCGCAGCGCGTCGCCTTGTAGATGTCGGCGACACCCTGCCCAACCGGCGCCACCTCAAGCGCGACGTCCCGCCGAGGCCCCTTTGCCTCGGCAAAGGACCGCCCGGGATGGGCGGCAAATGGGGGGATAGACCGCCTTCAAAGCGACCCCGCTTGCGAGGAAGATATGCACGGAGCAGCGTCGAGGGCACTCACGGAACCCCATCGTATTTGAGGCCCCATGCCCCGCCCCTCTCCCCCGCCCGCGCCGCCCCTCCCGCTTGAGGAGGACGCCTCTGGCGCCCTGCCCCACACCCGGATCTTCACCGCCCTGCTGACCGATCTGCGCCGCTCGGCCCGGCGTCTGGCCCGCTCGGGCGAGGATGCCGATGATCTGGTCCAGGACACGCTTTTGCGGGTCTGGTCGCGCATGGCGATGTCGTTCGAGGGCGGCACAGATGCCGCGCCCATCGATGATCTGCGCGCCTATGCCTTTGCCACCCTGCGCCACCGGGCGTTCCGGCGCGGCTCTGTCGCGCCGCCGGTGGATGTGGAGCCCGAGGACATCGTCGCGCCGCGCGGCTCGGACGGGGTGACGCGGCTGGCCTGCGCAGAGGCGCTGGAGGCTCTCGCGGCACTGTCCGAGGACCAGCAGGTGCTGCTGAAAATGCGCGCGATGGACGGGCTGTCCTACGCCGATATCGCCAAGAAGACCGGCCTGCCCCTCGGCACGGTGACCTCGCGCCTCGCGCGCGGGCGCGCGGCGATGCGGGCAGCACTGGACCTGCCCCCCGGCGCGCCGGTGACGGATCTTCTGGGCGGCAGCTAAGGCCGCGGATGTCTTTGGGGGCAACGTTTTTGTCGCTGTGCGAAAAGACTCCCGCGCCGCGCCGCGGCCAAGCTTTCGCCACCCCCAGACAGGAGCCGCGCCCATGCCCGATGATCTGACCCGCCCCCTGGCCGATGTCATGGCACCGATTGACCGGGCCCGGGGCCTGCCCAACGCGCATTACACCGACGCCGCCACCATCGCTGCGGAAAACGCGGCCGTTCTGCACGGCGAGTGGGCCGCGCTGGCCGTGGGCGCCGACGTGCCGGAAGCGGGCGATGCCAAACCGATCGAATTCCTCGGCCAGCCGCTCCTCCTGTTGCGCGACGACGACGGCGCGGTGCGCGTGTTCTTCAACATCTGCCGCCATCGCGGCATGATCCTTGTACAAGAACCCCGCAAGATCGAAGGCGCGATCCGCTGCCCCTACCATTCCTGGTGCTACGCCAAATCCGGCAAGCTGGTCGCCACGCCCCACGTCGGCGGGCCGGGCCAGAACGCGCATCCCGGCATTGACCGCACCACCCTGGGCCTGGCCGAGGTCCGCTCCCACATCTGGCGCGATGTCGTCTTCATCAACCTCTCGGGCGATGCCGCGCCTTTTGAAGAGGTCCACGCCGATCTGCTCCAGCGCTGGTCCGAGTTTGACCAGCCGATGTTCCACGGCGGCGCCGACAGCACCTTCATCCTGGACCTCGCGACCAACTGGAAACTGGCGGTCGAGAACTACTGCGAAAGCTACCACCTGCCCTGGGTGCATCCGGCGCTCAACGTCTATTCCAAGCTGGAAGACCACTATCACATCGAAGCGCCAGACAGGTTTTCGGGCCAGGGCACCTATGTCTACCAGCAACTCAAGGGCGACGACGCCCAGACCTTCCCTGATTTCAAAGGCCTCAGCGATCACTGGGACGCGGGCGCGGAGTATATTTCGGTCTTTCCCAACGTGCTGATGGGCGTCCACCGCGACCACGCCTTCGCCATCGTGCTGGAGCCCGTGGCCCACAACCAGACCCGCGAGCATGTACACCTCTATTATCCCACGCCCGACACCGACGCCGCCCTGCGGGCCAAGAATGCCCGCCAGTGGAAGGATGTCTTCGAGGAAGACATCTTCGTCGTCGAAGGCATGCAGCGCGGACGCGCGGCAGACGGGTTTGACGGCGGGCGGTTCTCTCCGGCGATGGACGGGCCGACGCATCTGTTCCACGCCTGGGTGGCCGCAAGGATCGAGGCGGCCCAGGCGCGCCTTGGCTGAGGACCCGTTTGAAGCCGCCCTGCGCCGCGCCCGCGCAACGGGCGATTGGTCTGCGGTGATCACCATGTATATCGACGCGGCACGCGGCGAGAGTGAGGCCTTCTACCTGACCCACGCCTATGTGCACGCCTTGGAAACCGGCGACACACGCGCCCGTGCGCTGAAGCAGCGGTTGGTGGCCCTCGGGGCCGATCTTGACGACGCCGATAATTAGGCGCGCTTTAGCGTTGCGCCCAAACCTGCTGACGCCCCCGAAAGAGCCGCAGAAAGGAAAGCAGCATCCACCCGGCCCAAAGCGGCCAGAACACCGGTTTGTAATTGATCGGGTGGCACCCACGCGCGGGCTGCCAGGTGATCGCATCGCGGATCACATCGCCAAACCCGTCATTGCGCGGCCCGGGCGCGATGACCCAAGGTCCCTCTTCGGCGCGGATGACCGCCACGGTGCCCCGCGCAGTGATCTGATCCAGGATCAGATCCACGCCCTCGGCCTCCGACCCGCGCGTCTCCAGGGTTTCCGCCAGTTGCGAACAGAGGTTCGTGCCCGAAAAAGAGGTCACGCCCGTAGGCTCCAACCCGTCGCTGTAAGCAGACCATGGCGCGCCCTCCGGCGGGCCGACGTAGGGCACACAAGCGTCCCCGACACAGGGCGTCACCGGGATCGGGTCAAAATCAACGCCGCGCAAACGGTCGGCGACCCAAAACAGGATCAGCGTCGCAAGGCAGCAGAACAGGACGGATTCAAGCAGCCGTAACGCACGGTCGAGCCGCGGCGGCTCGGGATCTGCATCCGGCAGATCAGCTTCGTGTGCCAAGGATCACGCGGACGTAGTGCTGAGTCTCGTCAAAAGGCGGCACGCCGTCATGGCGCTCGACCGCTTCGGGGCCCGCATTGTACGCCGCCAGCGCCAGACGCCAGGTGCCAAAGCGGCGGAACTGCTGCGACAGATAGCGCGCGCCGCCGTCCAGGTTGGCGACGGGGTCGAGGGGATCCACCCCCAGAAGCTCGGCCGTGCCGGGCATCAGCTGCGCCAGGCCCAGGGCACCGGCATGGCTGACCGCTTCGGTGTTCCACCCCGATTCCTGCTGCACAAGGCGCAGAAACAGATCCTCCGGGATGCCATGGCGCCGCGCGGCAGAGCGGGCGACCTCCAGAAACGGGCCGTTATAGCCGCCCTCAAACGCCGGCAACGTGCGCGCCTCCAGTGGCTCAGGGCGCAGGCGGGACGAGAATTCGTATTGCGTGGCCGCGCGCCCATCAAGGACACCCATGGCCCGGTCCAGCCGGTCCAACCCACTTTGAGCATGGAGGGGCAATGCAAGAAGAGTGCCACAAAGGGCGGCGGGAAGCAGACGAAAATACAAGATCAAGCCTCGGGTCGCTTGGGGATAATGGGAAGAATATAGCCTGCGCCGCGCAGCTTATCCAGAGGGCGGTGGTCTGCGCCCGGTTTAAGGGTTTTCTTAACCTTGATCGGATGGTCTAACCTCTCACCAACCGCGCGCCCGGAATCGGGGCTGCGCGCAGTTTAGCAGGGGGATAAACGATGGCCGGGTCCGTCAATAAAGTAATCATCATTGGCAATTTGGGGCGCGACCCCGAGGTGCGCAGCTTCCAGAACGGCGGCAAGGTCTGCAACCTGCGCATCGCGACGTCTGAAAACTGGAAAGACCGCAACACCGGCGAACGGCGCGAGCGGACGGAATGGCATTCCGTCGCAATCTTCAACGAAAACCTGGCCCGTCTGGCCGAGCAATATCTGCGCAAAGGCTCCAAGGTCTACATCGAGGGCAAGCTGGAAACCCGCAAGTGGCAGGATCAAAGCGGCCAGGATCGGTATTCGACCGAGGTGGTTCTGCGCCCCTATGCGGGCGAGCTGACGTTCCTGGACGGTCGCAACGACGGCGGCGGTGGCGGCGGTTATGGCGGCGGCGGTGGCGGCGGTTATGACGATCGCGGCGGCTCGGGCGGCGGGTTTGGCGGCGATGACCGGGGCGGCTCTGGCGGTGGCGGCGGTGGTGGTTTCGGCGGCGGTGGCGGCTCGGATCTGGATGACGAGATCCCGTTCTGATCGCGCGCATGGGCGCCCTGCCTTTTAAGGCCTGCGCGTAACGGCTGAGTGCGGATTGAGTTTTTTTGGCAAGATGAAAGGGAGGCCGTGGTGCGTCTGCCCTTCAGGGAGCGCGCAATGACCCCGGTGAACCCGAACATGGAGGCGACGTTCGCGTCCCCCGTCATGGAAGCGCGGCGCTGGATCGAGGGGAAGGTCTTCCCCGACGCGCGCCCGCTGATGAACCTCAGCCAGGCCGCGCCCGTCGATCCCCCGCCCGAGGCGCTGATGCAGGCTATGGCCGAGGCGATCCTGGGCGATGCGTCTTCGCATCTTTACGGGCCGGTGTTGGGCCGGGACGACTTGCGTGCCGAGTTGGCGGCGCAATGGTCGGCGTCTTACGGCGGCACGATCACGCCGTCCCAGGTCGCGATCACGGCGGGCTGCAACCAGGCCTTCACCGCCGTCATGTCGACACTGGCGAAAGCGCGCGACGAGGTGATCGTGCCCCTGCCCTTCTACTTCAACCATAAGATGTGGCTCGACATGCAGGGCATCCGCGCGGTCTATTTGCCGACAGGCGACGATCTGCTGCCCGACCCCGAGCGCGCTGCGGGTCTGATCACCGATCGCACCCGCGCTATCGTTCTGGTCAGCCCCAACAACCCCGCAGGCGTCGAATATCCCCCGGCGCTTTTGGCGGCCTTCCGCGACCTCGCGCGCGCCCACGGCCTCGCGCTGATCGTCGATGAGACCTACCGCGATTTCCATTCCTCCGATGACGCGCCCCATACGCTGTTCACGGACCCCGACTGGGACGACACCTTCATTCACCTCTATTCGTTTTCAAAGGCTTACCGGCTGACGGGCCACCGCGTGGGCGCGATCATGGCCTCGCCCGCGCGCCTGGCGGAGGTTGAGAAATTCCTCGACACGGTCGCGATCTGCCCGCCGCAAATCGGCCAGATCGGCGCGCTTTGGGGGATGCGGAACCTGGGCGAGTGGCTGGCGGGCGAACGGCTGGAGATCCTGGCGCGGCGCGATGCGATCCGGCAGGGGTTTGCGCAGCTGCCCGCGTGGGATCTTTTGGGCTGCGGCGCCTATTTCGCTTACGTCCGCCACCCCTTTGACGCCCCCTCAGACGCCGTCGCCAAACGCCTGGTTGATGAGGCCCATCTGCTGGTCCTGCCCGGCACGATGTTCGGCCCCACGCGCGCAAACGGCGGCCAGGGCCAGGCCGAGACCACCCTGCGCATCGCCTTCGCCAACGCTGACCGCGCCGGGCTTGGCGAACTTGTGACCCGCCTCAAGGCGCTATCGCCCTGAAAGCCTTGCCCCCCCACGGGCAAATGCGTATCCCAAGGCGACACGAAAAACGACCCACCGAAAAGGCCCGATCCCCATGGCGAAATCCGCTGCGAAAAAAGTCTCGAACGTCTTCGTCTGGATCTTGATGGGCCTTTTGTTCATCGCCCTGGCGGGCTTTGGCATCGGCTCGTTCAACGGTGGCGCCAGCCGCGTCGGCTCCGTCGGCGATGTGGAGATCACGGCAGAGGATTACTTCCGCGCCCTCAATAATGAGATCAACGCCCAGATCGCGCAAACCGGCCAGGCCGTGTCCTTCGCCCAGATCCGCGCCCGCGGCATCGACGCGCAGGTGCTCGCAGGCCTCACCGCGCGCGCGGCCCTCAGCCATGAGGCGTCCGAGATGGGGATTTCCGTGGGCGATGAAGAGGTCGCGCGCCAGATCGCCCAGATCGCCGCGTTCCAGAACACCTCGGGCCAGTTCGACCGCAATTCCTACGAATTTGTGCTGCAACAACAAGGCTCTACCCCGCGCGAGTTTGAAGAGGACACCCGCGAAGACGTCAGCCGCGCGCTGCTGCAGACCGCCGTGATCGGCGGCCTCACCCCCAATGAGGTCTTTGCCGAAACCATCGCCGCCTACCAGGCCGAGACCCGCGATTTCACCCGCCTCGCCGTCACCGAGCGTGATCTGCCCGACGCCATCCCGGACCCCACCGACGCGCAACTCGCGGCCTATTACGACGAATTCCCCGAGCGGTTCACCCGCCCCGAAGCGCGCCGGATCACCTATGCCTGGATCATCCCCTCGGCGATCATGGACGGCGTCAGCGTCGATGACGCCGCCCTGCGCGAGCTTTACGAAGACCGCATCGATGAATACGTCCAGCCCGAGCGTCGCCTGCTGGAACGCCTGGTCTTCGGCTCGGACGAAGAAGTGGAAGCCGCCCTCGCCGCGATCGCGGCCGAGGAAACCGACTTCGACACGCTCGTCGCCGACCGTGACCTGACCCTGGAAGACATCGACCTGGGCGTGATCGCAGCCGATGACCTCTCGGACGCCGCCGCCGCGATCATCTTCGGCGATGATGAGGCAGAGCTTCTGGGTCCCGTCCCCACCGCCCTTGGCCCCGCAATTTTCCGCGTCAACGCCGTCCTGGAAGCCTCCGAGGTGCCGTTTGACGAGGCCCGCGAAGACCTCAGCGCTGAACTGGCCCAGGAAGGCGCGCGCCGTCAGATCGACGACATGCGCGAAGAGATTGACGACCTCCTGGCCGCGGGCGCGACCCTCGAAGAACTGGCTGAGGACACCGCGATGACCCTCGGCACGCTCGACTACACCCCCGCGTCCGAGGACGGCATCGCCGCCTACGACAACTTCCGTGACGCCGCGCGCGATGTGGCGGAAACCGACTTCCCCGAACTGCTGGAGCTGTCGGACGGCGGCCTCTTCGCCCTGCGCCTCGATGAAATCGTCCCCCCCGCCCTGCCGCCACTGGCGGAGATCGAGGGCGACGTCGCCGACGCCTGGCAAGCCACCGCCCTGCGCGATGCGGTCGCGGACCGCGCCGCACAGCTGGTCGCGCAACTGGCCCAGGGCGCCACGCTCGATGAGTTGGGCGACACCGAAGAAGAACGCCAGATCCGCCGTCAGGACCTGCTGCCCGACCTGCCCGCCACCACCGTGGCCCAGGTGTTCCAACTGGACGCCCCCGGCGATGTGGTGATGATCCCCGGCGCCGAGGCCGCCCATATCGTGCGGCTCGACACGATCAACTCCGGCGTGCGCGACGCGCCCGACACCTCGATCATTCTGACGATCATGAACCAGACCATCGCCCAGTCCATGGCCACCGACATCTTCGAGGCCTACGGCCAGGCGCTGCAGGCCGATGCGGGCATCACCACGAACCAGGGCGTGATCAACTCGGTCCATGCCTCGTTTCCCTGATGGCCGCGCTGTCTGATTTCGAAGCCTTCCGCGCGGCGTGGGAGCGGGGCGAAAACCAACTCGTCCACGCCCGTCTGGCGGCGGATCTCGATACGCCCGTCTCGGTGATGCTGAAGCTGACGGACGCGGGCCGCGATGCCTTTATTCTGGAGTCGGTGACCGGCGGCGAGGTCCGGGGCCGCTATTCGATCATCGGCATGAAGCCCGATCTGGTCTGGGAATGCCGGGGCGAGGCGTCCCGCATCAACCGCGCCGCCCGCTATGACCGCGACACGTTCGAGACCTGCGCGGACGCGCCGCTCGATGCCATCCGCGCGCTCCTGGCCGAATCCGCCATCGACATGCCCACGGGCCTGCCCGCCGCCGCCGCAGGCCTCTTCGGCTATCTGGGCTACGACATGATCCGCCTGGTCGAACACCTGCCCGATGTGAATCCCGACCCCCTCGGCCTGCCCGATGCGGTCCTGATCCGCCCCTCCGTCGTCGCCGTGCTCGATGGCGTGAAGGGCGAGGTCACGGTGGTCTCCCCCGCCTGGCAATCCAGCGGGCTCTCGGCCCGCGCCGCCTACGCCCAAGCGGCGGAACGCGTCTCCGACGCCCTGCGCGATCTGGAACGCGCCCCCAGCGTCGCCGCGCGTGAGATGGGCGACGCGCAACCGCTCGGAGAGCCGGTCTCGAACTTCACCCACGCGGGCTACCTCGCCGCCGTGGAAACCGCGAAAGACTACATCCGCAAGGGCGACATCTTCCAGGTCGTCCCCTCGCAACGCTGGACGCTCGATTTCCCCACCCCGCCCTTCGCGCTCTACCGCGCGCTGCGCCGCACAAACCCCTCGCCCTTCATGTTCTACTTCAACTTCGGCGGCTTCCAGGTGGTGGGTGCCAGCCCCGAAATCCTCGTGCGGGTCTTCGACGAAGAAGTCACCATCCGCCCCATCGCAGGCACCCGCGCCCGGGGCGCCACGCCCGAGGAAGACAACGCGCTGGAAGCCGATCTTCTGGCCGACCCCAAGGAATTGGCGGAGCATCTGATGCTGCTCGATCTGGGCCGCAACGACACCGGCAAGGTCTCCAAAATCGGCACCGTGCGCCCGACCGAAGAATTCATCGTCGAACGCTACTCCCACGTCATGCACATCGTCTCCAACGTCGTGGGCGAATTGGCCGAAGGCGAAGACGCGCTCTCGGCCTTCATGGCCGGGATGCCCGCAGGCACCGTCTCGGGCGCCCCCAAAGTGCGCGCGATGGAAATCATTGATGAGTTGGAGCCCGAAAAACGCGGCGTCTACGGCGGCGGCGTCGGCTACTTCAGCGCCGGCGGCGACATGGACATGTGCATCGCGCTCCGCACGGCGGTGATCCAGGACGAGAAACTCTATATCCAGGCCGGCGGCGGCGTCGTCTACGACAGCGACCCCGAAGCCGAGTTCATGGAAACCGTCAACAAATCCCGCGCCATCCGCAAAGCCGCAGAAGACGCCAGCCTCTTCACCCGCGGCAACGCCTAAAGCTACGCCCAAGCCAGCCCCACCAGGCGCACACGCCCCCAATTCCCCGTTCCTAAAATATCCCCCCGCGGGAGCGTCGGGGCGCAGCCCCGAAACCATCCCCCAGAGGCCCCAAACAGAACGCCGAAAGAAAACACGCACCCCCCACCAAAGGCCCGCTCAAAACCTTAAAAAACCCTTAACAAAAATCAGATAACATCACGTTATCAATGTCTTAACCCTAGTGCTCAAGCTTGAGCAAAAGGCCCTACTCCCCTGCCCCCCGCAGCAGTGTCGCCGACAAGGGCGCCAGGGCGACCGCCTCGGAGCGCCCACCCAGGGCCCAGGAAAACAGCGCCGTCACCGTATCGGGGCGGGTCCGGCCGACCACGATGACCGAGCCCTCCTGCGCCGCCGCAAAGGCCGCCCGCGACAGGAACCGCGTGATCACCGTGGCGCGTTGATCCTCATCATCGAGGAACCGAAACACCGTCGCCCCCGGCACGCCCGCCCGCGAGGCTGATTGCTCGGCGGCGTTCAGCCCCCGCGGGAAGGCAACCAACCCGTGACCGCTTTCCGAAAGCGCCGAGACCATCGCGTCCAGCACCGGCCGGTCACCCTGGATCCGTCCCTCGGGCGTATCAAGGACCGCAACCGCCTCCGGCAGGGTGGAGGCCGCGGCCGCAAGGGCCACTTCGGTGTCCGCCGCCGTCGCCCCCTCTGCAATCATCGCCCCCAATATCACCACTTCAAACCCGGCCTCCCGATAGGCCGCCGCCCGGGCCGCGGCCTCGGGGTGGAGCGGATCGACCGCGAAGGCTACGGGGAAGGTGAAGCGGGTCAGGGTCGACAATTCGATCCGACTATCGGGCTCATCGATTAGGACGACGGCCATCAAGGGACGTTCCTCAGCGGTATCAAAAGGCGCCGCGAAGGCCTGGATCGCGGGCAGGTCGTCGGCCAAGGCGGGCGCGGGATCTTCGGCGATTTCCGCGTCCTCGCCCAGTTGCGGCTCGATTTGGGCCGCAACCTGGGGCAACGTGCTGGTCTGCGGGAAAGCAGGCGTGCTTACTGCGGCGGCTTCTTCGGCGGGCGCATCAATCGCCCCGCCCGAGGCCACATCTTCCGGCACTTCCGGCGTGACGGCATCAGGCGTCGCCCCGTCGCCGATGGTCGGGAAGACCGGCGTTAGCAAGGGCACGGGCTCGGGCTCCGTCGCTGCGGCGACTTCCTCTGCCTCAACCCCCGCGTCCTCTGGCGCCTCAGTCACCTGCGGCAACAGCGCCGTGCGGACCTGGGGCGTGGCGCTCGCCTCGGGTTGCGTCAGGGCCGTGGGGCCGCTTGCGATGACCGGCGCCGAGGACGCGGCGGGGCGCGTGGGCGCGGCACTTTCTCCAGCCACGGTAGCGATCTGCGCCGGGGCCTCCGCCGCGACGGAGGGCTGCGCGGCAGGTGCTGTATCAAGGACTGGGGCGATGACATCACCCGCAAGCGCGGGCGCTTGCGGCGCGGCGGCCTGGGGCGCTGCGTCGGGCGCGGGCAAAGCCGCTTCAGGCTCGGGCGGCGGACGGTTGAACTCGGAGCCTGAGGGCAGCGGGATTTCCGTGGCAGGCTCGCTCGCCTCTTCCGCTTCCGCCTCGGGTGCCGCATCCGGGGGCGCGGGCGCAGCCTCGGTCCCGCCCTCGGGCGCCACGCTGACCGCGGCCTCTGCCGCCGCTTCCAGGGCAGCCTCTTCCTCGCCAACCGCTCCTACGGCTCCTACGGCCTCCTCGGCAACAGCCTCCGCGCCGTCGGTGCCTGCCACAGGCACCTCCACCGCCGCTTCGACCGCCTCTGCCCCGCCCCGTGGCGGCAACGGAGAGCTCAGCGACAGCGCCGCCAAGCCCACGGCCGAGACCAAAGTTCCCCAGAATATCCCGATACTCAGACCGCCCATGGTCCCGCTCCTGTCTGCTCTGCGCGAGGGGCCCTCGCGCGGTTGGCCAGGGGAATATCCCCTCAGCGCTCTGATCTGCCCCGATCTTATGTCTGCCGGGGCGTGGCGTCCGCTTGACCCCCGCCCCATGCTTTGAAACATGTATAGCGCGGGCGCGCGGCGCCTTTAACCCTTTTTTGAGACCTTCGCCTGCACCCCACAGGCTCCGCCCAAGCCCAAGGACCCGTAGGATGCTTCTTCTGATCGATAACTACGACAGCTTTACCTACAATCTTGTCCATTATCTGGGCGAATTGGGCGCCGACGTCCGTGTCGTGCGCAATGACAAGATCACCGTGCAGGACGCCATGGCGAGCGGCGCGGAAGGCATCGTGCTAAGCCCCGGCCCCGGCTATCCGGCGGACGCGGGCATCTGCCTGCCCCTGACCAAGGCCTGCGCCGGGGCGGGGATGCCGCTTATGGGGGTCTGCCTGGGCCACCAGACGATTGGCGAGGCCTTTGGCGGCAAGATCGTGCAACATGCTGATATCGTGCATGGAAAACTCGGCACCATCCAGCATTCGGACGCCGGGGTTTTCAAGGGCCTGCCCTCGCCGCTTGCGGGCACGCGCTATCATTCGCTGGTGGTGGACCGCGCCACGCTTCCCGATACGCTGGAGATCACCGCAGAGCTGGATGACGGCACCATCATGGGCCTGCGCCACAAGGAATTCCCCATTGAGGGCGTGCAATTCCACCCCGAAAGCATCCGGTCCGAGCATGGCCACGCAATGCTACAGAACTTCCTGAACACTTTGAAAGAACCCGCATGACCGCCCCTGACGCCCCCGCTTCCGATGCCATGAAACCGATCATTTTCTCGGCCTCCGAGGGCCCGCTCAGCCGGGCCCAGGCGGAAGAAGCGTTCGAGCTGATGTTTGAAGGCGCCGCCTCGCCCGCACAAATGGGCGGGCTGATCATGGCAATGCGCGCCCGCGGCGAGAGCGTGGCGGAATATGCCGCCGCCGCCCAGGTCATGCGCGACAAATGCGTCAAGGTTGCGGCACCTGCGGGCGCGATGGACATCGTGGGCACCGGCGGCGACGGCATGGGGACGCTGAACATCTCGACCGCGACCGCCTTCGTTGTCGCGGGCGCAGGCGTGCCCGTGGCCAAGCACGGCAACCGCAATCTGTCGTCCAAATCCGGCGCGGCGGATGTGCTGACGCAGATGGGCATCAACGTCATGGTCGGCGCGGATGTGGTGGAGGCCTCGCTGAGGGAGGCGGGCATCGGTTTCATGATGGCCCCCATGCACCACCCCGCCGTCAAACACGTGATGCCGATCCGGCAAGAGCTTGGCTGCAAGACGATCTTCAACATTCTGGGTCCCCTGACCAACCCCGCAGGCGCCAAGCGGCAGCTGACCGGCGCCTTTGCCATCGACCTGATCTATCCGATGGCCGAGACCCTGAAGGAACTGGGGTCCGACGCGGCGTGGCTGGTCCATGGCTCGGACGGGACCGATGAGATCTCGATCTCGGGCAAGACCGATGTGGTCGAGCTGAAGGACGGCAAGCTGCGCTCGCGCGTGGTCCATCCCGAGGATGCGGGCCTGCCGGTGCATCCGTTCAAGGACATCCTGGGCGGCAGCCCGGACGAGAACGCGCAGGCGTTTCGCGACCTGCTGGACGGGGCGCAGGGTGCGTATCGCGACGCGGTCCTGATGAACGCAGCCGCCGCGTTGATCGTGGCGGGACGGGTCACGGAACTGCGCGACGGCGTTGAAATCGCAAGAGAATCCATTGACAGCGGCGCGGCGAAACACGCCGTGGAGGCGGTGGCCCGCGTGACGTCGGCGGCGTGAGAAACCGCGGCACACCGCGCGATGCCGGGTGGGGGCTCCTCGCCATGGGTCTGCTGCTGGTCTGCCTGACGGCCTATATGGCCTTCGATCTTGTCCGCGAGCATCGCATCGGGCGCGGGCTGATCTTTGACGGCACGCCTGCGCAGGCCCTTCTTGTCAGCGCCGAACGGATCGAGCGGTCTCAATGCTCCCGCAGCCAGCGCTTCATCTGCACCCAATCCGACAACTACATCGGCATTGTCGTCCATCAGGTCGGCGGCCTGCGCTGGGGCGCGGAATTCCGCCTGACCTTGGATGAATTCACCGCCCATGGGGCCGGCGAGGAGGTCTTTGTCGATCTCATCTACCTGCCCTCGGACCCCATCCGCGTGGAGCGCACGCGCGGCACGCGCCTGGCCGCCGCCGAGCGTGACACGCCTTTTGTGGCAATCCTGGCCGCCTTCGGCCTGATCAGCACCGCGATCGGCGGCTTCATCCTGCGGAGGACGCGCAAACCCGCCGCGCCTCCCTCGACAGACCCGGACGCCTGACCTAAGAACCTCCCCATGAGCACCATTCTCGATAAAATAAAAGCCTATAAGCTTGAAGAAGTGGCCGCCGCCAAGGCCGCCCGCCCTTTGGCAGAAGTTGAGGACGCCGCCCGCACCGCCCCGCCCCTGCGCGGATTTGCCGACGCGTTATGGGCGGCGCAGAAGGACGGCTATGGCCTGATCGCCGAGATCAAAAAGGCCAGCCCCTCCAAGGGCTTGATCCGCCAAGACTTCGACCCGCCCACCCTGGCGAAAGCCTATGAGGCGGGCGGCGCGACCTGCCTGTCGGTGCTGACCGACACGCCGTCCTTCCAGGGCGCGCCCGAATTTCTGGTGTCGGCGCGGGCTGCCGTCACCCTGCCCTGCCTGCGCAAGGATTTCCTCTATGATACCTACCAGGTGGCCGAGGCGCGGGCCTGGGGGGCCGATTGCATCCTGATCATCATGGCCAGCGTCTCGGACGCGCAAGCGGCCGAGTTGGAAGACGCCGCGCGCGCCTGGGGCATGGACGCGTTGATCGAGGTCCACGACGGCGCGGAACTGGACCGCGCGATGGCACTGAAGTCTCCGCTTCTGGGCATCAACAACCGCAACCTGAATACGTTTGAGACTTCTCTGGATACCACACGCACGCTCGCGGCCCGGGTGCCGCCGGACCGCATGGTGATCAGCGAATCCGGCCTTTTCACCCCCGCCGACCTTGCCGATATGGCCGCCCACGGCGCGCGCACCTTCCTGATCGGCGAAAGCCTGATGCGCCAGGCGGATGTCACCGCCGCCACCCGCGCGCTTCTGGCGGATCCAGCCTGATGGACCGCCTCACCCATTTCGACGGCGAAGGCCGCGCCCATATGGTCGATGTCTCGGGCAAGGCTGTCACCGACCGCATCGCGGTGGCGGAGGCCTACGTCAAGATGACGCCTGAGACGTTGGAGTTGGTGGAACAAGGCACGGCCAAGAAAGGCGACGTGTTGGGCGTCGCGCGGCTGGCGGGCATCATGGGCGCCAAACGCTGCGCCGAGTTGATCCCGCTTTGCCACCCGCTGCCGATCACCAAGGTCGCCGTCGATCTGACAACTGACCCGTTGCTGCCCGGCGTCCACATCCGCGCCACGGTCAAAACCTCCGGCCAGACAGGGGTTGAGATGGAGGCGTTGACAGCGGCCTCCACCGCCGCGCTGACCGTCTACGACATGCTGAAAGCGGCAGAGAAAACCATGGAAATCGGGGGCTTGCGAGTTGTTCTTAAAGACGGCGGCAAGTCCGGACGGTTCGAGGCGACGCCGTGACCGGCCGCTCTTTGGAGCTGTACTTTGTGGATGGCAAGCCCGACGGCATGCTGACCGCAGAGGTCTTCAACTGGACGGGCCATGTCCTGAAAATCCCCCGCACCCGCATCGTAGAGGGTCTGAAACGCCCCGAGGCCGCCTATACTGGCGTCTATATTCTTGTGGGCGATGAAGATGGCGCGCCCAAGATCTATGTCGGCGAGGCAGAAACCCTAAGTGAGCGTCTTCGCCAACACCTCAAGAACAAGGACTGGTGGGACGATGTCATCGTCGTCACGACGGCGGGCGACGCGCTGCACAAGGCCCACGTTAAGTACCTTGAGTCGTGCTTGGTAGAGACGGCCCTAAGCGTCGGGAAGGCCCGGGTGGAAAACGGTAATACGCCGACCCGCAGCAGCCTGAACGAAGCAGCAGCGGCGAATATAGAGAGCTTTCTGGCAACACTGATGATGGTGCTGCCCGCAATACGGGTCGACGCTTTTGACGAGAAGCGACGGACGATGGATGTCATGGCGCGATCAACCACAAAGGAAGTTCCAACGACCTTTGTCATGGAAGTCGCCCGGCACGGTGTGAAGGCGAGGTCAATTCTACGAGACGGTGAGATGATCGTCCTGAGCCAGTCTATCGTCCGATCCGAATGGATTGGAGACCGAAGTAACAACACCCACTACTTCAAATTGCATGATGAATTGCGAGCGAACGGAACGATTGTCGAACACGACGGCCAAGGAATTCTAACGCAAGACTTCGCGTTCTCAAGCCCTTCCGCGGCCGCTGCGGTAGTCGCGGGACGCGCTGCAAATGGACGTACCAGTTGGTTAGTCGAGGGAACCCGTCAGACTTATGCTGATTGGGAACTGGCGCAAACGAAGGATCCCAACCCGTGATCTCCGTCGAAGATGCCCTGCGCGCCTGCCTGGACCTCGCCGCACCCATCGGCTCTGAAACCGTGCCGCTGTCCGACGCCGGGGGCCGCGTCCTGACGGAACCGGTCACGGCCACCCGCGACCAGCCGCCTTTCAGCGCCTCGGCGATGGATGGCTACGCGGTGCGCGATGTGGAGGCCATTCCGGGCCGCCGCCTCAAGGTGGTGGGGGAGGCCCCGGCGGGCCATTATTGGCGCGGCACCATTGGGCCTGGGGAGGCGCTGCGGATCTTCACCGGGGCGCCCCTGCCCGAGGGCACGGACCGCGTTGTCATCCAGGAAGATGTGGAGCGGGACGGCGACCGGATCACGCTGGCGCGGTCCCTCGGCTCGGGCCTGAACGTGCGGCCCTCGGGGGCGGATTTTGTGGCCGGTGACGCCATGGCCGCGCCGCGCCGCCTGTCGCCCGCCGACGTGGCGCTGGCGGCTGCGATGAATGCGCCGCGCCTGAGTGTCTCGCGCAAACCCGCCGTGGCGCTGATCGCCACGGGCGACGAGTTGGTCACGCCCGGCGAGGTCCCGCGCCCCGACCAGATCATCGCCTCCAACACCTACGGGTTGAAAGCCCGGATCGAGGCCGAGGGCGCCGAGGCGCGCCTGCTGCCCATCGCGCGCGACAAACGCGAAAGCCTGGAGCAGGTGTTCGACCTGGCCTCCGGCGCCGATCTGATCGTGACCGTGGGCGGCGCGTCGGTGGGGGACCACGACCTGGTGGGCGATGTTGCAGCGGCGCGCGGGTTGGAACGCGCCTTCTACAAGGTCGCCATGCGCCCCGGAAAACCCTTGATGGCCGGGCGGTTAGGCGATGCAGTGTTGTTGGGGCTGCCCGGCAACCCCGTCTCAGCCATGGTTTGTGGCGAGTTGTTCCTGATCCCCATGCTACACGCCATGATGGGGCTGCCTGCGGGCCCCCGGCCCCGGTTGCGCGCGCGCCTTGGGGTGGATCTGGACGCCAACGGCCCACGTGAGCACTACATGCGCGCCGAGGTGACGCCCGGCGATGATTTACCGGTGATCGTGCCCTACAGCCGCCAGGACAGCTCCCTTCTGACGGTGCTTTCAGGGGCCTCGGGCTTGATGGTCCGCCCCGTCGACGCGCCCCGCGCGCGGGTGGGCGACATCATGGAATATGTGCCGCTTTCATCGATGTTTTGATGATTCGTTGACAGGTTGTTGGGAACAGGTGTAGAACATACCCTGAACGGGCACGGAATGTGCCTGTCGCACGAACGGCGGAAACCGCCATGACACACGCGAGGGAGACGGGCATGCTGACGCGGAAACAACGCGACCTTCTGGAGTTCATTAACAAACGGATGCAGCGCGATGGCGTGCCGCCCTCGTTTGACGAGATGAAAGACGCGCTGGATCTGCGCTCGAAGTCGGGAATTCACCGGCTGATCACCGCCCTGGAAGAACGGGGATTTATCCGCAGGCTCGCCCACCGCGCCCGCGCCATTGAGATTGTGAAAATGCCAGATGCGATGAAGGAAGGCGGCTTTGCGCCCCGGGTGATTGAAGGCGACCGGCTTGATCCGCCGCCCGGTGCGATGTCTGTCCAGCCCGCCAATGCGCGCGACGTGCCGGTGATGGGCAAGATCGCCGCCGGTGTGCCGATTGAAGCGATATCCCAAGTCGCCTCCCATGTGGCGGTGCCCGAGCAGATGCTGGGAACCGGGGGCAACCACTATGCCCTTGAGGTAAAAGGCGATTCCATGATCGACGCGGGCATCAACGATGGCGACATCGTGGTGATCGAAGAGGGCTCGACCGCAGACAATGGCGATATTGTCGTGGCGCTGGTGGAAGACCACGAGGCGACCCTGAAGCGCCTGCGGCGCAAGGGTGGCATGATCGCGCTGGAGGCGGCCAATCCGGCCTATGAGACCCGCGTGTTCCGCGACGATCAGGTGAAGGTGCAGGGCAAGCTGGTCGGTCTGATCCGCACCTATTGAATTTGGCTGCCGGGCTTCCGGCTCTGCCTCAATTTCGCATCCAAGGATGCAAAATCTCCGTCAGCCGGCGGTGGCACCCATCCCCTGCAAGCAGGGGGTGGGTGCGGTTGCTTTGGGCGGGCTGCTGTGGGGTTCTTGGGGCTTTGGGCAATTGGGTGTGCGGAGCGCTTGAGATGTGAGGGGTCGCGGCCCTGGCATCGGTTTGGCAGGGATATTTATGGAACGGGGAAATAGGGGGCTGCGTGTCAGAGGCCGAGGTCGAGCTGCGTGTCCGGGGTTTTCTTTCGCGCGCGGCGGGGCGTTGCGCGGTCGTTGACGAAATGGCGTCCCGCGCCGCTGTCCTTGCGGCTGGCGTGTTTGTGGATGATCTGGGCCGCTTCATGGTGGAAACGATCGCCGCGGCGCACGGCAAAGGCGCGGTCGCGGGCGGCGCGGGCGGCCTCGGTCACGTCTACAATCGGCGCGGGGTAGCGGTGGCCGAGTAGGCGCCCTGCCCCCTCCCAAACCCAGGGCGTTTGCAGGCAGGCATCGGGCACATCGCGAAGCTCGGGGCACCAGGTTCGGGTGAAGGCGCCGGTCGGATCCTGGTCCTGACCCTGTTTGACCGGGTTGTAGATGCGGATCGTGTTCATCCCCGTGGTACCCGATTGCATCTGCATCTGGGGCCAGTGGATGCCGGGCTCATAATCGGTGAACATCCGCGCCAGATGCGGCCCCGTCGCGCGCCAATCGAGCCACAGGTGGTAGGACGCCACCGCCACCAGCATCGCGCGCATGCGGAAATTGAGCCAGCCCGTGGCGTTGAGCGAGCGCATGCAGGCGTCCACAAAGGGGATCCCGGTTTCGCCCTTTTCCCAGGCCCTGAGGCGGGGGGCATCGGGCGTGCGCGGGCGCAGATCCTCGTAGGCGGAATGCAGGCAGCGGATCTCGATCGCGGGTTGGGCCTCCAGTTTCTGCATGAAGTGATCGCGCCAGGCGACGCGGGCCTCAAAGCTGCGCAAGGACCCTAGCCAGCCGTCGCGGGTGCCCTTCAGCTCTGTCCGCCGCGCCGACATGCCATGGAGCACTTCGCGCGACGATACAGTGCCCCAGGCCAGATGCGGCGACAGGCGCGAGCAGGCCTCTGCGCCCTCCAGCGGCGAGGACATGGCGCGCCGATAGTGTTGCCCGCGCGCCGTCAGGAAAGAGGCGAAGGTGGCAAGGCCCACGTCGCGCCCGCCGCGCTGGCGGCCCGGACAGGGGTCAAAGCCCAGGGACAGATCGCGGGCGTCGGGGATCTGGCCCGGATCCTCAGGCACGCCGGAAAACCCTTTTGGGACAGGCACTTGAAGCTGGCGCATCACCGTTTGCCGCGTGCACGCCCACCCGTCGCGAGACCGCAGCCGCCGCTGCACGCCCATCTGCGGCAGTTCGGTCCAGACCACGCCAGCGTTCCGCGCCCAAGCGGCCACCTGGCGGTCGCGGGCATAACTCCAGAGGTTGCCGGTCTCCTCCGTGCTGATGATTTCACCCACGTTATGGGCGGCGCAAAGCGCGGCCAGGACCGCCGTCATCTCGCCCCGCCGCACGATCAATGGCGCGCCCAGGCCCGCCAGATCAGCGCGCAATTGCACGAGGCTTTCGCTCAGGAACCGCCACTGCCGGGCCGAGGCGTCGGGTTGCGCCCAGGCCTCAGGCTCAGCCACAAACAGGGGCAACACGGCCCCGCCGCGCTGCGCCGCAAGGGCTAGGGCGGGGTTGTCCTGCACCCGCAGATCGCGCTTGAACAAAACAAGAACATTTTTCATTAAACCACAGGTAGCAGATTCGCGCGCCCATTCAAGCCGCGCCTAGGCAGGCGCGCCATTGCAGCCCCTGCCCCCGCGCCCTACCTTCCCCCAAACCCCGGAGGACCCTTGATGACCGCAGCCGCCCCAGAGCCCACGCGCCTTGCCGATTACACGCCCTACAGCCATGAGATCGACAGCGTCGCCTTATCGTTCACCCTCCACCCCACGGCCACGCGGGTCCGTTCGCGCATTGCGTTCCGGCCAAATCCGGCGGCGCAAGACCCGGCGTTTTTCCTGCACGGCGAAAACCTTAAGCTCATTAACGCTTCCATCGATGGCACGCCTGTCACGCCGACACTCACCGACATGGGCCTCACCTGTCCCACGCCGGACGGTGCGTTCATTTGGGAGGCCGAGGTTGAGATCAATCCGGAGGCCAATACAGCGCTGGAAGGCCTTTACATGTCGAATGGCATGTATTGCACCCAATGCGAGGCGGAGGGGTTTCGCAAGATCACCTATTACCCCGACCGCCCCGATGTCATGGCGCCCTTCACCGTCACCATCGACAGCGACCTGCCAGTCCTGCTGTCCAACGGAAACGAGACAGCGCCGGGCCAATGGCACGATCCCTGGCCCAAACCCGCCTACCTTTTCGCCCTGGTCGCGGGCGATCTGGTGGCGCACCGGGACCATTTCACCACCGCCTCAGGCGCGCCCGTCGACCTCAACATCTGGGTCCGGCCCGGCGATGAGGACAGATGCGCCTACGCCATGGACGCGCTGAAGCGCTCCATGCGCTGGGACGAAACGGAATATGGCCGCGAGTATGACCTTTCGGTCTTCAACATCGTGGCCGTCGACGATTTCAACATGGGCGCGATGGAGAACAAGGGGCTGAATATCTTCAACTCCAAATACGTCCTCGCCTCGCCCGAGACCGCGACGGACCGCGACTATGCCTTCATCGAGGCCATCGTCGCCCATGAGTATTTCCACAATTGGACCGGCAACCGGATCACCTGCCGCGATTGGTTCCAACTGTGCCTGAAAGAGGGGCTGACCGTCTTCCGCGATCAGCAGTTCAGCGGCGACATGCGCAGCGAACCGGTGGAGCGGATCGGCAACGTGCTGCAACTGCGCGCGCGCCAGTTCCGCGAGGATGCGGGGCCGTTGGCCCACAACGTCCGCCCGGAATCCTATATCGAGATCAACAACTTCTACACTGCCACCGTCTACGAGAAGGGCGCCGAGGTCATCGGCATGTTGCGCACCTATCTGGGCGCCGACCTCTACCGTGCGGGGTGTGAGCTGTACTTCAATCGCCACGACGGGCAGGCCTGCACGATCGAGGATTGGCTCGCCTGTTTTGAAGAGGTCGCGGGCACGGACCTCAGCCAATTCAAGCGGTGGTATAACCAGGCCGGCACGCCCAAGGTCGGCGCGAGCTGGCGGCGCGACGGCGACACGCTGCATCTGACGCTGACCCAGGAAGTCCCGCCAACGCCGGGTCAGCCGATGAAGGAGCCCGCGAAAATCCCCGTTGTTCTCGGCCTTCTGGCGGGCGACGGGCGCGAGATTCTGCCCTCGACCCTGGTCGATCTGGACGGCCCCCGCCTGGATCTGACGTTCGATCTGGCAGAACTTGGCGGCGGCGCCACGCCTTCCCATGTCGTCCCGTCGCTCCTGCGCGGCTTTTCGGCGCCGGTGGTGCTGGACGCGGAACTGTCCGCCGCCGACCGCGCCCTGCTGTTGGCCCACGATAGCGATCCGTTCAACCGGTGGGAGGCCGGGCGCAGCCTGCTGCGCGAGATCCTGGTTGATGAGATCACCGGCAGCGGCACGGCGGCAGAGCGGGCGGCGCAGCAAGCAAGCGTCTGGAACGCGCTGCAAGATTTCTGCGCGGATGCAACCCTCGACCCCGCCTTCATTGCGCTGGTCCTGGGCTTCCCGTCGGAAGATGACCTGACCCAAGCCGTCGTGGACGCAGGCATGGTGCCCGATCCGATCCGCATCGCACAGGTGCGCGAGGCGCAGATGACCGCTGTCGGCACCTCTCTAAAGGTGGCACTCAGCGCGTACTATAAGGACCTCGATTCCGGCCCCGAATACACGCCGGACGCCGAGGACGCGGGCAAACGCGCCCTGCGCAATACGGCGCTGATGCTGATGAGCACGCCCCAAGACCTTGGCCTTGCCCGCGCGCAATTTGAGACCGCTACCAACATGACCGACCAACTCGCGGCCCTTTCGGTCCTGATCAAGGGCGGTGACACGCAAGCCGCAGAGGCGTTCGAGGCACAGTGGCGCGATGACCGCCTGGTGATGGACAAGTGGTTCATGATCTCGGTCGCCAGCGCGCCCTGGGGCGACGCGCTCGACCGGGCCGAGGCGCTGAGCCGCCACGCGCTTTTCGACTGGAAAAATCCCAATCGTTTCCGCTCGCTCCTGGGTGGGTTGATCGCCAACCCCGCCGCCTTCCATGCCCCCTCGGGCGCCGGATACGCCTTTGTCGCCGATTGGTTGATCAAGATGGACGGCGTGAACCCGCAGACCGCCGCGCGGATGTCGACGGCGTTCGAGACCTGGCGGCGCTACGATGCGGATCGCCAGGCCCTCATGCTGGAGGCCTTGGAGCGGATCGGCGCAGCGCCGGGTCTGAGCCGCGATCTGGCCGAGATGGTCTCGCGGATGCGGGGCGCCTAGCGCATCAGCTGCGTGGCGCTCCACACCAGGGCGATCAGGATCGGCTGGTGGATCAGGTAGATCAGCAGGGAATGGCGCCCCGGCAGCCCTGCCAAACGGGCGGCCCGCGACGGGGTGGGTGTGGAGAGCCGCGCCCATAGGCCCGCGCGCGACGCCCATTTCGAGGCCGCGAGCCCGGCCAGAAAAGGGGCGAACCAGGGGAAGATCGGCTCATAATCCACGGTGCTTACCCGCACCGTTTGCAGGCCCGTCCACCACCAATAGGGCGCGTTGAACGCGGGCGAGGTCAGAAAATCGGGCGCGAAGAACACCGCCACGGCCAGCCCCAGGATCGCCAGGACCGGCAAGCGCAAAGCCGCAAGGCCAAGCAGGCTGCACAGCGCGATGGAATGGAGGATGCCGAAGAAGACGAAGGCGTGGGGGAAGGCCACGTAAGTCGCCCCGCTCACCAGCACCGCCGCGGCGGCGATCATCGCAAACCGGCGCCAGAACGCGGGCCAGCGGATGCCGCCGCCGTGGGCCAGCCACAGGCCGACGCCCGCCAAAAACAGGAACGAGCCCGCCGTGGCCACGGCCAACGCGCGCCAGATGCCACTGGTCGCGGTGCCTTGGGCGACATGGCCGAACATCTCCAGATCGAAGACGAAATGGAACACGGCCATGGCCACCAACGCGCCGCTGCGCGCGATGTCGAGCGCGGGAATACGCGCGGGCGGGCCAGACAGGTCAGTCATCCAAATCACTCATGGGCTTGGTCTAGCAGCCCTTTTCGGCCTTGCCCATCGGGCAAAAACCGACGGGATCGCCGTCTCAGACTAGCACTTGAGGCCCCAATGCCCCCTAGCACCGACTCGGCGTTCATCGCCCCGTAACCGTAAAATCACACCAAGTGCGCCGCGCACCGGCCCCGCGCGTTCCCTAATCTGAGCACAATTGACCCGTTAACTCAGGCTCATGACCGATACCTTCGAATATGCCACACGTCCCGGCAGCGCCGGCCTCAGCATCCTCAGCTTTGTAGGACTGAGCGCCCTCACCGTCTTTCTTTGGCAAATCTCCCCCGGCTATGTGCTGCTGCTCATGGTCCCTGCGCTTGTGATATGCCTGTGGCAGATCACCCGCGTGCCGACCTACGGCATCCGCATGACCCGCGCGGCCTGGAGCATTCTGGGCGGCACCGATGATCTGGTGATCCCCACCTCTCAGATCGCCTACCTTCGGGTTGTGGATCGCGGTGCCCACCGCCGCATCGGGCTGATGCTGGATGACGGGACCGAGGTGGTCTTGCCGCTGGAATGCCTGCCCGATCCCTACGACCTGATCCGCGAAGCCACGAACCGGGGCATCCCGGTCCGCCAGCAGGCCTGACCCCTCACAGGGTGCGCGGGCGCGGCACCGGGCGCAGCATGGCGCCGGGCGCGGCCGCTTCTTCTGCGGCTTCAACCCGCTCGCCCAATCCAGCCGGACGCATCACCGGGCGCAGTTGCACCGGCGGCGCCTGACAATACTCCTGCTCCCGCACCCAATTGCGCATATCCTCGCGCTTGCGGCGGGAATGGAACGGCCCCCAATCGGCGGCCACACCGCGCATCCCTTCCGAGATGACATTGTCGCGCGGCACCGTGATCCCCATGATCCGGATGCCGCAGCGCAGGTTCGACGCGCCGTTCAACAGCGCCTCCCCCGAGCCGACATCGCAATCGCGCCACCGCGCCGTGCCGGGCGCAATCTGCACCAGGCCAAACCAGCGCCCGCCGCCGCCCACGGCGCGCGGATTGTGGGTGCTTTCGTGCCACGCGAGGGTCGAGACAAGGCCGGTCCAGAACGCCGCGCGCTGCGCCGGGCTGGCCTCCAGATACCCGGGGCACCAGGCATGGATATCGCGCGGCTCCGTTTGCAACAGCGGCGCGCCGGGGCCGCGCAGGGCCGCCAGAACCGCCGCCGTCCATTGCGCCCCGCGCGGGTGGTTATCCCACCGCGCCGTGGGCACCGCCCAGGTGTCCCGCACGACCGGGCGCAGGCTGGCAGCCGGGGCCAAGGCACTGATTTCAGGCAATTCTTCCAGGGGGATCAAGTCTTCAGGCGCGGTGCCCTCGTCTGTCGGCACGTGAAGCAATGCCACCACACCTGGCGCCTCGCCGTCCAGCGCGGTATCGGCGCCGACAACGCCCGAGGTCACCTCCACCACCGGATCGGCCTGGCCATAGGCCACGCCCGGCGCAGACGCCGACACAACCCAAAGGCCACAGAACATGCAGATCAGACGCAGGGCGTCCATAGGCAGCCATCCCCCCAGGTTTGGCACAAGACGTGAGCATGCCCGAAAATTGAGCACTATGGCAAGGGGGCGGATGTCACTCATACCCGAAGTGAAAACAGCATTTGGCTAAGGACGGGTTAATCGGCGCAATAGGGCTGGGTCGAGATCCACTGGCGCATCTCTTCGCGCTTGGGCGCCTGCACGAACGGGCCCCAATCGGCGGCCACACCGCCGCGCCCCGCCGCCACCACGCCGTCACGCGGCACGGTCGTGGCCCAGATGCGCATCGCGCAAGAGATATTGGCATCCCCGTCCAGAAGCGCCTGCCCCGAGCCCGCCTGACACCCATAGTGGCGCGCCGTCGCGGGGCTGATCTGCACCAGCCCAAACCAGCGCCCGCCCCCGCCCACGGCCTGCGGGTTCCAGGTGCTTTCGTGGCGCGCCAGCGCCGACATCAGCCCGGTCCAGAACGCTCGCCGGTTCTCCACCGGCGCATCGGGATAGGCCGGGCACCATTGCTCGATATCCGCAGGCACCAGCGCCGGAAGATCGCTGGCGTGGGTATCGAGCGCGGCGAAGGCCGTGGCCGTCCAGGACGCACTCTCCGGGCGGTGATCCCAGCGCATCACCGGGGCCTCCACCACCTCCGGGCCACTGAGACCAAAAAGCGGGACATTCGACAACGCGTTGCAGGCCGAGAGCGACAGAACCAACGCAAAACCCACGGCAATCCGCGGCGCAACAGACAAAAAAGACATGAACCAATGGCAATCGTTAGGGCAGACGCGCCGCCTTCGCGCAAATCCCCCCGCTTTTGCAAGCCCCCGCCCCCGCTAACGCGCTGAAAACGGCTGTTTTCCGCCGAAACAGCGTTGCCAAGAAAGCGCTTGAAAGGCGGCGCCGTAGCCACGATTGATCGGGGTATTCTTGGTGGGTTAACAGGTCTCGAAGTGTACTGCTCACCTTTGGAAGCAACGCTCGCAATGCTTTGCATTGCAAAACTAATCATGTCACCTTCCGCGCACATCATCGGCCATACAAGCGAGACACCCCCAATGGCACTGCCCAAAAGCCTGATAGACGTTTTAGAAGACAATTCGGCGAATGGCGGTTTGCTTTTTTGTGGCGCTGGCTTCTTGGCCGATTGCCTAAACTTCGATGAGAAAAGCCTTGGAGTTGGTGGCCACCTTTTGCAGGCGTTGAACAAAAGTCTTGGGCGCAATTATAGGGACTTGCAGCTTGCCGCTGATTACTATGCTGAGACTAGAGCGTACGAAGGTTTGCGTAAATTCCTTATCGATCGCTATGATATCCGCCATGAAGACCAGTCCGCCGCTGAAATCGTTGGGTTTCCTTGGGATCGCATTTACACGACCAACTATGATGATCTCATTTCTCAATCGCTGCAACGCACGCACATACGACACGAAGTTTTCGACATTCTGACACCACCTCATGAAGCAATCAGAATGGCGGGCAGTAAGCAGATGGTGGTGCATCTCCATGGCGCGCGCCGCAATTGGGGCACTTTGGATACTTTTGAGAAAACCTGCATCCTGGGCCGGAAGAGCTATGTTCTCTTGAATGATCGGCATCCTTGGTTCGATCAACTACAGCAAGACTTTGACCGAGCAAGGTTTGTCGTGTTCCTTGGGTTTTCAAACAATGACTTGCACTTGACGAAAATGATGCATGCAGTGCAAGGCGCACACCTAAAAACATTCTTCGTCAACCGCGTTGACGACGCCGAGGACTATGAGCTTCTGGACGCACAAAAAGCATATGGCCAATCGATAAATTGCGGGCGCGAAGGGCTTCTGGAAGCCTTGCGCACTTCAGAGGCAACTCGGACGAACAATAGACGTGTTCTTCGGAGCGTCCGAGAAACCGTGCTTCCAGACGTAGCTCCGAACACGCCAACTACACAAGACCAGTATGACTTCATAATCTTTGGAAGGCAAAACCACAGTGCTCTCCTATTTGACATCCGAAATGAGTCCGAGTTTTTTCGCGTGCAAAGGGGCCTCTCACAAAAGATAACTGAATACGTTCTAGAGGAATCACTTCTTGCCGGCAAAGTTGCTATGCTGGAAGGGGGGATTGCCTCTGGGAAATCGTTTATCTTGGCTGAGATCAACCAAAGACTGAAGCTGGCAGGGCGATCAACCTTCATCCTAGATCGCATTTACGACGATGTCTTAAGTGAAGTAGAGCATATTTTGACGTCATACTCAAACCCCGTAATAATTTTGGATGATGCGTTCCGGTTGAAATTCGATGACCTTAGACGCATTTTTGAAATGATCGGGCAGCATGGCGGCATCAGTGTCATGGCAGCTCGCAATCGGTTCCTTGACGATGCACCCGACGTCCCGACGTGGATTGGGGAAAAAGGCGAATATCGGACTTGGAGCTGCGACACGCTATCATCGGAAGAAATGCATGCGTTGGCGAGGTGCTCGGAACGTCAAGGCATTTGGCCAGGGCAAACGAGGTTGTCGGAACATCAAAAAGTAGAGAGCATCCGGAGGGACTACCGCGCTGGATTCGCATCATTCTTGCTCGGTGTTTTTAGATCGAAAGTTGTTCGTGATCGTTTCCGCACTGCCATCGATACCGTAGCTGGGTCTGGAACACAGGCGGAGGGCGGTCTCATTCTAGCCCTCTATCTTAGGCACCTGAATGTTCCAGTATACGACGAAACTTTGAGCCGTATGCTCGGGGTCTCTGCATATGAAGTTTTGAGTGGCCTCGTAAAACGATCCCCATTTCTACAGTATGATGATCACCTAAGGTCCTATGAAACAATCAATGCCGTCAACGCTCGCGATGCATTGAGCCGTTTTTTTCTCATCCACACGGGTTTTGGAGACTGTGCTTGAGGGTTTGGAGAATATTGATGGTGTAAGAGAAGAGCAGCCGTTTCACGAAGTTTGGCGTCAGGCAATGAGGTTTACACAAGTCAGTGGCATGTTTGAGTCAAGCAGTCTCCAGGACGAGTTCTTTTCACGCATGTCGAATCTGGATGGGTGTAAACGACATTCGTTGTTCTGGCTTCACTGGAGCACTGCAATGCGTGAGTCCGAGGATTTGGAAAGGGCGTGGCGCTACCTTAATGAAGGCTACCGCCGCGCAGAGGGGACAACATTCAGAACTCACCACCTTGACGATCAGAAAGCGCGCCTCATCATGTCCGGTGGGTTAGAGGACCTTGCGGCACCGCAAGACTGGAACCGAGTAAAGGAATTGTTTTCGTTGCTGGAACGTGGGATCCGCGCAAAGGACCAATCGCATCACCCATACCAAACGCTCAAGTGGTTACCCGCTTTCTTGGACCAGGCCACGGATCAATTAGGCGTCGAGAAGAACCCGGCCCTCTCGGCAAGCCTTGTAAGACTGGCACGTTTGATCGCGTCGATCTCGTCAGCTGATTCCGATCGATACATGATTAAGTTGAGGGAAGATGCCGTGGAGATGCTCGGAACTATGGCAAGCGCGCTAGGCGACACGTAATGCTTGCCCGTCCACCCCTTGCCCGGCCCGGCACCCCGCCCTAAACCCGTCCTCGACAAACCGGAGGCCACCCCATGCTTGACCTGACCTATGACACCCCGAAACCGCGCGTGATTGCGGGCGCCAAGCAGGATTGGGAGCTGGTGATCGGCATGGAGGTCCACGCCCAGGTCTCCACCAACGCCAAGCTGTTCTCCGGCGCCTCCACCCTCTTCGGGGCCGAGCCCAATTCTAACGTCGCCTTCGTGGACGCGGGCATGCCCGGGATGCTGCCGGTCATCAACGAGGCCTGCGTCGCCCAGGCCGTGCGCACGGGCCTGGGCCTGAAGGCGCAGATCAACCTGGAATCGGCCTTCGACCGCAAGAACTACTTCTACCCCGACCTGCCCCAGGGTTACCAAATCAGCCAGCTCTACCATCCCATCGTGGGCGAAGGCGAAGTGCTGGTGGAACTGGGCGACGGCAAGGCGCGTCTTGTCCGCATCGAGCGCATTCACCTGGAACAGGACGCGGGCAAATCGATCCACGACATGGACCCGGCCCTGTCGTTCGTCGACCTCAACCGCACCGGCGTCGCCTTGATGGAGATCGTCTCCAAACCCGACATCCGCTCCCCCGAGGAAGCCGCGGCCTACGTCGTGAAACTGCGCCAGATCATGCTCTATCTGGGCACCTGTGATGGCAACATGCAAAACGGCAACCTGCGGGCCGACGTCAACGTCTCCGTCTGTGCGCCGGGCCAGTATGAGAAATACCAAGCCACCCAGGATTTCTCCCACCTCGGCACGCGGTGCGAGATCAAGAACATGAACTCCATGCGCTTCATCCAGCAAGCCATCGAGGTCGAGGCCAAACGCCAGATCGCCATCATCGAGGGCGGCGGGACCGTCGACCAGGAAACCCGCCTCTACGACCCCGACAAGGGCGAAACCCGCTCCATGCGCTCCAAGGAAGAGGCCCACGACTACCGCTATTTCCCCGATCCGGACCTCCTGCCCCTGACCTTCGACCAATCCTACGTCGACGAGATCGCCGCCGCCCTGCCGGAACTCCCCGACGCCAAAAAGGCCCGCTTCATCGGCGACTTCGGCCTGTCCGACTACGACGCCAGCGTGCTCACCGCCGACATCGACGCCGCCCAGTATTTCGAGGCTGTGATCGACGCCGGAGGAGATAAAGCAGGCAAGCTGTCCGCCAACTGGGTGATCAACGAGCTCTTCGGCCGCCTCAAAAAAGACGAGCGCCAGATCGAAGACAGCCCCGTCTCGCCTATGCAACTGGCCTCCCTCGTCGGCCTGATCGCCTCCGACACGATCTCCGGCAAAATCGCCAAGGACGTGTTCGAGATCAGCTACACCACCGGCCGCTCGCCCGAGGAAATCGTGGAGACCGAGGGCCTCAAACAGGTCACAGACACCGGCGCCATCGAGGCCGCCGTCGACGAGATCATCGCCGCCAACCCCGACCAGGTCGCCAAAGCGCAACAAAACCCCAAACTCGCCGGCTGGTTCGTGGGCCAGGTGATGAAAGCGACGGGCGGCAAGGCCAACCCCAAAGCGGTCAACCAGATCGTCGCCGCCAAACTGGCGGGGTAACGGGACGGCGGGCGGGGCGTCGCCGGCGCTTTTGCTCTGCAAAAGCCGCAGGCCAGCGTCGCCCCGCCGCCCCTCAATGCCCCCGCTGCATCGCCAGCGCGGCATAGAACCCGGTGACACACTGGTTCACCAACTCCTTATCCGCCCCCATACACAACGCGCCATACGCACAGGCCAACCCCACATAGACCGCCCGGTGGGACCACAGGGCACGCAACATCTTCAAAAAAACTCTAGCATCTTTCATTCCTCTTGATGCTCGAGCACTGGCCAGTCTCGAATTTCGATCCACGCAAACTGTTGAATGCGCTGTCCCTTATTCCCATACTGAGCGGACGGATCGTGAGGCGGACCCGGCGGCGGAAACAGGCGCAAATCTGCGTTCTCAGGCGGAAACAGGCGGAATGACGGAAACCTTCGGGGCGCTCATCGGCGCAACAATTCTTGACCGCCGCGAAGCCGCTGGAATGACCCAGCGGGAGCTGGCCGAGGAATCCTTCCCCGATCCCGACAAGACCGACACCATCGAACGCCGCATCCGCGAACTGGAAAGCGCAACACCCCCCGCCAACCCACGCGCGAAAACCTACCAACCGCTTTGCGACACGCTCAACATCACCCGCGATGCCATCCGCGCCATGAAGGCGCAGGCCGCCAACCGCCAGCAACAGGCTGACACAGAACGAGACGAGTTGCGCGAAGACATTGGCTCTCTAACAGATGCACTCACGGACCCCGCTGGCCTCTCACGCTACCAATTGATCTCGCTCGCGGAACTCTTCGGCGCGGACTCGCCCGAAAGTCAGTCAAGCACCGCCCTCCGCGCCTTCCTGACAGAGAAGGCCGAAGATTACCGCCGCCTCCTGCGCGACATCGACGACCTCAAGAACGCCTCTTCCCGCTTCGACAACATGCGCGCCGCCGCGACCGAGGCCCTCTCTGAACTCGACTTCGACAAAGCCGAAGAGCTGCTGGAAAACGCCCGCGAGATCATCCGCGACCAACTCCGCGAACCGCTGGAACTGAACGCCAAACTCTCGGAACGCCAGGCCGAAATCGCGCTGCTGCGCAACGACCCCACCCAGGCCTTCCACATCCTCTCCGCCGCCGCTGACAGCTTTTCAATCCTCGACCCGCTGGATCCCGCCCGCAAACGAAACCTCTACCTCTCTCTCCTCTACCAACATGGCCTCCGCTACGCAGGCCCCGCCCTCGCCCTCGCGGCAGAAATGACCCGCACCGCCATTGCGTCATGTCCCCGCACCACCGAAGCCCAACTCTGGGCAGGCCTCCAGAACAACCTCGGCAATGCCCTCGCAAACCTCGGCAACCGAACCGGCGACACCGACCTCCTCCACCAAGCCGTCACCGCCTACCGCGCCGCATTAGAGGTCTACACCAAAGACGCCAGTGAGATGGACTGGGCCATGACCCGGAATAACCTCGGCGCGGCCCTCCAAAACCTCGGCACCCGTACCGGAGACACGGACGTCCTCCAACAAGCCGTCACCGCCTACCGCGCCGCTTTGGAGGTCTACACCAAAGACAACAGTGAGATGGACTGGGCCATCACTCAGAATAACCTAGGCAATGCCCTTCAAAACCTCGGCACACGCACCGGCGACACGGACCTCCTCCACCAAGCCGTCACCGCCTACGGCGCCGCATTGGAGGTCCGCACCAGAGACACCAGTGAGATGGACTGGGCCATGACCCAAAACAACCTCGGCATTGCCCTCAGAGGCCTCGGCAACCAAACCGGCGACGCCGACCTCCTCCACCAAGCCGTCACCGCCTACCGCGCCGCATTGGAGGTTCGCACCCGTGACGCCAGTGAGATGGCCTGGGCCATGACTCAAAACAACCTCGGCGTGGCCCTCCAAAACCTCGGCACCCGCACCGGCGACACGGACGTCCTCCACCAAGCCGCCACCGCCTACGGTGCCGCATTGGCGGTCTACACCAGAGACGCTAGTGAGATGGACTGGGCCATCACGCAAAACAACCTCGCACTCGTCTTTTTGCACCTGGCCGAGCACACATCATCAGAGAACGCAAAAGACACCCTGTCCGACGCCCTGCACCACATCAACAATGCGCTGGAGGTCTTCACCCCAGAGGGCGCGGCCCAGTACCACCAAGTGGCCTCGAACAACCGCGCCAAAATCCTCGCCGCCCGAGACGCCCTGCCCTAGCCGCCGCCCCTCCGCGTCCCCGGTGTACAGCCTGTGTACAGCCTGTGTACGGCAATCACACGCTTGCCCCGCCCCCCGTCCGCCACTATCACGCCCCCATGAGAACCGAGTACAAAGTCGTCCCCGCCCCCGAACGCGCGACCAAGCAGCGCGGCCTCAAGGGTGCCGCCCTCTTCGCCCATTCCATGGAAACGCTGATGAACGAGCTGGCCGCCGACGGCTGGCAGTACCTGCGCGCGGATGCCCTGCCGCAGGAGGAGCGTTCGGGCCTCACCAACAAGACCACCACCTACCGAAATTTACTTGTGTTCCAACGGGTTATATCGGATGAGCCCGCAACAACATCCGCCCCCAAAACCACCCCGACACCAGCCGAAACCACCCCATCGGAACCCGAAGACGAGGTGACCAACCTTTGGCATGCGGCACCCGAGGATGACGCCTCCCAAGACGCCCTAGTCGCGGATCGTCAAAGCCAGCGCGTGGATCTCTGACATCAGCTCCGCCCCGATCGCCGCATGCACCGCCCGGTGCTTCGCGATCCGGCTAAGCCCCTGAAACTTCTCGCTTTCCACGATAACGTTGAAGTGGCTCTCGCCCCCTTCCTGGAACCCCGCGTGCCCGCGATGGCTCTCGCTGTCGTCCACAACCTCCAGCACCCTGGGCGCAAAAGCCTGCGCCAAGGCCGCCTCAATTCTCGCCGCTCTGGTTTTTTCTGGCCGCGTCATCATTTCTCCCCTCAAAGACCTTCCCCTCAGCCGCCAAAACTCTAAACTGCTTACTCCGAATAAAACAGGTGCGTTCCCATGGCCGATAAAGATCCTTTCAATTTCGATCTGAGCGTCAAGTCCGACAAGAAGAAGCGGCGCACCGGGCGGCGTGGGATGTCCGGCGCGGTGGAGACGTCGCAACGGGTGTGCGAGGCGCCGGGGTGTGAAGAGCAAGGCCAGTACCGCGCGCCCAAAGGCCCTGATAACCTTGAGGAATTTCACTGGTTCTGCCGGGAGCATGTGCGCGAGTACAACCTGAAATGGAACTTCTTCGAGGGCACGACAGAGGCCGAGATGAACGCCCAGATGGACCGCGACAGGGTCTGGGATCGGCCGACGAAACCGCTGAAACGTTCGGCCGAGGAACGCGCGTGGCAACGGCTTGGCATCGAGGATCCGCATCAGGTTCTGGGCCAGAACGCGACGCAGAACCCCGGGCGCGGCGCGGGCTCGAAGGGCCGTCGCCTGCCGCCGACCGAGCGGCGCGCGGTGGAAATCCTGGAGGTAAAGGACAACGCCACCAAGCCGGAAATTCGCAAAGCTTACAAAGCCTTGATCAAAGTCCTGCACCCCGACATGAACGGTGGCGACCGCTCGGATGAGGATCGCCTGCAAGAGGTTGTCTGGGCCTGGGATCAGTTGAAGGTCAGCCGGAATTTCGCGGATTAAGCAAAAACGCCGCGCAGCGGCGCCCGCGCACGAGGCGAAGCCGAGTGCGCTATGTCTCAGCCCGCGCGAGGCGAAGCCGAGCGCGCGCCGGGCGACGCGCACCCGCGCGGCGCAACCCTGAACGGACGCGACATGGCCCTCCATTTCCAAACCCTGATCCTCGGCGCAGGCGCCGCCGGCCTGATGTGCGCCGCCCATGCGGGCCCCGACACGCTCGTCGTCGACCACGCCAAATCACCCGGAGAGAAGATCCGCATCTCGGGCGGGGGGCGCTGCAACTTCACCAACATGTACGCCGCGCCTGAGAACTTCCTGAGCGAAAACAGGCATTTCGCCAAGTCCGCCCTGTCGCGCTACACCCAGTGGGACTTCATCGACCTCGTCGCGCGGCACGGTATCCCCTACCACGAGAAGACCCTGGGACAGCTGTTTTGCGACCGCTCGGCGAAAGACATCATCGCGATGCTGCTGGCCGAGGCGGAGCCTGCAAAACTGTGGCTCCAGACCGAGATCGGCGACATCGCCCACCGCGACGGTCTTTTCCATGTCGACTTGAGCCGCGAGGGCACGCGCCAACGCGTCACTGCCCGAAACCTGGTGCTCGCCACCGGCGGCAAGTCGATCCCCAAGATGGGCGCCACGGGCCTCGCCTACCGCCTCGCCGCTCAGTTCGGCCACCGGGTGACGGACACCCGCCCGGCCCTTGTGCCCTTGACGTTTGAGGGCGACACCAAGGCCCAGTTCGCCGCCCTTTCCGGCACCTCCGTGCCCGCGCGCGTGGCCTGTAACGGGACCTCCTTTGACGAGGGCATGCTGTTCACGCACCGGGGCCTTTCAGGGCCGTCGATCCTGCAAATCTCCTCCTATTGGACGGCGGGTGATGCGCTCTCGCTGCACCTTTTGCCGGAGACTGATCTGTTTCAGACCCTCCGCGCGCGCCGCACGCAGGTCGGCGGCAAGGCCGTGACCACCGTGCTGGCAGAACTGTTGCCCAAGAAGCTTGTTCGGCATCTGTCTGAAGCTTGGGGCATCACCGGCAATCTGGCGGATCAATCGGACGCCGCGTTGCGCGCGCTTTCCGAGCGGCTGACCGCCTGGCCCGTGACGCCCACATCGTCTGAGGGCTACCGCACAGCGGAGGTTACCCTTGGCGGCATCGCGACCGAGGGGATGTCGTCAAAAACCATGGAAAGCCAACATGTTAAAGGCCTCTACGTTATCGGTGAAGCGGTGGATGTGACCGGTTGGCTTGGGGGCTACAATTTCCAATGGGCGTGGTCCTCGGGCGTTGCCGCCGGGCGCGCCATCACCGAAACCGCGCATTCCTGACCACCCGCGCCCAGTTCCTTGCAAGGAACTGGCAAAACTCTTGCAAGAGTTTTCCACCGCCCCGCAGGGCGCGTCAGGCCCGCCAGAAGGTCGCGGTGAACAGGACCAGCACTGCCATCAACTCCAACCGCCCCACCAGCATGGCCGCCGACAGGATCCACTTGGCCGTATCGTTGAGCGTCGCAAAGGTCCCCTGGGGTCCGATGATATCCCCGAGCCCGGGCCCGATATTGCCCAGAGCCGCCGCCGCGCCCGAGATCGACGTGACCACATCCAACCCCGTCAGGCCCAGCAGCACCGCCGTGATCCCCAGGGTCACAAAAAACAGCACGAAGAAGGCCATGACGGACGAAATCACCTCCTCTGCCACCGGTCGCGCTTCATAGCGCGGCTCGAAGATTCCGTGCGGCGCATAGATGCGGCGCACCTGGGTAGAGATCGCCGCGAACAGCAGTTGGTAGCGGAACACCTTGATCGAGCAGGATGTCGAGCCCGCGCAGCCGCCGATCAACCCGATGAAGAAGAACGCGGGCACCGCCACGGTGCCCCAGGCCTGATACTCGGTGCTGGAGTAGCCTGTGCCCGAGATGATCGAGGTCACGTTGAACAAGGTCTCTCTCAGGCTGGTCTCAAGCCCGGTGCCGTTCACCGCCACACGGTAAAGCGAAAACGCCAGGGTGATGGCGATGATCGTCGCGAAATAGGCGCGAATTTGACTGTCGAGAAGGATCGGCTTCGCGGTACCTGCAACCAGTTGAATGTAGCGCACGAAGGGCAGGCTCGCGAGCAACATGAAGAAGGCGCCAGCATATTCCAAAGGCCCCTGAAAGGCGCCGAAAGAGGCGTCGTTGTTGGAAAACCCCCCGGTAGAGATCGTCGTAAGCGCATGCATGATCGCGTCAAACGGCGCCATCCCCAGGGCCGCGTAAACCAAGGCGCAGATCACCGTCAGCGCCACGTAGATCACCGAGATGCGCGAGGCGATTTCACCGGCGCGGGGCAGGATTTTCTCCATGGTATCAAAGCCTTCACTACGGAAGATCTGCATCCCGCCCACACGTAATTCGGGCAGGAACACCATGGCGACCACGATGATGCCGATCCCGCCAAACCATTGCATCAGGCCGCGCCAGAGGTTCAGCCCGAGGGGCAGCTCGTCCAATTCTGTCAGCACCGTCGCGCCGGTCGTGGTCAGGCCTGACATCGCCTCGAACACGGCGTCCACCAGGCGCGCCTCGGGATCGCCTAAGATGAACGGGAGGGCGCCGAAAAGCGGCAGCACAAGCCAGACGCCGGTGGTCAGGAAGAACGTCTGTTGGATCGACAGGCCCTGGGTGACGCCATTGGCGCAGGCCAGCGTCAGCAGCATGCCGAACACGACCGTCACCGCCGCTGATTCCGCGAAGGCCCCCCAATGGCCGTTGCCCGCCCAAAGATCCGCTCCCAAGGGGATCAGCATGGTCACCCCAAGGGTGAAGACCAACAGGCCAAGAACATACCCCACCGGGCGTAGATCAAACATGGGGCGGAGCGTTGGCGCGCGGGCCCCCGCCTGTCAAGCAGGCGTGCCGGAAGGCGCTCACCGGGATGTGACTAAAGGATTGATTTGATGCATCTCTGCGGCTACCGTTTTGAAATTAGCGGGGGAGAAGCACCGGTCTGCCACGGTCGCCTGCCCCGCATCAAAGACGATGTCGCCCCCGCAGGCGACACCACGTAAGGGGATGGTTAATGTCGAAAGAAGCTCCCAAGGGTGCCACGAAGTCGTTGAGTGATGGCGACATCGCGACATTTGCCCGCCGGGCGGGACCCGCGGCAGGCGCCCCGGGCACAGACTCGGACGCCCACAGCGATTCTGACGCGCCGGTTGTGGCCACCGACAAAGACGCCGCCCCCGCCACCGATAAGGACAGTTAAGCCCCGCCGCGGCGTTGGCCGTGGCCCCATTTCAAACCCAGCCTGATTGCAAGGGAGACCACCCAAATGGACGATAACACCAACGACAAGAAGAAGAAGGCGTCAGCCGGAAAGCCGCTTTCGGAAGACCAGATCCAGTCCAAGCGCATGGACCGCCGCACCGTGCTGCGCAGCGTGGGCCTTGCGGGCCTCGGCGCGGGCGCCATGGGCGTCACGGCCTGTGTGCCGGTTGGCATCACCGACGTGGACAACGGCAACATCACCGATCCCATCGGTGCCGGGCGCGGCGCGCCGCTAAGCTACCGAACCGGGACCACGGACCGCGATTGGGGTGGCAACATCACCGACCGCGTGGGCTATGGCCGCGGGCGTCCGTACTACTAAGCGGCGCCACAGACGTACGAAAAAGCCCCCGGCGCATGCGCGGGGGCTTTTTTGTTTTCAATACGTTACGATGCGACGTTAAAGTATCACTTTAACCTGCATGGATCAGCGATGGGAACAGCTTGGGGTCCAGGCTGACATCGGCAAAGGTCTCTCCCTCCGTCAGCAGGCTGACGGCATCGTGGCTGTGCAAGCTTTCCTGATGGCTGGCCATGACGCGGAAATCACCGACGCCGTCGTGGGCCTGCAACTGTTCGGCAAAAAGCCGCGCCGCGTCTTCCACGAAAATCGGGTTGGCGGCGTTCAACTCTGCAAAGGCCTGCTCATCCTCGCGCTTCACCATCACTTGGGTCTCGGTCGGCACGCCTTTGCGCGCCATCTCGATCAGCTCTTCGAACCAGAGGCCCTCGCCCTGCATCTCAACCGAGATCCGCGCGACGGAGCGTTGCGAATGCGGTGTCGCCAACTGCCCCCGCGTGGCGCGGGCATGCTCGGACAACTCCAGCGAGCACGGGCAGGTCGACGAATAGACGTAATCCAAGTGCACGATGCGCTGACGCACGCCGCCCCGCTCCACCAGTTCCAGCGCGATATCGTAATACTGCCAGCCGGAGAGGCCCGAGCGCAGGCTGTCCACTTTCATCGGATAACTCAGGCGCATCTGGATGCGGGCGTCAAAGCTGCCAAGATCAGCCTTGTAATCATCAAGCGCCGCCTCGATCACGTCGAACCCGAACGCGGCATCCGCGTGCTTGTAGAACGAGCGCATGATGCGGCTCATGTTGATGCCCTTTTGGTCCGCCTCCAGGCTGACCGTGCCGGTCACGGAGGTCTCCAGCATCACCTCGGTGCCATCGCGCACGTCGTAGCGGATCGGCAGGCGGAAGTTGGAAATCCCCACATGCTGGATGCGCCGGTTCGCGCCCTTGATCAGCGAGGCCGGGCCGTTTTGCAGGTCGGGCAACGTGGCGCGGTAGGCTTCGTCGGCCTTGAAATCACTTGGATATGTGGTGCGGAACTCCGGATAAGCCTGCACGCGCACGAGGCGCGCGATGGCGGGATCCAAAGCGTCGATTTGATCGGCAGACGCACCCTCCGCCCAAGCGCTGAGCACGGCAAGCGCGTCCTGGGCCTGGAGGGTGGATGGCTTTTGATCGGCGGTCTTAACATGAACGTTCACGAGCCACCCTTTCTCTGTTGGTTGCCCGTCACGATATGGCGCAAAAGCTTTGAAACCCAAGTCTTGATTTACGCGGGCTTTGACCCAGAAACCCTCGTTTCCGATGAAAAACAGCAGGTTAGCGAAATCGCGTCACGAAATTGTGCAGGATCCGTTCCGGTGCCGTGATCGTCTCGGCCATGACGGCCTCTGTCAAAGTGCCTGCATCCTCGGGCGCGAAGTAGCCCCGGTCGCGGTAGATCGCGATGCGATTGGCAAAGTTTTCGCCCCGCGCCTCGGGGTGGAACTGGGTGGCGTAGACGTTGCGGCCCGCTCGGATCATCTGGAACGGGCAAGGGGCGGAGGCCACGAGGTGGACGGCGCCTTCGGGCAGGTCTTCCACGGCTTCCTTATGACCGACAAGGGCGCGGAACGCGGCGGGCACGCCGCTTAACAGCGGATCTTTCGCGCCGTCTTCCGTCACCGCGCAGGCCACGCCGCCGATCGGCTCGCCGTAGCGGGATTTGCCCACGGGCGCGCCCATCGCCGCGCCGAGAATCCCCATGCCATAGCAGCAGCCCAGGAACGGCATATCGCGCGACAGGATTTCGGGCATCAGGCCCATGATTTCGGCCTCGATGCGGGCCTCAAGCGGGTCTTTGGCCTCCGGCGCATCGCTAACACAGCCCGGGCCGCCGCCGACAATGACGCCGGCGTAATCATCGAGGGACAGGGCCGGGATCGGGCCTTCGTCCAGGCGTATGCGGTGGACTTCGTTTGGGGCAAGGCCGCCGCGTTCGATGAAGGCGGCGAACTCCTCATCCGCTGCCGCGTCTTCGGGGCGGAGTTGCAGGATCAGGAACTTGCCAGCGCCCTCGCTGCGCTCGGGACGCTGGGGGCTCGCGCCCTCGCTTCGCTCGGGACGCTGGCTCATGCCGCGGCGAAACGGCGGAGGAGCCGTTTTTGCATCAGGGCGTTGGGGATTTTCACCCCGTGGCGTTCCACTTCCTGCCGCTTGACGACGCGCCAGCCGTTGCGGCGGAAGAACGGCTCGGCCAGGAGGCTGGCCTCTGTCTCCATCACGACGTGGCCCTTGACCCGCGCCCGGCCCTCGATGACCGCATAAAGCGCCGAGGCGACACCGCGCCCCATCACCTCGGGCGCGACATAGGCGAAGTCGAGGAAGCCGCTGTCGATGTCGAGGGTCATGAACCCCAAAAGCGCGCCGTCCCGCTCGGCGACAATGGTCTCGGCCTCTTCCACCCGCGCGCGCCAGCCTTCGCTGGTGGGCGGCGCGGGCGACCAGGCGGCGCGCTGCGCGGCATCATAACGCCCCGCCGCCCCCTCATTCACCGCGCGGTGGTAAAGCGTTGCGAGCGGGATCGCATCGGCGGGGCGATAGGGCCGGATGATCAAGCCGTTCATGCCTGCTCCAATGCGCTCAGAAGATCCGCGATCAGATCGTCGGTGCCCTCCAAGCCGATCGACAGACGGATCAGGCCCGGGGTGATGCCCATCTGGGCACGCTGTTCATCGGTCAAACGCTGGTGCGTGGTGGTCGTGGGGTGCGTTGCGATGGATTTGGCGTCGCCCAGGTTGTTGGAAATCGTGAAGATATTCAAGGCGTTGAGCACCCGGAACGCCCCGGATTGCCCGCCCTCTGCCTCCAGCGCGATGATCGTGCCGCCCGCGCCCATCTGCGCCTGACACAGCGCGTGTTGCGGGTGCGAAGTGAGGCCCGGGAAGATCACCCGCGCGGCCCCTTTGGCACCCTCCAGCGCCTCTGCAATGGCTTGAGCCGAGGCCGCCTGGGCGCGGACGCGCAGGTCCATCGTCTCCAACCCTTTGAGCATCACCCAGGCGTTAAACGGGCTCATCGCGCCGCCGGTGTGCTTCATGTAGGGCTCAACCGTTTTGCGGATGAATGCTTCGGTCCCCAGGATCACACCGCCCAGGCAACGGCCCTGCCCATCGATGTGTTTGGTCGCAGAATAGACAACCACATCAATGCCTTGCGCGATGGCGTCACTGAACGGCGGCGTCGCAAAAACGTTGTCACAGATGACCGTCGCGCCGACCGCATGCGCGATGTCCGAGACGGCGCGGATGTCGATCATCTCAAGCGTCGGGTTGGAGAGGGACTCGAAGAAGACCGCCTTCGTGTCGTCACGCACGGCGTCGCGCCAAGCCTCCAGATCCGCGCCGTCAACAAACGTCACCTCCACACCGTAGCGGGTCAGGATCTCGTCCAGAACGTAGTGGCACGACCCGAAAAGCGCGCGGGAGGAGACCACGTGGTCGCCTGCCCGCAGCATCGAGGTCAGCGCGCCGGAGACCGCCGCCATGCCAGAGGCGGTCGCAAAAGCCGCTTCCGCGCCTTCCAGGGCCGCGATGCGGTCCTCGAACATGGCGACGGTCGGGTTGCCGTAGCGGCCGTAGATATACTCATCCTCGCCCGATTTGATGAACCGCGCTTCGGCCGCCTCGGGCGTGTCGTAGACAAAGCCCTGGGTCAGGAACATGGCCTCAGAGAGTTCTCCATATTGACTGCGCCGCGCGCCCGCATGCACCGCGCGGGTGCGTTTGGACCAGGTTTTCTCGGAAGTATCTTTCATACCCCATTCTCCATTCATCGGGCCCCGCATCTTGGCGAGCAGCCCATAATTATGGTCGGGGACGGCGCGAATGCTCGCGGCCTCGACCTCTTTAGCGGGTTGTTTTACGTGGCCCGCAATCCGGTTCACAAATCGCCACGGATGTTTGGCTACGCCCCTGCGCCAGATGCGTCAAGGCGCAAAAACGCGCGGATCGGGGACCGCGCGCGCCGCTTTCCCCCTTGCGAAACCGCCCCGCGATGCCGATTTCTTGATCACAACAGCGCCGCAAGGCAGCATTCCGCCGCCGGTCGCTGGTTTTTACAGGAAAACCTGCATATCGTTGCAGGTGACATCGTCTGTCATTCGTGGCAGGCACAACAAAACGGTTAACGGGGCCCAAATGTCATCCAGCTTTCTGCAAGGCGTTTCTTTCTTCGTGCTGGTCCTGGTGATCCTCGGCGCGATCTTCGGCGGATTCGGGGTCCTTTAAGCATGGCGAAACGATTTGGGGGCGAACACAGCCCCACGGGACGAAACGACGGGTCCGAGCGCGAGATGGTGACCCATCAGAAGATGGAAGTGGCACCGTTCAAGGGCCGCAAGCCGATGCGCCACGGGGCCAAGCTGAACATCCTGTTCATCCTGCCGCTGCTGACGATCACCTCGGTGCTGTTCAACTCTGGCGTCACGGAAATGGCCACGGATCTGGCCGGGGGCGCGTTGCTGCTTCTGGCGGCATGGCTGACCCGCGACGGCGTCCGGGCCGAGGACGCATTTAACGAGCGTAAGGTCGCGCGCAAACCCGCCATCCCGCGCAAGATTTTCGGGGCGGTTGGCACCGGCGTCGGTGTCGGGCTGCTTGTTTTTGGCGGCACGTGGAACCCGATTTCAGCCTTCGTCATCGCCAGCATCGCGACAGGTCTGCACCTCTTCTCCTTCGGACTTGATCCGTTGAAAAACAAGGGGATGGAGGGTGTCGACACCTTCACCTCCGAGCGTGTGGCCCGCAAGATCGATGAGGCCGAGGCGCTTTTGGCACAGCAAAAAGACGCCATCGCGCGGGTCCGTGACCCGCAGTTGGAGGCCCGCGTAGACCGCTTCCAGGAGGTGGCGCGCGGCCTCTTCCGTCAGGTCGAAGAAGACCCCCGCGACCTCAACGCCGCGCGACGGTATCTGGGCGTCTATTTGACAGGCGCACGCGACGCGACGGTGCAGTTTGCCAACCTCTACACCCGCAAGACCGACTACAAGGTCCGCAGCGATTACATCGCCTTCCTCGACGATCTCGAACAGAATTTCGCCGCTCGTAAAGAGACGCTTCTGATCGATGATCGCACCAATTTCGACGTGGAGATTGAGGTCCTGCAAGACCGCTTGAACCGCGAAACACAATATCTGGAACGACAGGGATAATCTCATGCAATCTGAAACACATACAAAGGCCCAGGAAGTCGAAACGCTCGTCAACGAGTTGAACGCCGTGGTGCTTCCTGAACCCTCCGCCGATCTGGTCCCCCTGCCCGATGCGGATGAGCCGACGTCCGAGCAGATCCGCTCGCGCATGGCCGAGATCGACATGACCGACACGAATTCCATCGTGTCCTTCGGCTCCTCCGCCCAGGCGGAGTTGCAACAGATTTCCCAGGCGATGCTGGCCGGTGTGAAGAACAAGGACGCGGGTCCCGCGGGCGACAGCCTGCGTGAGATCGTCGGCACGATCCGCGGCTTCTCCGTCGATGAGCTGGACCCGAACCGCAAGCAAAGCTGGTGGGAGCGTCTCTTCGGCAAGGCCAAGCCGATCCATGATTTCATGGCGAAATACGAAGACGTGCAGGAGCAGATCGACAAGATCACCGACAACCTGCTGGAGCACGAGCACATCTTGATGAAGGACATCAAGTCCCTCGACAAACTCTACGAGAAGACGCTCGATTTCTACGACGAGCTGGCGCTTTACATCGCCGCCGGTGAGGAGAAGTTGAAAGACCTCGACGAGAACGTCATCCCCGCGAAAGAGGCCGAAGTTGCCGCCGCGCCCGAGGATGATCAGGTGATCAAGGCCCAGGAACTGCGCGACATGCGCGCCGCCCGGGACGATCTGGAACGCCGCGTCCATGACCTGAAGCTGACCCGCCAGGTGACGATGCAATCCCTGCCCTCGATCCGGTTGGTGCAGGAAAACGACAAGTCGCTGGTCACCAAGATCAACTCGACGCTGGTGAACACGGTGCCCCTGTGGGAGACGCAGCTGGCCCAGGCCGTGACGATCCAACGCTCTACCGAGGCCGCCAAGGCGGTCAAGGAAGCCACGGACCTCACCAATGAGCTGTTGACGCGCAACGCCGAAAACCTGCGTGAAAGCAATCGCTTGGTCCGCCAGGAGATGGAGCGCGGCGTCTTCGACATCGAAGCCGTCAAGCACGCCAACGCCGAACTGGTGGCCACGATCGAGGAAAGCCTGCAGATCGCCGATGAAGGCAAGCGCAAGCGCCGTGAGGCGGAAGCCGAGATGGAGAAGATGGAGCGCGAGCTGCGCGACACGCTGTCCTCTGCCTCGGCCCGCCGTCCGGTGGCCGATGCCGATGTGATCGAGGGCGACGCGACGCCTGCGCAGTCCTGAGCCCCATGCGCGCCCAGGCTTTGACCCTGCTGGCGGCGACGCTGGTCCTTGCGGCCTGCGTCACCCCCGCGCCCGTATCCTCGCCCCGGCCCGAGCCGCGGGTCGAGGAAACGGCCGTGCCGACAACCCCGTCGGACGTCAGCCAAAGCCTGGCGCGCTATTACCGCAGCTCTGAGGCACGGCTTGTGGGCCGCGGCATGTTGCGCACCGATGGGGGCGGGCCGGACACGCCGTTCAGCGCCGATGACTTGGCGGCAAATTTCGAGCGCATCGCGCTCTACGATGAATACCAACTGCAAAACGGCCGCTTCGTGGCGCGGCAAACGCCCTCCACCCTGCGCCGCTGGGGCGCACCGGTGCGCCTTCAGCCCCATTTCGGCGCCTCGGTTGAGGCCGGTCAAATGGCCGAGGACCGCTCGGTCCTGTCCACCTATGCGGCGCGCCTTTCGCGGCTGACGGGCCATCCGATCAGTACGGTGAATTCCGGCGGCAACTACCATGTGCTGTTCATGAACGCCGACGCGCTGGCGACCTCCGCGCCGTTGCTGCGCCAATTGGTGCCGAGCATCAACGACGCCACCATCCGAGAGATCCAGAACATGGGGCGGCTGACCTATTGCTCGATCTTCGCGTTTTCGCTGACCGGGACGTCGGAATACATCGCCGCCATCGCGGTGATCCGCGATGAACACCCGGACCTTTTGCGCCGCTCCTGCATCCACGAGGAAGTGGCCCAAGGCTTGGGCCTGCCCAACGACAGCCGCACGGCGCGGCCCACGATCTTCAACGACGACGAGGAATTCGCGCTGCTGACCCGCCATGACGAGTTGCTGCTGCGGATGCTCTACGATGATCGCCTGGCCATCGGCCTGACCCCGGATCAGGCCCGCCCCCTGGTGCGCCAGATCGCGGGCGAGCTGGTCGGCGGGCCGTCTTGAGCCCCATCCCTCGGCCCCTCCTCGCACCCTTTCGGGCGCTCCTCGCAGCTTAGCCTTTTGGGGTGCCGACGTCTGCCGCGACGCGAGCCTTGAAACATGCAGGCAAACGTGGCGTTGTCGGCGTAACATCCCAACGTTTTTCTTTTAGGACTCCATGACATGCGCCATTTTCTTCTCGCCCTTGGCCTGGCTCTTTTTGCCCCCACTCTCGCCGCTGCCTGCCCGACCATCACCGCAGGCGCCACGCAGCTTACCCTGAGTGAAGCGCAATTGGCCAATCCCTACACCATCAACACCGGCGCCAGCGGCAACATTGACCTGGCGAATTGTGGCCACATCGGCTTCGTCAACGCAGCCCCGCAAGTCTCGATCAACTTCACGGAGACCTACGGGCCGGTACAAGTCTCCACCTACAGCAGCTGTGACACTGTTCTTCTGGTCAACGCGCCCGATGGCAGCTGGTGGTTCAACGATGACAGCGGCGGCAGCACCCTGTCGTGGATGATGGTCGACGTGAACCCCGGCCGCATGGACGTTTGGGTCGGCACCTACAACGGATCCACCTGCGATGCGCAAGTGACGCTGAACTGACCTCCGTCCATCGTCTCAACCGGGCCTCTGCCCGCGCCAGGGGTGAAAACGGCTAAGGTTTTCCCTCCCCCACTTCCCTATGGATTGGGCGCGTGCATCCCTATATCATTCCTGAAAACGACACAGCATTTCAGCGGGAGTTGCTTACGCATGCCGATCATGGATTTTCTCAAGGGTCAATTTATTGACGTCATCGAGTGGACCGACGACAGCCGGGACACGATGGTTTACCGCTTCGAGCGGTATGGCCACGAGATCAAATACGGCGCCAAGCTGACGGTGCGCGAGGGCCAGGTTGCGGTCTTCATCCACGAGGGCCAGCTGGCCGACGTCTTCACCCCCGGTCTCTATATGCTCGAGACCAACAACATGCCGATCATGACGTCGCTGCAGCACTGGGACCACGGCTTCTCCAGCCCGTTCAAGTCCGAGATCTACTTCGTCAACACCTCGCGCTTCACCGACCTCAAGTGGGGCACGAAAAACCCGATCATGATCCGCGACAGCGACTTCGGCCCCACGCGCATCCGCGCGTTCGGCACCTACACCGTGAAGGTGCAGGATGCGGGCCTGTTCATGACCGAGATTGTGGGCACCGACGGGGAGTTCACCACCGATGAGGTCACCCATCAGATCCGCAACATCATCGTGCAGCAGTTCAGCCAGGCCGTCGCGGGTTCCGGCATTCCGGTGCTCGACATGGCGGCGAACACCGGCCAGATGGGCGAGGTCGTGGCTGAGCGGATCTCGGCGACGATCGGCTCTTACGGCCTGACCCTGCCGGAACTCTATATCGAGAACATCTCGCTGCCGCCCGCGGTGGAAGAGGCGCTGGACAAGCGCACGTCGATGGGCGTTGTCGATGATCTGAACAAATACACCCAGTTCCAGACCGCCGAGGCCATGGCGGCTGCGGCCTCCACCCCCGGCTCTGGCATGGGCGAAGGGCTCGGCATGGGCATGGGTATGGCGATGGCCAACCAGATGGCCTCCAACATGCATCAGCCGCAGCAGCAACCCCACCAGGCCGCCGCCATGGCGCCCCCGCCGCCGCCGGTCGAAAGCGTCTGGCACACGGCCGAGAATGGCGCCACAAAAGGCCCGTTCTCCAAGGCGTCGCTGGGTCAGATGGCCAATGACGGCTCGCTCACGCGCGACACGATGGTCTGGACGGCAGGCCAGGACGGTTGGAAAAAAGCAGGCGATGTGACCGAGCTGGCGCAGCTCTTCACCGTGATGCCCCCACCTCCGCCCCCGCCGATGTAAGGCACCAAACCAAAGCCCCGGCGCAAAAATGCGTCGGGGCTTTTGGGTTAAGACATCATGGTACGGACAATAGGGCATTGTGACTGGCGTACTGTCATCAACGCCGTCACCGCTTTGACGTCCACACTGCAGACAAAGCCCCATTTCGATGCGGCTGCGCCAAGGTCTGCTTCTCGCCGACCACTCAACCTTAGCCAGACTTTGCTTGAGCCATCAGTATACTGATTGTGCCACCACGTCGCCGAAAGAACCGGCGACGTGACATCAAATTATGCTCCGTCTAGCGTTGAACCGACAGGAGATTTGCGATGACTGAATTGAGTTTTGTTGAGTTCGGCTCAGGTTTTCCGTTGCTTGTCCTTCACGGCGGCAAGCTGGATCATCGACATATGGTTGATGCGGTCGAACCGAGTTTTGCAGGTTTGGATGGGTGGCGCAGGGTCTATTTGGACCTTCCGGGATGTGGGCAGTCAATCGGGTTTGACGATGTACAATCACAAGATGATGTCGCAAGTTGCGTCCTTGATTTCGCGCGTTCCATGGCCGGTAGCGACGGTATTGCCGTGATTGGTGAATCGCGCGGCAGCTATATCGCCCAGGGCCTGGCTCATTCCAATCCAGAGCTGATTGCAGGCCTGTGTCTCATTGTTCCTGGCGGTTTTCCAACAGACCCGCCGCCGCCAAAACCCGAAGCGCGACCTATTCTTGCGCGACCAGACTTGCTCAAAGGTCAGCCGTCTGCAGTGGCAGGTCGAGCGCAGAGACTGGTGATACAAACTCCTGAAATCATCGAAAAAATCCGCCAAACGAAAGTGCCCGCCGCCGCGCTCCACGATGCCGATCTCGAAGCGCGCGTGACAGACAAGTTCTTGTTCTCATATCACGACGAAATGTTAGCAACGCGGTTCGACAAGCCTTCGTTGATCCTTTCGGGCAGGCAGGACTCGATCTCCGGCTATACTGACACGATGGCGATGCTTGAGTGCTATCCGCGAGCCACCTACGGACTGCTCGACACGGCTGGACACTCCCTGAGTTGGGAACGTCCGGCACTGTTCAAAGCCATGCTGCGGGACTGGCTTAAAAGGCTCGTGCAGGAACACTGACGCCGGATTGGAAAGGCTGCGAAAGCAGGCATTTGCTTGCCCAGCCGCATCGGTTGTTTTGAGCTCAGAACTGCCGCTGCTCGCTTCACCGCCAAATCTGTCGCACTAAACACAGCGCCGATTATGACGATATGCCTTGAAACTCATTGGGAGGGCGCTCCCGGCACCCATAAAGCGCAGGTGAAAAACGGTCTCGCAACCGCACCCAAGCATCGCTCCGCGCGCGAACCCAAAAGGTTAACGACCCACATTATCCCTTAAAAGCAGTGGCTTAGGGTCCTGCTCAAGCTTGAGCAGCCTCACCTTTGCCCCGGCAGCATCCGCTTGATCAGCCCGTCCTTCTTCACCGCCGTGTGCCACATCACCAGCCCGATGTGTCCGACCATGGCGGCCAGAAGTACCCAGCCCGCCACGATATGCACCCATTTGAAGATGTCGCGCATCGTGTCATCGCGCGGCAGGGGGCGGGGCATTTCCCACAGGCCGAACAGGTTCACGCCGTAGTGGCCGTACATCACGTAGAGCCAGCCCGAGATCGGCATGATCAGCATCGAGGCGTAGAAGACCTGCTCGACCCGGTGAATGAACGTGTGCTCGCGCGGCGTTAGCGTGGGGGCCCAGGGGGGCAGCTCTCCCACCCGGCGGTTGATGATGCGGAAGATCGCGACCGCCAGGGCGACAAGCCCGAGGGACTTGTGCCAATTGTAGTACGTGTTGGTCCCAATCCCGGCAAACTCGGCGTTGAAACCGATGGCCACCATGATGTTGCCGCCCACGTATTGGGCGGCGAACAGCAGGACGATCAGCCAGTGAAACAGTTTGGTGAGCGAGCCATAGCCCGCCGCGGAATTGGTCATGCCCACGCGTAAATCTCCTCAGGGCCAACCGCCCCGGGTCTGAGCGTGACGGAAAATCCCGCCACACTCAAGAATTACGCGATCACGCCTGGGTTTGCGCTTTGGTCAGCAGGCCGTAGATCTGATCTTTCAGCTGCATCCGCTCGCGGCGCAATTCCGTCAGATGCGCGTCCGAGGTCGGCTCTACGTCGGTTTCCGCCCGGTGCACCGCACGGTTTGCCACGTGGTAGGCGTCGTAAAGCTTGGCGAAATGGGCGTCCGAGGCGCGGAGTTCATGCATCACCTCGATGTGCTCGGGGAAGTCTTCGGCCAACTCATGAGGGGTGTTGGACATCGGCAATTCCTTTCTGGACCAGTATGGCGTCAGCTTTTGCGGCTGTCGGGGTGGAGCGAAGAGGCAAGGATGTGATCGGCGTTCTGCACCAGATGGGTGGCGTGAAGCACGATCTTGGGGTCCACGGGCGTGGCGACCTCCGGGTCCTTGTCGGGGTAGTCAAGCTGCGACAGGAAATGGCGCATGCAATTGATCCGCGCGCGCTTCTTATCGTTGGACCGGATCACGGTCCAGGGCGCATCGGCGGTGTCGGTGTAGAAAAACATCGCCTCTTTCGCCTCGGTATAATCGTCCCACCGGTCGATGCTGGCGCGGTCAATCGGCGACAGCTTCCAGCGCTTAAGCGGATCGGTCTCGCGCGAGGCAAAACGCGCCCGCTGCTCGTCCTGGGTGACCGAGAACCAATATTTGAACATCCGAATGCCCGAGCGCGCCATCATCCGCTCGAACTCGGGGGTTTGGCGCATGAATTCCAGGTATTCATTGGCCTCGCAAAAGCCCATCACCCGCTCGACGCCCGCGCGGTTGTACCAGGAGCGGTCATAAAGCACGATCTCTCCGGCGGTGGGCAAATGCTTGATGTAGCGTTGGAAATACCATTGCCCGCGCTCCTCGTCCGAGGGCTTGTTGAGCGCCACGACACGCGCGGCGCGCGGGTTGAGATGCTCCGTGAAGCGCTTGATCGTGCCGCCCTTGCCCGCCGCGTCGCGGCCCTCGAACAGCATGACGACCTTCTGGCCGGTTTCCTGGATCCAGTGCTGCGCCTTCAGCAACTCGACCTGCAACGCGGCCTTCTCTGCCTCATAGATGTCGCGTTTGAGCCGCTTGGCATAGGGATATTGCCCCTGCTCGAAACCGATGATTTCGGACGAGCGGTTTTCCGGGGCCGGTTCGGGCTTCATTTGCGTCAGTGTATCCATAGGCAATCCTCCGTTGTTCCCGCAAGGTTGCCACAGGCGCACTATCCGCGTCGTTGACCCATATCAAACCGGCCCCGGGGTCCGCGCGCCGCTCCCCCCTTCATCTTGCTGAATACAACTCCGGGGGGGATGCGGTCCCTCGGGACCGCATGGGGGGCTGGCCCCCCACTTACCCCAGTAACCGCGCCTCGCCTCAGGCCTCTTTCCACTCCAACCGGCGCGCGTGCAGCACCGGCTCCGTGTAGCCCGAGGGCTGTGCCCGGCCCTTCAGCACCAGGTCCAGCGCGGCGGCATAGGCGATCCCGTTGAACCCCGGCGCCATGGGCCGATAGAGCGGATCGTCCGCGTTCTGCTGGTCCACGACGACTGCCATGCGGCGGAAAACCTCGCCCACGTCGGCCTCGGTCACCACATTATGGTGCATCCAATTGGCGATGTGCTGCGCCGAAATCCGGCAGGTCGCGCGGTCCTCCATCAACTCTACGCCGTTGATGTCAGGCACCTTGGAGCATCCAACGCCTTGATCGACCCAACGCACCACGTAGCCGAGGATGCCCTGGGCGTTGTTCTCCACCTCGCGGATCACCTGATCGCGGGTCCAGCGGCGGTAGGCGGCAAGCGGAATATCCAGAAGTGCTGTGACATAGGCGCGCCTGCCGCCCGCCTCCAGCTTTTCCTGCACGGCGGCGACGTTGACCTTGTGGTAGTGCAGCGCGTGCAGCGTCGCGGCGGTGGGCGACGGGACCCAGGCGCAATTGGCGCCCGCGCGGGGGTGTTCGATCTTGGCCTCCAGCATCTCGGCCATGGCGTCGGGCTTGGCCCACATGCCCTTGCCGATCTGCGCATGGCCCCGCAGCCCGCATTCCAGGCCGATGTCCACATTCTGGTTCTCATAGGCCGTGATCCAGCCCTTACGCTTGATGAAATCCTTGCGCGAGAACGGCCCCGCCTCCATCGAGGTGTGGATTTCGTCGCCGGTCCGGTCGAGGAAGCCGGTATTGATGAACGCCACCCGGTGTTTCGCGGCCCGGATGCATTCCTTGAGGTTCACAGACGTGCGCCGCTCTTCATCCATGATGCCAAGCTTGACGGTGTATCGCGGCAGGCCGAGGGCGGCTTCGACGCGGGTGAAGGTTTCATCGGCAAAGGCCACTTCGTCGGGCCCGTGCATCTTCGGCTTCACCACGTAGACGGAGCCAGCGGTGGAATTGCCGTCGGCGCGCGCGAGGTCGTGCTTGGCGATCAGCGTGGTGATCATCGCGTCCATCAGGCCCTCGAAGACCTCGGATCCGTCGCGCAGCAGCACCGCCGGGTTGGTCATCAGGTGGCCGACGTTTCGCACCAGCATCAGGGCGCGGGTCTTCACGGTCTTGTCGCTTCCATCGGGGGCGGTGAAGGTGCGGTCCGGGGCCAGCGCGCGGGTGACCTGCGCTCCGCCCTTCTCGAATGTCTCGGACAGATCACCTTTCATCAGCCCGAGCCAATTGGCATAGGCCAGCACCTTGTCTTCGGCGTCGACGCAGGCGACGGAATCCTCGCAATCCATGATCGCGCTAACCGCGCTTTCCATCCGCACATCCGCCAGGCCCGCCTGATCGCGGGCGCCAATCGGGTGGGCGCGGTCAAAGACCAGTTCCACGTGCAGGCCGTTGTTGACCAGAAGCACCGCGTCAGGCGCTTTGGCGCGGCCCCGATGGCCCGCGAATTGGGACGGGATGACCAGCGGCTTGTCATCGACAAGAAGCGCGCCTTTGTCCACATGGTAGCGGCGCACATCGCCGTGGGAGGCGCCTTCGATTGGAAACGCCTCATCCAGGAACACCCGCGCGCGGGTGACGACCCGCGCGCCCCTGCCCCGGTCATAGCCTTTATGCGTGGGCTTTGCGCCCATGGCATCGGTGCCGTAGAACGCATCGTAAAGGCTGCCCCACCGGGCGTTGGCGGCGTTGAGCGCAAAGCGCGCGTTGGTGATCGGCACGACCAGCTGTGGCCCCGCGACCGTGGCAATCTCGGGGTCAATCTTGGAGGTTTCAATCGAGAAATCTTCGCCCTCGGGCACAAGGTAGCCGATGTCGCTCAGGAAGGCGTGATAGGCGTCGGGGTCATGGGCCTGGTTCCGGCGGGCGATGTGCCACTGGTCGATCTGCGCTTGCAGATCCTCACGGCGGGCCAGAAGCGCGGCGTTTTGCGGCGCGAGATCATGGGCGAGGTCCGAGAACCCTTGCCAGAACGCCTCGGATGTCACGCCACTTCCAGGCAACGCCTGGGTGTCGATGAAGGCCGCCAGCTCTGGCGCGACCTGCAGGCCTGCCTTTTCCACACGATCACCCATTGCCCATCCCTTCGTCATTCTGCCCATGCCGATCTATGCGATGGGCCGGGGGCGGGCAATAGATCAGCGTTTGCGGCGGCATTTGTCCGAGCAGTAGCGGACCTCATGCCAGACCTTCTCCCACTTCTTGCGCCAGGTGAACGGCAGCCCGCAGGCGGCGCAGATCTTGGTGGGGAGGTCGGATTTTTTGCGCATCTTGGCCATGGAGGATGACATAGGCGGGCCGAGGCGTTTGGGGAGAGGGTGGGACGCTCCGCGGGGAGTTTTCCTGGCAAGATGAAAGGGAGGCTAGTCCCGGGACCACAGGCGTTGGCCCTGGTGGGCGCGGGCGGTGTCGAACTGGGGCGTGCCATTGGCGTTTGAGATCGCGATGGCGCCGGTTCTGCGCAGGACACGGGGGGTGAGCAGGAGGCAGGGCGTGGCCGGGGCCGCGCGGGCGGCGCCGGTGGAGGGCGGGGGCGATGTGAGGCGCGCGGTCGTGTCTTGCTCGGCCCGGCGCAGGGTTGGGCTTGGGTCTTCGGGCGCGAGATTTGTGACGACGATGTCATGGGTGGCGCAGGCCTCTTCCACCGCGCGGGAGGCGGCGCGGCCCGTGCCGTGCCAGAGCGATAGGGTGCCGACCGGGATCGTGCGGCCCGGCTCGGCATCCTGCCAGGCGCCCCGGGTGGCGGCATCGGCCTGGGCGACGGGGTCGCCATCATTCTCCAGCCAGATGCCCGCGACGAAGCCATCGCCGCGCGGACGGCTGAGCGCGCGGCCCTCGTCGGTCAGTTGGCCGACCAGACCGCCGGGCTCGGATATCAGCAGCGCCGGGCGGGTGGCCCCTTGCCAGAGCACCAGGCCCAGGGCCATCGGTGCGAGGGCCAGCCAGCGCCCGTGGCCCTTCCAAACGCAGAGCGCGATGCCGCCGACGGCCATGAGCGGTAGGACCACGGCGGGCGGGCTGGCTACCATGCGCACGGCGCCGGGCAGTTCTGCCACGTAGGCCGCCACGCCAAGGATCCATTCCAGCGCCATCTCCATGATCCAGAACGCCGCCCATGACATGCCCATGGGCGCCAGCAGAAGCGCCAGAACGGCGAAGGGGATCACCACGGACCCCATCGCGGGCACCGTCATCAGGTTCGCGGCCAGACCGTAGACCGCCAACCGGTTGAAATGCGCCGCCGCGAAGGGCGCCGTCGCGCCGCCCGCGATGACGGAAGAGACGACCAGCGACCAGACGCCTTTCACCCAGGTGGGCCATTTGCGCATGAATTTCGCACCTTGCAGCCCAGTGAAAGCCGCGACCAGGGCCGTGGTGGCGGCAAAGGACATCTGAAAGCCCGGCGACATCAACGTCTCGGGCCGGTGCAACAGCACGATCATCGCCGCAATGGCGACCGAGCGCAGGGTGATGGCACGCCGGTCCAGGAGGACGGCGGTGAACATGACGGCGATCTGGATGAAGGCGCGTTCGGTGGCGACGTTGCCGCCCGACATCGCGAGGTAAAACGCGCCCGAGACAAGCGCGGCCACGGCCGCCCATTTGCGGATGGGGTAGCGCAGGGCGATGGCGGGGATCAGGGCCAGAAGCGTGCGCAGGGCGGCATAGACGAAGCCCGTAAGAAGCCCCATGTGAAGACCCGAGATCGCCAGCAAATGCGCGATGTTGCTGTCGCGCATGTCCTGGATGGAGGCCTGGGACAGGCCGCTGCGATCCCCGGTCAGCACGGCGGCGGCAAAGGCGCCCGGCTGGCCCGGGATCTGGCGTTGGATGGCGGCCGAGAGACCCATGCGCAGGGTGAACAGCGGCGCCACCCCCGGCTCGGGCGGCTCCAGCAGCAGAACCGGCGCGCGCGTGTAGCCGACGCCGCCGATGGACTGGAACCAGGCGTGGCGCTGGAAATCGAAGCCGCCGGGCTCTGCCGCGCCGCCGGGCGGTGAGAGGTGGCCCGTGGTGAAGATAATCGCGCCCGGTTGCGGCTCCATGAAGTCCTGATCACCGTGGAGTGCGACGCGGACGCGGCGGGGGGTGTTGCGGACATCATCCAGGCGTACCTGATCGAGCGTCAGCCGGACGGCATCCGACGAGGACCGGTCGATCCCCACGACCCGCCCCTCAATCGCGCCGTAGTAGCGAAAATCGATGACCGGGCCCGCCACCGAATGGGCGCGCAGGCCCGCCGCGCAGAACCCCAGTGCCACCATCACGAGCGCGAGGCCCAGGGGGCCCAACACCTCACGCCGCCACCAGCCCAAGAGGGCGGCGGCCAAAGCAAGGGCCAGGGTTGCGCCGTAGGTCAGCGCGCCCGGCTCGGACGACAGGTTGAAATACAATGCCACGCCGCAGCCCATCGCCACGGCGGACCAGGGCATCAACGCGCCCCGCTGGCCCTGCTGGACGGCGTTCACCGCGCGTAGGATCAAATCATCGGCCTTCTCTTGCCCGGATCAGTCACCCGAGATAGCTACGCCTCAACCGTGCCAGATCATGGTTTCCAAAAGGTTAACGCGCCCTCAGGACCCGGGCCGCAGAAGGATCGCAAATGTCAAACGTCGTCACTCGCATCGCCCCCTCGCCCACCGGCACCATGCACATCGGCACGGCGCGCACGGGGCTGTTCAACTGGCTGTTTGCGCGCAAGCACGGCGGCAAGTTCGTGCTTCGGATCGAAGATACGGACCGCGAACGCTCGACCCCGGCGGCGACCCAGGCGATCCTGGACGGGATGGCCTGGCTGGGGCTGGATTACGATGGCGAAGCGATCAGCCAGTTCGCCCGCGCGGATCGTCACCGGGAGGTGGCGGAGGAGATGCTGGCGGCGGGCCATGCCTACAAGTGCTTCTCGACCCAGGAGGAGATTGCGGCCTTCCGCGAGAAGGCGCGCGCGGCGGGCGACAGCACGCTATTCCTCAGCCCCTGGCGGGACGCGACCGAGCATCCCGATGCGCCTTACGTGATCCGCCTGAAGGCGCCGCGCGAAGGCACCACGGTGATCCGCGATCAGGTGCAGGGGGATGTCACGATCCAGAACGCGACGCTTGATGATATGATCCTGCTCCGCTCGGACGGGACGCCGACCTACATGCATGCGGTCGTGGTGGACGACCACGACATGGGCGTGACGCACGTGATCCGGGGGGACGATCACCTCAACAACGCAGCGCGCCAGATCCAGATCTACGCCGCCATGGGCTGGCCCGAGCCGGTCTGGGCCCATATCCCCTTGATCCACGGCGATGACGGCAAGAAGCTGTCCAAGCGCCACGGGGCCACAGGCGTGATGGAATACGCCGAAATGGGCATCCCGGCGGCGGCGATGCGCAACTACCTCACCCGGCTTGGCTGGTCCCATGGCGATGATGAGCTGTTCACGGACGCCGAGGCCCGCGCATGGTTTGACCTGAGCGGCATCGGCAAATCGCCCTCGCGGCTGGATATGAAGAAGCTGGCCAACGTCACGGGCTGGCATATCGCGCGCATGGAAGATGCCGATCTGGTGTCCCAGATCGCGGAATTCCTGAGCCTCACCGGGCAACCGACCCTTTCGCAGGTGCAGCATGACGGGCTGACCCGTGCGATGTATTGCCTCAAGGATCGGGCGAAATCCCTGCCCGATATCCTGGATAAGGCGCGGTTTATCCTAGAGAATCGTCCGTTCGACTATGACGAGAAGGCGCTGACCGCGCTCGATCCGGTATCCCGTGGTATACTGAAAGAATTGACTGCGCAGTTGCAGAATGCTAGCTGGACCCGAGATACGCTGGAGGGTGTCCTGAACACTGCCGCGGACTCCCATGGGTTGAAATTCGGCAAGCTTGCCGGACCGCTTCGCGCGGCCCTCTCTGGGCGGACCGTCTCTCCGAGTGTGTTCGATATGATGCTCGTTTTGGGCCAGGACGAAAGCCTTGCCCGCCTGAACGAGGCCGCCTCCCTCACCCACTGATGGGGGCAGCACCTCGGGAGAGCCCCTCTCCCTGCCCGATTGTCGGAAGCGACCGCTTCCCCAGGGGCCCCATTTCCCGCCGGCATTCCGCCGCGCGCCTACCGAAGGGACGACCATGGCCGAGAACCGCACAGCCACATTGACCATTGATGGCCAAACCTTTGACCTGCCCATCTACTCGCCCACTGCCGGCCCCGACGTGATCGATATCGGTAAACTCTATGGCCAGGCGGGGGTCTTCACCCACGATCCAGGCTTCACCTCGACCTCGGCCTGCGACAGCAAAATCACCTACATCGACGGCAACAAGGGAGAGCTTCTGCACCGGGGCTACCCGATCGACCAACTGGCCGAGCATTCCCATTATCTCGAAGTCTGCTTCCTGCTGCTTTACGGCTACCTGCCCACCGCCGCCGAGTTGGAAAAGTTTGAGTACACGATCACCCGCCACACGATGATCCATGAGCAGATGGCGAACTTCTTCCGCGGTTTCCGCCGGGACGCCCATCCCATGGCCACGATGGTCGGCGTCGTCGGCGCGATGTCGGCGTTCTACCACGACAGCACCGATGTGAACGATCCGCACCAGCGCGAGGTTGCCTCCCACCGCCTGATCGCCAAGATGCCGACGATTGCGGCCTGGGCTTACAAATACTCCATCGGCCAGCCCTTCGTGTACCCGCGCAACGACCTGTCGTATGCGGGCAACTTCCTGCGCATGTGCTTTGCGGTTCCGGCGGAAGAATACGTCGTCGACCCAATCCTGGAACGCGCCATGGACCGGATCTTCACGCTGCACGCCGATCATGAGCAGAACGCGTCGACATCCACGGTGCGCCTCGCATCCTCCTCCGGTGCCAACCCCTTTGCTTGCATCGCCGCCGGGATCGCCTGCCTCTGGGGCCCCGCCCACGGCGGCGCCAACCAGGCGTGTCTGGAGATGCTCAAGGAAATCGGCACCGTCGACCGCATTCCTGAGTTCATCGCCCGCGCCAAGGACAAGAACGACGACTACCGCCTGATGGGCTTCGGCCACCGGGTCTACAAGAACTTCGACCCCCGCGCGACGGTGATGAAAAAATCCGCCGACGAGGTGCTGGAGCTTCTGGGCGTCGAAGACAACCCGCTGCTGCAGGTCGCTATGGAGTTGGAGAAACAGGCGCTGGCCGATCCCTACTTCTCGGAAAAGAAGCTTTTCCCCAACGTCGACTTCTACTCCGGCATCATTCTGGAAGCGATGGGCTTCCCGACCGCGATGTTCACCCCGATCTTCGCGCTGTCGCGCACCGTGGGTTGGATTTCCCAATGGAAAGAACAACTGGCCGACCCGGCCCTGCGCATCGGCCGCCCGCGGCAGCTTTACATGGGTGAGACCACCCGCGACTACGTCGGCATCGAAGACCGGTAACACGTGCTGGCATAACACAGGGCCGCTCTCTTACCGGGGGGCGGCCTTCAAAGGCCTCAGAGACCCGTTACGCCATTTCACGCGCGACGCTCCCCCCTTCATCTTGCCAAATACAACTCACTCCCACGGGCCCGACATGGAGCTCGGACACCGGACGCTTAGGCGCCGTGTTCTGCCGCCAGTTCCCGGATCCGCTCGACCATCGCCCGCACCCCGTTGGAGCGTTGCGAGGACAGATGCTCGTCCAGTCCCAGGCGCGCCAGTTCTGCGGGCGCGTCGACGGCCAGAACTTCTTGCAGGGAAATCCCCCCGTAAAGCGCGCGCAACACGGCCACCAGACCGCGCACGATGATGGCGTCGCTGTCGCCTTGGAAATCAAAGCGCGCACCTTCGATCCGGGGCAAAATCCACACCTGTGACGCGCAACCATCGACCTTCGTGGCGGGCACTTTGACCGCTTCGTCCATCGGCTCCATCGCTTTGCCAAGTTCGATCACATGGCGGTAGCGGTCTTCCCAATCATCCAGAAATTCAAAGGTTTCTGCGATTTCTTCAAAGGCTTCGCTGGCCATCTGACGTCTCCGGGCGGCAAGGGGTGTGACCCCTCAGGTAGGCCGTTCGCACCACGCCGTAAAGGGCTGGCGCACCGCGCGGGGCCACAGGCCGGGTTTCCAACCCGCGCGGGATCGTTTACGCAATGAACCAAGCTAATGTCTGAGGGATCTTCCCATGTTGCGCGCCGCTCTTCTTGTTACTGCCATCCTGTCGCTTGCGGCCTGTGAAAGCCGGATCAATCCGTTCAACTGGTTCGGCGGCGACCGAGAGCAGCGCATTTCCATCGACCCCGAAGCCGTCGAGAGTGCACCGGACCTGGACGGGCGCCTTCTGGCCGCTGAAATCACACAGCTTTCGGTGGAGCAGACAACCACCGGCGCGATTGTCCGTGCCACGGGCGTCACGCCGTCCCAGGGCTATTTCGATGCGGAGCTGGTGCTGGTGGAAGAGACCGAGACGCTTTTGGCCTACGAATTCCGGGTCTCGCCGCCATTGACTGCGGCCACTGCGGGTCTGCAACGGATCTCGGTCGCGACCGAGTTGAGCGTCGGAGAGCTTGCGGGCATCCGCACGATCGCAATGATCGCGCAAAACAACCGCCGCTCGGTCGGTCGACGCTAAGCCCCTGAAATCAGGCGGCTTTAGGCCTCGACGATCTTGACGCGGGAGCCCTTGGCCGACAGCGCAATCTCGCCGTTCAAAAGCCGCTGCGCGTCCTCGCCGAACACCTCTTTGCGCCATCCCGCCGCCCAGACGCCGTCGGTGTAGCCCGAGGCGATATCGTCCAGATCACTGGAGGAGGCGATCAGTTTTGTCGCCACCCCGGCCTCTTCCGCCTTGGCTTTCAGCAGCACCCGAAGCAAATCGGCCAAGGCCGGGTTCAGGTTCGACCGGTCGCGGCCCACCGCGACCTTTGGCATCTCGCTATTCGGCACCGCCATGCCGCGTGCCACCGCTGCCACCAACCCTTCGGCAATCGCGCCCTTGCGCGCGTCGCGCAGAAGCAGCCGCGACTTGCCAAGATCGGCCACGGTCTTGGGCTTCGTGCCTGCCAGTTCCAGCAGCGCGTCGTCCTTCAGCACTCGGTTGCGCGGGATGTTCTTTTCTTGCGCGTACGTCTCGCGGAAGGCGGCAAGCTCTTGCGCGATCGCCACCACGCGCCCGGAGTTTGACCGCAATTTCAGACGCTTCCAGGCGTTTTCGGGATCGACAACGTAGTTGTCGGCGTTGGTCAGCTGCGCCAGTTCTTCTTCCAGCCAATGGGTACGCCCGGTGCTGGCAAGCTCTGCGCTCAGGTACTCATAGATCTGCCGAAGGTGGGTGACATCGGCGAGCGCATAGGTCTTCTGCGCGTCCGACAGGGGCCTGCGCGACCAATCGGTGAAGCGCGAGGATTTGTCCAAGCTGGCCTTGGCGATCTTGCGCACCAGCGTCTCGTACCCGACCTGATCGCCAAAGCCGCAAACCATCGCCGCGACCTGCGTGTCGAACAGGGGCGCGGGCACAAGGCCACCTTCGACAAAGAAAATCTCCAGATCCTGGCGCGCGGCGTGGAAAACCTTGACCACATCGGGGTTGCGGAACAGCTCGTAGAGCGGTTCCAACGACAGGCCCTGGGCCAGCGGATCGATCAAAACCGCGTCGCTGTCGTCGGTGCCCGGCAGCGCCACCTGCACCAGACAAAGCTGCGCAAAGTAGGTGCGTTCGCGCAAAAACTCTGTGTCGACAGTAACATAGGGCTGGGTGGCGGCGCGGGCACAATAGTCGGCCAGGGCCTGGGTCGTGGTGATTGTATGCGGCACAGAGAGCGTTTCTTCGTCAAGAAAATAGGATGCGGGTCGGTGTAGAGGACCCGCGCGCGGAAGGAAAGACGGTCCGTCGAATTGGCGACGTCACGGCAGGGTGACGGGCGTGCGGTCGCCGCGGGCGAAGCGGCGCAAAACGGCCGGGTAAAGCGCGTGCTCTAGGGGCAAGATGCGCGCGGCCAAGTCCTCTGGCGTGTCGCCCGCTTTGATCGGAACCCGGGCCTGGCCCAGGATCGGGCCGTCATCCAGCGCCGCCGTGACCTCGTGGACGGTGCAGCCGGCCTCTGCGTCGCCTGCCTCAATCGCGCGGGCATGGGTGTTGAGGCCTTTGTAGAGCGGCAGCAGGGAGGGGTGAATGTTGAGCATCCGCCCCTCCCACTGCGCGACGAAATCCGGGCTGAGGATGCGCATGAAACCGGCGAGGCAAATGAAGTCTGGGGCGTATTGGGACAGTTGCTCCTGCAGCGCTGCCTCAAAACCCAAGCGGCTGTCAAACGCGCGGTGGTTCACGCAAAGCGTTGGGATGTCGAGGCTTTCTGCCTTTGCCAAGCCACCAGCACCCGGCACATTCGACACCACGAGGCAGGGCCGCGCCGGGTGATCGCCGACCATATCGCGCGCCAGCGCCACCATGTTGGAGCCGCCGCCCGAGATCAGGATCGCGACCCGTTGGCTCACAAAAGCTTGCCTGTATAGCGCACGCCCTCGCTGCCCGTGACGATGCCGATCCTGTGCACGGATTCTCCGGCCTCGGTCAGCGTCGCGGCCAGGCCCTCGGCGGCGTCCGCCGAGACCACCAGCACCATGCCGAGACCTGCGTTGAAGGTCTTGAGCATCTCAGCCTCGGACAGGCCGCCTTCCTGCGCCAACCAGCCGAAAACGGGCGGCAGGGGCCAACTGCCCAGGTCAATATCGACGCCGAGCCCTTCTGGCAGGACCCTCGGGATGTTTTCGGTCAAGCCGCCGCCGGTGATATGGGCCAGGGCATGGACGCCGCCCGCGCGGATCGCGGCGAGCGCGGGCTGCACGTAAAGGCGCGTGGGGGCCAAAAGCGCCTCGCCCAGGCTGGACTGCGCGAAGGGCGCGGGCGCGTCCCAGGCCAGACCCGAGCGTTCGACCACCCGGCGCACCAGCGAGTAGCCGTTGGAATGCACGCCGTCCGAGGACAGGCCAAGCAGGACATCGCCCTCAACCACGCCATCGGGCAGGGTCGCGCCACGTTCCATCGCGCCAACGGAAAAGCCCGCAAGGTCGAAATCGCCGGGCGCATACATGCCGGGCATCTCGGCGGTCTCCCCGCCGATCAGAGCACAGCCGGAGGCTTTGCACCCTGCCGCGATGCCCTCGACAATGCGCGCCGCGTCATCGACATCGAGCTTGCCAGTGGCGAAATAGTCGAGGAAAAACAGGGGCTCAGCGCCCTGACAGACCAGGTCGTTCACACACATGGCCACCAGATCGATGCCAATCGTGTCGAAGACGCCGGTATCAATCGCGATCTTCAGCTTGGTGCCAACGCCGTCGGTGGCGGCCACCAGAACCGGGTCCGTGTAGCCCGCAGCTTTCAGGTCAAACAGCGCGCCAAACCCGCCCAGGCCCGCCATGACACCGGGCCGGTTCGTCGCCTTCGCGGCGGGTTTGATCCGGTCGACCAGCGCATTGCCGGCATCGATATCGACGCCCGCTGCCGCATAGCTCAGCGCGTCTGGCTTGGTATCACTCATGTCAACAGGCCCCCTTGGCAGACGCCGCCCAGTTAGCAGCCCGCCCGCGCGTCGTCCATGCAGATCCGCCACAGCAGGTGGGGGTGGCCCAAAAATCCTCAAATCGCGCCAAATTTTCGTCAAATTTGCTGCCTAGCACCGTGGCCAACAACAAAGATGAGGCAACCATCATGGCGCAGGTCCCCGCAACCGAGGTCTTTTTCATTGTCGACGGCGACCGGCTTGAGGCGCAGGCCTGCCTGCTGGCCCCCACGTTGAAGCGCCATCTGATGGACCATCAGCGCGCCGTGGCCTATGTGCGCGAAGATTACATCGATCAAATGAACGACTTCACGCTGGACGTGCTCGCCGCCTCGGACGTGGAGGTCCGCACGATCCCCGGCACCCGAATGGGCCATGCGCCCTGGACCTCCCCCTACCCCCACGGCAACAAGATCCTCGCCGCCGCCACGCCGCGCGACTGCGAGGTGTCGGTGTTTCTGGACACCGATGTGGTGCTGACGGAACCCGTGGATTTTGCCGGCGCGTTGGGCGACGCGCTGATCGCGGCCTGCGTGTCGGACTATGGCTCTGCCGCTGGAACGGACGCGGATTGGGCGGCGTATTACGGCGCTTTCGACATGGATCTGCCCGAGGATCGCGTGCAGCTGACCGGCGGGCGGCGGCTGGTCTCCTTGCCCTATTTCAACGCGGGCGTCGTGGTCTTCCGCGAACGCAGCAGCGACGGCTGCCCGACAGAGGTCGGTCGCGATTGGCTTGACGCCGCACTTCGGTTCGAGCGTGAGGTGACGCGCGATTACCGGCGTTCCAACATCGACCAATACACGCTGCCGATCCTCGGCTATCTGCGCGGCCAACCGGTTAAGACCTTGGCACAGCATATGAATTTCAACGTTCAGGCCTATGGAAACGGCGAGGGGCAGACTCAAAGCGTTGCCCATTATCACCGCCTGGGCGCGCTCTGGAAACACAACGTGCATGGTCGTCGGACGCTTGAGACCCTGGCCGATGTCGTCGACGCGGAGGCGCCGGAGACGTTCCTCGATGTCTTCATGCTTCACGCCCGGCGCAAGAACATGAAGCACCATTTGCGCGCTATGGCGGAGGCGGCCTGAGCCGCTCCTCACTGAAGCGCGCACGACGGCTTTTGTCAGCCGCGTTTTCCCCTAGCCGCGTGGCGCGCCGATCCGCGAGCCAATCCACAAAAACACGGCGATCATGGCGGCCGTCGCCAGCAGGACCGTAACGGTGGTCTGCAGAAACTCTGGCGTGGCCAGCGCCGCGCGCATTGGCGCAAGGACGATGGCAGGAACGATGATCTGCACCGCCGCAAAAAGCGCGACGCACAAGCCCCAGATCGTGGCCCAGGACGGCAAGGCCAAAGGCGCTGTGGCCGTCGCCTGCGCCTGCCGCGCGACGTCCAGTGCGGGCACGGCCGCAAGGATTACGCCGACCGCAGGAAGGTTCGGCAACCCCAGCCCCTGCACCGCCAAGGTGTAGAGGATGCGCAGGCCGATCAGCCAAAGCAGGTAGCGCAGGGCGAGTTTTCCAAGGTTGGGCATCGGCGGGCCTCCGGACGCAATGAGCGGCTGGGGTAGCGATAGGGCAAGCGGGGGAAGGCCGCAACGCGAATGGCCCCCTTCAAAGTGGCAAAGCGCTCTGCTAACCCTGCGCCCACGACGACCATTGGGGGCCTGTAGCTCAATTGGTTAGAGCAGAGCGCTCATAACGCTTTGGTTGCGGGTTCAAGTCCTGCCGGGCCTACCATTTTTCCTGTTGCGGTGTTGTCAGGCACTTGCGCGACATCTCCTTACCCAAAGCACCACGACCTCACCGAGGCAACGTCAGATCCACGCGCAGACCGCCGAGGGTGACGCTGTCGCTCAAGTTGAGCGATCCGCCGTGGCGGCGGATGATGTCCTGGGTGATCGCCAGGCCCAGACCGACGCCAGATCCCTGGTTCTGGTTGCGCGCGGTATCGAGGCGGATGAACGGACGCAGGGCGTCCTCGCGCCTGTCCGCGGGGATGCCGGGGCCCGCATCTTCGACCGTGATCCGCAACGTCCGGTCCTGCACCGTGACCGATACCGCCGTGGTCCCGCCGTAGCGCAGGGCGTTCGACACCAGGTTCGTCACTGCGCGTTGCACGGCCATGGGGCGCATCATCACCGGCTCGACCGCCTCGGGCAGGTGCAGGGTGATGTCTCCGCCACTGCGCCGGGCGTTCTCGACCACGCGGGTCACCAGCGCCAGGGGATCGACGGGCTCCGGGTCATCGAGCGCATCGCCGCGCACGAAATCGAGGAAGGTGGCGACCAGCGCCTCCATCTCTTCGACGTCCTGGGTCAGCGCGTCGCGGTCCGGCCCCTCCTCCATCATCCCCAGCGCCAGCCGCATCCGCGTGAGCGGCGTGCGCAGGTCGTGGCTGACACCCGACAGCATCAGCGTGCGCTGTTCCAGATAGCCCTCGATCCGGCCCCGCATATCCAGAAACGCGCGTCCCGCCGAGCGGACTTCCGTCGCACCCGAGGGGCGATACTCCGCCCGCCGCCCCTTGCCGAATTCCTCCGCCGCATTGGCCAGCCGCCGGATCGGGCGCAGTTGGTTGCGCAGGAACAGATAGGCCACCAGCGTCATCAGGATGCCGGTGGCCACCATAATCACCAGCAACTGGTGCGGCGCCGCCGCCGAGGCGCGTCGCCGCTGCGTGCTGAGCGCCACTGGCGCGCCCGTCTCTCGCGCCACGACCACGTAGACCTGCCGTTCATCGGTGCGCAGGTCGATGGCGACGATACCCGGCACCCGCTCCCGCAGCACTTCGATCACCACAACGCCGGACAGGTCGTAGAAGTACCACTCATCACCGACAGCCACACGCGGGGTCGAGACCTCGATCTCTAACGCACTCGCAAGCGCCTCGGCCGCGTCAGGGCCCGCCGCGTCCAGCGTGTCCAGCACAAGGTTGAAATCCAGACCTAGCGCGCTGGTCATCTGCTGAGTCACATCCTCGAAATGGCGTTGCAGAAAAACGGAACTGACGACAAGCTGGATCGTGACCACAGGCACGATCAGGATCAGCGCCGCACGCCCGTACAGGCCACGGGGCAGGAAGCGCTTGATCCAGGCCGACAGGTTCATGGGATGTATCTAAGCGGGACGGAGCCGGTCATGCAAAGTCAAAAACCGGGCGAAACACTGGAGCCCGGGTTGCGCCGGGTGACCGCGCCGAACCCCTCGCCGATGACCTTCACTGGCACCCAGACCTATATCCTGGGCGAAGGTGATGTCGTTGTGATCGACCCCGGCCCGTTGAGCCCGCCGCATATGGACGCGATCCTGGCGGCGCTGCACCCGGGCGAGCGGATCACCAAGATCCTCATCACCCATTCACATCTGGACCATTCCCCCCTCGCCCGCCCGCTGGCTGAGGCCACGGGGGCCAAGGTCTATGCCGCAGGCCCCTCGGATTGGGGGCGCAGTGCGGTGATGACAGGTTTGGGCGGGGCGGTCGGAGGCGGCGAAGGCGTTGATACGGACTTCGCGCCTGACGAGCAGATCGCCGAGGGGGACATCATCGACGGGATCGAAGTGCTGGAGACCCCCGGCCACATGGCCAACCACCTCAGCTTTGTGTGGCGCGACGCCTTGTTCTCAGGCGATCTGGTGATGGGTTGGTCGACATCACTGGTCTCGCCGCCCGACGGCGACATGACGGCATTTTTCGCGTCATTGGACAAGCTGCAGACCCGCAGCGACCGCCTCTACTACCCCGGCCACGGAGACCCGGTGGCAGATCCACAGGCCCGCTGCGCCGAGCTCATCGCCCACCGCCGCACCCGCGAGGCGCAGATCCTTGAGGCCTTAAAGACCATCGGCCCGGCCACCGCCGATACCCTGGCGCGCCATATCTACACCGACGTGGCCCCTGCCCTCCTGCCCGCCGCCGCGCGCAACGTGCTGGCCCACCTCATCGACCTGACCACCCGCGCCCGCATCGCCCCCAAAGGCCCCCTCCAGGCCGACACGCTTTTCGAGGCTGATTGAAGTTTTCCGGATTCCCCCACTGGACGCCCCAAAAGACCCTTGCTATATCGCGCCTAGTTCCGGCGTAGCTCAGCGGTAGAGCAGTTGACTGTTAATCAATTTGTCGTAGGTTCGATCCCTACCGCCGGAGCCAGTTTTCCTCATTAGATCAACAGTCTACGCGGTGCGCAGATGGTTTCGGCTCGTGTCTGGCAAGGCTTGCCTTCCTGAAGACGTGTCCAGCTTTCACTTTGTTGGCCCGTTCGCTCCTTGCGATTCCCGATTGTGAAGCGGGGCGTTACGGCAAGGCGGGTTGCAGCCTCCCTGCGCAAGCCCGATCTTCGCGGGTCGCGCGAAACAACCGGCGCTATGCTCCTGCCTTATCTCCGCAAAGGGCGGCGGAGATCCGAGGGGGCGTCAGCCCCGCCAATCGCGTCATGTGCCAGGCCAGAACCAGGTTGCTCGACAGGACCGGAAGGCCCAGTTCGGCCTCAACCGGAGCGATGACATCTAGGGTGCGCAGGTTGGTGCAGGACAGGAAAATCGCGTCGCAGGGGGCCTTGGCCGCCGTCGTTCGTGCCGCGTCGATGATCGACTGGGGGGCGATGCGTACGACCTTTTCCTCTTCCGCCTCGTTGAAACTGGCGAAGGCCGTGATCGTTATGCCAGCCTCTGCCAGGACGTCCATCAACCGGGTCGACACCTCTTCGACATAGGGGCTGACCAGCGCCAGGCGGGACACGCCCAGGTGTTGACAGGCCGCGACCAGGGCCGAGACCGGGTCTGTCACGGCCTTGGTCGCGACGCCCTCGCGGGTCAATTCGGCGATCCGCGCCGCGCCGATCTGGGCCGTGCCGGAGGTGCAGCCAAAACCCACCACCGACAGGTCAGCGCCCCTGGGCAGCAGGCTTGCCGCCACCGTCAGATCCCGCGCCATGGCGCCCAGACTGTCGGCGGAGACGGTCACCGCAGAGGGGATGCGCGTCACCAGAAGCTCCGCCTCTTCGGGCAAAAGACGACGCAGGTCGTGTTCCAATGTCTCGTCCGATTGCAGGACGATCATGCCCAGTTGCGGCGGGCGCGTCTCGGCCAGTGTGTAGGGAAGGCTGGTCATATCACCCGGATCTCCTGCGCCTGCGGTGCCGACAGGAACCGTGCGCCGCCGTGCTCCACCACGATATTCTCCTCATGGACCATGATCTTGCCACCGGGCAACGTCACGCCGGGCTCCAGGGTCAGGACCATGCCGGGTTCCAGCAGCGTCGTGTCGGCTGCGATGATCGAGGGCCATTCCGTCAACTGCATCCCCAGCCCGTGCCCCAGGCGCCCCGCGTCTGAGCCCGTGCCGCCGGGGTTCACGACGTCATTCATCGCATGGAACAGATCGCAGATCTTCGCGCCGGGTATGGCGGCGTGGAACGCGGCTTGCGTCGCCTCGATCAGCCGCGCGTGTGCCTGTGCCACGGACTGAGAGGGCGGCCCGAGGCTGAAATTGCGGTCGAAATCGCAGAAATAGCCATCCCAGACCAGTCCCGTGTCCAACATCAGCACGTCGCCCGGCGCCAAGGGCGCGTCTGTCGCCGGAGAGATCACATCGCCGTAGCCCCCATTCTCTGCCGCGCCTGCGAGGTACGGCACCCAGTCCGCGCCTTCCTCTAGGCACAGCCTTTGAAAATCGCGGAAAACCTGGGACAGCGGCACGCCTGCGCGCGCAATCTCCGCCACCCGGTCAAAGGCCCGGTCGGCGATCTGAGCGGCCTGGGTGATCTTGGCGACCTCGGCAGAGGATTTCAGCAACCGCAAGCGCCGGGTGATCGCGGCATCTCCGGTGATCTGTCGCGCGCCAATGGCGTGGCGCAACCGCTCAAAATCCGCCAGCGGCATCCGGAGAGGGCTTTCCATCTGATCGGCGACGCCGATCTTCGCGTCACTCGGTGTCACTTCCCGCAGGGTCTCGGCCAAAAGGCCAATCCCGTCGTCATCGTAGTCCGGCGCTTGCCAGGTCCGAATGTCGTCGATCCACGTCTGCCCCATCAGATGCGCGCCGATGGAGGGGATCACCGCAATCGGATCGCCCGCCGCCGGGAGCACCACAAACCAAGGTCGCGTGGGGCTTTCCCAGAACCGGGTCAGGAACCCGGTGTAGTATCGCACCTCGGGCTCGGTCGTCAGCAGGAGGGCGCCAAGCCCTACATTCGCCATCAGCCCCTGGGCCCTCGCGACCCGCGCGCGAAACTCCGTATCAGGGAACCCGCGCGGCGGCGTCATTCCGGCCCCTCGCTGAGGATCACCATGACACGCGAGGTCTCATCCAACCCGAAAACGCCGTTCACGGCCGCTGACACACCCGCGAGGCCCGCCGCGCCCGAAGGCGTCGAAGGCAGGCCCAAGCTTTCGGCAAGGCGCGCGCCCTCAAAGCCCTCTTCCTCAGAAATCACCATGAAATCAGAGGCATCACGCGCCAGTCCCTTCAGAGCGATCAACGACGGCTCCTTGCAATCGAGCCGCCCCATCGCGCTTGCGGGGCCCTCGGTCACCACAGCGCGTCCCGCAGCAACCGAGGCGATCAGCGCGGGCGCCGCATCCGGTTCGACCACCACGATCCGGGGCCCCGCGCCCCAAACTTCGCGCGCATAGGCCGCGGCAGAGGCCGCCAAACCGCCCACGCCCGCCTGCAGAAAGATGTGGGTTGGCGGCGCGGGCATCTGTGCCACCGCCTCTTGCATCAAAACCAGATAGCCTTCCATCAACCGCCAGGGACGGTCCGTGTAGCCGGGCCATGAGCTATCCGACAGCAGCACCGCGCCCTCGGCCGCCGCGTCCGCCTGGGCCGCTGCCATGCTGGCCTCATAAACATCGCCGCGCCAGCGCACTTCTGCGCCCATGTCTTCCAGACGGGCGGCAAAAGCAGGCGGCACCGTGGCGGCCAGATAGATCACGGCGCGCGCCCCAAAGGCCTGCGCGCCTGCGGCCACCGACAACCCGTGGTTGCCCGCGCTGGCGGTGTAATAGGCACGGCCCTTCGCGGTCCCGGCCTCTGCGTCGCAAGCAATGACATAGGCCGCTCCGAGGGCCTTGAAGCTGCCCAACCCCATGCGCGCGCGCTCATCTTTCAGGTGCAGCGCGCCGATGCCGAGGTCTGCGGCCAGCGCCTCTGCCGCCACCAACGGCGTCTGCCCGGCGACGGGGCAGCGCTTGAGCAACGCGCTCGGCGTCTGCGCGTTGACGGAGGGCCAGGGAATGTCCGAAAGACCAGTTAGAACGGCATCAACTTGGGCGGGGGTCGGTGTTAGGTGTCGCATCGGCCATGGGTAACACGGGCTAGCGCCGCGCCAAGCCTTTTCATGCGACGTTCCATAGGAAAAGGGCGCCCGAATTGGGCGCCCTTGACCTTGGGGGGAGATGCTTTTTGCGACGGTTTACTCGTCCTCAGCCGATTCAGCGCGAAGGCGAGCGAAGATGTCCTGGGCGTAAGCGGGCGTGCCGGAGACGACCGTGGTGTTGTTCTGGCCGCGCAGGTCACCCGCGCTGTCCTGGCTGCCGTTGAACACGGCGAAAGCGTTGGCTAGCGCCGAACCGCCCTGGGTGGACACGACCGAGGTGTTCGCGCTGCTGGGAGTGCGGATGTCCGAGGAACGCTCAACCGACTGGTTGAAATGCGCGATGGCGAAGGCAGAGGAGGTCGATTGAGCGACGGCCGGTGCGGCGATGGAAGCGGCGAGGGCGGCGATGATTGCGATCTTTTTCATGGGGTTAGTCCTTTGGAATGGGGGGGGGACGGGCCCCCGCATTCGGGGTGCCCTTGGGGATGGGGAAGGGTCAAATCGCCAGGACTTACTCGTCTTCGGCGGATTCAGCGCGGAGGCGGGCGAAGATGTCCTGGGCGTAGGCGGGGGTGCCGGAAACGACCGTGGTGTTGTTCTGGCCGCGCAGATCACCCGCGCTGTCCTGGCTGCCGTTGAACACGGCGAAGGCATTTGCGAGGGCCGAGCCGCCTTGGGTGGACACGACCGAGGTGTTCGCGCTGCTGGGGGTGCGGATGTCAGAGGACCGCTCAACCGACTGGTTGAAGTGCGCGATGGCGAAAGCCGAGGAGGTGGATTGAGCGACGGCCGGTGCGGCGATGGAAGCGGCGAGGGCGGCGATGATTGCAATCTTTTTCATGGTGTTAGTCCTTTTCACTGTCTTGGTTGGGCGGCGTATCTCGCGGCCCGGGGATTGGTTTGTTGGACACGTCCGTGTCCGGGGGGTTGTTGGTGTGGAACGCTGCGTCTTGCTCCGTTCCGATGAGATGAATATGCGCTGAGAGAAGCCGTCATTCCACACACGTAAACGCGAGAATGGGCGGAGGATGGTGCGAATGCGCACACAAACCCCAAGCCCCTGCACCAACCCCACGCCCCCGTGAGCCTCCATCTCGCCCCCGTGAGCACGGCGGCAGAAATTGCAACATTTCGCCCAACTGGCCCCGCCACGCCGACTCGCCTGGCCCGCAAGATGCCCGTTCCCGGAACATCGCCCCGCCAGAGCGCCTAATTTCGCGGCAGCGCGAGTTTCCGCGCTGCAGTGCAGCACTCTGGCCTTCCCGCGCGCGCGTGCATCCGCCACACATAGATCAGTCGCATCGCGCCGGGACGTCTCCTCCCTTTGTTCCCGGTCCGCGCGACACCTTAAAAGCTGGCGATCCGCTTCCTCGTCTCTCTTCCACCGATCCGGATTGCCAGCTTTCCTTTTCCCCTCCCCGCTGTGCCCCTGCTCGCCCTCTGCCCCGCCCTCTGCCCCATTCTCGCCACAATCTCGTCCCGGGAATCGCCTGAATTCTGGCGCAGCGTTTTTGCGATAACGTGCAAAAAAACGGAGCAGTACGATGCCAACGCACAAGCCAAAGCCCGCCAAAGGCCAAGCCCCCGCCAAGGAATTGCCGACACCGGTTCGTTTTTCGGATTGGGCCAGCATCTAGGCGCAAGCTGCGTTTCAGATCCTTGAAGACCTGTTAAAGTGGCGACCTCCAGCTGAGGTTCGCGATGACAGATGACGACGATGCCACCGCCCCCGTGACGGTGATCCGCAATATCGGCCCCGCCCAGGCCGAGGTTCTGGCCAGCGCCGGGATCCACACGGCCGGTGAGTTGCGCGCCCTTGGCGCCCACGCGGCCTACCGCGCCATCCTGCGCACCGGCACCGCCCCCCACTTCATTATGTACTATGTTCTGCACATGGCCCTGCAGGGCCGCCCTTGGAACGATTGCAAGGGCGCCGAGAAAGAGGCGTTGCGCGCGCAGTTCGATGCGCTAAAGGCGGAAGAAGCCGACAAGGGCAATGACCCGGAGTTGGAGCGGTTCCTGAACGCGATTGGCACTGGGTTGCGGCGGTAAAGGACGGCGACCGCCAAGCATCTAGAAAAAAATGCCAATTGATCGCGCGCATAGTTTTCACGAGCCGCCCGAACCGGACTTGGAGAAACGTATCGACAATTGATTTCTCTGACGATTGCCGGAGACCACTGTTGCAATCCGACGGAGCGACGCATTTTATGGCCTCCCTGGACCTCGATTGGCATTTGGAGTGCGGCGGGTGTGTGAATTTGTATTTCAGACGAGGTTCAAGAACGTTGACATTGCAAAGGCATGTCGCGCGCTGAAACAACGTCGCTCTGCACAAAGCGGGTTTTGGACCGGGAGTGTCGGCAGCTTGCCGATGGCTTTGGCCGTGGGGGCTTTGGCGGGGGGCCTCAACGCTTTTTTCGACGGAGGCACCGGCAGGCTGTTGGCCCTTACCGTTTTGATCAGTGGGGTTGGGTGGCTGATCTGGTCCACAAACCAGAAAGCGCGCACCGCAATGATGCAGGCGCCCGTACGCTCAGGTGTGACGCAAATCACGCTCAGCCCGAAGGGTTGTGCTGTCGAGCACCCCGGAGTTAAGGCGCTTTACCTTTGGAGCCATATTCTGGACGTTGTGGTGACCGAGCAGGGTTTGCTTCTCTTGCACAGTGACTACGAATATTACCCGATCGAAGCCGCCGCATTTGAGAACCCCTCCGAAATGGAGACCGTGGCCGCGCAAATCAAAGACTGGATTGCACAGACCAAGAGCGTCTCAAAACAAACCTGAGGCATCTGTTTGTCTCGGAACGCCGCAACATCCAATCATCATGGGCGTTTCGATTTGATCTGCTAACGCAGATTTAATCTGAGACGCTTTGGGCGCCGCGTCCCTCTGTCTTGAAATCGTCCGTTGGCGGCGGAATGGAACGCAATGCAGCTCGCAAAAGACGCGCGGCTGCTGGCCTTGTGCGGCCCAACGCCAGCAAACCACGTCGCCCTACGAAGAGGACCATGCGGTCACCCGCACGGCCCAATGTCTTAACGGCGTTAAGGTTTAGCCGACCAGCTCAAGACCGGAGAAGAAGAAGGCGATCTCTTCTGCTGCCGTTTCAGGCGCGTCAGAGCCGTGGACCGAGTTCTCACCAATCGACAGCGCGAATTCCTTGCGGATCGTGCCCGGCGCGGCGTCGGCGGGGTTCGTGGCCCCCATGACTTCGCGGTTCTTCGCGATGGCGTCTTCGCCTTCCAGCACTTGCACGACAATCGGCTCAGAGATCATGAACTCACACAGCTCGCCGAAGAACGGCCGCTCAGCGTGGACGCCGTAGAACGCCTGCGCCTGGGCGAGCGTCAACTGGATGCGCTTGGAGGCGACGATGCGCAGACCGGCCTCCTCGAACTTGGCGGCGATCTGGCCGGTCAGGTTGCGCTTGGTGGCGTCGGGTTTGATGATCGAAAAGGTGCGCTGGATGGCCATGGGGCTGCTCCGGTTGAACGTGGGTTAAGATTTCGCGCGGCAGCTAGCATGGGCGGGCGGGATTGGAAAGGCCCCGCGCAGCCGGAAGGGATAACGCGCGCCCCCCAAGACAGGCTCTGGCGGCGGCCCCGGACCTCTGCTAGGCCGCGCCCCATGTTGCGCATGTCTGATATCGGATATTCTGTCGCGGGCCGCTCTCTGCTGGAGGGCGCCTCTGTCACCATTCCTGCGGGCCACAAGGTCGGCATCGTGGGGCGGAACGGGACGGGCAAGACCACGCTCTTTCGGATCATCCGGGGCGAGTTGGGCCTGGACACGGGCGAAATCACCCTCCCCCCCGGCACCAAGATCGGCGGCGTGGCCCAGGAAGTCCCCTCGTCCGAGACCTCGCTGATCGACACCGTGCTGGAGGCCGATACCGAGCGCGCGGAACTTCTGGCCGACACCAGCGAAGACCCCACCCGCATCGCCGAGGTTCAGGCGCGGCTCGCTGATATCGACGCCTGGGGCGCTGAGGCGCGCGCGGCCCAAATCCTGCGCGGCCTGGGCTTCAGCCATGCGGACCAGCAACGCCCCTGCTCCGCCTACTCCGGTGGCTGGCGGATGCGCGTGGCCCTGGCCGGTGTGCTGTTCTCGCAGCCTGATATCCTGCTGCTTGATGAGCCCACGAACTATCTCGACCTCGAAGGCGCGCTGTGGCTGGAGGCGTATCTGGCCAAATACCCCCACACGGTCCTGATCATCTCCCACGACCGGGGGCTTCTGAACCGCGCCGTGGGCCATATCCTGCACCTCGCCGACAAAACGCTCACCTATTACACCGGCGGCTACGACACCTTCGCCAAGACCCGGGCCGAGCGCCGCGCGGTCCAGGCCGCCGCCGCCAAGAAGCAAGACCTGCAACGCGCCCACCTGCAATCCTTCGTGGACCGATTCAAAGCGAAAGCCTCCAAGGCCAAGCAAGCGCAGAGCCGCGTGAAGATGCTGGAGCGCATGGAAACCATCCGCGCGCCTGAGGATGCGGCCCGCACCGTCTTTACCTTCCCCGAGCCTGAGGAACTGAGCCCCCCCATCGTGGCGATGGACAACGCCGCCGTCGGCTATTCCGACACGCCGGTTCTCAAACGCCTGAACCTGCGCCTTGATCAAGACGACCGGATCGCCCTTCTGGGCCGCAACGGACAGGGCAAATCCACCCTCTCCAAACTATTGGCAGGCAAACTGGTCACCATGGAAGGCAAGGTCGTCTCATCCTCTAAACTGCGCATCGGCTACTTTGCGCAGCACCAGGTCGATGAGTTGCACCTCGATGAGACCCCGCTCGATCACCTGCGCCGCGAACGCCCCACCGATGCGCCCCCGAAACTGCGCGCGCGCCTTGCGGGCTTCGGCCTCGGCGCCGATCAGGCCGAAACGCTGGTCGCCAAGCTCTCCGGCGGCCAGAAGGCGCGCCTGTCCCTGCTGCTCGCCACCCTGGAAGCCCCGCACCTCCTGATCCTCGACGAGCCGACCAACCACCTCGACATCGAGTCCCGCGAAGCGCTGGTCGAAGCGCTCACCGCCTACACAGGCGCCGTGATCCTGGTGTCCCACGACATGCACCTGCTGAGCCTCGTGGCGGACCGCCTGTGGCTGGTCAACGATGGCCATGTCGCGCCCTACAATGCGGATCTGGAAACCTACCGCCAAAGCCTCCTGGGCAGTGAGCCGAAAGCCCCCAAACCCGCCAAACCAAAACCCAAGCAACTCTCCCACGACCAGATCAAAGAGCTGCGGTCCGAGGTCAAGAAAGCCGAAGCCCGCGTCGAGAAGATCGAAGACATGCGCGAGAAACTGGCCAAGAAACTCGCCGATCCCGCCCTCTATGACGAGGCCCGTGTCGGAGAGCTGACAACCTGGCAAATGAAATACGCCGAAGTGATGGACGGCCTCGCCCGAGCCGAGGATCTTTGGGAAAAAGCCCAGGCCAAACTCGACGCCGCCAAACCCACCTAATTCCCCGTTCTCCAAATATCCCGGGGGTGGTGATCTTTTGCTTTGCAAAAGTCATTTAGGGGGCGGAGCCCCCAAAGGGGGGGGGTGGGCGGGCCCGCCCGCACCCCAACCCAACAACCAAAGCCCAAAGACCGAACAATCCATGGACCTGACCCTCTACATCCCCGCCTTCGTGACGCTCTTCGTCATCATCGACCCCATCGGCCTGGCGCCGCTGTTCGTTGCGATGACCCAGGGCATGACCGCGCGCCAGCGCCGCTCCATCGCGATCCGGTCCTGCCTGGTGGCGGCGGGCCTGCTGACCCTCTTCGGCCTGGCGGGCGAGGCCGTTCTGGGCTTTCTCGGCATCTCCATGGCCGCCTTCCGCATGGCCGGCGGCATCCTCCTGTTCCTGACAGCGCTCGACATGTTGTTCGAGCGGCGCAGCCAGCGCCGCCAGGGCACCGCGGACGCGGAGCCTGAAGGCGAAGACCCGTCCGTCTTCCCCCTCGCCATTCCGCTGATCGCGGGCCCGGGCTCCATCGCCACGATGATCCTGCTGACAGGCCAGGACGACAGCACCGTCAACCTGATCGCGATCCACGCCGTCATGGCCGTCGTCATCGCTTTCGTGTTTGTCCTGTTCCTGCTTGCCGCCCCGCTGGAACGGCTCCTCGGTCCCACGGGCATCAACGTTGTCACCCGCCTTCTGGGCATGCTTCTGGCCGCCCTGTCGGTGCAATTCGTGATCGACGGTCTGCGCGATCTGCAGGTCATCTGACATTTCATTTCCGCGTGGTGTCCCTATATCTAGCGCATGGACAGCCAAGATATCCCCCGCCTGATCTACCTCGTCGTGCTTCTTTGCGCGGTGGCGGGCTATTTCTTTTGGGGCCAGCGGCGCAACCTGGGTCAGATGGGCAAATATCTGGCGGTCTGGGGGTTTGTCTTTCTGGGCCTGCTGGTCGCGGTCGGCCTTTGGAACGACATCTCCCGCTCCATTGCGCCGCAACAATCGGTCATGCAAACCGGCGCCATCGAGGTGCCGCGCGCCTCTGACGGGCATTTTTACCTGACGTTGGACGTCAACGGCGTCCCGATCCGCTTCGTCGTGGACACCGGGGCCAGCGCGATCGTGCTGAGCCAATCCGACGCGAGCCGCGCCGGGATCGCGACCGAGGATCTGATCTTTTCGGGCCGCGCGAACACCGCCAATGGCCGCGTGAACACCGCGCCCACCCGGATCGAAACCCTCTCGCTCAGCGGGATCATGGACGAGAACGTGCGCGCCATCGTGAATGCGGGCGAGATGGAGGGCAGCCTTCTGGGCATGTCCTACCTGAACCGTTTCTCGCGGCTGGAAATTGCCGATGGAACGCTGATCCTGGAGCGTTAGGACGCCTTGCTTTCGGCCTTCATTTCCCACCGCCCCGACGCCTCGGACCAGTATTTCGCCGCCACACCTGCCGCCGTCAGCGCTTTCCACTGCTCGCGTGCTGTTTGCAGCGCGGCCTCGTCATGGCCGTCAAACAACACCATCACCCGGTCCATCGCCGTGACCTCTGCCGCGTCAACGCCCGCACCTTCGACGGACACCAGACAGGTCGAATCATTGCCCGCCGCCCCGGTCGTCAGCAGCACCGGTTGATCCGCGTCATGATCGCCCCCCGCGCGGCCATGGGGCAGAAAACTATCCTCGGGCACCAACCACAGTGCCTCGTCCAAACGCTCCAGCGTAACCTCCGTCCGGCCCCGAACCGCAACCCGCCATCCGGCTTGCAGTGACTTGCCCAGAAGCACCCGTAGGGTCACTTCGAGCGGCGCCTGGGTGAGATGATAAAAATACGCCTCACCCACGGCTTACGCACCGTTCTTCATGTGATACTTTAACTTTCATACCCATCCCGCACCAGCCGATCCAAGGCCATCACACCCCAGCCCGTCGCACCCTTGGGCGCGAGCGCCGTCTCGGATTTCACGCTGGCCACGCCGGCAATGTCGAGGTGGATCCACGGTGTCTCTTCCTTCACGAAGCGCTGCAGAAACTGCGCCGCGGTGATCGATCCTGCCGCCCGCCCGCCGACGTTCTTCATATCCGCAATCCGCGATTTCAGCATGTCGTCGTAGGCCTTGCCCAGGGGCATCCGCCACGCCCCCTCATTCTCGGCACCCGCCGCCTTCAGAAACGCCCCGGACAGCGCGTCGGAATTCGAAAACACGCCCGCGTTCTCATGGCCCAACCCGATGATGATCGCGCCCGTGAGCGTGGCCAGGTCGATCATGCCAACAGGCTCAAACCGCTCCTGCGCGTACCACATGATATCGCACAGGACCAAACGCCCCTCCGCATCGGTGTTGATGATCTCGACTGTGTCCCCCTTCATCGAGCGGACCACATCGCCCGGCCGCGTCGCGCGGCCATCGGGCATGTTCTCGACCAGGCCGACAACACCCACCACGTTCGCTTTCGCCTTGCGCAAGGCCAGTGTCCGCATGACGCCCGAGACGACGCCCGCGCCGCCCATGTCCATCGTCATGTCTTCCATACCGCCCGCAGGTTTCAGGCTGATCCCGCCGGTGTCGAAGACGACGCCCTTGCCGATCAGCGCCAGCGGCTTCTCATCCCCGCCGCCGTTCCACGTCATCACCACGACCTTGGAGGGGCTTTCCGAGCCTTCGCCCACGGACAGAAGCGTGCGCATTCCAAGCTCTGCCAAAGCGGGCTCATCCAGCACTTCGACCTCCAGGCCGATGCTTTTCATCGCCTCCAGGCGGTCCGCAAATTCCTGCGTTGTCAGCACGTTAGCGGGTTCATTGATCAAATCGCGGGTGAAGAACACACCCTCGGCCACGGCCATGGCCGTTGCGGCCTCGGGCTCTACCTCGTCGGGCTTGGCGCAATAGACCATCGCACCCTTGGCGTCTTCCTTCTCACCTGTGCGGTGGGCGTCGAACTCGTAGGCGCGCAGGGCCAGGCCCAAGGCGATCTCTGCGGTGCGGTTGAACGCGCCCGCGCAGAGCGTCAGCGCGTCCTTGCCTTTGAACTTGGCCAAACTCGCACCCGCTTTGCGTGCGTCCACCACCGTCGGGCGTCGGTCCAGTTTCACGATCAACAGCGAAACCGCCGCCAATCCCACCGGGAAACCCATGGTAAAGCCTTCGCCCGGCTTCACTTTTTCCCACCGGTCCGAGTCCACCAGCCGCGCGACCGCCTGCTTTGTCAGCCGGTTCACCCGCCGCCCCGCCGGGTCCAGCTTGCCCTCGGGCGTGACGAGCACCGCCAGCTTGCCCTCAGCGGAGGCGAGCGCATCGAGGTCGGTTTCAGCAAAATCCACGGACATAAGGTCGGTCATCAAGGGCTCCTAAAGGGGGAAAAGCGTGACATTCGCGCCAGACATTAGGGCGCTGATCCGCCCTTGACCAGATCGCCCCTACGCAAGGCTGAAAAACGTTGTTAAAACATAGATGACGCGGTCGGGCTGCCACCCGGATACCGCATGTGGGGGGTACCACGGCCTTGGGTCAGTATGACCGATACATATTGCGACAGCTTGTGATGCTGTTCGGCTTCTTCAGCCTGGTGCTGGTGTCGGTCTATTGGGTCAACCAGGCCGCGCGCCTGTTTGATGCGTTGATCGCCGATGGCCAGAACGTGAGCGTATTCCTCGAATTCTCGGCCCTGACCCTGCCGTGGATCGTGCAGTTGATTCTGCCCGTCTCGGCCTTCGTGGCGACGCTTTACATCTTCAACCGCCTGATCAGCGATTCCGAGCTGGTGGTGCTGCAAACCGCTGGTCTGTCGGCCCTGCGCCTCTTGCGGCCCGTGCTTGTTTTCGGTTGCCTGATGGCGCTTCTGGTGGCGCTTCTCAGCAACCTTTTGGCCCCCACCGCGCGGGCCCAGTTCATCGAGCGGCAGGCCGAGGTGCGCGATGATCTGACGGGCCGCTTCCTGCGCGCCGGAGAGTTCATTCACCCCACCGACGGCATGACGGTTTATATCCGTGAAATCAGCCCGTTAGGCGAGTTTCGCGATCTCTTCCTGCAAGACACTTCCACCCCCGGTGTGGAGCTGACCTATACCGCCACGACCGCCCTTCTCGTCCGCTCAGCCGGCGGGCCCCGGCTGGTGATGTTCGACGGTATCGCCCAGACCCTGGACTTGGAGACCGGGCGGCTCGCGACGATCTCGTTCAGCGATTTCACCTATACCGTCGGCACGCTGATCGACGACGGCGCCCTGCGGCAGTTGGATGTGCGAGAGCTTCCCACGCCACTTCTGCTAAGCGCCGACGCGCAGATGGCCGACGCCCTGAACATCCCGCTCGCCCATATGGTCTTTGAGGGGCATGACCGTCTGGCCCAGTCGCTGTTCGTGATTTTCGTGCCGCTGATCGGGGCGGCGTCACTGATGCTTGGCAGCTTCTCGCGGTTCGGGGTGTGGAAGCAGATCCTGATCGCTGTGGCTCTGGTGCTGCCGATGCAGATCGTGCGCAACGCCGGGGAATCTGCCGTGCGCGCCGACGCGGAGGCCTGGCCGATGGCCTATGCACAGCCCGCGCTGGCCGCCGCCATCGCTGCGGTGATGATTGCGCTGGCCATGCGCCGCTCCACCCAATGGCGGGGCATCCCGGCATGATTCTGCATTTGTATATCGCGCGGCGGTTCCTTTCCGCCTTCGGGATCGTGCTGGCGGTCTTCGTGGCGATTCTGCTGCCCATCGACATGGCGGACCAGCTGCGGCGCATCGGCAGCGAGCAGGGTTTTGGGGCAGTGCTGCAATTGGCGCTGCTCAACATGCCGCGCAGTCTGACGGGCCTTCTGCCGCTGTTTGTGATGCTGGCGACATTGGTGCTGTTCCTGGGCCTCGCTCGTACGTCGGAGTTGGTCGTGGTCCGCGCCGCCGGACGCTCGGCGCTGAAATCGGCGGCCTCGCCGGTGATCGTGGCGCTGTTGATCGGGGTGCTGTCGCTGCTGATCCTCAACCCCCTCGTGGCGGCCACGGCGCGGCAGTATGATCTGACGTTGGCGCGGCTTTCGGGCCTTGAAAGCCGCTCAGTCTCCGTCACCGGCCAGGGCCTCTGGCTGCGCCAGGGCATCGAGAGTGAGCAGACGGTGATCCGCGCCTCGGCCACCAATTCCGACGGCACGCATCTGTTCGATGCGTCGTTCTTCACTTTTGACGCGACGGGTCTGCTGCTGGAGCGGATGGATGCGCGCGAGGCTGTGTTGGACCTGGGCGCCTGGACCCTGACGGACGTGAAGCGCTGGCCCCTTGCGGGGTCCGATAACGCCGAGGCCGATGCCGCCCTATTCCCGACGCTCACCCTGCCCTCCACCCTGACCGCCGAGCAGATCCGCGACAGTTTCGGCAACCCCGAAACCGTGCCGATATTCGAGCTTCCGGGCTTCATTCGCCAGCTCAACGACGCAGGTTTTGCCGCGCTTCAGCACCGCACCTGGTTCCAGATGCAACTGTCCTCGCCCCTGCTTCTGGCCGCCATGGTGCTGATCGGCGCGGGCTTCACCATGCGCCACACAAGGTTTGGCAAGACCGGGGTCATGGTCATGTCCGCCATCCTTCTGGGCTTCGGCGTCGTCTTCATCCGCCGCTTTGCCGAGGTTTTGGGGGAAACGGGCCAGGTTGCCGCACCACTGGTGGCCTGGACCCCGCCAATTGCCGCAATCCTCTTGGCCACGGGCCTATTATTGCATACGGAGGATGGGTGACCCGCTGCATCGGACATATCGCTGCGGTCGTCCTGGCTGCGCTTGTCTGCCTCACCTCACCGGGGGCGGCACAAACGACTGCGCCCGCCACGCTGATAGCGGACAACATCCGCTTCAACGGTGCCAACACGGTCACGGCGCGCGGCGCGGTAGAGGTGTTCTTCCAGGGCTCGCGCCTGCGGGCAGAGTCGATTACTTACGATGGCAGCACCGATAACCTGCGCGTCCAGGGCCCCCTGACCCTGGTGGACGAGACCGGCAATGCCGTCTTCGTCGCCGATTTCGCGGAACTGTCGGCGGATTTGCAGAACGGCGTGTTGCAATCGGCGCGGCTGGTGCTGGATCGTCAGTTACAGATCGCCGCGACGGAAATCGTCCATACCGAAGGCCGCTATACGCAGCTTTACCAGGCCGTGGCGTCGTCCTGCGAGGTCTGCTTCGACCACCCCACCCCGCTGTGGGAGATCCGCGCACGGCGCATCATTCATGATGCCGAGGAACAGCAGCTTTACTTCGACAACGCGCAATTCCGGGTCCTGGGCGTTCCGGTCTTCTTCCTGCCCCGCATGCGGATGCCCGACCCGACACTGGAGCGGGCCACGGGCTTCCTCGCGCCCTCGCTCAGCGTCGATGACCTGACCGGGACGCAATTGCTGGTGCCCTACTTCATCGAGTTGGGGGACCACGCTGACATCACCGTGACGCCCTGGGTCGGCGTCGGCACGCAAACGGTGGAGCTTCGGTACCGCCAAGCCTTCCGCAACGGCGAGTTGGAGGCCGAAGGCGCCGTGTCCTGGGATGATCTGACCGACGATTCCACCCGCGCCTACCTGTTTGCCAATGCGTCCTTCGATTTGCAGCGCGAGTTCACTCTGGATCTTCAGGTCCAAGGGGTCAGCGACCGGGGCTACCTGACGACCTACGGGTTCGATGATCCCGACATTCTGGAAAGCTACGCCCGGATCAGCCGGGTGCGGCGCGATGAATACATTGAGGCCTCGGGCACGTTGTACGAATCCCTGCGGGATGGGGTCGACAACGACACCCTGCCGACCCGCGTGGCCCATGCCGAGATCACGCGCCGGATCACGCCGGATTTGATCGGTGGCACCCTGACGGCCTCGTTGGAGGGCACCGGCTTTTACCGCTTCTCCAGCACCCCGGGCGATGCCGGACGCGATGTCTTCCGCGTCACGGGCGAGTTGGACTGGCGCCGGTCGCAAACCTTCGGCGGCCTTCTGGCGAGCTTTGAGGGCGCGCTTCACGGGGGCGTCTACAACACCCAACAGGACCCGGCGTTTGGCTCCACGGTCTACCGCCTGACGCCCTATTCCTCGGTGGAATTGCGCTACCCGCTGCAGGCCACCTCGCCCAACGGCGTCAGCCATGTGATCGAACCCATTGCGCAGCTGGTCTGGTCTAACACCTTCGGCGACGCCGCCCCGAACGAGGACAGCTTCATCGTGGAATTCGACGAGGCCAATCTGTTCTCGCTCGACCGCCTGCCCGGATCGGACCGGCGCGAGACGGGCGCGCGCGCCAACATCGGGCTTAGCTACAGCCGCATCGCGCCCGGCGGCTGGACCGTGGGCGTGGCCGCAGGCGTCGTGCTCCGCCGCGAGGACGAGGGGCAATTCACCGACGGCTCGGGCCTGAACGGCCTGCAATCGGATTTCCTGATGGCCACCCACGTCAGCTTCTCAGATCAACTGACCCTGGTGAACCGCTCGCTTTTCGACAGCGCGTTGAACTTCACCTCCAGCGAATTGTCGCTCGCCTGGAGCGGGGAGCGGCACGAGATCATCTCTACCTACACCTTCCTGGAGGCTGATCTGGGCGAGTTGCGCGCCGATCCGCTGGCCGAATTGGCCTTTGACGGCGAATATCTCCTCAATAGCAACTGGGACGCGGGTCTGAACTTCCGCTATGACTTCATCGACAACCAGGCGACGCGGGCCGGTCTGACATTGGGCTTCACGAATGAATGTCTGGATATGGAGTTTTCGGTCTCGCGCCGATATACCGCCACCAGCACATTGGCGCCGGCAACCAGCTTTGGCTTGACGGTGTCCCTGGCAGGGTTTGGCGCCGGGCGCGAGGGCCGGTCCACGGCACGCAGTTGCCGCGGATGAGGGCGCGACCGGGCCCGCTTGATAAGGACGCTGCCGCAACTGCGGCGGTGAAAGACGAATGAACAGGGGTTCACGGATGAACGGCATAGTCTTGGCAGCACGGCGCTTGCGGCAGATGACAGGTCTTGGGGCCGCGCTGATGGCGTTGTGGCTTGGGGTTTCGCTTGGCACGCCCGCCCAGGCCCAGAACCCCTTTGCGGCGGCGGTCGAAGTGAATGACGCCATCGTCACCAACTACGAGATCAGCCAGCGGATCCGGTTTCTGCAGGTCCTCAACGCCCAGGGCGACCTGCGCCAGCAGGCGACCGAGGCGCTGATCAACGAACGGCTGCAGGTCGAGGCCGCGCTGGCCGTGGGCGCCGAAGCCTCCCCCGATGCCATCGAGGCTGGTTTGCAGGAATTCGCCGGTCGCGCCAACTTGGGGCCTGAGCAGTTCCTGCGCGAGATGGCCCAGGAAGGCGTTGCACCCGAAACGGTTCGCGATTTTGTCGCCAACGGCATCACCTGGCGCAACGTGGTGCGCGCGCGGTTTGCCCCGCGCATCGAGATCACCGATGAAGATGTGGAGCGGGCGCTGGAACTGGGCACGATCCTGGGCGGCGGCCTGGAGATCTCACTTGCGGAAATCATCATCCCGGTCACGCCCGAGAACCAGGCCAACCTGCAATCGGAACTGGGCCGCCTCGGTCGCGACCTCAATGGTAATGTGGAGCGTTTCTCGGAAGCCGCGCGCCGCTTCTCTGCCGCGCCGACCCGCGATGCAGGCGGCGTCACCGGCTGGCGCCCCTTGGGCGAATTGCCCGAGGGCCTGCGGGAACGCTTCATGCGGATGGGCTACGGACAAGTGACCGAGCCTGTGCCTTTGGGCGGTGGCCAGGCCTATGCCCTGTTCCAATACCGCGGCCAGCGCGAAGTAACCTCGCCCCGCCTGCCCGTCACGACGATTGATTATGTCACCGTCGCCATCCCGGGCGGGCGCACGCCAGAGGCCCTGGCCGAGGCCGCGCGCCTGAACAACGCCGTCGATGTCTGCAACGATTTCAACGGTGTGATCCCCGGAGGGTTTACCTTCCACTCGGTCCCGCCGCGTCAGGTGCCCGATGACATCGCGCTGGCGCTGCGCACGCTCGACAACCATGAAATGTCGACCTCGGTGACGCGCAATAACGGCACCGTCCTTCTGGCTGTGATGCTCTGCGACCGCGTCACCTCCGAGCCCGAGGCGGGCGTTGATGGCATCCGCGAGCAGCTGTTCGGCCAGCAAATGACCCGGCTGGCGGAAAACTACCTGGAACAGCTGCGCGCCGAGGCTCGCATCACCTACGCCAACTGAATGACCATCGCGCCGATTGCCCTCTCGGTGGGCGAACCTGCAGGCATCGGCCCTGAAATCGCCGCCCGCGCCTGGTCCGCGTTGGGGAACGACCTGCCGTTTTTCGTAATCGGCGACCCGGCGCATCTGGCGGGCCACGGCGCGCCGCTTGTCGAGATTGCAGTGGCGTCCGAGGCGTCGGATGCCAGCAGCAAAGCCTTACCAGTTCTGCCCCATGCCTTTGCCGCCGCCGCCGTGCCGGGCCAGCCGGATCCGGCCAACGCCCAAGGCGTGATCGACGTGATCGCGCGCGGTGTGGATCTGGTGGCACGGGGCGAGGCCTCGGCCCTGACCACCGGACCGATCCACAAGAAAGCGCTGAAAGACGGCGCCGGGTTCGCCTTCCCCGGGCACACTGAATACCTGGCGCATCTGGCGGGCGTCGAGCGGGTCGTCATGATGCTCGCCTGCCCCGAATTGCGGGTGGTGCCGGTGACGATCCATATCCCCGTGGCCGACGTCCCGGCGGCGCTGACGGCGGATTTGCTGCGCGACACGATCCGCATCACCGAAGCCGCCCTGCGCCGGGATTTCGGGATCGTGACCCCACGGATCGCTGTCGCAGGCCTCAACCCCCATGCCGGAGAAGGCGGGGCGATGGGCGTTGAAGAAATCGAGCTGATTGGTCCGGTTCTGGATGCCTTGCGCGCCGAGGGGCTGGACATCCGAGGGCCCGCGTCGGCGGACACGATGTTCCACGCGGGCGCACGGGCAGGTTATGACCTGGCGGTGGCGATGTACCATGACCAGGCGCTGATCCCGATCAAGACGGTGGATTTCGCAGGCGGCGTGAACGTGACCCTGGGCCTGCCGTTCATACGCACATCGCCCGACCACGGGACGGCGTTTGATATCGCAGGCAAGGGCGTGGCCGATGCGACCTCCCTCATCGCCGCGCTGAAGATGGCGCGGGACATGGCCGTGGCGCGGGGGGCTTCCACGTGACCGGGTGTTTCGCCGCGTGCTCGTGCCCTGACGGGCCCTTGCGCCCCGCACGCGACGTGGCACGTCGTGCAGCGCGTGCCGCGCCGCAAGACGTGCGGTCGGTGCAACACGGCAGAGCGCACCGATGAGTGGCATCGACACCCTGCCGCCCCTGCGTGAGGTGATCGCAACGCACGGTCTATCGGCCCGCAAGGCCCTGGGTCAGAACTTCCTGCTGGACCTGAACCTGACCGCCAAGATCGCGCGGGTGGCGGGCGACCTGTCGGGGGCGGATGTGCTGGAGGTGGGTCCCGGCCCCGGCGGTCTGACGCGCGGCTTGCTGGCGGAGGGCGCGCGCCGCGTCGTGGCGGTTGAGAAGGATCCCCGCTGCCTGCCGGTACTGGCCGAGATCGAAGGCGTCTATCCCGGCAGGCTGAAGGTGTTGAATGCGGACGCCCTGGATCTGGATTGGGAGGCCGAGCTGGAAGCGCCCCGAAAGATCGTGGCCAATCTGCCCTATAACGTCGGCACCGAGCTGCTGGTGCGCTGGCTGACCCCCGCCACCTGGCCACCGCCGTGGGAGAGCATGACGTTGATGTTCCAACGCGAAGTGGCGGAGCGGATCGTGGCGCAACCGGGCTCCAAGACCTACGGACGCTTGGCGATCCTGTCGCAATGGCGCGCCGACGCGCGGATCGCCATGAGCCTGCCGCCCGAGGCTTTCACGCCGCCGCCCAAGGTCCATTCTGCCGTGGTACATTTCACCGCCCTGCCCGCGCCCCGGTTCGAGGCGGATGCGCGGGTGTTGACGCGTGTTGTCGCCGCCGCCTTCGGGCAACGGCGCAAGATGCTGCGCGCAGCGCTCAAAGGCCTGGCACCCGATATCGAAGATCGCCTGGTCGCCGCCGGCCTGAAGCCCACCGACCGGGCCGAACAAGTGCCGCTGGAGGGGTTCTGCGCCCTGGCGCGCGTCATGGCCGATGTGATCGCCCCCAGGCGCTAGCGCAAAAAAAGGGGCCGTCCGGGGCCCCTTTTCCGCTTATTCTGCGGCTTCTTGCGGCGGCTTGTCGTCGCCGCCACCGCCAGCCTCTGGCGCGTCCTTCGCAGGCGCATCGGCCTTGCGCCGACGGGTGCGGGGCCGCTTGGGCTTGGGCGCGTTTTCCGGCGTCTCGACCAGGCCGCTGTCGGCCTCGGCCGGCTCGATCACCGCATCGAAGGAGCCCTGGGCGTCCACCTCGACCCGGGGCTGCTCGGCTGGCTTTTGCTGATCATTGTTTCCGCCGCCACCGCCGCGATTACGGCGATTACCGCCGCCTTTCTGATCACCCTGGTTGCCCCCTTGCGGGTCGTTGTTCTGCTGACCCTGCTGGCCCTGTCCCCCCTGGTTGCCGCCTTGGCCACCCTGCTGGTTCCCGCCACCCTGCTGGTTCGCCTGATGTTGGGCTTGCCGCGCCTCTTGCTCGCGCAGGGCCTCGGCCAGCATCCGTGTGTAGTGCTCAGCGTGCTGCTGGAAGCTTTCGGCCGCCACACGGTCGTTGGCCAGCTGCGCATCGCGGGTCAGTTGGTTGTACTTGTCGACAATCTGCTGCGGGGTGCCGCGCACTTTGCCCTCGGGTCCCGACGAATCGAAGACACGATTAACGATATTGCCGCCGCCTTGGCCATTGCGGTTGCGGTTCCCTTTGGACCGCGAGCGGTTCTTCGAAGATCTCATGTGTGTACTAATCCAGTTGTCCTGGTTGGTGGCCACATCGCAACTTTGGCGGGGCCCGGAAAGTCTCAGTCTGCGCGTGGTCTGTGCTGTTCCTTGGCACTGCGCGATCTGGCGAGAAAAGCGCGGAGGGCTAACGCAGCCTCGTATCGCGCTTGGCAACGAGTAAGCATGGGAGGCGGAGCGAGTCCAGAGCGTTTTGGCGAAAATGAGTGTTTCCCCGCGGCAACTGAGCCCATTTAGTGCCGGATTCCGCTCACCACACGGGATTTGCCATTCAGATCGGGTAGGACCTGCACATCCCCGAATCCCGCCTGGTTGAACATGGCCGAAACGGCGGGACCCTGGTCAAAGCCGATCTCCACCATCAGGTGCCCGCCCGGGCGCAGATGCGCGGGCGCGCCCCTGGTGATAATCCGGTAAGCGTCGAGCCCATCGCCGCCGGGGGTAAGGGCGACCTCAGGTTCCCACTGCGTGATCTCGGGCGCCAGCCTGGCGTAGGTGGCGGCATCAACGTAGGGCGGGTTGGAGACGATCAGGTCGAAGACACCCTCGATGGCGTCAAACCAATCGCTTTCGATCAACGTGACCCGCGCGGCAACGCCAAGCGCCTCTGCATTGCGGGCAGCCACATCCAGCGCCGCGCGTGAGATGTCGCTGGCCACCCCCTGCGCGCCGGGCAGTTCCGCCAGAAGCGTCAGCGCCAGCGTTCCGGGGCCGGTGCCTAGATCCAGAAAGCTGCGAGGAGAGGCCGCCAAAGCGGCGTCGAGGAGGGTTTCGGTATCCGCGCGCGGCGCTAGAACGTCGGGCGTCACATGGAACAGACGGTCGCGGAACGGAGCGTATCCGAAGATTTGCGACAAGGGCTGGCGCGCAAGGCGCGCGGCGATGATCTCCTCCAGCCTGCTAGCGTTGCCCTCAAACGCCTCCCCCCCGCGCACGCTTTGCTGCGCCCGGTTGAGGCCCGTCAGATGCTCAATCACCAGCGACGCCTCGCGCCCGGCCTCATAGGCACCCGCGAATTCCTTAACGGCGTTAACAAATGCCGTATGGACGTCGCGCAGGGTCTTCGGACTCACCCGTTCATCTCGGCAAGCTTCGCCGCCTGATCCTCAGCCGTCAGCGCATCGACGATCTCATCCAGATCCCCCTGCATCACAGCATCCAGCTTGTAGAGCGTCAGGTTGATGCGATGATCCGTCATCCGGCCCTGGGGGAAATTGTAAGTCCGAATCCGCTCGGACCGGTCGCCGGACCCGATCTGCGCCTTGCGGTCGGCGGCCATGGCATCATCCGCCTTCTGGCGCTGCAAATCGTAAAGCCGCGTGCGCAGGGTTTGCATCGCGATCTCCCGGTTGCGGTGCTGGGATTTCTCGGAACTGACCACCACGATCCCAGACGGCACATGGGTGATGCGCACCGCCGAATCCGTCGTGTTGACGTGCTGCCCCCCTGCGCCGGACGCACGCATCGTGTCGATGCGAATATCCGTGGCGGGGATATCGATGTCGACCTCCTCGGCCTCGGGCAGCACGGCGACGGTCGCTGCAGACGTATGGATGCGCCCGCCGGATTCCGTTTCCGGCACTCGCTGCACCCGGTGGACGCCCGACTCGAACTTCAGCCGGGCAAAGACGTTCTCCCCCTCCACCCGCGCGGTGCATTCCTTGATGCCCCCCAGGTCACTTTCCTGCAGGTCCACGATCTCCAGCGTCCACCCGCGCGCCTCTGCGTAACGGGTGTACATGCGCAGCAAGTCGCCCGCAAAAAGCGCCGCCTCGTCCCCGCCGGTACCGGGACGGATCTCGATCATCGCGGGACGCGCATCGGCGGCGTCCTTGGGCAGAAGTGCGAGTTGCAGCGTCTGCTCGGCGGCGGGAATGGCGGCCTCCAGCCTTGGCAGTTCCTCTTCCGCCAGCTCCTTCATGTCGGGATCGCCCAACATGGCTTGCGCTTCCACCTGATCGGCCAACAGCTGCTCATAGGCCGCGATCTCTTCGACCACCGGCTTCAACTCAGCATATTCGCGGCTGATCTTGGCGATTTCCGATGGATCCGGGCCGCCGTTCAGCTGCGCTTCCAGAAACTCGAAACGATCCGTGATCTGGCGCAGGCGGTCGCGGGGCAGTGCATTGGCCATTACGCGCCGCCTGCCTCATCGCGCGCCGCCGTCAACCAACGCTGCACCCGCGCAGTGTTCACCCCAAGGTCACTTTGCCCAAAGCGCGAGCGGGCAAAGATATGCAGCCGCGTGGTATCCTCTTCGGGCACCAGCCGGATCGTGATGAAATCAGGGAACCCCATCAGGCGTGAGCGGGCGACGTAGGTCACGAAGCCCTCTCCCAAGGATCCCGCAACCACCTGCGCGCCTTCCGCCTCGGCAATTGCCTGCAATCGGCCCGCCACGGCCAAAGCCGGCGCTGGCACAGTCGCCGCGCTTGGGCCGGCCAGCAGCAGGAAGTTCGGCGAAGACGGCGGCCTCACCTCTTCCGGCTCCACATGCCAATCGGCGGCGTTGATCGGGGCCAAACGCACATAGACAGCGGTCGCGACGGTCACCAGGACAAGAGCCAATAGGATATAAAGGAGTATTCTCATGGGTTCTGAGATGCGCCGCCTGCGCGCGCCCGTCAAGGCCCGTCAATGGATGTCGTCGTGTCCTTGCATCTGCGCGCGCGCTCCGGTCTGATACGCAGGACACGACGGAGGGCCCATGGCGCGCAAGATCATCATCGACACTGACCCGGGCCAGGACGACGCCGTCGCCATCCTTCTGGCCCTCGCCTCGCCCGAGGTTGAGGTTTTGGGACTAACCGCCGTGGCAGGCAACGTGCCGCTGGCCCTGACGGCCAAGAATGCGCGCATCGTGTGCGAATTGGCCGGGCGCGCGGATGTGGAGGTATTCGCAGGCTGCGACAGGCCCCTGCGCCATCAACTGGTCACGGCGGAACATGTCCACGGCAAAAGCGGCCTCGACGGCCCAGTGCTGCCCGACCCGACGATGCCGGTGCAGGACGCGCACGCGGTTGATTTCATCATCGAGACTTTGCGCACCGAGCCTGCCGGAACCGTGACGCTCTGCGCCCTGGGTCCCTTGACCAACATCGCAACGGCGTTTGAACGCGCGCCGGACATTGTGGCAAATGTGCAAGAGATCGTGCTGATGGGCGGCGCGTATTTTCAGGTAGGCAACATCACCCCAGCGGCCGAATTCAACATCTATGTGGATCCCGAAGCCGCACAGATCGTCTTCGCATCGGGCCGTCCCATCGTTGTGATGCCCCTGGATGTCACCCACAAGGCGCTTACCACCGCGCCGCGGGTCCAGGCCTTTCGGGATCTCGGCACGCATCCCGGCACGATGGTGGCAGAATGGACTGATTTCTTCGAGAGGTTCGATAAAGAGAAGTACGGCAGCGCCGGTGCCCCCCTCCACGACCCCTGCGTGATCGCCTATCTGATCACGCCCGAGCTGTTCAGCGGGCGTTTTGTGAACGTCGAGATCGAGACAACGTCCGAGCTGACCCGCGGCATGACCGTCGCCGATTGGTGGGGCGTGACGGACCGCGAAAAGAACGCGATGTTCATGGGCGATCTGGACGCCGACGGCTTCTTCGCTCTGCTGACGGAGCGGATCGCGCGGCTATGAGAGCAGCGCTTGCCTGCGCGCTGCTCCTCCCTTCCCTGCCCGCTTGGGCCGATGGTCCCGCCCTCGCGCATCTGACGATGGCAGGCACGACCATCACACTGACCGAGGTTACGCCCCAGGCGACGGACGCCCCCATGACCTTTGCGCAGATGCATCTGGGGTTTCCCCTGCCGCCGGTCCTGCACGTCCTGCTGCACCCGGACGGGGACAGCGTGCAAAGCATCAGCGTGAACGGAGCGGATGGCGTGTCAAACGGCACCGGCACGCCCTTGGGGCCGGACGTGTTCTTCTGGTTTGAGCCTGCCCGCGCGCAGATCATCGGCGAGGCGCCGGAGTGGCAGATCGACGCCCAAGCCCTGTCGCGCACGCCCCTGGGCCAGATCTCCCCCCTGCCCGTCCGGATCGAGATCCAGTTGACCTCGCCCTAGGATCTGCACCCTAGGCATTTCCCGCCCGACGCCCTACATCAGGCCAAACGCCGGAGACCGCCATGCCCGCAGCCTTTCCCTTCGACAATACCTACGCCACCCTGCCCGACCGTTTCTTCACCCGGCAATCGCCGACGCCGGTGGCAGACCCCTCGCTGATTGCGATCAACCGTCCCTTGGCGGAGCGGTTGGGGATCAAACTGGGCGAGGACGACGCGGCCCTGGCGCAGATCTTTGCAGGCAACGTGGTGCCCTTGGGCGCCGCGCCGCTCGCGCAGGTCTACGCGGGTCACCAGTTCGGCGGCTGGTCGCAGCAATTGGGCGATGGGCGCGCGGTGATGCTGGGTGAGGTCGTGGCACCCGATGGCGCCCGGTTTGACATCCAGCTGAAGGGCGCGGGCCGCACGCCCTATTCGCGCATGGGCGACGGGCGCGCCTGGCTCGGCCCGGTGATCCGCGAATACATCATGTCCGAGGCGATGGCCGCCCTGGGCATCCCAACCACCCGGGCGCTCGCCGCCGTGACCACCGGCGAAGTCGTGCTGCGCGAGGGCCGGATGCCCGGCGCCGTCCTGAGCCGCGTCGCCTCTTCGCACATCCGCGTCGGCACCTTCCAGTTCTTCGCCGCCCGCCAGGACACCGAGGCGCTGCAAGCGCTTCTCGACCATACCATCGCGCGCCATTACCCGGAGGCCGAGGGCCCCTCGGGCCTGCTCGACGCCGCGCTTCAGGTGCAGGCAGAGCTTGTCGCCAAATGGATGGGCGTGGGCTTCATCCACGGGGTGATGAATACCGACAATATGACCCTCTCGGGCGAGACCATCGACTACGGCCCCTGCGCCTTCATGGACACCTATGATGCCAACAAGGTGTTTTCGTCCATCGACCAGTTCGGGCGCTATGCCTACGGCCAGCAACCCCAGATCGCAGCCTGGAACCTCGCACAATTGGCCACGGCGCTCTTGCCCCTGATGCCTGACCGCGACGCAGCGATTGAGGAATTTACCGAAGCCGTGAACGGCTTTGCCGCGCGCTTCGATGCGGCATGGCACGGGGTCTTGCGGGCCAAGCTGGGGCTACTCAGCGCCGGTGAGGATGACGCGCGGCTGGCGTTTGACCTGCTCAACCGGATGTCCCAGGGCGAGGCCGATTTCACCCAGACCTTCCGAGCGCTCTCAGGTCCTGATCCGGATCAGGCCGCTGCCGCCGTCAAGGCGCCAGCCGCGCTGATGCCCTGGCTTGAGACCTGGCGCGCCCGGCTTGCGCAGGACGGGCAGTCAGAGGACGCGCGGGTGGCAAATATGCAAGCCGTGAACCCCGCCGTGATCCCGCGCAACCACCGTGTGGAAGAGGCGATTCAGGCTGCTGTAAAGGGCGATTTCGCCCCGTTCGAGCGTTTGAATGCGGTCCTGCAGGATCCTTTCACGGACCGCCCGGGCATTGCAGATCTGCAACGCGCCCCGGACCAGGGCGAGGAAGTCACACAGACGTTCTGCGGTACCTAGCTCCTTGCAGGTCGGTTGATCAGCACAAGCCCCACGCACACAAGCGCCAGGGCGATCAGGATGCCCGGCCCAACTTCCTCTCCCAACACCAGCCAGCCCATGGCGACCCCGAAGACCGGTGTCAGGAACGAAAACGCAGCCACTGAACTGGCCGGATAGATCGACAGCAGCCACAGCCAGAACAGGAACCCCGCAGAGACGATTGCGAGGATCTGAAATCCAAGGCCCGCCCAGTGGATCAACTCCGGGTCGCGCAAGAGAGGGCCGAAGAATAGTGCCGCCAGCAAAAGCAACGGCGCGGAGACGGTCAATTGCCAGAGCAATTGCACCTCGGGCCGCACTTCGCGCAGTGCCGTGGCCCGCGCGCAGAGCGCGATGGCCGCCCAGGCGATGGCGCCCAGAAGCGCCAGAAAATCACCCAGCAAAGAGGTCTCGCCCGCGCCCTCGCCGCGCATCGTCAGCGCGATGACGACGCCCGCGAAGGCCAGTAACAGCCCGACGGATTTCACCGGCGTCAGGCGATCTCCGGGGATCAGGAAATGCGCGGCGAGCGCCAGCCACATCGGCATCGTGTAGAAGATCACCGAAGTGCGGGTGACGCTGGTCAGATCCAGCGCCCAGAACAGGCAAATGAACTCGAACGCGAAGACGGCGCCGATCATCAGGCCCGCCGGGATCGTGCCCGGTTTGATCGCCAGCGACAGGCCGCGAAACTTCATCCAGGCAAAGATCACCAGCGCCCCGCCCACGGACCGCAGGCCCGCAAAGAACACCGGCTGCAGCCCGTCGTTCACGAACTTGATGACCACCTGGTTGAACGCCAGCAGGAGCGCGAAGCCCGTCAGGGAGATCGCGCCAAAGGCGTCGATCCGGGGTTTTTGGGCCATGCCGGGTGCTCCTGCGTCGTGCCCCTCAGGCAGTGCCGAGGACGCACATCGGTGTCAAGACGGCGGTATCAACGCGGTCCGAACCGAGGTGCCTCGCGGCGCAAGGTGTCAGGGGAGACGTGGCCAGTTGCATTGCCCGCCGCGCCCCACCGAAGTATCGCATTTCCTTGGGTTTTGGGTGTCATGGGACCGCTTGGACGGTGCGCCGAATTCGGCCGATGACACCCTCTTGAGATCCATGCCGCATGTTGCTGGCATCAAAGAATCGTGCCAGAAGACGCTCGAAAATAGAGCGCGTGTTCAACGATCGCTAATCCAGGAAACAGGGAAAACCGACGAGATGAGCATCGTTTCAAAAGCCGCTCGCAAGATGCGCCGCGAGATTTCTGGGTTTCGCCGGTTGCGGGCCCTCACAAAGGCTGGATTTCAGACCGCAGAGCCCAACTATCTGTTCTTGGCCCCCAAGTCTGATCGTCCCGCGGTCATCGATATCGGCTGTGGGTTCGAGGCGGAGTTTGCCGTCAAATGGATCAAGGACTTCAACGCGAAAGCATTGATCGTTGATCCCACCTTGAAGCACGAGCCCCATCTGCAGCGCTTGGTCGACGCCCATAAGCCGAACCTGACCCACCTGCGCCAGGCCGTGTCCAAGGAAGAGACCGAGATCACGTTCCATGAGAGCATAGAGAATGAAAGCGGCAGCCTGCACAGTGATCACATCAACGTCGAGGCCCAAACGACCAATTCCTATACCGTGCGCTCCACCACTATCCCAGCGCTGATCGCGCAACTGGGTAGCGACGCGGTGGAGATGTTGAAAGTCGACATCGAGGGCGCCGAGTTTGATCTTTTCGACGGCTTTGACTTCTCTGCGCTTGCCAATGTGCGTCAGTTGTTTGTCGAGTTTCACCATGCCCAGATCTCCAGTCGCGACGTATCGGACACGGAAAGGCTGGTGGCACAATTTGAGGCGAACGGCTTTGACGCGGCCACATACGACGACACGAACTACCTCTTCATCAACAAGCGTCTTGCATAGGGTGTGTCGGCCCCAGACCTGACCCAGGCGGCATTGGCCGCGCGGTAGGGGCATCTGTTGCGGCATGACCTGTTCGCTCAGGCGAGCGCGCCATCGCCCCCTGGCGCCCCGGAATTGGAGACCGACCCATGACCGACACCATCGAGGATCGCTGCGCCGCGAAGGGGCTGCGGATGACCGAGCAGCGCCGGGTGATTGCGCGTGTTTTGGAGGCATCGGACGATCATCCGGATGTGGAAGAGCTCTATGCGCGGGCGGTGGCGGTGGATCCGAAGATCTCGATCGCGACGGTCTATCGGACCGTGAAATTGTTTGAGGAAGCGGGGATCCTTGACAAGCTGGAGTTTGGCGACGGGCGGGCGCGGTATGAGGATGCGGAGCGGGATCATCATGATCATCTGATCGACATGAACTCGGGCGAGGTGATCGAATTTGTGGACCCCGAAATTGAGGCTTTGCAGGAGAAGATTGCCGAGAAGCTGGGGTATCGGCTGAAGGGGCATCGGTTGGAATTATACGGCGTGCCCCTGAAGAAGGTCTGAGGGTCTATTTGGGGGTGTGCTCAAGCTTGAGCACATAGTCTAAACTACTGCTTTTGTTGTGTTTTTGATTTTTAATTAACCTTTTGTTAAGGGTACAGACCGCCCCTCTTCCCTCGCGCTCCTTTGGAGCGCACGGTCCTCGCAGCGGTCTTTTGCGGGCTGTCGCCCGGTTGGGGCTTCGCCCCTTGCCCCCAGGATATTTTTGGAACGGGGAATTGGGGTGTCGCTCGTGCGCGGTCCGGCGTAGGGATGCCACCGAGCGATGGAGGTGCGGGCATGGATAACCTCAAGGGCATGGGCTGGATGACCCTGGCGATGTTGGGGTTCGCGCTGGCGGATACCTTCATCAAGCTGACGTTGGGCGCGTTGCCGGTGGGCCAGGTCATTGCGATTTTTGGCTTTGGGGGCGCGCTGATTTTTGGCGGATGGGCGGCGGCCAAGGGGGAGCGGGTTGTGGACCCGGCGCTTTTTACCGGGCCGTTCGTGTTTCGGCTGGTCTCGGAAGTTGTGGGGACGATGTGTTTCATCATCGCCCTGGCCTCGATTGATCTTTCGCTTCTTTCGGCGATCATTCAGGCGAACCCGCTGCTCGTCACCCTGGGGGCGGCGCTGTTCTTGGGCGCCAGCGTCGGCTGGCGGCGGTGGTTGGCGATTTTGATCGGGCTTTTTGGCGTGTTGGTCATCGTGCGTCCGGGCCTGGAGGGGTTTGACGCCAACAGCCTTTGGGCGTTGGGTGCGGCGGTGGGTCTGACGGGGCGTGATCTGGCGACGCGGGCGATTTCGCGCGATGTCTCGACCCTGTTGCTGGCGGGATGGGGTTTTGCCGCCGCCGGGGTGGCCGGCGTGCTGTTGCTGGCTTTCACCGGCGGCGCCGCCGTGCCCGATGGTCTTTTGGCCCTGCAGCTGACCGGCGCGCTGATTTTTGCGCTGATCGCTTATTACGCCGTGACCGCCGCGATGCGGATCGGCGATATCCCCGTCGTCACCCCGTTTCGCTACACGCGCCTGGTCTTCGCGCTGATCCTGGCCTTCTTCGTCTTTGGCGAGCGGCCTGACATCTGGACCCTGATCGGGGCGGGTATTGTCATTGCCACCGGCCTCTACACCCTGTGGCGCGAACAGAGGACTGCTGCGTGATTGCGGCATGTTACCGCTAACATAGCCGTTTGCGCGCGCGGCAGGCTCTGTTATAGCGCCCCCAACCCATCCCTTAGGAGTCCATCCCATGAGCGTTATCATCGACATCCATGCCCGCGAGATCCTCGACAGCCGGGGCAACCCGACGGTGGAGGTTGATGTGACGCTGGAAGACGGCACCATGGGCCGCGCCGCCGTGCCCTCGGGTGCCTCGACCGGGGCTTACGAGGCGGTGGAAAAGCGCGACGGCGACAAGACGCGCTACAAGGGCAAAGGCGTGCTGGCCGCCGTGGAAGCGGTGAACGGAGAGATTGCCGACACGCTGGTGGGGTTTGACGCGACCGAGCAGGTGGCGATTGACCAGACGATGTGTGAGCTGGACGGGACGGACAACAAGGGGCGTTTGGGCGCGAATGCCATTCTGGGTGTGTCCTTGGCGACGGCCAAGGCGGCGGCGGATTTCACCGCGCAGCCCTTGTATCGCTACGTGGGCGGCACGATGGCCCATGTGCTGCCGGTGCCGATGATGAACATCATCAACGGCGGCGAGCATGCCGATAACCCGATTGATATTCAGGAATTCATGATCATGCCGGTGGCCGCAACGTCCATCGCGGAAGCGGTGCGCATGGGGTCCGAGGTGTTCCACACCCTGAAGGGAGAGCTGTCGGCGGCGGGCATGTCCACGGGCCTTGGCGATGAAGGCGGCTTTGCGCCGGAGTTGGGCGGCACCCGCGAGGCACTGGATTTCGTTTTGGCCTCCATCGAGAAGGCCGGATACACGCCCGGCGATGACATGGTGCTGGCGCTCGATTGCGCAGCGACGGAGTATTATAAAGACGGCAAGTATGAGATGGCCGGCGAGGGTAAGTCCCTGACATCTGAGGAAAACGTCGCCTACCTCGCCGCGCTGGTGGCTGATTATCCGATCTTTTCCATCGAGGATGGCATGGGCGAGGATGATTGGGACGGCTGGATTGCCCTGACCGAAGCTTTGGGGGACAAGGTACAGCTGGTGGGCGACGATTTGTTCGTGACCAACCCCACGCGATTGAAAGATGGGATTGCGCGCAAGGCCGCGAACTCGCTTCTGGTGAAGGTGAACCAGATTGGTACGCTGACCGAGACCTTGGCCGCGGTGAACATGGCGCACCGGGCGCAGTTCACCTCGGTGATGTCGCACCGCTCCGGTGAAACGGAGGACGCGACGATTGCGGATCTGGCGGTGGCGACGAATTGCGGGCAGATCAAGACCGGGTCGCTGGCGCGCTCGGACCGGCTGGCGAAGTATAACCAGTTGATCCGCATCGAGGAGCAGCTGGAAGAGACGGCGGTTTATGCAGGACGCTCGATCCTGCGGGGATAAGAAGGGTGTGTGATCCCGGGCATCTGCGGTAAACCTGCAGAAAACCTGACGAAAAGCACAGGCTGACAGGGGTTCCTGGCTTTGGGTATGGTGGCGAAAACATACCCAAAGGCAGCTACGACCGATGGCTTCAGCAAGCCCACAGGACATGATTTCAGACTTTCGATCGCCCGACTCGCACTTCGATCAGTTGTGGGAGACGGAGTTTGGCGACCGTCAGGAGTTCGTGATCCGCTGCTTCGGGATTGCTGCCGGGGGCACGGCGCTGTGGATCTACAATGGATCGCTGCTGGGACCGCTGTGGATCCTGTGCTATTTCGTGGCGGTCGCGGCGAACTACGTGTTGTTGCGGCCCCGGCAGGGGGGCAAGGCGCGGTCGCTTCTGGCCAATTACGCGATCTTCCTGGTCAGCCTGTGCACCTATCTGTCGTTGCCGATCTACACGATGCTGACGGGCGATGCGGTAATGGTGTTCTGCGCCGCGATGGCGTTGATCGCCTACACGATCTTCACGCTCTACCGCCCGGCCCCGCCGGGCCTGTTGGGGCATTTGGACATCGTGGTCGCCTGGGTCTTGGCGGGCGTCGCCGCCGTGGCCTTCATGCCGCTCGCCACGTCGTGGTTTCCGCAAGCTCTGATGGTGTTTCTTTGCGGGGTTTTCGCGATTTATTACTCGATGTCGGTGCGCCAAACCCGGGCCGCGCGGGCAGAGTTCCGGCAGGCGGCTCAGCGCAGTCTTGAGGCCCAGAAGATGGAGGCGATTGGGCGCCTTTCGGGCGGGATTGCCCATGATTTCAACAACATATTGACGGTGCTGCAAGGCAATCTGGAGCTCTACCACGAGGTGCCGGAGGGGCCGGAGCGCGATGCGCTCGTCGATGAGGCGCGGGTGGCGGGCAGCCGGGCGACGGCGCTGGTGGCCCAGCTTCTGGCGTTTGCGCGCCGCGCGCCGCTGGAGGCCCGCGCCCATGACGCCAACAAGGTGGTGGATGAGCTGTGTACCCTGGCGCGGCGGCTGCTGCCCGTCAGCATCGAGTTGAACCATCGGATGACCGAGACGCCGACCTATGTGCTGGCCGATGCCAACGGGCTGCATTCGGCGCTTTTGAACCTGATCCTGAACGCCAATGATGCGATGGACGGGCGCGGGGCGATCACGGTCGCGGTGGATGTGGTGCAGGGGCCCGCCAATGAGGCGGGGAACAGACCGGCTGCCACGACGCGCAATGCGCACCTGTGTTTCAGCGTGGCCGATGACGGCCCTGGCATGTCGGAAGAGGTGGAAAGCCGCGCCGTTGAGCCGTTTTTCACCACCAAGCCGGTCGGGAAGGGCTCGGGCCTGGGGTTGCCGATGGCGATGGGATTTGCCGAGCAATCGGGCGGCGCGATGCGGATACGGACCTCCCCCGATGGCACGACCGTCGCGTTGCATCTGCCGATGTGCGAGGAGCCGGACGGCGACGGCCCGGGCGCCTGAGACCCAGGGCGCACAACTACGGGAATCACGCCGTTGCCAAGGGGCCCGTTTGGCGCAATTCTGGGACGACGAGGGGCCCTCTTGCGGCCACCCTCCCCTTGTAACGACCCCGTGAAGCCCTACATGATGTATACACCCGTATACAATTGAGACCGCAACCGATGCTCGACACACTCCTGTCAGGGCCATTCGTGCCCTTTACCCTGTCCCTTGCCCTGCTGTTCGGCCTTTTGGCCCTGGAGCTGGTGGTACTGTTGTTGGGCGGGTCGCTGATGGGGGACAGTGCCGAGGTCGAGGGACCCGAGCTGGATAGCGGCCTGGAAGCGGGCCTGGACGGAGAGTTGGAGTTTGAGCTGGATGTCGCGCTGGAGGCGGTCGATCTGGATGGCTTTGACGTCGAGGCCATAGATGTCGAGGGCCTGGGCATCGATGCCAGTGAGGTTGAGCTTGCGCCCGAGGTGGCCGCCGCCCCCGGCACCTCGCCGCTCAGCTGGCTGGGGATCGGTATGATGCCCACGCTGATCTGGCTCGCCTGTCTGTTCATGGCCTTCGGCGTCGCCGGTGTTGCGATCCAGGGCAGCGCCACCGCGCTCCTCGGCGGGCCTTTACCGGCCCTTCTCGCAGCGGTCCCGAGTGCATTGGCCGCGTTCTGGTTCACGGGCCGGTTCGGCGCGCTTTTCGCGCGGCTGATCCCCCGGACCGAGAGCCAGAGCGTCTCGAAACGGCAACTGGGCCGTCGCAAGGGCACCGTCACCCAGGGCACCGCCGCGCGCGGGATCCCGGCCGAGGTGCGCGTCACGGACCGTTACGGCAACACCCACTACCTGAGGGCCGAGCCCCTCAAGGACGAAGACACCATCCCCCAAGGCGCAGAGGTTCTGGTTCTGCGCCACCGCCCCACGGGCGGGTTTCGTTTGATCGCGCTTTAAGGCTGCTCCTTCGCCTATGCGCCCTTTTTGAAAGGTATCTGACATGGAATTCATTCTTATTATCGTCGTGGCCGTCGTTGGCTTTCTGGTCTTTGCGGGCCTGATCATTGGACGGCTCTACAAACGCACAACGCGCGAGCTGTCGTTGGTGAAGACCGGCGCGGGCGGCAAGAAGGTGATCATGGATGGCGGTACGCTGGTGATCCCGCTGCTGCATGAGGTCAGCCCTGTCAACATGAAGACCCTGCGCCTGGAAGTGCGCCGCACCGGCGAAGGCGCGTTGATCACCCAGGACCGGATGCGCGTGGATGTGGGTGTGGAATTCTACGTCAGCGTGATGCCGAACGAGGAGGGCATCGCACGGGCCGCCCAGACGTTGGGCGACCGGACGTTCTACGTGGATCAGCTGCGCGAGATGATCGAGGGCAAGCTGATTGACGGCCTGCGCGCGGTGGCCGCAAAAATGACGATGGATGATCTGCATGAGAACCGCTCGGACTTCGTGCAGCAGGTGCAGAACGCGATTTCCGAGGACCTGTTGAAGAACGGCCTGTCGCTGGAGTCGGTCTCGCTGACCGCGCTGGACCAGACGCCGTTTGAGAGCCTTGATGAGAACAACGCGTTTAACGCGGTGGGCATGCGGAAGCTGGCCGAGGTGATTGCCAAATCCAAAAAGGAACGCGCCGAGATCGACGCGGAGGCCGACGTGGCCGTGCGCCGGGCCGCGATGGAGGCGGAGCGCCAGAAGCTGACCATTCAGCAGGACGAAGAGCAGGCGGCGATTGCGCAGGTCCAGGAGATCGAGACGATGAAGGCCGCGCAGGAGGCCGAGATTGCGCTGCGGCGCGAAGATTCGATGCGCGAGAGTGAGCGGGCGCGGATTGCCCGGGAAGAGCAGGTGCGCTCGGCCGAGATTGCGCGCGAGCGCAACATTCGCGACGCCGAGATCACCAAGGAACGCGAGCTGGAGGTGGCGGAGCAGGAACGCCAGATCATCATTCAGCAGAAGTCCGAGGAAGAAAGCCGCGCGCGGGCGTCGGCGGACCTGGCCCGGGCCGAAGCGACCAAGGCGACCGAGGCCGTGGCCACGGCCCGCGAGGTGGCAGAAGCCGAGCGTGTGAAGCAGATTGCGCTGATTGAAGCCGCGCGGGAAGCCGAGCGCGAGGCCACGAAGATCCGCCTCGCTGCCGCTGCCGAGAAAGACGCCGCCCAAGACCGCGCCGATGCGCGGCGCGAGGAAGCCCAGGCCGAGGCCGACGCGATTTCCATCCGGGCGGACGCCAAGAAGAAGGACATGCTGGCCGAAGCGGAAGGCACCCGCGCCATCACCGAGGCCGAGAACGCGCTGTCCGAGCAGATCGTCGGCATGAAGGTCGACATGGCGCGGATCGATGCGCTGCCCGGCATCATGGAGCAGATGGTCAAGCCGGTGGAAAAGATCGATTCGATCAAGATCCATCAGGTGGGCGGACTTGGCGGTGGCCAAGGTGCTGGCGGCGGCGGTGCTGGCGCAGGCGACGGCGACAAGCCGGTGGTCAACCAGGCGCTCGATTCGATCATGGGCATGGCGGTGCAGATGCCCGCGCTGCGCAAGTTGGGCGATGAGTTGGGCCTGAGCCTGGAAAACGGTGTCGAAGGTCTGGCCGACAGTGCGATGAACGGACGGCCGAAAGCGAAGGGGCCGCAGGCGCCTGAAGCGATTGCGCCGCCGCCCGCAAATGGCGCGGCGGAATGACCGCAGACGAGATCATTGAAACGCTCGGACTGGCCCCCCACCCGGAGGGGGGCCATTACCGTCAGACCTGGGTCGCCGAGAACGCGGGGCGGCCTGTTGGCACCTGCATCTACTTCCTGCTGAAAGATGGCGAGGCAAGCCATTGGCACAGGGTCGATGCAACGGAGATCTGGCTTTTTCACGCGGGCGCGCCGCTGGTCTTGTCGATGGCCGAAGGCGACGCGGGCCCAGCGGTGGATCATCTGCTGACCCCGGATCTGGCGCAGGGCGCGCCGCAGCTGATCGTGCCCGAGGGCCATTGGCAGGCGGCCCGGACGACCGGGGATTACACGCTGGTCAGCTGCACCGTCTCGCCCGGCTTTCAGTTCGAGGGGTTCACCCTGGCGCCTGAGGGCTTCGACATTCCCCGCGCCTGACCCGCTGGGTCACAGGATCGCGCTGATCCCCGGACGCGACCGCCGCCCGCCGCCCACGGGCGCGGCCACGCCTGTGGTGCCCGGCGCAGAGGTCGGCAAGCCGCGGGCCACGCGCACGGCGAGGTAGGCGAAGGCCTGCGCCTCCAGCGCGTCGCCGTTGAGCCCCACGTCTTCGACCGGTGCAATCGCACAGCCCGTGGCGTCTTCGAGCATCGCCATGAGGGTCGCATTCCTGCGGCCCCCGCCCGCCACGAGGATCTTCTCGGGCCGGGACGGCAGACTGGGCAAGCCCCGCGCCACGGCGCCTGCGGCGACAGCCGTGAGGGTCGCGGCGGCTTCTGCGTCGGGCAGGCCCGCGACGGCGGCCAGCAGGCCGGAGAAGGCGTCACGGTCGAGCGATTTGGGCGGGGGAAGGTCGAAGAACGGGCCTTGCAGGGCGGTTTCTAGGATCGTCAGGTCGATCTCACCCCTGGCCGCGAGGGTGCCGTCGGCGTCATAGGCGCCGAGGGTCCGGGTGGTCATCAGATCATCGATGGGGGCATTGGCGGGCCCGGTGTCAAAGGCGATGCACGCGCCGGGCAGGTCGGGGCTGGTGATTGCGGGATCGACCCAGGTGATGTTGCCGACGCCGCCGAGATTGAGGAAGGCGACCGGACCCGACGCCCCGATCCAACGCGCGCAGGCCCAATGGAAGAACGGCGTCAGGGGCGCGCCCTGCCCGCCCATCCCGATGTCATTGCTGCGAAAATCCCAGATCACTTCAACGTCCAGTGCCGTGGCGAGGGTCGCGCCATCGCCAGCCTGGTGGGTGCGCCCGCCGTCGGGGTCATGGGCAAGCGTCTGGCCGTGGAAGCCCAGGACATCCACCGGCGTCAGGTCCACCATGGCGGCGATATGGGCGGCCTCAACGACACGCGCGGCGGCCTCGGCCCGCGCCTCGCCGGGCCAGGCGCCCAGGGCGGTACGCAGGACGTCGCGATCAGCCTCGGCATAGGCGAGCGTGCGCGCCTCGCCGAAATCCGCGATCTCCACGCCATCGGTGCGCACCAGGGCCACGTCGACACCGTCAAACGACGTGCCCGACATCGCACCCGCTGCCCAAACTGCGCCCTGATCCCCTCTGGGCCTCTTTTCCTTATCCGCCATTCCCGCTAGACCCTCCGAGCCTCCTTCTTGTTGGGGCCTACAATTGCGCGGACATCCCATGACCTACCAGCCCAAATCCGACTTCCTCCGTATCATTGTCGAGCGCGGGTTTCTTGCCGACTGCACGGATCTGCAAGGCCTTGATGAGCGGCTTCTGGACGGGCCGATCACGGGCTACATCGGGTTTGACCTGACCGCCACCAGCCTGCACATCGGCAACCTCGTGCAGATCATGCTGCTGCGTTGGCTGCAAAAAACCGGCAACCGCCCCATCACGCTGATGGGCGGCGGGACGACCAAGGTGGGTGATCCCAGCGGCAAGGACGAGATGCGCAAAATCATCTCGGTCGAGCAGATCAACGCCAACGCGGACGGCATCCGCACGGTGTTTGCCAACTACATCTCTTACGGCGAGGGCGCGACGGACAGCCCGCTGGTCAACAACGCCGAATGGCTGGATAAACTGGGCTATATCGACTTCCTGCGCGATATCGGAAAACACTTCACGATCAACCGCTTGCTCGCGTTCGACAGCGTGAAATCCAGGCTGGACCGCGAGCAGGCGCTCAGCTTCATCGAGTTCAACTACATGCTGCTGCAGGCCTACGATTACCTGGAGCTCTACCGCCGCCACGGCTGCGTGTTGCAGATGGGCGGCTCGGACCAATGGGGTAACATCGTCTCGGGCGCGGACCTGATCCGGCGCGTGGATGCGGGCGAGGCGTTTGGCCTGACCACGCCGCTGGTGACGCGCGCGGACGGCAAGAAGATGGGCAAGTCTGCAGACGGTGCCGTCTGGCTGAACGAGGACCGGATGTCGTCCTATGAGTTCTGGCAATGGTGGCGCAACGTGGACGACGCGGATGTGGCCAAGTTCCTGAAATTGTTCACCGAATTGGACGTGGAAGAATGTGACCGACTGGGCGCTTTGGAAGGGTCCGAGATCAACTCTGCCAAGATCATCCTGGCCCGCGAGGTCACGACGCTGTGCCACGGGGCCGAGGCTGCGGCAGCGGCAGAAGCCACCGCGCGCGAGGTCTTCGAGAAGGGCGGCACGGGCGATGATCTGCCGACGCTGACCTTGAGCGCAGAGGATCTGGGCGATGGGATTTCCATTGTGCAGCTGATCACCCGATCTGGCCTCGCAAAGTCCGGCAAGGACGCCAAGCGGCTGATCGCGGAGGGCGGCGCGCGCCTGAATGATGCTCCGGTAAGCGACGCGGGTTTGATGATCCGGGGCGGCGATCTGGGGGATCCGATCAAGCTGAGCGCCGGTAAAAAGCGCCATGCGCTGGTGGTGCTGCAGGGCTGAGGGCCTTTGAGGCGGGGATTTGACGACCTGAGGGCCGGTTAACGTTTGATTCAGAGAATCAGCGTCATGTTCTCTTTATGTTCGATATCACGCCAGAGTGTTCCCGGCCCCGCCCTCCGCGCCTCCCCATGGCCCATGCGGCAGGTCCACTGCCGTTGCAGCAAACGGCCCTGTGGCTCTCGGCGACCCGTCTTTTGGGCAGTGATGCGGCGATGGTGGACCTTGGGGCGCGGCGGGCGCTAGTGCTGCGGCGCAAGTTACGCGTCGTGGGCGATATGGCATTGCTGTCGCGGGCCGAGTTGAAAGTCTCCCAGGATGAGGCGGCAGAGCTGCGCCATCACCTTGGGGCAAGCCATCTGGTTGTGAATGCCGAAACCGATGAAGACGCGCGGGCTCTGGCGGCGGCGGGATTTCACCGGATCTTTGCGCCGCGCGTCTTGGCCGAGCTTCCGCTTGATCCGTCCGCCGATGTGATGGCCGCGCGATTGTCGCAGAAGTGGCGCAACAGGCTGCGCCACGGCCAATCCCAGGGCCTGGTGATCCGCCGCCGCCCGATGCCGCCGGACAAACGATACTGGTTGTTCAAGGCCGAGGCGCTGCAATCGATCCGCAAGTGGTATCAACCCCTCCCGCCCGAGATGATCGCCGCGATGGCGGCGTGCAAACCCGGCGCCGTGCAGGTCTTTACCGCTTACCATCTGGGCCGCCGGGTGGCGGCGATGCTGTTCCTGCGCCACGGCAAGGAGGCCACCTATCAGATCGGGTGGAGCACGCCGGAGGGGCGCAAGCTATCGGCAGGCCCCGCGTGCATGTGGCGCGCGATGTTGGAATTGCAGGCCATGGGGACCGAAAGGATCGACCTGGGGGCCGCTGACAAGAGCCTGGCCCCCGGATTGGCGCATTTCAAACGCGGCACGGGGGCCGATCTGCGGACCCTCGGCGGGACCTGGATCGACACGACATGGACCCGGCGGAAGGCCCGACGGCACGCGGTCGGGGCGGCGTGACAGGTATTCGGGCCGGACAAGGAGGCCGGGGCGCGGGGCGTGGTGGGGCGTCGGCTGACGTGTCTTCGAGGTCGGAATGCCGCTGCATTCCTTGCCCGGCGCGTGGGGTCCTCAGCTTCCGAAGTCTTGCACTAGACGCAGGCCGGTCTCGGCGGTCAGGACCTCGATGAAAGCCTCCACCTGCGGATTGCGCGTGTCGCCCACGACGGCCATCACATCGTCCTTGCGGCCTTCACGGCCCGCTTGGACCATGTCCAAGAAGCTCATCCCGCCCATGTTTTGCTTGGGGGTGCCACTGACGTAGATCGTCTTGGCGGGATCGGGATGGCGCAACAAGACGACCTCTATCTCGGCGCCGCCGCCGTCGCCGTCCCGCGATGACACCCAATAGAAGCTTTGATGCACGTCGGTATATTCCGTGATCGGCGCGGTCCAGGTCGTGGTTTGATCGCCTGCCGTATCGGTGACCTCGACCCGGTCGCCGTGGATCCGCGCCGCCCGTCGCCATTGCAAGGTGCCGCTTTTGGCCCGCAGAAGCGCCGGGCCCGCAATGAAGGCGGCGATGAACAACGGCAGGCCAATCCCCATGCCGGAGTTCAGGTTCACTTCACCCGCACGCAAAACATTCACGCCCACGATCAGCGACACCAGGACAAGACCCGCCCCGATGATCAGCGGCACCATGGCCCCGGTTATCCGCCCCGAGCCCGGATTGCCAACGCCGTAGCGCGCCACGATGGGACGGGCACTGGCCGAGGGCAGCAGCGTTCCGCCCACCAGATCCGGCGCGGCGTGCTTGCTTAACAGTTCGGCAACGGGGTTGGAGGTATCGGACATGGGGATGCTCCTGAGAACGCGGGGTTCCTTTGCATATAAGGCAGCGCGCCTGCCCTGCCCAATACGGAAATCCCGACCCTGCGTGCCCTACCCCGCGACGCTGCGCAGCAGCCGCGCGCGGGTGGGCGGGACGGCGCGGATCTCCAGCCCGGTGAAGACATGCAGCGTGCCCATCTGGTCGTCGATCACCGCGTGATCGCTCACCCACCCGCCCATCAACAGATAGGTGCGCAAAAGCGAGGGCATGGAGGCTTGGGCGGCCTTGAGGTCCGGCGGTTGGCGCAGCTCGGCGGCGTAGCGGAAGACCGAGGGCGCCTTGATCCGCGGGCGCCAGTGCTCGGGCGCCAGATGGCGGTCCCGCAAAAGCGCGAAGGCATCGTGGTAAAGGCGCGTGTCCGTGCCGGGAAACGAGGCGCATCCAAACAGCATTTCGACGCCGTGGGCATCGACATAGCCCGTTAGCGCGCCCCAGGCGACGCGCAGAATGTCGGCATCGGTGCGGGCGGGGTGAATGCAAAAACGGCCCATCTCCAGCATCGGGCCGCTGAAATCCAGCAGCGCGCGGAGGTCATAGAACTGGGCAGAGTAGCTTTCGGCGATCTGGGCACCGCTGCCCAGGGGCAGCAGGCGGCAACAGCACACAAGGGTGCCATCGTGTTCATCCTCGACCAGAACATGGGTGCAGGCGGCATCATGGGGATCGTCATCAATGCCGACGGAGGCGCGAAATGCCAGGGCCCGCAGGCGCTGCGCGGCCACTCGATCCGCGTCGCTTGTGGCGATCCGGGCCAGATAACGGCCCTTGCGCAGGCTCAACATCGGCTCACTCACGGCATCCATCCCGTTAACCTGGGACTCCTATAGATGGACGCAGGGGCGCGGGGCTACAAGATGGATCAGGAACCGCCCGCATCGCCCAGGTTGATCTGGCCAAAGTTCGACAGGATCGACCGGAAGAACCCAAGATCACGCACCGAGCTTTCGGTGACGCGGCGCGACAGCTGCACGAATTGGCCGTCCTCCAGGCCGAACCGCTCGATATTCGTCACCCGGCCCGCCGTGCTGAACGAGATCGCGACGATGTCACGCTCGATCACTTCCGGAGCGTTGTAGGTGAAATTGCGCACACGGTACTGGGTGTAGAACCACGCCTCGTCCCGCATCACGCCGCCGGTGCCCGGCGCGCCGGCAATCTCGGCCACTTGTTCGCGCGAGGACCCGATGCCGATTTCCGACAGCAATTCGGGCGGTGGCACATAGCCGTGGTTGGTGTAGGTCGCCGCGCAGGCGGTCAAACCGACCGCGAGGGTCAAGCCAAGTCCAACACGCCCCAAGGCGTGGCGGATCACGGAGAAGAAAGACTGACGCATCACGAATGGTCCTGCCTGAACATGCTCTGGTGGCCCCGTTTGAGGCTCTCTTTTTGCCCAGAAAGCCCATGGCGATCCAAGCGGCAGCACCGTACACGACTTGCGAACGCACACGAAGCTGAATATCGGCTTAACGCAGGGGCGCGCTTGGGGCAAGCAAAGCGCCCTCACGATCTGTCATGGTGCCCCAGATTTATGCCCGTGTTACCGAAGGTGGAGGCCCGATGACCCCTCATGTTTTTCCCCTGGCGCGTTTGGGCCGTGCCAAAGACACCGAGTTCGTCCTGGAACCGGATGCCGAGGCGCGCAAGACCATTGCCGACGCGCTGGCGCTGCGCGGGCTGAAGAAACTGCGCTTCACCGGGCGTCTGAGCGCGGTCGGCAAATACGACTGGCAGTTGGACGCGCGCCTGGGTGCGACGGCGGTGCAGGAATGTGTGGTGACCCTGGAGCCGGTGACGACACGCGTCGACGTCGATGTCGCGCGCAGTTACCTGGCCGACATGCCCGAGCCCACGGTCGAGGATTTCGAGATCCCCGAAGATGACACGATGGAGCCCCTGCCCCAGGCGCTTGACCTGATGGACGTCGTGACCGAGGCCCTTGCCCTGGCCCTGCCCGATTACCCCCGCGCCGAGGGGGTCGAGTTGGGAGAGGCCGTGTTCGCCGCCCCCGGCGTGAAACCGATGACCGATGAAGATGCCAAGCCGCTTGCCGGGCTTGGGGCGTTGCGCGATAAGTTGAGCGGCGGTCAGAATGACCCTGAAAATGACGCCTAAAGCCCGCTCACCCATTGCCCCCGAGGGCCGCAGGGAATAGGGCTTGCATGGCTGCGGAATCGGAGTATGTTCCCGGCCTCATTCGCACCCCGGTATTGATGTCGCCTGGGCCTTGCCGCGAAACGCCGCGCAAGACTGAAAAGGCACTGGATGCAGGGCAATGTGAGACGATTTTTGATACGTGACGCAACGCCCAATCCGGGCCGCGCGGACATAACCCGAGGTTGAGACATGGCTGTCCCCAAGAGTAAAATTACGCGGTCCCGCCGTGGTCAACGCCGCTCGCACGATGCGCTGGTTGCGGCAAACCCCAACGAGTGCCCGTCCTGCGGCGAGCTGAAGCGCCCGCACCACGTTTGCCCCTCGTGCGGCTACTACAACGAGCGTGAAGTGATCGCACAGGCCGACGAAGTCGATCTCGACGAAGACGCGGCATAACGGCCGCCTGACCTAAGGCGGGCCGGAATACATGAGCGACGGAGCAGCGTTGACGGAAGATGCGGTGGGTGACACCGTCTTGTCCATCGACGCGATGGGGGGCGATCTGGGCCCGACATCCGTTGTGTCCGGCCTGTCCAAAGCCGCCGCCAAGAACCCGAACCTGCGGTTTATCGTGCATGGCAACAAGGCCGAGCTTGAGCCGTTGATTGCCAAAAAGCGCGGCCTGCCCGAGATTTGCGAGATCCGCCACGCCACCGGTGTGGTGACGATGGACGCCAAGCCGTCCCACGTCATGCGCAATGGCAAAGATACCTCCATGTGGTCGACGATCGAGGCGGTGCGCGCGGGCGAGGCCTCGGTCGCCGTGTCCTGCGGCAACACCGGCGCGCTGATGGCGATTTCGATGATCCGCCTGCGCAAGCTGGAGGGCGTGAACCGCCCGGCGATTGCCTGCCTGTGGCCGTCGCGCAACCCCTCGGGCTTCAATGTGATGCTGGATGTGGGCGCGGATATCCGTGCCGATGCCGAGGATTTGCTGCAATATGCGCTGATGGGTGCCAGTTATGCGCGCAACGGGTTGGACCTGCCGCGCCCGCGCATCGGCCTGCTGAACGTAGGCACCGAAGAGCATAAGGGCAAGGCGGAGCTGAAGGTCGCGTCCGAGTTGATCGCCCGCGCCGCCCCTGCCGCTGATTTTGAATTCGTGGGCTTCGTGGAGGGCGGCGACCTGCCGTCGGACCGCGTCGACGTCATCGTGACCGACGGGTTCACCGGCAATGTCGCGTTGAAAACCGGCGAAGGCACCGCGCGGCTGATCCGCGAGTTGTTGAGCGAGGCGTTCAAGAAAACCCCGTTTTCGCGTATCGCGGCGCTGTTGGCCTATACCTCCTTGCGCCGCCTGATCAAACGCATCGACCCGCGCCGGGTGAACGGCGGCGTGTTTCTGGGCCTGAACGGCACGGTGGTGAAATCCCACGGCTCGGCGGATTCCACGGGGGTCGCGGCGGCGATCAAACTGGCCGCGCAGCTGTCGGCTACGGGCTTCCACAAGCGCCTGGCCGCGCGGATCGCGCAATCCGAGGCGGCGGCAAGCCTTGCCATACAAAAAGAGGGATCCTCTGAATGACAATCCGAGCGGTTCCCGTCGGCATCGGCCACTACCTGCCCAAGCGCGTTGTCCCCAACGCCGAGTTTGAGGCGATGGAGGGCCTGGAGACCTCGGACGAATGGATCCGCGCCCGCTCGGGCATTGAGCGGCGCCACTTCGCCGCCGAGGGCGAGACGACGAGCCAGATGGCGGTTGATGCTGCGAATAACGCGCTAGCCCATGCCGGGCTGGAAGCGTCGGACATCGACGCGGTGATCGTCGCGACATCGACGCCCGATCTGACGTTTCCTTCGGTCGCCACGATGGTTCAGGCGGGCCTCGGCATGCTGGGGGGATTCGCCTTTGACGTGCAAGCGGTCTGCGCGGGATTCGTTTATGCGCTATCCAATGCCAACGCGCTGATCGTGTCGGGCCAGGCGGCCCGCGTGCTGGTGATCGGGGCCGAAACCTTCAGCCGGATCATGGATTGGACGGACCGGACGACCTGCGTCTTGTTCGGCGACGGCGCGGGCGCGCTGATCCTGGAGGCGCGCGAAGGGGCCGGCACCAGCGCGGATCACGGCATCCTGTCCACTGACCTGCATTCCGACGGCACCCACCGCGATCTGCTTTATGTGGACGGCGGCGTGTCGAGCACCGGGACAACCGGCGTGCTGAAGATGCAGGGCAAGGAGGTCTTCCGCCATGCCGTTGAAAAACTTACCAAAACCGCCGATACGGCGTTGGCGAAAGCGGGCGTCGGCGTGGCGGATGTGGATTGGGTCGTGCCCCATCAGGCCAACATTCGCATCATCACCGGCACGGTGAAAAAGTTCGGCCTGCCGATGGATAAGGTGATCGTCACGGTCCAGGATCACGGCAACACCTCTGCCGCCTCGATCCCGCTGGCAATGTCCGTGGGCGTGGGCGACGGGCGCATCAAGTCCGGCGATCTGCTGGTGACCGAGGCCATCGGCGGCGGCCTTGCCTGGGGTGCGGTGGTGATGCGCTGGTAGGCGTTCAAGTGCCAGTCAAACGTCGCCACGCAACGCACTGGATTGACTAAAGAAACCGCATAATTCATCCTGACCCATAAATATGGGGGACGAAATATATGTCGGCTAAGACTTTGACGCGTATGGACCTGAGCGAAGCGGTGTTCCGCGAAGTGGGCCTGTCGCGGAATGAGAGCTCGCAATTGGTGGAGCGGGTGTTGGAAATGATGTCGGACGCGCTCGTGGACGGCGAGCAGGTGAAGATTTCGTCCTTCGGGACGTTTTCGGTCCGCTCCAAGACAGCGCGCGTGGGCCGCAACCCCAAGACCGGCGAAGAAGTGCCGATCAGCCCGCGCCGCGTGCTGACGTTCCGGCCTTCGCACCTGATGAAAGATCGTGTTGCCGCAGGCAACCGCAGCTAAGGCCGTGCGGCGGTCAACCGCAGCTAAGGCGACGCAGAAAACGACATGAGCCGCCCCGCAAGAGGGCGGCCATGACCAGGTTGGGGCCTGAAATAATCGGTGCATGTGGCCTCACGCAGCGCGACGCGCGGCAGGCCCGAAAGCACCTGAGCAGAGGACATGACCCATGCCCAAATCCGCGCAAGCCTTTCGCACGATCCGTGAGGTCGCTGACTGGCTGGATGTGGCCGCGCATGTCCTGCGGTTCTGGGAATCGAAATTCAACCAGATCAAGCCCGTCAAACGCGCTGGCGGGCGGCGGTACTACCGCCCCGCCGACATGAAATTGGTGGGCGGTATCAAGGTGTTGCTCCATGATCGAGGCCTGACGATCCGGGGCGTGCAGAAGATGATCGCAGACGAAGGGGTGGAGGCCGTGACGTCGCTTTCTCCGCCCATTGACGAGTTGATCGGCGGCGGTGATGTGGTCGAGATGGAGGCCACGGACGCCTGGGCCGAGGATGCCGCCGCCGAGACCCGGGAGCCGGAGGAACCGGCGGAGGTTGAGGCCGAAACAGCGGAGCCCGCAGACCCCACGCCCCCTGAAGTGGAAGAGACAGCACCCCCAGAACCCGCGATGGAAACGCTCCCGGAACCAGAACCTGACCCCACCCCGAAGGAGATCCCGCCTACCGAAGCGCCGGAGCCAGAACCAGAGCCCGAAGTCGCCGCATCAGAGCCTATCGCAGCACTTACCCAAGCACCGGCCCCCGCGCCAACACCGCCCCTGCCCTCCGCCGATCCCGCCGAAGGCGCCCTCGGCGCGCTGGCGGCCTTGGCGCAGCTTCCCGCCCCCCAACGCGCCGCGCTGGGGCCACAGATTGCAGCGCTCAAACAACTTCGCGACCGCATGGGCGCGCCCGCAAAGATCGAATGAGCGCAAAGCGAACAGCCCCTTGCGCAGGCCTCAGAAATCCTTAGAAGGGCCGTCAGTCGGGCTATGGCGCAGCCTGGTAGCGCGTCCGTCTGGGGGACGGAAGGTCGCAGGTTCGAGTCCTGCTAGCCCGACCATTTCTTCGCTCTACCACCTAGCCACCTCTTGGAATTGTTGAACCGGCGCGGCCCGTGTATCAGCGGTAGCACGATGAATGATTCCCTGCCCCCCACCGCCGCACAAGGCGTCCTGCCCGATCACGCGATCTCTGCGATGATCGAGAGCGGCGCGATCACCGCGACGCCTGCCGTGCCCGAGGGCCAGATCCAACCCGCCAGCCTTGATCTGCGCTTGGGCACCCGCGCCTACCGCGTCCGCGCGTCGTTCCTGACAGGCGCAGGCCGCACCGTGGCCGAGCGTCTGCCCGAATTCACCATGCACGAGATGGATCTTTCGCCGGGCGCGGTGCTGGAAAAAGGCTGCGTCTACGTGGTGCCTCTGATGGAGGGCCTGGCGCTCCCCTCTGATATCACCGCCGTGTGCAACGCCAAATCCTCCACCGGTCGCGTCGATTGCCTGACCCGCGTAATCGCCGACGGCGGCGCGGAGTTTGACCGGATCCCGGCGGGCTACCAAGGCCCCCTCTACGCCGAAATCTGCCCCCGCTCGTTCTCGGTCAAGATCGAGCCGGGCCTGCGCCTGAATCAGATCCGCTTTCGGCGCGGGCAGGCCGTCCTAAGCGACGACGCCCTCAAAGCCCGCCACGCCGCCACCCCCCTCGTCGACCAAAAACCGCTTATCGACGACGGCCTGGGCTTCTCCGTCGACCTATCCCCCAAGGGCACCACGCTGGTCGGCTACCGCGCCAAGCCGCATACCGGCGTCATCGACCTCACCCAGATCGGCGCCCATAAGACGTCCGACTTCTGGGAACAGATCCACAGCGACAACGGCCAGATCATCCTCGACCCCGGCGCCTTCTACATCCTTGTCAGCCGCGAAGCCGTCACGATCCCGCCGGATTGCGCCGCCGAAATGGCCCCCTACCTGGCCATGGTCGGCGAGTTCCGCGTCCATTACGCGGGCTTCTTCGACCCGGGCTTCGGCCACGGCGTGCCCGCCCGCGGCGTCCTCGAAGTCCGCTGCCACGAGGCACCTTTCGTACTGGAACACGGCCAAACCGTAGGCCGCCTGGTCTATGAGACGATGGCCGAAGCCCCCTCCCAACTCTACGGCGCCGACATCGCGTCCAACTACCAGGGCCAGGGCCTGAAACTCTCCAAACACTTCCGCGACTGACCCCCAACTTCCCCGTTCTATAAATATCCTGGGGGGATGTGCCGCCAAAGCGGCGCCGGGGGGCAACGCCCCCCCCTTTTCTTAAACAAAAGGAATGCGGCGCAGCCGCGCCGTTACGTCAGATCACCAAGACCCGCCCGCTGTGCGGCGGTCAAATCCTGCACCCGGACGATGTAATTGTGGATCGAGAACACCACCGCCCGCGTGTTCTCCAGCCGCAACAACACCTGCTTTTCTGATCGCAGATACTGGCCGCCCCCGTGGTCATCCCTCGGGTCATCCTCGGTCCGGGGGTGAAACAGCGCCGGGTCCACGTAAAGCATCGCGTTTTGCCGCCAGAGCGGCGTATCGGGGCGCAGGTTGTCGAACAGGCGCTGCACGCGCCGCGCCATGTCGCCGTCGTAGCGCGCCACCGGCGTGTGGATCGCGCCAAGTGGCCGCCCGATCTTCTCGGCCAGGGTCCAGGAGGCCGGGAAGCACAACACGGCGGCCGTCAACACATGCTCCGCCGCGCCGTCTGGCTTCTCCATCACGCAGAGATCCTGCTGCACCAGCCGCGCCAACGTCCCCAGTTTGTCCCCCTCATCCAGCGGCACCCGCACGCCGTCCGGGCGCGTAGAGGCCGCCGCCTCAAACCGGTATCCCCCCTGCTCCGCCACAGCACGCAGCACCGCGTCGTATAACTCCGCCACCGCCGCCTCCGCCCCCGGGCAAGCGGCAATCACATCGCCCCGCCGCGTCGCCACCAACCGGTCGCGCAGCGCCATTTGCCCTGCGAACGCCTCATCGCGCGCCAGCCACTCCGCCCTAGACCCAAGCGGCTGCACCCCCGGCAATCGCCGTGTCGCCTCGGCCATCCACGGGGCCGTGGGCAGGTGATCTTGTAGAACATAGCGTCCAAAATCGTCCATTTCCGACCCTTTCACGCCGCGATCTGACAGGCGAAGGCGATTTGGGCGCGCAACGCTCTGCTTAAGGGAGAGTGACCATGAACCAAGCCTATCGCCGCGATGTCCGCAAGATCGACCCTACGAAAGGCGTCATGCTGCCCGACGGTACGCTGAACGACAATGACCGGATCGAGATTGGGCCGACGGCGCTGGCCTACGCGGAGTGGGAGGCGGCGGGCCTGACCCTGCCCAACCTGCAGAACATGCGCGCGTATCGCCTGTCGCGGCTGGTGGCGCAATTGCACGAACGCGACCTCGCGGGCGTGTTGATGACCGACCCGCTCAACATCCGCTACGCCACCGACGCCACCAACATGCAGCTGTGGAACACCCACAACCCGTTCCGCGCCTGCCTCGTCTGCGCCGACGGCCACATGGTGCTCTGGGAATACAAGAACGCGCCGTTCCTGGCCGATCACAATCCGCTGGTGCGCGAGGTCCGCTCCGGCGCGTCGATGTTCTACTTCTCCACCGGGGACCGCGGCGAGGAAGTGGCCGAGACCTTCTCGGGCGAAGTGGCCGAGTTGCTGCGCGACCACGCGGGCGACAACACGCGCCTTGCGGTCGACAAGATCATGCTCCACGGCGCCCGCGCGTTGGAGGCGCGGGGGCTGGAAGTGAGCGACGGGGAACTCGTCACCGAGCACGCGCGCAAGATCAAATGCGCCGACGAGATCCTCGCCATGCGCTGCGCCGTGGATGCCTGCCAGAAGTCGTTGAAGGCGATGGAAGACGCCATCGCGCCGGGCAAATCCGAGGATGAGGTCTGGGCCGTGCTCCATGCGGAAAACATCAAACGCGGCGGCGAATGGATCGAGACGCGGCTGTTTTCCAGCGGCCCGCGCACCAACCCCTGGTTCCAGGAATGCGGGCCCCGCACGCTTCTACCCAATGAGATTTCAGCTTTGGACACCGATCTGATCGGCTGCTACGGGCTCTGCGTCGATATTTCCCGCACCTGGTGGACCGGCCCAGACAAACCCCGCCCCGACATGATCGAGGCGATGCAGCACGCCCACGAGCATATCATGGTGAATATGGAACGCCTGAAACCGGGCCGTTCGATCAATGATCTCGTCCACAACGGCCACAAGCTGGCCGATAAATACTGGGCCCGGAAATACTCCTGCCAGATGCACGGCGTGGGACTCTGCGATGAATGGCCCCACGTGGGCTACCCCGACCACCACCACGACAGTGCGTTCGATTATGAGCTGGAGCCCGGCATGATGCTCTGCGTGGAGGCTTTGGTCGGCGAGGAAGGCGGCGACTTCTGCATCAAGCTTGAAGATCAGGTCATGATCACCGAGGACGGGTACGAGAACTTGACGACCTACCCGTTTGATGCGGCGCTGATGGGCGAGACCTAGGGCGCGATCTCGAACAATCCCACGACCCCCATGTGATCCGACCCGAGGCGCGGACGGACAGAGTGTAGCCCGCCTTGTCCCGGCAGCAGCACATGGTCGATGGGCGGTGCGAACCAGCCGTCGAAGAGCCGGATCGTGCCGCTGATCGGACGGGCCACACGCGATCCGCTGGCCCTCTCGAACGCACGCATCACCCAGGTGCCGGGCACCATGTTGAAGTCTCCGCCAATCAGCACCGGGCCATCGAGCCCTGCGATCAGGGGTGTCAACTCTTCCACCTGGGGGCGTTGGTCGAAGGGATAGGGCCAGTGCAGGTGGACCGAGATCACCCAGAGCGGGCCTTGCGGGGTGATCACCTGGAAGCCCGCCATGCCCCGCCCCTCGATACAGAAGGCACTGCCCTCGACCACGTCAAACCGCGAAAGCACCGCAACGCCGCCGACGGAGGCGAAGGGGCAATAATGCCGGGCGTAGTCCTGTGGCAGCGCGTGGAGAACCTGCGCTCGGTTGTTCTCGTTCAGCTCTTGCAGGGTGATGTGATCAGGACCGATCTCGGCAATGTCGGCCAGGATCGCTTCGGCATCCGGCAGCGCGAAAAGCAGGTTCTTTTGATAAATCGTCTGGGGCTGGATAAATCCGCTGGCCTGCACCGCGCCAAACGACAGGGGCATCGTCGTGGCCAGTGCGGCGGCAGCACTCGCGGACACCAATAGGCCCACCCCGCGCGGGCTCTGCAGCACCATCAGCAGCGCGAAGGGTAGAAGCAGCCCGGCGATCCAGATGCGAAAGACGGCGAGGGAATCGCCCAAAGGGTGTAAGGCGCCCAGGTAACTCGCCAATAGCGTCATAGCGCCCAAAGCTACGCATAGGCGCACCAAACCTCTGAAAAAGCGCACGCTAACCCCTTCATTCGTTCACACATCCAGCACATGGGTGCACGGGGGCGTGAGGACAATGACACATGGGTTGCGGCAAGCGGGCCTCCGCCCACATGGTCGCTGCAACAAAGGGACAAAGACCATGCCAACCGAACGTTTCACCTTTCCCGGCCATGCCGGAGACCTTCTGGCCGCGCGCCTGGACCTGCCCGACGGGCCGCATTTGGCGACCGCGCTGCTGGCCCATTGCTTCACCTGCGGTAAGGATATCGCCGCCTCGCGCCGGATTGCGGCGCGGCTCAACGCCCATGGCATTGCGGTGCTGCGGTTCGACTTCACCGGGTTGGGGCATTCGGGCGGCGAGTTCGAGAATACGTCGTTCACCTCCAACGTGGCCGATCTGGTGGCGGCCGCCGATACGCTGGATGAACGCGGCATGGCGCCGTCGCTGATCATCGGGCATTCGCTTGGCGGCGCGGCGGTGCTGCGGGCTTCGGCGCAAATCCCGTCGACCAAGGCGGTGGTCACCATCGGCGCGCCGTTTGATCCCGAGCATGTCGTGCACAATTTCGGCGACGCGCTGGATACCATCGCCCGCGACGGCGTGGGGGAAGTGCAGCTTGGCGGGCGGCCCGTGCGCATTGGCAAAGGGTTTGTGGAAGACGTGAAGGCCGAGAAACTCGCCTCGGATATCGCCGGGCTTGGCAAGGCTTTGCTGGTCCTCCACGCCCCGCTCGACAACATCGTAGGCGTTGAAAACGCGACACAAATCTTCGTTGCGGCCAAGCACCCCAAAAGCTTTGTCACCCTCGATGACGCGGATCATCTGGTCACGCGCCCGGCCGATGCGGATTATGCGGCGGACGTGATCGCGTCGTGGGCGGGCAAGTACCTGGACCTCAAGCACCCGGCCCCGCCCATCGGCGCGCCAGAAGGCGTCACCCGCACGTCCGAGGCTGATCCGGGCGGCTTCCTGCAGGACATCCACGCGGGTCCCAAGCACCATGTCCGCGCCGATGAGCCGGAAAGTTATGGCGGCACGGACCGGGGGCTGACGCCTTATCAGTTCCTGGCCGCGGGCCTTGGGGCCTGCACGTCGATGACGATCCGCATGTATGCGCGGCGCAAGAAATGGCCGCTGGAGCATGTGGCGGTCGACGTGACTCACAACCGGGTCCACGCCCAGGACGCGGGCGTCGAGATCGGGCCGCTGGACCAATTCACCCGGGCGATCACGCTGACCGGCGCGCTGGACGACACCCAACGGGCGCGTCTGTTGGAGATTGCCGACAAATGCCCCGTTCACCGATCCTTGGAGGCCGGGGCCACCATCAAGACGGAACTGAAGCCAACGGCAGCAATGGCGTTGACTTGATTTCCTCCATGCTCAGAAGCGCGGTGACATTGTAGATCCGCACTTCTGAGATCAGGGCCTGGTAGAATTCATCATAGGCCCGCGCGTTGGCGACGCGCACTTTTAAGATGTAATCGATGTCGCCCGCCAGGCGGTGCGCCTCCATCACTTCGGCGCGTTCCTTAAGCGTCTTAAGGAATTTGTTCTGCCATTCCGCCTCATGCTCGGAGGTGCGGATAAGAACGAAAAAACAAGCCTCTAGCCCCAAAGCTTCCGCATCCAGCAGCACGGTCTGTTGGCCGATGATGCCGGCCTCGCGCATCTTGCGAATCCGCGACCACACTGGCGTCTTGGACGACCCCACATGTTTGGCAATTTCCTCCAGGGACCGGCTCGCATCCTCTTGCAGGGCGATGAGGATTTTCCGGTCAAGGGCGTCGATCTGGACAGACATTCGGGCGACCTTTGGTTTTACGGACAGGGGTTCTGACGTCTCCCCGATACAGAACATACGTCCCTTTCAGCAAGCAGGATCTGCCGTTTGGCAGGAAAATATTCTATGTTGTTAGAGTATTCAGCCAGTGAGGTTCTACCCCATGCGCCATTTTCCAATCTTCCTCGACCTGCGCGGTCGTCGTGTTGTGCTGGCAGGCGGCGGCGATGCCGCGCTGGCCAAACTGCGCCTGATCCTGAAATCCGAGGCCCGCGTGACCGTCTTCGCGGAAGACCCCGCGCCGGAGATTGTGGCCTGGGACGCCGACGGCAAGCTGCGCCTGGTAAAGCGCGCGTTTGGGCCGGGTGACGCGCTTTGCGCCTCATTGGCCTATGCGGCAAGCGAGGACGACGCGGAAGATGCGCGCGTTGCCGCGCTGGCCCGTGCCGATGGCGCCTTGGTTAACGTCGTGGACAATCTGGAAGGCTCTGCCTTCATCACCCCCGCAATCGTCGACCGCGATCCGGTCACTGTTGCTATCGGCACCGAAGGTGCTGCCCCGGTTCTGGCGCGCAAGATCAAGGCTGATCTGGAGGCGCAACTGCCCGCGTCCCTCGGCCTTCTGGCGCGCATCGGCCAAGGTTTCCGCGCGGCGGCCAACGCGCTGCCCATGGGGCGCAAGCGGCGCGCTTTTTGGTCAGACTACTACTTTAACAAAGGCCCCGAAGCCCTTGCGAAGGAGGGGAAAACCGGCGTTGAGCTGGCGCTTGGCGATCTGCTGGTGGATCATCTGCACGGCGACGCAACGCCCGGGCGGGTGGACCTTGTGGGCGCGGGCCCCGGTGACCCGGATCTTCTGACGCTCAAGGCGCGCAGGCTGCTCGACCAGGCCGATGTAGTGATTTACGACCGCCTCGTCTCGCCCGAGATCCTGGAGCTTGCTCGCCGCGAGGCCACAATGGTTAACGTCGGTAAGAAAGGTTTCGGCCCCTCGACCAAACAGGAAGACATCGCCGCTGCGATGATCGAACACGCTAGCCAGGGCGCCCATGTAGTGCGGCTGAAATCCGGCGACCCCGGCGTCTACGGGCGCCTGGACGAAGAGATCGACGCGCTGGATGCGGCGGGCATTGACTGGGCGATCGTGCCGGGCATCACGGCGGCCAATGCCGCCAGCGCCCAGATCGGCCAAAGCCTCACCAAACGCGGGCGCAACGGCGCGATGCGGTTCCTCACTGGCCACGACGTGAAGGGCTTCGCGGAGCAGGATTGGCGCACGCTTAGCAAGCCCGGCCAGGTCGCCGCGATCTACATGGGTGCCAAGGGCGCGCGTTTTCTGCAAGGGCGCCTGATGATGCATGGTGCGGCCGCTGACACGCCGGTGACAGCGGTGGAAAACGCCTCCCGCACCGATGCGCAAGTCATCGCCTCGACCCTCGCCACCCTGCCCCAGGATCTGCAAGACGCCGCGCCCGAGGGGCCCGTGATCCTGATGCTGGGGCTCGCGCCCCGCGACGCCAGCTTTGCGCGCCTCAAGCGTGACGCCAGCCTTGCGCACCCACGGAGCGACACCGCTCAACTCCCTTCCCTGCAAGAGGAATTTGCCTAATGGCCCGGTCCTTCACCCCGAAAGTCGTCACCGCAAACGCGCTTCTGGAAGGCGATGTGGTCTACCTCACCAAGCAAGGCCATTGGACCCGCGAGCACGCGGAGGCCGACCTGATCGAGGACGCCGCAACCGCCGAAATCCGTCTGCTGGAGGCCCAAGCGCTCGCCCATGAGGTCGTCGGGCCGTACCTGGCCGATGCCACAAAAGGCACGAACGGCCCCGAACCCGTCCACTTCCGCGAAGCGTTCCGCACGCGCGGCCCATCGAACTACGCCCACGGCAAGCAGGAGGCCTAACCCATGTACGCCTACACCGATTTCGACCGTGATTTTCTGGCAGAGCGCAACGCACAGTTCCGCGCCCAGGTGGAACGCCGCATCGATGGCTCGCTGACCGAGGATGAGTTCAAGCCCCTGCGCCTGATGAACGGCCTCTACCTGCAACTCCACGCCTATATGCTGCGCGTGGCGATCCCCTATGGTACTCTGAACGCTGCACAAATGCGGCAGTTGGCCATGATCGCGGACCGGTGGGACAAGGGCTATGGCCACTTCACCACGCGCCAGAACATTCAGTATAACTGGCCCGCCCTGCGCGATGTGCCGGACATGCTGGACGCTTTGGGAGAGGTCGGGATGCACGCCATCCAGACCTCGGGCAACACGATCCGCAACGTCACCGCCGACCACTTCGCCGGTGCCGCCGCCGAGGAAATCGCAGACCCCCGCCCGGTGGCCGAGTTGATCCGCCAATGGTCCACCGACCACCCGGAATTCCAGTTCCTGCCGCGCAAATTCAAGGTCGCGGTGACGGGCAGCGCGCTCGACCGCGCGGTCACGGCGGCTCACGACATCGGCCTGCGGCTGGTGGAACGCGATGGCGAGATCGGCGCGACCGTTCTGGTCGGCGGCGGGCTCGGCCGCACACCGATGATCGGCAAGGTCCTGGCGGACTTCGTGGCGTTCGACGATCTGCTGCCCTACCTGGAGGCCGTCGTCGCGGTCTATAACCTGTTGGGACGGCGCGATAATAAGTACAAGGCGCGGATCAAGATCACGGTCCATGAGAACGGCATTGATGAGATCCGGCGCTTGGTGAACGACGAATTCGGCCCCCGCAAAGCCGCCTTCAACGGCGCGGATATGGCGCTTTTGGACAAGATCAAAGCGGATTTCGCGGCGCCTGATTTCGTATCAGGTGCCGGTGATTTCGACGCGCAATATGCCGACGATCCCCTGTTCCGCAGCTTCGTGGACACCAACGCCGTGGCCCACAAGCACCCCGATTACACCATTCTGACCGTTTCGCTGAAAGCCCACGGGGCCACCCCCGGCGACGCGACGAGCGACCAGATGCGGGTGTTGGCTGACCTGGCCGAGACCTACGCCCATGACGAGCTGCGCATCAGCCATGAGCAGAACGTGATCCTGCCGCATCTGCCCAAACGGCATCTGCGCACTGTCTTCGACGCCTTGAGCGAGGCGGGTCTTGGCACCGCGAACATCGGCCTCGCCTCTGACATCATTGCCTGCCCTGGCATGGATTACTGCGCGCTGGCAACGGCCCGCTCCATCCCCGTGGCACAGGAAATTGCCACGCGATTCGAAGAGCTTAAGCTGGAACACGAAGTGGGCCCGCTGAAGATCAAGATCTCGGGCTGCATCAACGCCTGTGGGCATCACCATGTCGGGCACATCGGGATCCTGGGCCTCGACCGAGCGGGGGTGGAGAACTATCAGATCACTCTTGGCGGCGACGGCGGGCCTGACGCGGTCATCGGCGAACGCGCCGGACCGGGCTTCGCCTATGACGAGGTGGTGGATGCGATCGAGCGGCTCGTCCGGGCGTATCTAGCCGTGCGCGAAAGCGCCGACGAGACGTTCCTGGATACGTACAAGCGCCTGGGTGCCGCGCCCTTCAAGGCGGCCCTTTATCCGGAGGCCCGCGCCAATGCCGCTTAAGGAACTCGCCGAACGCCGGGTGCTTTTGCACCGCAAAAGCGACGCGAAAACCGTCCTGGCCCACGCCCTGGACGACCTGGCCATCGGCCCGCTCGCCATGGTCAGCTCCTTCGGGGCCGACAGCGTGGTCTTGTTGCACATGCTCAGCGAGATTGCGCCCGCAACGCCTGTGCTGTTTGTCGACAGCGAAATGCTGTTCGACGCGACGCTGACCTATCAGCGCGAGGTGGCGGCGCATTTGGGCCTGAGCGACGTGCGCGTCATCAAGCCCGCCCGCGAGGCCTTGCTGGAGCGGGACGTGGACGGCATCTTGCATCATTTTGATCCCGACGCCTGCTGCGCCCTGCGCAAGACCGAGCCGTTGGAACGCGCGCTGGAAGGCTTTGGCGGCTGGGTCACCGGGCGCAAACGCACCCACGGCGGCGCGCGCAAGTCTTTGCCGTTGTTCGAGAAAAGCGGACAGCGGATCAAGATCAACCCGCTGGCGGCTTGGACGCCTTCGATGGTGTCAGATTACATCACGCAACACGATTTGCCGCGCCACCCGATGGTGGCCCAGGGCTTCCCGTCGATCGGTTGCCAGCCCTGCACCACGCCGGCAAAAGCCGATGAAGAGCCCCGCGCCGGGCGCTGGCGGGGAATGGCGAAATCGGAATGCGGTATTCATTTCCAGGACGGCGTCGCCCATCGGCGCGCGTCCTGACAGCCCCTAGGAAAGGACCTTCCATGGCCCATACGATTGTAACGGATGCTGGCTTTGCGGCTGATGACTGGACCGTGCACGCCGTGCTTTTGGCCGATGGTCTGCCCGCAAACGCCACCGCTGTCGACGTCGCCCCTGCCGATGATGTCGCGACCCTCGCGGATGAGTTAACGCGGTTAACCTTTGTGCGCATCGCCTTCCCCTCCTCCGCCGACGGGCGCGGGTTTACGCTGGCCAAACGGCTGCGCGCGATGGGCTACACGGGGCGTTTGCGCGCCGCAGGTCACGTGCTTGCCGACCAATACGCCATGGCCCGGCGGGCAGGTTTTGACGAAGTCGAAATCGATGAAAGCCTCGCCGCACGCCAGTCCGAAGACCAATGGCTGGCCCGCGCCAATTGGCGCGCCCATGACTACCAGGCGCGGCTGCGCAACGCCGCCGCGTAACTGGCCTTTCCCTGATCCAGATCAACGACTACTCTCAAGGAGCAGGCGCAAAATGCGCCTGAACAAGATGACCGAGCAGAGACCCGTGACCCACACAGATGCCGCGCCTGTAAAGGCTGTCCCCACCCTTCCCGATGCGCAAACCGTGACGGAGGTGAAGCATTACACCGACCGCCTGTTCAGCTTCCGCTGCACGCGGCCCGCGTCCTTACGGTTCCGCTCGGGCGAGTTCGTGATGATCGGCCTGATGGGCGAGCCGCACCCCGAAACCGGCAAGCAAAAGCCGCTTTTGCGGGCCTATTCCATCGCTTCGCCGTCCTGGGATGAAGAGTTGGAGTTCTACTCCATCAAGGTGCCCGACGGGCCCCTGACCTCACGCCTGCAACACATCCAGCCGGGCGAGCAGATCATTCTGCGCCCCAAACCCGTCGGCACGCTGGTCCATGACGCGCTGATCCCGGGCAAACGGATTTGGTTCTTCGCAACCGGCACCGGATTTGCGCCCTTCGCGAGTCTCCTCCGGGAGCCGCAGACCTATGAGGATTACGACGAGATCATCATTACCCACACCTGCCGTGAGGTCGGCGAGCTGACCTATGGCCGCGACCTGATCGAGGCGTTGCAGCACGATGAATTGCTGAATGAAGTGATCGGCGAAGGGTTTTGGAAGAAGATCAAATACTACCCCACCACGACCCGCGAAGAGAGCCCGAAGATGGGCCGCATCACCGACCTGATGCGCAGCGGAGAGGCCTTTGCGGACCTTGGCGTGCCGCCGCTCAACCCGGAAACGGACCGCGCGATGATCTGCGGCAACCTGGCCTTCAACCTGGAGCTGAAAGACATGTTCGAGGAATATGGTCTGGAGGAAGGGGCGAATTCCAAGCCCGCCCACTACGTCGTCGAAAAGGCGTTCCTGGATTAAAGAATCACTTTAACGTCGCCCTTCAGGGTACTGCCACACAAAGAAAAACCCCCGCTGCATCAGCGGGGGTTTCTTCGTTTCAACCGGTGGCGTTTGGCTTATTCGAGGCCAAGCGCCGCGCGGGCCGCTTCCAGGGCGGAGCCCAGAAGCTCGGGGTTTTCACGGGCACCCTCAAGCGCCGAGGTCACGGCCAGCCGGACCGGTGCCGAGATGTCGGCAGCCTCAACCGCTTCCAGGGCGGCGTCCATGTCGAACCCTTCGGTGGAGAAGATGTCAGACAGGCTCGGGGCCTCTGCCGCGACTTCCTCGGTGCCTTCGACGGCGGCCTCTGCGGCCTCTTCGACGGCTTCCTCGGTCGCCTCACCGGCGGCCTCAGTGGCTTCGCCCGCGGCTTCTACGGCTTCCTCAGCGGTGGCTTCAACGGCTTCGGCTGCCTCTTCCACGGCGGCTTCGGCTTCCGCGGCGGCCTCGGCGGCTTCTGCTTCAAGGGCAGCGGCGGCTTCGGCGGCCTCTGCTTCGGCGGCTGCAGCAGCTTCCGCGGCTTCGGCTTCCGCAGCGGCAGCGGCTTCCGCGGCTGCGGCCTCGGCGGCGGCAGCTTCGGCTTCGGCAGCAGCGGCCGCTTCTTCAGCAGCGGCAGCAGCCTCGGCGGCCTCAGCCTCGGCTGCGGCAGCGGCCTCCTCAGCGGCTTCCTCGGCAGCGCCAGTCACTTCCTCAACGGCCTCTTCAACCGCTTCGGCAGCACCTTCGACAGCATCGCCCGCCGCCTCAACCGCATCATCGGCGGCTTCGCCAACGGCCTCGACCGCTTCTTCAACCGACGGCGCGCCGCCTTGGGTCAGAAAGTAGCCGCCCACACCGAGGGCTGCGAGAATCACGATAATAATAAGAGCACGGCTCATGTCAGTTCCCCACTGGGTCATTCATAAATAACGCCCCGCGCATACCGCGCACGCCCGCTTCGCGCAATGGCACAGTTGCCGGTTCATTCCCCCTAAACCCGGTTTGGGCCGTTATCCGCCTTGAAGAAGGCGCCTGCGAAGGATACCTTTGCGCATCGACTTGAAGGCTACAAAAGGACCAACGCCATAGCCCGCAGACCCCATAACGCGCCGCCGCAACGAGATACCGGCCCTCGCGTGAACGACCAAATCCGCTCTGACACTGTTCGCCTGATTGGCGCCGAAGGTGAAAACCTTGGCGTGGTGACACCGGACCGCGCCATGGATCTGGCCGCCGACGCCGATCTGGATCTTGTGGAGATTTCTCCGAACGCCGATCCGCCCGTGTGCAAGATCATGGATTTCGGCAAGTACAAATACGAGACCCAGAAGCGCGAGGCCGAGGCCCGCAAGAAGCAAAAGACCATCGAGATCAAGGAAGTGAAGATGCGTCCGGGCACGGACGACCACGACTTCAATCGCAAGGTCACGGACGCCAAGAAATTCCTGGAAAACGGCGACAAGGTCAAAGTGACCCTGCGGTTCCGGGGCCGTGAAATGGCGCACCAGAACCTGGGCCGTGAGATGCTGGAAAAGGTCGTCGATGAGATCGAGGGCATTGGCAAGATCGAGTCCATGCCCCGCATGGAAGGCCGCCAGATGGTCATGATGATCAACCCGGTCAGCAAGTAAACCTGCTTGGGCCTGCGCCGGATGCGGCGCGGGTCCATCGCTCCAACGGAAGGAAGGGCGCCATGATGAAGACTGTAATCACTGCCCTGACCCTGTCGCTTCTCGCCACGCCGGTCGTCGCCATCGATTTGGAGTTCACCGGCGACATCAGCATGGGCCTCGTCGGCACGTCTTCGGGCGGCGAAAGCGGGGTCTCGCCTTTTGTCGGTGTCGACGCCGAGGCGACGATTTCGTTCGAGCTTGGCGACGCTTTGACCGTCGGGATCGTTCTGCCCCTCGACGGCGAAATCGTGGACGATGGCGTTCTGCCGGGGCACCGTTAGGGTTCAAGTTCCCGCGCCGGGTTGCCAACGACCCGCGCCCCCGCCGCCACATCCCGCGTCACCACCGCCCCCGCGCCGATGATCGCGGCGTCGCCCACCGTGACGCCCGGCAGCAAGATCGCCCCGCCCCCGATCCAGACATCGTCGCCCAAGCTCACAGGCAAGGCGCGCTCGATCCCTTCCCGACGCAACGCCACGTCGCGGTGATGGTCCGCGCAATAGATCTGCACCCCGGGCCCGATCATGCAGCGGTCGCCGATCCGAACCGGGGCTGAGTCGAGGATGACGCAGCCCGTGTTGAGGTAGACGTGATCCCCCAGGTGGATGTTGATCCCGTAAGAGCAGTGAAACGGCGCTTCGATCAACGCGCCCTCCCCCACGGTCCCAAAGAGGCATGCCAGCGCCGGTGAGATTGCCGCAAGATCTTGCGGTGGCGCGGTGCGATGCTGGTAGCAGGCTGCGCGCGCGGCATTGCGCAGCGCCCCAAGTTCTGGGTCGAGGCAGGAATACCACTCCCCCGCATCCATTTTCTCGCGCTCTGACATCTCATATCCCCATGAAAAAGGCCGCCAAGACCCATGCCCTGGCGACCTGGTAACGCTGTTAACCGTTTCAGGCGGCAGCGGCCACCGCGCGGCCAGTCAGGACCTTGGCCAGATGGGCGCGATACTCGGCCGAGCCGTGCAGATCGGCGATCATGTCGCCCGCCGGCACCGCAAGGCCCGCCACTGCATCGGCGGAGAAATCCGCGCTCAACGCAGCCTCTGCCTCGGCCCAGCGGAACACACCATCGGACGACGCGCCCGTGACCGCCACGCGCACCCCGTCGGCGAACTTGGCGACAAACACGCCGACCAGCGCGAAGCGGGACGCGGGCTGCACAAACTTCTGGTAGTTCGACACCTCCGGCACCGGGAAGCGCACCTCGGTGATGATCTCTCCGTCCTCCAGTGCCGTGGTGAACATGCCCTGGAAGTAGTCATCCGCCGCAATCTCGCGCGTGTTGGTCACGATGGTCGCGTTCGACGCCAGCGCCGCCGCCGGATAACAGGCCGAGGGGTCGTTGTTGGCAAGCGAGCCGCCGATTGTACCGCGCGTGCGCACCGCCGGATCGCCGATCCGGTTGGCCAGTGCCGCAAGGCCCGGGTAGCGCCCGTCTGCGGCAACCGCCGCGTGGGGTGTCGCCCCGCCAACGCAGACGCGCCCGTCATCATCGCTGCAGATCCCGACCATCTCGGCAATGCCATTGAGGCTGACCAGCGTCTCCGCCTGGGACAGCCGCTGCTTCATGGTGGGGAGCAGAGTTTGCCCCCCACCCAGCGCTTGCGCCTCCTCCTGCGCGAGCGCTGATACCGCATCGGCAATGCTGCCGGGTTTCACAAATTCGAAATTATACATTCCGTCTCCTTCCGAAGCGCTTTCGCGCTCCTTCATCTTGCCAAATACAACTCAATCCTGGCGTCTGCACCGCGCGCAAACGCCGGATCATCCTATCCCTGCATCGCCTGCCACACGCGCGAGGGCGTCAGCGGCATGTCAATATGGGTCACGCCCGTATGGCCCGCCCGTTGCATCGCATCGATCACCGCGTTGACCACCGCCGGCGGTGAGCCAATCGCGCCTGCCTCGCCGCAGCCCTTCACCCCCAGGGGGTTATGGGTACACGGCGTCGCACAGGAATGATCCACCGCGATCATCGGCACATCATCGGCGCGCGGCATCGCGTATTCCATGTAGGAGCCGCTCAGCAGCTGACCGTCGGCGTCATAGGACGTCTGTTCGATCATCGCCTGCCCGATGCCTTGCACCACGCCGCCGTGGACCTGGCCTTCAACCACCATCGGGTTCATCACATTGCCGAAGTCATCGGCGCAGGTGAAGTTGAGGATGTCGACGACCCCGGTCTCGGGGTCCACCTCCACCTCACACAGATAAGCGCCTGCGGGATAGGTGAAGTTGTTGGGGTCATAAAACGCCGTCTCCTCCAGGCCCGGCTCCAGCGTTTCCAGCGGGTAGTTGTGGGGCACATAGGCCGAGAACGCGACCTCGCCGAAGGATTTCGCCTTGTCGGTGCCCGCCACGGTGAAACTGCCATCCTCGAACGTGATGTCGCCCTCGGCGGCCTCCAGCATATGGGCGGCGATCTTTTTGCCCTTGGCGATCACCTTATCCAAAGCGATATCCATGGCTGAGCCGCAGACAGCCAGCGACCGAGAGCCATAAGATCCCATCCCGAACGGGATTTTCGACGTGTCGCCGTGGACAATGTCCACGCTTTCTTCCGGCACGCCCAGCTTTTCGGCGACCACCTGGGCAAAAACCGTCTCATGCCCCTGCCCGTGGGAATGCGCGCCGACCATGACGCTGATCGTGCCCGTGGCACTCACCCGCACAGTAGCGGCGTCATAAAGACCCACGCGCGCGCCGAGTTGTCCCACCAGATGCGACGGTGCGATGCCGCAGGCCTCGATCCAGGTGCTGAGGCCCATGCCGCGCAACTTGCCGCGCGCGGCACTTTCAGCCACCCGCGCCTCGAACCCGGCGTAATCGGCCATATCAAGGGATTTATCCAACGTGGCCAGATAGTTACCCGTATCGTACTGCAAGGCCACGGGCGTGGTGTAGGGGAACATATCCTGCGTGATCAGGTTCTTGCGCCGCACCTCAACGGGGTCGAGGTTCAACTCGCGCGCCATCATGTCGACAGCCCGTTCGATGGAATATGTCGCCTCGGGCCGTCCCGCGCCGCGATAGGCATCGACGGGGGCCGTGTTGGTGAAGACCGCCTTCAGGTTCACATAGACATGGGGCACCTTGTAGGGCCCGGCCATCAGCGTGCCATGGAGGAACGTGGGCGTCGCGGTCGAGAAGTTCGACAGATACGCGCCGACATTGGCCATGGTATTGGTGCGAATGGCGAGGATTTCGCCCTCCAGCGTCGCGCCCACTTCGATGGTCGTAACGTGATCACGGCCATGGGCGTCGGACAGGAAGCTTTCCGAGCGTTCCGCCGTCCAGCGCACCGGGCGGCGCAGCTTTTTGGCGGCGGCCAGAACCAGCGCCTCTTCGCCGTAGTGGTAGATCTTGGAGCCGAAGCCGCCGCCCACATCAGGTGCAACGACCGTCAACTTGTGCTCGGGGATGCCCATCACGAAGGCGCAGACCAGCAATTTGGTCAGATGCGGGTTCTGGCTGGTGGTGGTCAGCTTGTACTCATCACCCGCCGGGAAATACTCACCGATGGAGGCCCGAGGTTCCATCGCGTTCGGGACCAGACGGTTGTTGACCAGCTCCAGCGTCGTCACATGCGGCGCGGCTTTCATCGCGGCGTCCACCGCCTCGCGATTGTCCTCGATCCAGCCCCAATCAAAACACTCGTTATCGGGGATCTCGTCATGGACCCGGTTGTCGGAATTGGCGAGCGCGTCGGCCATATCGATGATGGCGGGCAGCTCTTCAATCTCGGTCGCGGCGGCCACCGCCTCGGCTGCGTCTTTCGCCTGACCATAGGTCTCTGCGATCACGGCGGCATAGGCGTCGCCCACATGGCGCACCTTGCCGTGGGCCAACACGGGGCGCTTGGGCTCGCGCATCGGCTCGCCATTGCGCGAGTTGATCAGCCAGCCCGCCGGGTTGCCGCCTACTTCGGCGAAGTCTTCGCCGGTGAACACGGCCAGAACGCCGGGCATCTTCATCACGGCGCTGGTGTCAATCGATACGATCCGGCCGTGGGCCACGGTCGAGCGGACCATGACGGCATGGGCCTGGCCCTGCATCGCCAAATCGTCGGTGTATTGCCCTGCGCCGGTCAGAAACCGCACATCCTCACGCCGTTTGCTGCTGGCGCCTATCCCTGAATCTTTGGGCATATCGTCCTCCCTTTTCGTCCCCCGCCGCTCACCACCATAGGGAGCTGGTCCGGGTCGATGCGGCGCCTCCCGCCCCATCTTTGTCCTTCAAATCTGCACATCCCGCGCCTGCCTTCCCGGGCAGACGCCGGACATCACTCTGCCGCCATCGGCGCCACGTCCTGGCCAGAGGCCGCCATGATCGCCTTGACGATGTTGTGGTAGCCGGTGCAGCGGCAGATATTGCCTTCCAGGTACTCGCGCACCTCAGCCTCCGTGGGCTTTGGGTTGTCCTTCAAAAGGGCCGCCGCCGACATCACCATGCCTGGCGTGCAGAACCCGCATTGAAGCCCGTGGTGGTCCTGGAACGCCTGTTGGATCACACCCAGCGAGCCGTCCGCGTTGGCCATGCCCTCGATCGTCTTGACCTCGGCACCTTCCAGATCCAGCGCAAGCGCGGTGCAGCTTTTCACCGCTTCGCCGTTCACATGCACCACGCAGGCGCCGCATTGGCTGGTGTCGCACCCGATATGCGTGCCTGTCAGTCGCTGGCCTTCCCGCAAGAAATCGCTCAGCAACGTGCGCCCTTCAACGTCCCCGGAAACGGATTTTCCGTTCACCGTCATCGTTACCTGGGTCATGAATTCCTCCCTTGGTGATTTTCTCCATCCAAGCACGGATCGCGGGATTCACAAACCCCAAGATTGCGTGAAAACGCCGCAATCGGCATTGTCTCGCATGCTGCACGCGCAGCATTTTATGCCACCTTTCCAAAGGCCTGCCCTGCCCGGCCCGGGCGCGCCGCTACCCTTCGCGCGGGCGCGGACGGCTTGGGATCTCTTTCAATAAGCCCCCCACCCCCATGGCCGGAATATCGATATCTTCCGGCGCGATGCCGCAGATCACCCGCTCCAGCACCCAATCGGCCCCGTTCAGCGCGGGCGAGCGGGCGCAGCCCGGCAGACCGATCACCACCTTGTCCCCTAACCGCCCGGTGAAAAGCAGGTTTCCCGGATCGACCGGCATGCCGTAGTGCAGAACCTGCCCGCCGGATACCCGCACGGCCTCGGGCGCCGTGTCGGCCAGATCCGAGGTGGCCGAGCCTGTTAGGATCAACACCAGATCGCCCGGCGCCGCGCAGATAGCGTCGGCCAGCGCGTCCACCTCGTGGGGGACGATCACCCGTTCGCTCAAGGAAACGCCGAGCCGATCAAGCCGCCCCTTGACCGAGGCCCTTCCCTTCTCAGACGCCACCTTGCCCTCCCCAACATGACTTTCGATCAAAGTGGCGGAGCGGGTCTTGGCGCCAAGCAACCGCACCGCCCCCTTGCCCAGTGCACAGGCCCGCGCCACGTCGTCTTCGCGCGCGGCAAAGGGAATGATCTTCACCGTCACCGCAAGGCCGCGCGCCTCCAGCCGCGCCCATTCCGCGACGGTTGCCACGGTGATCGCGGGGTTAACGCGGTTAACCTTTTCGATGGCCTGGGCGTCCACTTCCACGATCCCGGGCGCGGCGGCCCGCAGATTGACCCGGCCCGTCGCGGCGGCATCGGCCAGCAGGCCTGGCCCCAGCAGCGCCTCTGCGATCCGCGCCGCCGCCGCATCCTCATGGACGTCGCCGGGTTCCAGCCGAGCCACCACGACCTCCGTGGCGCCCGCATCGATCAGATCCGCAATATGCGCCGCACCAAGCTGGGTTCCCTTCGGGATCCGCCCACCCGCGATGCGCGCCGAGTGTCCCAGGATCGCGCCCTTGGCCTCAGACACTGGAACCAGTCCGAATTTCATCCCTGCCTCAGGACCTGCGTGACCTGAGCCATGATCGAGACGGCAATTTCGCCCGGGCCCCGGGACCCGATGTTCAACCCGACCGGCCCGTGAATGCGCCCGATCTCGGCCTCATCAAACCCCGCCTCCTGTAACCGTACCACGCGTTTGCCGTGTGTTCGCTTGGATCCCAGACACCCAAGATAGAACACGTCCGAGCGCAGGGCCCGTTCAATCGCCGGGTCGTCCAGCTTGGGATCATGGGTCAGGGTCACAACGCAGGTCCGCGAATCCAGCCCGAGCGCATCCAGCGCCTCATCCGGCCAATCCTCGACAATGCGTTCGCCCGGAAACCGGGCCGCCGCCGCGAATGCGGGCCTAGGGTCCACGATCACCGGGTCATATCCCGCCATCCGCGCCATCGGCACCAGCGCTTGCGCCACATGCACCGCGCCCACGACGATCATCCGAAGGGGCGGGTTGTGGATGTGTACGAAGACATCGCCCTCCATCCCCGATTGATCCGCCCGAAACCGCGCGCCGTACTCTCCGGGGCGCGAGATCACCCGCTCTCCGGTTTCCACATTCACACAATAAGCCACGGGCTCGCGCGCCGCCCGCGCGGACACGACCTCGTCCAACAGTTCACCCATCGCAGCGACCGGCTCGACCCACACACGGATGCGCCCGCCGCACGCCAGCCCGACGGCAAAGGCTTCGTCGTCGGAAACGCCAAACTCCAGCATCCGGCCCGTGTCGTCGTCGCCCATCTCCATCGCTTCAAGAACCACCGCGCCCTCGACACACCCGCCGGAAACGGAGCCTGCCATCTCGCCATCGCCTGCCACCACCAGCTGCGCGCCGACACCCCTCGGGGCCGAGCCCCAGGTCTCTACCACCGTCGCCAGAACCGCGCCGCGCCCGCCCCTTGCAAGACTAGCCCGGTGCCACGCCAACGCCCGTTCCGGCATCTGCTCCAGATCATCCATGACAACGCCTCCCACCACACAGCCTAGCGCCCCGCCCGAGACGCGCAACCGCTCGTTCCCCGTTCTAAAAATATCCCGGGGAAGCGATCTTTTTCCTTGGAAAAAGACGCAGGGGCAGAGCCCCTTCAACGCTCACCCCTCGCGCAACGCCGCCATCAATCGCGCCTTTTCACCCGGGTCATCGGGCCGCGCCACGGCCTCGGCCAAGCCCGCCAGAGCCGCAATGTTGTGCCCTGCCCTAAATGAGCTGACGTAGGGCAACATCGCGCGAATGCCCGCCGCTTTGGGCGCAAAGCCGTCCCATCGCAGCAGCGGATTGACCCAGATGACCCGGCGCGAGGACAGTGCCAGCCGCTCCATCGCCGCCGCCAGCCGTTCCGGCTCGTCCCGGTCCAGGCCGTCGGTGATCAATAGCACCACCGCGCCCCGCCCCAGTACGCGGCGGCTCCACGCGCGGTTGAACTCTTCCAAGCAAACCCCGATGCGCGTGCCGCCTTCCCAATCCTGCGCTTCTGCGCCCGCCGCCGCCAGGGCCGCGTCGACATCGCGCGCGCCCATGTGGCGGGTGATGTTCGTCAGCCGGGTGCCGAAGGTGAAGGCATGAACCTCGGCCCACCCCGCGCCCTTCTGGTTGCTGACCGCGTGCAGGAAATGCAGCACCGCGCGGGAATAGCTGCTCATCGAGCCCGAGATATCGCACAGCGCCACCAGGGACGGCCACCGGGTGCGCCGATCCTTCCGCTCGAAAGAAACCACATCGCCGCCACGCCGCATGGCCACCCGCATCGTGCGTCGCCAATCGGCCTGGGTACCCCGGGCTGCGGCCATCGTGCGCCGGGTCATCAACGGCGGCACGGACAGCGTCATCTGGGCAATCAACCGCTTGGCCTCGGCCATCTCGGCCACGGACATCTGTTCAAAATCGAGCGTCTTCAATCGCTCTTCGCGCGACATGGTGAGGCTGGCGTCGATGTCGATCTCGGAGCCTTCCTGCTCAGATACCTCCGGCAGATCCCTCTCTACCCCGTGCAGCAGCGCCTCGGCGGCGCGTTTCTCGCCTGCCGTGGCGCGCCGTTCCTCCGCCGCACCTTGGATCGCGGGAAGCAGCATCGACATCATATGTTCCAGAAACTGCGGATCGCGCCAGTAGAGCCGGAAGACCTGATCGTAAATCGCCCGGTGCTCGGGCCGCGAGGTGAAGCAGGCGCGCAGGGTAAAATAGAACTCGGCCCGCTCGGTGAAGCCCACGGCGGCCACGGCGGCAATTGCATCGGCCACTCTGCCCGGCCCCGCGGGCAGGCCCGCCACCCGCAGGGCGCGGGCAAAATGGGTGATGTTGCGGGCAAGCTGCGGCTTATCGGGCAGCTCCAGGGGGGCGTATTCCATGCCTCAGACAGAAAACGCCCCCGGCCTTGGCGTCAAGACCGGGGGCACCCGCGCTCAAGTAGCGAAGCGGTAGCGCATAAAGAATCCCCCGCGCTCAAGTAGCGAAGCGGTAGCGCGTGAAAGACCCCCGCGCTCAAGTAGCGAAGCGGTAGCGCATAGAAACTACCCTATTCGTAGATCCACAACTCCGCCGGGTTGTTGGACGAGTTGTTGTAGGCGCCCGCCCAGATATCATACTGGCCCTGCAGCACGGGTGAGAACGTCAGGGTGGAGTTGAACGTCCCGTTGCTGTCGTCGTTGAAGAACCACTGACCGTCGGGCGTGTTGATCAACAACACGGTGTCGACCCGGTTCGAGGTCAACTGGAACGTCAACCGGTTGGTGCTCGACACGCCCTGATAGAAGAAGCGGAAGTCGGGCCGGGTGATCGTGAAGCCGCGCCAGCCGGTGCCGGGGAAGCAGTTGGTCAGCGGATAACGTCCGCCGGCCGTGATGCGTGGCACCCGGTAGCTGCCTTGGCCCGCAAACATCGTCGCCTGGCCGAAGGCCGTGCGCCCGATGGTGTAGTTGGGGCAGCCCGAGTAGCCACCGCCGCCGCCGTGCACAAAGGCGCCGGGGCTGACAGCCGTCAACCCGCCGCCGGGCACAGGTTGCGGGATGGGTTGAGGAACGGGTGTGGGCGTGGGCGTCGGTGTGGCCCCGCCCGCGTAGATCCCGGCGAAGTATCCCGCGCCAGAGCCATAGTTGGAGTTGGGGTTGGAGCAATCGTTCGCGTCGGTGCCCCAGGAGCACAGGTTCAACCCGTTGGGCTCGTCACAGTCGCCATCGTTGGCGTAGCGGCAAGAGTTTGCGGCGGGCGTCGGGGTTGGCACCGGAACCGGGACGGGCGCAGGGGCCGCATAGACCCCGGCAGAAAAGCCGGGCCCGCTGCCATAGTTGGAATTGGGGTTCGAGCAATCGACAGGGTCAGTGTTCCAGGCGCAGAGGTTCAGGCCATTGGGCTCGTCGCAATCACCGTCCCCGGCCCAGGCCGCCGGGCATGGGTTTTGAAGCCCCTGTGCAGCAGCCCCCCCGGTCCACCCGGCGACCGACAGCAAAGAGGCTACGACGGCAAGTTTTACAAATGTCACACGCATATTTCTTGTCCCTCAATCAATAGTTGTCCCAAGGATTAAGAATGCATCGCCTGCGTGTGTCAAAGAAAACGTGCGCTTCGGGCACCCGGTTCAGGCCGCGGCCAGCCCTGCTTCGATCTCTAGCAGACGGGCAATCAGGGCGGCCTCCCGCCCCGGTCCGCAGAACCCCACCAGCGCGTTGGCGCGCACGCGAATGCCCCAGACATAAACGTCATTCTGGATCTCATCGGGCTCCACCACCCGCTCAGGTCCCAGGTCAAAGCTAGGGCGCAGGGTGATCAGAATGCCGGGGTTGTCCGTCGTCTCGATGGTGAAGCCGTTATCGTGCTCCCAATCGCCGTCGAGGTGGGCCGCATACCACGCCAGCAGCGGCTCGATCATGCGCCGACTTCCGCGCGCACCTCGTCCAGAATGCGTTTCGCCTCCGACCCCTGCACCTTCTGGATGTCGTCCTGGTACTTCAAAATCGCGCCGAGCGTGTCGGCGATCACCTCGGGGCTCAGCTCGATCACATCCAGCGCCAACAGGCATTTCGCCCAATCAAGCGTTTCCGCCACGCCGGGGCGTTTGAACAGATCCTCGCCGCGCAGGCGCTGGACGAAGGCCACGACCTCGCGGCTGAGCGTTTGCGCGGCCTCGGGCACGCGGGCCGACAGGATCTCCATCTCCCGGTCGATGTCGGGGTAGTCGACCCAGTGATAGAGGCAGCGCCGCTTGAGCGCATCATGGACCTCTCGCGTGCGGTTCGAAGTCAGGATCACGACGGGCGGCACGGGCGCTTTGAACGGGCCAAGTTCAGGGATCGTGACCTGAAAGTCTGATAGCGCCTCCAGAAGGAACGCCTCAAACGGCTCATCGGTGCGGTCGATTTCGTCGATCAGCAGAACCGGCGCGCCCGCCGGCTCGGGGCGCATGGCCTGCAACAGGGGCCGCTCGATCAGGTAATCAGCCGAGAACAGCTCGGCCTGCAACTGGTCCTTGTCCGCGCCGCCGCCCGCCTCCGCCGTGCGGATCGCCACCATCTGCGCCGCGAAATTCCATTCGTAGACCGCGCTGGAAACATCCAGCCCTTCATAGCATTGCAACCGGATCAGCCGTCGGCCCAGGGCTGCGGAAATCGCCTTGGCGATCTCGGTCTTGCCGGTACCCGCCTCGCCTTCCAGAAACAGAGGCCGCCCAAGGCTCAGGGCCAGAAACACGACCGTGGCCAGGGCCCGCCCGCAGACGTAACCCTCCGCCGCCAAAGCTTTTTGCACATCATCGATGGACCCAAACGCCGCCATGTCACCTCCGCCCTTTCGCCCATCAAGGCCCTGCGGGGCGCCGGGGTCAAGCGGCAGCCGCGCCAAGTCGCCGCTCGCGGAACAATCTGTTAACCAATCGTTCATAATTGCCCACCGAAAAGCCCGGCGCGTTGCGCATCCCTGCCACAGTCTTCCCCGATACCCCCCGCCGTGGCACACTCGCCACGTGCTCCATTTGCTTTAGTTCCCGAGTTTGCTGCCATGCCTGATACCCTTACGCCCACTGATCCCCGCCACGCCTGGCTGCGCCAATTGGGCCGCATCGGCGCGGATCACGGGTTTTTCGACCGCCTCTCTGCCCGCCACATGGCGCTGTTTGTGGATGAGGGCGATACGCTGGTGCTCAGCTTTGATCGCGCGGATCGGACCTGGGACCAGGGCGACGCGGGCCTGCCCCTGGGCTTTGATTGCGTGCGGGCGCTGGAGTATTCGCTTCTGTCGATCCTGTCTTTGGGCCGGACCTGGTTTCGCGATGCCGGGGTCGAGGATCTGCTGAAGGGCCTGGCCCACGACGGGTTCTTCGAAAGCTATTCGCAGGTCTTGATCCTGGCCACCGGCCCCGATTGTGGCCACGCCGCCGCCCGCGCCAGCGCCCATGTGCCCGGTGCCCGCGTCCTGCTGGCACGCCCCGTGGCCGCCATCAGCGCCACCCACGCCCCGTTCGAGCGGCGATTCGCGCAAGATCGCCGGGCGGACCCCGACACACCGCCGCCCCTTGGCCCCGAGGCACTGCAGCAAGCCGCCTCGACAACCATCCTCTTTGATCCCACCCGCACGTCCGAGGCAGCCCAGGCCGCGCTCTTCCGTGCGCCGGGCACAACACGCATCGCCCTGCCCCATACCGGCCCCGCCCTGGACCGCGCGGTCGCGCGGGGCGAGGCACTGGTGCCAATGATGCGCAACCTGGCTGCTGGCAGCCTGACAGAACAAAACACCCGCGAGATATTGCGCCCGATCCTGCGCCGCGACCCCGGCTACCTGGCCCGGCTATCGCAGGCCGCCACAGACAGCGGCCACCCCGGGCGCGCGGCAAAGGTAACAGGCTAAAGCCCGCCCGCTTCTTCGATGAACCGCACCACGTCCGCCACGCCACGCGCCTCGCGCAGGCTTGCCATCACGTAAGGACGCGCGCCGCGGGCAACCTGCGTATCAGCCTCCAACTGCGCCAGATCCACCCCGACATGGGGCGCGAGATCGACCTTGTTGACGATCAACATGTCCGACCGCGTCAGCCCCGGCCCCTTCTTGCGCGGAATATCCTGGCCCGCCGCCGTGTCGATCACATAAATCGTCAGATCGGCCAACTCGGGCGAGAAGGTCGCCGCCAGATTGTCGCCGCCGCTTTCGATGAAAATCACATCCAGATTCGGCAGGCGCTCGCGAAACGCCGCCACCGCAGCCAGATTGATCGAGGCATCCTCGCGGATCGCCGTGTGCGGGCACCCCCCCGTCTCCACGCCCTTGATCCGCTCGGCGGGCAGGACCTGGGCGCGCAACAGAAACTCCGCGTCTTCCGAGGTGTAGATGTCGTTGGTGATCACCGCGACCGAGTAGCGTTCCGCCATCGCCCGCGCCAATTCCGCCGTCAGCGTCGTCTTGCCCGCACCCACCGGCCCGCCGATCCCGACCCTCAATGGCCCATTCACTGATCCCATAATCGCTCCGATTCACCTAAAATTGCGCGCGCTCGCGACGATGCGCGCGGCGCTCCCCCCTTCATCTTGCCCAATACAACTCAATCCCCCCTCGCCACCGGCACCTCACGTCCGAAAAATCCGCACCTCCAGCCCCTCATGCTCCATGGCGGCCAGATCGGCGCCAAATGCCGCCTGCCCGATATCGTCCAAACCGCAGGCCGCCACCTCAGGCGCGACCTCGGCCACGACCGGCTGCAACCCCGCCAGAATGCGCTGGCCTTCGGCCTGACCCAGCGGAACGAAGCGCACCGCAACTGAGACCAGGTTCCCCGCAAACCCCTGCAAATAAAGCGCCGCGACCGTCTCTGGCGCGACGCCCAAGTGTGCTGCTGCCGCGCCGAAGGCCACCGGATAGGGCCGCGCCACGCCGTCTCCCTCGCCCATGGCCCCCAACGTCGCCGCTAGGGCCGCGCCCTGATCGCGGGTCTCTTCCCAGCGCTCGCGCGACCCGGCCAAGGCGCGGGCCAAATCGCAAAGGGCCTCCAAGTCCGCGTCAGCCGCCATTGCCGCGCGCATCAAGATCGCATCCGTGCGTCCCGCGCCGCGCCTCAGTACCCCGGCGATCCAGGCGGACACCGCCTTGCCGTCCGCGACCCGTCCTGCGGTGATCTCGGCTTCCAGCCCATGGGAATAGGCGTAGGCTGATACGGGAAACGCCGGTGACAGCCATTGGCTCAGGCGCAGCAGCCCCCCTGCGTCAGCCGTCTCACTCAATGCTTGTCTCCATGGTCATGCCCGTGATTATGCCCGTGGGCATGGTCCCCCGGCCCATGGGAATGACCATGCGTGCGCCCATGCCCATACGCCCCACCCTCGGGGCGGAACGGCGCCTCTGCCGCCTCCACCTGCGCGCCAAGTTGTACCAACATATCGGCCAGAACGTGGTCTTGCCGGATCACAATATGATCGCCCGCCACCTCACAGGGCGTGTGTCGATTGCCGATGTGCCAGGCCAGCCGTACCAGATCCCCCTTGATCCGCAGGACGGGCTCGGCGGCGGCTGCCACCTCGATCAGACCGCCCTCGGCGGCCAACGCGTCGCCCGGCTCGAGCGAGACTGTCTGCGCCAGATCAACCAACACAGACCCCCCCTCCTGGGTCACCAGCCGCTTCCGACGCAGGAAGCGCCCCTCGTAATCCAACACCAGCTGCGCCACCGGCGCGCCGTTCCACTCGCCTGCGCGCAGAACCTGTCCCGCTGTTCCGTAATCCACTCTGCCCTCTCCCCCCTAACCTGTCGCTCACCTGACCTCAGACGCCGCGGCGCTTCAATCCCCGCCCCACGAAAAAGCCCCGCCAGACCACTCGGTCGGACGGGGCTTTTGCCTTGCGCAGCAGCAGGTGCCTTAAAGATAGGCACGGGCCGCATGGCGCACGAGGGTTTGGCGGGTCAACCCGCGCGCGGCCAATTGCGCATCGCTCAGATCCGAGAGATGTTCGATTTCCTGCGCGCAGGTCCGTGCCGTGGCGACGGCCTTAAAAAACGCATCGAAACGGGCCATCAGGCTTGGGCGCGGCGAGTGCGCGGCACGGGAGATATTGGTGGTGACGGCGGCCATGGTCAGATTTCCTTCAGCATGTTTTCCTGTTCACGTGCCAAACATAGGTCATAAAAGCAGACCTACCTCTGAAACCTCAACAACCCCGCCTTGCAGCGCACGCAAGGGCCAAAACCCCTGCGTTTCCAGACCCTTGCGCCAAAACGGCCGTCAGCTCGCCTCGGCGCGCACCGAGGTGTAAGTGTAGGCCGTTTCCCCTCCACTATCCGTTACGCCGACCAGAACCGCCGTGCCCAGATCCGGCACGAACATCATCGTCTCGGTGTAGGCGACCCCGCCGGTGTCCGAGACGACGACTGTCACCGGAAGCGCGGTTAACGTGCAATCACCCAGCACCCAAGGGGTCGGCTCTGCAACGCTCATCGCGCCGGTTTCCTCGATAGTCCCCGTCGCATCGGTGAACGCGTAAGACCCCTCCCACGTCAGACCCGGCGCTGGCACCGGCAGGTCCGAAAGCTTGCCCGCACGCGCCGCCGTGGCGCCCGAGTCCGGGACAACCGCCCCCGCGCCATCGATGTCCCCGTACCAGAGCAAATGGACGCCATGGGCCAATACCGACCGGCTCAACGTGCCGCCATCGACCACATAGTCGATCTCGATCCGCTCTGCATCCAGGCGGCGGTGGACCTCATCCGCGCCATCGGACCCGACAAAGCGGACACCCGCCCCGTTCAGATCCGAGGCGGTGGGACAGGCCAGCGCCGCGCTGGCGCTCAGTACATAAAGTAGCGCTGCGCCAGGGGCAGTTCTTGTGCAGGTTCGCATGTCAGGACTTCTCCGTTTGCTCTTACTTCGTAGGTTTCGGGATGGACGTGAACCTCGGGCGTGGCGTTGTTGTGGATCATGTCCGATTTCTTGACGTCGCGGGTGCCTTTGACGGCCAGCGTGTCTTTGGCCAGGCCCAGCTGAGCGCCCAGCCCCGCCGCTTGCGCCGCCTCGCTGACAAACAGCACGGCAGAGCGTTCAACAGACCGCCCGAAGGACCCGAACATGGGCCGCGAATAAACCGGCTGCGGCGTGGGGATCGAGGCATTCGGATCGCCCATCTGCGCCATGACAATCGTGCCGCCGATCAGCGACATCTCGGGCTTTACCCCAAAGAACGCAGGCGACCAGAGGCAGAGGTCGGCGCGCTTGCCCTCTTCAATGCTGCCAATCTCGCGAGACATCCCGTGCACGAGGGCCGGGTTGATCGTGTACTTCGCGATGTAGCGTTTGACGCGGACATTGTCGTTGTCGCCCGTCTCTTCGGCCAGCCGCCCGCGCTGCTTGCGCATCTTGTCGGCGGTCTGCCAGGTGCGGATGATGACCTCCCCCACGCGCCCCATGGCCTGGCTGTCGGACGCCATAACGGAGAATGCGCCCATATCGTGCAGGATATCCTCGGCCGCGATGGTCTCCTTGCGGATGCGGGATTCTGCGAACGCCACATCCTCGGGGATCGACTTATCGAGGTGGTGGCACACCATGAGCATATCCAGATGCTCCTCCAGCGTGTTCACCGTGTAGGGCATCGTGGGGTTGGTGGAGGATGGCAGGATGTTCTCATACCCGACCACCTTCATGATGTCGGGCGCATGGCCCCCGCCCGCGCCTTCGGTATGGAAGGCATGGATCGTGCGGTCGCCGATGGCATTGAGGGTGTTTTCGACGAAGCCGGATTCGTTGAGGGTGTCGGTGTGGATCATCACCTGGACGTCCAGGTCGTCGGCCACCGACAGGCAGCAATCAATCGCGCCCGGCGTCGTCCCCCAATCCTCATGCAGTTTCATCGCGCAGGCGCCCGCATTGATCATCTCGACCAGCGCCTCGGGCTGGCTGGCGTTGCCCTTGCACGAGAGCCCGAAGTTCATCGGAAACGCATCGAGGCTCTGCAGCATCCGCCCGATGTGCCACGGCCCCGGCGTACAGGTGGTCGCCAGCGTCCCATGGGCAGGCCCCGTGCCGCCGCCAAGCTGCGTGGTGATACCAGAATGCAGCGCATCCTCAATCTGCTGCGGGCAGATGAAGTGGATGTGCGCGTCAAAGCCCCCCGCGGTCAGGATCCGCCCTTCGCCCGCAATCGCCTCCGTCCCCGGCCCGATGATGATATCGACCCCGTCCTGCGTATCGGGGTTGCCCGCCTTGCCGATCTTGTGAATGCGCCCGTCCTTGAGGCCGACGTCCGCCTTGTAGATGCCGCTATGGTCCACAATCAGCGCGTTGGTGATGACGGTATCCACCGCCCCTTGCGCGCGGGTGACCTGGGATTGCCCCATCCCGTCCCGGATCACCTTGCCGCCGCCGAACTTGACCTCCTCGCCGTAAGTGGTGAGATCGCGTTCTACTTCGATGATGAGGTCCGTATCAGCGAGCCGCACGCGGTCGCCGGTGGTGGGGCCGTACATGGCGGCGTAGTCATTGCGGGGGATTTGGGTGGGCATCCGAAGCTCCTCAATCGATAGAAAAATAAGATATTGCGTTGTTTTACCGCCACGTCACGGAATGCTGACAACTATATCTTGACGTGCTGTCTCTCGCTTGCGCTACATTTAGATTCGGTAGCTGTGTTTTGTGCTTTTCCAACTTACCCACAGGTTATCCAGATTGACGGCCCTGCAGGCGCATCAGGTAATGTGTTCTTAGTTTGTTTCCCGCGATCCGAGATCGCTTCAAAATCTAAGGCAGTAACAGCATGACAGGCACCGCATTCTGGCTCCAAGCCATCGGCTACACGATTTTCCTGCTGGTCATTCTCGGCCAATACCGTGGCTGGTGGTGATGCGCTCAAACCACGCGCCACCGACGGGCCGCGGTGCGTCGAGCCAACGGAAGTTCCAACTCGATTTATGCCCGCCAAGGCAGCGCGCCGACCGAGCGGAGCGCCAAGCTCAGCCAAATCGACGTGCCGGGGGGCGGCCCGTCGATGGCGCGGCGGCTGCGCCTTGATTCCGCGCCGGATGCGTCGCACAGACCTCACGCCTCAAACACCTCATCCACCGGCACCTGCAGCGCCGTCACGATTCCATTCGTCTGCATCGCCATGCCGATCACGGCCAGCAGCTCTCCGTACATCTCATCGGTCATGCCCTTGGCCTTCGCCCCCGCCGTGTGGGAGTGCACGCAATACGAGCAGCCATTGGCCGTCGAGACCGCCACATAGAGCATCTCTTTCACCAAAGGGTCCAAGGCGCCGGGCGCCATGACGACCTTCAGCCGGTCCCACGTCGCCTTCAACAAAGCCGGGTCGTGCGCCAACGCGCGCCAGAAGTTGTTGACGTAGTCCGTTCCCCGCACCGCGCGGATGTCGTTGAAGACGGCCAGCGCCTCGGCGCTGACCTCTTCGTCGCTCAGAAGGGCAACCGTCCCCATCAGACCATCGCGAAGATGCGGGCGGGGCCGCCGGTGCCCTTGCCGGTCTTCGGCGCGCCCACCACAAGCGTGGCACCCGCCGCCGGAAGACCCGCCAAACCGGCAATGTTCTCAATGCCATAGCGGTTCTGGGGCAACCAGGCGTAATGCGTGGCGAAATCCGCGGACTGGCCGTAATCCAGCGACAGCGTGTCGACCGCGATGGAGGCCGCGCCGGTCTCCAACAGCATCTGCGTCGCCTCGATATGGAAGCCGGGGAAATGCAGCCCGCCGTCGCCATCGGCATTGCGGAAGCCGTCGGTGCGCACCTTCTCGCCCCAGCCGGAATACATCGCGACGCAGGCGCCATCGGGGATCTCTCCGTTGGCATCGATCCAGGCTTGCAGATCGTCAGGTGTCAGCTGGGTGTCGGCATCCTCCGCCGCCCGCGCGGCGATGTCGATCTTGACGAGCGGGCATACCAGGCTGGAGACCGGGATCTCGCTCACGTCCTGGCCATCTGCGCTGAAGTGCAAAGGCGCGTCGATGTGGGTGCCGACGTGCTCCATGTAGGTGATGTTGTAGAGGTTGAAGCCCGATTCCGCGAAATCGAAGGTCTTCTCATAGGTCACGCCGGGGGTGCCGAAGAACGTCGGGAAGGTCTCATCGACCATATGCGACAGGTCAGCGACGCTGCCGTGTCCGTCGGCCAGCGACGGCGTGGCCGTCAAACCGCCAACGGCGGCCGCACCGGCCGCTGCCATCCCGCCCTTGAACAAGGACCGCCGCGACAGCATCCGCTCTTTCACCGAATTCATTACGCAAATGTCACACATCTCAATCTCCCTTTGGTTGTCCCGCTCGACGGGTTCTCAATGGCGCGGCCTCAATTCTGCAAATACGTCTCCAGATCGCGCGCGCGGCGCTCGGTCAGGCGTGCGTGGCAGTCCAGCCCGATCATCGGCGCGATGGAGCCGCCCTCAAACCGCGCGGCCTCCATATCACAGGTCAGATCACGGAAGGTGATCCAGGCCCGCTGCGCGGCCCGCAGGTTTTCCTCCTGCGGTGCATCCAGTGTCGCGATCACCTGCTGGTAGGCGTTATTCAGCAAGCCGTCCCAGAAGGAGAGGTCGCGCGAGGCGCATTCGGTCAAGGCGATCTGCGGCAGAGCCGAGCGATCCGAGCAATCCACCTCTTGCGCCGCCACGGGGGCCGACCAAAGAAGGGCTATCGCAGCGACCAGCCTCATAACGGGCCCATGACCTCTTGGTTAAAGCCGAATACCTTTCGCGCGCCGCCGTAGGGCACCAGGCGCACCTCTCGGGTCTGGCCCGGTTCGAACCGCACGGCGGTCCCCGCCGCGATGTCAAGCCGCATGCCGCGCGCCGCGTCCCGGTCAAAGGACAAAGCGCTGTTGGCCTCGCCGAAATGGTAGTGGCTGCCGACCTGCACCGGCCTGTCGCCGGTGTTCGAGACCTCAAGCGTGACCACCTCAGCCCCCGCGTTAACCTCGATCGCGCCATCCGCGACCATCACTTCTCCGGGTATCATTCCGCGTCCTTCCCCTGCGCCAGCGCAAGCAATCGTTTTCCAAATACACCCAAAAGGGCGCCGGCCAGCAGCGCCAGCGAGGAACCGCCGCCCGTCACCACCGCTGCGGCCAGCAGCAGCAAAACCAGGGTCAGCAAATCAAACTCGCTCTCCGAGATCGGGATCTTCGCCAGCGCCACTTGTTCCATCGCCCGGCGCACATGGGGTTCCAGATACGGCGTCGCGAACCCGGCCAAGGCCCCAAGAATAAACGTGAAAATCATAGGCTCCTCATCTGATCGGATGGTGTACCGTCACCAGTTTCGTGCCGTCGGGAAACGTCGCCTCGACCTGCACATCGTGGATCATCTCGGCAATTCCGTCCATGCATTGATCGGCGGTGATCACATGGGCGCCCGCCTCCATCAGATCCGCGACCGAGCGTCCGTCCCGCGCGCCCTCAACGACATAGTCAGTGATCAGCGCAATCGCTTCGGGGTGGTTCAACTTGCACCCCCGCGCCAACCGGCCCCGCGCGACCATGGCGGCAAGGCTGATCAGCAGCTTGTCTTTTTCTCGTGGCGTTAAGTTCATGGGTCTTCCTTAGATTTGCCAAACGCGCGGCAATGCCCCGCGTGTCACTTGCTCTACCGCGCGCGCCACCGCGCGCCTCAGGGGGTAGGCCTCGGGCGCCATGAAGCGCGCGGTCAACCGCCCGTCCCAGGCGCTTGCCGCTGCCCGGACGTCGCTTGGCAGGGCGGCGCGCAGGGCGTTCAGCCGATCCTCCGCGTCGCGCGCCATCAGGGTCAGCGAGGCCACGGCAATCGCGCCGTCCAACCCCGCCGGGCCGCCGTCAACCAGGTCACTCGCCCCGAGTGTTATCGCCTCCACCATCGCCAAGCGCCCGCCGCGCGTGACCTGACGCCGTTCGCGCAGGCGCACATCGCACAGCACTTCACCCATCGCGGCGCGGCCCAGAACCAGCGTCTCCAGGATGACAAGTTCCGCATCATACGCCATGTCGACGTCCAGCCGCCGTTCCAGGGCCGCGCCTTCGAACAGGATCAACTCCTGCGGCACCCAATGGAGCGTTGCGCCCGCCCCCACGCTCAGCCGTGTCTGCACCCGCCCCGGGGCACCAATCGCGCGGTAGGCGCGCTCCGCTGTCTGGGTTGTACCAACGCAGGTGCCGTTCTCGACCGCCAGATGGTAGTCCAAAAAATCGCCACCGGTGATCCCGCCCGCGGTGTTGAGAAACACGACCTCGGGCGCGCGGCCAAAGACCCGCGGCAACAGGACCTTGGCCGAGCCGCTTTGGTGCAGATCGCGCAAGCGCCCGCCGTCGAGCCTTGCCAAAGCCCGCCCCCGGACCCGCTGATGTATTGGCGCCGCCGCATCTAACATGGAAAAAGCCTAGGCGGGGCAGGCGCATGCAGGCAAGCCTTCGCGCCCCGCGCGTGCCCGCAAACGGGCAGTTTGCCTAATTCGCAGGCAGATGGCCCTCCTGCCCCTCGCGCGCGGCGAAGCTCGCCCAATCCAGACGCGGGGACGGGCCGCGCCGGGAATAGTGGCGGAAGATGAGCAGACCAACGCCGCCTCCGACCCCGCCGATCCAGGCCGCGACCAGAACGCCCACGACGGCCTCTGACGCCAGAAAAACCACCGCCGCGATCGCCAGAGCCACCCCCGTGACGCCCAACCCGATCGACCGCGCCGCCGCCTGCTGCTGCGCATCCGGCCCGTCGCGCAGGTCCAGATCAGGCCGCTTGCGCGCCGCCATCTGCGCCAAAGCCACCAGCATCTCGCGCCAGGCAGCCCTTTGGTGCCAGGCGCCGGTCCACTGCAGAATACGCTTGGTGCCGTCCTCGAACGTCAACGCCAGTTCCTCGTTGGCCCCCTGCCGCGTCTGATACCGCACGAAGCCCACGTCACGCAGATCAGCCCAAGGGTAAACCCTCTCCCCGATCCAGATCCCCTGGGGCGACAGACGCACGGATTGCCTGCCCTGCGCCAGAGATACCCGCCATTGGTACTGCTGCAATTGGGGCTCTCCTTCCTGTCGCCATCTTGTCGGACGCGCGGCAAAGGTGTAGCGCGGGGCCCATGACCACAAGTATGACAATCCTCCGTCCCGATGACTGGCACCTGCACCTGCGCGACGGCGCAATGATGCGCGCCGTCCTGCCCGAGACGACCCGCCATTTCGCCCGCGCGATCATCATGCCGAACCTTGTGCCGCCTGTGGTCACAGGTCAGGACGCCCGCTCCTACCGCGACCGCATCCTTGCCGCGCGCCCCGAGGGCAGCGATTTCACCCCCCTCATGACCCTCTACCTGACCGAGCAGACGGACCCCGACGATGTCGCCGCCGCCCAGGCCGACGGCCTCATTCACGCGGTCAAACTCTACCCGGCAGGCGCCACGACGAACTCGGCGCTCGGCGTGAAAACCCTACGCAACGTCTACCCGGTGCTGGAGCGGATGTCCCAGATCGGCCTGCCGCTTTGCATCCACGGCGAGGTCACGGACCATAGCGTCGACATCTTCGACCGAGAGCAGGCCTTCCTCGACCGCGTGCTCACGCCCCTGCGCGCCGACATGCCTGGCCTGAAGATAACGCTGGAGCATATCACCACCGCCCAAGGCATCGACTACGTGGCCGAGGCGCCCGGTGACATCGCCGGCACGATCACCACCCACCACCTGATGATCAACCGCAACCACATGCTCGTGGGCGGCATCCGACCGCATTACTACTGTCTGCCCATCGTCAAACGCGCCTCCCACCAGCAGGCGCTGCGCCGGGCGGCCACCTCCGGCAACCCGCGCTTCTTCCTCGGCACGGATTCCGCACCGCACCTTGACGGCGCCAAGGAAACCGCCTGCGGCTGCGCGGGCGTCTTCTCGGCCACCAATACGATGTCCTGCCTCGCCCATGTCTTTGAAGAAGAAGGCGCGCTCGACCAGCTGGAAGCCTTCACGTCCCTGAACGGCCCCGCCCGTTACGGCCTCGCCCCCAACACAGCCACGATCACGCTGGAAAAACGCGACACGCCCACCGCCTACCCGACCAAATTCGACACCGACGACGGCCCCCTCACCCTCTTCGACCCCGCCACACCGCTCCACTGGCATGTGAAGGACTGACCCCCTCCTTCCCCGTTCTCTAAGTATCCCCGCCGGAGGCTCCGACCTCTCCGCCCGCACCACCGCCAAAGGTACCGCCATGATCCCCGCCAGCTACCCCACTAACGAAACCATGGCCGCCCTGACCGCCCGCATGTTGCTCGACATCCGCGCGGTCCACTTCAACACGGAAGAGCCGTTCACCCACGCCTCGGGCCTGCAAGCCCCCACCTACATCGACTGCCGCAAGTTGATCTCCTACCCGCGCATCCGCTCCACCGCGATGGATTTCCTGACCTGCAAGGTGATGCGCGACGCGGGCCTTGAAGCCTTCGACAACGTCGCGGGCGGCGAGACGGCGGGCATCCCCTTTGCGGCGTTTGTGGCCGAGCGCATGGCGCTGCCGATGTCCTATGTGCGCAAAAAGCCCAAGGGCTACGGCAAGACCGCCCAGATCGAGGGCGAGATGCCGGAAGGATCGCGCGTCCTCCTGGTCGAGGACCTCACAACCGACGGCGGCTCCAAACTGAAATTCGTCGATGCGATCCGCAAAGCAGGCGCCACCTGCGCTCATACCGCTGTCATCTTTTCCTACGGCAATCTGCCCGATACCGAGGCCAACCTGGCCGCCCATGGCCTGACGCTGCACAGCCTCACCACCTGGGCCGATGTGATCGCCGAGGCGCGGCTCGGTGGCGACTTCGATGACGCCACCCTGGTGGAGGTAGAGCGATTCTTGGCCGATCCCGATGGCTGGCGCGCGGATCGCGGAGTGACGTAGCGTCCACCGATTGCGGAATTAACTTAAGGCGTGGCGCAACCGCCACGTCAGGCGCGCCTGACAGCCACATCTTGACGCGACGGCCCCCGCTCCCACATGATGTGGGCCTCACGACCCAAGCCCCCGCGACCCAGACTTACCCACAGCTTATCCAGATTGACGGCGCTGCAGGGCCACCCGCTATACCCATCCTCAACGGCGCTCCGGACCTGCCAGTCTGTCGAAGCGCCGCCGACAAACCGCATCCGGGGGGAGCACATGAACGAAATCGCAGCCCTTAATCCGACGCTACCGGCCGATCCTTCTGCCGTCCCGGACAGCGCCGATCAGCCCCCGGTCCTGCCCCATAACATCGAGGCCGAGCAGCAGCTTTTGGGCGCGATCCTCACTTCCAACGACGTGCTCGACCGCGTCGATGATCTGGTCAAGCCCGACCATTTCCACGATCCCGTCCACGCCGAGATCTTCACCATGGCCGCCTCGCGCATCGCCAAGGGTCTGCAAACCGATGCCACGACGCTGAAAACCTTCGCCTCCGACATCCCCGGTCTGAAAGAGCTTGGCGGGCCGGAGTACCTCGTCAAACTGCAGCTGTCGGCCATCGCAACCTCGGCCGCGCGCGATTACGCGCAGCTGATCCACGACCTCGCCGTGCGCCGCGAGTTGATCGAGCTTGGCAACCGCGTCACCGACCGCGCCCGCGCCATGCGCGATGACGTGGCCCCCGACGACCAGATTGTCGAGGCCGAGAGCGAATTGTTCGCCCTGGCCTCCACCGGGTCGACCAACAAGGGCTTCCAGTCGTTCCTCCACGCGCTCCACGACGCGGTTCACATGGCCAACGAGGCCCATGGCCGCAAAGGCGGCCTTGCGGGCGTCTCCACCGGCCTTACGGATCTCGACCGGATGCTCGGCGGCTTGCACAAATCGGACCTTTTGATCCTTGCGGGCCGCCCCTCCATGGGCAAGACGTCGCTTGCCACCAACGTGGCCTTCAACGTCGCCAAGGCCTACCGCGAAGGGATCCGGGAAGACGGCTCCGAGGGCACGGTAGACGGCGGCGTCGTGGGCTTTTTCAGCCTGGAGATGTCTTCCGCCCAGCTCGCCCAACGGATCCTGTCCGAGGCCGCCGAAGTCCCGTCCGAGTTGATCCGCAAAGGCGACCTCAGCGAACAGGAATTCCAACGTTACTTGAAGGCGGCGGGCGATCTGGAACGCTGCCCGCTCTATATCGACGACACGCCCGCCCTGCCCATCGCGCAGGTCGCCGCCCGCGCACGGCGCTTGAAGCGGTCCCCCAAGGGCCTCGATCTGCTGATCATCGACTACCTCCAGCTTCTCAAAGGCTCGGGCCGCTCCGACAACCGCGTCAACGAGGTCTCCGAGATCACCCAAGGCCTCAAAGCCATCGCCAAGGAGTTGGACATTCCCGTCATTGCCCTGTCGCAGCTGTCGCGCCAGGTGGAGTCCCGGGAAGACAAGCGCCCGCAGCTCTCGGACCTGCGCGAGTCCGGCTCGATCGAGCAGGACGCGGACGTCGTGATGTTCGTCTACCGCGGCGAATACTACAAAGAACGCGAGAAGCCGGGGGAGGAAAACCTGGAAGCCATGACCAAGTGGCAACAGGACATGGAGCACCTTCACGGCAAGGCCGAGGTCATTATCGGCAAGCAGCGCCACGGCCCCGTGGGCTCGGTCGAACTGAGCTTCGAGGGCCAGTTCACCCGCTTCGGCAACCTCGCCCAGGCCCGGCACGGCGCGCCCGACGGCTACTGAACTGCGCCCAAGGCAGGTTCTCCTTACTAGCCCACCACCGCGCAACGTGATCCGGTCAGTTCATTGAGGCAGCGGACGCCCGGCGTCCGCCCTGCTAGCACCCCTTTTGCAATGAGGCTTTCCATGCGCCCCTTCACGATTTTCATCGTCGCCGTCGTCGGCATCATCATCTATGCCGCCATTCCCAAGACCTCCGAGACACAGACATTGACCGTGGCCTGTGATGTCCCCGACGCCCTCGCCGGGACCGAGACCGGCCCGCTGGCCGAGGTTGCAGGCATCGGCTGCGAGCTTGCCGATACGACCGTCGTCGCCACCTCGCAGTTCTTCGGCGCCAGCACGCGGTCTTCCACCGAAGCCTCCACAGCGCGCGGCAGCGTGGCGCAACTCACCGGCCTGATCGAGGAGCGCGGCGCGCCCCTCACCCCGGCGCAATTGGCGGCCTGCCTGCAGCTTATCACAGATGAAATCGCCACGACGACCGCCGCCTCCGCCGCGTCGAGCCCCGAGGGCAGCGCACATTTCCGCGTGTCCTGCGCCATCGGCGAAGATGGAACCCCCGCGTCCACTTAATGCCGCTTCCAAGAGGCGGGGCACGCCCATCTTGACGCGCCCCGTCGAAACCCGCACCTACACCCTATGGCGACTGGCACCCTCACCATCGACCTTGGCGCGCTGACCGCCAACTACCGCGCGCTGTCCTCCATGACAGCGGGCGCGACGGCGGCCGTGGTCAAGGCCGATGGCTACGGCCTCGGCGCGGATCTGGTGGCGCAAACCCTGGCCAAGGCGGGCGCGCAACGGTTCTTCGTCGCCACCGCCGAGGAAGGCGCAGCCCTGCGCCAAGCCCTTGGCACCGCTGCGGAAATCAACGTCTTCGCCGGCCACATGGCGGGCGACACAGCCCTGATCCGCGACGCCAACCTGACCCCGATGCTGAACTCCCCCGAACAGATCCAGCGCCACGCCGCTCTGCCCGGCCACCCCTACGGCCTGCAACTCGACAGCGGCATGCACCGCCTCGGCGTCCAGCCCGCCGACTGGCCCGCGGCAAAGGACGCGGCGCGCAACGCCACCCTGGTCATGTCGCACCTCGCCTGCGCCGACGAACCGGACCATCCGCAAAACGCCGCGCAATTGGCGCAGTTCCATAGCCTCACGGAAGGCCTTGAGACGCCCAAATCCCTCGCGGCAACCGGCGGCACGCTCATGGGCCAGGATTACCACTTCGACCTGATCCGCCCCGGCATCGGCCTCTACGGCGGCCTGCCGTTCGCGCAGGCGCAAAACGTTGTCCGCCTGTCGCTTCCCGTGATCCAGATCCGCACTGCCGCCCCCGGTGCTACCGTCGGCTACGCGGCCTCCTACACCGCCCCCAGCCCGCGCCAAATCGCAACCCTTTCAAGCGGTTACGCAGACGGCCTGATCCGCGCCATGTCCTCTCGCGCCACCCTCTGGCACGGCGACACGCCCTGCCCCCTCGTGGGCCGCGTGTCCATGGACCTGCTCACCGTCGATGTTACCGATTGCGCCGAGCCGCCCACGGCGCTCGACATCCTCGGGCCCCATCAAACCGTGGACACCCTCGCCGACGCCGCAGGCACCATCGGCTACGAGATTCTCACGTCGCTCGGCCCCCGCTACCGCCGCGTGGTCCTGCCATGATCCTTACCGCCCCCCTCGGCGCGCTCGGCCGCACCCTTCTCACTGCCCTGACCGCCATCGGCCAAACAGCGCTCTTCGCGCTTCAGGCCCTGCGCCACCTCGCTACGCCGCCGTTCTACGCCCGCGAAATCGCCCGCCAGTTCCTCACCATCGGCTGGCTCTCGCTTCCCGTCGTCGGCCTCACGGCGCTTTTCACCGGCGGCGCGCTGGCACTCCAGATCTACGCCGGCGGCGCGCGCTTCAACGCAGAGGCCGTCGTGCCCCAGATCGTCGCCATCGGCATCGCGCGCGAGCTTGGGCCCGTGCTTGGCGGCCTCATGGTCGCAGGCCGCGTCGCCTCCGCCATCGCCGCCGAGATCGCCACAATGAAAGTGACCGAGCAGATCGACGCCCTGCGCACGCTCTCCACCAACCCGATGAAATACCTCACCGCCCCGCGCCTGATCGCCGCCACGCTGTCCCTGCCCATTCTCGTGGCCGTCGGGGATTCCATCGGCATCTTCGGCGGCTACCTCGTCGCCACCTCGCGCCTGGGCTTCAATGAGGCCGCCTATCTGGCCAACACCACCGATTTCCTCACCACCTGGGACGTCACATCCGGCCTCATCAAAGGCGCCGTCTTCGGGTTCATCGTGGCGTTGATGGGCTGCTACCACGGCATGAACTCGGGCCGCGGCGCCCGCGGCGTGGGCCGCGCCACGACCCAAGCGGTCGTTTCCGCCTCGATCCTGATCCTCGCCGCCAACTACCTGCTGACGGAGGCCTTCTTCTCCGCATGAAACCGCACAGAAATCCCCCCAAGCTTCCCCGTTCCAAAAATATCCCGGGGATGCGATCTTTTTCTGCAGAAAAAGACGCAGGGGCAGCGCCCCAATCGCGCCGAAGGCGCACACAAAGACTCTCGCTCCCATGAGCCCCAAAATCTCCCTCAAGGGTCTGAGCAAATCCTTCGGCCCCAAACATGTCCTGCAAGGCATCACGCTCGACGTCGCCCAGGGCGAAAGCCTCGTGGTCATCGGCGGCTCGGGCACCGGCAAATCGGTTCTGCTAAAATGCATCCTCGGCCTGATCACCCCGGACGCAGGCACGATCGAAGTCGACGGCGCCGCAAGTACCACCGCCCTGCTCGACAAATTCGGCATGCTGTTCCAGGGCGCGGCGCTGTTTGATTCCATGCCGGTCTGGCAGAACGTCGCCTTCCGCCTGCTGCAAACCAACATGCCCCGCAAGGACGCACGCGACCTTGCTATCGAGAAGCTCCGCCGCGTGGGCCTCACCCCCGACACCGCCGATCTCTTCCCCTCCGAGCTGTCGGGCGGCATGCAAAAACGCGCAGGCCTCGCCCGCGCCATCGCCGCCGAGCCCGAGATCATCTTCTTCGACGAGCCCACCACCGGGCTCGACCCGATCATGTCCGGCGTCATCAACGACCTGATCCAGGAAATCACGTCCGAGATGGGCGCCACCACCATCACGATCACCCACGACATGTCCTCGGTCCGCGCCATCGCGAGCACGGTCGCGATGCTGCATGATGGCAAGATCCGCTGGCACGGCCCGGCGTCCAGCATCGATGCCACCGACGATCCCTACCTGCGCCAATTCATCTCCGGCAGCGCCACCGGCCCGATCGAAACCCTGCGCTGAAGCGCCCGAAGGCCCCCACCATGGACCCCGAGATCCTTTCCCTCTCCGATGATTTTGACAGCACCTTTTCCCAAGGCGCGATGCTGCTGATCGTCGCGGGCGCGCTTCTGCTGCGCATCCTGCCCGTCCTCATCGCTACGGGCGCCATCATCAAACTCCGCTGTTTCCCGCACCTGCGCCCCCTGCACGCGATCCTGCTAATCTCCACCCTCCTCCTGGCCATGCTCGCCCTGATCGAGACCTTCGCCCCCGCCATCGTGCCCGACCCCCTGCTCACCTCGGGCTTCTGGGTCTTCCTCTGGATCTTCGCCATCGCCTGGACAGGCGTCAGCTGGATCCGCTCCGCGATCAAAACCCGCCTGCGCCCCCGAGCACTCGACCTCACCACACTCGCCATCGTCGCCACCGCTATCCTGGCTCTGGCCCTTCCCATGGCAAGGCTGGTCTAGATGCCCATGATCCCCGCCCCCATCAAAACCGGCGCGCTCGCCAGACCCGCCCGCTCCCTTCCCGCGATGAACACCCGATGACCCCCATTGCCCTCATCGAAGCCGCCGCGACGCTGCTCTGGACCTATACCGCCCTCACCTTCGGCACCTGGCTCACCCACCTGCGCCGTCTCCCCCAAGGCGCCCATATCGCCGCCGTGACCGAGCTTCTTTCCCACCTCGTGCCCGCCATGATCCTCCTTGTCCTCCTCGTCCTCTTCGGCGCGCTCATCGGCCTGCCCAGCGTCGTGGCCTTCATCGCCATCCTCTTCCCGGCGGGCACCGCCTATGGCACCCACACCGCCCTGATCGAGCTTCGCGACACGCCCCAAGGCCGCCAGGACCTGCCCCGCTTCATCGCCACCCTGCTGATCGGCACTAGCCTCATCGCCTACCGACACCTCGCCTAAGCCCCCCCATTTCCCCGTTCCAAAAATATCCCCCCCGGAGGGTCTTGGCGGTCCTTCAGGACCGCCCGGAGGCGCAGCCTCCCAAAAAGGAATGCTGCTCTTGCAGCTCCATTCTTAAAAGCACCCGCCCCTTGAACGCCCGCGCCAGATCGTACACCTCAGACGAGAGCCACCGCGAAAGACCTGCCCATGCCCAAAGCCCTCATCGCCGCCAATCTGTGCCTGCTGATCGCCTTCCCGGTCTCCTGGATGGCGCCGCTGATGCGGGCGGGGCTGCTGCCGCTCTTTGGGCTGTCGGAAATCTCGATCCTGTCGGGGCTGGGCGCCCTTTGGGGGGACGCTGAATATGCCCTTGCGGCCCTCGTGGCTCTTTTCGCGCTGGTCTCGCCGATGATCAAAACCATCGTCCTCACGCTCATCCACCTGTCCAGGGCGCCCGCGCGCCTGCTGCCTGCGTTGGAAATCGCGGGCAAGCTGGCGATGGCCGATGTGTTTCTGATCGCCGTCTATATCACGCTGGCCAAGGGGCTTTCCGTGGGGCGGGTCGAGACGGCCTGGGGGCTGTGGCTGTTCACGGGCTGTGTTCTGGTGTCCCTGGCAGTATCGATTCTGACGAAAAGATATGCCGTTCCAAGGGCTGCTCAAGCTTGAGCAGACACTTAAACATCTGATCTTTAGATACAAAAAGGTTAACACCCCACACCGCCCCCCTTTCACCCGGCCCCAGCACCACGCCGCCCTATTCCCCTTCGCGCGCGCCTCCGCTAAAGGCTTCCCATGGCCAAACCCGTCACCCAATTCACCTGTTCCAACTGCGGCGCCGTCCACAAGAAGTGGTCCGGGCGCTGTGATGATTGTGGCGAATGGAACACCATTCGCGAGGAAACGCCCCTTGGCACCGGGCCGGGCAAGGGCGCGTTGGGCTCGGCCAAGGGGCGCAAGATGATCCTGAAGGATCTGCGCACCAAGGAGACGCCGCCGCCGCGTCAATCGGCGGGCGTGGCCGAACTGGACCGCGTGCTTGGTGGCGGCCTTGTGCCGGCCTCTGCCACGCTGGTGGGCGGTGATCCGGGAATCGGGAAATCGACGCTGCTGTTGCAGGCCGCCGCCGCCTTTGCACGGCAAGGTCTCAAGGTCGTTTACGTTTCCGGCGAGGAGGCCACGGCGCAGGTGCGTATGCGCGCCGACCGCCTGGGCCTGGCCGACAGCGCCGTGATGCTCGCGTCCGAGACCAACCTGCGCGATATTCTGACGACGTTGGAGGCCGAACAGCCCGACCTTGCCATCATCGACTCGATCCAGACGATGTGGCTCGACACGGTGGACAGCGCCCCCGGCTCTGTCAGCCAGGTGCGCGCCTCGTCGCACGAGCTGACGACCTTTGCCAAACGGCGCGGCACCTCTGTGATGTTGGTGGGCCATGTCACCAAGGAGGGGCAGATCGCGGGCCCCCGGGTGGTGGAGCATATGGTCGATACGGTGCTCTACTTTGAGGGCGAGCGCGGGCATCAGTTCCGCATCCTGCGCAGCGTCAAAAACCGCTTTGGCCCGGCGGACGAGATTGGCGTGTTCGAGATGACGGGCCGGGGTCTGGCCGAGGTCTCCAACCCCTCTGCCCTGTTCCTGAGCGACCGCGAGCAGCCCGCGCCCGGCAGCGTGGTCTTTGCGGGCATCGAGGGCACGCGGCCGGTGTTGGTCGAGTTTCAGGCGCTGGTGGCGCCCTCGAACCTGAGCCAACCGCGCCGGGCCGTGGTGGGCTGGGACGGATCGCGCCTGTCGATGATCCTGGCGGTACTGGAGGCGCGCGCGGGCATCTCGTTCCAGGGGCTCGACGTTTACCTTAATATCGCAGGCGGGATGCGCATTTCCGAGCCTGCTGCGGATCTTGCCGTGGCCTCTGCCCTGCTGTCGGCCCGCGAGGACAGTGCGCTGCCGCGCGAAACCGTGGTTTTTGGGGAACTCTCGCTGTCCGGGGCGTTGCGCCCGGTGTCGCAGGCGGAAAATCGGTTGAAAGAAGCGGTGAAACTTGGTTTTTCCACTGCAATCGCGCCCACGGGCTGCCGGATCGCGGACAACGCAGGTGTCACAGTCAAAACCTTCTCGGATCTACCCACTTTCGTGGGCGACATTTTCGGGGCAGGTTAGGGCGCATAAAAAGAGCCCCACCAAAGGGGCAAGTTGAGATAAGAGGGCAGTCATGGACGGATTTACCATTTTTGACGGGGTTGTGGGCGGCGTGATCGTGATCTCGGCCATTCTCGCCTATGCGCGCGGGTTCGTGCGCGAGGTCATGTCGATCCTGGGCTGGGTCGCCGCCGCTTTCGTCGCCTTCATCTTCGCCCCCAACGCCCTGCCCCTGATTTCCGAGATCCCCTATCTGGGCGATTTCATTGGCGAGAGCCGGGAGTTGGGGATTTTGGCGAGCTTTGCCATCGTCTTCGTCGTGGCGCTGGTGGTGGTGTCGATCTTCACGCCGTTGTTCTCTTCCGTCGTCCAACGCTCGGCCCTGGGCGGCATCGATGCGGGGCTTGGGTTCCTGTTCGGCGTGGCGCGCGGGGTGCTTTTGGTGGTCGTGGCGCTGATCGCTTACGAGCGGATTGTGGGCGACGAGCCGATTGCGGCGATATCGGATTCCCGCTCGGCGGCGGTGTTTGCCAACATGCAGGACACGATCGAGGCGCAGATCCCCACGGACGTGCCGGGCTGGATCCTGGAGCGGTATGAGGTGCTGATCGACGGGGCGGAGGCGCCGGCGGAGTAAGACCTGGCCGCGCCGGGTTAGCGCGCGAGGAACGCGTCGGCGGCGTCCAGCATGATCTCGAACGCAGGATCTGACGGCGCCACCACGTGGTTGGCGGTGGGCAGGGACTGAAACTCGGCATTCGGCAAGTGCCGCGCCAGCACGCGGCTTTGATCGCTGGGGTGGATCGCGTCGCCTTCCGACGACAGGACAAGGACCGGGGCCGTGACCTGTTCCAGCACATCGGTGACGTCGAACGCGCCGATGGCCTCGCGCAGGATCGCCGCGCCCTCGGCGCTGGCCGAGAGGCCCTGCATCTCCACAAGTCCGGCCACTTCTTCCGCCGTGCCCTGGGGCAGGAACAGGGTCGCGAAGGCCTTCACGAAGGGGCTTCCCGGCACGCCCCAACCGGCACGGATCATCGACAACAGCGCCTGGGTGCCCGCCACATCGCCGCGCGCGAGGCTGCCCTGGGCGAAGCCGTTGACCAGGACGATCCGGCGGATCGTTTCGGGATACCGTGCGGCATGGGCCAGGGCAACGGGGGCGGATTGAGAGACGGCGATGATGTCGACGGGGTCCTGCGCCGTGGCCTGCAACACCGCATGGAGATCGGCCACAGAGGCCTCTAGCCCCATGGCCGCGGGGGCGCGGTCCGACAGGCCCGAGCCGCGGGGGTCGAACCTGATCAGCCGCCGTCCTGCGTTCAGGCGCGCCAGCAGCGGCTGCCAGACCGGGTTCTGCCAGTCATGTTCCAGGTGCGAGATCCAATGCCCGCCGCGCACCAGCAGCGGACCGTCTTCGCCAGAGACCGCATAGGCGATGGAGGTGCCATCTTGGGAGGTGGCGAAGCGGATCACCTGCCGGGGGATTTGGCTCGCCTCGGGCGCGGGCGTGTCTTGAGGTTGGGTGACGGGCACCGCCATCTGGATGCCCCGGCGCGGCACCGTTCGGATGACCGCCTGGGCCTTGCCGGTGTCGCCGAGCGCCGTGCGCGCGGCGCTGATCCGGGCGCTGAGCGTGGCGTCCGAGACGATCCGCCCGCCCCAGATCTCGGCGATCATGGCGTCATAGCTCAGCAGGTTGGGCGCGTCGCGGGCCAGGGCGGCGATGAGGTCGAAGACCTGCGGCTCCACATGCACGGGCGTGCCTCCGCGGGTCAGCCGGTGGCGCGCCACGTCGAGTTCCACATCTGCAAACCGATAGATCATGGACAGACCTGACGCGAAAACGGGCCGGGTCTCAAGGCGTTTGGGAGATCTCAGGGATTTCTCATGGATCCCTCAAGGGCTTCTCAAGGCGCTCTTCAAGCGCGCCTTGCGGGGGTGTGGGAGGGTCTGGTCACAGCCCCAGAAAGGACAGACCCATGACCGATCCCATCAAGACCAACCGCGACGGCTCCATCGATACAAAGCATTACATCGCCATCGGGCGGCAGATGCGCAGCGAGGCGGCGCGCGATATGTTCATGCGGCCGGCGCGGCCGACGCGGTCTCGGGGTGTATCGCCTTTGCTTGCCTTGGTCTTGGTCACGCTCGTGGTGGCACTGCCGGGCTTGATCTGAGGTGGGTTAGCGTCGCCCGAAGGTGACGCTCATGCCCGCCAGAAGCAGCACCGCCGCGCCGCCGAGGTACATCCAGAGGCCCGCGCGTATGAAATCGCCCATCAGCTCGTAGACCTGGCCAAGGTCCTGGAAATTCACGGAAAACGGCAGGCCGAAATCGGCGCGCACATCCTCGGCCCGCAGGTAGTAGTGGACGCCCAGAACGAAGGGCGACGCGCCTGCCAGAAGCGCAAAGAGGCCCGCCGCGCGGCCCAGAAGCGCAATGAGCGCGCTGAAGCCCGCGAGCGCAAAGCCGCCCAGAAACACCCAGGCCTGCCAGGGGCCATTGCTGATCATATCCTGCAAACGGTCACCGATCAGCACCGAGGGCGAGATCTCTTGCCCCGCGAAGGGCGGCTCGACCCAGGTCACCACAAAGCTTGCCGCCATTGCCGCCCCGGCCAGAAAAATCAAGAAACGCATAGACCTGCTCCGCCTGTTTTTGCTTATCTTTGCGGCGCATCTTATCGCAAAATCCGGCCCCGGTCCAATTCAAGTATGATCGTTTCGTGACACAGCCGCGCGGGCGTCCTATGTGTCCCCTGACGCCAAGGACCAAGGATTCGCTCGATGGACGAGACAGCCTTCCCCGCCCCTGAAATCCCATGGCATCCGTTCGATGCGCGAGGCGACGACAAGCTGCGCGAGGAATGCGGGGTTTTTGGCGTGATCGGCGTCACCGACGCGGCCAATTTCGTGGCCCTGGGCCTGCACGCCTTGCAGCATCGCGGCCAGGAAGCGGGCGGGATTGTCACCTTTGATCCCGACGCTGGCTTCTCGGAAGCGCGCCGTTTCGGCTACGTGCGCGATACCTTTACCAGCCAAAAGGTGATGGAGACGCTGCCCGGGTCCATCGGCATCGGCCATGTGCGCTATTCCACCGCCGGATCCAAAGGGGCCACGCAGATCCGCGACGTGCAGCCGTTCTTTGGCCAGTTCTCCATGGGCGGCGCGGCGATTGCGCACAACGGCAATATCGTCAACGCCGATGAGTTGCGCCGCGAGTTGATCGAGCGCGGCTCGATCTTTCAAAGCTCAAGCGACAGTGAATGCATCATCCACCTGATGGCGCGCTCGCTTCAGCGCAACATCCCGGAGCGGATGAAAGACGGCCTCCGCCGTGTGGAAGGCGCGTTTTCCGTGGTCGCGATGACCCGCACCAAGTTGATCGGCTGCCGCGACGCACTTGGCGTGCGTCCGCTGGTGATCGGCAAGTTGGGCGACGGCTATGTGTTGTCGTCCGAGACCTGCGCGCTCGACATCATCGGGGCGGATTTGATCCGCGAGGTCGCCCCCGGCGAGATGGTGGTGATCACTGCCCAGGGCATCGAATCGTCCTATCCGTTCGAGAAGAAACGCGCGCGGTTCTGCATCTTTGAGCATGTCTATTTCTCACGCCCCGACAGCATCATCGGCGGGCAATCGGTCTATGAGACCCGCCGCCAGATCGGGGTGGAATTGGCCCGCGAAGCGCCGGTGGAGGCGGATCTTGTCTGTCCCGTTCCTGATTCCGGCACGCCCGCGGCCATCGGTTTCAGCCAGGAAAGCGGCATCCCCTACGCGATGGGGATTATCCGCAACCAATACATGGGCCGCACGTTCATCGAGCCGTCTGAGCAGATCCGCAACATGGGCGTGCGCCTGAAGCTGAACGTCAACCGCGCGTTGATCAAAGGCAAGCGGGTGATCCTGGTCGATGACAGCGTGGTGCGCGGCACAACGTCCCGCAAAATCAAGGAGATGATCCTGGATGCGGGTGCGGCGGAAGTGCATTTCCGCATCGCCTCACCCCCCACATCCTGGCCGTGTTTTTACGGCGTCGACACGCCGGAGCGCAGCAAGCTTCTGGCCGCCACGATGAGTGCCGATGAGATGCGCGACTACCTGGCTGTCGATAGCCTCAAGTTCATCTCGCTCGATGGTCTTTACCGCGCCGTGGGCGAGGCCGAGGGGCGCGACCCCGCGCAACCGGCCTATTGCGACGCCTGTTTTTCGGGTGAGTATCCCGTCACCCCCACAGATCAGATTGCGAAAGGGTTCGAGCTGGTGGAGGCCGCGGAATGATCCGCCTGTTCCGCCGCAACAAATCCGCGCCAGAACTGCCGGAGGCCGAGCTGGCCCGGCGATTGGTGGACCCCGACAACACGGTTGAAAGGAACGGCGCGCTGGTCCCTGTCGCCAAGGCGATGCGGCCCGAGGCGCCGTTCAGTTGGAAAAACCCGCCCGAGCCCGCCGAGGATGCGGCTTTTGAGGCCGGCGGGATGGAGCTGTTCACCGAGAATTACGCGCGGCGCGATGGCGACAATTTCCTGCGCGCCTACCTGCCTATTCCGGTCAAAGGCACCGAGGGCACGGTGTTTCTGGGTGTCTGGTGCTCGCTCAAGGCGGGCAACCATGCGCGGTTTCGCTCGGCCCAGGCGCGGGGCGATGCGGACAAACTGGGCGAGATGCATTCGTGGCTTTATACCCAGCTGCCGCGCCTGACCGGGCCGCTGTTGACCGAGGGCGTGGTCGTGCCTTACTCGGACGGTCGCACGCCGCTTTACTGGATCACGACGCCCAAGCATCCGTTTCACGGGGCCCAGCAAGAGGGCATGACGGCGGGACAAGTGCTTGAGATCTATGAAAGCTTTGGCTGCGATGACGTGATCCGGCAGCTCAAGGGGTGACACGAAAAACGCCGCCCCCGAAGGGACGGCGCTTTTGTCAGTGCAGCGGTGATGCGGTCAGCGGCGCGCGAGGGCGGCCCATGCGCCGGTCACGACGAGGGCGGCCAGAACCGCCTTCACGGCGTCGCCGATCAGGAAGCTGGAGATGAAGTAGGTCCAGTAGTAGCCGAAGCCCTGGCCGATCCACCCGGCCTCAATCCCGCTGAGGTTGGCAAGCAGCATGGGCCAGGCGATACCCGGCACGTAGAGCAGCGCCGAGATCACGATGCCCGCCAGCGCCGTGCCGACAAATCCGCGCGCCAGGCCGCGTTCCACGGCGAAGCCTGCGGCCCAGGCCATGGCGACAAAGCCCAGAAGGAAACCCGCCGTGGGGCCTGCGAAGGCCAGCGGGCCCAGCGCCGTGGTGGGCGTGAAGACGGGAAGGCCCGCAAAGCCCTGGGCCAGGTAAGCCAGCACCGTGATGGCGCCGAGGCGCGAGCCGAACGAGAAGCCCACCGTCAGGATCGCCAGCGTTTGCAGCGACATCGGCACCGGGAACATCGGCACAGAGGTGCGCGCGGCCAGCGCGATCAGGATCGTGCCGCCGAGGACCAGCAGAACCTTGCGGGCCAGGCCCTCTTGCCCAAGCGTTGCGGAAAGAAGTGTTGCGTTGCTACCCATAATGAAGGTCCCTTGTCCCATGTCTGTGCCGGGCGCCTACGCCCGTTGGCCGATAGGTATACCCCTTGCGCTTGGGCGCGCAAGCAGGCAACACGCGCGCCATGACGGAAAAACCACTCTCAGGAAAGATCGCGCTGGTCACCGGCGCGTCCCGGGGCCTCGGGGCTGCCTCTGCGTTCTGGCTGGCCGCCCAGGGCGCCCATGTGGTGGCCGTGGCGCGCACGATTGGCGGGTTGGAGGACCTGGACGATCGGATCAAGGCGGCGGGCGGGCAAGCGACGCTGGCGCCGATGGATCTGACGGATGATGGCGCGATTGCGCATCTGTGCCGGTCGCTGTACGACCGTTGGGGTCGCGCGGATATCTGGGTGCATACCGCCGTTCACGTCAGCGCCCTGACGCCCGCGCCCCATGTGCAGGTGAAGGATCTGGACAAGGTGATTGCGTTGAACATCCGCGGCGTGTCGCGCCTGATCGCCAATATCGAGCCGCTGATCGCCCCGTCAGAGGCCCCCACCGCCGTCTTCTTCGATGACGATTGGGATGAGAAATACGCAGGCCCCTATGCGATGTCCAAGGCCGCGCAGCGGGCGTTGGTGCAAAGCTGGCAGGCGGAGACGGCCAAGATGCCCACGTCGGTGCATCTCGTGCGCCCCAAGCCCATGCCCACCGCCCTGCGCGCGCGGTTCTACCCCGGCGAGGACCGCACGCCCCTGGCTGACCCGGCGGAGGAAGCCGCCCGGCTTCTCGGCCCGCTTTTCAGCTAGAGCGCAATTCACCTAGACTGCACCACGGCACATCGCAGAACGCTTCGAAAGCTTCGATTTCAGGCAGCGTTAAGTGAGTGAGGCTGATGAATTTCTGCTTGCACGCAGCCGTTCGGCACGGCGGGGCCTGCGCGCACGCGCAGGGGCGCCCGCGTGAGCGGGCGCGCGGGCGACGCCGTCAGGCGGCGCAATCAGGTTTGAGAGGGCGTCTCTGCCGCAGCCTCCATCGCTTCGGCCATGGCCTCGGCCCGGGCCGTCAGCTCGGCAAATCCGGCGCTCAGCTCTTCCGGCACAGCCGCCACCGGGCCCTCCCCGCCGCCGCTTTCCTGCAACTCGGTGATCTTGCGCCCCCGGTCCGCCAACCGCTCTTCCGCCGAGCGCAGGGCCCGGTCCTGGGTCGCGATCTTGTCCTGCAATTCGCGCAGATCATCTTCCAGCGCCGCCGTCTTGTCGGCCAACATCAGGCCCGCCATCAGCAGCATCCGCTCGGGCGGCATCCGCCCGATCTGGCCCAGCACCACCGCCGCTTCGGTGTCCAGCATCTTCGCGGCAGAACGCAGGAACGGCTCTTCCCCGTCCTGGCAGGCGACGCTGAAGACGCGGGTTCCGATCTCGATTTCAACCTCAGGCATCTCGGCCTCCCTCTGCCATGTCCAATCCGGCCTGCATGTCGGCGACGATCCGGTCCAGCTCTGCCGCGTCGGTCTCGCGCAATTGGCGCAGGGTCTCGACCTCGGCCAGCAGGCCCTGATCCAGAACCGATGCGTCGACCCCTGCCCCGCTTTGCAACAGCGAGACCTGGGCTGCCAGGTCTTCCGCCCGGCCCCGCATCAGGCGCAGCTGGCCGCGCAGGACCAGAATACGCTCATCGACGCTGACGCCGGTGGCTTCCTTGATCTCATCGAGCGCGTCGGTGGCTGCATCGCAGGCCTCGCGCGCCTGGTCGCGCTCGGCGCGCGCACGCTCCACCCGGCGGCCCATCACGGCCAGGGCCTTTTCCATATCCTCGGTCTCGGCCTCCGGCTCGGCCTCTGCCACGGCCTTGACCTCGGCCTGGGCCGCCTCCAGCGCCGCCTGCATTTCGGACAGGGCCGCGTCCTTTTCGGCCAGCTCTTCGGTGCGGGCGGCCAGGTCCGTCTGGGCCATCCCGTGGGAGGCCTCAGCGGCGGCCAGCCGCTGTTCCAGCGCCGCGAGGGTTGCGGCGTCCGTGCCCGGTGTCTGGGCGGCGTGGACCCGCGCCGTTTCCGCCTCCGAGCGGGCGGCTTCCGCCTCGGCGCGCGCCGAGGCGACGTCGGCCAGGGCCTCGCTCAAAGCGTCCTGGGTTTCTGCCAGCCGCGCTTCCAGCGCGGTCACGCGCTCGGCTGCTTCTGCCGCGCGGGCTTCGGCATCTTCGACCTCGGCCTGGGCCGCCACGGCGCCAGAGCCGGATGCAACGCCCGATGCAACGCCCGCCGCGATCCGGTCCAAGGCCTGTGACAAACGCCGTTCCAGCGCGCTGAGTTGTTCAAAATCGGCCAAGTCGCCCATGACAGCCGGTGCCCCCTCGTGGTCCACGCAAACGCGCGGTGTTTAGATTTCCTGACATCCGCCTTTGACCCATTCGGCCCGACACGCTTGGATCGCGCGTTTCGTCGCAGATGTCGTGTTTCCTGCCTCTAACGTACCCCTATTTGGGGGTCAAATGGCATCCCAATGCAAGGTTTTCCACGCCTCCCTTGCGGATTTTGGCCAGATTTAGCCCGTCTTGGCCCCTCAATCCCCCTCAAACGCCGTTCATCGCCTTGCACTTCATCTGGCCTTTGATATCACGCCTGCAAACGTTGCACCCAACGATGCCCATGCCGCCAAAAAGGATCCCTCGATGGATATCAAAGCCCTCGCCAGCGCCAATCCCGACCATTGGGCGCGCGCCGCCTGCATTCGCACCCTGACGCTGGACGCTGTGGCGGCTGCCAATTCCGGCCACTCCGGCATGCCGATGGGCATGGCGGATGTGGCCACGGTGTTGTTCGACAAGCACCTGTCGTTCGACGCCTCCACCCCCGATTGGCCGAACCGTGACCGGTTCATTCTGAGCGCGGGCCATGGATCGATGCTGATCTACAGCCTGTTGCACCTGACAGGCTACGCCGACATGACGTTGGAGCAGATCAAGAACTTCCGCCAGTTGGGCGCGATCACCGCGGGCCACCCGGAGTACGGCCATGTGACGGGGGTGGAGACGACGACCGGCCCGCTGGGACAAGGCATCGCCAATGCCGTGGGTTTCGCCATGGCCGAAGAGCATCTGCGCGCCACCTGGGGCAAGAAGATCATCGACCACTATACCTATTGCATCGCGGGCGACGGTTGCCTGATGGAGGGTGTCAGCCAGGAGGCGCTGGCGCTGGCCGGGCGCCAACAGCTGTCGCGCCTGATCGTGATGTGGGACGACAACGGCATCACTATCGACGGCAATGTCGGGCTGTCGGACGTCACCGACCAGAAGGCCCGTTTTGCGGCAAGCGGCTGGGACGTGTTCAGCTGTGATGGCCATGATCCGGCGGACATCGACCGCGCGTTGACCGAGGCCAAGGCCTCGGCCCGTCCGGCGATGATCGCCTGCAAGACCCACATCGCGCTCGGCTCCAGCGCGCAGGACACGGGCAAGGGCCATGGGGCGTTGACGGATGCCACGCTGATCGCGGACACCAAGGCCGCCTACGGCTGGCCCCACGCCGCCTTCGAGATCCCGGCAGAGTTGAAAGCCTGGTGGGAAGCCGTCGGCGCGCGCGGACAGGCGGCGCGGTCTGAGTGGGAGGGGCGCTTTGCGGCGCTTTCCGCCAACAAGCAGGCCGAGTTCACCCGCGCCTTCGCCGGTGAGATGCCCAAGAAGCTGTCCGCCGCCATCAAGGCGTTCAAGAAGCAATTGTCCGAGGATCAGCCCAAGGTCGCGACGCGCAAGGCGTCGCAGATGGCGCTAGAGGTGATCAACGGTATCGTGCCCGAGACCCTGGGCGGCTCTGCCGATCTGACCGGGTCGAACCTGACCAACACCACAGACATCGGCACCTTCTCGCCCGAGGACCGCAAGGGCCGTCACATCCACTATGGCATCCGCGAACACGCGATGGCGGCGGCGATGAACGGCATGGCACTGCACGGGGGCGTAAAGCCCTACGGCGGCACGTTCTTTACGTTTACCGATTACGCGCGCCCGTCGATGCGCCTGGCCTCGCTGATGAAGATCGCGCCGGTCTATGTGATGACCCACGACAGCATCGGCGTGGGCGAAGATGGCCCGACGCACCAACCGGTGGAGCACCTCGCCATGTTGCGCGCCACGCCCAACATGAACGTGTTCCGCCCCGCAGATGCGGTGGAAACGGCGGAAGCCTGGGAGTTGGCCTTGAGCACCACAACGACACCCTCGACCCTGGCCCTGTCGCGCCAAGGGCTGCCGACGGTGCGCAAGGAGCACAAGACCAAGAACCTGGTCGCGCAGGGTGCTTACGTTTTGGCCGATGCCGACGGCAAGCGTCAGGCGATCCTGATGGCGACCGGCTCCGAGGTGTCCATCGCCATGGCCGCGCGCGATCTGTTGCAGGCCGAGGGGATTGGCACCCGCGTCGTCTCCATGCCCTGCTGGGAGCTGTTTGAAGAGCAGGACGAAAGCTACCGTAAGCGCGTCCTGCCCGGGGGTCCGGTGCGCGTGGCCGTTGAGGCCGCGATCCGCTTTGGCTGGGACCGCTGGCTTTATGGCGAGCGCGGCAAGCGCGAGAAAGGCGGCTTCGTGGGGATGCACGATTTCGGGGCGTCGGCCCCGGCGGAGGATCTTTACGCGCACTTCGGGATTACTGCCGAGGACATTGCGGCCAAGGTGAAATCGCTGCTCTGACGCGGGCCGTGCCTTATTGAGCCTCGTGCGCGCCGAGGGGTGCGGGCGGGGCTTTTTTTGTGCGCCAACATCTGGCGTCTGCGCCAAAAGTCAGCCCCCGGCAGGGTCCAGACCGCCGAGGGCTTCCTTGATACGGGGCCAAGAGCGCAAAGCGCTTCGATCCCTAACGTAAGGTAAACATATCTTCCTAAACAAACGGTTAACCCCGTTGTTTTCCTGGGCCTGGGCGGCGCGGGTCACCGTTCGGTCATGGGGCGTTCAGAGGGCCTTAATGGGCCGCGTCCCCGCCCAAACCCACCGCGCGCATCGCGGGTGTGATCACCCGGGCCACCACGGGGATCAGCGCCATTCCCAAGATGATGCCCAGAATGCCGTCGATGACAGCCTTCACCAGCCAGACGATCAGGCCACTCTCTCCACCCACGGAATGAGCGACGGCGTCGATCCAATCCTCTGGCCCGTGCCAGCCCATCTCGGCCACCGCATGGACGATGATCGAGCCGCCGACCCAGAGCATCGCGGCGGTGCCCACGATCGTCAGCCACTTGAGGAAACCGGGCATGCCGCGCACGATCAGCTCCCCCGTCTTGCGCGTGGCGCCTGTGCGCCCGGCGGAGGCCATGTGCAGGCCGACGTCATCGGCCTTCACGATCAGCGCCACGGCGCCGTAGACCAGAACGGTGATCCCCACCGCCACGACGGCCAAAGCGGCGCCCCGGAACCAGACGTTGTCGACCTCCAGGGCCGCCAGCGCGATGGTCATGATCTCAGCCGACAGGATGAAATCGGTCTTGATCGCGCCTTTGACCTTCTCTTCTTCCAGATGCGCGCTGTCTTCGGCCGACATCTTCTTGGCGAAGGCCTCTTCCACGTCGTGGTGGGCGGGCGAGAGCCAATGGTGGATCTTTTCGGCCCCCTCGAAACACAAGTAAGCCCCGCCCAGCATCAGAAGCGGCGGGATCATCCACGGGGCAAAGGACGACAGCAGCAGTGCGACGGGCAACAGGATGACAAGCTTGTTGAAAATCGACGCGCGCGCGATTTTCCACACGATGGGCAGCTCGCGCTTGGCCTCGAACCCATGGACGTATTTGGGCGTCACGGCGGCATCATCGATCACCGCCCCCGCTGCCTTCGCGCCCGCCTTGGCCGCCTGCCCGATGACGTCATCCACAGACGCCGCCGCGACCTTCGCGATTGCCGCCACATCATCCAGTAGGGCCAGAAGTCCGCTCATGTCAGTTCCTCAAAATCCGCGCTTGCCGGGCAACATACGTCAATGCGCGCCCGGGTAAAGCCGGGAGCGTCACAGAGGTGTTAGCGCAATCACCCGATGTTTGCGCCACCGTTTCCGCTAACATACCGATTTCAGGGCGCTTTTGGGTTCACAGGCGCGGGCGCGCGCCCTATCCAAAGGGCAAGATCGACCCATAGGAGAGCGTCCATGACCATCACCCTCGGCATCAACGGTTTTGGCCGCATCGGACGCGCTACCCTGGCCTATATCGCGGAAAGCGCGCGCAATGACGTGCAGGTCGTGAAGATCAACGCAACCGGCCCGGTCGAGACCAGCGCGCATCTGCTGCGCTACGACAGCGTCCATGGCCGCTTCCCCGGAGAGGTGCGGGTCGACGGCGACACGATGGATCTGGGGCGCGGGCCGATGAAGGTGTTTTCCACCTATGATCCGGCAGAGCTGGATTGGGACGGCTGCGATGTGGTGCTGGAATGCACCGGCAAGTTCAACGACGGCGTGAAATCGGCGGTGCATCTGGAGCGGGGCGCGAAGAAGGTCTTGATCTCGGCGCCTGCGAAAAACGTCGACCGCACGGTGGTTTACGGCGTGAACCACCGCGACCTGCGGGCGGATGAGCGGATGATTTCCAACGGATCCTGCACCACGAACTGCCTCGCCCCCCTGGTGAAGGTGTTGAACGAGGCCATCGGCGTGGAGCGTGGCATCATGACGACGATCCACAGCTACACCGGCGACCAGCCGACCCTGGACCGCCGCCACGACGACCTTTACCGTGCCCGCGCCGCTGCCATGGCGATGATCCCGACCTCCACGGGTGCAGCCAAGGCCCTGGCCGAGGTTCTGCCCGAGATGGAAGGCCGCCTGGACGGCACCGCCCTGCGCGTGCCCACGCCCAACGTCTCTGCCGTCGATCTGACGTTCGAGGCCGCGCGCGATGTCACGGTTAACGACGTTAACGACGTCGTGGCCGAGGCCGCCGCGGGCCATATGGGCGCGGTCCTGTCCTACGATCCGGCGCCCAAGGTCTCCATCGATTTCAACCACACGACACCCTCGTCGATCTTCGCCCCCGACCAGACGAAAGTTGTCGGCGGCCGCACGGTGCGGGTGCTGGCCTGGTACGACAACGAATGGGGCTTCTCGGCCCGCATGGCCGACGTCGCAGGCGCTATGGGCCGGTTGCTGCACTGAATTTCTGCGCTACCGCCCTTCGGGCTACTTGAGCGCGGGGATGCGCTACCGCGCTTCGCGCTACTTGAGCGGAGTCTTTTATGCGCTACCGCCCTTCGGGCTACTTGAGCGGAGTCTTTTATGCGCTACCGCCCTTCGGGCTACTTGAGCGCGGGGTGCGTGGCCGCCCTGCACTACTAACAACAACGCAACCTCACATCAGCGGGATGCCTTGCGACAAACGCTCTTTCCAAGGCGGCAGGATCTCGTGGCCGATGATTTTCCACTCCCCCGCCGGGTCCTGCTTCCAGATGTATCCGGCGTGAACCGCGCTAATCACGGCACCCCGGTCGTTGAAATTCGTCCATGTCACAAGCAGTTGCACCCGCCCGTCCGGCGCGTCCGTGCGGTGTTCAATCTCGATATCGGTATGGTCGTAGCTTTCGACCATCAGGTTGGAGCGGTAGGCGCGCAGCGCGTCGAGCATCACGTTTTCCGTCGCAAGCGACAGGATCTTGTCCCCGACATGGACCACGCCGGGGATCGCGAATGCGGCGGCAACCCTCTCCAGCTTCCCTTCCGAGAAGTCTCGGGCGATACCTTTGATCAGCGTCTCTGGCACAGCGCCGCCTCCGAGGATGCAATCATTGCCTGTGGCTGCGCCAAGCCTACGCGTCTTTGCCCCGCAAGTCGATGATCGCGCCCGCACACCACCGCCGATCCGCGCTTTACGCCGCGCGCGCCCTGACCCACACTTGCGGCAATGAATTGCCGGGAGATGCGCCATGTCCGACACCTACCTTCTGAAAGCCGCCGAGATTGCCGCGATGGAGGGCCTCGCGAAGGTCCACTTCGTCAATCCCGCCGCCAAACGCATCAACAAGTCCCTCGGCGACGAGACCGGGCTGACCGGCCTTGGCATCCACCTTATCGAAGTCGCCCCGGGCGATGAGACCACCGAATACCACGTTCACCACTTCGAGGATGAGGCCGTCTATATCCTGTCGGGCACCGGCACGGCCACCATCGGAGAGGACGACCACGCCATCGGCCCGGGCGATTTCATCGGCTACCGGGCGGGCGGGTTGGCCCACACCATCCTCAACACCGGCACCGAGACCCTGCGTATTCTCGTGATCGGCCAGCGCCTTGCCCATGATGTCGGCGATTACCCCCGCAAGAAGCAGCGGATCTATCGCAATGCCGGCCAACCCTATGAGCTGGTGCCCCACGATGCGATCCTGCACCCCGTGATGGGCGCCAAGAAGTAGCGCCCTGCAATCAGGCTTCCCCCCCGGCGCGCGCCGTGGCAAAGACTGCGGCCATGACCAACACGATTGCCATATGGATCCTGATCCTGATCGCCGCGTTTCTGGCCGTCGATGCGGTGCTGTTTGAATGGGCCAATTCGCTGTTTCTGGGCCGCAAGTTCGCGGATCTGCTGTCGTGGATGGCATTCTGGCGTTAACGACGCTGCCCCTTCCCAACGGGCAAAACACGCGCTAAGACGGCGCTGTTACCGCTAACAGTGGTCACACAACGCCGCCTTTGTGGCATCGTCCGCATTCGCCGCGCCCCTGCGGCATTATCCATAGGAGTCTCCCCATGGCCGTCAAAGTCGCCATCAACGGGTTTGGTCGCATCGGGCGCAACGTGCTGCGCGCGATCATCGAATCTGGCCGCACCGACATCGAAGTCGTCGCCATCAACGACCTCGGCCCGGTCGAGACCAACGCCCATCTGCTGCGCTACGACAGCGTCCATGGCCGCTTCCCCGCGACTGTCACGACGACCGAGACCACGATTGACGTGGGCCGTGGCCCGATCGACGTCACCGCGATCCGCAACCCCGCTGATCTGCCCTGGGCCCATGTGGACATCGTGCTGGAATGCACCGGCATCTTCACCTCGAAAGAGGCCTGCCAGGCGCATCTGGAAAACGGCTCCAGCCGCGTGCTGATCTCGGCGCCCGGCAAGAACGCCGACAAGACAATCGTTTACGGCGTGAACCATGACCAGCTAACTGCGGATGACCTCATCGTCTCCAACGCGTCCTGCACCACCAATTGCCTGTCCCCGGTCGCCAAAGTGCTCAACGACGCCGTCGGCATCACCAAGGGCTTTATGACGACGATCCACTCCTACACCGGCGACCAGCCGACGCTGGACACCATGCACTCCGACCTCTACCGCGCGCGCGCGGCAGCGATGAGCATGATCCCCACCTCCACCGGCGCCGCCAAGGCCGTGGGCCTGGTGCTGCCCGAGTTGAACGGCAAGCTCGACGGCGTCGCCATCCGCGTGCCCACCCCCAACGTCTCCGTCGTGGACCTGACGTTCGAGGCCAGCCGCGCCACCACGGTGGACGAGATCAACGCCGCCATCGCCGAGGCCGCAAACGGCCCCCTCAAGGGCATCCTCGGCGTCACGGACGAGAAACTGGTGTCGATGGACTTCAACCACGACCCCCATTCCTCGATCTTCGCCACCGACCAGACCAAGGTGTTGGACGGCACCATGGTCCGCATCCTGACCTGGTACGACAACGAATGGGGCTTCTCCTGCCGGATGAGCGACACCGCCGTGGCCATGGGCAAATTCCTGTAACCCCCACCAAAAGCCGCGCGCATTTGTCTAAAATTGCGCGCGCTCCCCTTCATCTTGCCAAAAAACTCCCGCCGGAGGCATCTAAACTCTTTTGGCGGCCCCTCTACGCGTGGCATGACCTCACCACCACAACGGGAGACCTCCGATGCGCTTCAACACCCTCGACGACATGGACCTTGCGGGCAAACTGGTGCTCACCCGGGTCGACATCAACGTCCCCGTGGAAAACGACACGGTAACCGACGCCACGCGCATCACCCGCATTGTTCCCACGATCCGCGACATCCTCGCCAAAGGCGGCCGCCCCGTCATGCTCGCCCACTTCGGGCGCCCCAAGGGCCAATACGTCCCTGAGATGTCCCTGCGCGTCACTCTTCCCGCGCTGGAAGCCGCCCTCGGCCAACCGGTCACCTTCATCGAGCGGCCCGACCGCGCCAGCCTCGACGCGCTGCCCGAGGGCGCCGTCACCCTGATCGAGAACACCCGCTTTTCCGCTATGGAAGAGGCGAATGATCCGAAGATGGCGGGGTTCCTCGCCTCCCTCGGCGATGTCTATTGCAACGACGCCTTCTCTGCCGCGCACCGCGCGCACGCCTCGACGGAAGGCGTCGCGCGCCTGCTGCCTGCCTGCGCCGGGCGGCTGATGGAGGCCGAGCTGAGCGCCTTGGATGCCGCGCTCGGCGCGCCCGCGCGGCCCGTCACCGCCGTTGTGGGCGGGGCCAAAGTGTCGTCCAAGCTGGATCTGCTCAGCAACCTGATCGAGAAGGTCGAACACCTGGTGATCGGGGGCGGCATGGCCAACACATTCCTCGCCGCCCAGGGCCATCCCGTGGGCACGTCGCTGTGTGAACATGACCTCGCCGACACCGCCCGAGACATCGTGGAGAAGGCCAAAACCACCGGCTGCACCATCCATCTGCCCGTCGACATCGTGGTCGCGCGCGCGTTCAAGGCCCACGCCCCGTCCGAGACGGTCGCCGCCGACGCCTGCCCCAACGACGCGATGATCCTTGATGCAGGGCCCGCCACGGTCGCGGGTTTTGACGCGCTGTTGTCGGACACCGCCACGCTGATCTGGAACGGCCCCCTCGGTGCGTTTGAGATGGCGCCGTTTGACGCGGCCACCGTGCAGGCCGCGAAGCTGGCTGCGATTGCGACGACCGCCAAGGACCTGATCTCGGTCGCCGGCGGCGGCGATACGGTCGCAGCCCTCAACCATGCGGGCGTGGCCGAGGACTTCACCTATATCTCCACCGCGGGCGGCGCGTTTCTGGAGTGGATGGAGGGCAAGACCCTGCCCGGCGTCGCGGCTCTGGAGGCCGCGCTTCAAAAATAGTGGCGCTGGAGGCGGCGCTTCAAAGATAGGGGCGTTGGAGGCGGCAAAGACCGCCTGATAGCGCAACCATCATGGACGCCTGCGCCCCTGCGGCCTAAACCCTCGGCAACCGAACCGAAGGAGGCACCGATGGGCACGTCTGATCAGATCGCACAGATGCAAAAGGGCGCGGGCTTCATTGCCGCGCTGGATCAATCGGGCGGCTCCACGCCCAAGGCGTTGAAGCTCTACGGTGTTGACGAGACGGCCTATGCCTCGGACGCGGAGATGTTTGATCTGATCCACCAGATGCGCTCGCGCATCGCCTCGGCCCCTGCGTTTACCGGCAAGAAGGTCATCGGCGCGATCCTGTTCGAGATGACGATGGACCGCGAGATTGGCGGGCGTCCGGCGGCGGATTACCTTTGGTCCGAGCGTGGCGTCGTCCCGTTCCTCAAGATCGACAAGGGGTTGGAGGCGGAGGCCGACGGCGTGCAGATGCTGAAACCGATGCCGGATCTGGACGCGACGCTGGCGCGCGCAGCGCAGAAAGGCATCTTCGGCTCAAAGGCGCGCTCGGTCATTGCCGAGCCCAACGCCAAGGGCATCGCCGCCAATGTGGCACAGCAGTTCGAGGTCGGCGCGCAGGTGCTGGACCACGGCATGGTCCCGATCATCGAGCCCGAGGTTTCCATCAACGCCCCCGCCAAGGCCGAGGCCGAGGCAGTGCTGCGCGACGCGTTGTTGGCGGAGTTGGACAAGATGTCCGGCGACCGGCAGATCATGTTGAAGCTGACTCTGCCCGACGAGGCCGATTTCTACGCGCCGCTGATTGCCCACCCAAAGGTGATGCGGGTCGTGGCGCTCTCGGGCGGCTATGCCCGCGACGACGCAAACACCAAACTGGCCGCCAACCACGGCATGATCGCCAGCTTCAGTCGCGCCCTGACCGAGGGGCTTTCCGCTCAGCAGGACGAGGCGGCGTTCAACGCCAAGCTGGATGAAGCGATCAGCGCGATCCACGCGGCCTCCATCACCTGAGTCCGATGCGCCACGGCTTGGGGGCCGCCACAAGATGTGGGGGATTCCCAAAGCAGTCCATTTGTGCGACTCTCCTGCCCACGCGCCCGTCAGAGGCGTGCGACCAAGGCTTTCGAGCCAAGAGGCAGTGACATGTTGCGGACCCTATCCCTGACCCGAGCCATCGTGCCGGGCATCCTGTTCCTTGTGGGATTTTATTTCACCTTCACCGCCGTGCAGGGAAACAACGGCCTGTTCCAGCGCATCCAGGTGGAGGCCGAGCGGGACCGATTGACCGATGAGCTTGCCCGTTTGCAGCTGCAAACCGCCCGGATGGAGATCCTGACGCGCCGTTTGTCGGACGACTACCTTGACATTGATCTTCTGGATGAACGGGTGCGCGACGTGTTGGGCTACGCCCGTCCGGACGAGTTGATCCTGCCCTAAGGGCCAAAACCGCGGGGGTGTGCCGCCGTGCACATCTTCCTATACCCCTGAAAAACAAGCATTTCCCAAATTGCATAGCGGGTCTGTGCCCCTGCGTCAGCTTTACCCCAAGACTCTGCCGACAACCTCTGATAATAGATGGTTCAACGTTAAACTATTCCCGAACAGGGAGAGGAGTGGCGCAGGATGGCTGCACGCAAGACGACTGCCAAAGCGGCAACGGAATCCAAGAGTGGCGGGGCGAACGTCTCGGCGGAGGAGCTGAAGACGTACTACCGCGAGATGCTTTTGATCCGCCGGTTCGAAGAAAAAGCGGGCCAGCTATACGGCATGGGCCTGATCGGCGGCTTCTGCCACCTTTATATCGGCCAGGAAGCCGTTGTTGTGGGCCTTGAGGCCGCCGCCGAGGAAGGCGACAAGCGCATCACATCCTACCGCGACCACGGCCACATGCTGGCCTGTGGCATGGACGCCAAGGGCGTGATGGCGGAACTCACGGGCCGCGAGGGGGGCTATTCCAAGGGTAAGGGCGGCTCCATGCACATGTTCTCCAAGGAGAAGCATTTCTACGGCGGCCACGGGATCGTGGCGGCGCAGGTGCCGATTGGCGCGGGGCTGGCCTTTGCCGACAAATACCTCGGCAACGACCGCGTGACCTTCACCTACTTCGGCGATGGTGCAGCCAACCAGGGCCAGGTCTATGAGGCCTACAACATGGCCGAGATCTGGGGCCTGCCCTGCATTTTTGTCATTGAAAACAACCAATACGCCATGGGCACCTCCACCAAACGCTCCACCCACTCGCCCTCCTATTGGGAACGGGGTGCGGCTTACGGCATCGCCGGGGAAGAAGTGGACGGCATGGATGTGCTGGCCGTGAAAGCCGCCGGTGAGAAGGCCGTCGCCCACTGCCGCGCGGGCAATGGGCCCTATATCCTAGAGATCAAGACGTATCGCTACCGCGGCCACTCCATGTCGGACCCGGCGAAATACCGGACCCGCGAAGAGGTTCAGGAGATGCGCGAAAAGCGTGACGCGATCGAGAACGTGCGCCAGATGCTGCTGACCGGGGGCCATGCCAGCGAAGATGACCTGAAGGCCATCGACAAGGAGATCAAGGAAATCGTCAACGAGGCGGCCGAGTTCTCCAAAACTTCGCCCGAGCCCGCGTTGGAAGAGCTTTGGACCGACATCTACGCCGAGGTCCCTGCGTGATTTCAAGGCGGCTCAAAAGGGCTGGCGCGGTGGCGTTGGGTGCTGTGCTGGCGGTCGCGCCGGTCAGTGCCGGAACGCCCGCGGATGCGGGGGCACGGATCACGGCGATCCTAGCCGCCAGCGGCCCGACGTCGACCGGCATCCAGATGATGAATACCACCGTCACTGGATGCCAGTTCGTCGTCGCCTTCGACGCGATCGAGAACGGCGATCCGCTGTCGGGGCAATTGACCGGGAACCTTACCGATATCTCGGGCGACGCCATCACCCTTCGCCCCAACGAGACGGACCAGGACCTGTTCTTTGAGCTGCCGGGCCCCCTGCCCGAATGGACCATCACCGCCGTCGCCCCCGTTGGGACGGAACTTTTCACCACCCTTTCGACCGACCCGGCCGCGTTGCCGTATGTGGCGGCCGACTGCAATGAAACCCAGTGCGACCTGATCTTCGATATCGGTGGCGGCTGGGACACTTACACAATGAACGTGGACCTTACAGAAGTTGTAAGCCGCCCCGACGCCGACCTTTTGCTGGTGGCTTTCCGGGATCTGGCGGGCCTTTGTAACGACCGCGCGGAATAGGGATAGCACGACCATGGCAACTGAAATTCTAATGCCCGCCCTCTCCCCCACGATGGAGGAAGGCACGCTGGCCAAATGGCTGGTGAAGGAAGGCGACACCGTCGCGGCTGGCGACATCCTGGCCGAGATCGAGACCGACAAGGCGACGATGGAGTTCGAGGCCGTCGACGAAGGCGTCATCGGCAAGATCCTGGTGGCCGAGGGCACCGAAGGCGTGAAGGTGAACACCGCCATCGCCGTGATCGGCGAAGAGGGCGAGGATATGTCCGCCACCTCTGCCGCGCCTGCCGCAGCCCCCGAGGCGGACGCCCCCGCGCCTGCCGCTGAGGAAGCGCCCGCCGCCCAAGCCGCCGTGCCCGCCGCGCCCAAGGTCGACACCAGCCCCGATTGGCCCGAGGGCACGCCGATGAAGACCCAGACCGTCCGCGAAGCGCTGCGCGACGCGATGTCTGAGGAAATGCGCGCCGACCCCACCGTTTTCGTGATGGGCGAGGAAGTGGCCGAGTACAACGGTGCCTATAAGATCACCCAGGGCATGCTGGACGAATTCGGCGAAAAGCGCGTGATCGACACGCCGATCACCGAGCACGGCTTTGCCGGGATCGGTGTGGGCGCGTCCTTTGGCGGCCTCAAGCCGATTGTCGAGTTCATGACCTTCAACTTCGCCATGCAGGCGATTGACCACATCATCAACTCTGCCGCCAAGACGCTCTATATGTCCGGCGGCCAGATGGGCGCACCCATGGTGTTCCGGGGCGCCAACGGTGCCGCCGCCCGTGTGGGCGCGCAGCACAGCCATGATTACGCGACGTGGTATTCTCAGGTGCCGGGCCTCAAGGTCTGCATGCCCTATTCGGCAGCCGACGCCAAAGGCCTGCTGAAAACCGCCATCCGCGACCCCAACCCGGTCGTGTTCCTGGAAAACGAGATCCTTTATGGCCGCTCCTTCGAGGTGCCGGACCTGGATGATTTCACCGTGCCCTTCGGCAAGGCCAAGATCTGGCGCGAAGGCACTGATCTGACGATTGTCTCTTTCGGCATCGGCATGACCTATGCCCTTGAGGCCGCAGACAAATTGGCCGAGGAAGGGATTTCTGCCGAGGTCGTGGACCTGCGCACCCTGCGTCCGTTGGACTATGACACGCTTCTGGCCTCGGTGATGAAGACCAACCGCTGCGTCACCGTGGAGGAAGGCTTCCCGGTCTGCTCCATCGGCAACCACCTGTCGGCCTACCTGATGCAAAACGCGTTCGATTACCTCGACGCGCCGGTCATCAATTGCACCGGCAAGGACGTGCCCATGCCCTATGCGGCCAACCTGGAACGCCACGCGCTGATCACCACCGATGAGGTCGTGGCCGCGTGCAAACAGGTGACGTACCGCTGATGCGCATCCTGGGAAAAAATCCCTCTGCTGACGCCTACCGCGTTTCCGTCGATCTTGGCGGGGATGCGGTGGTGGCTCTGGTCCCGGACGCGTTGCTGTCGCAGCAATACGGCGTGGACACCAAGGTGAGCCACGAGCAGGCCTACGAGTGGATTGCCGCCCAGCAACACGACCTGGCCGACGCCATCAAAGCCCTCAAGAAAGGCGCCGCCCCGCGCGCGCCGTTCACTCACATCACGCTCGAATAAGCGACACCCCCTCCAAGGGAGACGATCCAAATGCCCATCGAACTTCTCATGCCCGCCCTGTCCCCCACGATGGAGGAAGGCACCCTCGCCAAATGGCTGGTCAAGGAAGGCGACACCGTCGCCGCCGGGGACCTGCTGGCTGAAATCGAAACCGACAAGGCCACGATGGAGTTCGAGGCCGTCGACGAAGGCGTGATCGGCAAGATCCTGGTGGCCGAGGGCACCGAGAATGTGAAGGTCAACACCGCGATTGCCCTGATCGGCGAAGAGGGCGAGGACTTCAGCGCCGCCCCTGCGGCTCCCGCCGCCGAGGAAGCCGCGCCCGCGGCGGAAGAGGCGGCTCCGGCGGCGGCGTCAGCTGCCGCAACCCCTGCCCCGGCAGCGCCCGCAAGCGCTGACGGCGCGCGCATCTTCGCCTCTCCGCTCGCGCGGCGCATCGCTGCCGACAAGGGCCTCGATCTGAGCCAGATCAAGGGCTCCGGCCCCCATGGCCGCATCGTCAAAGCCGATGTGGAAAGCGCCTCTGCCGCGCCGAAAGCTGCCGCCGCACCTGCTGCGGTCGCGCCTGCCGCTGCGCCCGCGGCCTCTGGTGCCATGCCCACCGGTCCTTCTGCCGAGCAGGTCCTCAAGATGTACGAGGGCCGCGAGTTCGAAGAGGTCAAGCTGAACGGCATGCGCAAGACCGTCGCCGCCCGCCTGACCGAGGCGAAACAGACGATCCCGCACTTCTATCTGCGCCGTGATATCCAGTTGGACGCGCTGCTGAAGTTCCGCTCGCAGCTCAACAAGCAGCTGGAAGGGCGCGGCGTGAAGCTGTCGGTAAACGACTTCGTCATCAAGGCCTGCGCCCTGGCGTTGCAGGCGGTGCCCGACGCCAATGCCGTCTGGGCCGGGGACCGGATGATCAAGCTGAAACCCTCGGACGTGGCCGTGGCTGTGGCCGTCGATGGCGGGCTGTTCACGCCGGTCCTGAAAGACAGCGACACCAAGAGCCTTTCGGCCCTGTCGGCAGAGATGAAGGACCTGGCAGGCCGCGCCCGCGACGGGAAACTGGCGCCGCACGAATATGTGGGCGGCTCCTTCGCGATCTCGAATTTGGGCATGATGGGGATCGAGAATTTCGACGCCGTCATCAACCCGCCCCACGGCGCGATCCTGGCCGTCGGCGCGGGCGTCAAGAAGCCTGTTGTCGGGGCGGATGGCGAGTTGGCGGTGGCGACCGTGATGTCCACCACGCTGTCGGTCGATCACCGTGTGATCGACGGCGCCTTGGGGGCCGAGCTACTGGCCGCGATCAAGGACAACCTGGAAAACCCGATGGTCATGTTGGCGTGACGGCGGCATTGAGGGGCTAGCCCCTCAAGCTCCCCAGAGTTTTCTGGGCAAGATGAAAGGGAAGACCGCTGCGAGGAGCGTTCGCCCGAAAGGGCGATAGCGAGGAGGGGCGGTTTGGACCGGCGCGTCAGCGCCGGAATATCGAGGGCCGCAGCCCCGCGCCTGCGCTTTGGGCCACGTCGTCAATCCGCCGCGCGCGCGTCGGCGCCGTCTTCGCCGTCTTGATCCACTCCAATGTCCCGCGCTTGACCGAGCGGGGGTACGCCTCCCACACCGCGCGCGCGGCGCCCAGGGCTTCGGCCAGGTCACCCGGCACCTCCAACCGCTCTACGTCGTCGAGAAACGTCCACATCCCGTTCGCCTCGGCCGCCGCGATCTTCGCCTCCCCCGCGGGCGTCATCCGCCCCTCGGCCCGCATACGCGCGACGATCTCCTTGTTGACCGCGGACCAGGCGCTGGTCGCGCGGCGCGGCGCGATCCGGTGCTTCATCCGGTCCGCATCCAACGCCGCGACCTGCGCGTCGACCCATCCCCAGCAGAGCAGTTCCTCCACCGCCTCCATCCACGGCACATAGTCGGGATGGTGTTTCTTATAGGTCGCCAGCCACAGTCCCTTCCCCTCGCCGTGATGCGCCGCGAGCCAGGCCCGCAATTCAGCGCGAGATCGGACCGTCAGCACCTCCGCTATCCCTAGACCTCCCGCCATGCGCCGGGGGCTAAGTTCTTGATATCATAGGGCCCGATGGAAAACCGCACCAGCCGGATCACCGGGTAGCCCACCGCCGCACACATGCGGCGCACCTGTCGGTTGCGGCCCTCGGTCAGGGTCAGGCGCACCCAGGTGTCGGTGATCGATTTGCGGATCCGGACCGGCGGTTCGCGGTCCCAGATCCACTCGGGCACGTCCACGGCCTCGGCCTCGCAGCGCGCCGTGCGGCCATCTTTTAGGTCCACGCCTGCCCGCAGCCGCGCCAGGGCCTCGTCGGTCGGCACGCCCTCCACCAGCGCGAAGTATACCTTGGGTGATTTGAACTTCGGCGAGGAAATCCGCGCCTGCAGCCCGCCATCGTCGGTCAGCAACAACAACCCTTCCGAGTCGCGGTCCAGCCGCCCCGCCGCGTAGACGCCCTTGGGCAACCCGAGCCCATCCAGGGCGGGCCACCCCCCTTCCGAGGTGAATTGTGACAGCATATTCATGGGCTTGTTGAGCGCGATCAGGGTCAATGCTCTGCCTCTGGCATGCGCGTTCCCATCGTCATTTCGCGTCGGAGCCCGAAGGCGCCGACCCAGAAGATCGTCCCGAAAATCGCGCCCGCGAAGGGATAGGCAACCGCGTCGATCAGCAAGCCCGGCACGCCATTGCCTGATAGGCCCAAGAGGAAGGCGAGAACGAAAAAGACGGCGGCGCAGATTGCGGCGGCTTGGGTTATCGTGACGGTCTTCGCGAGCCGCGCCAGCACCGCCCAGATCACCACGACGATGACGAGGAAGGGGATCAGCAGCACGAGCCCGATCATGGCGGTCAGCCCCAGTGCGTCGGTGCCCCGCCCGTCGATGATCATCGTGGCCAGCATCATGACGGCGACGCCAAAGCCGTAAGCGAGCAGACATCCGCGTAAAACGTAGAGAATTTGCATGGTTAGCCCTGCTCTGCGTCGTATTTCGCCAGCCAGCGCTTGGGCGCCAGATCACGCCAAGTGCGGCGCAGGCGGGCCTCGACCCAGTCCCGCTCGATCCGCCCAGCGGCGACGAGGATGCAGCCGTAGTTGGCGTAGTGGTCGTGGAGGATGAAGGTTTCCGGGTCGGCCTGCATCAGCATCTCCCGCTCCTCCACCGAGCCTTTGAAGATCGCCGCATCGACGTAAGGGCTCCACCAGCACCACATCTTGCCGTGGGCCTTGAGGTTGGGGTTGCCCCAGGAAACGGCGTCCTCGACCTTGGGCAGATAAAGCGCGACCGCGAAATCGCGGAGTTCGGGCCAGGTTTGGATCGGAACATTCATTTCAGCATTCTCCGAAGCGGGTCATCAGGTCGCGACCGGGTTCCTTATAGCGCAAAGGCCCTGTTAATGCGCCTCTGCCCAGTTTGCGCCCTGCCCGAAGTCCACCGTAATTGGCACGCTCAGGTGCACAGCGGGGTCGGCGGCGCCTTCCATGACCTCGCGGGCTTTTTTGATCAGCGTGTTAGTCGCGTCTTCATCGACCTCAAAAACTAATTCGTCGTGGACCTGCAGAAGCATCCGCGCGGGGATGCCTGCAATGGCGTCCTCCATGCGGATCATCGCGCGGCGGATGATGTCGGCAGCGGTGCCCTGGATCGGCGCGTTGATCGCGGCGCGGCCTGCGAAACCGGCGCCCGGGCCCTTGGCGTTGATCTCGGGCGTGTGGATTTTTCGGCCAAAGAGCGTCTCGACGTAGAGGTGTTCCTTGGCGAACTTTTTGGTGTCGTCCATGTAGGTGCGGATGCCGGGGAAACGCTCGAAATAGCGGTCTATGAAGCCCTGCGCTTCACTGCGCGGGATGCGCAGGTTGCGCGCGAGGCCAAAGCCCGAAATGCCGTAGATAACGCCGAAGTTGATCGCCTTGGCCTGGCGGCGGACGTCCGGCGTCATGTCCTCAAGCGGCACGTTGAACATCTCGGACGCGGTGGCGGCGTGGATGTCCTGGCCATCCTTGAACGCCTGTTTCAACGCGTCGATGCCCGCGATATGGGCGAGGATGCGCAGTTCGATCTGGGAATAATCGAGCGCGACCAAGACCTTACCGGGTTCGGCCACGAAAGCCTCGCGGATGCGGCGGCCTTCTTCGGTGCGGATCGGGATGTTTTGCAAGTTTGGATCGGTGGAGGCGAGGCGCCCGGTGTTGGCGCCGGCGATGGAGTAGCTGGTGTGGACGCGGCCCGTGTCCGCGTTGATATGGTCCTGCAGCGCGTCGGTGTAAGTGGATTTCAGCTTTGAGAGCTGCCGCCAGTCCAGCACACGGCCCGGCAGGTCGTGTTCGGTCGCGAGGTCTTCCAGGACATCGGCGCCTGTGGAATACTTGCCGGTCTTGCCCTTCTTGCCGCCCTCCAACCCCATCTTTTCAAACAGAATTTCGCCAAGCTGCGCGGGGGAGCCGACGTTGAAGGCCTCTCCGGCGAGCTCATGAATTTCAGCCTCAAGGCCCGCCATTTTCTGGGCAAAGGCGTTGGACATGCGGCTGAGGACCTCGCGGTCCACCTTGATGCCAGAGCGTTCCATGCGGGCGAGGACGGGCACGAGGGGGCGTTCGAGGCGCTCGTAAACCTTGGTGACGCCGACGGTATGCAGTTTCGGCTTGAACAGCTTGTGGAAACGCAGGGTGATATCGGCGTCTTCGGCGGCATAGGGGGCGGCGTCGGCGATGGGGACGCGGTCGAAGGTGATCTGGGATTTTCCGCTTCCGATCAAGGACTTGATCGGCAAGGGCGTGTGGCCCAAGTAGCGCTCAGACAGGCTATCCATGCCGTGATTGTGGAGCCCTGCGTGGAGGGCGTAGGACAGCAGCATCGTGTCGTCGATGGGCGCGACGGTGACGCCGTAATTGGCGAGGACCTTGACGTCATACTTGGCGTTCTGGGCGATCTTCAGGACGCTTTCGTCTTCCAGCATCGGCTTGAGGGTGGCCAGCGCATCTTCAAACGGGATCTGCCCTTCTGCGAGGGAGGTGTCGGCGAAAAGGTCATCGCCCCCGCCCCGGTGCAGCAGCGGGATGTAGCAGGCTTTCCCGGGCTCAACGCAGAGCGAGACGCCGACAAGCTCGGCCACCATTTCATCGAGCGATGTCGTCTCTGTGTCAAAAGCCACTTCGCCGCGCGCCGTGGCGTGGTCGACCCACGCCTGCAAGGTCTTAACGTCGTTAACCACCTCATACTTTGTGTGATCAATCGCGGGCATCTCGGGCGCGTCGGGGGCGGCCTCGGGCGTGGGTTCCTCGATCACCGGGGCCTCGACGCCCGCACTTTCGGCGATGCGTTTGGTGAGCGTGCGGAACTCCATCTGGGCGAGGAATTCCAGCAGCACCGTGTGATCCGGCTCGCGCACTTCCAGCGCGTCCAGGCCCTCTTCCAGCGCCATGTTCTCATCGAGCAGGACCAACTGGCGCGACAGGCGGATCTGGTCGGCGTGGTCGATCAGGGTCTGGCGGCGCTTGGGCTGCTTGATTTCTTCCGCGCGGGCCAGAAGGCTGTCCAAGTCCCCGTATTCATTGATCAAAAGTGCGGCGGTCTTGATCCCGATACCGGGCGCGCCGGGCACGTTATCAACGCTATCACCCGCCAGGGCCTGTACGTCCACGACCCGCTCGGGCCCGACGCCGAACTTTTCCCACACGCCGTCCCGGTCGATGCGGTTGTTCTTCATGGCGTCGAACATCTCCACCCCGTCGCCGACCAGTTGCATCATGTCCTTGTCGGACGAGATGATCGTGCAGCGCCCGCCCGCCTCGCGCGCCATCCGGGCGTAGGTGGCGATGATGTCGTCGGCCTCAAACCCCTCCATCTCGATACAGGCGAGGTTGAAGGCGCGGGTCGCGTCGCGGGTCAGCGGGATCTGGGGGCGCAAATCCTCTGGCATCGCTTCGCGGTTGGCTTTGTACTGATCATAGAGGTCATTGCGGAACGTATGGCTGCCTTTGTCAAAGATCACAGCGGCATGGGTGGGGCCATCGGCGCCCGCATTATCGACGATCATCTTGTGGAGCATGTTACAAAACCCGCTCACCGCACCGATGGGCAGACCATCGGACTTGCGCGTCAGTGGCGGCAGCGCATGATAGGCGCGGAAGATGAACGCCGATCCATCCACGAGGTGAAGATGATGCCCTTTTCCGAATGCCATGTGCTAGTTTCTCCGTTTGACCCTGCCGCGCGCCGCGTGATGCGCCTGTTCTACCCCAGTGCCCTCGTCGCTGCGACAGTGATTTTTGCAGGCAGCGCAATGGCCGACATGTCATTGGATCCGGCCTGCATTTACCAGGAGGGCAGCCAAGCCAGCTGCACCCATGTGGTGGCCTGCATTGGCGGCGACACGCTGTTTGTGGGCGGGTCGGTGGGTTGGGATGCGGGTGTGCTGACCGGGAGCCTGTCCACGGGGGCGCAATGCACGGGCGTCTGGGACAACGCGCGCGCTGTGGCCAATTTCACCTGCGACGATGGGCAGACCGGCATCGTCAATTACACCGTGATGGATGGCCGGACGGGAACCGCCTTGGGCCAAGGCACCACGATCGCCGGGCGCAATGTTGAGGCCTGGTCCGGCCAGAACATCGCCGAGTATATCGAGCGTGAGACAGGCCGCGTGACGCTGCAATGTGGCGTCGAGGATCTATTGTTGGGTTAGCTTGCCCGCCATGACGGGCGGCAGAAGGCGCTGCACCAAAAAAGCTCAGAGCCCAACGGGGTCGCGATGTCAAACCTTGTCGGCGAAATCCGCGTGGATGAACTTCTTGTCGCAATAGCCGCATTCGACAAAGCCCGTGTCGGGGTCAATCATCAGCCAGACGCGGGGATGGCCCAACGCGCCCTCGCCGCCGTCGCAGGCGACGCGCGTGGTGGTCACGATCTCGGTTTCCGGTGCTTCCATCGACATGGCCCTGGCCCTTCTTTTGCGTCGCGCCCTCTATCGCACTTCCGTCTGGGCCGGGCAACAGCTTGGCGTCCGCACCGTGCAACAGCTTGACGCCCGCACCGGGCAAGACGCCTCAGGCCTTGGCCAGCATCCGGCCCAGGGGCCGCCCGGCAAGGAGGTGCATGTGGTAATGGGGCACGTCCTGGACACCGTCGGTGCCCGCGTTGGAGATCGTGCGATACCCCGCCCCGCCCGCACCCGGAGAGATCTCGGCGCAGATCTGCGCCGCGACCCGGTGGAAATCCGCGATTTCCGCGTCCGAGGCCTCTGCCGCGAAGTGATCAAAGCACACATATGCGCCCTTGGGGATCACCAGCACGTGGACGGGCGCCTGGGGGTAGATGTCGGCGAAGGCCAGCGTATGCTCGGTCTCGGCCACGGTATGGTTGGGGATTTCCCCGCGCAGGATCTTGGCGAAAATGTTCTGGTCGTCGTACTCGAATGCCATGGCTTGGGCCCCTCTTTTAATCTGCAAACAGGTGCTGGGTCTCGGCCAACTCACGGCCCCGATCCTGGTCGATGCCGAAGAATTCTGCCAGAACCGCGCCGTTTTCATCCGCCGAGCGGCCTTCGCGCAGGCGCCAGTGCTGTTTGAACTCCGCCTCGCGGATTTCCATTTGCTCGTCCAGGAATTCGTGGCGCAGCGTCGGCAACATGCGCTGCAACACCTCGCCCGGCGTGTCGTCGGTGGCAAGGCCCACGCGGTGGGCGTGGCCGACCAGGTACTGGTCGTCGAAGTTGCACTGCAGCTCTAGAATGCGGGCATTGGCGCGGTCGGACATGAAATCGCGCATCAGGTCGAGGTTGGCGGGGTCGAGGCAGATCACCAGCTGCTCGGTCCCGTAATAGTCAAACAGCATCCGCATCAGCGCGCGGCGGTGGCGGTTGCGTTTTTCCATCGTCCGCTCGATCCCGCCCAGATGCGGCACGCGGCACCCCGCCTCATCAAAAAGGTATTCGATCCCGCGCATGTCCAGCTTCTCGGTCGAGGCCTTCAGAAGCCGCTTGGCGACGTGCCATTTCTTGCACACCAGCATGTAAAGGTCGCGGTCCGCGCCCAAGGTGCTTTCGCGTTCCCAGAACCGCGTCCCGAAGCGTTTGCCGACCCGGCCCCGCCCGGTCAGGAATGCATGCAGCTTTGGCCCCTCCTTGGAGGTCGCGAAGTCCTTGCGGCCCGAACTCCACAGCGCGCCAAGACGCTCTTTCAGAAGCGTGGCCTCGGCAGAGATCTTGCGTGCAAAAAGGTAGTCTTGCGAGATCAACAGGTCGTATTGGTCGTTATAGAAGGTCACCGGCATGCCGTAGTCGCTGAACATCTTGAACGTCAGGGTGCGGCTTTCAATCTCGCGCGCGGGCACAAGGTGGCGCACGAGGGTCTGAAAGAACGTCTCATCCGGGATCCAGGTGGTGCGGAAGAAGCGGATCACGTCGGGGCGGTCGCGACAGAACTCTTGGATCGCTTCGATCGTGGTGCGGCGCAGGCACCACCATTGGCTGCCGATCATCACCTGGATATCGTCGGGGATCTTGCGTTCCAGCCGCAGTTTGCGCTGCAGGTTGAACGAGGCGTAGAACAGCTTCTTGTGGTTCCGCTCGTTAAAGAAGTGGCGGTAAAACAGCCGCTCGCCCTTGAAGCCGGTCTTGATCCAGTCGGAGTTGAAGAAGTCGAACGACTCGACATAGTCCATGTCGCGGTCATCGAGGAACTTGTGCGCGTAGTCCGCCGATTTGACCGAGGCACAATCGCCCGACAGCATGTAGAAGTGTGTGGCCTTCGGAAACGCCTCCACCGCCGCGTCGATGGCGTGGAGCGTGGCCTGGCACAAAGACCATTCCCCCCAGCCGCATTTGATGCGTTTCTTGGCGAAAGTGACGCCCGCGTTGTCCTTCAACGCCGTTTGCAGCGCGGTGAACTCTGCCGCCTTGGCACTTGCGTCAAAGTGAATCGACACATAATCACCGGTCGCCGTCAAACGCTCAGCCTGACGGATGATGCTTGGCGCATCCTTGTGACACAGGAGAATGAAGGCGATTTTTGCCATTCTGGAAACGATTGCCCCGGATCTGAGCGCATTGTTGCGCCTTATTGTTAACTTATTAATACCTGAGAGTGATTGATGCGACACCAATTCTTTGCAATTTATGTCTTAAGACTTGGTGAACGACACGCCAGGCGAGCGGTGAGGTAACGAGATTATGGGTTTTCCAGGCACTTGGATGACGACGAGCGAAAGCATGGTGTACCGCGTGGTGCCAAAATGCGCCTGCTCGACCATTGGACAGATCATGTATTACTCCGACAACGGGGAATACTTCGACGGCGACATTCATGACGCCAAGGGGGGCATGCACAAGTGGGCCTTCGACAACAGTCAGCCAGTAATCGAGGCCAATGTCACGGGCCACAAAAGCTTCGCATTCACTTGCGTGCGCAACCCTTACACGCGCATCCTGTCGTCGTTCTTTGACAAGATCTGCGGCATCCAGCGCAACGGCAAGCGCTACCGGGGCAACATGGTGCCGCTTCTGATCCAGAAATACGGGATCGAGGTGGGCGGCGATGATGGCAAGGGCGAGTTCGACCAGATCGCCAGCTTCCGCCGGTTCCTGCTGTTCACCCGTGACACCATCCGCTGGCGCAAGCCGATGGACCCCGACATCCATTGGTCGGCCATGGCGGGCCATGTCTCGACGTTTATCGTGAACGGCGGCAAATACGACAAGATCTTCTGGACCGAGAGCTTTAACGACGGCATGCAAAGCGTTCTGGACGCGACAGAAAATGCCAATCCGATCAAGCTCAAGGACGTGCCGCGCTTCAACGAAAGCGAGGGCCACGGCCCCAAGCGTCTGCACCCGGTGGAGGATTACTTCGACGACCTGTCGATGCATCTGATCAAGGAAATCTACCACCGCGATTTCGAGCTGTTCAAATACGATTTCGACAATCCCGCCAACAAGATGCCGATTGCCGAGATCGATCTGGACGAGGTTCACGCCAAGCTCGGCGGTTGATCGCCTAAATACGAGGCAAAGGGGTCCCAAAACCGTTGCGCCAATGCCGCGGCTGCGCTCGCGTGACGGCCTGCGCGTTGAATAATGGGCGGTGCAGCCCTAGGGTTGCGTCGATTGAGACGACTCCCATTTTCCCCTCGTGAGGCCCAACCGATATGTTTCGCGCCCCCCTTCTCGCGTCCGTCGCCGCCCTAAGCCTGTTCTCCGCCCCGCTCGCGGCGCAGAACGCAGGCGCAGAGGCACAGCGCCAGGCCGTGTTCCAGCAGATGCTCACCGATCCCGCCAACCGCCAGTTGATGCAGCAATACGCGCGTCTGTCAGTGGAGGCCCGTGATTTTGAGGCCGCCGCCGCGACGCTGGAGCGGCTGGTCGATCTGGAGCCCAACAATACCACCGCCCGGGTCGAACTGGCCGTGGCCTATTTCGCCCTCGGCTCCTACGCCGTGGCCGAATATCACCTGGCCGCCGCCCAGGCCTCGGGCACGTTGACGCCCGCGCAGGCCACCCAGGTCGCGCGCTACCAGGAAGAAGCGCAGGACCGCGACGACCGTTCGGACTACTCGGGGCGCCTGGCGATCGGCTACGCCTACGCCGACACCACCGGTGAGCAAGGCGCCTTTGTCAGCGGCTCGGTCGATTGGCGTCTGGACATGGGCAATGCCGATGTGACGCAATGGGTCACGGAATTCGCCTTCAGCACGTATCGGCCCGGCGATAACTCGATCAACGACCGCACCAACCTGCGTCTTCGCACCGGCCCGGAATGGCGCATCGCGGGCGATGCTTACGGCCCCCGCCTGCAAGCCTACGCGGAACTCGGCTGGTTCCAGAACGACGACCTGCTGCCGGGCGATTTCACGTCCTGGGGCATTGGCCTGGCCTATGCCAACCCGATCAACGAACGCTTTACGGTCTACGCCGATCTGGCCACGGGCAGAGAGATCGCGGATGCGGCGGGCGACGCGGATTTCAACTTCCACGAGTTTGATCTGGGCGTGACCTACCGCCCCTCCCGCGACACGCGGGTGCGTTTGTCGAGCACTTTTGGCTCTCGCACGGAGGTCGACGCGGCGAACCCGATTGAGTTCACCGAAGCCTCCGTCAGGCTGGCCGCGCAGCACGCCTTCGACGTGGGCTGGGAAAACCTGCCCAACCGCTGGATCGCCGGCGCCTTCGCCGAGATGGGCCAGACCGAACTCGTCAATGGCGGCACTATTACGGACCTTGAAGAGCACAGCTACGGTCTGTGGCTGCGCGCCTTCATTTTTGAAGACATTTACATCGAGACGGCCGCCGCCCAGGTCCATGAGGACGCGGTGACAGGCGGCCTTACCACGACGCGGGAAGAAATGATTTACACGTTCCAAGTCGGTTGGGAGTTTTAAGCATGCCCTTCAAGACATTCGCATTTGCCGCAGCGGCGGCGCTGGCATTGGCGGCTCCGGTCGCGGCCCAGAACATCGGCACTGTCGCCTCCTCCGAGCCGACCCTGCGTGGCACCCCGCCGGGTGCGGGCACCCGCACGCTTGGCCTGGGCACGGGCGTGGTTCAGGACGAGACGATTGCCTCCTCCGCCTCGGGCCGGGGACAGATCCTGTTCGTGGACCAGACGACCCTGTCGCTGGCGCCCAACACGACGATTGTGCTGGACCAGTTTGTGTTCAACCCCGACGGCACGGGCCAGATGGGCCTGCAGATGACCCAGGGCGCGCTGCGCTTCATCGGCGGCACGCTGTCGCGCGGGCAAGAGGCGACGGTGACAACGCCCACGGCCACCATCGGCATCCGTGGATCGAGCGCGCTGGTCGTGCATCTGAACGGCGAGACGACGACGGTGTTTTTGGCCGGGGAACGCCTGTGTATTTCCTCGGCGCGCGGACGCGCCTGTACCAGCCGCCGGGGCGGCGTCTTGACCGAAGATGGATACCAGGGCCGGGTGAACCCGGCGTTTCTGGCGCAGATCCTGGCGCTGATCGACGGCGCGCCTGGCGGCGGCGGCGGCACGGGCCTGGGCTCGGGCGTCGGCGACCCCAACCCATCGGATCGCGGCCCCGTCTCGACCGAAGGGGAAGAGTTCGACCCTGAGATTTTCGATGACGATTTCCGCTTTGACGACCTGCTGGACGGCCTGCCGGAACGCGAGATCATCATTCAGACCGACATCACAACCTGCAACCCGCTGGATCCCGCGCCGGGCTGTTTCTGACGCAGGCCGTGCCCTAACGCTTTGACAGCGCGACATATTCCCCCGCCCATCCTTCGGGCGGGGGATTTTGTTTGTGGGTCGCAATGCGGTCGAGGTACAGCTGCGCGAGAAGCCCGGTGTTAATTGTCGGCACCTTGATCCTGGCGACCTTCATGAAGGCCGCCTCTGCCCCCTGCCAATCGCGCGCGATGTAGGTGGCGCGGGCCTCGGCCAGGGCGCGGGCGAAGTCCGCCAGCCCCGGTGTCATGCGCGGCAGAACCGTGGCGACATCGACGGCCCGCGCAAAGCCCTTCACGGCAATCAAATCCAGCGAAACCGCCTGCAAATGCGGCGGGCAATGGGCCACGGTATTCGGCCCCACGCAATTTCGCGTGCCATAGATCCGGGTCAGCCCCTCCAGCCGCGCGGCGAGCGTCACGCTATCGCCGATGCAGGTGTAAGACAGCCGATCGCGCGAGCCCATCAGCCCGACCGAGGCAGGCCCGGTGTTCAGCCCCACGCCAAGGTTCACACGCGGCAGCCCCTGCGAGGTCAGCATGAAATTCGCCTGTTCCGCCGCATCGTTGACGGCGTGCAAGGCGCCCAGGGCGGCGGCCGCGTGGTCTTCGCGCTCAATCGGGGCATTCCAGAACGCCATCACCGCGTCGCCCATGAATTTGTCGATGGTCGCCCCGTGATCCACCAGCGTCTCGGCCACGGCAGAAAGGAAAGTGTTAACGAGCGTAACCACCTGGTTCGGCGGCATGCCTTCGGAGACTGTGGAAAACCCGCGCATGTCGACGAACATCACGGTCAAATCCCGTTCCGCCCCTTCTGGCGTGAGCGCAGCGGTGGGGTTCTTCTCAATCTCGGCAATTAGCGGCGGCGGCAGGAAGCGGGCAAAACGCTCACGGATCGAGCGGCGCGCGCGTTCCTTGGCCAGATACCCCAGGGTCGTGCCGGGAATATAGACCAGCACGGAGGTCAGGACCGCCATCAGCGGGCTGAACAACAGCCCCGCTTGAGCAAACGCGAATATGCCGCCCGCGACCGAGCCGCCGCTGACACCCAGCGCGGCCGCAAGGCCCAGGACCGGGCGTTCCAACCGGTTCAGGATCGTCAGGGAAAGACCCGCCAGTGCGACGATCAAAATCTCCAGGCCGCGCATCCAGTCAGGCCGCGACAGGAAAGCGCCCGCCACGATTTGTTCAATGATTTCAGCATGAAGCGTGACGCCCGCAATCTGGCCATCGAGCGGCGTGGTACGGATGTCAAAGAGCCCCTGCGCGCTGGAGCCCACAAGGATGATCCGCCCCGCCAACCGCTCCTGCAAGGTGGGGTCAATGCCATCGGCCTCCAACAGATCGCCCACGGGGGTCACGCGCGCGGCCTGGTATCCGGCGTAATAGATCCGGATGCGCCCGTCGGCTTCCAGTGGGAACGCCAGCGCGCCGGTCTGCATGGCGGTCGCCGCGGCGGTGCCGCCCGACACCTCGCCGGACGCCTCCGTCGTGCGCAACACATGCCCGCCCGCGCCCTGGGCCACGCGCAAAAGCTCCGCCGACAGGGACGGGATCAGCACGCCGCCGAAATCGGACACCATGGGGACGGTGCGCGTGATCCCGTCGGCATTGCGCCCCAGGCTGATCGTGCCGATGCCGCTGGCCGCTGCGGTCAGTTCGGGCAGATTGCTGATCGCGCCGGGATAGGCCGTCAGCGTGGTCGGCGTGGCCCCGGTGACGGCAAAGCCCGCGACCGCTTCCGGCATCGCGCCGTCAAACCCGCCCGCGACCGACAGCACGACGGGGCGGTCGCGAATGGCATCGGCAAAGCGTGCATCATGGGGCGCAATCCCGAGGTCGGGCAGCACGGGCGGGAGGGCATCGGTGAAGCGGGTCCAGCTTTCCGCGATCAGATCGGGCGAAGTGCGATCAGGCTCGGGGAAGAGCACGTCGAACCCCACCGCCGCCGCGCCGTGATCGAACAGACGGTCCGTCATCTCGGCCATGTAACTGCGCGGCCAGGGCCATTGGCCGTAGGCCTCCAGCGCGGCCTCGTCGATATCGATGATGTGGACGGGCGCGCCTGGGTCGTACGCGCGGGGCGCGCTGCGCTGATAGCCGTCAAAGATTGCATCGCGCGCGCGGTCGAGGATGGGCGGCGGGAACGCCGTCAGCCCTACCATCGCCGCCGTCACCGCAATGCCCAGCACGACCGTCACCCGGGACATCGGGCGGCCCTTGGTCTATGCGCGGTGTGTCGTGGCACGGTTTTCCTCTCGGCTCAGAGCGGATGGTGGCGGATTTTCCGTGTCGTCGCAAACCCTTCTGGCGTCGGGGATGGATTTGACAGGGCCGGTGTGGCAGTCCACCCTTTGCCGCGACACGGGGCCTCTTTCAGCTTCAAGGAAAAGCTGCCCATGGAATTTTCGATCTGGTCAACCTCCGGACTTGTCGGGGTTGCCCTCTATCTTGCGGCCTACGGTGGGTTGCAGTTGGGGCTGCTGCGCGGCAGCTCCATCACCTATACGGTGATGAATATGCTCGCCGCGATGGCGGTGCTGGTCAGCCTCGTGGAGGCGTTCAACCTGTCGTCGCTGCTGATCCAGGTGTCCTGGATCACCCTGTCGCTTATCGGCCTGGGGCGGATGGCCTGGGCGCGCAGTCAGCTGCGATTCTCGGACGAGGAAAGGGCGTTTCTCAGCGCCCATTTCAGCGCCCTGTCCCCGCATCTGGCGCGCAAGTTCCTGCGCTTGGGGCGCTGGCAAACGGTCAGCGCCGGGACCGTCCTGGCCCGCCAAGGCACCCCCGTGCATGAGTTGGTCTACGTGGCCCAGGGCAGCGCCGATGTCTGCGCCCATGGCACCGTGGTGGCAACGATCGGGCCGACGGCCCTGATCGGAGAGATGACGATCATGCACGGCGGAGAGGCCACCGCAGACGTGGAAATCACGTCAGAGGCGCGCATCTTCACCCTGCCCCGCGCCGCCCTGATCCGAGAGCTGGAAGTGGACCATGAATTTGCCCTGGCCGTGTCAAACGCCCTGCAGATTGAGGCGCAACGCAAGATTGAGGCCTCAAACCGGGATCGGGCGGGGGTGGCTGCGGGGTAGGCGTTAACGCGTTAACGTTTCGCTGCCCGCTCCATCGGCACCGAATCCGCGACCTTGCGCGCCAGTTCCGCCCCGAAAAGCGCCACCATTGCGTTATTGAACGCCGGCGAGCGGGTCATCCGCGTGCGCAGCGCCGCGCTATTGATCCGCATTACCGTGCCACCTTCGGGCAAACTCACATCGGCGCTGGAGGGATTGCCCGTCAGGAACGCCACTTCGCCCACGAAGGACGGACCCGCGATGGGGAAGCTTTCGCCGTGTTTGGCGATCAGGATGGTGGGCGCGAAGACCAGCATCAGGTCGGCGACCGCCTCCCCCTCTTTCGTGAGCACCTCTCCGGGCTCTACGGCCTGGGCGATCAGCATCTTGCGCAACCTGCGGAACTGGCCGGGGGTGAGGGTCGGGAAATGGGCGAAGGTTTTCCGGTCATCTTCTGACATCCGCCAAGTCGTGCGCTCGAACACGATCATGGCGATGAAGATCACGTTGACCGCCAGCAGCGCGATGTTGGACAGGAGGACCGAGGGAAGGATCGGATCGGCGCGGAAGAAGTAGTAGGCGGCATCACAGACAAACCCGCAGACGACGAACACCCGCAGCCACAATTCGTCGCGGACAGCGAATCCGGTCAGTTTGAACATAAGCCCAAGCGCCAGGATCGCCGTCATGCCGCCACCGGTACTCAGATGTGCGATAAAGTCGATCACCTGCGTCCCGTCCGGCCTAGATCAGGCCTTGCTCGGCGAAGACCTCGCGCAGCGGTCGTTTCGGGCGGGGGCCGACATGGGCGATCACTTCTGCTGCCGCCGCGACACCCATTTTCCCTGCCGTTTCCATGGTTTGCCCCGTGGCCACCCCGTAAAGGAAGCCCGCCGCGAACTGGTCACCCGCGCCGGTGGCGTCGACCGGCGTGACCCGGGTGACGGGCACTTCGACCCGGGTGCCGTTCTGGATCAGGATCACGGGATCGCCGGAGCGGGTGCACACCACCGTCTCGCAAACCGCAGACGCCTGGGCCAGCGCGTCGTTGATATCCTCCACCTCAAACAGCGACAGCCACTCCTCTTCATTGCCAAGGGCGATGTCCATTTCCTCGGTGATCAAACGGCGGAAATCGTCGCGGTGGCGGTCGACGCAGAACGGATCTGACAGCGTCACGCCGGCCTTGCCCCCGCCCGCGTGGCAGGCCTGAGCCGCGGCGGTAAACGCCCGCTTCCCCTCATCCTTGTCGTAGAGGTAGCCCTCCAGAAACAGGTAGCGTGTGTCGCCGGCAACACTAGCGTCCACGTCGCCTTCATCGAAATCCGCGCCCGCGCCAAGGTAGGTGTTCATCGACCGCTCGCCGTCGGGCGAGACGAAGATCATCGACCGCGTGGTGGGCGCGATCTCGGCGCCCGAGACCGGCGGATTGGGGAAATCGATGCCGTCCGCCGCCATGCCGTTTTGATAGAAGAGCCCCAGCGCGTCGTCCTTCACCTTGCCCAGAAACGCCGTCTTCAGGCCCAGAGAGCCCGCGCCGTAAACCGTGTTGCCGACCGACCCGCCGGGGGCCTGCACCCGGTCGGTCATCGCGCCGTAAAGGATCTCGGCGCGCTCACGCTCGATCAACTGCATGATGCCCTTCTGGATGCCCATGTTGTCGAGAAAGCTGTCATCGGCATGAGAGATGACATCGACAACGGCGTTGCCAATGCCCACGAGGTCGTAGGTTTGAGTCATGTTTCTTCCTTTAGAATGGCGTCGAGCTCGATCTCGACCAACCAGTCGGGATCAACGAAAGCGGTGACCGCCATCACCGTGGTGACGGGGCGGATGTCTGTGAAAACCTCGGCGTGGGCCCGGGCGGCTGCGTCGAAGGTGTTGATGTCAGTCAGGATTATACGGGTGCGGATGACGTCATCTGCCGTGCCGCCGGCTTGGGTTAACGCCGTTAAAGCAATCTCCAGGCAGCGTTTGGTCTGGCCATAGACGTCCCCGATACAGTCTGTGCCGCCACCCGCCGCAATCGGGGCGGTGCCGCCGATGGCAACGGTATTGCCGATCCGCACGGCGCGGGAAAAGCCGATCTGCGGCTCCAGGTACGAGCCGGATGAAACGTTGTCGCGCCACAGGCGCGCATGGGCAGCAGGGTCGCGGTTCATACTTTGGACTTTCCCGGCAGCGGATCCGGTGTCTTGTCCTCAAACACGCAGAGATCGCGGATCAGACACGCGCCGCACTTGGGCTTGCGCGCGACGCAGATGTAGCGGCCGTGCAGGATCAGCCAGTGATGCGCGTGCAGCTGGAACTCGGCCGGAATATTGTCCTCCACCGCGCGCTCGACCGCGTCCACATCCTTGCCGGGGGCAATCAACGTCCGGTTGCCGACCCGGAAGATATGCGTGTCCACGGCCTGGGCGGGCATCCCCCACCACATGTTCAGCACCACATTCGCGGTCTTGCGCCCGACACCCGGCAGCGATTGCAGCGCAGTCCGGGACGAGGGCACCTCGCCGCCATACTCATCCACCAGGATCTGGCTTAATTTTATGACATTCTTGGCTTTATTCCGGTAGAGACCGATTGTCTTGATCATCTCCGTTACCCGCTCCAACCCCAGATCGAGCATCTTTTGCGGCGTATCTGCGAGGGCGAAAAGCGGCCCCGTGGCCTTGTTCACCCCCGCATCGGTGGCCTGAGCCGACAGCGCCACGGCAACCACCAACGTGTAGGCGTTGACGTGGTGCAACTCGCCCTTCGGCTCGGCCTCGGCGGCGCGAAACCGGGTGAAAATCTCGTGAATCGTATGGTAGGGGAGTGACTTGGCCATGGCCTCCCTTTTGGCCTGCCGCGCGCGGCCCGACAAGCCCCCCAAAACAGCACGATCATCCCGCAAGAACCGGGTCGCGGCCCCCCTCCCCGCCCGATACGTTAACGGCGTTAAGGAGATCCAAGCCATGTCCCACACCACTGCCCCCGACGCCGCCAACAGCTACCATTTCAACGTCATGCGCCGGGCGCTGGATCTGATCGACGCCAACCCGCATCAGACCCTCGATGATCTGGCCAAGGCGCTCGACATGAGCCCCGCGCATTTCCAGCGCACGTTCTCGGGCTGGGTCGGCGTCAGCCCCAAGCGCTACCAGCAATACCTGACGCTGGACCATGCGCGCCGCCTTCTGGCGGATCGCTTTACCGTGCTCGACACCGTGGGCGAAACTGGCCTAACCTCCGGCGGCCGCCTGCACGACCTGTTCCTGCGGTGGGAAGCGATGAGCCCCGGCACCTATGCCTCGGGCGGCGAGGGCCTGACGATCCGCTGGGGTTGGTTCGACAGCCCTTTCGGCCCGGCCCTGGTGATGGCCACTGATAAAGGCATCTGCGGCATCGGTTTCGCCTCAGAAACCGGGCCAGAGCCCACGATGGCAGACCTGCGGTCTCGTTGGCCCAACGCCACCTACGTCGAAGATCCCATGGCCCTGAAGCCCATGGCCGAGGCCGCGTTCACTGGCAGCGGCGATGTGCATCTGTCCCTGATCGGCGCGCCCTTCCAGATCAAGGTGTGGGAGGCACTGCTGTCCATCCCCACAGGCCATGTCACAACCTATTCCGAGATCGCCGGCGCCATCGGCAAGCCCCGCGCGGTGCGCGCCGTGGGCACCGCCGTGGGCCGCAACCCGATCTCCTGGCTGATCCCCTGCCACCGCGCGCTGCGCAAATCCGGCGGGCTTGGCGGCTACCATTGGGGCCTGCCCGTAAAACGCGCGATGCTCGCTTGGGAAGCCGCCACCACAGAGGACGGAGCCGCCTGAACGCTGCGAGGACCGTTCGTCCCTAAAAGGGGCGATAGGGAGGAGGGGCCGCCCCGCAAGGCGCCATCGGCGCCGTCCTGCCCGTGGCGCGCGCGCCGCTCTTTTCCCCCTGTGCCGGGGCCAAAGGCCTGATATACAGCCGCCAATAAGTCTCGTCGGGAAACGGGGCACTGGCTTAAAGGGCAAGCACTCATGGCACTTCTGATCAAACCACTTCTTCTGGCAAGCGCCGCCGCATTGGCGCTGACCGCCTGCGTCGGCAACACTGTGGCCCCGGGCGGGCCCGAGCAAAACCGCACCCGCGACGGCGCCGTCATCGGCGGTCTTCTGGGCGGCTTCCTGGGCGCGGCCTCCAACGACGAAAATCAGGGCCGCAATGCGCTGGTCGGGGCGGCCATCGGCGCGGCGGCGGGCGGGGCCATCGGCAACGCGCTCGACCGTCAGGCGCAGGACCTGCGCGGGCAATTGGCCAACGACAGCATCCTGATCGAGAACACCGGGTCCGAGCTGATCGTGACCATGCCCGAGGGCATCCTGTTCGACATCGACAGCGCCGCGATCCGCGCGGGCCTGCAATCGGACCTGCGCGCGCTGGCGGCAAACCTCAATCAATACCCCGCGACGGGTGTCGAGGTTGTGGGTCACACCGACAACACCGGATCTGCGGCCTACAACCAGGACCTGTCGACGCGCCGCGCGCAAGCGGTGGCGGGCGTTCTGCTGGAAGCGGGCGTTGCGCCCTCGCGCGTGCGCTCGCTCGGGCGCGGTGAAAGCGCGCCGATCGCGACCAACCTGACACCGGAGGGGCGGCAGCAGAACCGCCGCGTGGAAGTGATTATTCGCCCCCGCTGATCCTTGTTTTCGGCTTGAAATCAACGGCCTGCCCCATCGGGCGGGCCGTTTTCGTTTGTGGCGCGCTTCGATCTTGGGTGGACAGCCCCGCGCAGTGGTCATATCGTTTGACCAATTTCGAAGGAGGCGTCCCATGCCTTTCCAACGCATCGAGGCCGAGAAGCTCTCGGCCTCTGTGGTCAAGCAAATCGAGCAGTTGATCCTGCGCGGCATCCTGCGCCCCGGAGAGCGTTTGCCCTCTGAGCGGGAGCTGAGCGAACGCCTGAGCGTCTCGCGCCCGTCGCTGCGCGAGGCGGTGGCGGAGTTGCAGGAGAAGGGGCTTTTGGCCACCCGCGCGGGCGCGGGAATCTATGTGGCCGACGTCTTGGGCTCGGCGTTTTCGCCAGCTCTGATCGACCTGCTGGCCGCCCATGAAGAAGCCGTTTTCGACTATATCTCGTTTCGCCAGGACCTCGAAGGGATCGCCGCAGAGCGCGCTGCGATCCATGGCTCGGACACCGATCTGAAGGTCATCGACACCATCTTCAAGAAGATGGAAGTGGCCCATCGCAAGAGAAACCCCGCCGATGAGGCCGAGTTGGACGCCGAGTTCCATCTGGCGATCATCGAGGCCAGCCACAACGTGATCCTGCTGCACATGATGCGCGCCAGCTTCAACCTGCTGCGCCAAGGCGTGTTCTTCAACCGCCAGCAGATGTTCAAGAACCGCACCACCCGCGACATGCTTCTGGATCAGCACCGCGCGATCAACACCGGCATTCAGGAGCGCGACGCAGAGGCCGCGAAGGCCGCCGTGATCCAGCATCTGGACTATGTGAAAGAAGAGATGAGTGCGCTCAAAGCCTCGGAAAAGAACGAGGAAATCGCGCGGCTACGCTATGCCCATGAGCGCGAGAGGTAGGGGCAAACGGTGGGTTTCACCCACCCTACAGGCCCCGTGTGGGGGGGGGCCGCAGAGCGGGTGTAGGGTGGGTGAAACCCACCGGCCGTTCAGTCCACCGCACCGCCGCCGAAGGAATTGCCGTTCTGCCAATCGCAGGGCGCTTCCTGCATCTCCAGATGCAGGCGGTCGCCGGTGTAGAGGTTGGCATTTGCCACATCGTCATTCAGCGTGATGCCCAGGCCGGGGGCCTCGGGGGCCTGGACGAAGCCGTTTTCAACCTTCGGACGGCCCGTGACCAGGGCCTCATGGAACGGCGTTTCAATCGCTTCGACCATCAGGAGATTGGCACAACTCACGCCCAGATGCACATTCGCTGCCCACTCGACGGGACCCGCATAAAGGTGCGGGGCCAGTTGCGCGCCCCAGGCCTCGGCCAGGGTGGCGACTTTCTTGGCCTCCCAGATCCCACCCGCGCGGCCCAGGGCGGGCTGAAGAATGCGCGCGCCGTGGCGCAGCGCCTCCAGAAACTCACCCTTGGTGGTCAGGCGCTCACCGGTCGCGATGGGGATGCTGGTGTGGGCCGCGACCTCGGCCAGACCCGGCAGATTGTCAGGGGGGATGGGTTCTTCATACCAGAGCGGATCATGGGGTTCGATGGCCTTGGCCAGCCGGATCGCGCCGGACGGGGCGAACTGGCCGTGGGTGCCGAAGAGGAGGTCGGCCTTGGTGCCGACCGCATCTCGGATCGTGGCGCAGAACCGCGCCGAGAGGTCGATATCGCTGAGCGCCGGCATATGACCGCCGCGCATCGTGTAGGGGCCAGCGGGGTCAAACTTCACCGCGGTGTAGCCTTCGGCCACCCGGGCGGCGGCGGATTCAGCTGCCATCTCTGGTGACGTCCAGAAGGCCGCAGTGTCGTGGTGCGGCTCTGGGTAAAGGTAGGTATAGGCGCGGATCTGGGCGTTCATCTTGCCACCCAGAAGCGCGTAGACGGGACAATCGCGGGCCTTGCCGAGGATGTCCCAGCAGGCGATCTCCAGGCCTGAAAAGGCGCCAAAGACCGTGGGATCGGCGCGCTGGGTAAAGCCTGAAGAATGGGCCCGGCGCGACATCAGTTCGATGTTTGCAGGGTCCTCGCCCTGCATGTGGCGGGTGAAGACGTTCTGGATGACGTGCTTCATCGCCTCGGGCCCGACGCCTGCGGCGTAGACTTCGCCCAGGCCCGTGAGGCCGCAATCGGTTGTGACGCGCACAATCAGCCAATAGCGCCCGCCCCAGCCGGGGGGCGGGGGGGCGACGGCGAAGATCTCTAGGCTGTCGAGGCGCATGGGGTGGATGCTCCGAAGCGGGGGGCCAGCCCCCCGCACCCCCCGGGATATTTCAGGAACGGGGAATGAGGGGCGTGGCGCGGTGGATCAGAAGGTGATGACGTTGCGGCGGGCCTGGCCGGAGTTGGTGTCGGCGATGGCCTCGTTGATCTGGTCGAGGGTCCAGCGGGCGGAGACGAGTTCGTCGAGCTTCAAGCGCCCTTGGGAATAGAGGTCCACCATCCAGGGGATATCGCGTTTGAGGACGATCTCGCCGAGGAATGAGCCTCGGATGCCCTGGCCCGTGGCGGCGAGGACCACAGGCTCGTAGGGGGTGGTGTCCCCAGAGTGGGGCATGCCCACGGCATAGGCGGTGCCGCGCGGAGCCAAGAGGCGCAGGGCGCTCTCGTAGGCGGGAATGGCGCCGACGGAGACGAACACGTGATCGGCAAGCGTGCCGCCGAGGATCTTGGAAAGCGCTTTCCAGGGCTCTTTCGTTTGGGCGGGCAGCGTGTCGGTGGCGCCGAATTCCAGCGCGTCTGTCAGTTTCTTCTCCTCCAGATCCATCGCCACGATCCGCGCCGCACCGGCGATGCGCGCGCCCTGGATCGCGTTGAGGCCCACGCCACCTGCGCCGATGACCACAACCTTGTCGCCGGGCTTTACCTTGGCCGTGTTGATCGCGGCACCGACGCCCGTGGGCACGCCGCAGGCGAGCAGGCAGGCGACGTCCGAGGGAATGTCATCGCCGATTGGCGCGGTCTGACTAGCGTGGACGACGACCGCCTCGGCAAAGGCACCGCAATTCATCGCCTTGACGACCGGGCCGCCGCTTGTGGTGGTCAGCACCTGGGCCTCTGGCGTGTTGCCGCCGCAATACATCGGTTGCGCCGAGGCGCAGGACGGGCACTGGCCGCAGGATTTGGCGAGGGTCACGATGACACGGTCCCCGACCGATAGGGCCACGCCGTCGCCCACCGCCGTCACCCGTCCGGCCGCCTCATGGCCATAGACCGCTGGCAGATCCCCGCCCCAGGCGCCTTCCATATAGGAGATGTCGGAATGGCAGATCGCCACCGCGTCCAGAGTGACCTCGACCTCTCCGGCTGCGGCGTCGCGCAGGGTGATCTCTTCGATGGAAAGCGGCGCGCCATGTTCATGGCAAAGGGCGGCGCGGATCGTCTTGGGCATGGCTATCTCCGACAGGTTGACGCCCACCATTGCGGGTGTTGGGCCGAAATGCGAGGGGAATTGCGTCATCCCGCGCGCCGGTACCGACGGTATCGGCTTGCGCCGAAGTGGCGGAATGGGGAACAAACGGGCCATGGATATTCTGACGTTTGACGATATGACCCTGCATGTGCAGGTCGAGGGGCCTGCGGATGGCCCGGCGGTCGTGTTTGGCAATTCGCTGGGGACGGACCTGCGGCTGTGGGATCCGGTCGTGCCGCTCCTGCCCAAGGGGCTGCGGATCATCCGCTACGACAAGCGCGGCCACGGGCTGTCGACCTGCCCTGCGCCGCCCTACACGATGGGCGCGTTGGTGCACGACGCGGAGCGGATGATGGACGCGCTGGCGGTAAGCGATGCGGTCTTTATCGGGCTCTCGATTGGCGGTTTGATCGCCCAGGGGTTGGCGGCAAAGCGGCTAGATCTGGTGCGTGCGGTCGTGCTGTCAAACACCGCCGCCAAGATCGGCACCCGCCAGATGTGGGAGGATCGGATCTCCACCCTGCGCGCGGACGGGTTGGCGTCCATGGCCCCGGCAATCCTGGAGCGGTGGTTTGCGCCCCGTTTCCGCGACAGCCCCGCCGTTGCCCCCTGGCGGCGGATGGTCGAGACCTGCCCCGAGGATGGCTACGCGGGCTGCTCTGCCGCGATTGCCGGCAGCGATTTCTATGCGACCACCGCCGCCTTGCGCTTGCCTGCCCTGGTGATTGCGGGGGACCGCGATGGCGCGACGCCCCCTGATCTTGTGCGCGAACTGGCCGACCTGATCCCCGGATCCCGGTTCGAGCTGATGCGTGGCACCGGGCATTTGCCCTGCGTGGAAGACCCGCAGACCTACGCCGCCCATCTGACGTCATTCCTTAGTGATATCGGGCACGTGCCATGAGCACCTCTGTCTTTGACAGCGTAATCCATCGCGACCTGTTCGGCGACGCCGAGGTTGCGCGGCTGTTGTCTGACAGTGCCGAGGTGCGGGCGATGATGCTGGTCTTGGGCGCGTTGGCCAAGGTGCAGGGGGCCGCGGGGGTGATCCCCGAGGTCTCGAGCGCGTTCCTGCACCGCGCCACGATGGAGATCCAGATCGACCCCATGGGTCTTGGCGGGATGAACGGCGTCCTCGTGCCGGCTCTGGTGGCGGCGATGCGCCAAGCGTTGGAGGCGCCGGAACACGCGCAATACCTGCATTGGGGCGCGACCTCCCAGGACATTCAGGACACCGCCCAAAGCCTGCGCTTGCGCCAGATCCTCACGCTGATCGAGGCGCGGCTGCGCGAGGTGTTAACGGCGTTAACCGATCTGGCCGAGGCCCATGCAGAGACGCCGATGGCCGCGCGGACCTATGGCCAGGTCGCCGTTCCCAGCAGCTTCGGCGCGCTGGCGGCGTCCTGGGGCTGGCCGGTCATCCGCCTGCTTGACCGCCTGCCGGACCTGCGCGCGCAGGCGCTTTGCGTGTCGCTGTCAGGGGCGGCGGGCACATCCAGCCAGCTCGGCCGCGACCCGTTGGCCCTGCGCGAGGCCCTCGCAGAGGCCCTGGGGCTCAATGACCCGCAGCAGTCGTGGCACGCGGAACGCTCCCGAATTATCGAGATCGCGCAGTGGCTTAGCGCTGTCGCCGTGACGATGGGCAAGATCGGCGAGGACGTCCTGCGCCTCAGCCGGTCCGACGTGGGCGAGATCAGCCTCGGCGGTGCCGGGGCCTCCTCCACCATGCCGCAGAAACAGAACCCCGTTGTGGCCTCGGCCCTCGTGGCACTCGCCCGCACCGCGCCCGCGCAAGCCGCCGTCCTGTCGGTCCCCCATGGCGAGGCCCGCGACGGCGCCAGCTGGTTCACCGAATGGCTGACCCTGCCGCCCTTGGTCTCCATGGCGGCCCGGGCCAGCGCCCTCGGCGGCGATCTCGCCCGCAGCATCACCCCCCAGGCCGAGTCCATGGCCGATCGCCTCAACGACCCGCTCGGCTTGATCCATGCCGAGGCGCTGTCCTTCGCCCTCACCGCGACCCTGCGCCGCCCCGACGCGGCGGCTGAGGTCAAGCGACTGACGAAAGAGGCCCTTGCCAAAGGTCGCCCCCTTCCCACACTGGTCGCCGAAGCCCACCCCGACTCGCCACTGCCCGACCTGGAAAGCCTCGGCCAAGCCCCACAAGAGGCCCGCGCCTTCGTGAAAGCCGCCCGCGATATGTGACAGCTGCGAGGACGGGCGCAGCCCGGAGGAGGGGTCGCTGCCCAAAGCCTTCCCCCCGGGCGCCAATCCCGCAATCGCCCCTTGCACCCCCAGAACTGTCAATCTAGCTTGACACATCCAAGCACGATTGCCCCCCATGCGCCTCCCCACCCTGTTCATCCTGATCACCGTCACCATCGACGCAATGGGCATCGGCCTGATCCTGCCGGTCATGCCCGACCTGATCACCGAGGTGCGCGGGGCGGGCCTGGCGAACGCCGCGCTTTGGGGCGGCGTGCTGTCATCCACCTATGCGGTGATGCAATTCCTCTGCTCGCCGACCCTCGGCAACCTCTCGGACCGTTTCGGCAGGCGCCCGATCCTGCTGGTCTCGCTGGCCGTTTTAGCGGCGGATTACGTCGTGATGAGCCTTGCGGGCACGATCTGGCTTCTGATCATCGGGCGCATCGTGGCGGGCATCGCGGCAGGCACCCACGCGACCGCGCTGGCCTACATGGCCGACATCTCTCCGCCCGATAAGCGCGCGCAGAACTTCGGCCTCATTTCGGCAGGCTTCGGGATGGGTTTCGTCTTCGGCCCGCTGCTGGCCGCTTTTCTGGGGGACATCGACCCCCGCGCGCCCTTTGTCGCCGCCGCCTGTCTGGCCGCCGCCAACTTCGCATTCGGCTACTTCATCCTGCCCGAAAGCCTGCCCAAGGACCGCCGCCGCCCGTTCCAATGGCGCCGCGCCAACCCGGCGGGCGGGCTGATGCAGATCGGCGCCCTGCCCGGCGTCCGCCTTCTCTTGGTGGTCATGCTCGCCTACCAGATCGCCAACTTCGTCTACCCTGCGATCTGGGCCTACTACGGTCAGGCCAATTTCGGCTGGACGTCGCGGATGATCGGCTTTTCACTCGGCGTCTACGGTGTCGCCATCGCAGTCGTGCAAGCGGGGTTAATTCGGTTAATCCTTGCGCGCCTTGGCACCGGGCGCACAGTCTTTTGGGGGCTGATCCTCAACACAGCCTGCCTCGTCCTCTACGGTTTCGCGACCGAGGCCTGGATGATCTGGGTGCTGATCCCGATCTCGGCTGTCGGCGCTGTCGTCGCCCCCGCGATGCAGGGCGTCATGAGCCGCGCCGCCGGAGCGGACCAGCAGGGCGAGTTGCAGGGCGTCCTCGCCTCCATCTCATCGCTTTCGATGATCCTCAGCCCGCTGATCATGACCCAGGCCTTCTTCTGGTTCACCCGCGAGGACGCGACACTCACCCTGCCCGGCGCGCCGTTCCTGGTGGCCGCCGTGCTGATGCTAGGGGCCTTCGCGATCTTCGCAAGCACCCACAGGCCAGTGCCCGCGCCCGCGTCGGAGGTCTAGGCCTCTTCCGCCAAGATCGTTGAAAACAAACCCAAATCTACGTTCCCGCCCGACAGCGTCGCAATCACGGGGCGATCTGCGTCCAGCGCATCCCCGTGGAAGAGCGCCGCCGCCAGGGCCACCGCCCCGCCCGGCTCCACCACCAACTTCAAGCGGCTCGCAGCCACCCGCATCGCCGACTTCACCTGGGCATTCGTCACCACGATCCCCGGGCCGCACAGGCGCTGCATGACCGGAAAGGTCAGCGCGCCTGGCGCGCGGGTCAACACCGCATCGCACAGCCCCACTTCCGCACCGGTGTTTGAAAGAATTTCGCCCGCCGCCAAAGACCGCGCTGCGTCGTCGAACTCCTCCGGCTCCACCGGGCGCACCTTCAAACCCGGCGCCTTCGCCGCCAGCGCCGTCGCAATGCCCGAGGTCAACCCGCCCCCGCCGCAACAGGTCAGCACTGTCGCCGAGTGGACCCCGATTTCCGCCGCCTGTTCCGCGATCTCCAACCCGCAGGTGCCCTGGCCTGCCATCACGCTCGGATCGTCATAGGGCTTGATCAGCGTCAGCCCGTTTTCTGCGCTCAGCCGCGTGCCGATCACGGCCCGGTCCTCACCGCCCGCCCGGTCATAAAGCACCACCTCCGCGCCCATCGCGCGGGTATTGGCAATCTTCAAGGCGGGCGCGTCCGAGGGCATCAGGATCGTCGCCGGGACGCCCAACATCTCCGCCGCGCGCGCCACGCCCTGGGCGTGATTGCCCGAGGAATAGGCGATCACACCGCGGGCGCGTTCCGCATCGGTTAACGCCGTTAACGCCGACCAGCCGCCGCGAAACTTGAACGATCCGGTGTGCTGCAGAACCTCGGCCTTGAGGAACACCGGCCTGCCCGCGATCTCATCCACGAAAGGCGATGATAGCAACGGCGTGCGCCGCACGACCCCCTCGGCCCGCGCGGCAGAGGCCTCGATATCCTCGATCGTAATCATGCGCAGCGCTCCAGGACCGTGTCGATCACCGCCTGCGCGCCCGGCTCGTCCAGAAACGGCACATGGCCCCGGTCGCCGAGCTCCACAAACGCCATATCAGGACGCCGCCGCCGCATCTCAGCGGCGGTCTCAGCGGAGAGAATGTTGGACTGAGCCCCCCGGATCAAGCCAAGCGGCAGGCCCGCGAGCGCATCAAACAACGGCCAAAGATCCGGCGCCACGAAGTCCGGCGCGAAGGCCGGTGCGACCGCGTCACGCAACTTCGGGTCATAGCGCAGATGCAACCTGCCCCCCTCCTCGCGCCACACACGGCGGGCGAAGTCAGCCCAGGTGGCGGCGGGCACATTGCGAAACGTCCCATCATAATACGCGGCCACGGCCGCGGCGGCCTCTTCCAACGACGTCGCTGACGGGGGCCTTCCGATGTAATCCATGATCGCTGACAGCCCCTCGGCCATGACCTCCGGCCCGATGTCGTTAAAGATCACCCCAGACAGCCTGTCGCGCGCCATCACCGCCATCATCAGCGCCACGAGCCCGCCGCGCGAGGTGCCCAGAACACAGACACCCGCAAGCCCCAGATGATCCAGCAGTGCGACCACATCCTGGGCCTCCTGCATCGGCGAATAGGTGGCGAAATCCGCGTAGTCCGAGGCCCCGCGCCCCCGGAAATCCATCCGAATGACCCGCGCGCGCCCTGCGTAGTGATCCAACACGGGCTCAAAATCATCCATGTTCCGCGTCAGGCCCGGCAGGCACAGCAACGCCGCCCCCTGCCCTTGGTCATCATAGGCCAGACGCACCCCGTCTGCGGCGGTCACAAAATCCATTACATGCTCGCCATCACAGGCACCCCGGTCAAATCCTCTGCCTCGCGCCCCGGCCTGCCGGACAGCCGATCCATCGGCTCGCCGCCCCGGTTCACCCACAGCGTGTCAAACCCGTAGGCCGCCGCAAACGCCGCGTCCCAGCCATTGGCCGAGACGAACAGAACCTCCCCCGGCGCGCAGCCAAACCGCGCGCCCACCATGTCATAAACCCGCGCGTCCGGCTTGAAGACGCCAACGTCTTCCACGCTCAACACCGCATCAAGCATGTCACCGATCCCCGCGCTCTTCACCGCGCCTTCCAGCATGGCAGGCGATCCATTCGATAAGATCCCCGTCTGAAACCCCGCTTCCTTCAGCATCGCCAATATGGTCGGCACCTCCGGGTAAGCTTCCAGCGTCCAGTAAAGACCCATCAACGCCTCGCGCAGCTCCGCATCCTCCAGCCCCGCGCGCGCCAATGCCCAGTCGAGCCCGTCGCCCGTCACCTTCCAGAAATCGCAATGATCCCGCGCCACGGCCCGCAGCCACGAATACTGCAATTGCTTCAAGCGCCAGTCATTGGCCACCTGCATCCAGACCTCCGCAAAGGCCTCCCGCCCCGGCTGCCCTGCCAACTCCCGCGCCGCCGCCGCCACGTCAAAAAGCGTGCCGTAAGCGTCAAAAATACATGTTGTGATCCTGGTCATGGACATCTCCCTTGCGGGAAACCTGCCACGCCCACCCATGCGCCGCAACGCCCCTCCTTCCCCGTTCCGGAAATATCCCGGGGGAGGCGATCTTTTCGATTTCGCGAAAAGACGCCAGAGGGCAGAGCCCCCCGCGCCCTTGGGCGCCCCTAAAAAAAGGAACGCGCCGCAGGCGTGCTATTTGCTTGAAATCACAGGTTTTCGGGCTGCGCCATGCTCAGTACATGGAAACCGCCGTCGACGCAGACGATCTCTCCGGTGGTGCAAGCCCCATAGTCCGAGGCGAGGTAAACCGCCGTGCCGCCGACCGCCTCCAACGTTGCATTTGACCGCATCGGCGCATTGGCCTCTGTCGTCTTGAACGTCTTGCGCGCCCCGCCGATGGCGGCCCCCGCAAGGGTTTTCATCGGCCCCGGCGAGATCGCGTTCACGCGGATGCCCTGCGGCCCCAGGTCATTGGCGAGATACCGAACCGACGACTCAAGTGCCGCTTTCGCGACCCCCATCACGTTGTAAAACGGCGTCACCCGGTTCGACCCCTGATAGGTTAACGTCAGTAACGTGCCCCCATCCGGCATCAGTTCCGACGCCCGTTTGGCGACGTCAATGAACGAGTAGCAGCTGATCGTCAGCGAGTTCTTGAAGTTCGCCCGCGTCGTGTTGATGAAACGCCCAGTCAACTCGTTCTTGTCGGAATAGGCGATGGCGTGGACCACGAAATCAAGGCTGCCCCACTCCTCCTTCAAGGTCGCGAAACAGGCGTCCATGGACTCGTCGTTGTTGACGTCCACATCCACCATGACGGTGCTGCCGACCGAACCCGCCAGCGGCTCCAACCGCTTGCCGAACGCCTCGCCCTGATAGGAAAACGCCAGCTCCGCCCCTTCGGCGTGCAGCGCTTTGGCGATGCCCCATGCGATGGACCGCTCATTGGCGACACCCATGATCAGGCCCCGCTTACCCTTCATCAAATCAGCCATTTTCAGACTCTCACTTCTCAAACCGGCTGAGCAGCATGGAGCCGTTCGTGCCGCCAAAACCAAAGGAATTCGTCATCACGGTGTCGAGGCCCGCGTCCGCCTTGAAGCTGGTCGCGATCTCTGCCGGGTCAAGCGCCGGGTCGAGCGTTTCGACGTTGATCGAGGGCGTGATGAAATCGCCGTCAAGCATCAGAAGGCAGAACGTTGCCTCCAACGCACCCGCCCCGCCTTGAGCGTGGCCGGTCATTGATTTCGTTGAGGAAATCACCGGCGTGCTGCCCTCGTACAAGGCATTGGGCGCGAAGACCCGGCGCACTGCCTCGACCTCGCCCACATCGCCCACGGGGGTGGAGGTGCCGTGGGCGTTGATGTAGCCCACCTTGCGGCCCTCGGGCAGGGTCTGCATCGCCAGGCGCATCGCGCGTTCACCGCCTTCGCCCGATGGGGCCACCATGTCGTGGCCATCGGAGGTAGCGGCAAAGCCCGTCACTTCCGCGTAGATCTTCGCGCCGCGCGCCACCGCGCGCTCCATCTCTTCCAGCACCAAAATGGCGCCGCCGCCGCCGATCACGAACCCATCACGGTCCGCATCAAACGCGCGGCTCGCGCGTTCGGGCGTGTCGTTATACTTCGACGACATCGCGCCCATGGCGTCGAAAAGGCACGAGAGCGTCCAATCCAATTCCTCCGCGCCGCCGGCAAACATTACGTCCTGTTTGCCCATCATGATCTGTTCGGCAGCCGAGCCGATGCAGTGCAGCGACGTCGAACAGGCCGAGGTGATCGAATAATTAATGCCCTTAATCTTATAGGCCGTGGACAGGTTCGCGCTGATCGTGGACGACATGCATTTAGGCACCGCGAAGGGCCCGATCCGCTTCGGTGCGCCCTTTTCGATCACCGTCTGGTGCGCGGTGAACATGGCCGAGGTCGACGGCCCGCCCGAGCCTGCGATCAGCCCTGTGCGCTCATTCACCACTTCATCCTCGGAAAGGCCCGCATCGGCAATGGCCTGACCCATGGCGATATAGGCATAGGCCGCACCCGGCCCCATGAACCGCAGCGCGCGCTTGTCGACATGCTCGGCCACGTCGATCTTCAGCGTGCCGGCAATCTGGCTGCGAAACCCGTGCTCCGCCATTTCCGGCGAGGCCTCAATGCCCGAGCGACCCGCCTTGAGACTCTCCGTCACCTCGGCGGCGTTGTTCCCGATGGGCGACACGATGCCCAACCCCGTCACGACGACTCGTCTCATGTGCAAACCTCCCGTCCGGCGCGATCCGTGGCGCGCCCCTGTTGCAGCGTCTTGGGGGGTATCTAGGCGGTCGCCCCCGCCCGGTGCAACCATTTAGCGGGTGAAGTGCAGGTTGCTGTCAGCCCCCAGGCCCTTTCGCAGGCACCAGTAAATCACCGCAAGGCTGATGATCAGCCACAGGCCGCCCCACATCATCGTCGTGCCGCCGATTTCCTCGGCCAGCATCCGCGCGTCCGAGTTCAACTCGGAACGCCGCAGCGTGTCGTCGAAGATGTCGTAGGGCACGTAGATCAGCGAGCTGAGGCCAATCACGCGCAGGATCAGGTCGCAGATCTGTTCGCTGAAAAAGCGCGCCGCCGCGATCAGCGCGGCGCCTGTCAGGCCGCAAATGATCAGCGCCGGGATGTCGCGCACGTAAAGCACAAGCACCACCAGCATCACCACGCCGATCCCGCCCAAAAGGGCCTTGTCGTGCCGCGAACGAAGCGCCGCGAGCAACAGCCCCGCCCCGATGGCGAGCGATCCCAGATACCCCGCCGTCAGGGTCAGGAACCGCGATCCGCCCCGCGTCCAGACCTCGCCGCCCTGCTGGAAATTGACCGAAAGGCTTTCGACCGAGCCGCCGGTCAGGAATGCGACCACGGCGTGGGACAGCTCATGAAAGAAGACGACCAGCAGTTTCAACGGCAACACGACGGGTGTCGACCATAGGGCAAACACCGCAATCGTTAACGCGATTAACTGCCAATGTCCGCGCAGGAAGGTCATCAGCTTTCGCTCAAGGCGACCTTCATATCCTTGACCATATAGATCACCTCGCCATCGGCCTCGACCCGGCCATCGGCGACGCCCATTGTCAACCGCCGCGTCTGGATCGCCTTGGTGAAATCCACATAATACGTCAGCATCTTACGGTCCGGCCGCACCATGCCGGTCAGCTTCACCTCACCCACACCCAGCGCATAGCCGCGCCCCTGCCAGCCGCGCCAGCCGAGGTTGAAGCCGGTCAGCTGCCATAGGCCGTCGAGGCCCAGACAGCCCGGCATGATCGGATTGCCGGGAAAGTGACACTCGAAGAACCAGGCCTCGGGCGTGATGTCGAACTCGGCCACGACATGTCCCTTGCCGTGCGCGCCGCCATCGCCCGAGATGTCAGTGATCCGGTCCATCATCAGCATCGGCGGCTCGGGCAGCTGCGCATTTCCCTCGCCAAAAAGCTCTCCGCGCGCGCAGCGCAGCAGGTCATCGCGGTCAAAGCTCGTTGGATAGTTGGACATGAAGGCCCCCTGCTCGTCTTGTTTGGTGCCGCATGCGGCTGGCGTCCCGTCTATCACCCGCGCCTTTTCCGGCGCAAGGGCGCGGGCATATGCAACAAAATGCACCAAGTGCGGCGCGACATAGTTCGCCATTTGCAAAGCGCTCGCAAAACGCCATATATGGGACATCGACCTTATAGAAAGCCCCGGGACCATGACCCCCGAAGCCCTCGAACGCTCGCAAACCTGGCTCGGTCAGGCCGAGCTGCGCCCCACCCGCCAACGCCTTGCGCTGGCGTCCTTGCTTGTGGGCGATGGTCAGAACCGTCACGTCACGGCGGAAAGCCTGCATGAGGCGGTGCTGCACACCGGCGACAAGGTCTCGCTGGCGACGGTCTACAACACGTTGCGCGCGTTTTGCGACGCGGGGCTGATGCAGGAAGTCACCGTTGACGGCAACCGCAGCTATTTTGACACCCGCGTCGATGACCACCCGCACTTCTATCTGGAAGGCTGTGGCACACTGACGGACGCGCCTTCGGCAGAGTTGCAGATCAAATCGCTGCCCGACGTGCCCGAAGGGTATGAGATCGCGAAGGTCGACGTCGTGATCCGCCTGCGCGAAAAGTCGTAAGCCGTCAGATCAAAAGCTTAACGCCGTTAACTTGCATGACGCTTCTCGCGGCGATCATGGCACCCTTGCGCGATATGGCTCTAGCCATTCCGCGCAAAACCCCCTAAGCGCGCGTCAATAACTCCCATACCCGACAAAGGCCATCACAATGGACCTCCGCAATATCGCGATCATCGCGCACGTTGACCACGGCAAAACGACCCTCGTGGATGAGCTTCTCAAGCAATCCGGCGCCTTCCGCGAGAACCAGGCCGTGGCCGAACGCGCCATGGACAGCAACGATCTGGAGCGCGAGCGCGGCATCACCATTTTCGCCAAGCCCACGTCGCTGGAATGGAAGGGCACGCGGATCAACATCGTCGACACGCCGGGCCACGCCGATTTCGGCGGCGAGGTGGAGCGGATCCTGTCGATGGTCGATGGGGTCGTCTTGCTGGTCGATGCTGCCGAAGGGCCAATGCCCCAGACGAAATTCGTGACCTCCAAGGCGCTGGCCCTGGGCCTGCGCCCGATCGTGGTGCTCAACAAGGTCGACAAGCCCGACGCCGAGCCGGATCGCGCGTTGGACGAGGTCTTTGACCTCTTCTCCAGCCTCGACGCCAATGAGGACCAGTTGGATTTCCCGCATATGTATGCCTCGGGCCGTTCCGGTTGGGCTGATCATGAGTTGGACGGGCCGCGCAAGCATCTTGACGCGCTGTTCAATCTGATCGTGAACCATGTGCCGACGCCCAAGCAGATCAACAACCAGGATGATGATTTCCGCATGCTCGCCACGACCCTTGGCGCCGACGCCTTTGTCGGGCGCCTGCTGACGGGCCGTGTGGAATCGGGTCGCCTGAAGGTCGGCCAGACGGTCCAGACGCTCAGCCGCCTGGGCGAGAAGATCGAACAGTTCCGCGTCACCCGCATCCAGGCCTTCCGCGGTCTGGCACAGCAAGACATCGACGAGGCGCTGGCAGGCGACATCGTCTCCCTCGCGGGGATGACGAAATCCACCGTTGCCGACACCATCTGCGCGCTGGCCGTGGACGAGCCGCTGCACGCGCAACCCATTGATCCGCCTACCATTACCGTGACATTCGGCATCAACGACTCGCCCCTTGCAGGGCGTGACGGCAAAAAGGTGCAATCCCGCGTCATTCGCGAGCGCCTGATGAAAGAGGCGGAAAGCAACGTCGCCATCAAGATCAGCGACACCCCAGGCGGAGAGGCCTTTGAAGTCGCCGGTCGTGGTGAATTGCAGATGGGGGTTCTGATCGAAAACATGCGCCGGGAGGGGTTTGAGCTGTCCATCTCGCGCCCGCAGGTCCTGTTCCGCGAGATCGATGACGTCCGCCACGAGCCCGTCGAAGAAGTCACCATCGACGTGGACGACGAATACTCCGGCGCGGTGATCGAAAAGCTGACCGGCGCGCGCAAGGGCGAGTTGGCCGAGATGAAGCCGGCGGGCGCGGGCAAGACCCGGATCATCGCCCATGTCCCGTCCCGGGGCCTCATCGGCTATCACGGCGAGTTCCTGACCGACACGCGCGGCACCGGCGTGTTGAACCGCGTGTTCCACGAATGGGCGCCGTTCAAAGGCTCGATTCCGGGCCGCCGCCAGGGTGTTCTGATCTCGATGGAAAACGGCACCTCGGTGGCGTTCGCGCTATGGAATCTGGAGGATCGCGGCAAGATGTTCATCGGCGCGCAAGCGCCCGTCTATACCGGCATGATCATCGGCGAGCATTCGCGCGACAACGATCTGGAAGTGAACCCCTTGAAGGGCAAGAAGCTGACCAACGTGCGCGCCTCGGGCACGGACGAGGCGGTGAAACTGACGACGCCCGTCACGATGACGCTGGAGCAGGCGATTGCCTATATCGACGATGACGAATTGGTCGAAGTGACGCCCAACGCCATCCGCCTGCGCAAGCGCCACCTTGACCCGCACGAGCGCAAGCGCGCCGCGCGGGCCGGATGATGCCTGCCTGAAATTTGGGCGTGACAGGCAAGGTCACGCCCCACTAACCTGCGGGTATGTTTTATAAATCTATTGCTGCCGCCGTCCTATTTTCAATCATTTCCGTTGCTCCCGCCTCCGCCCAGTCGGCCCCTTGGCCGACGACGGAATGGGTTGCCCTGTGCTCGTTGGATGAGCGACACGGCCCCGGCGCCACGGTCACCTACGCCCCGGAACCCGGCATTTATTGCCGGTTTGATAACTACGCTTTTCGTCGGGCGGGCGGACGGCTCGTCACCATTTCCGTGCGTCAAAGCGATGTGGATGAAGCCCTGCGCTACGCGCGCTTCGCGTCCGAGCTGTTCCAGGATTGGGGCCTGACCGCGCCTGCCCTGCCAATCGAACAGACCCCCGCCGCAGTGCCCCTGCGTTTCGGGTCCGGCGAGGGCTATGTGATGAATGTGGTGCCCGAGATTTTCTACTCGGAGGACCCCGAGGACGACCCAAACGGTGTGTTTTCATCGGGCAGTGCCGGTGGAAGCTGGCTGTCCGCGCCGGAACTGGAAAGCCGGCCCGGCAGGCTGAGTGTCCGGTTCCGCCCGGCACGGACCGGAGATGTGACAGGCGAAACGGGCCCGAACATCCAGCGTTTCTTCACCGTCGCCCATGAATTGTTCCATGCCATTCAGCTCGCCTATTACTACGAAACCGACATCGAGAGCCTGTGGTATGAGAATTGGGTGACCGAAGGAATGGCTGATGCGATGGCCATGACCGCGTTTCGTATCTTCGATGAATACGACCAGGTCGTTCCTTCCGGCACGGCGACGCTCGCGCCGCTGATCGCTGAGCCGCGTTACACCCATTTTCTCGGGCCGCAATCGCGGCGCTACACAGGATTTGAAGGGGGGTTGTTCGCCACCGATTGGCGGGCCGAATACGATACGTCGTCGTTCTGGTCGCACCTGTTCGCGCGCCAGATCAGCGATATGCGCCAGGTCGATGGCATGTACCGCGCCCTCGAAGGCGACGATGAAGGCGGGGGTTACGTCGTGGATGAGTGGCTGCGGGATACGCGCGCGCAATCCTTGCCGGAGGCCTATCAGGATTTCTTGCAGGAGATCATCCGCAACGGCTCGTTCTACGATGGCACGCACGAAGATCAGCTGCTCGGATGCGGCCCTTACGAGGTCACTTTCCCTGCCAACGGCACGCGCGTTCACCTCCATGAACGGCCCGTCGTCGAAAGCCAGCGCGAGGCGCTGCGTGGCCTGCGCGTCTCGTGCTACGACTACCAGGTGGACGCATCCAACGGCGAGGTGGTCGTCTCGCTTGATGCGGAGTTCAACGGGTCGGCGCCGTCGCCGCATCTGCAGATCTTTACCGGGGACACCGTGCTCAGCGCCGGGGAAACGCTGACGCTGGCTGCCGGGCAAACCCATACGCTGCGCACGGTGGCGTTTTTCAGCCCCGTTCAGCGCCTTGCAGAGCCGGAAGATCTTATTCTGCGCGATTTCGCCGTCCGCTTTGAGCAATCCCCCCAAAGCGCCTGCAACACCCAGACGCTGGCCTTGAACAACATCGCCAACGCCTGGGGCACCTGGGACAACGGCGCGTCCCAGCCAGACCTGCTGCCGGAGTACGGAGAGGCCTTCATCCAGGCCACGTTCGGGGGTAAAGCCATCCGGGGCCCGGCCTGTATGCGCTTGATCTTGCTGGATTATGGCCATGTTCAAGGGCCCGCGCTGACCGTGCAGCTCGCCCACAACCCCACCAACCCCTACTGGGGCGTTCCGACCGGCAACTGGGCGAACATCAACCTCCACATGCCGCCGGGCAGTTTCGACCCGGCGGATCTGGCCAGCGGTCGCGAGATCGCGTTCGACCAGCTCATCGTGATCGATGGAGAGCCCAGTTCCATCGCGACCACGTCGGACCAGTTCTCCGCAGGGGAGCAGCATCCATTCATCAGCCATTTCTCGACCGGCCCCAGCCCATCAACCGTGGGTGTGTTCGGCCATCATCTGAACGAAAGCATGACGCTGCGGTTCGAGGACGCGGGCCAGCTTTCCGCAACGGGCACGTTCACCTTCAACACCTTTGGCCCCCGGGTCGAAAGCCCCGACTTCGAGCTTGGTCCTGCCAGCGGGGGCGGCACATTCACCGTGCCGATCACAAGATTGGGCCTGCCGGAAAACAGGGCGACCTGGGGCGAGGAGTGCCTTGTCGCGATGCACGAGGGAAGAGCGTGGGATGCCGTGATGTGCGCCCGCGCCATACCCGACGACGCGAACGCAAGTAACGTCCTGTTATCAATGGACCTTTTCCACAGCTGGCTGTTCTACACCTACATGCAGTAGCGGCCTAGCCCTGGAACGGCCCGCCGAACAGGTGGTCCATCGTCAAGGACGGCTGCGCGCAGCCCGCTTCGCCCACGATCTTCGCGGGGATGCCGGCCACGGTCTTCATCGGCGGCACGGCCTCCAGCACCACAGAGCCCGCGGCGATGCGAGAGCAATGGCCAACCTCGATGTTGCCCAGAACCTTCGCGCCCGCACCGATCAACACGCCATTGCCGATCTTGGGGTGACGGTCTTCCTCTTCCTTGCCGGTACCGCCAAGCGTGACGGAGTGCAGCATGGAGACATTGTCTCCCACCACCGCCGTCTCACCGATGACGATGGAATGGGCGTGGTCGATCATGATCCCCTGGCCCACACGGGCCGCGGGATGGATGTCGACGCCGAAGACTTCGCTGACGCGCATCTGGATGAAGTACGAAAGGTCTTTGCGCCCCTGCCGCCAGAGGTAGTGGCCGACGCGGTAGGCCGTGATTGCCTGGAAGCCTTTGAAAAACAACAAAGGTTGCAGGAAACGGTGGCAGGCGGGATCGCGGTCGAAGACCGCCACGATATCCGCACGCGCCTGCGCCCCAAGGCCAGGGTCCGAGGCAAAAGCCTCATCCGCAATCTCGCGCAGCAACTGCTCGGACATCTCGGACGAGGACAGTTTTTGCGCAACCCGGTAGGCCAACGCATTCTCAAGGGAGGGGTGATGAAGGACGCAGGCATGGACCAACCCGCCAAGCAACGGCTCGGCGACAACGGCGGCCTCGGCCTCGTCGGTGATCCGGCGCCAGACCGGATCGATTTCAGTCACATGGGCCCGATCTGGGGATTGAGTGCGCGCCATAGGCCGCCTCCTTTGCGGTGGTACTCTCGCCAGAATAAGCGAGGCCACCGCAAAGGTCCATGCAACGAAATGTGTAGACTGTTAGCTCAGCTTACACTGGGTCGGGCAAGGAAAGTGTCGCGTAATGCGCGATCAGGCGGATCGTACCGCCCGCAAAATCGCCGCCCTGCGCGGTGATTTCCAGCGCTGTCGGGGACCAATAGACCTGCGGCGCGCCCGGCCCGCTGACCCAGGAATTCAAGCTCGTGCCCAGGCCCGCGCCATAGCGCTGCAAATCACCAGCCACGCCGATGTCCCAGGTCGTGGCGGTCCCGGTAATGGCTGAGACGACGCGCCCCGTAATCCCGTAAGCGATTGCCCGTGCTGGAAAAAGCACAGGCGTCGTTACGCTGGACCCGGCGGCCAGGGTCACGTCGAACTCCGCCGACGTCAGCCCGACAGAGGCCCCGCCCTGCGTCAGCGTCTGCGCCCCAATGCGCCAGGCCGACCCGTTGAAAATCGCCAAAGACCCGGCGTCCAGCACCACCGCGCGCCAACCGCGCTGCGCCGGCACAAAGACCCAACCGCCGCCCGAGGCGATGGCGACAGACCCCTCCTGCCCCGCCCAGGCATTCACCGCGCCCGAGGGCACGCCGTAGGCGAACCCGTCCAAAGCGGCGGGAGGTGTCGTCTCGGTCACGGACTGAAGGCGCAACTGCGCAAGGCCATCCAGACGCACCAACGCCTCGTTGACGGTAACATGCTTTTGCGCCTGGGCGGGGGCCAACAGCGGCAGAGCCAGTTCGGGGGTGTCAGTCATTGATCTGAATCCTTGCTATGGGCCCCGCTCCGAACCGTTCGGAGACTTGAGCAACCTCGATGGAATAGTCACTAAGCGTGCCATCGCTGGCGCGCATCGCGTCGGTGTAGGTGAAACTCGGCGCGCTCAGCACCACTTCCCGGCGGATGGCCGTGGCATCCGTGATCCGCAGAATGTACTGCTCGGACGCCTCGCCCAACGGCACATCCGTGCCATCCCAGGTGTCCGCATCAATCCGCGAGCGGCGGATCCAGCTGACATCGCGCCCCGCGCCCTCTCGCGGCGCCCGCAGGTGAACGGGGCTGTAGGGCCGCAGGCCAATACCCTGAAATGCCAGGACCTTTTCCGTGTAGCTGGCATCATCAACGGATCTGCGCGACGGGCCGACGCGCCAGTAACGCTCCAACCCGCGGGCGGTGCTGGCCAGATCGACCTGCCCCACCGCACTATCGAGAAGCACGAAGATGCTACCGGCGGGCCAGACCTCTGGCATCACCGCGTCGGTGCCCTGCTGGCCGCGCAGGCGCAGGCCGATCTCCCAAACGTCCGGGGCGACAAGCGTAGCGTCGGCGAATTGCATCACCTCCCAGGTATCATCCTCTCCGGAACCGATGGCCGCCGCGTTCGCGCCTGCCAGGACGGCTTGCAACTCGGAAGAGGACAGGCTGCCCGTCTCCAACCGGATCTGCACAGCACCCGAGCGGTCCCAAATACCGGGGTTCTGCGCCACCAGAGGCTGCATCAACGTCCCCACAATCGCGGGACGCTCCACCAACGTATTCAGCGCAAACCCGTCCGGACCCGGCGCGGAATAGACCGCCGCAGAGCCTGGCCAGGGCTCAGCCGCGACGGCCAGATGCGGCGCGTGCTCCACTTCGTCACCGGTCAGAAGCGGCAAATCGAGGAAAATCGGCGTGACTGGCAAGGGCGGCACGAATGCCTCGAAACTCGCGACTTCTTCTACCTCATCGGACGGGACAGAGGTAGAGGGTTCTACCCGAACCGCCTCCATCTGGCGGAAGCCGCGATCTTCTACACGATCCACACGCCAGGTGTGGCCGTCTTCCGTCGCAACCAACGCGCCCGCCCCGATGGCGCGCTCGGACGGTGGCAGCGCAAAGCGCAGCGTGTCTTGCGCCACACGGCCCTCTGCCAACCAACGCTCGGCCATGCCCTGCCCTTCCGAGGCGGTCAACGCCATCGGCAGGTCCACGTCATTGACCTGATCGGCCCCGTCACCGGGGAAAATCGCCTCGGCAACCTTGTCGTCATAGCCGCCCTCCGCCTCGGTATAACCGATGCGCAAGCGACCCACCGTCTCGGCCTCCGGCGCGCGCGTATGGGTGAATCCGCCCTCACCATCGCCATCCCGCGCCGTCATCGGAACGGAAATCACGTGTTCGGGCTGCTCAGGCACGGGCAGGAAGACAAGCTTCCCATCCCGCTCTACGGCATGGAAGCCATAAGCCAACATCAGCGGCTGCAACCGGGCCCGCGCGCTTTGGGTCTGGGCCGAGACATGGCCGCGCACCAACCCATAAAGCCGGGAGACATCGTAATCCGTGATGCCCGCCTCTTCGCAGATTTCAGCGACGACCAGGTCCAATGGTTGCGCATCAAGACGCCCGGTCAGCCAATGGCCGCGCCCCCAATTGATGCCATCGGTCCAACGTTCACGGTCGTTGGGGAAGGCTGGCCAAGGCCGCGCGTCCCAGGCCCAGGCATGGGCCCGCCCCAGATCCAGCATTGGCCCATCATATTGATCGGATTGCGGATTTCGTCCCTCCTCCGACCAGTAATCCATGACCGCGCGCAGATATTGCGCCTGAATAAGATCGTCGCGCCGTCCATTCGAATAATGCGGGATCGAGCTTTCAGAGGATTTTGGGTCAAGGAACTTGTTCGGCTGATTGCTGCCCTTGTCGATGGCCGCGCACCCGAACTCCGTGAACCAGATCGGCTTGGATTTCGGAACCCAAGGGCTGACGGCATCCAGCACTTCGACGCGAACTTCCGAAATCTGCTGAACCGCGCCTGCCGGCGAGTAAATCGTGAAGCCGTTGAGGCCAATCATCAGGCGCCAGGACACGGCGTCAGCCGCAATTTGCCCGGTCCCCAAATACTCATCCGGAGAGAACTCGATGCTCCGCTCCACCCATCCGTCCGCAACCTCCAGACCCGTCCAGAGCTTCTGGTTCCGCAGCCCGCCATAGGATCCGTCGGCGTTGAAGTACGTCAGCCAGATATAGTGCCAATGCGGGTTACCATCCGTGGGGTCAGAAACCAGGCGCGTGCGCAAGGTCATCTTGATCCTCTGGCCCGGCACAATATCGCGCGCGCCCCGCTCAGACATGATCCGGTACGCCCCGGTTGCCTGAACCACATTGCCCTCGCCCGAAACGGGCACGATCTCCACGTCGGGAAAGGCGTCGACCGAGGGCGCAGTCAGGAGTGTAGTCTTTGAGTAGTTGAAGTTCTGAACCCAGTAGTCCGAGGTGAAGACCTCGCCATCAAAAGCGGGCCCCTCAACCGTCAAATCACTCAGGCGCTGACCGCCCCGGCGCTCGTGGTGCTCGCTTTGCCACCAATTGCGCAGGTCCTTGTAGCGGAACACCCAGGGCGCCCCTTGCCCATCTGTGATCGGCTCGCGACGCTGTGCAGCACGCGCCTCGGGGCCGGTATAATACCAGTCATAACCTTCACCGCCCTCGATCCCGGATTTCAGATGATCAAGATTGTGGATCGGGCCCTTGGCGTAATCGGCATGCTCCGTCCCATCGCGCCAGTCACTTACCGGCATGTAGTTGTCGATGGCGATGACATCGATGTTGTCATCTGCCCAAAGCGCATCGAGATGGAAGAAAACGTCGCCGGATCCGTCCTGGGGATGGTAGCCAAAATATTCAGACCAATCAGCGGCATAGGTGATCTTGGCGTTGGGCAGCAGGGCGCGCACTTCGGCAGCCAGGGCGATGTAGGCCTCCACCGCCGGGAAGCCTTGATCGTCGCGCATTTGCGTAAGCCCGCGCATCTCGGACCCGATGCAGAACGCCTCCACTCCGCCCGCCTGGGCGCATAAGGCCGCGCAGTGCAAAATGAAGCGGCTGTAGCTCCATTCCACCGGTCCGGCGTACTGGATACCGCCAGGCCCCGTCGTGAAGTCCGACGCCTCAGCCGTTCCGAAGAACGCCTCAACCGCCGCCCGGTTGGCCGCCGTCCCGTCGGGCGAGCCCTCCAAGCCTGGCGCCAAATCGCCCGTCATCCGCCCGCGCCACGGCAAAACGGCCTGCTCGTCGCCGCCGTAAGGGTCGGGCAGGCCGTTGCCCTCCAGCATCTCCATCAGCAAAAACGGGTAGAACGTGACCTCTTGTCCGCCTGCGTGGATCGCCTCAATCGCCTCCAGCACAGAGCCATCGGCAGGCGTTCCACCATAGACAGAACGCCCATCGATCTGGGCGATTTCGTCGGCCATCGATCGGGTAATCCCGGCGGCCTCCCACGGCATCTCCATGCCATCGTGTTCAGTCTGCTCCACCTTTGGACGGACCGAACATTGGCCCACCCGCAGGTCGTCCCCAAACCACGAATAGATCAGCGAGATCGACTCGAGGTTGGGCAGCGTGTCCCGTAAGTGCCCAAGAGATTGAGAGAAATCGCTCAACCCCCCTTCCGCGCTCACGTTGTTGGAGGCACCTCCCGCCAGACCAATCCGACGGCTCACAGGCGTCGTCGCCAGCGCATATTCCCCCGTCCCCGGCATCAGTGCGACAGCCCGCACCGCGGACGCGGCACTCGGAACATGCTCAACCTCGGGCTGCGCCGGACGCACGACCTCGAATGCAAACTGCGGCACCCGGTTGCCGTAGGGCGACAGGTCCAGATCCTCGAACACGATATAGGCCGTGCCCCGATAGGCGGGCACTGCGCCATCACCTTCGACGGCCTCCAGCAAAGGATCAGGCATCTGATCCGCCGTGCCTTTGTAAAGCCGCCAGGTCACAGACTCGCGGTCGATCTCAACCCCATCGGCCCAGATCCGGCCGACACGCGAAATCTCGCCCTCGCACAGCGCGACGGCAAGGCTGATGCTATAAGAATAGGTCGTGGTCTGAGGTTGCGGCGGCGCGCCCTTTCCGCCCCCGGTTGTGCTGGCGCGTTCCTGAAACTGGGTCGCCCAAATCACATGGCCCCCCATCCGCATCCGACCAAAAAGCTGCGCAATCGGCGCGCCTTCCCCCGCCCCCGTAATGCGCAGACGGTCCGTCTGGCCCACCTCGATCGGGTCCGAGCCGGTGCCCATAAGGCGCTGGTCAATCACGCGCCCGAGGGTCGCACCAACGGCACGGCCCAGAACGGCGCCGGTCATGCCCAGGATCGGCGCCTGGATCAGGCCGCCCACCGCGGCACCGGCTGCTGAAAGGAGAAGGGTTGCCATATCAGTTTTTCCTTTCGGGAAAGGTGAAACGCGCAACAACGCGCCTTGCCCAGGGGGTCGTCAAAGCGCCTTCGGCGACGCCACGCCCAGAATAAGCGTGCAGAAACCGAGGCTTATCGCCTGTCTGCGTTTGCAGACCGACGTGTTTCGCCACAGCGCCCGCGCGCATCCGGAAAATCAAAATGTCGCCAGGTTCGGCGTCGCGAAGGCCCTTTTCGGCCATATGCGCGCGCGCGGCCTGCAAAAGCCGCTCCTCGCCTGACGTCTCGGACCAATCGTTGGTGTAGGCGGGCACGGGCGCGGGCAAATTGCCGTGAAACTCACGCCAAAGACCCAGCAAAAGACCCAAGCAATCACACCCCGCCCCCTTGCAGGCGGCCTGATGAACGTAGGGCGTACCGAGCCAGTTTCGCGCCGCCGTCACCACCGCGCTCATCTGCGCGAGCCGCCACTGCGCGATGACACCCGCGTGGGATGCGCAACCTGCCAGTCTTCGTTCGGAATGTCCGGGAAGCCCTGAAAGTTAACGACGTTAACGAATTTCAGGCGACAGGTTTCCATCCGTTTGTCGCACCCCGCAGTCAGGCGCACGGTGTCGCCGGGGCCGATATCTTCGCGCAGGCTGTCCCATAGCTCGACCATGCGCGTGTCATCTGCGACCCGGTCGAGTTTCACCGCGCCCGAAAGCCCGGCTGCCGCGCCCGTCAGAACCTGCATACGCCCGCGCTCAAACCAGCGCGGCTCGAATCCGGTGAGGCCCTCGAACGTGAACACACGCCCATCGCTCGTGGTCACCTCAGCCTCGGTCACATAGCCCGCCGTCTCCAGGTCGAAGCCGCATTGCGCGTCGCCCAGAACCGCCTGACAGGTGCGCTGATAGACGCGCCCCGAGGGCACGTTCATCCGCTCCGCCAAACCCCGTAGCTCAGCCGAAAACGCCCCATTCGCGCGAGTGATCTCCCCCAGAGAGCCCCGGAATTGGAGCACCCGATTTTCCGGCTCGGCCCATTGCACCAACCAGGCCTCGACCTCGGCGCCATCGAAACGGCCCGCGAAGATATCTTCCTCGGTGATCGCCAGGTCCGACAGCGCGCCGACAGCCTCGGTGTTGTCCACCGACAGGCCCGTCGTCTGGCTCAATGCCGCAGCACTCAGCCCCGTGCCCGCGCGAAAGGTGGTGTCGTCGAACGCCAGATCACCGTCGTGATCCGTGAAGCCAAACTGGGTGCCATCCACGCGCGTCACCCGCCAACAACGCGAGACACCGGTCGCGCCGGTTTTCAGATGTAAATCAAGATCTTGAACGCTCATATCCGGATCTCCACCACGGGCACATTCGGCACTTCACCGGCCTGGAACGACGCGACAGAGGTCTGGATCATGTCGGTATCAAAGCGCACCGGCACGTCGAACTCGTAGCCCGCCGTGACCTCCACATCCTTGGGGGGGGCGTCGACAAAAGTGATCTCGCCGGTCGTGGTGTTGACCTCGAAATGCACGCCCGCCGTTTGCTCATCGACCGAGACGCCCGCCAAAACGGTCGCGGCCACTGGTTTGGTTAACGGCCGCGCATAAGAGTTAATGCCGGACTGGTAGGTTTTGGTCAGCTGGAACGTCTTGGTCACGCCGTCACCGGTGCCAATCCGCTGGTCGCGAAAGCTCGGCTCGGCGGACGGCGCGCACGATTTGAAGTCCGACCAATCCTTCCAGCGAAACCCATAGAGCTGCCCGCGACGGGCTTCGAAAAAGTCGATCATCAGCGCGATGTCGTCCAGCGAGCGCATCGACACGCCCGCATCATACCGCCTGCGCGAATGCGCCCAGGGCGTGTTGCGCTCTTCAAAACCGTTGGTCAGCGCCACCACTTCGGTGCGCCGCTCGGGCCCACCGACAGAGCCGAAGCTGAGGTTGGCGGGGAAGCGAACTTCATGAAATCCCATGGTTTATCTCCCCTTAGCGGTTGCGTTGACCACGCGCCAACGCGCGTTGCATCTGAGCGGCCACCTGGCTGGAGGACCGCTGGAACCCGGCCACATCGGGCGAGGTGATGTTCATCGTCACATGCACCGGACCACCGCCGCCGCCCGCGGCAGCCACGCCTAGTTTCCCGTCCGGACCACGCCGCAACGGCATGATCGCTTCCGGCCCGGCCTCGCCCATCAGGCCCGTACCGCCGCGCATCGGAAAGGTCGTGGGGCTGCTCACAACGCCACCGCGCGCAAACGGCATCACGCGGCCCTGGCTGATCGCGCCGCCCTTCTCGAACGGCAGGATGCCACTGAGCAAAGAGTTAATGCCGTTGCCCACAGCGTTGCCCAGGGCGTTCTGAACCGGCCGCATCGCGGTGTTGTAGGCGGCATCGATCATGCTGGTCGCCACGTTCTGCAGCGCGTCCGACAGGCGCATGCCGTCAAACACAACGCCGTCAAACGCCCGCCGCAAGCCACCACCAAGCGCGCGGCTCATCGAGTTCACCTCGCGCCCGGTATAAAGCATCGCGCCCTGCATTTCGCGCAGCTCGCCCTGGAACGCCGCCGCCATGGAGGTCGCGCCCGCAAGGCTCGTCTCCAACTCGGCGATCTCGGCGTCAAAGCGGCTGAGAGTGTCATCCATCTCTGTCATGTCCGTCCTCGTCTCTCTTGTCTGGGAAGCGCGCGAGAAGCGCGTCGAACGCGTCGCGTCGCAAAGGCGCAGCCCCGTTTTCGGGGCCAAGCAGGATCAGAAATTCCGAAGGGGTCATCGCCCAGAATGCCTCTGGCGTCAGGCCAAGCCCTTGATAAGCCACACGCATCAGCGCGGGCCAATCAAAGCCGATCGGGTCGTCGCTCATGACGCCACGGGCCGGAAGGCCAGGACCAGAAGCCGCGCGGCTATCCGCGCGGCCTCCAGGATGCCACCCTCGATCTCGGCCTCCATCAGATCTTCCATCTGGCCGCGCCATCCGCCGCCGCGAAGGCCCGCGCACACCAGCGCCAGCACGTCCGCGGACTTCAGGCCATCCCCCTCGAACCGGGCGACCATCTGCGTGAGGGATCCCGCGCCAAGCCACTCTTCCAGCTCCGCCAACGCCCCCAGCGTCAGCTTCGCCGTGTGCCGCTCCCCGTTCAGGGTTAACGCCACTTCGCCGGTCCAAGGGTTCGCCATGGATCAGATCGCCGTAAAGGTTAACGCGCCCGCGGACGCCATGGAGATCTCGTAGGTCGCCTCGCCATCGTGCGTGCCCGCATACTCGATCGAGCTGATCTGGAACGCGCCTTCCACGATGCCGAAATCCGGGATCACGACCTGAAAATCGGGCATCTCACCCTCAAAGAAGATGTCGCGCGCCCGCTCGTCGGTAGAGGCATCGCGGAAGATGCCCGAGCCGGAAATGGAGGCCGATTTCACGCCCGCGCCGCGCAGCAACTCGCGCCAGCCGCCGGTGCTCTCCAGGCTTGTGACGTCCACGCTTTCGCTGTTGAACGACAGACGCGAGGCCCGCAGGCCCGCCATCGTCTCAAACACGCCGTTGCCGTCCATGTCCACCTTCACAAGAAGGTCCTTACCGTTCTGTGCTGTCATGGCAGTTCTCCAGTATTGTCAATGTGTTGTGGGGCGACGCCTAGGCGTCGCTGGAATCGATAAACGCGCGAAACCAGACTTCGATTTCGCGTCCGTCCCCCACCCGCCTTGCACGCGCGCGGAGGAAGTTGAGGCCCGTCAACGCGCCCCTTGCAAGGGCCATATCGGCATCGGAAAGGGCGTCAGAGATCGCGGCGGCAATGGTCTTGGCCGTGTGAAATCCAGCCCCGTCCGAGACGACGGTGACAGGGAAATCGTGCACAGCCCCATCGCCCAGAACGTCCGAGGCGTCGCGGACCCGTTCGGGCCCGAGGCTCACGTAGATCGATGGCACCGGGCCAGGCGGCAGCGCGTCGTAAATCGCGCCATCGGTCAGCATGTTGACGGTGGCATCCATCGTCAGCTTGGCAAAAACCGCCTCTTGCAGGGCGGCCGTGGCGGCGTAGCTCATGCGCCCACCTCCTCTTTTACGAAACACACCAGGCAGCGACCTGTTGCATCGGCTTCGGTCACCGCCTCGATGCGGTAGACCCGTGCCCCGTCGCGAAAGCGCATCGCTGCCGTGGGCCGCGACGGCGCGCCCTGGGGCGCGGCGCGCACGGTGATCTTCAGCTTCAGCTCAGATGCCTCCACTTCGCGCCCGGCACCGCGCGGCAGAACCTCGCCCCAGATGATGCCAAGGGTTTGCCAAACCTCGGTAAATCCGCCCGCGCCGTCGCTTGTGCGTTCAGGCCCTTCCAGCACCAGCTTGCGGTTGAAATGCGGGGGCTTCATGCCATCCCCCCCCCGCAAGCGGATCTGCCGATAGGGCTCAATCAGGGCCATGACATGGGGCGGCATGTGCCGCGGCGCGCTGTCCTCGAGATCGTAGAAATCAGCGGCCAAGGCCAACAAAGCGTGCTGCAGATCGGCTGGAACGCTCGCCCAATCGGGGCCATATCCCGCCGTGACAATCACCTCGATCGTGCCGCCCTGGGCGGGCGTGGGCAGCGATCCAGCGAGTGTTTCAATGCTGGGACGGTGCGCGTCCGGGCGCAAAGAATAGCGTTCCGCATCGACAACACTTTCGTCCCCCTGGCGCGAGACCAGCTTGATGCTGTCGATTTGCCCAACCGGGGCTATCGGCAGGCCGTGACTTGCCGGATTGTGCCAGGACACCATCGTTAATGCGAACTGGCGCTGCATCAGGACTTTGCCGATCCGCGCCTCTATCGCGGCCATGGCGGACCGCAGGCAGGCTTCCAACTGCGTGTCCTGGCTGCCATCGTCGGCGAACCCGGAAGACAGGCGCAGGTGATCCGACAGCGCGCTCACCGGAAGGGAGGCGCTGGGGACAGAGGTCAATTCGACCATCATCATGTTGAAATCTCCGGGAATTACGAAAATTGGGAAGCTGGGGCGTGCCGCTGACCTCCGCGCTGCTCATGCGGAGAGACGCGCAGCTGGACCCGCAAAGGCCCGCACACACGCCCCACCCATTCCAACCGCAACACGCGGCCGGAACAGGATAGATGACGTCAGATCAGCTGGTGCCGAACTTCATCAGTTTGATCGCGGCAAAGTCCGTCACGTCGCCGCCCACGCGCTTAGTGGCATAGAACAGAACGTGCGGCTTGGCCGAGAAGGGGTCACGCAGAACACGCAGATCCGGACGCTCGGCAATCGTGTAGCCTGCACCGAAGTCACCAAAGGCAATCGCCATCGCGTCGGCTGCGATGTCGGGCATATCCTCGGCGATCAGGACGGGGTAACCCATCAGGCGCGCGGGCTCACCGGCGGCCAGGCCGTCGGACCACAGGAAGCGGCCATCGGCGTCCTTCATCTTGCGCACGGCGCCAGCGGTCTTGGAGTTCATCACGAAGTTGGCATTGGCGCGGTAGCGGGCGCCCAGGGCGTAAACCAGGTCGACAATCGCGTCGGCAGGGTTGCCCGCATCGAAATCACCGGCAGTACCCGTGGCGACATAGCCCAGGTTGCCCCAGGTCCAGCTGGCGTTGTCAGCCGTCGGATGCGTCAACAGGCCCGTGGGCTTGCCCGAGCCGTCACCATTGATGAACGACGCCGCTTCCGCGCGAGAGAACTTGTCGGCGATGCGACCGGCCAGCCAGCCCTCGATGTCGAACGCGGCATCATCCAGCAGACGCTGAGACGCCTTGGGCAGGGCGGAAAGCTCATGCAGCGCGATGGAGATGCGCTCAATAGCGGGCGTGTCCGTTTCAGCGGTGGCCGAAACCTCATCGGCCCAACCGGCACCGGTGTCCGTGCTGTCGATCAGCACGTCAAACGACGTCGCCTCGACGGTCACCACATTGGCAACGGAACGCAGCGAGGAGGACGAGCGCAGGACCGACTGGATCATCTCCGAGGTCTGCGGATCGACCAGGTAGCCACCCTCGGCATTGACGGCGGTGTTCATCGCCTTGCCTTCCAACTCCAACCCGCGCAACGCGTCGTCATCGCCGCAGCGAAGGTAGGACTTCAGCGCCAGCTTGTGCGGCGCGGTGGTGTCGATGTCCGCCGACAAGGCGGGACGTGCGGAGTGGTTTGTCTTGGTGTTCAGCATTGCGATACGCTCTTCCTGCTTTTGAAGTTTTGCATTCATGTCGTCTTGGAATTGGTTGAATTCATTCAAGAACCCGCCGATCGCGGTCTTGACTTCAGCCATGGGTGCGCGGTCCGCGCCCCCGTTCTGGGTCTCGGTCATGAGATGTCCCTTGTGGTTGAGTATGACCCCCGAAACGGGGGCCCGAGATCAGCGGGCCTTGCGGGCCGCCAGGGTAAGGCGCGCGTTTTCAAACACCTGCGCCAGGTCTTGAAGCTCGGTCGATTTGCCCTCATGGGCATCCAAACGGGCCTCTGGAAGCATGGGAAACGTCACAAGCGACACCTCCCAAAGCTCCACTTCGGAAAGGCACCGAAGGCCCCTTTCGTTCTTGTGGGATTTCACCGTGCGGTAGCCGATGGAAAGCCCGTCAATCGCGCCAGCCTTGGTCAGTGCCGCCGCCTCCCGGGCGCGGGCCACGGTTTCCAGCAGGCGCCCCTTAACGAACAACCCGCGTTCATCTTCGCGGATCTCATCCCAGATGCCGATGGGCTCGTTCGGGTCGTGCTGCCACAGCATTTTGACCTTCCGACCGTCGCCCAAGGACTTCGCGTAAGCGCCCTTTTCCACGACGTCGCCGCCCTGATCCTTGGCGCCAAACAGCGAGGCATACCCTTCGATGACGAACTCATCATCCAGGGTCAGGTCGCCATCGAACTTCTGGAACTTCACTTCCAATCCACTTGGCGAGAATGCATTCATTTCAATCTCCTATCCGCCGACGTTCAAGTTAAGTAGCTGGTTGATCCCTTGCGCCAGGATCACCGAGACGACGCCGAACACGGCGAGCCAAAGGCGCTTTTCCAGCCGTTGCAGCGCCACCTCGATCCCTTCGAGGCGGAACGCCAGGGCGGCCCATCTTTCCTGCTGCACCCGCTCATTGGCCTCGATCTGCGCGTTAGCAGCATCGAAAGGCGCGTAGAGGTACCGAGAGCCGCCGCCGGGGCGTGGTTCACTCATGCCTCGGGCTGCTCCGGCAGCCCCAACAACCGACGTTTCTCGGCATCGGTCAGAAACGCGGCCTCGCTCACGCGGCGCCATTGCGCCTCCCGTTCAGAGGCCAGGGCTGGCACGCCGTCGAGGTCTGGCGTGACTTCGACCACATCGCCCGTCAGGCCCGACATCCAGTGCGACATCGACGCCCAGACCTTCTGCGCCAAGGGCAGAACCGTCAGGCGATAGAATGCCCGGTTGGCCTCGGCGTAGTTGGCATAGGTCGCGTCGCCCGGGATCCCCAGCAGCATCGGCGGTACGCCAAAGGCCAGCGCGATGTCCCGCGCGGCGGCGTCCTTGGTCTTCTGGAACTCCATGTCCGAGGGGCTGAAGCCCATCGGCTTCCAGTCCAATCCCCCCTCCAGAAGCATCGGACGCCCGGCATTGCGCGCCCCCTGATGGTGGCTTTCAAGCTCCATCTGCAAACGGTCGAACTGATCCTGGCTCATCGTGCCAGCGCCTTCCAAACCATTGTAAACAATGGCACCGGACGGACGCGCGGCGTTGTCGAGCAACGCTTTCGACCACCGCGCCGCAGAATTGTGCACGTCAATCGCCGTCGCCGCCGCCTGGATCGGCGCGAGCCCATGGTGATCGTCCTGCGGGTGGAAATTGCGGATATGGCAAATCAGTTCCGCCGGATAGCGGTGAGACCGCGCCCCGACCGTATAGTCATAGGCCTTCGGCCAACCATCCGCGCCCGGGATCAGGCTCATCCGGTCGCTGCGCAGAACGTGCAGCTCCGTCGGATAGCCCTCTTCCGTCATCAGCGCTTCCACATAGGCATTGCCCGACAGCATCAGCTGCGCGAACGCGGCCTCCAGCAGATCCGCGCGGGTCTGGCCCGCGTTCGGGCGCGTCAAAAGCGCAAGGATCGGGTGTGCCTCATAGCGGCGCTCCGCGTCGCGGCAGATCACCGGCAAGGCCGCCGCCGCCTCGGCGATGACCTTGACGGCGCGAAAGCCCACCGGGTTGCCCAGAAAGCCGTTCTTCGTCAATGACCCCACGTCGCGGGGGCTCCACACCACGCGGCCGGACGATCCCCAGACCGCCAGCTTCGCACTGGCCGAGGCCTTGGCCTCGGGTGCTGCCAACACTGCAGGCGTCTCGCGTGTAGATTTCTTTAGGAAATCCAATACCATATGAGCCTCTCCTCAAGTCATACATGAAGAACGGGCCAGCGCGACGCTGCCCGATCCAAAGCCACTTCACGCGGCCGGTTCAAGTCAAAATCAAAGGTTGCGAATGCCGGGGTTCAGCCGGTTCTTGGCGGGCACCAACATGCCCTCTGTCAGCGCCCAGACAAGCGCGTCCACCCGGTCCGGAGAGCCCTGGCCCTCGTACCCGGTCAGCGCCATCTTGCACATTTCGTCTTCCAGTTCCGCGTGGGTGCCCAAATGGGCCACCCGGCCCTGTTCGTAAAGCGCCGCCACCGGTTCCGCCCGCGCCACCTTGCCGGTCGAGGCATGGACGGTGCGCAAGTTGATCGTCGGGTCGACCGTGCGGATCGTGTCCGCCACCATGACCCCGCCTTGGTTGACCTCCGCCACCATCCGGCTCGCGCCGTGGCGGTGGTAGGCGGCCACCGCCGCGTGGGCCCATTGGTTCGGTGTAACGCCCTGAACCGAGCAATCTTCCAGAACTACCGCGCGCCACTGCGCCGGGTCGCCGGCCTCGATCACGCCCAAGACGATGATCCCGCACGCATCCGAGCCCGCGTGGCCCGTCACCGGCGGGTCGACGGCCACGAGGACCCGTGTGATCTCGGGCGCCGCATCCAGGCGCTGTTCATCAATGCCGTCGCGTTGCCACAGCGCATTTTCCACATCGTCCAGCAGCACGCCGTCCAACTCTTGCCGTCCCAGCCTTGTGTCGCCGTAGCGCGACCGCACCTCGGTCAGAAACGAATCCGCCAGGTAGGCTGAGTTGGCCTCCGTGGGCGCATGGGTATGGGCCACCCCGTCGCGCGCCAGCAATTCCTTAAGCACGTTAACGTTTCGCGGCGTCGTCGTGACGATCTGCTGGGGATGGCGCCCCAATCGCAGGCCAAACTGCAACATATCCCATGTTTCCTGAGCCTTAGGCCACTTCGCCAATTCATCAGCCCAGGCCAGATCAAACTGCGGCCCCCGGAGCGCCTCGGGGTCGTGGGCCGAGTAAACCCGCGCCTCCGCTCCGTTGGGCCAGACCAGCTTGCGCTCGCCCGCCACCCAGCGCGGCACTCGGTCGGGGGGAGAGCATGCAATCAGCCCGCTCTCCCCTTTCACCATCACGGCCAGCGCCTGGTCGTAGGTCTCGCCCACCAAGGCCACCCGCCGCGCGCGGCCCGGCGCCTCCGGCGTGGCGCCTTCGACCATAGAGCGGACCCACTCGGCCCCGGCCCGGGTCTTGCCCGCGCCGCGTCCGCCCAGAACCACCCAGGTGGTCCAATCGCCCTCGGGGGGCAATTGGTGCGGCAGGGCCCAGAACTCGAACAGCCACGGCAGCGCGGCCAGGGCATTCTCATTCAGCCCGCTCAGGAACGCCGCCTCCGTGTCCGGCCCCACGGAGGCAAGCCAGGCGGAGCCCGATTTCAGCCCGTGCTTCGTCGAGGTCGAGCTGTCCTGAACCACCTGTTCCGAACCGTTTGCAGCCTGCTTCACGTGCCTTCTCCCGCATTTCCATCGTGTGTATGAATGCGCTATTCATCTGGCGCACCGCTTTGGTCACTTCGCCCTCGCCGACGTCCGGCGCTTGCTCCAGCGAGCGGCACGAGGCCTGCAACGCCTCAACGGCGCGGTCGAATGCATCTTGTGCCTGAAGCACCAGCTTTTCGTCGCGCACGTCGTCTTGGGGGGCGATTTCAACTGTATTGGTCATGTTCGTATTTCCCGTGTCCGTGATAACTCTCGGTCACGAGCAGAATGCAGGTCCGGTCAAACGCTCTTTCGTCCGCCGTGGCCCCCAAACAAAGGATGGCCCCGTCTCACCCGGACAAAAAGAAACGGCCCCCAGGGAATTACCCCTGATTGGCCGTTGAACCCACATCTTCCAGCGTGCCTAAAGGGGTGCCACGGGCCGTTCGGTGGGTCAACAAGTTTTGCGTTTTCAAAGGCTTAACGGTCGCACCGCACGGTAACACTTGATTAACCAAGCAGCCTTGCACCCTTGAAAATCAGGGGCTTGGATCCTTGAAGAACTGCCCTGCCCACCGAACGCACCGCGCGAAGTTTCTGCACGCAGACCCGCACCGCCGGGCCATTCTGCCGTCAAAGGTTAACAAAATCGGGGAAAAACCGCGTCTGAGCCCAGGAAACCGGCCCAAACACCTCAAATCGCGAGTCAGTTACCGTTGCGCTCCGCCTCAATCTCTCGCCAGCGGGCGACGGCCGCGTTGTGATCGGCCAGCGTCACGTTGAATTCATGCCCGCCCGTGCCATCGGCGACGAAGAAGATGAAATCCGTATCGTCCGGGTTCACCGCCGCCTCAATCGCGGCCTGGCCCGGGTTGGCAATCGGCGTCGGCGGCAGCCCGTCGATCCGGTAGGTGTTCCACGGCGTCTCTGCGTCCAGCTCGGACCGCCGCAAGCCGCGCCCCAGAATCCCGCGCCCGTTGGTGACGCCATAGATCACGGTCGGGTCCGTTTGCAGGCGCATGCCCTGGTTCAAACGGTTGGTGAACACGCTCGCCACCCGCCCCCGTTCCTCGGGCACCGAGGTTTCCTTCTCGATGATCGAGGCCAGGATAAGCGCCTCCTCCGGTGTGGAGATCGGAAGCCCTTCGGCCCGGTTCGCCCAGGCCTCTGCCAGGATCCGCTCCTGGGCCGCCTGCATATCGGCCAACAGCTCCAACCGGCTGTCGCCCCGGTTCACGTCAATGGTCGTGGGCGCAAGCATGCCTTCCTGCGGGATATCGGGAACCTCTCCGTCCAGGAAATCCGCCGCCAGCAAGCCTTGTACGACCTGCCAACTCGTCAATCCTTCCGGGATCACCAGGCGGTACAGCATCGGCGTGCCCGCATCCACCAGGTTCGAATACTCGACCGGCACGCCCTCTTCATAGGCAAACCGCGCGATCTCTTCGACCTCGCCGGTGCTCGGATCCCGCTCGCTCAAGCGCAATTGCCCGGTGCCCGAGTTGCGCAAGACATATGTCGCGCGGTACCGGAACGAGGAGGGGCCCCCCGCCGTCACGATCTCCAGCACCTCCGCCATGTTGGCGCCTGCCGGGATCTCATAATTGCCAAACCGCAGATCACCGGCCCGGTCCGCAGCGCGCACGCCGACGCGGAACACGGCGGCCGAACGGATCGCCCCCGCCTCTTCCAATCGCTCGGACACGCGGCTCAACGTATCGCCCTGCTCCACCTCAAAGAAGGTGGCCTGGGCCAGCGGTCCATCCCCTTGCCACTGCCGCTGGCCCCATCCCAAAGCAGCCGCCGCCGCGATCAGGGCCACGATCAGGAAAGAGATGCCGTTGGCGGCGATATGTTTCCACATGTCAGGTTACACCCGGCCCATGATCAGGCACGCATTGGTGCCGCCAAACCCGAAAGAGTTCGATTGCACGATGTTGATCTCCCCCTCCTGCTTGGCATTGGCACACAGGTTGATCGGCGTCTCCGCCGCGGGCGTATCCAGGTTAAGCGTCGGCGGTGCGACATTGTCGCGGATCGCGAGGATGCTGAAAATCGCTTCAATCGCCCCCGCAGCCCCCAACAGGTGCCCCGTCATCGACTTGGTTGAAGACATGCGCAGATTGGCGGCGTGATCGCCCATCAGCCGCTCCACCGCGCCAAGTTCGATCGTGTCGGCCATGGTCGAGGTGCCGTGGGCATTGACGTAATCCACAGCGGAAGGCTCAAGCCCTGCCCGCTTCAGTGCGGCCCGCATCGCGCGCTCCGCGCCCTCATGGTCCGGCGGCGGGGCGGTGATGTGATGGGCATCGCCGCTCAACCCGTAGCCCAGGATCTCCGCGTAGATCTTGGCGCCGCGTGCCTTGGCGTGCTCATATTCCTCCAGGACGACCACACCGGCACCCTCGCCCATGACGAAGCCGTCGCTATCGGCATCCCAGGGGCGCGAGGCCTTCTCGGGCTCCTCCGCGCGCTTGGTCGACAGCGCCTTACAGGCGTTGAAACCCGCGATGCCGATCTTGCAGATCGGGCTTTCCGCGCCGCCGGCAATCATCACATCCGCGTCGTCAAAGGCAATCAACCGCGCCGCATCGCCGATGGCATGGGCACCGGTCGAACAGGCCGTCACCACCGAATGGTTCGGCCCCTTGAACCCGTAGCGAATGGAGACTTGCCCCGAGATCAGGTTGATCAGCGCCCCCGGCACAAAGAACGGCGACACCCGGCGCGGGCCGCGCTCGTTCAAGATGATCGAGGTATCGGCAATGGACGACAATCCGCCGATGCCCGCGCCCAGCAGGCAGCCGGTACGCTCCAGGCTCTCGGTATCGGTGGGCGTCCAGCCCGCATCCTCCACCGCCTGCGCGGCGGCAGCCATGCCGTAAAGGATAAAATCGTCGACCTTGCGCTGCTCTTTGGGCTCCATCCACGCGTCAGGGTTGAAGGTCCCGTCCGTGCCGTCGCCGCGCGGCAATTCGCAGGCATAGGTGGTGCCAAAGCCCGTTGGATCGAACCGCGTGATCGGGCCCGCGCCCGATTGGCCCGCCAGAAGCCGGCTCCACGTGTGCTCCACGCCCGATGCCAAAGGCGTCACCAGCCCCAGACCCGTCACAACCACTCGCCGCATGCCCAAACCCCTCTCGCCGTATTTTCATGTTCAATTACCGGAAACGCCCCCCCAGGTGCAATCCCCAGCGACAGCGCCCCTGCGGGACGGCGGGAGGGGCGAGGTTTGCGTCTTTTGCCAAGCAAAAGATCGCAGACCAGCGTCTCCCCCGTCCCGGCCCGACAGCCAAACAGAAAGCGGCGCCCGGATCGCTCCGAACGCCGCAAAATCAAACCCGCACCTGCGGGGGACGTACCGTTATCAGGCTTCGGTCGCCTGGCCGATGAACTTGGTCGCGTCGCCAAATGTCTGGATCGTCTCGGCGGCGTCGTCGGGGATCTCGATCCCGAACTCTTCCTCGAAAGCCATGACCAGCTCGACGGTGTCGAGCGAGTCGGCGCCAAGGTCGTCGATGAACGACGCGCCCTCAACCACTTTGCTCTCTTCAACGCTCAAGTGCTCAACAACGATCTTTTTCACGCGCTCTGCGATGTCGCTCATCTTTGGTTCCTCATCGTATGTCGGGGTCAGTGCGCAGTCCAACTGCGCCCCCGGTTTCAGTACTGCCGTTGCGGCCTCTCAAGATGCCCGCACCACCCCTAACAGGTGGGAAAGGCCAACCGGGCGAACAAGCCCCCCCGGTGAAATCTGCGCCGCCTATAGCATATGTTGCGGCCATGGCAATGCCCCGTGCGCGCCTTTGTGCCGTTACGGCAACCTCGGCGCTTGCCCGCCTAAAGCATCGCCATCCCGCCATTCACATGCATTGTCGTGCCTGTCAGGTAACCCGCTTCCGCGCTGGCAAGAAACAGCGCCGAGGCCGCAATTTCATCGGCCGAGCCCATGCGCCCCGCCGGAATTTGTACAAGAATCTTGTCTTTCTGGTCGTCCGTCAGCTTGTCGGTCATCGCCGTCTCGATGAACCCTGGCGCGATGCAGTTCACGGTAATCCCCCGGCTCGCCACCTCGTAGGCGAGGCTTTTTGACATCCCCACCATGCCCGCCTTGGAGGCTGCGTAATTCGCCTGCCCCGGGTTGCCCGTGGCCCCCACGACCGAGCTGACATTGATGATCCGCCCCCACCGCGCCTTCATCATGCCGCGCAGCGCGCCGCGACAGAGCCGCATCGTCGAGGTCAGATTGACCTCCAACACGCTCGCCCAGTCGTCGTCGGACATGCGCATGAACAGGTTATCGCGGGTGATGCCCGCATTGTTCACCAGAACATCCAGGCTGCCCATCGCGGCAATGGCCGCCTTTGGCAGCGCGTCGACGGCCTCTGCGTCGCTCAGGTTACAGGGCAGCACATGGGCGCGCTCGCCCAGTTCAGCGGCCAACGCTTCCAAAGGCTCCACCCGTGTCCCCGAAAGGCCCACCGTGGCCCCCGCCCCGTGCAATTGCCGCGCAATCGCCGCGCCAATCCCGCCCGAGGCACCCGTGACCAGCGCATTTTTCCCTGTCAGATCAAACATATCCACCCTCTCCCATTCCATAATTCTCAAGCAAGACTCCGAAAAACTTCATTCCCCGGTCTCCAGACCGAACCTCTCGATGTCATCGGCATTCAACACATACGTCCCGCCCAGCGCCCGGCGCTCCTGCACGAAGGCCGCGAAATCCTCGCTCCCCAGCATCCGCGTCGCAAAGCTCGCGCGTTCTGTGCGACCGGCGGGGCTGGCGTCAAACGTCCAGCCTTGCCTGCGCGCCGCCTCCGCCCCGGTGATCGTCAGATCGCCCGCCACATGATCGCGCGACGCACCCGCCAGAAACAGCAGGATGGCGTCGTTGTTCAAGTCGCCCTCGGCCCGCGTGGCCAACCCTGCGGCGCGGATGAACGTCGCCATCTGGATCAGCCAGCCCGCGTCATCGGCGCCGGGAATGTCCCTCAGCACGACCACTTCCAAGCCTTCCGCCTCTTCCAACAGCCGCTCGAACCGCTCCGCCGAGGCGCCCGTGATCGGCCCGCGAATGTGCATCTCGGCGCCCGTCAGGCGAAACTCCGTCGCGCCGCCGCCAGCAAATCGGATCAGGGCCGCACCGCCCACAACCATTGCAATCACAACGGCAGCGGCGATCATAAGGCCCCTAGGCACCGTTTACGACCTCAACGGCTTTCACCACATCCTCGGGCGTGCCCACCGCGTGGGTTGCCACGCCCCGGTCGATCCGCTTGACCATGCCCGACAGCGCCTTGCCCGCGCCGATCTCGAAGACCTCTGTCACGCCTTCCGCCGCCATCCACGCCACGCTTTCGCGCCACCGCACGCGGCCCGTGACCTGGGCCACCAGGTTTTCGCGGATCATCGCGGCCGAGCTTTCGGCCCGCGCGATCACATTGCCCACCAGCGGCACTACCGGCGCTTGCAGGTCCACTTTGTCCAGCGCCTCGGCCATGGCATCGGCGGCGGGCTGCATCAACGCGCAGTGGAACGGGGCCGAGACCGGCAGCATCAGCGCCCGCTTGGCGCCCCGCGCCTTGGCGATGTCACAGGCCCGTTCCACGGCAGCTTTCGCGCCGGAAATCACCACCTGTGCCGGATCGTTTTCATTGGCGGCCTCACAGACCTCGCCCTGCGCCGCTTCGCCAGAGACCTCTTCCACCGTCGCCAGATCCAAGCCCAGGATCGCGGCCATCGCCCCCTCGCCCGCAGGCACCGCTTGCTGCATCGCCTCGCCGCGCAGGCGCAGCAGGCGCGCGGTATCGGCCAGCGACAAGGCCCCCGCCGCGCAGAGCGCAGAATATTCCCCCAACGAATGCCCCGCCACATAGGACGCGGCAGAGATGTCAACACCCTCCGCCTTCAGGGCCGCCATTGCCGCCAAAGACGTCGCCATCAGCGCGGGCTGCGCGTTGCGCGTGAGCGTCAGGGTTTCAATCTCCCCTTCCCAGATCAGCGCCGACAGCGCTTCACCCAAGGCCTCGTCCACCTCGGCGAAGACGGCCTTGGAGGCGGGATAAGCCTCGGCGAGGGCGCGGCCCATGCCGATGGTCTGGGCCCCTTGGCCGGGAAAAAGGAAGGCTCGGGTCATTCTGGGGCTCCTTGATTGTCGTATGCGCGCGGCCTCCTTGAGCTACCTCAAGGCGAAACGCACTGCAATGCAACCGGCCACCCAATAGGACAAGAGCCGGCCCGAGGCGTTCGGGCCGGCTCTTGTGTTGGGGGGCAAAGGCGTGCGCTTGCGCGGCGCGGTCCCGCCTATTGGTAGGTATTCAGCTCCAGCTCCGCGCTGCACTGACCCGCGCTGTAGCCGCCGAACCAGATATCGATCCGACCATTCAGATCAGCCGAGCTTTCCAGCCAAACCCTTGATTTCAAACCATATCCGCCATCGTCGTCGAAGATGTAATTGCCCGCCGCATCGCGCACCAGCATGGTCGTGTCACAGCTGGCGGTTTGAACGTCGATCAACAGCCAGGTGAAGTTCTCCATATCCGACAGGTAAAGCGAGAACGTCGGGTTCGCGTCGAAATACCCCCGGTTGCCGTTCGGCAAACCCGTACAGGTGCGGATGTCGGTGTAGGCGGTGTAATTCGCCACAAGATCCAGATCGTAGTTCAGGTCGGTGCCGTCGGATTGGATCGGCGTCCCATTGTAATTCGATGAGGGGCAACCCGCCGCAGGCGCGCTTGCGACCGGTGGGAAGGTCGTGCCGCCGGTGCCCGGATCTGGATCGGGATCGGGATCAGGATCGGGCGTTGGATCGGGATCAGGATCAGGTGTTGGGTCCGGATCGGGATCAGGATCGGGATCCGTGCCGGTCCCGGTGCCCGTCCCCGTTCCAGTCCCCGTTCCAGTCCCCGTTCCAGTACCTGTTCCTGTGCCAGTCCCCGTCCCTGTGCCCGTGTCGGTGCCCGTCCAGATCCCGGTCCCTGGATCACAGGTTGTACCACCGGTGCATTCTTCGCCCGCCGTCGTGTCGGGCTGCACGGAAAGCTGGTGATCCCAGGCCGTCTCGAACATGCCGTCCTGCAATTCGCCTTGGATCGTGGTGGATTCCGTCGTCAATGCAGCATCCGTCGAGTTGGAAACTGCAACGCCAAGACCCGTCAAAACGGCCATCACAACGACCCAATCGACCGTCGCCGCGCCGTGTTCGTCCTTAAAAAACCGTTGGTGCGCCACGGGGGGCCTCCATCTTTGTTCCAGTAGGGGCCGTAAGCCCTTGATTTTACTTGATCAGGCAGGCCAATGCGGCCCCGCCCTCTCCGGCCCTCCTGATCGCAGGACGGCACTGTCCACGGCCCTTATCCCGCCGCATCGTGGTCAGAATGGGGCAAAAACCGGAAAACCCTGTGATCATTGGGCCAAACCGCGCCCCACCGCGCGGCACAAAGGCCCGGCTAAAGGCTAGACAACGCGCGCGCGGGGGCGTAAACGCGCGCATCCTTGCCGAGTTACCTGATTGGCGTGATCCCTCGTGGCCGGGGGGCAAGGATGCGCATGCCCGGTCTTTGAAATGCGCCCGAAACGATAGAACTGGAGTTCCCATGGCTCTCTACGAGCACGTGATGATTGCGCGTCAGGACCTGTCCAACACGCAAGCCGAAGCGCTGAACGAGCACTTTGGCACTGTCCTCGCCGACAACGGCGGCAAGGTCGTCGACACCGAATATTGGGGTGTCAAGACAATGGCCTACAAGATCAACAAGAACCGCAAGGGTCACTATTCCTTCCTGCGCACCGACGCGCCTTCGGCCGCTGTGCAGGAAATGGAACGCCTGATGCGCCTGCATGACGACGTGATGCGCGTTCTGACCATCAAGGTCGACGCCCACGAGGACGGCCCCTCCGTCCAGATGCAAAAGCGCGATGAGCGTGAACCCCGCCGTGAGCGTCGTTGATTCGACCGCCTTGTTACTGAAAGGACATTCCAATGGCCGCTAAACCATTCTTCCGCCGCCGCAAGACCGACCCGTTCGACGGCGAGAACGCCCCGAAAATCGACTACAAGGACACCCGTCTTCTGCAGCGCTACATCTCTGAGCGTGGCAAGATCGTCCCCTCCCGTATCACCGCCGTGGGTGCCAAGAACCAGCGTGCGCTCGCCAAGGCGATCAAACGCGCGCGTTTCCTGGCCCTGCTGCCCTACGCCGTCAAATAAGGAGCGCACATCATGGACGTTATCCTTCTGCAACGTGTGGCAAAGCTGGGTCAGATGGGCGAGGTGGTCTCTGTCAAAGAGGGCTACGCGCGCAACTTCCTTTTGCCGCAGAAAAAGGCGCTGCGCGCCAATGAAGCCAACCTGAAGACCTTCGAGAACCAGAAAGCGCAGCTTGAAGCGCACAACCTGGAGACCAAGGTTGAGGCTGAGAAGATGGGCGAAAAGCTGGCGGGCCAGCAGTTCATCATCATCCGCTCTGCGTCTGATTCCGGGGCGCTCTACGGCTCTGTCACGATCCGTGACGCCGCCGAGGCCGCCACGGCCGAGGGCTTCACCGTGGATCGCAAACAGGTCGCCCTGACCGCGCCGATCAAGGACCTGGGCATTCACACCGTCATGGTGAACCTGCACCCCGAAGTCGCCGTCGAGATCGAGCTGAACGTCGCCCGTTCGCCCGAAGAGGCCGAGCTGCAGGCATCGGGCAAGTCGATCCAGGAGCTGGCCGCCGAGGAAGAGGCGCAAGCCGAGTTCGAGATTGCGGAGCTGTTCGACGACATCGGCGCCGCAAGCCTGGATGAGGATGAGCTGGACGTGGCACCTGCCGGGGCCACTGAGGAAGAGACCTCTGAAGAAGAGTAATCTCGCCTGTTTTCGGATGATCACAAAGATTTAGGCCGTCTCCTTGCGGGGGCGGCCTATTTCTATGGGAATCGTTGTTGTCTTGAGGTTCGCCATGCTTCGCACGCTCACCGCCCCCCTCCTCGCTACGCTCCTCGCAGGGCCAGCCTTGGCGCAAGCGCCCGTGGACGACGGAACCGGGAACTTCCCGGCTGACGTTGCGGCATTTGCGGGCCAGACCGAAGCGCCCGAGGTGGCCTCGGGCGTGACCTTTGATGAAGAGGTGATCGCAGGCACCCTGGCGCGCCCCTGGGGCCTGGCGGTGTTGCCGGAGGGCGCGGGGTACATCGTTACCGAGCGCGGCGGCACCCTGCGCCACGTGACGCGGGATGGCACCATGGGCCCCGAGATCAGCGGCGTGCCCAACGTGCGCGCGATGCGGCAAGGCGGATTGCTGGATGTGGCGCTGTCACCCGCCTTTGGGCAGGATCGGGTGATTTTCCTGACCTATTCTGCGCCGGATGGCCTCGCAGGCTCTGCCACGGCGGTCGCCCGCGCGGTATTGTCAGACGACCACTCTGCCCTCACCGACGTGCAGGAGCTCTGGCGTCAAACCCCCGCGTCCGCCATCCCCCTGCACTTTGGCGCCCGGGTGATCGTGCTGCCCTCGGGCGCCCTCTTGGTGACGACGGGCGACAGGTTTACCCCTGAAAACAGGCAGTTGGCCCAGGATCCGGCGAACGCCAGTTACGGCGTCACGATCCTGATCGATACCGAAAGCGCCCCCGCCGCCGAGCCACCCATCGAAGGCGCCCGCCCCGAGGTCTGGACCTACGGCCACCGCAACATCCAAGGCGCCGCCGTGCAGCCCGAGACCGGCACCGTCTGGGCGTTGGAGCACGGCCCCGCGGGCGGCGACGAGTTGAACATCCTCCGCCCCGGCGCCAACTACGGCTGGCCCGAGGTCAGCTACGGCGTGAACTACAACGGCAGCGATGTGGGCACGGGCCAGCAGGCCCATGCCCCCGATTTTGAGGAACCGCGCTACTACTGGGACCCCTCCATCGCGCCCTCCGACATGATCTTCTACGACGGCGAGATGTTCCCCGACTGGCGGGGCGATATCCTTATGGGCGCCTTGGCGGGCCAGGCGCTGGTGCGGCTGGATATGGACGGCGACACGATCATCGCAGAGGAACGCCTGCGCCCCGGCGCGGGCCGGGTGCGCGATGTGGAGGTGGACGAGAACGGGGCCATCCTGATCCTGATCGATGATGATCCCGGTGCCCTCATCCGCCTGACCCCGGCGGCGGAATAAAGCTGCCTGCCTAAGGCGCGGTGCGGCTCGCGCGCAGCGCCAACAGGCCCGCCGCCCCAAGGCACGCCGCCCCGATGCGGTTGATCACCCGCATCACGAAGGGTCCCCGCAACTGCTCGCGCCAGGCGCTCGCCAACACCAGCCACCCAATGCCGTTCAGCCCGGCCACCGCCAGAAACGTCGCCGTCAGGATGGCGAATTGCGCGAAAGCGGGCTGGGACGGATCGATGAACTGAGGCACGAAGGCCATGTAGAAGACCGGGCCCTTCGGGTTCAGCGCGCTGATCAGCGTGGATTGCCGAAACAGGCGCCAAAAGCTCCGGTCCGGCGCGTTGTCCTGGGTCTCGATGCCCGCCACCGGCGCGGTCCACAGCTTATAGGCCAGCCACAGCAGGTAAAGCGCGCCCGCGACTTTCATCGCAGTGAACAACCCGACAGAGGCCGCAAGCACCGCCCCTGCCCCGGCGAGTGACGCCGTCATGGCAACGAACGCCCCAAACACCTGGCCCGGCACCGTCGCAAGCCCCGACCGCGCCCCGTCGCGGATCGCATAGGTGACCGTCAGCACGATGTTGGGCCCCGGGATCAGCACCACAACCGCGCTTGCCAGGGCAAACGCCAACCAAACCTCAAACGTCACGGCAATCTCCTTTGTTAGCCAAGCTTTACCCGCCCCAACCGCCGGTGCAACCGATGTCTGCGGGACGGTGGGTGGGGCGAAGCGCGCGCTTTTGCTCCGGCAAAAGCGTGGGCCAGCGTCACCCCCGTCCTAACGCAAAACGGCCCGCACAAAGGCGGGCCGTTCATTCAGAAGAAAGATCGTTGGATCAGAAGGTTTCCATCTGAAGCGTCGCGCCGCAGAGGTTCTGGCCATAGGTGCCGACCCAGATGTCGTAGGTGCCGGAGCGGGGGTTGGCGAGGTTCACCAGCGGGTTCAGGTTGCCCCAGCCATCGTCGTTGAAGTACCAGTTGCCGGTTGCATCGTTGACCAGCAGAACCGTGTCGCAGGACCCCTGCACGCGGATCTCCAGGCGGCGATACTGCTCCAGACCGTCGATCTGAAACTCGAAGTCAGGGCGCGAGATCACGTAGCCGGAGTGGTTCCAACCGCAGTTGCGCAGCGACTGGCTGCCACCGGCGGTGACCGAGTAATGGTTGGGCGTCCACAGATCCTGACCGGTGGTGTACCCGGTCTGCACACCGGCGTTCTGCCAGGCGGGGCAAGCGGCGGCGACGCCAGCGGTGGCGATCAGGGCGAAGGCGGCGGCAAGAAGCTTTTTCATAATGTGTTACTCCGAAATTTTCTTAATTTTAGAAGGGGTTGTGTTTGTCTTTGGTGTCTTCGGGTCGTCGGTTCAGCGCCAGGTTGGTGTTGCGCTATGGGGAGATCATGCCGCGAGCATCGCGTTAACAAAAGGGCGGAATTCCTTACCTCCTCCGCCTCGCGCCACCACACCGCCATCCGTCGACCGAAAGCAAAAGGGGCGCAGCCAGTCCTGGCCACGCCCCCTTTTCTCGTTTCAATTCAACCGGATCAGAAGTTCCAGGTCTCCATCTCCAGCTCGGCCGAGCAGGCGATTGAGGGACCGAAGGTGCCGACCCAGACATCGACCCGGCCATTGAGCGCGGCGGTGTTCGTCAGGTTCAGCTCGGGCTGGAACGCCCCGCCGGTATCGTCGTCGAAGTGCCAGTTGCCCTGGGCATCATTGACCAGAAGCGTGGTGTCGCAGTCGCTTGCCACTTCGATTTCCAGGCGACCGTAGGTCTCCATCCCCGAGAGGTAGAAGGTGTAGGTCGGGTTGGCATAGGCCACACCGGCAGCGGCGGGAATGTCCGCACAGCTCGACAGCGGCGTGATGCCCCCGGCCTGAACGGTGTAGCGGTCCGGGCTGTAGAGCTCAGCGCCGTCAGAGGTGACAACGATGCCTTCGATGCCAATCGACGGGCAACCGCCGGTCTGCGTCGGCGCAGGTGCCGGAGCGGGCGCCGGTGCGGGCGCAGGTGCCGGAGCCGGAGCCGGAGCAGGCGCAGGTGCCGGAGCGGGTGCAGGCGTGGGTGCCGGCGCAGGGACGGGGACCGGCGCGGGCGCGGGCACCGGTACGGGGACCGGCTGCGGCACCGGCTGGGGAACCGGTTGCGGGATCGGCTGCGGCACCGGCGCAACAGCGACAGGGATCGCCTGCAGCGTGAAGGTGCCGGGGCAGACCGTGTCGTTATACGTGCCCACCCAGACATCGATCCGGCCATTCAGCGCGGCGGCATCGGTGATGTCGAGCTGCGGTTGCAAGTTCCCCTGGCCGTCGTCGTTGTAATACCAGGTCGTATCGGCCCCGTTCACCAACAGCGTCGAATCGCAATCGGCGTTGGCCAGAAGGCGCAGGCTGTGGCCGTCCATCCCGGTCAGCGAGACCGAGAACTGCGGCACCTGGCTGGCATAGCGGCGGCCATCGATGCCGGGGCAACTCGTCACATCCGTGCCGCCGGTGGCCTGGGCCACGTAGCTGAGCGGTTGCAGAATCTGGCTGGCGTCAAAGGCCAGGGCGGGACCGGGCATTTCCCATGTCGGGCAGGCGCTCACCTGCGGGACCGGCGCGGGGACGGGCTGCGGCACCGGGACCGGCTGCGGCACGGGCACGGGCACGGGCTGCGGCGCGGCGGCTGCGGCAAGGGCTTGCACCGACAGAACCGCAGGGCATCCGCCCCCGGCAAATGTGCCGATCCAGATGTCGACACGGCCGTTGGCAGCACCCGCAGGCAGGGTCAGGCCGGGCTGAAGGCTGTTGCGGTCATCGTTGAAGTACCACTGACCGTTGGCATCGTTCACCAACAGCGCCGGGTCACAGCTGGAGCTTGCAAAGACATCCAGCGGACGTCCCGCCATGCCCGTCAGGTTCAGGGTCAGATCCGGCGCAGAGCGGAACTGGCCAAAGCCAAGGTTGCCCAGGCCACATTGATCCAACGTGAAGTCGCCGCCGGCGGTCACGGAAAAGCCCTGCGCCACGGCAGAGATCTGAGAGGCATCATAGCTGAGCGATCCAGCGGACAATTGATAGTTAGGGCAGGCCAAAGCGGCACCGCCCATCGCAAACATCGCGATCGCGCTTGCTGTCAAAAGACGCATTTTGTCGAGTTCCTTCCTGTTTGGCGACAGGCCGAGGGGGGGCCGGGCCGCCCTAGATAGACGTAAATGAGATCACTTTAGGGTTAGAAATACACCCGCAGAACTACGGAAACCCTGACCTTCGTTGCACACGTTTAACGATAGCCGGGCGGGCCGTTCGACCAAAGCTCTTTTTTGGAAACGGTCCATCCCTGTACAACAGGCGCTGGCCCAACCGGGCCAACGCCTTGATTTCGGGTCTAAATCAGCTGCCAAAAAGGCGCTGCCAAAGGGTCCGGCGCGGGGCCTCGACGGCGCTTGGCTCGGACGCGATGACGGCTCCGTTGACCACAAAGGTGTTTGATCCCGCGGGCGCGGCGTCGGCTGCGGCGGCCATCGCCGTGACCAGATCCGGGCCGTCGGCGGGGGCGGCAACCGACGGGGCGATTTCAACCGCAGGGGTCATCACACGGGCAATTCCGCCGCGCGGAACCGGCGCCATGGAGGTCAGCGGCGCCAACCGGCTGGTCTGAACCTGCGCGGCAGGTGCAAGGGCCGCGATCTGCGCCCCGGCGGAGGGGTGAAGGCGCGCGGCCACATTGGGACCGGCGAAAAGACCCGACATGTCGGAGGGCAGATTGGCAAACGCCGGGTTGGCGCCGGTGTTCAGGCGCGCGGCGAAATTGCCGGGGTTCAGGATCGACGAGATATCCTGCGCCGCCACAGGGGCTGCAAGGGTCGCGGCCAAAACGGCCAGGAGGGGAAGGGTACGGGGGAAAGTGCGTTTCATGGTTTTTCTACTCGAATGAATTGGGGGGAAAAGGGCGCCCTGCCCCGTCACCACTGCGACGGGGCAAAGCAAGGGCGGGGGTTAGAAAGTGCGCCACGGAAAAGTGGGACGCGGCAGGATCGTATGCGGCATCGCGGCCGGGGTGTTGAGCCGGTGAAAGAAGCCCGACAGGTCGTGATGCGGGCGCGGCAGGTTCGGCAGCACGGTCGAGGGCTGAGCCGGGTAAAGATGCGCCAGCGGCGGCGTGATGCCATGGGGGCGCGGCCAGACATGGCCGGAGAACGGCGTGTTCCAACCGAACAGGCGCGGCGGGATGCGGGGCGGAAGGATACCGGGCAGCGTCTGTGCCGCGTCACGGTCCTCCAGCAACTGGGCCAGACGCTTTTCGGCGTCGGCCATGTGGCCGGGGCTCCAGACCGGGGCGATGCCACCTTGGGCGGTGATCTCATCCGGGCCGCAGGCCAGACCCATGGTCTCGCACATCTGTGCCAGACGGTGGAACGCCGGATCCTGCAGAATGTCATGGGTGGCGCCCGGCAGGACGGTGGCCTCACCGCGCGTGATAACAAGCGGCTCGAACGTGGGGGTGCCTTGATAGATGATCGTGTCGGCCTGGGCGATACTGGCAGCGGTCAGAGCCGTGGTAAGGCCGACCACCGCTGCAATGGGAAATCTGAACATGGGATTAAGCCTTTGGATGAATGAAAGGGGCGAAAAAGAACGGGGTCGTAAGAAAAGGGATCGTAATGAAAAATGCCGGGGTGCGGCGATGGGATGAAGATGCCCCCAACCCCGCCTGATTTTCAAAAGCGGCGACGCGTTATTCGATAACAAGGGGCCTTTTGCCCAATAAAAAAAGGCGCCCCGTGCGGGACGCCCTTGTGTGTAGGTGAGTCGCCTGGAACGGGGTTTATTCCTCGTCCAGCGCGTCCACAGCGGCCTTCAGGTCGTCTTGCGACACCTCTTTTTCGGTCACTTCGGCCATCTCGCCGATGAAATCGACGACCTTGTCCTCAAACAGCGGCGCGCGGACCTGCTGTTGGGCGGCCTGGTTCTGCTGGATGAACTCGAAGAACGCGCGTTCCTGGCCCGGGTACTGGCGCGCCTGGGTCATGATCGCTTGCGTCATCTCGGCATCAGACACCGTGACGTCGTTCTTCTGGCCCAACTCGGCCAGCAAGAGACCCAGCTTCACGCGACGCTCGGCCAGAGAGGTATGCTCCTCCGTCGTCTCGATCTCGGGGTGGTCGTGGCCTTCCACCTCGGGGTTTTCCTCGTGCCACAGCTGATGCGCGATCTGCTTGGCCTCGGCATCCACCAGCGAGGGCGGCAGCTCGAAGTTCACCACTTCGTCCAGCTGATCCAGAAGCGAGCGCTTCATCACGGCGCGGGCGGCACCCTTGTACTCGGCGCCCAGACGCTCGGTGATCTGACCCTTCAGGGCCTCCAGATCTTCGGCACCGAACTTCTTGGCCAGCTCATCATCGATCTCGGCGGCGACGGGCTTTTTCACCTCTTTGATGGTGCAGGCGAAGACGGCGGCTTTGCCGGCCAGATGCTCGGCCTGGTATTCCTCGGGGAAGGTCACTTCCACGTCCTTGCTTTCGCCGGCTTTCACACCCACCAGCTGCTCTTCAAAGCCGGGGATGAACTGGCCGGAGCCCAGCTTCAGCGGGAAGTCTTCTGCCGCGCCGCCCTCAAAGGCCTCGCCATCCACGGTGCCGAGGAAATCGAACACCACCTGATCACCGTCGGCGGCCTTGCCCTTCTTGGTGGCAAAGCTTTCGGCGTTCTCGGCCAGGTTTTTCAGCGCCTCGTCGATCTCTTTGTCAGAGGGCGTCACCACCAGCTTTTCCAGCTTGATCGCCTTGTAATCCACGTCCGGGATCTCGGGCAGCTTTTCATAGGCCATGGAGACGACAATATCGTCGCCCTCTTTCCAATCCTCGTTGGTCATCTTGACCTCGGGCTGCATGGCGGGGCGGTCGCCGCTCTCGTCCAGGTGGCCCTGCATCGCTTCATCGACGGATTCCTGCATCGCCTCGCCCATCACCCGGGGGCCGAACTGCTTTTTCAACAGCGCCATCGGCACCTTGCCTTTGCGGAAGCCCTTCATCTCCACCTCGGGGCGGGCTTCTTCCAGCTTGGCGTTCACGCGGCTTTCCAGATCGGTTGCCGGAACGGTGATCGTGTATTCGCGCTTCAGGCCCTCGGCCAGGGTCTCGGTGATTTGCATCGGGGCATCCTCTTTGGCATCGCGCGCACGGTCCGGTTCGTCGGGTCACGCGCGAGCATCAATCGTCTTGAAAATCGCGCTCCTTCTATGGGCGCGAGGGCTGAGGCGCAAGGGGAAGCGCGCGGCGCGCGGGGCCGCACGGGCACATTTGCGTAAGGTAAACCGGAGGTTTACAAAATGAGCGTGGAATCGCCACATTGAGGGGGCCTGTCTGCGCCTCGCCTGCCCCCGATTTAACCCGCCCAAAGGCCCGCATTTTCGATGTCCGACGACCCCGACAAGACCCGGATCCTGCCAGAGGGCCCCGCCGGAGAGCTTCCGGTGGGCGCCGAGTTGAGCCAGGGCATGTACCGGATCACGGGCCGGATCGCGGCGGGCGGCTTCGGGATCACCTACGAGGCGCGCGACAACCTGGAACGCAAGGTCGCCATCAAGGAGTGCTTTCCGGCGGGCCTGGCGTTGCGCGCGGGCGATTTCACCGTGTCGGCGGCCAGCGCCTCCACCGCCGAGCCGTTCGAGACGGCGCGCACGCTGTTTCTGCGCGAGGCGCGGACATTGGCGGCGCTGCGCCATCCCAACATCGTCCACGTCCAGACCCTGTTTGAAGAGAATGGCTCCGCCTATATGGCGATGGACTACATCGACGGGCGCGATCTGCAGCATGTGATCGCCCATGAGCCCGAGCTGCTGACCCCCGACTATATCATGGAGTTGACCCGCGCCCTCCTGGCCGCGCTCGATTACCTGCACCGCGATGCGCCCGCCAAGGGCAAGGAGCGGCTGCTGCACCGCGATATCAAGCCCGCCAACATCCGCATTGACCCGCTCGACAGCCCCGTGGTGATCGATTTCGGCGCCGCGCGGCAGGAAACCAAGGCGCAATCGCGCGCGGCGGGCACGTTTCGCGTGGTCTCGGACGGGTATTCGCCGAATGAATTCTACGTGGCGGGCACCGAACAGGGCCCGGCCTCGGACCTCTATTCCCTGGCCGCGACGCTTTACCATTGCATCAGCGGTGCCGCCCCCGCGCCCGCCGATGAGCGTGCGCAGAAGGTGTCGAACGGCGAGGATGACCCCTACCAGCCCATCGCGGGCCGTTTCCCCGCCCATGATCCGCGCCTTCTGGCGCTGATCGACCGCGCCCTGTCGCGTCCCCTGCGCGAACGCCCGGCAGACGCCGCGGCCTGGTTCAAAGCGCTGCCCGACTCCACGACGCGGATCATCCCTGCGGCACCGCCCCAAGCACCACCCAAAGCACCTGCCCCGGCCCCCGCCAACGGCGGCGTTTGGAAAGGCGCGCTGATCGCGAGCGTCTCCGCCATGGCGCTGGTGGGCGTCGGCGTCTACGCGCTCAGCGATCCGCTGGTCACGGACACGGAGCTGCGCCAACAGTTGGACGCAGCCCAATCCGCTATGTCCGAGATGGAGGCTGAAATGGCCGAAATGTCGAGCACCGCCAACGGGTTACAGGCCGAGGTTGATCTTGCTCTGGAGGCCCGCGAACAGGCCGACGCCCGCGCCGATGAGCTGGCCGAGACGGTCACAGACCTGCGCGACCAGCTGCGCGCGGCAGGTGACGGCGGCGGCGAAGAGGCCGCCGCTTTGCGCCGCCAGTTGGACCGGGCGCTGGCCGAGCAAACCACCGCAGCCGCCGAGATTGCCGCGCTGCAAGCGGATCTGGAAACGGCCCGCGCCGCGGCCGACTTGCCGCCGGAAATGGACCTTGTGCTGGCCTCGCGCGCGGCCGCCGAGGCCGAGCGCGCCGCGGCCCTGGCCGATCTGCAACGCATGGCCGCCAACCTCGCCGACGCCGAGGCCGAGGCCGCGCGCCTGAACGTCGAGTTGCGTACCACCCGCGCCGAGATGGACCTGATGCTGGTCGGCACCTCACGCCCCAACTCTGGGCCCGGCACAACACCCGCGCCCGCCGCCTGCCCCGACCCCGCCGCGCTCGGGCAAGCGCAGCGCTACACCGGGACCGACATCTACAGCCCCCAGACCCTGATCACCGACGCCAGCGGCACCACGGACCTGTCGGCCTGCGACGGCCTGCCGTTCAACGCCGTGGGCGTGGCAAACAGGGCGCCCACCTACACCTTGACCCTGTCAGAAATGGAACAATTCGGGCGGCTGGAAATGCAGGTCGTCTCGGTCTGCGACACGACGCTTCTGGTCAACACCCAGGACGGCGTTTGGCACTTCGATGACAACAGCAACGGGGGCATCCTGCCGATGCTGAACCTGAGCGGGCAAGAGGCCATCGAGGGCCGCGTGCAGGTCTGGATCGGCACCAGCGACGGATCAGATTGCACCGCGGATCTGGAGCTGGAAACCTGGCTAAACTAACGCGGTTTCAAAGGTTTGCCGGGTCGTACTCTGTCTCGACCCAGGCGCGCAGGTCGATGGGCCCTCGGGCCAGCCGGGCGGCGTAGGCTTCCAGGAAACGGTCCAGCACCCCGGTCTTGGACGCGCGGATATGCAGGTGCCGGAAGGTTAACGCCCGCTGCGCCTCAGCCACCGGTTTGCCCTCCACATGGATCGCCCAAAGCGCCGCTGCCAGGCCGGTGCGGTCGGCGCCGGATTTGCAATGGATCAGCACCGGGTTCTCGCGGGGCGGCGGCAGGCGGTCAAACATATCCAACAGCCGCAAAAGCCCCTCAACCCGCGGCGCTTCGCGCGCGGTCAGGGGCGCGTTCATTAGCGTCAGGCCGAGCGCTGCGCAGGCCTCAACTTCAAAGGCATGGACCGCACCCTGCGCCGGGCGCAGGCTGATGACATGGCGGACACCGCGCGCCTTCCAGCGCGCCAACGCCTGCGCATTGGGGTGGTTGGATCGATAAAGCCCCTCGGCGATCTGGCCCTCATTGGTCCAGCGCCGGCGCAACCAGCCATGGTCGATCGTCGCGGCATAGAACTGCCCCTGCCAGCGCCCCAGGGCGCTGTCGATCCGTTGATCATACTTGTGGGTCAACACCGCCCAGGCGGCGGCGATCTTCTGGGGCAGACTGGGGCTCATGCCTCCCCTTGTTGCAGGCGCGCGCGGATTGCAAGGGGGCGGATCTACAGCTTGCCCAACTGCCCGCCCTTGAAGCGCCAGCGGATGAACAGCACCTGCATCGGCCCCAACAGCGCCAGGAAGGAGGGCACGAAGACCAGAGTGAAGTGCAGGACCAGGGGGCCAAGGCTTGCAAAGGCCGCCTCTGGGAGGAACGGCAGTAGCCCCGTCCGCGCGAGGGCCAGCGCCAGGGCGAATTCGACCCACGAAAAGAAGGCCTGAAAGACGAACGGCCAATCCCTCTCCCACCGCAGCGACTGCGCGAAAATGTAGATCGGGTCGAGCAGCAGGCCCAGGCCCGTGACCGTACACAGGAACCAGACATAAAGCTGGATGCGCGACCAGTCCCACTGCCCCCCCGTTTGCCACAGCCCGAATGCCAGCGTGACTGGCAAGCCAATGACAATAAACAGGAAAAGCCGCGTTTGCAGACGGCCCGCAAGGGTCGGGATCATGGCTGCACCCCCCTCATGGCTTGGCCCCGATCATCCATTTGCTCCACCCCGCAGCCGAGCGCAGCGGCCCAAGGCGGCGCACCCCATGGGTCCGCTCCTCCGCGATATGATCGACCGAGCGCAGGGCCGCATATTGCAGGCCAAGGAAGCTGTCGACCGCCAGATACGGCCCGCCCGTGGTGATCGTGCCCGCGGCATAGACCCTGCCCGCGCCGTTGCGCAGGCCTTCCACCTCAAAATCATTGCTCGCCGCCAGACCCAGCGGCGTGCCCGGCCCGGAGGCGTCCAAGGGATAGGCGTGATTGCGCGGCAGATCATAGGTGTCCAGCAGATCAGCCAGCAGGGGCGCGCGGCGGATGTCGGCGATTAACCCTGTGCAATCAATGAGGTAGTCTGCGTTGAGGTGTTCTACGCTCCCCTCTGGCGTCGCGATGTTGACGCGCACGCCCTCGGGCTGATTGGGCTGTGCTGCCAGCGGCTGCAGGTCTTGGATGCTGCCGAAAATCGGGGTGTACCACCCCTCCTGCGTGCCACGCTTGATCAGCTTGATCCAGTCCCGGCGCTCGGCGGTCGTGGTGCCGCCAAGCTGCGCCAGCATCGCGCCGCGGGTGGCGGGATCGGCGGCCTCATATTCAGCCCTCAGGTCCCCGCCCCAACAGGATTTCGGCCAGTTAAACGGCTGAATTTCCACGTTATGACGCACCAACCTGCGGGCAGCGCGGAAGCCCGCCCCGTCACGAGGACCCAGCGGCGTACGCATCGAATGAAGAACGCGGATCTGCGGGTTCTTGGCGCGCGCCTCATGGAGGCGCTGGATGATGCGCGAGGCCACGATGCCCCGCCCCCGCACCATGACCTGAACCGGGCCGCCGCGCCGCTCCGCCTCCAGATAGATCTGATCGTGGGGCTCATAGGCATTGGCCACCTGCGCGCGGGCGTCGGGGTGATTAGTGATAAAGGTCTGAAAATCATCAACAAACCGCGTCGCCGGATAGCCTGTGGAGAGGTGGACGACATCGGCGATGACATAGCGGTTGCGCGCCTGGCCAATCGCCTCCCCGCCCCAAAGCTTGGTGGCCAGCGCGTAACGTCCGTCCGTGGTCTTGCGCAGGCTCAGCACCTGCGCTTTCAGCAGCATCTCGGGCCAGCCGATCCGCGCGGCTTCCGTGTCGAGGCTGTCGAACACATCACCTGCGCGCGGCGTGTAGGATTGCGCCAGGGCGGGTTCGGCCAGCACCTGAATCAGCCCCTTGAACCCGGTGCCCTTGCCCGCCTCGCGCAGAGCGTAACCGGGGAAGCCCCAGATGTTGTCGGGGCGGCTGAGTGAGTTGGAGCGCAGCCGTTCATGATCCGGTATCTGGCTGTTTTTGCAGTACCTTTTGTAGGTCTGATAGCAGGTGGCATCGGTTCCCAGGACGCGGATATCACCCGGTTTCACGCCGTAGCACCGCAGGTGATCCACCCAGACGAAGCTGCCAAGCCCGCCGCCCACGGCGCAAAAACGCACCTCTTCAACGGGGTGGCCAGAGGCGCGCAGCGCCTCGACCGAGACCATGTCACGCCCGCCAAACTCAGCGTCCGGGAAAGTGCGGCGGGTGACCGGCGGCGCGGCGGCGTCCGGGCTGACCAGGCGCGACACGAGGCTCGCGTCCACCTCCGCCCCGCCGATGCGCGACACCGCCTCGGGCGTGTCGGCGGGCGCCAACAGCTCCAGCACCCAGCCCGGAATGCGGACCTGATCGCCGACCGACAGCGCCACCTCATCCACGCGCGAGCCGTTCACCGTGGTGCCATTGGTAGAGCCCTCATCCCGGATGCGCACGGCGTCACGGTCCAGCACCAGCGTCATATGCCGTCGCGACACCGCATCGCCGGACAGGGGCACATCGGCATCCGCCGATTTGCCGACCAGAAAGGCGCCGGGATCCTCGCACAACAAGATGCGCGAAGGGCCGGTAAACGCGCCATCCATGCCGATCTGACGGACCCGAAATCGGACGGGAAACACAATCATACCAGCACCTTAGGAGTGTACCCAGTAAGAGGTGCCATCGCCCAGGCGCTGCCCGCAATAACGGCAGTTTTCGCCCGGAAGATAGGGGTTCAGCTGACGACACGCGGGGTTGCTGCACGACAGGCCCTTGCCGTCCTCTGCCGACATGATCCGCAACATCTGCCCCCGGATCTCGACCGTGTCCAGATGATCCATCGGCACCGCTTCATCGGCCTCCAGCAGGCGGCGATTGTGAGAGACTTCGCCGCCCACCCCCCCAATTGCCGTGATCCCACCTGCTCCGTCGGGGCCAACCATCACCAGGCATCGCCCCCCCTCCGCCCGCAGCGCGTCCAGCGCCGCGCGCGCTTCACCGGGGCGGCGGCGCATCAGGACCTCGCGCCCTTCGGCCACCAGCGCGATGGACACACCGTCCAGGTCCAGCGCCTTCAGCCGCCCGGTCGAGGCACTGTCATAAACCAGGTGCAGCGGCTGGCCGATGGCATCCACCCGCGCCGCCTTCGGGGCGCTGACCGTGACCCGCAGGCCGACCGTTTCAAACGCGCGCAAGGTGCCGGGCGACATGGCGACCGTGCCGCCGCGCCCCATGGCCACGGGCGCGGCCCCGGCGTGGGCGATCTGCGACACGCCGTTCGACGATAGATCCGTGACGATCAACGCCCCGTCAGAGGCCTCAGAGATGGTCATATGTTGCCGCGACAACGTGCCGAACCCCTCGCCAAACGGCACGACCTGCCCGTCCCCGGCGCTCAATCGGCCGGTGTTTTCCGCGCCGAAGCGGCCCAGTTCCACGGGCGTGCGCAGGGTTTGCGCGGCCATAAGCACCGCGTTGGTCGCGGCCCAATGGATCGAGACTTCGACATCACCCGCCATCGGAAAGGCCTCCGTCGCCGGGCCGCGCGCGCTCGGATCGTGGGGCGGGAACCGGCAGCAGCGGGTCCACGCCCCCCTCCGGCGCGCTGATGCCTTCGCTTTGGGGCACGGCATCGGAGGCTGGCGTCAATGCGTCGAGGCCGATGGCGTTGGCGCCCGGGGCCAAAGCCTCTCCACCCGTCTCACCCCCGAATTCAAGCGTCGCGGCGCGGGCGGGCGTCGGGACTTGGCTCATGATCTCCACGGCCAGTTTGTCGCCGATGATTGTTGGGGTATTTGTCGCCAGGATCTCTTCGCCAAGGGGCGCAGTTTCTCCAACGATTTCATGGGTATCGGCCCCAGCCGCATCTGCCACCACCTCGGGCGCTTGCACAACAGACCGTGTCGATGCCGCCGACGGGGCAACCACGCTCGGGGCGGGCGTGATGAGGGCCGGCGCCGGTTGCGGCGCCACGGTGGGCGTCACGGCCGCCGTCTCGAAACCCGTGGTTTCGGGCCCGGAAAGCAGGGCCGGCAGGGCAAAGACCAACCCGGCGGCGACGGCAGCCGCGCCCAGAAGGCCCGCAGGCAGAACCCAGCGGCGCGCCCCCACTGGGCGCGCGACATCGGTTGGGGTCGGCGCGCGCGGCGCTGGTGTATCGACCGCGGCCAAGGGCACGCCCACCGCGCGCTCTGTGGTGTCAGAGGTCGTCGCCATCGCCCGCACAGCACCCCGAGCCTCGGCCAGTTGCAGCACCAGAATGGCTGTGTTGTCCTGGGTCTCGTCATTCAGATCACGCAGGGCATCCATCAGCGCATCGGCGATCTCTCGGCTGCTGCCACCGCGCGCCACAACCCGGGAAATCTCCGCCTCTTCAAGGTGTTGCACCCCGTCCGAGGCCTGGATCAACACATCGCCCGGGTCCAGCACCGTCGCCGTCGTGGGCACATCCATCGCCTTCAACGCATTGCCCATCAGCACGGAGGTCAAGGCGTTGCGGTCCGGATGGTTGGCCGCCTCCGCTGCCGTGATCTCGCCGGTACGGGCCATCTCGTCGATCACCGGCGCCATGGAATGATCTTCATTTAACTGCCGCAGGCGGCCCTCGCGCCAAAGGTACAGCGGGCTATCGCCCACGGACGCCCAGTATAAGCGATCCTCAAACAGCACCGTGGCCAGGAACGTCGTGCCCATCCCGTGCAGGCGGCGATCATCGGCGGCGCGATCCTTGATCACTTCGTTGGCGGTCTCAACGGCCGAGGTCAGCTCGGACGTCAGGGATTTCTCCAGCGCCGCGCCATCGTGCATCAGGAATTTCAGGTGGCTTGCCGCGTCAATCACCACCAGCCGGGACGCCAGATCGCCCGCCGCATGGCCGCCCATCCCGTCCGCCAGGATCGCAAAACCGCGGTCGAGGCCGCCGTGGAAATCGGCCAGCAGCGTATCTTCCTGGTAGGGCCGCGCGCCCTGCCACAGGGCGGTGGCCACGTCGTAGGAAATGCCGCTTGCGGTCGCGCTCATGTCTGGGACCAATCGAAATCATCGCCGCAAAGCGCCACGAAACGCAGGGACGTCGCACCGATGGAAAGCGTGTCGCCATGGGCCAGCGCTTCGGTTGCCAGCACCGGCGTGTTGTTGAGCCGCACGAGGTTGGTCTTGCCGCCGTGGCTGACAAAAAAGCGGCGCGTGGCATCGTCGTAGGTGACGAAAGCATGGGCATCGCGGCTGATCGCGTCGTCGCCGAAATCAAGCTGGATCTGCGGGCCGTCACCGCGCCCGATGCTGTTCATGCCCGAAATCACCGGCAGCGCCGCGCCGTGTCCGGGCCCAGCGGTGACGACCAGCCAGCCCACGGGCGGCGCCTCGGCTTGCGGGGTCTCTGGCGTTGCATCGCCACCGTAGCCCAGGATCCGCGTCTTGGGCCGGGCGTGGCCCGAGGCATCGCGGCCTCCCGGCGGGGGGGCGGCAGGTGTCGGCTCAGCAGGTGTCGGCTCGGCAGCCGCCACCGGGCGCGTCGCGGCCATCGGCGCGGCGGCGGGGGCAGCCTCCAGGGGATCATCGGTCAGGATGGGCTTCTTCGCCATCGTCGTCTTCTCGCTTTTCGCGGCGCGTCGCATCGCCCGGGTCGTCGAAAGGGTAGCATATTCCGCGCCTTGATGAAGGAGTTTGCCACCGGGGGCGAGTGGCGGAAACCCTCCCTTGGGCGCGTGTCAGTCGTTGTCCGACGTGCCCGCCCCGGCGCCCGCGCGGCTTTGCTCGGTCGCGGGCGCATAGGTGCGGGCGGCGAAAGTGTTAAGGGCGTTAAGGATTTCCAGGCTGACCTGCGCGCGGGTTTGGGTGGCGGCGCGCGGCGTTGCGCGAGGGGTCAGCGCCATCGTGTCAGGGTCAATATCGACGCCATGGGGCGTCACCTTGGCCAGAAAGGGCAGCAGCAGGATCGGGCTCCACACGGGACCAAGGGGGCCGTCGGGCAACACGCCCATATCCGAGAGGTAACCGCCGAGCGCCAGGGGGCAGAGGCCCTGTTTGACCGGCGTGAACGCGGGAAGCGCGGGGATCATGTCGCCCACAGGCAAGCCGTCGGTCGCGCGCAAAAGCGCCACCAAGGCGCCCGCGCCCTCCTCGCCGCGCGCGGTCAGCCAACGGACCGCATGGCCCGCATCCTCGGCCACACCAACCGCGCGCCCGGCCCCGCGCGTGGCCTTGACGCAGAGCGATTGCAGCTCTCCGAGCGACAGATCTTGGGTCACTCGGCGGCCTCAAGGGGCGGATAGCTCCAGCCATCGGGGTCGGCATCGGCCAGCTCACCGGGATACGGCGCGTTTTGGAACATGGTGATCCGCAGCCACCGGTCCGAGCGTGGATCGAACCGCGTGGCCCCAAAAAAGCTGAGCTTTGCGCGCAGAAGGTCAATCGGGGCCATGTCGGCGTGGGTCGTGTTATCGCGGATCTCGGCATAGGGATGGCGCGCGGCCAGTTGCAGGCGGCGAACCGTATGGCGATGCTCGGGCGCATGCAGCAGGAACGCCGCGATGGGCCCGGTGTGAGCGTCCAGCGCAGCGTAGAGCTTCGCCGCATCATGGGCCGGGCACAGCGCATTGGCGTAGGCGTCCAGGTCTTCTTCCGCCCGCTCCCCCAGGCGCGGCTCCAGCTTCTCGGCCGAGGTGTACCAGACCCGCGCGCAGGCCTCGGGCGCGGTCCAATCGGTCGTAAGCGCCCGGGGATGGATGCATTCGATCAGATCCTTAACGGCGTTAACCTCCATGCGCCCGTCGATCCGCTCCGGCGTCTCATCGGCGGCCATGCAGCCCGCCGCGTCGTCAATCAGGGGCCCATAGGGCTCCAACAAAAGCGAGGCCAATTGCTCCTGCCCCTCCAGCCCCAGCGTCACCTCCGCCCAACGCCAAAGCCTATCCCAGGGCCGCTCTGCGCTGAAATCGTGGGTTTCCAGATGCGCTTGCAAGGCGTCCATATCGGCGCGCAGCTGCACCAGCTTCGCCTGCTGGATCGGATGCGCGGACTGCCACTCCCGCGCATTGCGCGCGGCACGCTCGGCGAAGCTACGGAACGTGGCGACTTCCGTGACCGAGGCGTGGGAAAGCCCCCTCACCTCCGCCAGCGCCCATTCACGCGCGGCGATCCAATGGTGGATCAACTTGGAGTGGTTCACCAGAAACGGCGCCATTCCCAGGCCCGTCGAGTTGCCGATCCCAAAGCGCCGTTTCAACGCCGGATCAAACCGCGCGGCGCCGGGATCCTGCGCTCGCGCCATATGCTCGACCAGGTCCATCACGAAGGTGCGGACCAGGTAGACGGTCAACATCTCGGCCTGAAACGGCGCGTTCAACTCCACCCGCGCCTCGATCGCGGCCCGGTCCGCCGCGCCGAATTTGGCCGAGCCATAGACGGCCGTGGTGCGCATCAAATACCCCACCTCGGCGATCTTTTCGGCATCCGGCTGTCGGCCCGAGGCCAGCGCGCCAACCACATGATCCCACAGCCGCACCGACCGGTTCGCACGGCTCAGCGTCAGAACCCTGTCCGAGACCCGCCCCGCCTCCTGCTTCGGCACATTGGCGCGCAAATCGTTAATGTCGTTAACCGTTGGCACGCCATCAAACAGCACAAACGTCGCGTCCCACGCCGTGGCAATCACCCGGTCCGAGCGCATCTCGGCGGGCAGATCATGGGCGAAGGCCACCAGCGAATAGGCGCGATCCCGCGCGCGCACGGTGTAGACGGCATGGCCCTCGCCACGCCCATCAATCTCCCACTCCGGTCGGAAAAATTGCCACGCCTCGCGCTTCATCCGGCGCAACAGCACCCGCATGAACGACAAGCGCGACTGGTGCATGGAGCCCATGCGCGCCAGGGTCATCACCTCTTGCGGGTCGCGCATCTCGATGGTTTGGGGCAAGGGCTGTTTCATTGCGGACCGAAGTTCTTGTCAAAGAAGTTGAACCAATTGCCGCCAATCAACGCGGCCACGCAGTCGTCGTCAAACCCCACCGCCCTCAACCCCGCCTCAAGCCCCGGGAAATCCGCGTTGGAGCGAAACCATTCGGGCTGCGGCGGGAACCCCGGCGCAGAGGCCGAGCCCTCGCCATAATCAATTCGCTTGGTCCACCGGCCCACGCGCATCCACTCCACCACGCTGTCGGGCTGATCCTGACACAGATCGCTGCCGATGCCGAAATGCTGCACGCCGTAGCGCGCTGCCGCGTCCATCATCGCGCCGCAGAAACTGTCCATAGTGCAGGCACTGCCCCCCTTAAGATGATGCGGATAAAGGGAAAATCCCATCATCCCGCCGCCTGCAACGACAGCCTCGATCACCTCAGCGCGCTTGTTGCGCCGCGCCGGATGCCAATCAAACGGGTTGGCATGGGTGATCGCAATCGGCCGCGTGGAATGCTCCGCCGCCTCGATGGTAGAACGGTCGGCGGAATGCGACATGTCCACCACCATCCCAACGCGGTTCATCTCGGCAATCACCTCGCGGCCCATGCGGGTCAGCCCGGGATCCTCCGCCTCATAGCACCCCGTCGCGAGCAGCGACTGGTTGTTATACGTCAGCTGCATGAAACGCAGACCCAGCCTATGGAGGATCTGCACCAGCCCAATGTCATCTTCAATCGGCGACGGGTTCTGCGCCCCAAACACAATCGCCGTCTTGCCCGCCGCGCGCGCAGCCGCCACATCGGCGGCAGAGCCCGCGGGCACAATCAGATCCCCATGATCCTCAAAATAGCGATTCCAGCGCTCCATCTGCAGCACCGTCTCGCGGAACACCTCGTGGTAGGCGATGGTCACATGGACCGCATCCAAACCGCCTGCGCGCATTTCCTCAAAAATGCGCCGCGACCAGTTACAATATTGCAGACCATCAATTCTCATACCGCGATCTGGCCCGATCCAAAGAACCCCGTCAATCCCGCAACCGCCGCTCGCGCTCCCGTCACCACTAGACGCGCACCCCCCATTTCCCCGTTCCTAAAATATCCCCGCCCATTGCCGTTAGGCGGGTTTTCCCGCCGATAGGGGAGGCTCCCACACCCACCAAAAGCGCCGCCCTCAACAAATCCAGGCACCCCCCTCAATTCCGGAAATACATCGCGTATTTCTCCCGCACCGCCAGATCCAGATCCGGCGCCACCAGCCCTGCCGGTTGCGACAGGATCTTCTCCTTGCGCGCGCGAGCGTTCGCCACGAGGTCGGGCTTCTCGTTCTCCTCCCATTCCTTCGGGCTCATCCGGTTGCCGAAGGTGGGGTAGACGAAATCCGTCTGCATCAGCGCCAGCGTCTTGTCGGTGCCCAGGTAATGCCCGTTGCCGCCCAGGCAGACCTCGGCCATCTGATCGAGCGCCAGGGTGTCCTCATTCACCTCAATCCCGCGCACGCAGCGCATCGCCTGGCCGATCAGATCGTCCGACAGGATCAACGATTCCAGGCAAAACCCGAGGAGAGAGGCATGCATTCCCGCCGCCTCATAGACCATGTTCAAGCCCGACAGGCCCGCCATGACGTTGGAGCACATCTGCTCCCACCCCGCCTGCATGTCGGGCATTTTGCTGTCCGACGCGCCGCCCGCAGCCCCGCCGGGCAGCCCGTAGAACTGGTGCATCTGCGCGCAGGCAGACGACAGCAACGCCTGCTCGCCCGAGCCCAGGCACATCGCGCCGGTGCGCAGGTCCAACCCGAAGGGCCAGGTCCCGAAAACCGCCGGATGCCCCGGCGCCAACGCGTTGACATAGACGAGGCCCGCCAGGCACTCCGCCGTGGCCTGCGTCACGGCCCCGGCAATGGTCGAGGGCGCCGTGGCCCCCGCCATGCCCGCGCTCAACAGCAGGATCGGCATGCCCGCGCGGATGCACAGCTCCATCGTTTCGCAGGATTCCGTGGCGAATTTCATCGGCGGCACCACGAAACAGTTGGTGTTGGACATGAAGGGCCGCGCGCGCCAGGCCTCTTCTCCGCCCGCCAGTTGATGGATCAACTCCATGCAGGGTGCGACATGGGAGGGGTCACTGAACGACATGCCGATGTGCTTGGTCGTGCCCGCGACCGAGGCGTAGATGGAGTTCAGGTCCATCTCAAGATTGTCGGCCACATCGCGGCAGACCATCGGGCGTTGGAAGAAATTCACGTTGTCCAGCGCCTGGGTGATCCGGGCGGCATCGTGCAGATCCTGGGCGGTGCATTCGCGGTAGCTGTTGGTTTCCGGCTCGACGATATGAACCGCGGCCCCCGCCGTGCCGTAATGGACCTTGGTCCCCCACAGCTCCAGATCGTGGGCCGGGTCGCGGCCCTTCAGGGTGATGGCGCGCGCGGCTTTGCCCAGCGCGTCTTCGACCACCTGGCGCGGGAAGCGCACGCGTCCGTCCTCGCTGCTATAGATCGCGCCGACCGAGACCATCAGATCAATGCCCGATTGCGGTGCATCGACCAGCCCGATGGTCTCCAGCGCCTGCAAGGCCGCCTCGTGGATCTGGCCCACCTGGGCGTCGGTCAGCACCTTCAAGGTGCCGCCTTCCATGCCCGCCCGGATCGGGCGCATTTCCTCGGGCAAGGCCGCCGCCCGTGCTGCCACCCGCGCCGCGCGGCCTCCGCCCCGACGGCTCTTTTTCTCCATGATCTCAGTCATCTGCGCTACCCTCCCTCAGCATCGCATCAATTTCATCGCCCGGGGCACTGCCTTTGAGCACGGTCAAATCCCCCGCCACCACGCCTGTCATCGCGTCGCGAATGGCCGCGTGGGTCAGCCGGGCCACCTGCCCGCCCAGCGACACGCGCCGCACCCCCATCGCGGCCAGCTCCGTCACCGGCAGGTCCCGTAAGGGGCCCGCCGCCAGCGCATTGACCGGGGCGGTGACCGCCCCCAACACGCGTTCCAGTTCCGCCCTCCCCGGCGGCACCGGCAGGTAGAGACAATCGGCGCCCGCCGCTTCAAAGGCCTGCAAGCGCGCGATGCCCTCCTCCAGATCGTAAAGCTTGTTCATCACCCCGTCGGCACGCGCGGTCAGCACGAAGGGCCGCCCCAAGGCCCGCGCGGCACCCACGGCGGCTTTGATCCGCTCCACGGCCAGCTCGAAGTCATAGGCCCGCAGCCCGCGGTCGAACCCCATATCCTCGATCCCGCAGCCCGACAGGCCCACCTCGGCGGCCATCCGCACGGTTTCGGCCACCGTCTCGGGGTCATCGCCAAATCCGTTCTCGAAATCGCCGCTCACGGGCAAGGGCGTTGCCGACACGATGTCCTGGGCATGGGCCAGCGCCTCGTCGCGGCTCACGCCGCCCATATCGGGGCGGCCCATCGTAAACGCGTGCCCCGCCGAGGTCGTCGCCAGCGCCACCGCGCCCGAGGCCGCCATCAGCCGGGCCGAGCCGCGATCCCAAGGGTTGGGCATCACGAAACAGCCACCCCCATGGAGGCGCGCAAAGGTCTCGTGCCTGTCAGGCAAGCTCATGCCAACCTCCTTAGGGCGAGTTTTACAATGATTTTATGGGGGATCAGGACCACCGCCAGATAGAGCCGCCCGGTCCAATGGTTGAACCAGATCCGCGTCGTCAGGCGCGCGCTGCCCTCTTCGATGATGGTCTGGAGCGTGAAGGTCAGGTGGCGGTCGATCAGGCCCAACTCGTAGGCGCCCGGGGCCTCGGAGACAACGGGCAGATCGGCCATGCCTTGATCCAGTGACGGCGTGCTCAGGCCCAAACGGCCCACGATCCCATTGCGGATCGCCATCGCCCGGGCGACCCAGGGCGGAAGTTGGCCCAGCGCCACCTCATAGGCCGCGCGCGCCGTTGTCAGGTCGGCGCGCAGGGGCGCCGCGTGGGTGTCGGACCAATCGGGCGGCCGCAGCGGACGCTTGAGGCTTGTCATGGCAGCCCGTCCCCCAAGGCGTTCACCCGGCGGGTGATTTCGGCAATATGAACCGGCCCCACCTCACAGCAGCCGCCGACGATTGTGGCACCCTGATCGATCCATCCCATGACGTGATCGGCATAGGCCTCGGGCCCCAGGTCACTGCGCGCGGTCAAGGCATCGACCGTCGGCGCATCGCCCAGAAAGCCCGCGCTGATCTCAGTGAACCCGTTGGCGTAGGCGCCAAACGGCTTGCCGCCCCGCCCCAGGATCTCCAGTGCCGCAGGCATCACTTCGGGGACCGAGCAATTGGCCAGCAGCGCCGCCGCATCGCCCGCCATCGCCAGCACATCGGCCAATGCCTCACCCGAGCGCAAGCGCGTGCCATCGTTGTCATCCACGCTGAACGCCAGCCAGACCGGCACATCGTGGCCCAGCGTGCCGTCCAGCACCGCCTCGGCCTGCGCGAGAGAGGTGATCGTCTCGCAAATCATCAGATCCACATGGGGCGCGTGCAACGTGGCGATCTCGGCATAAAGTGCCACGGCGGCACTGTGTTGCGGCATCAGATCGGGGCGGTAGGACGCCCCCAAAGGCCCAATCGCGCTGGCCACACGGCCCGCGCCATGGGCATCGCGCGCCTTCAGCGCCTGATCCAGCGCGGTCTTGTGCAGGCTGACGAATTCCTCTTCCACACCGGCATGATCCAGGCGGTCGCGGTGGATCGCATAGGTGTTGGCGGTGGCAATCTGGGCGCCCGCGTTGAAGAAATCGCGGTGGATCTCGCCCACCAGATGCGGCTTGGCGCGCATCACGTCCGTTGACCACAGCGCCGTCGGCGGCATGCCCGAGCGCGCCACCAGTTCCTGCCCCATCCCCCCGTCAAGGATCGTAATTTCCGTCATTGTCTCGCCTCCACCGAAAGATCACGCGAGCCCAGTAACACGGCGGCAGCCAGCATCAATCCCCCAGAGATCCGATTGAGCCAGATCCCCTGCAGCACCTTGATCCGGCCCAGGGTGCGCGCTGCGACCCAACCCCAGGCGATCAAGGTCAGCCCGTCCACGACAAGATAAGTCACGCCCAGGATCAGCAGCTGCGGCAGGATCGCCACGGAAGGATCGATGAACTGCGGGAACAGCGCCCCGAAAAACACCACCGCATAGGGGTTGGCCGAAGAGGTCACGAACCCCTGCCGGAACAGAGCCGTGGTGGCGGGCTTGGGGGCATCGGCGCTTGGTTTGGACAGGATCAGCCGCACCCCGATCCAGGCCAGATAGGCGACACCGGCCCATTTCACGACCCACAGCGCATCGGCAGAGGCTGCGATTAACGCCGTTAACCCAAACGCCGCCGCCGTCATCTGCAAGCTGTTGGCCGTCAGATCCCCCGCCACGACCGCCAGGGACCGCCGCAACCCGTGCCGCGCGCTGTTGGACATGATCAATAGCTGAGAGGTATCGGGCGGGGTCGCGAAGAATGCGACGAGAACGCCCAGATAAAGAAGGTAGACCTCCACACTCACAGCGGCGATCCGATCATGCCCAGACCCTGATCATGCCCTGATACGCTCGTTGGCCGCGTCCCAGATCGGGCCATCGCCCTGCACGGTGGCTTTGCAGATCTCGCCGTAGATGTTGACGTTCAGCTCCGTGCCCGGCGCGCTCAGATCGGCGCGCACCATGGCCAGCGCCACGGAATGGCCCACCCGGTAGCCCCAGGCGCCCGAGGTCGTCTCGCCCACCACTTCGCCGTCGTATGTGATCGTCGACATGTAAGGCGCATCCGCCGCGCCCGCATCGACATTCAGGATCACGAAGCGCTTCTTCACACCGCTCTGCTTTTCCGACAGAAGCGCCGCTTTGCCGGGGAAATCCTGCGGCTTGTCGAACTTCACGAACCGCTCCATCCCGCCTTCCAGCAGGGTGTAATCGGTCGAAAGATCGCCCTTCCACGCGCGATATCCCTTCTCGATCCGCAGTGCGTTGAGCGCGAACATCCCGAACGGCACAGCCCCTGCCGCCAGCACGGCCTCATAGATCATCGGCATCGTGTCGAACGGCGCATGGACCTCCCAGCCCAACTCGCCCGCGAAGGACACGCGGAACATCTTGCAGGCATGGCCCGCCACCTTGGCGTCCTGATGGGTCAGCCAGCCCAGAGACAGATCCGCCTCGGTGCCGATTTTCTCGAACAATTCCCGCGCCTTGGGGCCTGTCACGATCAGCGTGCTCACGTCGCGGGTGTGATCCGTCAGGCTCACGCCCTCAGGCAGGCCATCGCGCCACAGCACCTCGTAATCGTGCCATTGCGCGGGCGCGGCGGTGATCAGGGTGAAGTGATCCTCGTCGTGGCGGATCAGCGACATCTCCGTCAGGATCCGGCCCCGCGTGTCGGGGAAATAGGCCAGGTTCATCCGGCCGATCTTCGGCAAAGCGCCCGCGATGCGGCCCCGCAGCCATTCGGCGCAGCCCTCACCTTCCAGGTTGAACCGAGAGAACCCGGGCAGGTCCAGCACGCCGACGCCGTCGCGGACCGCCTCACATTCCTCGCGCACCCGCGGCTCCCACGGGCCATTGCGCTCCCAGGTCTCGGTGGCTTCCAGCGAGGTATCATCACCGGGCTTGGCGAACCAATTGGCCCGTTCCCATCCGGCGAAAGAGCCCATCTGCCCGCCCAATTCGCGCACCTTGGCATCATTCGGCGACAGCTTCTTGTCGCGCCCCGCAGGCCAGGATTTCCACGGGAAATGCATCCCGTATTCGTGCCCGTAGGTCTCCAGCGCCTTTTCCAGACAATAGGAGTGATCGGCGTAATCGGTGTAGCGGCGCGGATCGACCGCCCACATGTCCCATTCGGTCTCGCCATGCATGATCCATTCCGACAGGACCTTACCCGCACCGCCGCCCTGGACGATGCCGAAGGTAAAGGAATGCGCCTCAAACGCGTTCTCCACGCCCGGCATCGGCCCAATCATCGGCAGGCCATCAGGCGCATAGGGAATAGGACCGTTGATATTGCGGCCCACGCCGCCCTCGCCCAGGATCGGCACCCGCTCCATCGCGTCTTCAATGTACCACTCAAGGCGGTCCAGATCGTCGGGGTAAAGCTGGAAGCTGAAGTCATCGGGCATCGGATCATCGGGCGTCACCCAGTGCGCCTTACAGTTCCGCTCATAGGGCCCGAGGTTCAGCCCGTGCTTGTCCTGGCGCAGATAGTAGGAGCTGTCCACATCGCGGATCATCGGCAGCTTGCGCCCGTTGGCCTCCGTCCATTCCTTCACCGCCGGGATTTCCTCGGTCAGGAAATACTGGTGCGACATGACGATCATCGGCACCGTGCGCCCGCCATGGGGCTTGAACCATTCGCCCACACGCTGCGCATAATAACCGGCGGCGTTCACCACAAACTCACAACGGATCTCGCCCTTCTCGGTCTCCACGATCCACTCGCCGTTCTCACGCCGCACGCCGGTGGCAGGCGTGAACCGGTGGATCTGCGCCCCCAAATCCCGCGCGCCTTTGGCCATCGCTTGGGTCAACTGCGCCGGGTCAATGTCGCCGTCCAGCGGGTCCCACAACACAGCCGACAGATCATGGGTCTCGATGAAGGGATACATCTCCTTCGTCTCTTCCATGCTCAGCATCTGCATATCGAGGCCCTGGTACTGGGCCATGCCCATCACCCGCTCAAACTCCTGCCGCCGCTCTTTCGTGTGACCCAGCCGCAAGGCCCCCGTCACATGGTAGTTCATCGGATAATCGACCTTCTCGGCCAACCCCCGGTACATCTCCAACGAATAGCGCTGCATGTTCAGCACCGCCCAGGAGGTCGAGAAGTTCGGACAATTCCCCGCCGCGTGCCAGGTCGAACCCGCCGTCAGCTCATTCTTCTCCAACAACACGCAGTCCGTCCAACCGCCCATCGCCAGATGATACAAAGCCGAGGTCCCAACGGCCCCGCCCCCAATGATGACAACCCTTGCAGTGCTTGGCAGATCCGCCATGTCTCTCTCCCCCTGTCGGCAGCGCGTCGCGCGCGCGCCTGAAAACTCTTAACGCGCGCAAGTATCGTATCGGAAACTTGGGACTTCAATTCGCAAGGCACATCTGTTTTGATCTGAAAAACCGATTAGCCACCCCGCCCCACACCCCCCTTCCCCGTTCTCCAAATATCCTGGGGGAGTCCGAAGGACGGGGGTGAAACCCCCAACAGGGGCGGGCGGGCGGGCCCGCCCACCCCCAAATAAAGCCCAACTTCCCATGCAAATCGACCAAATCGAAACCTTCCTCGACCTCCTCGATACCCAAAGCTTCAACCGCACCGCCGACCGCCTCGACGTGACCCAATCCACCGTCTCGGGCCGGGTCAAAGCGCTGGAAAAGGCCCTGGGCGAGCGCCTGTTTGAACGCTCCCGCTCCGGCACCCAGCCCACCACGGCGGCGCTAAGGTTCGAGACCCACGCCCGCGTCCTGCGCCGGGCCTGGGCCGATGGCCAGGCCGACGTGAAGCCCTTCGGCACCGCCGTCATGCTGCGCATCGGCATCCAGCACGACCTGATCGACAACCACGTCGCCGATTGGCTGGCCGCCCTGCGCAGCGCCCTGCCCGAGTGCGGCTTCTACGTCGACGGCGATTACTCCACGCAGATGTGCCGCGACCTGGAGACCGGCACCCTCGACCTGGGCGTCGTCTTCACGCCCCGCCCCTCGCCGGACCTCTATTTCGAGTCGATGGGAGAGGTCACCTACCAGATGATCTCGACGACCGAGGCCGCCCTGAACGACATCCAGCCCACCAATTACATCCTGCCCAACTACGCCCCCGCCTTCGCCCAGACCCACGCCGCGCTCCTGCCCGGCCTCAGCCTCGGCTCCGTCTCCAGCGGCCAGGCCGCCGCCGTTCGCGGCCTGCTGATCGCGCTTGGCGGCACCACCTACCTGCCCACGGAAATGGCCCAGAGCCTCATCGCCGAGGGCACTGCCCACGACATCGCGGACGCCCCCCGGATCACCCAGCCCGTGTTCATCGCCATGCACCTGCGCAACCGCCACCGCGCGGGCTACCGCCGCATGGCCAAAGTGCTGCGCGCCCGGATGGGCGACGGCTAACCCCACCGCCCCGGCCCGCGCGCGCCTCTATTGGATCCTCTTTCAAGGCGGCCAAAGCGCCGTTGGGCCCGCCCTGGTCACCGCCGCGCAATGGCGCCTCGTCCAATGGCCCATCGCGCGTACGCAAGACACCTACGCCTGGCTCGACAGCCACCTCGCGCCCTTCACAGCTTACGTGCTTTTCGTCTTCCCCATCGTGGTCCCCGCCGTCATGCGCGTCCAAGAAGTCGCCTTCAAACCGATGCAGTTCCTCATCAATGTCTGGAGCTTCGTCGCTATTCTCGGCCTCGGCTGGACAATGGTCAGCGCCACAATCGCCAGTCCCTATGCCCTGATCCTCTTCGCAGCGTTCATCCCCATCGTCGGCCTCTTCGGCATTTTCGGCGAAAGCCGGTTCGAGAAGCGCTATTCCAATGGCCTAGTGCTGCGCGACTTCACACCTGTCTCAAACCAAAGGAAAGATGGGCTCATCTATGCCGATACGCGCGCGCTCACACTTGGGGCTGCGATAACCGCCTTCTGGTTCCACCTGCCGCTCGCGCCGGGCACCCTCATCGGCTTCTACGCCACCGCCATCGGCGGCCTCCTGGCCATTGTGGGTTTTGCCGCTCTGGTCTTCACCTTCACCCACGAACGCATGCCGACCCCCAACATGGGCCGCAAGATCGGCCATGACACCCGCGCGATCCAGACCGCCGCCGGGGCGACCTTGATCTGCGCAATCGGGGGAATGCTTCTGGTCGATGGCCCGCTGACCCTGACCCTGCGCGAGATGTCGGGGCTTCAAACGGTCCAGGCCACCTTGCTGGTCGTGGCCACCACCGGCTTTGTCTATGCCATCGACGGCGCACTCGCCCTGTTCCAGCGCGTCGTCGATGTCATGGTCGATGTCGATGACCGTGACACCTCGTGTACCGTCATTTTTGAGGAAGCCGGCACGCCGCTGTTCCAAAGCGCCACGGGCGACGACAAACAGGGCCATGTCCAGATGCGCGAACATCTGGAGCTTTCGGGCTGCAAGACCATCGTGGCCCAAAAAGCCCTCTGGGTGGGTATCGCGGGCCAGAAGAATCCGGTCCTCATGCTGGCGCGCACGAACACGACCTATCGCACCGACCCGAACTACCGCCATTTCGTGGAACAGGGCGGCACCCTGATCGTGCTGGCCGACCGCACCGACCTGTCGCGGAAACGCGCCATTCTGGACATGTTCGGGTTCGACGTCACGGCACGGGCGAGCGGGCATTGGAAGAACGTCGCCCCCGATGGGATCTTCAGCGAGCGCACCGGCTTTGCCGAAACCCACAGGGTCTACGTCTCGCTGTGCATCCGCCCCGCCCCCGGGGACCGCATTCTGGCCGAAACCGCCCCCGAGACCCCCGGTGCGCCTTTCGTGAGCGAGCCCTTTATCCTCAGCCGTCGCCACGGCGAGGGTCAGGTCATTCTCGTCGGAAGCCTGTCCTTGTTCTCGAACGAGAACATCAACGAACGGCGCACGTTCCGCATTCTGGACCGTTTGCTACAGGAAATCCCCGTGCCCCGGGTCCCTGCGGTCTCCCCTGTCCCGCCGGTCCCTGCCCCCGTCGCACAGGCCGAACGCGTGTAGGACGTTCTAGCGCCAGCCACGAAAAAAGGCGCCCACGAGAGGTCTGGCAGGCGCCCTTCTCAATAGCGTTGGTGCCCGTTCAGTCGCCCCGTTCAGGCGCCGGTGATCTTCTCGATGATATCTTCGACCGAGATGCCGAGCCCTTCCAGCATCGACAGATCGATGCCGTTTTCACTCAGCAGGTTGGTCACCGCCTCCGCGTCCAGATCCTGCAGCGACGACAGGTCAATGCCCGCCTCGCCCAGCTTGTCCATGATGCCATCCAACGGCCCTTCGCCGCCCATCAGGCCACCCAACATATCGCCAATACCCATCGTCTTCTCCCTTTGGTTCTGACCTGCTGCGTCCCACGATTCTGCGCCCACGCCTAGGGGAAAATCGGTCAGTTAAGCCCCGGAAGGTCGGTTTGCGCAGGTTAAAAAAGGGTTAACAAAATCATCAAAAGTGCATTGTTTCAGTGGCTTAACCCCTGTGCTCAAGCTTGAGCACCCCGCCCGACCCGCACTTCATACCCGGGCTCTTCCGGCTCCTCATCGACAAGCTCCATCGGAAACCCCTCGGCCCGCACCTCCAGGCCCGTGGCGACCTCCAGAAGCTCGATCATCCGATCCGATTGCGCCGCCTCCCCCAGCACCCGCTGCCCCTCGGTCAGCATCTCGATCACCTTCGGCGACAGCTCCAACGGCACCCCGTTCCGGTCCGCGATGGCCTGAAAAAGCCCCACATCCTTCTGGATCAGATCGAGCGTGAAATTCACATCGCGGGAGCCTGACAGGATCAGCTGGCTCTCGGTTTCATGGACGAAGGAATTCCCCGAGGACACGGCGATGGCCTCATAAGCCACGCCCAGATCCACCCCCGCCGCCTTCATCACCGCAAGGCTCTCACAAAGCGCCAGAAGATGGGTCGTCGCCAGATAATTCGTCATCACCTTCAACGTCGATGCCGCCCCCAAAGGCCCCGTGTGCAGCACCCGGCGGCCCATCTTGGTCAGCAGCGGGAAGACTGTATCGAAGACCTCCCGCGCGCCGGACATATAGATCGAGATATTGCCGGTATCTGCCCGGTGGCACCCGCCCGAAACCGGGCATTCCGCCACCGCGCCGCCCTTCGCTTCCACCAGCGGCGCGATCCGCAGGATCTCGGCGGCATCGGTCGTGGACATCTCCATCCAGATCTTGCCGGGCCCAACCTCGGGCAGCATCTGGTCGACCACCGCTGCCGAGGCCGCAGGCGACGGCAGGCAGGTGATTACCACGTCGCAATCCCGCATCATCGCCGCCGGATCTCCTCCCGCCGTGGCCCCGCGAGCGACGAACCCCGCGACGGCCTCAGCATCCAGATCGTGAACGCTCAGCGTCACCCCGTTGCGCACCAAAGATCCGGCGAGCTTGCCGCCCACCGATCCCAACCCGATAAATCCAACCTGCATCTTTGTGTCCCTTCTTATTCCAAACTCACGCCTTGCTCGGCCAACAGGCCCGTAAACCGCCGATGGCCCGAGGTCCCGTGTGCCATCAACGTGATGTTGACCTGAGAGCCGGGCGCGTCCTGATAGACCGACAGCGCCAACGCTGGCGCGGTTTTGGGGGGCCAATAGGCAACGATCGCTTCGGCCTCATAAACCACGCTGTTGGCCTCCGTCGCCCGCATGTCCGCGTCGATCCTTTCTACGAGCCCCTCGGGGATCGAAAACCGTTTCGGCCCCTCCCCACGCGAGGCCGTGATTTGCCGGATCACCGCCGCAACGAAACCTGCCACGGCATCGGGGCTGTCACAGGGGGCGGTCACGGCGAGGGGCAGTTGGAACCCAACCACGGTGTCGAGGGTTTGCGGCGGGCGCGGCGTGGACCGCGTGCGCCACAGGTACCATAGGTCTCCCCACAGGTCGCTCAGGATGATCCACCACGGGTCCCGAATCCCGCGCCTGGGGTCTTCTCCCGGGGCAAGGCCCAACGCCTGCGCGCGTTCTTCCTCGAAGTAGGCGAAAGCGGCTTCCTGCCCGGCGGCACCCCGGTCGAAGAGGTCCTCCAGGGTCTCAGCCGAAAGGACATCGGACAAATCCGGCACTTTGCCGTCTTTCGGATAGCGGAAGAGCGTTTGGGTCAACGGCTGCGCCTCACGGAACCACGACGATATTGCCCGTGTGGGCCTTGGCGATGAAGGCGGCTTGCGCCTCGCGCAACTCCGCCAAGGGATAGGTCGCGGCGAGGACCGGTTTGATCGCGCCTTCCTCAATGTAGCGGATCAGGTTCGGCATCACTTGCGGCCCGATCACGGTGGAACCGGTGAAGGTCAGGTCATTCAGGTACAGCGTTCGCAGGTCCAGATCGACAATCGGCCCGGCAATGGCGCCGGAACAGGTGTAGCGCCCGCCGCGTTCCAGCACGTCGATCAGGGCCGAGAACTGCGGGCCCCCGGTGATATCGGCCACGACCGTGATCCGTTCATCACCCAGAGCGGCGCGCAGGTTTTCGGGCGCGCGCGCAAGGATCTGGTCGGGGCCGAGGGTGGCCACGGCATCGTGCTTGGCCTCGGACGCCATGGCGATGACCCGTGCGCCGCGGCGTTTGGCCAGTTGAACCAGCGCGCCGCCCACGCCGCCGGACGCGCCGGGCACCAGAACGGTGTCGGCCTCGGTCACCTGGGCGCGGTCCAGCATCCCCTCCGCCGTGGAATAGGAGCAGGAGAACGTCGCCAGCTCTGCATCGCTGAGCGGGCTGTTAACGGCGAGCGCGTTGCGGGCGGGCATGGTGGCGAACTGGGCATAACCGCCGTCCCGCTCGGATCCATAATAGCCGGTCTTGTTGAGGTTCCCCAGATCGTCCGGATCCCGCAGCCAGTTGTCGGTGATCACCCGCTGCCCGACACGGGCCGCGTCGACGCCGTCCCCGACCGCCACGATGCGTCCGCAGACATCCGCGCCCTGAATGCGGGGGAACTGGATCGGCGCGCCGCCCCATGTCGGGTCCTCTTCATTGACGGAGGCGTAGGCGCCGCCGGTCGTGGCTTCCGTCACGGCCTTGGAGTACCAGCCCGAGCGGGTATTGACGTCCGTATTGTTAAGGCCAGTCGCGCCAACTTCTACAAGAACTTCGCCCGGGCCCGGTTGCGGCACAGGCCAATCCTCGTGCCACTGGTACGCGTCCAGGTCCCCATGTCCGGTCAGCACCATTGCTTGCATCGTTGTCGGCAGGGTCATCGTGTTTTGCCTTTCTTTTTCGCACCGTAGCCCGGCGCTGAGTGGGAACCGGGATGTGCCGTGGGGCGCCCGGATTGCACGGATCACGCCCCCGGCCTGCATCGCCGCGGGTAGTGTTGGCCTTATCGAATTCAACCCATGGCAGTAATTATTGCTTTCGAAAATGAAAGAATCGCGCATAGGCTCCATTCACGCGCAATAAAGCTTCCAAAAAGGAAGTCGTTGACCGCCAGAAGACGACACGAAAACTGCGTGCCGCTCCTCGGTCACACAATACGGGAGAGATCAAATATGGCGGTTAAACCACCACTCACGGACCTACCGATCAACACGGCAGACTCCGGCTTTTATCGCGGCTTCAGCCCGAATGTGACGATTATCAGTAAAGCGATTATCAGCATCCTCGTGGTCTGGTGTATCTTCTGGCCGGTTCAGGCCGGTGCGACGCTTGGCACCTGGAACTCGATTATCCTCAACAACTTCGCGGCGTGGTACATCTGGGTTGTGGCGCTGTTCGTGATCATCTGCCTGGGCCTGGCGATCTGGCCTGCTGCGGGCCGGATGAAGCTGGGAACGGCGGACGAAGTGCCTGAATTCTCCAACTTCTCCTGGTTCTCGATGATGTTCGGCGCCGGTATCGGTGTGGGCATGTTGACCTGGGCCGTGGCCGAACCTGTCGCCCACTTCCAGAACAACCCCTCGGTCATTCAGGGCCTCACGACGGCGGGCGGCGCGGACAACGTGCGCACGGCCTACGTCTGGTCGTTCCTGCACTGGGGTGCGGGCGCTTGGGCGTGTTACGCGATCATCGGTCTGGCGCTGGCGTTCTTCGCCTACCGCCGCGGCCTGCCCCTGACGATCCGCTCGGCGCTGACGCCGATCTTCGGCAAGGCGCTTTCGGGGACGCTCGGACACATCATCGACATCGTGGCCGTTGTGGCAACGATCCTTGGCGTCGCGCAAACCCTTGGTTTCGGGGTGGAGCAATTCGTGGCGGGCCTGACCCGGATCGGCATTGGCGGTCTGACCCATGGCGCAGAAGCGGTGAACGCCGCGGGCGAAAGCATCGCGGGTGCGGTGAACGCGATGGGCATCGTGGTGGCGCTTTTGTTCATCATGGGCGCCTCGACCCTGTCGGCGCTGTCCGGCGTGGGTAAAGGGATCAAGTGGCTGTCGAACATCAACATGGTGCTGTCGATCTTCCTTCTGGGCTTCTTCATCATCTTCGGGGCCACCTGGTTTGGCTTCACGGCGATGTTTGTGGGCCTCTGGGACTACCTGATCGCGCTGCCGGGCCTGAGCTTCAACGTCTACCGTTCCGACGGTGTTGAAGGGTCCGAGGCCTTCCTGCTGGCACAGTGGCAGGGCTGGTGGCCGGTGTTCTACTGGGCCTGGTGGATCGCATTTGCCCCCTTCGTGGGCCTGTTCCTGGCACGTATCTCCAAAGGTCGCACGATCCGCGAGTTCGTCCTGGGCGCCATGATCGTACCTGGCCTGATGTGCATGGTCTGGTTCTCCTGGGCCGGTGGCACCGCCATTGACCTGGAGTTGAACGGCGACGCCAACGGCGTGATCTTCGGCGCCCCCAACGGGGACAAGATCTTCGCGATGACCGAGTTCATGCTCGCCCCCATCGCCCAGATCCTCGCCTGGGGTATGGCGGTGCTGATCGTGGTTCTGTTGATGACGTTCCTCGTCACCTCGGCGGACTCGGCGGTTCTGATCGTTAACACGATTAACGCAGCTGGCGACGAAGGCCCCAAGGCGCGTCCCCACATCATGTTCTGGGGTGCTGCCCTGGCGCTTGTGGTGGGCGGATTGCTTCTTTCAGGCGGAACAAGCGCCATTCAGACTGCGATGGTGATCGGCGCGCTGCCCTTCTCGATCGTGATGGTCCTGATGTGCTTCGCCCTGATCAAGGCGATCTGGAACGATGGCCGCCGCGAGAAGGTGGGCATGGCCACGACGGTCGAGCCTGATGAGCGGGCGGTCCCGGCGGAATAAGCCATTTGACCGACAACCGGACGGGCCGCGCTTGAATGTGCGGCCCGTTTTTTCATGTCATGACAGGAGGTCCCGATGGACGACTTTTTCGAACGTGGACTGGAACAGCGCAAAGCCACCCTGGGCGCAGAATACGTAGAGAAGAACCTTGCCGCCGCCGATGATTTCACCCGCCCCTTCCAGGAGGCGATGACCGCCTGGTGCTGGGGTTTCGGCTGGGACGACGATGTGATCGAGCCCAAGACCCGCAGCATGATGAACCTGGCGATGTTGGGGGCTCTTGGCCGCTCGCACGAGTGGGAAATCCACTGTCGCGGCGCGCTCAACAACGGGGTCACCAAGGAAGAAATCCGCGCCATCATCCATGTGGTCGGCATCTATGGCGGCGTGCCCCTGTCGCTGGAATGCTTCCGCATCGCGCGCCGCGTGTTGGAAGAAGCAGAAGAGCTGTGACACCCTCCTCGTGACGTGGCGTCACAGGTTAACCCGGTTTACAAATAAATGAACGTCGTTCATAAATGGAGGCAGAGCTGATCTGAAAGGGTTGAGACATGAGCCGTCTGGGTACGATATCGCGCCGAGGATTGCTGTTGGGCGCGGGCGCGGCAGTGGGCTACGGGCTGGGAAATGCCTGGGCCCCGGGCCTGTCGCAGATCGACGGCGTGCCCCGGATTGGCGGCGGTATGGTGGACCCCACGCGCTCTACCCCGGACCTGTTTCTCAACGACGCGTCCGAACTGTCGGCAACGCCGATCCACGTCCACACCCGCCCGCAGGCCCATGGCGACGCGCTGATCGAGGCGTTCCGCGCGGAACTCGCCGCCGCCCAGGCCGAGAACCGGCCCGTCTGCGTCAGCGCCGCGCGCCATTCCATGGGCGGGCAGTCGATTCCGCGCGATGGCCATGCGATCACCGTCGATGACGCCACGATCGAGGTCGATACCGCCGCCCAGACCTACCGCGTGAACGGCGGCGCGCGCTGGCGCGACGTGATCGCGACGCTTGATCCGCTCGGGTTCTCGCCCGCAGTGATGCAGTCCAACCACGACTTCGGCGTCGCGGCCACGTTCTCGGTCAATGCCCACGGCTGGCCCGTGCCCTACGGCCCCATGGGCGCCACGGTGCGTGAGGTCCGCATGGTCGTGCCCTCGGGCGATATCGTCACCGCCTCGCGCACCCAGAACACCGACCTCTTCAACCTCGCCGTCGGCGGCTACGGCCTGGCTGGCATGATCGTGGATATGGAAGTCGACATGGTGCCCAACCAGCGCCTCGCCCCCGCCTTCACGCCCATGCCCGCGCGCGATTTCCCCACAGCCTTCCGCGCCGCCGTCGATGACCCCACGATGCCGATGGCCTACGGCCGCCTGAACGTGACGCGCGAGACCCTGTTCGAAGACGCGCTACTGGTCACCTATTCGCCCACCCCGGACCAATCCGACATCCCCCCCGCGACCGAATCCGGCTGGTTGTCCTACGCCGCCTCCTACCTCTACCGGGGCCAGGTGGGCCGCGAGGGCATGAAGGACTGGCGCTGGTGGGTGGAAACCTCCGTCGGGCCGCGCTTTGCTGGCGAAAGCACGCGCAATTCGCTGATGAATGAGCCTGTGGTCACCCTCGATGACCGCGACCCGACCCGCGTCGATATCCTGCACGAATACTTCGTGCCGTTCGACGCGTTCGACGCCTTCCTGGAGGCCTGCCGCGATGTGATCCCCGACGCTTTCGTCGAGTTCCTCAACGTCACCCTGCGCTTTGTGGACAGCGACACCGACAGCCTCCTGCCCCATTCCCCCACCCCGCGCATCGCCGCTGTCATGTCCTTCACCCAGGAAATGACCGCGCGGGCCGAGGCCGATCACGCCCGCATGACCGCCGCGCTGATCGAGCGGATCATCGCAATCGGCGGCACGTATTACCTGCCCTACCGCCCCCACGCGAGCCTCGACCAATTCACCCGCGCCTACCCCCGTGCGCCAGAATTCGCCGCCGCCAAACGCGCCCTCGACCCAACCCTGACCCTGCGCAATAATCTCTGGGACCAATACCTCGCCCCCCTGTAACCGCGTCCCCCATTTCCCCGTTCCCAAAATATCCCGGGGAGCGCGAGGGGCTGGCCCCTCGCTCCAGTCCCCAGCCACCAAGCGCTGCGTTCGAAAGGACACTGAACCATGAGCCTGATCCGCCGCCTCTGCCTGGTCTACGCCGTCATCCTTCTAGGGGCCGCCGCGATCAACTACATCCCCGGCCTGACAGACGACACCGGCCTCGCCTTCGGCATCTTCGCGCTCGACCCTTTCGACGACGCGCTCCACCTGGTCTCGGCCATCTGGGCCTTCCTTGCGGGCCTCATCTCCAACCGCTCCGCGCGCACCTTCCTGATCCTCTTTGGCGCGGCGTATCTGGGCGACGGGATCTTCGGCATCTTCACCGGTTGGGGCTATCTGGATTTCGGTATTTTCACCAATGAGGCGCTCGGCATGGACTGGTCGTTCCAGCGCATCATGGCGAACCTGCCCCACATCGGCCTCGGCTTCATCGCGCTCGTCGCGGGCGTGGCGGCGCGGCGCGCATGAGGGCGCTGGGGCGGATCCTCAAGCGCCTTCTGCAGGCGGTTTTGCTGCTGGTCATCGTGCTGGCCAGCCCCGTGGTCTATGTCGAAACCATGTGCCGGGGCGGCGCGACGCCCGCGCCCTCCACGCCGCTGGCGGGCGAGACCCGCCCCGAAATCCGCACCCTGCTCACCTATCCCGAATGGCACATCGTCCACGCCTATGACGACTACGCCGAGGTGATCCGCGAAGGCGACCCCCATGATTTCAGCTACCTGCGCGCGATCCTCGGCTATTGGTCCTCGCTCTGCACCCTGACGCAAGAAGCCGCGTCCCTGGGCGAGATTGACGGCGACACCCGGCAGCTGGTTCATGTCATCGGCGTCTCCTTCACTTTCGAGATGATCATGAAGGCGGCCTATGAGGAGACCATCGGTCGCCTCGCCACGGTGATCCGGGGCCCGCAACACGCGCGCCTCGACAATCTGTCGGCGCAGCAGGCCGCCGAATACGCGACGTTCCTGCAACAGGTGCCGTGGTACCGCTATGATTTCCGCCGCGATGCCGCTGCCCTGAACCAGGTCGCCACGGACGCCTTCCGCGACCAGGAACGCGCGTTCTCCCTGGGGCTGGAGCATCTGGCCCGCGCTGCCTACGCCGACGTCATCGCGGGCGCGGTCGCCGCCACGGGGTTCGACGATCTGACCCTGCAGATGGTCGTCACCGGCCTGCCCGCCGAGGCCTTCACCGCCGTCGATGGCGTCAGCCTGATCGGCCAAACCGAGGCGGGGCTTGAAATTGAGACCCCGCGTTACCGGGAACTGACCGGCCTGTTGGCCCTTTGGGCCAATCAGGGGGCCCAGTTCATCGACATGGCGGGCAATGATCAGATCATGTTCACGGCGATCTCGGAGACGCCTGTGCAACCGGGCGCGCTCGAAAGCCTCGCGCGCCAAGGCTACGGCGACACGCGCCACCTGTTCCTTGTGCCCGTACGCGAGTTGGCCGAGACCCTGCGCAGCCTTGAGGCGCGCGGCCTGCGGTTGGAGCATGTGCATGATTATTAGGCGCCTGGCTCTCGCGGTGCCGATCATGCTGATCGGCTGGATCGCCACGCTGGCCCTCGTCATGCGCGCAGGCGGCGAGGCGCCCGCCGCCTTCGTCCCCTTCCCGACCGCCGCTTTGATCGAGAACCTGCCCGCAGATGTCGCCATCACAGGGCGCTCTCCCGTCTCGCTGACCCTGCGCACCGACGCGGATGACCTTCCCACCCGCCTCTATGAAGCGGGCGCCTGGTTGGTCCTTCCCGCCGGGCTGGAGGCCTGTATCCCGAATTTCCTTCGCGACACGCCCGCCGCCAGCTAGGCTTGCGCCATGCCCCCCGCCCCGCCGCCAGACGTCGCCGCCGCCCTCGCGCCCCTGCACCCGCGCCTGATGGAACTGCGCGCGCTGATCTTCGCCGCCGCCGAGGCGACCGGGACCGCACCCCTGAACGAGACGCTGAAATGGGGTCAACCGGCCTATCTGCCCGCGAAAAAAGCCGGAACGACCCTGCGTTTGGGCGAAGACGCGGGCCAACCCACGCTGTTCGTGCCCTGCTCGACCAACCTGCTGGACCGCTACCGTGATGCCTTCCCGTCCGAGTTCACCTATTCCGGCGCCCGCGCCGTCCATGTCCCGGCCCAAGGCCCCTTCCCCAAAGCCGCCTTCCAGCACATCGCGGCCCTGGCCTTGACGTACCACCGCGACAAACGCCGCTAGTCCCACACGCTCTTTTCATCTTGCCCGGAAAACTCCGGGGGTGGGTCCTCTTTTCCCAAAGGAAAAGAGGACCGAGGGGGCTGGCCCCCTTCCGCCCTTGGCAACAGCACATTCCGCGAAAGAAAAAGGCGCGCCCGTTTCCAGGCGCGCCTTCCAACCTCTCGACCAAGGGCCGATCAGCGATGCAGATCGAAGCGGTCGTTCTCCATCACCTTGACCCAGGCGGCGACGAAATCGTCCACCATCTTGGCCTCGGCATCGGCAGAGGCATAGACCTCCGAGAACGCGCGCAACTGGCTGTTGGAGCCGAAGACCAGATCAACCACCGTAGCGGTCCACTTCACCGCGCCCGAGGCGCGATCCTTGCCTTCCAGGATGCCGCTTTCGGTCTGCTCCCACACCGTGTCCATGCTCAACACGTTCTTGAAGAACGCGTTGTTGAGCGCGCCGGGCGTCTCGGTCAGCACGCCATGCTTGGCGCCGCCAAAGGTGGCCCCCATCGCCCGCATCCCGCCGACCAGCACCGTCATCTGCGGTGCCGTCAGACCCAGCAAGGCCGCCTTGTCGACCAGCATCTCCGCCGGTTCGCGCAGCGAGAACGGCGCGTGGTAGTTGCGGAACCCGTCCGATGTCGGCTCCAGCACGTCATAGCTTTCGACGTCCGTCTGCTCTTGCGTCGCGTCGCCGCGACCCGGCGTGAAGGGCACGTCGACGGCATGGCCCGCGGCACTCGCGGCCATTTCCACACCAACGCCACCGGCCAGCACGATCATATCCGCGTAAGAGATCTGCGCGCCGCCCTTGGCGTTGAACGTATCGGCGATCCCTTCCAGCACCGGCAGTACCTTGTCCAACTCGTCGGGGGTGTTGACCGTCCAGCCGCGGGCGGGCTGCAACCTGATGCGCGCGCCATTGGCCCCGCCCCGCTTGTCGCTGTCGCGGTAGCTTGCGGCCGAAGCCCAGGCCACGCGGACCAGCTCTGCTGCCGTCAGATCCGTCGCGGCAACGGCCGCCTTCAGCTCTGCCTGATCGGCAGCGCTCACCAGCGGGCCCTGCGGCGCAGGCACCGGATCCTGCCACAACAGCTCTTCACCCGGCACGTCGGCCCCGAGGTAGCGCTGCAACGGGCCCATGTCGCGGTGGGTCAGCTTGTACCAGGCGCGCGCGAAGGCGTCGGCGAACTTTTCAGGGTTGGCGTGGTAGTCGCGGCTGATCTTCTCATAGGCCGGGTCCATACGCATCGCCATGTCCGCCGTCGTCATCATGATCGGCACGGTGCCGTTGCCATCGACCTGCGGGGCCTGATCGTTTTCAGCATCGACGGGCTTCCACTGGTTGGCGCCAGCGGGGGATTTCGTCAGCTCCCACTCATGGCCGAAAAGCACGTCGAAGTAGGACATGTCCCACTGGGTCGGCGTCGGCGTCCAGGGGCCTTCCACGCCAGAGGTCGTGGTGTGAACGCCTTTGCCGCTTTCGAAATCGTTCTTCCAGCCCAGGCCCATGTCGGCCACATCCGCGCCCTCGGGCTCTGCGCCCACCATCTCGGGATCGCCCGCGCCGTGGGCCTTGCCGAAGGTGTGGCCACCGGCGACCAGGGCCACGGTTTCCTCATCATTCATCGCCATGCGCGCGAAGGTATCGCGGATGTCATGGGCTGACAGAAGCGGATCGGGGTTGGCGTTGGGACCCTCAGGGTTCACGTAGATCAGGCCCATCTGCACGGCGGCCAGCGGGTTGGCCAGCTCGCGCTCGCCAGAGTAGCGCTCGTCGCCAAGCCAGGTCGCCTCGGGGCCCCAGTACACGTCCTCCTCCGGCTCCCACACATCATCGCGACCGCCGCCGAAACCGAAGGTTTTCAGGCCCATGTCGTCGAGCGCCACGTTGCCCGCCAGGATCATCAGATCGGCCCAGGACAGCGACTTGCCGTATTTCTCCTTGATCGGCCACAGGATGCGGCGCGCCTTGTCGAGGTTGCCGTTGTCGGGCCAGGAGTTGAGCGGCGCGAACCGCTGCTGACCGGAACCGCCGCCGCCACGCCCATCATAGGTGCGGTAGGTGCCAGCCGAGTGCCAGGCCATGCGGATCATCAGCGGGCCGTAATGGCCATAATCCGCAGGCCACCAGTCCTGGCTGTCCTTGAGGCAGACCGCGATGTCGGCCTTCACGGCCTCCATATCGAGCTTCTGGAATTCTTCTGCGTAATCAAAGCCCTCGCCCATCGGGTCGAGCTTTTCCGAGTTCGCCGACAGCGGCTTGAGGTTCAACTGGTTTGGCCACCAATGCAGGTTGGCCGTGCTGGCCGTGGGCTGCTGTCCGGGGCCGTGCATGACCGGGCAACGACCTGAAGCTGGGGATCCGTCCATCATAATCTCTCTCCACTGTTAGCTGTTTGGCGTGCGACTTCACCGTCGGTGAATCGCCATTGCACGAACTTTAGCACCCCGACGCGATTAGCTACAGTTGGTAATCCTGATTGTTGTGATAAGGTGGGCTTATGATAAACCTGACCCTCAAACAGCTGCGCTATGTGGATGCGCTGGCGCAGCATGGCCATTTTGGCCACGCGGCGGCGGCGTGCAATGTCACGCAGCCCGCGCTATCGATGCAGATCAGGGAATTGGAAGAAGCCTTCGGCCTGCCGCTTTTTGAGCGCACCCCGCGCCACGTGCGCCTGACGGGGTTTGGCGAGGCCGTGCTGACCCGCGCCAAGGACATCCTGCGCGCGGTTGACGAGTTGGACGACCTCGCCCGCGCCGCGCGCGGTGGGCTGACCGGGCGCTTGCGGCTTGGCGTGATCCCCACCATCGCGCCCTACCTTCTGCCCCGTATCATCGGCGCTTTGGGCCTGCATTACCCGGACGTGGACCTGCACATTCGCGAGACGCTGACGCCGCGTCTGTTGGAGGATCTGTCCGCCGGGCGGCTCGACACGGCGATCCTGGCGCTGCCGGTGTCCGAGCCGACGCTGACCGAAGTCCCGCTTCATGATGAGGAATTTGTCCTGGTCCGCCCCTCGGGCGACGCCCATGAACCCGTGCCCGACGGCGAGGCGCTGGCACAGATGCGCCTGCTGCTGTTGGAAGAAGGCCATTGCTTCCGCGACCAGGCGCTCAGCTTTTGCAATGTGCGCAGTAACTTGCCCCGTGACGGGTTGGACGGGTCGAGCCTGTCGACCCTGGTGCAGATGGTCGGCGCGGGCATTGGCGTGACGCTGATCCCGGAAATGGCCGTGGGCGTCGAGACACGGTCCGCCGCCGTGTCCGTGGCACGGTTTGCCCAGGCCACGCCGAAAAGAACCATCGGCATGGTGTGGCGCAAGGCGAGCCCCTTGGCCGGGCAATTGGACGGGATGGCCGAGATCGTTCGGGGCGCCATACGCCCGCATAATTAAGGCCACGCGCGGCAAGCGCATGGCCTTGGCAGATCAACCCCCGGGTTTGGGTTAGTTTGTGATCCGGAAATGGCGGAGCTTGGAGGGGCGGAAGAAGCTCCAATTCGACAGGTGCTGCACGGCGAAGTTGCCGAAGAAGCGGTCGATCAGCGGGCGTTTGGTCATCAGGCCCCGGCTGGAGAGCAGCGGGAAAAAGAGGTTGCCGAAGCGCTTGTCGATGGTGACCGCGTGCATCCGCTTGCGCTCATGGCTGTAGGACAGGGTCGGGATGCCGAAGGCCGCCGAGATCCCGCGCGGTTTCAGGCCATTGTCCACGTCAAGGTGGTTGGTCAGGAAGAGGCGGTGGCTCGACATGATGGACAGGTACTGCCGGTCGTCGAACTCTTTGGGGATATGGATGTTCTCATTGGCGACGCCCGCATCGAAGGAGGGGTGCATGTCCGCCGTTTCAATCGCCGTCTTGGCGGCACCGAATGGTACGAAGGGGGCGCGGACGACCAGAAGGCCCCGGCCCACGGACAAATGCTGCGCGTATTGCTGTGCGATATCGACGGGCACGCCCGCCGCGACAATCGTGTCTTCCGCAGAACGTCCGCCCTGTTCGATCACATCCATTGTGCTCTCGGGGAAGCCTTCCGCTTTCAGCTTCGCAACAACCTCATCGGCATGCGCCGCATTCTCATAGAGCCGTGTCACAATCGTGGTCATCTCAGGTGAGCCTCCCCAACATTTAACCTAGGCCAGTGCCCGCGAGGACGGAACACTGGCGATTTCCATATATTAGGGCGACTTGCCCAGATTTCGAGTACTCATGACGTGAAGACGCCAAATTACGCAGAGAGCCGCCAACAGAAAGGCGACTTCCAGAAGAAAAACAGGGATGTAGGGCGCCGCAGGTCGTAGGTCGGCCCCGCCGGGAAGCGCCAGGATGACGTCGCGGATGATGCCGCCTGCGGCAATCGCGATCCCCGCCGCCGTGGCCTGAACCGCGCCCCAGGCGCCGAGGGCCAGGCCGATCTGCTCGCGCGGGGCGCGGCGCATCGTGGCCGTCAGCGTGCCGTGTCCAAAGAGGCCGGCACCGACACCGGCGGCGAAAACGCCTACTGAGAATAGCGCAATGCCGCCCAGTTGCGCGGCAACCGTTATGGCGATGAAGCCCGGCACGCCGATGGCGGCGCCGTAGGTGGCAACGTTGAGCGGCTCTGCCCCGCGCAGAAGCACGTAGCTTGCAAACCAGAAACCCAACAGGCTGCCCGCTGCCAGCACGGCCGTCAGGCGCGTGGTCATCGCGACGGACATATCGAGGACCTGGCCGCCGTAGGGCTCCAGCAGCACCTCGGCCATGCCGTAGGCCATGGTGCCGAGCGCGATGACGATCAGCAGCCGTTTCGTCCCTTCGCGAGAAGAGAAGACGGACCAAGCGGCCATGAAGGTTTCCGTGGGCGGCGGCAACGCGGCGCGCGCGCGGTCGCGGGGCTCTTGCTTCCAAAGTGCGCAAAGGTTCAGGGCCACGGTCACAACCGCCGCCCCTTGGACCACCTGCGCCAGGCGCCCTGCGGTGTAGTTGGACAGGAGCCAGCCAAAGACGATGGCGCTGACGATCATGCCGACCAGAAGCATCACATACATCAGGCCCACTACCTTGGGCTGATCCTCAACCGGCACCAGATCCGTGGCCAAGGCCAGGCCCACTGTTTGCACCGTATGCACCCCCGCGCCGACCATAAGGAACGCCAGCGCCGTGAAGGTATGGCCGATCCAAAGCGGCGCATCGGCGGCCTGATCGTAGCCCGACAGGACCAGAAGCGCGAAAGGCATGATCGCGAAGCCGCCGAATTGCAGCATCGTGCCCTTCCAGATGAACGGCACCCGCCGCCACCCCAAGGCGCTGCGGTGTTGGTCTGACTTGAAGCCAATCAGCGCGCGGAATGGCGCGAAGACCAGCGGCAGCGCCAGCATGATCGCCACCAGCGAGGCGGGCACCCCTTGCTCCACGATCATCACGCGGTTGAGCGTGCCGACCAGCAGGACCAGCGCCATGCCGACCGAGACCTGGAACAGGGATAGACGCAGAAGACGGGAGAGCGGGACATCGTCACTGGCGACATCGGCGAACGGCAAATACCGAGGCGTGACCCCGGCGATGCGTCTCAGCAGATTGTCTTTAAAGCCGGACATGCAGACCCTTGCGGCGGCGCGTGAGAGGGCCGCCAAAACTCTGAAAAAACTGGCCGGGTCAAGAAGCGACGCGCGCTTCTATCCCCCGGTCGTAGAAGACGAGCCGCCTGAGAGGGGCGCCGCGTCCGAGGTCAATTAGTTTGAGGCAAGCGTGATCGGGTCCTCGATCACAAGCCTGGCCGTCCGCCCATCGGGCAGAACAACTGTCGCGCCGTCGGTCATGGCGGCGTCAAGGTACATCGGCGTGTCAGCTGTCACGGCACTTGCAGGAATAACCTGCGCGTCGGTCTCAAGCGCTGCCATACCGGAACCCAATTCCTGTCCAGACAGGAAATCGGCAACCCAGGAGGTGTTGCTCAGGACAGCGACGTGCACTGCGAACGAACCAACGGCAACCGCTGAAAGAAACAGCGGAACACCGACGGTGGGCTTCACGACGAGCCAGATCTTTGAATTGTTCATGTGATCTTGCTCCCGTTAGCCCAGCCAAGGCGTCGATACGGCGACGAGGAAGTGGGCGACCAGAGCGATCCCCCCAAACACGCGCGTACCATCGATGAGGTAGCTATGCACCTCTTCGGCCTCTTTGAGGGTCAGACCCGTAGGCCAGACTTTATCTGGATCATCAGACATGATGTTCCCTTCCTCTTGCTTTAGAGATTTGGCCTTGGAACTCGCGCCCCAAGACCGGCGAGCGAGGGCCCCAGAAAAAAGACGAAGGGTCTTAGCGCCGGGTCCTTCATGGATCAACATGTCACATATATCTGACACGTCAACTGTAAATCACAGTTGACACATAGGTTCTGACTATTAATTGCAGCGCGAAATTCTTGCCAATGGGTCCGCGCAGCACCGGCTGTGACACCCTCCATGGGCCCAAAAGGCGCGAAACCTGTCGCTTTACCGGGAAAGACAGTTTCCCTTTTCGCCTTCGGGGTTAGGCGGCGATGGAAGGAGCGTTGGTGTGCTCGCCGCGCGGCCCGGCGTGAAGATGGCAACGCCAGAACCCGGCTCCCGGACGGCTGAGCGCGTGCGATTCTATTTGAATAGGTCGCGCGAAAGAGCAGCGACTGACGCGGTTCCGCTAGCCCGCCTTTCCCAGTTTGGAGCGATGCAGCAGCGGGGATGCTCGGAATGCGTCCCGCATCTTCTCAAGACTGTAGTCGGGCTCGTGGGCGCGCAGGGTTTCGACCATCGCCTCTGCGTCGGCCACCCGTCCACACTTCATATAGAGCATCCCCATCAGCCGCTTGGGGGCCACGAAATGCGGCGCGTCGCGGCCCAGGGCCTCGCCGATCTTGAGGGCTTCCGTATAGCGCCCCGCGCAGGCGGCAGAGCGCATGGCGACGTAGCGGATGGAGGACTTCGCGCTGCGCGGCACGGCGAGCGCGTTGGCACGCCGGGTCAGGCGGTAGCCCTCCTCAAAATTGCCCAGGTGGGTATGGACCATGCCGAGGTACGAGATCCCGTAGGGATTACTGGGGTTGAGCGTATGGCTGCGCTGCGCCAATTCCAGCGCCTCTTCATTGGACAAGAGCCACATGGACCGGATGAAGGCGGCGAGCGACAGGATGATAGAATTTCCGGGCTCCTGCTCTTCAGCGAGGGAGATGAACCGCTCCATCTCTTCGCTGATCGCCTGGGAGTTTCCGCCGCCGCCCTCGCCCAACAGGAACGTGCGCAGATAGGCGCGCCAGGCCAGGAACACCGGCTGCGGATCAATCTCATAGGCTTTGGCAATCAGCGTATCGGCGGCCTCGATCGTGGCGGGCGCGTAATCGGTGACCGAGCGCATCGCCCGGAAACACATCGCCGTGGCGATCTTGGCGACGGGCAGCTGCGCCTCATAGCTGGCGATTTCGTTCAGCGACTGCTCCACCGCTTCATTGACCAGGTCGATCATGTCGATGCTGTCCGACAGGCGGATCAGATTGGTGAAGATCGTCCCGTCCAGCGAGCGGGTAAGGTTGACCGACACGCCCTTGGCGCCACCCGCATCGACCGAGCTGATCTGGACGCGAAACGCGCGTTCCGCATCGGTGCGCGACAGGCCGGGCATGGAGGCTTCATCCAGCAGATGCACCTTGCCGGTATCGTCGATGCTCTTGCAGATCAGATCCTGCAACACGGCGTTGTAGGTCTGCGCCTGAACCAGGCTATCGGGCCGTCCGCGAATGACGATGGGCCGGTGGAGCGGTGTTTCCTTCGGCGCGGGGGTGGGCGAAAGGCGCCGCTCAAAATGTGTGCGGCGGTCGGCCTGCCAACGCTCGAATGCGGGATCACGGATGGTCAGATCTGCCAGGAACTGCGGCGCCTCTCCGGGAAGGGCGGCAAGCCGTGTCAGGTGATCCTCATCCTCGGTATCGACCCAGATCCGCTTGGTATCGAGCGCCAGCATCTGCGGGCCTGCCAGCAACAAATCACTGTCGTCCCCAAGGGCGCGGCGGATTTCCAGAATGCACTGGCGGTAGCTGGCGGCGGCCTGTGAAGCGCCGCGCCCGCTCCACAAATGATCCTGCAACCACGACCGGGCCCGCGCCTTGTCGCGCCCCGTCCCCAAGGCCGCCAAGATGCCGCGGGACTTTTTTCCTTTAATTTCAATCGTGCCGCCAGAGGGAGACTCAAGCCGAAACGGGCCAATCAGGGTGAGTTTGTAGGCGTCGTTCGTCATTTTCCCTCCCCCGTCTTGCCGTGCCATCGGCCGCGCGCCGTTAAAAAAGTGTTAATTCAACTCCGTTTCTAACACGGGAAATAGGGCTTTGTTGACAAAAACGAGGGTGCGCGGCCCGTTTGCTTGACGTTGGGTAATTTTTAAGCGGGGCGCTATGACGACGAGCAGCTTTTCATCCGTACAGCATGGTCAACATGGCCAACACGGACAGCATGGTCAGCACGGCCAACACGGGCAGCACGGTCAGCATGGGCAACACGGCCAGCATGGTCAGCACGGCCAACATGGCCAGCACGGGCAATTCTCGTCCTCCTCCGGCGCGCCAACTTCTGCCGCCGCCGCGTTGATCATGGGGCACGCCACGACGGCGGGGCCCTGGACCTGGGATCAAAACGGTCCCAAGCCCAAGCCGCTGGCCTTCAACGACCCCGCCAACCTGCACACCTGGTCTGCCGATGTGCGGGTTATGATCATCGTGCAGGAGATCGCGGCCAGCCTGAAAGTGACCCCCGTCAGCGGCACGCCGGACGCCGTTTCCGTCGGCCTGCACGACGGCACGGAGATTGCGCGCCTGGATCGCCCCAGCGTCGAGACCTTTGCCAAACAGCTGAATTACCTGGAATATTACGCCGACCAGCGATCTGAGCGCACCGCCGAGATCCTGTCTGAGCTGACCGACCTGATCACGCCGTTTGGCGCGGTGCTGCCGCTGCATCCGGGCCGCCACCGCTGGACCTACGAGCTGATCCAGACCTCGCTGGAGGCAATCTCTCTGATCGAAATGCAGTGCAAGCACCTGCTCGCCTGCCGCCGCCCGAATGAATATTCGGCCCAGATCCAACCGATGATCCAGACCCCGGGCCATGGGGCCTTGCCCTCTGGCCACGCGACCGAAGCGTTCCTCGTCGCGACGATCCTGCGTGACCTGTCCCAATGCGCGCAGCATCGGCCCCACCTGGCGGAGAACCAATTGCTCCGCCACGCCGCGCGGGTTGCCCAGAACCGCACGGCAGCGGGCGTCCACTTCCCCGTGGACAGCGCGGCGGGGGCGACCCTTGGGGTGTCTCTTGCCGGGTATATCCTGGAAATGGCCGGAAGTGCCGGTCACGCCAACGGCTGGCATTGCGCCAGCGACGCCTTCGGCGGGGCGGATTTCACCTATGAGACTGTGGAAGGGATTTTCGGGTCGGACCCCTTAAACGTCGATGATCCCAGCACCAACGCCTCGGTGACTTACGCCACGCCGATCACCTATTCGCTGCAAACCCACCCCGCCACACTGGCCCTGACCCAGCTGTACACGCTGGCCAAGGCCGAGTGGACCACCGCCACGGCGCCCCAGGCGCAGGGGTAGCGGCAATGGTGTGGTCCTGGGGCACAGCATCGCGAATGGACGGGGGCGGCAAGGCGGCCACCGTGCAATCGCCCACCAGCGATTGGTGGCAGCGGCAATTGGTCGGCAATCTGCCGCCCAACGTCGCGACGCCGGTGGATCGCGAGGCCTATACGGCACATCCCGATGATACCGCGCCCGTGTTGGACCATGCCTTCTGCATCGATCCACGCGAAGATCGGGGCGACATCCCCCCGCTGGAGGGCTTGGCCCAAACCGTGATCATGGGCGTCATCGACGACGGCCTCGCCTTCGCCAATGCCCGCTTCCTGAAACCCGGCCCGAGCGGTCGGTACCAAACCCGAATGGCCGCGTTCTGGAACCAGGACGCCACCTGCGGCAACACCCGTGTCGGATCCAGCGCCACCGATGGCTACACTCTGCCCTTTGGCCATGACTGGACCGAGGATGAGATCAACACGGGCCTTTTAACCTACCCCAACGGCGCCTACCCTGACCCGATCGCCGCCTACCGTGCCGCCGAGATGTCGCGCGCCGTGTCGGGCGCGCTGAAGCACGGCACCCATGTGATGGACCTCGCCACAGGCTACGATTGCGACGACACGCGGCCCAACGATCTGGGCGAAGTCCCGGCCGAGATGGCCCTGCGCCGCCCCATCGTGGCCGTGCAACTGGCGCGCCACGCCACCCAGAATGCTTCGGGCGCGTTTATGGCACCCTTTGTGACCCACGCGATGGCCTATATCCTCGACCGTGCCGTGCGCCTGCAGCCCGTCAGCGGGGACCGCGTGCCGGTCGTGCTCAACTTCTCCTACGGGATCTACGCCAGCGCCCTGAACGGGCGCGCGGCGATGGAAGAGTGGATCGACGACGCCGTGAAAGCGATGTGGAAAGACCACGGCATTCCGGTCTGGGTCGTGCTGCCGTCGGGCAACAGCCACATGGACCGCACCCACGGCGAACAAGAGGTCGGGGCGACGCGCCCGGAGGCCGCGCCATCGCCGCTGATCCTGCGGCATCAACCTGAGAACAAAGCACCCACCGTGGTCGAATTCTGGTGGCCGGAACGCACCACCAGTCTTGAGACCTACGGGTTGGAGGGGGTGAAGGGCGCCAAGGGCGGACTGAATGCCAAGCAGCGTAGGCAGGTAATCGAGTCTCTCTCTGCCCTGCCCTCCCCCCTCCGGCTGGAGATCCGCCCGCCCCAGGCGCGTGACTGGATCGAGCTGCCGCCGGATGCGGTGAACTTCTTCCACGGCGTTCCCCTGACGGATGGCGAGCGTACCCTTGCGATGGCCTACCATGAGGCGTTGCTGAGCTTCGGGCGCAAGACAATGGACAAGGACACCCGCGACGTCAGCGTGCAGATGAAGCTGACGTTGGTCCTGGCACCGTCGGCGTTTGAACAGGCCATTGATACATTCGCCTTCGCGCAAACCGGTGCCACGCTGCCGGCGGGCAATTGGGAAGTCCGCCTTTGGAACGAAGACGCCAGCGGCCCCGAGACAGTCACCGTGCGGTGCCAACGCAATGACACGCCCTTCGGCTTCCGCCCCTACGGTCGCCAGTCGCGCCTGGAAGACGCGCAGTACCGTGCCGTCCGCCCCGATGGTCGCGCGGATCAGACCGATAGCGCCGACGCCTGGGTGTTGCGCCGGGGCACGACCAATGCGATCAGCTCGGGCGCCCATACGATCCGCGTGGGCTCGGTGCGCGTCGCTAACCTCGATGCGCGCGATGTGACCGGGAATGGCACCATCGCGGCGTCCGTTTTCACGGGCGCGGGCGACCCCGACAATCCGTTTGACGGCGTCGATATCGCCGCCGCTTCCGAAGTCAGCTCTGCCGTGCCCGGTGTTTTGGGCGCGGGCACCCATTCCGGGTCGCGCATGCGCCTCTCGGGGACCTCGGCCTCTGCGCCGCAGGTCGCACGCTGGATTGCGCTGGAGCTTGCGCAACCCGGCATTCCACCGCTTCGCGATGCCCTGATCGCCGAGGCTGCTAATTCAACCGCAAGTTATTTCGAAGACAGCTACTCGCCGGACCGCACAGGCGCCCGGTTATTATTAGGACCCGGTGCTCGTTAATTCCAGTGGAGCATCGGTAACCAGACGTGCGTCCTCTTCCCGTACGTCTTATCCGCCCGGCAGTCATCCCCTTGACTGCCGGGCAATTTCTTTGCCCCGGTGGGTTGTGTGGCCGCCCTTGCCCCGGCACCTTGTGGCGCGAAGGAGAGGCCGATGTTTCTGAAAAACGCCTGGTATGTGGCGGCCTGGGACCATGAGGTCACGGCCGAGTTGCAGCAGATCCTCGTGTTGGGAGAGAAGATTTGCATCTTCCGGTCTGAAAGCGGCGAGTTGGTGGCGTTGGAAGACGCCTGCCCGCACCGCAAGCTGCCGCTGTCCAAGGGGCGGATCAAGGGCGATACGGTCGAATGCGGCTACCATGGGCTGACGTTCAATTGCGCGGGCCAATGCGTCTGGGCACCGGGGGCCGGCGCCATCCCGTCCAACGCGCGCGTCCACGCCTATCCGCTGGCCGAGAAATACGGGCTGGTCTGGATCTGGATGGGCAATCCTGCCCTGGCCGATCCCGCCGACATCTTCGAGATCGAGAACTACGACAACCCCGATTGGGGCATCAATCGCGGGGCGGCGATGGAGTTGGACTGCAACTACCTTCTGATGTGCGACAACCTGCTGGACCCGACCCACGTCGCGTGGGTTCACCAATCCAGCTTCGCTGCCGCCGCCACCAAAGACACGCCCCTACGGGTGACGAAAACCGACGAGGGCGTCATCGTCCACCGTTGGATGATGGATCATGAGCCCGCGCCCTTCTACAAGAAGGTCGTGGAATTCGATGGCAATTGCGACCGCCTGCAACACTATGAGGTGCGCTACCCCTCTCACGCGCTGGTGCGCGCGGTGTTCACCCCTGCGGGGACGGGCGGCGTGGATGGTCCGCTCCATAAGAAGACCTTCATCATGGACAGCTACAACTTCATGACCCCCACGACCGAGGGGCAAACCCGCTACTATTGGTTCCAATTGCGCAACATTCGCCCCAATGATGCGGCATTGTCCCGGATGATGAGCGACGACGTCCAGCACGCCTTTGAAGAGGACCGCGCCGTCCTGAACGAGGTGCAAAAGGGCATGGCAAGCAAAACCTCCCCCCATATCGATCTGCCCATCGATGGCGGGCAGCTGCGGTTCCGGCGGCAGTTGCAGGCGATGATCAATGAAGAAAGCCAGGTCGACGCGCAGATGGCCGAATAGGCCTTTACCGCCGGGCTTTGGACAGCGCCGCCACGGCGACGGCGGCGATGACGATCAACCCCACCAGGATCTCGCGCACATAGCTGTCGACTTGCATCTGGGTCAGGCCGTTGTCGAGGATACCCAGCATCAGCACGCCGACGAGGGTGTAGAGAACGCGCGGCTCGCCCCGCCGGCTCATGGTCATGCCCAGGAACACGGCGGCGATGGCGTCCAACATCAGGCCCGAGCCTTGGGTCGGGTTGGCCGAGGCCACCCGGGCCGCGAACATCAGCCCCGCGATGGCGGCACCGAGGCCCGTGAGGCCAAACGCGATCAGGCGCAGGCGTTTGACCTTCAGGCCTGCCAGATGCGCGGCCTCTTGGTTGCCGCCGATGGCATAGAGTCGGCGGCCAAACGTCGTATGCTCCAACGTGAACCAACAGATCGCGATAACGGCGGCGGCGGTCAGCGTCAGGAAGGGAAGGTTAATGCCGTTAAGACCTATCGCATCCAGCGGCACGCCACCGCGCGCAAAGCCGGAGAATTCGGTTGGAATATCGCGGCCAAAGATCGTGCGGCCGTCGCTGATCAGAAAGGCCAGGCCGCTGAACACGGTCAATGTGCCGAGGGTGGCGACAAACGGCAGAATGCCGATGAGTGAGACGAGTATGCCGTTGAAGAGCCCGCCCAGAAGGCCGACGCCAAGGGCCGCGAGGAGGCCGATCCAGATCGGATAATCCGCCGCGAACAGCATAGCGGCCACGATGCCCGACAGGCTCGCCATCGAGCCTACTGACAGGTCGAAATCGTTCATCACCATGACGATGGTCATCGTCGCCGCCACCACCGCCAACATCGACAACTGCTGGGTGATGTTGATCAGGTTGCGCGGGGTCAGGAAGGTGTCGGGCAGCTTCCAGGCGAAGAAGAGGATGATCAGAACGAAGCCTGCGAGCGTGCCGGATTGGCGGAGTGTGCTGGTCATTGGGCCGCCTCAGGCGTGTAGAAATAGGACAGAAGATCAACGGCTTGCAGGTCCTTCGCCTCCAGAAAATGGGCTTGGCGGCCGTCTTGCAGGACCAGGACCCGGTCACACATCCCCAAGATCTCGGGCAGATCGCTGGAGGTCAGGATGACGGGGCATCCCTTGGCACTCAACTCGCGGACGAGGGTGTAGATGTCGAATTTCGCCCCCACGTCGACGCCTCGCGTGGGCTCATCCAGGAGCAGGAGCCGAGGCGTGCCGTGAAGTGCGCGGGCGAATACCACCTTCTGCTGGTTGCCGCCGCTCAGCTGCCCCACAGGCTGGTCCGGGGCGTCGTATTTGAGCCGCGTCTTGGCGGCCAGGTTGCTTGCGTCACGGGTCTCGGCGCGGGTGTTGGCCAAGGCGCCATAGGCGCTCAGATGCGGCAGCACGATGTTGTCTCTGATGCTGCGCTCCAGCATCAAGCCCTCGGCCCGACGCTCGCGCGGGATGTAGGCGACGCCCGCGTCCCATGCCTGCGCGGGCGTGCGCGGCAGAGGGGCGTCGTGGAACGTGGCCGTTCCTGACAGAGCACGCTCTTGTCCCAGAAACATCTGCAAAAGCTGGCTTTGCCCGGCTTCCGACAGCCCCGTGATCCCCAAAATCTCTCCCTCATGCAGATCAAAGTTAAGGCCGTTAAGGTTCTTGCTGCGGACGTCGCGTATCGTCGCCACGACCTGTTCGCCGATGGGCGTCGTGCGGACGGGATAAGCATCTGTCGCTGCGCGGCCCGTCATATCGTGGATGATTTGCGCTTTGGACGTCGCGGCGACAGGCCCTGTCGAGACGTGCCGCCCGTCGCGCAGCACCGTGACATCATCGCAAATCCGCAGCACCTCATCCAATCGATGCGACACATAAAGCACCGCCGCGCCGCGCGCTTTCAGGCGGGCGATGACGTCAAACAGCATCTCTGATTCCGCGCCAGTCAGGGCTGCCGTCGGTTCATCCAGCACGTAGAGAACCGGCGCCTCCCCGTCGGAGACCAGGGCCGCGGCGATCTTGATCAACATTTTTTCGCCCGCAGGCAGATCGCCCGCCAACGCCCGCACATCGATGTGATCCGCCCCGAGCGTTGCCAAAGCCTGCGTCGCGGCCGCCCGAACCGCAGGCCAATCGATGGCGACGCCAAAGCGGCGCGGAAACCGTTGACCCAGAAGAATATTTTCGGCCACCGAGATTTGCGGGACGATGTTCAGCTCTTGATGAATGAAGCGGAATCCGGCGGCTTGGGCGTCCTGGGCGTGGCTCAAGGCAACGGGCATCCCCTCCAGTTCCACGGTCATTGCATCCGCCCGAACGACCCCGGCGATCAGCTTGATCAGCGTCGATTTCCCCGCCCCATTCTCACCCATAAGCGCGTGCACACGACCGCCCCGCAACGCCAGCGACACGTCGCAAAGCGCAGGCGCCCCGGCATAGGACTTTGAGAGATTGTTGAGGGATATCAGGGTCATGTAATGTGCCGAGGCCGCCAATCGGCAGCCCCGGCCTGCGCCTTATTCCGCGGCGTTGGCAAGGGTCACGAATTGCGTCGGCACGAAAATCACGCTCTCGCGCGGGGCCTCGCCCGCGATCAGGCTTTCCACGACATCCGCCGCGGTCGCGCCGATGCCGGTGAAGTCCTGCGCAATGGAGGCCTCAAAATTGCCGCCCATGGCGATCGCATCGCGCGCCTGGGGATTGGCGTCGATGCCGGTGATCACGATGCCCTCATCCGCGCGGCCCGCATCCTCGATGGCTTGCAGCGCGCCGAGCGCGGGCTGGTCCCACGCCGCCCACACGCCCGCGATGGCGCCGGGCTCGGGGTTGGCGGCAAGAATGGCTTCCATCCGGGCGCGGCTGTCGGCGATGCCGCCGTCCGAGACGTCGGGCGTCACGCGGTCCAGCACCTCGATATCGGGGAAGTTGCCGAAGACGGCGTCAGCCACCACGCCGCGCAGTTGAACGGGCGGAAAGGCGTCGAAGACGAACATCACGACGGCGCCTTCGCCGTTGATCCGGTTGGCGAGGTAAACGGAGGTTTCCGCTGCCATCGCGTAGCCGTTCGAGGTCACATTCACGGCGACCAGCGGATCACTGCCCGCGTCCATGCCGACCACGGGGATGCCCGCATCCGCTGCCGATAGCAGGCCTGCTGCGACCTGTGCCGGGTCCACGTTGATGACGATGGCATCGACACCCTGCACCACGGCGTCTTCGATGCGCGAGATCGCGGCGGCCACGTCACCGGCGGTGTCCACGACGTTCACCTCCCACCCGCGGGTTGCGGCGGCGGTCTCGAAACCTTCGACATAGGCCTGCGTGCCGGGTTGCGCGAGGTAGGGCGTGATCACCGCCACGTTCTGCGCCAGCGCCGCGCCCGCTGTCAGTGCCAGCACGGATGCCGCGATAAGGGTCGATTTCATGGTCTTCTCCTCCCAATAATTCAAAGGCGTTAACGCCGTTAACCTGACGGTATCGCAGAGAGGCGCGCGGTCAATCCCGCGATCCCCTCAATGGCATCTTTGTAGACGGCGAAACGGGCATCGTAGGCCGCATGTGCCTTGGCATCCGGCGCGAAGACCCGCCCGAAACGCGCAAGCGCGGATTGCGCCTCGGTGATGTCCGTAAAATCTCCAGTGCTGATCGCCGCAAGGGTCGCGGCCCCGACGACGCCCGGCTCGGCGCTATCGAGGACCTGTAGCTCTACCCCCAACACATCCGCCCGGATTTGGGCCCAGACGTCGGACCGAAACCCGCCGCCGCCGCAGGTGATCATGTCGCTATAGGTGTCGGCGGAGGCTTGCAGCGCCTCCAACCCGTGCCGCGCAGAGAATGCCACACCTTCAAAGACCGCGCGCGACAGGTCCGCCTGGCTGGTCTGACGTGACACGCCAAGGAACGCGGCGCGCAGGTCGCCATCCCACAGCGGCGCGCGCTCCCCCTCCAATTGCGGCAGGAACAGCGGCGACATCGTTGCCTGCGAGGTCTGCGGGGCCTGCGCGGCCAAACCCGACATCTGATCCAGGCTGATCCCGGCGACCGCCGCAAACCACGCCGCCGCGTCGCCACCCGACTGAGTTGGCGCAGCGTGCAGCCGGATGCCCGCGCATTCCGGGAAGACGATCACACCGGGGGTCGGCACCACGGTGCGCGACGATATCCCCATGATCTCGCTGGTGCCGGAAAGGTAAACGCTGGCACCCTCCCGCGCGCCCCCTGCCCCGACCAATCCGGCCCAGGCGTCCATCGTGCCGGAGACTACGGGGCGGCCTTCCAGCGCCCCTTGCCCGGTTCCGGCGGTGTCGGTGACCGGGACCAAGGGCGGCACCTTCTCCGCCGCGCCGGGCACCAGCGCGAGGACCTCCGGGATGTAGCCCAGGTCGCCGTCCACCAGCCCGATGGCAGACAAGGGATCGGTCGTGACCTCTCCGGTCAGATGCGCGATGCAGTAGTCTTTGGGCAGCAAAACATGGGCCGCCGCCTCCCAAACCTCTGGCCGGTGCCGCGCCACCCAAGCCATGCGGGACAGCGCGTGGCTGGCATCAATCGGCATCGGCGCGCCCCACCAGGCGATCTTTTGGTCCGCCGTCACGCGGGCGTCCAACGCCGCGCCCTCGGCCACGGCGCGGGTGTCTTGCCAGACCATCGCGGGCATCAACGGCGCGCTATGCGCGTCCACAAACACATGGGTGTTGACCTGAGAGGTCAGGCCAATCGCAGCGATATCCGGCCCGAACCCCGCGCCCACAAACTGCGCGATGGCCGCATCGATCAGCCGGGTCCAGTCCCGGGGGTCCTGCTCGACCACGCCGCTGCCGGTGCGTGCGGTCGGGTAAGGCTCCGAGAATGACGCCACGACCGCGCCATCAAGGTCCAACAGCCCGGCCTTGACCGAGGTCGTGCCGACATCAATGCCCAGGATCAATCTGCGTGCCATGCGGTGCCCTCCCCTCCGGCCACCATTTCGCAACCGCCCGCCGCCTGCCATCGCTTTTTAGACCTCCCCTATACTTCCGCCCGCCAAGCGGGTACGCCCCGGCCTTTGCGGGCCCATCGCCCGCGTGCCGACATGTGAAAAGTGGATAAGACGTGAAGCAGGCCCTCCAAAAAGCCCTCGACGCCCAGGGGTACGACACCCTGACCCCGGTGCAGCAGGCGGTCACCGACCCCGAGTTGACGGGCAAGGACCTGTTGGTCTCGGCGCAGACCGGCTCGGGCAAGACCCTGGGGTTTGGCCTGGCGATTGCCCCGCAGCTGTTCGGCGAGGCAGAAGCATTCGAGAGCGCGGGCGCGCCGTTGGCCTTGGTGATCGCGCCGACGCGTGAACTGGCGATGCAGGTGAAGCGAGAGCTGACCTGGCTGTTCGCCCAGGCCGGCGCGACGCTGGCCTCGACGGTCGGCGGCATGGACATGCGGGACGAGCGGCGGGCCTTGGCGCGCGGCGCCCACATCGTGGTGGCGACGCCGGGGCGGCTGAAAGACCACATCATGCGCGGGTCGATTGACCTGTCGGCGCTGAAAGCCGTGGTACTGGATGAAGCCGACGAGATGCTGGACCTGGGCTTCCGGGAAGATCTGGAGTTCATCCTGGATGAATCCCCGTCCCAAAGGCAGACGCTGATGTTCTCGGCCACGGTACCTGCCGCCATCGCGAAACTGGCGCAGAATTACCAGAAAGACGCTGTGCGCATCGCCACGACGACGGGCGAAAAGCAGCATTCGGATATCGAATACCGGGCGCTGACCGTCTCCGCGCGCGACAGCGAGAACGCGATCATCAACGTGCTGCGCTATTATGAGGCGCCCAATGCCATCGTGTTCTGCAACACCCGCGCGACGGTGAACAGGATGACGACGCGGCTGTCGAACCGGGGCTTCTCGGTCGTGGCATTGTCAGGGGAACTCACGCAGTCTGAGCGGACGAACGCCTTGCAGGCGATGCGCGACGGGCGGGCCCGGGTCTGTGTGGCGACCGATGTGGCGGCGCGCGGGATTGATCTGCCGAACCTGGAGCTGGTCATCCATGCAGAGCTGCCGACAAACCAGGACACGCTCCTGCACCGCTCTGGCAGAACAGGCCGTGCGGGGCGCAAGGGCGTCTCGGCCCTCATCGTCCCCCCCTCGGCGCGCAAGAAGGCGCAGCGGCTACTGGGGTGGGCCAAGCTGACGGCGGTTTGGGCCGATGCCCCTTCGGCCGAGGAAGTCACCGCAAAAGACGATGCGCGGATGATGGAAGGCGCAGATTGGGAGGCCGCCGTTGCGGACACGAACCGCGAGGCTGTGGATAAATTGGTGGATAAGTATTCTGCCGAACAGCTGGCCAACGCGTTTGTGCAGATGTACCGGGAAAAGCGATCTGCCCCCGAGGAACTGTCCGAAATCACCGCCGCGCCAGAGCGCAAGCCGTTCGGGCCGAGCGTCTGGTTCTCGCTGGCTGGGGGCCAAGCCGTGGGCGCGGAACCCCGCCGCCTGCTGCCCATGCTGTGTAAGCGCGGCAACGTGACCCGTGAGGATATCGGCGCGATCCGTATCCACCATGAAGCCTCATTCATTGAACTGCGCGAAAGCGCGGTTGAAGGGTTTCTTGCCGCCGTGGGCCATAAGATGGAGATGGAAGATGGCGCCGCCCTGACCCGTCTGGACGCCGCACCCAACGTCGACCGCGCGCCTCGTGCGCCCCGCGCCGATGGTCCGCTGGACCGCAAGCCGCGCACCAACAAGTCGAACGACCGCCGCACCAGCAAAGCCGCCGCGCCTGACGGGGCCGCTCCTCCGCCTGCCGCGCAACCCGGCACCACCAAACCCGTTGACTGGAACGACGCCCCCGCCTCGCGCCAGAAAAAGCCTAAGAAACCGGTCCCGGGCGGCAAGCCCGCGCACCAGGGCGCTGGGGATCGAAAGCCCGCGCCGCCGCGCGGCAATGACAGAAAGTCTGATCTACCCCAGGCCGAGCCTTGGAAGGCCCGCAAACCGCGCCATAAGTCGAAAGCGGCAGGCGATGGGTTTGAGCGTCCGTCGAGGCCCGGTGACAACCCGGCCACCAAGCCGGGCGCGCGGCTGGGGGCACCCACGACAGGCAAGCCCAACAGCAAGAAGAACAAGGCGCGCCGCGCCGCTGCCGCAGCCGATGCGAACGCAAAGGGCGCGCCAAAGCCGCGCAAGCCTCGGGCACCCAAGCCCAAGAAGACGCGCGGCCCGTCCTGAAAAGCGTCCTTAGGCGACGTTGCGCCGGGCGTCCGCGAAGGACATCAGCTTGCGGCTGTCTTCGTCCCACAGGTGCAGGCGGGCGCATTTGAAGCTTTCCCAAAGGGTGATCCGCTGGGATTGCGCCAGAACGTCGTGATCGCGAACGACTTCGGGTAAGCGGTAGAACGGGATGCGGCTGGCCAGGTGATGGACATGGTGGACGCCGATGTTGCCGGTCATCCAGCGCAAGACCACGGGCAAATCGTAGTGCGAACTGCCATGGAGCGCGGCGTCCTGCACCGTCCAATCGCCGTCCCGGTCCCAGACCGTATCCTCAAACTGGTGCTGGATGTAGAATAGCCACATGCCGACAACGGCGGCGAGAAAGACGGTCGGAAAGAAGATCAGCAACACGACCTTGAGGCCGCCAAACCAGAGCAAGACCCCCAGGATTGCGGCGATGGCGAGGTTTGTTCCCTGCGCGCTCAGCCAGTAGCGCCAGCCCCCGCGCATCACGCCCACGGGAATGCGGTTTTGCAGAAAGAACGTGTAGAACGGCACAATACCAAACAGAAACAACGGGTTGCGCAGAAGTCGGTAAAGCCCGCGACCCAGCCAGCCCTTGGCCCGGAACTCGCGCACCGTCAGGGTCGGCATATCGCCGGTTCCCCGCTGGTCGAGGTTGCCCGTCGTTGCATGGTGCATCGCATGGTTGCGCCGCCAGACGTCGTAGGGCGTCAGGGTCAACACCCCGATGCACCGCCCCAGCCAGTCGCCCACCTGGCGGTTCTTGAAGAACGCGCCGTGGCCGCAATCGTGCTGGATCATGAAAAGCCGCACCAGAAACAGCGAATTTGCAACGGCCAGACCCAGGGCCAGCCAGGGGCTGACCGACAGTGCCCACCACGCCAGGGCCCAGATCGCGGTGAAGGGCGCGAGGGTTACGCCCACCTCAAACCAACTGCGCGACAGGTTCGGCTCGCGGTATTTGGCCAGAATTCGGGTCCAGTCTGAGGGTTGCAAATGCGTCTCCTATCCGTCGGGACGTCATTTGTCCTGCCGCGTGTGTGGCAGGTTCGACGCCCCGTTCATACCCCTCGAACGCATCGATTTGGGGGGAAGTGGCAATTGGTTCTTTTGGGGAACAGGCCTCAGCGGATGCATGGGTGATCCGGGGTCCGCGGATCTTCAAACATCACAGATGGGCAGGCAGGCCTGATCCCCTGCCCCGTCTACCCCCACTCCACATCAAACGTCCGCACGATTTGGTCGACGTTTTGAGGCGAAAGCGCGCGTGCTGACAGGCCTTTGGTGAGCAGCGCCAACTTGGCGGTCTCCTCCAGCTCTTCCATCGCGAAGGCCGCGGCCCATAGGTCCTTTCCCGCGACAACAGGGCCGTGATTGGCCAGAAGAACGGCAGAGCGTTTGCCCGCAAGCCCGCGCACAGCCTCGCCCATCGCCGGATCGCCGGGCAGGAAGAAGGGCAGCAGCTTCACCTTGCCCACCCGCATGATCGAATAGGGGGTAAGCGGCGGCAGCACGTTGTCGGGGTCGGTCTCAGGCAGCATCGAAAGCGCCACGGAATGGGTTGAATGCAGATGCACAACCGCGCCCGTGCCACTGCGCGTCTCGTAGAAGGCCGCGTGAAGCGGGGTTTCCTTGGTCGGCGGATTACCGGACAAAAGCCGCCCGTCCGTGTCCAGATGACTGATCTGCGCCGGGTCCAGAAACCCAAGGGCGCGGCCCGTCGGCGTCACGAGGAGTGTGCCATCCGACAGCCGCGCCGAGATATTGCCGGAGGATCCCGTGGTCAGGCCACGGTCGAACATCGACTTGGCGAGGGTGCAGATATCCTCTCGCAGTTTCGACGGCTCGCTCACTGAGAGGTCTCCATCAGCGCCAAGGTATCGGCGAAGAAATCAGGTCCGCCGAAGTTGCCAGACTTCAGCGCGAGGGCCATGCCGGACGCCTGCACAAGGGGGACGCCCGCCGCCGCACGCGGGCCGATGGTCAGCGTCCCTGCGCCCAGGCCCGTGACGACCGCGCCCGACGTCTCGCCGCCTGCGACCACCAGGCGGCGCAACCCCTTGTCGCGCAGCTCGGCGGCCAGGCGCGCGAAGAGCCCCTCGATGGCTTCGGCCGCCGTGTTGGTGCCGTAGGCGGCCTGCGCCGCGCGCACGATCTCGGGGTCAGCGGAAGAAAAAATCAACGGGGCGCGGTCTTGCGACAGGGTCCAATCGGCAAGCTTTCTGACATCGTAGCCGCCTGCGCAAGCGGTCGCGGCGTCGATCTGAAACGCGGGCGCGAGGTTCTGGTAGGCAGCCACCTGCGCGCGGGTGGCCCGGCTGCAAGAGCCTGAAAACACCGCGCCCGGGCCGGTGACGGCCTGCCATGCCGGGGTCTTCGGGGTGGCGCCAAAATTGGCAGGCAGGCCAAGGGCAATGCCGGAGCCCCCGCAGAGCAAAGCCGCGCCCCGCGCCGCGCGCCCGATCTGCATCAGATCGTCGTTGCTGATGGCATCGGTGATCAAATGCGCGGACGGCGCCATGGCCATGGCGATGGCGTCGGGCCCCTTTTGCACCGTCGAGGCCGGAATATGGCCGATCGCTCGCGCAGATTGCGCCGCCAGCACGCGGCGCAGGTCAGGGTCCGTCATTGGCGTTAACGGATGATCCTGCATCCCGCTTTCGTTCAACAGCCTGTCACCGACGAAAAGATGCCCCTGATAGACGCTGCGGCCATTCTCGGGGAAGGCCGGGCAGACCACGACACCGCCCGCCGCCAACCGATCCGCCAGCGCGTCAAGGACCGGGCCGATGTTGCCTTCAGGCGTGCTGTCGAAGGTGGAGCAGATTTTGAGGACGATCTGCCGGGCGCCTTGGGCACGCAGCCAGTCGCAAGCCTCAAAGGATTGGGCGACGGCGGCCTGAACCGGGGCCGTTCGGGACTTCAGCGCCACAACCCCTGCCCCAATCGCGGGGTCGGCGGGGCCGCTGGGGACACCGATGAATTGCGCCACGTCCATACCCGCCTCGGCCAATGTGAGCGCGATGTCGGAGGCCCCGGTGAAATCATCGGCAATCACCCCGATCTTCATGGGATGACAGGCTTTGAGGGGCCAACATCAAGGCGATGGATGTGAGGGGCCAAGTCCTGCGGGAAATGCGCGCGGACCAAGGGGTCATGCCCGGGGATGATCAGGTTCAGGGACGAGGCGAGCCGGTGCAACGTCTCAAACCCATCGAGCATGTTTTGCAGATCAACCACGATGGGAAAGGGTTTGCGGGCAATGACGTTCTCGTAGAAATGCGCGGCATCTGACGCCAGCACCAGCCACCCAGCCTGAGTGCGCACACGGACGCATTGGAGCCCGCGACTATGGCCGCCGATGCAGTGGACGGTAACGCCTTCGGCCACCTCGGCCTCGCCGTCGTGGAAGATGACCTTGCCCGCATAGAGCCGCTTGATCGCCTCGCAAACATGATCCGCTGTGAACGGCATCCGAAGGGTGTCGTGGCACATGCAAGGGCCGGTGGCATAGGCCATTTCAGCGGCTTGCAGGTGCAGCTTTGCGTTGGGGAACAGATGCAGCCCGCCCGCGTGGTCATAGTGGAGATGGGTGACGATGATCTGGGTCACATCCTCGGGCGCGATGCCGAACGGGGCAAGCGCGGCGACAGGATCAAGGCGGATCGGACGGCCCCGCGCCTGGGCCTCAGCGTCATCATAGCCGGTGTCGACCAGGATCACCTCCGCCCCGCGCCGCAGGAGCCACATGAAGTAGTCCATCGCGTGCGGCGCATCGTGATTGTCGTCGAAAATGAAGCTATCGGCGCGCGTTCGGGCGTTCCGGTCAGCGTATTTGATGCAATAGACTTCCCACGCGCTCATGGGTTCACCTGGGCGTAGGTCACGATGGATTTGCTGGCGACCATCGGGCCTGCAATGGCGTCAAACGCCAGAAAATGCGAGCTTTGCAGATGCGCGTCAAAGGCCGAGCGATCCGTGTAGAGCTCATAAAGGAACACCTCATCCGGGCGCTCGGGGTCGGTGCAGACGTCGAACCGGTGGCACCCATCCTCATCACGCAGCGACGTCGCCGCATTGTCCAACATAGGGGGCAGGAAGATCTCCATCCGCCCGGCTTTCAGCGTGAATGTCACGACTACGGCATACATCAAACGGCCCTCCCTCTGAGGCGTGCAAACAGGCGTTTGGTCACGGGCACCTGGCTGAGCACCAGGGCGACGTTCAGGATCAGAAGCACCGCCGCCACGGGGCGGGACCAGAAGACGAAGACATCCCCGCCCGAGATCAGAAGCGACCGGCGGAACGTCTCGTCAAACAATCCGCCAAGGATGACCCCAATGACAAGTGGCGCGATGGGAAACCGGAGCAGGTTCATGAAATAGGCCACGAAGCCCACACCAAGCATCAGGTAAAGGTCGTTGATCCCGCCGCCGACACTGAAGGAGCCGATGGTGGTCAGCACCATGACGATGGGCAGGAACACGACGCGCGGCAGGCGCAGGATCTTGATGAAGACCTTGGCGGTGAAGAGGCCCATGATGAACATGGTAAACGACGCCAGGACCATGATCGCCACGACACGCAGGATGATCTCTGGATCAATCGTGGGGCCGGGGATGATGTTGTTGATGCGGAACGCGCCCATCAGCGCGGCGGCGGGCGGCGAGCCGGGGATTCCGAGGACCAGAAGCGGGATCAATGCGCCGCCGATGCAGGCGTTGTTGGCGGTTTCTGAGGACAACAGCCCTTCGAGGGAGCCTTTGCCGAACTTATGCCCCTCCTTGCTGACGGATTTGCCTACGCCGTAGCTGACCCAGCCCGCGACATCCTCCCCCACGCCTGGCAGCGCGCCGACGCCAGTGCCGATCACGCCCGAGCGGGTGATGGTCGGCAGATAGCGGCGGATGGTCCTGAAGTTCGGCAGGATGCGGCCCTTCAGCTCAGCCATTTGCCCCACATCCATATGGCGCATGCCGTCGATGATCTGCGGGATCGCGAAGGCGCCCATCAGGACCGGCACCACCTGAAACCCGCTGAGCATATAGGACCAGCCGAAGGTATAGCGCGGCTCGGACAGCAGCGGGTCGAGGCCGACCATCGCCATCGCCAGACCCACGAGGCCCGCGATCCAGCCCTTGATCACCAGATCCTCGGACATCAGCGTGCCCGACAACAGGATACCGAAGAGCGCCAGAAGCGCCTTCTCGGGGCTGGCGATGTTTTGTGACAGGAGCAGCAGGACCCAGACGAAGACCAGAAGCGCGATGGTGCCAATGAGGGTGCCGATAAAACTGCCGGTGGTTGTCAGGCCCAAGGCCTCGCCGCCGCGCCCGGCTTTGGCGAGCGGGTGGCCATCCATCGCGGTCGCCGCACTTGCCGCCGTGCCGGGGATATTGAGCAATATCGAGGGGTAAGATCCGCCATAAATCGCGCCGACGTAGGCCCCGAGGAGGGCGATCAGGGAGTAATCCAGCGGCACCTTGTTGCCGAAGAAGCCGGTCAGGATCGTCACGGCGAGCGTTGCCGTCAGCCCCGGCAGCGCGCCGAAGGTGATGCCCAGAAACACCGACACGATCAGGTAGATGTACGTCAGCGGGTCGATCACCAGCGCCCAGAACGCGCCGCCGAACCCCGAAAGCTGAGTGAGGATGAACTCCATCTCAGGACCTCCAGAGCGGGCGGAGGGTGACGTAGTAATGGTACTCGATCTGACTAAAGATCAGCCCGCCCCGGTTCGGCACGTTCTGGCGAAACCCGAAGGCCATGGCGCAGACCAGCACCACCGGCGCGATCACCGCGATGACGGGGACGGATTTCAGGACCGCGTCGCCGCGCGCCTTGGCCAGAACGCAGATGGTCAGGGCGGCCCAGACCACCAGCGTGACCACGTCGTCATCATGGGCACCCCATTGCGATTGCGGCAGATGCATCACCATGGCGTAGGCGCCGCAGACCGCCACCGACGCGGCGGCCAGCATCATGCGGGCGATGTGGCCTTTGTGATACCCGAAGGTCAGCGCCGTGATCAGCAGGCCGCTACAGGCGATGAAATCGACCCGGGGCACCAGGCCTGCGATGTAGAAAAACAAGATCACCCCGAGCGTCGTGAAGCGGATCGTCTCTCCCCTGTCCCAGCCGATGCCGACCGAGGTGAGCGCGCGCTGTGCGCCGCCTGCGCGGATCGAGATCACCAGAAGGACGAGGGACAGGATCAACAGCGCTGCGAATATCCCAAGGGGCACGATGGCGGCGGAGTTGTACCAGGACGCCCCGCTGACCCCAGCGCGGTTGCCGCCGAAAAGCGGGATGAATGACGTCTTCCACAGAAAGAACAGCGAGACGCCCATCAGCACCAGCGCGCCCCAGAAGTCGCGGGCGCGCAAGGTTGCGATGTCGTCGGGGGTCGTCTCAGACATGCCAAGTTTGTCCTGTCACTGGCGTGGCGAAAAGCGCAGGCGTCACACCCGCGCTTTCCCATTCATATCGCATTGCGCGTCCGCGTTAGGGACGTTCAATGCCAAGGCTGGCCGGGTCAACCGTTGTGGCGCCAAGCTCTTGCAGGGTGTAGGCGAAGTTCGCCTCCAGGGTGGTGAAGATCGCCTGCGCCTCTTCGCCGTACTGCCCGCCCACGGTGTAGTTGTTGGCGGCGGCCCATTCGGCCACCACGTCCGAGGCAATCGCTGCCTCAAATGCTTCGCCCAGGGCGGCCTTGACGTCATCGGAGGCGGAGTTGTGGACGGCAAAGCCGATCGCCTGCATCAGCGGCAGATAGGCGTCGAGCCCATCATAGATGTCGAAGGCCGACGGCACGGTCATGCCCGCGATCTCGGCGCTATCCTCCGTCAGCATCGCCAGGGGGCGCAGCATCCCGCCCTCGATCAGCGCGGCTTGTTCTGCGAGGGACGTCACGACTAGCGCGACCTCGCCTGCCATGGCCGCTTCCTGGCCAGAGGCAGAGCCATCATAGGGCACGAACAGGAATTCCACGTCTGCCCCGTTCTGGATCGCCAGAAGGTTCAGGTGGTGGATGGAGCCTGCGCCAGAGGCCGCCGCCGGGATCGTGCCGGGTGCTGCCTGGGCGGCATCGACCAGTTCTTCCAGCGTCGTGTAGGGGCTGTCGGCGGGCACAGAGATCAGGTCGGGCGAGCCGCCGACGATGAACGGATACCAGAAGTCGAACCGTTGGTCCCATCCACCCTGCACAGCCGCCGTGACGTTGGATTCCGACAGGCCCACCAGCGTGTAGCCATCATCGGGCTGGTTCATCACATAAACCATCCCGTTCGAGCCCGCGACGCCGCCGGTCTGGTTGATCACGTTGATCGAGACCGGAAGGTGCTGTTCCATCTCGGCCATGATCATGCGGTTGATGCTGTCGGTGCCGCCGCCCGCGCCCCAGACAACAGCCGTGGTGATGTCGCGGAACGGATACTCCTGCGCCAGCGCGGCACTGCCAAGCCCCGTCGCAAGCGCGGCAATCGCCGCTAGTTTTCCAAAGTTGGTCGTCATTTGATGGTCCTCCCAGACGCGATGTTCATTGTTGCATTTATTTGCGTATGCATTAATGGATACATTGTCAACTCATCGATGGTCCTCTGCAACCATTCCTGAGCGAGACGCGGATGAACGAGAGGCCGAAATGACCACAACCTTCGAAGTAGCGGTGTTCCATGGGGACGGGATTGGCCCTGAAATCATGGGCCCCACGCTTGAAATCCTTGACCGGATGGCAGCGGCCACCCCGGACTACGCGCTGTCGTTCACCGACGCGCCCGCGGGGGCCGCCCATTACGCCAGGACCGGCGAATCGCTGCCCGCCCATTCGATGAAAACGGCGCGCGAGGCCGACGCGATCTTGTTGTCGGCGATGGGATTGCCCGATGTCCGCTACGCCGATGGCACGGAAATCTCGCCCCAGATCGACCTGCGCAAGACGCTGACACTCTATGCCGGGGTGCGCCCGGTTACCGTGAAAAAGGGCCAGCGCACGCCGCTGAACCTGCCCGCCGACCGCGAGATTGACTTCATCCTGATCCGCGAAAGCACCGAAGGCCTGTTCCATTCCCAAGGCTGCGGCGAGGTCACCAAGGACGAGGCGCGCGAAACGCTGCTGATCACCCGCAAGATCTCGGAACAGCTGTTCCGCTTCGCGTTTGACCTGGCCAAGACCCGGCGGGCGACGGGGCGCGGGCCGGGCAAGGTGACCTGTGTCGACAAGGCCAACGTGTTCCGCGCCTTTGCCTTCTTCCGCGAATTGTTTGATGCTGAAGCAAAGCACCACCCCGACATCCTGGCCGATCACGCCTATGTCGATGCGACCGCGCTGTGGATGGTTCAGAAGCCTTGGGACTTTGACGTGATGGTGACAGAGAACATGTTTGGCGACATCCTCTCGGATCTCGGCGCCGGGTTGATGGGGGGATTGGGCGTTGCCCCCTCGGCCGATATCGGGCGCGATCATGCGGTGTTTCAACCCTGCCACGGCTCCGCCCCCGACATCGCGGGCCAGGGTCTGGCAAACCCCTTCGCGATGATCCTGTCGGCGGCGATGATGCTGGATTGGCTTGGCAACAAACACGACAACGCCGCGATGCTGCGCGATGGCACGCGCCTGCGCGAAGCGGTCGAGACGGTGATCGCCCGGGCGCAGGTTCTGACCCGAGATCTTGGCGGGGCAGCCGGGACACGGGACGCCGCAAATGCCGTCATGGACGAGGTCTTTGCGCGATGACCCCCCCGACACATCTGCGCGTTGCCTGCGTGGGCGCAGGGTACTTCAGCCGTTTCCATTACAACAGTTGGGACCGGATGGAGCGCGTGGAGCTGGTCGGGTCGTGCAACCGCGATATCACCAAGGCACAGGACACCGGGCTTCCCGCCTATGACGACCTCGCCACCATGCTGGCCGAGACCTCGCCGGACCTTCTGGACATCATCCTGCCGCCTGTGGCCCATGCCGAAAACATCCGCACGGCCCTTGGCGCGGGCATCAAGTGGATCATTTGCCAGAAACCCTTTTGCCAGGATGTGACCGAGGCCGAACAGATCGTGGCGGAAGCCAAGGCACGTAGCGCGACCATTGTCGTGCACGAGAATTTCCGCTTCCAACCCTGGTACCGCGCGATCAAGCAAGCGCTCGATGCCAAACGCGTGGGCGCGGTGCAGCAAGTCACCTTCCGCTTCCGTCCCGGCGACGGACAGGGCCCGGACGCCTACCTCGACCGGCAGGCCTATTTCCAACAGATGCCGAAGTTCCTTGTCCACGAAACGGCGGTGCATTGGGTCGATACGTTTCGTTTTCTTCTGGGCAATCCGACCGCCGTCTACGCGGACCTGCGCAGGGTCAATCCGGTGATCGCAGGCGAAGACGCTGGCGTCATCCTGTTCGACCATGCAAATGGCGTGCGCGCGATGTTTGATGGCAACCGGAACCTGGACCATGCCGCCAACAATCTGCGCCGCACGATGGGGATCGGCTTGATCGAGGGCACCGAGGGCACGCTGACGCTGCGCGGCGACGGGTCCGTGACCTTGCGGCCCTTTGGCAGCCTGCGGGAAGAGACGCTGCTGCCCCCCGACACCTGGGACGGCTTTGGCGGCGACTGCGTTCACGCCTTGCAAAGCCACGTGGTTTCTGGCGTGTTGGACGGACGCCCGCTTGAAAACGAGGCAGAGGACTATCTGACGGTCATCGCGATAGAAGAGGCGATTTATGCGTCGGCAGAAACGGGGCGCAAGCAAGGACTGGACCACATTTGACGCGCACTGACGATAAGCCGGTTTCCAGTTCCCAACGCGCATTGCGCGAGCTCCGCGAACGGATTTTCTCTGGCGATCTGGCGGCAGGGACGGACCACCTGGAATCAGAGCTTGCGAGCCTTTTGAACATGTCTCGCACGCCGGTCCGCGAGGCAGTCCTGACGCTGGAAAGCCAAGGCCTGCTAGAGCTGCGCCCGCGCAAAGGGGTGCGCATTTCGCCGCTCTCGCCCGACGATATGGCCGAAATTTACGACGTCCTGACCGAGCTGGAGAGCCTCGCCGCTGAACGCGCGGCGGCGGCTGGCTACGGCGAGGCCGAGTTGGCGCAGCTGGCCCAGGCGATCAACGATATGGACATCGCGCTCGCCTCGTCCGACCTGGAGAGTTGGGCCAAGGCAGATGACCGGTTTCACGAAGAACTGGTGCGGTTGGGCGGCAACAGCCGCGTCAACCTGATCGTCCACATGATGAGCGATCAGGTCCGGCGGGCTCGCACCACGACGCTCTTCATGCGCCCGCTGCCGACCAAATCCAACGAGGACCACCGCAAGGTCTACAAGGCGATCAAGCAGGGCGATGTCGAAACCGCCCGCAACACCCACCGCGAACACCGCCGCCACGCCAAGAAGATCCTTGTGGATCTTCTCCAGCGCCACAGGCTGCGTTTCCTCTAGGCGCTTTGATGGCGATCTCGGCAGAGCCCCCCAGTTGCGGGGGCTGAGCGGGTTCAGAGTGGAACTGTCGCGCTAAAGACAAGCGGATTACGCGACATGGCGTACTGGTAGTGCGCGGCATCGCCCGCGCTCAAGCATGCCAAAGGCCGGTAGCGCAAGTAAAGGGTAGCGCGGGTGAAGGGGGAAGCCCAGAACCCGGGCCCAGGCCTCAAGCAGCCCGAAGGGCGGTAGGCCAAATAAAAACTGGTGCGGGTGAAGGGACTCGAACCCCCACGCCAAAGGCGCCAGAACCTAAATCTGGTGCGTCTACCAATTCCGCCACACCCGCACTGCGGCTGCCCATAACAGGGCATTCAATTCAAATCGAGACCAAAAATCACCCCAGCATTAACCCACCCGTAACCTCGTTTCGCCCAGATTGTGCCCGATTTCGACGCGAGAACATGGTTATCAACGGGCTGCCACCCGACCAACCTGAGGGGAAGACAGATGACTGACACTGCTTTGATCACTCAAGAAAACACTCGCCCGATGGGCGCGGATGCCGTAGACTCGCTTGCACAAACACGAGGCAACAAATGCCCGAACGAGCGAGCAGGTACTCCCATGACCAAATCTACCCCGCGGCCAACGGCCCGCGCGGGCGCCAAGACCCATGCCTGTGAGGCTGGTCTTGCCCCCGGAACCACCGTTCTCACCATGGACGGGGCGATCCCCGTCGAGTTTCTCAACCCCGGCGACCGCATCATTACGCGGCGCGGTGTGCGCAAGCTGAAGGCTGTGATGCGCCACACCCTGCCTGAGGGCACGCCCCGCGTTGTCGTCTCGGCTGACGCGCTTGGTGGCAAGCCCGCCAACGAGATCACCCTGATGCCCGGCCAGCGGGTGCTGATCCGCGACTGGCGCGCCCAGGCGCTTTGGGGCAAGGACATTGCCGCACCGCAGGCGGCCCGTCTGGTGGACGGCGATTTCATCCGCACCGAGACGAGCGGGCCGCAGATCATGCTGTCGCTCTACCTCGGCGCGCCAGAGATCCTTTACGCAGACGGCCTGGAACTGGCCTCTGCCGACAAGCCTAAGGTGGCAGCCAAAGCTTGATCGCGCGTGGGCGCTGAGGCGTCCAACCCAAAGGTTTTCCTCATGTCAAAGCGGCGTCCAACTTGGGCGCCGCATTTCTTTGTCAGAGGCCTAAGTCCCGGAAAACCTGGGGCAGCATCTCGGGCAGATCCTCGGCGATGAGACCTGGGCCAAACGCCCGCGCCGCCTCCACATGGAGCCACGCGGCGGTCTCGGCGGCCAGCGTCGGCGGCAGGCCCCGCGCCAGGAGACCCGTGATCAACCCCGCCAGGACGTCTCCCGATCCCGCCGTCGCCAGCCACGGCGCGGCGCGATCGTAGACGGCAGCAGAGATCGCGCAACTTCCCGAGGGGTCGGCGATCAACGTGTCCGGCCCCTTGAACAACACCGTACATCCGGCCCGCGCGGCCGCGGCGCGGGACGCATCGACCTTTGAGAAAGCCGGGCCTTGAGTGGCGGGCGCGTTCAGTTCTTCAAAGATATCCGGAAACAGGCGGGCGAACTCTCCGCCGTGGGGTGTCAGGACGACATTGCCGTGGAGCAGGGAGAACAGGGCGCGTGGGTCATCGGAAAAGGAGGTCAGCGCATCGGCATCCAGCACGACCGCACGGTCTGAATCGGCAAGCGCCGCGCCGACAAGATCGCGGGTCCCCTGCCCCACGCCCAACCCCGGCCCAAGGCAGAGCGCGTTCAACCGCTTGTCCTCCAACAGCGCCGAAAGACCCTCCGCCCCGTCGCACTTCCGCAACATGATCGCCGTTAACTGCGTGGCGCATTCCATCATCGCCGAGCCGGGCGCCGCCACAGTCACCAGCCCCGCCCCGACCCGCAACGCAGCGCGTGCGGCAAGCCGTGCGGCACCGGAGCGGCCCATGCTGCCCGATAGAACAAGCGCGTGGCCGTGGTTGTACTTGTGCGAGGTACTTAGTTTCAAGACGGCGAACTTGGGTGGCAGCTGTGTCGTCGCCTCAACCACTCGTCCGGGTGTAGCCACCTTCCCCCGGATCCGTTCTGGCATGACCCATGGCCCGTATCCGGTCTCAAGGCCAATGTCGACGATCTTGATCTTCCCGCACCGCGATGGTCCCTCGCCGATCATGTGCCCGTGTTTCATCGCATGAAATGTCACCGTCAACGACGCGCGAAACGCTTCCCCCTCCAACGCGCGGCCACTGCCGCCGCACAGTCCCGACGGCACGTCTATAGCAACGGATCGGATGGTCTGATCGCTGCCGGCATCAAACTCGGGCACCTCCATCCATTGGCACAGAGCAGTGAGAAAGATGTCGTCTGGGTGATCGCCCTCGTCCGGATTGCCCGGACGTTCCAACTGCAACGGACGCGACAGGCCAATCCCGAAAAGAGCATCCACGAAGAGATCTAGCGGACGTTCAAACATGTCGTAGAGCGCTTGATCATTGTCGAGCGTTTCGGCGGCGCGGATGTCCGCCAATTTCAACCACCGCTCATAATTCACCCGCGCGTCGGGCGGCAGCTTCTCGGGGTCGCCGTAGAGGAATACTTCAACCTCCCAGCCCCACTCTTTCAACAAACGCGCCACGACGAACCCGTCGCCGCCGTTGTTGCCGGGTCCACACAGCACCACGGCCCGGTGAGAGGTCGCGGCCAGCTCGGGCCATTCCTCGAAGATCGCCTCCACCACACCGCGTCCGGCGCGTTCCATCAGCTCCAACCCGGTCACGCGGCCCGAGGCGATGGCCTCGGCCTCTATGGCCCGCATTTGCGCTGCTGTGATCAGTTCCGCCACCCAAGGGCCCTCACGATTCACTATTGCTTACTTTTTGAGCGCCTTGCACAATTAGTGACCGCAACCCGAAGATTCACCCAAGCAACCCCAACCTGCCCGGTGTCCTGCATGGACGCCGCCTGCGCAAGATGATGTCACGGCGCAAAGCCTTTGGCGAGGAGGACGACGGCGACCATGAAGAAAATTGAAGCAATCATCAAACCCTTCAAGCTGGACGAGGTCAAAGAGGCCCTCCAGGAGATCGGCATTCAGGGCCTCAGCGTGACCGAAGTCAAAGGTTTCGGACGTCAGAAGGGCCACACGGAACTCTATCGCGGCGCCGAATACGTCGTGGACTTCTTGCCGAAAGTGAAAATCGAGGTCGTCCTTGCCGACGATATGGCCGATGCGGCCATTGAGACGATCATCAACGCCGCCAAGACCGACAAGATCGGCGACGGCAAGATTTTCGTGTCCGACGTTAGCCAAGCCATCCGCATCCGGACAGGCGAAGCGGGCGAAGAGGCGCTGTAAAGACACCTGCTCAAGCTTGAGCAACCCACTAACCCCTTACGATTTCAAGGAAAGTTGACAATGAGCACAGAGAGCTTTTTGAAGATGATGAAGGACGAGGATGTCGAATACGTCGATGTCCGTTTCACCGACCCGCGCGGCAAGCTGCAGCACGTGACGCTGATGGCTGACCAGGTGGACGAAGACTTCATCGAGGAGGGCTTCATGTTCGACGGCTCCTCCATCGCTGGTTGGAAGGGCATTGAAGCCTCTGACATGAAGCTGATGCTGGACACCGAGTCCGGCTATGTGGACCCGTTTTACGCCGAAAAAACGCTGTGTGTGCATTGCTCGGTCGTGGAGCCCGACACGGGCGAAGCGTATGACCGCGACCCGCGCGGCACCGCGGAAAAGGCCGAGGCGTATCTGATTTCCTCGGGCATCGGCGACAAGTTCTTCTGTGGCCCCGAAGCTGAATTCTTCATCTTCGACGATGTTCGCATGTCCGTTGAGATCAACAAGGTCTCTTACGAGGTCGACGCCCAGGACGCCTCCTGGAACGGCGGCACCGAGTACGAGATGGGCAACATGGGCCACCGCCCGGGCGTCAAGGGCGGCTACTTCCCCGTCAACCCGATCGACGCCTCGCACGATCTGCGGTCCGAGATGCTGTCGACGATGAAGCGCATCGGCATGAAGGTCGACAAGCACCACCACGAGGTGGCGTCGTGCCAGCACGAGCTGGGTCTGATCTTTGACAGCCTGACCAAGCAGGCCGACGAGCTGCAGAAATACAAGTACGTGATCCACAACGTGGCCCACGCCTACGGCAAATCCGCCACCTTCATGCCCAAGCCCATCGCGGGCGACAACGGCACCGGCATGCACGTGAACATGTCGATCTGGAAGGACGGCAAGCCCTTGTTTGCAGGCGACAAATACGCCGATCTGTCAGACGAGGCGCTGTATTTCATCGGCGGGATCCTGAAGCACGCCAAAGCGCTGAACGCCTTTACGAACCCGTCGACGAACTCTTACAAGCGTCTGATCCCGGGCTTCGAGGCCCCTGTTCTGCGCGCCTACTCCGCGCGCAACCGCTCGGGCTGCGTGCGTATTCCGTGGACGGAAAGCCCGAAGGCCAAGCGTGTGGAAGCGCGTTTCCCCGATCCGGCAGCGAACCCCTATCTGTGCTTCTCGGCGCTGTTGATGGCGGGCCTCGACGGCATCCAGAACAAGATCAACCCCGGCGATCCGTCCGACAAGGACCTTTACGATCTGCCTCCCGAGGAGCTGGCCGGTATCCCGACCGTCTGTGCCTCGCTTCGCGAAGCGCTGGACGAGCTGGAAGCCGATCACGAGTTCCTGTTGAAGGGCGACGTATTCACCAAAGACCAGATCGAGGGCTATGCCGCGCTCAAGTGGGAAGAGGTTTACGCCTACGAGCACACGCCGCATCCGATGGAATACAAGATGTACTACAGCTGCTGATCAGCATCTGCAGAATACGAGAAGGGGCGCCATTGGACGCCCCTTTTTGTTTTCGCTCATTGCCGGCGTCGCCCGCCTATTTCACCGCGCGTTTGGTGGCGAATGTCGCGCCATCCTGACGGCTGGCAACCTTGGCCTGCTCGGCCTTGAAGGCCGCCAGCGCGCGGTCATGGCTGCTGCCCATCGCGATCCGGTTAACGTGAATGTCGGTTGGTTTGTCGCCGTCGCGTCCCGCGACAAAACGCAGGAAGTTGGTTACGAGCCGCTCCATAGCACTGCCTCATTTGTTATTGCTTTTGACTTATCCACAGGGGTGGCGGTCAAATGAGGCAAAATCTGGGCAGCGTGGCGGGATGGGGGCGCGTGGGGCGCAAGTGTGGCCCCAATGCCATGGCTTCAGACGGTCGCGCGGGGCCTTTCGCGTCGAGCCGGGCGCGACTTACATCCGCCCGATGCGGCGAAACATCCGCATGGCACCGCGCGCCTGGCGCACTGCGCCCCGGGCTTGACCGCGTTGTTGCTGGTTTGGCGCCTCGCCGTCCCGACCCCGCGTCGCCCGGTCGATGCCTGCATCGATGCCCTTGTTCACCACACGCCCAATGACTTGGCGCAGGATCATGTTGAGAATTCTGTCCATGGAAAGGAACCTCTGATTGCCTCGTGTTAACGCCGTTAACGAATGACTGCGGCGAAATTCAGGCGTCATCCTCAAAAAGCGGGTCGTCGTCATCCAGGGCAGCGTCGGCATCATCGTCAAACATATCGCCGATGTTATCGTCCCGCGTTGGGGTCGCCTCTTCCGCCTCGGGCGGGCGGGACTCCAACAGGCCCGCGTCGCGCAATTCCTTGAGGCCCGGCAGATCGCGCGCAGATTCCAGGCCAAAGTGATCGAGAAACACCTGAGTGACCACGTAGGTCACAGGCCGTCCGGGCGTCATGCGGCGGCGGCCAAACTTGATCCAATCCAGCTCGATCAACTGATCCACGGTGCCTCGGCTAACGCTAACCCCCCGAATTTCCTCAATTTCAGCACGCGTGACGGGCTGGTGGTAAGCGACGATTGCCAGCGTCTCAATCGCGGCGCGGCTGAGTTTGCGTTGTTCCACCTGTTCGCGCGCCATCAAAAACCCCAGATCCGCCGCAGTGCGAATGGCCCAAGCGTCCCCCACTTTGGCGACCTGCACGCCGCGCCCTTCATAGCGGCGGCGAAGCAGGTGCAGGGCCTCTGCCGGGTCCGAGCCATGGGGCATCCGCGCCTCCATCTCGGTCAGGCTCACCGGCTCGGCGGAGGCGAACAGAAGCGCCTCGACCATCCGTTCCTGTTCGGCCAGGGGGGGCGCGCGAAACAGGCTTTCTTCGGGGCGGTCGGGCGTGTCTGTCATGTCTCTTTCCGGCGCATCTGGATGGGCGAGAACGTCTCGAACTGGCGAATTTCGACGCGGCCTGCCTTGGCCAGTTCCAGCGCGGCGGCGAAGTTTGCCGCCGCGGCTGAGCGCCTTTTGGCGGGATCGGTCGTCCAGCCGTCCGGCAAGTAGGACATCAGGTCCGCCCATTCGCCCATGTATCCGACCATGCCGCGCAGACGATCCAGCGCTTCTTCCATGGTCAATACCGCCTCGCGATCCATGACGTAGGGCCGGAATTCGTCCTTGGTGCGCAGGCGGGCATAGGCCTGCATGAGGTCCAGCAAACCGGCGGTGTAGGTCACTTTGCGGTTGGTCGTCATGGCCTGCGGCTGTCCCCGCAAAAACCGGTCGCGGCCCAGGCGGTCCCGGGCCATCAGCCGGGCGGCGCAATCGCGCATCGCGGCCAAACGTTCCAATTGAAACGCCAGATGCGCGGCAAGGTCTTCACCCGAGGGCCCCTCTTCACCCGGTTCCGGCGGCAGCAAGAGCTTGGATTTCAGGAACGCGAGCCAGGCCGCCATGACCAGGTAATCCGCCGCCAGTTCAATCCGCAGCTGGCGCGCTTTTTCAATGAAAACAAGATATTGCTCGGTTAATGCGAGGATCGAGATCTTGCGCAGGTCAACCTTCTGGGTCCGCGACAGGGTCAGCAGAAGGTCCAGCGGCCCCTCATAGCCATCGACGTCAACAATCAGCGCCTCCGCTTCACGTCGAGCGGTGACGGCATCCCAATCATCGGCATTCGCGGGCGTGCCCGGCTCAGACATAGACCTCTCCGTGCAGAAGCTCGGAAAGTTCCTGTTCTATGGCGTCAATGTCAAGGGATTGACGGCTTGGACGGCGGGCGTCCGCTTTGTCCGCACGGGCCTTGGCATCGCCTTCGAGCGTGCCACAATTGGCCAGAACCGCGTCCATCTCGGCCCGGTCCCCGTTGCAATGGAGGATGATATCGCACCCCGCCGCCCGCGCGCCCGCGGCGCGCTGCCCCAGCGTTCCGGGCAAGGCGTTCATCGACAGGTCATCGGTCATCAGCAATCCGGCAAACCCGATGTCCTTGCGGATCAGGTTGATCATTGTCGGCGACATCGTGGCGGGGAGGTCAGGGTCGATGTCCTCGAACACCACGTGGGCGGTCATACCCATATCAAGGTACGCTAACTCTTTGAAAACCTTGAAGTCCACTGCGTCCAACGTTGCGCGATCGGCTGTTACTCGGGGCAGATCATGGTGGCTGTCGACCGCGCCCAACCCGTGGCCTGGGATATGCTTGACGACGCAGGACACGCCAGCGTCGGTCAGACCATTCGCAACGGCCCAGGACCTGCGCTTCACACTCTCGGCGTCATAGCCGTAGAGGCGGTTTTTCAGGAACGGATGGGTGCTTTCCCGGGCCACATCGGCGGTCGGGCCGCAGTGCACATCTATGCCAACCTCTCGCAGCTCGTGGCCGATCAGGTACGAGCGGAGGTACATGACACGGGACGGGTCGTCCGTGGCGGCAATCGTGTCGAGCGGCGGGTGCCACTCGCGCCAGATCGGCCCGCGAAGACGTTGAACGCGTCCCCCTTCCTGGTCGATCAGAACGGGCGCATTCAAGCCCACTGCGCTACGTAATTCCTCTGTCAGTGCAGAGACTTGCGCGGCGTCCTTAATGTTGCGCGCGAAGAGGATGAACCCCCAAGGTGCCGCGTCTGCGAAGAACGCACGCTCCTCCCGTGACAGGGCCAATCCCTCACACCCGAGGATGGCGGCGGACTGCGTCATCCTAGCGAACGGTGACCGGAATGCAGGCCGCCCCTTGAGCGACGAGCGCTGCGCAGAAACGACGCGAGGCGGACAGGTCGCCAAAGCCGTGGGCGCGCAAACGGTAGAAGGTGGCGCCGCCAGAGGAGGCCTCTTCAATCACCCGGGCGCGGCCCAGGAAGAAGTCGGGAAAGTTGCCTGAAAGGCGCGTCCATTCCGAGCGGGCCAGGTCGGGCGTGTCGAACGCCCCCAATTGCACGAGGCGGGTGCCTGTTTCCAATTCGGACGCCGCAATTTCGAACCCGGCACCGTCGTCGGTAACGCCCTCGGCCACGGCACTTTCAGTCGCAGGCGCGGGCGCCCGCGCAGACAGGCCCGCAGGCCGCAGGGCCGGGCGGGGAGAGCGGCGCACACCGGGCACGGAGATCGGAATCGCTTCGGCGCGCGCCACCAGGTCAACGGCGGGCTCACCGAGGGCTTCTGCGGCGGGCTCGCCCAGGGATGGCGCGTCCATGTCGGTCAATGGCGTGGCCTCTTCCAGAAGGCGCGCGATCAAGGCGTCTGTGTCGACCTCAGGTACGACTTCTGGCACGATCTCGGCATCGATGTCGGGCAAGGCGGCGGAGGCGTTCTCAAACGCTTGAACTTCCGGCTCGGGCTCGGGGTTTAGATCGACGGCGCTCAGGTCTTGCGGCGGCGGCGCCAGCAGAAGTTGATCAGGGACCGGAGCGGCCTCGGCCCCCTCGGCCAGGCGGTTCACCGCAAGCCCTTGATTTTCGGCGATAGATCCACCGGGGTTTTCGGGTGCGACGCGCATCGGGCCGTCCAACGCGCGGATCACCGGCACGTCCGCCACGTCCCGTACCAAGAGCTGAAACGCCCAAACGCCCATGCCAATCACCAGCGCCATGGAGACCAAGGCGCCCGCCCAGTTGATCAATTGCGTGACCCGGGATGCGTCTGCCGGGGCAGACGCCGGAGCGGCCTGATCATAGCCATACTCATAGCCGCCATCATAGGAATACGCATCGGGGCCCTGCCCGGAATATTGGATATCTGCCATGCCCGCCTCATCGCCCTTGGACCACGCGGGTCCATGGGTCTATTGCCTGTGACGTCCAGCCGGGAGAGGTCTTCCGCCTCACATCTGATCGACCGGAGTGACCCCCAAAATACCAAGACCGTTGGAAATGACAATCGCCACGGCGGAAATCAGGCACAATTTCCCGGATGTTGCCGATGGATCATCTTCCTGGAAGAAACGCAGCTGCGGTTCTGCATTGCCCTTGTTCCAGAGCGCGTGGAATTCCGACGCCAGATCATAGAGGTAGAAAGCGACGCGGTGCGGCTCGTTGCCCTTGGCGGCAATCTCGATCAGACGCGGGTATTCGGCGAGCTTGGCGGCAAGGGCCAGCTCGGCAGGATCATTAACGGCGTTAAGGTTTGCCGGGTCAGCTTGGACCTCGGCCTCGGCCGCCTTGCGCAGGACAGACTGAATGCGGGCGTGGGCGTATTGCACGTACCACACCGGGTTGTCCTTGGACTGTTCGCGCACCTTGTCGACGTCGAAATCAAGCGGCGCGTCGTTCTTGCGCGTCAGCATGTGGAAACGGGTAACGTCAGGGCCCACCATCTCGACCACATCGGCGAGGGTCACGAAGGTCCCGGCCCGTTTCGACATCTTCAACTCTTGCTCGCCGCGCCGCAGCTTCACCAGCTGCGTCAGCTTGATGTCGAGCGGCACGCGCCCGTCTGACAGCGCAGAAACCGCCGCCTTCATCCGCTTCACATAGCCGCCGTGATCAGCGCCGAACACATCAATTAGCTCGTCGAACCCCCTGGAAACCTTATCAAAATGATAGGCGATGTCGGGGGCGAAGTAGGTCCAAGAGCCGTCGGATTTCATCACCGGCCGGTCCACATCGTCGCCATGGGCGGTCGACTTGAACAGCGTCTGCTCGCGCGGTTCCCAATCATCCGGCTTCTTGCCCTTGGGGGGATCGAGGTAGCCATCGTAGATCAGGCCCTTGCCCCGCAGGTCGTCAATCGCGGCTTCGATCCGACCCGTCCCATAGAGCGATTTTTCGCTGTAGAAGACATCCATTTCGACACCCAGAAGCGCCAGATCGTGGCGGATCAGGTCCATCATCTTCTCGGTCGCGAATTCCCGAATTTCGGCAAGCCAGAACTGCTCGCCCTTGTCGACGAACTGGTCACCGACCTTCTCTTTCAGCGCTTGGCCAACCTCGATCAGGTAGTCGCCGGGGTAGGTTCCATCCTCGAACGCGACGTCCTGGCCGTGGGCCTCCAGATACCGCAAATAGACCGACCGCGCGAGGACATCGACCTGCGCGCCGCCATCGTTGATGTAGTATTCCCGCGTCACGTCATAGCCCGCGACGTCCAGAAGCGAGGCCAAGGCGTCGCCGAAAACAGCGCCCCGCGTGTGGCCCACATGCAACGGGCCAGTGGGATTTGCACTAACATATTCAACGTTTACGCGCTTGCCCGCGCCCATTTGCGACCGCCCGAAATCAGCGCCCGCTTCCATCACGCTGGCGATGATGCCGCGCCAGACATCGCCGGACAGTCGCAGGTTCAGGAACCCCGGCCCGGCAACCTCTACGGTTTCAATGCGCGGGTCATCGGCCAGTTTGGCGGCCAACGCCTCGGCGATATCACGCGGCTTCATTTTCGCAGGTTTCGCCAGGACCATCGCGGCGTTCGTGGCCATGTCGCCATGGGACGCATCGCGCGGCGGCTCTACGGTGACCGCGCGCGTCTCCAGCCCGTCCGGCAGAACGGCGTCGGCAACCAGCGCGCCAACGGCGGCCAGAACGGTTTCGCGGATCTCGGCGAAGAGGGTCATGTGAGCGGTCCTTTAAAGATCACCCTTGCGTCTATCACGACCCGCGCCACCGTCAATTAGATGGGCGGGTTATGGCTCACATCGCGCGTAGGTATAGGCGTTGTTGTTCAGGACAACGACGAGGCCATTGATTGAGGCTTCACCGAGCAGAAGCCGCGCATCAAAATCGGTGCCTTCTGCCGTGCAGGCCCCGTCATAGAGGAAGATCTGGTCCATATCGCGAACGTTCACGGGGTTCGACAGGTCACAGCATTGGTCAAACAGGCACAGGGTCGGGAAAGACAGGGAGGCCGTGCGCTCTCCGCCCGGGACAAAGCCATCGACGGGGCAGCTAAACCCTTGATAAAAAAGCCCGTCCTGCGGGAAAGCTTGGGCTGAGGCGAGGGATGCAATGAGGGCCGCCGCGGGGGCGACGATACGAAAGAAAGGGGGCATGATGAGGCTCCGAAATTGAGCTTATGGGGGCAGCCCCACCTTGCCGTCATCGCCCCCACCGATCAACCGTTGGTGGCATTGGAGCGCAAATCTGTCGGTCATGCCCGAGATGTAATCCGACACTATCCGGGCCAAGGACGTGGGGTCGCCCGCGACCTCATCTACGTCCTTGCGCCATTGTTTGGGCAATTCGCCCGGGTTTTGCAGGAAGAAGGGGAAGAGATCCTCCACCACCTGGGTCACGTCGGCCCGCATCTCCACCACGGAGGGGGCGCGATACATGCGTTTGAATAAAAATTTACGGATGACTTGAAGGTCGTCGAACAAGCCCTTGGAAAAGCGGATAACCGGGCGGCCCGCGGTGCGGATATCCACAGGGGTCTGTGGATTGATGTCGGCCAAAGTTGCGCGCGCGTTGGCAAGCACGTCCTCGACCAACAGGCCGAAAAAGCGCCGCAGCGCCTCGTGCCGGCGGCGGTAGTAATTGAGGCCCGGATACCGCTTGTCCACGGCATCGAAACACTCGCGAAGGATGGGAAGTTCCGCCAACTCATCGGTGGAAAACAGCTCTGCCCGCAGGCCATCGTGCAAATCATGGTGGTTGTAGGCGATGTCATCGGCGAGTGCGGCGACCTGAGCCTCGGCCGAGGCGTGGGTCGACAATTCCAGGTCGATATCCGCGCAGCTCACGGCCAGCGCCCACGGCAGCGGGGCGCCCACCGGGCCGTTGTGTTTTGCAATGCCTTCAAGGGTTTCCCAGGTGAGGTTCAACCCGTCGAACTCGGCATAGTGACGCTCCAGATGGGTCACGATCCGCAAAGCCTGGGCGTTGTGATCGTAACCTCCGTAGGGCGCCATGAGCGCTTGCAACGCGTCCTCACCGGTATGACCAAACGGCGGGTGGCCCAGATCGTGGGCCAGGGCGACCGTTTCCGTCAGATCCTCATCCAACCCCAAGGCACGCGCCATGGTGCGCGCAACCTGGGCGACCTCCAGCGAATGGGTCAGACGGGTACGGAAGTAATCGCCCTCATGCTCCACAAACACCTGAGTTTTATGCTTTAATCGCCGGAACGCGCTGGAATGAATGATCCTGTCCCGGTCGCGCTGGAACGGCGACCGGTGGGCGCTTTCCTCTTCCTTGACCGCGCGTCCCCGCGTGGCCATCGGATCGCAAGCATAGGCTGCGCGCATGGTTTTTGCCTCCAACGGGGTACGCGTGTTGTGCGTCTTGTCCGGGACCCCTGCCCTGCATATATTGCACCCACACGCGATTTACGACAGGTGAACGCCCATGCTTGCCATTCCCCCCAAGGTCACAGACCGCGCCTTCGCGCGCTTGGCCGAGATCAATGAAGATGCCGACGCCCCGCAAGCGCTTCGCGTGGCGGTCGAAGGCGGCGGATGCTCGGGATTTCAGTATGAAATCAAGCTGGACGCGCCCGCGACAGATGATCTGGTACTGGAAGGTCAGGGCCAGAAAGTCGTTGTCGATACGGTCTCTCTCCCGTTTCTTGCGGACGCCGTGATCGACTTCACCGAGGAACTCATCGGCGCGCGGTTTACGATTGAGAACCCCAACGCCTCCTCCTCCTGCGGTTGCGGCACGTCATTCTCCATGTGATCCAGCCTTCGCGCTGGCGCTTTTTGGCTTGAGTGCTACCCTCCCCAAACAGTCGGGAGGGCACCATGGATTTATCGTATTCACCAAGCGAATTGGCGTTCCAGGCCGAGGTCCGCGGCTTTCTGGCAGAGGCCTTGCCGCCTGAAATCGCCGCGCGCGTGGCGTCTGGCGCGGGGTCAACGCGTGAGGATATGGAGCAATGGCATGCGATTTTGGCCGATAAGGGCTGGCTCGGCGGCACTTGGCCAGTGGAACACGGAGGCTGCGCCTGGGGCCCGATCGAGCTGCACATTTTTGAAGAGGAAAGCGCGTTGGCCAATGCGCCCCGGATCGTACCGTTTGGCGTGAAAATGCTGGCGCCGGTGCTGATGAAGTTCGGCACGCCTGCGCAACAGGCCGCGTATTTGCCGCGCATTTTGGATGGGCGTGATTGGTGGTGCCAAGGCTATTCCGAGCCCGGGGCAGGCAGCGATCTGGCATCCCTCAAGACCCGTGCTGAGCGGGATGGCGACAGCTATGTTGTGAATGGTCAAAAGACCTGGACGACCCTGGGCCAATACGCCAACCGGATCTTCTGCCTTGTGCGCACGCGCTTCGACGGAAAACCGCAGGCGGGCATCAGTTTCATCCTGATCGACCTTGATACGCCGGGGATCGAGATGCGCCCGATCCGCCTGATCGAGGGCGGATATGAGGTGAATGAGGTGTTCTTCACGGATGTCCGCGTGCCGGTCGCCAACCTTGTGGGGGCCGAGAATGACGGGTGGACGATTGCGAAATACCTGCTGGGGCATGAGCGGACGAATATCGCGGGCACTGGCTTTTCGGTGCAGGCACTTGAGCAGGTGAAAGCCATGGCGGGCAGGCTTGTACGCGGCGGAAAGCCGTTGATTCAGAACCCTTTGTTCGCTGCACGTCTGGCCGAGGTCGAGGCCGAGCTGGAGGCGATGAAGATCACCAACCTGCGGATGCTGTCGAAGGCGGCACAGGGCGGGCAGCTGGGGGCCGAGCCTTCGATGCTGAAGATCAAGGGCACGGTGATCCGGCAAGCGCTCAACGATTTGGCCCGCCGCGCCCTTGGGCCTGCGGCAGCGCCGTTTCCGTCCGAGGACCTCGATAACCTGGCGATTGCGCCGCCCGGCCACGCCCATACCGCCAGCGCCTATTTCAACAACCGCAAGATCTCGATCTACGGCGGGTCGAATGAGATTCAGCGCAACATTCTGGCCAAAGGCTTGATGGGATGAACTTCGAGCAATCCGACGACCGGCGCATGCTGTCAGAGACCCTGCGCCGTTATTTGGCGGACAATTACGCCATGGAGCACCGCAACGCCGTCGCCTACGAGGCGCCGTTTCATGCGCCGCAGAAGTGGCAGGAATTAACCGATCTGGGCCTGTTCTATGCGCTTGTTTCTGAGGATGCGGGCGGCATGGGCGGGCACGGTTTCGACATCGTCACGGTGTTCGAAGAACTGGGCCGCGCACTTTGCCCCGAGCCGGTTTTGGGCCAACTCCTCGCGGCGTCTTTGCTGGACGACGCAGAGGGCCTGATGGCAGGCACGCGCTACGCGCTGGCCGTCAGCGAAACCGATGCGCCCTACGATGTGCGAGACGTGGCCTTTGCGGCGGTAGGTGGCAAGATTACGGGCCGAAAATCAGTAGTTTACGGCGCGCCCTCGGCAGAGGTTCTGTTGGTCGCCGCGCGCCAGGAGGATACCGTCGCGCTGTTTGAAGTGGCGGCGAAGGACGCCGAGATCACCGGCTATGGGATGATCGATGGCGGCCCAGCGGGAGAGGTGTTTTTCGACAATACCCCCGCGCATTTGCTGATGGAAAACGCCGAAGAGGCGATCCAAACGGCATTGGATCGCGGGGCACTGGCCCTTTGCGCAGAGGCGCTGGGGGCGATGGATGTCGTCCAGAACATGCTGGTCGACTACTTGAAGACCCGCAAGCAATTTGGCCAACCGTTGGGCGCTTTCCAAGCCCTTCAGCACCGCGCCATCGACCTTGCCATTGAGATTGAGCAGGCGCGGTCGATCGTTATCCTTGCGGCATCTGCGGACGGGACCGAGAGCTTTGCCAAACGCGCTGCGCAGGCCAAGCATTTGGTGGGCAAGATCGCGCGCCAGGTTTCGGAAGAGGCGATCCAGATGCATGGCGGGATCGGCATTACCTGGGAATTTCCGCTGTCCCATTATGCAAAGCGGCTGGTGATGATTGATCACCAGTTGGGCGACAGCGATTGGCACCTGGAGCGGCTGATGGCAGGGCTTATGGCGGCGTGAGGGAGCCTCCGGCGGGAGTTTTCTGGGCAAGATGAAGAAGAGCGTCAGGCCCTTGGCTCGGGCGTGCCGAGGCGGGCCGCGACGCTGTCGGTGGTGACCGTACCGATGACCTCTCCAGCCTCTTCCACGGCTAGGGGCGCGGGGGAGTCGGCGAAGCGAGTGAGGATATCTTTGACCGGCATTTCCGAGGGGATGCGCGGGGCGTCTGTGGGGACATCCTGCATGACGTCGCGCGCGGTGAGGACGCCTAAGGGGTTCATGTTAGAGACAAATTCGGCGACGTAGTCTGTCGCGGGCTCCGAGAAGATCTGGCGCGGCGTGCCGATTTGGACCATGCGGCCGCCCTCCAGAATGGCAATGCGGTTGCCGATCTTGAACGCTTCATCCAGATCGTGGCTGACGAAGATGATCGTGCGTTTGAGGTCGCGTTGCAGGTCGAGGAGTTCGTCTTGCAGTTTGCTGCGGATCAGTGGATCGAGGGCGGAAAAGGGCTCGTCCATCAACAGGATCGGCGCGTCGGTAACAAAAGCGCGGGCCAGGCCCACGCGTTGCTGCATACCGCCCGACAGCTCGCCCACTTTGCGATCGGCCCATTCGCTGAGGTTCACCAGCGCCAGTTGCTTGTCGACCGCCTCAAGCCGCGCGGCGGGGGATTGGCCGGCGAGTTCCAACCCCAGGCCGACATTCTCGCGCACCGTGCGCCAGGGCAGCAGGCCAAACTGTTGAAAGACCATCGAAACGCAGTTCTGGCGCAGGTAGCGCAGGTCCGCCTTCGCTGCCCCCGGCAGCGTGCAAGACCAATCGCCATCGCGAACCTCAACCTGTCCGCGTGCCACAGGGTTAAGGCCGTTGACCGCGCGCAGAAGCGTGGATTTGCCCGAGCCTGACAGCCCCATGAGCACGAGGATTTCCCCTTCCTCCACATCCAGCGAGCAGTCGTGGACACCCAGCACATGGCTCGTCTCGGCCTGGATTTCGGAGCGGGTGCCCCCCGCATCGGCCAGCTTCAGGGCGCCAGCCGGACGCGGGCCGAACATGATGCAAACGTCGCGGAAGGAAACAGCGGTGCTCATGTGTTGGCCTCAAATCGAAGGATACCGGCGACGCCGTCGGGCGGGCCGCCATCGTTGGGGTGCTGTTGACCGTCATGGACGATGATCTCGGGCAATTGCCAGGGCGACAGCCCCTCCAGACACGAGAGGTTGACCCCGTATTCATTGGGGTCAGAGCGCCTGCGATGGTGGGTGTAGATCCCGCAGGTCTTGCAGAAGTAATGCTCGGCCACGCGGGTGTTAAACTGGTAAAGTGTCAGATTTTCAGCGCCTTGCGTGATCTCCAGATCGCCCAGCGCGGCAGACACGGCGACCGCCCCCCGCATCGTGCAAAGCGAGCAATCGCAGCGCCGCGCCGAGGAGAGGCCCCCTTTCAGCACGGCGGTGAAGGACACCGCGCCGCAATGGCATTGTCCGTTAACCTTCATGTCTTCACCCGCAGTGTTCGGTCGAGCACGATGGCGACGACGACGATGATAAACCCGCTCTCAAACCCCAGCCCCGTGTTGACCTGGTTCAGCGCGCGCACGACCGGAACGCCGAGGCCGTCGGCCCCCACGAGGGCAGCGATCACGACCATGGAGAGCGACAGCATGATGGTCTGGTTCAGGCCCGTCATGATCTGCGGCAGGGCGTAGGGCAACTCGACCTTCCACAGTTTTTGCCGCCCCGTGGCGCCGAACGCATCCGCCGCTTCCAGGAGCGATTGCGGCGTCGACGAAATCCCTAAGTGCGTTAACCGGATCGGCGCTGGCAGCACGAAGATCACCGTGGCGATCAGGCCCGGGACCATGCCGATGCCGAAAAACACAATGGCTGGAATGAGATAGACGAAGGTTGGCAGGGTCTGCATCAGGTCAAGCACGGGCCGCATCCAGGCGTAGAGCCGGGGGCGATGGGCCACCGCGATGCCGATGGGAACGCCCACGCCCATGCAAACGACACAGGCTGAAAGGACGAGGGTCAGGCTTTCCGTCGTCTCTTCCCAGTAACCTTGATTGACGATGAACAGGAATCCGACCGCCACCAAGGCGGGCACCTTCCAGCCGCGATGCATCCACCACGCGAGCGCCGTGAAAATCGCGATGATCAGAAACGGATGCCAGTCCTGAGGGTAGAGGAAGGCGGCATCGCGCAGGCGGATATCCTGCCACCAGGAGGTGTTGGGCGGCTCTTGCAGGATGGCGAGGAAAACTTCGATCATCGCTTCCAGAGCGACAGACATGGCGTCGAAAATGAACGCGCCGTTGGATTGGAGCCAATCGAAAGCCGCCTCCGCCCCGTCGCCGATGCGCAGTTTGCATTCCGTCAGGAAGGTGATCGGCCCCGTGACGTCGGGATCGCCGGGAAAGCTGCATTCGGAAATGCCATCTTCCCGCCACCACGTGCGGAGGTTGTCGAACCAGTTCATCGGATGGCCTTCCTAACGGTGTGCGAAAGAGCCCGCTCGTCCGAGCGGGCCCCGTTCATGTCCAGCGATTACAGGCCCAGGGCCTCGGTGACAGCCGCTGCTGCGTCGCCGCCGTCAAACGTGGTCACGCCGTCGAGCCACGCCATCACGGCATCGGGGTTGGCGGCCATCCAAGCCGTCGCGGCATCGACGGGATCTTCGCCTTCATCAAGGATCGCGCCCATGATCTCGTTCTCCATGGCGAGGGAGAATTCGAGGTTGTTGAGAAGCGCGCCGACGTTCGGGCAAGCCTCAGCATAGCCAGCGGAGGTGTTGGTGTAGACCGTCGCACCGCCGAGATCAGGGCCGAACCAATCATCGCCCCCTTCCAGGTACGTCAGATCGAAGTTGGCGTTCATCGGGTGCGGTTCCCAGCCAAGGAACACAACGGGTTCATCACGATCCGAGGCGCGGGCGACCTGGGCCAGCATCCCCTGCTCGGAGGATTCGACGACCTCAAACTCGGAAAGGCCAAAGGCGTCGGCCTCGATCATGTCCATGATCAGGCGGTTGCCGTCGTTGCCGGGCTCGATGCCGTAGATCTCTCCGTCCAGCTCATCCATGGCCGCGGCGATGGAGGCGAAATCGGTGATCCCGAGCGCCGCGCCGGCGGCGTTCGTGGCCAGCGTGTACTTCGCGCCTTCGAGGTTCGCGCGGACGGTGTCGACGGTGCCTGCCTCGCGGTAGGGCGCGATGTCGGCTTCCATCGTCGGCATCCAGTTGCCCAGGAAAATGTCGACATCCCCGGCGGCGAGCGAGGTGTAGGTCACGGGCACGGACAGCACGAGGATGTCGGTCTCATACCCCAGCGCCTCCAGCACGACGGTCGTCGCGGCGGTCGTGGCGGTGATGTCGGTCCAACCGACGTCCGAGAATGTGACGGTGCCGCATTCGGCATGGGCATCGGCCATCGCGGCGCCTGCGGTCAGGGTTAACGCCAGGGCAGATGTCGCAGTTGCGCGAAAAAGAGTCATTTTTGGTCTCCCGTTGAGGACTGGATGTTTTTGTTGATTGACCAGTCAATTAAAAATCTATTTCTGGGGCATGGCAACAACGAAAAGGTGTCGCGATGCCCCGCACAGGTATGATGGCTATACGGAAGGACGCGCTTGTCAACGCGACGATTAGCGAGATCGGGCGCCGCGGATCCCTGGATGTGACCATGGGGCAGATCGCCAAAGCGGCGGGCGTGTCCTCGGCGCTGGCCCATCATTACTTCGGGTCAAAGGATGATCTGCTGCTGGCAGCGATGCGCGCGATCCTTGCGGAATTCGGGGCGGAAGCGCGGGCTCAACTTGCTCGGGCCGAGACGCCGATGGAACGTTTGGTGGCCATCGCGCGGGCGTCCTTCGGGGGGCAGAACTTCCGTCCAGACGTGGTTTCCGCATGGTTAACATTTTACGTCATGGCCCAGAGGGACGCCCAGGCGGCGCGGCTTTTGCGGGTCTACCAAAAGCGCCTCGTGTCCAATCTGACCCATGCGTTAACGCCGTTAACCTCTGACGCGCCGCGTATTGCGGCTACCGCCGCTGCGCTGATTGACGGTCTCTATATTCGTCATGCTCTGGCAGATGTCGGTCCCCCGGACGCCGATGCCGCCATCGCCAGGGTCACGGATTATCTGGAGCTCGCGATCCAATGACACAACCCAACATCCTGATTCTAATGGTAGATCAGCTGAACGGCACCCTCTTCCCCGACGGTCCTGCCGAGTGGCTTCACACCCCAAACCTGGACCGGCTGGCCGCGGCCTCCACCCGGTTTGCCAATACTTACACCGCCTCGCCCCTTTGCGCGCCTGGCCGCGCGTCGTTCATGTCTGGCCAGCTTCCCTCTCGCACCGGCGTCTATGACAACGCTGCAGAATTCGCCTCGTCGATCCCAACCTACGCCCACCACTTGCGCCGCGCGGGCTATTACACGGCGCTGTCGGGCAAGATGCATTTCGTGGGGCCCGATCAGCTGCACGGGTTCGAGCAGCGCCTGACGACCGATATCTATCCGGCCGATTTCGGTTGGACGCCCGACTATCGCAAGCCGGGCGAGCGGATCGATTGGTGGTATCACAACATGGGGTCTGTGACCGGCTCCGGCGTGGCCGAGATCACCAATCAGATGGAATACGACGACGCCGTCGCATTTGAAGCGGAGCAGAAGCTGTACGATCTGTCGCGCGGCAAGGACGACCGGCCCTGGTGTCTGACCGTCAGCTTCACGCACCCCCATGATCCCTATGTCGCACGCCGCGAATATTGGGATTTATATAACGATTGCGAGCACTTGATGCCCGAAGTCGGTGCAATCCCCTATGAGGAGCAGGACCCGCATTCCAAACGCATTCTTGACGCAAACGACCTAGAGAACTTTGACATCACGGACGCCGACATCGCCCGGTCCCGTCAGGCGTACTTCGCAAACATCTCATATCTCGATGCCAAGATCGGCGGCGTGTTGGATGTGTTGGAACGCACGCAGCAGAAGGCGATCATCGTCTTCGTCTCGGACCACGGCGATATGTTGGGCGAGCGCGGCCTTTGGTTCAAGATGTCGTTCTATGAGGGATCGGCCCGCGTGCCGCTGATGATCTCTGCCCCGGGGATGGCGCCCGGATTGGTCACGGACCCCGTCTCTACCATCGACCTGTGCCCGACGCTGTGCGACCTCGCTGGCGTCAGCATGGAAGAGGTCATGCCCTGGACAGACGGCGAATCGTTAACGCCGTTAGGAAATGGCGCGGCCCGGGTGACGCCCGTGGCGATGGAATACGCGGCGGAAGGGTCATATTCGCCCGTTATTGGCCTGCGGGAGGGCCGATGGAAGTACACCAATTGCGCACTTGATCCCGAGCAGTTGTTTGATCTGTCCAACGATCCCCATGAGTTGAACGACCTTTTTAATGACCCCGCCCACGCCGACACGCTGGAGGCCTTTCGCGTCAAGGCGGCGGCCCGCTGGGACCTCGAATCCTTCGATGCGGATGTCCGTGAAAGCCAGGCCCGCCGCTGGGTCGTCTACGAGGCGCTGCGCAACGGATCCTACTACCCGTGGGATTTCCAACCCCTGCGCGACGCCTCTGAACGCTACATGCGTAACCACATGGACCTCAATGTTCTTGAGGAAAATCAACGCTTTCCGAGAGGTGAATAGAATGCAACCGACGGCCTCCCACTTCGTGAACGGCGCCTATCTGGAAGATACCGCCGGCACCCCCATGCCTGTCATTTTTCCGGCCAACGGCGAGGAAATCGCTCGCGTCCGCGCGGCAACCCCGGCGGTTGTCGAGGCCGCGCTGGCCGCTGCGAAAGCGGCCCAGGCGGAATGGGCGTCGATGATGGGTGTGGAACGCGGTCGCATCCTGCGCCGTGCCGCCGACATCATCCGCGAACGAAATCGCGAACTCAGCGAGTTGGAAACCCTCGACACCGGCAAGCCGATCCAGGAAACGCTGGTCGCTGACGCGACTTCGGCGGCTGACAGCTTGGAATATTTCGGCGGGCTGGCCGCATCGCTCGGTGGTGAGCACATGCAGTTGGGCGGCGACTGGGCCTATACGATGCGCGTCCCCCTAGGCGTTTGCGTCGGCATCGGGGCCTGGAATTACCCGACGCAGATTGCCGCCTGGAAAGGCGCGCCCGCGCTTGCCTGCGGCAACACGATGATCTTCAAGCCGTCTGAACAAACGCCCCTATGTGCCTTAAAAGTTGCAGAAATTCTGGTTGAGGCGGGCGCGCCGGCTGGCGTTTACAACGTGATCCAAGGCGCAGGCGAGGTAGGCAAAGCACTGGTCGAAGACCCGCGCACCGCCAAGGTGTCCCTCACCGGGTCGGCCGCGACCGGAAAGAAAGTCTACGCCGCCGCCGCTGCGCAGATGAAGCACGCGACGATGGAATTGGGCGGCAAGTCCCCTCTGGTCATCTTCGACGATGCCGACCTGGAAAGCGCGGTTTCGGGCGCGATCAACGCCAATTTCTACGCCTCTGGCCAGGTTTGCTCGAACGGCACCCGCGTGTTCGTGCAACGCGGGATCAAAGACGCTTTCCTGGCGCGTTTGGCTGAGCGAACCGCCAAGGCCGTCATCGGCGACCCCCGCGACGAGGCTACAAACTTTGGCCCGATGGTAAGTGAAGAACAGCTCTCAATCACTTGTTCTTACATTGAAAAAGGCGTCTCGGAAGGGGCGCGCTTGGTCCACGGCGGCAAGCGCCTCGACTTGCCCGGCTGCTTCATCGAGCCGACGATCTTCGCGGATGTCACAGACGATATGACCATCGCGCGGGAAGAGATCTTCGGCCCGGTCATGTCGGTCCTCGACTTCGAGACAGAGGAAGAGGTGATCACCCGCGCCAATGCTACGGATCTCGGTTTGTCGGGCGCAGTTTTCACCGCTGATCTGACCCGCGCGCACCGTGTGGTTCATGCTATCGACGCGGGCTCGCTTTGGATCAATCAATACAACCTTACCCCCGTCGAGGTCCCCTTTGGCGGCATGAAGGGCTCTGGCGTCGGGCGCGAAAACTCGCGCGCCGCGATCGAGCATTATTCCCAACTCAAGACTGTCTACGTTGGCATGTCCCCGGTGGAGGCTGCGTTCTAAATGGAAGCCGATTACGTCGTTATTGGTGCAGGATCAGCGGGTTGCGCGGTGACCTATCGCTTGGCCGAGGCCGGGAAATCCGTCCTTGTGATTGAACATGGCGGCTCCGATTGGGGGCCGTTCATCAACATGCCCGCTGCGCTCAGCTACCCGATGGGCATGAAACGTTACGATTGGGGCTACGTCACGGAGCCCGAGCAGCACATGAACAACCGTGTGATGGCCTGCCCGCGTGGCAAGGTCATCGGCGGATCCTCGTCCATCAACGGCATGATCTACGTCCGCGGCCATGCGCGTGATTTCGATACCTGGGCGGGAATGGGTGCAGAGGGCTGGTCCTATGCGGATGTCTTGCCCTACTTCAAGCGCGCCGAAAACTGGCACGGCGTAACCGGAGATGCCGCATTCCGCGGCGATGACGGCCCCCTTCACATTACCCGTGGAGATCAGAATAACCCGCTTTATCAGGCCTTTATCGAATCCGGCGCACAGGCAGGTTACGGGAAAACAGACGACTACAATGGATATCGGCAAGAAGGCTTTGGCGCCTTTGAGATGACTGTTTGGAAGGGCAAGCGTTGGTCGGCGGCAAGCGCTTACCTGAAACCCGCTCTCGCCCGAGAGAACTGTGACATGGTGCGCGGCCTTGTTGAGCGAATTGAGTTGGAGGAAGGTCGCGTGACCGGTGTGCGCCTATCGGACGGATCACTGATCCGCGCCCGGTCTGAGGTGATCCTTTGTGCCGGTGCAATCAATTCGCCTAAAATTTTAATGCTTAGTGGAATTGGACCCGGCAAGCATCTGGCGGAAAACAATATTCCTGTGGTCGTGGACCGTGCGGGAGTGGGGCAGAACCTGCAAGATCATCTGGAACTCTACGTTCAATATGCCGCCTCGCAGCCCGTATCGATTGCGCCCTATTGGTCCTTGTGGGGGAAAGCACTGGTTGGTGCGCAGTGGCTGTTTACCAAGACCGGGCTCGGCGCGACAAACAACTTTGAGGCCTGCGGTTTCATCCGGTCTAACGCCGGGGTGCAATATCCTGATATTCAATACCATTTCCTTCCCATCGCTGTCCGCTACGATGGCAAAACCCCGCCCGGCGGCCACGGTTTTCAAGCCCATACTGGCCCGATGCGGTCGCCCTCCCGGGGGGAAATCACCCTGCGCAGCAGTGATCCGGCGGCTGCGCCCAGGATTCACTTCAATTACATGTCGCATCCGCAGGATTGGGAAGACTTCCGTCGCGCAATCCGCCTGACCCGCGAGATCTTTGCAACCGGCCCCATGGCCGATTTCGTGGCCCACGAGATCCAACCCGGCGACGCGGCTCAATCAGACGACGCGCTCGACGCCGTCATCCGGGAACACGCGGAATCGGCGTATCATCCCTGTGGCACCGCCCGCATGGGGCGCCGGGATGATCCGATTTCAGTCGTCGATTCTGAAAACAGAGTGATCGGCGTTCAAGGTCTGCGTTTGGCCGACAGCTCAATTTTCCCATTAATTCCAAATGGTAACCTGAATGCGCCTTCAATCATGGTTGGGGAAAAGGCTGCCGATCATGTGCTGGGGCGGCGGTTGCCCGCCGAGAACCTAGAGCCGTGGGTTGCGCCAGATTGGCAAGTCGCGCAGCGCGAAAGCCACGCGAGGGCGGCCGCGGCTGAATAGCTAGGTGTCGACCTCAATCACTCTGCCGAACGGCACCTCCTTCACCTCGCGTTTGGGCACAACCCAGAGCATGGGGAATGGCGGCGGCGATCCAAACGGCGCATCGAGGTCCGTCAGCATGACAAGGATTGACGGCTGCAAGCGCAGGGCTGCGTCAAAGACGGGTGCGTAGTCGGTGCCGCCTCCGGTTCGCATGGGTTTGTCGCGCAACGACCGCCACGCCCCTGCGTCTATGCGGCGCGCGACATGGACGCTTTCATCGAAGGCCAAAAGATGAACCTCAGCGCCTGACCTTCGGCTAACACCTTCGATTTCCTGCCAAAAAAGAGACAGCGTCGTGGCGTCGATCGAGCTGGATGTATCCAACCCGACCGCCACCCGTGGCCGAAAAGCGTCTTTTGAGCGGCCAGGTTGGAACACCGGTTCAGGTGTGTTCGTTGCCTGTGCCAGAGCCGCGATGGCAATCCATCGCGACGCGGGACGGCGAAAAGAGATCGTCGGGGTATCACTGAGAGCCGTGGCGAGCAGGCCGCGCAGATGCACTTCCCAAGGAATTCGCGGCGCTGCAAGGTCAGCAAGGATCCCACCAAAACGACCAATTCCGGTGCCCGCCTTACGACCAGCCTCCAACGCGCGGATCATCTGGTTGCGCCAATCGGCAGCACTGGGCGCCTCTTCCTCGCTACCGGCATCGCGCGCGACCAGATCCTGCTCGAACTCTCGTGACTGCCCGAATTTCCGAGCCTTTTCAGACCGTTCCGTCGTCGAATGGAGGGCCATGGCAAGACGATCCGCGTCCCATTCAGACAAGGCTTGCATAGGCGACGTGGCGGTTTCGCCGATTGTCTGCAACAAATCAGTCACGAGGATTGCAGGCCTGGGGATTGCATGGCCTGCAAGCACGAGTGTCTCGTTGATGAGCCCGTCTGCAGCAATTCCGAACAAAGTGGCGTCAAACTTCGTACCCAATCGCTCAGCCAAAGCAGCCTGCCGGTTGGAATGCCGCAGAGCAACGTGCAACACGTGATGCGCCACAAGCCCGACTTGTTCAGCGAGCCCAAACGACATGAAGGACGGCCCGTAAATGACTGTATTTCCGTAAGTTCTTGTCGTTCCTTCCCCGTCCCGATGCCGACACCACAGGGCAAGGACGGCCAGGGCCGGATCTACATCGCCAAGATGTGCCAAAGCCGTTTGAGCCCTCAAGCTGTGGCTCACGGCAGGCCCGCAGCCGCCCGATCACGGGCATATTCGGCGTAGGCGTCTGAGCCTGCGAATGCCGCCTGCCATCCGCGTTCCATGGCGCGCGCAATCAACAATTCGAACCCAAAGGTCGCAAGCTCTGAAACCGGCAAGCCGTCTCGCCTCAAAGATCTGAGATCATTGAGAATTTCGATCGCTACGGGCATCCGAGCTTCGTCGACGGCGCCAATTAGACCGTAGATCAAGGCCGTCAGCCCATGGAGGCTGCTCGGGTACAGCGCGGTCCGTTCCGCCCGCGTGGCGCTCAGCATGGCCTCGACCTGCACGGTCGCGGCAATTTCGTCTGCAAGCAGCGAAAACTCTGCCGCGGCAGCCTCTCCGACGGTTCCGGCAATCATGATCTGACGTGTGGCTCGGTCCGTTGCGAGGCCCATGATCTTGCTGACGCGCACCCATGATCTGGGCGTGCAGGCCACGGCCTCACCGCGCCGCAACGCGGCTTCGGTGGTTTCCAAGAGATCCGGGCGCGTTCGCAGAAATGCCGCGACCGTTGGGTGGATGCCCGCGTTTGGAGCGTAGGATCTGAGCCAATCCTCCGCATCCGCTTGTACGACGACATGCACCAAGCGGTCTGACAGCGCCGTCCCCATTTCATAGGCGACCGCGCCGTCATCGACCGTATTTCCAGCGGCAACGATCAAGACATGATCGGGCAGGGTGTGACGTCCCACGCGCCGCTCCTGCAGGAGGCCATAAACGGTCGGTTGAAGGCTTGGAGATGCCGCCGTCAGCTCGTCCAGAAACAAAATCGCGGGCCCGAGGCCGTCGGGCAAATCCTCTGGCCGATACCATACCGTCTTGTGGGTATCATGGTCATAGAACGGCAAGCCACGAAGGTCCTGGGGCTCGATTGTAGTCAAGCGCAGGTCGAACAGCTCCGCTCCGATCTCAGCTGCAAGTTGTTGAACAATCTCCGTTTTTCCGACACCAGGGCGGCCATGTAGCATCCAGGATGCCGTCATTTTCCCCGTCTGTTGCGCCTCCCAGGCGGCGCGCAAAACGTCCAATGCAGCGCCTGCCGACACCCGGGTTGCGTTGATCGCCATGCCTTATGCCTCCACCTTTTGCGCGTCCATCCAGGCCGCGAGGCGCGCATGGGCAGACACGCCCTCGGCGTCGAGGCGCACATCCCGTAGCACGTCATCGATGCGAAGGTTAGCACGGTGCAGGTCACGCTCGGACAGGGTATCATCGAAAAGGTCTTGCAAGATCTCACGATCTTCACGCGCCAGCGGCACGACATGGGGCGAAGGCTCTGCCGACTGCACCGAAACGAAGGTTAACGGCGCCACCCGCGCGAGTTCAGATTGCTCAGCCACAAGGCGCAGCTCGCCAGCCTCAATGCCCCGCCGCGCCGCGATCCGACGCAACAACGCCTTGGCCCGAAACGAAAAAGCGTCGTGGATGCGTTCGGCCTCTGCCTGAGACATCAGCCGTTCCCGGGCTGGTTTTGACAGGCGCAGTACCTTCAATTCGACGATTCCGATTACCAGGATCATCGCCAAGGGTGCTTGCGTCACGGGCAGTGCCAAGTCCCTCGAAAACAAGATCAACGCGAGAAACGGCAATAGGGCGGAGAGGTAGCGCAGCAGCTGCATTTCAAAGATCAAACGGACCCAAGTGGAAAGGCTGGCGCGTTTCGGCAAGATCTGCACGCGTCCGATGATCTTTTTGGGGAGAGATCGCGTTTCAAGCGCTGACGGATTCAGGACGCTGTCTGGGCTGAGTAGGATCATCAAGGCTTTCCACGCGGCGATGCCAGAGAGCATAGCGCTCTTTCAAACGTTTCCAAACTCCGTACGGCGCCCTTGGGACGCTGTGCAATTAGTGCATTGACGGTCGTTTCTGGCTGGACTTGTTCATTCGACGCACATTTAGCGGCGGCTTCGGAGCCTACACATGGGTGAAGTGGTACCGCATGAAGAGTTTCGTCTCATTCGGTGAGGAAGAGTACGAAAAGTGACATTCTGCACCAAAAATTTGGAAGCAGGTATGAAATTTCATTGCAATAACGATACTGCGTGCATGTCGCTGAATGCGGTCGGCGAATAGATACTCACAGACTTATCCACAGACATTGAGTTCGATGCCCTGCGCAAGCCCTTGCCACCACTTTGCCAGACCGACAGTCTTGTCCCGAACGGGAACACAACATGCCAAACACCTTCGTCATTCGGAATGCGATGCTACTGCGGGAGGGCCAACTGGCCCGCTCGGACCTGGCGATTAATGATGGGAAGCTGGTCGCAATCGGCCCGAACCTCCTGGGCCAAGGCAAGAGCATCGACGCGGAAGGCTTGATCGCAACGCCCGGCGGCGTTGATCCCCACGCTCACATTGAGCAGCGGTCCGGCATGGGGTTGATGAACGCGGACACTTTCGAAACCGCAACCCGCTCGGCGGCTTTAGGTGGAACGACCAGCGTCGTTTCCTTTGCGGCACAGTCGAAAGGTCAACGATTACAGGAAGTTGTTGATGACTACGCCACCCGCGCGCAGCGCGGGGCGATGATCGATTATGCCTTCCACATAAGCCTGTCGGACCCCAGCGTTGCGCATTTTGAGGACGATCTGCGCGCCTTGATTCAGGCGGGGCATCGGTCTGTGAAGGTCTTTACCACGTATGACATTGCGCTGTCAGATGAGCAGATTGAGCGGATCCTGCAAATTGCCGGACCCGCGGGCGCATTGACCTGTGTTCATGCCGAAGACGATGCAACTTTAAGATCCGCTCGTAATTCATTGCTTTCACATGGTAAAACTCAACCACGGTATCATGCCTTGGCCCGTCCGGAGGCCGCTGAACAGCGCGCTGTGGCGCGCATTTGCGCAACGTCCGAGCGTTTGACTGCGCCGGTCATGATCTTCCACGTCTCTTGCTTGGCTGCTGCACAAGAGGTTGCTGCCGCTCGCCGCCGAGGGGCGCCTGTTTTTGCAGAGACCTGCCCTCACTATCTGTTCATGACTGCTGAGATTCTGGACAAACCGGGCGTCGAAGGTGCCAAATGGATGTGCTCGCCGCCCCAACGCACAGAGCGGGATCAGGACGCGCTGTGGGCCGCGTCTCAGGACGGGACGCTGGATCTCGTCTCGTCGGATCACGCCCCCTATCGATTTGATAGTACGGGAAAATTAAGGGCTGGCCCAAACCCGCCGTTCCCCGATATCGCCAACGGCTTGCCGGGCTTGGAGACACGTATGCCACTGATGTTCGACGCGATCATAAGCCGCAACACCCTTCCAACCAACACCTTCGAAACACTCACCGCGACGGCGGCCGCCGACATCTACGGGTTACCAAACAAGGGCCGCCTCACTCCCGGAGCGGACGCCGATATCGTGTTGTGGGATCCTGACCGGACCCATACCTACGCGGCCAATGACTTGCACGATAACGTCGGCTACAATCCGTATGAAGGTCATCGTGTAACCGGTTGGCCTGTTGACGTTTTCTTGCGCGGTGAGCGGATCGTGACGGACGGAAAACTCACCACTGAACCCGGCAAAGGCTGCTGGATTGATCGGAGCCCCTGAATGCCTCAACGTCCCGAAACGCCCAATGAACTGGCGATCACGTTCCTCTACTACAAGGATTTGGCCCGGGCAGAGGCCTTTTACCGCGATGTGATGGGGTTTCCGTTGGTCATTGATCAACAAGGCCTCGCCAAGATCATGCGGGTCTGTCCCGGCGCACATATTGGCCTCGTGGATGAAGCCCATGGTATGCACAAATGGGCGGAAACCCGACCCGTGCAATTCTGCGTTCGCGTCCCGGATGTGGACGCGTGGTATCAGTATATCCAAGCGCAAGGCGTTGAAAATCTGAGCGACATGTTTGTGAACGACGCGATCGGCATCCGCGCTTTCGTGTTTGATGATCCTGAGGGCTATCAGGTCGAAATTCAGACCGCCACCCGGCCCGGCGCGTGAGCTAAGATGGACGACAAGCCCTGCCTCTATGTGATTAATCCAAACGCGTCTGAGGCCGTAACCCTCGGAATACAAAGCGCAATTGCGCCTTTGGACGGGATGGGTTGCCGGATCAATTGCATCACAAATTCGGATGGGCCATCGGGCATCGAGAGCCAGATACAAGCCGATATGACGATCCCACAGACCTTGGCTTTGGCCGCGAAAGATGAGGGTCAAGCCGATGGCTTCGTGATCGCCTGTTTCGGCGATCCAGGCCTGCATGCGTTGCGGGATCAGACTGCCAAGCCGGTCCTTGGCATCCAGGAAAGCGCCGTGATGACGGCGCTGACTTTGGGGCAACGCTTTGGGATCATTGCGATTCTTCCAGGTTCGATCCCACGGCACATGCGCAGTATCGCCGCTATGGGCGTGCAAAGCCGCCTTGCCGGCGACCGTGCGTTGAACCTTGGCGTGGCCGATCTTGAGGACACGGACACGACGCTTGAGCGGATGACTCAGATCGGACGTCAATTGATCGAGCAAGATGGCGCAGATGTCTTGATTATGGGATGCGCTGGCATGGCGCAGTTTCGCGGCCCACTTGAGGAAGCGCTCGGCGTGCCCGTGGTGGAGCCGTGCCAGGCGGCTGTTGCCTTGGCCATTCCCCGTATCCTTCTGAAACAATACCATAAAGTCGGAGGCTGACATGATTGATGAGACCACCGCTGGTGTTTTCACCATCGCAGCAACGCCGTTCTTACCCGACGGCGCGCTGGACCTCCACAGCATCGACACGATGGTCGAGTTCTACGCCAGAACCGGCGCCACGGGCCTGACGATCCTCGGCATCATGGGAGAGGCCGGAAAGCTTTCCGCCGCCGAGGCCGAGACCGTCATTCGCCGCGTCGCGGCGCAGACCAGCCTGCCCGTGATCGTCGGCGTCTCGGCGCCCGGTCTCTCCACGATCCAGGCCCTGAGCGCGACCGCGATGGAGAACGGCGCCGCTGGTGTGATGGTGGCGCCCCCCAGCAAGCTGCGGACCGACGACCAGATTGTGTCGTATTTCCAGCTGGTTACAGAGACGCTTGGCGCCACGCCCTGGGTTCTGCAAGACTTCCCCCTCGATACCGGCGTGCAGATCACGCCAAAGGTTCTTCGGACGATCTTCGACACCTGTCCGACCTGCAAAATGCTCAAGCATGAGGATTGGCCGGGATTGGAGAAGATCAGCGCCCTGCGCGGCCAAGAGGCCGAGGGTGCCCGCAAGATGTCGATCCTCTGCGGCAACGGCGGGCAGTTCCTGCTGGAGGAAATGCAACGCGGGGCGGATGGCGCGATGACGGGGTTTGCCTACCCCGAGATGATGCGCGACATCATTGCCCTCACACATACCGACATCGACCTTGCCCGAGACATCTTTGACGCCTACCTGCCGCTGATCCGGTATGAATGCCAGCCCGGCATGGGCCTTGCAGTGCGCAAGTACATCCTCGCCAAGCGTGGCGCGATCTCGCACGCGACCGTCCGGAAGCCGGGCCTGATCCTGAGCCAGACGACGATCAACGAGATCGAGGCGCTAATCGCCCGCCAGGAAGCGCGTCTTTCCGCCCTGTGACGCCGCGACAGGCCGAACGCCCCTTCCGGCCCGCCCCAATTCGGCCTAAACCGATTCGAAATCGCCCGTGAGGAGCGCAAAGATGTCCACGCCCCGGTTCGCGATCGCGATCCCCATGCTGAATGAGGCCGAAACGGTGCCGCATTTGCTTGGCGGCTGCGTGGCGGCCGCCGAGCCGTTTGGCACGTTTGAGATCTGCGTGACAGACGATGGCTCGACCGACGGGACAGGCGACGCGTTGCGCGCCTTTGGCGCCGCGCACCCCCAGGCGAATTTGACGATTTTGACCCATCCGCGCCCCGCTGGCCAATCTGCGGCGGTTCATGCTGCCGTGCGCGCCGCCCGCGCGCCGATTATCGCGACCTTGGATGGCGACGGGCAGAACCCGCCGGAAGAGCTTCCCAAATTGCTCAATGCTCTACTTGAGGGGTCAGAGACACTGGGCCTTGTGGCGGGACAACGGGTGAAGCGCGACGATCCACTACACAAGCGCCTTGCGTCGCGGGCCGCCAATACGATCCGGGGTGTTCTGCTGAAAGACGGCACCCGCGATACCGGATGCGGGCTGAAGGCCTACCGCCGTGACGCCTACCTCGCCCTGCCCTATTTTGATCACATGCATCGCTATTTACCTGCGCTTTTTCAACGGGATGGCTGGGAGATCGCCCATGTCGACGTGGCCCATAGGCCGCGTGTCGCGGGGGCGTCCAAATACACCAACCTGGGGCGTGCGATTGTCGGGCTGTCGGATCTTATTGGTGTCGCCTGGCTGATCAGGCGCCGGCGCAAAGTGTTGCCCACAGACACCGACATCTCCCGCCCGGAGGCGCGTTAACCATGGAAAGCTGGCTCTTCGATTTCCTCAACATCGACCATTGGTTCGAATTCTGGTGGGTCGCCCTTGGCTTCATTGCACAGGGCATTTTCGCCTCACGCTTCATCGTTCAATGGATCGCGTCGGAAAGGGCCGGGCGATCCTATGTGCCGGTTGCCTTCTGGTATCTGTCGATCAGCGGCGGCCTCTTGATGCTGGCCTATGCGATCTACCGCCAAGACCCGGTTTTCATTCTCGGCCAATCAACGGGTGTCATCGTCTATGCCCGCAATCTCATGCTGATCCATCGCTCTAAACGCGCGGATGCTGACGCGGTCCACGATCAGACATGAGCGTCCTGACGGCCCGCGCTGCGCCCTTTCTGGTGCTGCTTCTGGCGTTGGTGAGCTTCGGTGTAGGCCTTGCGGAACTGCCGGTTCAGGACCGGGATGAAGCGCGATTTGCCCAGGCTGCCCGGCAAATGGCCGCGACAGGCGATCTGATCGATATTCGCCTTCAAGAAGCACCCCGCCACAACAAGCCCGCGTTGATTTACTGGGCGCAAACGGCCGCGATCTGGATCACGGGCGTCTCGGGTGAAACGCCAATCTGGGTCCACCGTCTGCCGTCGTATCTGGCGGGCGCGCTATCGGCCCTCGCGTTGATTTGGGCTGGCACCCCCTTTGTTGGGCGCCGTGCGGCGGTGATTGCGGGCATAATCTGCGCCACGATCTATATGCTCCACGCCGAGGCGCGCACGGCGAAGACGGACGCCGCCCTGCTCTTATCCGTGATCCTTGCCATGGGTGCCCTTGGCCGAGCTTGGTTGGGCGAGATCAGGCCTTGGTTAACACCGTTAACCTTCTGGACGGCGCTGGCGGCGGGGTTCCTTCTGAAGGGGCCCATGGTCATGCTCCCCGTGCTGGGTGTCATCGCCTGGATCAGCGTCCAGTTTCGCGATGTCAAATGGCTGTCACGGCTGCGTCCTATGCCCGGCGGGTTGTTGTTCGTGGCGCTCACGGCGCCCTGGTTTATCGCCATCACCCTCGTGACAGACGGTGCATTCTGGAGCGCGTCCCTCGGCAACGATCTGAGTGACAAGATCACCGCCGAGGGGGAGCATTCCGCCACCCCGCCCGGCTTTTACCTGATCGCGATCTGGTTCACGTTCTTCCCATGGAGTCTATTGATCCCAATGGCTTGCGTGACCGCGTGGCGTTGCCGAAAGGACCCCAAGACGGCTTTCCTTCTCGGCTGGTTGATCCCCGGATGGATCGTGTTCGAGGCGGTGCCCGTGAAGCTGATCCACTACACACTCCCGCTTTACCCCCCGCTGATGCTTCTCTGCGGAGTGGCTTTAGTCCGGATGTCGGCAACTGAAATAGCGTTCCGGCGTTGGCTCGGCGCGCTTGGCAGCCTTGGCTGGGGCATGGCCCTCGCGTTCTTCGCCGTGATCGCCGTTGTCGCCCCCGTGGCCTATGGCCCGGCGGAGAACATCCACCTCCCCTCGCTTCTCGGCGCGCTCACCTTCACTTTGGCCGGGATCGCGGGCGTGATCTTCCTTTGGCGAAATTCCGTCGTCCCCGCGGTCACCGCGCTGGCAATCTGCGGCGTTGTCTTGGGGTGGACGTTAACGGCGTTAAGCCTTCCCGCAGCGCGTGACTTCTGGATCGCAGATCAACTGGCCACAGCTACCGCGCAGTACACCTGCCTCTCCGGGCCCGTGGCGCTTGCCGGATATGCCGAACCGTCCGCCGTGTTCCGCCTGGGGACCGGCACGATTCTTACCGATGCCGAGGGTGCGCTGGCCTATCTGGCGGAGAGGCAAGACCGCGCCGCGTGGATCGATCCTTCACTACTCGCGGAAACTGAACCCGAGGCCACGCAGGCACCACAGATCGACGGCATTTCCATCGGCAATTTCCGTCCTGTGAACCTTCGCCTCTACATCTCTCCAGGCGTACCGGCGCCAAGCGTCCCCTGCCCGCAGTGAAGGCTTATCACAGCTGCTCGCGTCGCGGACCGACCCATCCCGTGTCGCAAACGCTCTGGACAGGGCTGTCCAATCCCCCCTAGGCTGGCTCTAAACCCACGAAAGGCCGGAGGATACCGCCCCCATGAAAACACATTACAGAGCCGTCGTGATCGGCGGCGGCGTCGTTGGATCCTCCGTCCTTTACCACCTGGCAAAATTTGGCTGGAAAGACGTCTGCATGCTGGAACGCAGCGTGTTGACGGCTGGCTCCAGCTGGCACGCGGCGGGCGGCATTCACGCGCTCAACGCCGATCCAAACATGGCGGCGTTGCAGGCCTATACCATTGATCTTCTGTCAGAAATCGAGGCGGAGTCCGGCCAGAACATCGGGTTGCACATGACCGGCGGTCTGACCCTCGCCGGCACGCCCGAGCGGTGGGAATGGCTTCAGTCGGCTTACCGCACGTTCCAGGCTATCGGCATCACCGATTGCCATTTGATGACTCCCAAGGAGGCGCAAGAGGCCTGCCCGATCATGTCGACCGACGGCGTCATCGGCGCCCTTTGGGCGGACCGCGAAGGCTACGTCGACACCACCGGCACCGTCCACGCGTACGCCACTGCCGCCAAGATGCGCGGCGCGGAATACTATGAGCACACCAAGGTCGAAGAACTGATCCAGACGAAAGACGGCTGGCAAGTCGTGACCGACAAGGGCACGATCACCTGCGAACACGTGGTTAACGCGGGCGGCCTTTGGGCGAAGCAATTGGGCCGGATGGCAGGGATCGAGCTGCCTGTCTCGCCGCTCAAACATCACTACTTGATCTCCGACACGATCCCAGAACTCGAAGCACTGGACTTCGAGGTGCCGATGACCGTGGACCTCGAAGGTTTCACCTATATGCGGCAGGATCAGAAAGGTCTGCTCCTGGGCATTTATGAGATTAACCATGAGCATTGGGCCATGGACGGCGCGCCCTGGGATTACGGGATGGAGCTGTTCCAAGAGCAGACCGACCGGATCGAGAATGAGCTGATCCTAGGGTTTGAGCGCTATCCCGCTTTGCAAACGACGGGCGTGAAAACCTGGGTGAACGGCGCGTTCACCTTCTCTCCCGACGGCAACCCGTTGGTCGGGCCAGTTAACGGCGTTAACGGGTATTGGTGCGCCTGTGCGGTGATGGCCGGTTTCTTGCAGGGTGGCGGCGTTGGCAAGTCGCTTGCCGAGTGGATGATCTATGGCGAGACGGAGGCCGACACCTACTCCATGGACGTCGCACGCTACGGCAAATTCGCGGAAAACCGCGAATACATCCGCCAGACAACAGGGCAGTTTTACTCCCGCCGTTTCGTCATGTCTTACCCCAACGAGCAACTCCCCGCAGGCCGTCCGCTCAAACGCGCGCCCGCCTATGAAGGCATGACAGCCGCGGGCTGCCGTTGGGGGCAATCCTGGGATCTGGAGGTGCCCCTCTACTTCGCGCCGTCGGAGGATTTCGTTGAAAATCTCTCGCTTAAGCGTTCTAACGCCCACGACATCGTCGCCGAGGAATGCCGCATGGTGCGCAACGGCGTGGCACTTCTCGACATTTCGGGCTTTTCGCGGTTTGAGGTTTCGGGCCCAGAAGCCGAGGCTTGGCTCAACAAAATGATGGCGTCGAAACTCCCGAAACCGGGCCGCGCGAGGCTAGCGCCTATGCTGGCCGAAAGCGGCCGTCTGATGGGTGACCTGACTGTGTTCAATTGGGGCGATGGCACCTGGTGGATCATGGGCAGCTACTACCTGCGCGCCTGGCACATGAGATGGTTCACCGACCATATGATTAACGGCGTTAACGTCCGCGATCTTGGCGAGGAGATCTGCGGATTTGCTTTGGCGGGACCGAACTCAAAAGCCGTTATCGACAAGCTGGTCGAAGGGGGTGTGGACCTGCCCTTCATGGGGTGTGACCGAATGGATGTGGGTCTTCTGCAGGCAAATGTCGCGCGGATGAGCGTCACGGGCGAGCGCGGCTATGAGATCAACTGCCGCTATGGCGACCACATCACGCTGCGCGACATGCTGCTAGAGGCCGGGGCGTCGGAAGGCATCAGGGAAGTCGGGTTTAACGCGCTTTTGTCCACCAGATTGGAGAAATCCTTTGGCATCTGGTCCGCCGAATTCACCCAAGGCTACACGCCTGCGCAAACCGGCATGGACCGGTGGATCGATTGGGAAAAGGACTTCATCGGCAAGGCGGGTGCGATCGCAGAACGCGATGGCAACGGGCCGGATCAGATGGTCGTGACGCTGGAAATCGATGGCGATGGCGCGGACCCCATCGGGTACGAGCCTGTCTGGTTGAACGGCGAGATGGTAGGCTTCGTGACCTCGGGCGGATACGGTCACACGGTCCAAAAAAGCCTTGCTATGGCGATGGTTAACTCCGACGCCGCCCATGAAGGCACCGCGCTCAGCGTCCATGTCGTGGGTGTTGAACGGAGCGCGAAAGTGATCCCCGCGTCGCCCTATGATCCCTCCGGCCAAGCGATGCGCGGATGAGCAAACCCACCCGCACCCGAGGCCGCAACCGCGCGGGTCCCCGCCCTTCAGCGCGCGTCACGAACTATAGCCAGTTGCGCAATCCCTTTCCGCCGATGGATGTATTTTCAGCGGACCGGATCGAGGCGATGCATGAAGCGGCGTTGGACATTCTGGAACGCCTCGGGATGAAAGTGCTTTTGCCTGAAGCCCGGGCGATTTTTGCCCAAGCCGGCGCGGTTGTGAAAGACGAGATGGTCCATATCGGGCGCGATTTGGTGGCTGCGGCCATCGCCTCCGCGCCCAAACGGATTGAGGGGCGGGCGGGCGCTGCGCATTGCGATATCGTGCTGGAGCTTGGGTCGCTCGTGTTTCAACCGGGCGCGGGTGCCCCCCATGCCACCGACGAGGTCCGAGGCCGCCGCCCCGGCTGTGCACGGGACTTCAAAGAGTTAATCCAGTTAACCCAGCACTTTGACGTCTTCCAGATGCTCCCCCCACTGGTGGAGCCGCAGGATGTGGCAACCAATGTCCGCCACTATTTCACCCTGGAGACCCAGCTGACCGACAGCGACAAGTTCCCTTTCATCTTCTCACGCGGCACCCCGCAAGTGATGGAAAGTTTCGAGATGCTGCGCGATTTCCGCGGCCTTTCCGACGATGAATTTGCAGACAAACCAAGGTGTTACACGATCATCAACACAAACTCTCCGCGCACCTTGGACATTCCGATGGCCCAAGGCCTGATCGATTTCGCGCGGGCCCGTCAGATCTCTATCATCACGCCGTTTACGCTCATGGGGGCGATGGCTCCGATCACGGTGGCGGGCGCGATCACCCTGTCCCATGCGGAGGCGATGGCGGCGTTAGTATTAACGCAATTAACTAAACCGGGCGCCCCCGTTTGCTACGGAACCTTCACTTCCAACGTCGATATGAAATCCGGGGCGCCCGCGTTCGGCACGCCGTCGCATTTCCAGGCATCCCTGGCCGCAGGACAACTGGCGCGGTTCATTGCCCTGCCCTGGCGGTCGGCGGCAGGCTCCGCCGCCAACCTGAATGACGTGCAGGCTGCCAACGAAAATCAGTTCGGCCTGTGGGGGTGCCTGATGGCGGGCGCGACTGTTATCATCCACTCCGCCGGGTGGTTGGAAGGCGGGCTCAGCGTCAGCTACGAAAAACTGGTTACCGACGCCGAGGTGCTGAACATGGTGGCCGAGCTTTGCGCCGGTGCTCAGGCAGGTGACGCAGAGATCGGCCTGGACGCTATTGCCCAAACCGCGCCAAGCGGCCATTTTTTCGCGAGCGCCCAAACCATGGATCGCTACCAGACCGAGTTTTACGAGCCGATCGTCCACGACTACGCCAACTTTGGCACTTGGACAGAGCGCGGCGCAAAAGACACCTCTACCCGTGCCCGCGACGTCTGGCAGGGGATTATCGCCAATCCAAGCGCCCCCACTATCAACCCCGACCGGCTTCACGCCCTTCAAGCCGATATCGCCCGCCGCACCCAACGCGGCGGCGCTTTCCCCGAAAGCTGACCCGATGCGCACGAGCCCCGTCCTTCACCGTGATGACCCCAACAGAGACCCCCTCGTTGGCCACGTCAAAGTCACGCGAGAGGATTGGCTGAATGCCGCCCGGGACGTGTTGGTCGGTGAAGGTGTGGCCCAGGTGAAAATCGCTGCGCTGGCGACGCGGCTAGGCGTCTCAAGATCCTCATTTTATTGGTATTTCTCCAACCGTGACGAGCTGATGAGTGCGCTTCTGGAGGACTGGCAAACGCGTAACACGCGCTCGATCATCGACCATTGCGCAAGGCCCTCGCAATCCATCGCGCAGGCCCTTTTTAACTTCTTCCGGTGCTTCGTGGACGACCGCCAATTCGACCCCGGCCTCGACTTCGCCATTCGCGAATGGGCCCGCCGCGACGAAAGCGTGCGCGATGCCATTGATGCGGCCGACGCCGCCCGTCTTGACGCGATCCGAGCCATGTATGACCGCCATGGCTACCCCGCAGACGAGGCCGATGCCCGCGCCCGCATCCTCTATTTCATGCAGTTGGGATATCACGCTTTGGACCTGCGTGAAGACATCGACACCCGCATGTCCCGCGTCGCCGCCTACATCCACGGCTTCACCGGAGAGGTCGCACATCCCGCTGATGTCAAAGAGTTTATCGCATACGTTAACGGCCTTAACCCATGAAACGGCACTCGGCCCTCGCCCTCGCGCAGCAAGCGCTGCGCAACCACAAAGGATGGCCCCGAACCTGGGCCAAGGGCAGGTTGAAGCCTGAATATGATGCAGTGGTCATCGGCGGCGGCGGCCACGGTCTTGCCACGGCCTACTACCTTGCCAAGACCCACGGTATCACCCGCGTGGCGGTGCTGGAGAAGGGCTGGATCGGTGGCGGCAACACCGGTCGCAACACGACTGTGATCCGTTCCAATTACTTCTATCCCGAAAGTGTCGCGCTCTATGATCTTGCCCTTCGCCTCTATGAGGGGCTGTCGAAAGAGCTAAATTACAACGTCATGCTGAGCCAACGCGGCATGCTGATCGCGGCGCACACGCCGGCCCAGATGGAGATCTGTGCTCGCATCGCCAACGCGATGCAAATCAATGGCGTCGATGGACGCTTGATGGACGCGGACGAGGCCGCCCGGCGCGTGCCCCTCGCGAACCAATCGCCGGAAGCCCGGTACAAACTGATGGGTGGCATCTGGCAGGGCCGCGCAGGCGTTGCGCGCCACGACGCGGTCGCCTGGGGCTACGCGCGGGCTGCCAGCGCGTTGGGTATTGATATCATCGAAGGATGCGAAGTTACTGATATCATTGTGGAAGCGGGTCAAGTCACTGGCCTTGAGACATCCCATGGACGCGTCAAGGCCGGCGCGTTGGGACTTGCCACCGCGGGCGCGACAACCGGGCTAACGGCGCCCCTCGGCATCACGCTGCCAATCCAGACCTACGCGTTGCAGGCCTTCGTGTCCGAGCCTGTCAAACCCGTGCTCGACACCGTGCTTCTTTACCTTGGCACCGGGACCTATCTGAGCCAATCCGACAAGGGCGAGTTGGTCATCGGCGGTGGCCTCGACCGCGTGCCGACCCATGGGCAAACCGGCAATCTGCCGGTGCAGGAGAGCATCCTCTCGGGCCTTCTGGAGATGTTTCCCGCTTTCGGTCAGTTGAAGCTGCTGCGCCAATGGGCGGGTGTGGTGGATGTGGTGCCCGACAGCTCTCCGATCCTCGGGCCTACGGGACCTAAGGGTTTGTTTTTAAACTGCGGTTGGGGTACGGGCGGCTTCAAGGCGATCCCTGCGGGAGGAACTTTGCTGGCCCATATGCTGGCGACAGGTGGGCATCACGAGATTTCCCGGCCGTTCGACCTCAGCCGCTTTTCCACTGGTCGTTTGATTGACGAGGCCGCAGGCAGCGGCATCGCCCATTAGGAGGCAGCATGCAAATCTTCCCCTGCCCCTTCTGCGGACCCCGCGCCGAGACCGAGTTCCACTTCGCCACTGTGGCTGGCAGGGTGCGTCCCGAATGGGCGCCGGACACGGGTGAATGGGCCCGTTACCTCTACGGCGAAGAGGCACCGAAAGGCGTCACGCAAGAGGTTTGGCTGCACACAACCTGTGGGGAATACGTCTTGCTTACCCGCGATTCGGTAACGCGGGAAATCTCCGGATCGGAGGCATTGCGATGACCGGTTGGCGGCATCCCTCCCTCGGCTCTGAAATCGACCGAACGAAGCCCCTGCGCGCCAAGGTGGATTGGCAAACCATAAAGGGATTTCAAGGAGATACCCTCGCCTCCGCTCTCCTTGCGTCCGGCCCCCGGACCATTGCGCGCAGCTTCAAATACCACCGCCCCCGTGGGCTGGTGGGTTTCGGTGCGGAAGAGCCAAACGCACTTTTCGATGTCATCGAAAACGGCATCACAATGCCCAATTCCCGGGCCACTCTTGTGCCGCTCAGCGATGGCCTGCGCGCCCATGCCGTCAACGCGCACCCTACAGCGCTAAAGGACCGGGCCAGATGGCTGGATCTTCTGCACCGCGCGATCCCTGCCGGGTTTTATTACAAGACATTCATTGCAGGCGGCTGGCCCCTTTACGAGACGCAAATTCGCAAGATGGCGGGCCTTGGGCGCCTTGATCCGGGCACCACTCCTGCTGCTGAGACGCCCTCGCGCCACGCGCGGTGTGATACCTTGGTGATCGGCGGCGGCGTGGCAGGTATGCTTGCGGCGAGGAAGGCGCTCAAGGCCGGAGGCGCGGTTTGGCTGATTGAGCAATCGCCCCATTTGGGCGGCGCATTACGTTGGCGCGGCGGTGACATCGATGGCCAACCCTGGCGCGAGTTCGTAGCCGACACCTGGAAATCGATCCTTGCTTCTGGTGGGAAGATCCTCACAAAAACAAACGCTTGGGGTGCTTTTGATCACGGCCTCATCGCGGCCTTTCAAGAAGGCGCGCCCGGCGTTCGTTGGCAAATCCGCCCCCGCCACACGGTCCTTGCTACGGGCGCCATCGAGCGCCCCCTTTGGCCCGCGGGCAATGACATCCCCGGCGTCATGTCCGCAGAGGCCGCGCACCATTACCTCTCCCTTTATGGTGCCGTCGCGGGGCGCCGCATTCTGCTTGCGACGGGCTCGGATGCCAGCTATGCAACAGCGGCGGCCTTGGCCGAGGCCGGCGCGTCCGTCACGCTCGCAGATTGCCGAAAGGACACGCCCCTCGCACCCGAAGGCGTTCGGCTCCTGACAAACCAGCAACTACAATCGGTTCAAGGTCGAACCGAAGTCTTTGGTGCCACGTTCAATGATACCTTTCTGACCGCCGACACCGTGCTGATGTCCGGAGGCTGGACCCCCTCTGTCCAACTCCACTGCCAGTCTGGCGGCAAGTTGGACTGGGACGCTGCAAAAGATGCCCTCGTGCCGCGTCCGGGCAGCGGGCACATGCAGGTTGTGGGTGCCGCGAACGGCACGTTCGGTCTTGCAGCGACTTTGAGGGAGGCTGGCCTTCCCGCTGCCGACAGCACAGATTGGCACTGGAAACCGGCGCGTCCAAACTCGCAAACCAAGGGGCGTGTTTGGATAGATTTCCAGAACGACGTAACTCTTAAGGACGTTAACCTTGCCGCGCGGGAGGGCTTTACCTCGGTCGAACATCTCAAACGCTACACCACCCTTGGAATGGCGACGGATCAAGGACGCACTTCGAATTTCGCGGGCCTGGCCGCCATGGCCGAGGCCACGGGGCGCAGCATACCCGAGACTGGCACGACCACCTTCCGTCCCCCGGTCCAACCCCTGCCGTTCACCGCGATTGCCGGGCGCAGGCGTGGGGATTTGTTCAACCCCCTCAAGCGCTTGGGGCTGGAAGATCTGCACCGTACCCAAGGCGCAGAGTTCCGCGAGTATGGCGGCTGGCTACGCCCGTCCGCCTACGGGGCCGATGAAGAAGCGGCCACACAGCGGGAGGCTAAGGCCGCGCGGGACACCGTCGGGATCTACGACGCCTCCCCCCTCGGCAAGCTCGACGTCATCGGCCCCCGCGCTGCTGACCTCCTCGATTTCGCCTTCTACACTCGGCTCTCAACACTCAAGCCTGGCCGCGCGCGCTACGCGCTGATGTTACGCGAAAATGGGATCGTCTTTGACGATGGCGTCGTGTTGCGCGTGGCAGAAGACCACTTCGTCGTCTCCGCGTCCTCGTCCCACGCCGAAGCCGTGCGCCACGTGTTGGAAGATCCACGCCAGGATCGTTTCGAGCCGGCGCAAGTTGCGATCCACGATATCACCCAAGCCTGGACGACGCTTACCGTCACGGGCCCGCGCGCCAAGGCACTGATGGATATGGCAGGTCTTCCGTCCGACTGTGCCGCCATGGGCCTGACGCGTTCTACCTGGCGTCAAAGGCCGGTGCGGGTCGCACGGATCAGCTTCACCGGCGACACCTCGTACGAGGTTTCAGTCCCGACGTCAGACGGCCCGGCCCTTCACGCCGCGATGGAGGCCGCGCGTGCCCAAGTTGGCGGGGCCTGGATAGGCCTCGAGGCGGTGATGATCCTTCGGGCCGAAAAGGGCTACATCGTGATCGGCAAGGATACGGACGGCGCCACCATGCCGCACGATCTGGGCTGGGGCGGACCACGGGACAGGCGTGAGGACGAATACCTTGGTAAACACGCGCTCTTTTCCGAGGCCGCTAAGGCCCCGGATCGGCGCGTGTTGGTCGGGCTGGAAAGCGCTGAGCTACTGCCCGTGGGCGCGCATTTGGTGCCCATTGACGCCCCCCGCCGCTCGCTTGGGTTCGTCACGTCAAGCTACAAGAGCCCCACGTTGGACCGCCCCATTGCCTTGGCCCTGCTAGAAGCGGGACATGGACCCGATGCGGGCGTGTTCCACAACGGCGACGTGACCCGCGCCCGTATCGCGCCGCCCTGTGCCTTCGATCCCAAAGGGAAAAGATTATGATGCGGGAACGCCAATGGAACGACCGCCCCCTCGCGGAGGGGGCCACCGTGGAGGTCGCAGGTCTTGTCATCCAAAGGGCAAGCACAGAGCCCCTTTGCCTGATTTCTGGGAACCTTATCAAAGCGATGGCAGACCTGGCACCGGGTGCGAAGACGGTCGGCCTCCATGCACTTCGCGGTGCAAATGATGGGGTACGCATTGCCCGTGATCGGGCAATGCTGGTGGGTGTCGAGGGCGAAGAAGGCTGGCACGAAGGCTACGCGTGCAGCCCTGCGACAGGGCTATACGCACGATTTGACCTCTCCGGACCCGCCCTGCAGGACGCTTTGGCCGAGGGGACCAGCGCCGATTTGGATGCGGGATCACCTTCTGCTGCGGTACTTTTTGCCGGGCAGACCTGCTTGTTGACGCGCAGCACCATTGGTGCCGAGCTGTGGGTCGAGGCCGCCTTTGCCACCTTCATGACAAGCTGGTTAACGCGTCGTCAGTAAGGCGTCTCCACCGGCTCGAACCGGTCCAACGGCTGTGCCGCGATCTTGTGGAGCACGTCGATCACGCCGTCCACGTAGTGCGCGGCGGTAGCGCGGCCCTTCTCGGCGGTGGCAAGGTGCGCCTCTCCGGCGACGCCCGCCGGGTTCACGTCAGACGCGATCCATCCGTGAGCGATCGGCCCGACGGGCGGGATCTCCCCCTGTTGATGGGTCCAACGGAAATCCTGCGCCTTGGTCATATCGACGGTGTCAGGCCGAAAATGCAGCATAAGGGACGTCTCATTATCGCCGCCGTGGATGCCTTGGGCGGCTTCCTGGGTCGAGAAAACGCCCTCCGGCGTGCCGCCAGCACCCCAGCCCATGCGCACGCAATACATGCCGGCGCGCACGCGCAACTCACGCGAGACGATTGAAATCAAATCCATATTTCCGCCGTGGGAGTTCACGATCAACATCTTGCGCACCCCGGCGCGGGCCACTGACAGACCGATCTCGACCCAGGCTTTCATCGCTGTCTCGGCCGAAAGCGTCAGGGTGCCGGGCGCCCAGAGATGTTCATTGGATTTTCCTACGGCTTGCAGCGGCAACACGCGGATATCGAGCGCGTCCGGACAGCGCGCGACCAACTCATCACAAAGGCCCTGGTTGATCATCGCGTCGACACCGACGGGCAAATGCGGCCCATGTTGTTCCACGGCCGCGACGGGCAGGATTGCGATCGTGCGGTCGGGGTCGATCTGAAAGTCAGGGGCCGGATAGTCGATCCAATAGCGGCTCATTCTGCGGGCGCTCCTTCCGGGTTTGGCAACGGACCGATGAGTTTGTCGGTCTTTGCCGCGACCGTGGAAAGGTGCTTGGCAAGCGCCTCTGGCGTCGCGCTGTCCATCAAGTATGTCGCCGCGAAGACCTTCTTGGCACGCGGCTTCAACAGGAAGCCGACGCCTCGCAAAAGCGTGCGACGACCCGGGGCACCCACCATCCGGGTCAACCACCAAGAGGCACCACAGGTTGTGAAAACGCCCATCTTTTCAATATGATGAAGGCCCGGACGGATGGTTTCGCCTTCCGCCTTCGGCATCATGAACGCCACATCGGGCAACAACACACGGTCCAGCCAGCCCTTCAACATCGCAGGCAAGCCGTACCACCACGTGGGGTAGATGAAGATCAGCGTGTTGCACCATTCGAGGTCTGCGACATGACCTTCGACCGGCGCGCGGTTGGCCGGAGCATCGAGGTAGTCAGTCCACTCAGGCGAGGTTAAAACGGGCTGGAAACCTTCGGCGTAGAGGTCACGCAAACGGATCTCTGCGCCAGACGCGGAAAGACGCTCCAGCACCGTATCGCGCACGGCTGAGGCGAAAGAGCCCTCTTTCGGATGACAATAAACAACCAGCGCGCGCATTCAAAACGACTCCATTTCTGATGCCACGCGCGCAAGAAACGCGTCACACGCGGCGGGGGTAACGTTGTTCATATCGTATTGGGCAATGTAGCGGATTTTTTCGGGTCTCAGGGTCCCGAAAGCAACCCGTTTGATCAGTTTTTTCGGAGGGTCCCCAGCCAGAAACGCCCGCCACGGCGTGCTGCCATAGGTGGTGACAGCCGCAAGTTTGCGGATGTTCGTAAGGCAGGGCGTCAGCTTGCCTTCCCGGAGGTCGAATGAGACGCCGGGCAACATGACCCGGTCAAACCATCCCTTCAGGATCGCCGGGTAGCCGAAATTCCAAACCGGGAAGCAAAGGACCAACGCGTCGGCGGCACGAAGGCGATCAACGTAGCCTTGTACAGGCGCAGTATTGGACGCGGTATCGTGGTAGCCGCGCCGTTCCTCGGCGCTGAGCACCGGGTTGAATTGCTCGGCGTAGAGGTCGCAATCGTCAACCTCCCACCCTTTTTGGTTAAGGGCGTTAACCACTTCGCTATGGGCCGCCCCACCAAGGCTTTCGGCGACCGGGTGCGCATAAAGGACCAGCGCCTTGGCCATTTACTCTGCCGCCGGTTTGGCTTGCAGACCGGGCCAAGCGTACATCTGATCAAAGCTGTAATCAGGCTCTTCCCACGAGATCATTTTGCCGGGGTTGAGCAGCCCTTTCGGGTCTGCCTCACGCTTGAAATCAAGCTGGCGAGTATCGACCGCCTGGCGCCCACCCTCTTCCAGCGTATAGCGGTGCGGGTTGAAATTCATCGCACCGTTGGCCTCGTGAAGGGCGATAATCTCGTCGAGCCGTTCCTCAGACTCGAACTTCACCAATGTCAGCCCCGCCATCGAGACGCGGCCGTTTTGGCGCATGACTTCAATGTGTTGCAGGCATTCAGGGCTCAGCTCATCGCGCATGGTTTTGGCCAGGGAGACGGGGTCATCGGTGCCGTAGGCGATCTGGAGATAGGTGATCTTCGGGTCCACTTTCAGGGCGCGCAAGGTGGTGTGGTTCCAGCCATACTCAAACACGTGGCCCGGATCTTTCGACCAGGTGCTAGCGTCACTGCGGTAGATGGGCCGCGCAGGATAGGCGGCGGTAAATGTCTCCCACGCCGGCATGGAATGGGGTGCAACCATCAGGGCGACAAGGGCGTCGCCCTGTTCAACGTGGGGGGCAACGCGCTGGAAGTATTCCTTGGCGATAGGGGCCTCAAACACGGTGGCGAGTTTGATGAGAAGGCCGTCGCATGACGCAAGGTCGTAGGAATACTGCAGTGCTTCATCAAAGCTGTCGAAGGCCACGAAAATGCCGGTCCAATCGTAGGCGGGGGCCAGCGGAATCTCGATTTCGGTGATGATACCGTTGGTGCCGTAGGCATGGGACACGCGGTGCAGATCGTCGCCGGTAATCTCGAGGACGCGGGGCGTTTCCTCCATCGTGACGACGCGCAGACGGATGATATTGCCCGGGTCCCGCAAAGCGCCCCACCGGACCGAGCCGACACCACCCGAGCCCCCGGCGATGAAGCCGCCGATGGTGGCCGTCGCCCAAGTGCTTGAGAACATGCGGATTTCCTGGTTCGAATCCGCAATGCACGCGGCATCAAGATCTTTCAGTAGGCACCCGGGCTCAACCACCACACGGCCTGGGGCGATTTTCTTAACGGCGTTCATCTTTTGAAGATGAAGCACGCATCCACCCGCAAGCGGCATCGCCTGACCGTAATTGCCCGTGCCCGTGCCGCGCGTGGTGACGGGCACGTCGTGGGCATAGCAAACGCGCAGGATCTCGATGACCTCAGCCTCATTCACCGGCGTCGCGACGAAGTCGGCAACAACATGGTCCAAGCGGTCTTTGAGGACGGGAGAATACCAAAAGAAATCGCGGGACTTGGATTTGACGGACGCGGGGTTGAGATCGACGTCGATTCCGCTCGATTGCAAAGCCGCGATGGCTGCTTGGATATTCATATTGCAGGTCCTCCTTGCCCAACCGCGCCGCCTGTTGCGGGTGCCATCAGGTCGTCGAGTTCGGAATAGTCGGGCAGCGTGCGGTCGATTTGGACGCCACCTCGGATGACAATGCGGTCCGCCTGCGGGCGGGCAAAAAGCTCTGTCCATTCGCGGGCACGGCAAATCACTAGATCGGCTGGCGCGCCGGATGCGAGTGACGGCGCGGTGAAGTCGCAGGCGAGGGCTGGATTGCGCAGGAACGCATGGGTCCAATCGTCGTCAGAGTGATCCAGATGACCGATGCGCGTCGCCTCGCGCATCACCTCGATCATGTCCATATCGCCGTAAGCATAGAACGGATCGCGCGTGTTATCGGAGGCAAAGCTGACGTTGATGCCGCGCGCCTTCATCTCGTGCACCAGCGTGATGCCCCGGCCGCGCGGAGTCCGCGCGCTGTGACGGTCCTGCAGGTAAAGGTTGCACATCGGCAAGCTGACGACGTCGATCCCCGCTTTGGCAACGAGGTCAAGGGTTTCCAAAGCGCTGGCCTCCGCCATCACCGACAACGAACACAGGTGCCCGACGGTGATTTTTCCTTTGAAGCCAGTCTCTAACGCGATTTCTGCGATATCCTTAAGCGTATTAACACTTGGGTCCATCGTCTCATCGACGTGGAAGTCGAGGTCCATGTCGCGGGCGGCGGCGGCCTCAAAATAGGTCATCAGCCAGCTGCGGAGGTCTGCTTCTGGATAGGTCACCGCGCCGAGGGTCCCGCCGTGGGACGCCACAAGGTCACCACAGGCGGCCACCGCCGCCGGGTCCGCTGCCATGTCGATGCCCGTTAGAACGGCGGCCTGAAGCTCGACCCGATCCGCCCATTCGTCGCGGATCTCGGCGAAAACATCCCAGCTGACGCGGGCCTCATCGGTATCCCCGAAGTAATCCAGATGCGTCCGGATCGCGCGGGTGCCGTGGGCGTAGGCGCATTTAAGGCTGAAATTCATCCGAGGCGGCAGATCAACGGTGTCCCAGCGCCCGAACTTGTCGGCGCGCACGGTTTCTAGCGCGCCCATGAAGGTGCCGTCGGGGTTGGGGGACCGGGGCCAGATGTGGCCCTTGTCCAGATGGGTATGCATGTCGATGAAACACGGGAACACCATGGCGCCGCCCATATCGACTGGTGTGCCACCCCCCGCCGCAATCTTCCCATCGGCGATGCTGATCGCCGTGCGCACGAGCCCAGTTTGCCCGATTAGACAGCCCGGAACGGTCATATTTTCAAGGCGGATCGCACCTTCGGGAAGCGTCTTGAAGTCCATGCTCATTCCCGTTTCAACGCCGACTCGTGCCACTTGCGCAGCGCCAGATGGGCGGTCAGCGAGGTCGCCGCATAGATCACCACGCCGGTGACCGCGATCAGGATGAGAGCGGCGAACATACGGGGGATGTTGAGGCGATATCCCGCCTCCAGGATGCGGAAGGCGAGGCCCGAGGCGAGGCCGCCGGAACCCGCGACATACTCGGCGACAACGGCGCCGATCAGCGCCAGACCTCCCGCGATCTTCAAACCACCCAGGAAGTACGGAAGGGCCGAGGGCAGTTGCAAATGGATCAGGCGCTGCCACCGGCTGGCGCGGTAAATACTGAACAAATCCCTCAGGTTATGGTCAGCGGACTTGAGGCCAAGGGTTGTATTGGCGAGGACCGGGAAGAAGGCGACGATCCACGCGCAGAGCAGAAGGCCGACCAGACGGCTTTCGATATAGATGAAGATCAGCGGCGCAATCGAGACGATGGGCGTGACCTGCAAGATCACCGCGAAGGGCGAAAACGACATCTCTGCGAACTTCGATTGGGCGAACAGGATCGCCAGGCCCACCCCGCCGATGATGGCGATGATCAGCGCCAGAAGCGTGATGCGCAGGGTCACCAGAAGCGCGGGGAACAGGATGGCGCGATCGGTCCAAAGGGTCTCTAGCACCAAGCCGGGTCCGGGCAGCACGTAGTGAGGTATTTCATTAACCACGACGACGCGGTGCCACGCATAGATCGCAATGGCCATCACGACGACGGGGATCACCCAGCGGGCAATCGCCTCTGTCTTCTTGCGGCGCACGATCCGTTCTTCTTCCGCATCGAAAAGCGGGCCCCGATCCTGGCTGTGGTCTTGCTCGGCAATGGCCATCAGTGCGCCTCCTCCGGGGACATGGTGGATTGCAGGGTGTCGGACGTGTCGCGTGCGATGCGGGCGTAGTCAGACGAAGTGCGCCAATCAATGCCGCGCGGATACCCTTCGGGCACTGCAATTTCCGAGATCACGCGCCCGGGGCGCGCGGCCATGACCAGGATGCGGTCAGACAGGAAGACGCTTTCAAACACCGAATGGGTGACGAAAATCACCGTGGCGTTGGTCTTGGCCTTCAGGGCCAAAAGGTCATCGTTCAACTTCTGGCGGGTAATCTCATCGAGCGCCGCGAAGGGCTCATCCATCAAGATGAGGCGCGGGTTGGTGACCAGCGCGCGGGCGATGGAGACACGCATTTTCATGCCGCCCGAAAGCTCGCGCGGGTAGCGGTCCTCAAACCCGGACAGGCCGACAAGCGCCAGCGCTTCGTGGATCTGATCGCGACACGCGGCCAGTGATTTGCCGCGCAGCCGGAACGGGAGCCAGACGTTTTTCTCGACCGTGGCCCAGGGCATCAGGGTCGGTTCCTGGAACACGACACCCAGATCATCGACGCTCGCGTCACCTTCCCACGAGATCCGCCCCAGGGTAGGCCGCATCAGGCCCGCGATCAAACGCAATGCCGTGGATTTTCCACAGCCCGACGGCCCGAGAAGCGAGATGAAATCGCCCTGCCGGACGTCCATCGACATGCGGCGTAGCGCGACGACGTTGCCAGTGAACGTCTTGTCGACCTCTTGCATGCGCAGAATCGTAGGGCGGGTTGTGGTCGTTGTCGGAAGGTCTTCGGGCACGGATCAGGTCAAGCTATGCTAAGCGAAAAAGCCCCGCGCGATGAATGCCGCGCGGGGAAATAGGTGGCGGTGCCTTAGGGGCGCAGATCCAGACCCAAACCCTGGTTCACGAACTCGGTCGTGTAAGCGGTAGAGATATCAAGCCCGTCCGGCACGACGCCTGCCTCAACCATGGCGGCGTAGAACTCTTCCATCCGCGCGTCCGTCATGGCGCCGATGCCCAGTTCCAGCGTGTCGCCACTGTCCACAATGCCGTTTTCCGTCATCGCGGCGACGGCGTAGTCGATGGCCTCTTGGGTCATGTCGGGGTTGTCGGCCATGATCAGCTCATTGGCCGCCGTTCGGTCGCCGTACATGTAGTTGTACCACCCCAGGATGGAGCCGTTGACGAAGCATTCCACCACCTCGGGGCGTTCCTCGATGGTGGAGGCGACCGTTTGGATCGTTGTCGAGTAAGCCCCGAAACCGGCGTCGGCAATCAGGTAGACATCCGGCGCCCATCCCGTCTCGCGCTCGACCGCGAAGGGCTCGGAGGACAGGTATCCCTGCTGAGCGGCGTCTTCGTTCACCAGGAACGGGGCCGAGTTGAAGGTATAGGTCTGGCGTTGGTCATCGGTGAAGCCATAGGCCGAGCGCATCCATTCATAGTAGGGCGCACCGTCCTGGACGATCATCGTCAGCTCGGTCATCTCTTCAAAGGACGACACGCGGCCCGGGTGGGTCAGCAAGACCTGCGGATCCTTTTGGAACGAAGCCATGACATTCACCAGTGGCAGGTCCTCGGCCACCCCGAATAACGCGTCGAGCGTGCCGCCCATGTAGAAATCGATCCGGCCCGCCAACAAAAGTGCGGTGTTGTTCACCTGCGGACCGCCCGGCACGATGGTGACGTCCAGGCCGCATTCAGCGTAGGTGCCGTCGGCCACCGCCTGATAAAAACCGCCGTGCTCCGCCTGCGCGACCCAGTTGGTGCCGAACGAAACGGCGGTCAGGTGCCCATCGGCCAAAGCCGGCGTCGTGGCAAGAACGGTGGCCGCCAAAAGACTGGCGGTTTTAGTGAAATGAATGGTCATGGAATCCCCCTGTTTCGGCTCCGCCTCAGTTGGACAATCGAGGCGGATCAGCGGCAAGGTATGGGCCTGTCAGAGCCCCTATTCCGGGGTATCTGCACATTTCTTGGGCGCTGATCGAGCACTATGCTGAAAATGATAGCATGCCCCAGCGTCAATCCAAGCGGGAATTGCCTCTTTCGGGTTTGGCGTCTTTTACTACGGCCAACACTGCGAAGGATCGCCCGATGCGCATGCTCTCCCCGCCCACAATTGCCGCCCCATTTGCGCGCTATGCCCATGGGGTGGAAGTGCCCGCGGGCCATCGCCTTGTGGCAACCTCCGGGCAATTGCCGCTGGCCGCAGACGGCAGCGTGCCCGAGGGGGCCGAGGCGCAGGGGCATCTGTGTTTCGCCAATTGCGCGGCGATCCTGGCAGAGGCCGGCATGGGGCCAGAGGACGTGATCCGCATCAACGCCTTTGTCACAGACCGCGCGCATATGGCGGGCTACATGGCCGCGCGCGATGCCTGGCTGGCCGGGATGGAAAGACTGCCCGCATCCACCTTGGTGATCGTCTCGGGCTTCACCCGACCGGAGTTCTTCGTGGAAGTCGAAGTGACCGCGGCTAAAGCGTGACGCGCTGACCCGTCCGAATGCTCTCGTCCGCTGCAAGGCAGATCGCGAGCGAGCGCACGGCGCCTTCCAGATGGCGGCTTAGGTCCAGATCCTCGGCAATGGCGCGGCGCACGAAGGCCTGTTCCGCATCGCAGAGCGCCTGGTGGCCCGGTTCCGCGTCCAGCGCGATCATCCGGTCGCCCTCGGGTCGGTGCACCAAAAGCCCACCCACCTTGGTATGCCCGTCGATATCCGCGCTATCGGCCTTGTCGGCATCTGTAATCGAGACGGAACCATTAGGGCTGATCACGTCCTTCACGAAAAACGCCGCCTCGGACATCATCGGGCCCCACCCCGCCTCGTACCACCCGACGGAGCCGTCGTCAAAAAACACCTGGAATTGCCCGTAGTTATACATGTCCGGCGCGATCTCATCGCTCAGGCGCAGGCCCATGCCGTGGACCGCCGTGGGCTTGGCGTCGGTGATCTGGCACCAGACATCCACGTAATGCACCCCGCAATCGACGATGGGGGAGGTCGTCTCCATCAGCGCCTTGTGGGTCTGCCACTCCGCCCCCGTGGATTGCTGGTTCAGGTTCATGCGGAACACGTAGGGGCCACCCAATGCGCGGGCCTCTTCGATCAGGCGCATCCAGCTTGGGTGATGGCGCAGAATGTAGCCGACGACGACTTTATTCCCCGTCTCCTCCGCCACCGCCTGCACCCGTTTTGCGTCCGCGACCGTCGTGGCCAACGGCTTTTCGACAAACACATGGGCACCCGCCCGCATCGCACGGATCGCCAGATCTGCGTGGCTGTCAGAATACGTCGCGATCACGACAAGGTCCGGGCCAAGCGCCAGGCCTTCCGAGATACTTTCGATCATCGGATAGGCCCGCAAGGCATCCGGCAGATCGCGCGGCGAGCGGTTGACCAGCCCGATGACCTCCACCCCCGGCACCGCGTGGTGGGCCAGCGCGTGGCTTTGGCCCATATTGCCGAGCCCAATAATCAGTACGCGCATCAGGCCCCCCTAGCTTTCCAACCGGCGGGCCTCGCCGATATCAACCTCGCGCCCCGTCATCCGGGACCGCACGGCGGCAAAGGCCATGGCGAGGCTGCGCAGGTTTTCCGCCGCGCCGTTCGATGGCTCGCGGTCTTCTTCGATGGCACAGAGCAGCTCTCCCATCGTGCCCTTGAAGCCGTCGTTGAACCATTGGCCTTTCAGCTGCGGCCTCGCGATACCCTCGGGCGTGGTGAGCGTGACCTTCTGCTGGCTCAGATCCGGGCCGTCCGACACCATGGACCCCGCCGTGCCGCCCACGAAGGTGGTGTCGCGCGGGCCGTGGGGCACGCCGCCGTCAAACACGAGCGAGGCCTGCCCACCGTCCATCCGCACCATCGCCTGGGCCAGAAGCGGCACCTTGTTGGCTTGGCCCGTGGCGCGGGCCGCACTGGCGAAAACGGACGTCGCACGGTCGCCCACGATGGAGTTCACGAAGTCGAACCAATGGACCCCGAAATCGTAAAGGATCAGATCCTCGATCTCGTCAAACGGGGTGCCGGCTGTCCAGCCGTGGGTCCAGTGGATCGCCAGATGCACCGACAGCACATCCCCGATGTGCCCCGCGCGCGCGGCCTCGCGCATGAAGGCAAAATATGGCGCCCACCGCGCGTTCTGGTTCACGGCCAGCTTCACGCCCCTGTCCTGGGCCAGCTTCACCAGATCCATGCCGATATCCAGATCGATCACGAAGGGCTTCTGGCTGAGGACGTGCTTGCCCTTGTTCAGCGCGGCCCGGATCATATCGGCGCGGTGCTCGGGGTGCAGCGTGATGTCGACCACATCGATGTCCGGGTCATCAATGACGTCCTGCCAACTGTCAGAGACGCGCGCGGCGGGGGAGAACTCCGCCGCCTTGGCGCGCGCCTTTTCCTCCGTCCGGTTCCAAAGGGCTGCAACCTCCCACCCCGCATCGCGGTAGGCATCAAGGTGGGAGCCCGAGATCCCGCCTGTCCCGATCATCCCGATCAGGGGGCGGTAGGTCTTGGGCATCGGCGGCTGATAGGCGATGTCCGGCGGCTCGATTTCAGGCAGGTCGGCGGCCTTCAGGGCATAGGTGTCGCTATCGCCTGGGTCCTCCGAGCTCATGGCAGGATCTCCAAGGTTCGTTTGGCGGCGGCAGAGGCGGCGGCGGTGTCCACAATGCGTTGCGCCGTCAGGCATAGGGCCGGGTCAAAGGGGCCGTCGGGCTTTTCGCCTTTGGCAATGAGATCAAGGATATAGGCGATGGCATCCGCGCGCCCTTCGGGCAGCGGATCGACGGGGATGTCATGCTTCTCGGGTCGCGCACGGCTTTGGACCGTGACGGCAGAAGCATAGTCCGGGCTGCTGATTGTCCCGTCACTTCCGACGAAAACGAAGCCACAGGTCGGCTGCGGGTTCACGGTCCAGGGGTCGGTGAACGTGCCCCATCGCGTCTCCATTTTGGACAACCCGCGCGCATAGCGGACGACGGCGATGGCGTGCTGGTCAACCTCGATCCCCGGCGTGTCATCGACGGTGCAGGTGACCTCCAACGGGGCCTCGCCGCCCATGTACCAGGTCCCAAGCGTCGCGCCATACCCCATGTAATCCAGCAGGCTGCCACCGCCGGAACGGGCCTTGTACCACCAGCTGTCGGGCTTTTGCGCCTCCACCTCCTCCTGCGAGACCTCGACCTTGTCGGCGAGGTGATAGAGCGGCCCGCGATTGCCGTCATAGAAGTGAACTTCCCGCAGCTCACCGATCATCCCCTCATCGATCAGGCGCTTGGCGGTAAGGTGCGACTCGACCCAGGCCAGGGGCCAATTGATCGACATGATCTTGCCGGTGCCTGCCATCGCTTTCATCATGCGCCGCGCGTTGTCAGCACTATCGGCGAAGGGCTTCTCCACATGGATATGGAGGCTGTGGGGCGCGAGGCGTTCGGTCATCTCGGCATGGTCCGCGGTTGCGCAACACAGGATCGCAACGTCATACGGGCCTGCGGCCATACAGGCGTCGAAATCCGTGAACAGGGCCGCGTCGGGGACGTTGAACATGTCAGCAGCGGCGGCCATCTTGCGCCGGTCCGGATCGTAGAGCGCGCTGATTTCAGCATCAGGATGGGCGTCCACCATCCGCAACAGATCACCCATATGCATATGGTCGAAACTGATGCCGACAACCTTGTAAGTCATGGTTAACGCGCTCCTGTAATGCGCACGTATAGTGCGGTGACAAGTAGGATGATCAGGCCGAACAGCGCGATGCGGGCGCCTTCCGGCATTTGCAACAGGGTCAGCATGGTGTCGATCACGCGCAGGATCAAGGCGCCCACGATGGCGCCCGCAAAGCTGCCGCGTCCGCCGAATATGGAGGTGCCGCCGATGACCGCCGCAGCGACAGAGGGCAGGAGAAGCGGATTGGCCAGCGACAGCGAAGGTGTCCGGATCATGCCGAGGTACAGCAGCCCCGCCAGCGCCGCGATCAGCCCGGATAGCGCATAAAGCGCAAGGAAGACCTGCCAGGACCGCACCCCGCTGAGTTTCGTGGTCGCCTCGTTGGAGCCAAGCGCAAAGAGAAGCCGCCCAAAGCCCGTGTATCGCATCAGATAAAGGATCGCGGCGGCGAAAGGGATGAAGACGAAAAGACCGTTCGGCATTCCAAACGTACGCCCCGTGCCGAGCCATTCCAGCGTTTCCGGGATCAGTGTGCCGGTCGAGATGACGAAGCGTTGGTAGACCTGCAGGCACCCCGTCGCGATCAGCCCGGTGCCGAGCGTCATGATCAAAGGATGCACGCGGACAACACCAACCCCGAAACCATTGACGAGGCCCGCGATGACGCCAGTCGACAACGCGACAAGGACGGCAGGCGTTGGGCCGATGAGCGGTGCAAGGGTGGCGCAGACAAAGGCCGACACCGTGGCTAGGATCCCCGCGCTCATGTCGATCCCGGCAGTTAACATCGTTAACACTTGGCAGGCCGCGAGCATGGCGAGCGGAATGGCAAACTTGATCAGATTGCCGACCCAGAAGGTCGAAATGATCCCATCGCGCCCGGCCCGGAAGGGGGTGACGATGCCTGGGCGCATGATTTCGAGAACCGCGATCAATAGAAACAGGAACACGATCAGCGGAATGACGGGGTTGTCTGCAAGGAAACGCCCGAAGCGTTTGAGGCCGCTCTGCGTGGCCGCTTCGGCATGGATGCTTGGTTGATCGCTCATCGATGCGCCCCCCTGTAGGTCAGCACGGCGCCGAGCATGACGACGGCAACCATGATGACGCCTTCAACAATCGTGGTCACATTGGGATCGACGGCCGCGAGGGTCAGGATCGTGCGGATGATGCGCAGGATGAAGACGGCGATGATCGGCCCGAGTAGCCCTCCGCGCCCGCCCCCCAAAACAACGCCGCCCAGAACGACGGCTGCAACAGACGCGAGCAGGTAGGGGCCTGGCACCGGCTCTCCGATACCGGTTAACATGATTAACGAAAGACCGCCCAAGGCCGAGAGGATGCCTGCCAAACCGTAGGCGATGATCTTGGTCCAACCGACATTGATGCCGGAGCGAAACGCCGCCAGTTCATCCGAGCCCACGGCATAGATCGACAGCCCCAGCTTGGCGCGGCGGATCGGAAGCCAGACCAACGCGATTGTAACGCCCATGAAAATCAAGGCGTTGGGCACGCCGGGGATCCAAGCGCCGGTGATGAGTCCGCGCAGTTCAGGCGCGACGGTGCCGCCCGGCGACGTCAGGATCAAAAGCGCCACGCCCTCCCACACGAACAGCATGGCGAGGGTCACAACGATGTCCGGCACTTTCGTTAACACGATTAACGCCCCGTTCAGCGCCCCCATGACCAGACCGACGCAAAGGGTGATCAACACCGCTGGAACCGGCCCCATGCTTTGCATCAGAACCGCCGCCGTCACGCCGCAAACGGCCATCATTGAGGCAATCGAAAGGTCGATCCCCCCGACGATCACAACGATCGCCATGGCTGCGGTTGCAAAGGCAAAGGGCAAGGCCGCCCGGGCGAGGCTTTCGACACCGCTGGCCCCGAAGCTTGGCTGGATCACCTTCGTGATCACCAGCAAGAGGCAGAGCAAGGCGACTAAACCCAGAGTCCAGGCGTTCTTGCGCAAAAGGCGGCTCACGAGGCGACGTCCGTGTCCGAAAGCCCGTAGGCCGCGCGCATCAGCACCGCTTCGGTGGCGTCCGGCGCGTCGATCATATCCACCACGCGGCCGTTGAAGATGACGATGGCCCGGTCACAGGCGAGCGGGATTTCCTCTAGCTCGGACGTGTAGAAAAGCACCGCTGCGCCCTGCTCGGCAAGCTCGCGCACCAGCGGGTAGATCTGCCGCTTGGTGCGCACGTCAATGCCGCGCGTGGGGTCGAAAAGCAGCAGGGTTTGCACGCCGTGGGCTAGCCAGCGCCCGATGGTCACCTTCTGCTGATTGCCGCCCGACAAGCGCTGCACCTCGCCTTGGGCGCGGGTGTCGATCTGCAATTTTTCTATCGCATGATCAACGCGCTGGCGCTCATGCTTGGCCTTCAGCGGCCCCCAATCCCGCAGCCTTGCAGAAAACGGCAGGGCGATGTTTTCCCGTACCGACCGCTCGCGCAATAGAGCCTCGGCCCGGTCACCGGGCACATAGGTCAGCCCCGCCGCGATGGCGTCGGCGGGGTGCGAGAAACTCATCGCCGTTCCGTCAACTTCGAGCCTACCGCCGGTGGCCTTTCGGTGCCCCGAAAGGACATCAAAAACCTCGTCCTGGCCCTGCCCTTCCAACGCGACAACGCCCAGAACCTCACCGGGATACAGCTCGAAAGAGATGTCCTTGACCGTGGGCGCAACCGCGATTTGGGATGCACGCAACCGGGGCACGCCCGCGTTCTGACGCGCCGCGCCCGTGTCACGTTTTTCAAGGCTCAATTTCGCCCCAAGCATCAGTTCAACGCAGCGGTCTTCCACACCCGGCTCAATCTTCAGATCCCCAACTGTCCGCCCGTCGCGCAGGACCGTTGCGCTGTCGCACAGCTCGGCGATTTCGGTGAACCGATGCGAGATGTAGATGACGCCGCAGCCCTCATCGGCCCGCGCGCGCACCACGCGCAGCACGTTTTCCACAAGGTCCGTGGGCAAAGCGGCGGTCATTTCATCCAACAGCAGAACATCCGGGTTGCTGGCCAGCGCCCGTGCCAGATCCAGGATACGCAGGGTTGGCAGCGGCAGGTCCGACACCATGTCGTCCAGGCGCAACCCCTTGATCCCCAACTCGCCCACCCAATGCAGGACCGCGTCACTCGGCGTATCGCCGAGGCGCAGGTTGTCCGCAACATCAAGGTCCGGGATCAGCGATGGCTCTTGGTAGACCGGCACCAGACCCGAGCGGCGCGCCTGCGCCGGAGAGCCCACGCGCGCCGGACGTCCCTGGATCAACACCCGCCCGGTATCCGGCCGCAACGCGCCGGTGAGGATCTTCACGAAGGTCGATTTGCCCGCGCCATTGGCACCCATGAGCGCCACGACTTCGCCGGCGTTAACGCGCAAGCTGGCATCGGTCAGCGCCCGGACCGCGCCAAAACTCTTGGCGACGCCAGTGGCAACCAGCAGTGCCGTCTCATCTGAGCTGCCCATGAAGCCTCTGAATTATTTGCGTTTATATCCGCGCACCACATTCTGACGTGCGGTGCGCAGAGTGTCAGGGCGTTCTGACAACGATTTGCCAGAACGCCATTTTTCTTCCGATCAGCCTTCGCAGGCGATGATGTCGGCCATCGAGTAATCGGTCCATCCGGGAATCGACACCGACACCGGCCATTCCGGATCAAGATCGGGGTTCAGGGCACCGGCGATGATTTCCTGCCCCTCGGCGGTGGAGTTTTCCCACAACACCGGGTCGACCAGCACCGTCGTCTCTTCCGGCGCGTTGCCGTTCAGGATGTCCACGGCCAGGGCGATGCCCGCGCCGCCGACCGAACCGGGGTTGGTCACGGCCGCGCCCGAAAGGCCCTCAACCTCGGCCAGGTATTGCACGAAGCCCGCGTTATCCGCGCCGACGATCGGCACAAGCGGCGCGCCGGATTCGACGAAAGCATCGACGATCACGTTGTCGATGCCAGAGGTCCAGACGCCATCAAAGGGGATGCCCGTGGCCAGGAAATCAAACATCTGCTGTTTGCCTTGGTCCTGCTGCCAGCCGGTGAAGACCTCGTGGACGACGCTGACTTCGGGGAATTCCGCCAGGGCCCGCTGGAAGCCATTGTCGCGATCCGTGTCAGCCGAGACACCGGCGATCCCGCGCATGTAGACGACCTCACCCGACCCGCCGATCTGCTCAAACAGCCACCGCGCGCCGAGATAGGCATATTCCTCCTGGTTGTTGGACAGGATGTAGGCGCCTTCTGCGGTCACGCCCGCGTCCACGGCGACAACGACGATGCCCGCCGCGATGGCCGCATCAAGCGCCGAGTTCAGCGCGTCGGGGTTGGCGGGGTTCAGAACAATCGCGTCCACGCCGGCCTCAATCAGGTTGTTGAGGTCTTCCAGCTGACCCGCCGCGTCGGTGTTGCGGTGCGCGACGATCAGGCCGTCCACGTCGCCCTCGGCTGCCGCCTGCGCGCGCATGGCGCAGATCATCTGCTCGCGCCAACCGTTGCCTTGCACCGTGTTGGACACTCCGATGGTGTAGGCGGCGTGCCCGTCCGCATAGGCTGCGGGCGCCATCATCGCCAAGGCGGCGGCTGTTGTCAGAAGTCTTTTCATAGTCTCTTCTCCCTTATTAAACCTATATTTCCTAGCATCTTACGCCGCTTACTTAATGTACGGCGCCAGTACATCTCGGGCGAGGAGGAAGCCGCGTTTGACCCTATCCTCAGTCCCTTCGAAGTCTCGATCTTCGTGTTCGATGATGACCGGTCCATCGTAGCCGGTCCGGTAGAGGCCCGAGAAAAAATCGCTCCAATCGACATCGCCGAGCCCACAAAGGCGGGGGATTTGCCACCCCATGCCGGTGGACATCGTCCCGTTTTCATAGAGCCCGTCGCGGTCAACCATCACGTCTTTCGCGTGCACATGGGCCATCTGCCCCCCGAATTCCTTGACGAAACGGGTCTGGTCGATGAACTGCCAGATCAGGTGCGAGGGGTCGAAGTTCATACCGACCGCGTCCCCCCATTGCTCGAAAATCCGACGCCAGATCTTGGGGCTATAGGCAATGTTGTGCCCCCCGGGCCATTCGTCATAGCTGAAGATCATCGGACAATTCTCAAAACACAGGCGCACACCCGTGGCTTGGGCATGGGCGACGATGGGATTGAAGATCTCAATCGCGCGGGCCCAGTTTTCATCGACGTTGAGGCGCCGGTCGCCGCCGACGAAAGTGTTAACCACCGGCACTCCCATGGTGCCCGCCGCCGTAATCACCTTCATCAGGTGCCCGATGACCTCAGCGCGGTGATCGGCGTCGGCATGCAGCGGATTGGGATAATACCCAAGGCCCGAGATACTAATCCCCTGCTCCGCCAATCCTGATTTGATTTCCGAGGCTTGCCCTGTGGAAAGTCCATCCACATTGATATGCGACGTCCCCGCATAGCGCCGCTTTTCGCCGCCCGAGGCGGGCCAGCAGGCGACTTCCATGGCCGAAAACCCGTTGCCGCCCGCCCAAGACGCCACGTCCATCAGGTCCATATCCTCGAACGGCGCGGTTAATATCCCAAGTTGCATGTTATCCCCCAACCTCATCCAGACGCACCCACCGCTCTTCCCGCGCGGACATCACCACTGCGTCGCAAAATCGCATCTCGTAGTGGCCATCCTCAAACGTGGCCCAGGTGCTGGTATCCTGCCGTGCGCCAACTTCAACGTCGGCATACACTGCCCTGAAAAAATTGAAAAAACTGTCCGCAAAGCCTTCAACATGGCCGGGCGGTAGGGTGGTGGCGGCGACGCCGGTTTCATTCATCAATGTGAAATCTCGCATCAAGGTTTCATTGGCGCGATCACGGTGGCCGATGAACAGATGATCCGGCATTTCGCTGTCCCACGCGGCAGACGCCACCGACCCCGCCACATCCCATTGCAGTGAGTTCTTGCGCCCCATGTTGATCTGCGACGTGGACATCAAGCCGCGCGCGCCACCCGGATATCGGATCACGATCATCGCGGCGTCGTCAGTGTCAATTTCGACGGGCTCCGTCGCGCCCGCCGCCGTGCTGAAGGTCTCGACCGGACCCGTGGGCTTGGCGCGCTCGGGGATGAATGTGGCCAGTTCGGCCATCACGGCCTCGGCCTTCAGGCCAGTCACGAAACTGGTGAGGTCGACCCAATGGGTCCCGATATCGCCCACCGAACGCAGCGCGCCCCCCTCTTCCGCGACCAAGCGCCAGTTCCAATCCGTGGGTTTTGCCAGCCAGTCCTGATGATAATGCCCTGAGATGAAACGGATATCCCCCAGATCCCCTGCCGCTACCATCCCGTGCGCCTGCTGGTTCAGCGGGTAGAACCGGATGTTGTAGCAGACCGCCGCGATCTTGCCCGATGCGCGCGCGACTTCCACCATCTCGGCGCTTTGCTCGGACGTCATGGCCAACGGCTTTTCGCAGATCACGTGCTTTCCCGCCCGCAGAATCGCCAGAACCTGAGCATAATGGGCGTGATTGGGGGAGGTTACGTGGACAACGTCCACCGAGCCATCAGCCAAAAGGTCGTCGAGGTCGGCATAGGCCTTCAGCACGCCCATCTCGGCCGCACGTTCTGCGCCCCGGGATGCCGAGGAACCGAGGACACCGCGCACCTGGACCCCGAGGCGCCGCAACGCCTGGGTGTGGACCGTGCCGATGAAACCCGTCCCGACAACCGCCGCGCCGATGCTCGCAAAATCCGTCATAAGCCCCTCTCAAACAACAGAATATCCTCCGTCCACTGGGATCGTTGTCCCGGTGATGAAGCGCGCGGCATCGCTGGCCAGAAACAACGCCACACCGGCGATGTCATCGGGCTCTCCCCACCGTCCCATGGGGGTGCGCGCCTCGATGGCGGCGGTGAAGGCGGCGTCTTCGCGGGCACGGGCTGATTGTTCGGTCACGATGAAGCCCGGCGCGATGGCGTTGACGCGGATCTTGTCGTCTGCCCAGGCAATCGCGAGCGATTTGGTCAGTTGCTCCACTCCCGCCTTCGACGCGCCATAGGCCGGGTTCCGGGGCGAGCCAAAGCGCGCATACATCGAGGCCACGTTGATCACGCAGCCGCCTTTCAGCGCGCCCTGCAACGCCTCGGCGCAGCGCAGGGATCCCACGAGGTTGACGTCGAGGACATGGGCGAAAAAGCCGGGATCCATCTCCTCCCCGCGCCGCGTGATGGCGGCGCAATTCACCAGGATATCAAGCTGTTGCACGCGCGCCGCGAAGGCGCGGACAGCATCGGTGTCCGTTACATCAAGCTGAGTGTAGCCGAAACCTTCATCGGGCTCTGGCGCCTCCTCGATGCCGGTGATCTGAACCTCAGCGCCCGCATCCCGAAACGCGCGCGCGATCGCCGTGCCGATGCCGCCACGGCTCGCACCGACAACCAGCACCAATGCGTCCTTGAACGCGCCTTCCGTCATGTGTTGGTCTGGCTGGTCAAAGCCGCCCCCCTCCCCTCGATTTCTGCCCGGCGCTTTTTTCGCTTTGTGGGTTATGAAATCGATTACATACTCGAAGCAGGGACGGATTCGAGTCAAGTCGTATTTCCATTTCTTTGAGGGGGCCATGGCCCAGAAAAGCGCAACCATTCAAGACGTAGCATCCGTGGCCAAGGTCTCGACCGCGACGGTCAGCCGGGCACTGTCCAATCCCGGCCTGTTATCGGACGCGACGCGAGAGGCGGTGTTAGAGGCCGTGCGCACGACGGGCTACCGGGTCAATCACGCCGCCCGAAATCTGCGGATGCAACGTGCGGGGGCCGTGTTGATCCTGGTGCCAAACCTCGGAAAACCGTTTTATTCCGAGATCTTGCAAGGCATATCGGACGGTTTCGCGGGCAGTGACTATGCGGTTCTGATTGCCGACACCGAAAGCCGCCCCCTGCACGAGGCCGAGCTTGCGGGCAACTTCACCAGCGGGCGGATCGACGGGGTGGTGTCGCTTGACGGTGGGATCAGCGCCGCCACGCTGGATGCCTGCCGGGCGGCGGATGTGGACGGGCGCATCGTCTTCGCCTGCGAATGGGTGGACGGCTACGCCTTCCCGTCAATCCAGTCCGACAACGCCGAGGGCGCGCGGCTGGCGATTAGGCACCTGGCGGATCTGGGGCATCGCAAGATCGCCCATATCACCGGGCCACAGGGCAACGTGCTGACCGGCGTCCGGCGGCGCGGCATGATGGAGGAGCGCACGCGCCTGGGTCTTCCCGCGCAGGACGCTTGGATCATCCGGGGCGACTTTTCGCTGCAATCCGGGCATGAGGCGGCGGCGAAGATCCTGGCAATGGAAGATCGTCCCACAGCCGTCTTCTGCGCAGCCGATATGGTGGCTTTCGGGCTGATGGCGGGCTTGCAGGCGGGCGGCCTAAAGGTGCCCGAGGATATCTCGATTGTGGGCTTTGATGACATTGATATGTCAGAGTTTTATGTGCCTGCCCTCACGACGATCCGGCAGGACCGTGTGCGCCTGGGACGGACCGCGGCCGCGCGATTGCTGGAACGGATCAAGGCCCCGCACGGCCCGCCGGTGGCGGAAGATCTGTTGCCGGTGGAACTTGTGGTGCGCGCCTCGACTGCCCCTCCGCGCTAAGGCGGCGCGCCTGCGATCCATTGCTCCAGATCCAGGCTGACGCCCGTCATCGGGATCGAGGCATCCGACAGCATCCAGACCGCCTGCGCGGCACATTCCTGCGCTGTTACAAGTCGCCCCAAAGGCTGCGCCGCGGCCTGCTGCCCCAACCAATCTGCCCCCTTGGAAGCGTGCAGCGCGCGCTCTGTCTCCGTCGCGACCCAGCCGAGGTTAATGCCGTTAACCCTTATGCGATCGGCCATATGGGCCTCGGCCGCGTTCTTGGTCAGAACCTGAAGGCCGCCCTTGCTGGCCGCATAGATCGCGAGGTCCGCCGCGCCGCAATGGGCGTTCATCGATTGGATGTTCACGATGCCCCCCGGCGCAGCGCGCGCCTGAAGATGGGCGATCATCGCGGACATCAGGAAAAACGGCGCGCGCAGGTTCACGGCCATCACCGCATCAAACCGAGCCAGATCGGCGTCGACAAATGACGCCCGTGTCGTCACCCCCGAGGCATTGACCAAGCCGTCGACATGGCCAAACCGTTCCAGAGCCGCAACAAAGGCCTGCTCCGGCCCGCCGGGTTCAGACAGATCCGCAGTGATCCCGCCCGGGACCCCATCGCGATCCACCGCGATCACCTGGGCGCCCGCCGCGTCACAGGCCACGCTAATCGCTGCGCCGATGCCCCTTGCGGCGCCCGTTACCAGAACGACCTTGCCGTCCAGATCACTCATATCTGCACTTCGATCCGGCCCGCCTCAACCCGCGCGGGATAGGTCGCCAAGGCCTCGCACGCAGGCGTGCGCAGGGCCGCGCCGGTCTTATAGTTGAAGCGCCCATTGTGCTTGGGGCACTCGATTTCATCCTCTAGCACAAGCCCGTCGGCCAGATGCACCTGCTCGTGGGTGCAGAGGCCGTCGGTACAGAACGGGGCACCATCCTCGTCGCGGTAAACGGCGAAGGTGCGGCCCGCGTGATCGAAGCGGATCACGTCCTCTTCCTCCACGTCATCCAGCGCACAGACATCGATCCAATCACTCATTCAGCTGACCTCCGGCAAAGCGTCGTTTCCATGAAACTCCACCCGGTAGGGTTTTGCCCCGGGCGGCAAGTCACGGCGTGCGTAGTAAGTGGGATCCTCGCGCTGCCGACGCAAAGCGTCCAGCATTTCGGCGTAGCCGTGGCGGATCGAGGGGTTGGCGGGCGGCAGGTCATCTTTGATTAGTTCGTGCAACGCAGGCAGCGCATGGTACGGGACCATCGGGAACATATGGTGTTCGACGTGGTAATTCATGTTCCAATAAAGCCAACGGCTGACCGGGTTCATGTGAACGGTACGAGAGTTCAGGCGGTGGTCCAGCACATCCTCCGCCAGGCCCCCATGCTGCAATAGCCCCACCATGACCATGTGCCATGTCCCGTAGATCCGGGGGCCCCCGATCAGAACCAACGGCAGCAGCGACCAGGCGAGAAGTGCCCACACCGCAGCCGCAAGATGAACCGCAACGAAGATCCGCGCCCAGAACGCGACCTTGGGCACCTCGGATGCGGGAATGTAATCGGCCTCATCGGGCGTCAGCCGCCCCTGCGCTTGCCGCAACAGGATCGCGAAGTGCTGGAACACGTCAGGCAGGCCGATGAAGGCGAGCGCCTTGCGGGCCATGTCGGGCGGGCGCATCAACGCAATCTCTGGGTCGCGGCCAACGATGATGGTGTCTGTATGGTGGCGCGCATGGCTCCACCGCCAGGCGATCGGGTTGCGCATCACCATGAAGCTGGCGATGTGATAGACCCAATCGTTCTTCCACTGCGTCTTGAACGCCGTGCCGTGGCCGCATTCGTGCCAGCGACTGTCACAGGCCGAGCCGTAGAGCACGCCGTAGACCGCGAAAAACGGCAGGCACCACCAGGTGCCCCAGGTCAACACGCCGCCAAGCCCGCTCAGCACCATCAGCCCCAGCCAGATCACCGTGTCCCGGGTGGCGACCGTATCGTTGCGGCGCATCAGCCCCTTCATGACCTTGCGGGGCACGTCGGTGTGGTACCACTCAGCTGACGCGAGGCCCAATTCGACCGCCCGCGCGCCCTCGGCCCCGGTCAATGCATAATCGCGTGCGCGCGTGTTCGCCATCTCCGCAGGCCCTCCTCCACGCGTGCAACCTATGAGGTGATTTGAGGCAGGTCAATAAAGTTCTGATTGAAATTGAGGGGGCTGCTTTTCTTGGGAAACTCTTGCAAAACACCTGTATACATGCATATTTTTATGGGTTTTCGAACGATAGCTTGCATTGTGGAATACATCATTTTACATCAACCCCATGAGACCTACCCTTTCCGACCTTGCCGAAGCTGCAGGCGTATCCACCGCGACCGTGGACCGAGTTCTGAACGATCGCTCCGGCGTTTCGGCCCGCACCCGGCAGTTGGTCCACTCCACGGCGCGCATTATCGGGTACCTGCCCGACGTTGCGCCCGAGGTCCCGCTGACCAAGCTTGTGGCCTTCCTGCCCCAGGGCACCAATGAGTTCATTGACGGCTTGCGCGGCCACATGATCGCCGAGGCGGCAGCGATGCCCGGCGTAGAGCTTGAGTTGCCAAAGATCACCCAGATGGACGCCCGCGCCATGGCCCAAGCCCTCAGTGAGGTGGGCGATGTTCAAGGCGTGGCGCTGGTGGCGCTGAGCCACCCGCGGGTCCACGATGCGCTATCGCGCGTCGCGGCGCGCAACATTCCTGTTGTCACCCTCCTTTCCGACCTACCGGACACCCTGCGCCGGGCCTATGTGGGCATCGACAATCTGCGCGCCGGGCGTCTGGCGGGGGAGGTGATCACGCGATTCCTCGGGCCCAACCCGACGGGCAAGGTCGCCCATTTCGCGGGCTCCCTCACCTATCGCGGGCACCAGGAAAGAGACGTCGGCCTGCGCCAGTATCTGGCGGAAGAGGCGCCGGGCCTCGACCTGTTGGAGCTGCGCGAAAGCGGCGACGACGGCGACCGCGCCCACGCCCAGGCCACCGCCAAACTGGCGCAACACCCCGAGATCTGTGCGATCTACAACGCCGGGGGCGGCACCGGCGGCATCGCGCGGGCCCTGCATGACAGCGGTCGGGCGCAGAGCGTGATCTTCGTGGCCCACGACGTCACGGACACCAACAAGGGATTCCTGCTGGACGGAACGCTTGACGCCATCATCGACCAGGACGCCAAGCGCGAAGCGCAGGAAACGCTGGCAGCCCTCGTTGCTGCCGCGCAGGGCCACCCCCACACCCCATCGCAACTGCGGCTTCACCTCGTGTTGAAGGAAAACATCCCATCCGACGGGCGCCCTCCGCCCTTTGACTAAGCCCAACAATCAATTGCAGGCGCCGCTGCTGGCCGGGAAGACACCGCCAAGCGCGCTGCGACAGGAAAAAAGGAGTAAACCAATGTATCACGCGCGCATCGAACGCAGCGTTGCCCATGCCAAAGACGTCGCAGAGCGGCTGTCCATCGATCTGTTCGATGACCGCTACCGCGGGCACTTCCGGCAGATCGTCGATAATTGCGCCACCTGCGCCTATCAAACGCAATGCCATCTGAAAATCGTAGACGGAACGCCGTTAGAGGGCGTTCCAACCCATTGTCGTAACAAGGAATTCTTCGCTCCAGGGGAGTGAGCGACGTCAGGTACGCAACCCGCTGGCGGCAAGTGCCGCCCGCGTGGCGGCCTTTTCAGCCTCGGTCAGGTCCAGCATCGGCGCCCGCACGGGCCCGCCGACCTGCCCCAAAAGCTCCTGCCAGTACTTCCCATGGGCCTGAGGTTTATCCGCCGGTTTCGTCCGTTTGAACGCCTCGCGCACCGGGTCCAGGCTGTCGCGGACCTTCCGCGCCTCGGCAAAATCCCCCTCAAACGCCAACCTCGTGTACTCGTTCATCCGCTGATCCGCCGCGGTCTGGATTTGGTAGGGCGGCGACGAACAGAGGTAGAGCTTCCACCCCAGCTCTTCGATATTGTCCAACCAAGCAGCCTCATCGGCGGTGGAGACATGGATCTTGTCGCCCGCCAGCTGTGTTAGCTCCACATAAAGCGGACGCGGGACCGAATACTTGATCGCCACGATGTTCGGCAATTCGGCGATGCGCGTGCAAAGCTGGGGCGACATCACATACCCGCTGTCGGGATGGCTCCACATCGCGATGCCGATGTCCACACGCTCGCAAATCGCCTTGTAGTAATTGTACAGGATCTCATCCGGCTGGCTGACGAAATGCAGCACCGGCGCGTGGACGACAACGTAGTCGGCACCGCAGTTCTGGGCGTGCAGCGCCAGTTCCACCACCGTCTCGAAGTTCTGGTCCGAGGCCGAGAAGATTGTCCCCGCCCGGCCCCCGCATTCATCCACCGCGATCTCGATATTCCGCTTCCGCTCGTCCAGCGTCATCGAGAAGAACTCGCCCTGCTTGCCCGCAATAAAGAGGCCCGCGATGGAAAGATCGTCGATCCAATGGCGGATGTTGGCGCGAAAGCCTTCCTCGTTGAAAGACATGTCGTCCCGCCACGGGTTGAGGCAGGCGGCCCAGATCCCGCCGAAGTGTTCACGGGCATGGTCCTTGGCATCCAAGCGGCTGTATTTCATCGGCTTTCCTTCTCTGCGGCGGCTATCGCCGACCAAATCTTGCAGGGCGTCAACGGCATATCCAGCGGCGCCACGCCCAGGGGTGACAGGGCGTCCATGACCGCGTTCAGGATCGCCACGGGCGCCCCGATGGTGCCCGCTTCGCCGACGCCTTTCACACCCAGCGCGTTCATCGGGGTGGGATGCTGCGTCGAATGGATCGAGAGCGCGGGCATATCGGCGGCGCGCGGCAGGGCGTAATCCATGAAACTGCCGGTCAGAAGCTGGCCGTCGGCATCATACGCGACGCTTTCCATCATCGCCTCGCCCAGGCCTTGGGCAAAACCGCCACGAATCTGACCTTCCACAAAGGCCGGGTTCACCACCCGCCCCGCATCGTCCAGACACGTGGCTTTGGTGATTTCAACGGCGCCCGTGTCCCGGTCCACATCGAGTGCAATGATCGTCACACCGTAGCCCCAGGCCTGCCCCTCATTCTCATAGCGGACGTCTTCCACCATCGGCAGCGCCTCGCCGCGCAATTGGCGGGCGCGCAGGCGTTCACAGGCCACAAAAACCGCGCTGCCGCCAATCGCAGTCCCGCGCGAGGCCACGGCCCCGATCCCCGCCGGGCAGGTCGCCGTGTCGCCCTGCCGGACGATCACATGGGTGGGCGAGACCTGTAAAACATCAGCCGCGATCTGCGCATAGGCCGTCTCTCGCCCCTGGCCCTGGCTGGATGAGCCGCTGGCCACGTCCACGCCCGCCTCGGTCCAGGTGACGCGCGCCGTCTCGAAGCCCTCGCCGGACGGCTCCAGGTAAAAGGCGACACCGATGCCAGAAAGCCCGCCTGCGGCCCGTTTGCGGGTCCGCTCCGCGACCATCGCCGGGTAGTCGGCGGCGGCAGCGGCATCGGTCAAGGCCAGCGGATAATTCCCAGTATCCAGAAGGTTACCCGTGGCCGTGCGCACCGGGTGGGTCCCCGTCCCGTGGAGGTTGCGCGCGCGGATATTGAGCGGGTCAAGGCCCGTCGCCCGCGCAGCCTCATCCACCAAACGCTCCATAAAGCAGGCCGCTTCGGGCCGCCCTGCCCCGCGGTAAATGCCCATCGGCGCCCGGGCGTCCGTGACAGCCGATGTTCTGATGTCCACGGTCGGGATGTCATAGCCGCCGGGCAGGATGCGCGCGGCGTTCCAGGCCGGCACAAGGCCCGAGTTCGGCACCCAGGCCCCCAGCGGCGCGTTGACCCGCGCCTCCAGCGCCAGGAACGTGCCGTCCGCTGCCACCGCCAACTTGCCGCGCGTCTGCAGCCCGCGACCATGGGTGGCCGACAGAAAATCCTCTCCGCGCGTGGCCGACCACCGGACCGAGCGGCGATGGCGCAGCGCCGCCCAGACCGCGAAAACCTCTTCGGGATAGAGCGAGCCTTTCAGCCCAAAAGCGCCGCCGACATCCGGCGCGATCACCCGCAACAGATCCGGCACAACGCCCAGGATCTGCGCCAGTTCTGACCGCGCGCGGTGGGGTGTTTGCGTGGAAAGCCAGATGGTTACTCCCTCAGGGGCCCAGTCAACCGCAATCGCGCGGGGCTCCAGTGATGCAGGCGCGAGGCGCGGATGCTGGACGCGCACCTCGACCACATGGGCGGCCTGGGCAAAGGCCAGCGCCGGATCGCCCGTGCGCCACTTCTTGGCCGCGACAGGGTCTTGGGCGGTGGCCTCTCCCTCGTCGATATCCGCCCAAAGGGCTTCGACGCCATCCTGGGCCGCGTGGGGCGTTTCGGCCAGGACTGCGGCAATCGGCTGCCCCAGGCCGCGCACCTCGGATCCGGCAAGAATGGGGTAATCCGGGGTTCGGCGCATCGGCAACACGGGTTTCACCGACAGCGCCCCCAAATGCCGCACGTCGTCCCCGGTATGGACGGCGCATACGCCGGGTACATCCAGCGCCTCGTCGAGGGCGATGGGCGCGAGGGTTCCTTGCGGCACGGGACTGCGCAAAAACGCCAGGTGCAGCGCGCCCGGCAGCGCCACATCGCTGACGTATCGCCCGGCCCCCCGCAGCCGGTCAGCCGCGCGGCGGTCCACGGGGGAGGAGCCGATCACATGGGAAGTCCGATCCAACATCGCGTTGAATTGAACCACGATCCCCGCGCGATTGGAAACCGAATGTCAGGCCCCCGGGGGTTTTCCCGTCAGTCGATCAGCGCCGTGGAGAGCGCGGGGAAATAGCTCAACAGGATCAACACGCCCGTGACCGCCAGAAGGAACGGCCAGAGCGCTTTGAGGATGCGGCCTGTTGGCGTCTCGGACATCGCCGAGGCGATGTAGAGGCCCACGCCCACGGGCGGTGTCAGTAGGCCGAGGACCAGGTTCAGCGAGATCACCACACCGAACTGATAGGGCGAGATCCCATAGCTTTCGATCGCGATAGGAAGCAGGATCGGCGTCACCAGAATGATCGCGGCGATGCCGTCGATGAGCATGCCGACGAACAACAGGACGATGTTGACGATCAGCAGGAACACGAAGGGGTTTTGGGTGATCGTGGTGATGAACTCCGCCAGGCGCTGCGGCAATGCCTCGTAGATGATGACCCAGCCGAAGACGTTGGCAGCGGCGATCATGAAGATGATCAGCGAGGCGTTGAGCGCGGTTCGCTTGAACATCTCGAACAGTTTTGAGGGGTTGAGTTCGCGGTAAAGCAGCCATCCCAAGAGGAAAGCGACCACGCTGGCGACCGCTGCGGATTCCGTGGGTGTCGCGATGCCGCCGATGATGCCGCCGATGATCGCGGCCGGGATCAGCATCGCGGGCAGCGCGTAAAACACCGCCTGCCAGGCCTCGCGCGCGGCCATCCACTCGCCTTTGGGGAACTGCTGGCGCAGCCCGATCAGGGCGATGACGAGCGCGAAGCAGACCGACAGGATCAGGCCCGGGATGATGCCCGCCAGGAACATGTTGCCGATGGGGATCTGCGCGAGGACACCGTAGATGACGAACAGCATCGAGGGTGGGATGACGGGCGCCAGAAGACCGCCGGCGGCGGTGGTGGCGGCGGCAAATCCTCGGTCATAGCCCTCCTTCTCCATCGCAGGCACCATGGCGCGCGACATCACGGCGATCTGCGCGGCGGCGGAGCCGACGATGGCGGCCATGAACATGTTGGCCAGCAGGTTGATGTAGGCGAGCCCGCCCCGGAAGCCGCCCACGAAGACCCGCGCGGCGTTGATCAGGCGGCGGGTCATGCCGCCCTCGTTCATCAACTCTCCGGTCAGCATGAAGAGCGGGATCGCCAGCAGGCCGTAGGACTCGATGCCCGAGAACATCCGCTGCGCGAAGCTTTCGTAGAGGATCGTGTTGTCGCTTTCCCAGATGTACCAGATCGCGGTCAGGGACAGGACGATGGCGACGGGGACGGCGAGCAGGAGTTTGACGAAGAAGAGGACCGGGGTCATGTGGCGACCTCGGCCTTCGTGGCCTCGGGCGGGGTGAAGTCCAGCAGATGGGCCGTGGCATGGAGGAAGACGCCGCAGGAAAAGAGCGGCATGACGAGCCAGATGATCCACTTCTGAATGCCGATGGTCGAGGTCGGCTCGGCGTAGATGAAGTTGAAGGTGGCGCCCTGGAAGGCCATCGTGTCGAAGCCGGTGCCAATGATTGTCAGCGGCAGATACCAGCGCCAGCAGAAGTAGAGCATCGCGCAGGCGAAGATGAAGACGGCGAGGTCCACCAGCTTGGCGGCGACCCGTTTGGCGCCCCTTGGCAGAGGGTCCGTGAGGATCGTGATCGCGACCTGTTGGCGGGACTGGATCGCGGCTGACGCGCCCAGAAACGTCATCCAGACCATCGTATAAATCGCCGCCTCATCGACCCAGAACAGCGCGTTATTGAGCGAGCGGGTCACGACGTTCAGCAGGATCAAGAGGGTCACACCGACGGCCAGGAGGGCCGCGAGCGAAAGCTCGATACGGGCCCAGGCGACGGAGAGGCGGGTTAGCATAAAGGAGGGCGTCCTTTGAGGATGCGCACGCCTGCTCAAGCTTGAGCAGACGCGCAAGTAACTGTTATTCCAAGGAATTCAATTCTTGTAGAAGAATTTTACTCCGTCGCGGCAGCCGCTTCGCGCAAGGATGCCAGCGCGTCGCCCGCCCGGTCCGTCCAGGCGGCTTCCCAAGTCGCGATGGCATCGCCAAAGAACTCTGGCCCTGCGACCTGGTAGTCGATGCCGGTGGCCTCGATCTCTTCCAGCCAGGGGCCGTCACGCTCCACATAGACATCGAGCGTGCTGTCCACGGCGGCGGCCATCAACTCGGAGATCATTGCCTGATCCTCGGCCGAGAGGCCCGCCCAGACGCGGCCCGACACGAGGCCCACCATGGGGAACATCATGTGGTTGGTCTGGATCATCGTGTCGGCATGTTCGTGGTAGTTCAGCAGCACGATCAGCTCGGCGTCCATGTCGATGCCATCCACCTGGCCGTTGGCCAGCGCGTCGAAGACCGCCGGAAGCGGCATGGGCGTGGGGGCGACGCCGAAGGCGTTGTAGAAGTCCAGGATGGGCTCAAACGGGGTGATGCGGATCTTCTGGCCTGCGAGGTCAGCGGCGGAGGCCGCGCCGCCGTTGGTCAGGATCTGGCGCATACCGGCGGAGCCGTAACCGACGCCCACGACGCCGACTGTGGCAGGCAATTGATCGAGCAGCGCCGTGGCCGCGTCCGAGCGCAGGATCGCCGCCGCATGGGCCATGTCGTTGGCCAGATAGGGGGCATAAAACGCGCCGAACTCGGGCGCGCGGTTGGAGACCTCGGCCACCGTCATGAAGGCCATGTCGAGCGCGCCGGTCTGCAATTGCTGCAGCATCTCGGCCTCATTGCCGAGCTGGCGGGCGGGGAAAACGGTGACACTGTGCTCGCCGCCCGAGGCCTCGGCCAGGGCTTCGCCGAACTCGCCCGCAGCCAGCGTCCAGACGTGGGGCGGCGGGGTGATCAGGCCCAGGCGGAATTCCTCGGACACGGCCTGGGTGGCGGCAGTTCCGGTCACGGCGAGGGCGGCGGATGCCATCAAGGCGTTGAATACTTTCATGTTTCTCTCCCTATCGGCCCGTGGCTTCTGGATCTTGGCCCGGGCATCGTTGCATTTGATTTTCAGTGAGGGTGCCGCATTTCCCGGCACCACGCAAGATATTTTAAGCCTAAAGTAATTTGGCGCGCTAGAGCTTCACCCACCCCTCGGGCGGCTCTTTGCCCGGATGAACCGTGCCGCAGGAGCCGCAGGTGCGTGCGGCCTCATCGCTGTAGAAGGCGTCATAGACCGGGGGCAGATCATCGACGATGGAGGTCAACATCAGCTCGGCCCGGTGCACGAGATTGCCGCAGTTGAAACAGTACCATTCGATGGCGTCGGCGGCACCTTCGGGGCGCTTGGGCTCGATCACCAGGCCGACGCTGCCTTCCTGGGGGCGCTGGGGGGAATGGCGGACGTGGGGCGGCAGCAGAAAGACCTCGCCCTCGCGGATCGGGACATCGTAGAACTCTTCCCCGTCATAAAGCTTCAGGAGCATGTCGCCTTCGAGCTGGTAGAAAAACTCCTCCACCGGGTCGTCGTGATAATCGGTGCGCTTGTTCGGACCGCCGACGACGGTGACCATCAGGTCCGCGTCCTCATAGACCATCTTGTTGCCGACGGGCGGCTTGAGAAGGTGACGATGTTCGTCAATCCAGGCCTTGAAGTTGAACGCTGAAAGTCGTGCCATGGGGTCCCCTTTCGATTTTCAACAGTTTGCCAAGGTTTGGCGGGGTTTCAAGCTTTCCCTCAGAGCGTTGCGAAGTATTCGGCCTGTTCCCAGTCCGAGATATGGGCCAGGTAGCGGTCCCATTCGGCCCGTTTGAGGGTGGCCAGCCAGTCGGCGGTGGCGGGGGTGAGCGCGGCGCGCAGGGGCTGGGAGGCGGCGAAGGCATCGAGCGCCGCGCCGAGGGTGGACGGCAGGGCCTGGGCGGTTTTGGCATAGGGCGTCGTCATCGGCGGCGGCGGGCTGGCCTGGGTCTTGAGGCCGTCGAGGCCGGACAGCAGTTGTGCTGCGAGGGCGAAGTAGGGGTTGGCGGCGCTGTCGGGCAGGCGGTTTTCCAGGCGGCTGGCGGGGTCATTCGGGGCCATGATCGCGCGGACCATCGCGCCGCGATTGTCATGGGCCCAGCCGATCTGATTGGGGGCCAGTTGGTGCGGGACGAAGCGTTTGTAGCTGTTGACGGTGGGGTTGGTCAGCAGGCAGCAGGCGGGGGCGTGGGTTAGCAGGCCTGCGGTCCAGGCGGCGGCGGTTTCGGAGAGGTTTTGGTCTCTCGGCGTGAAGAGGTTAACGCCGTTAACGTCCTTAAGGCTTTGGTGGATGTGCCAGCCGTTGGCCGCCGCATTGGGCAGCGCGGGTTTTGGCATGAAGGACGCCAGCAGGCTGTGGCGCGCGCAGAGTTCCTTGGCCAGCGTGCGGAAGGTCACGGCCAGTTCCGCCGTGGCGCTGGGGCTGGCGGGGGCGAAGGTGAATTCGAACTGCGAGGGGCCCATTTCAACCTCGACGGAGCGGACATCCATGCCCATTTCCTCCGCCGCGCGGCGAAGGCGGTCGAGCATTGGCTCGACCTCGGCGTAGCGGGTCTCGGTGAGGTATTGGTAGCCTTGGGTGGTGTTTTCGACCGTGGGCGGCGTGCCGGGCATGGTGGCGTTTTGGGGGGCAAGCGCGGGGTCGGTGACGCGGAAGATCTGAAATTCGATCTCCAGGCCGACGGTGGCGGCCAGCCCCTCCTCGGCTAAAGCCTCCTCGCAGCTGTGCAGAAGCGTGCGGGAGGCGAAGGGGATGGGGGTGGCGTCTGTGGTGGTGACGTCGCAATGGATCAGGGCGGAGTGCGGCGCGTAGGGGAGGCGTTTGAAGCTGGTAGGATCGGGGCGCAGCAGGACGTCGGCGGCGCCCTGCATGGGCGCGCCGTCGTCTTCCCAGACGGGGAAGACGGTGCGGTGGGAAATGTCCTTGAGCAGCAGCGTGGAGGGAACGCGGATGCCGTTTTCCAGGGCGCTGGGGAGCGCGGCGGCGGTGATGGTTTTGCCGCGCAGGATGCCATGAGCATCGGTGAAGACGACGCGGATCGTCTCGATCCCGTCGGCGTCGACCTGGGCCAGAATATCCTTGGGGGTCAAACGCTTGCGTCCCACGGGCAGGTGTCGCGGCGGGCGCTATCGGCGGCTTGGCTGGCGGCTTGCCAGTCGTCATCGGGGGCGATGGCGTCGTTGGAGAGCGGGCCTTTGATGGCCTTCGTGCCGCCGTTTTGCATTTTCAGCGTGTCGGCCTCTCCGGCCTCCACGGCCTTGATCGCGGCGCGCAGCATGCGGCGGTAGGTGATGATGCCGACGTCGGTTTTGCCCAGGTGCTCAAACCGTCGATCCTGGATGCGGCCCATCGACTCCACGGCCCATTGGTCGTGGACGTTGATGTCGAGGCCCATGCCCGTGTAGGTCAGCTTGCCCTGTTCCTCCGCGTCATAGCCGTAGTTGTTGCGCGCGTTCTTGAGCGGCGCGTAGTCCGGCAGGCGATGTTCCTCCAGCCGCTGGTCGCGCATCTTGGATTTGTCCACGGGCGCGCCGAAGGAGGTGAACATGGAGTACCAATAGCAGGTCTCGTCATCGACGGGGACGTGCCATTGGGTGATCGTCATCTCGCGGCTCATCGGGATGCAGATGGCTTGCGGGAAGATCTGGTTGGTGACGCGCACATGGGTGCGGCCGTCGTCGAGGTGGCGCAGCGCGGTGAGTTTCAGGCCGTAGTCGGTCTCGTCCACGGTGATGTCGGGGCGCGGGTAGTCGCGCAGGAGTTTGGTCATGGGTATCTCCGCGCCATCCACGCCGTCGCGGAACTGCTTGCCGTAGCTGTCGGCGGGGTCTTCGTCTTGCAGGAAGCGGTGCAGGAAGCTCGCGTGGGCCGGGTCGATGCCGACCTCCATGGCTTGCAGCCAGTTGCATTCCCACAGGCCTTTGAACGCAAACACATGGGTCTCGGGCGCGCGGAAACAGTCGAAATCGGCCATGGGGGGCGGGTCGCCCGGCCCCATGTAGGCCCAGATGATCCCGTTCATCTCGCGCACCGGGTAGCTCACAGCGCGGATCTGTTCGTGCATTTTGGAGCCCTCTGGCTCGCCGGGTTGTTCCACACATTGGCCGGTGCAATCGAAATGCCAGCCGTGGAACGGGCAGCGCAGGCCGTTGTCCTCCAACCGCCCATAGGCGAGGTCCGCACCGCGGTGGGGGCAGTGCCGCCCGATCAGGCCCAGCGTGCCGCCCTCGTCGCGGAACAGCACCAGCTCTTCGCCCAGAAGCGTTACCGGGACCACGGGCCGTGCGCCCATCAACTCATCGCTGAGCGCCGCCGGTTGCCAGTAGCGCCGCAAGACCGCGCCCGCGGGGGCACCGGGACCGACCCGCGTGATCTGGTCGTTCATCTCCTGGCTCATCATCGGCGCTGGCCCTCCCCTTTTGCCGCGCCAGCTTCCCACGCTTGTGGCCCATGTCAATCACCTAGCCACCGGCCTTTTTCGCCCGCATCGTCGATGATTGCTTGCAATTTGAGACCCGTGGTCTCAAAACTGACAGTGTGGTGGCGTTATGAGCCCTGCGGACTGGCCATAGGGTCCGCGCCCGTGACGCGTAAACCACCGATACGACTTCTGGGGAGGGGGACGACATCATGTATATTCGGCGGCCCCATTTCGGACCTGGCCTTAACGCGCTCCTCTCCGCGCCCCGGCCCGCCTTTGGGACGCGGCTGTGCTAGAGGCCCTGTCCCCCAAGTCGATCGCGCCCCAGGCCCGCATTCTGTTCCCCGGGATCGCCGTCGCCGTTCTGGTGGCCGTCACAGCCAAGTTCCTGTCCGAGCACTACGCCACGCCCGCCATGTTGATGGCGCTTCTGCTGGGGATCGCCATGGGCTTCATGTCCGAGGACGGCAAGACCGTTTCGGGCATCAACTTCTCGTCCCGCACCATTCTGCGCATCGGGGTCGCGTTTTTGGGCGCCAGGATCAGCTTTGATCTGTTGTTGGGCCTGGGCCCTGCGATGATCGCCCTGGTCATAAGCGGGCTTGTCGCCACCATTGGCTTTGGCCTTGTGGTGGGGCGGTTCTTCGGGTCGCGGTGGCGGTTTTCTTTCCTGACCTCGGGCTCTGTCGCGATCTGCGGCGCATCGGCTGCCATGGCCATTGCCGCGATCTTGCCCAAGGACGAACGCTCGGAAGAGCGGCTGATTTTCACCGTCGTGGGCGTCACTGTCCTGTCGACCATCGCGATGATCGCCTACCCGATCCTGGTCGACTACCTGCAACTGACCTCGGAGCAGGCGGGCATTTTCCTGGGCGGGACGATCCATGACGTGGCGCAAGTGGTCGGCGCGGGGTTCACGATTTCCGATGAGACGGGCGACACGTCGACCCTGGTGAAACTGATCCGCGTCGCCATGCTGGCTCCGGTGATCTTCGTAGCCTCGATCATCATCCGCGCGTCCCACGGCGCCGATGACACCCAGGCCCGCCCGCCGCTGCTGCCTTTCTTCGTGATCGGCTTTCTTGCCATCGCCACAGTGAACTCCCTCGGGTTCGTGCCCGCCCTTGTGGCCGATCTGCTGGGAGAGACCTCTCGCTGGTTCCTGCTGATCGCCATCGCCGCGGTGGGCATGAAAACCAACCTGCGCCAAGTCCTGTCCGTCGGCCCTGCGGCCATTGGACTGATTGTGGCTGAAACCCTTTTCATCGCTGTCTTCATTCTTGCAGGATTGTATCTGCTGACCTGAGACCTCCGACAGCTGTTCCCGAAAGCACCCCCCGACCGAAAGACGCCAGATGACCCTCCAGCAACCCAAGATCGACCTAAGCCCCAAAGTCTCGGACGAGATCCGCAAGACGACCTGTTACATGTGCGCCTGCCGCTGCGGGATCAACGTGCATATGAAGGAAGGTAAAGTCGCCTATATCGAGGGCAACCGGGACCATCCGGTGAACCAGGGCGTGCTCTGTGCCAAGGGCAGCGCGGGGATCATGCAGGTCAATGCGCCGTCGCGCCTGAAAGCGCCGATGAAGCGGGTGGGTCCGCGCGGGTCCGGTGAGTTTGAGGAGATTTCGTGGGACGAGGCCTACGGCATCGCCGAGGGCTGGCTGCGCCCGATCCGGGAGGAGGACCCGTCGAAGCTGGCGTTCTTCACGGGCCGTGATCAGTCGCAGTCGTTTACCAGTTTCTGGGCGCAGAATTTCGGCACGCCCAATTATGCGGCCCACGGGGGCTTCTGTTCGGTCAACATGGCGGCGGCGGGCATCTACACCATGGGCGGCGCGTTCTGGGAGTTCGGCCAGCCCGATTGGGACCACACCAAGCTGTTCATGCTGTTCGGCGTGGCCGAGGATCACGACAGCAACCCGATCAAGATGGGTCTGGGCAAGATCAAGGCGCGCGGGGCGAAGGTGATTGGCGTTAACCCCATTCGGAGCGGGTATAATGCCGTGGCGGACGAATGGGTTGGCATCACGCCGGGCACCGACGGCTTGTTCATTCTGGCGATGGTGCATTGCCTGATGAAGGCGGGAAAGATCGACTTGGATTACCTGGCGCGGTGGACGAATGCGCCGGTGTTGGTGGATTCTGAGACCGGGCTTTTGTTGCGCGATAAGGACGGAAAGGAGCAGGTGATTGACCGGGCGACGGGCAAGCTGACGGCCTTTGACAAGCCCGGCGTGCAGCCTGATTTGTCAGCGACGCATGAGGGGCACAAGCCCGTCCTGCATCTGATGGCCGAGCGCTATATGTCCGACGAATACGCGCCCGAGGCCGTGGCCGAGCGTTGCGGGATTTCGGCGGATCGCATTCGGGCGATTGCGGCAGAGCTTGCGCGGGTGGCGTTTGAGGAGAGCTTTGAGCTGCCGATTGAGTGGACGGATTTCCGGGGTGAAAAGCACACGTCGATGACGGCGCGGCCGGTGGCGATGCATTCGATGCGCGGGATCAGTGCCCATGCCAATGGCTTCCAGACCTGCCGCGCGCTGCATGTCTTGCAGATCATGCTCGGCACCGTGGAGGCGCCCGGCGGCTTCCGCTTCAAGCCGCCCTACCCCAAGCCGTCGAAGATCCACCCCAAGCCCCACTGCAAGGTGACGCCCGGCGCGCCGCTGGACGGACCGCATTTGGGGTTCGTGCATGGGCCAGAGGACTTGGCGCTGAAAGAGGACGGCACGCCTGCGCGCATCGACAAGGCCTTCACCTGGGAAAACCCGATGAGCGCCCATGGCCTCATGCATATGGTGATCTCCAACGCCCACGCGGGCGACCCGTACAAGATCGACACGCTGTTCATGTATATGGCGAATATGTCGTGGAACTCGTCGATGAACACCGGCGGCGTGATGGAGATGCTGACGGACAAAGGCGAGGACGGCGAATACGTCATCCCGCACATCATCTATTCCGATGCTTACAGCTCCGAAATGGTCGCCTACGCCGACCTGATCCTGCCCGACACGACGTATCTGGAGCGGCACGATTGCATCTCGCTCCTGGATCGCCCGATCTGCGAAGCCGACGGCCTCGCAGACGCGATCCGCTGGCCGGTGATCGAGCCGGATCGCAACGTGAAGGGCTTCCAATCGGCGCTGTGTGACCTGGGCGCGCGCCTGGGCCTGCCCGGGTTCACGAACGAGGACGGCTCCCAGAAATACGCCGACTACGGCGACTATATCGTCAACCACATCCGCAAACCGGGCATCGGCCCGCTCGCCGGATGGCGCGGCGAGAACGGCGATAAGTCGGGCCGCGGCGACGTGAACCCCGACCAGCTGAACCAATATATCGAGAACGGCGGCTTCTTCGTGTCCCACGTCCCCGACGGCGCACAATACATGAAGCCCTGGAACAATGCCTACCAGGATTGGGCGGTGGAAATGGGCCTCTACGACGCGCCCCAGCCCTACCTCTTCACCCTCTACGTCGAGCCGATGCAAAAGTTCCGCCGCGCCGCCGAAGGCCATGGCGACATCCAGCCGCCCGAGCACCTGCGCGAGCGCGTCCAAGAGAATATGGACCCGCTCCCCTTCTGGTCCGACCCCGCCCCGGCCAACCACGGCGACGACTACCCGATCACCGCGCTGACCCAACGGCCCATGGCCATGTACCACTCCTGGGGCACCCAAAACGCCTGGCTGCGCCAGCTCCACGGCCATAACCCGCTCTACCTCCCCACAAACCTCATGAAGGCCAACGACCTGAAAGACGGCGACTGGGCCAAAGTCACCTCCCCCCACGGCACCATCACCGTCCCGGTGATGGAGATGGCCGCGCTCAACGAGAATACCGTCTGGACCTGGAACGCCATCGGCAAACGCAAGGGCGCCTGGGCGCTCGACAAGGACGCGCCCGAGGCCACCAAAGGGTTCCTCCTGAACCACCTGATCCACGAGCTCCTGCCCGCCAAAGGCGATGGCCTCCGCTGGACCAACTCGGACCCGATTACCGGCCAGGCCGCATGGTTCGACCTCAAGGTCCGCATCGAAAAGGCCCCCGCCCAGACGGAAAGCCAACCCGCGATGCCACCGATCAAATCTCCGGTCGGCCAAGGCCCCAAGGACCTCGCGTGGAAGGTGGGCAAATGATGACAGCGCCCCAAACCAAAGCGCCCACGCCCCTCCTTCCCCGTTCCAGAAATATCCTGGGGGGTCCGGGGGGCAGAGCCCCCCGGCCGGTCGCTCGCGAAGCGAGCGAAACACCCCGAGCAGCAAGGCAATACCCATGACCCAGCTTCCCACCAGCACCGCCAAAAAACTCGGCCTCGTGATCGACCTTGATACCTGCGTCGGCTGCCACGCCTGTGTGATCTCCTGCAAAGGCTGGAACACCGAAAACTACGGCGCTCCGCTTAGCGACCAGGACGCCTACGGCGCCAACCCCACGGGCACCTTCCTGAACCGCGTGCACTCCTACCAGGTGCAGCCGCTCGCGACCTCGGCCAAGCCACACCCGGCGGCCCAGACCATCCACTTCCCGAAATCCTGCCTCCATTGCGAGGATGCGCCCTGCGTCACCGTTTGCCCCACCGGCGCCTCCTACAAGCGCGAGGAAGACGGCATCGTTCTGGTGAACGAGACCGACTGCATCGGCTGTGGCCTCTGCGCCTGGGCCTGCCCCTACGGCGCGCGCGAGCTGGATCAGGACGAAGGCGTGATGAAGAAATGCACGCTCTGCGTCGACCGGATCTACAACGAGAACCTCGAAGAGGTGGACCGCGTGCCGTCTTGCGTGCGCACCTGCCCCGCGGGCGCGCGCCACTTCGGGGATCTGGGCGATCCCGACAGTGATGTCTCACAACTCGTCAAAGAGCGCGGCGGCATGGACCTGATGCCCGAGCAAGGCACAAAGCCGGTCAACCAATACCTGCCCCCGCGCCTCAAGGACGATCTGCCTGAGTTTGACGTCTTGGCCCCCTACCTGGAGCCGGTGGCCGAAAACCCCGGCGGCTTTATCAGTTGGTTGGACAAGGCGCTTGATGCCATGCCCGGCAGCAAGGGAGCGAACTGATGCATCCAGCCCCGTCCGTCATCATCTTCACCACCCTCTCGGGCCTCGGCTTCGGCCTTCTGGTCTTCCTGGGTCTCGGCATGCCTGCGGTCACGGGCTTCATGGCGTTCCTCTTCTTTGCCATCGCCTATGTGCTGGCCGTGGGTGGGCTTTTGGCCTCCACCTTCCACTTGGGCCACCCGGAGCGGGCATGGAAGGCGTTCTCGCAATGGCGCTCCAGCTGGCTGTCGCGTGAGGGGATCTGCGCGGTCGCGGCCCTGCTGGTCATGGCGGTCTACGGCGCGGGCCTCGTCTTCGCGGACACATCGCTCACGGTGATAGGCTGGCTCGGCGCGCTTTTGTCGCTCGCCACGGTCTTCACCACCTCGATGATCTACGCACAGATGAAAACCGTGCCGCGCTGGCACATGCCCTGGACGCCGGCGAAGTTCCTCACCCTGTCCCTGGCAGGCGGCGCGCTTCTGGCCGGGCAAGTGAGCTTGGCCATCGTACTTCTACTGCTGGCGGGCGCCATCACCATTGCCACCTGGATCATCGGCGACGGCGCCTTCGCGAAATCCGGCACCGATATGGAGACGGCCACGGGCCTCGGTTCCATCGGGAAAGTCACCGCGTTCGAGCCGCCGCACACCGGCACCAACTATCTGATGCGCGAGTTCATCCACGTCGTCGGCCGCAAACACGCCCTGAAACTGCGCGTGATCGCCGCCGTGCTGGCCTTCGGCCTGCCGATCCTGCTCCTCCTCCTGCCCTTCGGGCATGTCCTGGCAGCACTCGCCGTGATCAGCCACATCGCAGGCGTCGCGGTGGCACGCTGGCTGTTTTTTGCAGAGGCCGAGCACGTGGTGGGGCTCTATTACGGGAAGCGGTGACACGACCGCCGTGACAGCCCTGTCGACCGTTGACCTAGGCGATGTGTCCGACGCGGCCCTGGACGCGCTCGCCTCTCTGACGGTGTCCGCGCAACAGGACATCCATGGCGGCTCCTTTACCGAGTCGCTGGAGGCCTGGCACAAGGGGCCGCGCGATTGCGTGCTAGGCCTTGCCATCCTTCATGCTGAAACGCCCGTGGGCCTCTGCCTGTTCAAACGCCCGCCCGCGTCCCCGGATTGGGCGCGGACGGCCTCTGCCACCTGCCACGGCCTGAAGATCGCGACGCCCTGGCAAGGCCGGGGCTGGGGACATGCCGCCTTCGCACTGTGTGTGCGGCACATGGGGCGGGTCTGGCCCGACGTGGATCGTTTGATGCTGGCCGTTGACGCGGATAATCACGCGGCTCTCAAGGTCTATCGTGGATTTGGCATGACCGAGCCCGGGCCAATCGAACAGGGGCGCGTGGGGCCAGAGCACCGGCTCGAAATACGGATGAGCGACATCGCACTCTAGGGGATTGCCACGGCCCGCCGCCAATTCTGCGAAGCTATTTCTTGGCTGGTCGCTTGTTAGTTACAAAAGTAACCGTTATGACCCTTTCAACGCGAATGGGAGACGCTGCCATGAATGTCCAAACGACCCCCCGCCCGATGACCCAGGCCCCCAGCCACCCGGGCCCGCACGAGGGCTACATGCCCGGCTTCGGCAATGATTTCGAGACGGAGGCGCTGCCTGGCGCCCTGCCCCAGGGCATGAACTCGCCCCAGAAGGTGAACTACGGGCTTTACGGAGAGCAACTCTCCGGCACTGCCTTCACCGATGTGCGGCCCGAGCGGACCTGGTGTTACCGCATTCGGCCCTCCGTCAAGCACTCGCATCGGTATGAGAAGATCGACCTGCCGCAGTGGAAATCGGCACCTTGTGTTGATCCGGATGTGATCTCGCTTGGGCAATATCGGTGGGACCCGGTGCCGCATCAGAACGCGCCGCTGACCTGGCTGACGGGCATGCGCACGATGACGACGGCAGGGGACGTGAACACCCAAGTGGGCATGGCGACCCATGTCTATCTGGTGACGCAGTCGATGGTGGATGACTACTTCTTTTCCGCCGATTCCGAGATGTTGGTGGTGCCCCAGGAAGGCCGCCTGCGCTTCGCCACGGAACTGGGGATCATCGACGTGGAACCCCAGGAAATCGCGATCCTGCCGCGCGGGTTGGTGTACCGGGTGGAGGTGCTCGACGGCCCCGCGCGCGGGTTTGTCTGCGAGAACTATGGCCAGAAGTTTGAACTGCCCGGGCGCGGGCCTATTGGCGCCAACTGCATGGCCAACCCGCGTGATTTCAAAGCGCCCGTGGCGGCCTATGAGGACCGCGAGGTGCCCTCGACCATCACCATCAAATGGTGCGGGCAGTTCCATACCAGCCAGATCGCCCAAAGCCCGCTCGACGTGGTGGCCTGGCACGGCAACTACGCGCCCTACAAGTATGATCTGAAGACCTATTGCCCCGTGGGCGCGATCCTGTTCGACCACCCCGACCCGTCGATCTTCACCGTGCTGACCGCGCCGTCGGGCCAGCCGGGCACGGCGAACATCGACTTCGTGCTGTTCCGCGAGCGCTGGATGGTGGCCGAAGATACCTTCCGCCCGCCGTGGTATCACAAGAACATCATGTCCGAGCTGATGGGCAACATCTATGGCCAGTACGACGCGAAACCCAAGGGCTTCATCCCCGGCGGCATCTCGCTGCACAACATGATGATCCCCCACGGGCCGGATCAGCAGGCCTTTGAAGGCGCCTCCAATGCGGACCTCGGGCCCGAGAAGCTGGACAACACGATGTCGTTCATGTTCGAGACCCGGTTCCCCCAACACCTGACGCCCTTCGCGGCGAACGAAGCCCCGCTGCAGGACGACTACATCGACTGCTGGGAGACGCTGGAGAAGAAGTTCGACGGAACGCCGGGGAAGAAATGATGGGCCTGGGGCTTGGTGGCGTCGCGATCGTTGCGGGGGGGCTCGCCATTGCGCGCGCGGGGATGGCGCACAGGTCCATGACGGCGGACGGGACCGACCCATGACGCTGTTTGCCTGGATCCTGACAGGTCTCGTGATCACGGCCTCCATCGCCTTTCCGGTGGCGCTCGTCGCGATTGCACGACACATGGGCACGCGCCCGGTGGACCGGGCCCCGGCCCCGGTTCCCCCAACATCAGACCGATGAAACCGATCGCTTGGGAGGGCGAGACATGGCTTATGTAGATGGATTTGTGATACCGGTGAAAGCCGACCAAAAGGACGCCTATGTGGACGCCGCGCGCCAGATCATCGCGCTTTACCGCGAACACGGGGCGCAACGCTGCGTCGAGACCTGGGCCGAGGGCATGGATCCCGGCGCGCAGACGTCGTTTCCCCGCGCCGTTCAGGCCGGTGAAGGCGACGCGGTGGTCTTCTCCTGGATGGAGTTTCCCGACAAAGCCGCCAGCGACGCGGCACACCAGGCCGTCTGGTCCGATCCCCGGGCCGAAGCGGTGATGGCCAGCGGCCTCGTCGATGGAAAGCGGATGATCATGGGTGGGTTTGACGTGCTGCTCGATATCTCATGATCCTCTATTCCTACTGGCGCTCCACCACCTCGTACCGCGTGCGCGCGGCCCTGAACCTCAAGGGCCTCGCCTATGAGACGCGCGCCGTTGACCTTGTGGCGGGCGATCAGCGTGCCGCTAGCTACACCGCGCTGAACCCCGGACGGGGCGTGCCGACGCTGGTGCTGGACCCCGATGACAATGGCGACGCGGTGCTAACCCAAAGCCTCGCGATCATCGACTACCTCGATACCGTCTATCCCGAACCGGCCCTTCTGCCGTCTCAGCCCCTCCTCCGCTCCCGCGTCCTCGCAGCTGCCCATTGTGTGGCGATGGACATCCACCCGGTGAACAACCTGCGCGTGATAGGCCACCTGAAGGCCCGCCACGCCGCCTCGCCCGAGGATGCCACCGAGTGGATGTGCCACTGGATGGCAGAGGGGTTCACCGCCCTGGAAGCCCTGCTGCCCGAGCGCGAGACCTTCGCCTTCACCGATACGCCGAGCCTCGCCGATCTCTGCATCGTGGCACAGGTCTATAACGCCCGCCGCTGGGGCCTGTCGCTGGACCCCTTCCCCAAGATCGCCCGTGTCGAGGCCGCCTGCCGTGCCACCCCTGAAATTGCCGCCGCCGCCCCCGAAAACCAACCCGACGCGCCATAGCGCCCTCCCTTTCATCTTGCCCAAAAAACTCCCCCCGGAGGGCCGATCCCCCTCCAGAACCACGAAAGCCCTTCATGTCCGACCTGATCCAAAGCTGGCTCACCTCCGCCAATTCAGCCACCACCGACTTCCCCCTGAACAACCTGCCCTACGGCGTCTTTTCCGTGGATGACGGCGACCTGCGCTGTGGCGTGGCGATCGGCGACCGCATCGTGGACGCCACGGGGCTGGAGGCCGCGGGTATCCTGCGCGCCGATCCCGAGGCAGAGGTCCTCGACGCCCCGTTCTGGAACGATTTCATGGAGTTGGGCCCCAAAGCCTGGTCCAGCTACCGCGCCGCCCTGACCGCCATGCTGGCCGCAGACGCCTCGGACGACGCCCAGGATGCGATCACCACCTACTCCGTCCCGATGGCCGAGGCGACGCTGCACATGCCGTTCCGCGTCGCGGAATACACCGACTTCTACGCCGGCCGCCACCACGCCACCAACGTCGGCACCATGTTTCGCGGCGCCGAAAACGCCCTGCCGCCCAACTGGCTGCACATGCCCATCGGCTACAATGGCCGCGCCTCATCCGTCGTGGTATCCGGCACCGACATCCGCCGCCCCTGGGGCCAGCTGAAAGCCCCCGATGCCGACGCGCCGATCTTCGCGCCGTCCAAACGCTTCGACATCGAGCTGGAATTGGGCGCCGTGGTCGGCACGCCCTCGGATGGTCCGCTCACCGTCGATCAGGCCAACGCCAATATCTTCGGCTATGTGCTGCTGAACGATTGGTCCGCGCGGGACATCCAGGCCTGGGAATACCAGCCCCTTGGACCGTTCCAAGCCAAGGCCACCGCCACGACCATCAGCCCCTGGATCGTTCCAGCCGAGGCGCTGGCCCCTTTCCGCACCGCCACGCCGCCGCGCGAACGCGCCCTCCTGCCCCACCTCACGGACACCACGCCGATGAACCACGACATCGCCCTGTCCGTGACCCTGAACGGCGAAGAGATCGCCCACACCAACGCCAACGAGCTCTATTATTCCGCCGCCCAGCAACTGGCCCACCACGCCACCGCGGGCTCACCCATGCGCGCCGGTGACCTTCTGGGCTCCGGCACGATCTCAGGCCCTGAAAAGGAAAACCGCGGCTCGCTCCTGGAGCTTTCCTGGGGCGGCAAGGAACCGATTGAAACCACCTCCGGCCCCCGCACCTTCATCGAAGACGGCGACACCCTGGCCCTCCACGGCGCCTCAAAAGGCAACGGCTACCAAATCGGCTTCGGCCCCTGCGTCGGCACAATCCTGCCCGCCGCCAAAGACCCTTTCGCAACCTGACCCTTTCCCCGTTCTTCAAATATCACTGCCGGAGGCTCCCGAAATCAGCCACGGCCCCCACCGTAGGATACCTGCCCCATGGCCAAAGCTTTTGCCTCCCAAGGCGACATGACCGAGAAAACCATCACCTTCGACGAGATCGGCGAAGGCCTCTATGCCTTCACCGCGGAAGGCGACCCAAATTCCGGCGTCATCATCGGCGACGATTCCGTGATGATCGTGGAGGCTCAGGCCACGCCGCGTCTTGCGCAAAAGGTCATCGACTGCGTGCGCACCGTGACCGACAAGCCGATCTCCCACCTCGTGCTGACCCATTATCACGCCGTCCGCGTCCTTGGCGCCTCGGCCTACAACGCGGATCAAATCATCATGTCCGACACCGCCCGCGGCATGGTGATGGAGCGGGGGCAAGAGGATTGGGACAGCGAATTTCAACGCTTCCCGCGCCTTTTTGAGGGGCATGAAAGCATCCCCGGCCTGACCTACCCCACCACCACCTTTTCCGACGCGATGACCGTCTACCTTGGCTCGCGCCGCGTCGATATCTCTCACATCGGCCGTGCCCATACGGCGGGCGACGCCGTCATCCATGTGCCCGACGCCAACGTGCTTTTTACCGGTGATATCGTCGAAGACCACTCCGCCTGCTACTGCGGCGACGGCCACTTCGCCGACTGGGGCAGCACGCTCGACAACATCGCCGCGTTTCAGCCCGACGCGATCGCACCGGGCCGGGGCGCGGCCCTGATCGGCGAGGGCCCCGTCGCCCGCGCCATCGCCTCCACCCGCGATTTCGTGAATTCCACCTATGCCCCCGCCGCCCGCGTTGCGGCCAAAAACGGCACCCTGAAAGACGCCTGGGACGCCGTCCGCGCGGCCTGCGACCCGAAATTTTCCGACTACGCGATCTATGAACACTGCCTGCCCTTCAACGTCGCCCGCGCCTATGACGAAGCGCGCGGCATCGCCCACCCCCGCATCTGGACTGACAAGCGCGACATCGAAATGTGGGAAGAACTCCAAGGCTAATCCCTCTAAGCTGCGAGGACGGGCGGCGCTCCGGCAGGAGCGTCCGCCTGGAGGAGCGGCAGGACCGTCTGCCCGCAGGAGCGCCCCCCGAAGCCCCAAAACAACCGCCAAAGGCCCCCATGACCCTTTCCCTTTTCTCCCGCATGGCCCGCAACAACGCCTATGCCAACGACGCGCTCCTCTCGGCGACCGCCACCCTGTCGGATGCCGAGTTCAACGCGCCGCGAACCGGCTTCTTCCCCTCCCTGCGCCTGACGCTCGGTCATATCTACCTCGTGGACCTGTTCTACCTCGATGCCCTGACCCTCGGCGGACGCGGTCGCGCGATTTTTTCGGAAGAGGCCGAACCCGCCACGGCGACAGAGCTCAAATCGCTGCAGGCCGCGGCCGACGCCCGCCTCATCGCCTTTTGCGACGCCGGTATTTTGCCCACGGCCATGACCACCGTCGATTGGACAGGCGGGCCCGCCACAGAGCCCACCGAGTCGATCCTCCTGCACCTGTTCCAGCACCAGATCCACCACCGGGGCCAGGCCCACGGGATGCTGTCGGGCACCGATGTGGCGCCGCCCCAACTCGACGAATTCTTCCCGGTCTTCGACCGCGCCCCGTCCGCACAACGTTTTTGGGAGGTCTAACCATGGTCGGCGCCACCTACGCCCTTGCCCACGAGCTCTACCCCTATGCGCCGGTCCCCGACCAGGACCGCGTCGCGCATCATCCCGTCATCATCATCGGGGGCGGTCCCATCGGTGTGGCGACTGGCATTGACCTCGCCCAGAAAGGCACGCCCGCCCTGATCCTGGATGACCACGACGGTATCGGCCAGGGCTCCCGCGCGATCTGCTTTGCCAAACGCACCCTGGAGATCGCCGACCGCCTCGGCGCGGGCGCGCCCATGCGCGACAAGGGCGTGGTGTGGAACGTGGGCCGGGTGTTTCACGGCGACGATGAGGTCTTCAACTTCAATCTTCTACCAGAAGATGGCCACCGCAACCCCGCTTTCATCAACCTGCAACAGCCCTACTTCGAGAAGTTCCTCGTCGACCAGCTTCGCACCCTGGAGGCGACGGGCAAGCCGATCGAAATCCGGGGCCGCAACGTTGTCACGGCGCTGGAACAGGACGCCGAGAAGGTCACGCTCACCGTGGATACGCCGGACGGTCCCTACCAGATGACGGCGGATTACGTCGTGGCCTGCGACGGCGCGCGCTCGCCCACGCGCGACATGATGGGCCTCAGCTTCGATGGCCGCGTGTTCGAGGATAACTTCCTGATCGCAGACGTTAAAATGACCGCCCCCTTCCCGACCGAGCGGTGGTTCTGGTTCGAGCCGCCGCTGTCAAACGCGCCACAATCGGCGCTGCTTCACAAGCAGCCCGATGACGTCTGGCGCATCGACTTCCAGCTGGGGTGGGACATCGACCGGGCCGCCGAGCTGTCGGAAGGTAAAATCCGGAACCGCATCGATGAATTCCTGCCCGAAGGCACGGAGTATGAGCTGGTCTGGACCTCGATCTACACCTTCCAATGCCGCCGGATGACGCGTTTCCGCCACGACCGGGTGATCTTTGCGGGCGACGCGGCGCATCAGGTCTCGCCCTTCGGGGCGCGCGGCGCGAACTCCGGCATGCAGGATGCCGATAACCTGGCCTGGAAACTGGATCTCGTCCTCAAAGGCCACGCGCCCGATAGCCTGCTGGAAACCTACCACGACGAGCGCGCCCATGGCGCCGATGAGAACATCCTCAACTCCACCCGCGCCACGGATTTCCTGACGCCGAAATCGGACATCTCCAAGATCTTCCGAAACGCGGTTCTTACCCTGGCCAAGGACCAGGCCTTCGCGCGGCCCCTGGTCAACTCGGGCCGCCTGTCGGTGCCCTGCACCTACGACGGCCTGCCGCTCAACACCGAAGACGGTTTGCCAGATGGCCCCGCGCGCACGCGCCCCGGGTCCCCCTGCCCCGACGCGCCGGTGGGCGACGGCTTTCTGCTCGATCATCTGCCGGGCCAGTTCACCGTTTTGGCCCTCAACACCGAGGCGTCCGAGGTGCTCCACGCGCTGCCCGTCAACGCCGTGACCCTGTCCGATCCCTCGCCCGCGCTGCGCGCGCGCTACCTTGGTGACGCGGCAAGCGCGCTCTACCTGATCCGGCCCGACCAACACGTCGCCGCGCGGTGGGACAAAGCCACGCCCGCCCAGATCCTCGACGCCCTCAACACTGCCACAGGCCAGCCATGACCCTGAATTCCGAGCCCAACATCCCCGACCCGGACGGTTTTTATGATGAGCTTCTTGCCGCCCATGCGGGCCTCAGCAAGGAACAATCCGATGCGCTGAACGCACGCCTGATCCTGATCCTCGCCAACCACATCGGAGACCGCGCAACCCTGCGCGAGGCCCTCATGGCCGCAAAAACACCGTGACTTGAACCGCCCCGCTTCATCTTGCCAGAAAAACTCTCCCCGAAGGGTCGGACAGCCCCAAGCGCCTACAAATCGCAGAAGAAATGCAACTGGTGGCCCGCCAGATCGGTCACCGTGAACTGGCGCAAACCCCAGGGCGTGTCCGCCAGGGGCCCGGTGATCTCGGCACCGCGTTCGGCCAAATCGCCATGAACGGCGTCCACATCCCTGCAGAAGATCCACAGCACGTTGGACTGAATATCCCCATCCACCTCCCGCAGGAAAATAGCCGCCTCACCGTGGGCCACGCCGCCAATGCGCCCGCCCTCGTGGTGCCACTTCACCTCGAACCCCAAGGTATCGCGGTAATACGCCTGTGCCTCCTGCACAGAGCGGACGGGCAGCGCGACTGTCGGTTGAGCAATTTGCACCATGGGGGCATCCTAGCACGGTCGCCCAAATTCCTTGCAAGGAATTTGCCAGAGCCTTGCAAGGCTCTGGGCGCCTACATCAGATGTTGGAAATCAGGATGGGCCGCGAAGCGCCATTTGCGCAGCGGGCCTGCCATGACGTTGAGGTAATACATCTCCACCCCGTAGGGCGCGCCGCAGGGATGGTGCCCGCGCGGCACCAGCACTACGTCTCCGTCGCCCACCGCCATCGTCTCGTCCAGGGACCCGTCCTCGGTGAATACCCGCTGGATGCCGAACCCGGAAGCCGGGTTAAGCCTATGATAATACGTCTCTTCGAGGTGGGTGATCCTTGGGAAATCATCCTCGTCATGGCGGTGCGGCGGGTAGCTGGACCAATGGCCTGCGGGGGTGAAAACCTCTGTCACCAGCAGGCTGTCGGCCACGTCGCGGCCCTCCATGGCGATGTTGTGGATGTGGCGCAGGTTGGTGCCTTCGCCCCGGTCCTCCATCGCGATCCCCTCGGGCCCCAGCACCTGCGCCGGGCGCGCGCCATCTCCGGGGGCAGAGCAGACGGCGACGGTGCAATCCGTCACCGCCTCCACGCGCCAGGGGGCGCCGCCGGGCACGTAAACGCAGGCCGGGGGCGTCTTCTCGAACACGGACATCCGGTCGCCGATCTCTCCGAAATCCACACCGCCGCCCGAGGCCGCCACGCGCCCCTCCACCACCACCAGGATGACCTCGCGGCCATCGACGCCGCCCTCGGCCACGCCCCCGGGGGCGAGGTGCCAGAGGTCGAAGCCCACATAGCGCCAGCCCGCGGATTTGGGCGTGATCGCATGGACCTGGCCGCTGGTGCCGGTGGGTTTGCGCAACAGATCGCTCATGATTTGCCCCTTTGACGCGCCGCCTGCGCATCGAGCGCGGCGTTGAAATCCTCCGCCGTCATACCCTCTTGCAGCGCGCGGTGGAACAGCTGCGCCATGGTTTCGGGCGCCAGACCGCCCACGGGCGGGTCTGTGTCCAGGCTGGTCGGAAACGCATAACCCTCTGCCGTGCAGGCAATCGCCGCCGTGGTGCGCGCGTCGGGCCCGCGCCCGCGCAGGACCGGGAACAGCGCCTTGCACATGGCGCGCCGGTCCACGGTTTCCATCGCGCGCCCGAAGGCGGAGGAGACCTGCAACAGGTTCGCCATCCGGTGAATATCGCCCGAGGTATTGGCCCCCGCGCCGTGGAACAGCGCCGGGTTGAAGAACAGCGCGTCGCCTTTGTGCAGCGGCACCTGCACGTAATGCGCCTCGAAAAACGCGGCCACCTCGGGCCTGCGGTAGGCCATGTAGCCGGCCCCGAAAAGCTGTGAGAATGGCAAAAGCTTCGTCGGCCCGCTTTCCACCGGCATATCGCAATGGGCGATGCCGCCCTGCAGGGTCATCGCCTGGCTGAGGTGATGGACATGGGCGGGGAACGCCGCCGCCCCCGCTGCGGTCTCGAAGCCCAGATGGTAGTCACGGTGGGCGGTCTGCGCCTGCCCGCCGGGGCGGACCACGTTGACCTGCGCGGTCATCTGGAAGGCGGGGCCCAGCCAGGCCTCGGACGCGGCCTCGATCCCGGGCGCGCCATAGTAGCGGGCGTAGTTTTCGGGATCGATCAGGCAGTGCTTTTCCAACACGTTCCAGATCCGCGAATTGGCGCCCGCCGTGGCGAAGTGATCCGCCTTGGTGCCGGTGTCGGCCTCTGCGGCGATGATCTGATTGAAGATCTCCGTCGCGCGGTCGATGGCGTCGTGGTCGGCCTGCGCCTGACGCAGGACAATGGCGCCGGAGGCCTGGCCCAACACCCAGGCCCACTCGGCCATCAGTGCATTGCGATGGCGCGGGTCGTCCAACATGTCCGCCAGGGCGGGCATGTCGTAGATCGGGACATTGCCTTCGGGCGCGGTGGCGTTGGGCACCTCGGCGGGCGCCAAGGCGCGCCCGCAGATCTCCGCCAACTCCTCCAGCGTGCCGCTGTCCTCGTCGTAATAGCCCGCAGCGCTCATACGGTGCCGCCGAGCGAGCCCTCCAGCTGCGCCATCTCCTGGCCACCGGCCATGAGGTCTTGCAGCTCTTCCGGCGTGATCTCTCCGCGTGCCGCGGTGCCGAGCGTCTTGCCCCGGTTCAGCACCGTGAACCGGTCCCCCACGGCCAGCGCGTGGCGCACGTTGTGAGTGATGAACACCACCCCGATGCCCGCCTTGCGGACCCGGTCGACCGTGGCCAGCACGTTGGAGGTCTGGCGCACGCCGAGCGCCGAGGTCGGCTCGTCCAGGATCAGCACCTTGGCCCCGAAATAGACCGCACGCGCAATGGCGACGGTCTGGCGTTCCCCGCCCGAAAGCGTGCCGACCGCCTGATCGGGGGAGCGCAGGTTGATCCCCATCTTCTTCATCTCGGCCATGGTGGTGGAATTGGCCTTCTCGAAATCGATCATCCCGAAGCGCTTCACGGGCTCGCGCCCCATCCAGAAGTTGCGGGTGACGGACATCAGCGGGATCATCGCAAGGTCTTGATACACCGTGGCAATCCCCGCCTCCATGCTGTCGCGGGGGGAGGCGAAGTTCATCTCCTTCCCCTCGAACAGGATCGTCCCGTCGGTGGGCTTGTGGACGCCCGACATGGTCTTGATGAAGGTCGATTTGCCCGCGCCGTTGTCGCCCAGAAGGCAGTGGCACTCGCCCGCCTTCACGTCGAAGGACACGCCGTTGAGCGCAATCACCGGGCCGAAGTGCTTCTTGATATCGACCATCTGAACGATGGGCTCTGCGCCCATCTCGGCGTCGTGGTGGAAGGTAGACATCAGCGCTCTCCCGTGATGATGCGGCGGACGTAGGTGTTCAGGATCACCGCGAAGAGAAGGATCATGCCGAGAAACACGCGGAACAGAGAGTTCTCGACCCCGGCGAAGAAAAGGCCCTGCTGCACGACCCCGAAGATCACCGCCCCCAGCGCCGCGCCCACGACGGAACCATATCCCCCCGTCAACAACGCGCCGCCGATGACCACCGCGATGATCGCCTCAAACTCCTTCAGGATGCCCCGGTCGGCGGCGGCGGTGCCGAACTCGAACACCTGGCAGCAGGCAAAAACGGTGGAGCAGAACGCCGTCGTCATGAACATCATGATCTTCACCCGGTCCACGGGCACACCCACATAGCGTGCGGCCTGGGCGTCGCCGCCGGCGGCAAAGATCCAGTTGCCAAAGCGCGTGCGGGTCAGGATCGTGTGGCCGATGATCACCAGAACGATGGCCCAGACGATCAGCATCGGGATGCCGGTCACCACGGGCTCTCCGGCACGGGTCCCGCGTTGGAAGGTGTCGACGAGGCCGATGTCAGCCAGCCAGACAAACAGCCACTGCATGATGTCGACGTAGAAAATCGACGCCAGCCAATCGCCCTGGGCTGCATCCTCGATGCCGCCAATAATCGTCCGGCTCTCGACCGTTTGCGGGATGAAGATCGTGAAGCCCCGCAGGATGAACAGGAAGGCCAGCGTCACGATGAACGACGGCAGGCCGGTGCGCACCACGATCAACCCGTTGATCGCGCCGATGCCGATGCAGATCGCGAAGGTGATCAGGATCGCCATCCACATTGGCAGGCCCCAGACCACGCCGAACATGGCAATCGAGATGCCCGCAAAGCCGATCATCGAGCCGACGGACAGGTCGAACTCTCCGGCGACCATCAACATGCAGGCGCCCACAGCGATGATCATGAACTGCGCCGAGACCTGGCTCCAGTTCAGGATGCCTTGCGCGTTGAACATGCCGCTGTCGCCCGCCAACAGGCCAAAGAAGACGAACACCACGATGACGCCGACGATCCCGCCCAGCTCGGGCCGGATCAGCCATTTCCGCAGGCCCCCCTGGCTTTTGATGCGTTCGTCCGGCCCACCGGCCGGCCCATTCGGCGTGTCGGGCCCGCCCGCCGCGACTGGTTCCGTGTCACTCATTGCCCCGTCTCCCCGGTCATGTCGTGTTTGATTGCGTGTCTTTGGATGGAAAAAGGGCAGGCAACGTTGCCGCCGCCTGCCCCTAAAGATCGCTATAGGATCAAGCGTTCAGCGGAATTCACCGGCCAGCGCTTCCACCAGCTCCAGGCCGTCTGCGGTGATGAAACCGGGGCCGGAGTTGATGTTGTTGCCCGGCAGCACGCCGTACCGGTGATAGTTGGTCAGCACGACAACCGGCAGGTAGGCCTGCAGGAAGGGCTGCTGGTCGATGCCCCACTCGATCACGCCGTCGCGGATGCCCGCCACGATGTTCTCGCCCAAGTCAAACGTGCCGAAGTAGATGTCGCCCGCAAGGCCCATCTCTTCCAGCGCCAGGATCGTCGGGTCAGCCGAGGTCGGGCCGAGGGTCAGGATGCCGTCGGTCTCGGGGTTGGCCGTCAGATAGGCGATCACCCGGTTCTGGATCTCGGCCGGGTCCTGGCCCGCGTCGATCATGCTGTCGCCCAGATCCACACCCAGACCGTCGGCAAAGCCCGAGCACCGCTCGGCCACGACGGGGTTGGAGATCACGTGGTTCACGCAGAGGAAGCTGGTCACACCGTCGCCTGCCGCGCGCTGACCGGCGGCGAAGCCCGCATCATACTCGGGCTGACCCACGTACATCAAAGCGCCCACTTCGCGGGCCTGCTCGGGCGTGCCGGAGTTCATGATGATCACGTCGATGCCTGCGTCCACGGCAGCCTGGATGCTGTCGGACAGAACGGCAGGGTCGGCCAGCGTGGTGATGATGCCGTTGGGGCCGGAGGCCGCCGCCTGCTCGATCAGACGCGCCATGTCGGCGATGTCACCGGTGGGCGGGTTGCGATACTCGACTTCCACATCCATCTGCTCACCGGCCAGCGCCAGAGCGTTGCGGATCGTGTTCCACCAGCTGTCACTGTCGGGCGCGTGGCTGACCAGCACATAGCGCTCGCCACCGATGTGGCCGTCGGCGTTCACCGCCGTGGCGCCCATCAGAGCGACGGCGGAGACGGCCAATGTTTTGAAAAATGCGTTCATAGTTTCCTCCCAAAAGGTCTTGGGCGAGTCGTATGGCACGAAACCACGCTCGCCTTGGCCAAAACCGTAGCCGCGATTCGACTCTTTTGCAACCGGTTGCAAAAATTGCAACGGGACCTCAGGATGGCCCTTGGCTTACAAGCGATGTATCACCCGGGCAGCAAGGAAAGACGGTTGAAATGGCAGTTACCCTGAAGGATGTGGCGACGCGCGCGGGCGTCTCGACCTCTGCGGTATCGCGGACATTTACCGAAGGCGCCTCTGTCTCGCCGAAGACCCGCGCCAAGGTGGAACGGGCCGCCGACGACCTGGGCTATTCGCCCAACGCGCTGGCCTCGTCCCTGACGACCGGGCGCACGAAACTGATCGGCCTCGTCTCCAACAACTTCCATAACCCCTTGTTTCTAGAGGTGTTTGACCGTTTCACCCGCGGCCTTCAGGACCGCGGCCTGCGCCCCCTTCTGGTCAACCTCAGCGACGAAACAGATCCGATCGGCTCGGTCCGGATGATGCGCCAATACTCCGTCGATGGCGCCATTGTCGCCTCCTCCACCCTGCCCCCCAGCTTCGCCGAGGCCTACCGCGCGGCGGGCATTCCCGTCGTCCATTCCTTTGGCCGCTACACCACCGCCCCGCAGGTCCACGTCGTGGGCATCGACAACGTCGCCTGTGGCCGAATGGCCGGAGAGGCCCTGATATCAAGGGGTTACAAGCGCGTCGCCTTCCTGGGCGGGCCGGAAAACGCCACCTCCACCCAGGACCGCGCCCTTGGCTTCCTCGGCGCGTTGCACGAACACCCCGAGGTCGAGGTCTCCGTCAGCTACGCCTCCGCCTATTCCTTCGATGCAGGCCGGGTCGAGATGACCAAACGCCTGATGGAGGACCCAGCAGAGGCGTATTTCTGCGGCGATGACGTCCTGTCCGTCGGCGCCCTATCCGCCGTGCAAGAGGCCGGGCTGTCGGTGCCGGGCGACATCGGGATCATCGGGCTGAACGACATGCAGATGTCGGCGTGGCAGAACATCAACCTGACCACAATCCGCCAGCCCGTCGCCGAGATCATCGGCGCCTCCATCGACCTGGTGATTGGCACGGTCGAAGACCCGGCCCGCCACCCCGAGACGCGGCTTTTCCCGTGCCGGGTGATCGAGCGGGGCACGCTGCGCGCGCTGCCCGAGTAAACGCACAGAACGAACGGCTTCGCCTGCGTTCTGTGCGCACATTGCGTATGTACAGGTTGTGTACACCCCAGTGTACGGGTTGTGTACAGCCCCTATCGGAACATTGGGGGCCGCGCGTCGACCCATTTTCCGCGCTCTTTCGCCGAGGCGACAGCCGCATAAACCGCCGCCATCGACCGCACCCCATCCGCCGCTTTCGGCAGGTTGTCCGAGGACCCGCCCCGGATCGCAGCGGCCAGATCCACGTAGATATTGGCAACCGCCAGCGGGAAGCCCTCAGGGTGTGCAATCGCGACCCGCGACAGGCGCGTGGCCTCATCGGAAAGGCCCGCTTCGCCCTTCTCCATGATCTGCGTGCGCCCGCCCACGGGCGTGTAGAAAACCTGGTTCGGCTGCTCGCTCGCCCAGCGGAATCCGCCAGTCTCTCCAAACACTTGGATGTCAAACCCGTGCTGACGGCCGATCGCCACAGAGGACGTCCAAAGCCGCCCCACGGTGCCGTTTTCCATGCGGAAATTAACCATGGCGTCGTCTTCAAGCACGCGGCTGTCGATAGCGCTGGCGAAGTCAGCGGAGAGTTCCCGCACCTCGTCGCCCGCAATGAAACTCGCCATATGCAGCGCGTGGATCCCGCAATCCGCGAACTGCCCGGAAACCCCAGCCATTTCAGGGTCATAGCGCCAGCGGACCCGCGGATTATCCGCATCAGCCGCGTCCCCGTGGTGCCCATGAGAGAAGTTCGTGACCACCAACCGCACCTTCCCAATGTCACCCGCCGCCACCATATGGCGCATCTCTCGCACCATCGGATAGGCCGAGTAGCAATAGTTAACGGCGCAGATTTTCCCTGCCTTTTCCGCGACTTGGACGATCTCTTCCCCCTGCTCTACGGTCATCGTCATGGGCTTTTCGCAGAGCACATGGAAGCCCGCCTCAAGGAAGGCTTTGGTGATCTCAAAGTGCGTGGAATTCGGCGTCGCCACCGTCACCAGATCCACGCGGTCCTCCCGCGCGCTTTCCGCCGCCAGCATCTCGCGCCAGTCGCCATAGGCGCGATCCGGCGAAACACCCAACGATTCCGCATACTTACGGCCCCGCTCCGCATCGTGATCCAAGGCCCCAGCCGCCAGCACGAAGTTCCCATCCGCCTGCGCCCCCAACCGGTGCGCCGGCCCGATCTGAGAGCCCTCGCCGCCCCCAATCATGCCCCATTTCAGCTTCGTCATCGCGTCACGCCTTCAATTAAAGCCAATAGATTCAAGGTATTCACGGTTCGCTCTCGCGTCGTCGAGCGGGCGAACATCCAAAAGCGGATCACAATCCTGCTCCACCGTGCACCAGCCTTCAAATCCGGCGTCCAAAAGGACCTGCCGCACGGCGGTGAAATCAACGTTGCCCTGCCCCAGGTTACAGAAAATCCCTTGCCCGCAGGCTGTGTAGAAGTCTGTGGATTTCTCGATCACATCAGCTTTAACGACCGGGTCGATGTCTTTGAAATGCATGTAGGAAATGCGATCCATGTGCCGCTTCATGAAGGCTACGGGGTCGAAGCCAGCATAGGAATGATGGCCCGTGTCGAAGCAGATTTTAAGAATATCTTCAGACACTTCCTCTAGAAGACGTTCTAACTCAGGCTCAAAGTCCATGAACCCCGCCGCATGGGCGTGAATCCCGACGGTCAGGCCATATTCCTCTGCGCCCATCTTTGCGATGGCCGCGATCCGGTCGCGGTAGGCGGACCACTCCGCTTGACCCATTTGCTCCGCTGCGGCAGCGCGTCCCGCCGTAGGCGCCCGACGAGGGGAAATAGAGTCAATTAAAACAAGATGTTGCGCCCCATGCGATGTCAGCGCTTTGCACGTCCGCACCGCCCCATCCATGACGTCATCCCACGCGTCCCGGTCATGGAATGGGCGAAACACGACACCGCCGATCAGCTCCAGATCATGGGCGCTTAACGCATCACCCAGAAGCGCTGGATCTTCTGGCATGAAACCCACGGGTCCAAGCTCGATGCCCTTATAACCCGCAGCCGCGCAGTCGGCCAAAACCGATTGCCACGTCGGATTTCGCGGATCGTCCGCGAATTCCACTCCCCAGGAGCAGGGCGCGTTGCCGATACGAATTGTCATGAAATTCCCTTTCAATCCAGAGGGATAGAAGTCCAGCCGCCGGTGTCGGCGGCAGTGAAGGCGGTATCGATGATGCAGCTTACCTCAAGCCCCTCACGGAACGTCGGCCAGACGGGCTTTCCGTTTTCAATGGCGCGCAGAAAGTCGCGCGCCTCGATGATGATCTGGTCCTGGTAACCCGTGCCGTGACCCGGTCCCTGGCAGAACGGCAGGTAATCCGGATGCTCGGGCCCAGTCAGAATCCTGGTAAACCCACGTGTGGCCTCCGGCCCTTCAGCGCGGTAGAGGTGGACGGCGTTCTGATCCTCTTGATCGAACCGGATCGCGCCTTTTGTGCCATGTATTTCATAGGCATAGCCCATTTTCCGCCCGGTCGCCGTGCGGCTGAAATAGAGGTGTCCCAAGGCGCCATTCGCGAAGCGCACCATCATTTGGGCGTGGTCATCGTTGTCCACGGCCACGCCGCCGCGGGTTTTATGAACCGTCTCGATCGACGCTGAAATCTCTGCCATGGGGCCCATCAAAGCCAACGCGCAGTTGATCATATGCGGCGCGAGATCGCCCATGCAGCCATTCGCCCGACCCGTCGTCCGCCAATTGGCAGGTTCATCCGGGTCGGCCAGAAAGTCTTCTGTGTGCTCGCCGCGGAACCACGTCACATCGCCAATCGCGCCTTCCGCCAGCAGCTGTCGAACGAACTGAGTCGCCGGCGTGCGCACGTAATTAAACCCGATCATATTGGCCAGGCCCGAGGCCTCGGCCGCCGCAACCATTGCCTGCGCGTCTTCCAGAGACGCCCCAAGGGGTTTCTCGCAAAACACTGGCTTTCCGGCAGAAAATGCGGCTTCCGCAATGGCGCGGTGGGTCGTTTGTGGTGAAGCGATCACCACAGCCTCCACCCTCGGGTCCGCGACCAAAGCGCGCCAATCGCCGGTGGCTCGCGCGAATCCGTAGGCGGCGCGATAGCGTTCTGCCGAGGCGTCGCTGGACGCCGCCACCATCTCAAGCCGAGGGCGCAGGGCGGTGTCGAACACCGCGCCGACGGCCGCCATGGCGACCGCGTGGGCCTTGCCCATATAGCCGCCGCCGACCAGACCAATGCCGATCTCTGTCATGGCAAACCCTCCCTTGCTCAATCATGTTGCAACCGGTTGCAAAACACGTATCCTGAGGGCGACTGCTTCGCAATATCCAATCTGAGCGGCGCCAGATCTGCGCCGCACCGGGGAATGACCATGACCGAACCGAATGCCACCCTCCGGCTGACCGTGGCCCAGGCCATTGTGCGCTACCTGATGAACCAGTTCATCGAGATTGACGGCATCGAGACGCGCATTTGCGGCGGGGGTTTCGGGATTTTCGGGCACGGGAACGTGCCGTGCCTGGGCGAGGCACTCTATCCAGTGCAGGATGATTTGCCACTTTATCGCGGACAAAATGAGCAAAGCATGGGGTTCGCCGCCGCGGCCTATGCCAAGTATCACCTGCGCCGCCGCTTCATGTTTTGCACCGCCTCTGCCGGGCCAGGCACGGCGAACCTGCTGACCGCTTCGGCCCTCGCCCATGCCAACCGGTTACCGATGTTGATGCTCTGCGGCGACACCTTTCTAACCCGCCTGCCCGACCCGGTTCTGCAACAGCTGGAGCATTTCGGAAACCCGACCCTGGGCGTTAACGATGCGTTCAAATCGGTCACGCGCTATTGGGATCGGATCACGCATCCCGCTCAAATCATTCAGTCTTTACCCGCCGCCTTGGCTACCATGCTGGACCCCGCCGACTGCGGTCCTACCTTCCTTGGGTTGCCGCAGGACGTGCAAGGGTGGGCCTACGATTACCCCGAAAGCTTCTTTACCCGCCGTGTCCATCGCATCAGGCGGCAGGCGCCGGACCTCGCCGAAATCACCGAGGCCGCGGCTCTTTTGTCGTCGGCGAAGCGCCCGATAATCATTGCGGGCGGTGGCGTACAGTACGCGGGCGCCGTGGCGGAGCTGACCCAACTCGCGCAGGCACACAATATACCTGTCGTCGAAACCATCGCCGGGCGCGCGAACATGCTGGCCGATGAGGCGCTCAACATCGGGCCACTCGGGGTCACGGGGTCGGACTCGGCCAACACCATTGCCGCGGAAGCTGACGTCATTCTAGCAGTGGGAACACGTCTGCAGGATTTCACTACCGGGTCTTGGACTGCTTTCGCCAAAGACGCGCGGATCATCGGGATGAACGTGGGCCGCCACGACGCGGCCAAGCACCATTCAATGCCCGTCGTCGGTTGCGCGAAACTGAGCCTCCCGGCGCTTTCAGAGGCAATGGAAGGGTACAAAGCGCCCGCAGTCTGGACAGCAAAGGCGCAAGAAGAGCGCTCCAAGTGGGACGCCTATGTCGCCGGTAACGTGGCCGTCGGGAATCGGCCAAATTCCTACGCTCAGGCAATTGGCGTCGTGAACGCCTTGTGTGGCAAACGCGACCGGATTGTGACCGCCGCCGGTGGCCTTCCCGCCGAGGTGACGGCCAACTGGCGGACGTTGGACGTGGGCACCGTGGACGTGGAGTTCGGCTTCTCCTGCATGGGCTATGAGATCGCCGGGGGATGGGGCGCGCGGATTGCACAATCCGAACGTGAGCCCACAGAGGATACCATCGTTTTTGTGGGAGACGGCAGTTACCTCTTGATGAATTCCGATATCTATTCAAGCGTGCTGACGCAGAAGAAACTGATCGTTCTGGTCCTGGACAACGGCGGTTTCGCGGTCATCAACAAGCTGCAAAACAACACCGGAAACGAGAGTTTCAACAACCTGATCGCCGATTGCCCCACGGTGCCCGAGCCGTTCACCGTAGATTTTGAGGCCCATGCCCGCGCCATGGGCGCGGCGGTGGAAACAGTTTCTAACGCCACCGATCTCGCCGACGCATTCAAGCGCGCCAAGGCCGCGGCCAAAACCTCGGTGATCGTGATGAAAGTCGACCCCTATGAGGGATGGACGACCGAGGGACATACCTGGTGGGAGGTCGGCACGGCAGAGGTGTCGGACAACGCGAATGTCCGCGAAAAACATGCGGAGTGGGAAGCGGACCGGGTCAAGCAGCGGCAGGGCGTGTGATGCACTTCAGCGGCAAGAACTTCCTGATCATCGGGCGCGCCGGGATGGACATGTATCCCGATCCGCCGGGCACGAAAACCGAGGACGCGGCGCAGTTTTTCACCTGCCTCGGCGGGTCGTCCGCCAATATCGGCGTTGCGATCACCAAGCTGGGGGGGCAGGCGGCGTTGGTGACCCGAGTCGCCGACGATGCGATTGGGCGGTTTTGTTGTAACCAGCTCGACCACTATGGCATCGACCGGACCCATGTTCACGCCGAGGGCGGCGAGGCGCGGAACTCGCTCGCCGTTGTTGAGACCCGGATCGAAGACCACCAATCGGTCATCTACCGCAACGGCGCCGCCGATTTCGAGATGACTATCGCGGACGTCGAGGCCGTGGACTATTCAGCGTTCGACGCCTTGATCACCACCGGCACGGTCTTCGCGGCGGAGCCGTCACGCAGCGCGGCGTTTCGGGCCTTCGAGCTGGCCAAAGCCGCAGGATTGCCGTTGATCTTCGACGTGGATTATCGCCCCTACTCCTGGCCCTCTGCCGAGGTTGCGGCCGACGTCTATTCGCGCGCGGGCGGGTTGTGTGACGTCATCGTCGGCAACGATGTGGAGTTCGGGTTTATGGCGGGCGACTATGATCAAGGCCTTGAAAAAGCGCGCGATTTGATTGCCAACGGTGCAACGATTGCGGTCTATAAAATGGGCGAAGAGGGCGCCGTCACGATCACCGCCGATGCAGAAGTGCGCACCGGGATCTACCGGACGGATGCCCTGAAACCGACGGGCGCAGGCGATAGCTTCATGGGCGGATTCGTCTCTGGCCTGGCCGATGGGTTGTCTGTCTCGGACGCTGTGCTGCAGGGCTCGGCCGCTGCCGCGATGGTCGTGGCGCGCGTTGGCTGCGCCCCCGCGATGCCAACCCGGACCGAGCTTGACACCTTCATGAACGACCACCCCGGGCCGACCGCCCCCAGCGCGCTGGCCTGAAAGGACGACACCACCATGCATATCCCCCCCTTTGACAACCAGAACAAAGCCATTGTGGACGTGGGGGATGCGCATGTCCCCCTCACGTACTTCAATATCGTAAAACTGAAAGCGGGCGAGAGTTTTGACTATCGCTTGCGGGGCTATGAAACCTGCATCGTGCCTGCGACTGGCACCGTCACGGTTGAGGTCGGAGGAGAGACCTTTGCCGACATCGGCAACCGGGGGGCAGACGTCTGGGACGGCGACCCGGAAGGGGTTTACGTGCCGACAAATACAGGCGCGCGCATGACGGCGCGGACAGATGCCGAGGTCTTCGTCGCGGGGGCGCAGTTCGCCGAAACGCTGACCCCTTTCGCGGTCCGTTCGGCCGACCTGGACCTGGTACAATACGGGTCTGACGATACGAAAACCCATCGCAAGATCAAACACATCCTGGGTGCCGGCCACCACGACCGCGTAGGCCGCCTGCTGGTAAGCGAGTTGTTTACCGTCGGTGCCGGCGGCTGGTCTGGCTTCCCCTCACACAAGCATGACACGGACCGTTTGCCGGATGAGACCCGCCACGATGAATGCTACAACTTCCGGTTCAAGCCGGACTATGGATCCGGCCTGCAGATGCTGCAGCGCGTGGATAATGAGCCCGGGGATGCCTACCATATCGTGAATGGTTCTACAGTGCTGATCGACAAGGGATACCACCCCTGCTGTGCTCTGCCGGGGTACGAAATGTACTACTTTACGATCCTCGGGGGGCTGTCACAGCGCAGTCTGAAACAATACTTCCAACCCACCCATGCTGAGCAGTTGCACACGATCCCGGGCATCATGGACATGGTGGCGAAGTTCAAATGACGCTCGCCACACTTGCGGACGTGCTGCGCCCGGCGATGGCGGGCGGATATGCCGTACCAGGCCTCGTTTGTCTGGGATGGGAAGACATGCGGGCCTTCGCCATGGCGGCGGAGGCCGAAGGCGCGCCGGTTATTCTGCAGGCAGGGCCTTCGTGCCGCGAACATACGCCGCTGCCGATTTTGGGTAAGATGTTCAGACACTTGGCCGATAGCGTCTCGGTTCCCGTCGTGGCCCATCTGGACCATGGCTACACAATGGACGAGTGCAAGGCCGCGCTCGATTCGGGGTTCACGTCCTTGATGTTCGACGGCTCCCGGCTGCCGCTGGACGACAATATTGCGCAGACCCGCGCGGTCGTGGAATTGGCCCATGGCGCCGGGATCTCGGCGGAGGGCGAGATCGGCTTTGTCGGATACTCCGGCGGCGAAGATAGTGCGGGCACGGACCCAGCAGATGCCGCGCGCTTCGCGCAAGAAACCGGCGTCGATGCCATGGCGATCAGCGTCGGCAATGTGCATCTGCAACAGGATCACGAGGGCGGTCTGGACGAGGCGCGCATTCGCGCGATCGAGGCCGTTACCGATGTGCCGCTGGTCATCCACGGCGGGTCAGGCGTGCCGCTGGCACAGCGCATGGCCCTGGCGACGGGCTCGAATATCTGCAAGTTCAACATCGGGACGGAGCTGCGCATGGCATTTGGAACGGCGCTACGCGAGGCGGTGAACGCTGATGCGGCGCGGTTTGACCGGGTGCAGATATTGCGGGACACACATGAGCCGGTGCTCAAGGCCGCCCGCACGGTGTTTCGCGGGATGAATGCGCAAGGCAAAGGGGTGAGTGATGCTTAGGATTGGGCTTCTGGGGTGCGGGCGGATCGGACAAGTCCACGCCCGCACCGTCAAAGGGTTGGACAACGCCAAGATCGTTGCCGTTTCCGATGCGATGCCCGCCGCCGCAGAGGCCTTGGCAGCCCGCCTGGGCGCGGAGTTGCGGGACACGGACGCGATCCTTTCAGCGCCCGACATCGATGCCGTTGTCATTGGCACGCCGACCTCAACGCATTTCGACCAAATCCAAGCGGCGGCAAAGGGTTCCAAGGCGATCTTCTGTGAAAAACCTGTGGATATGTCTGTGGATAACATCCGGGCGTTGATGGACGTGACGGCGAAGGCAGAGGTTCCTTTTTTCACCGCCTTCAACCGCCGGTTTGATCCCAACTTCGCCGCCCTTCAGGCACGTCTTCGCGCAGGCGAAATCGGCGCGGTGGAACTGATCCAGATCACATCGCGAGACCCCTCTCCACCGCCGATTGGCTATATCAAGACCTCGGGCGGGTTGTTCCGGGACATGATGATCCACGACTTTGACATGGCGCGGTTTCTGATGGGGGAGGAATTCACCACTTTGAGCGCGGTCGGGTCGTGCCTTGTCGACCCAGAGATCGGCGCGGCGGGCGATGTGGATACTGCTGCCGTCACACTGACGACCGCCTCGGGGCGCATTTGCCAGATCTCCAATTCGCGCCGATCAACCTACGGCTATGACCAGCGGATCGAGGTTCACGGGTCCCAAGGCATGCTGCGCGCGGAGAACATCTTGGAGACTTCCGTTGAGGTGGCCACTGCCGATGGCTTCCGCCGGGCGCCCACGCTGAACTTCTTTCTGGAGCGCTATGAAGCTGCTTATGCCGCTGAAATGAAGGCGTTTATCGACTTCGTGTCATCGGGCATGCCGCCAAACCCATCAATCGAAGATGGGCTTCAAGCGCAAATCATGGCGGATGCCGCGGCATTGTCGCAAGAGACAGGCCAGCCGGTGAGCCTTTAGTCCTTCTTGGGCCATTTGATGATCAGGTTCCACGCCAGGAAGCCGCCGATGCCCGCCGAAAGGTAGGCCCAGATGGTGTTGTCGTAAGACATCTCCACAAACGCCCAGGCAAAGGGCACCGCGACCAGAAGCACGCGCCGCCAGAGCGGTTGGAAAAACGGGTGGTCCGGATCGATCAGTTGCATGACCTCTCCCTGCCTCAAGCCGCGGGCGGTCGCAAGCGGTAGAGGCGCGCCATGATCAAGGGGGTCAGGTACATCGGCAGTTGGTAGCAGCCGATGAAGGGCAGCAGCCGGTCGGTGAGGTCCGGCGGCAGGGCGAGCAGGAACAGGGCGACGTTGCGATTGCCCGCAATCAGGCTGAAGGGCGCGGCGCGCGGGCCATTTGGGACCAGCGCATAGGCGAGGATTTGAAGGCCAAAATTCGCCGCGAAAACAAGGACCAACCAGCCGGCCAAGACCAGCGGGGATTGCGTGAAGACCGGGCCGATGCCTGCCATCAAGCCCACGACGATGACGGCCAAAGCGATGACCCCTGCCCCGTCGAGGCTCTGGATTTGGGCGGGTGTCGCCTTTGGCAACAGCCACGCGCGGGCCAGGAACCCCAGGCCCGTGGCCGCGAAGATGATCACGATGAGGCGCAGGCTTGTGGCCAGGACGCCGCTGGTGTCGCCAAACGAGGGGCCAAGCAGGAACAGAACCGGCAGGATGGTGAGCGGGAACAACGCCATGCCCAGGACCATGATCTGCATCGCGGGCGCCGGATCGTGGCCCACGAGGACCGAGAAGTTGGGCGAGCCGCTGATTGAGGGGGCCGAAAGCATCAGCACAATCGCCAAGGCGGCGGTGGTGGCAGAGAGGCCGAAGGCGAAGACCACGGCAAGGCCTACTAACGGCAGGACCAATTGCAGCACCAGCACCTCGGCCAGCACGCGCGGCGCGGCGCTGAGCTGCCCAACCGATCCGCGATATCCGACACGGAAGGCGGTGATGAACAGGAGCCCCGCCACCATATGCGGCAGCCAGGGGCGCATCGCTTGGGCAAGCCCCGGTAGGGCGAGCCCCGCGATCAACCCAACCACCAGCCCCCAACGCCCGTGACGGGCGCAGAAGGCAAGCACGCTCATCCGATCCCCCTATTATCCACCGGGACTGGCGCGCATCGTCTCGGGCAGCCACATGGCGAGGTCGGGGATCCAGATAAGCACAAAGCACATCAGAACCATGATCATGAACATCGGCAGGGCGGCTTTGGCGATGTAGCCCATCTCGTGCCCCGTCATGCCTTGTAGCACGAAGAGGTTGAAGCCGATGGGTGGTGTGATCTGGGCCATTTCGACGACGACGATGACGAAAATGCCGAACCAGATCAGGTCGATACCGGCCTCAACGACCATCGGTTCGACCACCGCCATGGTGAGGACAACCGAGGAAATCCCGTCGAGGAACATGCCAAGGATGATGTAGAAGACCAGGAGCATCATCAGCAATTCGAACCGCGACAGCTCCAGCGCGCCAATGCCATCGGCCAAAGCGCGCGGCAGGCCGGTGAAGCCCATGGACAGCTTCAGGAAGGCGGCACCTGCGAGGATCAGCATGATCATCGCCGACGTCCGTGTGGCACCCATGAGGCTTTCGCGGAAGCTCGTCCAGTTCAGCGAACCTTGCGAGGCCGCCAAGAGAAGCGAGCCGATGACGCCGATGGCCGCGGCTTCGGTGGCGGTCGCCGTGCCGGTGTACATGGAACCGATGACGACCATGATCAGCAGGATCACGGGGATCAGGAAGCGGGAGTTTGTCAGCTTTTCACCGAAGCTCATCGCCGTCTCCAGCGTCGGTTGCCAGCCCTTGGAGATCACGGAGTAAGCCGCGACATAGCCCATGAACATGAGCGCCAAGACGAGGCCGGGGAAGACGCCTGCAAAGAAGAGTTCCGTGATGGATTGGTTCACCGCCACGCCGTAGACGATCAGCGCCAGCGAGGGCGGGATCATCAGGCCGAGGGTGGCGGCGCCTGCCAGGGTGCCGATGACGATATGCTCGGGGTATTTGCGGGCGCGCAGTTCGGGGATGGACATCTTGCCAACGGTCGTCAGCGTGGCGGCGGAGGAGCCTGAGACAGCGGCAAAGACGGTACAACCGACGATATTGGTGTGGACGAGGCCGCCGGGCAGGCGGGCCAGCCAGGGTGAGAGGCCCCGGAACATGTCTTCGGACAGGCGGGTGCGGTAGAGGATCTCTCCCATCCAGATAAACAGTGGCAGCGCTGTGAGGGTCCAGGAGGATGACGTGGCCCAGATCGTGGTGATCATCGTGTCGCCGACGGGGCGCGTGGTGAACAACTCCATCCCCACCCAAGCCACGCCCATCAGCGCCACGCCGACCCAGACGCCGGTGCCCAGAAGGAAGAAGAGAACGAACAAAAACAAGATGATGGCATAGACTTCGGTCATCAGATCATTCCCCGAAGCTTTGATCGACGGTGTTATCGCCGATGCGGTGGTTGCCCTTGAGAAGGACGGAAATCAGGTTGTCGAGGAAGGCGATGAACAAGACGCCGCCGCCGATGACCATGACCGATTGCGGGATCCATAGGGGCGTTGCGTCTTGCGCCTGGGAGACCTCGTTGAAGCGCCAGGACCAGTAGACGAACCAGTAGGCGTAGTAGACGAAGTAGGCGATGGTGGCCGAGGCGATGGCGAAGCACCAGACTTCCAGCGCCCATTTGATGCGCGGCGGCACCGCGTTCAGCAGGATCGACACGCGGATATGGGCGCCGCCGTTCAGGGCCGCCGCGAAGGCGAGGAAGCTGGCGGCGGCCATCATGTAGCCCGCGTAGTTGGGGGCACCCGGGAAGATATCACCGGTCCAGCGGGCCACCATTTGGGCGACGATCAGCAAGAGGATCGCGATCAGGCACAGGGCGGCGGCCACACCGCAAGCGGTGTAGAGCGCGTCGAGACACTTGCGCAGGAAACCTCGGGGCTCGGATGGGGAGGACATGATGGGGCACCACCTTGCATCGCAGGGAAAGGCCGGGGCGCGGTTTGCGCGCGCGCCCCGGAGAGATCGCTTATTCAGCAGCTGCCGCCGCTTCGCGGAAGGCGTCGATGATGGCCTGGCCTTCTTCGCCTGCGGCTTCCAGCCATTCGGCCGTCATCGTCTCGCCAATGGCGCGCAGCTCGTCCATCAGCGCGTCGCCTGCGGGCTGCACGGTCATGCCACCGGCGGCGAGGCCCGCCAGCGTGAAGCCCGTGTATTCCCGCGCGCGCCAGGTGCCAGCGTATTCGGCCAGCTCAGCACAGGCGTTGATGACGTTCTGGTTGGCCTCGGACGTGGCGGCCCAGGTGTCGCCATTCACCATGATGTAGTTGCGGGGCAGCCAGGCATCGACCTCGTAGAAATGGCTGAGGCTTTCCCAGACGCGGCGGTCGTAGCCGGTGGCGCCCGAGGAGACCATGGAGGACGCCACGCCCGTGGCGAAGGCTTGGGAGATTTCCGCCGCTTCAATCGTCACCGGCAACATGCCCGTCAGCTCGGCCAGACGGTTCGTCGCGTTGTTGTAGGAGCGGAAGCGGATGCCTTCCATGTCGGCGACCGAGTTCACTTCCTGGTTGAAGTAGAGGCCTTGGGGCGGCCACGGCACGGAATAGAGAAGGTGCAGGTTCTGGCCTTCCAGAAGCTCCCGGATCGGGCCTTCTGCGGCCTGCCAGAGCATGTCGTGCTCATCGAAGGAGCCGACGAGGAAGGGGATCGAGTCAAAGCCAAACAGCGCGTCTTCGTTCTGGTGACCAGACAGCAGACGCTCCCCGATCTGGACCTGACCGGTCTGGATCGCACGCTTGATGTCTGCGCCCGCGAAGAGGGACCCGCCCGGGTGGGTCGTGATCTCAATCTCGCCGCCGGTGCCGGTGGTCACGCATTGGGCGAACTCCGCGCCCGTGACGGAATGGAAGTTGGAGCCGGAGTATGCCATCGGCATGTCCCAGGTTTCAGCAGCGGCTGGGAAGGCGACCGTTGCGGCGGCCACGCAGACCGCGATGTGAGTAAATTTCATTTGTCTTTCTCCTTGTTTCATTGGGTTTTTATTGTTCTTGCCAGCAGGTTTCATGATGCAAACCTTGCCGGATCATAAGGGGACATGTCCATGTTGGGACGCTGCCCCGTCATCAGCTGAGCGATCAGGCGGCCCGTTTTGGGGCCGCCCGTCAGGCCGATGTGATGGTGGCCGAAGCCCACGTAGACGCCCGTATTGCGGACCTGTCCGATCAGCGGCAGGCTATCGGAAGGCGCCGGACGATGGCCCTGCCATTCGACTTCTTCGCTGGCCTGCAAGTTGGGAAAAGCCTGTTTGACCTGTCGGCGCAGCAGGGCAAGGGGTGCCTTCGACGGACCGGCCTCCAGCCCGCCGAATTCGACCACGCCGGCGCACCGCAGACCCTCGGCCATCGGCGTGGCGACGAATTTGCCGGACGCGACCATGATTGGCATCTTGGGGGCGTTCTCGGCGTTCTTGTAGACGATGTGATAGCCGCGCTCTGTCTCAAGCGGGATGGTCAAGCCGAGCCGCTTCATCAGCGGCTTGGACCAAACGCCGGTTGCCAGAACGACGTCGTCGCAGGCGATCGAATCGCCTGATGTCTCGATCGCCGTGACCTTGTCGCCGGAGTAGGTGAAATCCTTCACATCCGCCTGGTGCCAATGCCCGCCGAGGGCCAGGAATTCTTCGGCGAGGGCCGCCACATAGCCGCCGGGATCGCGGATGAACCCGTGGTCTTTCATCACGGCAAGGCAACGGATGTCTGGCCCGAGGTTCGGCTCATAGTCGGCAACATCCGCGCCGTCGATCAGTTCCGGTGCGAACCCGGCCTCGCGGCGCAGGTCCCAGACGTAGCTGTCGCCCTCAAAGGCGGCGCGGTCCGAATAGCCAAAGGTGTAATCGCTTTGAGCAATCCAATCCTTCGCCCTGGTATTCGTTGCCAACGCGACGTGCTGTTCCACGCCGTCGCCCACGATATCCGTGAGCCCGCGCGCGATGCGGCGGGTGTCCGTGTCGTTTGCATGGCCGAGGTATTTCACCAACCACGGCAGCAGCTTGGGCATGTAGGACCACCGGACGAACAGCGGGAAGTTGGGGTCGAGCGACAGTTTCGGCCCCTTGCGGATCAGCCCCGGCGTCGTTACCGGCACCACCGAGCAATTCGCGATCACGCCCGCGTTGCCATAGGACGTCCCCTGCCCCGGCGCGCCGCGATCAATCAACGTCACTGCGCGCCCGGCGCGTTTGAGCCAGATCGCCGTCGAGACGCCGACAATCCCCGCGCCGATCACCACGGTCGGATGCCCGGCACTCATGCCGCCCTCCCCCGTGATCCGTCGCGTCGCACCAATGCGCTTCCTCCTGAAATCTGCCTCATCCTTGACGGTGAAAAACAATTCGTCAACAATTTGTTGACATTTTGTTGTTGAGCATGCGGACTGGACCCATGACTGAAACTGACCTCACCCATGTCGTCTCGTCCGCACATCTTGCCGACAGCGGCTTTCCCGAGCTTTCGGAATTCGAGTTCGGCCTGACGCTTTCCAACCACGCCTTCCACCGCTGGATGATGCGGGCGATGGCCCTGGCCGGGCACCCGGATATGTCGGCGCTGGATGTGCTGGTGCTGCACTCGACCCATCACCGCGGGCGGCCCAAGACACTCGCTGACATCTGCCTTGTGCTCAATGTCGAGGATACGCACACGGTCAACTACTCCGTGAAAAAGCTGCGCAAAGCGGGGCTGGTGACGGAAGGGCGCTTGGGAAAAGAGAAGACGGTGACCACAACAGACGCGGGCGCGGAGGTTTGCGCGCGGTACCGCGAGATCCGCAATACGCTGCTGCTGGAGGCCCTGGATGAGTTGGGGATCGAGCGGGATCAGGTCAGCCGGTTGAGCCGCCTGTTGCGCCTGATGGCCGGGCAATACGATCAGGCGGCGCGCGCAGCCGCGACGTATTAGGCGGGTCATGGCGCCACCTCGAAACGCGCCAGAGCGTCGTCGTTCAGATCTACACCGAGACCGGGTCCGTCGGGCAAAACGACATGTCCATCTTCCACGGGAAACGGCGTGGCCAGGATGTCTTCGGACAGGAAATAGGTGGCCTGATAGAACTCGCACCCCAGCGTGATCTCGGGCGTGGCCGCGATCATATGGGCGCCTGCCAGATGCGCCAACCCGGCCTCGAACATATCGCCCCCATAGGCCGACATGCCCCGCGCCGCTGCCATGCACGCGACGGTTTGGGCGCGGGTCAGGCCCCCGGATTTCATGATTTTGATCGACACCCCATCGGCAATGCCCGGATGCTCGGCCATATCTTCAGGGCCAAAAATGCTTTCATCGGCCAGCAGCGGCACGTCAACGGCATCGCGAATGCGCGCCATCAGGGCCCGCAGATGCGCCTTCACGGGTTGTTCAATGAACGTTGGCTTGAACGTCGCCACATCCTTGACCCGCGCCAGGGCAGTGTCGTGATGCAGGCCCTGGTTGAAGTCGACGCGGATGTCGAACTCCGGGAAATCGGCACGCAACCGTTCGAGCCGCATCATGTCAAAGGCATGATCCTTAAAGCCCGTCTTCAGCTTGATGATCCGTACGCCGTCATCGCGGAGGCGTTCCATCAGTCTGAGGTCCTTGTCAAAATCCGGGTCCGCGATCGAACAGCTGAGCGGGATCTTGTCGCGGCACTTGCCGCCCAGAAGGGCCCAAACCGGCACGCCCGCGATCCGGGCCCGCAGGTCAAAAAGCGCCGTGTCCAAGGCGGCCTTAGCCTCGGTGCAATGGGCGACAGCCGCGCGCGCGTCTTCCATGATCGCGGCGTGATCGCCCACACGCCGTCCGACAACCAGGGGCCGCAGGTAACGGTCCAAGGCGGCGTAGGTCGCCTCGACAGATCCGGTGAAAACCACCCAGGGCGAGGCTTCCCCAAACCCTTGCGTCCCACCCTCGGCCTCCAGTCGCAGCACCACGATCTCAACCGCGCCCGCGACCGAACCGATGCCGTGGTCCCGCCGCGCGTTCACAGGCAGCGACAAGTGCCGCAGCGTGAACCCGGTGATGATCTGGTCTTGGTCAGACATTCTGCTCCCCCAAAGCGTGTGTAGGGTGGCTGGGATCAGACATCATTTCAAATACGCATTCTTTGCCTACGCATCACCAAAAGTGATATACCTCGCCCATGTCGATCCGATTCCGCCAGCTGCAAGCCTTCCACGCCACCTACGAGACCGGGACTGTGACCGGGGCGGCGGCGCTTTTGGGCATCTCACAGCCCGGGGTCTCAAACCTTCTGGCGCAACTGGAGCGGGAGACGCGGTTCAAGCTGTTCGAGCGCGTGAAGGGCCGGTTGATCCCCACGCCGGAGGCGGGCGTTCTTTATCAAGAGGTCGATACCGTCGTGCGCGGGTTGGACCATGTGGGCCAGGCCGTCACGGATCTGCAAAACAAGCAGGGTGGGCAGCTACAAGTCGCCTCGCAACACGCGATGTCGTTTGGGTTCATGCCCAAACTGATCGCTCGATTTGCCCGGTCGCGGCCCGATATGTCGATCTCGTTCCAGTCGCAGTATTCGAGCAAAGTGCAGGAATGGGTGATGTCCGGCCTTTTTGAGATCGGCGTGTGCGAGGCGCCGCAGCTATATGATGCCCTTGAAACCCATCCCTTCCGGGTGGAGATGGAGTTGGCGCTGCACCCCGAAAACCCGCTGACGCGCCACGACGCTCTGACGCCAGAGCTCTGTGGATCAGAGCCCTTCATCGTGATGGGTCCCGACCACATGACCCACCGCCGCACGCGAGAGGCTTTCGACAGCGCGGGCGTGCCGTGGAACGCGCGCGTTCATACGCATCTGTTCAAAAACATGCTCAGTTTCGTGCAGGAGGGCATGGGCGTGGCGGTGCTCGATCCTTTCCTGTTGAACCACGACGAAAGCGGCAGTTTCGTCACCCGGCCCTTCGCCCCGGCGATCCACATGGACATGATGGTGATCACCTCGGGCACACGGCCCTTGTCGGCCCTGGCCCGTGATTTCTTGGCCCTTTTACTAGCCGAGATCGCGCAGGAGCGCGTTACCCCATCCAGCGACGCACCGGGGCGGCGGCTTCCTCCAACGGCTGCGCAATGATGTCCACCAGGGTCGGGCCATCGTGGGCGATGGCTTCCTTCAGCGTGGCCTCCAAACGTGCGGGGTCCTCCACCCGCCACGCCTTGACGCCGTAGGCGCTGGCGACCGCCGCGTGGTCCACGCGGTTGAAGTCCACATTGTAGTACCGCGAGCCCTTGTCGGCCATTTGGCTCGCCTTGATCCAGCCGAAGTTGGAATTGGAGAAGACGATGAACGTGATGTTGGCGCCCGCCCGCGTTACTGTCTCCAGCTCTCCACAGGTGAACCCGAACGAGCCGTCCCCCATGAGCGCAACGGTCTTCGAGGCGGGCCGTCCGTACCAGGCGCCGAGAGACGCGGAGAGCGAGTAGCCAAGCGCGCCATGGGCGCGGTTGGTGATGAAGAAGCGGCCGGCCTGTGCCTGTTGATAGTAGGCCGAGAAATAGGGGCAGGAGGTGCCGGGGTCCGAGACAATTGTGGCGTCGTCGGGCAGGATCCGGTTGAGGGTTGCAACTATGCGTTCGGGGCGGATCGGAGCCTCATCACTGGTCGCCAACGCGTTGAAACGCTCGAATTTGCGGGCCTTGATGTCGGCCACCGCTTTGGCACCGCCAAAGGTTTCCGCGCCCTGCCCGCGTGCGTCGAGCACATCGTTAACCGCCTGCAAGGAGAGCTTCAGGTCCCCCACGACGCCCACTTCCGTGGGGTAATTCGCGCCGATGACCATGGGGTCACTGTCAAAATGCACGATGCGAGCGCCGGGTTTGGGGGCCTCCCACCGTGCCGTGGTGGTTGAGCCTGCCCGCGCGCCCATGAAGATCACCAGATCGGCGGCCTCCATCGCTTCCCACGTCTCGTCCGTGCCGCCGTTGGAGCCGACGACTCCGAGCGACATCGGGTCCGTGTCGGCCAGACTGCCCTGTCCGCTGATCGACGTTGCCACGGGAATGTCGAGGCGGTTCGCCAGCCGCGCCAGTTCCGCCATCGCGCCCGCGATGACCACACCGCCGCCGCAAACGATCAGCGGCTGTTTGGCCGATAGGATCGCGTCAACCGCCGCCTCCGCCGCGCCGGGCTCGGGCCCTTGAGGATAGGCCGGGTAACTCGCGTGTTTGGGGTCGGCCCAGATGTCTGATGGGTCCACGGGGTCGTATTGGATGTCATAAGGCAGGCCCAAATGCGCCGCGCCCGCGCGCCCCGTCGTCATGGCGCGGAATGCCATGCGGACCATGCGGGGAATGTGGGCGGCCTGTACGATGACGCTGTTCCACTTGGTCAGGGGCGCCATCAGGGCGTTCTGGTCCACCTCCGTCAGGGGGTATTTTCCGTAGCTGCCCACGCTGATGTCGGTGGTGATGCCAAGGACGGCGTAGGAGGATTCTGAGGCCTCGATCAGCCCGGGAAGGATGTAGGTCGCCCCCCCGCCCGAGGGTCCCTCCGCCACGCCGGGGCGGCCTGTGACACGGGAGTAGCCGTCGGCCATATAGGTGGCAGAGCGTTCATCGCGGGTCAGCACATGAGTGATGTCCCCGCCGTGGGACCGCATGGAATCGTAGAATGGAAGGCTGGTGTCGCCACAAAGCCCAAAGATGTGCCGCACGCCATGGGCCTTGAGCATGCCGACCAGCGCGTCAGCCCCGTTCATCTGGTTGTCCATCTGCGACTCCCCCCTGCATTTCATACTGTATACAGATCAATATACCTTGCAAAACTCAAGCGGTGATTTCATGGTCGCGCCCATGGATAGCAACGTTGACCGCCTCACCGCCCAACTCCGCCGCATGGCGGCGGACTTCGAGATCAAGCCCGAAGAACGGATCGTCGAGGGAGAGATGGCCAAGCGTTTGAACGTCAGCCGCACGCCCCTGCGGGAGGCACTTAACCGTTTGGTGTCAGAGGGTTATCTGACAAATACAGGGGGTCGCGGGTTCTTTTGCCGCGCGTTGACGCCGGAGCGGATCCTGGACCTTTACGAGGCCCGCGCCGCGTTGGAATGCGAGGCGATGCGCCTGGCACTGACCCGCGCGACGGATGCGGAGATCGACGCGCTGGTTGCCAGCCTGACGACGAATGAACCTGCTGGACGCCTTGAGTTGCTGGAAATGGACGAGGCGTTTCACATCGCCCTCACGCAGCTTTCGGGCAATGCCGAGCTGGAACAAATGCTCGCCAACATCAATGGCCGCATCCGCTATGTGCGGATGATCGGGCTGAATGCGGGCGGCGGCGTGGACGCGCAGATCGCGGCGCATCGTGAGATTGCGCAGGCGCTGCGGGCGCGTGACGGCGACGCGGCGCTTACCTCCCTGCGTGCCCATATCGAGCTGCGCAAAGAGGATGCGACGCAGGCCGTCCGTGATGCCTTCTCGGAGATTTACGTGAGGGCGTCATGACAGCGCGCGCTCCCAAGGCAAGGGGCGGCAAGACGGTCTTCGGGGCCAGCGTCGGCATCCTGATGCTAGAGACGCAGTTCCCCCGCATCCCCGGCGATATCGGCAACGCCCTGACCTGGCCGTTTCCGGTGCACTACAAGGTCGTGCCCGGGGCCACACCGGACAACATCGTGCGCGGCGATCCGTGGGAGCGGGCGCAAAATTTTATCAAAGCGGGGCGCGAGTTGGTCGCCATGGGCTGCGACGGGATTGCCACCAACTGCGGGTTTCTGGCGCTGTTGCAGGACGAGATGAAGGCGGCTTTGGGCGTGCCGGTCGCCACCTCGTCCCTGATCCAGGCCCCGATGATCGCGGCGACGCTGCCGCCTGGCAAGCATATGAGCGTGCTGACAATTTCGGCGGAAACATTGACCAAGGCGCATCTGGAGGCCGCGGGCGTGCCGGACGGCACGCCGGTCATGGGCACTGATGGGGGACGGGAGTTCACGCGAGCGGTTCTGGGCGATGAGATCGAGATCGACTTTGGCTCCGCCCGCGCCGATATGCTGGACGCGGCGGAGGCGCTTGTGACAGCGCACCCGGACACCGGCGCAATCTTGTTGGAATGCACCAACATGGTGCCCTATGCCGCTGATATTCGGCGCAAAACCGGGCTGTCGGTGTTTTCAGTCTACAGCCTGTTGACCTGGTTTCAGGCGGGGCTTGTGCCACGCCGGTTTCCTAGTGAGCTGGATGATCCGCGCTGATCACATCGGCCAATTGGTTGTGCCCCAGCGAGGTTGCGCCGATTTGGGCCAGCGTGATGCTGGTCTCGTCCTTCAATACGTTCCAAAGGGCCTGAAGCCCCTCTTCTCCGCCCGCCGCGATGGCAAATTGCAGGACCCGACCCAGGAAGGCGAAGTTCGCGCCCTGGGCGTAGGCCTTCACGACGTCCTCTCCGCCCCGCAGGCCGGTATCGAAGAACAGGGGGAACTCGGGGCCGACGGCGGCGCGGATCGCGGGCAGGACGCTGATCGGGACAGGTGCGCTTTCCAACTGGCGCGCGCCGTGGCTGGAGACCTGGATGGCGTCCACGCCCGCCGCCTTCAATAGACGCGCGTCCTCGGGGTCAAGCACCCCTTTGACCACCAGTTTGCCCGGCCACATCGCTCGGAGTTTCTCCAACGTGCTGAAATCCGCCTTCGCGCGGGAGGCTTTGCGGTCAAACTCAAACCCCGCCATCTGGAAGTTCGCCATGTCCGGTTTGCCCGCAAGCAGCGACGATATGGACCAACGCGGATGCAGGGCGAAGTCGATGAACTGCTTCGGGCCGATCTTGAACGGCATGGTGAAGCCGTGGCGTAATTCTCGGGGTCTCCGGCCTACTTCGGGGACATCTACGGTGAGGATAAGCGTCTGATATCCAGCGGCTTTCGCGCGTTCGACGAGCTTGAAGGTGCCGCTTCCGTCGCCGGTGAAGTAGAGCTGGAACCAGGCGTTGCCCTCGGCCTCCTCGATCAGCGGCTCCATGGCGGTGGAGGCGACTGTGGAGACGCCAAGCGGCACCTGTTCGCGGGCGGCAAGGCGGGCCAGCATCATGTCCGCGCCGGGGCCAGAGAGGTTGCACATCCCCATGGGGCTGATGCCGAAGGGGGCCTTGGTGGTGTGACCGAAGACCTGCGCGCCCAGATCGCGCTCGCTCACATCGCGCAGGATCCGAGGCCGGAGCACAAGATCGTCGAAGGCCGCACGTCCCCGCGCGGCCCCCGTCTCGGCGCCTGCGGCGCCGTCGATATAGTCGAAGACCATCCAGGGCAGACGCCGCTTCGCCAGGCGTTGGGCATCTGCGCTGGAATGGATCATCCTTAGCTCGCCACCGCATCCATGAAGCGAGCGCGGATCACCACCGGGTCCATCGTGATGACCGGCAGCTTGATGTTGCCGCTGTCGCACTTGGAGACGATGATCGTCATCTGCTTGCTGTCGATGGCCGCTTGCAACGTCGCACCGGTGTCCTTGTCCTCACAGACCACGACATTCTCACACCCGCAGGCGCGGGCCACGTTTTCCAGCTTCGTCAACTTACCCGCATAAGTGGGCTGGTCGCCGGTGGAGCCATAAGAGCCGTTGTCGATGATCAGCAGGATGAAGTTGTCGGCCACGTTGTTGGCGATGGTCGGCAGCGTGCCGAGGTTCGTCAGAACCGACCCGTCGCCGTCAATGGAGATCACCGTCTTGTCTTGCGCCAGCGCAAGGCCAAGACCGATGGAGGACGACAGGCCCATGGTGCCGAGCATGTAGAAGTTAAGCTCATTGTCGTCGATCATGTGCAACTCCTGCGACGGCAGGCCGATGTTGCAGACAACGAGGTGCGGGTTCAGGATGGGCGCGATTTCGCGCAGGATTTCAGAACGGATCATTGGTCGCCGTAGCCTCCCCAGAAGGACGCATCGGTCAAGATGGCCACAGGTTTGTTGCACATGAAAGTGTATTTCAGGATCGCATCCAGCTCATCCGCATCCGCTTCCTTGTGAAAGTGGTAGGTGGGGATGTTCATCTGGTTCAGAAGCGCCTTGGTGTGGACGGCCATTTCAACCTGACAGGCCACGGGCTCGCGCAACTCACCGCGGTACGAGATCAGCATCGGCAGGGGCATGCGGTAGTATTGCGTCAGCGTGGCCAGCGTGTTGATCGTCACCCCGATCGCCGTGTTCTGCATGATGATAGCCGGGCGCTTGCCGCCCATGAAGGCGCCTGCACACAGGCCCATGCCCTCATCTTCCTTGTTGGAGGGGATGTGGAAAATCTCTGGCCGGGCCTCGACCTCGTCAATGACGCCGGCCAACTGCTTGCAGGGCACGGTGGTGATGAAGGACACGTCGTTGGCGACGAAATCGTCAACGATCTTCTTGGAAATACTCACGGCTTTGACAAGCTCCTGTGCTGAGTGGCCCGTGGGGGCGCGGGATATGATTTAGGTGGCGTCGCGCAGAACATGCACGGCGCAGGGGGCGTGGCGGACGACCCGCGCGGCGGTCGAGCCGAGCAGATAGTCGATGAGATCGGGTTTGTGAGATCCCATCACGATGCAATCCGCTGCATTGTCGGTGGCATAATCGATGATCGTGCGGCCCGAGTGACCTTTGACGAGAACGCCCGTGACATTGGACACCCCGGCAAGGCGCGCGGTCAGTTTGGCCTTTGCATCGGCAACCGCTTTATCGACCGTGCCTTCGTCGAGATACGCATTGGTGCTGCCGGTTGGCTCCTCGTAGACGTGCAGCGCGGTGATCTTGCCGCCGTCATTCAACAGCTTCGTGGCCAGGGCCAAGGCGGTGTCACCGAAGCCGTGGTCGAGGGCCAGGGGAACCAGAATATGATCATACATGGTCGCGTTCCTTCTGTGAGGGATCAATCATTGGGGCGCAGCACGATCTTGGGGGCTGCGGTCTTGCCTGCCCGGATGTCCGCAAAGGCGCTGGCCCCGGCAGACAGGGGTCGCTGCTCCGTCCAGTCGAGCGGGCCGAGGCGGCCATCGAAGATGGCGGCGGCGGTGTCGCGGAAATCCTGGGCGGTATAGGTATAGGTGCCGAAAAAGGTGATTTCCTGCAGGGTCATGCGACGAATATCGAGCCCGCCGGTGGCTTCGCCAAGGCCGATATGCGCGATCACACCGCCGGGACGCGCATGGGCAGAGGCCGTCGCGCGGGTGGCGGCATAGCCGACGCCGTCGATGATCACGTCGAACATGGCGTCGGCGGGCAGGTCGTCGGGCGAAATGGCAACCTGCTGGCAGGGACCGTTGAGCACGTCGCGCCGCATGGCATTCGGCTCCAGAATTGTCACTTCGGTGATGCCTTGCGCGGACAACGACAGGGCCGCGCCCAGGCCGATGGCACCGCCGCCGATGACCAGCGCCCTGCGCGCCTCGGGCAATGTCTGCTTCGCCAGGCGCACGGCGTGCCAACCGCAGGCGATGGGCTCCGCCAGAGACGCCGCATCCAGCGAGATATGATCGGGCACGCTCACCAGGTTTTCGTCGCGCATCGCGACCATCTGCGCGAAAGCCCCTTCGCGGGGCGGCATGGAGATGATCAACCGCTCGGCACACAGGTTATCGTGGCCGCTGGTGCAGGCGGCGCAGGTCCCGCAGGTGACCAGTGGGTTCAAGGTGACGCGTTCGCCTGCGCGGGGTCCGCCGATGATCTCTCCGGCAGCTTCATGGCCAAGGATCAGGGGCGCGGGACGACGCTCATCATGGCCCAGATAGGCGTGCATGTCTGACCCGCAGACGCCCACGGACATCACCTTGATCAGCTGCTGGCCTGGGCCTGCAACGGCATCGGGGACATCGCGAAACCCAAGGGCCTCCGGGCCGTCATACACAAGCGCTTTCATTTCGCCGTATATCCTCCGTCCACCATCAAGACCTGCCCAGTCACAAAGGACGACGCGTCCGAGCACAGGAACAGGAGCGGGCCGTCGATGTCTTCCACCGCGCCATTGCGCCCCACGCAGGTCTGCGCGGCGTTACGCGCCGCGCGATCCGGATCTGCAAAGACGGGCCCGGTCAGCTCGGTCGGGAAGAAGCCCGGCCCGATGGCGTTGGCGTTGATGCCGTCGCGCGACCAGGCCTCGGCCATGGCGCGGGTCAACTGGCCGATCCCGGATTTGGAGGCACCATAGGCCACGCCGCCCGGGAAAGCTCGGGTCGTTTGCAACGAAGCGAAATTGACCACCCTGCCCCAGGCTTTGGCCTTCATCGCGGGCACGAGGGCCTGGGTCAGAAAGAACGGCGCCGCCAGGTTGAGGTTCATCGTGACGTCCCAGCCCTCGGGCGTGACGTCGTCGGCGGTTTCGCGGGTGTTGATGCCAGCGGCATGAACAATGATATCCGGCGCACCAAAGGGCACGCAGACGTCTGCCGCGATCTGCGAGATCGCGTTTCTGTCCGATAGATCGGCTACCACGGTTGCGGCGGGTTTGCCGATGCGATGCGCCCATTCTGCCAGCGCGTCGGCCCGGCGTGCGACGCCGACGACACGGGCGCCGGCATCTGCCAGCACCTCGGCAGCGCGCTGCCCCAGACCTGCGGAGGCTCCGGTGACGCAGGCCACCCGGCCCCGCAGGTCAAATAGGGCGCCCGCATCAACCATCGGCGGACAAATCGAAATTCTCGCCGGGGAAGTACTTGGCCAAACGCACGTCGGCGGCCCGCGCATGCCCTTCCATCCCTTCCAGGCGAGAGATCCGCGCCGTCGCTTCCGCCACTCGCTTCGAACCTTCGCGGGTCGCCTGCTGCCAGGTCACGATCTTCATGTACTTATGAACCGACAGACCGCCGGTGTAGGACGCCGCGCCAGAGGTCGGCAGAACGTGGTTTGTCCCGGTTGCCTTGTCGCCGTAGGACACCGTTGTCTCTTCCCCCACGAAGAGCGAGCCGTAACAAGTGAGCGTGTCTTTCCACCACTCCAGATCTTCCGCTTGCACGGTCAAATGCTCAGGCGCGTATTCGTCGGAGCAGGCGGCCATGTCTTCGCGGTCGGCGCAGACGATGACCTCGGCGTAGTCGCGCCAGGCTGCTTTGGCGTTGTCGCGGTTGGTGTCGGGCAGATCCTCGATCAGGCCCGGGACCAAATCCATGACCTTTTCAGCCAGGGTGCGGTCATCCGTGACCAGCCAAACCGGAGAGTTATAGCCATGCTCGGCCTGGCTGACGAGGTCGGTGGCCACGATATGTGCGTCAGCCGTCTTGTCGGCGAGCACCAGGCTATCGGTCGGACCCGCGATCATGTCGATGCCGACACGGCCAAAGAGGATGCGCTTGGCTTCGGCCACGAACTGGTTGCCGGGGCCCACAAGAATGTTCGCCTTCGGCAGGCCAAACAGCCCAAAGCTCATCGCGGCAACGCCCTGTACACCGCCAAGCGCGAGGATCGTATCGGCGCCGCAGATGTGCGCCGCGTAGACAATGGCGGGGGCAACGCCGACACCGGGCCGCGGCGGCGAGGTGGCGATGATGTGCTTGCAACCGGCGACCTTCGCCGTCGTGACCGTCATGATCGCCGAGGCGATGTGGCTGTAGCGCCCGCCGGGCACGTAGCAGCCCGCCGTGCTGACCGGAATTGCCTTTTGACCTGCGACAAAGCCGGGAACAATCTCAACCTCGACATCATTCAGCGTCGCTTTTTGGGCCTCCGCAAAGCGTTTCACGTTGTCATGGGCAAAACGGATGTCGGCCTTCAGCTTTTCGGGAACCAGGGCGGCGGCGGCCTCGATCTCTTCCGCCGTGAGGATGATGTTGCCCTCGTACTTGTCGAACTTGGCGGCGTATTCGAGCGCCTTCTCATCCCCGCCCGCTTCGATATCCGCCAGGATCGAGCGCACTGTCTCTTGCACGTCCGACGCATCGGAAGCGGAGGTCAGCGGCGCTTTCTTGAGGTATTCTCTGGTCATCTTGGGCGGTCCTATCGGTGGGTCATAGTGGCGGAAGCTTGGCGCAGGGCTCAACGAATGGAGGCTCCCCGGGCGATTCCATTTGACTGCTTGTAAGCGCTTACATTATGCCAATGCAAGCCATTACATTTAACCGAACCAAAATAGGCGCCTAAAGGACCGCTCGTGCGATGAACTCGACCCGCCCTGCCCCCACGCTCAACGATGTCGCGAAACGCTCAGGCTTTTCGACGGCAACGGTATCGCGTTGCCTGAACTTTCCCGGCCAGGTCTCGGACAACACCCGAGAGACGGTGATGGCGGCGATTGCGGACCTGGGTTATTCGCCCAACTTCGGCGCCCGCGCGATGGCCGCGCAGCGCACCAACACCATCGGCGCGATCATTCCGACCATGGAAAACGCGATCTTCGCCCGTGGCATCCAGGCGTTTCAGGAAGAACTGAACGATCACGGCTACAACCTGATGGTGGCCAGTTCTTCCTACCGAATGGATCTGGAGGAACGTCAGATCCGGTCTCTCGTGGCCCGAGGCGCCGATGCGCTCCTACTGGTGGGCCACCAACGCGACCCGGCGATCTATCAGTTCCTGGATGCGCAGAATGTGCCCGCTTTGGTCACTTGGGCGTACGATCCAGGTGCCTTGCGTCCCTCCATCGGGTTCGACAACCGCGCCTCGATGCAAAAGATGGCGCGAGAGGTCTTGCGGTTTGGGCACCGCCGCTTGGCAATGATCTCGGCAGAGCTAGAGGGCAACGACCGGGCGACGGCGCGTCTCCACGGCATCCGAGACGCAATGCGCGAGGCAGGGCTGCAAGACGACGACTTGCAGGTCGTGGAAACTCCCTACGGCATCGACACGGGTGCCGAAGCCTTTGCGGCCCTGATGCAAACCGGCACCCCTCCAACTGCGGTTCTTTGCGGCAATGACGTGTTGGCCGTGGGTGCCCTTGGCCGCGCCCGAGAGTTGGGGCTGGACGTGCCGGGTGACGTTTCGATCGTGGGGTTTGACAACATCGAGTTGGCCCAGGTGGCCTACCCGAAGCTTTCAACCGTTCATGTTCCGCACCGGGAAATGGGGCGCAAAGCGGCCTTGGCGTTGATCGGCTTCTTGCAGAGCCGCACGGACATCGTGACCGAAGAACTAACGGCAGAGGTTTACTTGCGCGACAGCCTGGGCCCCGCGCCGCGTTAGGCGCTTGCCTGGACCAGCCGCGCGGTGCCGACGGCAGCCTCACTATGCTGCGCAGGCGCGAGCGGCATGCCAAGGACCCGCTCCCGGATCGCGGTCCATGTGGGGTTCGACGCGCCGCCGCCAGCCGTAAACACGGCATCGGGCCAGGTCGCGCCGCGCGCCACCATCGCGTCGTAACACTGCCGCTCGATCCGGGCGATGCCTTCCAGAAGGCCGTGAAGATAAGCGGCGTCATCGGCAGGACGCGGGGTCATCCGAGGCGGCTGGGACGGATCATTGATCGGAAAACGCTCGCCGGGTTTGGAGAGAGGGTAGTAATCGAGCGGGGTCTCCGTAGCCGGGTCGATCCGCTCGGAAAGCTCTGCCAATTGGCTGGCGTCAAAATCCTGCAGCAGAACGCCGCCGCCGGTGTTGGAGGCACCCCCCACCAGCCATCCGTCCCCGAGCCGATGGGAGTAAAGCCCAATCTCCGGCGCATCGATGCGATGCGGGCTGAGGAGTTTGATCGCCAGCGTTGTGCCCAGGGATGTCACGGCCATTCCCAACCGCAAGGGCGCGGCCGCGAGGAACGCCGCGATGCTGTCCGTGGTGCCAACGTGGATGATGGCGTCGGACGGCAGCCCGAACCGCGCCGCCACTTCCGCTGATATCGGCCGCGCGGGCGCACCGGCGGGCGGAACGTTCGGCAGAAGATCCTGCCGCAGGCCGAGGGCACCGTACCACTCAGGCCATGCGTCAAGCGCCGGATCGTACCCGGTTTTCAGGGCATTGTTGTGGTCAGAAAACCCGCCTTGCCCCATCAGTTTCGCCGCAATGAAATCGGCCTGGTGCAGCAGGTGCCTCGCTTCGCGTCTGGTATCCTCGGCCTGCAGCCGCAGCGCGCGTGCGAGGGCGGACGAGGTGCCTCGGGTAATGTGCGGATCGGGGGCCAGGGCGGCGATCCGGGCCGCCTCTTGCTCAAAACCGCCGGAGTTGTACATCAACGCCCGGGTCACGGGCCGCAAGTCCGCCGCCGTCAACACCATGCTGCCGGACGTCCCGTCGAGCCCGATCCGCTTGATCCGCGTCGGCGCAATGCCCTCGGTGCGCAGCGCGGCAATCTGGTTGGTCAGACACTTCTCAACCCCCGTCCACCAGAGGTTGGCATCCACAGCATCGGGGTTCTGCACGCCGTAACTTCCCCGTGCCATCGACACGACCTTGCCCGCCCGGTCGATCACAGCCGAACGGATGCCCGATGTTCCCAGATCGATGCCAAGCGACAGGTCACTCATGCGCGCGCCGCCAATGCCTGGCGGTATTTCTCGGCGTCCCAGTTCAGCAACTCGGCCTCCGCCGCCGCGCCGATGGATTCCAGCGTCCATGCTTCAGGGAGACGGGACAACAGGTCCGACAGGCACCGCAGCATGGCCTTTTGCGAAGACGTCGCCCCATCGCGCAACAAGACACCGACGCCCTCCTGAACGATCGCCGGCGGCGCGCCGTCATGATCCACCCGAGGCAAGGCTGGCCCCAGGAACACCACGTGATCCGGGTAATACGACCCGGTCAAGACGCGCTCTGCGACAGAGGGATCACAGGCAAGCCAGCTTTCTTCTGCCCAGAAAAACCCTTCAGGCGCGGCTTCTTGAGGTGGCGTTTCGCTCGGGCGCAGGCGCGGCATGGCAAGGCGCGCTTCCACATCCGCCATGATCTCTGCCACCGCCTCGACGGTCTCACCGCCACAGATCAAGCCGTGGTTCTCCAGCACCACCACCCGCGTGTCGGGCGTTGTCTTGGACAGAATCTGCCGCGTCAAAGGGAGCCCCGGCTTGGCATAGGGCACGAAAGCCACGGGAAGGCCATCCAGCTTGCGTGCGGCCTCTACCCGCCCCTCGGGCGAGACGCCGTGAACCAAAGTGGCAATGGAATGGGTGTGCGCGACAACGGCCCAATCAAGCGCCGCATGGAAGGTCGTTTCAATCGATGGGCGCAGGGTAATCGCAGGGTCCAGCACGGTGGTCTTACAACTGCCATCCCCGTCGCCGTAGGCTTCGGCCTTCGCAGCTTCGCGGTCCACGGCCACGAAGATGTCTTTGTCCTCGGCGTCTGCCAGTTCGGTGCCCGAGGCTTTGATCCACATGACGCCATCTTGCTTGATTGACGTGTTCCCACCCGGCCCCTGCACCTGCATCGGGTCTTTTCCCAGACGCGCGGAAAGCGCGCGGAAGGCGGCAAAAGTGGTCGGATCGATCATGGGATTATCCTAGTTGGTCAAGGGTATAGGTCGGCATCGGCGCGCCCTCGGCGTCCGCAAGGCGCGTGATTGTCTGCAAGATGTCCGCGCCGTGGGAAAACGCGCTGGCGTGCAGGCCGCCGCGCACGAACACCGTCGACCATCCGGCAGCATCGCCGCCCGCGATATCATGCTCCAAACTGTCGCCAACCATCAGCAAACGCTCTGGCGGCACATCGAGAGAGGCCGCAACGACCGCAAACACCGCAGCGTGGGGCTTGCCGTAGAAATGCACCTCCCCGCCGTCCTTGGCATAGGCGTGGGCCAGCGCGCCGGGGGAAACGACGGTCTTGCCCCCTGCCCTGGGAGACGCGCGGTCAGGGTTGGTGCACAGGACCGGAATGCCAGCGGCGCGCGCGATCGCCAGTGTGTCCTGCGCAACATCTGCGCCGTGATCGGGTAGGCCCATCAGGAGCACGGCATCTGACGTCGCAGCATCGGGGGTCAACGTCACATCGAGGCCCTTGGCCCAAGCTGCGGCGTCGCCCGGCCCGCGCGTGATCGGGCAGAGACGCCGGTGCGCGACGCGGCCCGCCTCAATGTCCTGCCAAAGCGCTTCGCCAGAGGTCATAACCAGCTCAAACAACTCTGCCGGGAACCCCATATCGGCAATTCGGGCCGCGTTGGGGGCGGACCGTTTGCCAGAGTTCGACAGGACTGCCAGCCGCTTGTTCAGCGCACCGAGGGCGTCAATCGCGCCGGGATAAGGCGTGGTGCCATCGTGCAGCACGCCCCATTGGTCCAGAACAATTGCGTCGAAACGCTCCGCGACTTCAGACAGACTTTCAATGACTTGCGTCATGTTTTCTTAGTCCGGCGTGGGCGGCACGAGGTTGGCGAGATAGTCCTTCGCCTCCTCCGGGGACAGGGCCGGGGCGGCCTTTTCCGTGGCGCCCGCGGGCATGTCGCCAAAGTAGAACTTGAAGCCAGGGATATGCTGGCGACGCTTGCGAAGCTGCATGCCGTCGTAGGGGAATACGTCAGATCGCGCGTTAGCCACCTTGTCGTGGCACGCCAAGATGTAATCCGCGCGCTTGTCGAGTTCCTCCACCGACTTCCAGCCCTCATACGAATTCACAAACCGCGCAGGCACCCAGTAGCGCCAGCCTTCGGCCTCATTCGGCTCCATGTTGCGTTCCTGGAAGATCGCGTCACCGGCGACGACGATATCGCCAGCACTTGTGGCGACTGTAACGGCCATATGGCCGACGGAGTGACCGGGGGTGTGGAACATGGTGATACCAGGCAGGACCTCGCATTCATCTTCGACCGCCTCGAAGACACAGCCCGAGTAAGCTGGCTCGATCCCCAGGTAGCCGCTTTCATAGGTGCGGTAGTAAAGGGGCAGCGGGTTGAACGCCATTTCGATCTCGGCCTTGGGCGCGATGTAACGGGCGTTCTTGAATTCCTTCATGTTTTGCACGTGATCCCAGTGGAGGTGCGTGAAGACGATGGCGTCGATCTCATCAGGATGCACCCCGAGCTTCTGCTCAAGATGCTCATGGACCTGCAGGCAGCCGCGCTTGTCGCATTTGTGGTGGTACTTGGTGGCGCGCTCCTCATCACAAAGGCCAGTGTCGATCAGGATTTTGTGGGTGCCGGTGTCGACATAATGGCAATAGACCGGGTTCCAGATCTTCTTACCCGCTGGGCCTTTCCAAAAGATGTACGTGCCAAGATCGGCCTCAAGCCAACCGGTGTTGATGGGATAAATCTTGGTCTCTTGTACGCCCATGGGGTCTTCCTTCGCTAAACGAGTCACGTTTGTATACAAAGTGACAGTCTTGCGTGCGAATGCAACCCGAAATTTGGAAAGCGGCCTAGTTCGCCGCCAGCGTCGCGCGAAAACTCTGGGCCATATGGGCCCGCATCCCATCGGATGCCGCATCCGAATCCTCCGAGAAAATCAGCGAAATCAGATCGGCGTGGCTGTGGGCGGATGCCAAAAGATCTTCGTGGGACGCGAACTTCTTCGCGCGCGCGGCGCCAGTACGGTTGCGGAATTCTGAGGCAATCTCGGCCATGTAGGGATTGCCTGTGGCGCGGTAGATGGTGAGGTGAAATTTCTCGTTCGCTTTGAGGTATGCGCCTCGATCCCCGGCCTCTGCCGCGGCCATGCATTCTGCCTGTGCGCCCTCAATCTCGACACGTGCCAGAAGCGTCAGGCGTTGCGCCGCAACGCGGGCACACGCAGCCTCAATTTCATGCATTGCTTCAAATATTTGCGCCAATTGCTCTCGCGTATATTCTGCGACGCGCACCCCGCGTTTTTGACCTGGAATCAAGATCCCCTGAGCGACCAATCGCGACAATGCCTCACGCACGGGGGTCCGCGACACGCCAAAGCGTTCTGTCAGCTTGACCTCATCGATCCGCTCACCCGGTGGAAGCTCTCCTGCCGAAATCGCTTCGGTCAGGGCCGACTCGATTCGCGCCACCGTCGAGCCTCGCACGTTAGAGACGGATTGTGCTGACACTTTCGACATGGAGGCCTCGCATGAAAACAATGTGTTCCCCTCCGTCCTACTCCACCAAAGAAGAAAATGCAATTTTGGATATTTACAAACTACTTTGCATACAGAATGCTGCAAACAGGACGGAATGAGGGAATCGATGCCAAACATCCATCTCGAAAAGCTGGTGAAGCGCTACGGCGCGGTTGAGGTTCTTCACGGGATCGACCTCGACATGGCGGAGCACGAGTTCACCGTGCTTGTCGGTCCCTCTGGCTGTGGCAAATCCACGACCCTTCGCATGCTCGCGGGTCTGGAGACGGTCTCGGACGGCGAAATCTATATGAACGACCGCCCGATCAGCGCGCTCGACCCCAAAGACCGCGACATCGCCATGGTGTTCCAGGACTACGCCCTTTACCCGCACATGAACGTCGCCAAGAACATGTCGTTCTCCCTCAGGCTACAAAAACGTCCGCAAGGCGAGATTGACAAGAAGGTGGGCGAAGTCGCTGAAATGCTGGGGCTTTCGCCGTTTCTGGGCCGCAAACCCGGAGAGCTTTCGGGTGGTCAGCGGCAACGCGTTGCCATGGGCCGGGCCCTGTGCCGCGATGCAGGGACGTTCCTGTTTGATGAGCCTCTCAGCAACCTGGACGCAAAGCTGCGCGGCCAGATGCGGGCGGAACTCGCGCTGATGCGCCAGAACGTCAAAAAGAACATGGTCTATGTCACCCACGATCAGATCGAAGCGATGACGCTGGCAGACCGGATCGTGGTGATGAACGGTGGCTACATCCAGCAGCAAGGCACGCCCGCCGAGCTGTTCAAGAACCCCGCCAACAAGTTCGTGGCGGGCTTCTTGGGCTCTCCGCCGATGAACTTCCTTGATGCCGAACTGGTCGACGCAAATGACGCCTTGCATGCAAAAGGCGACGGCTTCGACGTCCGCCTGCCGGAAGAGCTTGCGACGCGCGTTCGAAACAAGTCGGTCCACAAGGCCACGCTGGGATTGCGCCCGTCAGACCTGGTGTTCGACGCCGATGCCCCGACCGAGCAATCCATCGATCTGAACGTTGTCGTGTCCGAATATGTCGGTGCGCAATCGGTCCTGATCTGCGCCTGCGGCAACGCCAAGGTTACAGTCGAATTGAAATCCGAGACGCCCATCGCGCTCGGGGAGACGTTGCGGTTCAAAGTGCGCCCCGAGGGGCTGCATCTCTTTGACCCAAAGACGGAAGCGGCGCTCTAGGCGCGGCGGATAATCAGCAACTTGGGAGGAATAGGTATGCTGAAGACCTTAATGACATCCACAATGATCGCAGGGGTTGCCTTTACCGGCGCTGCCCTTGCGGACGGGCACGGGGGCCCCTACGCGCCCTACGCGGGGGAGACATTGATCGTGAACTTCCCGGCGCACCCGCATTACAACGCCGTGCTGGAGGTTCTGCCCCAGTTCACCGCCGAGACCGGGATTGAAGTCGAAGTCGACATGCTGCCCTACCTCGACATGCGCGAGCGTCAGACGCTGGAGCTGTCGCTCGACGAGGGCGCCTATGACTTGATCGCCTATGTGGTCTTCTCCAAGGCCGACTACGTCTATGCCGACCAGATCTACAACCTGGCGCCGTTCTTCATGAACCCGCGTCTGGCCGATCCGAACTATGACGCCGAAGACCTGATCGACGGCTACGTGCAGAACATCGGCGTCGCCGGTGGTGAGCGTGGCTATCTGCCCGGTCCCACGGGCTCGCTCTACGGTTTGCCGTTCGGGTCCGAGACATCGGTGATGTACTACCGCACCGATGTCTTTGAAGAGCTGGGTCTTGAGCCCGCAGCCGATTACGACACCCTGCTGGATCAGGCCTGCGCCATTCCCGAAGCTATGCCCGGTATGGGCGGTGTCGCGTCGCGTGCCGCGTCTGGCCACCAGGCGTCCCATGCCTTCCTTCTTCACCTCGCGCCGCTCGGCGGTCGCGTGTTTGGCGACGGGTGGGAGCCGACCATCAACTCTCCCGAAGGTTTGGCCGCCGCAGAGGCGCTGCGTACCATCGTGGAATGTGGCCCCGAGGGCTCCAGCGCGTTTGGCCCAAGCGAGGCTGCAAACGCCTTCGCCCAAGGTCAGGCCGCGATGTTCATCGACTCGATTGCCTTCGCACGGACGTTCGAGGATGAAAGCCGCTCGACCGTGGCAGGCAACGTCGGATGGGCCCCCCATCCCGCAGGCGTCCGCGCCGCCAGCCAGACCGGTGGGTTCGGCCTTGCGATCCCGCGCAATGGCGCCAACCCAGAGGCGGCGTTCCTGCTGATGCAGTGGCTGACATCGCGCGAAGGCGACCTTGCCGTGGCCATGGCCGGCGGCAACCCCTCACGCTTCTCCACCTACGCAGATCCGGGCTTGAACGAGCTCTACCCCTGGTCCGCAACCTTTGGTGAAGCCCTGGCCGATGCCGACCCGGACTGGCGTCCGATCATCCCGCCATGGGGCCGGATCAACGCCGATATCGGCACCACGATGTCTCAGGTCCTGACCGAGGGTCTCGACCCCCAGGAAGCGCTGGACGGCATCGCAGAGCGCACCCGCGCACTGATGGAAGAAGAAGGCTACTACACCTGGCAGTGATGTCATGATCAGGTTTGCGAGGGTCTAGGCCTTTGCAAACCGCCTCCCTGGCCCCCGTGCGGATCACCTGCTCGGGGGCTTGGCCCCTCCCCCAATTCTGTCTGACAAAGGCTGTTTGACCCGTGAACCGCGCCACCCCCTACATGTTCATAGCCCCGGCCGCGCTGATTATGATCCTCGCGCTGTTCTACCCGATTGGCTACATGATCTGGGGCAGTTTCCGCGAATGGGATCCCAGCCAGAACATTTCCGAGACCGAGTTCGTCGGCTTCCAGAACTATGTCCGTCTGTGGATGGACCCCAGCTTCTGGGAAAGCTTCTCCGTTACCCTGATCTTCGCCTTCGTCGTGGTCGCCGCCGAGATGATCATCGGCGTCGGGCTGGCGCTCCTGCTGGACCGCAACATTCGCGGCATGTCCGTGCTGCGCACGCTGTTTATCCTGCCGATGATGATCGCGCCCGTGGTTGTCGGCCTCGTGTGGCGATTCATGTATCACCAGACCTACGGCACCTTTAATCGGTTCCTGGAGGCAATCGGTTTGCCATCGGTGGACTGGCTCGGACAAAATCCGCTTCTGTCGGTCATCATCGCTGACATCTGGCAATGGACGCCGTTCATTTTCATCCTCTCGCTGGCGGCCCTGCAATCCCTGCCCCGCTCGGCCCTGGAGGCCGCGCGCATTGATGGCGCGACCGGCTGGCAGCAGATCATCTACATCAAGCTGCCGCTCATGGCGCCGGTCCTGATCGTCACCATGCTTCTGCGCCTGATCGATGCCTTCAAGGTGCTTGAGGTGATCTTGGTCCTCACCGGCGGCGGCCCTGGCCTCAGCACAGAAATCCTGGCCCTGCGCATCGCCCGCACGGCGCGCGAGTTCCGCGAGCTTGGCGAAGCCTCTGCCATGTCGATCTACCTGCTGATGATGCTGATGATCCTGACCCTGGGCATGTTCGCCTTCACCCGCTGGCAAGAGGCCCGCGCGCGCCGCATCAAATACGCCGCCGAGCAGGAAGAATAAGATGTCCGAGCAAACCTACGAGCGTCAGAACCCCGCCTTCTACGTGTTGATCGCGATCCTGATCTTCATGTCCATCGGCCCGGTCATCCTGCTGCTGGTCAACTCGCTGAAACTGGACGTGGATATCACCTCCGGCGCGGGTGGGCTGCTCTTCATGCCCACGATCCGCAACTACGAGACGGCGCTTTGCGATATCCTGTGGTACGAGCCTGATCATCTGCGTTTTTGCACGATCCGTTTCGGCGGGGCCTTCATCAACTCGCTGATCATCGCGCTGATCTCCACGGCTTTGACGCTGGTCTTCGGCTGTATGGCCGCCTACGCGCTGGTGCGCTTTAAGTTCATGGGCCGCGATACGGCGTCGCTTTCGACCCTTGCCGTCCGCATGATCCCCCCCGCCGTGCTATTGGTCCCCGTCTTCGCCCTTTGGAACAACGCCTTCTGCATCGACCGCGCCACCATGGTCGGCAGCTTCATCCGCGACACCTTTGGCGGGCGCGGCGATGTCTGCCTGGCGGGAACGCATTCCGGCATCATCATCGTCTACGTCGCGATGAACCTGCCCTTCGTGATCTGGATCCTGCAATCCTTCATCGTTCAGGTCCCCAAATCCCTGGAAGAAGCCGCCCGCGTCGATGGCGCCGGGCCGTTCCAGGTGTTCTTCCTAGTCGTCCTGCCCCTGATCAAGCCGGGCCTCGCCGCCGCATCGATCTTCACCTTCCGTATTGCGTGGAACGAGTACCTTTTGGCTTCGGCCCTCGCGGATCGCGACACGATGACGGTGCCGATCCTGATCGTGAATAACGCGTCCGAGTTTGACGGGCTCGGCACCATCATGGCCACGGGGATGCTCCTTGCGATCCCGCCGATCCTCTTTACGCTATTCGCATCGCGCCAGATCATCACCGGCATGACGGCGGGGGCAGTAAAGGGCTGACACGATGGCGCGCGTTCTTCTGATCGGCACGTTTGAGACCAAGCAAGCAGAACTGGGTTATTTGGCCGATGCGCTGGCCCGCAACGGGCTGGACGTGGAAGAGGTTGACGTCTCGCTCGGCTCGGGCGGTGTCGTTTGGTCCGGCGCTGAGAAGCTCGCGCGAATGGCCGAGAAGGCCGAGGCCGCCTCCGCGCGGATCGCGGCGCGCTGTGACGAATGCTTCGTGGCGCTTGGCGTCGGCGGCGGCACGGGGGGCGAGATCGTGCTGGCAGCGCTCAAGGGCCTGCCCGCCGCCTATCCCAAGCTGCTGATCACCACCCTGGCCTTTGACCCCCGCGCCGCCCTAGCGGATACGGCGATTACCCTGATCCCGACGCTTTGCGATATCGAAGGGTTGAACCCCACCCTTCGGCAGGTGTTTGAGAACACCGCCGCCGCCATCGCAGGCATCTACCGCGCGCAGGTTGCGCCGCGAAGTGACGCGCTATCGGTTGCCGTCACGACCCTCGGGGCCACCAACCGCGCCGGGGCCGAGGTGACACGCCTTCTGGCCGAAACCGGCCGGGAGGCCACGGTGTTTCACGCCAACGGCTACGGCGGCGCGGCCTTCGCGCGCTTCGTGACGGAGGGGCACGCGAAAGCCGTCATTGATCTGAACGTCCATGAGCTTGGGCGCTTGCGCCTTGCCGGTGCCCATGTGCCAATGCCCAATCGGTTCTCCTGCGCTGATGCCTTGCCCCGCGTGGTCCTGCCCGGGGCGCTGAACTTCATTGGGTTGGGCGCCATCGACACGGTAAGCGCGGCGCATCGCGCCCGCCCCCACTACCGCCATTCCAGCCAATTCACACACGTGAAGCTGACCGAGGAAGAGATGGCGGATCAAGCCCATGCCCTGGCCCAGGCCCTAAACGCGGCGCAAGCCCCCTGCCACGTCATTGCACCCATGGGCGGGTTCAGCCATGAAGACCGCCCCGGCGGCGCCATTGAGGACGCGGGCCTGAGAGGCATCGCCGCAGAGGTGCTGGAGGCCCAGGCCAAAGCCTTCGATGTCACCCGCATCCCCCACCACATCAACACGCCCGAGACCGCGACCGCGGTGATCGAGGCGCTGAATTCCGCGCTGGAGGCAGCGCCAACCCAAAGGACCGAGCATGTCTGACTTCCCCGATCTTCACGACGCGATGGACGCCCTGATCGCGACCGCAAAGCGGTGCTTCGTCGCCGGATTGCAGACCAACGCAGGCGGCAACCTGTCGGCGCGACTGGCGCGTCGTGATGCGATTGTGATCAAACCCTCCGGCGTAGGCTTCAACGAATGCACCCGCGAGAACCTGCAAGTGGTGATGCTGGACGGAACTATTCTACCCTCGGAGGTGGCGTTGAAGCCGTCCAAGGACCTCGATTTCCACCTCGATCTTTACCGCATCCGTGAGGATATCAACGCCATCGTCCATTGTCACAGTCCCTGGGCCACGGGCTACGCCAGCGCCGGGATCGAGATCCCGTGCCTGACCGTGCAGACCATCGAAAAGATCGGGCGGATGCCGCTGATCCCACTTTCCGCCAATGGTGGCCCTCAGACGGAGGTGGAGATCAGCCCGGTCTTCAAGAATCCCAACATTCGCGCCGCCGTCCTGGCCAACCACGGCACCATCGGCGCAGGACCCAGCCTGATGGCAGCGCAATACCTGGCCGAGATCATCGAGGAAACTGCACACATCGCCTACGTCCGCGATACGTTGATGGCCGCCTATGGCAAGACGGCAGCGGACCTACCGCAATACGGCACAGCTGCAGACGCGCGCGCGGCAAGTTAGCACTCAAACAAAGAAACGCCCCGAAGGGGCGCCACCGCCAGCCCCGCAGGGGCTGGCCATGGGCGGCCCGAAGGGCCGCGTGAACACGCCCGTAAGGGCGTGCGTCAGATCGCGAGATATTCCTCGCGCAACGCCTCGTTTTCCAGCACTTCCTTGGCATCGCCGTCGAAGACGACGCTGCCGGTGTCGAGGATCACGGCCCGGTCGGCCAATTTCAGCGCCGCGATTGCGTTTTGCTCCACGATGATGGTCGTGATGCCCTGCTCGCGGATCAGGTTCAGGGTTTTGGCGATTTCCTGCACGATCACGGGCGCGAGGCCTTCGTAGGGTTCGTCCAGCAGCAAGATCTTAATGTCCCGGGCCAGCGCACGGGCGATGGCAAGCATCTGCTGCTCACCACCCGACAGCGTGACGCCCTCTTGCTTTCGCCGTTCACCAAGGCGCGGGAACAGCTCATAGATGCGTTCCAGCGACCAGCCGTGGGGCGGCGCGATCTGCGCCAGCCTTAGGTTCTCTTCCACCGTCAGGCCCGGAATGATCCGGCGATCCTCGGGCACGAGCGCCACACCCGCGCCTGCAGCCTGGAAGCTCTTCATTTCGTGCAGCGGCTTGTGATCTAGCCAGATCTCGCCATGGCGGATCTCCGGCTCATCGACCCGCGCAATCGCGCGCAAGGTCGAGGTCTTGCCCGCCCCGTTGCGCCCCAAAAGAGCCAGGATTTCCCCCTCGTGGACGTTGAAGCGCACTTTCTGGACGATGTAGCTTTCACCGTAATAGGCGTCGATGTCCCAGACCGACAGGAACGCGGGCGCGTGCGAGGCATGGTTGGCGTTGGGGTCGAATTTGGGTGTCGTGTTCATGTTTGATCTCCGATCAAGCGGCCAGCCAAGGGGTTAAACCTGCGCGTCGCCCAGGTAGGCTTCGCGGACCTTCGGGTGGCCCTTGATGTTTTCGGGAATGTCTTCGACCAGCGGCGTACCCTGGGCCAGAACGGTGATCCGTTCGGCCAGGCTGAACACCACATGCATGTCATGCTCGATGATCACCATGGTGATATTGCGGGTCTTGCGGATGTCCTTGAGCAGCTCGATCGTGTTGTTGGTGTCGGCCCGCGCCATGCCCGCGGTCGGCTCATCAAGCAGAAGAAGCCGGGGGTTCTGGATAAGCGACATCGCCATCTCAAGGCGTCGTTTGTCGCCGCGGGATAGCGATCCCGCCAGCATCTCGGTCTTCTTTTCCATGCCCATTTCGCGCAGCATGTCCATCGCCTGAGCCACGATGTCCACCTCATCCCCGATGGATTCATAGGCATGCATGCGGAAGGACCCGTCGCGGCCTGCGAAGCAAGGGATCAGCACATTCTCCAGCACCGTTTGATCAGCGAAGATCTCAGGTGTTTGGAACACTCGGCTGATGCCCATCTGGTTGATCTGGTGCGGCTTGCGCCCCAGCACGTTGTTGCCATCAAACGTCACCGTCCCGCTGTCGGGGATCAGCTTGCCCACCAGCACGTTGAGCAGTGTCGACTTCCCGGCCCCGTTGGGGCCGATGATCGCGTGGCTGGCGCCTTCCTGCACGTCGAGGTTAACGTCCCCCAGCGCTTGAAGACCGCCGAAGCGTTTGTTGACGCCGTTAACTTCAAGGATACCCATAACTTGTTCTCCTATTCGCCCGGCTCTGCAGCGGTCGTGGTGTCAGAGGGCTGTTTGCTTTTGCGTCCGAACAGGCCCCGGATGCGCTTGCCTCCTTCGACGATGCCGCCGGGCAGGAAGATCACCACCAGCATGAACACAAGGCCCAACGTCAGGTGCCAGCCAGAGCCCACGAAGGGATAGATCACGGCCACAAGGAAATCAGACAAGCCTTCCGGCAGGCCGCTGAACCAATTGTACAGGACGGTTGAGCCGATGGTGGAAATGATGGATTCCAGGTAGACGATCACGCCCGCACCCAGGATTGGGCCGATCAGCGTGCCAGCTCCGCCCAGGATGGTCATCAGCACAACTTCACCCGATGCGGTCCAAAGCATCCGCTCGGATCCCGCCAAGGGGTCCATTGCAACCATCAGACCGCCCGCAAGACCGGCATACATGCCCGAGATCACGAAGGCCGCCAGCGTGTAGGGACGCGGGTTCAGGCCGGTGTAGCTCATCCGGGTCTGGTTCGATTTGATCGCCCGCAGCATCAACCCAAAGGGAGAGCGGAACAGACGGATCGCGAAGTAGAAGGCCAGCCCCATGATGACGGCTGCAAAGTAGTAGCCCGCGCTGAAAGTGAAGCTCCAGGCGCCGACGTCGATGGTTGTCGCAGCGCTCATGTCGAGCCCGAAGAGGTGCGGGACCGGGATGTTGCCGGTCTCCGTCTGGCTGACGCCCAGGATCCGGGGGTCGTCCAGCGACAGGGTCAGGCCCGTCTCACCACCCGTGATCGGTGTCAGCACCGAGTAGGCGAGGCTGTAGCACATCTGCGCAAAGGCCAGCGTCAGGATCGAGAAATAGATGCCGGACCGTCGAAGCGACACATAGCCGATAATCACCGCGAACAAGCCTGAGACCAACATCGCCACCAGCAGGGCCGGAATGACGTTCATCGTCAGCAGCTTCATCACCCAAACGCCAGAAAAAGAGCCGATGCCAAGGAAGGCCGCGTGACCGAACGACAGGTAGCCGGTAAGACCGAAGAGGATGTTGTAGCCGACCGCGAAGATGCCAAAGATCACCAGCTTCTGCATCAGGTCCGGATAGCCCGCGTTGAATTGCGCCATGCCAGAGCCCTCAGGGAAGGGGTTCAGCAGGAACGGCGCGAAGACCAGCATGCCGATGACGATCAGGTACAAACGGGCGTCCGATTTTTTGAGACCAAGCATGGCTTATTCCTCCATCACGCCTTTGCGGCCCATAAGGCCACGGGGACGGGTCAATAGAACGACGACGGCGACGAGGTAGATGATCACCTGGTTGATGCCGGGGACGATCTCGATGATCTGCGACATGGATGCGAAGCTTTGCAGGATGCCGAGCAGGAAACCCGCGGCAACAGCGCCGGGCAAAGAGCCCATGCCGCCGACCACGACGACCACGAAGCTCAGCACCAGGAACTCCATCCCGATGTGGTAGTTGGGCGACAGGATCGGCGTGTACATGACGCCCGCCAGGCCTGCCACGATGGCGGCGATGGCAAACATGATGACGAAGCGCCGGTCGATATCGATGCCCAGAAGGCCCACCGTTTCCCGGTCCGCCATGCCCGCGCGCACGACCATCCCGAAGGTGGTGAAGCGGAGGAAGGCGAAGACCGCGCCGATAATAACGGCTGAGAAGGCGAAATAGACGAGGCGCCAGTAGGGATACATGATCGAGAACGGCTCAAATCCAAGAAGAACACCGAAATCGAACGAGCCGATGAAGGCCTCGGGCGCAGGTGTGGGGATCGGGTTGGCGCCGTAGAAGGCTTTGATAATCTCTTGCAGGACGATGGCGAGGCCGAAGGTCACAAGGATCTGGTCCGCGTGGGGACGCTTGTAGAAATGCTTGATCAGGCCGCGTTCCATCACGACACCGATCAGGGCCATGATCGGAATGGCAATGATGACGGCGAGGGGGACGGACCAATCGATGATGGCGCCGCCCATTTCGGGGCCGAACCAGTATTCGACGTAGGGCGTTTGCACCGCCATCGGGTTGCCCAGAAAGTCTGTCCGGGTCTCATCGATGGTTTCAAACGACAGGTTGAAGACGCGCCGCAGGGTCACGGCGATGAACGCCCCCAGCATGAACAACGCCCCATGCGCGAAGTTGACCACGCCTAACGTGCCGAAGATCAGCGTCAGGCCCAGCGCAATCAACGCGTAGGCAGAGCCTTTGTCCAGGCCGTTGAGAACTTGCAGGATGATCGCTTCCATGGCTTTCCCCGTCCGTTTGGCAAAAGAAGTACCCCCCAGCCACCACAGGCGGAGGGTACAAATTGGTCTGCCCCGGGCATTGGGCCCAGGGCAGAGAGATTCAGATCAGGCGCCCGGGTTACAGGTGCCGAGCTGACCTTCGACAAAGTCCGGGTGATCGGGCGGATAGGTCACGGCCTCACGGGGCGTGACTTCCACGATCTCCAGAAGGTCATACTCGTTCTCGGGGTTCTCTTTACCCCGCACGACCAGCACGTCTTTGAAGCACTGGTGGTCGTCGGCGCGGTAGAGCGTGGGACCGTTGCCCATGCCGTCGAACTCGAAGCCTTCGAGGGCCTCGACCACCGAGCACGGGTTGAACGAGCCGCCACGGGCCACGGCATCTGCATAAAGCAGGGTCTGCACGTAGCAGGTATGTGCCGCCTGGGACGGCGGGAAGCCGTAGGCGGTGCCGAACGAGCGCACGAATGCCTGAGAGCCTTCGTCCTGCAGCGACCAGTGCCAGTTGGTGGAACCGTGAATGTTCGCAATCGCAGAGCCCGCACCGCGCGCCATGAGGCGCGAGAACAGCGGCACGACGATCTCGAAGTTCTTGCCGTTGGCCTGCATGTCGCGAAGGCCGAACTGAACCGCTTGCGTCAGCGAGTTCACCATGTCGCCACCGTAGTGGTTCAGGATCAGCACGTCGGCGCCGGAGTTCCCGACCGGCGTCAGGTAGGACGAGAAGTCGCCAGCACCCACGGGCGTCAGCACGTTGTTGACCGTTTCCCAACCCATGCCTTCCGTGTAGGCGCGGATGGAGCGTTCTTGCGACCAGCCCCAGTTGTAGTCGGCCGTCAGGTGATAGACCTTACGGTCCGTGCCATAGAGGCCTTCCAGGATCGGTGCCAGCGCACGGCCCGTCATCTCGGTGTTGAAGAAGTGACGGAAACCGTTGGCGCGCATGTCCTTGCCGGTGGTGTCATTGGCGTGGGTCAGACCCGCCATGAAGATGATGCCGGCGTCCTGGCAGAGCGATTGCACGGCAACAGCCACGCCCGAGGACGAACCGCCCGAGATCATGATCGCGCCATCACGCTCGATCATCGACCGGGCAGAGGACCGGGCCGCGTCAGACGATGTCTGCGTGTCGCCGGTCACATATTCGACCCGGCGGCCCAGGATGCCCGTGCCGTCCAGAACCTGGGACGAGAACGTGTTCATCATCCCGCCGTCGCCTTCACCGTTGAGGTGTTGGACGGCCAACTGAAACGCGCGCAGCTCATCTGCGCCTTCGTCCGCATACGCGCCTGTCTGGGGTACGTTGAAGCCCAACGTGACGGTGTCAGGACCCGGCGCGTTGGTGAAGCCGGTGTGGCCATCAGCCCAGACGCGGCCGGTGAAAATCGTTGGTACTGCAAGGGCTGCGCCTGTGGCGACACCCGTCTTGAGCATGCTTCGACGGGTAAAATTACCTTTCGACATGTCTTCCTCCATACTGTGGAAAGGCCCGAACCTCCCAATCCGGGCGAGGGTAATTGCTACCCACGGCGACGTTCGCAGTGTTGAAAATAATTATCAACGCGGGCTAGTAGACGAAATTTTGTTCTTGTAATTTAGTTTACAGACACGTGAAAAACTGCAAATAAAATTTCAAAAGTGTCGCCTCCCCCTTGGAAATGCTGCGCTTTTCGATTTCCTCTCGGCCGCGCGGCGTAGGGACGGAGGAACGCCATACGCCTTTGCGATGCCCGCGTCTGCGCAGCGCCACTTTGGCGCAGGGACGCAGCCCATCGGCGGATCGGTCAATTCCGGCGCGCGATCCATATCGTGTGACGGCTGCCACGTTTGGCACGGCTGGCGCGCACGCTATGGACCTGCGGGTCAAATCCGCAATGCGACAGTCGCTTCGTGAAGGCAGGCGCCGGATCGGCCGACCAAACCGCCAACACACCACCGGACGACAGGGCTTGACGCGCAGCGTTCAGCCCGGCAACAGAATAGAGCCCATCGTTACCGGCCCGCGTCAGCCCGTCCGGGCCATTGTCCACATCCAGCAAGATGGCATCATAGCTCCCGCGCGCCGCACGGATCATCACCGCGACGTCTTCTGTCGCCACTTCTACTCGAGGATCCTTGAGGCAGTCTCCGAACACCGGGGCCATATGGGTGCTTGCCCAATCGACCAGATCTGGCACGATCTCTGCCACCTTGATCCGCGCGCCCGGGGGTGCCACGTTTTGCGCCGCGCGCAGGGTGAATCCCATCCCAAGACCGCCGATCAACACCCGTGGCTCTACTCGATCCGACAAGAGATCAAGCGCCAGCGTTGCCAAAGCCTCTTCCGACCCGCTGAGACGCGAGTTCATAAGCTCGTTGCCGTCTTCAAGACGTATGGAAAACTCGGTGTCGCGCCGAGACAGCCGCAAACTGCCGCCTTGGGGGGTCTTGGCCGTGGCGAGATGAATCCAAGGGCGCATGGGCAGATCCTTTCACGGCAGATCGTGCCGACCGTGCGGCGGTCTCTTGGGCCGCGCAGGGGCAAAGTACTAGGGCCGCTCCCAAAACCCGGAGGATATATGGCTGTACCTTGGGCGGGCCCCTCCAAGACTCCCGAGGTCCCCAGACCATCGATTGCAGGCCCGCTCGCCTCCGATCAGTCGCTGGCGTAGTAGCCAGACGACGATCCATCGTAACCGTATTGGCCACCGTATCCATAGCGCGCCATCTTCTTGTGGTCCACTTGGGTCAACACCGTACCGTCGGCGGGATGTCCCACAGATTGCAGCATATCAAGGCCCTGTCGAACCTGGGTGCGCGAGGTGGAGTCCCAGCGGATCGCGAAGATCGTTGCGTCGGCGTACCGTGTCAGAACACGCGCGTCGGGGACGGCGAGAACCGGCGGGCTGTCGATGATGATGTGGTCGTAAGTGTCGCGCAGGCGGGTGATCAGATCACTGAAGCGGCGCGATTCAAAGAGGTCCGCCGCATTGTATTCACCGCCCGACCCCATCAGAACTTCGAGGCCCAGATCAGGGTCCATCAGGTTGGCATTGTCTAGTCGCGTCTTGCCCAACACCACATCGAGCAGTTTCACACCCTGGGGGCGATCCTCTTCCACATAGGCGCGCAAGGTTTGGCGGCGAATGTCAGCCTCCAGCAGGAGCACCCGGCGGCCTTCCAGCGAACCCATGTACCGCGCCAAAGCCAGGGAAAGCGTGGTCTTGCCCTCCCCAGGGATGGACGAGGTGACAAGAACAACCTGCGGTTCCTTGTCGGGGTTGACCATCAGGATCGAAGTGCGCAGGTTGCGTACCGCCTCGGAAAACACCGAGTTCGGTTTTTCCTTGAGGTATTGCAGCGCTTGCTTGCGGCCAGCCACCGCCATCGAGGGCAGTGCGCCGAGCACCGAGCTTCCGGTGAGGTTGCGGACTTCGTCGGTCGTCCGGAAGCCTGCAAACTGCCATTCGCGCGCCAGGACGAGGACGGAGCCGATCAAGCCACCAAAAACGAGGGCCACGGCCATCAACCGAACCGTGCGAGGGCTCGACCGCCCGCGGGGAACGGCCTGGGACAGGATGATGCTGTCAGCCGTCTCAAGGCCCTGCTGAATGCTGGCCTCCTGCAAGCGGGTCAGGAAGGTTTCATACAACAGGCGCGACGCTTCGACTTCCCGTTCAAGCTGTTGCATTGCGATCAACTCGTCCGATTGTCTGGACAGCTGCGCCGATAATTCGTCAGCTGACGCCTGCAGCGAGTTCAACTGGATCTGCGTGCGCCGGATGTCGTTTTCCACGTCATCTGCGATGCCTTCCAAGGCCACCTCGGTCGCCTCCTGCCCCAGCCGCCCGGCGCGGTACCGCTGAATGATGCCAGCAAAGCGCGTATCGCGAGAGGATTCCAGAAGCGTCACGAGGGCCTCAAAGTCGTCCGACGTCTCGATCTCGACTTGAAGTGCCTGGTCCTGAGCAAGGCGCACTTGCGCCTCCTCGACCCGGTTGCGCAGGTCGCGAAGTTGGATGTTTTGCGCCTGCAGAAGCTCGGCATCGATGACGTTGGATGCTTCCATCCGGCGCGCAAGTTCCTGCTCCAGTTCCTCGACACCATCCTCCAACTCGGTGGTCCGCAGCGATAGGAACTCGATCGCGCGCGTCGCGTCATCCAGTTTGCGCTGGATTTGGTTGTCGACGTAGATCTCGGCCAAGGCATTGACGATGGCCATGGATTTGTCCGGGTCCGTCGTTTCGATTTCGACATTGAAGACCATCGACTGGCGGATACCGCTAATCGACAGGCGGTTAATCACGCGGTCAATCACCTGGTCGCGCAACCGGGCGGGGTCCGGAGGCGTCGGCTCCCAATCGGTCCAGGACATGCGCAGCCGGGCAATTGCGCCGGGCTCGGCCAGGGCAGGATTGAACTCGGGATCTTCGGTCAGGTTTAATTGGTCGACGAGGCGCCCAACCAGGCTGCGCGACCGGACGACTTCAAACTCGGTGTTCATCGACGTGGGGCTAGCATCGGCGCCCGCGAAAATGCTTTCGATATCGCCGATGACTTGCTGCTGCTGTACTTCAAGCGCCAGCGTCACCCGCGCCGGATACATCGGCACGGCAACACGCGCGCCGTAATACATTGCGAGCAGCAAACCCAGCACTGCGAAAAGCATGATCCAAAGCTTGCCGCGCCACAAAACGCCTAGAAGGGCAAGTACGTCAATCTCGTCGGAGTCGCTATTGGACGTCGCTTCGGCTGCTCTGGTCATCTTTTTCTTCTGCTTTTTGGTCTTTGTCCGTGTTTATGCCGCATGAAGAAACAATGCCAGAGCATTATCAGCCCTTGTAACGCGGGGCGCTCTGCCCCTTGTCACGGGCGCGCGCGTCTGGCGCAGATCCGTTAAACGGCTGACGCAAAACGGTAAAAACCTTACTCTAAAACCGCCACCCGTGGATTTCCTAAGCAGAGCAGCAAATACCTGCGACAAGGGCGCCGAGGACTGATTCATGAAAACCGCGCCGATCCGAATTTGGGCTTCCCTCAATTCTCACAACAAGGATTGAAGACGAGTGCAAGATAGCCCTGCGCTGTCCATAGGAATGGTCGCGCGAAGGGCCTATTTAGCTGTCGAAAAGAAAACGCTTGGCGCTTGGCCCAACGTGCATATCCTGACGCATTGATGCGAGGCGGGCCCAGGTGGAGGTGCCAGTATGCGGACAGGCGGCAACACGGGCGGGTGGCAGGTGCCAAAGTGGCTGACCTGGTACATCGACTACGGGACCCAGGGCCTCAGCGGCCCAGAGTTGCGCCAACGGCGGACGCTCAACACGCTGTCGGCGCTAATGCCGATGTCCGGCCTCACATACGCTACGCTCTATATGACCGTAGACGCGGCAGGTCTTTGGCCCGCGGCACTCGCGGTCTCTTTATTCTGCCTGTTCGCGATCTGGCCCCTAATCGTCGCGCGTGATGAGCTTGCGGCGTGGCTGTTTGGGGCCGCATTGGCCGTTGGCGTGCAAGCGCTGGTGGTGTGGCTTCTGGGGCCGGACTCCGGCCTTCACCTTTACTTCATGAGCGTCCCCGTCATCGCCATTGTCTGCTTCGGCACCAAACGCCTTGGCTTTCTGTTGATCCTCGCGGCCAGCTGCGCCTTGGCCCTCGTCGTCTCGGAAACAGCGCTCAGCGGACCGGCCCCGTTCATTCGGGTCGAAGATTGGTTGCTGCGCTTTCTGCAAGTCAGCTCGTTTATCGTGGTGTCGGGCTTTGTCACCCTCGGCGTCTACGTGGGCTTTCGGCACGCTGACAGCGCCGAGCGCGCGCTGGAGGTGGAATACGCCCGATCCGAGGATCTTCTCTACAGCCTTCTGCCCAAAGAGATTGCCGGGCGCCTGAAGGCCGAGCCCCAGACCACCATTGCCGACAGCCTGCCCAACGTGGCCATCGTGTTTGCAGATATCACCGATTTCACACCGCTCTCGGCCCGGCTTGACCCTGAAAGAGTAGTGGAGCTGCTGAACAACGTTTTCACCCAGTTCGACGCCGTCGCGGATGAGCGGCAGATGGAGAAGATCAAGACCATCGGCGACGCCTATATGGTCGCGGCGGGCATGCCCAATTCCGTCGGCGATCCGGCCCACCGGGCGGCTGACATGGCGCTGGATATGCTGGAGATCGCCCAAGCCTCGACGGCGCCCGTGCCCGAAGGGTTCGAGATCCGCGTGGGCCTGCATGTAGGCCCGGTCGTCGCGGGCGTGATCGGCAATCGCAAATTGTTCTACGATGTCTGGGGCGAGACCGTGAATACCGCGAGCCGGATGGAAACCTACAGCGCGCCGGGCCGCATCCTGGTCACCCCTGCCGCGCGGGAACAATTGGGCGATGACTTCGTTTTCGAAAAACGCGGAGAGATCGACGTTAAGGGCATCGGCATCGTTGAAACCTGGTGGCTGATCGGGCGCGCCTGATCTTTTTCTTGGTCAGCAACGCAGAAAGGGTGCCGTAGTACCTTTACAATACCTTTGAGCCATAAAGGGGACCTAGATCTGAGCTCAACGGCACAAATTGGTATCTCTTCTCTGCTCTGGGACTAGATAATCTCGAATTGGTATTGTATTGGAGCTTTATGACAGCGCCTCAAACACCCTCTCTGATCGGCATCGATGGCGGCGGCACCCAATGCCGTTTCGCCTTGCTGCACGGCGGTGAGCGGTTTGAGGTTCAGATGGCGGCAGCCAATGCCTCCACGGATCCCTCGGAAACCCTGACGACATTGACCCAGGGACTGGTGGCTCTGGCAGAAGCCGCTGCTATGGCTCCTTCGGACCTCGCTCAGGCGCCCGCGCACATCGGCTTGGCAGGCGTGATGAGCACTGACATGGGCGCAGAGATCGCAAGCGCCCTGCCCCTTCGCCACGTGATCGTCGGGGATGACCGCCACACCGCGATGGCCGGGGCCCTCGGCTCCGGTGATGGCTGTGTGATCGGCATTGGCACGGGGTCTTTCTTGGGTCGGCGCGCGAGCGGGCAGGACAGGTTGATTGGCGGTTGGGGGTTCATTCTGGGCGACGACGCTTCCGGCGCCGTCCTTGGGCGGCAGGCTTTGCGCTGTGTGTTGGACGTCCATGATGGCCTGCGCACGGCAACGCCATTGACCCGCGCCCTATCCGAGCAGATCGGCAACCCCGCCGACATTGTCGCCTTTGCCGCCGCCGCCAAACCAAGCGACTTCGCCCGGTTTGCCCCCATCATCACTGACACCGCACGCAACGGCGACCCGGTCGCCCTTCAGTTAATGTGGGACGGGGCGCAACAAATCGAGCGGGCGCTGCATCACCTGGGATGGCAGCCGGGCGAGCGGATTTGTCCCCTGGGCGGCCTCGCACCCCACTACGCCCCCTGTCTATCGCCAGAGATCGCTGCAGCGCTGACCGACGCCGAAGGCACTGCGCTTGACGGTGCCTTGGCACTGGCCGCCCAGATCAGCCAGTCACCATGAACATCACCGATTTCCTGCAGAACGCCCCGCCCATCCACTCGGGCAAGGGTCCACGCTACATGCAATTGCGCGCAATCCTGAGCGAAGCGATTGCCGCAGGCATCCTTGCGCCCGGCAGCGCCCTGCCGTCCGAGCGGGAAATTGGCAACCTCACCGATTTATCCCGCGTGACGGTTCGCAGGGCCATCAGAACGCTGGTGGAAACCGGCGACGTGGTGCAACGCCAGGGCTCCGGCTCTTTCGTCACGCAAAAGGCGCGGCGGCTGCAGCAATCGCTGTCACGTCTCACCTCATTCTCGCAGGATATGGCGCGGCGCGGGATGGAAACGAGCGCGCAGATGCTGGAGCAAAGCGTCTGTCGCCCCTCGCCCGACGAGGTCGCGGCTTTAGGCCTGACCGATGGAGAGACCGTGTCGCGCCTGGCCCGCCTGCGCTTGGCCGACGGTCGGCCCTTGGCGATTGAGCGCGCGTCTTTGCCCAATGATATTCTGCCCAACCCCATGAAAGTCACGACCTCGCTCTATGCCATTCTGGAACGTTCTCAACTGCTACCCGTGCGGGCCACCCAGAAGATCTCTGCCATCAACCTGGAAGAGGCGGACGCAAGCCTTCTGGAGGTACCGGTCGGTGCCGCTGGTCTGCGCATCGAGCGTCTGTCGTACCTGCCCACTGACCGGGTCGTGGAATTCACCAGATCCATTTATCGCGGCGATGCCTACGATTTCGTGGCCGACCTGCGCCTGTAAGAAAGGCCACACGCCGATGAGTGATACGCCAACCCAAATGCGCCAGGAAGTGCTTGAAATTCCCGAAGCAGTAGACCGCCTGCTGTCACGCGGCACGCCCACGATTGCGAAAATCGCGCAAGCCGCCGCCAAAGCCGATCCGCGCTTCGCCGTCACGGTCGCGCGCGGATCCTCAGACCACGCCTGCACCTTCTTCAAGTACGCATTGGAATTGGAACTGGGCCTGCCGGTCGCGTCCATCGGGCCATCGATCGCCTCTCTCTACGGGGCGGAATTGAAACTGGCGCAGTCGATCACGCTGTCGGTTTCGCAGTCAGGCCAAAGCCCCGATATCGTCGCGATGAGCGCGGCGGCCACCAAAAGCGGCAGCTTCACCGTCGCCATAACCAATGACGCGACCGCGCCCCTATCCGATGCCAGCACCCATACCATCGACATCCATGCCGGGCCCGAGCGCAGCGTTGCGGCCACCAAGACATTCGTGACCTCCGCCGTGGCGGGCCTTATCTTACTGGCCGAATGGAAGGGATGCGCCGCCCTGCGTGCGGCGTTGCGCGCCCTGCCCCAGCAGCTGTCAGACGCCACAAAGCTGGATTGGCCCGAATTGCGCGCCGCCATCGCGCCCGCCTCATCGCTGTTCACCCTGGGGCGCGGGCCTGCCTGGGCGATCTCCAACGAGGCCGCGCTGAAATTCAAGGAAACCTGCCAGATCCACGCCGAAAGCTATTCCTCGGCTGAGGTGCTGCACGGTCCCGTCTCCATCGTCGAACGCGGCTTCCCGGTGCTATGCTTCGCCAGCGCGGACGCGGCGGAAACCGCCGTTACTGCCGTCGCGGACCAGCTGGCCGCCAAAGGCGCGCAGGTGTTCGTCAGCTCCGACGCCGCGCAAACGGCACAAAGCTTGCCCCGCGTCCGCACAGGCCACAGGTTGACTGACCCGCTGGCCCTGATCGTGTCCTTCTACACGATGATCGAGAAAGTCGCCGCTGAACGGGGCGTGAATCCCGATGCGCCGAGGCACCTCAAAAAAGTGACGGAAACCACATGAGTGAAATCTTGAAGGCCTTCGTAGGCGCCGAGATATTTGACGGTGTGACGCGGCGGTCGCAGCACGCCCTGATGCTGCAAGGTGCTGATATCGTGGAGGTCATGCCCAAGGCGGACATCCCGCCCGACGCCGAAGTCATTAAGCTGAAGGGTGGTCTGATCTGCCCTGGCTTTGTTGACCTGCAAGTCAATGGCGGCGGCGGTGTCATGTTTAACGACGACCAAAGCGTCGCGGCCCTTCGGACCATAGCCCGCGCGCACGCGCGCTTGGGGGCCACGTCGATCCTGCCGACGCTGATCACCGACACGCCGGAACGAACAAGACGCTCCATTGACGCCGTCGAGGCAGCAGTAACGCAAGGCGTCGCGGGTATCATCGGCCTGCATCTGGAGGGACCGCATCTATCGGCGACACGCAAGGGTGCCCATGCCGCAGCGTTGATCCGGCCGATGGAGGCGGCGGATCTGGCGCTTCTTTTGGAGGCGGCCGCCCGGCTGCCCATGCTGAAGGTCACCGTGGCCCCGGAGAATGTGACAACCGGGCAGATCTCGGATTTGCACGAGGCGGGCGTCCTTGTTTCATTGGGACATAGCGACGCGTCCTTTGCCGATTGCGAGGTCGCTGCGAAAGCGGGGGCACGGTGTGTGACGCATCTGTTCAACGCCATGAGCCAGCTTGGCAGCCGCGCGCCGGGTCTCGTGGGTTCAGCACTGACCAACGGAGCCTTGCACGCGGGTCTCATCGCCGACGGCGTCCATGTGCATCCCGCATCCGTGCGCGCGGCACTGGCCGCCAAGCAGGGCCCTGGGCACCTATTTCTGGTGAGTGATGCGATGGCCGTGGCGGGCACAGACCTTGGCGAGTTTCACCTGAACGGTCGCAGAATAGCCAGGAAGGACGGTCGCTTGACGCTGGAAGACGGCACCCTTGCCGGGGCCGACCTGGACCTGAGGACGGCGGTGCGGAACCTGGTGAAATGGGGTGCGGCGACCGAGGATGAGGCGCTCGCAATGGCGACATCGATCCCCGGATCTCTATGCGGCCATGCAGGCGCGTTTGGCCACCTCACCCCCGGCGCGCGGGCGGATTTTCTGCATTTTCCGGCGGGCAAGGACGGTACGATGGCCATTTGGCAGGCCGGGCAACCTGTGGCCTAGGGCACCCGACATGCGCCCTCTCCGTTCTGGGGCCGTCGTTTCACTGCGTGCTTGATAGGTTCTGGTTGCGACCAGAACGATCACGTTCTCACAAATCAGCGTAGATCGGGAACTGACCGCATAGCGCCAGCACCTCGGCGCGGACCATGGCCTCGACCTCTGCATTTTGGTCCTCGCCATGGGTGGCAAGACCGTTCATGACCTCGACGATCCAGTCTGCGATCTGGCGGAACTCCGGCTCTCCGAAACCCCGGGTCGTGCCAGCCGGTGAGCCAAGGCGCAGCCCAGATGTGATCATCGGCCTTTCCGTGTCGAACGGAATACCGTTTTTGTTGCAGGTGATATGCGCGCGCCCGAGCGCCTTCTCTGCCGCGTTGCCTTTTACGCCCTTGGGACGCAGATCAACCAGCATAACGTGGGTGTCGGTCCCGCCCGTCACGATGTCGAGCCCGCCTGACATCAACTGTGCCGCCATCGCCTGGGCGTTCGCTATCACCCGTGTTTGGTAGTCCTTGAAGCCCGGCTGCAACGCCTCGCCGAACGCCACCGCCTTGGCGGCGATCACATGCATCAGCGGACCGCCCTGGATGCCCGGAAAAATGGCGGAGTTGAACTTTTTGGCCAGGGCGTCGTCGTTGGTCAGGATCATGCCACCACGCGGACCGCGCAGGGTTTTATGGGTGGTGGTCGTGGCAACATGGACGTGAGGGAACGGCGAGGGGTAGACGCCTGCCGCGATCAGGCCCGCGAAATGGGCGACATCAGCCAGCAGATACGCACCCACCTTGTCAGCAATCGCGCGGAAGCGGGCAAAATCGAGCTGGCGCGGGATGGCCGAGCCGCCTGCGATGATCATCTGCGGTCTGTGCTCTAGGGCCAACGCTTCGAGCTGGTCGTAATCCACGTTCAGCGTATCCTGGCGGACACCGTATTGCACCGCATTGAACCACTTGCCCGACTGGTTGGGCCTCGCGCCATGGGTCAGGTGCCCGCCTGCGTCGAGGCTCATGCCAAGGATCGTGTTGCCGGGCCGGAGCAGGGCCTGAAACACGCCCTGGTTTGCCTGCGAGCCAGAGTTCGGCTGGACATTCGCGAAATCGCAGCCAAACAACTGCTTGGCACGGTCCATCGCCAGTTCTTCCGCGATATCAACGTATTGGCATCCACCGTAATAGCGACGCCCGGGATACCCTTCCGCGTATTTGTTGGTCATCACGCTGCCTTGCGCCTCCATCACCGCCTTGGAGACGATGTTTTCAGACGCAATCAGCTCGATCTCATCGCACTGGCGGCCCAGTTCGGCCGTGATGGACGCGAAGAGCGCCGGGTCGCGCTCAGCCAGGGATTGGGTGAAGAAACCGTCGTCGCGGTGGGGGGCATTCATGGGAGGTCTCCGGGGAAATCAGGCAACGCGCGGGCGCGGCAGGACGGGAATAGAGGAATGCGTGGGCAGCGTCACCAGCGTGTCGCATTGCGCCAACATGGGGTGCAGGGTTTGGTCCGGGGCCATAGTGATGGCGGCGCCGGCGATGGTGTCGAACATCAGCGATTGCGCGAGCGCGTCTTCATCGACGAGCGCGCGGTCGGTCGCGCTGATCAAGATGGCGTCGGGCTTCATCAAGTCCAGGCGCGCGCCCGTCATCACCGGGCGCATGGCGCAGGGTGCGGAATGCAGTGAGACGACATCTGCCTGGAACAGAAGCTCATCAAACGGCACTTGTACGCCGTCAAACAAGGCCAGCACGTCTTTCGCCACAGGGGTCGCGCTCTGGACAAGAACCTGCATCCCAAACCCCCGATGGGCGCGCAGGGCAAGGTCGCAGGCGGCCTCGTCGAACCCAACAATGCCAAGGATCTGTTCCGATGATTGAGCGGGACGCAGGTGCCGCGCCGCGAGGCCAATAAGCTTCAGGGCCAGATCAGAAGAGCCCAAGGGCGCAGGGAAGAACTTGGGCAAAAACATCACGCGGCCTCCATCACGTTGGCAATTGTGGCGCCGATGACGGCGGGGTTATCGGCGACCGTCACACCTGCGGCAGACAGAATCTCCACCTTCTCGGACGCGCTTTCACCGAAGGCGGAAATGATCGCCCCCGCATGGCCCATGGTGCGACCCTTGGGGGCGGTCAGACCCGCGACATAGGCGACGACGGGCTTGGTGATGTGATCACGGATGTATTCGGCGGCCTCGGCCTCTTGCGGGCCACCGATTTCACCGATCATCGCGATGACATGGGTGTCTTCGTCCTGCTCGAAGCGCTCCAGAATATCGCGAAACGACGAGCCGTTGATCGGGTCGCCACCGATGCCCACCGACGTTGAAACGCCAATGCCACGCTCTTTCAGTTGCGCTGCCGCCTCATACCCGAGCGTGCCTGAGCGGCCCACAATGCCGACATGGCCCGGAAGGTAGATATGGCCCGGCATGATCCCCAACAGCGCCTTGCCGGGGCTGATCGTGCCCGCGCAGTTGGGGCCGGTCAGCATCATGCGGCGGTCTTTTGGGTAGCGGTACATGTAGCGTTTGACGCGGATCATGTCCTGGGCCGGGATGCCATCTGTGATGCACACGCAGTAACGGATGCCCGCATCGGCAGCCTCCATGATGCCGTCGGCAGCGAAAGGCGGCGGGACGAACACGAGGGAGGCCTCGGCGTCGGTAGCTTTCACGGCATCCTCGACGGTATCAAAAACCGGCACGCCTTCGACAGTCTCACCGCCCTTACCAGGAACGACGCCCCCCACGACTTTAGTGCCGTAGTTCAACATGTCCTTGGTATGGAAGCGGGCCATCTTGCCGGTGATGCCCTGAACGATGACGCGGGTGTCGCGGTCCAACAAAATGCTCATGATACGCTCCTCATTCGGGTGGCTTGGGCGAGGTCGTTTTTCCACGCGCCAACGGCACGCTCAGCGGCCTCCATCAACGTGCCCGCGCGGATGATCGGAAGGCCCGATTGAGCAAGGATCTTCTGGCCCGCCTCCACGTTTGTGCCGGCAAGGCGGACGATGACGGGGACATCCACCTCCACTTCCTTCAACGCCTGCACGACACCTTCCGCGACCCAGTCACAGCGGTTGATCCCCGCGAAGATGTTGACGAGGATCGCCTGAACGTTCTTGTCCGACAGCACGAGGCGGAAGGCTTTGGCCACACGTTCCGGCGTGGCGCCACCGCCGATGTCGAGGAAATTCGCGGGCTCCCCGCCCGCCAGCTTGATCGTGTCCATCGTGGCCATCGCAAGGCCCGCGCCATTGACGATACAGCCAATATTGCCATCAAGGCCCACGTAGCTGAGGCCCCTGTCCGCGGCGCGGCTTTCGCGGGGGTCCTCCTGGGACTTGTCACGCAGCTCTGCCACATGGGGGTGGCGGAACAAGGCGTTGTCATCAAACGTCATTTTTGCATCGAGCGCGATGACCCTGTGGTCAGTAGTGACGACCAAAGGATTGATCTCGACCATCGTTGCGTCCAACTCGGTGAAGGCGCGGTAGCAGCCTTGCAGGGTCCGCACGAACTGCTGCACGAGGCCCGGATCGATGCCCAGTTTGAACGCCATCTGGCGGCACTGAAACTCCCGCAGGCCCACGGCAGGTTCGACAATGGCGCGCACGATGCTTTCGGGTTTTTCGGCGGAAATATCCTCGATCTCCATCCCACCCTCACCGCTGGCCACGATCATTACCCGCTGGGAGGTGCGGTCGAGCACCAGGCCAAGGTAGATCTCGCGGTCAATTGGCACGGCGGCTTCCACATAGACGCGGTAGATGCCCTTGCCCTCGGGGCCCGTCTGGTGGGTGACCATCTTCTGGCCAAACATGCCTTCGGTCGCGGCCTGGATCTCCACGTCGCTGTCACAGACCTTCACGCCACCTGCCTTGCCGCGCCCGCCCGCGTGGATCTGTGCCTTCACGACCCATTTTTCGCCGCCCAGTTCCCGGGCGCGGTAGGTTGCCTGTTCCGGGCTGTAGGCCAAGGCGCCGTCGGGCACTGTGACGCCGAAATTGGCGAGCACTTCCTTGGCTTGATACTCGTGGATGTCCATGTGCGCTCCTCCCAAAGCTGATGGCCCAGAGACGCGTTACTCGGCGGCGATGGCCTGCCCGTAGCGCGCGTTCAGCGCGGCATCCACGGCGGTTTGATCAAACTCAGCCCCCAAATCCCGCATTGCCTGACCGAAGCGCGCGACGATATCGGCGATGGCCTGCTGGTTCAGCAGGTTGAGGATGCCGATGCGGACCTGAACAGGCTCGGACAGCGTCGGCCAGATGCCGAAGTTCTGGGCGCGGCAATGCTGAACCAGCTCCATCTCACGCCCCGCCATGGCGGGCGGCAGGTTGAGCACGATCAGCGAGGTCATGTTGGAGGTCACAGAGCAGCCCATGGCAGTGACGGCATCGCGCAGGGCGCCTTCATGGAAGGCGTAATCCTTGGCCCGTTGTGCCACGGTTTGCTGCAGCGTGATGCGTAGCGCCTCGTGAAACGCGGCCACGGCGTAGGCGGAATGGGTGCGGTGGTAGGTGCCGACCGGGACGTCTTTTCCGTCGAGGATGCCCCAGTGACGGGCCTCCAGGATCGGGTGGTGGACAAACGTCCGCGTGCCGGTTTTCTTGAGCGTTTCGATGTACTTGTCCGTGAAAGAAACGGGCGCATAGGTCAGCGGCAGACAGCAGATGCCCTTCTGGGGGCAAGACGCCCACCCGTGGACCCCAGGAAAATCGTCGATGCGGAAGTCCTCGACACCGAGGGAGGACACCGCATCCACCAAGCCCATGGCGCCGTGCTTTTCGCAGGCGTCCGAGAAGCCTTTGATGTCGTTCACCCGGCCCGATCCAGTTTCCCAATGGGCCATCGCGGCCCACTTGGGTTTATGCTCTGCTAGCGCCTTGTTGACGATTTCACCTGTAACGGACTGGCCGTGGGGAACAGTGATAATCGTGACGCTGGCGGGCTGGGGGTCCATCGGGTTGGCGGCAAGCTCTTCCGCCGTGGCCGCCTTCATCCGCACGGTCAGCCCGTCGATGCCCGAGAACGTGCCGTTTACGAACATCACCACTTTGTCCCCCGGCATCACCGCGCTGAACATCACGTCGAGGCCCGACCACCCGGTGCCCGCAACGCCGAACGTATAGGTATTGTCCGTGCCCATGACCGCGCGCAGCATTTCCTTGCATTCGACCATGCCACGCAGAACGTCCGGGTGCATGTGATCGGCCAGACCAGCGCCTGCAAACCGCGCCAGAACCCGCGCATCGGTATTTCCGGGGCCGGGGCCTGCGGCGATGGTGTGAGGGATCTCGAGCTGAGGATGGATCGTCATGGTATCTCCGGATCGGCAAAAGGTGTCGTTTCGGTCGCTTGATCTGAACCATACTGCGCTGGACACATCGGGGAACGCCCCTTACTCCTGCTTTTGGGTAGCTAAATGGGTGGAATAATTCCCACCCATAAGGATAAAATACGACAGCATACCGAAACATCACCCACCTATATGGGTAGTTTATTGGAATTACGCGTTATGAATCAAAGCGTTGAGAATCCACGCGCCCCGATTGATGTGATGCTGGCAGACGGCAACCCCCTCGTCCTATCGGCCCTGTCCGAGATCATCGACCGCGATCCGCGATTCTCGCTTGTGGCGACATCGGCCACGGCAGAGGGGTTTCTGGGCACCGTCATGCGTGTGCCCGTACAGGTCGGAATTATCGACTGGGGCCTACCTGTCCTGGGTGGCGCCAAGCTGATCGAGGTGCTGCGGGAGCAGGAAAACGCGCCCAGAATCGTGGTTTACGCCGAAAACACCGGCGACCTCCCGCGCCTTGCGATGACGGCGGGTGCCGCCGCCTTCGCCCCCCGCTCCAGCCACGCCGAAGCCTTGTTGGACACCTGCATTGACGTCGCCGCGGGCAAGATGGTGTTCCCCTTCCTCGACGTGCGAGAGTTGCAATCGGACCCGATCCACCAGCTTTCCCGCAAAGAGCGCGCGATCCTGGAGGCGCTTTCAAAAGGGCTGACGAACAGGGAACTGGCGAAGGAACTCGAAATCTCGATTAACACGGTGAAGTTCCACCTCTCGAACCTGTTCGAGAAACTGTCAGTGAAAAACCGGGCCCAGGCGATTGCGTTCTACTACTCCTCCCGTTTGGCGCTGGAGAAGGACGAGACGGGCGGTATACCAAGATAGACTCAAAGACCGCTTGACATATTCTGTCGCCCGCCACCTTTCTGCCGCAAGATTGTTGCCCGCAAGAAAGGACCTGCGCCCATGTCATTCCACCCCGTCGAACAAGCCCCCGGACGCCTGAACAGATCCGAGCTGGCCGTTCCCGGAAGCCAGCCCCAAATGTTTGAAAAGGCGGCTCAATCCGATGTCGACGTGATCTTTCTGGACCTGGAAGACGCGGTCGCCCCGGATGAAAAGGAGCAGGCCCGCAAGAACATCATCAAGGGCCTGAACGAGATCGATTGGGGCACCAAATCCATGTCGGTTCGAATCAACGGGCTCGACACGCATTACATGTATCGCGACGTCGTGGACGTGGTTGAACAGGCGGGCGAGCGGCTGGATCTAATCATGATCCCCAAGGTCGGCACGGCGGCCGATGTCTATGCGGTCGACATGATGGTGACCCAGATCGAGGACGCGAAGGGTCTGAAGAAGCGGATCGGGTTCGAGCATATCATCGAGACGGCGCTGGGGATGCAGAACATCACCGAGATCGCAGGCGCGTCCAAACGCAATGAAAGCCTGCATTTCGGGGTTGCGGATTACGCGGCCTCAACGCGTGCACGCACCACAGTGATCGGCGGCGTGAACGAGAATTATGCGGTGCTGACCGACCCCGACGCCGACGGCGGACGGGACGTGCATTGGGGCGATATGTGGCACTACGCTTTGGCGCGCATGGTCGTGGCGGCACGCGCGAACGGCTTGCGGCCCATCGATGGGCCATTCGGCGATTTTCAGGATCCCGACGGCTATAAAGCCGCCGCTTTCCGCGCCGCCGTGTTGGGCTGCGAGGGCAAGTGGGCCATTCACCCGAGCCAAATCGCGCTCGCCAACGAAGTCATGAGCCCGTCGGAAGCCGAGATCACCAAGGCCAAGCGCATCCTGGAGGCGATGGCAGAGGCGGAAGCCGCCGGCAAGGGCGCCGTGTCGCTCGACGGACGGTTGATCGACTACGCCTCGATCCGGCAGGCGGAGGTTTTGGTTGAAAAGGCCAAGCAGATCGCGGGCGGCTAAAGCCCCTCTCCTGCCCGAAACCGCGCAGCCCATTCGTCGTTGACCCCGTCGGCCAGTTTGGCTGTCGGGGGCGTGGTCTTCGTGGTCGCTGCTTCCAATCCTAACGCGGTGAGCACTTGGCTCAGGGCGGCATGGGGATCGGCGGACAAGGTGTCGTAGGTAAGGCGCAACGGCGTGATGTTCTGTACCTCAAACCAGGCCTCCCACGCGCGGTCCATCTGTTCAAACTGCTCAAGCTGCGACGCGATGGCCTTGGCATCGTAAACAGTCTCTCGCGGGGCGGAGAGGCGTTCAAGTTCTGTCCCGTCAGACGCCCTGTGCCAAAGGCCGGACTGCGTGGCCCGAACAAAGGAAATCGCCTGATCGAGTTTGCTTTCACGGGTCAGGTGGACGAAGAGCGTGCGGCCAAAGGCGGCCTCGATGCGGGCTTTGTCATCGGGGTGGCTCGGAAAACGGAGCGCGAGTTGTTCCACGAAGAACAGAAAGCTCGGGCGTTGAATACGGAGGCCGAAGACACCGCTTCCGGCGGTGCCTCGGGCGATCGCGGCTTCGAAGACAGCGTCCAGGGCCTCGGCTTTCGTGGGAAATTCGTCGCCCTGCAGATCATAGTACCCCAGCCACTTTTCCAGGGATGGGGCGTGGAAATGCGAGTCCGGCGCGCCCGCGGTTTTGGCATCCTGTAGCAGCTTGCACAACAGCGTGCTGCCGCTGCGTGGGCTGGTGCAAATCATGTAGGCTTTGTAGGCGTCCATCATACCTCTTATAGAAGAAGCCTCAGCGCCGCGCCCAAAAGCGACGCCACCGCCAGGATGCGTAAGATACCCCAGTGCAGACGGAACGCCAGCACGCAACTGAGGGCGAAAAGGGCGAGGGCGAGCCATTCGATGGACGTTAGCGTGGGCTGCCAAAGGGTGAGCGGGCCGACCTGGATGGGGCGCACCTCGGCGAACAAAACGTGGAGGGCGAACCAGATCGAGAGGTTGAGGATCACGCCGACAACAGCCGCCGTGATCGCCGAAAGTGCGCCTTTGAGGCGGGGTTGGTTGGATATCCACTCGATGTAAGGCGCGCCCGCGAAGATCCACAGAAAGCAGGGTGCGAAAGTGACCCAAAGGGCCGTGAGCGCGGCGGCAATGCCCAGGGCGATGCCACCGTCCTTGAAGCCCGCCAGGAAGCCTACGAACTGCGTGACCAGAATGAGCGGGCCAGGCGTCGTCTCGGCCAGGCCAAGGGCATCGACCATCTCCCCCGCCGAGAGCCAGCCGAATTGAACCACGACGTCCTGCGCCATATAGGCCAGCACCGCATAGGCGCCGCCGAAGGTGACGACGGCGAGGGTGGAGAAGAACTGACCGACCTGGACGAGCAGATCCGGCGCCCCGAGCGCGATGAGAGCGCCAAGGGGGACTAGCCAAATCACCAGCCAGGTCACGATGGTGCTGAGAGACTTGCGCGCAGACACATGGGTCATGTCAGTGACCTGCGGCGGCTCAGCGGCGGGTTGCATCATCGCGCCCAAAAGAGCCGCGACGAGGACGATGATAGGGTAAGGGATCGAGAAGAAGAAGATTCCGATGAAAGCGAGGCCCGCGATCACCCAATGGCTCTGCCGCGACAGGGCCTTTTTGGCGACCCGCAGAAGCGCCTCAACCACGATCACCAAGACGGCTGCCTTGACCCCGTAGAACAGCGCTTCGACGAGCGGGACGCCGCCATAGAGGCTGTAGATCACAGCCAGCGCCATGATGACGACCGCCCCCGGCAGCACGAAGAGCAGACCAGCGATGAGGCCGCCGAGGGTGCCGTGCAATCGCCACCCCGCGTACGTCGCAAGCTGCATCGCTTCTGGCCCAGGCAGCAGCATGCAAAAGCTGAGGGCATTCAGGAATTGCCGCTCGGAAAGCCAGCCGCGCGCTTCCACCACCTCCTTGTGCATAAGGGCGATCTGCGCCGCGGGGCCTCCGAATGACAGCAGGCCGATCTTGGCCCAAACCCGCGTAGCGTCGATGAGGGAGGGCGGTTCGCTGCGCATCTGTCACCCCTTCCCTGACGTGGCGGGCCAATCGTGACCCTCATCTGTGGCATCGCGCGCCCAACGGTAGAACGCATCATAGAGCGTGAGGCCCGCCTCCAACTGTTCCAGATCATCGCGACACATGCGTGACAAGCCAAGCGATGCCGCAAGCAGCCCGGCGGCTTCAGGGGCCAGGTGATGGGCATTGGTATCGGCCGCCCGCACGATGGTGGCGAGGCGATCAAGCGCCGGGGTGGATATACCGAATTCATCGACCATGGTGTCGAACGTGCAGCGCTCGCCCCGGTGGGTCCAGAAGATATCGGGCATGTCAAAGGGCATCGCCGCAAAACGGTCTGCAACGTTGGCGACCTGCGAAGGGGGCACAAAAAGGAATTGCGCGGTCGGGTCGATGAAGCGGCGGATCAGCCAGGGGCACGCGATGCGGTCGACCTTGGGGCGATGGCGGGTGACCCACAAGGTGCGGCCCCGGGGATCACGCGGGGGCAGTTTCCCGGCGGAGACCATCGGCAGACCTGCGTCGCGCCAGGCAAATTGACCACCCTCCAACACTTCAGCCCGGACACCTTCGGTCCGCAGCATAGAAGCCGCACCATGGCTGATCTTTAGGCCTTTTTGACAGTAGATCACCACCGACCGGCCATGCAGCGTGGGCGCGAGGGTCATCACATCCGTAAACGGGTGCCGCGTCGCGCTAGGGATCAGGACGGGGTCTGCATCGAAGTCCGCGTCCAGGCGGACGTCCAGCAGGACGGGGCAATCGGGGGTGCCAATCAGGCGGGACAAAGTTGCAGTAGAGATTTCGTTATATGACGCCATGGAGCATCCTCCTGTAACAGGTGTGGAAGGATGCAAGATTGGGCTGGCGCCTCACGGGGGACTTGCTCACCCCAGGATTTCATGGGTAGGGGCAATCGGTACGGCTGTCAAATGGGGGGGTGCAAGGCCCCGAAACGGGGCCTTGCCTGGCGCATTTAAAGCGCAATGCGGTAGCGCGCGAAACCGTCCGGGCCGTCACCCGCAGCCTCAATCGACACACCTTCCACGGCGTCCATGAACTGCGCCGCCGCAGGGCCCGTGTCGAACAGAACGGAGGTCCCCTCCATCGGCGCGAAGGTCCAGTTTGCGTCTGCCGAGGGGCTGACGGTGCCCTGTTCGACGATGTAGCGCACGATCACGTCGCGGTTGGTGTCCGGGCCTTCAAAGACCACCGTCTCGGGCGAAGCACCGGGGAAGCTGCCGCCGCCACCGGCGCGGTAGTTGTTGGTGGCCACAATGAATTCCTGCGCCTCGTCAATGGGTTCGCCGTCATAGGTGAGGTTGATGATGCGATGGGCATCCGCTTCCACGACCTCGCCGTCATTGTTGTAACGAGAGGGTTGGGACAGATCGATCTGGTAGGCGACCCCGTCGATCACGTCAAAATTGTACGACGGGAAATCCGGATTCAGCAGGACCTGATCGGCCTCGCCCGGGGTGATCTGGTTGAACATGCCGGCCGAGCGTTCCAGCCACTCACGCACCTCCGCGCCCGTGATGCGCACGGCGCGGACGGTGTTGGGGTAGAGGTAGAGGTCGGCCACGTTCTTGATCGCGACAGGCCCTGCGGCGACATCGGTGTAGTATTCCGGCCCGCCGCGTCCGCCCGCCTTGAAGGGTGCGGCGGCCGACAGGATTGGCAGGCCCTCATGCTCTGTGCCCGCCATCATCTGTTCAATGTACCAGGTCTGCGCGTTGGACACGATCTGGACCGAGGGGTCATCGGCGACCAGCGCGAAGTAGCTGTGCAGCGGCGCATCGGTTTGGCCCACTTCGGCGCGGATGTAGGCGAGCGTGGCGTCATGGGCTTCCTCGACGGAGGCCAGGACATCCGCATCGCTTTCGACCAGAGGCGTTACCGAGCGGTCCTCCTCGCGGCGCGAGATTGGCCGCGCCTCGGACGTGTGAGAGGCGACGCGCCAAGTGTTTCCGTCGCGCTCCAGCATTAGGTCCACTAGGCCCATGTGGCTGCCCCAGAACCCGGCCATGACGCCCGGTTTGCCCATGATTGTGCCCGCCTCCACATCGACACCGGGGGTCTCGGCGTAGTCGGGGCCGGGGAAAACGCGGTGGTGGTGGCCGGTCAGAACCACGTCTATCCCGTCCACACCCGCCAAGGGAATAGAGGCGTTCTCCATCATGTCGGCATGATCCGCCGCGCCGATGCCGGAATGGCTGAGCGCGATGATGATCTCGGCCCCGTCTTCGCGCATCTGGGGAACGTAGGCCTGGGCGGCGGCCACGATATCGCGGACCTCGACGTTGCCTTCCAGGTGGCGGCGATCCCAGGTCATGATCTGGGGCGGCACGAAGCCGATGACGCCGATGCGGATCGGGTGCGTCTCCCCCGCGCCGTCGGTCAAAGTGCGGTCGATCATCATGTAAGGGGGCACCAGCGTGGTGTCCTCGGTCACGCTGGCGCCAAGACCGGTGGCCACGTTGGCGCAAACCACGGGGAAGGCCGCGCCCGCGACGGAGTTCATCAGGAATGACAGGCCGTAGTTGAATTCGTGGTTCCCCAGCGTGGACCCCTCATACCCAAGCGCATTCATCGCCGCGATCATCGGGTGCAGGTCGCCCTCGGCCATGCCGCGCTCATAGGCCATGTAATCGCCCATCGGATTGCCTTGCAGGAAATCGCCGTTGTCCAAGAGGATCGAGTTGGTGGATTCTGCCCGGACGCCATCGATCAGCGCGGCAGTACGCGCAAGGCCCACGGTATCGACGGGGCGATCACCGTAATAGTCGTAGGGGTAGATGTGCACATGGACGTCCGTCGTCTCCATGATCCGAAGGTGAGCCTGTCCGGCCTGGGCCCGGACGGAAAACGGATGAAGCGCGACAAGGCCCGCGGTGGAGGCCAGAAAAGCGCGGCGGTCAAATAGAATCGGCATGGATGGTTTCCCCTGTTCGACGCGCCCAACCCCTGTGGAAAATGTAGAAACTGCAGGTAATGGTCGCGTGTTGGTCGCGCCGTCTGACGCGCTGCCTTTAAGTATGCGACCGATGTGACGGTTTGATCAAACCCGTTGGCAGAGCTTCGCCGATTGCCCGCCGTGCCGCCTCAGATGGAACTCAGCAGGATCGACGTCTCGGAGTTCACGATGCCTTCGACCTCGCGCACCTCGCGCAGGACGCGGTCAAAATCCGCGAGGGAGGCGGCGGTCATATGGGCCACGAGATCCCATTTGCCGTTGGTGGAATGCAGCTGGCGCAGCTCTGGCAGGCCGCGCAAGCTTCGGATGGTCTTGGCAGTAGACTGACCCGCGACCTCGATCATCATGATGGCGCGGACACCATCGGTGCCCACATCCTCCAACGCTCGGATGGTGAAGCCGAGGACAGCACCGCTATCGAGCAACCGGTCCAGCCGGTTTTGGACCGTTGCGCGGGACACGCCCAGAAGCGTGGCCAGTTTGGCAACCGGCGCACGGCCATCCTCGCGCAGGATGGTGATCAGTTCTCGGTCCAGTCTGTCAAAGCTTTGCATGGCAGAATACATATCACAGATTTACAATCTGTCTAATAATACCCCTCAAATCGCACATCTTAGCTGCACTTTTTTGCGGATGCCCATGATAGCCACGAGGCAATTGTCCCCCTGCGTGAAGGAAACCCCCAATGAAACAGATCACCCTGCTAGGCGTTCCGATGGAAGAGGGCGCGGGGCGACGGGGCTGCGTCATGGGGCCTGCGGCCTACCGCACCGCCGGGCTGGCAGACGAGCTGACGGCGTTGGGGTACGACGTGCGCGACGTGGGCGACATGAGCCCGACCCCAGTTGAGGGCATCCAAACCGCTCACAGCCATCTGAAGTTCCTGCCCGAAGTCGCGGGTTGGACGCGCGCGCTGCTCGCAGAGGCTCGCGAAATGGCACAGAATGACAGCATCCCGATCTACTTGGGGGGCGATCACGCGCTGAGCCTTGGGACAGTCACCGGCCATGTGGCCGCCGCCGCTCAGCTTGGCCGCCCGCAATACGTGCTGTGGCTTGATGCGCATTCCGATTTCAACACGCCCGCGACCTCGCCCAGTGGCAACATCCACGGCATGCCCTGCGCCTTTGCCTGTGGCGTGCCGGGGTTCCCGGATTTGTTGGGGCAGCCCTTGCGCGCAACGTTGGATGCGAAGAACCTGTGCTTTCTGGGCCTGCGATCCGTCGACAGCGAAGAGCGCGCGTTGTTGCGCGCCTCGGGCGCGACGGCCCACGACATGCGCGCGATTGATGAACGCGGCGTCGCCAGCCTGCTGTCGCCCTTCCTGGATAAGGTCGCGCGCACGAACGGCTTGCTCCACGTCAGCCTGGATGTCGATTTCATCGAGCCCGACATCGCGCCTGCCGTCGGCACCACGGTCCCCGGCGGCGCCACCTTCCGCGAAGCGCATCTGATCATGGAGATGCTGCATGACAGCGGGCTGTTGACGTCCCTTGACCTGGTGGAGCTCAACCCCTTTCTCGATGACCGCGGCCGCACCGCGCGCCTGATGGTGGACCTGACCGCCAGCCTTTTCGGGCGCCGCGTGCTTGACCGTTTCACATCCAGCTATTGAGGTTTTGACCATGTCCCCCCTGCCCTCGGACCTCGCCTACGTCCCTTTCGTTTCTGTCGATCACATGATGGGCCTCGTCCATCATCTCGGCATTGAAACCGTGCTAAGCGCCCTCGCCGATGAGATCGACGCCGATTTCCGGCGTTGGGAGGCGTTCGACAAAACGCCGCGCGTCGCCAGCCATTCCGACGTTGGCGTGATCGAGCTGATGCCCACCTCGGATGGAGAGATGTACGGGTTCAAATACGTGAATGGCCACCCCAAGAACACGCGCGATGGGCTGCAAACCGTGACGGCGTTTGGGCTGCTGGCGGATGTGGACACGGGTTATCCGAAGCTTCTGTCCGAGATGACCTTGCTGACGGCGCTGCGCACCGCCGCGACCTCTGCCATGGCCGCGCGTCATCTGGCGCCAAAGGGCGCCACAACGATGGCGATGATCGGCAACGGCGCCCAAGCCGAGTTTCAGTGCCTGGCTTTCAAGGCGATCTGCGGGATCGAGACGGTGCAGCTCTATGACATCGACCCCGCCGCGACCCGGAAGGTGGCGCGCAATCTGGCCGGTCATGGGTTGAATGTGGTGCCCTGCACCAGCGCAGAGGCCTGCATTGAGGGTGCGCAGATCATCACCACCTGCACCGCCGACAAGCAGAACGCCACGATCCTGACCGACAACATGGTCGGCCCCGGCGTCCACATTAATGCCATAGGCGGCGATTGCCCCGGCAAGACCGAACTGCACCGCGATATCCTGGCGCGGTCGACGATCTTCGTGGAATACCCCGAGCAAACCTGGGTGGAGGGGGAGATCCAGCAACTGGATCGCACCCATCCGATCACAGAGCTGTGGCGCGTCATCACGGGCCAAGCGCCGGGGCGCACGTCCGCTCAGGAAATCACGCTGTTCGACAGTGTCGGCTTCGCGATCGAGGATTTCTCGGCGCTGCGCTACGTGGAAAGCGCGATCAAAGGCACGGCGTTTTTCACGATGCTCGATATGCTTGCCGATCCAGATGACCCGAGGGATCTGTTCGGCATGTTGCAGCGGTCAAAGTAGGAAGCTGATCGGCGGAACGCGAAGGCGCAGCCCTTAGGGCAGCGCATAGATGCACAGCAAGTCATCCAAGCCCGCGCTCAGCACCCCTGCCCCTTCAGGCAGGAAGGCCACTTCGTCCACGATCCCCCGGTGCGCGACATAGCGGGCCAATTCCGCGCCCGTTGCCACATCCCAGAGCCGCATCGTGGAGTCTCCACCTGCGCTCAACAGATGGTCGCCACGGGCGTCGAACGTCGCCGTCTCGACCGTGATATCGTGCTCAAACCGATGCACCTCCGCCCCGGTTCTGAGATCTCGCAGCACGACGAATTCGCTGTCATCGTGGATCAGCTGAGTGCCATTGGGCGAGACCTCGATGAAGTCCACCCGATACTCCAGCTCCAGATCGTAGGCGGCGTGGATCGTGCCTTCCATTGCGTCGATTATCCTGAGGGGACCGTCGGCGAAGGCGACAAGAAGCTGGCCATCCTTCAAATAGTGCAGGTGCCTGATCGTTCCCGCCACGTCGTCGAATGAAAAGGAGTGGCTGAACGTTGCATCTTCGGTGGTGTAGAGGGCTAGCGTGGTTCCCGTGCCAACAACCCCCATCTGTCCATCTGGGCTAAGCGCCACGGCCGAGATCGGGAATTCGGGCCGATTGAAAACGGTCAGCTCGTCACCCGCCGCCACGTCCCAAATCGCAGCGATACCGTCGCCATCCACCGACATGGCGCGGCTGCCATCCGCCGTGAAAACGACGTCGCGCAGCCGCTCTGGGTGCGGCCCCATAAGGGAAATCCGCGCGCCAGTGTCCATGGCGCGCACCTCGATGGCATTGTTGGTCAATTCCGCGAACAACACGCTGCCGTCTGCGCTTAGACCAATCCCATGGACGCTTCTGTCGAAGCCATCAAAGAACGGCGTCACCTCTGACGTCTCTAACGACAGGCTTTGCAACGTGCGCGAGCGGTCGGCGAAGACTACGCCTTCGGGCGTGAAGGTAACCGAAGCCGAGAAACTGCCCTGAACGTCGGCGTCGACACACATCTGAGGCTCGGTCGGCGGCAGGGCCGCCAGCGCCGTGGATACGGGCCAGATCCGCGTATCGCGAGGTGCGCCCGAGACGATCTGAGTGCCGTCCTGGGTGAAGCCAAGGGCAATGACGTTTGAGGCAGGATGCGGCCTGTGGTGCCCTCGAAACGCCCCAGTGCGCGCGTCGAGCAGGATCACCGAGCGATAGCTTCGTCCAATCGCAAGCAAGCTGCCATCCGGGCTGAAAGCGATGGATTTGGCCTCGGTGGCCGCGCGGGGGCCGACGTCGTAAAGCAGCTCTTCTGCGACAAGATCGACAACAGCCAAGGCCCGGTTGTGGCGCAGGACCGCCAGGGTGGCGTCGGCGTTTAGGTGGATCCGTGAATACTCGTCGCCCGACAGAGGCACCTGGCGCACCTCGGCGCCCGGGTCGAGCGGCACGATGTCCAGGTGTTCCTGCCCCTGCGAGATCACCACAAGGTTGCCGCGCCCGTCCAGAACCCCATGATCCCAACCGCTGGGTGTTGGATGCTGGCGCACAATCTCGCCGCTTTCGCGATCCCACACCAGAAAAAGGCCGGTATCCGTGGTCACAACGTATCGCCCATCGGCAGACAGGCCCACGGGCGCGAAGATGTCCACGTCCTGGTTCAGTCGGTAGTCGCCAACAAGCGCGCCCGTTGCCACCTCAACCAAGATCGTGCGCGAGTTTGCGAAGCCCGCCATGACAAGCGCGCCGTCATGGCTGAACACCGGGCGGCGGGTGCGATTGCCCGCCGTATCGCTGAGGTCAAGCAAGACCGCGCCACTCGCGATATCGCGCAGTTCCAGTTCTCCATCATTGCCGTAGGTCGCCATCAGACGGCCATCGGGTGATACAACAACCCGGCGATCTTCGATCTCGTCGAGCACCTCGCCGGTTGCGACATCGACGATACTGACCACGCGGTTGGTGTTGAACCCGACGAGCCGCGTGTCGTCGAGCGCCAGAAAAAGCGCATTGTTCTCAAGGACAGTGATCGGCCCCAAGACACGCCCCTGCGGGTCCGTCTGTGCGTGGGCCAGCGACAGCGGCAGGAGGATTGCGAATAGGGCTGTAATCAGTGCGCGAAGAAACGCGCCGAGGGGGGAATTGGGGGACATGGTCAAAAAGGCTCGCTTGAAAAGTAATGCTCAAGGCTGGCCGATTGCGGTCCCTATTTCAAGCATTTGCGCTGTCCCATGTGGTCGCGCAGGTCTGCGCTACAACAACCCGTCCGGCATCTTCTGCTCTGCCGCCGTATTGGCGCGGCGGAAGTAGAGCGTCACCAGCGTCGAAACGATCACGATGAACAACGAATAAAGCACCGGGACAGCGTTGACCGCCTGCTGCTCCACGCCCGAGAAGGTAAACGCGATGATCGCAATGGCCAGTGGGCCGTTCTGGATCCCCGTCTCAAGCCCGACCGTGCGCGCGTTGCGCGGGTGTAGCTTGAGCGTTTTCGCAAACAGATAGCCAACCGTGATGCCGATCAGGCCCAATGCGATAGAGGCCGCGTAGGTCGCCCAAGACGTCTCCATCAGGAAGGTGAAGTTGCGCGGGATCCACGAGACGACCAGAAAGGCGATGAAGAAGATGGCCAGCATGGAGCCCATGAACTCGGTCACCGCGCCAATGTTGGCATTCAACTTGCGCAGCACCATTCCAATGGCCACAGGCACCAGCAGCAAAACGAGCGTTGCGATGATGTTTTCGCGCGGGATATCGACGTCGAGCGCGCCCGCGTAGACCACGAGCACGATAGGGATCAGAATCACGCCAAAGACAGTGGACGTGACCGTCATCAGCACCGACAGAGCCAGATTGCCCTTCGAGAAATAGGTGAAAATGTTCGACGTCGTGCCACCGGGCATACATGACATGATCAGGATGCCGATCTTGATCGGGTCCGACACCGGCAGCGTCAGTGCCAGAAGGAACCCGATGAGCGGCATGAAGCCATATTGAGAGACGACGCCGATCATCAGCCCGTAGGGCCGCTTGAGCGCCAGCAAGAAATCACGCGGTGTCAAAGACGCGCCCATCCCCAGCATGATCACAAAGATCATCAGGGCGAGGATTGCCTGCTCTAAGGGTCCAACCATGGGGCTTATCTACCTATTCTCAGGGGCTTAGGATGCGTCACGCAACGCAATTTCTTCGTTGCGCAGATCCTTGCGCAGGATCTTTCCGACGTTCGATTTGGGCAGATCATCGCGCAATTCTACGGTCTTGGGGACCTTGTAGGCGGTCAGATGCTCTTTGCAGTAGGCGCGAATGGCGGCGTCCGTCAGGGTTTGGTCCTGCAGCACGACGAAGGCCTTCACCGCCTCGCCCGAAGCGCCATCGGGCACGCCGATCACGGCGGCTTCCAGGATGCCGGGGTGGCGGGCCAGGCAATCCTCGATCTCGTTGGGGTAGACGTTGAAACCCGAGACCAACACCATGTCTTTTTTGCGGTCCACGATGGAGAAATATCCATCCGCATCCATCACGCCGATGTCGCCGGTCAGCAGCCAGTCGTCCTGCATGGTCTTGGCGGTCTCTTCCGGTTTGTTCCAGTAGCCCTTCATGATCTGGGGGCCTCGCGCCGCCAGCTCTCCGGCGTCGCCCAAGGGAACTTCGTTGCCGTCATCGTCGAGGCATTTCAACTCGGTTGACGGAACGGGGATGCCGATGGAGCCGGGGCGGGTCTTGCCCAACGGATTAAACGTGATCACCGGCGAGGATTCCGTCATCCCGTAGCCTTCCAGCACTGGTTTGCCCGTGACCTCTTCCCACCGCTCCGCGACCGAGCTCTGCAAGGCCATCCCCCCAGCTGACGCGAATTTCAGCGCTTTTGGCGGGCTGTCCTGAAACCAGATCTCATTGCTCAGCCCGTTGAAGAGCGTGTTCACACCGCTCATCCAGGTGATTGGGTAATTCTCGAACGCGCGCTTGAGGTTCGCCAGCGGGCGCGGATTGGGGATCAGGATGTTGCGCGCGCCGAGGTAGTAGAACCCCAGTAGGTTCACCGTGAACGCAAAAATATGATAGAGCGGCAGGGCGGTCAGGGCGACTTCGCGGCCCTTCTCGACCCCGCTGATCATCTCCATCGTCTGTTCCATGTTCAGAAGCAGGTTCGCATGGGTCAGCATCGCGCCCTTTGCCACGCCGGTGGTGCCGCCGGTGTACTGAAGGCAGGCGATGTCGTCAGGCGACAACGCGCTGCGATAGCCTTCGACGGCAATTCGGGCGGCTGTGCTTTTCTGGTGCCCGGCCTCGACCGCCTCGGGCAGGCGGATATGTGGCAGAGTGATCGGAGCCAGCGTCCGGTCCCAGTGCTTTTGCACCAGCCGCACGATCCCGCGCGGCATGGCGGGGAAGTATTCGGCCACCTGGGTGACGATGATGTTGGGGATGGGATGACCCTTGAGCGCCTCGGTCAGTTTGTCAGCAAAGATGTCCACGACGATCAGCGCCTGGGGTTCGGCATCGGCGAACTGATGGGCCATTTCCTCGGCGGTATAGAGCGGGTTGACGTTTACGATGACGCAACCCGCCTTGAGGATCGCGAAGGCCGCCACGGGAAAGCCCAAACCGTTGGGCATCTGCACCGCTACGCGGTCGCCCTGCTTCAGCCCCGCCGTTTCGCGCAGGTACACGGCCAACCCGTCGGACATCTCATCTACCTGAGCGAAGGTGAGTGAGCCGTTCATCCCGTTGGGCAGGCAGGCGGTGAATGCCGTTTGATCCTTGTAGAGGTTGGACACGGCACTGACCATATCGCCGATGGTCCGGTACTGCGCAGCCTCAATCTCGGGCCGCACGGAGGGACCATAATAGGCGGTCCAAGGTTTTTCTGACTGGCTCATAACCCCTCCCAAGATCACCGCGCCACCTTACAAGGTGACGGCGCGTATACGAGAGGTTTTTGCGGCGCTGGACCGTTACTCAACGTCAAACGTTTCAGGGTTGCCGGACCCGAGGCCCGTCGGTGACGTCGAGGGCGCGTCTAAAGCTGCCCGGCGATCTGCTCGGACAAGGTGCGCCAGGCTTGGGCATGGGCGTCGGCCAAAGCAGGCAAACCTTCGCCGCGCACCGGCACAACGACATCGAAGCTGCGGATACGCTCAGCCCATTCACCGTCTTCGCGGCGGATCGCGAACTGGCCGCTCAGGTGCAACTGTCCGTCTGCCCGCACCAACATACGCTCGGCCCGGACCGTCAGTTCGGCGTCGGGGAAAGAGCTGAGCGGCCAGGGCGCGCGGGCAACGGAGGCATTGGTGATCTGCGACAGGTGGCGTACCACCGCGTTGGCCATCGCATCTTCGGGCACATCAGCCCAGATCAGATCCGGCAGGATTTCGATCAACCCGTCTTCCGTTTCGCGCGCCACCTCGGAGGCATTGGCATATTCCGGCAGCGCGATGTCCCCCACCACGACCGAACGCACCGACACCCGTGTCTGCATGTCCGAGGCCGCAGGGCTGATCGACAGGCGCGCGGGCTCTCCGCCGCAACCCGCGAGGAAAAACGCCAGCACAATCGTGATCCGGGCCAGGTTCATTCTATCGTCCTCTGATCAACGAGTCGGGGTTGCGCTCGATGGCGCGGGCCAGCGACCGGAAGGCATCTGCGGCCTGCGAGATATCCGCAATTGCGGCGCGCAGGTCGCGGTAGACGGTGGAATCGTCATCGTAGTCTCCTGCCAAACCCTGCAACGACGCAACCAGTGAGTCGAGCCGTGTGACAATCGCCGGCACCTGTTCTGCCGCCGACTGGATCGAGGCAAAGGCCGAATCCGCCGAGGCAAGCGTGCTGCTGAGGTTCTCGGCAACGCCGCCCTCACGCAGCGCGGTCAGGATCGCAGAAAGCTCCGTCAGAGACGTGTTGAGGGACGCGGGCAGATCCTCGGTTTCCTCGCCCGCAAGGATCGTTTCGATCCGTTGCAGCACCCTGTCAGCAGATGTCGCAGCGGCGGTGACGGGCGCCGTATCGAGCTGCGCCACGAGCGTTTCAACAGCACTCAACACGTCTGGCAAACCCGCCGTGAAGGTCTGAACGTTGGCGACGATGGCGTCTGTGCCCTCTAGCGCGGTCAACGTGGTGCCAAGGCCCTCGCTTTCGGAAATGCGCGTCACCAGGCCTTGCAGACCCTCCGCCGCAGCAGAAAGTTCGGTCAGGGTGGTCCCAATCTCTTCGGCAGTCACGACAGCGCGCGCTTCGCTCAGCAGCGCGTTGAGGTTGGCGGGGATCGCGCGAATGTCCTCGCCGGTGGACAGGACCGTGATCCCATCCAACGCGTCGATGGCCGAGTTCATCAGGTCTTCAATCGGCAAGGCCGCAACGCGAGAGACGATGGCATCGAAATCAGCAGACGCCTCGGTCACATTGGGCGGGTCCGCCGGGATCAGCGGCACCTCGATCAGGTCGGGTTCAAGCGCGCGTCCGTCGGGGTCTTCCTGTTCGAACATTTCCAGGATCAACGAGGTGCCCAAAAGCCCCTCGGACGCGACGCGGACCCGCAGGCCGTCTTGAACCCGCAGCGACAGCGCGGCGATCAAGGCGTCGACGGTCGCTACATCCGGCAGTCCGATCCGCGACGGCGAGATAGAGAAGCTGACCAGGATCTGCACGCCTTCCTCGGGCGCGCGGGGGTCGGTGAAGCCGATAATGCGCGTGACTTCGCCCACCCGAATGCCGCCGTAGCGCACCAGCGCGCCCAGCACGAGGCGCAGGTCTTCGGCGGGCATGATGACGCCAAGGGTCAGGGCCTGATCCACTGGCGCCTCAAACACGCTGAGCTGAGCGTCTTCGCGGTTGGCGTAGACGTCGAAGACCTGGCCCGCCTCAATCGGCTCCCCCCCGGTCACCAATGCGTCAAAGGCGACGCCGCCCTCCACCAGCGAGGCCAGGCTTTCAAAATTGATTGAAAGCCCGGAGGTGTTCAGGTCCACCGAGATGCCCGAGATGTCCCAGAAGCGCGTATTCGTCGACAGCCATTCATCATGGGGCGCTTCGATGAAGGCATCCATCGTCACGATTGTGCCCGTGGATGATAACTCGGGCACGCCGAGGCGGCCCACTTCGATCCCGTTGTATAAAACGGGCGCACCGGCGGCGAGTTGCCCGCCATCGCGCGCGCGCAAGACGATGCGCGTGCCCTCTTCGCCGGGCAGCGACAACGGCGTGGTCTCCAACGCGGTAAACCGATCCTGGGGCAGGCCTGCCACTCCGTCCCAAGTGCCTTCAATGAAAACGCCTGACAGGACCGTCGAAAGGCCCGTCACGCCCCTGGCCGAGACTTGAGGGCGCACGAGCCAGAACTCCGCCTCTGCATCTACGAACTGGGCAATCTCACTATCGATGCGGATATGGGCCTCGACCGCCTGGAACCCTTCCGAGAACTCAAGGTCCTCAACGCGCCCGACCTCAACGTCGCGAAACCGCAGGGGCGTCTCGCCCGCCTCGATCCCCGAGGCCGACGGCAAGGACACCACAATGACGGGGCCCTGATCGCGGTAGGATTGCACGACGACAAAGACCGAGATCGCCAAGGCCAGCACCGGCATCAGCAGGACCCAGGAGAACCCGCTTTTGCGCGGCGGCGTGATCTGAGGTTCTGGAAGATCTTCGTCAACCATGGTTGGCACTTTCCTCCAGACGATCCCAAATTTGCCGCGAGTCGAAGCTTTGGGCCGCGAGCATGGTGAACACCACGGACAAAGCGAAACAAACCGCGGCGATGCCGGGATTTATCGTCGCAAGGACATCGAATTGGACCAGTGCCGTCAGAATGGCAACCACAAACACATCGATCATCGACCAGCGTCCGATGAATTCAACCACTTCATGGAACAGCAATAGTCGGTGCGGGTCGGTACGATGGCGGCGGCCCGTCAGAACCGCGAGATAGGCGATGACTATGAACTTGCCCACCGGGATCACGATGCTGGCCACAAACACAATGATCGCAACCAGATAGGCGCCGTGATCGGCAAGGTCGATGACCCCGCCGATGATCGTGCTTTCCTCGGTCCTGAAGTTCTGCGTGGTGCGCAGCATCGGGTAGGTATTGGCGGGGATGTAGGCGATCAACCCCACCAGAAGCCAGGCCCAGACCCGCTGCTGGCTGAGCCCATCGCGGCTTTGCAGGCGCGCGTTGCACCGTGTGCACCGCGCCTGTCCCAGCGGCGCGACAAGGCCGCAACTGCGGCACACGACGCGGGCCGTCTCACGGGCGGTGATCACGCGTTCCATGTCAGCGCCGTCCATAGGGTATGGCGACACATCAGCGTGTCCTGGAACGCGTTCAGAATGACAACGAGCGAGAAGATCCAGAACGCAGGCCCGATTGCGATCGTTGCCAGATCCGCCAGTTTCACCAGGGCGACGGCAACGCCGACCATGAAGATCTCGGCCATTGCCCAGGGCTTCAACCAGAACGCCCCCCGTAGGGCCTGGACGGCGTAGGGCAGATTGCGTGTCCCGAGGGCAAGCGGGCCAAGCGCATATATTAGAAACATGAAACGGCTGATCGGCAGCATCAGGATAAACGCCAGAACTGCGACCGCCAGCGGCACCATGATGCCTGAACTGAAGCTGAGCACCACATCGATCACCGAGGCGGAGTTGTTGAACTGGCCTGCGTGCAATTCCAGAAACGGCAGAAACAACACCATAACCAGAAGGGCGATGTTGGTGACCGACAAGCTGAAAAGCCAGGCCACAGCCGCGCGCTTGCCGTAGGTCAATTGATGGCCGCAGCGCGGGCACTCGGTCGCCTGATCCGACAACTCGGGCCGCAGGCGGAAGACCGCGTCGCACACGGCGCAGCCCAATAGGCCGACGGGCACGGTCGAACCGACGCTGGGACCGTTGTTCTGGCCATCCTCTGATTGCACGGTCGTTGAAACCATGTGCATCGCTCCCCCATGGCAGACGAAGGGAAAGGATGATCGCCTGGGCCTCTGCGTGCAAGGGGGTTATCGGACCGCGACGGTGATCGCATAGGCGAGAGCAGGTGGGAGGAGCACAGCAGCGAGGGCCTACGGCGCAATTTTCGCCAAGCCGCCCGTGCAACGATCACATAACAGAGAGCGCATGGCGCGTCCCCACCCGGCGCGGCCTTTCTTGTTGACGAAAGAAGGTCCCTGCCTCAACCATTCGACCCAAAGGTCACGCACCGCGCCCGGCAATAAATCAAGGGAAGGCGCAGGGACTTGGCTAAACGCAATCTTGCACTCACTCCGCAAGACCTTACCGCCGCGCTCAAGTACGTCATCTGCGTGGCTTCACGCATCCGAACCGTGCTCAGGATCTAAACAGAGCCATAGGCACGTAATAACAACACGAACCAAACTTGAAGACAGGGGACGAATTCCATGAATAGAAGAGACATTTTCGTTGCAGGTGCGCTCGGCACCGGGGTTGCAATGCTGACAGGCCCGAAGGCCGCCCAAGCACACCCCGATGAGTCGCGGCTAGAGCGTATTCTGAGCAGTGGCACCTTGCGGGTCGGCACCACCGGCGATTTCAACCCGATGTCGTTCCGCGACACGGCCACCAACAGCCGCGCGGGCTACGACATCGAGGCGATGACGCAGCTGGCCGCCGATCTGGGCGTTGAGATCGAGTGGGTGGTCGCCGAATGGGCCACGATCACCGCCGGTATCGCGGCGGATCGCTATGACATCTTCTCGGGCGCGTCGGTCAACACCTCGCGGGCGCGCGTAGCGGCGTTCTCTGTGCCCTACACCGAGGCCGGCACCGTGCCGCTTTCGATGGCCGCCAATGCCGAGCGGTTCCCCACCTGGGAGTCGATCAACCAGGCAGGCGTCACCGTCGCCGTGTCCCAGGGCACCGTGTTCGAAGAACAGGCGCGCGCTCACTTCCCGGACGCCGAGATCCGGGGCGTGCAATCGCCCGCGACCGGTTTTCAGGAGGTCCTGTCGGGTCGTGCCGATGTCACCATCACGTCCAACGTGGAAGGCGGCACGCTGGTGTCGCGCTTTGAAGAGCTGCGCATCCTCGTGCCGGGCTCTGAAATGCGCAACCGCCGTCCCTTCGCCTATGTGATGGACGCAAACGATCAGGTCTGGATCAACTTCGTGAACACCTGGGTCACGCTTAAGCGGACCGAGGGTTTCTTTGACGGCCTCAACCGCACCTGGCTTGGCCAGAGCTGATCTCTGGATGACCCTTACATTCCCTAAAATCCGGGGGCGCTGGCTTGTGCCAGCGCTCCTGCTCGTTGCGGTCCTGGCGCTTTCGGGGTGCGGCGGCGGATCCGGCAGCGGCTACAACTTTGCCTGGTATATCCTGTCGCCCAATGATGCGCGCGGGCAGGCGAACCTCTCGTTCCTGCTGGCAGGGTTCTGGGCCACGATCATCATATCGACCCTGGCGATGCTGATCTCGCTGGCCATCGGATTGATGGTGGCGCTGATGGGCATCTCGACACGTCGTTGGCTATTTGTGCTCAGCCGCGTCTACATCGAATTCTTCCGCTCCATCCCGCTTCTGGTGATGATCCTTTGGGTCTACTACGGCCTGCCTGCCCTGACGGGCGTGCAGTTCGGCGTATTCCTGACCGGCCTGATCTGCCTCGCGGTCTCCGACAGCGCCTTCACATCCGAGATTTTCCGCGCCGGGCTTCAGTCGATCAAGAAGGGACAGGGCGAGGCCGCGCGCAGCCTGGGTCTGTCCGGGTGGCAGACGATGCGGCTTGTCATCCTGCCGCAAGTAATCCGCGCTGTGCTGCCCGCCCTGGGCAACCAATATGTCTACATCCTCAAGATGTCCTCGCTCGTATCGATCATCGGGTTCCAGGACCTAACGCGGCGCGCCAATGAGCTGACCCTGACCGAGTTCCGACCGCTGGAAATCTACAGCTTCCTGGTGCTGGAATACCTCGTCCTGATCCTTCTGGTCTCTTGGGGCGTACGGGTGATGGAACGGCGGATGGGCACTGGCGTTCATGGCCGCAACTAGGCGCGCGCAAAGGGGCGTCCGATGAGGTTGGATCAGATGTCTTGGGAAGAGGTCGAGGTCTACCTCGCCCAGCGCGACGACGCGATCCTGCCCGTGGGCTCGACTGAACAACACGGCCCCATCGGCCTGATTGGCACTGATACGCTCTGTGCCAAGGCCGTGGCCGAGGCCGCCGCCGCGCATAGCGGCTCAGTTGTCCTACCGCCGGTCGGATACACGCCAGCGCCTTTCAACATGGGTTTTCCCGGCACCATATCGGTCACGGAGGCGACGTTCACGGCCCTCGTCTCCGAAATTGTCCAAGCGCTGGCCGTCCATGGGTTCCGGCGGCTCTATGTGCTCAATGGTCACGGGGCCAACCTTGCGCCCTTGAAGGCCCTCGCGACGGATGCCCCTTTGCAGGTCCGCATCCGGTCATGGTGGGACTACCCACAGACCAGCGCCTTGCGCACATCGCTTTATGGCGGATGGGAGGGGATGCACGCGACCCCGTCCGAGATTGCCATCACCCAGGCCCTGCACCGCCGCATTGACCGCGCGCCCCTGCCTGCCCCCGAAGCGCTGGACACGGCTTTTCGCGCCGCGCACGCGGGGGATCGCCACGGGCCGCCCGACGAACACCGCGCTCGGTTTCCCTGCGGCAGGGTTGGGTCATGGTCCGAACTGGCACGCCCCGAGCACGGGGCGGATCTGCTGGCGCTTGCCGCAGCAGAAGCGGCTGAGGATCTGTCAGAATTCCTGGGTCAGCCTAACGCCTGACACCGCGACAAGCTGCGACGTCCCAAGGAATTGCTTGACGGTTTTGAGTTGTTCCTATCAAATTGTATTTACAAATTTTTGACACACCGCACCCCCCGCACCCAAGGATACCCTTGCATGGCGATCCTCGACTATTCGGACAAGATCTGGCGCGAGGCCCTGAATATGCCGCCGGGACGGGAGCCTGATGCGCTGATCCTGGAAGGGACGTGGTGGCGAGAGACGGCGACAGAATCCCGCCTCGGGTTGCTCCACGACGTGGTTGAACTGCCCTTTCCAGACATGTTCCTGGGCACATGGCAGGACCTCAAGATCGTCTATTGCTGTGCCTACGGCGCCGCGCGCGCGGTCGAACCGGCGCATATCTTCGCCCAAATCGGCACGCCGACGCTGATCCAGATCGGCACCTGCGGGACGCTGGACATGGACGTCGGCACCGGGATGGTCGCCCTGCCTGAAACCGTGGCGGCGCGCGATGGTGTATCGCAATACTACGGCGCAGGCGCGGAGGTCTGGACCGACCCCGCCCTTGTTGGCCTGGCAGAGGCAGGGCTGAAAGCCCGCGATGTCACCACCGCACGCACCAATCACCTGACCTGGCCAAGTCTTTTTGCGCAATCCGATGAAATGTGTGCAGAATGGACGGCAGAGGGACTTGTCTCCATCGATATGGAGACCTCCGCCGTGATTGCCGCGGCAGACAAATACGGGGCCAAGACGGTGTCCTTGTTGTCGGTCTGGGATGCTTTGCCCCACGGCCGAACCTTTATGGACCCCCTGGCACCCGAAGACGCAGCGCGGCTGAAACGATCCAATGAGATCGTGTTTGAAGTGGCGCTGGAGGTGGCGAAACAAGCCCTGGAACGGCGGGCCGCATGACATCCGACGACGCGTGAAATCAAGTAAATCTGGGAGGACAAATGAAACACTTATCTAAACTGGCCACCACGGTCGCTGCCGTAGCCCTGCTGCCGATGGGAGCAATCGCCCAATCCGCAAATGGCGAAGCGTTGATCGCCATGGGATGGGACGGAATTGTGGAGCAAGCCCGCGGCGGCGAGGTCAATTGGTTCATGTGGGGCGGATCGGACACCATCAACCAATATGTCTCGGAATACATCGGCGGCATTCTGGAAGAGGAATACGATATCACCCTGAACCGGGTGGGCATCAGCGATACGGTTGAAGTCGTCAACATCGTGCTCGGTGAGCGGGAGGCCGGTAATCTGGATGACGGCTCTGTCGACATGATCTGGATCAACGGCGAAAACTTCCGCACCATGCAGCAGGGTGATCTGGCGTTCTGCGGATATCCAGATGTGCTGCCCAACAATGCGCTGATCAACTGGGACAACCCCGCGATTGCCAATGACTTTGGCGTGCCCGTCAATGGCTGCGAGATCCCGTGGAACACGGCGCAGTTTGCCTTCGCCTACAACACCGCGCTTTATGAAGACCCGCCAACGTCCATCCCCGCGCTGCTTGAGTGGATCGAGGCGAACCCCGGGCAGTTCACTTACCCCGCCCCACCTGATTTCAACGGCTCGGTCTTCGTGCGGCACGTGTTCTATCACGCCGCCGGTGGCGTCGAGAACCTGTTGGGAGAGTTCAACCAAGAGACCTATGACGAAGTCGCCGCCGCAACCTGGGAGATCCTGAACGGGATCGAGCCCTATCTGTGGCGCGAAGGCGCGACCTATCCGGCCTCCATGTCGGCGCTGGAGCAGCTTTATGCCAACCAGGAGGTCGGCATCATCTTCAACTATGAGCCCGCCAATGTGGGGGTGAACATCCTGAACGGAACGTTCCCGCCGACAACCCAGGGCTATGCCATGGAAGACGGGACAATCGGCAACACCAACTACACGCTGATCCCGTTCAACTCGCCCAACATGGCTGCGGCGCTGGTGCTGCAGAACGTCCTGCTGTCGCCCGAGGCGCAATTGGAGAAGCTGCAACCCGACGTCTGGGGCACTCAGCCCGGCATCGACATCAGCCGCCTGGATGGTGAAATGGCCGCCGCCTTCGCCGCGGTCGAGCGTCACCCCAACGTGGTGCCCGCCGAAGACCTCGCGGCCTCGGCCCTGCCGGAACTGCAAGCCTCGTGGATTTCCGCGATCGAGCAGGGCTGGCTGGAAAACGTCGGCTCCAACTGAGCCAACACCTCCCCACGCGCGCCCACGGCCCAAGTCCGGCGGCGCGCGTGAACCCTTTCCCACCGCGTAAAGGACAGCCTCCGCGTGTCTGACCGGCTCAAAATATTCCTGCTGTTGCTGCCTGCGATGTCGGTGATCGTGCTGCTGTTCTTCGGCGGCCTCGCCATCGGGTTGATGCGGTCGTTCAACTACATGCCGGTGATTGGCCTGACGGAGCCCAACTTCGACGCCTACATCGCGATCTTCTCGGACCGGGAGTTCTACCTCTCGTTCATGCTGAGCTTCTATATCAGCATTACATCAACGCTGATTTCCTGTGTCCTGGCGGTAGGCGCCGCGCTGCTGCTGCGTCGCGCCTTCATCGGGCGGGCAATCATCAACTTCCTGTTTCAGCTAAACCTGACGGTGCCGCATTTGGTCGGCGCCATCGGCATCCTCTACCTCTTCTCACAATCCGGCGTCTTCGCGCGGCTCGCGGCAGAGGTGGACCTGATCCAACGCCCTGCCGACTTCCCGGCGATGGTGTTTGACCCCTTCGCCATCGGCATCATCCTGCAGTATGTCTGGAAAGAGGTGCCGTTTATCGGCGTCATCGTGCTGGCCAATATGCAGGCCCTGGGCGAGAACTATGAAAGTGTCGCGCGCTCGCTCGGTGCATCAAAGTGGCAAAGCTTCCGCCATGTGCTGTTGCCCCTGATCTTTCCGGGCCTTCTCTCGGCCAGCGTGATCGTTTTCGCTTTCACCTTTGGCGCCTACGAGATCCCGGCGCTTCTGGGCGCGAATTATCCCGCTGCCCTGCCCGTTCTGGCCTACCGCAAATACACGGACGTGGACCTGGCCGCCCGACCCGAGGCGATGGCCCTGGCCATCATTATCGCGCTTTTGAGCGCCGTGATGCTCTATTTCTACATCCGCTACTCCCGCAAGAAAATAAGGGGCTGAGATGATTGGCGAAGACGGCATCTGGGCCAAGTGGTTCCGCTATCTCACCTGCCTGATCCTGGTGGTCTGGCTGGTCATGCCCCTGATCCCGCTGGCGATCTGGTCGTTCGCGCGCGGCTGGTTCTTTCCACAGATCCTGCCCAACCAATGGACGATGCAGGCCTGGGAATACGCGATGTCCGACACCTCGGGCGTGCTGGACAGCCTTTGGCTGACCATCGGCATTTCGCTGACAGCGACCGCCCTATCGATCCTGGTCGGCGTGCCTGCGGGCCGGGCGTTGGGCATGTACAAGTTCAAGGGCAAAGAAGTGGTGGAGCTGATGATCCTCGCCCCCACCATCGTGCCCGGCATCGCCGTGGTATTGGGCGTGCATTCGGTCTTCATCTTCCTCGGCCTCACCAACACGGTCCAAGGCGTGATCCTTGTCCACCTGATCCCGACACTGCCCTACATGACCCTCGTAATGGCGGGGATTTTCTCCAACTACGATCCGGCGTTCGAGGCGCAGGCGCGTTCTCTCGGGGCTTCGCCGCTCAAGACATTCTGGTACGTCACGCTGCCCGCGATCATGCCGGGGATCATCGTCGGCGGGCTTTTCGCGTTCCTCGTCTCGTGGAGCCAATATATCCTGACCCTGATGATCGGCGGCGGACGCGTCGTAACATTGCCGCTTTTGCTGTTCAACTTCGCCACATCGGGGCGCAACGACATCACCGGGGCCATCGGCATGATCTACATCCTGCCGGGCATCATCATCCTATTGCTCACCGCCAAGCAGCTATCAGGCCGTTCCGGCGCTGTCGGAGGCTTTGGCCGCATATGACCCATGTCTCCATCCAGGACCTGACCAAAATCTACCCCGGCGCCGATGCCCCGGCGCTCGACCGGTTGAACCTAGAAATCGCCAGTGGAGAGCTGACCGCGCTGCTCGGCCCATCGGGCTGCGGCAAGACCACGACGATGAAGATGATCGCGGGGCTTCTGGAGCCGACCTCCGGCGATGTGCGGTTCGACGACCGCTCTATCCTCAAGGACAAGCCCGAGCATCGCGGAGTTGTCATGGTGTTCCAGAACTACCTTCTGTTCCCCTACATGAGCGTGGCAGATAACGTTGGTTTTGGCCTGAAAATGCGCAAGACCGACCCCGCCGAGATCAAGCGCCGCGTGGGCAAGATGCTGGATCTGGTGAAGCTGCCAGACGTCGGCGACAGGCGGCCTTCGGCCCTGTCTGGCGGGCAACAACAACGGATCGCCTTGGCCCGCGCATTGATCGTTCAACCCGACGTTTTGTTGCTGGATGAGCCTTTGTCGAACCTCGACGCGCATCTGCGATTTGAGATGCGGGATTTAATCCGGTCGCTTCAGCAAGACATGGGCATCACCACGATCTTCGTGACCCACGACCAGGAAGAGGCCGTCGTGCTGGCCGACCGTGTGGCGCTGATCCTTGATGGGCAGATGAAGCAATATGATGCCGCAGATGTCTTCTACAAACGCCCCGTCGACGAATCCGTCGCGCGTTTCTTTGGCGGGCACAACTTCATTCCGGGCGCATCTGACGGGACGTTGTTTGACTGCGCGCTCGGGCGACTGGCCCTGCCCGATGGGGCACAAAGTGGCGCGGGCAAGCTGACCTTCCGGCCAGAGAACGTGCGCATTGGTCATGGACCGGGGGATCAGAACAACCTGACCGCCACACTGAACGAGATCATCTATCTGGGCACGCAAACCCGTTTGCGCCTGTCGGTCAGCGGCACGGCCGTCGAAGCCGTGGTGAACCCCAACGATGTGGAAGGCTACGCCCCCGGCGCCGAGGTGCCGATCCACCTTCCGGCGGGCACGCTATGGGTGATCGCATGAGGCGGAGGAGCTTATGAAGTACGGTATTCACGCAGGACTGTGGCAGGCCAGATGGACCGATGAGATCACGCCGATCCTGAAGACCGTGGCCGACCTGGGCTTCGACGGTGTCGAAGTCTCGCTGCTTGGCATGACCGATGAGAAGGCAGCGGTCTTGGGTCAAGCGGTAAGGGACCATGGGTTGGAGGTCACCTGCTCCGACGGTCTTGCGCCCGACAAGGACATCACGTCCGACAACGAACAAGCCCGCGCCGCAGGGGTGGATTACCTCACATGGGCCATCGAGACGACCGCCCGGATCGGGTCGCGCGGGTTGGCCGGTGTCGTCTTCGCGCCCTGGGGCGTGTTCGACCCGCTTAACAAACCCGCCCGCGCCGCGCGGTCTGCCGCGTGTCTGGGGCAGTTGGACGGCGTTCTGGCGGCCAATGACGTGACGCTGGGGATCGAAGCGCTGAACCGGTTCGAGACCGATCTCGTGAACACGGCGCAAGAGGCATGTGAGATCGCGCGCGCCAGCGGCTCATCTCGGGTCGGGGCCCTTCTGGATACCTTCCATCTGAATATGGAGGAGAAGGACATCACCGCCGCGATTTCCGCCTCCGCCGACAAGTTGGTGCATTTCCACGTCTCCGACAACGATCGCGGCGTCCCGGGCTCGGGCCACATTCCGTGGGATACGGTCAAGGCGGGGCTGGACCGGGCCGGGTATGACGGCTGGATCGTCGCCGAGATGTTCGTCATTGCAGGCAACCCGGCGAGCGCGGACCTCAACATCTGGCGCGATATTGAACCGGATGCCACCGATGCTGCCGCCCGTGCGCTGGCCTTTATGCGAAAGACGTTCGGATGAGGGCCGAATTTCTCTCCGCGCTCGTGGCCCGGTTCGAGGGGCTGGAGGATCAGTTGAACACGCTCGACGCGGCGACGGGCGACGGCGATCACGGCACAACCATCCTCAAAGGTCTGCGCGCCGCGATGGACGCGCCCGACACATCCGTCAAAGCATTTCGCCGTGCCGCCGGGGGCGCGTCGGGATCGTTGTTTGCGACAATCCTGGCGGCCTTGGAGGCCGCTGACGACGGCGCGCCGTTGAGCGAAGCTTTGGGCAAAGCCGCCGAAAGGATTGCGCAATTGGGCCAGGCGAAGGTGGGCGACAAGACGATGTTGGACGCGTTGATCCCAGCGGCTTCCAAGGCCACGGCTGGCGAGGCCGCTCAGGCCGCCGCTGCAGGACGCGATACCACCCGTGACATGGCGGCCAAACGGGGGCGCGCGAAATACGTTGAGGGCGCGGGCGTTGGGCATCTGGATGCGGGTGCCACAACGGTCGCGGAAATCCTGGACGAATACGCCAAGTTTGCCGAGGGCGCGCGATGAAAAAGCTGTTCAATTCTAAGGACAAAATGGTCGACGACATGATTGACGGTTTTGTTGCCGCCTTCCCCGCCATTGTGGCACGCGGCGCGGACCCTCGGGTGGTGCGGCGTAGGGACCTGCGGACCAAAGACGGCAAGGTCGCGCTGCTGATCGGAAACGGTAGTGGGCATGAGCCCATCGCCATGGGCTTTGTCGGCGAAGGACTGTTGGATGCCAATGTCGTGGGGGACGTCTTTGCCGCCCCCTCGCCCGATATGATCCTTGAAGGCATTGAGGAAGTCACCGGTGATGCAGGCGCGATCCTGTTGATTTCTCGCCATGAGGGGGATGTGATCAATGGGAACGCAGCGGCACTCCTGGCAGAGGACGAGGGCCTGAACGTCAGGCCCCTGCTGATGTATGACGACATATCCTCGGCCCCCAAGGGCCAGGAAGACGAGCGGCGCGGGGCCGCTGGAACGATGTTCATCTATAAGATCTTGGGCGCGGCGGCAGAGGCCGGGAAGACGATTGATGACCTCTACGCCTTGGGGGCCGACGTGCGCGCCGCAACCCGCACGCTTGGCGCGGCGGTTACGCCCGGCGTCTCGCCGCTGACCGGAGAGTTGATGTTCACCCTGCCCGATGATGAGGTTTTTATCGGTATGGGCGTCCATGGCGAACCCGGCGTCGGACGCCGAAAAATGGAGCCGATCACTGACCTTGTCGCCTTCATGTTGAGCGAGCTGTTGGAAGACCGCCCGATTGCGGTGGGCACGCCAACCGTCGTGTTGGTCAACGGCAGCGGTGGCACCACGATGATGGAGCTTCTGACGATCTATGGCGAGGTGGCGGCTCAGCTGTCGTCCAAGGGCATTCTGGCGGTGTCGCCGATGATCGGATCCTATTCGACCACGCAGGAGATGGGGGGATTTTCAATCTCCCTCCTGACGCCGACACCCCAAATGTTGGAGCTTTGGCGCGCGCCCCACGGCGCGCCGTATTTCCCCAGGATCCACGGACAGGGGGCGTAGCAATGAAGCGCGATTTCCATGGGGTAGCCGTCGACGCCGGAAGCGGGCTGGAAACCAGCATTCGCGCCGCGCGGGGCCCGCACGCGCGCGAGGATGATCTGCTGAGTTTCAAACGCGCGGTTCTGGAAGTGCTGGGTCCTGACGCCACGACCGTTCTGGTGGATGCCTCCTGCGGTCCTCAGCTTATCGGATCCTACCCGCCGACCTGCGCGCGGATGGTCGCGTTTGAGGCCGACGTTTACCGCATCTCAGACGAAGATCGGATCACCGTTCTGCCCGAGGGATTAGAAGTCTCCGACTATCCCGCCATGGACGTGGGCCTGTTGAAATTCTTCATCTACTACGCCCCGGACGATGACCCGGCGCTGAACGCCCGCAAACAGGACCTCGTCGCGGATATCGGCCAGCGCTGCAAGGATGCAGGCGTGCGGTATTTGATGGAGCCGTTGGTGTATCACCCCACCGTCGCGCCCGGGTCCGCGGATTATGCGCGGATAAAACCCGATCTTGTGCGGCGGGCTACGGAAGTCTTCGCCGCCCCTCGGTTTCAGGCCGATGTCCTGAAGGTCGAGATCCCCGTGGACCTCGACTTCGTGGAAGGGTTTGGCGAGCCGATGATGTCCCGCTCAGCGGCGCTGCAAGCGTTCCGCGACGCTGCCGCCCCCGCTGCCGGCATCGATCTCGTCTACCTCAGCGCAGGCGTCACGTTTGACCGGTTCGACGCGTCTTTGGCCATGGCGAAAGAGGCGGGCGTCGCGTTCCGGGGCTTTATGTGCGGGCGCGCGATCTGGTCTGACGCTGTGGGCGTGTTCGGCGAAAAGAGCGAGGCCGCGCTGCGCGATTGGTTGGCCGAGACAGGCCGCGCCCGACTGGCCCGTCTGATCAAGACGCTGAAATAGGGTGCCGTGATGCTGCTGGAAAACAAGATCGCAATCGTCACCGGAGGCTCCAGCGGCAATGGCCGTGCCATCGCGAAAGGCTTCGCCGCGCAGGGAGCAAAAGTGATCATTGCGGACCTGTCGCCCCAGGGGCGTGAAGGCGGCACACCGACGGTGGAGGCGATCAACGTCGATCATCCCGGCAGGGCCAAATTCGTGGCCTGCGACGTCAGCCAAATTGGGGAGCTGGAGGCACTGGTGAAAGTGGCCGAGGATTGGGGCGGGTTGGACATCATGGTCAACAACGCGGGCATCCTGCAAAAGGAACCCTTCCTCGAGGCCACCGAAACAACCTTCCACCGGATGACCGATGTAAACGTCAAAAGCGTCTTTTTCGGAGCGCAGATGGCGGCGCGGGCCATGGCCAAGCGCAAAAGTGGCGTAATCATCAACATGTGCTCCATCGCAGGAATGCGCGGCACGGGCGGCTTCACCCACTACAACATGACCAAAGGCGCGGTCCGGCTGCTGACCTACGCGCTTGCCGATGAACTGGGGCCGATGGGCATTCGGGTGAACAACGTTAATCCGGGGATCATGCGCACCCAGATGAACATCGAGGATGACCCGGTGATCGGCACGGAAACCGGCGAAGGCTACCTTGATATGATCCCCGCGCGTCGCTGGGGCACGCCGGAGGAAGTGGCAGATGCCTGCATCTATCTGGCCTCGGACCTTGCGACATACGTCATGGGGACGTCTTTGGTTGTCGATGGCGGGTATTTGAGGATTTGAGTCATGAAAGGTAGTCCCATGAAGGTCGGGCTGATCCGGGCGTCCTTGCCCAGTTACTTCCCCCATACCCACGGCGTGTGGCAGGCGGCAGAGGCTCGATTGGCAGAAGTCTGCGCTGAAGTGGGGGCAGATTTGTTCGTCGTCCCGGACATCCCGATGGATGCGCGCGACACGGAGGCCGCGTTGAACGCCTGCCGGGCAGAAGACGTGGATTTTGTGCTGCTCCTTCACGGCGGATTCTCTATGGGCGATGTGGCCCGAGCCGTCGCCGCGTCCGAGTTCCGCGTGGGCTTTTGGTCGGTGCCAGAACCGGTCCGGGAAGGCGACGTGCAGTTGAACAATTTCGTCTCGCTCAACATGTCGATGTCCATCGCGCGTCTGGTCCGCGATCTGAAAACAAGGCCCGTTCAATGGTATCACGGCGCCCCTGAAAGCCCCGCCCTGCGGTCGCGGCTGTCCACGACTTTGCGCGCAGTAAGTGCGGCCAAAACGCTCCAAGGCGCGCGGATCGGGGTGATCGGGGGGCTGGCGATGACCTTCTACAATATGGAAGTCTCCACCTCCGATCTGCGCGCCCGGCTGGGGGTGGAAGTAGCGCACCACGACATGCACGAGTTGACGGGCGCGATGGCGGCGCTGGATGACGCGCGTGTCGCGGCAGAGGTCGCGACGATGGCCGGGGCCGCACGGGTCGACGGCGTCAGCGATGCGCAAATGGCTTTGACGGCGCGGGCTGCCTTGGCGCTCAAGGACATGACTGAGGCCGGGGGCTATGACGCGCTGGCCGTCAGCGATTGGCCCGCTCTGCAGGCCGATCCAGGCATGCATCCCGGCGCGGCTTTCACCTGGCTGGAGGAAAAGCACGCGATACCCGTGGCCTCAGAAGGAGATGTGCTTGGCGCGATCACTCAATTGGTCGCCAAGGCGATCACCGGACGCGTCGGCTATCTGCTCGACATGACCGAGCCCGACCTCGACGCGGGGCAGCTGTTGGTCTGGCACGGCGGCGGCGGGCCACTCTATCTGGCCGATGACCGGGGCGCGGCGTGGATCAATCACCCGATGATTGGACGTGGCACTGATGAGGGGCCCATCTTTGGCGCAATCAGTGATCTGGTGTTCCGCGACGGCCCCGTCACGGTCTTCCGCATCGCACGCAATGCGGGGGCGCTGTTTACCATGACAGCCTCGGTCCGGGGTCGAGAACCTTCTGGTTTCACCGGATGCCGGGGGTGGCTGGAAGACTTCGTGATCGACGGTGAAAAGGCCAGCTTAGAGGACACTGTCGCCAGCGTCATGGCGCATGGGTTGGAGCATCACTTCGTGCTGATCCCCGACACCCACGCCGACGTCCTGGCAGAGTTCGGCGCCTGGACGAGGATGGAGACCCTTGGCCGGCGCCCGATGCGCGCGCACCTTGATTTGCGGGACTTCACGTAGCCGCGCGGGCCAGTTTGTTGTAGAAATCCAGAAAGATTTCATCGCGTTGCACGTCATGGGCCTCGCGCATCAAATGGCGCTCTGGGTCACGTTGCCAAAACAAATCTTGGTCCAGGATCGGCGACGGGGTCTCGAACGTGGGCACCCAATCGGGGTCGATCAACCAGGCGATGTTAATGATATCCCAGATCACCCAGGTACGGCGTGCCCTGTCGGAAATCGCGAACATCTCATGCAGCGGGTTGTTGGTGTAGAGGTGCCAGAGGTAGTCGCCGATTGCCCCCTGCCCTTTCACATGGGCCTCCATCTCGGACCGCGAAATCTTTAGCTGCGCGCCAACATGGTAGCCCGGCAGATAGATGTGCGGCACGCCGCTGTCGAAGATCAGGCGCGAGGCGTGGACATCTTGCACGAGGTTGAGGGAAGGCCGGTTGCAATGGGGCGCGTGGGACGGATAGGCCGACGTCCAGATCACCACGATCCGCTCCAGGATTTCGGGGGCGCGTAGCAGGGCGGCCGCGATGTTGGTCACACAACCCATGGCGGCAATGTAAAGCGGCGCGTCACCGGATTTGGCGAGGTCGATGATGGTGTCCACGGCCTCGGAGCCCACGATATCGTCAGGCGTTTTCATGTAGCGCGGTGCGCCGCGAAAGACCTTGCCCTCGGACGGGATCCCCAACTTGTCGTAGATCGTCAGGATCTCCTGATAGCTGCGCTCCATCCCTTCGGGTGGCAACGTGAACTCCAGATCGGCCGCGCGCCGACCGGCGACGTGCAAACGGTCGATCCAGCCCTGAAAGCCGCCAACCAGGTGCTCTTTGTGGGGGTCGCCTGACTCGCGCGCGCGCTCGGCGGCCAGAAGCTCGGGCTGGTGGTGCGCGAAAGAGTATGGCTCGGCGGTAACGGCCTCAACAGTCATCTTTTCAGGGCTGAGCAACGCCCAGGCGAGCGCATATTGATCGTCAATCTCATTGGCCGTGTCCGTATCGATCAGCAGGCGCACGGGGCCACCTTTGGGGGGCGTCAGACGCGCCTTCATCAGGTCAGCGGATAGGGGGGGAAACTGGGTCACGGCGGGCCTTCCTATGTTCAGCTACTGGACGTCATGGCGCGGGGTACGGGCACGCTGCGACAGGTTGAAACTGACGGTTCCATTGCGGAAGACGTCCTCGTGAAAGATCATCTGACCCCGGTCATCGTAAGCCGAGCACGCTTGTTTCAGCAGCGGCTGACCGGGCGCGATCTCAAATATGCGCGCCATATCGGCATCGGCCAGAACCGGGCTGATGTCCTCGCAGGCCGCCGACCATTCAAGCTGGAACCGCCCGCTGAGGATGCGCAGGATGGATTGGCTGGGGCCGGTTTCGGGGAAGTCCTCTGCTCGCGCGCCCTTCAGCAAAGCTTGCGGCGCGTAGGTCACCACCAGCATTCGCGGCACGCCATCGACCAACCGCAGGCGGGTCACGCGGGTGATCGGCACGCCGTCCATCTCGGGCGGCAGCCCGGCAAGTTCAGGGGCGCCCGCGTCAAACGCATCCAGCGACAGGAACCGCGACGTCGGCTCGTGACCCGCGCGCAGCATGGCGTCCGTGAAAGAGGTCAGGCAGGTGTCTGAAGCGGGCGAGAGCGTCAGGACAGTATAGCCACTGCCCTGTTTGCTTTCGACGTAGCCGTCCTGGACCAACATATCGAGCGCACGGCGAATGGTGACGCGGCTGACTTCGAATTGTTTGGCCAGCTCGCCCTCCGTCGGGATGCGGCCGCCAATCGGGTAGCGACCGTCCTTCAGGCGCCCCAGGATGACGCGGTAGGTATGCTCGTATTTCGGTGTCGCGACCTTTTCCATGTCCCTTATCCTTCACACAATCCAAGTAGTTTTGGCTTGTTCATGGGGCCAAAGCGCCCTGTCGCCAACGTGCCTGGCTTCTTCACGGCAGCAAGCACCACGGATCGCAGCGCTCTGATCGGCTGGACGGTGCATCGACCTCATTTGGTGCCCTCCGCACGGGCTTGCTCCAGCGCCCGTAAGGCCCGGCGGTTGATCTTGCCCGATGACGTCATCTCGAACCCGTCGACGTATTCGATCTCTCGCGGTGCCTTGTAGCCTGCAAGGCGCGTTTTCACCTGCGCCCGTAACTCTGCGGTCAAGGCGTCGTTGGCAGTGACCCCCGCCCGCGGTTTCACGAAGGCCTTTACGATGCTGCCCCGATCAACATCCGGCTTGCCGATAACGGCCACCTCGGCCACGGCCGCGTGGGCCAGCAGGCATTCCTCGATCTCCGCCGGGCCGATGCGAAAGCCGGAGGATTTGATCAGATCATCTGACCGTCCCTTGTACCAGAAGTACCCCTCCCCATCGCGCACCGCCAAATCGTTCGTGCGCAGGTAACCCGCATGCATCATCGCGGCGTCTTTTTCGGGGTTGTTGAGGTAGCCAAGGAAGCGCGTTGGCGACGTTGCCAGGGTCACGATCTCTCCCGGCTCTCCGTCGTCGACCTCTTGGCCGTCGGCGTCGACCAACAAGACCGTGTGGCCCGGATACGCACGGCCCATGGACCCCGGCCTGCGCGGGAACAACGCTGCGCAATTGCCGATCAGGTGGTTCACCTCGGTCATGCCGTAGAACTCGTTGCAGACCACGCCAAGGCGCGTTTCGGCCCAGGTCAGCGTGTCTGCGGCCAGCGCCTCTCCGCCCGTGCAGATCACCCGCAGCGACAGGTCGTAGTCATCGCGGGGGTATTCTGTCTGTGCCAGCCTTTTGATCGCGGTGGGGGCGAGGAAGGTATGGGTCACATGATGGCGCGCCATGAAATCATAGGCGTATTCAGCCGTGAAACGCTCCAGCGAGGTGGCGATGGGCCGTCCTGCCATCCAGGCCGGGAACAACATGTCGAGCAGCCCGCCAACCCAGGCCCAATCGGAGGGGGACCAGAAAACAGCATCCTCATCTTCCATGCTGAGGTCGAAGAACAGGTTGATCGATGGCGTGTAGGCCGCCAGGATCCGGTGCCCGTGTAAGATGCCCTTGGGCTTGCCGGTAGAGCCCGACGTATACATCAAAAGGGCTGGATCATCGGCCCCGGTATAGTCCGGCGTGAAACCTGTCGCATCGGTCGCCATGGCTGCCGCCAGATCATGTTCCCCGACAAGAGGCGCGCGCGTCAGAACGTGCTTGAGGAACGGCATCCCCTCCGCCTCTGAACGCATGACATCCCACGCTTCCGATGTCGTCAGCATGACCGGAAGTTGGCAATCTTCCATGGCGTGGCGGAGCGAGTCCGGCCCGTAGAGCTGCGACAGCGTGACCGCGACGCCGCCCAGTTTGCAGACCGCCATATGGGCCACGGCGGTGTCGGGATGCTGCCCGGTATGGATCCCGATCAAGTCGCCGCGCCCATAGCCCAAGGCCTTCAGGGAGGCGGCAAGGCTCGTTGCAGCACGCTCCACCTCGGCAAAGGTTTGAACGTGAGCCTGTCCATGGGCGTCCTCAAAGATCATGGCCGGGCGGTGCTGCATTTCCGAAGATAGATGCTTGCCGAGCGTCATGTGATAGATGTTGGCGCCCGGCCCCCAGGTGATGGCATGGCCGTCGCCGTCCTTGCGCAGGTTCAATTGCGCGAGGCGTTCAGGCGGAAGGTCAATCGGGAGAGGTTGCGTCATGGGCCCTCTCGCGGTGCGAGGATCAGAGCAGGCAGGTCTCCCTCGGGCGCGATCAAGGTGCCGCGCATAAGATCCGGTGGGAAACCAGCCAACCTCAGCGTGCTTTTCGTGTCGGCACCGTCGAATTGAGCCAGTGCGAAATCGCCGTCCGAGCCAATGGTGCGGTAAAGCACCGTGGCCTCGCCGTTCAGGCGATGCCATTCGCCCTGGCGCTGACCGCAGGAACACGTGCGTTGCGGCGGGAAACTCGTCTTCGCACAATCAGCGCAGCGCCGGGCCAAGGCCTCGCCCTTCATGACGGCCTCGACAAACGGCGTCATCCACCCGGGCGCGAGCGTGTAGGACAGGGAGAGTGTCAGATCTACCATCAAGCCGCCCTTTCCAGTATGGTGACGGCGGCGGTCGTGCAGATGCCGCCGTGGGTGTCAGCGACGGCATAACGCGGTGGGTCATCCGGTTGCAGGCCCTTGTGATAGCGCCCCTCCAGGATCAACGCGCAGGTGCCCACCTGCCCCACGCCCGTGGCGCCCACCGGGGCGCCTTGTCCCATCAATCCACCCGACAGGTTCACCGGGCACGGACCGTCCTTCGCAAATCGCCCCTCGCGCAGATCCCTTGCTGGGTCTTCCGACACGCCCAGCGCGTGGAGCGCTTGCAACTGCGCGCCCGCGTAAGCGTCGTAGACCTCGACCAGACCGACCTGATCAGGGGTCACGCGGGCATCCGCACAGGCACGCGCCATGGCGGAGGTCTTGGCGGTGAACGCGCCGGGGTCAGGACGGGCGCCCAGATGCATGTGGTCCGTTGCCGCCCCCACGCCCGCAATCCTCGGCGCATCGGCCCGGCCATCGCGCGACAGGACCAACGCCGCCGCCCCATCGCTCAGCGGGGAGCAATGGAGCCGCCGGTAAGGGCTGGCGATCATCGGGCTTTCTGCAATCGCCGCATCTGTATCGTCACGGGGCAGATGAGCGCCGGGGTTAGCGCGGGCGTTGGCCCGGTTGGCTTGAACAACCGCCGTCAAATCTGCCTCGCGCAAACCATGGCGCGCCGCGAATGCCTGATAGGACAGCGCGTATAGCGCCGTGGAGGTCAAGCCGGTCATCCCATCCGTCCAGGCGTCAAAGGAGTATCCATAAAGGGTTCGGATCGCATCGCCCGACAGTGAGGATGCTGACGGGTCCACACCCACGACCAAGGCCTGCGACGCCGCGCCTGACCGGATCGCGCGCACCGCCGCTTGGACGGCCACTTGACCCGACGCGCCGCCGCCCTCGCAGCGCACGGCTTCCACCCCGGCAAGTCCCAAGTCCGACGCGAGGATGGAGGCCGGATTGAGTTGGAGCGAGAAGAAATCGCTCTCCGACGCCACAAACAGCGCGTCGATCTGGGAAGGCTCCACACCCGACATCGCAAGCGCGTCAGCGGCCGCCTCAACGGCCCAGTCCCGCGGGCCGGTGCCATCCTTGCGACGGTTGTAGGGCGTCAGCGCAGCCCCGGAAACGGTAACCTTGTGATCGGGCATGGCAGCGGCGCGGTCCGGTGACGGTCAAGTTGCCCGGCCACATTGACTTAACATATTTGTATATACAAGTTTGAATTCCACCGCCCAAGGACGCCCCCCATAATGATCTGCTGCCCTGTGCTGCCCCTTGCCCGTTCAGCCCCGTGAGCAACCCCTGGCGCCCTGTGCTAGTGGTTTGCCCGCTGTGTTTCTGCGCGGGTGGGCTATACGGGTGGAGCGCCCTGATCGACCCGCTTCAGGCGCAGTTCGGCGTCAGCACGGCGCAAACGGGCCTCGTGTTCTCGTTGGCGATCGTTTGTTTCACCGCTGCCGTGATCGGCACACCGCATGTTCTGCCGCAATGGCACCCGCTCAGGCGCGTCGCTGCGTTCGGCGTAGGGGCTGCGTTTGCCCTGATCCTGGCCCTCGCAGCGCCAAGTTATCCCCTATTCGTCCTGTTCTTTAGCGGCGGGTTCGGAACGCTATCGGGGGCAATCTACGTCGCGTCCGTCACGATATCAGCGCAGAGCCCGTACCACAGGATGGCCACGCCGCTGATGGTGGCGAGCTTCGGCCAGGGCGGCGCCGTGTTCGGCCCCCTATGGCGCTTGTTGGGTGAGGCCTGGGGGCTGTCGGCGATCTGGCCTCTTGTTATCTGTCTCGCGCTCGCGTCACTGGCCATCGAAGCGCGGCCTAAGGACCAAGCATCAGCTCCTCCGACGCTGGAACGAGCGAAACCTGTGCGCAGCACGCCGCCCCGGGTAGTATTTCCGCTGATCTGGGCGATCTTTGCCTTGGGCTCCTTCGCAGGTCTGATGGTGCTTGGCCTTGCTGCCAAGATGTTGGACGTCGCAAGCGCGCCGGCGGGTCTGGCCAGCCTGACGCTTGCAGGAATTGCGATCGGAAATACGGGCGGACGGTTGTCGGTAGCCGGGTTCACTCGGGTCATTACACCCATCACGGTAGTATTTGTCGCCACTGGCCTCGGCATTTTCGGGCTCGCAATGACGCTGTTGGCTCACGGGGCCGGGGCGCTTGCGCTGGGGCTTTGCGTGATTGCCGGAGGTTACGGCGTCATTGCTTCGGCCATCCCCAACCTGGTCCGCGCCACCTACGGGGCGGCGGAATTTCAGCGCCGATTTTCGCGCATTTTCCTTGCCTGGGGATTTGCCGGGTTCTGCGCCCCTTGGGTGGGCGCCGCCCTGTTTGACCGGACCGGGACGTTTCAAAGTGCTGTCGTACTTGCCATGCTCGCCTCGCTCGCCTGCGGGGTTGCTGCGGTCTTGCTGCTCCGGGTCATGAGCAGACTGCCGGACGGGCTTGATTAACGGTAGAAATGTTGGCCCGGAACCGGGACAAACGTCAGGTCCGGGCCTTCTCAAACGCGGCCCAGTGGGCTTCGAACGCTTCAAAGCTGACAGGGCCATCCGCAAGCGGGCCCAGAACCAAGGCTTCGCTTTGGGCGAGTTTATCCAGAGCGGCGTCTAGGACCGGCAAGACCTCGGGAGGAATGACCAAAGCGCCATGGACATCGGCGTGGATCAGATCCCCCTGCGCGACGCTCAGGCCAAAGATCTCGACCGGCGCGCCGATCTGGCGGACGTGAACAAAGCCGTGGCTTGGGCCAATGCCACCAGCAAGCACCGGAAACGACGCGGGCAAATCACCAAGATCGCGCATCAGCCCGTTCGTGACCGCGCCAGCGAGGCCGAAGACGTTTGCGTGAACGGCGGCATGAACCTCGCCCCACCACGCGCCGAGTGCCGCCTCTCCGTCCATATCCTTAACCACCGCGACACCGGGACGCGCGCCACCGGCCATCGCGCGGAAATAGGCCATCCGCCGGGCGCGCAGAACGTCTGGTGGCTCGTCTGGCGGCTGGCGGCCTGCGATGTGGGCCGTTCGGGCGAACCCCACGATCCGTGTATAAAGATCGCCGGACCAGGACATGGTGGCGCGGGTGAACCCTGCAAAACCCCGGCGGCCTTGGGCCACTTCGATCGCGTTGCACACAGTGGGCGTATCGCAATCCCTTAGACGGGCCAGCAGATCTTGGGAAAGGGTCATTCGGATGCCCAGACGTCACGAAGCGCATGGGCGCAGGCAGCGGGATCTTCCACCAATGCGTAGTGGCCAAGGCCTTCCAGCGCGACCACCTGGCCCCGTGGCGCGGCTGCCGCCGCTTCCTGGGCCAAACGCAAGGGCGCCTGCGTGTCTTGCGTGCCCGTCAAGAAGGTGATGGGGCGCTGGGATTGGCCAAGCGGTTCCAATGCGCCGGGCCGACCCAACGCAAGTTTCGTATGAGCCTCGATGAGATGGCTCGTTTCATCGGCCATCGACAGGACCAGCGCCCGAGCGGTCTCGGGGCTCGCCCCCGCCAAAGCAGGCAAACGCTCTGCTAGGGCTGCCGCACCGCCGCGTTCGCTTACGTCGCGGGCCAAGGCCAGCCTCCCGTCGTGTTTAGCAGGGTCGTCTGCGTGGGGGTTCAGGCCGAACAAAACGATCTGTGAAGCCCTCAGCCGGTCTGCCACGTGGGCCGTGACGATGGCACCAAGGGAGAAGCCACAGATGATGGCGTCAGAAGGGACTTTGGCCAACACCTCGGCGTAGTCTTCGACATTGGGATGGGTCAGTTCAACATCCTCACGGGCGTCTGTTGGCACGCCGAGGGCATCGAGAAAGCCGTCGAAGACGGCGCCCGTACAGAGGGTGCCCGGCAGCAAGACCCAAGACCGCCGTTCCGGCGGATCAATAACCATGGCTTCCTGTAGCAGCGGCAAGATCTGGCCTTTCAACGTCCAAGAGTTCCTTTACCGCCCCCGAAACGCTGCGCGTCAAATGGGCGAAATCGTTGCCGGGTGTTACGAGGCTATAGCCCTCATCCATTCGCAAACGCGCTTCCTTTGCATCCGCACAGAATATGCCGACCGGCACCCCCTTTTGCGTGGCGCGCGACAGCACTCTGCCCATGGCTTGCTCCGACGCCGGGCGCGGGAACTTCACATGACCGTCCAATGCAAAAGCCATGTCGTTGGGGCCGAGGTAAAGCATGTCGATGCCGTCCACGGCAAGGATTTCGTCGATGCGATCCACCGCCTCCGCCGTCTCGATCATCGGGATGGCCATTACGGTTTCGTTCGCGTTCGCGACGTAATCGGACCCCCCGTAAAGCAACCCGCGCGAGGGGCCGAAACTGCGGTTGCCGTAGGGCGGATAGCGACAAGCCGCGACAAGCTCTGCCGCCTGTTCGGGGGTCGAGATCATCGGGCAGATGATCCCGTAAGCGCCCGCATCAAGCAGTTGCATGATCTGCGCCGGATCCAGATGCGGCACGCGCACCATTGGGGTTGCGGGCGTGGACGAAATCGCCTGCAACATGTGCAGCGCCTCGGAAAAGCCGAACATGCCGTGTTGCAGATCGACCGTCACCGAATGCACGCCCGTGTGGCCAATGCCTTCCGCCGAATAACTCGCCCCGATAGAAAGCCAGGCGTTCACAACGGGGCTGCCTGCCGCAAGGCGCGTTTTGACAAGGTTCGAACGCATCAGCCAGCCCTCCGATACCGGGGCAAGAGCGCTGCCTTGGCCATGAAGCCGCCTGCGTCCAACCCAGTGCCGCCCGCCTCCGCTGCCGCCATGACATCTTCCGAGAAGACGGGCCGCTTGCGATGATCCCCCGACACGGTGACGAGCGCTTCGACAACCTCGTCGCCGATGGCCTCAAACGACCGCACGGCATCTGCGGGGATCGAATAAGTGTCCCAGGCATCCAGATCGACGGCGACGTCTGCGCCGTCGTGAAACGTGACCCGCATCCGGCCCTTGTGCAGGATGATCACCATCTTGTCGGGCAGCGCGAACGGGCTGACGCGGGTGCCGGGGGCCATACGCAGCCAGTCGGTGGAGAAGCCATGGGGATTGGTGATCGGGGTCGCATGCTCTCGGTTCTGCGTCAGGCCGAAGCCTATGACCGGCGCAAGCTCTGCCCCGCATCCGGGCAGACCTTCGTCAATGAACGCGGGACGGAAGTCGCGGTCCGCCGAGGTGACAACGTGGTTGCGCATTTGCTCGGGCGTCACCTCGCGCAGTTCCGCGACTTCGGCGTCTGGCATCGGCGGGATGCGCCCCTCTTCCCCCGGCACTTCATCCCCGCGCGTGGCATCGATCAGGGTGTTTTCGCTGGAGATATAGAGCCCATAATCCGCCGCTTCACGGATGATGTCGGGGTGGAAGATCACGCCGCCGGTGTTGTCGCCCCCCAGGATCGTGAAGAGCCAGCCATCATCGGGGCCGTCGTTGGTAAAGCCCCTGAAAATCCAGGTGGGCACCGACAGAATGTCCCCCTCACGTCCTTTGAATTCATGCTCCCCGTTGGAGCCCCAACGGAAGATCCATTCGCCCTTCTGGACGATGAAGACCTCAGCCGTGAAGTGAATGTGCAGGTTGTTGGTGATCCCGTTGGGCATCGCTGCCGCCCCGATGTTGAAGCCATGGGGCTCAGGCAAATTCACCACTTGATCGGCGGAGGAGGTCACGCCGGGACCAATGATCGAATAGTTCTCTTTCAGGTGCGAGCCGGGTTTCTTGCAGTCGATGAAAGCGACCGTGCAAGAGACATATTCCGAGCGTTTGACGTGGCGGGCGTCGGCGTCTTGTTGTGTAAGAGGGGGCATGGGAGGTGTCACCTTGCTAGGAGTTCAGAATTCCAGACGCTCGCCGGAGGTTTTGTCGAACAGATGCACGCGTCCGCCCGGTTTCGGGGCCAGCATGCAGCGGGAATTGATGGCCGCCTCAAACTCGGCAGGTCCACGGGCGCAGATGGAACTGCCCTTCTCACGCAGGGTCACGAGGGTGGAATCTCCGGTCAACTCCAGCGCGTAGAGATTTCCAGAGATCGGCGCATCGGCGCTTTCAGTCAGCTCCAGATCCTCGGGCCGGATGCCCAGAACCACGCCCGCGCGGTCGGGCGCGTCGACGGGCACCTTCACGCCGGGGGCGGTGAAGACCCCGGCCGAAACGCTACCCTCAATCAGGTTCATAGACGGCGACCCGATGAAGCCCGCGACAAACAGGTTCACCGGGTTGGAGTAGATGTTCTTGGGCGTATCGAGCTGCACGATCTGTCCGTCCCGCATGACCGCCACGCGGGTAGCGAGCGTCATCGCCTCCATCTGGTCATGGGTCACGAAGACGGTCGTGACGCCCAGTTCGTGATGCAGGTGCTTCAACTCGGCTCGCATCGATACCCGCAGCTTGGCGTCGAGGTTGGACAGCGGCTCATCCATCAAGAATATCTTCGGCGTGCGCACGATGGCGCGGGCAAGCGCCACCCGCTGGCGTTGGCCGCCCGACAGCTCGGACGGGCGCCGCTTCAAAAGCGCTTCCAGTTCCACCTTCTCGGCGGTTTCCTGAACGCGTTTAGTGCGCGTCGCCTTGTCCACGCCGCGCAGTTTCAACGGATAGGCGATGTTCTGTTCCACCGACATATGCGGGTAGAGGCCGTAGTTCTGGAACACCATCGCTATGTCGCGATCCTTGGGCGGTTTATCGTTAACCTTTGTCCCCGCGATCATCAGATCGCCCGAGGTGATATCCTCCAGCCCCGCGATCATCCGCATCGTGGTGGTCTTGCCGCAGCCCGAGGGGCCCAGCAGCACCAGAAACTCCCCTTCCTCGATGGTCAGGTTCTGCTTCTTGACCGCATGGAACGCGCCGTAACGTTTCTCGATATCGACAAGCCGGACTTCAGCCATGCCCCTGCCCCCTATTTGACCGCGCCGGCTGTCATACCGCGCGTGAAGTGTTTCTGGATCATCAAGGCCATGATGAAGATCGGAACGGTGATCATGACACCGGCAGCGCTCATCAACTCCCACAGATCACCGCGTTCGGTGCGGAAGTTCACCAGGCCCACGGGCAGCGTGACCGCGTCGCGGCGGGTCAGGATCAAAGAGAACAGGAACTCGTTCCAGGTCAGGATGAAGCAGAAGATGCTTGATGTCAGGATGCCGGGCGCGGCCATCGGCAGGACAATATCCTTGATCACCCGCAGGCGTGATGCGCCATCGATCATCGCGGCCTCTTCGCTGTCTGTGGGGATGGCATCGATGTAGCCCTTGATCATCCAGATCACGAAGGGCGTCACGATGGCGAGGTTCACGATGATCAGCGCGATCCGCGTGTCCAGAAGGTCCAGCGTGCGGAACATCAGGAAGAACGGCAGCACGATCACGACCGCAGGGATGAATTGCGTCGACAGGATCAGGAAGAACAGGAACTTGCGCCCCTTCACCCGAAATCTTGAGAACGAATAAGCCGCCAGCGACGCGCAAGGCACCGCGATCAACACCGTGACGGAGGCCACGATGACCGAGTTCAGCACCATGTCCCCCAGGTTCCAGGGGTCCGAGAAGACGGTGACGAAATTGTCGAACGTCGGCGTGAAGCTGAGCGAAAGGGAATAGGCGTCGATCGGGCGTTTGAAGGCGGTCAAGAACATCCAGGCGATCGGGAACAGCACGATGACGCAGATGAAGACCAACAGGGCACGCTCGACCCACCAGGAGAGTATACGCATCATGCCGTTGCCATCTTTCTCTCGCTCAACAGCATGCGCACATACCAGATCGAGATTGTCATCATGATTGCCGTCAGGATCCACGCCAGTGCTGACGCGTAGCCCATGTCGTACCATTCAAAGCCCACGTTGAAGATGAAATAGGCCAGGGTTTCTGTCGATGTGCCGGGGCCGCCGCCTGTCAGCGTCACGACCTGATCAAACATCTTCAGCGCGAAAATCGTCTTCAGGATCGCGGTGACCAAAAGCACGCCTTTCATCTGCGGCAGGATGATCCCGAAGATGATGCGCAGGTTCGACGCGCCGTCGATGCGCGCGGCCTCCTCCGTTTCGCGCGGGATCGAGGCGAGGCCGCCGAGGCACATAAACGTCATGTAAGGCGCCCAGTGCCAAACATCCGTAACTACAAGGATGGCCATGGCGAGGTCCGGGCTGGCGAGCCAGGGCGTGCCTTCCAGCGTCGGGAAGATCGCGGCGAGGCCGTTGGACAGCACTCCAAACTCGGGGTTGAACATGAACCGAAAGCTAACGCCGATCAGCGCCGGGCTCATCGCGAAGGGCAGGATCAGGATGATCCGCGTGAAGGTGTGCATGCGGCCCTTGCGGCGCAGCAGAAGCGCCAGCGACATCGCGATGATGAGGGTCAGGATCACGGAGGAGACGACGAAAATGGTCGTCACCCACAGCGAATTGAGGAAGTGGGACTCCCCGGCCGCGCGGATGAAATTGTCAAACCCCACCCAATCCTCGGGGCGGCGCGAACGGGTCAGGTCCCAGTCGCGGAATGCCGTGGTGAGCGAGTAGGCCAAAGGGTAGAACGTCGTCGCAAGGACGATCAGGAAACCCGGAACCAGCAAGTAATATTGGAGTGATCTATCGCGCATGGCTGGCCTGGTCCCTTAGGAAATGTGCTGCGGCCACCCTAACGGCAGCCGCAGCGGATTGCGCGATCAGCCGCGGATTTCCGCGATTTCCTCGGCAGCGGCGTCAAGCGCGGCGCCGACGTCGTCCTGCTCGCCGGAAGCCAGGCTGGAGATCGCCGTCTCCAACACCTCCACGATGCGCAGCCAATCGTCGCCAAACTCGATACCATCCGCAGACTCAAGCGCATCGGCAGCGGCGGAATGGATGCCACCCCAACGAGCGTTGACCTCGTCGTCGCGCATGTTGGACAGGTGAACGGCCACCAGCTCGTTCAGCTCAGGATCAAGCAGCACGTCACGCTCCACCGAGGGATCGGTCAGCCAACCAAGGTACTCGATGGCCGCCTCGGGCGTGTCGGAATCCGCCGTCACACCAAAGATCCAGGTGTTGGTGAACGTCGTCCGATCCGCGCCCGTCACCGTGGGCAGTGCCGCGAAGCCCAACTGATCCGCCGTGATCGTGGACTGCTCCGGGTCCGTCAGCTGGGACGAGACCCACCACCAGACCGGCAGCATGGCGGAATTGCCCTGCTTGAAGCTGTTCACGGCGTCCTGTTCGACAAATACGGCGGATCCGGCCGGGGCGACTTCGTCCACAGTCAGGAAGTTGATGTATTGCTCGGTCGCCATGACACCGGCATCCGAGTTGAAGATCGGCTGTCCCGCATCGTCGAACAGATCGCCGCCATGGCCCCACAGCAGGTTCATCCAAACCATCAGGTTCTGGCCATTCAACCGCCCGTAAGGCAGCGCGATGCCCGAGGCATCGGTGGCCTCCTGGATCGCCTGGCCCGCAGTCACAACCTCGGCCCAGGTCTGGGGCACCTCGACGCCTGCCTGCTCAAACAAGTCGGTGCGGTAGAACATCAGCTGCACGTGGCCGCGCACGGGCAGGCCGTAGAGCTCTCCGTCGATCATGCCGTGGCGCATGTGGGCGGCGGGGAAGTCGGACAGGTCGGTGCCCTGGGCGGCGATGCCGTCACCGATGGGCTGGATCAGGTTCGTCAGCGACGGCACCCACTGATCCATGATCGACACAACGTCATAGTCGCCACCGCCGCCGATCATCTCGGCGGTCAGCGCTTCGCGCATGTTGGGGAATGGCACATAGTCGACTTCGACGTCGATGCCTGTGGCCTCTTCAAACGCGCCGACGCGGGCTTCATGGGCTTGGAACTGGCTGGATGTCACCGCCAGGATGCGCACCGTTTGTCCGGCGAAAGGCTGGCCTTCCGTGGCCTCCCACGCGCTGGCGTGGCCTGCGGCAAGGGCTGCGGCGATGGCCAGCGTGCTTGTGAAAACTCTCATCATATCCTCCCTGACAATGATTGACCTATGGTTAAGCGCCCGCCCCATTATCGTCAATATTATTATTGATAATCTTATTGATGGTGCATGTGCCTCGGTTATGAGTATGGTTACAAGACCGAGTATGAACGAGAAATCCATGTCGACCCAACTCGAACAAGACCTCGAAAACGATATCATCTTCGGGATTTACGCCCCGGGCAGTCGCATCACGGAAGACAGCGTGATGGCCCAGTACAATGCCAAACGCCACGCGGTTCGCAGCGCATTTGCGCTGTTGGAGACGCAAGGGCTTTTGGTGCGATGGCCCCATCGCGGCGTCGAAGTGGTGGAGTTGACCCCCGATGAGGTTGATGCGCTTTACGATGTGCGCATCGTTCTGGAGACAGCAGCCGCCGCGCGCACGAAACTGCCCGTCGAGAGCCAGATCACCGACCGTTTGGAGGATATCGCCAAACGTCACGCAGCCGCGTTCGAAGCCGGTGACGTGCGCGACGTGTTCTGGCTGAACCAAGAATTTCACGAGGTTCAGTTCGCCTGCTGTGAGAACCCCCGCCTAGTTGCGCTGATTGCGCAACACGCCCGAATCGCGCAGCCGATCCGGGTCGTAAAATACGACGACAAGACCCATATGCAGAATGTCATCGCGCAACACCACGCGATCATCGACGCCATGCGCGGCACCGATAACGACACATACGTTCAGGCCACGAAAGAGCACTTGCCCGCTTCGGCCACCGCCTATCGGTTGCTTTATGAGCGCCGCTATCAGCGTCGGCGGGCGTCAAATTGAGATCACGTGCCTAAGGCCACGACGAGTTCCAATATGGCTCGGCTGAGCGCTGGGGCACGCAAGAATTCTGGCCTGGAAACACGGCTGAACGCTCTCATCGCACTCCTGGCATTGTCGAGCGCGGCAAAACGTTTGGTTGTAGTGCTTTGACGCACCCAGTACGGATTGTTCGGACAACCAAGAAAGACAAGGCCATACCATGAGCCTCGAAGGGACAATACTTCTATTCATCGCCGTGCTGCCCTTCATCGGAGCGCTCCTGCCTGGCCTGATGATCCGTGCGGGCCGTAACGCTTGCGCGATTGCCACGGCAGTGCCGACATTCACTGCGCTGACCATGCTTATGGTTCTGGCACCGGGGGTGTTGCACGGCGAGGTGGTGCAGGCAGAGCTGCAATGGCTGCCGCAGCTTGGACTGTCGGCTTCGTTCTTTCTGGATGGGCTGGGGCTTCTCTTCGCCGGGATGATCCTTGGCGTCGGCCTGCTGATCATTCTCTACGCCCGGTTCTATCTGTCCGGCGAAGACCCGATGGGGCAGTTTTATACCTACTTGCTGCTGTTCCAGGGCGCGATGTTGGGCATTGTGCTTTCCGACAACATCCTGCTTTTGCTCATTTTCTGGGAGCTGACGTCTCTTTCGTCATTCCTTTTGATCGGCTACTGGAAGCACCTGCCCGAAGGGCGCCAGGGCGCGCGCATGGCTTTGGCCGTAACCGGCGCGGGCGGCCTTGCCATGATCGGCGGCATGCTGATCCTGGGCAACATCGTGGGCAGCTACAACCTGACGGATATCCTGCAGGCCGGTGACCAGATCCGCGCGTCCGAGTGGTATTTGCCCGCGCTGATCCTGATCCTTCTGGGCGCCTTCACCAAATCGGCGCAGTTCCCGTTCCACTTCTGGCTGCCCCACGCGATGGCCGCGCCGACACCGGTCTCGGCCTACCTGCATTCGGCAACGATGGTGAAGGCGGGCGTGTTCCTGATGGCGCGCATGTGGCCCGCCCTGGCCGGCACCGACGCGTGGTTCTACATCGTCACCACCACGGGCCTGATCACCATGGTGCTCGGCGCGCTGATCGCGCTTTTCAAGGACGACCTGAAGGCGCTTCTGGCCTTTTCCACCGTCAGCCACCTCGGCCTTCTGACGATGCTTCTGGGCTTCGGCACCACAGCCGCCGCCGTTGCCGCCGTCTTCCACATCATCAACCATCTGACGTTCAAGGCCGCGCTCTTCATGACCGCCGGCATCGTGGATCATGAGACCCACACCCGCGACATCAAACGCCTCGGCGGGCTCAGGCATTTGATGCCGATCACCTTTGTCATCGGCACGGTCGCAGCCCTGTCGATGGCAGGTATTCCGCTCTTCAACGGGTTCCTGTCGAAGGAGATGATGCTGGAGGAGGCATCGCACACCGATTGGTTTAGCAGCCCCTACGCGGTCCCGATCATGGCCACCATCGGCGCGCTCTTGTCCGTCGCCTATTCGTTGCGCTTCATCTTCCATGTGTTCTTCGGACCTGTGCGCGATGACTACCCCTCCAAGCCCCATGATCCGCCCTTTGGCATGTGGGCGGCACCCGGTTTGCTGGTCACGCTGGTGGTGATCATCGGCGTTGCGCCGTTCCTGGCCGAAGGCGTGGTGACCGCCGCCGCCAATGCTGTGACAGGCGAGGATCTGCATCCGCACCTCAAGATCTGGCACGGCGTCACGCCCGCGCTGTGGATGTCGATCATCGCTGTCGCGAGCGGCGCGATCTTGCTAACCCAGCATGGGATCCTCGACAAGGTCTGGAACGCCCTGCCGCGCCCCGAGGCGAAGGCGATCTTCGACAAGCTCGTCGACGCTATCGTCGCCGCAACCCGCGCAATCACCGAGGTCAGCCACAATGGCGCCATCAGCCGCTACCTCGCGATCTTCACGGCCACATCGGTGGTCATGGGCTACATCGCTTACGCCTCAAGCGGGCTTTCTGCGCCGACGCGGGACATGCTGCCCGTCGCCCCGGTCATCGCCGTGGGCTGGCTGATGCTGATCGTAGCGACCGTGTCCGTGGTCACGATGCACCACTACCGCTTCCGGGCGCTGGTGTTGATCGGGATCATCGGCCTGTCGATCTCTGCCGGGTTTGCGTACCTTTCGGCGCCGGACCTGGCGCTGACGCAGATCTCCGTCGAGACTGTCACGATCATGCTGCTGCTTCTGGCGCTGCATTTCATGCCGAAATCCACCCCAAAAGAGAGCCCCATGGGCCTCAAGATCCGCGACGGTGTGATCGCCCTGGGCGCGGGTGGTGGCGTGGCTGCGCTCGCCTACGCGTTCCTGATGCGCGATATCGATACGATCTCGGACTACCACATCGCCAATAGCTATGAAGGCGGCGGCGGCACCAATGTGGTGAACGTGATCCTGGTGGATTTCCGGGGCTACGACACGTTTGGCGAGATCATCGTTCTGGGCATCGCGGGCCTTGTGATCTACGCGATGATGCATGCGCTGCTGGATGGCCCGGCGGCGCGGCGCCTGAAGAACACCAACTATGATCAAGACCGGTCCCGCGACCGTCACCCGATGATGATGGTGGTTGTTACCCGCGTGCTGATGCCCATCGCCATGGTCGTGGGCCTCTACATCTTCCTGCGCGGCCATAACGAGCCCGGCGGCGGCTTCGTCGCGGGCCTGGTGATCGCGATTGCACTGCTGATGCAATACATGGCCTCAGGCTTTGCCTGGACGCAGGAGCGCAAGAAAATCGAGTACCATACGATGATCGGCCTCGGCGTCGTAATCGCGGGGCTGACAGGTGTCGGTGCTTGGCTTGCGGGCGCGCCGTTCCTGACCAGCTCCTACACCTACATCCACCTGCCCCCGATTGAGGAGTTTGAGCTGGCGACCGCCATGCTCTTTGACCTGGGCGTGTTCCTGACGGTGTTGGGCGCGGTCATGCTCATGCTTTACAGCCTCAGCCGCATCGCACGTTTTGCGGGTGAGACGGTGAACGTTGATCCGATGGACTATGACCCCGGCGAACAAGCCCAAGAAGAGGCGGAGCGCTAAGATGGAACTTATCATTTCAAGCAGCATCGGCGTTTTGACGGCTGGCGGGGTCTATCTGCTGCTGCGGCTCAGGACCTTCCCGGTGATCCTTGGCCTCGCCCTTCTGTCCTATGCGGTCAACGTGTTCCTGTTCGCCAGCGGGCGGCTGGCCATCGACCAATCGCCGATCCTGTCGCGATACGGCGAGGCCACTTACACCGACCCCCTGCCCCAGGCGCTGGTCCTGACGGCCATCGTGATTTCGTTCGGGATGACCGCCGTGTTGGTGATGATCGGCCTCGGCGCCTATCTGGAGGCCGATAGCGACCGGATCGATATCGCGGCTGACGACGACGATACGGACAACGGGGGGGCCGCATGATGCATTGGGTCATTCTTCCCGTCATTCTTCCGGCCCTGCTGGCGCCGCTGATCGCCTTCGTCATGCGCCACGACATCACGCTTGCGCGGGTGGCGTCCGTGGCAGGCACGGTTCTGCTGCTTGGCATCGCGCTGGGGCTGACCTTCATGGCCGCCGACGGCACGACCCATGTCTACCGGCTTGGCGATTGGCCCGCGCCATTCGGGATTGTTCTGGTGCTCGACCGATTGTCAGCGCTGATGGTTCTGTTGACCTCGACCCTCGCGCTGATCGTGCTGGTTCATGCGATCACCACCGGATGGGACGCCAAGGGCCGCCATTTCCACGCGCTGTTCCAGTTCCAGCTTATGGGCATCTGCGGCGCGTTCCTGACGGGCGACATCTTCAACCTCTTCGTCTTTTTCGAGGTTTTGTTGATCGCGTCCTACGGCCTGATGATCCATTCCGGCGGCAAGGCACGGATGCGTGCGGGGCTGCAATATGTGGTCATGAACCTCGCGGGTTCGACCCTGTTCCTGTTTGCCCTCGGCACGCTCTACGCCTCCACCGGCACACTCAACATCGCAGACCTTGCCGTCCGCATCCCCGAGATCCCGGCGGAAGAGGCCGCCTTGGCGCGCGTCGCCGCAATCCTTCTGATGATCGTTTTCGCGGTGAAGGCCGCGCTCTTCCCAGTGCAGTTCTGGCTGCCCGCCACATACGCCAATGCGCCCGCGCCCGTCGCAGCGCTCTTTGCGATCATGACCAAGGTCGGCGCCTACGCGATCCTGCGCATCCACACCACGGCCTTCGGGCCGGGCAATCCCGGGACCGAGGATCTGGCCGCCACCTGGCTGTTCCCGGCTGCCATCGTGACCATCGCCGTGGGGGCCTTTGGTGTCCTTGGTGCACGCCGCCTGATGCCCCTGATCGCCTTTTCAGTCGTAGGCTCCATGGGCACCTTGCTCGTGGCCGTGGCGGCATTCTCGCCTACCGCGACTAGCGCGGCTCTTTATTACATGGTTCACTCCACCTTCGCGGCGGCCTGCCTGTTCCTGATCGCAGACCTCGTCATCACCCGCCGCTCTGCCGACGCACTGGTGCCCGAGCCGCCAACGGTGCAAAATGGCCTCTTCGCGGCGCTGTTTTTTGCCGCCGCCATCGCCATGGCGGGGATGCCGCCGCTCAGCGGGTTCCTCGGCAAACTTCTGGTCCTTGACGCCCTGAGAGAGCCAGGCGTGATCGGATGGGCCTGGACGGCGATCCTTGCAGGCTCGCTGCTGACCATCGTCGGGTTCGCGCGCGCGGGCTCTGTTCTGTTCTGGAAATCTACGTCCCTCGAAGTGCCAGAGGCCGATGAGGACGCAGAGGTCACGCCGCCCGTCCCCGCCACAACCGGGCAAGTCGCCCCCGTGATGCTGGCCCTCGCGGTTCTGGGGATGCTGGCAGTGTTCGCGGGACCCGTGTCGGCCTACCTTGGCGATACCTCGGCGCAATTGTTTGACCGGGCGGGCTATATCGATGCCGTCCTCAGCCCCGTCGAAGAGGACATCGCCGCCGATGACATTGGCACCGACGACGCTCACGACGCAGACCACGGCCCTGTTGAGGAGAATCACTAAGCCATGTTGACCCGCCTAGTCCCGCACCCGCTTCTAAGCCTGATGCTGATCTTCGTCTGGCTCGGCCTGGTGAACACCTTCACATTGGGTAACTTCATTCTGGCGACGACCTTCGCCATCATTATCCCGATGCTGACGGCCGCCTATTGGCCGGATCGCCCGAAGTTGGCCCGGCCTTTGAAGGTCATCGAGTTCGTCTTGATCGTGCTCTGGGATATCGTTGTGGCCAACGTCCAGGTCGCCTTGATCATTCTGTTCAAGCGCGAGCCATCGATCAAATCCCATTGGATCCCAGTGCCGCTGGAGTTGACCTCTGCCGAAGCGATCACCGTGCTTGCAGGCACCATCACGATGACGCCCGGCACCGTATCCGCCACCCTAGCCGCGGATGGCAGTGCGATCCTGGTCCATTGCCTGCACACCGACGATCCCGACGCCGTCCGCGACGAGATCAAGGCCCGCTATGAAAGCCGTCTTTTGGAGATCTTCCCATGATCGAATATGCCCTCATCTTCGCGGCTGGCTGCTATGGTATCGCGCTTCTGCTGGACCTGTGGCGCATTGCCGTGGGTCCCGACGCCGCGGACCGGATCCTGGCGCTCGACACAATGGTGATCAACGTGATCGCGCTGCTGGTCCTCTATGGAATCTGGCGCGAGACGGCGATTTATTTTGAGGCCGCGATGCTGATTGCCATGGTCGGCTTCGTCTCAACAGTCGCCTACTGCCGCTTCCTGCTGCGCGGCGACATCATCGAATAGGGAGCGGAAAGATGAACCTTCTTGTAGAAATCCTCATCTCGACGGCCCTGGTCATCAGCGGCATCTTCGGCTTCGTCGGCTCGTATGGGTTGGTGAAACTCAAGGACACGCTGCAACGCCTGCACGCGCCCACGAAGGCAACGACCCTGGGGGTTGGCGGGGTCCTGATCGCGTCGATGATCTTCTTCTTCGCCAAGACAGGCCACATCTCGGTCCATGAACTCTTGATCTCGCTGTTCCTGTTTCTGACAGCCCCCATCACCGCAAATTTCATCGCCAAGACCTACATGGCCCACAACATGCGCCAAAAGGACCTGCCGGAGAATAAGGCGGGTTACGGGTGGTCGATTTACGATGATCCGCCTGAGGGGAACCCGGATCGTCAGCAGACGTGAACGACGTGTCGGTCCGACAGTGCGGACGCTGAATGAACGCAGGGATCATGGATGACACCCAAGAGCATTGCTGAGCCCGCGCGCCGAACCCCCGTAATCCACGAAACGGATGTTCTGGTCGTCGGGTCCGGTCCCGGCGGATTGGCGGCCGCAATGGCGGCTGCCCGCGCGGGCGTGGACGTCACCTTGCTGGAGCGGTTTGGCTGCTTTGGTGGCAACATCACCGTGGTCGGCGTTGAGGGCTTTGCCTGGTATCGCCATGAGGCCACCGTCGAGGCTGGCGGTATCGGGTGGGAATTTGAGGCGCGCGCCAAGGCCATGGGCGCCGCCGTGCCGGAAAGCCAATCCCTCAGCTACGAGTTGGACAGCGAGGGCTTCAAACTGGTGGCCGACACCCTCGTGGAAGAGGCCGGAATTCACCCGATGCTGCACCGCCAATTCGTCGCACCGATCATGGACGACGATACGATCATCGGCGTGATCGTGGAGTCCAAATCGGGACGCGAGGCAATCCTCGCCAAGCGCGTGATCGACGCCACCGGCGACGCGGATGTCGCACACCGCGCGGGCGCGCCCACCCAGAAAACACCGGTCGAAGACATGCAGGCGGCCAGCGTCATGTTCCATTTGGCGGGCGTCAACAAGTCTGCGTTCATGGCGGGCGTCAAGAAAGACCCGCAAACCTACAAGGATTGGTCCTCGGGAGAGTGGGTGGTGGAAACCGATGGAAAAGAGGATGACATGTTCTCTCCATTCCTCGGCAAACCGTTCGAGCGCGCCATCAAGGACGGCGTCATCCCAGAGCATCTCAACACCATCGGGGGCACCTGGGGCGCGGTTCATGACAGCGGTGAGATGACCTATATGAACCTCGTCCATCTCGCCGGTTGCGATGGGACCGATCCCGACAGCTTGACCCGGTTCGAGATTGAGGGGCGTCGCCAGGCGATGCACGCGATTGACGCGCTGCGCCACTATACACCCGGATGTGAAGACGTGCGTCTGCGCAACTTCGGCATGTCGATTGGCATTCGCGATACGCGCAAGATCGATGCCGTCTACAACATGACCGAGGCGGACGTGCGCCACGAGGCGCGGTTTGACGACACTATTGGTATTTACCCCGAGTTTATCGACGGATACGGCGTTCTGATCATTCCCACCACCGGGCGTTACATGCATGTGCCCTACCGGGCGATGCTGCCCAAGGCGGTGAAGAACCTGATCGTCGCTGGTCGCGCCATCGGCGGAGATCGCATCGCCCACGCCGCGACACGCAACATGGCGTGTTGCGCGGTAGCTGGCCAAGGTGCCGGCGTCGCGGCGGCGCTATCGGTCGAAAGCGGTTGCACGTTTGACGAGGTGGACATCGCGGCGGTGCAAAAGGCGCTGGAGGCTCAGGGCGTGCGGATCAGGTAGCGCCGCGCCTGAGGTTTTGTGATGACGCCACCCCGCCCTGCCCCGCAAGAACGCGCCCGCCCGTCACGCCCACTACGATGCTAAGTGTAGAGCCCCGCGACGCGCCCGCGCAGCTGCGTCAGCGCAAGGACAGTGTCGATTGTGGGCGTGGCCAACCCGGTGATCCGTCCCAGTTCCTGCACCGACCCCAGCAGCGCATCGATCTCCATCGGGCGCCCCGCGTCCAAATCCTGCAACATCGAGGTCCGGTGGGCGCCGACGGCGGCCCCCCCGTCAATCCGGCGGTCCACATCGATAGGGAACTTGACGCCCAAAGCCTCGGCCACCGCTTGCGCCTCCAGCATCATGGCGCGCGCCACACCCCGTGTCCCGGGGTCCGTGCACAGCACATCAAGCGTCGCATGGGTGAGGGCCGAGATCGGGTTGAACGACAGGTTCCCCCACAGCTTGACCCAAATCTCATCTCGCAGGCGGGGTCGCACGGGGGCCTTGAGGCCCGCCGCCATCAACGCCTTGGACAGTCGTACCGCGCGGTCGGATTTTGATCCGTCAGGCTCGCCCAACGAGAAACGATTGCCTTCGATGTGGTTGATCACGCCCGGCTCCGCAACTTCCGCGGCGGGATAGACGACGCAGCCGAGAACCCGGTCAGGACCAAACCCATCCCACTGGGCATCGCCCGGATCTACGGATTGCAATCGCGTGCCCTCAAACGGGCCGTCGAGCCCATGGAAGTACCACCACGGCACGCCGTTCACGCCTGACACAATCGTCGTCTCCGGCCCGATCAGGGGCGTCATCCTGGGGACGACCGGCGGCACGGAATGGGCCTTGAGCGTGACGATGACGTAGTCCTGGACACCCAGATCAGCCGGGTTGTCCGAGGCCGTGACGGAAACCGTCTTACGCACGCCGTCTTCAATCAGAGTAAGACCCTTGGCTTTCATCGCCGCCAGATGCGGCCCCCGCGCCACAAGGCTCACATCAGCCCCGACCTCAGCCAGCTTTGCGCCCATGTAGCCGCCAATCGCGCCCGCGCCGAAAATGCAGATCTTCATGTCAGGCGCCTTCCGTAAGGCCAAGTTTCTCGGCCAAACCAATGCGTTGCAACTTCCCGGTGGCCCCTTTCGGGATCTCGTCCAGGATCACGACCTTGCGCGGCACCTTGAAGGCAGCAAGCCGTTCGGACGCGAAGGCGCGAATGTCCCCCTCCGTCGCCTCCGCCCCCTCTTTCAGGACGGCGGCGGCGGCCACCTCTTCCCCCAGTTTCGGATGCGGCAAGGCGAAGGTCACAACCTGTGCCACGGCGGGGTGGGCGGACAGGACGCCGTCCACTTCCAATGGGGAGACCTTCTCTCCGCCCCGGTTGATGATTTCCTTCAGCCGCCCTGTCAGCGTCAGATAGCCTTCGTCGTCAAACTGCCCCTGGTCGCCGGTCCGGAACCAGCGTTTGCCGTCGGCTTCGAAGAAGTTCTTCGCGTTGGCCTCGGGGTTGCCTTCATAGCCGGGCGTCACGTTGGGGCCAGAGATGACGATTTCACCCACCCCCTCGATCAGATGGTTCTCAACCTCATGGGCGATGCGCACCAGGGGTCCGGCCTCGACCCCGACGGCACCGGGCTTTTGAGCGCGCGGTGGCAGCGGGTTGGAGGCCATCTGATGCGCGGCCTCCGTCATGCCATAGCCCTCGATCACCGGCGCGTTGAACGTTTCGGCCAAAGCCTCCATCACCGGTCCGGGCAAGGAGGCCGACGACGAGCGCAGAAAGCGCAGCGGCACCTCGGCGATGGTATCGGTGTTGCGGCTGGCGCGGCTCAGGATGGTCTGGTGCATCGTGGGCACGGCCGTGTACCAAGTGGGCCGCGCCTCGCGCATCCAGCCGAAGAACTTTAACGCATCAAAGCCCGGCGCGCACCAGACCGACCCGCCAGATGCCAGGGTCGCCGACACCGCCGCGATCAGCCCGTGGATGTGGAAAAGCGGCATCACGTTCAGGCAGCGATCACCGGCCAGAAGATCCAGCGAGGCCCCGATGTGGCGGGCGGAAGCCGCTATGTTGGACTGCAGCAGCGGCACGATCTTGGGCCGCGACGTGGTGCCCGAGGTGTGCAGGATCAGGGCGACATCATCGGCGCCGGGGGCGCTGGTGTCGGCAGTTCCCGCGCTGGTTTCTGCGCGTAGCGTGAAGTGACCCGCAGGCGCCCCCGCCGTCGTTTCAAGACGCAAGACGCTGAGGCCCTGCGCCGTCGCCGCATCAAAGGTGGGGCCCGTATCGCCCTCGGCCAGGATGATCGCCTTCGCCTTGAGATCCTCCAGATAGAAGGCAAACTCATCGACCTTGTAGGCCGGGTTCAGCGGACAGGTCGTCGCCACGCCCGCGACGCAGACGAAGGCCGCCGCCATTTCGGGACCGTTGGGCAGCACGATGGCCACGCGGTCGCCGCGTCCGATGCCCGCCGCGTGCAGCGCGGCGGCTGTGCTGGCGGCAACATCACGCAACCCGCCGTAGTCCAACCAATCGCGGCCCGGCGCGCCGATGGCAGGCGCCGTTGCATCCTGTGCCATCCAGAGTGCGGATAGTGTGGTTGTCATGTCTTCGCTCCCGTCTTCCAATTCGTCATGGCCCGCACCGCACCCGGCGCGCCCTAAATGCTTTCACCCAGCCGCAGGTTGAACCCCAAATCGATCACCTTGGCATCGAGTGACCCGTTCGCCGCCGCCAGCAACAGATGCGCCGTTTCCACCCCCATCTGGTAGCGGGGCGTCTCGACACTGGCCAAAACCAGGGGCGTAGCGAGGCCAAGGCCGATGCCGTTGAACCCGATGATCCCGATATCTTCCGGAACCCGCATCCCCTTGCGCTGGCAGTAAAACAATCCGCCAAGGGCCTGGTCATCATTGGCGTAAAAGATGGCGTCGATATCCGGCGAGCGCTCCAACAGAATGCGCGTGGTTTCCGCACCGACCTCGGGCGTGGCCGGGGTGTCAGAGATTTCGCGATCCTTGAGGGGGATGCCGAGTTCCTCAAGGCGCGCCTCAAACGCCAAGCGCCGCATCTTGGACCGATCAGGACGCTCGGCCCAGGCGCCGATGTAGCCTGGGTTGCGGTAGCCACGCGCGGCCAGCAAGTCCGCCACCGCGATGGCCGCCTGACGGTTCGAAATGCCAACGGCCGCCTGCATCGGGGCGCTGTCGATATCCATGAATTCCACGACGGGGATGTTGTGCTGCGCAATCATCGCGGCGACCGCAGGATCATGGTCGGTGCCTGCGATGATCACCCCCATCGGCGACCATGCCAGCATGTCGCGCAGCACCTGAATTTCGCGGTCGCGGTCGTATTTCGTGATGCCCAGAACCGGTTGCAGCCCGGCCTTGGTCAGGACAGTCTCGATCCCGTCCAGCACCTCGGGAAAGACGCCGTTGCCGATCGACGGCACGATCACCGCCACCAGGTTGCTGGACTGTGACTTCAGCGCCCCGGCAAGCCGGTTGGGCGTGTAGCCCAGTGCGTTGGCGGCCTCCATCACCCGGTCCCGCAGCCGCGCCGATACCGAGGGCGCGTCGCGCATGACCCGCGAGACCGAGATCTCGCTGACGCCAGACATCTTCGCCACATCGCGCAGGGTGGCGCGGCGCGTGCGGTCTGTTGGTCTGTCGGCGTTTGTCATGGTCTCTCCCCGCCCGAGTTCTGCACGAAATTTTATTCCATGACAACGTTGACATTTAAAATGACAACGCTACCAATTCTGTCACGGGAGACATAATGAACGCCTCACCCGGAGGCGACAGGGAGGACTACATGAAGTTTGCAACCGTCACGACGGGCCTTGCGGCCGTCGCCTTTTCCGCTGGCCTGGCCTCTGCACAAGAATTCCCAGAGCGCCCCATCAACCTTATCGCGCCGTTCAACGCCGGTGGCGGCACGGACCTTCTGCTGCGGGGCATGGCGCCCCATTTCGCCGAAGCCATCGGCGGCGATGTGTTCGTTTCCAACATGGCGGGCGGCTCTGGCACAGTTGCCGCGTCGGCGCTGCAAGGCCAGCGCCCGGACGGCTATCAGCTGGGGTATTTCTCGATCACCGTGTCGACCATTCAGCCGCAAATTCGCGACGTGCCCTATAATGTGGACAGCTGGACGCCGATCTGCTCGGTCGCAGCCTCGCCGACGCTGCTGTTCACCTCTGCCGACCAACCCTACATGACGGCCCAGGACGTCGTGGACGCGGTACAGGCTGATCCCGGCGCGCTCGTCTATGGCTCGTCCGGCGCGGGCGCGATGACGCACCTGACGACGGTGGCGGGCTTTGCCGGACTGGGCATCATCGACGACATGGTTCACCTGCCGTTCCAGGGCTCTGGCCCTGCCGTGCAGGCGCTGACCGCAGGCACGATCCAGTTCTTCGGCGACACCGAGATCCTGATGCAGCGCGGCGATTTCCGCCCGTTGATGGTATTCAACGACGAGCGCCTGGAAACCTACCCCGATGTCCCAACGGCCGCTGAAGCTGGCATCGAAGCCCCGCTGAATGAGCTGTACCTTTGGGGTGGCCTCTTCGCCCCCGCAGGTGTGGAGCCCGAGGTCGTGGCGACCCTGGAAGCGGCTTGCGAAGCCGCCGTCTCCTCGGACGGCTTCCAGGAATTCGCGGCAAACTCCGGCACCGTGATCAACTACCGCGGCGCAGAGGAATTCGATGCCTTCTTCCGCGCGCAGTATGAGGCGAACTCTGCCCTCATCGAAGCGGCAGGCCTGAACTAAAGCGCGGCTTTCGCGATCAAATGGCCCGGACTGACCCGGGCCATTTACCCCTCCGGTGGACCCTTCTCATGCCGACAATCATCTCTGAACGCGTCCTCGTCCTTTTGGCCCTGCTGATCACCGCAGTGGCTTTGTTCGCAACGACGTTCGGGACAGAATACCGCCTGCTCGGCGCCGTTCAGTCGCCTGTCTTCTTCCCTCGAATCATCCTCGGCGTCATGATCGCCCTTATCGCGATTGCCATCGTGCAAGACACCCTGTCGGGCGCGCGCGACGCCCCTGTCGATAAATGGGCGGCCCTGATCGTCTTCGTCATCGCGGCGCTGATCTTCGCCAACCTGATCACCCGCATTGGCTTCATGCTATCGGCTGTGCCCTTTTCAATCCTGGCGCTTTGGGTCTTTGGCCTGCGCAATCCGCTGGCCATCGTGTCTTATGCCATCATCGTCCCGGGCAGTCTTGTGGTCCTCTTCAACCATGTCTTGAAGCTGCCCCTACCGACATCGCCTTTCACTTACCTCTTCTGACGGAGCGCGCTGATGCTTGCCGCCATTCCTGACGCAATCGCGCTTCTGTTCACTGCCGAGGCTTTGCTGACGCTGATCCTGGGAACCGTCCTGGGCATCATCCTGGGTGCCATGCCGGGCATCGGGTCGACGGTCGCCGTCGCCATGGTGCTGCCGTTCACGCTGTCGATGGGACAGGCCCCGGCGATCCTGCTACTGCTCGCGGTCTATGCGGGGTCGGTCTATGGCGGCTCGATCTCAGCGATCCTGATCAACACGCCCGGCACGCCGCAATCGGCGGCGACGTGCTTTGACGGCTACCCGATGGCGCAGCGCGGCGAGGCGGGCAAGGCGCTGGGGTGGGCCACGATTGCCTCGGTCATCGGCGGCCTCGTCTCAGCGGTGGTGCTGCTTGTCGCGGCGCCGCAACTGGCAGCCCTGGCGCTGAACTTCGGCCCGATTGAGACCTTCGCGCTGATCCTTCTGGGCATGACTTGCATCGTCTCGGTCTCCACCGGCTCGCTGATCAAGGGGCTTCTTGCGGCGACCATCGGCATCTTCCTGGCGTCCGTCGGCGGCGATCCGATCACTGGCCAGCCGAGGTTCACCTTCGGCGCGTGGCAGTTGATTTCGGGCTTCAATCTGCTTGCAGTTGTCATCGGCATCTTCGCCCTGTCCGAGGTCTTCATCCGGGTCAGCAAGAAGGCCGAGGAAGTCAGCGAGCTGTCCGAGTTTCGCGGCATCGTCCTGCCCCGTTGGCGCGAGTGGGCCGGGCGCAAGAAGAACCTGGTGAAGTCCGTCTTGATTGGCAACGTCATCGGCGTTTTGCCCGGCACCGGGGCGGCCACGGCGGCGTTTATTTCCTACGCCGAGGGTAAGCGGTCTTCTCCCAACAAAGACGCTTACGGCACCGGGGAGCCCGACGGCATCGTCTCGTCTGAGGCCGCGAACAACGCCGTGACCGGCGGCGCGTTGGTGCCGACGATGGCGCTTGGCATTCCCGGCGACGCGATCACCGCCGTCATGCTGGCCACGTTGACGCTGCATGGGATCACGCCGGGTTTCCGCCTGATGGAAGACAACCCCACGCTGATCGCGGCAATTTTCGCAGGCTTCTTTATCATCAATCTGCTGTTGCTGCCTCTTGGCATGGCCTTGGGCCGGGTCGCCGCGCCGATCCTGCGGATGAAAGAGGCCTACATGATGACGGGAGTCGTGCTTCTGTGTGGGGTCGGCATTTACTTTGTGCGCGGCAACCCGTTCGACCTTATGGTGATGGGCTTTGCGGGCGTGCTTGGCTTTGTGTTGCGCCGCCAAGGGGTGCCCATGGCGCCGCTGGTGATCGGCATGGTGCTCGGGCCGAACTTGGAACTGACCCTGCGCCAAGGCCTTATTCTGACGCGTGGTGACATCACAGCATTCGCAACGGATCATCCCATCGCGGGCGGGCTTTTCGTGGTGACCGCCCTGGCGCTGGCCTTCCCGATCTACCGCGCGATCCGCGACCGTCGGCACCGCAGCGTGGACGCGTGATGGCAGCGTCCATCACCGAGGGCTTTATCGACACCGAAAGGCTGCGCCTCTTCGCCCTAAGATCCCAACCAACCCAGTCGCATGGCCGCGTGCTTTTGTTAGGCGGGTCGAACTTCGACCTGCACCTGAAGCGTCAGTTTCTGGACACGGCCCTCGCGCAACGGTTCGAGATCACCACTTATGAGCCTCGCGGGATTGGACGGTCCGACCAGCCGGACGGCGATTGGCAGATGGAAGACTACGCCCTTGACGCCCTGGCTTTGATGGACGCCATCGGGTGGCCCTCTGCCAATGTCATCGGCGAAAGCTTCGGCGGGATGACCGCGCTGCATCTTGCGTTGATGGCTCCGGACCGCGTGGGGTATTTGGCCATAGCATCGGCTGCCGCTGGCGGGGATGGCGGCGCATCTTTCGACATTTCGGCCCACCTCGGCTTGCCCGCGAAGGAGGCCGCCACAAAGGCGCTTTGCCTTCAAGACACGGCAAACAGAACGCTGCAGGCATCCGACCCACCCGCCTTCCAAGCCCGTCTGGAAGAGCGGTTGGCCTTCGACAAGGCCTTCGCGGATCCCTCCGTCACAAGCGGCGGATACGCGCGCCTTCTGGCCGCGCGCGCGCGCCATGACGTTTGGGAGCGGGTGCCAGACATCCAACATGACACTACGGTCATCACCGGCACGCGAGACGAACAGGCACCGCTTCAGGCGCAACGTGCCCTGGCAAATCGCCTCCGCCATGGGCGGCACTGGCAATATGACGGGGGCCACGGGGTTGCGTTCACGCAGAAAGCCGTGATGGAAGACCTATGCGCATTGTGGTGTGACGGATTAGGTCAACACACCGAAAAAGGAGAACGGCATGGCTGAAGGATCTGTTGCGGTCATCGGCTTGGGCGCGATGGGGTTTGGCATGGCGCAATCCTGCGTCAAGGCGGGCCTAAGGACGTATGGCGTGGATGTGAATGCGGAAGCGGCGGAGCGATTTCGCCAAGCAGGCGGCGCATCGGGCACGCCCGAGGGCCTATCCGCCGTCGTCGTGGTCGTCCTGAATGCCGCGCAGTTGGAGGCGGTTCTCTTTGGAGACGCGGGCATTGTTGCCGAGCTCAGCCCGGGCGCCGTGGTGATCGCCTGCCCAACCGTTCCGCCGCAAACCGCGCGCGATATGGCCGCGCGGTGCGAGGCCAACGGCGTTCACTACCTCGATGCGCCGATCTCAGGCGGGTCGATCAAAGCGGCCAAGGGCGCGTTGTCGGTCATGGCCTCTGGCACGGCAGAGGCCTTCGCAGCCGCCCGCCCGGTCCTTGATGCCACGGCCGAGACGGTCTTCGAATTGGGCGACACGGCTGGCGCGGGCTCGGCCATGAAGTCGGTTAACCAACTGCTGGCCGGGGTTCACATTGCAGCCATGGGCGAGGCGATGGCTTTCGGCATGACGCAAGGCGTGGCGCCAGAGCGTTTCCTGGAAGTCATCAGCCAATGCGCGGGGACCTCCTGGATGTTGGAGAACCGCGCGCCCCATGTTGTCGCGGGCGACTACACGCCCCACAGCCAGATCAACATCTGGCCAAAGGACCTCGGGATCGTGTTGGATGTCGCGAAACAGGCCTCCTTCTCGGCGCCGATCACGGCGGCGGCGCTCCAGCAATACATGGTCGCCGTCGGCATGGGGTTGGGGGCCGAGGATGACGCCGCGATCACCAAGGTCTATGCGCGCAACGTGGGGCTCAGCTTGCCCGGCGACGACAGCTGACGGAGGCACATGATGCGAGTTTTGATCCTGGGCGCAGGCGGCATGATCGGCGCAAAACTGGCGTCGCGCCTTGCCGCAAAGACGCAGCTTGGCGGGCGTTTGATTGACGCGCTGGACCTCGTTGATATCAACCAGCCGCCGGTGCCCGGTGGCGCGGAGGCTATTGCCACCGCGCGCGCCGTCGACATATCCGATGACGGTGTCGCCCATGACCTTGTGGCCGCGCGCCCGGATGTCATCTTCCACCTCGCCGCCATCGTCTCGGGCGCGGCGGAGCGGGATTTTGAGCTTGGGTACAAGATCAACCTTGATGCGACGCGGGCCCTTTTCGAAGCCATCCGCATGGCGCATCAAGCCGACGGCTATTTCCCCCGCGTGGTTTTCACATCGTCGCTTGCCGTCTATGGCGCGCCCCTGCCCGACCCGATCCCGGACGATCACATCCGCGCGCCCCACACCAGCTACGGCGCGCAAAAGGCGATCACCGAACTGCTGCTTGACGACTACACCCGGCGCGGCTTTTTGGATGGCGTGGGCATTCGGTTGCCCACGGTCGTCATCCGCCCCGGCGCACCCAACGCGGCGGCATCGGGCTTCTTTTCCGGCATCCTGCGCGAGCCTTTGGCCGGCCAACGCAGCACCCTGCCCGTCGCGGCTGAGACGAAACACTGGCTCGTCAGCCCCCGGTCCGCAGTTGGTTTTCTGATCCATGCGGCCGAGATCGACGGCGATGCCGTCGGTGCCCGGCGTACCCTGAATATGCCTGGGGTCGAGACGACCGTGGCGGGGCAGATTGAAGCACTGAAACGGGCCGCAGGCACGCAGGCCACGGCCCTGATCGACCGCGTGCCGGACCCGGCCATTGCAACGATCATTGACGCCTGGCCCCGGGCCTTTATGCCAAAGCGTGCGATTGCTTTGGGCTTCACGGCGGAAACCTCTGTCGATGAGTTGATTGCCGTTTACAAGGAAGATGACGCGCCCAATCCTTGATGGGCGCGCGTGACGGAAGGGGACGAAGGGTATGGCCACACTACTGGGCTGCATCGCGGATGATTTCACCGGAGCCACGGATCTCGCGGGCCTCCTGGCGCGCAGCGGGCACCCGATCAGCCTGCGCATCGGCGTGCCGGACGCGCCGCCTTCTGATGCCGCGGCCTTTGAGGTGATCGCCCTGAAATCTCGCACCGCCCCTGTCGCTGACGCGGTCAGCGAATGCCGCCGCGCGCTGGCGTGGTTGCGCGACGCGGGCGCGACGCATTTCTTCTGGAAGTATTGCTCTACCTTCGATTCCACGCCCGAGGGAAACATCGGCCCGGTAGCAGAAGCCCTGATGGAAGATCTGGGGGCCACGCAGACGATCTATTGCCCCGCGTTCCCCGAGAATGGGCGGTCGATCTTCATGGGCAACCTTTTCGTCGGACAACAGCCGCTCGCGGAAAGCCCGATGAAGGACCACCCGCTGACGCCGATGCGTGACAGCAATCTAATGCGTCTGTTGAAGCCGCAGGTCACGCAGCCGGTTGGTCTCGTGGATCGACTGACCGTGGCGCGGGGGTCTGAGGCCGTGCGCGCCGCGCTTGCTCAGCTTACGGCCGACGGCGTGGCCCATGTGGTCGTGGATGCCGTCGCCGACGCCGACCTGCAAGTCATCGCAAAGGCCTGTCACGCCATGCCGCTCCTGACCGGGGGCAGCGCCGTGGCGATGCCCCTGCCCGCCTTGTTGACCGACCAAGCGCCTGCGCCGTCGACCCGCGCGCAAGACATCGCGGCAGGGGCCATGATCCTGTCGGGCAGCTGCTCGGCCATGACCCGGGCACAGGTCGCGCATTACGCGCCGCTTGGGCCAAGCCTGCATCTAGACCCGATCAAACTGGCCGAAGACGGCGTGCAATTCGCGCTGGATTGGTTGGCGACCCAGCCTCTGACCGCAACCCCGATGCTCTATGCCTCGGCGGACCCGGCGGACGTGAAAGCCGCGCAAGACACGCTCGGCGCCGATCGCGCCGGACAGATCGTGGAAGAGGCCTTGGCCACACTCGCCATCGCCGGGCGTGACAAAGGCGTGCGGCGGATCATCGTGGCGGGCGGCGAAACGTCGGGCGCGATCACCCAGGCCCTCGGCGTCACGCGCGTTGATATCGGCGCGGAAATCGCCCCGGGCGTGCCGTGGACGTTCTGCAGCAGCGGTGGGCACGCGATGGCGTTGGCGCTCAAATCCGGAAATTTCGGAGCCGAGACGTTCTTCTGCGATGCCTTGGCAAAACTGGAGACGTCATGACCGAAACAGCCCTGCGCGAACAGATCTGCATGTTGGCCAAGTCTCTCTACGATCGCGGGTTGACCCACGGCAGCACCGGAAACATCTCGGCACGGACCGAGGATGGCGGGCTTTTGGTGTCCCCGACCGGCACCAGCTTTGGGCGGCTCGACCCCGGCAGGTTGAGCCGATTTGATGCTGCGGGCACGCTGATCGAAGGCGACCCGCCCACCAAGGAAATGCCGCTTCACACGGCATTCTACGACACCCGCAGCACGGCGGGCGCGGTTGTTCATCTGCACTCGTGCCATTCCGTAGCGTGGTCGATGATGCCCGACGCGAATGAGGATGACTTTCTGCCGACGCTTACCCCTTACGGGATCATGAAACTGGGTCGGGTGAAGTTGTTGCCGTTCTTTTTGCCCGGTGACCCGGCCATGGGCGATGCGGTGCGGGGCCTCGCGGGCAAACGCTCTGCCGTGATGCTGGCCAACCACGGCCCCGTGGTCGCAGGCAAGGATATCGAGGCGGCGTGCAATGCGGTTGAAGAGTTGGAAGACAGCGCGCGGCTCGCGATGATGATGCGCGGCGTGGCCGCACGCGGGCTGACCGACGCACAGGTCCAGGCCGTGGTGACGAAATTCAACGTGGAGTGGGACGCATGACGCGGTTTTCCGCAAACCTTGGTTTCCTGTGGACGGACAGATCGCTGCCCGACGCGATCCGCGCAGCCCATGGCGCTGGTTTTCATGCGGTGGAATGCCATTGGCCTTTTGAGACGCCCGCCGCCGACGTCGCCGATGCGATGGCCGAAACGGGCCTGCCGATGCTGGGGTTGAACACGAGGCGCGGCGATGTGGCAGCGGGTGACAACGGCCTCTCCGCGATCCCGGGCCGCGAGGAGGAGGCGCGCGCGGCGATTGATGAGGCGATTGCCTACGCCGCCCAGATCGGCGCCGGTGCTGTCCATGTGATGGCAGGGTTTGCCGAAGGTCCGCAGGCTAAGGCGACCTTCACCGAGAACCTGACTTACGCCTGCGATCAAGCCGCCTCAAAGGACATCACGATCCTGATCGAGCCGCTCAACCGCTTTGATGCGCCGGGATACTTCCTGAACACCACGCAACAGGCGGCGGACCTGATCGAGGCCATCGCCCTGCCGAACCTGCGGCTGATGTTCGATTGTTACCACGTGGGCCGGACAGAGGGGGACGTGATTGCGCGCCTCAAAACGCTCTACCCCCTGATCGGGCATATCCAGTTTGCCTCCGTTCCTGATCGGGGCACCCCGGATCATGGCGAGGTCGATTTTGGCGCGGTCTTCGCCGAGATCGAAGCCCTGGGGTGGCAGCATCCACTGGGGGCCGAGTATAAACCCACCGGCCCCACAGACGCGTCCCTTGCTTGGATGAAAAGCGTCTTGCCGATTTGAGGTCTGGTGGGATCGCGCCAGCCTGATCACCTACGCGATTGGGTTACGCGCAACCTCGCGCGTCCAACCCTCGGCATATCGACGAAGCAATGGATCCCGCTCGCCGGGCTGGCGCATTGTGTAGGTTGGCGCAACGGCTGCTGTGCCTGTAACAAGCCGCGCGGCGCCTTGGCTGGTTCCTGTGGCGTTCGCGGTCGCCAACACCCGGCACTCCGTCGTGACGGAAAGCATGTCGAGGTAGTCGGGATTGGTTGCGAAGGGGCCTTCCACCACGATATTGCCGCGATGACCGGTCAGCCTCAGACACTCTGCCGTGACAAGCGCGAGGTAATAGGCCGTGGCCAGACTACGCTGCCCCGACCCGCGCGGCGGCTTGGACGGGAGCCATTGCGGCCTGCGACCTTTGAAGGGCCCGGTCGTCGGGGCGACTGCGGGTAGAAGCATGAGGGCTTGGTCCAACACCACCGCCACGTCAGCATCCGACGGGGGCGTGAACGCGCCGTCGATGATGGTTTCAAACTCGCGCCCGCCCATGAAACGTGCCGACGGGGTCGGGTCGCCGAACGCGTTCACATTGACCAGTGTGTCGCGTTCCGGGTCAAGGTCCGGCCCCTGCCCGCCCATCGTCATGGCGATGACCCAGGTGCCGGTCGACACGACCGAGAACGGCGGTTCGCGGGTCATCAGATGCGGCAACAGCGACGCGTTTGAATCGTGGATACCGCAGGTCACCGGCGTGTCGGCGGGCAGGCCAGTGTGCTCGGCGACCGAGGGTGTGACCGGGCCCAACACGTCAGAGGCCATGCGCACTGGCGCAATCTTCTCGGCGATGCCCAAAGCCTCCACCAAGGTGGAGAAGCCGTTTTGCTCAGGCATCCAAAGATCGGTGTGGCACCCCAGCGACGTCCGCTCCGTCGCGGCCACGCCCGTCAGGCGACACGCCCAGTATTGCGGGTAGGTCACGATTTGCGCCGTGCGCGCGCGCAGGCCGGGATCCTGCGCGAACATCCAATGAAGCTGTGCGCCCACGTTCAACCCTCCGGCAAGACGGGCAGAGCCCGTGTCGGCGAAGGGCGGGCGGATCCGATCATAGGCCCCGGCCCTATCGTCCGGGCCGGGATGCTCGTAATCGAGCATCGGCGCCGCCAAGCCGCCGTCCGCGTCCAGCAAGGCACACGACGCCCCATGGGCGGTGATCGAGATCGCGTCGATGCCGTGGCTGGCGTGGAAATCCCGCAGACTGTCGAGGAGGAACTGCCAATGCCCCTCCAGGTCAAAATGCGGCCAGGGCGGGCCGGGCCGCACGATGTTGGGGCGGGTGACCACGGCCACCTCGGCCAATGTCGCGCGGTCCACGAGCGCCAGTTTGGCATTGGTCTTGCCGATATCGATGACGGCGATATGGGTCATCGCATGTGGAACACGGGCGTCAAGGGCGTGGCCACCGGCTCGTTGCTGGGGTGCGTTTCCATGATGTCCGCCATATGGGCCCACCACTTTTGCATCAGCGGATGATCGGGCAGCGCCGCCATGCGGTTGTCGGCTGTGCGCCACAGCACGCCAAACAGAATGTCGGTCTCTGGATCCAGATGGATCGAATAGTCTGACACACCCGCATCACGCAGCAGGGCCACCAGCTCTGGCCAGATCTCATCATGGCGCTTGCGGTATTCATCCAGGCAGCCGGGGTTGAGCCGCATCTTGAAGGCGTATTTCTCCATCAGTTTTTCCACATGGCGTAAAGGCGCGGCAGGGCGATGACGCCGATCAGAAGGCAGCCGATGAAGATCGACATGACGATACCCGGCACGTTCAATAGGCCAAGCCCGAAGGTCACGAGGCCCATGACGAAGGCCGCGATGACAACGCCGGGGATGCTGCCCGATCCACCCAGGATGTTGACGCCGCCCAGGACGACCATGGTCACGATCTCCAACTCCCACCCCAGCGCGATGGTGGGCCGGGTGGACCCGAGGCGCGCGGTCAGGCAGATCGCCGCGACCCCCGCCATCAAGCCCGTCAGCAGGAACAGGATGAACTTCACCCGCGCCACGCGAATGCCACTAAAGAGCGCGCCGGTGGGGTTGTTGCCGATGGCATAGACGCTGCGGCCAAAGTTGGTGCGGTGCAGCAGCACGTAGTAAAGCAGCGCAAGGACGGCGAAGAGCACGAACTCAAACGAGATCACCCACCAGACATAGCCCTGGCCGAAGTAGCTGAACTCGGACGGGTAGCCGCGAAAGCCCTGATCGCCGAGGATGATGTAGGAAATCCCGCGAAACAGGCTCATCGTGCCGATGGTGACCACGATGGACGGCAAGCCGAGGCCCGTGACAAGGAAGCCGTTGAACGCGCCGCAAAGCACGCCCGTGGTCAGCCCAATCAGCACCAGGGGAACGACGCCCACGTCAAATTGTAGCGCGTACCCCATGGCGGTGGAGGCCAGTGCGATGATCGAGGCGACCGAAAGGTCGATCTCTCCGGCGACGATCAGAAGTGCCATGGCGAAGGCGATCATCGCCTTCTCGGTGAAGTTGAAGGTCGCGTCGCTGAGGTTCCAAGCGTTCAGGAAATAGGGCGAAAGGAAAGAGTTGGTGATGAAGATCGCGATGGCCACGGCCAGAAGCAGCGTCTCCCACGATTTGAAGGCTTTCAGCGCCGGGCTTTGCAGGCGGTCGGGGATGTGGCGGCCTAGGGCCTTGGAGGACGTGTCAGTCATGCCTGCGCTCCCGCTTCGGCCCGTTTGAGGATGATCCGCCCCTTCGCGCGGCCCGCGCGGGCGTTGAAGGCCACGGCGATCACGATGGCGGCGCCAGAAATGGCGAGTTGCCAGAACGGAGAGATCCCCACGACCGGCAGCGCGTTCTTGATGATGCCCAGGAAGATCGCGCCCAGGATCGCCCCCAGGATCGTCCCTGCCCCGCCTGCAATCGCGATGCCACCGATGACGCAGGCGGCCACGACCTCCAGCTCGAACCCTTTGGCGATGTCGACATAGGCGACAGAGTAGCGGGCGACCCAAAGATAGCCGGTCAGCCCCGCCAACATGCCCGAAAGAACGAAGGCCCAGAACTGCGTCTTGCCACCGTTGATGCCCGCGTAAACGGCGGCGTGGGGATTGCCACCGACCGCATAGAACGCCCGGCCAAGCGGCGTTCGGGCGATGACCACGAAGAAGACGGCAGCGGTCAGGATCGCAAGCCAGGCCAGAACCGGCAGCCCGAGAATTTCAGCGCGGGGAAAGCCGGTGAAGGCGGGCGACATCTCGTGCGCGTTCACCCAGGCCCCGTCGGAGATGACGAAGATGATGCCTCGGTAGATGGTTAACGTCCCGAGGGTCACGACGATGGGCGGAATGGAAAGCTTCCAGACGAGGATGCCGTTGAAGGCTCCTAGCAGTGCACCCAGCATCAGCGCCACGGCGATGATCACCGGGATCGGCAGATTGGGATAGGCCACGTTGATCATCGCGCAGACCATGCCGGTGAGTGCCAAGTTCGAGGCGACGGAAAGATCAATGCAGCGCGTCAGGATCACGATGGCCTGCCCGATGGCCAGGATGATCAACGGAGACGTGTCGGTGAACACATTCACCAAGTTTGCCGGGTCGATGAACGCTGGAAAACGGCTCGCGATCAGGGCCACGAGCGCGATGATGACGCCGACCAGAAGCGCCTCGCGCGATTTCAGCAAACGCGTCATGGGACCTCTCCAATTCCGGCGGCGTGGCGGACGAGCACTTCGGGGCTCAGCTCTCGGCGCTCCAACTCGGCGGCAATCAAACCTTCGCGCATCACGATCACCCGGTCTGACATGCCAAGGATTTCCGGGATCTCTGAGCTGACCATGATCACCGCAAGCCCCTCCGCCGCCAGTTCCGCCATGAAGGCATGGACGGCGGCTTTGGAGCCGATGTCGATGCCCTTGGTAGGCTCATCCAGGATGATCACGCGGGGCTTGGTCGCCAGCCACTTGGCAATCACGACCTTCTGTTGGTTGCCGCCCGAGAGGTTGCCGACGTCCTGGTCCAATGCTGCGGCGCGCAGCTCCAGCCGCTCGGTGTATTCACGGGCCAGCGCAAATTCATTGGCGAGTTTCAGGAAACCGCTGCGTGAGGTTTGGGCCAGCGACGGCAAGGTCACGTTCTGAAAGATCGGCAGGCCCAGAACCGCACCCTGCTTGCCGCGATCCTCGGGGACATAGACGATGCCATTCTCAATAGCCTGGGAGGGTGAGCGGATCACGCGCTCTTCCCCGGCGATCTGGATCGTCCCGGCAGACGGTTTGGTGATCCCGAAAATAGCCTGCATCAACTCGGATCGGCCTGCGCCGACGAGGCCGTAAAACCCCAGGATCTCTCCCGCGTTCAGGGTCAGGGAAATGTCGTCAAACTCCGTCGGATGCGCGTAACCACTGACGCGCAGAACCTCATCGCCCTTTACGGTCTGGCGCTCCGGGAAGATCTGATCGACCGCGCGGCCCACCATCAACTGAACCAGATCACCCTCGGCGACATCCGCCATCAGGCCCGCGCCGACGTGCTCTCCATCGCGAAACACCGCATAACGGTCCGCGATGCGGAAAATCTCGTCAAATTTGTGAGAAATGAACAGGATCGCCCGACCCTCGGCCTTGAGGCGGTCAACCAATTCATAGAGTTCCTCGATTTCCTTTTGCGACAGCGCCGCCGTCGGCTCGTCCATGATGACGACGCGCGCGTCTACCGACAGCGCGCGGGCAATGGCCACCAGGTGTTTGTTGGCAATCCCAAGGTCTTTCAGCGGCGTTGTCGCGGCCAAAGGCGCATCGATGCGGTCCAGGATCTCTTGCGCCCGCGCGTTCATCGCGGCGGTGTCGATCAGCCCAAAGCGGCCGCGCGGGGCGTGGCCGATAAAGATGTTTTCGGCCACCGATAGCTCATCAAACAGGACCGTTTCCTGATGGATCGCGGTGATGCCCGCCGCGGTCGCATCCTCGGCGGAAGTGAAATTCACCGGCGCGTCATCGACGGAAATCGTGCCGCCATCAGCGCGGTAGATGCCCGTCAGCACCTTCACAATAGTCGACTTGCCCGCGCCATTCTCGCCAATCAGGGCAGTGACTTGGCCCGGGTACAGCTCCAACGAAACCTCGTTGAGCGCCTTCACGCCGGGGAAAGTCTTGGTGATCCCGGCAAGACGAAGGACGGGCATGTCCTGCGCCCCTTCTGTCTCGAGGGCTGGCTGAAGCATTCAATTGTTCCGTGTATTCTGAGGTGCCCGGCGCACCAAAGGCGCGCCGGGTTAAGGAGCGGGCGACGATCAGAAGATCTCGCGGAACTGCTCGATGTTGGAGGCGTCGTAGGTGAACGGCAGGGCCATGGCGCCGGTGGTGGTGTCATCCAGCTCCAACTCACCCATGCGGCCCATCGGGATGACGGCGCCGGGGGCGGCCTCGACCTCATTGGCCGACAACTCGTAAGCCAGCATCGTGGCGGCATAGCCCAGGTCAATCGGGTTCCAGATCGCGAAGCTTTGCGACGCGCCGGACTCGATGGCGCCGGCCATCTCGGACGGCAGGCCAAGGCCCGTGACGTTCACCTGGCCGACCATATCCTGGTCCACCACGGCTTGGGCTGCGGCCACAATGCCCACGGAGGTCGGCGCGATGATCGCGTCCAGATCCGGGTAGGTCTGCATCAGGCCAATGGCCTCGCGATAGGACCGGTCGGCGAGGTCATCGCCATAGACCGTGGCCACGACCTCGATCCCGGGATAATCGCCCATCACGGCATTCATCTCGGCGATCCAGGTGTTCTGGTTGGTCGACGTGGCCGTGGCCGACAGAAGCGCCACTTGGCCGCCGTCGGGTAGGTGATCTGCGGCAAGCTGAATGATCGTCCGCCCGATCAAAGCGTCAGAGGACGGCGCGAGGTGGAGCATCCGGCCCTCCTCCGCGACACCGGAGTCAAACGAAATCACGGCGATGCCACGCTGCATGGCGCGCTGGAGAACGGGCACAAGCGCATCTGGGTCGTTGGCCGAAACGGCGATCGCGTCCACGCCCTGGGCGATCAGCGCGTTGATAACCTCGATCTGCCCCTCGGCGGTTGTCGACGTGGGGCCCGTGTAGATGATTTCCACATTCCCAAGCTCTTCCGCCGCTTCCATCGCGCCATCATTGGCGGCTTCAAAGAAACCGATGCCAAGCGCCTTGACGACCAGGGCGATGCGGACCGGCTCGTGCCCGTCGGCATAGGCCGCGCCGCCTGCCATCATCATCGCGGCCAATGCAGTGCCGCCGAAGATTCTGCGTGTGATACTCATGTTGGTTCCTCCCATTGAGTTAGATCCGTAGGGGTCGAGCGTCAGCTGGACCCGGTTTCCGCCGCGGCGCTTACCTGCGCCACGATCAGTTTGATTTCCGCCGCCTCCAGCATCGCCGCCGCGCGATCAGAGATACCGTCGTCCGTGATCACCACGTCGATCCGGTTGAGCGGGCACAGGACGAGGCTGGAGCGGTTCTCGAACTTCGACGAGTCGACCAGGACGACCAATTCGTCCGCCTGACCAATCAGCTTTTGCTCGGCCTGGATCAGCAGCGGGTCCGCCTCCATCAGCCCCAAGGGTCCAAGGCCTTGCGCGCCCATAAACATACGGGTCGCGGCGAAATTGCGGGTCACGTCATTGTCGAACGGCGACAGGATGATGTTCTGCTCGCGGTAAATGACGCCGCCCGACAGCATGATGGTGTTCTTGGAATTCTTCAGAAGATGCTCTGCAATCGGGAAAGAGTTGGTGAAGATCTGCAGGCGTCGCATCGCCAGCGGATGCACCATCTGAAACGTCGTGGTGCCGCCGTTGATGATGATGGCGTCGCCGTCATCGCAAAGCTCGACCGCAGCGCGCGCGATAGCCTGTTTCTCAGGCCCCCGCATTGTCTCATTCACCGCAAAGGTGCGCCCTGCGAGCCCCACGAACTGCGGCGGCGTCAGGGCTTCGGCCCCGCCCCGCACCCGGCGCAGGCGCTTTTGGGTGTGCAGCGTATTGATGTCGCGCCGCACCGTCGCCTCGGACGCCCCCGTCAGCGCACAGAACTCCGCCACGGTCGCGACAGGACGGTCCTGGACGGCAGACAGAATGACGTTGTGGCGTTCTTTCTCGTGCATCGAATCCTCCCAAATCTGCCTAACCGTGGCCCGTGGTTCGCTCATCTGTCAATCATTAAATGTCATTTCCAATCATTCTGCACCGCAGCATGATTGGAAATGATTATTTGTGATTGACTTATGGATAGGCTCGCCGCAGCTTTAGGTCAGTTCATATGCCGGGCACGCGGGTGTCTGAAGGGGAGGCTTCATGCTGGAAACCACTGAAAAAGCGCGCTTATCCAACCTTTGGGACGCGTCCAAAGCGGCCGCAATGTCCGAGTCGGAAAAGCTGCTCTACCGCTCAAACCTGTTAGGCTCGGACAAGCGGATCACCAACTACGGGGGCGGAAACACCTCTGCCAAGGTCATGGAGACGGACCCTTTGTCCGGCGAGCTGGTGGAGGTGCTTTGGGTCAAAGGCTCAGGCGGTGATGTCGGCTCGATCAAGATGGACGGCTTCGCGACGCTCTACATGGACAAGCTGCGCGCCCTGAAGGGCATGTACCGTGGGGTGGCGTTCGAGGATGAGATGGTGGGCCTCCTGCCCCATTGCACCTTCAACCTCAACGCGCGCGCGGCTTCGATCGATACGCCCCTGCACGCCTATGTGCCGCGCAAACACGTCGACCACATGCACCCCGATGCCATCATCGCGATTGCGGCTGCCGCCGATTCCAAGGCCCTGACCGCAGAGATCTTTGGCGATGACATCGGCTGGCTCCCGTGGAAACGGCCCGGCTATGAGTTGGGTCTTTGGCTGGAAGACTTCTGCCTTAAGAACCCCGACGCGAAGGGGGTCGTGCTCGAAAGCCACGGGTTGTTCACCTGGGATGATGATGCAGAGGCGTGCTACAGGCTGACCGTCGACGTGATCCAGAAGGCAATGGATTGGTTTGCCGAAAAGACCCGCGGCCTGCCCGCCTTTGGCGGCGCGGTGCATGAAAGCCTGCCCGCCGCAGATCGCCGCGCTGTGGCCGCACGGTTGATGCCTGCGATCCGGGGCATGGTCTCGGGCCAGCAGCATATGGTCGGCCATTTTGAGGACAGTGATACGGTTCTGGAGTTCGTGAACGCGCGCGATATGGAAGCCTTGGCCGCCTTGGGCACGTCGTGCCCCGACCATTTCTTGCGGACGAAGATCCGCCCCCTTGTCGTGGGCTTCAACCCGGCGGCCCCGGATGTGGATGCGGTGCTGGACGGCCTGCCCGCCCAGGTCGCGGCTTACCGCGACGCCTATGCGGCCTACTACGATCGCTGCAAACACGACAACAGCCCCGCCCTGCGCGATCCCAACGCGGTCGTCTATCTGATCCCCGGCGTCGGCATGATCACCTTCGCCAAGGACAAGGCAACGGCCCGCATCTCGGGCGAGTTCTACGTCAACGCAATCAACGTGATGCGCGGCGCCAGCGCCGTCAGCACCTATTGCGGCCTGCCCGAGCAGGAGGCCTTCGACATCGAATACTGGCTACTGGAAGAAGCCAAGCTGCAACGGATGCCCGCGCCCAAAACGCTGGCAGGCCGCATCGCCATGGTCACCGGCGGCGCAGGCGGCATCGGCTCCGCAACAGCGGCGCGCTACCTGTCGGAGGGCGCCTGCGTTATCCTGGCGGATATCGATGAGGACGCCCTGGAGGCGACGCGCGCGGCGCTGTCAGACCGCTTCTCCGGCGATGTCGTCCGCGCGGTTGCCATGAACGTCACCAGTGAGGCCGCAGTCTCTGATGCCTTCGCCGCCGCCGCCGTGGAATACGGCGGGATCGACATCCTCGTGTCCAACGCAGGCATCGCCTCCTCCGCGCCGGTGGAAGAGACATCGCTGGCGCTCTGGCAAAAGAACATGGACATCCTGAGCACGGGCTACTTCCTCGTCAGCCGCGAGGCGTTCAAGGTCCTGCGGGTGCAGGACATGGGCGGGTCGATCGTGTTCGTGGGCTCCAAGAACGGCCTGGCGGCCAGCCCAAACGCCTCGGCCTATTGCACCGCCAAAGCCAGCGAGCTGCATCTGGCCCGCTGCCTTGCCCTGGAAGGGGCCGAGGCAGGCATCCGCGTCAACGTCGTCAACCCCGACGCCGTCTTGCAAGGGTCCAAGATCTGGCAGGGCGAATGGCTGGATCAACGCGCCTCCACCTACGGCACCGACAAGGCGGGGCTGGAGCAGATGTACCGCGACCGCTCCATGTTGAAACGCTCGGTCCTGCCCGAGGACATCGCAGAAGCGGCGTACTTCTTTGCCGCTGATCTCTCGGCCAAATCCACCGGCAACATCATCAACGTCGATGCTGGCAACGTGCAGGCGTTCACCCGATGAGCGGCGCTTATAACACCGCCCGCCAGATCTATGCCGATTGGGGCGTGGATACCGAAGCTGCGATGGCCCGCCTGGCGCAGATCCCGATTTCGATGCATTGCTGGCAGGGCGACGACGTTGTGGGGTTCGAGGCCAAGACGGGCGCGTCCAGTGGCGGCATTCAGGCGACGGGCAACCACCCCGGTCGCGCCAGCACGCCTGATGAGTTGCGCGCGGATCTTGAATTCTCCTACGCGCAAATCCCTGGCTCGCACCGGCTGAATCTGCACGCGATGTACCTCGACACCGACGCCACACCAGACCGGGACGAAATTGAATTCGCCCATTTCGCGCCTTGGGTCGATTGGGCGCAAGATCAGGGCTTGGGCCTCGACTTCAACCCGACGTTCTTTGCCCACGCCAAAGCCGACGACAATCTGACCCTGTCGCACCCGGATGCAGGCATCCGTGAGTTCTGGATCGAACATGGGCGCAGGTCCCGCGATATCGCGGCGCAGATGGGTGCAATGCTGGGAAGTGCCTGCGTCAACAACATCTGGGTGCCGGACGGCTACAAGGACATCCCCGTGGACCGCATGTCGGCACGGGCGCGGCTGGAGGCGTCCCTGGACGCGATGCTTGCCCCGGACCAGGACCCGTCCCAGATGCTGGACGCGGTTGAAAGCAAGCTCTTCGGCATCGGGGTCGAGGCCTGCACCGTCGGCAGCCACGAGTTCTACATGGGCTACGCCATCCGCAACAAGACGCTGCTGTGCCTGGACATGGGGCACTTCCACCCGACCGAGAACGTGGCCGACAAGCTGAGTTCAGTGGCCCTGTCACTCGATGAAATCCTGCTCCACGTCTCACGGCCCATGCGGTGGGACAGCGACCATGTGATCTTGCTGAACGACGATATTCTGGCAATGGCGCAGGAACTGGTCTTTGCCGATCTGTTGGAGCGCACCCGCATCGGCCTCGATTTCTTTGATGCCACGATCAGCCGAACGGCCGCCTGGGTCATCGGCACACGCAACATGCAAAAGGCACTGCTGCGCGCGCTGTTGATGCCACGGGACATGCTGAAATCAGCGGAGGCCGACTTGGATTACACCCGGCGTCTGATGGTCACGGAAGAGGTCAAAGACCTGCCCGCCAGCGCCGTCTGGCAGGAGTTCTGCGACCGCCATTCCGCCCCGGAAGGCAAAGCCCTTCTGGACGTTTTGGACAGCTATGACCGTACCGTGGCGTCGCGGCCCTAATCCGAGCGTCAGACGGTCGTGATGAGCGTCTCGACAAGGTCGCGCAGTCCACATTCACCCGCTGCGCAGGGTCAGCTCGTTTTCCGCAAGGTCGTTCCCGAGGCCAAATCGGTGCAAAATGCCTAAGGATTACGCGGTTGGCGAAATGACGAGGCAAAACCATCTTGCAGCGGTTGCTGGCTGCCCCCGGCCCTGAATACTCCGCCCCATGAACAGCGCACTTTCAATCGTCGTGGTGGAGGAAGACCGGGATCGGGCCATCGCCATCGTCGACGCCCTGCGCGAGACCGGCACCCATGAGGTCAATGTGATCGGCGATCTGTCGGGGCTGTCGCGCAAGATCGCGGCCTTGCATCCCGACATCGTGCTGATCGACATAGATCACCCCACCCGGGACGTGATGGAGGAACTGACCCTCGCCTCCGGCCCCCTAGAGCGCCCGATTGCGATGTTCGTCTCGGGCGCGGCAAGCGGGTTGGCCAAGGCCGCGGTCGAGGCGGGCGTGTCGGCCTATGTCGTGGATGGTCTGCATCCCGACCGGCTCAAACCCGTCATCGACGCGGCAATTGCCCGGTTCCAGATCATGCGCCAGATGCGCACAGAACTTGATGAGACCCGCCGTGCCCTGGAAGAGCGTAAGGTGATCGATCGTGCCAAGGGCCTTTTGATGAAGGCCAAACAGATCGACGAGGAAAAGGCCTATGCCATCCTGCGAAAGGCCGCCATGGATCAGGGCCTTCGGGTGGCAGAGGTTGCCCAGTCTCTCGTCACGGCAGCGGATCTGCTGCGATGAAGACGGTGACGGTTTCTGCGGCCTATGTGCCCCTGGTCGACGCGGCGCCGCTTATCGTGGCGCAGGAAATGGGATTTGCGGAAGCCGAGGGGATCGCCCTGGACCTGATCGCCGCCCCGTCGTGGTCGTCGGCGCGCGATATGCTCGCGTTCGGGCGCGTAGATGTCGCGCATCTGTTGTCGGTCGTGCCCGTCGCCATGGCCTTGGGGCTCGGGGGCATCGCAAACGCGATGTCGGCGGTGTCCGTCCTATCGATCAACGGCAACGCCATCGGCGTCAGTCGCACGCTGGAAGCCAAGCTGCGAGCCCTCGGGCACCCGTTTGGCTTTGATGATGCCGCCGCCGCCGGGGCTGCCCTGGCCAAGGCAGCGCCCGAAGGCCTGACAATCGGGGTCCCCTTCCCCTTCTCCATGCATGTGGAGCTGGTCCATATCTGGCGCGCGGCGACGCCTTTGTCTGCGGTCCCCATGGAAATCCGTACCGTCCCGCCGCCGATGATGGCGCAGGCCCTGGCCTCGGGTGAAATCGACGCCTTCTGCGTCGGCGAGCCCTGGGGGTCGGTCTGCGTCGAAGACGGGGTGGGCGCGCTGTTACTGCCCGGGCGCGCGATCTGGAGCTTCGCGCCCGAAAAGGTGCTCGCGACCCGCGCGGAGTGGGCCGAGACAGAGCCGCATTTGCTCAGCCGGGTGATGCGCAGCGTGTGGCGTGCCGGCCGATGGCTGGCCGACCCCGCGCGGCGGACGGCAGCGGCAGAGCTCTTGTCGCGACCCCACTGGTTGGACGTCCCCTCCGAAGTCGTGGACCGGGCCCTGACGGGGAAGCTGGCAATTTCGCCCGGCGGCGAGATGCGCGATGTGCCGGGATTTCTTGAGTTCCACCGCGGCGCGGCCAGTTTCCCATGGCGCAGTCAGGGCAAGTGGATCGCCCACCAACTTGCAGTGCGCACCGGCATGGACCCAAGCGAGGCAACACGGCGGGCGGCGGGCGTGTTCCGAAGTGACCTCTACCGCGCCGCCCTTGAAGGCACCGGCGCAGATATGCCCGGCGCGTCCGAAAAACTCGAAGGCTCCCTCATCCACCCCACGGCTGTGGCGTCGACGCGGGGGCGGATGATATTGGAGCGGGATGTGTTCTTTGATGGGCGCATTTTTGATCCTTCTGCGTGACCGCGCCCATTTTTTGGGCACCAGCGCCGGGCCGATGCGGCAGCGCAGCAATTCCACCCCTCTCGATCCGCTTTTGGCTTGAACGACTCGCCCCCCGGTGCTTCCCATATGGGGCACGAAGGCAATGGCGTCTTCGGCCCGAATTTCCCAAAGCACGGGATTGCTGAGCAAAGCCGCTCGAATGTGTCGCCCCTCCCGCGATGCTTTCGGCGGCTTTTTGTCATTTGCACACGGCGCGCAGACGCCACACGCACCAGCCAGGAGACGATCCATATGAAACGGATTCTCACAGCCCTCATTACCACCACCGCCCTTGCCGGCCCGCTCGCCGCCCAGGACCTTGAGATTGACGAGCTGACCTTCGGCTTCATCAAACTCACCGACATGGCCCCGCTCGCCATCGCGTACGAGCTTGGCTATTTCGAGGACGAGGGCCTCTTCGTCACGCTGGAGGCCCAGGCCAACTGGCGCGTGCTGCTGGACGGGGTCATCGACGGCACGCTCGACGGCGCGCATATGCTGGCGGGCCAGCCGATTGCCGCCACCATCGGCTACGGCACCCAGGCCAATATCATCACGCCCTTCTCCATGGACCTTAACGGCAACGGCATCACCGTCTCGAACGAGGTGTGGGAGCTGATGCGCCCGCATATCCCCTCGATGGACGATGGCCGCCCGGTTCACCCGATCAGCGCCAGCGCCCTTGCGCCGGTGGTGGAGCAGTACCGCGAGGAAGGCACGCGGTTTGACATGGGCATGGTTTTCCCGGTCTCCACCCACAACTATGAGATCCGCTTCTGGCTCGCCGCAGGCGGCTTGAACCCAGGTTTTTATAGCCCCGAGGACATCACCGGCACGATTGACGCGGACGTTTTCCTGTCGGTGACGCCGCCGCCGCAGATGCCTGCGACGCTCGAAGCCGGGACCATTTTCGGCTATGCCGTGGGCGAGCCGTGGAACCAACAGGCGGTCCAGCGCGGGATCGGCGTGCCGGTCATCACCGACTATCAGCTGTGGCCCAACAACCCCGAAAAGGTCTTCGGCATCACCGAAGAATTCGCGGAAGCCAACCCCAACACGACACAAGCCATCGTGCGCGCCCTGATCCGCGCGGGCATGTGGCTGGACGAGAATGACAACGCCAACCGCGAAGAGGCCGTGTCGATCCTGTCATACCCGGAATACGTGGGCGCGGACGAAGAGGTGATCGCCGCATCGATGACCGGCACGTTCGAGTTCGAGCCCGGCGACGTCCGCGACATCCCCGATTTCAACGTCTTCTTCCGTTACTACGCGACCTATCCCTACTACTCGGACGCGGTCTGGTACCTGACGCAGATGCGCCGCTGGGGCCAGATCCCCGAGCAGATGCCCGATGAGTGGTACCACGAGGTCGCAGCCCAGGTTTACCGCCCTGACATCTACCTGGAGGCCGCGCGCAGCCTGGTTGAGGACGGCATCGCGCTGGAGGAAGACTTCCCCTGGGACACCGATGGCTTCCGCCCGGTCGAGACCGAGATGATGGGGGGCGTCGACTATGATGGCCGTTTCCCCAACGCCTATATCGACGCGCTGGAGATTGGCCTTTCGGGTGACGAAGTGGTCGTCGACGGCGCCGTCACGGGCGGCTGAGCTCCAAGAATGCTGCGGGTGCGAAGGCGCGCCCGCAGCAGATGCCTCATTATTGTGCGCCGATTTCGGGACGTCACAGGCCGTACACACCCTGTACACAGCCCGTACACCGACATTGCCGCGCGAACCGACTCTCTGCCCTGCCGCAGTGCAGCTAAAGGACCCGAGACATGACCACCGTAGACCCCAACTTCGACGCAGAGCGGGAGGCCCGCCGCGAGCGTGCTTTCACGCGCATCAACAAGGCCGATGGCTGGCTGCGGGTGCTGGGCCTGGCCTGGATCACACCGATGCTGCGCATCGCGGCGGGCGACAACCCGCGCGCCCAGGGCGGCGAGATCTGGCGGCTTCTGGGCGTGCCGCTTCTGGCAATCGTGGGCTTCCTGACGCTATGGGCGACGCTGGCGCCGACCGTCCAGACGTCCCTCGGGGCGATCCCCGGCCCCGCGCAGGTGTGGGAGCAGGTGATCAACCTCAACGAAGATGCCGAGCGCACGCGCCAGCGCGCCGCCGACTTCTACGAGCGGCAGGAGACACGCAACGCCGACCGCATCGCTGCGGGCGAAGAGCCGCGCCCGATCCGCGACTTCACCGGCGCGCCCACGTACTACCAACAGATCTGGACCTCAATCACGACAGTGTTCTTCGGCTTCCTGATCGCCAGCGTCATCGCCATTCCCCTGGGCATCGCGGCAGGCCTTTCAGTGACAGCAAACGCGGCGCTGAACCCGATTATTCAGATCTTCAAGCCGGTCAGCCCGCTGGCGTGGTTGCCGATTGTCTCCATCGTCGTCTCGGCCCTGGCCGCCGACGACGGCTTGTTTGAGAAGTCCTTCATGGTCTCGGCCATCACGGTCACCCTGTGCTCCCTTTGGCCGACGTTGATCAACACGGCGCTGGGGGTGGCGAGCATCGACAAGGACCTGGTGAACGTGTCGAAGGTGTTGAAGATGGGCACCTGGACGAAGATCCAGAAGCTGGTTCTGCCAAGCGCGCTGCCGCTGATTTTCACCGGATTGCGTCTGTCGCTGGGTGTGGGCTGGATGGTGCTGATTGCGGCTGAGATGCTGGCGCAGAACCCCGGACTTGGCAAATTCGTCTGGGACGAATTCCAGAACGGATCCTCGCAAAGCCTCGCCAAGATCATGGTCGCGGTGCTGACCATTGGCATCATCGGCTTCCTGCTGGACCGGCTGATGTTCACGATCCAGTCGCTGTTCACGTTCACCAACAACCGCTGAGGGCACCATGGCATTTCTTGAACTGAAGAATGTGTCCCAAAGCTATGGCGAGACGCCGGTTTTGAAGGACATTAATCTGGAGATCCAGGAGGGCGAGTTTGTTGTTTTGCTGGGCTTTTCTGGGACTGGAAAGACGACGCTGATCAACCTGATGGCGGGCCTTGAGATGCCCACAAAGGGGGAGGTGTTTTTCAAGGGCACGCCGGTGACGGAGCCGGGGCCCGAGCGCGGCGTGATCTTCCAGAATTACTCGCTGATGCCCTGGCTGACGGTGGCGGGCAACGTGGGGTTGGCCGTGGACACGATGTTCGGGGGCCTGTCCAAGGCGGAGCGGTCCGAGCGGGTGGCGAAATACGTCGACATGGTGGGGCTGACGCCCGCCATCGGGCGTCGCCCGGCGGAGCTGTCGGGCGGGATGCGCCAGCGGGTGAACGTGGCGCGGGCGCTGGCGATGGACCCGGAGATGTTGCTGCTGGATGAGCCGCTGAGCGCGCTGGACGCGCTGACGCGGGGCAATCTGGCCGAAGAGATCGAGCGGATCTGGGAGGCCGACAAGAAGACCTGCGTGCTGATCACCAATGACGTGGACGAGGCGATTTTGCTGGCGGATCGGATCATTCCGCTGAACCCCGATGGGACCTTGGCCGAGGCGTTTGAGGTCAGCATTGCGCGGCCAAGGGATCGCATTGCGATGAACACGGACGCGGAGTTCAAGCGTCTGCGGGCCGAGGTGACGAAGTATCTGATGGACGTGGGGATTGAGGCGAAGGTGGAGGGCAGCCGCGAGTTGCCGGACGTGACGCCGATCCACGGGGTGCCCGTGGCGGTCGCCAATGCGGCGCAGTCGGCGCTGGAGGAGAAGTACCTGGAGTTTTCCAAGGTGCATAAGGTCTATCCGACGCCCAAGGGGCCACTGACGGTGGTGGAAGACTTCGATCTGAAGCTGCGGAAAGGCGAGTTCATCTCGCTGATCGGGCATTCGGGGTGCGGGAAGTCGACCGCGCTGACGATGGTGGCCGGGCTGAATGAGATCTCCAAAGGGGCCATTAAGCTGGACGGTCGCGCCGTGGAAGGCGCGGACCCGGAGCGGGCCGTGGTGTTCCAATCGCCGTCGCTGTTCCCCTGGCTGTCGGCGCGCGAGAATTGCGCGATTGGCGTGGACAAGGTCTATCCCAATGCATCGCGGGCCGAGCGGCAGGATGTGGTGGAGTATTACCTGGAGCGGGTCGGGCTTGCCGACGCGATGGACAAGACTGCGGCCGATCTGTCGAACGGGATGAAACAGCGCGTGGGCATCGCGCGGGCGTTTGCGCTGTCGCCGAAGCTGCTGCTGCTCGATGAGCCGTTCGGGATGCTTGACAGCCTCACTCGCTGGGAGCTGCAGGAAGTCCTCATGGAGGTCTGGTCGCGCACCAAGGTGACGGCGATCTGCGTGACACATGACGTGGATGAGGCCATTCTGCTGGCCGACCGGGTCGTCATGATGACCAACGGGCCACAGGCGACCATCGGCAAGATCACCGACGTCAACCTGCCGCGTCCCCGCACGCGCAAGGCGCTGCTGGAGCATCCGGATTACTACAGCTACCGCCAGGACGTGCTCGATTTCCTGGAGGAATACGAGCATGGGGCCAAGCCGAAGGCGCCCCCAACGGGCGGCACTCCGACCGCGCCCAAATCCCCCAAAACAGCCATCGCAGCGGAGTGAGTGACATGACCAAGCAAAAGCTCGTCGTGATCGGCGCGGGCATGGCCTCGGGCCGGGTGTTGGAGCATCTGACCGATGCCGCGCCGGACGCCTTTGACATCACCCTGTTCAACGCCGAGCCGCGCGGCAACTACAACCGGATCATGCTGTCGCCGGTTCTGGCGGGCGATCAGACCTATGCCGACATCGTCACCCATGACGATGCCTGGTACGCCGAGCGCGGCGTGGCCTGCCGCTTTGGCGAAAGGGTGCTGGAGATCGACCGCGAGGCCAAGATCGTCCTGGGCGAAAACGGCCATGTGCCCTACGACAAACTGATCCTCGGCACCGGGTCGGACCCCTTCATGATCCCCTTGCCCGGCCACGATCTGGACGGCGTCATCGCCTACCGCGATCTGGAGGACACCGAACGGATGATGGGCCTTCAGCCCGGCCAGAAGTGTGTCGTGATCGGCGGCGGCCTGTTGGGCCTTGAGGCGGCAGCGGGCATGGCGGCGCGGGGTGTCGAGGTGACCGTCGTGCACATCATGGGCCATCTGATGGAACGCCAGTTGGATGAGGCCGCCGGCTACTTGCTGCGCAAATCACTGGAGGAGAAAGGGATCACGATCTGCCTTCAGGCCAATTCCAAGGAGATCCTCGGAGAGGACGGACAGGTCAAAGCGCTGCTTCTGGACGACGGGACGGAGCTGCCCTGTGATCTGCTGGTCATGGCGGTGGGCATCCGACCCAATGTCGCCCTGGCCAAGGCGTCCGGCCTTGCCGTCGGGCGCGGGGTGCATGTGGACGACCAACTCTGCACCTCGGACGCGGCGATTTACGCTGTGGGCGAATGTGTGGAGCATAATGGAGCGGTGTTCGGTCTTGTCGCCCCTCTCTATGACCAAGCCCGTGTTTTATCTGACACGCTGCTGGGGAAAGATGCTGCATTTGTGCAAAAGTCCCTGTCGACCAAATTGAAGGTCACGGGCTGTGATTTGTTCAGCGCCGGCGATTTCGCCGACGGCGAAGGACGCGAGGACATTGTATTCCGCGACCCCGCGCGCGGGGTCTACAAGCGCCTGGTCATCGAGGGCACGGCCCTTGTCGGGGCGGTGATGTACGGCGACACCGCCGACAGCAACTGGTTCTTTCAGCTGATCAAGGACGGCACCGACATCGAAGAGATGCGGGAGACGTTGATCTTCGGACCTGCGTTCCAAGGGGGGGACACCGCGGACCCTCTCTCAGCCGTTGCAGCCTTGCCGCTTGATGCGGAGATCTGTGGCTGTAACGGCGTTTGCAAAGGCACGATTGTAGAAGCGATCGAGGGCGGCGCGGGCGATCTGGGCGCGGTGCGCGCCACCACCAAGGCCAGCGCGTCCTGCGGGACCTGCACCGGGCTGGTGGAACAGCTTCTTCAGGTCACCCTGGGCGATGAATTCAAGATGCCCACGGCACAGCCGGTATGCGGCTGTACCGAGCACACCCATGAGGACGTGCGGCGGCTGATCAAATCCATGCCGCTCAAGAGCCAGGAGGCGGTGTGGCAGGAATTGGGGTGGACGTCGCGCAACGGCTGCCATGTCTGCCGCCCGGCGATCAATTTCTACCTGCTGGCCGATTGGCCGCTGGAATATCAGGACGACCCGCAAAGCCGGTTCATCAACGAACGCAAGCACGCAAACATCCAGAAAGACGGCACGTTCTCGGTCGTGCCGCGCATGTGGGGCGGGATCACCACCGCCAATGAGCTGCGCGCGATTGCCGATGCCGCGGATAAATATGCGGTGCCGACGGTGAAGGTGACGGGGGGGCAACGGATCGATTTGCTCGGCGTGAAGGGGGAGGATCTGCCCGCCATCTGGGCGGACCTGAACCGCGCGGGCATGGTCTCGGGCCACGCCTATTCCAAAGGGCTGCGCACGGTGAAGACCTGTGTGGGGACCGATCATTGCCGGTTTGGGACCCAGGATTCGACAGGGCTGGGGATCAAGCTGGAGCAGGCGTTGTGGGGGTCCTGGACGCCGCACAAGGTGAAACTGGCGGTCTCGGGCTGTCCGCGCAATTGCGCCGAGGCGACCTGCAAGGACGTGGGCATCGTCTGTGTCGACAGCGGCTATCAGGTCGGCGTCGGCGGCGCAGCGGGCATGGACCTGAAAGAAACCGAGCGGCTGTGCGATGTGCCGACCGAGCAGGAGGCGATCGATGTGACGGTGGCCTTTGTGCAGCTCTACCGCGAAAACGCCAAGTACCTGGACCGACCCTACAAATGGCTTGTGAAAGTGGGATTGGAGTGGGTGCAAGAACGGATTGCCGACCCGGACGAGCGGGCGCGCCTGATTGCGGCGTTTGAGTTGTCCCAGAGCATTTATCGTAAGGATCCCTGGGCCGAGCATGCGGCGGAGCGGGCCGAGCAATATCAGCCGATGGCCGATTTGACCCTGGAGGCCGCGGAATGAGTTGGTATTTCCCCCCAGCCTGCCTTTCGGCAGGCCAGGGCGACCCATGCGAGGGGGGCAAGCCCCCCTCGCGCTCCCCCCAAATTGAGGGGCCAGCCCCTCAAACTCCCCGGGATATTTTTGGAACGAGGAAGGGGGCGCGTCATGCCTTGGATTGATATCGGTGCGATTGAGGCGATCCCCGAGCGGGGCGCACGGTTGGTGAAGACCGAGCTTGGCTGCGTGGCGGTGTTTCGCACCGGGGCGGAGGAGGTTTTTGCCGCGTCCAACACCTGCCCCCACAAGGGCGGGCCCTTGGTGGAGGGGATTGTCCATGGGCAATCGGTGACCTGCCCGCTGCACAATTGGGTGTTCGACCTGAACTCGGGTCAGGCGGTGGGTGAGGATGGGCGCGTTGCGACCTATCCCGTGCGGGTCGAGGCGGGGCGCGTGTTGATCGATGGTGCTGCCCTGGCAGCGAGGCAGGCGGCGTGAGGGTCGCGTCGCGCCGGGGGGCGGCATGATGGACGGCACGGTGCCACAGCCCGAGGTCCGGTCCACCTGTCCCTATTGCGGTGTGGGTTGCGGCGTGTTGCTGCGCCCCGATGGGGCCGGCGGGCTGGCGGTGCGCGGTGATCCGGAGCATCCGGCGAACCACGGGCGGCTCTGTTCCAAGGGAACGGCCTTGGGCGAGACGGTCGGGTTGGGGGGGCGTTTGCGCGCGCCTGTCGTGAATGGATTGGAGGTCGGTTGGGACGACGCGCTGCAGGTAGTGGCCGACCGGTTTGCCGCGACTGTGGCGGAGCACGGGCCCGACGCGGCGGCGTTCTACGTCTCGGGCCAGCTTCTGAGTGAGGATTATTACGTCGCCAATAAGCTGATGAAAGGGTTCATCGGATCGGCGAATATCGACACGAATTCAAGGCTTTGCATGGCGTCGACCGTGGCGGGGCACAAGCGCGCTTTCGGCACGGACACGGTGCCGGGGACCTATGAGGACTTGGACCAGGCGGATCTGGTGGTGTTGGTCGGCTCAAACCTCGCGTGGTGTCATCCGGTTTTGTACCAGCGGGTGAGGGCCTCGGGAGCGAAGGTGGTGGTGATTGACCCGCGCCGGACGGCGAGTTGCGACGGGGCGGAGATGCATCTGGCGATTGCGCCCGGCGCGGATGTGGCGCTGTTCAATCGGCTTTTGGCGGCGATCTACGAGGGCGGCGCCTTGGACAAGGCGTTTTTGGCGCAGACGAACGGGTTCGATGACGCGTTGCGCGCCGCGATGAACGAGGGCGGCGCGACGGGGCTGACCGAGGCGGAGATCGCGGCGTTTTGCAGGTTGTGGATCGGGACAGAGAAGGTCGTGACGATCTTCAGCCAGGGCGTGAACCAGTCGTCCTCAGGCTCTGACAAGGTTAACGCGATCCTGAATTGTCACTTGGCAACGGGTCGGATCGGGAAGCCGGGGATGGGGCCGTTCAGCGTGACCGGGCAGCCCAACGCCATGGGCGGGCGCGAGGTGGGGGGGCTGGCCAATATGCTCGCCTGCCACCTGGACCTGGAGAACGCTCAGCACCGCGCGGCGGTGCGGGGGTTCTGGCAGGCGCCGCAGATGCCCGAGGCGCCGGGGCTGAAGGCGGTGGACATGTTCCGCGCCGTGGACGATGGCCGGATCAAGGCGCTGTGGATAATTCACACCAACCCCGCCGTCTCCATGCCCGAGGCGGACGCGGTGCGTGACGCCATTGCCGGGTGTGATTTCGTCGTCGTCAGCGATGTGACCGGCGCGACGGACACGGCGCGGCTGGCCGACGTGCTTCTGCCCGCCACGGCCTGGGCGGAGAAGGACGGCACGGTCACCAACTCGGACCGCACGATCAGCCGCCAGCGCGCGGTTCTGCCCGCGCCGGGCCAGGCCCGGCCCGATTGGGCGATCCTGGCCGAGGTCGGGCGGCGGATGGGCTGGCGCGCGGCCTTTGACTACGCGAGCCCGGCGGAGATCTTCCGCGAATATGCCGCCCTCTCCGGGATCGCGGCGCGGTTTGGGCGAGACTTCGACATCTCGGGCCTGAAAGATTTCGGCGACGCGGAATACGACGCCTTTGAGCCGACCCGCTGGCCGGTGCCGTCGGGCACCGACGCCCGCCCCAACGGCGGGCGCTTCTTTGCGGATGGGCAGTTTTTTCACCCCGATGGCAAAGCCCGCTTCCTGCCCGTGACTGCGCGCGCGCCTGCCGCGGCCCCGACAGCGAGTTACCCCTTTGTGCTGAACACCGGTCGGGTCCGCGACCAGTGGCACACGATGACCCGCACCGGCCTGAGCCCGCGTCTTTCGGGTCATCTGGCGGAGCCCTACCTTGATATTCATCCCCGGGACGCCGCAGTTCTTGGGATACAGCCCGCCGACCTGGCGGAGGTCACGAGCGCCCACGGCAAGGCCATCCTGCGGGTACGCCTGACCGAGGATGTCGCCCCCGGGCAGCTGTTCGCGCCGATGCATTGGACCGGAGAAACCGCGCCCACGGGCCGGATCGACGCCCTTGTCGCGGCGGCCACGGACCCGGTCTCGGGCCAGCCAGAAAGCAAGGCGGCGGTCGTGTCGGTCAAGAAAATGGAGGCCGCGTGGTACGGCTTTGCCGTCTCGGCCAACCCGATGAGGCTGGAGTCTGATTACTGGGCCGTTGCGGCCAGCGAGACGGGCACGCGGTCTGAGCTGGCAGGGTACGCCATGCCCGCGGATTGGGAGGCCACCGCGCGGCGCATGTTCGCCCTGCCCGATGCGACCGCGACCATCTACCAGGACGCGGCCCGGGGCACGGCGCGCATCGCGTTTGAACAGGACGGACGGCTGATGGCAGCGCTCTTCGTCTCGCCCACGCCAGTCGCGGTGATGCGCGACTACATCGCCACCCTGCCCGGCACCTTGACGCCCGGTGTCCTGACGGGCCGTCCCCCGGCCGATTTCGTCGATCCCGGCGCGGTGGTCTGCGCCTGCTTTGGGGTCGGGATCAACACGATCACGGCTGCGATTGAGAGCAAGGGGTTGATGGATGTGGAGGCCGTGGGTGCGGCACTGCAGGCGGGCACCAACTGCGGGTCTTGCAGGCCGGAACTGGCGGCTCTTTTGGCGCGGGTGTCGCACAGGGAGGCGGCGGAATGAGCCTCGCGCCTCATGTGGCAACCCTGGGGCGCGGGCCGGGACGGTCACGCTCCTTGACCCGGGCGGAAGCCGAGGCGGCGATGACGCTGATGCTGTCGGGCGAGGCCGCGCCAGAGGCTGTGGGCGCGCTGTTGATGCTGTTGCGCATGAAGGGAGAGGTGGCCGGGGAGATCGCGGGCTTTGCCCATGCCGCGCAGCAGGGCTGCGCATTCTCGGTGCAGGCAGATCTGGATTGGCCAAGCTATGCGGCGGGGCGCACGCGCGGGCTGCCGTGGTTCCTGCTGTCGGCGCGGCTGGTCGCGCGGGCCGGGCACCGGGTGGTACTGCACGGGTGGAATGGCAGCGATGCGACCGTGCGCGCGCATCTGGAGGAGGCAGGCATCCCGCTGGCCAGAACGGAGGCGGAAGCCGCACGCGCCATGTCCAAGGGTGGCATCGTGTATCTGCCGCTGGAAGACCTGCACCCGGCCCTGTTCGATCTGCTCGCGCTGCGGCCCGTTCTGGGCCTGCGGTCCTGCATCAACACGGTGGCGCGGATGTTTAACCCAGCGCGGGCGCGGGCGAGCGTGCAGGGCGTGTTCCACCCCTCGTACCGGTTGCTGCAAGCGGATGCGGCAGCACTGCTGGGGTGGGAGGCGTTGAGCGTCATCAAGGGCGGCGGCGGGGAGTTTGAGCGGCATCCTGGCAAGCAAATCGGCGGATTCGGCCTGCGCGGGGGGCAGCCGTGGGAAGACGCCCTGCCCGCCCTTTGCGACGACACACGTCGTTTGGCCGAGGTGGCGCCCGGGGTTGGCCTGGGCGCGCTATGGTCAGGCGGCGCGCGTGATGCCTTCGCCGAGGCCATCGTGATCGGCACGGCGGCGCTGGCGCTGGATACGCTTGGGATAAGTGATGCGGCCCAGGACGCGCACAGCCTTTGGTATGACAGGCTTGACGCACAAGAGGACGCGGCATGAAGAGTTTTCCGATGTTTTTCCGCACCACAGGGCGGCGCGTTGTCATCGCGGGCGGCGGCGAGCAAGCCGCGCAGAAGGCGCGTTTGATCCTGAAAACAGATGCGCAGATCGTACTGGTTGCGCCCGAGTTGGACGCCGAATTGGAGGCGCTGGTTGCGGCGGGGCGCGCGACGCACGATGCCGAAGCGGCGCGGCCCGAGACCTTTGAAGATGCCGCCATGGCGTTCATCGCCACGGGCTGTCCCGGCTGGGACGCGGCGCTGCACGGCTTGGCGCAGGCCGCGCGGTGCCCAGTCAACGTCGTGGATCGACCGGACCTGTGCGATATCATAACGCCGTCCATCGTGGACCGTGATCCGGTGGTGGTGGCGATTGGCACCGAGGGCACGGCGCCGGTTCTGGGCCGCGATCTGAAAACGCGGATCGAGCAGATGCTCCCCCTCAGCATTGGCGGGTTGGCGGCGCTGGCCGGGCGCTTGCGGCCTGCCGTGGCCGAAAGGGTGCCCCGCGCGGGACGCCGCGCGTTCTGGGCCTGGGTTTTCAAGGGCGGCCCCCGGGATGACTGGACCAAGGGCGCTGAGCGCGAGGCGGCCCGGCAGATCAAAGCGGCCATCGCCAAGGGCGGCGCGCCGGAGGAGCACTCCAAGGGCTCCATCGCCTTGGTCGGCGCGGGTCCCGGCGCGCGGGACCTGTTGACCCTGCGCGCCGTCGAGCGCCTGCAGGAGGCGGATGTGATCTATTATGACCGTCTGGTTGACCCGGAGGTGCTGGAGCTGGCGCGGCGCGATGCGGAGCGGGTGTTTGTGGGCAAACACGTGGGCGCCCATACCTGGCCCCAGGGCCAGATCAACCGCGTGATCGTGGCCGAGGCCCTGAAGGGGCGTCGCGTGGTGCGTTTGAAATCCGGCGATCCGGGCATCTTTGGGCGCGCCGGGGAAGAGATCGACGCGGCAGAGCGGGCCGGGGTGACCATCGAGGTTGTGCCCGGCGTCACCGCCGCGGCCGCTGCCGGGGCGGCGATGGGCAGGAGTCTGACCGAACGGGGGCAATCGGATACGTTGATCCTGACCACGGGGACCGGGTGCGATGATGCTGCCGCGCCCGATTGCACACGTTTTGCCGGGCCTGGCACGACGACGGCGATCTATATGGGCGCGCGCCAGGCCACGCGGATCTGCCAGGCCTTCCATGAACGCGGCCTGCCGATGAGTGCCCCGGTGGAGGTTTGCGTCGATGCCTCTAAACCCTCGCAGAGGGTCTTCCGGGCGCCCCTGAGCGACCTGCCGGAGCGCTTGCGTTCCGAGAACATCCAGGGCTCCGCGATCCTGTTGTTCAATTGGCCAAAGGGGGTCGGGGACGTCCGCCTTGATGCGCCAGAGGCTGTGGACCTGCCTGCGTTGAAGGCAGGCTAAGGCTAGACCTGTAGCAATTGCGACGGGCGGTGCGTGTCATACATGCGTTGGATGAAAAGGCCCGTGGGGCGCTGGCGCAGGTTCTGGTAGATCTCTTGCATGAAGACCGGGCACTTGGCGTGGTTGGGGAGCATCCCGTGATAGCCCTGGGCGAGGATCATCGGCCCCAGCGACGCGGCGGTGGCAAGGTCCACATAGGTCATGCGATCCCCCATCAGATAGGGGCGTCCGTCCGAGAGCATGTCATCGAGCTTGTCGAAGCAGGAGTAAATCTCCGTCAGGGAGGCATCGGCGACGCCCTGGTCCAACTTCAGGCCCTTGTACATGGCGAAACGGATCAGGCGGAAGGCCAGAAGGCAGGTCAGTTTCTCGTACCACGGCACTTTCGTTGTGAGCGACGGCCAGACCACCCATTTGTATTTCAGGAAGTTCCAATAGGACCAATTCACCACGTCGTTGCCGATCTTGAGGTAGGTGTAATTGGTGAGGTCTTCGACCTGGGCGGCGAGTTCAGGCTCGGTCGTGGGATCCGGAAAAAGCTTCTTGTCATCGGGCGCCGTGGGCTCGAACAGATGCGCAATGGGGCGGCCCCCGGCGGTCTTGGTCTTGCCATCCTCGGCCACATAAAGCGGATATTCCTCGGGGCCGACACCCCAGTATTTCAAGGCCAGAACGTGGAAGATCGGCGCGTGGGGGCGTTCGGTATAGGCGACATCGTAGTGCGCCAGAAGCCACCGGCCCAGATCGACACCCGATGAGGGCAGCAGCGTGATGAGAAGCGGTTTGGTCGCCATGGGACGTGCCCCTTTTATAGAAGAAATTCAGGTGTCGAATTCGAGGTGGAAATGGGTAGGGAAGCCGAGCTCTCCGGCTTGGATCTGACCCGCATCACCGGGCGCGCGGCGCAGGTTCTTCTGCTTCAGCAATGGCTTGAGGATCGCTGGGATGACCGCCTGGTTGATGTGATCGCCGAAGCAATTGTGCATGCCGTAGCCCCAGATCATGTAGGTCTCCCACGGGCGGTCGGTGCGGAAGCTGTTGGCATCGGGCACCCGGAAGCGGTCGAAACAGGCCGAGAAATTGGCCGCGAAAACAATCTGACCCTTTGCCACCTTGGCGCGGCGCAGGGTCGACGGCGCGATCTGCGTGTCATGGATGGCGCGGCGGTAGATGACGGGGTTGAACGGGTTGAAACGCAGCGCCTCCCAGCAATGCTGCGCCAGCAGCGCATCATCGCCGTCGCGCGCCGCCTTTTGGGCAGAGGCGAGCGCATCGGGGCGGTTCAGAAGCTCATCAAGGGCCAGACAGGAGGCCTTGGAGATGGTGGGGATCGCGCCGATCAGCAGGCCGAGGATGTTATTGCGGATGCCCAGATCGCTCATCCCAGGCGTGTCGGAGGATTGCAGCGCGAGGCATCGGTTGAGGATATCAGGCGCGTCCGTGGGGTTGGCTTTACGGTCGGCGATATGGGCATCGAGGTAGTCGCGCAGTTCGCCCGCTTTGACCAACGCGCTGGCGTCCTTGGCCGGATCTGCTTGCAGATCGAGGAACAGATACCAGAACAGCGCAGTGGTCCAATCCTGCATCTGCGCGCGCTCTGCGCCGCAGCCGAAATAGGTGTCGGTCATGTCCCAAGGCACTTCCAGCGTCAGGGAGGGGACAATGTCGATCTTGCCCCCGCTTTCGGCCACGATTGTATCCGCGCGTTCCGTCGCGCGGGGCAGAACGATCTCGTCCACATCGGTCATCCGCGCGGCCAGCCGCATGGCGGAGGTATCGCGGGTGTAGTCCCAGCCCGGCTGCATCCCGAGGAAGAAGTTATCGCCCTCGGTCAGCTGACGCATGCGGGTGCCGTAGACGACCTCAAAATCATCATTGCGGTTCAGCACATCGATGACGTCATCGCGGCGGGTGACAACGGCCGTTCCGGTGTTGTCGTAGCACTTCATGATCACCTTGGAGAGCGAGATGTTCGGGATGAAGCCCCGCAACAGCGCGAAGGCCCGCCGCTGGGTGCCGGGGTTCAGGAAGAACGGCCCGATGCCCCCCGACAGGGCCGCCTTCAGGCCCCCGAAGATCAGGTAGCCCAAAGCGGCCAACGCCTCGCCCCAAAGGGCGAGCCGCTGGTAGATGGCGATAAAGACGTTGGAAACGGCGGTGATCATGTAAGGGACCTTTGGCAGCAGGAAAAAAGTGGCTTCAGGTCGGGTCAACGATCCCCATGGCCATCATGCGAAGGGCGGTCATGGAAGGGACAAAGAAGTAGTCCCCGCCGCGACATTCCACGAACGTCTTGAGCTTGTTCATGACGTAGGGAGGTTTGCCGGTTTTCGGATCAGCCGCAATGGTGAACCGCTTGTGGGCGTCGTGATTGCCGAGCATCGGGCAGGTGTTGTTGCCCTGGTGGAAATCGAGGCCGTATTGGATCCACTGCTGTTGCACGAATTCAAACTGCCGAAACAGGCTGGCGCCCATGATGATCATGATCACGCCCTGTTCGGTGTCGTCCGTCTTGTTGTCGAGGTTGCCCGGCCCGTAAGGCAGGCCGCGCCGCAAGATGCGGCGGCGCTTGTTCAGCGCGGTGGTGGCATTCTCGTTCTTGGGCTGGGTGCCATCGTCCGCTACGCCGGTCTCATTAAGCGGATCGAGGTAGTCCCGGGTATTGACCCGCCGCATATGGGCCCCGCCGGGGCACTTGAGGCCCGCCATATCGTCGGCATAGCGGAAGTCGCGCGCCGCAGGTGAGGCGATATAGGCGAGGTTTTTCATGTACCCCTCGTAGGGGTTCACGCCCTCACCGCGCCAACCGTGGTCTTCGCCGAACTTGATCCATTCGGCATAGGTCGGCACTACGGACAGGGGCACGCCATCGGACCACCGGCCACACATCTTGGCGCGGATCGTCTCCACCGCTTCTTCATGGGGGATGTCCATGATCGCCGCGTAGCGCTCGGCCTCTTCATTCACGACCGCATCGAAGCTGCCGACATTCTCATGGAGTTTGCGGAAGGCGAAAAAAGTACCGTTGCGCATGAACTCGGGCGGTTTCGCGGTGGGCGGCAGTTCCTGGCTTTCATCGGGGTGGCCGAGGATGAATTCGCCGGTTGCCAAGGGTTCCCAGCCGTTGCCCATCCGTTTGCCACGGCCAATGACGGCGGTATCCTCAATCTCCAGCGGCAATTGGCCTTCGAACACCGGGTTGCCGATGCCATCGGTGAACCCGAAATGCTCTTTCGCGGTGGGCACCATGGTGCCGCCGACATCCTCGAACACGGCGCTGGCGTCCTGGTAGGGCTGATCGCCCTTCTGCCCGACGCCCTGGATATGGGTCACGCCGCGCTTTTTGGCGACGTCCAGCAGCCACTCCGTCCGTTCGGCGAGGGCCGCGTGGGGCTTGTCGAAGACCGTGTCGCTTTCGCTTTGGGCGTTCAGCGTGACCATCACATGGACATCGTCCTTGCCAAAGCCCAGCGTCCCCGGCTCTCGGCTTTTGCGCCAGATCGGGTCCCAGTGGCTGTCCCAATCCTTGGCGATCGCCTCATCCTCTGTCGCGGTCTGGTCGCGGTCGCCGAGGATGAAGGCGCGCTGTTTCATCCCTTCGATGTATTCGTCCGGCATGGCCTGCAGCGTGCGCACGGGCAGTTGCAGGGCCAGAAGGCCCGGGAAGGTAAGCGCCACGTTGGTGGTGCATTTCGGGCGGGATTCCTTGGTGGGCCAGCGCGCGGCGGTTGTCACCTTCTGGCGCACATCTTCGAGAAAATCGCGGCCTGCTTTCGGTGTCGGGAAGTGGAAGAAAACGTAGCGGGCGAAGGGAAAGGAGTAGCGGCCATAGGCGCGGGTGACGTTCCCCTGAATATCATTGAGGTTCAATACACGTGTCATGAGGGCTGTGCGTCTTTCAATGTGACGTTTTGCGGATCGGCGGAGGAAATAACGCCCGGCTTCTGGGTCTGAACGAGCCGGTTGTGGGGGTCATGCTCGGCCACGAAGGCCCCGAATGCGGCGTGCAGTTGATCGGGCGGCAGGCCTTGGTTCTCAATGTAGAAATCTGCGAATTTTTGCTGAATATAGAGGGCCTTGAGCACCGATGGCAGGTCATCGTATTTGGCCGGGGCAAGCGGTTTGTCACCGTTGGACAGCGTGAATTTGACTGCCAGATAGGCGGCAAGAACGGTCAGCAGGAGCGCCACGATGAATGTTCCGAGCGTCGACCACCCCAGAAGCGGCAGACCGCTGACCCCAAAGAGCCACAGCACCAGCGACAGGAGCGACAGGACCAGCGGCACAAGCACGGCGGCGGCGAGCGGTTTGACCGGCAGGTCGTGGAACTTCACAGCGCCCAGATCAAGGTAGTAATCGTGGAACGGCATCGTCGTCTCGACGTGGCACCGTTCCAGATACTTGGCGAAATCATCGGCGGAGTTCACCGTCTCGAACGCGAAACAGTTCGAGTAGACGTCGCGCAGCTCCTGCTCCATCGTCTCCCACAGCTTGCGGGCATAGGAGGCGCGCACGGCCTTTTGCTTGGACGCGCTCAACTCGGTGGGCAGCGGGTCGCCATCCTCCATCACCGCATCGACATCGGCGCAAAACACCAGGTAGGGCGCGTTCAGGCGATCAACGGATTGGGGCACTTGCTGCTTGTTGCCGGTTAGCGCCGCGACAAGGGGGTTCTGGGTGATGCGCCCGTTGTAGACCGCATCGTTGAGCACGAACATCCGCGCCAGATGATTGCGCATGTTGCGCGCAAACGGGCTGTTGTAGGGGTCATCCACCGTCGCGGGCGATTGGTTGGCGGTCGGAAACTTCGCCAAGGCGATGCGGGCGCGCTGCTCGTAGGAGGTTTGGGGGTCATCTTCCGGCGCGCCGGGTTTGATCGGCGCGAGGGTCGTCAGGAAGATATGTCCGCTATCAAGATCAGGCATGGCTCACTCCGTTCCCAAACGGGCCCGCACCAGGGCGAATTGCTTTTGCGTGTCCTCCACAAAGTCGCGGCGATTGACCTCGGCCCGTTCCGTGTCGAGGCTGGCGACGGGACCAAAACCCGGATCACCGAGCCCCACCTGCGTGGCCACGGCGGCCTTCTCGTAGGCGGCGGCGAACGCCTCGGGCGTCGCGGATCCGTGCAGATCCGCGAGTTTGAGCACCTCATCAAAGATCAAGAGGCTGGTTTTGACGTCGCGCTGCGCCGAGCCCGGCGTGGCGTTGTAATAGTAGTCGGTGCTGATCTGGTTGAAGGTGATGTAGTCCTTGAACGGCGTGATCGGGATCGATTCCGGGTACTTGACCGACGCGTACCAGAACAGGTCCAGGCCGCCCGGAATGCCGTCAGAGAAGGCATCGATGTACTGATCCCAGGTGCCGTTGAAGTTGGAACAAAAGAGCATGTAGTCGTTCTTCAACTGCTCTTTGCCCTGACCTAGATCTGGCCAGTCTTTGGGCTTGATGATGACCCAGCGGGCAAAATGGATTAGTGACAGGCCCAATAATCCCATCAGCGATTGCGGAAGGCCGCGAGAGGCCATGAATAACAGGCGATTAATCCAGGTAATCTTTGGATCGCTGGGGGTTAAAACATTCATGGCATAGGCTTTGCCCGCAATGTTCGACATAAAAACCTCGCAGAAAAAAAGAGAATCGACCACGTGGGCGCGGAGCACCCGTACAGTAAAAAAACCAATACCTATCAACCGTACCTGACATTCGCAAAAAAGCAACGGTTCTGCGCAGCGCCCTTTGGTCTTGGAGCCGTGATGCGCGCCGCCAACCGCCGGTGAGGAGACGCTGTGACAGCCGCTTTCGTCTTGCGAGAAACCGCGCCTCTAGAGGTCAAGACGGGGGGCGGCCTTCCTGAGGACGCCGACGTTCCTGAAGAGTGTGATTGCGTCGTAATGACATGCACGACAGCGGTGCCTGGAGGGCCGAGCGAGACATTATTGTAACGCCACATGGCAAGTTTTTGCCCCGGATGCGACAGGTGAGATGCATCTGCGCAACAGAACGATGACCGGTCGACTTCTTGCGGGGACCCACGGCACGTTCGTTTCGCTCACTGAAGAACGACAAGAATTTCCGAACGGATGCGGCATCTGGAAGACTATCATAAATTATTGATTATCAACATCTTTTACCATGTATCGCTCTTCCATCCTGCTTGATGCCGGCGCTTTCCGGCTCTTCGCTTTACACCCTTCTGATGTGTCCCACATGGCCTCGCTGCGCGTTGATCATCATGATGACCGCCTCACGTTGCGGCCTCCGGCGCGTGAGTTTTGCGCGGTTGACGCGTCGAATCTTGGCCTCTTTCGCCACTCTTTGGCCCGCCCCAGAGCTACAAAAATCGGGCAGGAAATCGGCCAAGACTGAGCACCAGAAGGTGCCAAGGATTCTTGTCTGAGTATGTCGTCAGCGCGCCTAGAATGTGCGGGCGGGCGAGGTCTGGAAGGCTCCGCACGGGTGCCACGCGCGCCGGCGCACTGGTGCCGGGAGCCTGCGATTCTGTCCCGTCCGTCGTTGGTCGATTCCCTCTGACATTAGCCGTCAAAGGCCAGCGCAATCAGCACAACGTCAAGCAGGTCTTTGAACTCACTTGAAAAAGGAAATTTGTTTACAAGGCGGTCTTTACGTGTATCACTATTGCTCTGGACGGCGGTGTGTAATTTGCCGCCGATAACGTTCTTTACGATAACAATCTAATTGCGAAAGAGAGCTCCGATGGATCCTGTCCTATCGATTTTGAATACTGTGATCAGTGAAAACCTCGGCAAGATTAACTCCGCGATCACCAATGGAATTAAACAGCAACATCTCGACCCCATGGCGCGCGTTGCCAGCGGTACGGCGGATGCGGGCTCGATCAACCTGGGGATCGGACATGCCGGGGCCTCGGCCCATTACGAACTGACCAACATGAAGGGCTTGTCCTCGCTGACGATCCACACCCTTCAGATCACGAACGGCGGTGCGGACCCCAATGATGCTTCGGTGCTGAACGGCTCGATCCTGCTGAACGCGACCCTGAGCTCTGATCTGTCGATCCATGCCGGTGGCAGTGTCGAGGCGCATTTGGGCTTCATCAAACCGGAGGTCGGGCTTTCCGGGACGGTCACGGTCAGCGGTGTCTCGGCCAGTGCGACCGGCACGTTCACCGCCGGGTTGGAAGGATCGAAGATTTGCCTGAACAAGGCGCGTCTGAACCAGCTTTCGATCAACTACACGGGCGCCAAGGTCGATATCGATGGGCTAGGGGTGTTCAACGTCCTGCTGCACCCGATTGAATCGCTGATCCTGGATGCGGCCAAGGGCGCGATCCGAGGGGCCGTCGTGCAGGCGGTGACGCCGGTGATCAACGGCGAGGTGAACTCGGTCCTGCCGATCTGCGGCAGCGTCACCTGAGGGGGCTGCAGGCTGCACCCCCGCACATAGGAGGCACGCCGTGAAGCTTCATGTCGAAAGTGACGGAGCGCGGGTGGCCAGCATTCCCGTTCAGGGCGGGCGGATGCCGTCGATTGCTGCGGACGGCACCGTTAACCTTGGCATCACGCTGCCGCTGCAGGCGCGATCGCATTGGTGTTGGGCCGCGATCGGCAGCACGCTGACAGAGTATTTCGGCGCGCCGCCACTGACCCAGGCGCAAGTCGCTGAGCGGATGACCGGCACGGACGGCGAGGGGTCCAACAAGAACCTGGAGTTGAACCGGGTGCTGGAACGCGTCGGCTGTCATGGTCACTGGAGCCCGGGCCGCCCGACGTTTGATCGGCTGGCCTACGAGATCAACCGAGGCCATCCGCTTGCGGTGCGGATCGAATGGCTGCGCGGTGACGCCCACTACGTGCTTGTCACCGGGTACAACGCGGCGCGGCACGACTTGGAAATCGCGGACTCCCTGCACGGGGCCTCGCGCCAAGCCTACGACGATTTCCCGCGGGGCTACCACAACGGTGGCGGCCTGTGGACCGAGACATTTTGGACCAATTACATGGGTGAAACATGACAGTTGCGGGAATAGTGGCGGGCATAACGGACGTCGGTCTGAACGGGGTACTGGCCGACCTGTTCAAAAATCCAACGGCGCAGCAGAAATTGTTCAACGGCAAGGTGACCAAGGACATCTCCAACCTTGGCAGCGTGACCGCCGAATATGGCGTGTTGGAAGAGCCCGTAGTCACTTTCGTACCACCGACCCAGGCGCAATGGGACGCCGCGCACAAGATCTCGCAGACCACGCCCAAACCCAACATGGACATGTACGGGCTGAGCCTGCCGAAGAACCATTTCAAGATGACCTCGCCAGGGGTGTCGACCCCGCTGGAAGCAACGGGCGCCATCACGGTCTACGGCACCTTCGCCCTGACCAAGGGGACGTTGTCACTGTCGCCCGTCGCGTTGGAGCTTGATGAGAGCGAATTCTCGAACGTGGACAAGTTCATCGTGAACGGGATCATCATTCCTCAGGTCCTGTCGATGGCGCAGAAAATGCTGGACGCGATCCCCCTGCCCGCCTTGCCGGATGTGGGCGGCGTCACGTTCCAGCCGCCGGTCGGGGCGATCATCGCGCAGAAATCCCTGGCGGTGGCGACGAACATGACCTCGGAGGCTGCGCCGTCGCTGGAGGGGTTCACGCCGCCGGACATGACGTTCTACGCCGTTGCGAGCACCGATGTCTTAAACGCCGTGCTCAAGGCTGAGTTGGTCGGCCAACCCTTCGATGAAGAGGACAAAACCGGGCCAGACGCCTGGTACGCGGCGGGCCGCATCAAGGGCAAAGTGCAATCGCTTTCGGTGGAGATTGCGGACGGCGGTGTGAGCGTCTCTGCCGGGCTGACGAACCTCTCGGGTTATGGAGAACTGGGGGGCACCGGTGTTGGTGTGGCCAAAGCGGTGATGTGCCCGATTGGGGCCGCAGCGGACGCGATTGCCAACCCCAAGGATTGGGACAAGGTGATCAGCGCGTTTGACGTCAGCTACAAACCCGATCCGCTTCCGATCCCCGTCAGTTTCAAGATCGCCGAAGGGACCGATCCCGAGACCCAAGAGCCCGCGCAGTTCCTGCGCCTGAGCGTCGGCGAGCTGAAAACCATCCAAGTGGTGGCCGCCCCGAAATGGTCTGGCTCGGTCACAGGAACGGTGCTTGCGCCCGCGGCGGCGGCCTTCATCGACCTGCTGTCGGTGATCTTCAAGGGCAAGATCGTCAATGCGATCCTGAAGAAGAACGCCCAGAACGTGCAGGTCTACATGCTGCCCCCGGTGGAGAAGACCGTGGAAGGCATCACCATCTCGCTGACTGTCCCGAACGGGACGGCGGCCACTCCCTTCGGCACTGCGGCCATCGTGCAGCAGTTCGGCGTCAGCTTTTCATAAGGAACGGGTTCGACATGGCATTGAACGACATTTTCGACACCAAAGAATTCACCGCCGCAATGGCCGCGCAGATCGGGCCGGGCAATGCGCTTCACCTGCACGACTTCGCCGAGTTTCCGCTGTCGCGCAACGTGGCGCTGCCCGAGGACATGCCGTTTGATCTGGGGCATGTGGGGATGGCCTTTCATCAGTTGGCGCTCGGGACCGACACACCTGTCACCGTGCGCCCCGATGGCGATGAAATCGAAGTAGAATTCGGACGTCTGACGCTGAGCGGCGTCTACCGATTGGCGGCAAAGAAGGCGATGAAGCTCGACATGGATACCGCTGGGACGCTTATGGATTTCCCCGAAGACGGGCCCGCCGCCGGTGCCGTCGATGCCGGGCTGACACCGCTGGATCCCGAACAGAACGCCGCGATGCTGGACCAGGCCCGCGCCCAGCGCACCAAGCTGCGCGAGACGCCCAATGGCCAGGCGATGGTTGACGTCTTCAACGAGCACAATGAGGCGTTCAACACCGTCTTCGTCAACAACAGCACGCTGCGCGACCTCTGGCGCGCGGGCGGCGCCACGCAGAACATGGCGGTCGACACCAGCGACGCGGTGAAGAACGACACCGTGGTGAACTCGTCCGAGGCCAAGTACAACAATGGCGTGTCGAATGTGACCTACAACGGCAACGCGTTCGTTCAGCAGATCAACGTCACGCTGGGGGCGATCCTCGAAGAGGGCGACCCCACGGACGAAAACTTCGAACCCGATCCGGACAGCCCTTTCACCAAGGCCGCTCTGGCGGCGCTGACGTTTGGCAACGCGGTGGGGGCCACCGGCAATGACAAGTCTGAAGTCAACGAATTGAATGCGACGGGCATTCACACGAAGGTCCAGACCGGCACAAAGCCACCCGAAGCCTCGTCCGCTCAGCTGGCAAACGCCATCGGACAGGGCCTGGCCCAAGGCGGCGGCGCGGCGGCGGCGGAAGCGCGGGAGCGCAACTGGCCGGTGCTGGATGAAGAGGACCGCGCCCATGTGCGCAAAGTGCTTTACCTGATGACGCGGGAGAAGTTCGAACGCGAAAACGCCCATCCCGAAGCCCTGTGGTCGGGCGCCTGCAGCGCAATCCTGGACGGCGTCACCGCGCGGCTGTCTTATGACAGCCGGGGCGCACTCAAAGCCGATGTCACGCTACCCGCGTTCCTGGTCGATCTGGACGACAGCCGTTGGCACGGTGAGACCGCCGATGTCATCCGCGAGCGCCTGCGTGACATGTATTTTGTCCGTCGCATGATGCAGGAAGGCATCCGCGCCGGGCTGCGTCGCCTGATCGAAGAAAGTGCCACAACGGCCCTTGGCGAAGACCGCTAGGCGCGGACACCCATGTCTGACGTCTATGAAATCGAGGATATCGGTCGCGGCACGCCGTTTTTTGAGGGGGGCCGGCAGGCCAATCCGATCGAAACGGCAACCACGACCCTTCTGAGCGGAGAGGTGCCGCGGTTCCAGCATTTCCTGGAGGAAGCGCTCAGACCGCAAGCCCGCTACCTGACCGAGACCGAGCTTGGCATCTACCAGCGCGGCAAGAAGATCCGCCCGCATCTTCTGATGCTGTCAGCCAAGCTGATCGCGCCCGACGCCCCTTGCAGTGACAAGGTGATCAAGGCTTCGGTTTCCCTAGAGATGCTGCATGTGGCCTCGCTGATCCATGACGACATCATTGATGACGCCTTGTTGCGGCGCGGGCTGCAATCGGTGAATGCATCACGCGGCACCAATGCGGCGATCCTGGTGGGCGATTTGCAGTTCCTTCAAGCGATCCGAAATTTCCTCAGCGCCATCGAGACCGAGCATGAAATGCATCTGGTCGGCTCCGTCCTGGACGCGGCATTCAACATCTGCACCGGCGAGTTGGACGAGATCGCGACCGAGCCCCATTGGGACACCGAGACGCTGATCAAACGCTACTTCAGCGTGATCGAGCGCAAGACCGCGATCATGTTCGGCCTGGCGTGCGAGACCGGCATCGCGCTGGTCGATGGCCGATCCTCGGACGCGCGCCGCCTGGGGTTTTACGGGCGCCGGATTGGGCGGGCGTTTCAGGTGATGGACGACATACTGGACTTCATGCAGTCCGATGAGGCCGCGGGGAAACGCGCGGGCATCGACCTGGAGATGCGACGCCTGACGCTACCCATCATCTTCGCGATGGACGCCCTTGGCCCGGACCACGTGGTCACAAAACACATACATGGCGACAGCGACGAGTTGGACATTTCGCAAGCCTTGGATGCCGTGCGCGAGACCGACGCGATCCCACGCAGCTACGCGATGGCGCGCGAAAGCGCGCTTGAGGCGCTGGATTATCTGGAGCCGTTCCCCCGCTCGCCCGCCCACGACATCCTCTCTGATCTGGCGATGTATATCGTCGACCGCGAATTCTAGAAGGAACGCACCATGGCGCTTTTGCTTTTCATTATGAACACGGCGATGGAATCGGCGAATAAGCCCGGCAGCAAACTGTTCCTGCCCACAAATCTTGCCAACATCAAAGGCGACAACTCGCAAGGCAAGTTGCTGCCACTGGAGGAAGACACGATCACCGTGGGCCCGATCACCGGCTCTACCGGGGGGACGATCACCCAGGCGTTCTCGTCCAACTGGCTGCTGCTGTACAAACCGCCTAACCCCAACCACGAGATTGCGATCCCAGATCCCAGCACACCCTATCCAGTCCTGACGCTTGGCAACATCCCGGGTGAGAAGGTGAGGATCAACGGGTTGAGCAATGTCTACGTCCGCTCTGTCACCCAGACCGGCCAGACGGCGGACAGCGCGACCTTCAAGATCGCCCTGGACTTCGGTTTCTGGAACAGCACCAACGGCGGCACGGGCATTCCGTCCCTGTCGGTTGTCGCGCCCTATTCCATGGCCCAGAAGCTGTGCCTGGCCCCGGCGGGCCAGAGCACTTGTTCCGGCACGGCATCGGTAGACATCAACGGTGACGGCACCGTGGATCTTGATATCTCGAACGCGCAGATCGTCACCGACGCAACGGTCTCTGTGTCCAAGGTCAACGGCAAGCGGATGCTGTCGGTGAGATTGTCCGACCTGACGATTTCCGGCGCAAAGGAAAACACCTCTCCTGTTCTGGATATCAAGGATCTGACCATCGGCGGCAAGGTTTCCAAGTGGCTGAAAGGCGCCTGGAAAGACCTGGCCACCTCCGCGCTTACCTCCCCTGATGCGTCCAGGGCGATCTTTGACAACATTCAGGCCCAGTTGAATTCGGCCAACAATATCAATGCGGTGTCACATCTGATCACGCAGCAATTGCAAGTTGTGATGGACGATCTTCTGGGCAAGGTGGACGGCACCCTGCCGCCCACCATCAACGAGGGCGGGCAAACCCAGGTCGACCTCTACCTGTTTGACCGGGTGTTCTATGCGATGAACACGCCGACCAGCAGCTGGTTCCTGCCGCGCACCCTGTGCAGCATGAGCAACCCCAAGATCGATCCTTATACCGCGGATCAGATCAGCCTTGGCGATCTGACGGTCGAGGGCATCACCTTTTCCAAGGCGCAGTTGACCAACGTCAAGGTGGAGGGCCTGTCCAACCTCGTGGCGCCAGCGAAGACCACCGTATTTGCCCCCGGCTCGATCAGCGTGGATGCCAACCTTGCGGCGCTCCAGCCGCCGCCCAAGCTGGATTGCTGCACGATCCCCGCCACCACGCAGGTTACGGCCAAATTCAGCGCCAATGGGGGCGGCGTTCAGTTGGACGCGGATCTGACGGTCAAGATCACTGCCGCAACGCTGAAGGTTACCGCCGACGCCGAAGGCAACACCACCGAGGAGCTGGACGTGAAGGTTGTCGCCATGAGCGTGGTGCTGGCGGATCTGTCGGATATGACCATCGTCGCCAAGATGCAGACCAACGGCTTCTTCCTGGAGCTGATCAACAAGATCCTCAACGGCGACGACGTGAAGTCCGAGATCCTCAAACAGATCAACGCCGAGCTGACCCATGTCCTGCCGCAGATCTCGCAGGCGGCCACAAACCTGGGCCGCTCCATCATCAAAAACAACGTCTCGTAGGAGAACCCCATGGCTGAAGATCCCGTCGTCAAACTGCTCATCGTGTTCCTCACGACGCCCAGCAGCAACTTCTATCTGTCCAAGCTTCTGGGGCAATCGACCTCGCCCAAGCTGGAGCCGCTGGCAGCGGGCAACATCTCGCTGGGATCACAACCGGTCGCGGGTATTCCCTTCGACATGTCGTTGAGCAACGTGGTGATCACCGGCCTGTCGAGCATCCAGGTGGCCAAGTCCGGCGGCGCGCCGGAGATCTCGGTAAGCGGCAGTCGGGTCGCGTTCACCGCCGAGCACCCCAACACCGAAGCCCCACCCCCCGGGGTGCCGTCGCAGCTGACCCTGGAGGGCAACTTTAAGGCCAGTGGCGCTGGCACCAAGCTGGACGGGACGTTCAAAGTGACCGTGGCCGACCTGACGATCAAAGGCGCATTTGACGCCACATCCAGCAACGGTCAGGCCTCGGGTGTCGTGGTGGATTTCAAGAGCCTTGATCTGAACGTTCCGGCGACAACCCAGAATGTGAAGATCACGTTGGGGCTGAATTCCAACTTCACCGCGTTCATCAATGAAATCCTCAATACGCCCGACATCATCGCGCAGATCATGGGCGCGGTGAAATCCGAACTGAGCTCACCCACCATTCTGTCCGGCCTCAGCCAAGCCGCAACGCAGGGTGCCCGGTCGGCACTTGCGGATTCTCCTTTGGGGTGACCCAGAAAAACGACACGAAAGGATAGCGGCCGTGTGTGATGATGAACCGACGAAGGAAGAGAAGTGGAAGAAGCAGGCGTGGTCCAAATTTAAGGGATTTCAGTTTCTTTGGATTGATCAAGGCGCTTCAAACGCGCTGAAAAGAGTCGATTCCTCGGGGGTCTGTTTTGCCCTGACCCGTGACTACGTCGACTGCTGCCGCACGTCCAAAACCGATGTTAAGGCTTTCACAGATGCCTTCAGAGCGGTCCAGCAAAAGGAAGATCCTGATACTGTTCCAGAGAAATACATCACGTTGCAGGCACAATACGTCGCCGCACTAAAAGCGGACAATCTGGCGGTTGGCGAGCTGTCCGACAAACTGGAAACAGCGGATGACACGACTAAGCCCACGAAGGCCGAACTCGTAGAGCAATTGAAGGCCATCAGACTGCGGAAATTTCGGATGCCAGCGACAGGCTACGGCGTCATCAAGAGTTCTTTGGTGGCGCTGGAGGATTCCATTCGCAACATCAAGGAAGCTGCGGCAGAGGGTCCCGCCTATTTCATGCTCAGTTTCTTCAAGCCAGGGAAAGGCGGACATGTGGTCGGTTTTGAGTACCGGCCGGACCTAACTGTGAACAAGCTTCTGCCGAAGCGCTTTACCTTCATCGACGCCAACCTGGGGCTCTATTTCTTCAAGGATTTCGAACAGATGCTCGACTTCTTTTACCTCGCAGTCTGGACCGAGATTTACAACATGAGAGACTACACCCGTTTCGAAATCGCCATGTTCGACAAAGGCAGTATCGCGCCGGACGAAACAGAAACGACCCAGTGATTGGGTATTGATCAGACTTCCCCATTCCCCCTGCTCCGCAGGCCAGCCGAAACGAGAGTGACATGGATATTCAGACCGTAAGGGACCGCCTTGGACTTGCCGCCGATGGAACTGTGAGCGGCGGCAAGATCACCATTGATGCCACCACGTTGCAGGCGCTGGACCCTGCGGGCGATGTCGCGACGCTCATGAAGGGCTCCTTTAGCGGCAAGGACATCGTGATCAGCGGGGCGGCGGGCAATGCTGCGGGGGCCGCGGACGTTGTGATAACCGGCACGGCAGCCTTCGTACTTGGGACCTATCCGGTCACCCTGACCGTCAGCCTGCCGACCGTGACGCAGGTGCTGCTGGTATTCAGCTTTGACGCCACCGCGACGAAGGATTGGGTGTTCTCGGACAGCTTCAAGTCGCTGCCCACGGTCTTCACTGAAAAGCTGATCGGAGAGACACAGAAATCGCTTCTCGACTACCTTGCGGTCAACAAGGGCGCCTTCGTGGTGGCCTCGGCCAAACCCACGACTGGGGATACGTCGCTGATCGCCGGGATCAATTTCCGCGGCGAGGTCACCGTGAACGCGGTCTTCGGTATCGTGCAGGATGTGGTCGACCAGCTTGGCGGTATTCCGATGTCGGGCACCATCACCCTGCCCGCCGATGATGCCAAATCCCCTGCCCTCGGCGACGGAGAGGTGCCCTGGGCCAGCGGCACGCCTGCGCCGGGGATCGATCTGTGGGTGGATATCGGCAAGTCCTTGAAACTGGGGACGACGGCCACCTTTGCCGTCGATGCGCTGCATATCTACAGCCCCGCGACCAAGAAGTGGCTGGCGGGCAACCCGACCTATCAGCCGATGGTCGCGCTGACAGGCTCGGTCGCTCTGCCGAAACTGGGCCGCACTGTTAACGTTGTCGCCGACATGCCCGTAGGTACCGGAGAGGCCGCGATCGGGCTGACGATGACGCCCCCGACCCTGCCCAGTTTCGCACAACTGGCCGATTTTTTTGGGGCCACCGACGTCAGCGGGACGGTCACCAAGGTGTTCGCAGATGTCGGCCCCTCAAGCGCCGGCAATCCGTTCTCGGACCTGCAGATCATCAAAGCCTCGATGCTCGTGGGCACCAAGAACAAGTTGCCCACTGTGCTGCGGGCCTCCGTTTCGGTCGGGATGCCGAACATGCATTGGGTGCTGTTCGACGAGAACCTGTTTGTGGCCGAAAGCATGTCGGTCTCGCTCACGGTCACCACGCCCTTTGACGGGCCTAAACTGACGCTTGTGGGCGACGGGTTGGTGAAGGTGGCCGGTGTGCCGATTGCGTTGGAAGCGCGGCGCGAGGACGCCCAGGTGTCCGTGGTGGCGAGCCTTGACGACAAGGTGAACCTGCCGATCAACAATCTTGTCGGGACCTATCTGCCGGGGATCACGCCCCCCAGCGATCTGACCATCGACAGCATGATCCTCACGATCCAGCCGGGCAAGCTGTACAGCTTCAGCCTGACCATGGCGCAGGAGCCCAACACCTGGAAGATCGACCTGGGTCCGACCGATATCGAGTTCAAGAACGTCTCGGTCCTGGCGTCGAAAGCAGCGGGCGGCACGGCCAGCGGATCGTTCTCGGCCGAGGCGCAGATCGGTCCGGTGCTTCTGAGCGCTGAGCTGGCAACACCGGGTGATTTCAAGGTGATGGGCACCCTGCCCGAGATCAAATTGAGCCAGATCGTCAACGGGCTGACCCACACGCAGCTGATGGCGCCGGACGGGTTTGATCTGAACTTCACCGACAGCTACGTGCTGATCGACAAGTCCGGCGCAGACTACCGCTTTGGCCTTGGAACCACGATCGAGGAAATCTCGACCCTCGTGTTTGTGGTGCAAAAAGGCGCCCAGGGCTGGGGCTTTGCGGCTGGCCTGAATGTCTCGGTGGCTGACGTGTCCAAGCTGGACGGCGGGGTCGCCCAGACGGTCGCGGACTTCGCCGAGTGGTTCCCGTTCCAGGACTTCACGCTGGCCGTGTCGACTATCACCGACACCTCGTTCAGCTTTCCCGCCGCCAAGACCTTCGGCGATGAGTTCAAGGACGCGCCGAACATCAAGCTGCCGGTGATTTCCAAAGGCATCCAGCCGGGCTTCTACCTTTACACGACAACAAAATTCACCCGCGAGAACAAGATCCTCAAGGCGCTTATCGATGTTCTGCAGATCCCCGAGGCGACAATCCTTCAGGCGATGCTGGCGTATCAAAAGACTGAAGGGTTGCAGTTGGGCGTCGCGCTAGAGACCTATCTGTCGCCGGTGGATAACGTTGCGGACCGGACCTATGCGGGCAAGCTTGGGTACGAAAACACCGCAATCCAGGGCATGATGACCATCGGGGTCGGCGGCTCAAACGGCTTTACGTTTGCGCTCGACGCCAAGCTGAAGACCCTGATCGATACCCATGAGGCCGAGTTCGAGGTCGTGCTGCAAGTGGTAGAGAACGGCATCCTTGTCGCCGGGTCGATGGACACGACGACGCCGCTGCAATTCGGGCCGGTTCAGGTCGGCCAGCTGGGTCTGGCCATCGGCATCACGTGGGAAGCGATCCCGGCCTTCGGCTTCGCCGCCTCGCTTGAGGTGGACGGCGCGTTCGACAGCTCTGTGGCGATCATGCTGGATACAACCAACCCCTCCAACAGCTTGCTGGCCGCATCGCTCAGCGATCTCAGCGTCGACGATGTGATCGTGCATATGCTGCCCGAGGACGTGTCCGCCGACATCCCGAGCGAGATCCGCTCCATCATGGACTCGATTGCAATCCGCGGGTATCCGGACTCCAACTTTGATGTGCCCGCGGCCGACACCGCTGACTTCATCGCGGCGTTGAACAGCTTCGACGGCAAGGTCATCTCAAAGGTGTTTGACAAAGCGGGCAACGTGGCGGGCTTCCCGACCACAAGCGAAGGCATGCAGCTGACGGTTGATCGCAAGAACACCGACGCCCTGAGTCATTGGTACATCACCCAACGCGGCGGCACCCCGTCGAACCCCACCGTAACCCATTGGCAGATCAAGAAAAGCGATGGCACAGTCACCGTCGGCAAAGAGGCGCAATTGTACGTTTCGCCGCCGGGCGGGGCAAGCATCGCCGGGTTGAACTATCCGGAAGGCGTGAAGGTCAGCGGCCAGTTGTCTGTGCTGTTCCTCAAGGTCTCGGCCGAGATTGTGGTGCTTACCGACAAGGGCCTCGTGGTCAACACCGAGATCGGCAGGATCCTTTTGGGCAAGATCTCGGAAGACAATTACATCTTCGCGCTGACCAGTGCGGACGGAAAAAGCGGGCCGCGCTTTTCGTTGGCCACGTTCGAGCAGCCTTCGAAGCCCACCGAGGCAGAACAAAGCCCCCACGTGCTGGTGGACGGCGACATGTCGATCCTCGGGATCAAACGGTCGAGCTTTTTGTCGATCAACAAGGGCGGCGCCCAGGTTGATATCAGCGGCTCTTTGATCCCCGGCATATCGGGGCGCATTGCGGGCACGATTGATGTCCATTCTGGTATTGATCTGCTGGCCGCGTTGGAGGTCGGGATCGGAACGCTCGATTTCGGCTCCCTCGGCAAGTTGAAGATCGAGACCGGCGTGGCCGGACAGGTGGAGATCTGGGCCAACAAGACCTCCATCGGGGCCAGCGTCACCATGGGCTTCAAGCTGGCAGGCAAGGTCTACAACCTGCCCAAGTTCGAGCTGGATCTGAAGTTCCAGGATCTGACGCATTTGGCCAAACTGCTGTTCGACAAGGTTTTCGCGTTCCTCAAACAGCTGTTCACGGACCCCAAGGCATGGGCCAAGATCGCCTCGGATGCGATGGGTTGGGCGACTGACAAGATCGAGGGCGCATTGACAAGCGTGTTCGGCCTGTCACCTGACGAGGCCAAGGCCGTGTTGGCTGTCATCTGCCCGATGTCGTTGGCGGTGACGTCGCTCTGAAGCGCGGGGCGTTGGCTGCGGCCTTGATCGCAATGGAGTGGCTCGGTTGGCTCACTGGAAAGGCGGGTGGCGTTAACCGCCGAGCGTCGCCGTCGTGCGATGCGTGCCGCCCTTCTCGGACGCTGCCGTGACCGTCACCTGTGCGCCGGGGCCGGAGGCCTTGACCAGCCATTCGATCTTCTTCGTCACCGGCGACCACTGCTGGCCCCAGTTGGAATAGGCGTAGCGCCGCTCGTTGCGCCCAGCGAGGTTGCTCAGCGCGACGTGGCCCGGGTTCATCACCAGGTCAGCGTTTACGCAGTCCAACGCCACCGTCACCGGCTTGGCCACCTTGTTCTGGATCGCGACATCCGAAAGGTTTGTCGGCAGGTATCCGTGGTTTGAAACCACTGCCGTGACCTTGTGCAGATCGCCGCCCAAGCCCTCGACCGATACCTCATCCACCAGCACCCGCGGTGCGGCGGCGGCGTGTTTGAGGTTGAACAGCACGTTGTTGTGGCAGATTTCTTCTAGAAGATTTCCGGGCGGATTCCGGTAACTCCAGATGTAGACCATGCCGCCAACTTCTACGGGTCCAAGCTGCGGATGGTCAAACGCGGTCCAGGGGCGGAACCCGTGATCTCCCACGTTCTCCACCACCCAAGTGTGGACCAACCGTTGCGTAGCCGCGTCGCGCGGCCCGAGGTTGTAATACCCTTCTTTCGGCACGCCGGCGGTCCGCTCCAGATCCCACAACTCCGTCCCGAAAGAGATGATCCCCATCTCTTCATAGGTCCAGTCGGTCAGCGTCCCGTGGCGCGCCTTGGACTTGTCGGGCGTGAACTCCTCATAGACCGAGATCGTGGGGTAGCCTGTTAGCCGCTCCCCAACCTCGCCCAGCGCCTTGTAAAGCGACAGGTCCGGCGGGCTCATCTCGCTATCGGGTTGCAGCATCGACGGGCGCAGGATGATACCGCCATGGGTGTGATAGGCGCACATGCCGGTGATATTGGGATGGGACAGGATCACATCGCGCATCCCTGCCGTTTCGGGTTCCGAGAACGGATATTCCCCTGCGCCGTATTCCTGCGGTGTCCAGTTGGTGGGGAAGTTGCGGTTCATGTTGCCGTCTTCCTGCATCTCGATATTGACATGCACGCCGTCGTAGTTGCGGATCATCCCCTCGGGATAAAGGCGGTAGTAGGTACCGCCCTCCTCCCCCGGTTCACGCTGCACCATGATATCCGGGTTCTCATCATCGCACTTCCACTCGCCCTTGGTATCGGGCACGCGCATCTGCACGATGTAGCCATCGCCGGTGATGTCCTGCGGGATCAGGCCTTCGATCCGGTCTTCCCCGGGAAGGAACCGCCCGTTACCGCACCAAGGATGATAGGGCGCGGTCATCGCATTCTCGGCGCCGTCGGGGTTAATGCGGGGAATGATGTAGAAGACCATCTGGTCCACGAGGCGCGTGACTTCCTCATCGCGCCCGTAGTTGTTCAGGAGGTAGGCGCAGGCATATAGCGCGGTGGCGCTGGTCGCATGTTCCTCCGCATGGATCTGCGCGTCGATGTAGAAGCCGGGTTTTTCGAGGGCCGGGCCAGTATCCGGGTTGGTGATCGTCATGAACCAGACATCGCGACCCTGATGGGATTTGGCGATGGAGGTCAGCGTGCAGAGCTTCGGATAGGCCTCCGCCAACGCGTGAAGATGCGCGGTCATCGCGTCATAGGTGTGGTAGGTGTCAAAGGCGATGTTGACGGTCATGTCGGGCTCCTTATGAGCGGCCAAAGTGGTCCGTGATGGCGGCGGCGTGTTTGTCGACGTGGATGTTCTCGTCCGGCGCATGAAGGTTGCAGCCGGGGTTGGCGAAGCCGGTCGGAACGCAGGGGATCCAGACGTGCTTCAGCATCGCGCCCTCGGCGGAGGCGCCATTCACAACCGGCGGGCCATTTTCGGGCTCATGGAGTTCCGTCGGAAGCCCGTCACGGTGGATCATATCGCGGATCCGAGTGCCACACTCGCACAAGCCGATACCCTGCGCGAACACCGAGGGTTGCTGCACGAAGGCTTGCAGATCGGCAACAAAGTCGTCGGCGTGGACGTCGATATAGGCATAGACGTCCTTCATAATGGATATTCCTGCGACAGGTCCCAGGCGTTCAGGCGCTGCCCGGAGAACGCGGGGTCGCGGGTGCTGGCGATATGGGCAAACGCGGGGGCAAGGCGCGTTGGGTCGATCCATTCCGCTTTCAATTCCGGTGGATAGTTCGCCTCCGACATCGGGGTGTGCATCGCCTTGCCGGGCGTGATGGTGCAGCTGATGATGCCATGGGCCTCCCCTTCCAGGGCGAGGCACTTGGAGAACCCTTCCAGCGCATGCTTGGCGGCGCAATAGGCGGTCTCGTCCACGAAGCCCTTGATACCCGATTGCGACGACACGAAAATCAGCGCGCCGCCGGTCTGTTTCATCTTGGGCCAGACGGCTTGCGACAGCTGGAACGCGGCCTGGATACCCACGTCCATCGTCTCCTGGAACGTCTTCAGGCTGACAGCCTCCAACGGCTCGGGCCGCAGGATCGCGGCGTTATGGATCAGCGTGTCGATGGGGCCGTTGAGCTGCGCAATGGCCTCGGTCGTGGCATCTGCATCGGACAGGTCCACCTCAACAAGGGTCCCAATATCGGACGTGTCAGACCGAACCCGGTCCATCAGGATCAACTCGGCGCCCTGGGCGGCTAAAACCCTCGCGGTGGCCGCCCCCAACCCTTGCGCCGCGCCGGTGATCAGGACTCGTTGTCGGGACAAGGGCACCATCAAACCGCGTCCGTCATATCAAGGTCTTCCCACCGACGGCTTTTGGTCGACGCGAACACCGCATCCACCACCATCTGATTGCGCAACCCGTCAACGAAGCTGGCACCCCTTTGTAGTTCACGATCTTCCTTGATTGCCGCGCAAAGCTCTTGCAAGGCGGCCAGGACTGAAACGTTCCAGATGCCCTTGTTCAGGCCGGGCAAGGCGGCGTTGGGGTCTTCGACGCTGATATCATTGAAACTTTCACCAGCCTTTGCGAAGTACAGCTTCTCGTCCGCATTACTCAGCGTGATCGTCCCTTTGGTGCCGAAAACCTGCGTCTCATTCCCCATGTTGGCCGCCGCCACTCCGCTCATGAAGACCTGTGCGAGCGCGCCGGATTGCATTTCCAGCGTCATATGCGACAGGTCATCGGAGGTTGCCGTCCACAGCTCTCCAGTGTGTTTGCAGACCCGATCCGGGACGATGGTCAGGGCCTGCCCGATGACCGAAGCAGGCTCCCCCAACCACCAGCGGAGCATATCAACCTGATGGCTGCCGTTGGCCCCCATCCGCCCGCCCCCCATTGCGGCGTCCGACCACCAATCGCCCTTGGGACGCGAGGCGGGGTTGGCCCAGGACGCGCCGATGTTGGTGATGTTCACATGGCGGATCTCGCCCAGATCGCCGCCGTGGATCAGCTCCGCAATGCGCACGCGGGTGGGGTTGAAGCGCAACTCATGGTCAATCATGTGCAGCCGGTCCGCCTTGCGCGCCGCGTCCAGCATCTGCCGCGCCTCTCCCGCATTCATCGCCGTGGGCTTTTCGCACAGCACAGGCGCGCCCTTGCCGAGCGCCGCGAGCGTCATGGGTGCGTGCATGATCGTGGGCGTCGCAATGCACACCAGATCCAATCGATGCGCGTCCAGCATTTCTTCCCAGTCGTCATAGACCGCCTTGATGCCGTAGGGCGCGGCTGCGGCCTGTGCGCTTTCCATGCGGCTTGACGCCAATGCCACGACCTCCGCATCGTTTATGTGCGCAAAAGCAGGTAGATACGCGTCGCGTGCGAAACTGGCGCCGATGATGCCGACATTGATCATGGGGTCTCCTTTGGGTTTGCAAACGCGCGGATCTCGTCGATCTCGACGGTCGCGCGGCGGTCAGAGGCGCGGATGCAGGCCTCCAACATGAACAGCGATTGCAGGTGGTCGCGGCCGGTGCATTCCGGCGGTGCAGTGCCGCGCAGGGTATCGACAAAGCTGCGCAAAAGCGCTTCGGCGTCGGTGATCCATGCCTCGTGTGGCGGCAAATGGACGGGCGTCAGTTCAGGCGCCCTCCGCTTGGCCCAGGCCAGATCCCCGAACATGGCACGCTGCTCGACGATTCCTTCGGAGCCATCGGTGCGCCATTTGAAGTTCATCGGCTCGTGACCCGCCTGCCAGGTGCCCTGATAGACGACGCTCATCCCGCCCTTGAAGGCGATCAGGGCGGAGACGTTCGTGTCCCCTTGGTACATCGTCCAAGAGGGGTTGAAGGTATGAGCTTGGATGGACGCAGGCTCTGCATCGTAGACGTACCGCATCAGATCGAAGTGGTGGATCGACTGCTCCCACAACATCGGGTGGTCCATCGTCAGCGGGTAAGAGTTCAGCCAGTCCTGAGTGCCATCGCGCCACCGCTCGTAGATGAAGCGGCCGAACTCGGGCGTGCCAATGGCGCCATTTGTCAGCAAGCGCTTCATTTCCTGCGTCACGGCGAGGTAACGGAAGTTGAGCCCGACGATCAAATGCACGCCTGCATCCTCGGCCAATCTCACTAACCGCGCCGCCGTCGCGACGCAATCGGACAGCGGTTTCTCGGCAAGGATCGCAAGGCCCGCTTTGCACGCCGCCTTGATCTGCGCCTCGCGCCTGCCCGGAGGTGTGGCGAGCAGAACCGCATCTGCGTCCGTGTCGATGATCTCGGCGACATCTGCGCCGATGGGCAGATCGGGGAAGGCGCTCGCCGCACGGGCACGGGCAGCAGGATCAGGGTCGCACAGCGCCACGATCTGAAGATCCGGGTTGGCTTGCACCACCTTCAACCAGGTCTGCGCCCGCGCGCCGAGACCCACGATGATCAAGCGCAGCGCGGTCACAAGGCGACCTCCGCCGCGATCAGCGTGTCGAGCGCTTTGTCCATCGCCGTCCATTGGACATGGGCAAGGGCAGGATGATCGCTCGCCATGGGCGGGCGGGTCGACGTCTGGGGCGGCGAGGCAAGGCGAAGCGTGGTGCCGGGCAAACGATCAGCCACGGCACGGGCAAGGGAAAGGTCGCTTGTTACGGGCGGCGATCCGGCGTGCAGGACCGAGGGGCCGTCCCACGAGGCGGAGGTAACAAGTTCGGCAATCGCGTCCGCCAGATCCGGCAACCAGGCCCATTCGCGCATCGCGACGGGCGTTTGGACGGTGATCACCCGGCTCGCGCGTGCCTCGGCAATCATGCGCGACACAAGGCAAAGGAACTGCCTTGTCTCCCGCACCGCCTCATAGGGCCCGAAGATGTTGCCGAGGCGCAAGGATTGCGTGGCAAAGCCGTCTTCCGCCGCAGCCGTCGTAAGCAATTCACCCGCGTGCTTCGCGGCGCAGTAGGTGCAATTGGCGGTGGGTATTGTGGCTTCTGTGAACGTGCCATCCTTCACGGGCGTATCGACCGGCTCGAACACCCCCATCGAGCTGATGAACAGGAAACGCGTCGCCCCGGCCTTGCGGGCATGATCGAGCGTGGCGGTCAGCAGATCCATGTTTCGCCGTATGTGCGCCGCTTGCGAAATCCCGAGCCTTTCCGGAGAAGCCGTGATCGCTGCGCCGTGGATCACGGCTGAAAACGGCCCCGGCGCGCGTGGAAGGACGTCGAGCAAATCCCCTTCGATCCGCTTCATCGCGGCCAAACGCTCGGACGTGGCGGCATCAAAGGCCTTGTCCGTCGCCACAACATCGCACCCGGACCTTTGCAGGGCCAAGGCGATTTCGGAACAGACGAACCCGCCTGCCCCGGTGACGAGGATTGGCGCGCCTGTCATGCCGGGCCTTGCGCCAAGGGTCCCGACAGGCCTGTCGGGCGGGAGCCCTGGGCGCAGAGGAACGAAGAAATCTGGCGTGTGGTCATGGCGGGGGTTCTTTCAGGCTGCATGGGAGGAAGCAGGCTCAAGTGGGATTGATCAGGGTCAGCGGCGCAATTGTTCGGAATTCGTCATCTTGCAAAGGCCCCCCACGCCACATCAGCACGGTGAAGTGGCCCGGGCGGTCCAGCACCGTGGCCCCCAGGTGCCAGACGCCGGGGTTGAAGATCACACCCATCGTGCCGGGCATCAGGAAGGCCAGTGCCTGCTCCGGGCGCGGCGCGCCTCTGTCGTCAGAAGGCATCACCACGACCACGTACCGCGCGACGTCGATGGGAAAGAAGCACTGCGCAGCGTGGGGGTGACGCTCGATCCCGGTGACCTCAATAGGGATGGATTGCGGCAGGACATGATTGACGTGCAGGACCGGCGCGCTGGCATTGGGCCGCTGGTGCAACGTATCGCTGTAGAACTGCCGTTTTCCCGGCGCGCTTGGCGGCATCACGAGATGACCATAGGGCGCGAAGGCGTCCGGGTCAGGGGGCTGAAGCGCGACGGTCTGACCTGTCATCCGGCCGCCCCCGGCGGGACCGTCTTGCGCCAAAAGTCAGCAATCTGATCGCGACCGCAGACCCAGATGTCTGCGTGCTGAGCGATATGGTCCATGAAACGGATCAGCCCCGCCAATCGGCCCGGATGGCCGATGATCCGGCTGTGCAACCCGATGGACATCATCCGCGGTTTGGTCTGCGCTTCCGCGCGCAACACATCGAACCCGTCGATCAGGTAGTCGGAAAAATCGCGCGCAGAAAACACGTCCCCTGACAGGAATTTGGCGTCATTGTTGACCATCGTGTAGGGCACGACGAGATGCGGCGCGCCGCCCACGTCGGTCCAATAGGGCAGGTCATCGTTGTAAGCGTCACTGTCGTAGTCATAGCCACCGTGGGCCGCGATTAGCCCGCGCGTGGCGGTGGAGGCGGAGTAGCGGCAATACCACCCGCGCGGCGCGCGGCCTGTGGTTTTCAACAAGCTTTCATGGGCCATGGCGATGGCTTGCGCCTCCACCTCGGGCGACAGGTGGTAGTGCTCTACCCAGCGGTAGCCGTGGGCACAGATGTCCCAATCGGTGGCGGCAATAGCCGCCGCGACATCGGGTGTGCGTTCCAGGGCAAGGGCGCTGGCGAAGATGGTCAGGGGAAGGTCTCGCGCGCGAAAGAGGTCGTGAATGCGCCAGAATCCAACGCGGCTTCCATATTCATACATCGATTCCGCGGCCAGATCCCGCGCGCCCTGGGGCACGCGCGAGGCCCGCACCTCGCTCAGCGCGCTCTCGGACCGGCCATCGCCATCGCCGATGGAGTATTCCGAGCCCTCTTCGACATTCAGCACGAAATTCACGGCCAGGCCCGCGCCGTTCGGCCACCGAATATTGGGCGGATTGGCCCCATATCCCGCCAGGTCACGCAAGCGATTCATGCCCTGGCCCCTGCTTCAGTCACGGGGACCCTCCACCTTGTTGAAGAAGCAGCACCAGTCGCCTCGGTTCACATTGGGCAACGCGCGCAGGCCAAAAAACATACCATCGGCGGGCGCGTGCAACGCGCCAACCTCATCCCCGAAGATGTTGATAATGCGGGCAATCTTGGTGCCCTTTTTCATCATCGTCAGGAAATCGACCTCTGGTTCCGGCAGGAAGATGCCGGAGGCTGGAGCTAGAAGCGCCTCTTGCTGGCCGATGGTGGCGTCACTCGGGTAGGTCGCCTGCCCGTCGAGCATGTCATAGTGGTAGCAGATGTTGAGGATGGATTTCGCCAACTCCTCCCCCACATAGCGGAACCGCTCAGGCGAGGTGTAGCTGCGCCCGCCAAGTTCCACGGTGATGCCCACTTTGCCTGCGTTGTTCATCGCGGCCATCGGGCTGCCGGCCTTGGTGAAGTTGGACATGATACAGCCCCAACCCTCTCCCATGGCCTTGGCAAGCTCCACGCTTTCAGGGCGTTCATCCACGAAGATCGCCTTGTCGAGGAAACTGTGCGCACCGCCGGAATGGATAGAGATCTCCAGATCGGCCGCATCCTTCATCGCCTGCCAATGGGCGTCCGCGACCCGGTCACTGAAATAGCCATCGGGCTTGCCCGGGTAGATGCGGTTCATGTCGTAGGTGAAGGTATCGAGCGGGTTGCCCCGCTCAGCGGCAGAGAATGCCAGCGGGTTGACACAAGGCACCATGACGACGGCGCCGCGCAGCTTGGCGGGGTCGATCTGCTTGGCGGCGAGCGCGCAGGCCAGCGGGCCCTCGGGCTCATCCCCGTGGATCGCGGCGTTGACCCAGAACGTGGGCCCCGCCCCTGCCCCATTGATCACCACAACTGGGATGTCGACCTTCACGCCGCCTGCCAGATCGCCTGCCGGGATCGCGCCGCGCACGGCCTCTCCCGGGGCTGCCGTCGCGGTGCCGACGGTAACGCTTTCTCCTGCCAAGGTGCTCATACCGCCTCCGCCGCGCTGTCTTCCCAGGCCTTCAGCTGCTCGGGCGTGTAGACCTGCATGAACTCGATCTCGATCCCGCCCGCGTCATTGTCGAGGAAGGCGACCCAGCCTTCGGGATGGGCGTGGGATCCGTAAACACCGCAGGCCTGGCAGATCCTAAGTTCTGCCCCCTGCGATTTCGCGTGGGCCAGCGCGTCGTCGATGTTATCGACTTCGTAGCAGATGTGGTGCAGCCCCTCGGCGCCGCGCTCCTTGATCCACGTCGCGAAGCGGCCGTTCGGGTCGGTGGATTGGCAAAGCTGGTATTCGATCCCGCCCAGATAGAACAACGCGACCTTGTTGCCGGACTTCTTGAAGTGCGTGATTTCAGTGTCTTTGGGGACATGCAGGAACTGCGCATAGGCGCCCAGAGCTTTCTCGGCATCGTTCACCGCAAAGGCCATGTGCTTGATGCTTTTGATGTTCGGGTTGTCTGATTTCACGCTCATGTCAGGGTCCTCATTCAGCGGGCTGTTTGTGCTCGGCGCGGAAGCTTTCGACGACAGCGGCCATGCGTTGCATGGCGATCTCGATCCGGTCCACGGGTTGCGTCATCGACATGCGCACGAAGTCATCGGTGTGATCGCCGTAGATCGTGCCGGGGTACATCATGACCTGCCCCTCGGCCAAAAGACGTTCGCAAAACGCGCCGGCGGTGATCCCGAGCCCTAGGGACGCCACATTGGCATAAACGTAGAAGGCGCCCTGCGGCTCAGCATAGCCCATGCCCATGGCATCGAGGCCCTTGCAAATCGCTGTGCGGCGGGCGTCGTAGGTCTGGCGCATCTCCTCCACGCAATCCTGGCTGCCGGTCATCGCGGCCAGGGCGGCGTGTTGCGACACGGCGGCGGTGGAAATGGCGAAGGCATGATTGACCTCGGACATCGGCATGATCAGGTCGCGCGGACCTGCCAGGTAGCCGATGCGCCAGCCGGTCATCGCGTAAGCCTTGGAAAATCCGCTCAGCGTGATCGTCCGGTCCTTCATCCCAGGCAAGGAGGCCACGGGAAGAACGGTGTTGTTGCCGAAGGTCAGGCGCGCATAGATCTCGTCCGAGATCACGATCAGGTCGTGCTTCTTAGCTACCTCAGCGATGCGACGGACCTCGTCGGGCGGTGTGACGGTGCCCGTTGGGTTGTTGGGGTTGATCAACACGAGGATTTTGGAGCGTGGCGTGACATGCGCCTCCACCATCTCGGCGGTCAGCGTGAAATTCGTCTCCATCGTCATGGGGACCTTTACGACGACGGAATCCGTCATCTCGGCGGCTTGGCCGTAGGGGTTGTAGCCCGGACAGGGCACGATGATCTCATCACCGGGGTTCAGCAGCGATAGCGCGATGATGAACATGCCCTGCTGCCCGCCCGGGGTGATCATGATCTCATCGGCGGCATAATCGGCCCCGCCATAGGCCCGGATGTTATCGGCAATCGCCTCGCGCAACGGAAGGATCCCAAGGGGGTGCGTGTAATGCGTCGCGCCGTTGGCCAAGGCCTCTTGACCCGCCTTGATGATGTGATCCGGCGTATCCAGGTCCGGGTCGCCCCGGCCCAGTTTGATCACGTCGTCCAGGCCCTCGGCGATATCGAGCATCTTGGTGATCAATGCGCCGTCAGACAGTTTGACCCGTTTGGCAAGGCGTGCGGAGTTGGGGGTGGTCATGGACGTCTCCGCTTCAGTTCAGGGCATAAACGCTGGAGTATTTCTCGGTGAGATAGGCGATATAGGGCTCGGGATCGAGCGTGCGGCCCGTCGCCTTTTCCAGCAGTTCATCGCGCGAGAAGCGGCGCCCGTGTTGGGCGACGTTGTCCGTCAGCCACTCCCGCAAGGGCGTGTAGTCGCCGCCGTCCAGCGCGGTCTGGATCGAGGGGTTCGCACCCGTGGCCGTGTCGAACAACTGCGCCGCCATGATGTTGCCGATGGTGTAGTTGCAGAACGTCCCGATCTGGCCCGATGACCAGTGGACGTCCTGCAGGACACCCTGCTTGCCGTCATCGGGCACGTCGACGCCCAGATAGTCCTTCATCGTGGCGTTCCACGCCTCGGGCAAATCCGCCACGTCGAGGGAGCCGTCGACCATCTTGGCCTCTAATTCGCAGCGCACCATGACGTGGAAGTCATAGGTCAGCTCATCTGCTTCGACCCGGACAAAGGATGGCTTGGAGCGGTTAATCGCGCGGTAGAACTCTTCCACGCTCACGTCATCCAGCACGCCGGGATAGGCCGCGCGAATGTCGTCCATATGATTGTTCCAGAACGCGCGCGAGCGGCCTACGTGGTTTTCCCACAGGCGCGACTGGCTTTCATGGGCGCCGAAACTGACTCCACCCACGGCATAGAGGCTGACAAGATCCGTGGCCAAGGGCGTGCGCGTATAGGCCGGGTCAACGCCCTGCTCATACATCGCATGGCCCGCCTCATGCAGGGCGCCGAACAGCGACATCGGCATGTAGTTCTTGTTGACCCGCGTGGTGATACGCACGTCGTTTCGGGTGAAGGACACTTCGAACGGATGCACCGTGGTGTCGAGCCGCCCGCGGTCCGTGTCGTAGCCGATCTTCTTGGCCATATCGAGCGCGAAGGCCATTTGGCCATCGACCGGGTAGTCGCGATAGAGGAAGTCCGAGCGGGGCTCTTCCGCCTCCCCGATCGCGCGGATCAGGGGGATCATCCCCTCGCGCAAACGCGCAAATAGCGTGGCAAGGCCCGCGGTCGTTGTGCCCGGCTCAAACCGGTACATCAGCGCATCATAGGGGTGGTCGGTGTAGCCGATGGCCTGCGCCATCTCGCGGTTGATATCGACCATCGTCGTCAGCGCCGGCGCAAAGATGGAGAAGTCGGCCTTTTCGCGCGCCTCGGCCCAGATCTCATGGGCCGAAGCCCCAAGCTCCGTCTTCCGGTGCAGAAGATCCGTGGGGATCTTTTCGTGGTACTCAATCGCCCCACGCACCTGCGCCACGATGCGGGCCTCCGGGCTGTCCTCGGGCTTTCCAGCCACCTCAGCGCTTGCCCCGTCCAGCGCACGCTTCATCTCATCGGAGCAGAGCAGATTGCGCGCGGCGACCGCCAAAGTTGCCAATTGCTTGGACCGCGTCTCTGCCCCGCCCTTGGGCATCATCGTGCGCGCGTCCCACGAAAGGACCGAGCCTGCATTGAGGAAATCGTTCACTCGCCCCGTTACTTCGATCAATCCAGCATAGCTCATCTATGGGCGTTCTCCGCGCTATTGGGCGTGCGGACCGGCGCGGTTTTCAGCAAACCATCGGGGTCTACGCAGGGTGCTTGACTATCCATTTCGCTCGTGTATCCCATTTGGACAAGCGCAATGTCGACAATATACTGATGGCAAGGAAGCCCTCGGGAGTCAAACCAAAACATTGCCTTGGTCTAGCTGCCTCTGCCCGCAAAGGACGCGCTGCGAAATGCCCAGTTTGAACACCAATGAAGCTGCCTTGGTCGAAATGGCCGTCTCGGGCGTGATCACGACGCCCGCGGTGCGTCCTGGCCAGTATATTCCGCATCCCGACGGCACGGCGACGGTGCTGCCGGGCATGTATGGCATCACCTACAACGTGCGCTGTGGTGACCGTGCTTTCGGGTGGGCGGGCGACCATGTGGAGCCGGGCGTGTCCATCGACGACGACGCCAATTCGGGCCGCCACCATGCGCTCCATTACCTCAATTGCATTGGGAATGAGGCGATGGTGACTTCCGGTATGGCCGCAGGCGCGCGCGGGATTGTGGTGGGCGAACACGCCCGCATTCTGGTGCAGTTCGACCCCGATGCCCATGAGATGATGGCGCCAGGCGACCGTATTCAGGTGATGACCAAGGGACAGGGATTGGCGCTAACCGATTACCCCGGTGTCGCGCTCAAGAAGATGAGCCCGCGCCTGTTCCACGCCATGGGGATCACGGAAAACGGCGGTCGCCTCCATGTGAAAGTCGCGATGGAATTACCGATCCGGATCATGGGATCTGGGGCCGAGCTGAACTCGGAATACGTCGACCAGGACCTGATGTCGGGCGACCGCGCCTTGATGGCAGAGTTTGGCATAGACCAGATGCGCCTCGGCGATCTGATCGCCATTCGCCACGCCGACCACCATTGGGGCCGGTCGTATCGCAAGGATGCGGTCTCGATCTGCCTGTGCATCCACGGCGACAGTGTCATGACGGGCCACGGCCCCGGCATCCTGACCCTGATGACCGCGCGCGGTGGAGAGATCGACTTCACCGTCGATCCCGCCGCCAACATCGCCCAACTTCTCGATCTCGGAGCCTGATCCATGAGCATCCAAACCAACGCCGCCGATATCGTCACCGTCTCGGTCATGGGCCAGGTCGCAAACCCCTCCCTGTCGGGCCTGCCCGCCGAGCCCTACCGGCTGGACGCCGACGGCAAGGCCTTCCTGTGGCCCACCTTCGGCGGAATCGTCTACAACGTCACCGTGGGCGACAGCGCGTTTGGATGGGCGGGCGACTGCATCCACCCTTCGGTGTCTATCGTGCACCCCGACGCCAACAAGAACCGAGGCCTCAACGTCTTTGCCTGCGTCGGCAACGAGGCGATGATCTGTTCCGGCGCCGCCAAGGGCGCGCGGGGCGTGGTGACGGGCAAATCCGGGCGGTTCTCGGATCAAGTAATCGTGCATTTCGATATGGAAACGCGCCGCAAAATTGCCGTCGATGACCAGATCCTGGTGAAAAGCGAAGGCGTTGGCTTGACCGTGCCCGACCATCCGGACGTAGCGTTCAAATCCCTGTCGCCCGCTTTGTTCGACGCACTCCCCAAGCACAGCGACGGGGACGTCCTGAAAATGGGCGTCGTCGCCACGGTCCCCCCGCATTTCGTGGGGGCGGGGGCGGGCCTGACGTCCGAGGGCGGCTCGCTCCACATCCAATCCACGGACCGCGCGGCGCTGGCGGAACACGGGTTGGACCAGCTCCGCCTGGGCGATGTGGTCGCCATCCAGGACACCGACAGCCGCTACAACCACGGCTACCTGCGTGGCGCGATGAGCATCGGGATCGTCGGCCAAACCGATGGCCCCCGCGCCGGATATGGCCCCGGCATGACCGTGGTAATGACGGCCCCCGCTGGTCAATTGGGCTGCTTCGGGGCGCCGGGCACGAACATCGCAGACATCTTGGGCCTCAAGGCATGACCCAAGCCATTCCCATGACCAACGTTGACCGGGCGCAACTGCGCGCGTTCGTCTCCGAAGGGTTCGAAGCGCTTGGCCTGACAACGGAAGACGCGGGCATTTTTGCGGACGCGCTGATCTTTTCGGAACTGCGGTTTCACCCCGGCCAAGGGCAAGGCGTCGCGCGCCTGCGCCGCTATCAGGAGCGGATCGGCAACGGTGAGGTGAACCCGCGCGCCGGGTGGTCGGTGATCAAGGAAAGCCCGGCCTTGGCGCTGGTGGATGCCCACAACGGGATTGGCACAGTTGCCGCGTCCAAGGCGATGGATCTGGCGATCACGAAAGCCAAGGAAAGCGGGATCGGCACCGTCATCGTGCGCAATTCCACCCACTATGGCTCCAGCGCCGTCCATGCCTGCCGCGCGTTGGACGCCGGGTGCATTGGCATTGCTTTCACCAACGCGGGCCCCGAAATGGCGCCTTGGGGCGGGCGTGAAGGCGTGACCGGCACCAACCCCTGGTCCATCGCAGCCCCGTCTGATCAGGGCTTCCCAACGGTGCTCGACATCGCGATCACGACGGCGGGCAAGGGCATGATGAACTGGCTGATCCGCGAGGGGAAGAAGATGCCCCTCGACTGGGCGATCACGCCGGAGGGGCACGAGACGGATGATCCCGCCGCCGCGTTGAAAGGCCCGCTTCTGGGGATCGGCGGGCACAAGGGCTATGGCCTCGCCTTCATGACGGAGGCCTTGACCGGCGTGCTGTCGGGCGGTGGCTTTGGGCTGACGCCTTATTCGGATCCGAACAAGCTGGACGTAAGCCATTACTTCCAAGCCATCGACATCTCTTGGTTCATGGAGCCCGATGCCTACGCCGCGCGCATGGGGGAATTCGTACAGATGGCCAAAACCCGCGCCCTGCGCCCCGGCTTTGACGAGATCCTTGTCCCCGGCGAGCAGGAGGCGCGCCGGACGGCCACCAAGGCAGAGGACGGCGTACCCATAGATGATGTGGTGCTGGCCGATATGCAGGCGCTGGGGCGAGAGTTGAACCTGAAGACCTCGCTTGACGCGCTCGGCCCCTACACTGGCGACACCCTTTGAAACCGCTAGGCGCCGCCTTCCACGCCCGCGCGCGCGGCAGGCTCCGCGCCCGGGCACAGGCGGCGGGGCTCGACGGGTTACTCCTGCTGCGCGCGCCTAACCTGGCCTATGCGACCGGGCTCTTTCTGTCGGCGAACGAGCGACCGATGGGCGTCTGGCTGCCGGTCGATGGCGACCTGATCCTGATGCTGCCAGGGTTGGAGCGAGAGAACGCCGAGGGCACCGGCATGACGGACTTCCGGTTCTATGAAGAATTCCCCGGAGAGGTCCCGGCGGTGTTGTGGATGCTGGATCAGATCGGGCAAAAACGCATCGCCATCGATGCGTTGGATGCGGCACTGCTGGACGGCGCGCGTGAAAAGCTGACACGCCTTGACCTGACTGATCACGCCATGCTGGCGCGCACGATCAAGGAACCGGAAGAGATCGCATTAACCGTTGAGGCCGCGCGCTTCGCTGATCTTTTCCTGAGCCGCCTCCACGCCGTCGCCAGCGACATCATCGCTGTCGGGGGCACCGAAGCAGACCTCATGGCCGATGCAATGACCCACGCGAAAGGCGCGCTTTTCGCCAAGCACAAGGCCGCGTTCGCGGGCACGCCGATGGGCATCACAGCCTCCGTCCATTCCGGCCCGCGCGCAGCCCTGCCCCACGGCGCGGTGCTTGAGCGGACCCCGCAACCGGGCGAGACGCTGATCGCGGGGATCGGTGCCAGCCTGGGCGGGTATCATGCGGAAAGCGGTGTGACCTTTATCGTGGGCGAGATCAGCGCCGAACAACGTCGCATAATGCACGCCATGCAAGCCTGCAACGATGCCGCCGTCGCAGCGCTTGCCGATCGCACCACTTGCACACAAGCCAATGACGCCGCGTTGGACGCCCTGCGCGCCGCGGGCCTTGGCGACACCATACGCCACCGCATCGGCCACGGCATGGGCCTGGAAGGGCACGAGGCCCCATGGCTTGCCCCGGGCGATCCGACACGGATCCAGACCCATATGGTCTTCTCCAATGAGCCCGGAGTCTATCGCCCGGGCCTGGATGGATATCGCACCATCAACACCATGATCGTGACGGAAGACGGGGTCGATATCCCCTCCACATTCCAAGCCAAGACACCCATCGCCGACCGAACCATCGCCATTTGAGGAGCCTGAGAGATGCCCGAACCCGCCGCCTGGAAGTACCAGAAAATCACCAAGCCGATGTTCGAGGCAAAGGCCGTAGACTGCGTGTATCTTGGCCGTGTCATTACCTGCGTCGGGGATGAGGTAATCGAGGACGGGTTCGTACACCTCAAGGACGGCAAGATCGCTGCCGTGGGCGCGCGGGGCGATGCGCCAGCGGGCGTTGAGACCGTGGACACCCAAGGCAAGACCCTGATGCCGGGCATGATGAACAGCCACGCGCATCTGTCGTGGGACGGGATCCACGAGCTGTCGCAGCAGTCCATGTTCGACCCGCCCGAAATCCGCGCCTACAAAGCGGCGGGCAACATGCTGAAATCACTCCGCGCGGGTATCACCCTGGTTCGGGACCTCGGCGTTCATGACGCCAACCTGTTCACCAAGCAGGCCGTGGCCCAGGGCATCTTTCCGGGGCCGCGCCTGCTGGTGTCGGGCGAAAGTATCATCCAGACTGGCGGGCATACCTATTGGGTGTGCCGCGAAGCCTCCGGCGCCGATGAGATGCGCCGCGCCGTGCGCGATCAGGTCAAGGGCGGAGCCGATCTGATCAAGATTATGGCCTGCCATGACACGCTGGAATTCACCGATGACGAACTGCACGCCGTCATCGACGAGGCCCACCGCAACCGTCTGCCGATCACCGCCCATGCTACCTACAACGACTGCATCGCGCGGGTGGCGGAGTTTGGCGTGGATTGCGTAGAACATGGCGGTTCAATGACCGATGAAACCATCCAGCTATTACTCGACAAGAAGCTGCCCGTCGTCACGACATTCTCGGCCCTCGTCATCCAGGCAAACGAAGAGATCGCGCGCGCCTTCGGGATCCCGGAATGGAAGATTGAAGAGCGTACGAGGGCCGTCGCCGACAAGTCACGCTTCGATGGTTTGGTGCGCGCCGCCAAGGCGGGCGTGCCGATTGTCTTTGGCACCGACGCTGGCAGCCCGGCGGTAGAGCATGACAGCATCGTGCCCGAACTTGGGTTCATGGTGGAGGTGGGCGTCTGCCCCGACAACCTTGATGCCTTGCGCGCCATTACGGCGCGGGCGGCGGCTCTGAACGGGTTCGGAGACACGCTCGGCACGCTGGAGGCCGGGAAACTCGCCGACATGATCGTTGTCGATGGCAAGCCGGACCAGGACCTTACCGCGCTTGAAAAGGTCGAGATGACGTTCATTGACGGCAAAAGGATGCACTGACATGACCTCAGTTTTGCTGCAACGCACCGCGCCGCGCATCGTCGAAGAAGACGGTGCGTTCCGCACCAAGATGCTGGAGATCGCCAGCGGGTTGGACAATGTCATCGCTCTCGGGCGCGGTGACCCGGATTTCCACACCCCCGCCCATGTAGTCGCGGCCGCCAAGGCCGCGCTCGACGACAACCAGCACCATTACACCGGGCCGACTGGCCTGCCGCCATTGCGCCAAGCGATCTGCGACAACCTGAAGGCGGAATACGGGCTGGATTACACCGCCGATGAGATCATCGTCACCGCAGGCGTGCAGGAAAGCATCATGCTGTGCATGTTAGGGCTGGTGCAGCCGGGGGATGAGGTACTGATCACCTCACCCCGCTTCACCACCTATGACACCGCCGTGCAGCTGTGCGGCGGCGTGCCGATCCCGGTCCCGACGTATCAGAAGGACGACTTCGCCCTAGATGTCGCCGAGATTGAGGCGCGCATCACCCCCAAGACGCGCATGTTCGTGCTGGTGTCCCCCAATAACCCCACGGGCGCCGTGACACCGCCCGAGGTCATCCGCCAGATCGCCGATCTGGCGATCAAGCACGATATCCTCGTGATCGCGGATGAGATCTATGCCGCGCTGATCTATCCGCCCCATGAGCATCTGTCGCTGGCCACGCTACCCGGCATGAAAGAGCGCACGATCACGCTCAACGGGTTTTCCAAGACCTATGCCATGACCGGCTGGCGCGTGGGCTACATGGCGGCGCCCGCGGACTTCGTCGACAAGCTGACCGAGCCGCGCCATACCCTGTCGATCAACACCTGCACCGTGTCGCAACACGCCGCCCTCGCGGCCCTCACCGGCCCCCAGGACGAGATGCAGGCGACCTTCAAAGCCTATGCCGAGCGGCGCGACTACCTGATGGGGGCCTTGACCGATGCGGGGCTGTCCTACGGCGCACCGGGCGGGGCCTTCTACATCTACACCAACATCAGCGCGACGGGCATGAAGGCCAAACCTTTCTGCGAGACCCTGCTGCGTGAGACCGGTGTGATGGTCTTCCCCGGCGACATGTTTGGCGAGCCCGACAGCGACTTCATCCGCATCAGCTACCTGCAACCGCTTCCCGTGATCAAAGAAGCGATGCGCAGGATCAAGGGTTTCATCGCCGTCCATAAAGGAGCCGCCGCATGACACCTGACCCCAGTGAGAAGTTCGTCGGCATCCAGGTCTCTCCCATCAGCTTCATTGATGAGGGTGTAGATGTGGTGCTGGACACGCTCAAGGACCGTGTTGGCGTCAACGTCCTGATGCTTGGCACCGTGTCCTGGCTTGGGCTGAAAACCGGGCGCAGCATCGCGCACGAGCTGGACGGCTGGCCCGATCACGGCGTGCCGGAACCCTTCACCATGAAGGGCGGGGCGTACTTCAACCCCGATCCGCGATACTATTCCAAGACGCTGATCAAGGATTTCCGTGCCACGGACAAAGAGATGGAGGGGATCGACATCCTCGATCTGGTCATCCCCGAGGCCCATAGACGCGACATGAAAGTCTATGTCGAGCTGATGGAGCCGTTCTTCAAATACGCGGGCCATGGATCGGCCAGCGCTGTGGATATCCCCAATCTCGCGTCCTGTATGGAGGTGGATGTGTTTGGCGTCCGCAAGGACGAACCCAGCACGTCAAACCCCGATTACCGCAACTGGATGCATGCGATCATCGAAGATCAGGTGCGCAACTATGACATCGACGGGATCATGTGGTGCAACGAACGAAACTCGCCCCTCGATCAGATGATGCAGGGCCAGGCCCCGGGCGATTTCTCGGAGGCCAGTCGCGCCGAGGCGCTCGCGCGCGGCATCGACGTGGAGGCCTGCCGCCGCGCCTGCATCGCGATGTATGATTTCATGCAGGAGGCGCTGGGGGGAAAGGAATTCGACGACGGCGCGTTCATCACCTTTGTCCGCACCCTCTTGGCGCACCCCGAGGTGTTGATCTGGGAACGGTTCTGGCTGGAGCGCAACAAGGACCTCGACCGGGAGCTTTACGGGCTGGTGAAATGGTGCAAGCCCGACCTGCCCTTCGGCCTGAACGTCTGGAACCGCAATCATTTCAACCTGTTCCGCCGCGCACAATGGCCGTGGGACGAACAGACGATGTACGCCGATTGGGTCAAACCAATCACCTACCAGCATCAAAGCGGAGAGATCTGGCACAAGGAATTCGGGTTCTTCGCCCGTACGATCCTGCGGGATTTCGACCCTGCCGTGGCGATGAAAGTCATGGACGGGATTTTGGGCATTCAAGGCTCGGATCTGGACCGCGTAGTGCAGGACGGCCTTGACCCCGACACCTATGTCTTTGGCCAGTGTGAGGCCGCGTTGACGGGGGTTCACGGCAAGGCGAAGGTCTTCATGGGGCTCGGCATTGACGCACCGCGCGTCCGCCCCGATCAGGCGAAATGCACGCCCGATATCGCTTATCGCTCGGTCATGGCGACCTACCGCGCGGGCGGGCACGGCGTGGTTTTGTCGCCCAACTATGCCTCGATGAAGCTGACCAATCTGGACGGTGTGGCCAAGGCGCTGACTGAGTTGGGCCTGAAATGAGCGGGCTTGATACGCTGATTTCGGGCGGCGAGGTCCTGCTCCCCGACGGTTTGCACCGCGTTGATCTGGGCTTGTCGGGTGGCAAAGTGGCGGGCGCCTACGCGCCGGGCACGGCACCCGAAGCATCCGAGGTCATCGATGCGCAGGGAAAGACAGTGCTTCCCGGCATTGTCGACATCCACTTCCACGTCCGCGCACCGGCCTACCCCGAGCGCGGCACAGTCCTGTCGGAGACCCGCGCAGCGGCGGCGGGCGGCGTGACGACATTGTTCGAGATGCCGATCTCCAAACCCTGTTGCTCCACACCGAAAGAGCTTACGCGGCGACGCAATCATTTCAGCGAGAACGCCGTGATCGACTTCGCCCTCTACGCCGCGCCAGGCGATCTGACCGAGGCCAGTCGCGACAAGATGATGGAGATCGGCTGCATCGCGTGGAAGATTTTCACCACGCCGTCGCCGCCCGGCCGTGCCGACGAATTCGAGGGACTGGCTTTCCCCGATGAGGCCGACCAACTGCACGCCTTACATCTGCTTGCAGAAACGGGCCTGCCCATCGTCGTCCACGCCGAAAGCGCGCAACTGCTGGCGCATTTTGGGGGCGCGGCGCGGACGCTCGACCCTGCAAACGCTGCCACGCACAACCTGTCCCGCCCCGCGATCTGCGAGTCGGTGGCTGTCGCCAAACTGCTGACCATGAACATGAGCGCGCAGGCCAAACTGCACATCGCCCATGTGACCAACGCCCAGACGGTCGATGTGCTGCGGGCTTTCGCGGGCACCTCGGACTTCACCGCCGAGACCTGCCCACAGTACCTGTTTGCCACCGAAGATGACGTCGCCAAAGCGGGCATCTACGCCAAAGTTAATCCCCCGATCCGCTTCCAGTCGGATCAGGACGCGTTGTGGCAGGCGATTGAAGATGGGGTGATCAACTACGTCACGACAGACCATGCGCCATTTGCGAAAGCTGAAAAACAAGCGGCTGAGGGTGATTTCCCCGGTGCCCCGCCGGGCGTGCCGGGGATCGAGTTCATCGTGCCTGCGATGCTGGACACGGTGGGAAATGGCCGCCTGACGCTCAAACATGCCCACGACTTGATGTGCGCCAATGGCGCGCGACGCTATGGGCTCTACCCATTCAAAGGCGCGCTGTTGCCGGGGAGTGCGGCGGATGTGACGCTTGTGGATCTGAACGGCGAGACGACCTTCTCGCCCGACACAATGCACACCCATGCGCGCGAAGTCGCGCATTTGTTCTATGGCCGCCGCCTCAAGGGCAAGATCACGCGCACATTGGTTGCTGGCCAGACAGTCTTCCAAGACGACGAGGTCACGGGGCCCCAGGGCGCGGGTCGCTACATCACGCCCGACTATGCGCCCTAGCCGTTTTCCTTCAGGCGCGGATCAAGGAAGTCGCGCAGCCAATCGCCGATGATGTTGAAGGCGAGGACCGTGAACACGATGGCGAGGCCGGGAAAGATCGCCATCCACCACTTGTTTGACAGCAGGTGATCCCGACTTTCCGACAACATGCTGCCCCATGTGGGCACGTCCGGCGGCACGCCGAGGCCCAGGAAGGACAGTGCGGCCTCTGACAGGATCACACCCGCCACGTTGAACGACGCGATGACCGTCAGTGGCGCGATGATGTTGGGCAGGATAGTGCGGAATAGGATGGAGAACGTGCTGTCGCCCATCGCACGCGCGGCTTCGACGTATTCCTTTTCGCGCAGACTGAGCGTTTGGGCCCGGACAATTCGGGCATAGGTGATCCATTGCCCGATCCCCAGCACAAGGATGATGTTAACCAATCCCGGCCCCAATACGACGAGGAACATGATCGCGAGCAGGATGAAGGGAAACGCGAGTTGGATATCGCCCAGGCGCATGATCACATCGTCGATCCAGCCGCCGTAGTAGCCCGAGACCAGGCCCGCGACCGTTCCTATGGTGCCACCCACGACAATGGCGGCAACGCCCACCAGCAACGAGACCCGCGCACCGTAGAGAAGGCGTGATAAAACATCCCGGCCAAGCTGATCTGACCCGAGCCAATACGTCAGATCGCCCGCGCCTTCCGCCCCCGGCTCTAGCAGGCGCATCATGATGTTTTGGCGGTTCGGATCAAAGGGTGCGAGCCAAGGCCCGAAGATCGCCACGAAGGTGACGATCAACAGGATTAACATGCCCACCAGCGCCCACCGGCTGGTGATCATGCTTTGGAACGCGCGTCGCAGCTCCTTTCGACGGTAAGAGCTTGCCATGCCTTGGGCGGCTTGGGTGGCTGCAGAGCTTGGGGGAGGTGTGGTGTCAGCCATCTCGCGCGCGCCCCTACAGTTTCACGCGCGGATCAAGCCGCGCATAGATCAGATCGACGATCAGGTTCAGCAGAATGAAGATCACCGCCAGCAAGATGACCGAGGCTTGCACAACGGGAATGTCGCGCTGGTTGATCGCGTTGAAGACCAGGCGGCCAATGCCGGGGTAGGAGAAGACCGTTTCAACCACCACGACGCCGCCCAGAAGAAAGCCGAACTCCAACCCGATCATCGTGACCACCGGCAACCAGGCGTTGCGCATGGCGTGGTTCACGACGACGCGCGTCTCGGAAATGCCTTTGGAGCGCGCGGTGCGCACGTAGTCCTGTTGCAGCACTTCCAGCATCGACGACCGCACAAGGCGGGCATTGCGCGCCAGCGTGTAGGTGCCCACCGCCAACGCAGGCAGGACCATATGGTGGATGGTGCCGGGAAGATTGCCGAACGCCTCTCGAAACTCGCCCTCAAAAAGCGGCTCCAGAAACGGTACGTTGCCTGATATCGGGAACCACCCCAGATAGAGGCCAAAGAACAGGAACATCATGATTCCCATCCAGAAATTCGGGATCGACTGGCCCAGCATCGCGAGCGTCATGATGCCGCCATCCACAGGTTTGCCGCGTTTGAGGGCAGCGTAGATGCCCAGCGGGATCGACAGACCAATGGCCAGAACGAGCGAGAAGAACGTCAGCTCGATCGTGGCGGGCATCGCCTCCAACACCACCTCCATGGCGGGCTGGCGGTAGCTGAGTGAATTGCCGAAATCACCCTGTAGAACGTTCCAGATATAACTGAGATACTGAATGTGCAGCGGCCTGTCGAAGCCCAACGCAATGCGCGCGGCCTCGATCTCTTCGGTGCTGGCATTCTCGGAAACGAACAAATACGTCGGATCGCCGCCGATCTGTAGCGACACGAAGCTGATCAGCGTGACGCCGATCAGAACGATGATGCTTTGCAGCAGGCGTCGGGCAAGGAACGTCCACATGTCAGCGCGCCTCCCCGTTTGCAATGGAGTCGCCGTATGCGATCATTGCGCAAATTATCATCACACCGGGGCGAACGACGTCGGCGCCATCGTCGCAAAGGGCATTTTCCAAGTGGCCTGTCCGGGATGCTTGACAATCAATTCGATGTTCTCCCAAAGTGGATTATAGATTGTCGACAGTAGAACAATCAAACCATGCAGATGCCAATGCGTCAAGCGCGCAAATCGGGCGGCGGGACGCCAACGGGGGCATAGATCTGCCACGCACGACCAAGGGGCGGCGGTGATGAAAAACCTAGCAGAACGCGCATGGACGTGGGCAGGTGTTGGCGTACACCCCGGCAAGGACCTCCGCCATGCCAAGTGACGCGCAGGATCCACCCAACGGCACGCCCTTGCTGGAAGTCCGCGACCTTCAAACGACGTTCGACATCAGCAAAACCCTATCCGTGCGCGCCGTCGATGGCGTCAGTTTTGACGTCCATGCAGGTGAGACGCTGGCGATTGTGGGCGAAAGTGGATCCGGCAAATCTGTAACCAGCCTGTCGATCATGGGGCTGCTGCCAAAGGACGTCGGACGGGTCTCGGGCGGCAGCATCAAGTTGTATGGGCGCGAGATTACGACCCTGAGCGACACAGAGATGCGCGAAATTCGTGGCAAAGAGATCGGGATGATCTTTCAAGAGCCGATGACAAGCCTCAACCCCGTCCATACCGTCGGACAGCAGATCGCTGAAATGGTCATTCGCCATGAGGGCCTGTCCAACGCCAAGGCGCGCTCCCGCGCCATCGAGATGCTGGACCTTGTCGGCATCCCCGAGCCCAACACCCGCGTCGACAATTACCCCCATGAGATGTCCGGCGGCATGCGTCAACGGGCGATGATCGCCATGGCGCTGGCCTGCGAGCCACGCATCCTGATCGCGGATGAGCCGACGACAGCGCTGGACGTCACCATTCAAGCGCAGATGCTGGAGCTGATGGCCGACCTGCAGAAAAAACTGGGTATGGCGATCATTTTCATCACCCACGATCTGGGGGTGGTGGCCGAAGTCGCCGACCGCGTCGTCGTGATGTACGCCGCTCAAGTCGTGGAAACCGCAAGCGTCGAAGACATCTTCCGCAATCCGCGCATGCCCTATACCGCTGGCCTGATGAACTCGATCCCGCGGCTCGGATCTTCCGTCAACAAGACGCGCCTCGAAGCGATCCCCGGCACGGTGCCCGCGTTGACCAGCCTGCCGCAAGGCTGCCGCTTCAATCCCCGTTGTGCTCACGCGACCGAGGTCTGTACCGCCGCCACGCCCGCCCTGGAAGCTGCCGCTGACGGTCATTTCATCCGTTGCAGCCGCTGGAGGGACCTCAACCTTTCTGAGAGGCGCGCGTCATGAGCGCCCCGACCCCGCTGTTGCAGATCGAGAACCTGCGCAAGTTCTTCCCCATCCATGGCGGTGTGCTGCAGCGGGTGGTCAACAACGTGAAGGCCGTCGACGATATCTCGTTCACGATCAACGCCGGCGAAGTCGTGGGGCTGGTCGGGGAAAGCGGCTCGGGCAAGACCACTGTGGGGCGGACACTGCTGCGGCTGGAACAGGCGACAAGCGGCGGGGTGCGTTTTGACGGAACCGATGTGATGGGCCTGAACGCCACGGACATGCGCGCCTATCGCAAACGGATGCAGATCATCTTCCAGGACCCCTTCGCCAGCCTTAACCCGCGCAGCAAAGTGCGCGATATCCTGACCCATCCTCTGCGCCTTCATAAGATCGGCACGCCATCCGAGCACGAAGATCGTGCCGCCGGGTTGCTGGAAAAGGTCGGCCTGTCACGCGAACACCTTGATCGTTTCCCCCACGAGTTCTCCGGCGGTCAGAGGCAACGGATCGGAATCGCGCGAGCCCTGGCGGTGGAGCCCGAGTTCATCGTGGCGGATGAACCTGTGTCAGCGCTCGACGTGTCGATCCAGGCGCAAGTGATCAACTTGCTGGAAGACCTGAAGACGGATCTCAACCTCACCATGCTGTTCATTGCCCATGACCTCGGCGTAGTGGAGCATATCTGCGACCGGGTGATCGTCATGTATCTGGGCCGTGTGATGGAAATCGCGACGGTGGCCGACCTCTACGCGCGCCCCAATCACCCCTATACCAAGGCGCTGCTGTCAGCGGTGCCCATTCCAGAGCCAGGCAAACGCCGCGACCGCGTGATCCTGAAAGGGGACATCCCCAGCCCGATCAACCCGCCCTCGGGCTGTGTCTTCCGCACCCGGTGCCCTATCTCCACGCCCGAGTGTGCGCAGGTGATCCCCGAGCTTAAATCGGTGGGCGACGATCACACCAGCGCGTGCATCCACACGACATAGCAGCCGCGCAACGCGAATTTCGCGCCTAGGCCCTCGCCTAAAAATCCAGCGATTTCCGCACCCCGCGTCAGGCTTGCCTGGTCCCTCCCCATGAATCCTTGACAAGGCTTTAACCCCTGCCTCATTGTCCACTTATGGATTGTCGACAACACACAACCTCCAGACGACCCATTCCGGGGCCCTCAATTGTCACGGATTGTATCCAATCGACCTGCGCCTTGCTGATTGCAGTTGCGCCAACCTTCAACGGTTCCCTTAAGTATCGCCAATTTCCTGTCGGGCGTGTTTTTGACACGTCTTCCGCTGCTGCGGCCCGGCAGGCAAAGCGTGATTGCCTAAGAGGACCACTACCATGACGACAGCTAAGGCGGCCTTTGCCGCTCCCATGCCCCACGACATGCAACCGATCGAGAATGTGCCCCTGAGGGTGCAGGTCGCCGACAGATTGCGCAGCGCCATCCTGAGCGGACGGTTGAAGCCCGGCACCGGATTGGTAGAGACGGCCCTGGCCGAGCAAATGAACGTGTCCCGCGCGCCCATCCGAGAGGCGATCCAGATCCTGGAGAACGACGGCCTGGTTGAGACCATCGCCTACAAAGGCAAGCGTGTGAAGCCATTGACGGCCCGCGAAGTGGAAGAGACCTATTCCCTTCGCGAAGTGTTTGAAGTCATGGCCGTGCACCGGATCCTGGAGAACGGCGCGCCCCTCGATGCCCTCCGCACCCATTGTGACGAGATGACCGCAGCCGCCGAAGCGGATGACTTTGCGGGCCTTGTTGCTGCCGACGAAGCCTTCCACCACGCGCTGATCCGTCTGGCTGATCATGACCTTCTGCTGGCGTCCTGGAAAAGCCTTTACCTGCGCATCCATCAGATCATGGCCCTGCGCAACCGCGACGAACGCAACCTGTCAGAGGTCGCAAGCAACCACCCGCCCATTGTCCAGGCCCTGGCCGATGGCGATGCGGAGCGGGCCATCAAGCTGATCTCTGACCACACCCGCATCCTGGCCGCCTTTGACCCGGCGTCCATTGTTGAAGCTCTGTAGCCGACGAAGACGTACATAGCGCGCCTGCCGCCGATTGGATGACTTCGGGGTTACGATAACCCGGACTGAAAACACGATACGACAAAATCAAACACAGTCCCCGAAGACCATCCAACAGGTGAAAGGAAAGCTAATGCCAAGACTACACCACATGCTTGCAGCCAGCGCTGCCAGCCTTGCTTTGACGGCGGGGGCCTATGCGCAAGCCGATGACACGATTGTCGTCGGGCTCAGCGCCGACATCACGACGCTTGACCCTGCTCCGATCTCATCGCGCGACAACTCCAACATCGCGCGCCACCTTTTTGGGACCTTGTTCACAATGGACGGCGACGGCGTGGCGCAGCCCGACCTCGCCAACAATCTTGAGATCACCGAAGATGGCTTGGGCTATATCTATACGCTCAACGAGGGGTTGACGTGCCATGACGGGGAAGCGCTGACCGCCGAAGACGCCGCCTATTCGTTCAACCGCGCGGCTGATCCGGAAAACGCTTTCACCGGCAATACGCCGGGTTTCGTCTTCAGCTCCATCGATTTCCAAAGCGCGGAGGCGTTGGATGAGTTGCGCGTGCAGGTCAACATCGGCGCGCCGAACCCGATTGCCTTCGGTCTGATTGCCGAAGTGATGATCCATTGCATGGACAGCTATGAGGCGATGACGCTGGACGAGGCTGCCAGCAACCCCATCGGGTCGGGCCCCTACCGCCTGACCGAATGGCGCCGTGGATCTGAAGTGCGCATGGAAGCCGTTGAAGGCGCCGATGTCGGCGTGCAGAACATCATCTGGCGGATCATTCCCGAGGCCTCCACCCGCTCGGCCGAGCTGATGGCGGGCAACGTGGACATCATCACCAACGTGGCGCCCGATCAGATGGACGTCATCAACGCGTCCGGCGTGGCCGAAGTGAACCCCATTCAGGGAACGCGGCGGATGTACGTGGGCTTCAACCTGTCCGAGACGATGGCGCAAGAGCCCGGTGGCGACGCGATCCAGGATCCCGCCGTGCGCCGCGCGCTGCAATACGCGGTCAACGTACCTGCGATCTGCAGCCAGCTTCTGAACTTCGAGTGTGAGCGGATGACCGGCATCGTGAACCCGCCCAACGCCAACCAGAGCCTGGAGCCCTATCCCTACGATCCGGAAGAAGCCGAGCGCCTTCTGGATGAGGCCGGTTGGCCCCGGGGTGACGATGGCATTCGCTTCTCCATCGCGTTCCAGGCTGGTCAGGGCCGTTACCTAAACGACGCAAACGTCGTGCAGGCAATCGCCCAGATGCTGGGGGATGTGGGTCTGGATGTGGATCTGCAGATCATGGAATGGTCCAGCGTCTACATCCCAATCATCCGGGAGCGGAACGCAGGCCCGCTCTACTTCATCGGATCGGGTGGCGCCCTCTGGAGCCCGCTTTACGACATGACCGACTTGGCCGCTGTCGACTCGGGCACCAACTACACCCACTGGGATGACCCACGCTGGTTCGACCGTTGGGCAGACATCGCGGCGGCCGAGACCGAGGAGGAAACCCGCCAGATCGTGGATGAGATGCTTCAGGTCTTCTACGACGATGGCCCCTGGCTCCACCTCTACTTCCAGCCGGACTTCTACGGCGTCAGCAACCGCGTGAACTGGACCCCGCGTCCGGATGAAAAGGTCTACCTGTTCGACGCGACCCTGAACTGAGCTGCTCCCGCACGGCACATTGAGTGACCTGGAAGGGCGTCGGATCTTACGATTCGGCGCCCTTTGTTCGTCCCAGTATAATGCGCTGTATCGCTTCCGCACGAAGCACCGCGTGTAACTCTCGCTGCCGTGGCTAGTTCCTCCTTTGGACGCCACGAAGAACCCCCAAGGGTGGACGTGGCCCGCGCCTTGAGCAAGACTATCCACACGGGGGGCATCCATGGGAAACTTGGCAAAGCACTACATTGCAGGCGTTTGGCGTGACGATGGCGGCCCTCCTGTCACAAGCCTCAATCCCGCCGACGGCACGTCCGTTGGCACCTATGTGCCGGGCAACGCCACACTTGCGCAAGAAGCTACATCCGCCGCACGCGCCGCATTCGAAGAAGGCACCTGGGCCGCATCCCCGCGCCTGCGCGCGACGGTCCTTCTGGAATTCGCAGATCGCCTGAGCGCCGCGAAGGACGAGATCGCAGATCTTGTGGTGGCCGAGAACGGCAAACTGCGAGCCGAGGCCATCGGCGAGACGATGGCCGGCATCTCCGAAAGCCGGTACTACGCGGGCCTTGCGCGTAACATTCGCGGGTCGATGCAGGAAATGATGCCCGGCCAGATGTCCCTGTTCCACCGCGAGGCCGCGGGCGTGGCGGGGATCATCGTGCCCTGGAACGCGCCAGTGACACTTCTGGTCCGCTCTCTCGCGCCCGCCTTGGCAGCGGGCTGCACGGCGGTCCTGAAACCCGCCGCCCAGACCCCTTTGGTCCATGCCCGCATCATGCAATGCTTGGCAGAGTGCCCGTCCTTGCCCGCCGGGGTGGTGAATTCCATCAATGAGAATGGGATCGAGGTGGGGCAAACCATGGTCGCCTCGCCCGACATTGATGTCATCAGTTTCACCGGCTCTAGCGCCACCGGCCGCAAGATCATGGAAGGCGCGGCCAGCACCCTGAAACGCGTGGGGTTGGAGTTGGGCGGCAAGGCCCCCTCGGTTCTGTTCGAGGATGCCGACCTGGACCTGGCCGTGGCGCAACTGACCCATGGATCCTTGGCAATCGCCGGGCAGATGTGCGCTGCCGCCGCGCGGTTTCTGGTCCACGACAGCATCGCGGAAGACTTCGCGGCGCGCATGACGAACGCCCTGAAGGCGGTGCGCGTTGGTCCCGGCGCGGACCCCACCAGCCAGATGGGGGCATTGATCGACACTGCCAATCAGGCGCGCCTGATGCGGCTGATCGAACAGGCGGGCGATGAAGGCCGGATGCTGCTGAAGGGCGGCGCGCTCGATAGTGGGGCCTTCCTGACGCCAACCCTCTTTGGCATCGACGATGTCACGTCATCCCTTGTGCAAGAAGAGCTGTTTGGCCCCATCATCTCGCTAGAGACATTCGCGGATGAGGCGGAAGCCATCGCGAAGGCCAACGCCACGGTCTACGGTTTGGCAGCCTCCGTCTTCACCCGCGACCACGCCCGCGCCATGCGCATGTCCCGCGCGATCCGCGCTGGCACGGTCTGGATCAACGCCCATCTGCGGCTTTTCGCAGAAGCCGAAACTGGCGGGTACGGGCAATCCGGACTGGGTCGCCTGCACGGGCCAGAGGGCCTAAGCGACTTCCTGGAGACCAAGCACATCTTCATGGAACAGGGCACGATATGACGAACTTTGACGTTGTCATCGTCGGCGGCGGTCCGGTTGGCATGGGCCTTGCGATTGAATTGGGGCAGCGCGGGGTGCGCGTTGCGGTCGTCGAGCGATATGCGCAGCCGCAGCGCGTGCCGAAAGGCCAGAACCTGACGCAACGGACACTCGAAAGCATGGACGCCTGGGGGTGTGAGCCCGCCCTGCGCGCCGCCCGCGTCGTTCCGCGCGGCGTTGCCAACGGCGGGCTTGTGACCTACGGCGCACTGCTCAGCGACTACCACTACGATTGGTTCCCGCGCGAGAAAGTCCAGCCATTTTACGGCCAAACGCTCGACCGCTTGCCGCAATATGAGACCGAGGCCGTTTTGCGCGCCCGCGCCGCAGAGATCCCCGAGATTACAACGCTTTATGGATGGTCCTTCGCGGCTTTGTCGCAAGACGAGGGCAGCGTGACAATTGAGATTAAGGAGCATCGCGGGGCCGCCACCCAGACCCTGACCGCGCGATACGCCGTCGGCTGCGACGGCAGCCGTTCCGCGTTTCGGGACGCCGCCGGGATCACCCAGACGATGTCAGACCACGACAGGCGCATGGCGCTTTTGGTGTTCAACTCGACTGAGCTGCACGACCTTCTGGGGGAGCGCTATGCCGAGAAGTCTTTTTACAACGCCATCAGCCCGGACCTGAACGGCTATTGGCTGTTTCTGGGTCGTGTGGATCTGGGCCGCGAGTGGTTCTTCCACGCACCGGTGCCAGACGGCACGACGGAAGACAGCTTCGACGCCGAAGCGTTCATGCACCGCGCCGTCGGTTGCGCGTTCGATCTTGAGGTCACGCACAAGGGGTTTTGGGATCTCCGGGTGGCACTCGCCGATACCTACTCCAAAGGTCGGGCGTTCGTGGCGGGCGACGCCGCCCATTCGCACCCGCCCTATGGCGGCTACGGGATCAACACCGGGTTTGAGGATGCGCGCAACCTCGGCTGGAAGCTGGCCGCTGTCTTGGAGGGTCAGGCCGATCCGGCGCTGCTTGACAGCTACGACGCTGAACGCCGCCCCGTCTTCGCATCGACCGCGCGTGATTTCATCGAAAAGTTCATCGAGGAAGACCGCGCGTTTCTTGAGGCCTATGCGCCCGAGCGCGACGAAGAGGCGTTTCGCAAGGCATGGTTCGCACGGCCCGAAGGCGCGTCCGAGATTGTGAGCTTCGAGCCAAACTACGAGGGATCGCCCATTGTTGCGGGCGACGGTCAACCAAGTGCCAAGGGCGATCACCGGTTCGAGGCCCGCGCGGGCCACCACCTAGCACCCCGCGCCCTGTCAGATGGGCGCACGACCTATCAGGCCTTGGGCGACGGCTTCACTGTGTTTGCCTTCGACGCGCCGGACATCGCCCGCGCAATGGCGGATCTACCCGTGACCGTCGTCACCGATAGCGACGCGGGCGAGCGGCGCGACTACGGCGCCCGCGCAATTCTTGTGCGGCCCGATGGCTTTGTGGCTTGGGCCGGGGACAGCTGCGACGACCCCACCGCCGTTTTGAGGATGGCCATGGGCGGCTAGACCCGCGTGATCTTCAGCTTGGTCTTCAGGTCCGTGCGGCAGAACGCATGCAGGAAACACGTCCGCTCGGACACATCCAACATGTCGCGGGCGATGGCGTCGCTTTCGCCCGTGATCAGATGCACGTGGGTTTCAATCGGGTCGGCGGTGCCCGCCTGCCCCGTCCCGCCCGAGGCGCCCCCAAGAGAGAAATGCGCATCCTGCACGATGGAATAGCGCGGCAAATCCAGCTTCTCCATCGAGGCCATGCGCCCGAACTGCGTCATGAAACAAAAGCCAATCCCGGCAGAGATGAAGCTGACGGCATCCGGCGCCCTGCCCTGCCCACCCGCCCCCGGCGCCTCATCACTGAGGAACCGGAAGATGCTGCCGTGGGGGCTATAGAGACGCTGCTCGATCACCTTCACGCCGTCCTCGCGCAGGGTGCAGATCGCACCGGGGTTAAGCGTTCGGTCCTGCTCATCGGTGAGGCTCGTTGCCGCCCCGGCGGTGCCGCCCTGCACGGCCTTCTTGGGTGTCATGCCGAGCCTTTCGATCAGAACCTCTTCGGTCGCAGCAGCCACCGGATCAGCGCCCGAGGGATCGGGCACGGGCGCATCGTCCAATTGCTCCGCCTCGGCCGTTCTCACCGGATCACCATTCTTGGTGAGCGTGAACAGGCTTGGCAGCTTCCCCCGCATCAAGCCGTTCAGGGGCGAGGCGTGGACGGCGTTGGCCAGCAGTTCCGACAGCGCGGCGTCGTCCAGATCGCACTCTACCTCCACTTCCAGCTCCACCGGCAGGGCGCCGCCCGTCATCGTGCGGTTCCGCATGGAGCCCTTCATCGTGTAGAAATTGTCCTGGATGATCCGCAGCTTGCGCAGCTGGGCCCCCTGCTGCGCGGCGAGCGCCGTGATCTCGTTCATGTAGCTGGAGATCATGCCCGTCGTCAGGAACGCCAACGGGCATGGGGCCTCATCGTAGCCGTTCAGATACGCCCCCTCATCGGACACCAGCCGCCACATCAGACCGCTGCGCGCAGAGATCACCAAGGCCTCTTTCTGGAAGCCCGACAGCGACCGCACCCAACACCGAACCGCATCGCCTTTGCGATTTTCCGGCGCTGTTAGGCCCACGTCGCCTGCATTGGCGACCTTGAAGAAAGGCGTGATGCCACTGGCGGCGATGATGTTTTCACCCAGGTGCATGGGAGGACTCCTTATCAGAACGCGCCGCTAACCGAACATCGTCTCGGGTAGGAACAGCGCGATTTGCGGGAATAAAACGATGGCGATCACCGCGAACAGCATGGCGAACCAGAAGGGCCAGATGCCGCGGAATATGGTGTTGAGCGGCACCCCCGGCGCAATGCCCTTGACGACGAAAACGTTAACGCCCACCGGCGGGGAGATGAGACCCATTTCCAGGCAAATCACCATCAGAACACCGAACCAGATCATGTCGATGCCGAGCGGCTCGATGATCGGCTGGACCAACGGCACCGTTAGGACCAGGATCGCGAAGCCGTCCATGAACATGCCCAGGACAATGAAGATCAGCAGGAACATCAGGACGACCTGAATGCCGGTAAATCCCTGCGCCTCGACCCAGAGGGACAGATCGTAGGTCACACCGGAAAACCCGATGAAGCTTTTGAAGACGAAGGCGCCAAAGAGGATCAGGAAGACGGTTCCAGTGGACTTCAGGGTGCTGGTGAAGACGTCCACCAGATTGGCGCGGGTCAGCTGACCCCGGAAGTAGGTGATGACGAACGCGAGCGCCGCGCCGACGCCTGCCGCTTCGACAGCAGAGAAGACACCCAAGTAAATGCCGCCGATGGTGATCACGATGATGCTGACGATGGCGGACGCGCGGCCCATGGCCCGGAACCGCTGCGGCAAGGGAACGGCCTCGGCCATGCTGGGGGCTTTTTCGGGGTTGCGCAGCACAACGATCCAGATCGCGATAATGAACAGCGTCGTCAGCATCAGGCCCGGGATCACGCCCGCCATGAACAACTGTCCGATGCTTTCCTCGGTCAAGATCGCGTAGATCACGAAGCCCGCCGAGGGCGGGATCAGGATGCCGAGAGTACCGCCCGCCGCAATCGCGCCGGTCGCCAAGCCGTTGTCGTATTTGTAGCGCTGCATTTCCGGCAGGCTGACACGGCCCATCGTCAAGGCGGCGGCCAGCGAGGACCCCGACAGGGCCGAGAAGCCCGCGCAGCCCACAATCGTCGCGGACGCGAGCCCGCCTTTGAGGTGGCCCAACCAGGCATGGGCGGCCGAATAGAGGTCCCGGCTCATGCCCGAGACGCCCACAAGGTTCCCCATCAGAACGAACAGGGGAATGATGGTCAGCGGGTAGTTTGACGCTTCATTGAAGATTTCACCCGCCAGCTTCGGGATCGCGGCACGTTGGCGGATCACGTAGATCCCGACAAACCCCACAAGCATCAAAGAGATGCCCACTGGCATACGGATGACCAGCAGCGCAAACAGCGCAATGAAGCCAAAGAGGGCGATCAGGCTCCCGTCCATCAGTCAGGCAACTCGTTGGGATCATCGCCGTCGAAATGGGCCAGACCTACGATCAATTGCAGCAAGACCTGCAGGGCGAAGAGGCCCATCATGGCCGAGAGGAAGTAGTAGAACGGTGCGTGCTCAATCGCCATGTTGCTGGTCAAGCACGCCCGCGCGGCCCCGCACGCTTTTGAGGCCAGCGCATAGCTCGCCAGGGCAAGTATGCCGAAAGACAGCAGCCGCATCAAAGCGTCGGTGAAGCGTGTGACCCTTCGGCCTGCGACCATGCTGATCACGTTGACCGACACATGGGCGCCCTGCCGCGCCCCATAGCAAACCGACGCCCCCGCCACGATGATCAGTGTCATGGTCGAGATATCGCTGATCCCGAAAATCGGGTTATTCAAGGCGTAGCGCCAGATCACCGCAATCAGCGTGATCATCATCAGGGCGAAGACCGCAATCGCCCCGACGACGGCCACCAGCCCGGTCAATCGACCGAGCTGGCGATCGGCCCACGCAAGGGCCTTTGGCGTTTCGCGCGACACGCGGGCTCAGCCGTCGGACATCATCAGGTCCATGACCTCGCCCATTGTCATGGGGCCTGCGTCCTGCGCCCGCGTTTCTTCCAGCAAGTCGGCGATGGCCGCGTTCCAACGCTCGCGCTCTTCCTCGGGGATGTCGATCAGCTCAACGCCTGCCTCTTCGGCCATCTGCAACCCGCGCATACCCGCGCGGTCATAGAACTCTCCGCCCGAGATTGAGATCGCGTCACTCGCCGCGGCGTCGATCCAGCCCTGTTGTTCTTCTGTCATGCCGTCATAAACCTCTCGGTTCATCAGCAACACGAAGGCGGACCCGGAGCCCGGGAACCAGGTCGTCACGTAGTTGGCGGGTTCATGGAGGTTGAACGACGGAATGGCGGACGGGCCGACTGCAATGGCGTCGATCACGCCGTTGGTGAGGTTCTGGTTGATCACGGTGACGGGTTGCGCGACGGCAGAGGCGCCCAGCGCTTCGGCAAACGGGCCATCCTGGCTGGCGGTAACGCGGACCAGCAGCCCTTCCAGGTCTTCCAGGGTCCGCACGGCCACGTCGCGGGTGATCAGAACCGGCGGCGCATTGGCCCAGATTGCCAGAACTTCTGCATCATATTCCTGCTCCAACACCTCGCGGGCGCGCAACAGGGCCGCCGTGCAGTCGGCAGCACTTTCACAGACGCCAGGCATCGTGATGGCGTTGGTCATCGGAAAGACTTCGCCGGTATAGCCCGGCAGGGCGAAGGCGATGTCGGCCACGCCATCCAACAGGATGCCGTACTGGCGCGGTGGGGCCGAATTCAACGCACCGGCGGGGTACATTTGCACCGTCAACTCGCCGCCCGAGACTTCTGCCAAGGCCTCCGCGAAGGGTGTGAAGACGGCGGCGTTCATCGGATGGCCCGGTCCCATGAAATACGCAAGGCTCAGTTCTTCGGCCTGTGCTGTCGGGGCAACCGTTGCAAGCGTCATTGCGGCGGCAGTGAGCATTCCTAATCTGTGCATATTGAGTTCTCCCTATAGGTGGCATCGCGTGCTTCCGGCCACCTCCTCCCAAAGGAACCGGTGCGACACCCTGCCCTAGTAGAGGCCAACTTCGTATACAAAGGGAAGCAAAAAATTGCACTTTCGGGGTTCTTGTCGGTCGACAGGCGTCATTTCGTATCCGATACTGCGGATATGGCATCCAGCGTCGAACATGTTCTTGCAGTCCTACGTCGGCAGATTCTAAGCGGCGATCGCCCGCCGGCTGAGAAGATTTCAGAGGCTGCGATTGCCGCTGAACTGGGGGTCTCGCGCACGCCCGCGCGCACCGCTCTGGCAGCACTTGAGGCCGAGGGCCTGATCGAAAAGCGGCAGGGGCGCGGCTATACGATCCGGTCCATCTCGACGGCTGATGTCGAGAAGTCCATCTCCGTCCGCGCGGCCTTGGAAGCCTTGGCGGCGGGCACCATGGCGCAAACCGGCATGAGCGATGAGGTGGAGGCGCGGCTGCGCCGCTCCATCCGGATGTCGGAGGAGATGTTGGCCGCCAACGGGCCCGTCGCCTCGCATCTGGAAATCTATCAAGAGGCCAACATTCTGTTCCATGAGACGATCATGAAGGGCTGCGGCAATGACCTGATCGCCCACACGTTTGAGCGCATTGCCATGCTGCCCCTGACTTCGCTTGGCTCGCTGATGTTCAAAGCAACGGACCCGAAACGAGAGAGGATGCGCCTGACCGTCGGTCATTCCCAACATGTCATCATTTTCGACGCGCTGAAGAAACGCGACGTCGCGCGTGCCGAGGCCATGATGCGCGAACATAGCCATGCGGCCCTCAACTATAGCGATCTATTCGTGAAGCCCGACACCCTGGCCGAGGCGCCTTCATCACCCGAGATGGCATGGGACGACTGAGCGGCAAGAACGCGGTCGTCACAGGGGGCGCCAAGGGATTGGGGTTGGAGTTTACGCGCGCACTGATTGCCGAAGGCGCGCGGGTTTTGGTCGCCGACATTGCCGATGGGCACAGTGCAGAGGCGGTAGGCGCGATGGTCATGCAAGCCGATATCTCACGCACCGAAGATACGTTGCGCGTGGCGAAAACGGCGCAGGAAAGCTTCGGCACCATCGACATTCTGATCAACAACGCAGCGCTCTATGCCAGCCTGCCCATGGCGCGTTACGACGAGATTGATCCCGGCCTGTTCGACGAGGTGATGCAGACCAACATCGGGGGCACTTGGCGGATGATCCGCGCCATCGGGCCGTTGATGGAGGCGCAAGGGGCCGGAAAGATCGTCAACATCACCTCGGGCACAGTGATGAAAGGCATGCCAGGCATAGCGCATTACGTGGCCTCCAAGGGCGCGCTGACCGCTCTGACCCGGACGCTGTCGCGTGAAATGGGGCCGCGGGGCGTCTGCGTCAACTCGCTGGCGCCGGGCCTGACGCTATCGTCCAGCATCCTTGAGAACGCAGAACATGCGGCCGCGACGCGGGACCGGGTCTTGGCCTCTCGCGCGTTGAAACGCGATGGCCTGCCCGAAGATCTGATCGGGGCCCTGGTTTTCCTATGCTCTGACGAAAGCAACTTCGTGACTGGCCAAACCCTCGCGGTGGATGGCGGGTCCGTGAACACTTGAGAGGCCAAGATGACTAACACCGACACCACCCCCGCCGTCGATCTGGACCTCGCAGAGGCCGAGATCGACCTGCCGGAAATCGGCGATACCACACGCTACGAGGCCTTGATGCAGGTGATCCGCAACCGGGTCACGGTGCGGAAGTTCGACGCCGATTACGTCGTGCCAGATGAGCATTATGAGATGATCCTGGAAGCCGCGCGCCACGGTCCTTCCGGCGCAAACGCTCAACCGTGGCAATACATCATCGTGCGCGATCAAGAGGCGAAGCAGCAGATCACTGATTACTTCGTCGCCGAACAGCGGTTCCGCGCGAAAGCCAAGATGAAGTTCCCAACCCCGGATTATCGCGGCCTCGCGACGGCGCCCGGGTTCATTGTGGTCTGCTCGGATATGCGTTGGGTCGATGCCTTCCCGGTTCTCAACGACGGCTCGGACCTTGACCGCATGTACTGCGAGAACGCCGAGCGGATCTTGCTGCAATCCGTGGCGGCCTCGACGATGTCCGCCCATCTTGCCGCCGCCGCGCTGGGGTATAACGTCTGGTGGGTCACCGCCATCGGCCAGGAAGAGGCGCAGAAGGCGCTGCGCCCGCTTTTGGGCATCCCGGAAGAGATCGCCGTGCTGGACATCTTTCTATTCGGCCCGCCCGCGCAGAAGCCCTACAAACGCTGGCGGCGATCCTCGGACGAAATCATGCATTGGGACGGGTATGATCGAAAGCACTTCATGTCAGACGATGATTTGCGCGATTGGATCAAGACGCGCCGCCACCGCGTCATGTATCGCGATGCCTCCAAAATCGATTGATCGCAGTAGCGCCATTCGTGGATAGCGTATTGTGCTTGCAAAGGTGCGGGGCTCGCCAAGGGGGTACCCTCCATTTGGCGGGCGGGCTTAACCCTCAGGGTCGTTGTCGAGGCTAATGGCGGTCCCATGGGGCGTTGCGCGCGCGGCGCGCTGCCAGGCGGCGGCTTTTTCCGCCAGTTGGTCTGCATCCGTAACCTGCGTTGAGACCAGGATGGCCTCCAACGCTGCCGCCCATCGCATGTAGTAGTCAGACCCATCCTGGGCTGCATCGGGGGCGTGGAGCTGGCCTGACAGCTCGTCTGCCCAGTCAGACCAGGCCAGGTTTCCGGCCTCATTCAGCGCAACCGTCAAGGCAAAGACCTGCGCCTGCCACGGTGCGTCGAATGCGCCGTCGTCCGGACGCTCTAGGCCTTCAAGCCGGTTCAAGGTAGCTCTCCCAGGCGTCGATGGTGCAGCTTAACCCGGCCTCCGCATCCGCCCCCCAAAGGTCGCGCCCTTCGAATACCACGGTGTAGAGCCATTGCGGCTGCTCACCTTCGCCGTGGGCGTTGGTATCGGGAAAAACATGCATCCCCCGGCTGGCTTCGATGACACCCACCTTGTCGCGCGCGTAGGCTGGCAAGCGCGTGTGACCGGCAGGATGCGCCCGACATGTGCGCACGCGCTGACCCGCGCTGAATTTCGCGGGCTGCGTCGACGGACGAAGGGATGGCCCGCCCGAGGCGAGGACACCCGGCATCGCCGCGCCCGTGACCTTCTTGTCAGGCCGCTTGGCGGGCGTCAGGGCGCGGCCCTGCGCCAGTTCGTCCTCCGTCACTTCGCCGTGCTTCTTGAGCAGCGCCGTTAGGCCTTCAAGCCAGATCTCGTAGTATGACAGGCTGTAGTAGGCCTGTGGCGACAGGCTTTCACGGGCATGGCGGCCCTCGTCAATCGACCAATGGCCCAGCCCGTTTGTCGCAATCGTCAGGCCCAGAACGCGGGCCTCCCAATCATGGTGAAAGATGGGCTCATCGGCTTCGGGGGCGATAGGCCCGAAGTTCATCTTGCCGCCAAGGTCCTGTGGCCCATCCATGGCGCGCTATGCCCCCGACGCAGGGCGCGGTGCGCCTGTGCCGATCATGCTGTCGCGCGTCACCAGGGCGGCCAGGGCGTCCTCGTCCCAACCGTCGGTACCCTCCGGTCGCATCGGGATCACCAGATACCTCAGCTCTGCGGTGGAATCCCAGACCCGGATCTTGGTCGTCTCAGGCAATTCCAGCCCAAACTCCGCCATGACGGCACGCGGCTCGTACACAACCCGAGACCTGTAGGGTGGGGATTTGTACCAGACCGGAGGCAACCCAAGGACCGTCCAGGGATAGCAAGAACACAGAGTGCAGACGACGATGTTGTGCTGCTCGGGCGAGTTGAACACGGCATTCATATGTTCACCCTGACGCCCGGCGAACCCCAGCGAGGCAATCGCCGCTGTTGCATCCTCCACCAACCAGTCCCGGAACGCGGGATCGACCCAGGATCTCGCGACGACGCGTGCGCCGTTCTGGGGGCCGACCTTGTGGGCGTAGGTCTCGATCACGGCATCGACGGCTGCCGGGTCGACCAGACCTTTCTCCACCAGGATGGTTTCAAGCGCGCGAACCTTGGCCTCAATATCGCTCAGGTCGTTGTCGTGGTGGTCGTGGCCGTCATGCACTTGCGAAGGTTTCCTTGGCAGCGTCGGTGGCGGGAGCTTTCAACAATTCTATTGCCAGTACAACGTACATGTTGGTGCGCAAGTGTCGATACGCACCCTCTAATCCGATTGCTCCCCGTCACGTCCGAAGAGCAAACCGCGCCGCCATTCTACCCATGCCGCGGTTGAGCGTTAGCCACCGCTTCGGCGTAACCCGTTCGGCGCCAACGTTGGAACACCGGAAGCCATATGGGTTTCAGCACATATAGCCCAACCCGGTACAGCTTCAGGATCATACGGCGCCAACCCGTTTGCCGGGCGTGCTGTTCGGCCACGTGATCCAGCGCGGCCTCGAAGAAAGCCTTGTCGGAAATCTCCCCGAAAATTTTCATTCGGACCGCCTGCTCGGACGCATGCGCGTCGATCCGGTCGCCAAGGTCTTGGTCGGCCATGTTCATTGCCTGCCCCAGATCGCCGTGGGTATGCGCCCTTGCACCGACGGATATCAGGATCAGATGGGCAGAAATCGGCGACCTGATAGACTGGCGGCGGGCCAACCTGTGATAGGTCCGCCAATATGTGGCGATGCTATCCAAGGGCTGGCTCAACCGATCAAGAACATGATCTTTGTAAAGATCCAGAAAGTGGCAGATAACGCGGTAGGCGTATTCGCTGTCGGCACTCTCGGACAGGCGCGCAAGCCAGCGCCGCGTCGTACAAAGGTACAATCCGGCAAAGAGATGGTGGATGTGATGGGGATGGGTGGGTTCCAGCGCGCGGAAGTCATCGGCAATTTTGCTGAGCTCTCGTTCTGCCAGCTCGGCTTTGGTCTTCCAGAAATCCACGTCGATGAATGCCGCGTCTGTCACAGGCGCTCGGCCTCGATCCAGACGCCCCCCTTTGGTCGCAGGGACATCGCCGTCCGCGGCACGGGCGCTTTGCCTGGCGTCGCGGTGAAACGAAACCGCGTCAAAAACTCTGACAAGACGACCTGCATTTCGACCATGGCAAAAGTCTTTCCGATGCAACCACGCGCGCCGGTCGAAAAGGGAAGGAAGGCGCGGCGTGGCGCGTTCTCGGAAAGAAAACGTTCGGGGTTGAACCTGTCGGGGTCATGCCAATGCACGGGACTGCGGTGCATGGCGTAAACCGGCACGATCATGAAGCTGCCTCCCGTGACAGGGCAACCGCCCACCCGATCCGCGTCACGTGCGTCGCGCAGCAGGATCGGCACAACCGGATAGAGGCGCATGGCTTCCTCGATGACGGCCCTCACGAAAGGAGCCTCACCATCGGGCGAGGCCCGGCGTTCCAACACCTCGGCCCGGGCACGATCCTGTGCCTCAGGATGCGTGGCCAAGAGGTAAATTGCCCAGGATAAGGCGGTGGCAGGCGGCTCGTGCCCGGCCACGACCATCATCATGAGATTGCCAAGCATCTGCTGCTTGGACATCACGCGCCCCGTCGCAGGGTCCTTGGCCCCCAGAAGATGCTGCAAGAGATCATCATGATTGGCGGATGTCGTCGCGGCGCGTGCATTGATCTGCGCCGAGAGGTCCTGCTTCAACGCCGTCAAAGACCCAGCGCCGCGTTTTTTCAAACATGCCGCAAGGATGATGGGCAGGTTGAAGACATCGGACGGTGTGACGCGCAAAGTCGCGTCGCTAAAGGCGTCCATCGCGCGCCGCAATGCCGGCAGATCAGGCGGATCATAGCTCTCACAGGCGGTTTGAAGGCTGGCGCGCAGGGTGATGTTTTCCAGGAAGCGGGCGGCGTCGAACCTCAGGAATTTCTGCGCGGGCAGTTTGGCGGCCTCGTGCGCGACAAGATCCTTGAACAACGGAATGTGGTCTTTGCACCGCTTGGCGCTGTACATCGCCAAGACTGAACGCCGCTGCCATTGGTGGGTTTGGTCGTCTGCCACAAACAGACTATCGCGCATCGCGGGGCCCATGACGCTGTGGATGACCTTGGATCGCGGGTAGTTCGCGCCGTTGGTTGCCAGCACGTACTCCAACTCATCGGGGCCGGAAACGGAATGCCACTTCCAGATCCGCCGACCGGACATGATGGGGACGGACAACAGCTCGGCGGGAATGACAGTGGCGGGATCCCGGGCCGCCTTACGAAGCAGAGAGAACACGCCTGACACGCCATAGCTGAGTTCGACTTTTGGTGGGTAGGTGTCGGTCATGGCGCCGTGCCCCATGCGGATGGCGACGGCAGGGCAGCCGTTGCGCCGCATTTGGGCGGCAGAGTATCGTTGCACCTATGCATCGCGCGGCGCTTTCCGCTGCACCATGCGCGCCAACAGCCGATCCATGAAAACGGCCGTGGGCGCGATCACCGTCAACGTGAGAACGAACGCCGCCGCCAAGGCAAGGATCACTTCGCGGCCAATCCCGCGCAGGGCTGGCATGCTTGAGGCTTGGGTGACGAGGAGCGTCACCATGAGGATCAGGCTGGTCACAAGGACCGCCCCGCCGGTGCGGGCAAGGGCATCCGTCCAAGCCAAGGACGAGATCCGCCCGTTTGTATTCGGACCGCGTGCGACGTTGACCAGATGAATGCCGTCATCAATGGCAATGCCGACCGCAATGATCAACGCCACGATCAGGCCGTAACTGACGGCCCCCGACCATGCGGCGCTGCCGACAAGCACGACAAGGGAACTGAGTAGGACTGACAGGCCGACGGCAATACCAGCGGCCAAGCTACGGGACAAAACGGTGACGAGACCGGCGGCCAAGCCGATGCTGAGGAATAGACCCGTGCGCAATCGCTCTATGTCGCCTAACGCCGTCGTGGCGACAATTGTCGAAGCGCCGGAGATCTGCGCTCCCTCGCCGCCCGGCAGGGCTGCCAGAGCCGTCCGCATCTGCGCTACCCGGGCCAGGGATTGCGTGCCCGTCTCTTCCCACCCATGACTTACGACCAGAAGCATTCGGTCGCCATCCGCCGACAGATCTGGTGCATTTTCCGGCAGTTGCGCGGCGAGTGCGTCGGACAAACGCGCGCGGGACCATACGGTGCCCCCTTCCGATGCGCCCTCCAACGCCTCCTGCCATGCCCTCAACCGGGCCTGGTTTGCGGGATCCAACGGCCCGCTTGTGTTGGCCACCGGCATGGCGACAAGGACCGAAAGGCTCCCGGAAAAGAACCTTTCCATGTCCATCTCTGCCGCGCGAGCTTGGGATGAGCGTGGCAAGTAGTCGGACGGTAAATGCTCGGAAGGCAACTGGCTAGCTGCCCCCAGCAAGACGATGCCCGCCCCCGCCGCACTCGCGAAAATCAACGGGCCACGCGACAGGGTCTTTGCGGCAATGGAGCAGAACAACGATTGGAATCGCGCCGAATTGAAACGCGTCGTCCCGAGGCCATTGCTGGCCAGTAGCAGGCACAGCAGAGGCGCCAGCGTGATAACCGCAAGCCAGGCCAAAATGACCGCCGCCACACCCAGCCAAGCAACGCCCACCATGCCACCGCCGGCCATGGCCAAAGACCCAAAGGCAAGCGCCGTGGTCATTGAGGTCAGGGCGGTCGCCGGCCCGACCGCATGCACGACCGTCGCGATTGAAGCGCGCAGCGGCTCCCCCTCCGCAAGTCTTTTGGACAGGGGGACGATCAGGTGAATGGCATCGGCGAAGGCGATAATCGAGGCAAGAAGCGGAAGGACAATGGTTATCGAATTGAGCGCTTGGCCCGTCATCGCGGCAAACCCGGCGGTCCAGATCATGGCGACCGGGCTGATGATGTTGGTGATCAGCACCGCCCGAAAGTCGGCAAAGACCAAAAGGCCCATCGACCAGCCGACAAGGGTCGACAAGGCGATCATACGGACCATGTCGCGCAACAGCGTTTCGGAAATCTCATGTTGCACGATGCTCGCCCCGGCCATCTGAGTGCTGAGGGGGGAGTTTTCGACCAAACCAGAGATCCGCTCGATCATGTTTTCGGTGAAATCGGCGTCACCTGTCCGGTCCTGATCCAGAACAATGGCAATGCGCGATACCGGCCCGTCCGGGTTCAAGAAGGCGGCCACGTCTGGCCGCTCTGCCGCAAGCGAATGTAGGTCATCGACACTTGCCAGGACATTCGCTGTGGCGATCAGCGGTTGCGTTCCACCGCCGTCACGGGCCTCACGCAATGCAAACAGGGATTGGACGTCGGCAACCCCCGGCGTCAGCCTCAGGTTGAGGACCAACTGACGTTGATCGTGCAACCAATCCTCAATCGCGCCGTCCGTATCGGGCGGATCAGCCAGGATATAGATGTGCGGCATGGCAAGCGCGAAATCACTGCGCAAGGTCTCATAGTCTCGCCAAACGGCGCTTTGGCGATCTGTCTGGCCCAGGATATCGCCCTGAAACCGCAAACCGGGCAGTGCGGCAACCAGCACGAGCGTCAAGGCCACGACTAGCGCGCCCGCAGTCTTTGGCCGCGCAAGGGCGAACAGTCCAAGGCGTTCCAGTCCCAGCCCCATGCCGATACGCGCGGTCATTCGCGCCCGTACCGGATGTTCAGCGCGGTCAAGGCACCGCGCGTGATCCGCATCGTCATCTCGTTCGATCCGTTGAAGGTGACCCGCAAGCGATAACGCAACGCATCGCCGCGGCTTGGGTGAATGCCCTCAAGCTCTAGGATCGTTTCTGTTTCCGTCGCGGTCGCGCTGATCAGACGGGGCTCGGGCTCTTGGTCTGAGGCCAGCAGCGGCCCTGAGAGCTGCCCGCCGCGACAGGTGAGGTGCCCGGAAACTTCACGGGTCTCATTCGCCGTGGCACAAAGGCCCCGCGTCACAATGTGGCCGGCTTCCGGGGACGAGAAGATGATCCGGCAGGCGACTGTTTCCAGCGCCGCGTCCTGGTCCTCCTGCACGTTTCCTTCGCCGTACCATTGGCCAACAAAGCGGCTCATTCCGTCCACGGTGCAACCCTGCGCTTGCGGAGCGAGCGTACAGAAAACCACCAAACCGACGCCACAGAATGCCTGCCTTTGGACCGAAAGAATTTGGCGAAGGGAGTGCATTGCGTCGGGGCTTTTGGTTGCCAATGAAATGAATCAATAGATTGAACCTATCACTTTGATGGGTGTTTCCGAAACAAAATCGATGGAGGGAGGTCTTGGCCAACACGCCGCGACCCCTTGGCGACCGCGCAAGACCCGGGACGGCGACCTTCGAAGCGGCGCTCGTATCTACGGATCAGGGACGGCGCTTGGGCGGAAAATCAGGAGGTCTCTGCGTCGCCAATGGCACTTTGCCACCACGGGAAGCGCCCGAGGCGGCAGCCCCCGCATCTCCAAAAATCGGCCGCGATGCGCAATTACCCTCTGAAAACCAAGGTTTACGCAGGCCACTTGTCCTAATGTCCGACCTGTTCCAGACTAATGTGGTGAGATGATGTGCCTGCCGCACCGCTACGCCTGTTACAGTCAGCTGTGCGCCGCACTGTGCTTTGGGGGGAGTTTGTCATGACAACCAAAACCGCCGGATCGACACCGCCGGGAAACGGCATTTCGCAGCACGAGGCGATGCCCAGGGTCAACAAAGTAACGCCGGAAGATATCAAAGCCTCCCTGAAGGCTGGCTTCTCGGACTTCCTTGCGCGTCCGCTGATGAGCGGCTTTTTCGGCCTGTTCTATGCGGTCTTCGGGATCCTGTTTGTTTGGTGCCTGGTCTGGCTCGGCGAAATCTGGATGATCATTCCCGCCGTTGTGGCGTTTCCATTGGTCGCCCCATTCGCCGCGGCGGGGCTTTATGAAATGTCGCGCCGGATGCAAAAGGACGAGGCGTTCGGGTGGCGTGAAATCCTCACGGTGATGGCCAATCAGCGCAAGCGTGAACTGGGATGGATGGCCTTCGTTACCCTGTTCATTTTCTGGGTGTGGAGCTACCAGGTCCGGCTTTGGCTGGCCGTCATCCTGCAGGACGCGTCGTTCTCCAGCCTTGATGGGTTCTTGAACGCCGTATTCTTCACACCGGAAGGCTGGACCTTCCTGGCAGTCGGCACCGGCGTCGGCGCAATTCTTTCGGCTGTGATGTTCTCAGTGACCGTGGTGTCCATGCCCCTGTTGCTTGACCGGGAAACCAACTTCGTCTCAGCAATTGTGACGTCGGTCCGCGTCGTTGCAGAGAACCCCGTGGTCATGCTCACCTGGGCCGCGATCATTTCTGTCACCATGCTGTTGTCCCTGGTGCCTGCGTTCCTGGGTTTGATCTTCACCCTGCCGATCCTTGGCCATACAACGTGGCACCTTTATCAGCGGGCCGTGGCACCGTTGGAGATGTGAGTCGCCGAAGCTTGCGAAGAGGTGGCGGGTGACGTCTTAGAGGCTGCCGCCCTTGTCGATCTTAAAACAGTAGGGTTTTCACTCCGAATAGGTGTAGGTTGCGGACCTAAGTTTCCGGAAACGTTTGAATTCAGTGTTCGCCACAGGACGTCCCTCGAATTCATCCGTCAGCCACGCCCGCATCAATTGCCGCACCGCTGATCGTCTGCCATGCGGACTTCATGCTGCTTGATCCGCCCGACGCCAGATCGGGAACGGGTCCGGGTAGTCGGGTAAGTCATCGGGCCCGGACGTCGCCACAGCAGCCACCAAACAGGCATCCAACCGAGCCCTCAACGCTGGCCAATCAATACCTGCACCGATGAAAACGATCTCCTGGCGCCTATCGCCCCAAGGCTCTTGCCAATGGGCGTTCATGTAGGCCCGGGCGCTATCGTGATCTGGCCTGCGTTCTTCCGGAACCGTTGCCCACCAGTTGCCGAGGGGTGTGACGCTGGAAAGGGACCCGGCCAGGGAGAACTCGGCCACCCAGTCGGGGCGTGTCGATATCCAGAAATGACCTTTGGCGCGGATCACGCCGGGCAAGTCGCCGTTCAAAACGGCCAGGATCTTCTCAGGCACAAACGGCAGCCGCGCCCGGTAGACGAAGGAGGCGACGCCGTATTCTTCCGTCTCCGGCGTATGATCTGCAAAACCGTACAGCTCTTTGGCCCACATCGGGTATTCATGGGCCTTCTCGAAGTCAAACATGCCCGTATCAAGGATCGCCTCTGCCGCGACCTGCGATTGATTGGTCTCGATGATCTCGGCGTCAGCGTTCAAGCTACGGATGATCTTGCGGGCGGCGTCCACGCGTTCTAGCCCGGCGTCACTGACCTTGTTCAAAATCACCACATCGGCAAATTCGATCTGATCGGTCAGCAGGTGGACAAGGGTCCGTTCATCCTCTTCGCCCATGGTTTCGCCCCGATCCCGCAGGAAGTCATGGGACGAAAAGTCTTTCAAAAGGTTCACCGCATCAACGACAGTTACCATCGTGTCGAGCCGTGCAACATCAGACAAGCTCTCCCCTTCCTCATCGCGGAAGTCGAAGGTCGCTGCCACCGGAAGCGGCTCTGATATGCCAGTGCTCTCGATCAACAGGTAGTCAAACCGCCCCTCAGCCGCCAACCTGCGCACTTCGTCCAACAGGTCATCGCGCAGCGTGCAACAAATGCAGCCGTTCGACATCTCGACCAGGGTTTCGTCGGTCCGGCTCAACTCGGTATCGGCCCGAACAAGGTCGGCATCGATGTTGACCTCGGACATGTCGTTGACGATCACGGCAACCCGGCGACCCTCTCGATTGTTGAGCACACGGTTCAGCAGGGTGGTCTTACCCGCCCCCAGAAAACCGGAAAGCACTGTGACGGGAAGGCGTTGATCTGGCATATTGGCGCTCCATGGCATACGTCTCAGATCACGCAACTTACTCAGTTACGAAATACATGCAACTCTCAATGTTACATCATAACGCTATTGAGCAGATTTCCACATGAAGCGTAACAGCCGCCTTTCCCTCGCATTACACACGCTCAGCCATATGGCGGGCGACCCCGACCGCGTGCGCACATCCGCTGAGATCGCGGAACACGCCGGAACCAATCCCGTGGTGGTGCGCCGTGTGCTTGGTCGCCTGCGAGAATGTGGCCTTCTCTCATCCGAGAAGGGCCATGCCGGAGGCTGGCGCCTCGCCAAACCAGCCCAAAGCATCACGCTTGCGGACGTTTACCTGGCTTTGGATGAGCGGCTTGTCTCAGGGAGCGGCACTGATGCCGAGCCGTCAGATTGCAGTGTGGAAACGGGCCTTCAAGCCCGCGTCGCAGTGGTTCTGGAAGAGATCGAAGAGAGCCTGGTGAGCAAGCTGCGCGAAACGTCAATCGCGGACGTGCATTCCAGTTCGTGCAGCTACTGCAATAGCCAAGCTTAGGGCAGACCACGCTGAACGATTGCCAGCAAGTCGTTGCAGTCGCACGACATTCAGAACGCGACCGTTGCTGCGGGGAGGTGCACGAAACGCCGAAGCCGTTGGCTCCGAGGGCAAGCCGTCCCTTGATCGGAAACCGGTATCGCGACATCCTTCGATCATCGGGCGCGGCCGCCCGGGGAGATCGCTCATGTCACGCTGGTCCGAAGAAATCGAACGGCTTGACCCGTCGACTGACTTTGAACGCATCGTGTTCCTGCTTGGCACCTGCGAGTTCGCTTGGGACATTGAAAAGGCTCTGGAATTCGCGCTTTTTCGGACCTACGGCGTTCCGTCGATCTCCGGTCTCCTGGCCCGTACCGGCGCGTTTCTAGACGACACACGCAAGCGGTACGATGACACCGAACTGCTGTTATCCGAGATCAGCGAGAACGGTCAGGACAGCGCCCGAGGCCGCGCGGCTCTGGATCGCATCAACGCCATGCACGGGCACTACCGCATCTCGAACGACGATATGCTGTATGTCCTGACGACCTTCGTCGTGGAGCCTGTGAAGTGGCTGGAACGCTTTGGGCGCCGTGCGATGAAGGATCGGGAGCGAGAAGCCTGGACAACCTACCATCGCACATTGGGGCGCCGGATGGGCATCGACGCGATCCCTGCGGATTACGAGGCGTTCGACGCCCTCGGTCGCGCCTACGAGAAAGCCCATTTTCGCTACGCCGATAGCAACGCAGAGATCGGGATCGCCACCCGGGACCTTCTGCTTTCCTTTTACCTGCCGAAGATATTGGTGCCGTTTGGGCGACCAGCCGTGCACGCACTTTGCGACCCCCCGCTGCGCGCGGCGATGGGGTTCGCAAGTCCTCCGGTCTGGCTTGAACGGTTGGTTTTTGCAGGTCTTGGGCTCCGAGCCGCCCTTCTGCGCCGCATGCCCGCCCGCCGACGCCCCCGCCTCATCACGGCGCGCAAACGGCCTACATATCCAGCCGGGTACCGCATCACCGAACTGGGTACATTCCCGAAGGGCACGAAATGAGTTTAGGTGACGTTTGGGCCACTGGGCACTTGCCAACGACTGTCACGACGATCCTTGACGCGCATTAGGTCCAGACAAGACGTGGCCGCGTGTTTGGTCCTCATTACACTCAAAAAGCCGAGCGACCCCATAAGATGATTGGCTGCGCGTTGCCTGACTGAGCAACCGAACGGCGTGCGGGACCGAGCGGTGCCGTATGGCTACGGCAAGTTCTTTAGTAGTGGTTTTCGCCCTGGCGGCGCATAAAGCGCCAAAGCGGCAATCCACCAAGTGGCGAAGTCTGGACGAGAACCAACGCAAATCCCAAAAAAATCTACTAGCTCATATGTAGCGGTATTAGCCCTCTAAAGGCGTTGCCTTATTAGGGGGGTGTCGAAAGTCAGCCTCAAATAACTTGAGTGAACACTCATTCTTCTGTTTAAGTATTCACTAGCTTAGCCTCTTACATATCTGGCCCGTCTTGGAAGGGCCTCGCCTTTGACAAGTCTTTTTAAGTTCTTTCACAACGTTCCCACCGTGCATTTTAGGGAAATGAGTGGATGCCTGTAACAGCAGATGAGTTACAAAAACTTCTCGACACCCATATTACTGAGGTTGCTGAGGTATTGCTGAAAGTGCAGGGTTTCGATCCCGCGCCAACGACCCTGAGCGTCCTTAAGGCAAATGTAGAAGTCGTGAACTCTATGCCTGCCTTCGGCGGGAAAACGACGCTGGCCGAGGAATTGAGGATCTTCCTGTCAGAGAGCGAGTTGGAATGGCATTTCATGGCTGAGATGCAGACAGCAACCGAAGAAGAACCTCCCCCTTCGCTGCCCGCTGGAGAGTTCAACGCCCGCGCCCGCGCTGAATTCTTGCAAAAGGCCGACCATGGCTTTCGCTTGTTTGTATTTGACGCAAACGGGTTTTGTGGGGTGGCGACGCTGATCTCCAGCCGGCTGGCGCTGACGGCGTGGCACGTCACACGGCTGAACGTACCTGGTCAAAGACGGTCTGACCTCTCGGTGCGCTTCGCTCACAGTACCACGCTCAACAAGGTACTCGCGCTGCCCGTAGAACTTCCCTGCCACGAATCCCAAGCGGATCGGACGCTCAGTGCGACTGACATTTCCCTTGAAACACTGCGGCAATATCCCGACGCGGCGCTGATGTATCTTGAAAGGCCGATGCTGACGGGTTGCACGTTGCCTCGGCCGACTGTCCCGCTTCCGAAAGGCCTGCATCAAGTGCTACTCCTGCATCAACAAGCGCAGGTGCAGCCCACGCCGGAGGGTACAGGCACGTTTGCGCCGACAGATGCTGCGAATTTGGTGATGGATGCGTCCGAAGATGATCCCGCCCGTTTTTTGTTTGATGTGGCCATGGCTGGGACGTCGCCGGGATCGTCCGGAGCGCCAATTTTTGATCAGAACCACGATTATGTGGGCTTTCATCAGGGTATTCTTAGTGGCCACGGCTTGGCTGTGCCTTATGCCATCTTTGGTGATAAAGATCAGGTCACGGAGGCCATAGATCGCGACCGCAAGCCTCGCTTTGTCTATTCGACAAACGGGACCGTGAACGGAGAACTGGTCATCGGGCGCGAGGACTTTTGCACAGCAGTCCACGACGTGGTGCACCACGAGGTAGCCGCGAAGAACCTGCGGGGCATATGGGTACGGAGGCTTTGGGTGGACGAAACGCCGGGTATGGAATTCACCTACGAGATCCTGCGGCAAATGCTGGCCGAGAACGGGGTTCGCTTTGGCGTGCCGCGTTTTGTTCTTCGTTTGGCCATCAAGGATCTCTACGATGAGATGGCTTTGCAGATTTTGGGTACAAGTGCGCCCAAGCCACGGCAGGGCGTAACCGCCAACCAGACCAGTGAAGGGGCAATGTATAAGGACCAAGCCAAAGCGCTCGTAGCTGCTTTGGTCCGCAAACTTGAAGGGACGGTGGAAAATCCTGCCTGGATCTATTTCGACAACCCACGAGGGGGCCTGTTGGACGGGCCGCAACAACAGTTGGAGATTCTCATACAGGTCCTATTGCACGAACCGTCGCTGCGTTTTGTGTTGGCTGGGGGTGAAACCTACGCATTGCCGCAGCCGCAATCCGATAGTCCGGCGGGTCTGAACCGTCCGGGCATTTGGATTGAACGCATAGGCGATGTGCGTTTGGACAGTTTGATGCATATTGTCGGCGCTATCGACAGCACCTACGGCCTCGGCATGACGCAACCAGAACAGCGCGTCATCGCCGATAGCGCCATGATGGGTCGGCTGGCGCTGCGCGACGCGACGCATTTTCAGGACGCCGCAGAATCGTTGCGGATGAACCTGAGATACAGGATTGATCAAGCTGGACAGGGGGGAGCACCATGATGCGCCCGCTTGACGATACGCTCAAAGAGGGGTTGCAAGCGGCACTGCGCTTTGCAGCAATGCGTCCGACTTTCTCGCCCAAGGATGCGATCAACGCGGCGTCACAAGCTTTGGACGTGTCGCTAACCCGGACGCAATCGGTACAATTGTTGTCAGAGATCCGCGCCAGTTCCCAAGAAAGCGGATCCGAGGCGCCGGGCGAATGGAGCCTGCGCCCCGGTCCACGCCATAAGGTCCTCGACGATCTGGCCGCCGATAGGAGCGCGGGCGCCGGCGATCTCGGGCAAAGCCAGGCTTTCGAAGATTCCGGGTCAGTCGATGGGCTAACGCCGATTGACAAAGCCCTGCGTGGCGTCGGTGAATACGGGTCAGAGGCCATCGACGTAGTGCTTGGCAACCTATCGGATTTGCCAAGTGCTGGCGACCGCGCCCGGCTTCAGGAATTGACTGATGTCCTGGACCGCGCAGGCGCGCAAGCGGAAGGTTATGACAAATTGGTGCGGCTGCGCGGCGCGTTAAACCTGATCGATGCGACCGAGCGCGCCCGCGCCATCCTCGACCGGGAATTTGTCGGGCGCGCGCCGGAACTCAAGCGCATCGCAGACTGGATCGAGGACGGGCAGAGCGACGCGCCAACGCGCGCTTTGTTCATCACGGGGTTGCCGGGCATTGGGAAAAGCTTTCTTTTGGACCGCGCAATGGCGCTTTACCGCCGTGACGCCCAGCGCCCGATAATCATTCATCTCGACTTCGACCGCCGTAGCCTCAACCTCGAGCACGAAGACGACCTGGTTTTCGAGATGTCGCGCCAGCTTGGCGATATGATCCCAAGCAAAGCCAACGAATTGCGTCACCTCAGACTGAAATATGCGGGTATGGGAGAGCCCAACGACTCCACCAGTGCCGGGTTACCGTTCGAGTTGACCGACGCGATGGCCCGAGCGGTGACCGAAGCAAAAACGCACGTAGTTGTCGTCCTCGACACATTGGAGGAGTTGCGCAGCCAAGGGGACCAGCGCATTCGCAGCCTATTTGCGCTGTTCGATCATCTGTTGCGGGCGGGATTTGGGCCAATGCGGGTGCTCGCTGCGGGTCGGGGCGATGCGTTGGACCCTGACAAAGAGAGGATCCAAGGCAAGCCTCTGTCACTTAGCGGGCTAAGCGAAGACGAAGCGCGCGAGCTACTTTCTGAACTGGATGTTGATGAAGAAGCCGTCGACGACATCTTGGCTGCTGCCGAAGAAGACGACCTGCCTGACAGCGCGCGCGTAGACCCGACCGTCGGGCGTTCTCATAACCCCTTGATGCTGCGCCTGGCTGCTCGATCATCCAAAGAGCCTGACTTCGACCCGGGATCGCTTGCCGTCGGCGGAAAAGGCGCGCTGGGGGCGGCCTACCTCTATCGGGCGATCCTGTCGCGTATCGATGACCCCCGACTTGCAGCCCTAGCGCATCCCGGACTGATCCTCCGGCGCATCAACGCGGATTGTCTGCGGGGCATACTGGCCCCGGTCATTTTGCAGGAAAGCATTGAACCGGCTGAGGCGGATCAATTGTGGCGGGACCTGTCCAGCCAGCACTGGCTCGTCGTGCCCGACGGTGTCGATTGGCTTAAGCACGAAACGCAGCTTCGCCGTATTATCCTCCCTGTTCTTTATGCCGAGCAGTCAGATCTTGCCGGCGAGATCGACCGCAAAGCCCGCGATTGGTTTGCGCAGAACGGCGACCCAGAGACCGCCCTTTACCATGCTTTCCAGGCGACGCGAGATCGCGATCCCATGCCTGATTTCACCGCCGAACAAGTCTCTGGATTCTCGCAAGACGACATAGAAGAATTGCCACGGGACGCGGCCATCCGCATCCGTCAAGCGCTTGGGCAACGCTCCGGCGCCGATCTTGATGAAGCCTCCGAAGCCGACCTCGAAACCACCGCGAGTGACCCTGCACAGGGCATGGACCCGCTCGCCATACAAGAGCTGGAAATGACTCTCGAAAAGGGTGATGCTCTGGAAGCTCACGTTGTTTTTTCCGGCAATGCCGGCTTCCCGACGAAGCCTTCGGGCGATCAGCCGGAAGCGCCTGCCATTATCGCGTACTACTGGTTAAGTGGCCAATGGGCGCGCGCAATCGCCCTTCTTCAAACGGTTCCGCAGAAACGCCGTCAGGCCCTTTATGCGGAGTATTCTCATTTCTTTTCGTTGGTGAATGACGAGATCTACGCGGAAACAGCGTTCGCGGACTTGGTGGCACATTTGCGTGCAGACGACGCTTTTAAGGAGCGCGTTTTCGACAACCGCCGCAGAGGCGATCGTTTGGCCCTTGCCGGGGCTTTGGATTTTGCTCTCATCGCCGCCAATTCCGGCCTTGGTAAATCCAGCCGCAGCCAGGCGGACATTCCCCGCGACATTGTCGAGGCGCGGCGGTCCCAAGGGGGGCTACGTGGGAGTAGCGCCGCGCGGCAAGGGCAAGACGTGGCGCAGCGCTACGGGATCGTAAGCGACCCGGAAGCCGCAAATGCCGAGGGGATGCACCACGAGGTTGCCCGTCTCAACCCACTTGCCGGGCGGCTTGGGACCTTGGCGCGGATCGACCATAGCCCGGTGATGGGGCGCTGGCTGACGGGGCTTTATCAAGGTTTGGACGAGCTCCTGCCGCTTCTAGGCTCGGGGGATCGGTTTGATCACTACGCGCGATACCTTGATACCGCGCATGAAGATGGACCCGAGATCCTGGGCGCACTGGGTTTGACCTGTGATTGGGCTTGTGCGTTCACGCTGTTCCATACGGTTCATGACGTCCCGACCCTTGCCCGTGCCGCGGAACGCTGGCGCGTTACGGCGATGGGCTCTTGGCCCTGGCCAAAGGAGAGCCGACCCGAAGGGTGGAGAGAGGCAGGTTGGGCGGAATATGGCGAGACTGACCCCTTGCTGCGGAGACGTCTGGATTGCCTGATGGCGCAGGATGATCCGATAGCCTCCGCCCGCGCGCTGTTGCGACGGATGGCCTTTGCCGCGTTCTATCCCGACCTCGCAGAAGGCCGCGCCCATGGGGCGCGGGTTTTCGCGCGCCGTATCGCAGGGCATCTCGATGCCGTTCCTGAGGCGGTGGCCCGTGATCCTATGACGATTGCCGCGCAACTGAGCCCCAGGATGATGGGACCCGCCGTCACCGCTGCATTTGCCGTATTGGCGGCTGAGATGTCCACAAAGCAGATCGGAGAGTTGCTTTTCGGCGCAACGACGCAGCAGAGGTCATGACTTAATTTCTTTTCCTAGGACCACCGTAACCCAAACCACTTTGAATAACTGATTAGAGGGAGATGGAACCGTGACGACGCAAGCTCACAAGGAAAGTTTGAACCGGCTCGAAATGATGCGGACCTCGGGGCGCATGGCAAGCGCCGAGCGCGCCTTGGGCGGCATGGCGGGGCACCCGATCCTAGAAGAGCTTGGTGTCGACCATCAGACAGCGCTCGCGGGAATGAACGCGTCGGCCACGCAGTTGGAAAGCATGAGAATGCCTGCAACGCGCCTTGAAGCAATTGTCAAAACGGTCACACGGCCCCCGCTGTTGTTTCGCAATGGCAAGGTCGAACAGGTGCCGCTGCCCGACTTTCCGGCAGATATTGGCGACAAGATCGTGCGCAACGAGATCTGGGGACAGTCCGTTGGCCGCGTTGAATTTCTCAACCATCCCATGACGTGGGGCGGCACCGCCTGGGTCGTCAAAAAAGAGACAGGCGGTACCTTCCTTGTCGTGACAAATCGCCATGTCGCCGCCGAAGTCGCCCGGCGCAACGCCAAAGGCGAAGGCGTGTTCATGCGCTCGCCTTTCACCATGGTGCGCTACGGCGCAGAAGTAGACTTCAACGAAGAGGTGGGCGCGCTGCCGAGCGATGCTCGCCTGGCCGTGATCGAGCGCTTCACGTACCTAGCCGACGATCACAGTGCCGATGTCGCTATCGGGCGGGTCAGGGTGTCGGGCGGGATCGCGCTTGAGCCGCTGCCCTTGGCTGATACGGATCCCGAAGTGGAAGAGACCGTCGCAGTCATCGGCTATCCCGCTTTTGACAGTCGCAACGACAAGACCGAGATGGAACAATACTTTAACAGCATCTACAACGTTAAGCGTTTCTCCCCCGGGCAGATGATGTCGACACAACCCGGTGTAACCCTCAGCCATGATTGCACCACGTTGGGCGGCAACTCAGGCTCGCCACTGCTCAGCCTCGACCGTGATGCCGTGGTCGGGGTGCACTTTGCCGGTCAGTATGGCGTGGCCAATAGCGCCGTGCGTGTCAGCACGCTGAAGTCGCTTTTGGCGGGGGAACGCCCAACCCAGATCATGATTGAAGGGGCGTTGGAGGTTGAGCGCACTGACGGCTATCACGAGCCAGCGTTTTTCGAAGGGCGCGCGGGCTATGATCCGAACTTCCTTTCGAGCGCAGTGCCCTTTCCAAAGTTGCCAGATGGCACTTTCACCCTGGCCACGCCGACCGATGCCACACCGCAACGCCCCAACGAGCTTCGCTACACCCACTTCGGCCTTCTCTACGACACCGAGCGGAAGAGCCCGGTCGTCACAGCGGTCAATATCGACGGTGCCAAGTCCATCCGGGTCAAGCGCGGCCGTGATAAGTGGTTCTTCGACAAACGCATCCCCGTGGAAAGCCAATTGGGCAAAGATGACTTCCCGGGCGCGCTCGATCGGGGGCACATGGTGCGCCGGGAGGACCCGAACTGGGGGGATGAGGAAGAGCGCGCCGTTCAAGCCAATTTCGATACGTTCCACTACACCAACGCCTCCCCACAGCACGCCGCGCTGAACCAAAGCAAGAAAACATGGCAGGGGCTTGAGAACCATATCCTCGACAGCACGCGCACCCATGAATTCAAAGCCAGCGTCCTTACCGGGCCCCTCTTCAGCGACGACGACCCGCTCGTTGAGGAGATCGCGCCTGGTTTTTACCTGCCGCTGCAATACTGGAAAGTGGTCGTGATGGATGTCGAGAAGACGGAAGGCGCCGTCGGGCTACACGCTACCGCCTATCTGCTCAGTCAGGGCCAAGCGATCCAAACCTACTTGCAAGACTTGCGCAGTAACGAAGCTGTGGAGGGCTTTGGGATTGAAAGCAGCGAGTTTGCCTTCGGTGCCTACAAAACCTTCCAGATTTCGATCGCGTTCCTCGAAAAGCTCAGCGGTATGGACTTTGGTGATCTGCGCGACGTCGACCCACTTGCCGCCACCAGCGCTGAGATCGAACTCCCCGCGGATCGGCCGCAGTTCATCGAGCTTGAGGCGGTCGACGATGCCGTCCTCGCAGCCCCCAGCGCCGCCCCGCAACCGGAAGGGCCCGAAGACTGAGGGCAGTTCGCCGTTCAGCGCGTGTCATTCGGCACCGAGCAAACGCGAGGTGAGCCCCCGGAAGACGGGCCAAGCTTTAGCGAGCGACGCGGCTAGGGGCTCACCTTGGGTGTAGCCGCAGGGACTGTTCCCATGCCAGCGCAACAAAGATTTGCCTGACATGGCCTAAGGTCTTGTTGCGATGGTGGGCTTGCAAACAAGCCTGAACGGGGTTTCGCAGCGGCGGAGCTTACAATCAAAATGGGCTCAAACCCGCCGTCGATTGCGGCGCGGCATCTAACATTCTACGTAGCCAAACTACGACTGAGGGCCGCCCTGAGCGGACATTTTCCAAAGCGTGCCGCACGCTGGCGGGATCGTCTGCTCAATCGCCTGCATCGCATCCACGATCAAATCTTCCCGCCAACGACGCCCGGCGATCTGCACCCCAATGGGCTGAGGTCCGCCCGGCATTTCAGCGATATGCGTCGGCAGATTGCCTGCTGGCAGTCCCAGGAAATTCATGATGAACGACCAATGTGCGCCGCCCAAAGCATCCCTCACACCTTCTGGCCCTTCCGCGTCGCGCCCAGGGGCGAAGAACGGCTTGAGCAGGAAAGGCGTCAGGACCAGTGGGTAGTCTTCCAAAAAGACCGACCAGGCGCGCGCGTAGTGCGTGCGCTGCGCCAGCGCGGTGAGCAGCTCTTCGCCTTCGTACGGGGGGAACTGCCGGTAGTATTCATCAAAGATCGTGTTCAACTCGGCGGAGCCGTATGTTCTGATATCGGTGCCGAGCAAGGCTTTGACCTCACCCAACAACGCCCGGTAGCCGACTTCTCCGGTCTCTTGCGCAATGGGCGGCTCGACCAATTCGACCCTGTAGCCTGCGTCAGACAGGGCGGACGCGGCTTTGTCCAAAGCTATGGCGACCTCGGGGTGCAAGCCAAAGCCAAAATCATCCCGTGAGACGGCGACGCGAATAGGCCCTTCCAACGGGTTCCCGCGCCAGGGCATGGGAACGTGGAACGGATCTCGTGGGTCAGGCGCAATCAGCGACGGCATCGCAAGATGCAGATCTGCCGCGTGCCGCACGATCAGCCCTTGGACCGACATGGATTGCGCAAGCAAGCCGCGTTCAACCTTTTGGCTCGGGTTGTAGGCGGGCACGCGACCCAACCCTGGTTTGACCGTCACGGCACCATTTGCCGATGCCGGAAATCGTAGCGATCCGCCAATGTCATTGCCATGGGCTAAGGCCCCGATCCCGGCCATGACAGCCGATCCCGCACCGCCTGAGGATCCGCCGGCGGACACATGCCTTCCCCAAGGGTTATGGGTCCGGCCAAAAAGTGGATTGTCGGTGTCGGCCCGAAAGGAAAACTCAGGCGTGTTGGTACGCCCGATCACAACTGCGCCCGCTGCCTTCAAGTTACGGACAATTGGCGCATCGTCAGGTGCGATGAGGTCTTTGAACGCCGCCACGCCGTTGGAAGTGGCATGGCCAGTTTGATCCACGTTGATCTTGATCGTGACGGGCACACCGTGCAGCGGACCCTTGGCACTGGCCCTCGCATCAAGGGCTTCGGCTTCAGCCCTTGCCGTGTCAGCCAGGCTTTCAACCACGGCATTCAGGTCTGGGTTGACCGCCTCCATGCGGGCAATCGCGGCTTCAGTCGCCTCTGTCGCCGTCACATCTCCGGCCCGCGTTGCCTCGGCGATCTGAGTGGCGCTCCATTGCCAAAGAGGGTCTTTGCTCATGAACTGTTTTCCAGGTTAAGGCGCAGATGATTTTGGCAATCCCGTCGTCAGGGATGCAATCCCATCAAGGTCGCCATCTGTCATCGGGCAGGCTGCATTTTGTGCCATGCCTATGTTTGCCCCGTTCTTCATCGCGTGGGCAAGCATGTCTGAGAAGACGTCGGTGCAAGCTGCTCGCAGTTTAGCCGAAACAGCATGGCATCTGTACCCGCAGGTCGCGGCGGGCTGGTTTCGAGGCCGCAATGCGGGCGGCAGACGCCCTTTGCCAGTCCCTTTGGAAGAAGGTCCAGGTGCCATTGACGAATATTGTATTTTCTAAGTATACAAAAAGTATAGGGAGTCACCCATGGCAAAGCACAAGAAAGCGTTCTGCGCCTCAGACCTGCGTTCTCGGATTCTTACACAAGAGATCGCGCCGGGATCTGACCTGGATGAAGCGCGCCTTTCCGAAGAATACGGGATCTCCCGCACGCCGCTGCGCGAAGTTCTGCATCGGCTCGCGGGCGGCGGCTATGTGCGGCTGGAGGAAAACCGGGGCGCAAAGGTCGAGTCGATGGATCTTGCAACCCTGCGGGTCTTTTTTCAGACGGCTCCGCTCATCTATTGCTCGATAGCCCGCCAGGCGGCCGAAAACAGAACCGCGCGGCAGGTTTCCGAGCTTAAAGACATCCAGCAAGGTTTTACCTCCGCCGCAAAGGCGGGCGACGCCAAAGCGGCGGGCCTTCTGAACCACGACTTTCACGAAAAGGTCGGCGACATGGCACAAAACCCGTACCTCTTTGCAGGCCTCAAACGCATGCTGGTGGACCACACCCGTCTTGGCCAGACGTTTTTTGCCCCCCAGTCTGACGTTGATAAAACCCGCGTCGGGAAGTCGATTGACCAGCATGACGCGATGATCTCGGCCATCGAAGCACATGAACCCGCGCTTGCCGCGGATCTGACGTTGCAGCACTGGGGTCTCTCGCGGGATCAGCTGGAAAGATATGTTCGTCCAGATCCCCTGCCCCTCGATGTGATATCAATGAAAGATCGACGCAATGCGCTTTGAAGGCATCTATACGCCCATCGTCACCCCCTATTTTGACAACTTTTCCTGCAACGAAGACGCGCTTGCGCAGACGGTCGAGCATCTGATTGGCGCCGGGGTGCACGGGATAATCGTCGCGGGTTCGACGGGCGAATACTACGCGCAGACCGAGGAAGAGCGTGTCTGGATGATGGGCCGCTGTGCTGAGTTGATCGGAGGCCGGGTCCCGATGATTGTCGGAACCGGTGCCATAAGGACGGAAGACAGCGTCCGGTTTGCCAAAGCGGCAAAAGACGTCGGGGCGGATGCGCTACTGATCGCAACGCCCCCCTACGCCTACCCCACCGGACGGGAGATCGCGCTGCATGCACTTGCGATCGACAGGGCCGCGAATTTGCCCGCAATGCTTTACAATTATCCTGGCCGCATGTCGGTGAACATGGATGAAGAGACGCTCGACCGCGTTGGGCGATCTCCAAATTTCTGCGCGATCAAGGAAAGCTCTGGCGACATCAACCGCGTTCACATGCTGGCGCGGGACTACCCCCATATCGCGCTGAGTTGCGGGATGGACGATCAGGCGCTTGAGTTCTTTGCATGGGGCGCGCGCAGCTGGGTGTGCGCGGGGTCCAACTTCGCGCCTGAAGCGCATATCGCCCTTTACCAAGCCTGCGCCGTGGAGGGCGACTTCACCAAGGGGCGCGCGATCATGTCGGCGATGCTGCCATTGATGAGCGTGCTGGAGCAGGGCGGCAAGTTTGTTCAATGCATCAAATACGGGCTGACGCTGCGCGGCATTGATGCCGGGCCACCGCGCAAGCCGCTTCAGCCCTTGAACAAGGATGACAAGCGCGAGCTGGCCGAAGTGATCCGAACCATGAACACCACGATATCCAACATCACCGGAGAGGCGATATGAGCGATCTTCTGACCCACGCAGAGTATCAGGCGATTGCGCAAGCCCTTGATTTGCCGAGAACCGCTTTCATTGACGGCAAGTACAGGGCAGGCAGCGGGGCCACATTCGAGACAACAAACCCCGCCACCGGAGAGGTGTTGGTTGAGATCAGCGGCTGCGATGCAACGGACGTTGATTTTGCGGTACAGAAGGCGCGCCAAGCATTCGAACAGGGGCACTGGTCCAAAAAACATCCCTCCGCTCGCAAGGACGTGTTGATCCGCCTGTGCAAGCTGATCACCCGCAACCGTCGTGAATTGGCGGTCATGGAAAGCCTTGAAAGCGGCAAGCCCATTTTGGATTGCGAAACGATTGACGTGCCAGAGACGATCCACTGCATCAAATGGCACGCAGAAGCCGTCGATAAGATCTATGATCAGGCAGGACCTACCGGCGATGACGCGATTTCGATGATCGTGCGCGAACCGATTGGTGTTGTGGGCGCCGTGCTGCCCTGGAACTTCCCCTTGATGATGCTCGCGTGGAAGATCGGACCGGCGCTTGCGGCGGGGTGTTCGGTGATCGTCAAGCCGGCAGAACAGACGTCCATGACGGCCCTGCGCGTGGCCGAGCTTGCCCATGAAGCCGGTGTCCCGCGGGGGGTCTTGCAGGTCTTGCCCGGAGACGGCCCGTCTGTCGGTGAACCACTTGGGCTGCACCCGGATGTCGATATGGTCAGCTTCACCGGCTCAACCGAAACCGGCAAAAGGTTCCTGCGTTATGCGGCGGACAGCAACCTCAAGAAGGTTGTGCTGGAATGCGGCGGAAAGAACCCGGCGGTGGTTTTCGACGATGCCGAAAACCTGGATCACGTGGCCGAGCATGTGGTGAACGCAGCCTTTTGGAACGCGGGCCAAAACTGCTCTGCAACCTCGCGCTTGATTGCGCATCAGAAGGTGAAGGGCCCCCTGATGGAGCGGATCAAGGCGCGGATGCGGGATTGGAGAACCGGGGACCCTTTGGACCCAACCAACCACATTGGCGCGCTTATCGACGCCGGACATTGTGACAAGGTCCGCAGTTTTCTCGACCAAGAGGACAAGGGCGAAGGGCCGTTTATCGCGCCCACGATCTACGAAGTCAGCCGCAACGACCCCAAGGCGAAGGACGAGATATTCGGCCCCATCCTGTCGGTCATCACAGCCGCCAGCAATGACGAAGCAATCGAGATTGCGAACCAGACAGACTATGGCCTTGCTGCCAGCGTCTTCACTGCCAATTCCCGCCGCGCCATCCGCGCCGCGCGCGACATCAAGGCGGGCACTGTGACGGTAAATTGTTACGGCGAGGGCGACATCTCAACGCCGTTCGGCGGCTACAAGCAGTCGGGCTTTGGTGGGCGTGACAATGGCATCCACGCCCATGACCAGTTCACTGAGCTCAAGACAATCTGGATCGACCTGACCGATCCGACCGAGGGAGATAACGTCGGATGAGCGTTGAAGCTGTCGGCAAAACCCGCCGAGGCCGGGGCGCGCGCAAAGCGGTGCGTCAAAAGCGCGATCTGACCATGTTGCCCGCCCTAAAGCGCGGCATCCCCTTGGTGGAACCGATGAGCGCCGAACAAGTCGCACGGATCGATGCGGCCTCCCTCGCCATTCTTGAAGATGTGGGCGTGGTGTTCCGTGACCCCATTGCACTGGAAGACTGGAAACGCGCAGGCGCAGATGTGCGCGGCGAAACGGTCCATCTTGATCGTGGCCTTGTGCGCGAATTGATCAGCAGCATCCCGGCAAGCTTCACCTACACCGCCCGCAATCCTGCCAACAACCTGCCGTTTGGCAACGATCATTCGATCTTTGTGCCCATGACAGGCGCGCCCTATTTGCGCGACCAGCAGGATGTACGGCGCAATCCAACACTTGATGACTTGGCGAACTTTCACAAGCTTAGCCACATGCTGCCCGCGATCCATTCTTCGGCGCACCACATCGTGGAACCCTACGATCATCCGATCAGCCAGCGTCATCTCCGCATCACCTACTCGTCGATGAAATACTCCGACAAAACCTTCATGGGCATGACCACCAGCCCCAAGAACGCCGAAGATGTCATGGACATGAGTGCGATCTTGTTTGGCAAAGAATTCATGTTGAACAACCCGGTTGTGACGGGGAACTGCAACGGCAACTCGCCCCTGGTCTGGGACGAAACCATGCTTGGCGCGCTGCGGGCGTTTGCGAAGTACAACCAGCCGGTGTTGTGCTCGCCGTTCGTTCTCGGGGGCGCGAATACGCCCGCCGGTGTGGCCCCGACGGTTGCGCAACTTAACGCGGAAGCGCTGAGCGGTCTCGCCTACACGCAAGTCGTCCAAAAAGGGACACCGGCAATTTACGGCCACTACCTTTCGACTGTCTCGATGAAGTCGGGTGCGCCGATGGCAGGCACCCCAGAGATCAGCCTGATGAACATGATGATCGGGCAAATGGCGCGGTTCTACGATGTGCCTTGGCGCACCTCGAATACGCTGGGTGGGGCCAAGACCTTCGATGCACAAGCGGGCTACGAGAGCGCCAGCACGATGATGGCAGTCCTGATGTCCGGGGCAAATTACATCTGGCATTCCGCTGGATGGAATGAGGCGGGCATGCATTGCTCCATGGCAAAATTCGTTGTGGATGCAGAGCAATGCGCCATGGGGTACCGGATGGCTTCCGGCATCAACTGGGATGATTTTGACGAGGCCTTGCAGGCCGTCCGCGATGTAGGCCCAGGCGGGCATTACCTTGGGCATCCGCACACGCTGGAGAACTTCCAGAAAGCATTCTTCATGCCCGAGATGTTTGACAACAACTCAATCGAGCAATGGCAGGCCGACGGATCGGTCGAGATCAATGAACGCGCCCTGACGCGCGTGCGGGATCTGCTTAACGAGTACGAAGAACCAAAGCTGGACCCAGCAACAGATGAAGCCCTGCTGGACTACATCGCCCGCCGTGAGCGCGAGATACCTGCAGCGGACGCCCTGAACCAGGACCGCTGACATGACGCATATTCAAGTCAGCAAACTCCCTAAAGATCCTGGGCCTGCTGCATGGAATAAGCTGCTTCCCGACCCTCCGGCGGCACAAGTGCTCGAGCGGAAGATGACAGCTGACTGGGTTGTCATCGGTGCGGGCTTTGCGGGGTTGGCCGCAGCACGTCGATTGGCGCAGCTGCGGCCCAGTGATCACATCGTGGTGCTTGAGGCGCAACGCGTTGCGGAAGGTCCGGCGGGCCGCAACTCGGGCTTTATGATCGACCTACCCCATGATCTGTCTTCGGCGGATTATGGCGGCGCGCTCAACCACGATGTCGTCCAAACCGCCGACAACAGGCACGCGATCGAGTTTGCTGCACAAATGGCAGCGGACTTTGGCCTTGGCCCCGACGTTTTTGATCGCTGCGGCAAGATCAACGGGGCTGCGACCGCGAAGGGCGATCAGCATAATCGGCGGCATGCAGCCCATTTGGCCAAGATGGCTGAACCTTATCAGATGCTTGACAAGGCGCAGATGCAGGAAATCACCGGCACGGACTTCTATGTCAGCGGTCTGTTTACGGCGGGCACCGCGATAATCCAGCCCGCCGCATTCGTGCGCGGTGTCGCGGCGGGGATCGCGTCGAACCGCGTTCAGCTGTTCGAGAACAGCCCAGTTACCGCACTGACGCGAAGTGTCGATTGGCAAGTGGAAACCCCGAAAGGCCGCGTCTCAACCCCCCGCGTCATCCTGGCGGTCAACGGACATCTGAATAGCTTCGGCTTCAAGGCCAATCGATTGATGCATGTTTTCACCTATGCCTCCATGACACGCAATTTGACGTCTGAAGAAGTCGAGGCTCTGGGCGGGCGCGACCAGTGGAGCATCACGCCTGCAGACCCGATGGGCACAACCGTCAGGCGCATCACAACCGGGGCAGAAACCCGGATCGTCGTGCGGAACAGGTTCACCTACGACCCTTCCATGGAGGTCACGGATGCCCGCATCAACGCAGTCGCACGCGACCACGACAAAGCCTTTCGCGCGCGCTTTCCAATGCTCGCGAAGACGGAAATGCAATACAGATGGGGCGGACGGCTCTGTCTGAGCCGTAACAATGTGAATGTCGTGGGCGAATTGGAAACAGGTTTGTATTCCGCCTGCTGCCAGAACGGGTTGGGCACAGTACGCGGCACACTCTCGGGCATGTTAGCGGCTGAATTGGCGACAGATACGCCATCCGAACGTCTGGACCGAGCTATTGCTATGCCCGACCCACAGAAACTCCCACCAAGTTTGATTGCCAAAACGGGCGTTAACGCCTTTTTGAAATGGCAAGAGCTGAAAGCAGGCCAAGAGCTGTAGTTCGTGCAGGGTGCTGCCGGAGGAATTCAAAGCAGTGCCCTTTGAGACCGTGACTGTGCCGCTCAATCCTCGCCAGGCAAAAACCTGACTTCGGTTCAACTTGAAATGGATCCTCTCTGAAAGAAAACGGTCTTGGTTAAGGCGGTTGGTAATTGTGCGGTCGACAGAGGCGAATTTCTACAAAGAGTTCATTCTTGTCTATGGCATCACCTATCAAGGCTTGGCATATTTCAAACGTCTACAGAGCCCCCACGCATTGACGCGGCGCTGCAAAAGGCCCTCAACGAAAGAAAGAGGCGAGCCGTTGGCCCGCCTCTCCTCCGCTTGGAGTAACGTCCTACGCAAGCGCCGCGATGTTCTTCAGTCCCAGCTCGTAGGTCTTGCCGAGCATGCGGTCCATGAACAGGCCGAAGATGCGGAAGATGGGGTTGAAGCCCATGTCGGAGGTCACGGTCCATGTCACGCGGCTGCCCGTTGCGGTCGCTTCGGCCTCGATCGTTTGAACCGGCTTGCCCATAGCGCCCAGGTCGATGAGGTGCGTGACGCTGGTGTCAGTCACGGACGTGACAGTCTGCGTGCCCTTGCCTTCCTTGCCTTCGAAGCGGAAGCCCGAACCGACGCCGGATGCCGGGCCGAACGGAGTGATCTTCAGGTCCGGGTCGGTGGTGCAGTAGGGGTTGAAGGTCTGGAAACCTTCCGTGCTGGCAACGCGCGCGATAAGTTCGGCGGGGGCCATGTCAACGTCGGCCTGGCGGGTCACGACGACTTTGCGCGGCAACAGCATTGCGATCAGGGCAACGGCGGCGATCACGGCGAGGATGGTGTAGAGGATGGTCATTTTCTTGTCCCTTGTCTTGGTCATCGGGCCAGGTTGTCTGTCCCTTCTGCCCACGCGACGAACCGCCCCGCCGCCAATCGACACCTCAGGACATTTTTTTTCGCAAATCCGCGATTTTTTGTTCCAGCCACTTTTGGGACGGGGTGTCAGAACACAGCGACAGGGCCTTGGCATAGGCCTCTGCGGCTTCGGCTACGCGGTCAGCGGCGGCTAGGCAATGGGCGCGCACGGCGTGGTAGGGTTGGTAGCTGTCCAAGCCGTCGTAGGCGATGAGATCCAGCATCCGGAGGCCTTGGCCAGGCCCTGCATCCTCGGCCACGACCGCGGCGCGGCTGACCGCAGCCCCGATGGAGGGATAGGCCTGCATCAACCCGTGGTAGAGCTGTGACAGGGCGCGCCAGTCGGTCCTGCCGGTCACGGAGCGGGCGGCATGGACGGATTGAATGGCGGCCTCTAGCTGGAAGCGCCCGGGCATGCCCTTGAGCGAGGCTTGCGTCAGAAGACTTGCTGAGCGGTCGATCAGGGGGCCGTCCCAAAGGTCCACGTCCTGCTCGGGCACAGGCACCAAGACGCCCCCTTGGATCCGTGCGTCGCGCCGGGCTTCGATGAAGCCGATGAGGGCCATGAGGCCAAGCGCCTCGGGGTTGTCCGGGGCAAGCTCTGCAAGGATGCTGGAGAGGAAGAATGCCTCATGGCTGAGGTCGCCGTCGCCCGTCATCCAATCCACGGAATAGGCGCCATAGACGGCCTCCAACACGGCTTCCATCCGTTCCGGGTAGGCCTCGGGCTCAGGGACCACGAAGGGAATGCCCGCCGTCTTGATCTTCTTCTTGGCGCGCACGAGACGCTGCGCCATTGCGCTCGGCGAGACCAGGAAAGCACTCGCGATCTGCTCGGCTTCCAAGCCCAACACGGTCTGCAACATCAGGGGCGTGCGGATGCCCTCGTCGATGGCGGGGTGGGCGCAGACAAACAGCAGCTTGAGCCGTTCGTCCAATTGCGCTTCATCGGGTTCAATCGCCTGTGCGTCTGCCATGTCATTCGCCTCATCTGTGATGACCAGACGGGCATCACGGCGCGCCTGATCGATGCGTCTGTTCTTGGCCGTCGTCAGAAGCCAAGCTTCGGGTTTGTCGGGAATGCCACGCTCGGGCCAGGTCTTGAGGGCCGCGACGAAGGCATCGGCCAGCGCGTCCTCCGCGGCGATGATGTCGCCGGTGCGGCTGGCGAGCATGGCGATCAGTTTGCCATAGGCGGCACGGGCGACATCTTCCGCCCGTGCCTGTGCTTGGGCCTGGCTCACACGCTGCCCATCGCGGAGGCGCGGATTTCCAGCTTGCCGTAGTGGACGTGGGGGCATTTCTCGGCCCAGGCCATCGCCTCGTCCAGGTTCTCGACATCGATGGCAAAATACCCGCCCAGGGTCTCCTTCGTCTCGGCAAAGGGGCCGTCCTGCACCCGCTTCTCACCGCCCGCGAGCGTGACCGTGGTGGCGGTGTCGGCGGGGTGGAGCCAGTCGGTCTCGATAAAGACGCCGGCCTCCTGCAGAGCGCCGATATACTGGCCGTAGATTTCCTTGGACTTGGCCCAGTCCTCTTCGGTCATGCCAGCGGCCATTGCGGGGTCGGAATAGAGAAGAAATGTGTAACGCATTGGTTTGGTTTCCTTGTGAGTGATAAGATTAAGCGGTGACGTCGGCGATGTTGGCAAGCCCAAGCTCAAAGTTCGGGCCGATCATGCCATCCATGAAAAGACCCATGACGCGGAAGACCGGGTTCATCCCCAGGTCCATATCCATGGTCCAGGTCACTTGCGCTCCGCCATCGACCGCCACGGCAGAGATCGCCTGCGTGGGTTGGCCGAGCGGCCCCAGATCAAGATCAAATGTCACCTGGCCGGGCTCAACGGCGGCAACCGTCTGCTGGCCCGCGCCATCGCGGCTTTCGAACGAGAAGCCAGAGCCGACACCGGAGGCCGGGCCAAACATCTCGACCCGCAGGTCCGGATCCAGGTCGCGGTAGGGGTTGAAGTCCTGGTAGCCGGTGTTTGAGGCGGCCAGTGCAATGACGGCCTCCGGCGCCGCGTCGATGGTGGCCGAGCGCTCCACGGTCACGTGGCGGGGCAACGCGAAGGTGGCGGCGGTTGCGACGGCCAATACGCCAGCGGTGGTGAGTGCGATTTTCTTGAAGTTCATGGGTCTGTCCTCTCGTGTCTTTTGCGAAGGGCGTTTTTGCCGCTTCACCCACACGACGGATGGGATTAGGGCCAATCGACAGGCCGGTTGAAAAAAAATGAAAAAAGATTTGGAGCTGGATGTCGGAGCGGGTTTGTTGGGCATTGGCTCGAAAAAGTGCCGAGGCATCCCACACGTCGGTTTGAGCAGAAGCCCATAAATGCAGATTTGCGTCAGGCAGTCATCCTGTTTGCTTCGGGGGTTACGGCCAGGTTGGCGAAATCTTCCGCAACACTCCGACGTGGAACTCGGTTCGATATGGCTGCGAGCATCGCATCGTCCCGATACTGAACATCCGCCACGTTGTGGCAACTCGATAGAATTGGACCAAGAGCCTTCGCCGACTGCATCTTAAGTGGAAGTAATCCTCATTCGACGAGACGGTTTTGAATTCGTTTGCCAGCACCTCTTGCCGAGTTGAGATGTCCTCAGGCGTTAGACAATGGTCGACAGCATTGCTTGCGTTCCAACCGGACACCGACTTACGCTTCACCCTATGCAATTCTTATTCGGCACTCCTCCAAGCGTCATCGAATCCCGTCCTAGCGGACCGAGCGATCGGTGAAAGATACGGCAGCCGCAAACCCATTGGTGGCGGTTGGTGGTCTGGGTGGTTCCGGAACACGCGTTCTTGCCGCCGGTTTGCGTGCTTCGGGAATTCATATCGGGGAACGATTGAACCGTCCCTTGGACAACTTGTGGTTTTCGGTCCTGTTCAAACGTGCGGCATGGACTCAGAACCCGCCCACCTTTGAGGACGTTGCCAAGGCGGCGGATCTCTTTAAGCGCGCGATGACGAGCGGTCTTCGAGGGAACTTGCGCCCGGAAGAGCATGCTTTGTTGATGAGCCTGAGGGCGCAACTTCCCCCTAACGGCCGATGGAAAATCGGTGCCAGCGCATCCGCTGTCGATAGCCTTTTGGACAGCAGTCCGCGACCCCAGGCGGATACCCGGGCTTGGGGTTGGAAGGAGCCGAACACGCATATCTTTCTGCCCCATCTCGCCACCCTGTTTCCGCAGATGCGTTACATCCACGTGGTGCGCGACGGCCTGGACATGGCGTTCAGCAAAAACACCTGGCAAGCGCGTCATTGGGGTCGTCTCTACGGTTTGCCCTACAGATGGTATCGGTCCGCACCGCAACAGCAGTTGCGCTTTTGGCTAGCCGCCAACCGCGCCACTCTCGAATTCGGAAAGACGCATATGCCGGGCCGTTTTCTGGTCGTGCCCTACGAGGATTATTGCGCGCGCCCGGACTGGCATTGGCCCCGCCTGCACGACTTTCTGGAGCTCCCGCCAAACACGAGCCTATCACACGACATCTTGCGCCCAACAAGTATCGGACGCAGTCAGGATCACGATTTAACTTCCTTTCCCCAAGATCTCTTGTCTTCCGCTGCCGCTCTGCAATCTGAACTGAAGGCGTTCCACGCCCCGCCACCGAACGAGGGCAATCCGAACGGGAGACATTGACTGGTTTTGGAGAGCGCTCTTTCCAAAAAGGGTCACGTTCGGTAGTCTTCGACCATCGACCGACAGATCAACTTCCGATAAAACTCGGCATTTCAACACAGTAGCATACATGTTACCTGCATATCCCCGCCGGACCAGGGTCGTTACCAAACCCCGCTTGCTATTCCGCCCGGACCCCGTATTGGGCTGGAGCCTGACGCCCAACCATGCGGTTCGTGTTGGTTTTCGAGATGGTGTTACACAGCATGTCGATGCCGACGGATGGCGTCACATTCCAAGAGGCAGCGTCGCAAAGGGCCCCCGGGTGGCCATCTACGGCTGCTCCTTTACCTATGGGACTGGACTTTCGGATGACGAAACCTTCTGTGCCAGGCTACAACGCGACCTGCCGTCAGTTCGAATTCTTAATCGCGGCATAGGTGGCCACGGAACGGTCCAGAACCTCCTTCAAATGCGTCGGGATATCTCCGCAGGAGCAGTAGATACCGCAGTCTTTGCGATCATCAGCGACCACAGATTCCGCAACATCGCCCACCCCCAACGGATGTCGCAGTATCTTAGCCGAGATTGGTATGACCTTGGCGTGGAACATGTGCCGGTGGCAAAGCTGGACGCTGCGGGCCGTGTTCGGATCGTCTATCCGCCGATCTGGCAATCGGCGTTGCAAGAGTCAGGTTTCCAAGTCTTTTTGCCTGATGACTATATGATAAACGCTGCGACGCTTGCAGTGCTCGACCTGGCGCAACATGCGGGCAAGGCTGCGAACGTGCCCGTTGCTTTCGCCCTGCTTGACGCGCTTGATGCGGATTTCAGTTCTGCTGTTTGCGAGAGGTTTCCCGCAACGCTGAACATCTCTACACCCTATGATACTGCGCACACTTTTTTGCCGCAGGATATCCATCCAAATGTGCGGGCAAACCGGTTGTTCGCGGATCGTCTGGCGCGGCTTGTCACTGACCTGTGCCAAGGTGTGCCCACGGGCCAACCTGCATGACCGCCAACGATTATGTTCTCGGAATATCAGCCTATTTTCACGATTCCGCTGCAGCTTTGGTTCAGGGTGATCGCATTGTCGCCGCCGTCCAAGAGGAGCGCTTTACACGGGAAAAGGCCGATTGGCGTTTTCCTGACCAAGCGATCCGTTACTGTATGTCGCAACTGCCTGAAGGCGCGACCCTCGACGCCGTCGCCTACTACGAAGACCCGGGCATGAAGGTCCAGCGGTTTCTCGACAACGCGCGCTCCCAAATGCCGAGTGGCGCGCGGCTTTGGCCAAGAATGATCGAAACGCTCGCGTGTTTGACGGACGATTTGCCACGGCAACTCAAAGAGGTGGCTGGCGACCAGACCCGCATCGCGTTTGTGCCGCACCATCGATCACACGCGGCCTCGGCGTTCTACCCGTCGCCATTCCAAAACGCGGCCATTCTGGTTCTCGACGGTGTCGGCGAATACGCGACCACGTCACTCTGGTCTGCGGATGCCACCGGGCTGCGATGCCAGTCTGAGCTTCGCTTTCCGCATTCCCTTGGCCTCTTCTACAGCGCGTTCACGCAGTATTGCGGGTTCAAAGTGAACTCGGGCGAATACAAACTCATGGGGCTGGCTCCCTTTGGCGTACCTGAGTTCCGCAGCAAGATCCTGGATGAGTTGATCGACATCAAGGCCGACGGCAGCTTCACCCTCAACATGAGTTACTTCGGTTTCGACAAGGATCTGAGCGCTATCTCGCCGCTGTTCGAAATGCTTTTTGGCCAGCCGCAACGCCGCGACACGTCATCAATTACGCCCTTCTACATGAATATGGCTGCTTCGGCGCAGGCCGTTCTGGAAAAGGTCGTGCTGGCCCTGGCCAAGACCGCCTTGCGCCTCGGCAAGAGCAAATACCTCTGCCTTGCGGGAGGCGTGGCATTGAATTGCGTCGCAAATGGTCGGCTGGTGCGTGAACTTCCCGAGTTGAATGGGTTGTGGGTCCAACCCGCAGCCGGAGACGCGGGAGGTGCGCTTGGGGCGGCCCTTGAGATCGCCCGACCCTCGGCCTCTGTAAGCGCTCGACGCTCAACCAAAGATGGGATGTCTGGTGCGTTTCTTGGCCCACAACACACAGATGCCGATATCCGCAACGCACTAGAGACCGCCGGACTGATGTATGAGAGCCCGGCTGATCCAGGTGCTTATGCCGCGCAAGTAGCTTCAGCCTTGGCAACCGGTCAGATTGTTGGCCATTTTCACGGGCGCATGGAATTCGGACCGCGTGCTTTAGGTAATCGGTCCATCCTGGCCGATCCACGCCACAAAGAAACGCTTGGCCGGGTCAACCGCGCGATCAAGTTTCGCGAAGACTGGCGTCCCTTCGCACCAATGGTATTGGCAGATGAGGCCGATAAAGTGTTCGAGGCCCCCACCGAGAGTCCCTACATGTTGCTGGTCTCCACCCTCAAACCAGAACACCGGGGCGCGGACGGCGTGTCAGAGGCGCGCTCAAAAGGCCATCACACGCCGATGGCATTGCAAAACGCTGTGACCAGTCCGTTCGCTGCTGTGACCCATGTGGATTTCAGCGCTCGTTTACAGACAGTTGACCCATCCGAAGGGTCCAGGGCTGGCGAGATATTGGCGGCATTTCACGACGTCACCGGCTGCCCAATGCTACTCAACACGTCGTTCAACGTCCGTGGAGAGCCTATCGTATGCACGCCGCAGGATGCCATTGATTGTTTTCTCAATACGCATCTGGATCTACTGGCCATTGGCGGATTTCTGGTCCGCCGGTCCTCTCAAGCCGATTGGGTCCACGAAAACATCGGAAGGAAGCACTTTGCCGTCGATTGATCACGCGGAATTTCTGCAACGGATGATGACTATATTGAGCATCGGTGCCCGCGATCCGTCGCCCCCAAAAACTGGCGTCGCGCCGCTGGTCTCCACCCTGGAAGCGGCCGTGAAAGGGGTCGTGGCCAAGACGTCTGGGCCAAGCAAAAGAGCCATCGTGCGCGCCGCCTCCAAGGCCAAGACAGCGCTCCGCAGTAAACAAAAGGCAGCTTGGCGAGCAAACGCGCCGAAGAGCGTTCTTCTACAGCCGTCTGAAACTCAACCGCGTGCTTTTGAAGAAGTTTACGGCCGCGAGGGCCGGTTACTACTCGAATTGGCCGAAAGGGCAAATTCCAACGGTGATCCCAGCATGGCTTGCTTAATCGCTGCGCTCGAAAAGTCGATGCAGGACGGCATGCTGGAGTTGGAAGCCGGGCCGAAACCCGCACCACGCCTGACGCGCTACGTCTATCCGGTCGTTTGACTCGACTCTGTTGGCGAACCGGCTGATCTGCCTGCCAAGGACGAACGGCCCCCTTGGTTATCGGTCTCCTATAATTCTCGCAGAATGGGTTGCGATCATGGGCGCCTTAGGTTGACACGATCTCGCTCAATACCTTTTCGATCTGGTTTTCGAGCGCATTAACTTCATTTGGTAAACACAGGGAAAAGACCTGACATTGCTTGACGACCTGCGCCAACGTCAGAAGATCGCGATGCCGAGATGCGGGCGCATCGACGTAAGGCGCATATGTGTGAGCTGAAAGTGGCACAAGACCGGCCGCGCCCGTCAAACGCTGGAGGTCATACGTTCTCCCTTTCCGGTCTCCTAGAACGACAAGCGCATGAAGTGGCATTGGACGATTGACATGCGAAAATGGGGGAACGGTTAGGTCAACATATCGTTTTTGGTTGAACGAAATGACTGGCCCCGCCACTGCCCGTGGTGATATCGTAAGCTCTGCAATGCTTTGCGGCCAAGCCCTAAGGAAAGGGTAGGCAGGCGGGATGCTCCACGAACCGGCACCAGAGGCTTGAAGGACCCCGATATCGTCGGCGATTACAGCATGTCCGGCGATCGCTGACGTGGCGAGGATCGTAGATTTTCCTGCGCCCTTCCCCCCAAGAAATCCGATGGCGGCACCGTCAACCTCCAAGAACGCGCCGTGCAGGCATGTCAGTTTGAGAAATCGCATCATACTGCCGAGGACTCGTCCGATGAGATAAGCTTCGACATCGACTGCAGGCGTGTTCGGCGCAATCTCGACCAGGATTCTTGGGGGCGCGCCGACCAATGTAAAAACCACGGCACCTTCATCGCTGTGGTGCGAGATACGAATGCCCTCCTGTTTAGCCCAAACGCTGAGATACGGCCGTCCGTCGGCAGTCACCGCATCCGTGCGCATAACTGCATCGTCAGGGATCTCTATTTGGCTAACTTCTTTCGACCAACTGGCCGAAACATGCAGATCGGGCTTTGCGTCTGGCTCTGCTGCGCGCAGGCAGTGTAACTTAACCTCCGACAGAAGGGTGTAGCCATAAGCGGAGTAGGCCCACGGCCCACCAATTTCTGCGGGCTCGCTCATGGTAATGCCCAGGCAGATCGGATTGCATCCGCCCCGGCGGCCATTTTGCGATTGACCGATTCCGACGGGGTGATTGGGATGGGCGGCTCACTGGTTTCGGTCGCCAGAGCTTTTGTGAGATCAAGCAGATATTCGCGAACAGGGTCGCGGAAATTGAGCCGCCGGTAGGCGGTTCGATGGGCTTCCCGGATGCCGCCGAACCTCAGATATCCCGCGGTGGCCCGCAGGTGCTTCAGAACCGGTACGCGGAGAGGGCTGCTCCTGGCCGCCTTTTGCTTCGTGCGACGCACCTCAAAACTTGATCCGCCGATGTGGTGCAGCGACGGAAGCGTAATGTGGCGCGGCCCGTCCAAAAACGCAGTGGCAAGCTTCGCTGTGTCGTATAGTTTCGCCCTCCGTCCGCGATGGACGAGTTCGGTTTGTACTGCTCCAGATAGCTCGGACCAAGTGATGTGTTCGAAACTGACACCATAGGCATCGGTCACCGCCCGCAACGCTTCGCGATCAAAAACCGCGCAATAGGTACAGCCCACCGCCCCGCCTTCGTTGTTGCGGATGTATTCTCCAGTCAGGCTTTGAAGCGGAGGCTGGAAAACCCCGTCCCCGTCTGGCAGCCAGATGGGCTCTGCGGAAAAGACAGCGGGAGCATGGCACAGGGCGTCTGCCAAGGCGGGGGAAAAGGCGCCGGTTGCGATGATGTCAGAATCCATGAAGCAAAAGGGACCTGACGTTGGCACGTCTATCAAAGCATCTAGGATCTCCCCATGGGACCTGCAGGCGGTTTCACTGAGCGACAGCAAAGATAGCCGCGGCGACTGGTTCGCGAAATCTTCCAGCGCGCGCTTCTCCGGCGGCAGGCAGCCATTGTCGATGAGCCGAAACTGAGCGCTATCATGAGCCAAGAGCGATTTGAGGAACGGTAAAAAATACATCACCGTGCCGGCCGTATAGACGATGTTGAAAGTCCAGCGTTCCGTGTCCTCTGGGCACATCATTGTTCGGTCTTGTTCATTAGGTCAGCGCTGGTCCCGGCACCATGGTTGAGCGCGGCATATGTCGTCAAGATTTCCGGCGGGAGAGGGCGTTCCGAGGCGGCCTGTCTTTGGTGGTCAAGAGCGTGTGTCACAAAACGGCGCACGCGCCATGGTGAGGGGCGCAAGCCCAAGTCTTGTGCCATCGCAAGGACTGTACGTCGGTAGGCGACCAGATCTCTCAAATCGTAAGCGACTAGGGGAAATGGGTCCTCACGGTGGGCGGCCAGTAACCGGAGATTGTAGCTCTGCCAAAGATCAAGCCCATCCTCGATCGACATGCCATTGCGCGCTTTCAGCGACGCGGCCACGGCCATTGGGTGTCTAAACGTACCCACAAATCGGACGGGGCCGGGCGCCAACTTCCGCCACGTCGACAACAACAGAAGTATCCGAGGATCCTTAACACCACACGGCCGATTTTCTGAAAGGGCGCAAGCATGGTCGTGTAAGCCAATCCGAAGGGCCGGATGAACCTCGATTTCCTCAGTGGGCGGCTTCGACCAATGCGCGTTTGCGGCCGCGAGAATTCGGTCGTGGAGCGCCACCAGCTCACGGGCCTCAAAGTGCCCCTTCGGATTGTGTCGATTGCGCCACGTCACGTCGCCAAGATGCAGACCACAGGCCCGAAGAGCACCCGCAAGGCACGATGTCCCGCTGCGATGCATGCCAAGGATAAAAACGAAGGGAGGCGGCTGTGTCACGTCGCCTCGGCGATATCGTCGACGCCCTCCAGGAAGCGTGCAATCGTAAGGCCGCGCATCAGAAACACGCTGCGATGCAGCGCTAATTGATCCTCTGGCCGTGCCATCAGATCCCGACCGACGCGTTGCAGCGCAGGCAAATCAAGCGCTTCCTGCGCGATGGGGTTAGCCTTGGCCCGCGCAAGTCGTTCTTCGATCCGATCCCGTTCCGCCACAATCGCAAAAGGCAAATCGCTGGATGGCTGACCCCTGGGGCCTTTGGCGAGAGAAGATGGGGGCAAAAGATCAGAAAACGCCCGGCGGATCAGAAGGCGCTGTTCCCCTTTGCGGGCGAATTGTTCTGGCGGAAGACCAAAGCAAAAATCCATGACCTCACGGTCTAGGGTTGGAACGGCGAGGTCCATCCCGAACGAAGCCGCGATCGCCCGATTGGTGCCTGACATCCCCGACATCATCAATCCATAGATTGCCTTGAAAGGTTGCGGCGCCTCTTGCTGGCGGCGGGCCAAATCGGGGTCCACGGGCGCGTCGGTATAGTGTTCGACAAACCTTGGTTTGATAAGCAACTTGATGTCCGCTGGTATGCCTGTACGGGCCCACCGGACATCGCGAACGGCGTTTATGATCCTGTTCGTTAAGGCGCTGCGCCGCTCTGGCACGCCCATTGTGTTGGCAGACACCGTGAAATTGCCCATATCCCCGGTCACGACGCGCGCGATCCCCAGGCCCTTTGCCGCGTGCAGTATGTTGTAATACCACGCCCAACCCGCGATGGCGTAGTCCGGTTGGCCGCAAGCAGCAAGCATCGCATCCAAAGACGTCAGCGGCGAGACAGGAAACCCCCGTACACGCGATATGTCGATGCCGCCAAAGTGGTCGGACAGAGCCTGTACGCCATCCAGCTCGTCGCGCAGCCTCCCCTTGATCAGCTCGTCTCGGGTTACTTCCGGAGTCCAGGTGATCGCCCGAAGTGTGCGCCCCTGGGTGCGAAGCGTAGGAACTGCGAGCGCTGCGACCGTGCCCGAATCCAGGCCACTGCTCAGCGCAACCGCTGTTGGCGTATTCGGCGTCATGACACGAGCGACCGCCCGACCGTAAACCTCACGAAAAGCGGCAAAGTATTCGGCGTCACTTCGGTAACGGATCTCAGCCACCTCGCGCGGGTCCCAAAGCTTGTGCTGTGCCGGCTCTCGTCCGCGGCGAAAGACGATGGCATGGCCGGGCTGCACAGCCTGTACGCCTGAATAAAGCGTTCGGGCGTCTCGCTTTTGACCAACACCAAACTGAGCCAACGCGGCCAAATCGATGCATTTGGCCACCTGCGCATCTCGGATAAGAGCGACAAGGTCATCTGCCACTTCAAGAGTGTCACCGCGGCGGGTGAAGTAGATGCCCTGGCAACCGATCGCATCACGCCCAGTAACAACGCTACCGGTTCCCGGATCCACGGCGATGTAGGCCCACGCCCCCAGAACGTGCCGTCCCAAATCGGTCCCCCAGCGCTCATATGCGCGGGCGAAAAGAGCAGTTTCAGAAAGGGGCGGTGCTTTCTCCAGCCCGAGCACTCGGCGTAGATCTTCGTGGTTGTCGATCCGTCCCGAAAACAGGCAAAGACCGCCCGATCGCAGAGGTTCCGACGTTCCGGATCGTACGGCAATACGAAGGTCGCGGAGGTCGATGCTGGCAGACAACATCAGAAGACGAGCGCTGGTTTCAGGTCGGAAACCCGAAGTGCGGGAACGTAGGTCAACGAGGAGAGGTACGCCAAGCCTACTGCGGTTGTTGCCATCGAAAGCTCCTGAAAGCGGCATTGATCCGCGACGATGATGGACAAGTCAGCCCTTACCCGGGTCACCAAATACATATCAACGCTGCGATGCCAAAGCGGGGCTAGAACCTGTAAGATGGGATTTCGGCCCCAGAGTACGAGCGCGCCACAAGCCGCCCAGTCCATAGCGCAGTTATTAGAGAACCATGCGCCTACGATCGCTCACTCGAACAGCGGTTTGCTCGTGGCCAAGTACCACCCGCATCGGCGTCACTGAGCTAGCTTCGTTCAAATCCGCTAAGGAGCCGTTTTCGCAAATAGTTAGTGGCTCTTGCGGCGCATTGATAGGCCGCGCATTGGTGGCGGCGTCGTTCAACTCGGTTGTCGTCCGCACTGCGCGCAACTAGAGCAAGCTACGGCAACACAAGCGCGCCACACATCCAAGTGTTCCAGTTTAAACAGATCGTTTGCGGATGCGGTTCACGAGTCCCCGCCGTCTACACCAGGGGAACTGGTTGCTGACTTCGTGTATTCCTCAAGCGAGCCATGGTCGGTCAGGTGAGGCGCCTCATATTCCGCTTTCGCAGACGTGCCGCCGTTGTCGGTCTTCTCAGTCATTGCAGATGTCCTTTCGAATGCCAAACCCTTCCGTGCAACTCTCTTCATTGTCAAGGAACAGCCGTCTCTTTCTTGCGCACGCTCTGGCTTTTGCGCACAGTCGGGTCCGTGATTGTTTGCGGGCATCTCTGCAATCGCTGCCTTGTGTTCTTCCGATCTGTCTAGAAGATACTGGTCCGCGTCACCGGGTCCATTCTGCATCCGTTGCGAAGTCTTCGTCGAACGAGATGAAGCGCTGCACAACTTTCGGCCCGGCATTGACGGGCTTACCTTCGAATTCCACCCAAGCGTGAGCCTTGAGCCCACCGTCCTTCATCATCGCTCCGATCCGCAGGGCGCTGTCAACTCCGTGCCGACGCAAAAGAAGCCAGATCGCCAACGACCGCGACAAACAATTACCACACCAGGGCAACCGCATCTTGACCAAACGCAAGCGCAACCGCGTGTGTTCCACAATCAAAGCGCTGTCGGTGGGGGGCGGGGCCTTGCCTAGCGGAATGCGGCGCAGAATACGGCGAATTCGGGCAAGACCGACCAGCCTGACACCTAAGTGAATGGCCAAGACCAAGGGCACGTCGAGGGCAGCAAGGAAACGTGAAGGAGGATTACGGAGCCTGGGCATAAAGGTTGGTCGGCCTGTCTTTCTGACTGAGTCTCAGTGAAGGAACGTATCGCTATTGTTGAGAAATGGAACGGGCATGCGCGTAGTCGGGACGCGCAATTCAGGTGCAACGTCTGCCGTTTGCCGGGACTGCGGCAGTGCCGTGCGGATTCCGCCGCCACGTTCGTCCAGCCAAGCGCGCGACGCGCGCACCCCGATAAATCCAGCAATGTTGCTCAATTCGGCATCGGATGCTGTGAACAAGTCCTCAAGATCGAGCCCTAGAAAACGTTTCGTTCCGAAAGTCGTTTCAACACTTGCGCCAACGTCCTCATCGCGTTGCCGGATCATCGACGACTCGAGAGGATAACTCAACACCATAGGCGCATGGCTGGCACCGAAATTCTGGAAGTAAGTGCGGATAGGAGCGCGTCCCAACGAGCCGCAAGACCCTGCGCGACCCGTGGTGCTGAAGAGACAAGGTTCAAGGCAAAGCAGCGCCCATCAGCTTGTGCTCCAGCAGTTCCGCCAAGAGCGTCGCAAGATCTGCCCGCAACTGAGCTTCGGAAGTGTCGAACTCCGAAAGAAGTGTCGCAATGACGGCGTCAACATTGGTGTCCTTCGAGACAAGCTGCCAAAATCTGCGGCCGACGCCGCTTAGACTGTAATAGTGTTCCCTAGCAGTGTCCAAGAGAACTACTTCGTCGCCGAGGTCCGACGCGATCACCGCTTTGTTGATCTCCAAGTGCTGTGGTAACGTCAAAATGCGTCTCCTGCCAGATATGATGTGGATAGTTAAGTGACCTTTGCTTGTCCGAACGGGGTCACGGCTGCGCTGGACCGTATTCATTTTGAGCTTCAATCCGCTTTGATAGTCTCACGACGGTCAACGTATGCCTCGCGGTCTGATTATTGTTCAAGAGGGTCTTGTCAGACAAACTCAGGTTGAGTTGGGGCCGGCTGGCATCCTCGAAAGGCCAAGCGCTCGCTACTCAAGTGCTCCAACACCTCGTCACGGTGCCGTCGGACGAATTCGAACCAGTCTCGGCTACGGCAGGGTAGCAGCCGTTTATACGATGCAGAGACCGCGCAATTTGGACAGGGCAGCGCTTGGGTTAAACTCGAAGTTGCAGCGTAAAGTGAGATGCGTTCCTTATTGAAGTGATTGCTTTCGGAGGCGTCAATGGATGCAAACTCACGCAGACTGCGCGTTCTCCGAAACCGAACCAACGCCCCTTCCCTTCGTCAGAACGGCAGGCGCGGATTCTCGGCACTGTTGTTTAATCAGCGGCCAGTTTCTTGCCGCTCTGCGCCACAAAGCACCGTCAGTGCGGCCCAGCAATGGTAAAGTTCATCGGTTACGATAACCCCGTGCTGACTATGCCCAAACACTGTTTTTCAGAAGAATTCTCATGCCACCTTCCTGTTGCGGCGCTTCTTGACGTAGCTTTCTAACGCCGTGCCTTAATGATCGGTGACCCGCCAAAGGTAGCTGCGTTCGTAGTTGACCTCCGCGAACGCCTCGTTCAGTTGCCGCCACCGCTTGCTAGCTTACATCCCTTCGAACCGGCGCTTCATTATCTCCGAGGCGAACGTGGCAACGAACCTCTGCCACCAAAACGGGATGGTCGTATGGCTCACATCGACGCCGCGCTATCGAAGCAAATACTCTGCTTTTCGCAGCGAGAGAAGGAACTCCACGTAACACATCAACACCAAACGGATGATCTCGGGGCTCGTCCTGAAGAAGCAGCAGAGGGGAGCGTTTGGTCACGCAGTCAGGTTACGTAGCTTCCCTGGCCCACTCAAGCTACGTTCCTTTGACAAGGCCATACGAGATCTTCGTCAACAAGCGCTCGAAACGGCATCACGCTGCATCATCACAGGCACGCCGTTCCGGAAAACACCCACTTCCGCTTGCAACTCAACGCAGACGACCCAAACCAGGCCTTGCTCGTCAGCTTTCCGAGCCCATAAAACCGTCGGTTGTCGGACCCATGATGGCGTGCACGTCCTCCATTGATTTGTCGAGATCGATTAGCTCTGGATCCGTCCAGTCCAGCAGCTCGGGGTCTTTGGTATCATCCATCAGGAAGGCTCCAATCTTCATGCGGTTGGCAAGATCTAGCATAGGGGTGCGCGCCTGAAAAGACTGCAGCTGAGGCACCGGATGCGTTCATCTTGCAGATGTCTCTAATCACATTTAGGGCTGATCACATGGTGGCATGCGCGCTTGATATCTTGAACGCCGAAGCGGTCATCAGGCCGGGACGCGTGCCTGACGCGCTTCCCCATGCAGACCTGGTTGCGCCGGTTTTCGAGATTTCCAAGACCGAATTCCTGCTCAAGTTGCGCACCGGGTTGAGGATCCACTACCGGAAGGGTCATGGCGCCACTTTTGAGAAGCCGGACACTGTGTCCGACGCTGAGGTAACGCTTTTTTTCAATGGGTCAGTCTTTGGCGCGATTGCGTGGATGAACGGGTTTGTTCCATTGCACGCCTCTGCGGTCGTTGACGACGGCGCAGTCCATGCTTTCACCGGTGCTTCGGGGACCGGAAAATCGACGCTGGCGGCCGCATTGGGCGCGCGAGGCTTCCCCTTGATGGCCGACGACGTTCTGGTTCTGGATCTGCGCGACCCAGACGTCGTTACATGTCTACCCGGGTTCAAACGCCTGAAGCTGTGGCAGGATGCGCTGGATCTGACGTGCGCAGAAGTAGACGGCAAGGTGCGCGACCAGCTTTCCAAGTTCTACGCGCGCCCCCCCGGCGGAACCGCGCCCATCCCCCTTCCCTTGGCGAAGCTCTACTTCCTGAAAGACCGAAGCGATGCGCCGACCGTTACGCCCATTCAGGGCATTCAGCGTTTCACGCGCGCGAGGTCTGCCTTCTATCGACTTGGGTTTTTGGACGCCATTTCGGACAAGCGTGATCTCTACGGGATTACACAGCGGTTGAGCCAGAGCGTGCCGATGGCGATTTTTGACCGCCCGCGCGGAGAGGCCGTCTTTGACGACGTCGCAAGTCATATCGCCAGCGTCATCCGTAACGGCGACGGTTGGTAGAATGCCGAGCGGAAGGATCGACTGGCTGGCGTCTTATCCCAAGTCTGGCAACACCTGGATGCGGATGTTGCTGGCCAACTACTTCAACGAAACCGACCAACCCCAAGACATCAATGCACCCGGCGTGACGAAAGGGATCGCGTCCTCTCGGATGCGGTTTGATGATTTTCTGGGGATCAACAGCTCGGACCTCACCATGGAAGAGATCAAGAATCTTCAGCCCGAGGTTTACCGGATGATGACTGATGGCGCTGAATGCCACCAATGGATCAAGGTGCATGACGCTCAACTGCGCAACTCCGAGGGGCAGTGGCTCTTTCCGCCGGAGGTGACGGGCGTCGTCGTCTACCTGATCCGCAATCCCCTTGATGTCGTCGTATCCATGGCGTTCCACGATGGTCATCAGGACATTGATCAGTCGATTGCCAAGTTATGCTCCTCGGCCACTGTCTTGGCGGGATTGCCCGATATCCAACTTCCGCAGCAAGTTGGGTGTTGGAGCGAGCATGTCAAAAGCTGGGTTGATCAAGACGATATGCCGGCCCTGGTCGTGCGCTACGAAGACCTTCTGAGCGATACGGCGGCCAAATTCGTGGACGTTCTGGAGTTTGCCAGACCAGACGCGGTGGTCGACCGGGACAAGGTGGCCCAGGCCGTGGCGCACTCAGAGTTTGACCGATTGAGCGCCGCCGAAGGGGAATTCGATTTCCGAGAGAAGCCGCAAAAGGCAGCGAAGTTCTTCCGTAAGGGAGTGTCAGGCGACTGGAGGAATCACCTAAATTCTGCTCAAGTAGCCAAGATTTGCGACGTGAACGGCTCCATGATGGAGCGGTTTGGCTACGCCGACGAGGGGGGCATGCCGTGACGATCGAAAAGGCCGCTGATGCATTCCTTGAAACCGAACTTGATGGTGAACTGGTCTTGCTGAACCTCCAAAACGGTAGCTTTCACGCCATAAAGGACACCGGTCTGGCCATCTGGCGCCTTATTGACGGTCAGAGAGACGCGGTCGCCATCCAGCAGGAAATCGCGAGCCGCTATAACGTCGATGACGAGACGTGCCGCACAAAGGTCAACCAGTTCTTGAAGACGCTGGCCGATGCCGGCTTCGTCAAAGACGCGTAGCGCGGTGGGTCGCCATTTTTATCGGTTTGCATTGTCGCTGGTCCGGAGATCGGCTTGATCCGGCGCAGGCGGACCGTTTTGCAGCGTCTCTCAGCGTTGGGCTGCCACAAAGACTGGCACATCGCAGCATAGGCGGTGTGACCTTTGTAGGGTCAACGTCTGGCGCGACCTACACGCGATCATGGGGGCCCGTCCGCTCACCTGCAGGCGACTATATTTTGTTTACGGGGCGGATCGACAATCGCGACGACCTCTTGAGGTCGTCCCTGTCAGGAAAGGTCAACCCGGCCTGCGATGACGCAACCCTCTACGCATGGTGCCACGCCGAGTTTGGCGACCTGTGTGACCTCAGGCTGATCGGGCAATACGCAGCCATCCTATGGACGCAGGAGCGCAACCAAATCCGATTGGCCCGCAGCCCAATTTCTGGTCCGCCGCTGCATATCTGGCAAGGCGAAGACACGGCCATCATCGCCTCAACGCCCCGCGCCATCTTCGCCACGGGCGAGGTTCGCCAAGAGGTTGATGACCTCAAGATCGCGGATTCCCTCTATCTCAACTACGCCGAGGCAGAGCGCGGGTGGTTCAAGGGCATATCACGTCTTCCGGTCAACACCCGCGCCACCGTGACGGCGACGGGAATGCAAAGCACGCTCTACTATGATCCCTTCGCAAAAGGGCCGGTGCGATTTCCCAAGGATGATGACTACGTGGACGCAGCAAACGCGCTGTTTGACGATGCGACACGCGCTGCGTTGCGCGGGGCCTCCAAGCCCGCCATCGCGTTAAGTGGAGGTTTGGATTCCCAAGCCGTTGCTGCATCTGTACTGAGCCAAATTCCGTCAGACGCGTCGCTCTTCAGCTTCACGTCCGTGCCATGTGAGGCGTGGGACGGTCGTGCAAAGCCAAACAAGTTTGGCGATGAGCGCACCCATGTAGAGGCCTTTGCAGCGATGCAACCAAGGCTGACCACGAACTTCGTGGATGCCGAGGGTCTGAGCTTCGATCATAAGCTGGACGCCATGTTTCTGATGGTCGGCGCGCCGCCGCGCAACGCGATGAACTTGCATTGGATGCACGAAGGAATGAGCCTCGCCAAATCCTCCGGATGCGACGTCGTTCTACACGGAAGCAGCGGCAACGCGACATTCAGCTTCAATGGGAATGGTGCCTTTCCCGGGTGGGCGCTTGGCGGCAACTGGATGACGCTTCTGCGAGAGGTATGGGCAGGCCGTCGCCGCCACAAATCGCTGGCCCACGCGTTTGCGGGGAATGTAATCCGGCCCCTGCTGCCGCATAAGATGGCGACCCAACTGCGGCGTCTGCGCTTTGGAGCGCATGCCAACCCGTTTGATACCTGGTGCCCCCTGAACGCGGAATGGGCAGACGCGATGGAACTTGACGCGCGCGCCGCACAATTAGGGTTCGACGCGCACTTTCTTCAGCCCAGATCAACGCAATCACTCCGTCGCGCCCTATTCAACAACGCCAGCAATGAGGCGGGCGATCTCGTGCAAGCCCTGGAGGCCCTCCACGGCATCCCCATGCGTGACCCCTCCAGCTATCGCCCGCTGGTCGAATTCTGCTTCAACATCCCCGACGATCAATACATTCGCGGCGGTCAATCGCGGTGGCTCGCGCAACGGATGCTCAAGGGGAAACTGCCCGACAAAGTGCTTTCCGAGACCCGCCGGGGACAGCAGACAGCGGATTGGCACGCGAGGCTTTCGCTGCAACTTCCCGCATTGCGCGACGAAGTTGACGCCTTGTCGCGCGATGACGTAATGGCAGAGATGTTGAACCTTCCAAGGCTGCGCCGGATGTTGGAAAACTGGCCGGATGAAACGCCAACCAGCCCGTCAGACCCCAACGCCTCCCTTCACCTCGCCTTGACACGCGCCCTGACGACGGCGCGTTTCATCAAGTACGTCAAAGGTGGAAACAGCTGACGGAGGGCTCAGTGCGAGGCGACTTCCGGCGGCGTGGCTCGCTTGAACGCCGCAAAAGCATCCCGCTCGGCTTGTCCCGTGACGCAATCGTCCCCAACCATCAGCCAGGCATGGAGTTGGATAGCCTCCAAAGGAGAGGGCAGCTTGACCTGGTTGGTCTAGGTTGATTGTTAGTGCATGGTTGCACGTCAGCGTGTATTATTTATCGTAGGGATATCAGCATGTGCGCCGCCTTCTTGTCGCGGCGCTTGGCGACATAGCGTTCCAGCACCTCGCCATCGCGATTGACCGCTCGCCAACGGTAGTGGCGCTCGCCTCTGATTTTCATGAAGACCTCGTCCAATGACATTTCCAGCAGCAGGATTCTAGGTCCCGGCTACGCCATATATCGATCTCTGACGTGAACATCGGACCGCCCCGTTGCCACCGAATCGGACCGTTTCATGGCTGAAATCGATGCCCTAATCATGGAGCAGATCCGCCACGTAGCGAAGCGACAACGGGAACGCGACGTAGAGCATCACGCCCAAGAAGAATGATCTCAGGGCTCCTCTTTTTGATTCTTGAATGAAGATCTTTTGGACATCTAAGGAAGCCACTAGACCGCCCTGCCCTGCTGAAGCCAGTTTCCTCTGAAAATACCGGCGGAAATCAATAGGTCCCTACCCTAATTTCGCAGCCCCCACTCCAATCAGATTATGATCGGTTCAACGCCAACTCGACGCCCACCGCTTTTGATAAACTCTACCTCTGGTTGCGCATCTTTGGCGGTGGGGCTGCCGGAAAGACCCCCGAGGTCAACACTTGCGCCATTGCCATGCAGCACCCAGTCTTTTCTGCTTTGCACAAAATGCAGAGCCTGCCCCATTGACGCTGGTGGCAATCCAAAGTTAATTTGAAAACGTCTCTGACCCCATTCAGGCTCATCCAGACGGGCAAGGCTGGTCGCGAGATCTAGCGCCCAAATGGTTGGAACCTCGGATTTACTGGCCGCAGCAAAGTATTGGGTTTCAAGAGGAAAAAAAGCTTCCGCCTTATTGTGCTGTAGAAAGGACAGCACCGATAGAAGCTCCTTAGTCAACGGAACCTCTCCGAGAGTTCCGATTTCGGGTATATTATCCGCAACATGGTTTATGCCGTGGAGCATATAAGCCTCGACATCCTCATCAACAGAGAACAACAGCGGGTCCACGAATTTGCGCCCTTGGACCGGCGGGTTCGCTCGAAGCTCGTTCCAGCAAAAGCGAAAAAAACCAGCCGGTACAGACCGCCAGTCGCATACACCTTTCAGAAAAAAAAATTGAGCAACTTCAAATACGCGGTCGCTCCCTTCCTCCCCGCTTTGTGAGCGGGTCCTCAAACGCGCCACGAACAAACCTTCTGCAGTTGTTTGAAACTGAAGGGTGCCAACACTTCGCAATGATTGGTCGATGTCTTTCGCGGACAGTTGCGTGTCGCCCCGCATGGCCTTTGTGAGCTTATCAAGTGTTAACCGCTCACCTGATCTGGAGGTGAAGTGCCGAGGAAAGTCGTCGGATTGAGCGATGAACCCATAGGGCCCATCAGGCACCTCTGCGCCGCCCTCAGAAATCACGAATTTCCCAGAAATCCCGCGTTCAACACGGATCTGCGTTCGAGGCACGAATTTCGCTATGTCCGTCTGCGTCAACCTACGATCTCCTTAAGATCAAACATGAACTGTGTCTCATGTTCAAAGGCGGCCCAAAGGAACGGATCACCAACAAGATAAGGCAAGGTTTCGCTGTCGTGCTGGTGCTTCATCCGAATGCCACTTTGATCCTTTTCCAGGGCGTTCGGGTCCACGTTGGCACAGCCAAACTCTCTGTTGAACCCAAATGCTGAAATAGGAGTGATTTTGATATCCAGCTGGTTAAAGCCTGCCTTGCTCATCATGTCCTGTGCCTGCAGCTTCACCCGCCGAAGGCACAGCTTGAGAATTTGCTTTACTGCGTCAGGACGGATCGCAACGTCCAACGCGAGATCCCCAAGATGAAGTAGAAGCACATCAAACATCGTTATGGCAATGATAAGGCGATCAATGTTTGGGCATTTTCCGTCGTCTTTTGCTTTTAGGATTGCCGACAGTTCCTGACGAGGCATTCTAAAAAGTGCGTTGTTGGCAAACCCTGTAGCCGGGACAAAGAAAACGATACCTACCGACTCCTCGATCCAGGATTCGTACTCCGCGCGCGCTGCCGTTGACTCCGGCGACTGATCGGCAAGGTCAGATGTCCTCCCCGTCTCAGACCTCCGGAATATCTCCCCTGGCACGTCCAGTATGGCGAATTCCTCTTTAGCGGGCGCAACACTGTTCCCCGGAACGTTTACATTCAATGCATAATGCGCTTCCAGCGCATCAACCGTCCCCCCAGGTAGGGCGCCGTTCAGTAGCCGACCTTGATCGATCATGTCTTCGGTACTGATCGTTAATGGCATAGGGTTTTCAAATACATCCGGCGTATAGCCACTTGCATTGTTGCGCACCGCATCGAGTAGCTGCGCCAAAGCTACCGTCTTTCCCGAAGACTTGGCGCCCACCATTGTGACTTTCTTCAACAAAATCAGTTCTCGTCCATCTACCCAACGCTGGCTTGCCAAGGTTAGTTACCCTGCATAGGCTCACCGTAGCTGGTATTTGCTGGGGTCGACAACTAATGAATTACGCCGATTTGTCCAAGCACGTCTGGATGCTGTGGGACGGTGCACGCTGTGCCGTAATCGGAGCCAATTTTGACTCGACGACCGGCATCTTAGCCGGAACGCTCTGCGTGGCGCTGGTTCATCGCGAACAAAAGGCGCAGGTAATAGGTGTTTGCTCAGTCGAACCCGATCCAACGCGCCGCAGTCAACTGGGCATGCGCATTGCGACGAGCGCGCTGCGCGCGCAGGACATTGTGGAGATCTTGATATTTGACGGCGACAGCCGTTTCCACCCAATCAAGGTTTTGCGGCTGAATCAGGCTCTGCTGGAAGCCAGCGGTGACCGTGAACGCATATGCGTCTACATTAAAACGACCGCAGGCGACGAACAGAATGTATCTTCAGCGATTTTCGTCACGCCGGATGATTTCCCGGTTGCGGAATGGGATCAGCTCCCGTCGATCTGGGAAATGCGTGCAATTGTCGGTCCGCTTGACGAAGTTGCCGCGCCGACCTTACAGGAAATCGGTCCGGCATCCAAAATTGTTCCTGGCTCACGCGGAACGCTGCACATCAGCCCGACCGCGGGATACGTAAGCACCAATCAAGGTGTTTTCGGCCCAAACCACCCGTCCGGGATCGAAACGGAAGCAGCCAAGGCCCGAATCCGAACCGTCTCCATCAGAGTCAGTGCCGATGACGAAAATACCCTCAAAGACCTGCGATTGATACACGCGCGCAGCCTCGCACGACTTCAAGAGCAGTTGAAAGCAACGCTGGGGCTATCTGATGCAGACTGGCAGGAAATAAACAGTATCGCATTTTATACGTTTATCGAGCTCGCAGCGTCGTTAGTTGGTTCGTTAGACGGAGGTCAGTTCGATCCGACTCAATACGAATCCGATATCGCAGCTGCGAAAGACAACTTCGCAGATGTTGTTCAGAACTCCGTGAGACAGATTATCCTCGATCCTACGCACGAGGGTTTCGACGACTACGCCGTGACAATCCCAAAACCGGAAATTGGTCCGATGGGCTTTGATGAGACCATTGGGATTCCACACGTGTCGGTGGGTGATCTGCTCACTATCGTCGACTTGAGGAAACGACGCATCATCGTTGACGGATCGCCAGCGTCCGATGACGGTCTTGCGACTTTCGAAGTCGGTCTCGAACGAATTGCGCAAACCGCGTCTTCAGATCAGATGGTTGCCGATATGATCCGAAAAATGCGGCATGTGGCGGAGGATGACGACGCGGAAAACGCTTCGCAAGATCTAGACCGAAGCCTCGAAGACTGGCTCGTAAGAACGGGGGCTCCACGGGATGCCGGGCATTTGACGCCAGCTTTCGCTGAAGCGTCGCGGTTTTATGGTGGCAAGGCCTTTGCGTCGATCGAACTTTGGCAGGAGTTTGTGGCCGATCCTGCGCAGGCAATCGCTGCCTGGTCGCTTTTTCGAGGTCATGAACTAGCAAGGCCGACCTGCCAACGAACTAAGGCGGGATCTGACTTGCTGTCCCGGGCTCTCAGCCTTGTTGTTCCAGCTCATGAATTTAACTGGACCGCTGCGGAAATTGATGTGCAGTTGCGGCTGATAGCCGAAATTTGGGCCCTAAAGAATACCAACGAACTGGTCGCCGCTTTGCAATGGCTTCCTGATCTGGCTTTCGAGCGGTCAGCCCATACTCTGTCAGAAGTCGGCGACGCTCTAACGCGCATCAATTCCGCGCAAAGTAAACTAGGCGTAAGACGCAAGGCGCTTGGTGGCTGTTCCGCCGCGCTTCGTGCAATCCTGGAAAACAACACCCGGGAAAAGCTTACTGCCGCAGAGATTCTGTCCGCTGCCACCGAGGCGGAGCAACATCAGCTTGAAATGGCGGAAATCATGCGGACCATTCAAGCGACGAAAGACGATGACGCGTCCAGAAGCGACACAGTAGGCCGGACCGACAAGGGTCCGGCATACGAAATGCTTGAACCCATGTTGACATCGGGTGATGCAGCGAAAGCTGAGAAAGCACAGACCTTGCTTGAGCAACTTGATGCCGCCAATGGTGCACCAGATGTTCAGACCGTCATTGTGGAACTAATCGCGGAGCTATACCCGGACGAGAAAAGGCCAGCACACAAGGAACTATTACAAATCATGTCAGATGCATTTGAACATGATACACCTACAACAGAAAAACTGATTGAACTTGAACGTTTCACAGGGTCGGTTGTTAGAGAAATGCTGCTCCCGGAAATCGTTAAGAAACGCGATGCTATCAAGCGTAAGGTGGCAAGCCTGAGCCTCGAGACCCCGGCAGATAAGGATCTTGGGCGCGCTATCGTAGCAGGTTATGCAGTCTACGAGATGGAGCGGGAGTACCAATCCTGCAGTGCAATTCTTGCAACAATGCAAACGTCATCCGATTGCTACCGTGCCCTTAAAAGATCGTTGAATTCCTGGCCTGCGGATGCTGAGCTGGCGGTGAAATTGGCACGAAAGTCCAGCGCTCAAAGGCTTGATTAGCTTCGGTACATGTAGCCTACAAAACCAACATCATTTTAGTTGGCACCAGACAACTGCAGAAACCCGATTGGTTTACAAGTTTTCTCGCTCTCAGCGGCGACGACGAGAATGCGCGTTCATAATGCGATCGGCCATCGCGTTTGTGGTCGCAACCGGGTTTCGCTGTTGGGGCTGTGTCTGCGGTACGCTCCGCTCTGAATCGTCAGGTTTGTTTTCTGCTAAGCGCGTTTCGCCGGAACCAAGGGCTACAACAGACCGCGTACTTTGCATAGGGCCAGTACGGTCATTTTCCGATGAAGCCGGAAAAATAGCCGGAATAGCCTTGCCCTCATCAGTAACGTTTTCTGCAGCAGGCCCTGCTCGCGCAATCGGCGGAACAGGCTTTACAAGTCCATTTTCCGCCGGAATTTTCACCAAAGCATCCAACTCCAGCAAAAAGTCAGTCGAGAAATCAACTTCGCCAGTATAGCGGTTGATGCGTGTCTTCTTTTCAGCCCTGAACTGGGCAACCAGGCGTTTCATCCGCCCGCGAAGCGCATCTCTGTATTCATCAGCGAAGCTCGCCGGCAAGTATGGCGATCCACTATTGCGATACTGTACTTCGGCCAAAATCGCCTGGACCGCTGCGCGATCTGGCTCGTCGAGCATACGATTCCGCTGATAGTCGCCAGTCCGCGCACGCATGAAATTGTTGATGTAAACTTTCATTCCAAAGAACCAAAGCTCCACAATGAGTGTAAAGACGAGCACAGTATACGTGGGAATGTTTGAACGAAGAGTGAACATTTCAGTATAACGATCAAGTGCCGCGGCTACGCCAGACCTATTGCGCGTGATTTCGGCCACCAGCCTGTCCAATTCGGTCGTTAGGTCGGCCACATCAAATCCGTTAGTCCTCGCCGAAGCGAGGCAGGGATCAATCGCGCCCGTCTTCAGAGTATCAATCGTTTCCGACACTTCGGCGGTCGAGAGCTGCTGCGCTGTGGACCGCAGAACGCTCCGCGCCTGATCAATCGTCTCGCGCCCCGCATCACAGGCCAGCACGACAGCTTCGGAACGTTCCTTGGCCCCCGTGAACATGCCTAAGATCTGGTCCAAATTAGCACCTGTACAATCGATTGATAGCGCTTCGGGCGCAGTATCGGAATTGAAGCCGTCGCCCGAGCGCGCGAGGCCGATCACAGCCCGACATTCATCCCTGAGAGTCGCGAGACCAGCCAGTGTAGGTTGGTCCTGGAACTCGGTAATCGCTGTCTCAAAAGGTTGAAGGGTGCTCCGTGCCAAGGCCTCTTCCTGGTCGTGATCGAAGCCGCTCAACTCATTGCTCGCTGCTTCAAGATCGGCCTCCGCTACGGGCAGTTGCTGTTGGCTGCGCTCGATCAGATCCAGGGTTGTCTCAAGCTCTTCGGTCGCGGATTCGTACTCTGATATCAGGCTCTGAAGCCGAAAATAGTTGGCCAACATGACATCCGTGCACGGCCCGGTGCCAGTATTTCGAGTGTTCCCTCTCAAATTACGCTCTCTGCAGACCTGTTCATCCCCTTCTTCGATAAATTGAGCTTCCAGTTCAACGGCCAGCAGAGGCTGCTCAACCTCTTGCTGCGGACCACATCCGATCCGAAATCGCTCGGGTGGCACAAACCCGGGTTCAAAAGGGTCAGTCGCTGGTTCCGGGCATTCTAGCAGAAAGGCGGCGCGTGTCTGGCTCAGCAGGGTTTGCCAATCTTCGTTAGCAGCGCCATAGGACCTAAGCTCCTCAAGAGCTTGTGCAGCTTCAGTTTCCAGAATGGGTCGACGGGCCTCCAGGTCACGTATCGTCCTCGAAAGCTCTGCGACTCGGTCTTCCAGAGTGTCTTCCAGCGCCACAGCAGCAGTCCGTCGTTCTTCGCGGTTCGATTCAAGACCTGCGATGACGAGGCGCAGTCCCTCGCCCTGCCCCAACTCTTCCGAGATCGTTAGCATCTGAGACCTGTAGGCTGCCACGGAGGGGTTAGCCTCATAGTCACGCGTTGCCCTCTCCAGATCAGCCGTCGCCACCCGTGAGACGAGCGTGTTTATCTCGGCGACGGCATTGATGTCGTCTGAAATCTCATAGCTGTCCAGATTAAGGGAACTATTTGCTTCGTCATACCAGAACCGGAAAGAGAAAAAGGCGATCACCAGCAACGCGACAGACATTGCGAGAGCCCAAGTGATTATTGTCCCAAAGTTCGACTTTCGGGACGTCAGCACGCCTGCAAAACTGACCGAGAGGGCAACAAAGCCCCCGCCAAAAAGCAACGTCAGCATCGCCGCAATGCCAAAGGCGTCGCTCGTACCAGGCGTTGAAAAGAGTTCCAGTGCCCCGCTAAACAGCGCGTTCATAGTCACGCCGAGGCCGGCGAGCGCCACTATCCACAATACAACGAGGACTCCTCGATCTGATTTTGTCATGTCTTCAGGAAACATAGCCAAATTCCACTTCTCGACCTCCAAACGCCGACATCATTCTACTTCAAAGGCACCCAATTAAAACTAACAGTATCCTTTTGCGCTTCAACTACGCGTGCTCCCATCAGAATGGTCAGCGCAGCAGGGATCGCCATGAACAGGTGATGCGATGTGGCCGCCGACAACCACGTCATCGGCTGCCCCATGACTGGAAGCAGCCCCATAGAATTACTCCAGGCTAGGATCCACTGCATCTGATATAGAAGGATCGAGCCCAGCACGAGAACTGCAAGCGCCTTACCCCCCGCTGCCAGCACGGGATCGCGTGGCATCGAGGACAGTGTCCGCACCTCGTCTTCGACTTTGTCAAAGCCCCCCCGCTGCGCAATTGCCATCGGCCATGGAGGCAGGACCAGGCGGTACACCGTGAATAGAGCCAACGCTGTAAACGTAAATTGCACGGCCACCAAAAAAAGCCCCGCGCCAATCCCAAATTCTGCCAGCAGGAACGTTACTGCAAAATCGCTTTCAACGACCGGAATGCAATGCGCTTGCGCGGGCAGCCTGAGGTCAGTAGCGCGGCAGTCCCGTGTCGGTTCGGCCCAGTCGTCGGGCGCGATGGCTTCACAGATTCCCCGTCGCTCAAGGAAACAGGACCCGAACAAAGCGTCACCTGACACGTGGCATTCCATCTGCTCTGTTGCGGCAGGATCAAGGGGGGGGCTTGACGCCGGCCCCGTCTGGCCAAAGACTAGCGCGGGGTGAAAGCCGCAGGGGGCGTGGGCGATTGAGGCCCGCGATCGCATGACCTGAAACCCGAGGTCAGGCAGGTCAACGTTGGCTTCGTACGACTCTGCGGTCGGACCTCCCGGCATAAAAAGATCAACCCAGATCATTAGCCGCTCTTTCACAAGCCGACGCCCAGTCCCGAGCGAGTCCAGCAGTACCTCCATCTGTTCGGTTTCTTCAGCGCTCCATGACCAGCCTGACACGCCAAACGGCTCGACCCGAACGGGCACATCGCGCGAGGCCCACAAAACCGCTGGCAGAGCCAGTGCCAATAAAACAAGTACCGCAATAAAGGGCCGCGATGCATTCGTCCAATTCGCCCAAAACGACGACACCGCTCCGATCCACGCTGCTCTCAACATACCGGGGTACCGCGTCCGCGGACGAAACCTGATCGGCACAAGGGACAAGATGAAATCATCTCCCGCACCTTCGCGCATGATGCGCAGGCCGGTGGCGGTCATCATCAAGGAAATCACAATCAACGACACGCTCACAATGATGATAAGCGGGCTGTAGTCACTCCGCGCAATCGGCACTAGCGGCACAAAAAGGGCCAGACCGACAACAACCGCATAAGCAAGACCACTTAGTCCTGCCCGCTTCTCGTTTAGCTTGCGCTGCGTCACCAGCCACAGCGACAGGATCACTGCAAGACCGACGACGACAACGAACTTACCGAATTCCACTGGCTGGAACCCGTCGAGCCCGTCCTGCGCTCCGATCAGCAGCCATGCTACAAACCCGAGAAGTGTGACGCTAAACAGCCAAAGCAAAGGTGAGAATAGGTTCATCTTGCCGGTGACGTCCGCCCCCAGAGAAATCCGAAACCTTTGAGCCGGGATCACGACCATGACGATCACGAGAAACGGCAACGGCCACAGACCAAAGATCAGGTGCTTTACGAAATACCGTTCTTCACTTGTGTGAAAGCCCCCCGCGCTTAAATGAAACAGCGAAGCCGCGCCAAGGAAAACGATCGCTATGAGTGTGAGCCACAAGCCGCCTGAGAGCCAACTGCCGTCCTGATCCAGCGCCACAAATAGCCCTGCAACAAAAAAGAGCAGCAGATTGCCAATCAGTATTGCCTGCCCGAAGTTTTTGATCTCTAGAGCATCAGCAGAAAAGGGTAGCCAGATCGGTACCAGCAGTAACAACGCAGCGACGACAAAACCTAAGGCAATCGGAATTCCTTCTAGTATTGGTGCCGCCTGCAGACGCCGACGCGTAGCAACGGCGCCAAAAAGAGCAGCACTGCTCACGATCACGAGCCACACAAGCTGTTCTTTAGGATCAAGGTGATGCGTGAAGAAGGACTGGTACAGCCTCTCCATAGGCCGCGGCAGCGCCTCTTCAAAGCTCTCAACCGGCTTGTCCAGGCGCGCTTCAGGACACATGTCGATCCCCTCGGCCTCGGGCGTGCCGCTGGCACAAAAATCGACATCACGCAGGGTGCCGACCCCGTCCTCTGTGACCCGCAGCAGCACGTGCCGCGCCCCCGCATCTCCCTCCAGAACTGCGGCATGATAATGTGTCCGCCCTGCGATAAAGCGCACCACTTCGGCAGCATTTGCCTGATGAGAGTCCCAGGCCTCGTTAAACATGCTCACATCGTTTGTGTAGGTATCCACGTGCAACGGCAGCGCTGTCACTGGCCAATCAAATCGTCGCGCTCCGGCGTGACTGAACACCACCTGCCCGCCTTCTATCCGCCTGAAGGAAACCGCCGCCCCACCTGCGATTTGCGCGACCCTCACATCTGCACGCTCAGTGCCGAGGAACCAGTTAATCGCAATCTCGACCCGCGGATCGGATGAGGGCAGCGCGAACATATTAATCTGCGAGCCTAGGACACAGTCCCGCAATCCGCCCAGTACCGCCACATGCCGCCTTGACGCCTGAAATGCGCTAGTCAACCGTTTCGCTGCCGCGAGCCGTCGCGACCAGCGGTCGAAAAATCCATCCGGTCGCGGCGTGCAGTAGCTCAGGTTGATGTCATTCCGGTTTGCCCAGCCGTTCCCTTGGATCTCATAGTTAGCCACAAGCGCACCGGTCAAAAACGGCTCGTCCGGCGCTACGGGAGTCACGCCAACGTCTTCGGCAAATATCGATACATTAACTGTGTTGTCAGGGCTAACATGCAGCTCTATCACATTCCCTGTAATCGCGATCTGAAGCCGATCCTCCGACTCTATGGCGTTGCCAGGTTCCCGCCATGGAATCGAAACGCGGTCCGATACTCCATTCAGGTTAGCATCTCCGAAAGACAGCCACAGGCGCCGCTGGTCCGTAACCCGCCTCAGCAACACAGCACCACTCACCGGGTCCTGCCGGAAGGCAATGTGATCAAGCGCAGCCGTATCACGGCCCCGCGGTTGGCCAAGCTCCGGCCGCCCGATAACCACTTCGCCCTGCGTCGGAACTTCGATTAGGGTGTCACCGGGCCGCGTGAGATTCGGTGCAACCCGATCTAACTCAGAGATCGTTTCAAAATACCAGAGTAGCAAGATCAGCGTGCCGAATGCGATCACTGCCCCGCGCAGTAACCGCGTTGTCAAGATACGACGCAGTAGTCGCATATCAGGGCATCCCCGCGTTCAGGTCACTTACCAGGTCACCCACAATTCGTGCGCACAAGCCGCTGTCTTGGTTTGTGGGCGCCACGCGGCATGCAATCGAAATACGTTGCGTGATGTTAGAGTTTCCGCCGGGTGCTTCGACATAGCCCACGGTCCATGCAGCCTGCGTTCGCTCCCTGTCAATCACGATCTGGGCGGTGCCCGTCTTAAAATGCGCAAGCCCCTCGTTCAATCCGCCCTGCGCTGCAATCGCAGTGCCCTCCCTGACGGCATTGGCCATACCCTCCCGCAGATGGTTAAGAATCTCGTCGGCAAACCCGCCGCCCCCTTGCCCGGGCAGCAGCGGAACAACAGCGGGCGTTGCGGCTCCCAGGCGGATGCGCAGCTCCAGCGGGACAATGCGGGGCTCAATCACCCGCCCCTCAGCGACCGAGGCCGAAATCGAAGCCATTGCTAGCGGCGTGGCACTCACGGCCTGCCCGATACCGGACAGTGCCAAGTCTAGACGCCGCGGGTTCAGGTCTGCAGGCACATCTCGCACCGCAAGCGTCAAAGGCGAGGGCCGCAATCGCGCAACCGCACTATAATGAGGAGACAGAGCATCAAACACAGACAGCGCCGCTCCTGTGTCAATGTCGCGCCCGAATAGCCGAGCAGCCATCTGCACCATCGCCAGACTATCGGCCGTTTCGCGATGCTCGACCTGGCTACCCGGCAGCAAGAGACTAGAACTGTCCATGTAAAGCGCCAGTCCACCAAAATAGAGGTTGGAGGATCTAGTCATCGCCTCGCAGACACCGCTGCTGTTTCGGCCAAGAGTTTCGCAACGGCCCTGAGCAATCGAGATATACGACGCGTCACCAGCATTTGCGATACAACGCGCAGTGTCGGCACCATTTGACGTCGGCACAGGCAAAACATCACTGCGATTATTCTGCCCAACAGGGCCGTCATGCCTGCATGTTTCGCGGCCGGCCGTCGCGGCCTCAAGATTCGGACTCGCCGCCAGCCCAAGCATCAGCGCGGTACTGCCTTCGCTAATGTTACCAAGTAATAATTCCTCCAGCTGCCTGTCGGACGTGGCCAGCGCCTGCAATGCACCTGCGAGTGATGTCACGATCTTGAATGTCGAACCCGGCGTAGCCGTCCCGTCATGAGCTCGCCATGCACCGGCGGCAAAGGGGCTTCGCGCAGGTGCTGCCGTGTCCAGCGCTATCAGGTCCCACCGCGACAATCCGATGCCCGACCGCGGCAGCGACGCAAATCCCAGAAGCTCACCTGCATCCTCCCCGTCCGCATCCATAACAATCAGGTCAACACGAAGGTCGCCGCAATCTTCGTTCGCGAGGCATGGTACGCGCTCACCGCTGACAACACTCTGTTGAATCAACCGCTGCATTTCCGGTCGAACCGTAAGCGTGAAATCGTCCGGTAGTTCCTGACGGCTCAGCAGCGAGGCGAAAGAGCCTGGGTCGTCGACCCCGAACCCAAGCAAGTCGCCATATCCAAGCCGGAATCCTTCTGCCGTCAGATTGCCGTCTTCATCGAGAATAATCAAACCGTCGATGGCCAATTGGAACGGCGCGCTTCGCCTTGTACCTTCATTTTCGGGGTTCGGGGCCTGGGGTCGCAGCCAGATGATATCGCAGCCAGTTTCAGCCTCACCTTCTGCCGGCAAAGACACACCAGATGGCGCGTCCGAGGTACACGCCAGCCGGATTTGGCCTGAGCCGATCAGGCGTTTGCCCGTCGAGCGCTGCAGAACTCCGGCCTGGATCATCATATCAACCGGAAGCGCACTTGGTCGTGCCTCGAGAGCGAGCGAAAACTCTGCGCCTGCCGGGCCTCTGATAGTCACGCGGTATGCCACGGGCGTCCGATTTCGCGCGCGCGTCGACGCACTAAGCCCCTCACAAAGAGTCTGTATCCCGCTGCGCAGGCTGCACAACCTATCAACCCGCACACGCAGCTCCTGTCCGGCATCATTGAGTAGCACGTCTTCGGTCACATCTCCGGTGTGGACGAACTCGTGTCCGTCGACTATAATCGTCTCGATCTCTGCGATAACCTGCGCCATAAAGGGCCCGGTCCCCAGTTGAGCGTCCGTTGCCAGTTCATGCAACGGAGGGATACCCGAGGCCGTCGCCGGCGAGGAAACCACCCAGTCAGACATCAGTGTCGCAGCGGGGTCCGCCATAAAGACGTAATTGCGCATCGGAATGGCGCTGTCTGGCAGTTCCGCCAATGCCGCGCCGATCCCTGGCAACCGCACGGACCAGTCGGATCGCAAACAATTCGCTGGCGGAAAAAGCGTCCTGACCATGCGCCCGTCGCTGCACTGCACATCCATAGTGTTGCCTGAATTCCGGACGTTGGCTCTGTTGTCCCGCGCCGCAAGCAGCAGCTGTCCGGCGTTAAAAAGGTCGAGTTCAGTACGGACACGCTGCCCCTGATCGGACTGGCAGAATTCGTTAACCATCGCGATCCGCGCATCTTCGGCCGCGCGTAAATCCCCGGGCGTGCCAGCTGGGTCAATCGCTATAGCCAACGTTGCCGCGCTGGCAGGATCTTCGCGCACGATCCTTGTGCAATGCGGGTAGCGGATCGCAAGCTGCGTATTGCTTCGCACTGGCCAGATAATTCCCGCCTCGCGGAATCGCTGCAATAGCTGTGTGTCTAGGTCCGAGACTGCTGGCACAACCGCGTTCTCCATCCAGTGCCGCGTGTCCGAAATCTTACCTATAACCCAGATCGCGCACAGTAAAATTAGCCCGCCAAGACAGACAATCGCCGCAACCGAATAGTATTTCTCCAAAACCCTAAACAAAAAAACCAACCTATCCGTTATGGCAGCGCTAGCAGGAATGGCCCGAGCTTAATAGGGCCCTTTGCTGCGCGCAGCCGTGCAACCAGATCCGGCCCGATCAAGTCCGCGCCGGTGTCTGCTTCGTGCATTGCGTCTGCCAGTCCGATACGCCGGTCGCCGAAATCCACAACCGCAGCTGCGTTTAGCCAATCAACATGATAGCCTTCTTCCGCTGACCATTCCAGCGAATATCTCAGACGTTGGTCAACATCCGGCACCATCAAGTAGCCGAGCGATCCACCGGTCCATGCCGGCCCCAGCTGGACACCGCCTCCGGGGGACGGAGCAAGGCCTGACTTCGCATCTCCGCGGATCTGGTAATCGGTCCAGTCATAGCGATAGGAGCCTTTCCTATCCGACATCCAGACCAGTGACATGGATTTCTCTTGCAGACTGGATTGGCGCAATGTCCGCTCAGGCGTCAACTCGAACCAGACCCGTTTAGCTGGGCGTGCCAGCAAATCGGGCGTAACATCGATCCCGACGATTTCGACTATTTTCTGGTGTTCCGCCTGCACTGGGCGCTTTACATGCAATCGCGAAAACCGCTTGTCGATAACAAGCCTCAATCTCCCCTCCCGCGTATCCCCTTCACCGAAAAAAAGAACCTTCCACTCCGCATCACATAGTTCGGTCGGCCGCACTGGGGTAAACCGCGGGAGCGCTTTACTCCCTTGTCCTAGATACCGATCAATCTTGAATGGAAACTCCGGGTTCTTTGACTTGTCTGCTCGCACAGAAAGGAAACACGAGTAAGAGTGTGGAAAGCCCAGGTCCAGCTCAATCGGACACAGAACGCTGTCCCCCTGGCCGCGCAGAGCAAACCCGACAACCGACTGACCTGAATAGAGTGCACCGGGCTCGCCGTTCAGGAGCACAGGTTCAGTGCGCGACGCTCGCGCTGCACCGTCAATCTGCAACGTCAAGGAGCCAACCGGCACAGAATTAGGGCGTGGCGCGAAGACATGTTCGCCCAGAAAAAGAGACACTGTCTCTTTCGGCAGCGCGGCAGATCCAATACACCGAACACTAATCCCCTTTTCCGGATCAAAAAGACCTTTCAGGTTGTCTTGGAGATGCGCGAGAAGCCTCGTCTCCAGTCCGTCGTGCAACTGCCCATCAAACGGCCCGTCAACGGCACTGGCGCAAATCAGCGAATCCTGCGCAACCTGCCATTGCTGCATACCGGAACGTTCCGCAACCATCTCAGTGCGGGTGTAGTGCCGCATAGCGTGGGCAATGGCGTATCTGTCAGTTCTGCGTCTCCCGCGTGCACCAACCCAGAAGTCAGTCTTAAACCAGCGTTTCAACAAGTTGCCAGTCTCGGGCTCTTGCGGCCCCGAGAACCGATACGTCGCGACCTCCTGAAAAATCTTCGGTCGCCAGATTTCAGAGTCATTCGCGTTTCCGGCAATGCCTGTCAGCTGAACATACGATTTCTTCGGTCGATCAGGCCGTGACACGCGGAACCATTTCATGACTGTGAAGCCCTCATCACCAGAAACTATTCATTGTGAGAACGAGCGGCCGCTGCTGAAGCGCGCCATCAACTCTCCAGCCCGGTGCAACGCAATCTACGACAAGCCCGCTGAGCGGCGCGTCCAGATTGTTTCGTGCATTGCTCCAAACAGAGCGCACGGCCTCGATGCCGCGCAGACCATCGACGTCATCGGCAGTCTGTTCAACGGTCGGTACAGCAACAGACATCGGCCATGCCAATGCGACTGTCACGCCCTCGCGATCAAGCAGATAGCTGACCAGTTGCACAGCTATAGCGTACACAGGGGCAGCCGGATCATGCGGATTATAGGCCTGCATTCTCAAATGCATACGAAACATGTAGTTCAGCTCGCCATTCACAAGCGCCGCCTGCGCGCGATCCTCGTCAGCGATCCAGGTTCTGAGCGTTCGCACCAGACGTTCGTGCCTGTCCTGCGAGGTCGCCTTCCCACCAACAAACCGGGCGTCAGGCGGTGCCGCCTTCGCCATCGTATCTGCAACAACGGTCATAAAGCCGCTCCAGTCTGCGGTCTCTTCAGGCGCAACCGCCTCGTGCCTAGTCAGGTTTGCGCGGATGACATCAACAATATCATTGGGCAGCTTGCCGTCTTCACCCCATCCAGCAAGTTCGCCAAACACACTGCGAAGCTTGGAATTCTGAGCGTTGAGTTCATCAATGCGCCGCTCGCCCGCTCGGGCCCGTCGGCGCCAGACATAGGCAAGCACGGCACACAGCACCAGCGCCGCGCATGCTACAATAGCGAGATACAGCTCGATCGACGTCACCATCACCTGTCCCCCGGCCTGTTCGGCCCGATAAAGTGCGACACCGTTCCGAACTTGTATAACACTCCGCCAAAACGCTTTTCAGTCTGGACCACGAGATTTTCGTGGCTATTGGCAGGTAGCTCTTGAGCGCTCTCATAAATATCAAGCCCAAACATGTCGAACAGCCCCTGGATTTCCGCCAGCGTTATTGCGCTGCCTTCACCCTTCTTGTGCAATCCGGGCTTGGCAAGCGCCAGCTTGAGGTGGCCTTGCGACTTGATTTCAAACTCGTCTCCATCCCCTATCAGACGAGTTCGCTGATCATCGAGGTAGGTCACTTCCATAATCGGCAGGATTCTGTATCCCTGATCGTTGGATCGCGGGATTGCATCTTCCGAAATCACGGCCACCGTATAAATCTGATCTTCGGTCAAAGTCAGCGCGCTTTGCGGGAACGCGCGCGCGCCATGAACAACAACTTCTTTCATTTCATTCGGTTCGAAGGGCTGGGGTGACCGCACATTGCCGCCGCCCAATGAAGAGATAGTATCCAAGACCGCCTGATAGATCGGCGGCCACAAGGCAGTTCGACCCGTAATCACCCATTCGACATCGCGAACGCTAAGGCGTTCTGCCTCTCTTGCCATCATGGCCGGAATACCGACGCCGAGTAGCCGTGCGACCATCGCAGGGTTGCGCGGTGACGGTCGTTTCCATTGCTCGGCATTCTCCGTGTTCACATCATTGTGCGCCAATAGGATGTCGCGCGGGATACGAAGCACAAAGTGACGAGCTTCCGCGTCGTAAACAACATGCGGGGCATCATGAGCGGCCTGTCGGGGTTTGTGGCGGCTCGCGGAGCCGACCTGCGGTGGCAGCAGAATGCCCCTAAGACTCACATTTAGGCTTTGCGGAAGCAAGCTTCCCTCCCAGCGGTAGGGTCCGGGTCTCGTGGCGCTTCGCACGGCATCGCAAAGACTGATTTTTGCATTCTGTATCGCCCGATCAAGCGCGTCGCTGAGGCGGATTTCAGAGCGCGCATAGTCGTCATCTAGCCGCAGGCCGTTAGGGTCGGTCGGGTCCAACTCAGCGTCGAGAGCCTGCAGCGCGATCGACCGCAGCGCGTCGTCCAAGTTATGTCCACCGACACGCTCACCGAAATGAGATTTCACTTCCCAACTCTTTGCAATACCGGCAGAGCCCCAGTCGACGGAGACAATGATCGCGTCAAACGTGCTTGCGCCGATGTCGATGACCGCAAGGTTCGTCGTGCGACCAGCATAGCTTTTGCGGACCTCTTCCGCCACACCCGCATAAATACAGTAGTGCGCTGCCGCGAGAGCCTCCGACACAAAGATCGGCTCACACTTCTCTTCAGCATTACCTTCGGCGATCAGTTGCCGAAAGAAATGTCGGCCTGCATCCTTGAATTCCCGCAATAGTTTCTTGTCGAGTCGCGTGGGATGCGTGATCACCAGATCAAGATTGGAGGCATTCAGTTCATTGAATTCCTTGTAGGTATCGACTCCGCTGGTGCTCACACCACCCAAATACACCTCATCGTGCCCAAGGTCCTTGGACAGAAGCATGGCGCGGGGGATAAGATACACCGCAATTTCGTCAAAAACGTCCCGCAGCAACACATAAAGGTCAATCTCAGAGACCAGGCTCAAACCGTCCTTGGTATGCGCAAATACTTCAGGCGACATCGGCATTTTGCCTTTAGAAAGTAATCGCCTCTTCAGGTCGTTGACAAATGGCAGCTGCTGCTCATGTGCGCCAACCTTCGGCCCCGGCAACGACACGTCGTAGGTTCGGTCAAAATGCGTAAGTCTGTTGCGTATCGCGTCTTCGCTGCCCCCCAGCCGGTCTAAGGTCCCAAGCGACAAGGGATCGGCCTGATTGCGCAGTCCGATATGCGACGAAAGACCAATATCCATAGGCAAAAGCGCGTTCTTTCCAGGAGTGTCCTGATTGTAGTCCGCGAACGGCTGCCCCGCTAGCGAATAGACAAAGTCTCCCAGCGGGACTGTGCCCGATCGCCCAAGCCCGTTTGCACGTCCAAAAGAAAAAGTCGTCGCAGACGCCCCAAGGTCGAGACAGGCCGAAAACTCCTTGGCTATGTCGGGTGCCAGCACCGGAACCGTAATGCGACCACTGTAGGCCTTTTTCGGGTGCACCCCATTTTCAGTGCTTGCCGAAATATCGAAACGCAGTTCCATACCGTTGCGAGCTTCTTTCAGGTCTGCCTTCAAGAGCAGCTCATCTAACCCGAAATCGAAATGGAGCGGGTCAAGCGGTGCTGCCCTCAAAAAAGACTTCTCGACCGCAACTTTCTGCGCCTCTGGGATATCGGCTGCATCGGCAAAGCCGATCGCGGCATGCACGGTCACAGCAGGCATCTCGTGTCGATAGAGCCAGATTGCCAGTCTTACACGCTGCTCTGCAGAGTCACCGTTATCTGCCCGAATTTGAAACGACTGTTCCGAGCGCACCGCCTCAAGGATGTCGCCGGGGAGCATAATGGGCGTCAGCACCTCTTTCGGACCGCTGGGAGACACCGTTGTGCACCCTTCCAGCTGCACCTGAAGGATGTCGCTCTCCTTCTGTATCAATTCAATGCGCTGATCCGCAGCCAAACGTGAAGACGCCTGCCCACCGACCCCGTTGACGCCATCTTCTATCCTCCACTGAAGCCGAAGTACCACACGCCCATCAGTATCCGGACTGAGTTCCGTCATTTTGGCGCGCGCCTCAAACACGTACTCACTGCGCGGCTTCAACTGTATTATTGTTGGCGACGGCGATGTCCGGCTTTTATTGTTGGGAACGACCTCCACGGAAACGTTTTGCGGCTGACTTCCAGTCATCCCTTTCACGTCGTTCGTGCGCGTTAGAAACGCGTCAACGCTCAATTCAGGAACGTTGCGGGTCGGCCCGGTCGGCCCCGAAACCGCATATTGAAGGGGGCTTTCTGGGATCGTGACCTTTAGAAACCCAAGGCTCTTATCTCCACCCCTTAAGATATCCAACTGGTTAACGCGCGTATCTGGCGGTTCAATCGCTTCAAAAACCGGAGCCGGCAATACGGTTGTTACAAAAGACGGAGACGCAAGCCTGAAATCAATGTCGACCGGCGCTCCTTCGTCGCCAAAGGAGATTTGGGTAGCAACATCCAACACACGCGGATTTCGCAACAACTGATCGATCTGTGCATCGGTCAGCGTCACATTCGACCGCAACTTAAGCTCACACTGTTGTCCCGGCTCAATTACTGTTGCGTACCTCTCGCTTCCCCGCGGATCCACCAGTATCGCACTAAGCCACTCGTATCCCTCAACTTTTTTATTGACGGTCACCGTCGCGGCAGGACCTTCGGACGGCGCTTTCAAATTGGCGACCAGGCTGATAGCATCGCGATCAACAAAAACAGCCTCAGCACCCACCGGCGTGAGTTCTTTTATGCTCGGGACCAAGGCGATGGATTTCATGGCAACTCGACACTTATTCTCTAAAATTTAGCCAACGCGACAACAACACGATTCTCTTTGCAACAGCAATCGATGAACCGAGTCCGAACAATTATTTCAAAAATCACTTCCTCTTACTTCCCCCCGACTTTCCTCTATCATTCAAGGCCCGGCTGAGTTACGCTTTGGCCTCTGGATAGGATCCGGCGTAGTGTGGGCTTCTCTTTTGCTCAGACTGATCGTGTTGGGTTTCTTCTTTTCCCAGCAAATGGACCACAGATCTTGGTTTGACGCAGAAGGCGGACCGTCAGCGCTTTTGACTGTAGAACTCAAACCAAGTTCCGACACTAGCTTCGGGCCCTGATCATTTCTCCCAAGCAAGCAGGTAGACACGTTCCTATTCCAGGCTGCGCCTTAAGGGTTCCATGAAGATGTTGTCGAGGAACCGCCCTTTTCCGTCCATCGAGATGCCTACACTGGAGCACCGCAGACGATCGGTCTAGGCGAACGACGTGGACTTGGAGCCTTGATCGGTGTTCATGACCTCGGTCGGGCCGAAACGGTGGATCGCTTTGTTCAGCGCCTTGCCGTAAAAGTCGGCCTCTATCGTCTTGGATATCCGCCAGGTCGGGACCTTGCGGGTGTGCAAGTCCATGATGGCGACCAGGTAAAGGAAGCCACGTCGCATCGGCAGATAGCCACCGCAAAGGCCGCGCCACTCGACGAGAGCAGCGGTGCGGCTACTCTTGAAATTGTCGAGCCTGTCGATGCCTTGAGGGAGGCAGGTGTTGCGAAGCATCTGTCCCCCAAAATCACATGCCCAAAGGGCGCTTGCCTCCACCGAACATCTCTTTAGGAGTCTGCTGGCATCAATGCATTGAGCTTCCATGACCCGCACAGCCAGAATCGGCGACCCGCCTCAGTTTTCCTATCGGTCATGGGGTCTTACGATCCTATCGGACCTCGAATGCCCCGAGTTGCCCGCTGCAGACGTGTCTGCCCCAGATAGGTTACGGCAGACGCCTGATGTTCATATTGAGGTAGGGCCGCCGCCAAGACCCATGGAGACTCCGCTATTGGATGATGGGTTTAGCCTAGCCGCCCCTGACCAGTATCAGTTGCGACTTCCGGACGTCGGCGATTTTGCCGTGACCAATGGGCAAAGGATCATCGTTGCGCCGCGACCCGGTTGCCGCGACGAACTCGCGCGGCTGTATCTCTGTTCGCAGTGTTTTGGCGCACTGTTTCTACAAAGACGCCAGCTCGTCTTGCACGCCAGCGCCATCGAAACAAGCAAGGGCGCTCTGATCTTCCTCGGGCCGTCCGGGGCGGGCAAATCCACGCTGGCGGCGGGGTTCGCGAACCAGGGCTACAAACTCCTGTCCGAGGACATGTGCGTGCTGAGGCGTGCGTCCAGCGGCGGATTTGAAGTGTTGCCGGGTCCCATGCAACTTCGCCTGTGGCGGGGTTCGGCAGAGCTTTTGGGGTACGATCCAAACGATATGCAGAAGGTTTGGCACCTCGAAGATAAGCTCTATGCGGTACTGCCACCTGAAGCCGACGCTCAACCTGTCCCTGTCGGCGGGCTCTACCTGCTTGGTGTCGGAGGGGTACAAGCCGTCACGCGGGCTCGGAAGTCAAAACCGGAACAGATCGCGGCTTTGCTCACTAATGTGTTCCGTGGCGAGTATGCGGCCGCGCTCGGGGCGAGGCCTGCGTTGCTTGAGGCAGCCGCGGCGCTTCTGAACGGCACCGAGGTGTTTGGTTTGTCACGGCCCGCGAAAGGGTTCACAGTGCAAGAGCAAATCGCGTTTCTCCAAAAGGTTCACGGCCATGAGCACCCCTGCCCACAAGATTTCCGTTGAAACGGTCGTCGCGCGCAAAGGCGACATTGTTGTCGCACCGTTGGGCGATGAAATCGTCACCATGAGTATGGCGACGGACAGTTACAACGTCATCAACCCGGTCGGCACCGATATCTGGCGCCTGCTTGAAGAGCCAATGTCGGTCGCCGCAATCTGCGCCGCGTTGCAAGAAGACTACGAGATTGATGACGAAACATGCTTGGAAGACACCTGTGCCTTCGTAGAGCGCCTTATCGAAGAGTCGATGATCATCGTGGTTTGATGTGTGCCGTTCGACCCAGGGATGACGACATGGCAACCATTGGCAATTGGAAGGCGCTGTAACCCGGAATGGGCGGGCTCTTTGGGATAATTGCGAAAGACGCATCTGCGATGGATCCAGATGCTCTCTCGGCCATGTCGGGGGTGATGGACCTTTGGGCGCATGTGGGAATGCACCACGCCAAAGCGGACCGCGCGCTCCTGGGCTTTGTACAGATGAAAACGGATGCCGCGCCAAGAGCCCCGAGTTACCCAACCCGGTTGGAGCCGCAGTCAGACGCTTGGATCGTAGCCGACGCCCGGCTCGACAATAGAGGCGAGCTTTGTGAACAGCTCGGGCTAGAGGCTGGCCGCCGGGACACGCTGACGAATGAGACGCTCATTCTGATGGCCTACCAGAAATGGGGAACGGCCTGTGCAGACCGGCTTCTTGGGGCATTTGCGTTCATCATTTGCGACACAGTGCGGGGACGGATCTTCTGTTGCCGCGATCACATGGGGTTTCGACCGTTCTTTTACCACAATGGTCCGGATGCCTTCGTCTTTGCCTCAGATCTCGAAGCGGTCTTGGCATGCCCCCTGGTGCCAAAGCGACGAAACATGCCCCTCGTAGCCGCTTTTCTGCAAGAGGACACGTATTACGCCGAGAAACGGCAAACGTTCTGGCAGGACATCGTCAAGATACCGCCCGCCCATCATGTGACGGTGCAGGGCAGCACAGAGGCGCTGGTACGGCATTGGTCACTGGACGACGTGGCACCCGTCCGGATGGCGCGCCATGCGGACTATGTTGACGCCCTGTCTGATATCCTGGGCAATGCCGTTGCCTGCCGACTGTCAGACGCCTTGCCTATGGGCTGTCACATCAGCGGCGGGCTGGATTCTTCGGTCGTGGCTGGCATCGCAACCGGTATTCTCGCCCCCCAGGGCCGGTCTTTGGCCGGATACTCCTGGTCTCCCGACCCAAAGACGCTGCGCGGCACAGAGCACGAGCTGATCGACCTTTTGTGCAATCACCTTTCGATAAAGTGCAACTACATCGACCTGACGCCCGAGCATTTCGCCGCGTGCTACAGCAAGGACTTCACGCGCGTTCCCCAAGAGATGATGCTGCGTGAATCGCTGGTGCAGGACCAAGCCATTGCAGATGGGACCCAGGTGATCCTGTCCGGTTGGGGCGGGGACGAATGCATCACCGGGCACGGTTGGGGGCTTGAGGCCGAACTCCTCCTGTCGGGCAAGCTTCCAACCCTTTGGTCCGAATTCATGGCGAGCAAACGGGCCAGCGCGGCTCGATTTCCGCGGACCTGGTATCAAATTTTGGGAAGGCTTTGGCGCACCATCAGTCTTCCGATGCTCCCTGACGGTGCCGCACGGTGGATCATGGGAACCACGCTTTCAAAGAATGCCATGTGTTTCCTGCAACCAGACATCATCCAACGCTATGCTGCCGATATGGAAGCGATGCGGGGCCGCACGCTGCGCCCAAGGCCCGGTGTCCAACGCAACCAATGGACATGGCTCGACAACGGCCACCTGACCCGAAGGATTGAGGCCTGGGCGATTAACGGCGCGCGTAGGGGCGTAGACTATCGCTATCCGTTGCTGGATCGGCGGGTGCTTGAGTTTGGGCTTGGCCTACCCGGGACTCAGTTCATCCGGAACGGAAAGAAACGTGCCATCATGCGGGATGTTGCGCGCCAGGTCACACCGCCGGAGTTGGTGACAAGAATATCCAAGATCGAGACCGCCGCGTTCGAGACGATCGAACACGCGTATGACGCCGGGGCCAAACAGATGGTTGCAACCTTTCTGGGCAAGAACGACCTAGAAAACATTCATGAAGTCATTGACTTGGAAGCGGTTGAAGCTGCGGCGAGGACTGAGAGCCTTGATCCGCGGTCCGCGGATAGTATCGCCATAACAATTGCGACCGCATTGACGCTGTGCTAGCAAAAACCATCACTAAATCGAGGTCGCTACGATGGAAAAGAAACTGAACAGTCAAAAGACTTGGCAAAAGCCTGCGATGGAGAAGATCGACATCAAAGATACGGCTGCCGGGTTCGCTGCTCCTGCCCCAGAGGGTGGCGCCTGCGTTCCTTCTTGAGGCGCGTTGGGCTGGCTGTTTTGTTGGTGGTATTGCCGCAGACCAACTAGAAATTCAGAGCTATACGTGCCGGTGAGCCGGTTTTCGAACGGGAATGGATGGACACGATGGAAAAGAAACAGAACGGTCAAAAGACTTGGCAAAAGCCTGCGATGGAGAAAATCGACATCAAAGATACGGCTGCCGGGCCCTTTCTTGTTAATCCAGAGACTGGCGCCTGTAGGCCGTCTTGAGGCTCGTTTGGCTGGCTGTACCTTTGGCGTCTTTGCCGCAGTTTAGCTGAAATTTCAAAGCGATACGTGCCGGTGGGTCGGTTCTCGAATGGGAATGTTTTGAAGGTGGACAGCAGTACACTTTCCACACTTTTCCAGCAGGCAGAGGCGCTTATCTCGGCACCAAGAGACCCTCGTCTGAGCGTGCTCTCATTAGGACTCTACCAACGGGCGCTTCACTTGGCGCCCGACGTACATGAAACCTACCTTCGGATGGCCCGAGCCCATGCGCGGCTTGGGCAGACAGACGAAGCGCTGGCATGTTGTGACCAGCTTCTGAGCCGGGACCCCGGGTGTCTTGCCGCACATTTTGCCGCTTGCATGATCCAATGCCCAATCCTCTACCGCGCCGATACGCAGATGCTCTGGCGACGGCACGCTTACGGGGTTGCATTGGCCAATCTCGAAGCGCGTTTGCGTGACGCGCCCGATAAAGAAGTGGCCCAGATCGCCCCTTGGGTTGGACGGTTCACGCCGTTCTATTTGATCTACCAGGGGCTCGATTGCACGGATCTCCAACGCGTCTATGGCCGAATACTGTGCCGCATTATGGCGGCGCGCTATCCGGATTGGTCCTGGGACCGTGCGCCACAGCGTCCGCCAAGCGATGGCCCCATTCGTATCGCCATCGCCTCAGCGACGTTTCGCAATCACTCGGTTTGGAAAATGGTGATGAAAGGGTGGCTGCGCACGTTGGACCCGGACAAGTTTCAGCTGTTTGGCTTCTCGTTCTCGGACCTGGAAGACGCGGAAACAGCCCAAGCGCGGGCCTCCATGACATCCTTTGTCACAGGGGCGCGTTCGGTCGAAAATTGGGCTAAGGAAATCTATGCCGTCCGGCCGCATATCCTTTTGTACCCGGAAGTGAGTATGAACCAAACCGCCATTAAACTGTCGGCTCTGCGCATCGCGCCGGTGCAATGCACAACGTGGGCGACCTATGTGACCAGTGGGTTGCCCACAATGGACTATTTTCTCAGCGGGGATGCGATGGAGGTCCCTGACGCCCAAGATCACTATAGCGAACAGCTGATACGCCTTCCGGGCCTTTCGGTGATGTTTGAGCCACCAACCGTCCAGCCAAACACCCTCGCCCGCGAAGACTTGTCCTTGCGCCCTGGAGCGGTCGTCTACCTCTGCATTCAATCCTTGTTTAAGTATCTGCCTTTCTACGATCACCTCATTGCGCGGATTGCGGAAGAAACTGGCGATTGCCAGTTCGTATTCCTCGCGGATAAGGCGGCGCATACCGTTACCCAAGCCTTCGAAAATAGACTGCGCACTGCATTTGAGGCGAAGGGACTTGTCTACACAGATCACGTTGTCGTGCTGCCCACCCTATCTGACGCGGGATTTCACAGATTGCTTCAACTCGGCGACGTCTTCCTGGACAGCATCGGCGTCGGTGGAAGCACCACGACGTTTGAGGCCTTGGCCCATGACGCACCGATTGTAACCTGCCCCGTCGAGACGCTATGCAGTCGCGTGTCTGCCGCCGCCCTCACCCGGATGGGTTTGTCCGAAACGATCGCGCGCGATCCGGACCACTTTGTTGACCTTGCCGTCGGATTGGGCAGATCGCCCCATGACAGGGATCGGATCCGAAAGCGCACAAGGGCGGCCAAATCGAGCGTTTTTTCTGACCGGAAGGTTGGGGCGAGCTTGCAAGAAGCCCTTCGGTCAATGGTCGAACGCCCGTGACCGAGACCCTCGCCGGAAAACCAGTTTTGGTCACGGGCGCAAGTGGGTTCCTTGGCGGCCATCTTTGCCGCGCTTTGGCAAACCTTGGCGCCGACGTCACGGGACTTGGCCGGCGCCCCTGCAAGCCCGAGACGTATGAATATCTCGCCCTGCCCTTCGACGCCCGTGAGTTTGAAGAATTTCTCGCCTCCCGAAGGTTCGACTATGTCTTTCACTTGGCGGGCTGGCCCTATGCGACGCAATCGGTGACGCAACCAGGTTTGGATTTTGAAAGCAACTATCTGGCCACGGCTCAACTCTTCCGCGCACTGCAGAGATCGGGCTTTGCGGGCGCTCTGGTATACGTCTCGTCTGGCGCAGTCTACGGCGAGATGGGTCCTACGCCATTCTCCGAACACGATGTGCCACGCCCAATGTCGCCATACGCGCAGAGTAAACTCCGCGCAGAACAACTCTTGCGAAGCCCGCCGAGACCCTTCCGTTTCAGAAGCGCCGTAGCACGTCTGTTTTCAGTCTATGGCCCGGGTCAGACGAAACAGGTCATTTACGATGTAATGTGCAAAGCGAGCCAAGCTGGCGAAACGATTGATCTCTTGGGCTCCGGAAAAGAAGTGCGCGACTTTCTGTATGTCGACGACGCTATCCGCGGTCTCCTGACGCTGGCGAACCACGCGAGTGAGGACACGCCGGTGTTCAACATTTGCTCTGGGCACGGTGTCGCGATCGAGGTTGTTGCGGCAAGGGTCCTCAATGCTATGGGATCAAGTCATGTGTCCGCCGTCTTCAGGGGTCAGAACCGAGAAGGCGAAGCCGCGTCTCTCATCGGCGACTGCAACAGGTTGAAGACGGTCGGTTTCTTGCCCGAGACTTCGTTTGGCGAGGGCCTTCAGAAAACCGCTGAATGGTTTTCGGAGTGCTGTCAGACGAATTTGAACCAATCTCAGCTACGACAGTGAGGCTGTCTGTTTCCAATACCTCACCTTCATGGTCCACCGTACACCACAATTAATGAAATTCTCCTCTGATTTTCACGATTACCTCGTCCAGGTGCCAACGCCATCGGCTCGATTTCAGCCCTACGATCCGCCGTTTCTTGATTTCAAACGCAAACATCGAATCGAAGCCATCAGTTTCGGACGCTCTCGTAGCTCACATCGGCACCACGCTCATGCAGCAGATCTTCGACGTTCCGAAACGACAGTGGAAAACGAACGTGCTTAATCACTGCAAGACGGATGATCACGGGACTGGTTTTGAAGTACTTGAAAAGGGGGCGTTTGGTCAGTTCTCAACGCTATGAGATCGCCCTGCTCCGCTCAATCGAAGCTCTTTTGACAATGCCCCGCACGGAACCCACGACTCCATTCTTCCTTGTTAATTCCCTGTAACCGCGAGAGTCGCACCGCGATCAATGGCCAACTGAGACGAAGCGGGTTGGGGCCGCATTCATGGCCAAGGCGGTGCGTCTCAGCCGATGAATAGCCGTGAAGCAGCTTTGATTACGCGGGATAATCACGACACAAACGGTCATCGCAAAGTGAGACCCGGGTCGCTGGCGGAGGAGGTGTCCGCCGCTCTTACTTAACAAAATATTGATAATACTTATGATTTAGAATCCAAATAAAAAACGTACCACACTTAATACCACTTAACCTTCTAGAAGGGCGGGAAACATACGTAATTGGGCTGACCCTGCACTGTGGTCGAGCTCCCGATAGACTCACAGGATAGCTGTGAACAAGGGAGACAGATCATGGAATACTATGTTGGACTAGACGTGTCACTTCGGTCGTGCGCGCTTTGCATTGTCGATGGGAAGGGAAGGTGCACCTGGAACGCGAGTTGCCGTGCGAAGTTGATGACATCGCTGATTGCCTCGCCCACTTCGGCCAATCTATTGAACGGGTCGAGTTCGAGGCAGGTGCATTGAGCCAACACTTGTTCTTCGGCATGCAGGAGAAGGGCTTCGACGTCGTCTGTTTGGAAGCCAGGCAGGTCAGCGCGGCGTTGTCAGCCATGCGGAACAAGACTGACAAAACGGATGCAAAGGGTATAGCGCATGACCGTTAGCAACCACGCCTTCAACACTGCGCCGAACCTGCTGAACCGGGACTTCCATGCGGACGGGCTCGATCAGAAATGGGCCGGAAACACTAGCTATGTTTGGACACGAGAAGGCTGGCTGTACTTGGCTGTGATCCTGGAACTGCATTCCCGTCGCGTTGTCGGCTGGGCCTTCAGCAATCGGATGCAACGCGACCTGGCGATCCGAGCATTGGAAATGGCGATTGCCTTCCGTGTGCCACCCAAAGGCTGCATGCAACACACCGCTCGTGGCGGCCAATACTGTGCGCACGATTACCGGAAGCTAATGCGCCAGCATGGCTTCCAGGTATCGATGAGCGGCAAGGGGACTTATTACGATAACTCTGCCGTCGAGACCTTCTTCACAACGATCAAGGCAGAGCTGATCTGGCGAAGGTCCTGGCACACGCGCAAGGAGGCACAATAGGCTACCTTCCAATACATCAACGGCTTTTACAAGCCGCGCCGACGGCACTCAGCACTCCGCTGGAAAAGCCCAGCCGCCTTGGAATGGAAAGTAGCCTAAACGAGCAAATGGGGCGGCACTAAGACGAGACAGGTCCATGTCCAAACTCGGCGAGATTTTAGTGCGAGACAATCTTGCTCGCTACTGGCCCAATGGTGATAATCCTTGGTACAACTGACCAAATCTACACCATCCGTTGTGGCTCAGTTTGCCCGTAAGAGATGTATATAGTCGTCCAAACGGACAACGTTGTTTTTTATCCTTCTGTGCCTTGGATCTTGGAGCATTCTCTCCACTAGGAGCGATTCAACTTCTCGCTTTGCCATCCCGCTATCGGCGCTAAGAGCAACCACGAAATCATCGAAATTCCGCAGCGCCTCCGAGGCTTCCTTAGGCTCGCCATCAAGCAAAACGTCGGCCACGACATCCAATACAAGACTGGAAATACCCACTTTGTCCTCCTTCATCCTTATCTGTCGGCAGTCAGGGTTGAACCGCTTTGGTTAACAAATCGCTAACCAGAATGAAGACTCGTCAGAGCAACGTGAACCTATGCATCACCGCGCCCATTGTGAGATGTGGGCTCATTTCGCTGAGCGCGCTGCTTTCGCGCAAAAGCCTTCAGACGCTCTTGCTCGGTTAGAATAAGACGCTCCAAGGCACGCCCTGTATGCACGTACCCTAGGTCTCTGGCAGTTTGGGCTGCGCAGGTAAGCTTGGCTAAGTGATCTGTTAAATGTGGCATGACGTTCCTTTCCCCTGTTAGGTCTTGGATCGCTAATCTTCGTTAACAAAGAGTTAAGGTCTATCTTACGTAAGCGAATTCTAGCCGATATCTGGTGCTTTTTTGTGCAGACACCCCAACCAGTTCTATTGACGTTACGTCACACATCTTGGACACACTTCAGGTGAATTAGGCCTGGATTATGCCGCTCGAATTCTCAATGATTAGCAAATTTGGTAGTTTTGACATGTCTGCTTCGAGCATCTCTAAAGCTACTCTCCGACGCGCCATTGAAGTGAGTCGAGAGGCCTGCCTAAGCGTCTTGGAGGCTGTGGTCTACGGCAGGCCCCACGACAAAACGGTGCGTCTATCCTCAAGTTCTTTTGGACCTCACCCAAAGCACGAACCGCGTAAGGCAGCGCGCGAAGGAATTATCCTTTGCGATCAAACAAGCGAGCAACATGAAGAGACCTACGAGGGGCATAGATGAGAACCTTCGAACACTCAGGTTGCGCAATGAGGAATCTCGCTAACCGAATCCTGGCAACCGCTTGGGGCGGGTGGACTCTCTGAAATCTTCCTGTGAGGCTAAGGGCAGATCATCGGGGATGCGGACATGAGTGAAGTTGAGAGGCTACGCAAAGCAATTGACGCGTCAAACGCGAAAATAAGCGCTGAGCGGTTGGTGACGAAACTAATCCTCCAAACCATGCTGGCAAGAATAGCAAGGATGGATGTTGATCCTGAGCAACACATCATGACGTTGATTGCTCCGATAGTTGAGGGGATTGATGGTTCGGAGCCGAAAGACGACTTGCAGAAGATAGTCTTTTCACATGCAACGGAATTCGCACAGGAGATTGAGGCTGCGGCTATTGCCCAACTCAAGGTGACATGACTTCGGCTCAAAAGAGTATTCGGATCGGTGCATTTGGCTCAAATCCCCCGTCACTTGGGGAAGAGACCGCGCAGTTGAGTGGCCCACAGCCCCTGTGACACTTTTGACATTGCTGTCCCAATTGTCCTTCTAAACTGTTCGTCACAGACTGAACCAAACCCTTCGATTAGAGCCCAGGTCTTCCTGCACGTGAGGAAAGCATCAAGTCTGTAGCGGAAAGATGAGTGACACGGATGTTCCAGATTTCGTGCCATCGATTTCCATCTTTCCTCCACTTTCCGTGGCGAACCCACTCACCATGGAAAGTCTAAGGCCAGTGCCTTTCCCAGGTTCCTTTGTGGTGAAGAACGGGTCCGAGACGTTACCAAGAATTTCAGGAAGAATGCCTGATCCTGTATCAAACATGTTGAAGATAGCATACTTTCCATTGCGCAGCACACTTTCACTTACGTTTGTCGGAGACTCCATTGTGTTGCTTATCGCTAGACTAACAACAATGGTGCCATTGGTTTCGATGGCATCTACTGAGTTCTTCAAGAGGTTCAGAAGCGCAGCCGACAGCTGACGATGATCGACTTCAATCATCACCGGGAACGGTAATATGGTGACTTCAAGTTGTATGCGTTCGGGAACCATCGTTCGGCCAAGGGCTGCCAATGCCTCCAATGCGTCATTGGCATCCATCTTGCGAGATTTTGAAGGTGCCTTGCCGGCGTAGATCAGTAGCTGTTCAATGACGCCCTCGGCACGCTCAGCGGCAAGTAGAGCTTCTGACATCACCTCCCGCCGCTCGCTTGCCTCATGGATCTCGTTGAACAACTCCAAATTTCCTTTGATTACCGTGAGTGCGTTGTTGAAATCATGAGCGACGCCACCTGCCAGCTTCCTAATAGCCGACATTTTCTATTCTTGTGCAAGAATGGCGGAAGCTTGAATGATTTCAAGGCGCCTATGATGGGCGCCGAGCATCGTTACCGAGATGAAAATGACGGCAAACACAGTGACCATCACGACGCCCGCTTGAACAATCGGATCTTCGCTTCTTTCGATGCATGTATATGAGATGTAGGTGAGCGAAGCTGCAAAAACGGTGATTTGTGTGACGACAAGCCACTTGGACCGGTCAGCCCGCCGAACGTGATACATTGCCGTAATTACAAAAACCATCATTCCGATCAGCATCAGACTCGGATCTTCGCCTGCGGCCAACGCAGTAGGTAACCACAAAAAAGAGATTTGCACTGCGATGAAGAGTGCACTACCGACAAGCGCATCACGCTGAGTTGCAACGTTCTTGCGCAGTGTAAGAAATGGCCACTGTACGGCGTGGACCCCTGCAAAGAGCATAGCCCAAAGAACGGTGGCAAACCATCCCGTATATAGGTGGAGAAGAAGCGCGCCCAATGGGACACAAAGTCCGCGCAATAGAATGTCAACTGGATCGCCGTACTTAGCCTGATACAATTCTTCCAGTTCTTCACACGGATCGATCAAGTCTTCGGAATGCACGTTTGTTGCAGCGTTGTTATACTCGTTGGTAGCGAGGTATGCACTTCAATCGTCGGTAAGCAAGATATTTCAAAAGGAGTTGGATCGTTCATTGATTTTCACCATTCTTTCGGCGCGCCACCTCTCCCAACGCTTTTGCTAGGCAAAGGAGATCAGGTTGCGCGCCCCTTGCGTCCTGGGGCAGGTGCTAAGGGCACCGTGAAGCCTACAACGCTTGCGCCCAGGTTCACTTTTTTCCCGGCAAGTGTGCCCCGCCCAAGTCTTGGCCCCGCACACTTTCCAGGGCTTCTCATCATCCACTTTTCGGTAGCTACGATGAGCAACAAGCACTCCCTTATCACATTGCCCTAATTGGACCCATAGATACTGACGTCAGACAAGCTCCGATTTTCGACGGGCCCACTAACACGACTGGTCAGCAGGAAATCAAACGGTAGAAAAAGAGAGACCCGGACCTGCTGCATCGTACGCGCCACGCACGAACGAAAGAAACTCTGCCTTGCAGCAGAGTTACTTTTGTTTTTGGCGAGGAATCAGAATTACCTGAAGCGTGGGTGCTGCTGACCTAACCCGATGCATTCATGACGACACCCGTTGCCACGGGAGCCCGAACAACTTCACACCGTCCGACGTCTACTTCGGCCGCGACAAAGCCATTCTACAACAAAGAGGAAGGATCGAACGAGAGACGCTTGAAGCGCAACGCTTGCATCACCGCAAACACGCCGCATAGTCAAACCAAACATATGAGCCGAACTCCCAACCAGTTTAGGCCGCTTTTGGACCCCAAAACCCTGACGACGGACACTGTAGATAGGTACTTAGTTATGGCTCGTAGCGAGTGGCGACGGCGGCTGCATTTCATTATTGGATAGTCGCACGGCAGATTCTGTTCCGCCAAACTCCACTTGATCACCGCGAGCCGCCGGTCAAGGGGCTCTCATCTAGATGTTTATTCTCTCATATTTCAGAGCCATCTTCCGCGCGTTTCTCTCAAATTTTGTTGGAATTTGGAGATAAAATCTCACTCTCTTTAACGTTAATGATTTCTTGGATTTGGCAAATTATGGCTTGGTCGACACAACCAACTTGGTGACCACATGCCGACCAGTTTCACAGACCAATTTTTCACGTTTGATCCTGCAGACCCACCGGATCCAGGAACAGTTGTAACTGCCCAACAATTCACCCTCACCGACCAAAATGATGATGGTGACATTGATGAGTTTGACGATGATGCAGTCGCAGGTCTAGATGTCACGGCTTCTTGGCCCGGGGATACCGTTACAATCTCCGTTCCTGGGGTTGGCGACGTAACGTACGTGGGCACGACAATCTACATCAGTGATGGCAGTATCATTTTCACTCCAACGGATGGACAAGTACTATCTGAAGGGGAATTCGTTTCCTCGACGTATGTGTTGACCCAAGGGCCACTCCTGACTAACCAACTTGGTCCACCATGTTTCCTTCCTGGAACTCTAATTTCCACTCCAGTTGGTTCGAGGAAAATTGAAGATCTCCGTGTTGGTGATCTTGTTTGTACACCCGGCGGTGGCGCCAAACCGATTGCCTTTGTTCGGCATCGCAGGGTCTCAACACTGCATTTGCGCAACAACCCGAGGCATGCCCCGATTAGAATACCGAGAGGGGCGTTCTCCCATACCTCCAAAAACGGGGACTTACTTGTCTCACCGCAGCACCGGATGCTGATCCGGTCAAAAATTGTCCAGAGAATGTATGGTACCCAGGAGATCCTTGCGCCAGCAGCGCAGTTAATCGGTTTCAAGGGAATACACCGCGTGGAAGCAAAAAATCCGTTCTCCTACACACACTTGCTGCTTAGTGAACATTCGATAATTGAAGCAAATGGAATCAGAACGGAAAGTCTCTTCTTGGGCCGAAGCGCTCTTGCTGACCTTAGTCGTTCAGAAATGAGAAGCATAAGGAAGACGCTCAAGTCGTCGGAAATCTTTGCTATGAAACCTGCCAGGGTCTTCGCCAATGGTAAAAAATTGAAGCAACTTCTGCTGCGGCATCAGAAGAATGGAACGTTGCTTTGCGAAGAACCCCAGCAAAAAATGCCGAACGTTGCGTAGGTTGGTATGCATTCAGGGTTGTCTCGGAGAACTGCGGTTTGGCACGAGTGATCCGAGCCTTTGTATGGATAAGGCCAGGTGCCTTCTCTATCCTCGCAACGCAATTAGTTTTCCCGTCGCACTTCGCGCCAGCAGCACTTATTTTATCGATCCACTTGTTGTTTCGCCCGTCGTTCAAACCTTCGAAAGCCGATAACAACGACTGCTACTGTAATTGCGATGAAATCCCACGCGTTGTTCATCACAAAGTTGATGATTTCGTTCATGACTTCCATACCTCAGTCAGGCCAATGTTTGCGTTCGAAGAGCCCTGCTAGCACTGTGACTCGAAGCTGAGGCACTTGACTAGAGCCTTTCTAAACGGCTTTTTCGAGAATGTTTCTAGACGAAGACTTCGTTGTTTAGCCCCCTGTGTCTGGGCCACTGATTTGGGCTTTCTCTAAAATGGTTTCTGGCACGGGCGGACGCATGTTTAGCGCCTGATGAGGGCGGGTGTGATTGCATTTCTTGAGCCAATGATTGATGACGATCTGCGCGTGCTTGGTTGTTGTGAACCATTCCGCGTTGAGAACTTCTCGGCGCAGCGTGCCATTAGACCGCTCGTTGTATGCGTTCTCCCAGGGCGATCCGGGATAGATACGGATTGGCTTGATGCTAACTCTTCGAAGCCAGTCTTGCGTTGCTTCGGCAGCAAACTTGGTGTCGTTGTCAGAGACAATTCTAGCCGGTTTGCCTTAGAGTCGGACCAGCGCATCCAGTTCCCGCGCGACACGGGCACTCAAGATGCTGGTATCGGCCATTAGACACAGGTTCTCGCGGCAGCAATCATCGTTCACAGCCAAGATGCGGAACCGGCGTGATGCCCCGAATGTGTCCGACAGGAAGTCCAGGGACCAGCCTCCATCTAGCCTCAGCGCCACCGACATCGGTGTTCGAGCCCCACGCGCCCGTTTGCGGCCCCGTCGTCGCCTGACGCCAGTTTTTCCTCACTGTACAACCGATACAGCTTCTTGTGGTTCATGATCATTCCCTTGCCCCCCAGCATCACACCGATCCGCCGGTAGCCAAACCGGCGGCGCTTGGCAGCGACGGCCTTCATCTCTGCCCTGATCTCAGGGTTGTCCGGCGGGCGTTCGCGCCGGACGGTCTTTGGATCGACCCCGACAAGTCGGCAGGCCCGGCGTTGCGAGATGTCGTGATCCCGCATCGCCCTAAGCGCTGCCTCTCGCCGCTCATTCGGCGTCGTCAGTTCTTTCCCAGCAGATCCCTCAGAACAGCATTGTCCAGCATCGTATCGGCCAGCAAGCGCTTGAGCCTAGCATTCTCGTCTTCCATCGCCCTCAACTTGGCGACTTCAGACACCTCCATGCCGCCATACTTCGATATGTATTTGTAAAACGTGCCCTGGCTTAGAGCGTGCTTGCGGCACACCTCCGCCGTCGGCATTCTAGCTCCTGCTCCTTGATCATCCCGATGATCTGTGCCTCGGTGAAACGGCTCTTTCGCGTTTGTTTGCTCCTTCAAAAGGTTGAGCAAACCCTACGTGACAATGCGGGAGATTTCGAGGGCAGGTCATCGACAATAGCGCGTGTTGGGGCAGACCCATTTTCAGCTGGACCGAACAGCCGTCATGCGTCTAGTCCAAAATACCTGGTCCCGACTCTTCAGAGGCAGATAGCGGCGCCACAATGCAGCTTCTTCAAGACTTACACAGAGCGCAGTCAATAACCCACACTTCTCGCTTGAATGTTGAGCTCCGAAACGTCTTCAACTCCTTCAAGGAAAACAACTGGTATGCCGTTCACGATCACCTCCACTCCAGCTTCGACTTGCCGTAGATCGAAATCAAGATCGCCACCCATTTGATCGTCCCTGATTTCGACCAATAGCGACTCTGTCGACGCATCGAAATCGAAAATATGCGAAATTGCGCCAGGCTCTCCATCACCGGAGAAAACGTGGAAGAAATCAATACCTTCTCCTCCAACCAGAAGGTCGTCGTTTTCCCCTATGAGGGTATCATTTCCTTCGCCACCGTGGAGCTCTGAGGCAGCAGCTTCATCTCCAAGAAACGGATTGGCGACTGCGACAACTAGATCATCTCCTTCGCCACCCCATAAAGTATCGGATCCCTGCCCACCAAAAAGAAAATCACTTCCCGCACCACCATTCACTAGGTCTGAGGAGTACCCTCCAACGAGCAAGTCGCTACCTTCCGTGCCAGCGATATTATTGTCGATGTCTTCCGCAAATTCGACTTTCACAAACGCACTCAAATCAAAGTCGTTTTCGTATGGAGCATTGGATGCGCGAGGTTGATTGAATTCCTCTCCTTCCGCATTCAAGTCAACTAGATCAGGCACAGCGGGTTCTAAATCAAGGTCAGCCGGCGCGTTCTCAGTGAACTCTTCATCGAAACCCGGCGGCACGAAGTCAAGGAGGTCAGTCTGGTCAGGTGAGCCACTAGATCCGTGATGCTTCAAGAAATCGTCATCAGGCTCAAGGTTTCCATCTGGCACCTGGGCATCGTCTTCAGCGCCATCTGGCAGCATGAAAGACACACCGATACCCATCGCCAATAATGCAAGAATACCAATCATTATCTTTCTTTCGCTAGCGAGAAAACCCTCTTTCTTGTAACATAAGAAAAGGGCTTGACGACCGATAGTTGGAAGCTTGGTTAACGCGCTTCGTAGCCTTGACAGACATGTCTGGTGGAATTGGACTAACCTTAGCCTTAGCCCCCTCTACCAATAGCCTCGCTCGTCTGAGCCTCCCCCAAAGAAGTGGTTCGCCCCATAATTTGGAATGCGGAGGACCTGAAATGGCGATTAGGAGGCTCAAGTCCGAGGGAATTGTCGCAAAGTCACGTCAGGTTGAATTTCTAATGGCGCAAGGCATGCCCCAGATTGATGCGATCCGTCAGATTGGTTTGGCTCAGCAAACCTATTACCACTAGAAGAATAAGTACGGCGGAATGGGCGCGGAACAACTGAAGGAATTGAAGCGACTACAGAAGGAGAATGAGCGCCTTCTTCGTGCCGTTTCCGATTTTACATTGGACAAGCCGATCCTCTTGGAAGCCGTACGGGAAACTTCGTAGCCCCTCGCGTCGTCCATTGCCCGGCAGGCGATTGCAAAGCAATCTACCGAGAGGGGCGCCTGCTTCAACCTGATCCGCAGCCAAATGAAGGTTTCTGAGCGACGGGTTTGCCGTGTTCTGGATCAGCACCGGTCCACACGACGGCGATTGCCCGTTGGTCGTGCTGACGAAGAACGTCTGATCGCGGACATGATCGAGCAGATGCGCTAGCATGGCGGACATAGCCATCCCCGGTTTGCTATCCTGCTTAGGACTGCGGGCTGGCAGGAGAACGACAAACGTGTCGAACGTCTGTGGCGGCGCCATGGGCCGAAGGTGCCAATGAAACGAACAAAGAAGGGGCGGTTCTGGCTTAACGGTGGATTATGTATCCGGCTTCGCCCCGAGTATTACAATCACGTCTGGTCATACGACTTTGTGCATCACAGAACGGACGATGGCCGCGCATTCAGGACATTGAACAATCTGGACGAACACAGCCCGGAAAGTCTGGCGATCCGGGAGAAGCGGAAGCTGAATTCAACCGAGATCATCGACGCGTTGACCGGCCAGTTCATCTTGCGCGGCATTCCGACCTATTTCTGTGTCAGACAATGGTCTCGAGTTCAATGCCGAGGCTATCAGAGGGTGGATTACAGCAGTTGTACGAGCGTCGTGAATGCACTTGACGGTGTCGACAAAAGTCTTTCGGCGTCGATCACTCTTCAAGTGAGCGGGCCCAATTTTGGCCAGAATTAAAGAGTTCACTAAACCTTGAGACTCGATGCGCACTATCCAAGTGTCCCAAGGAAACAGAAAATGTCGCAAGAGACCATGCTGGATGTTGTTGCTGATCTCCTTGAAGCGGCAAAGCACCACGACTTCCCAATTTCTAGTTGTTTTCAAGTTAAGCTCATCGAAGCTTTCCTGCTGGACATCGGGAAATCTGAAGAGGAAGTCAATGAGATCCTCGGCTTTCAAGCGATGAATACGCGGCGCATCGTTGCTCCAAGTGACCTGTTCTTCTGAAAAGTCCGAAGGGCATTGTCAGAAGAACTTCGCTTGAGCGGGGCAGGTCGGTCTCATAGCGTTGAGAAATGAACTAACGCTCCCCTTTCAAGTTGGACCTGTCTCGTTTTACTGCCGCCCTAGTTGCTCGTTTATCCGTTCTCCCATGCACTGCCCGTGAGGGCATCGCATGGCGATGTCCCGAGAGCGGTGACCCCGGCTCGACGAATGCTGTTTTGGCCCCAACTTGCTGTCATCCACCCACTGATAGCCTCAGGCGTCAGATTCAGATGGCCGATCACTCCGCGAGAATGGCATTACTTCAGCCGCCTCGTGTGAATAGCCTAGTGGCAGTTTCTCATTTCTCCAGCGAGGGTGATTGTTTTCAAGCGTTGTCATTCAGCGCTACGGCACTGGCAGCAAGGTCGGGGTCGAGACAAATCTTGGACCGCAACGTCCCTTTTCTCTCGGCTAGGCTGTGGCCCTGAATTTTGGGTCACGGATGTCATCCCAATGCCCCGCTAGGAAACTAGCGGTAATCTGATGCCCATGAGTCAGTTCGAGGCTGAATATGTCAGCCGACAAGACCGCGATCACACGGTAGATGTCCGGAGCCGATGGAAAGCCGGGTGCCCCATTAACACCTAGGCTGACTTCGAGGTTTGAAGCTACAGATGCGAGTGTGAAGCAGATACTGAGGGCGGGCAGGTTCGGGAAACAATCGGCTAGTTCTCGAGCAACTACACAAATGGATTTGCGACGCACGATCAAGTGCTCGGCTGCAAACGCCTCCATGAGCGTCAAATCTCGCACCGTGCTTCGCAACAAACTGGACCAACCTAGTTACCAAATAGCCGTTAACACATACTAACAAAAATGGACTAGGGATTGTTCTCGCGGAGCATCGGCCATCAAGGCGGCGGTACACGGCTGGACGGTGCAGTTGGAGGAAACTGACTTGAGCGGGGCGGGGCGTTCCCATAGCCCTACGGGATGAACAGTTGACCGCCATTCTAGTACTTCAATACGAGCCCAGTGACCTGCCCCCCGAAACACAGCCCGTTGTGTACAGGGATTGTGGTTCGTCTAGACTATTGATTCCTGTGTCAGCGTCAACGGCGCTCGAAAACGAAAGTGTCTAGCCCCCTTTTTCTGGGCCACTGATCGAGGGTTTCTCTAAAAGGGTTTACGGAACAGGCGGACGCATGTTGAGCGCCTGATGCGGCCGGATGTGATTGTACTGCTTGAGCCAGTGATTGATGACGATCTGAGCCTGGTCGGTCGTCGTGAACCACTCCGCATTGAGAACCTCTCGGCGCAGCGTGCCGTTAAACCGCTCGTAGTATGCGTTCTCCCAGGGCGATCCGGGATAGATACGGATCGGCTTGATACCAACTCTTCGAAGCCATGCTTGCATCGCTTCGGCAGCGAACTCAGGCCCGTTGTTTGATCGAAAGAACTCTGGGGTACCATGCTTCATAAGCAGTGGATAAAGCACTTCGAGGACATCGTCGGCTCCCATTCTAGTGCGCACCGTTACCGTCAAGGCTTGCCGCGTGAACTCGTCGAGAACCGTGAGCATCTTGTAGCTCCGAGCATTGCAGAACTTGTCGTGGACGAAGTCAATGGCCCAGACATGGTTCGGATGCGTGGGCCGCATTCGGATGATCGAGCTGTCCTTGTGATAGAGCCGTTTGCGCTTCTTGTGCCGTTGTGGAAGCTGCAATCCTTCCTCGCGCCACAGCCGCTCGACCTTCTTGTGATTAACCCGCCAGCCCTCAACGTGAAGCAGCTCAGTGATTTTGCGATAGCCATACCGACCGTACTGCTTCGCCAGCCGTATGATTGCTAGCCGCAGTGCATCGTCATCTCTCGGTGTCGGCCAATATTGCAGGGAGCTTCGCGCGACGCCAATCACCCGACACGCCCGCCGCTCAGACGTGGCGAACTTCTGGCGTGTGTGAATGACGGCCTGACGAAGCTCCTCTGTGGTCAGGCCCTGGGCTTTAGATGGTTCAGGCTTTCCTTGAGAATGAGCTTGTCCAGTTCGAGCTCGGCGACGATCTTCTTCAGCCGCGCGTTCTCTTTCTCCAAGCTCTTCAGTTCTGTCAACTGCGAACGTCCCATCCCACCGAACCGCTTCCGCCAGTTGTATTATGTGGCATCGCTGATCCCGACAAGTCGGCAGGCCCGGCGTTGCGAGATGTCGTGATCCCGCATCGCACTAAGCGCTGCCTCTCGCCGCTCATTCGGCGTCGTCAGTTCTTTCCCAGCAGATCCCTCAGAACGGCATTGTCCAGCATCGTATCGGTCAGCAAGCGCTTGAGCCTAGCATGCTCGTCTTCCATCGCCCTCAGCTTATGGATGGCAAGGTTCGGTTCGTCGACAACATCTCTTAGAGCGGCTGTGGCAGTCCCTGAATTACGAATGCGTCTACGTGCACACCTAGGAGTCCGGATTAGAGGTACAGGCTCCCGTCAGGAAGTGGATGTAATTCTACAATCAGAAGCGACCACATTCAGCACTTGGCGGCAAGCCACCTGCCGTCGTCTATTGGAAGCGAAACGAAACAACCAACCCCGATCAGCAAGGGCAAGAGGTAACCCAATTTACGCCAGTTCTTGTCCAAGAAATGGAGACCAGCTCACTAGTGTTACCCTTGCTCACCACCTTTAAGAAAAATTTTCAACTTAGATCTCATTTCAGCCATCTCTCATCGCTCTTCTGACAAGGTTGTGTCACGCTGAAGGCCTTCACCCCTCCCATCGTCAGCTCCAATAAGTGCATACTGGAGCTCCCGATGATCGATCTCACAATCACAAAAAAGACTCACACAGGTGGTACTCTCAACGAAGAACTCTTTAATGTGAATGTCCTTGTCGGAGCGCATACTGGCGAAACACCTTGGGGCGGAAATGAAGGAAATGAACTAGGCTTTCTAACCAACGAAGCCCTTGCCGCATTGGAAAAGCTTGGCGTCTCGTCAGTACGTTTCCCGGCCGGCCAAGACAAAGCGATCTTCTCTGAAACTGGGATGCTTGTCGACGGTGATTTACCACCGTTCTTGCGGAACTTCTTAGAACATGCTCAAGAGCTAGGAATTAGTGTGAATCTTGTTCTGCCAGTTGAATCTTTGGAGAAATTTGGCGGCCCAAACCAAGCCGAAATTCTAAATGGGATTGAGAAAATTGCTTCCATCGTGGCGCGAGATTTCCCAGACACAGTTACTGGTTACGAACTAGGCAACGAATATTGGGGTGGGCGCACTCCGGGAGACGAGTCGCGCGAGACTGCTTATGGAGAAGCCGCTGGTATGGCTGCAGTGGCGATCCACAACGGCGCTTCCGAGTTTGGCATGGATCCGCACATCATTCTTCAAGCTAGCGGCAACCTGGGCGGAGCATTCGGTAATTCCCTATCGACTGCCAATATGGCTATACAGGAAGCCTTTGCATCCGTAAATGGCGCCATGGAAACGGTCGATGGTGTGCTTCGGAACTTCTATTGGCGTGACGGTAATGCAGGTGCATTTGATAACGACTCGGGAATATTTGCAGAAGATCGCGGGCTCGACGAAAATCTGAATGGTTGGGGAAACGCAAATTGGGATACCTGGGCTGGCAAGGATCTAGAGACGTATGTGGGTGAATACAATATCACGAACCTTTTGTCCTTTTCTGAAAGTGGTTTGGATCTTGGGATACATGGTGCATCGTTTTTCCTTGAGCATCTAACAAACATGGTTGAGGCAGGTGTCGACACTGCCTTCGCGTGGCCGTTCTTACATGCAACTCGAAATTCCTTCCTGCTTCAACACGAGGACATTGAGGTCACCTCCATCCATGGAATGGAAATAATGACCAACACAACTCGAGGTGCGATGTTTGATCTTTTGCGTCAGTCCGTGGTTGGTGATGAACTCCTTGACCTTGAATGGGAAACTGACAGTTCCGTAGAAGTCACCGCATTCCAGGACGTTGCAGAATCTGTGAACGGTGTTACCGTTAACTCGTATACTCAGACTGTCTTTTTTAGCTCACGCAATGACCAGTTTGAGACGCTTGATGTCGATCTTTCTGCGCTTGTCTCAGGATATTCCCATGTTAGTGGCCTAAGCATATTTTATAATGAAGTGAACAATCATCACCGAGATGCAATTATTACTGAGGTAACAAGCATTGACAAAAACTTGGACGGAATTTTTAGTCTCGATTTGAAACCCTACGAGGTTGTCCAGCTGACCTTTCACTATGGTCACGCAATGGCTCCGGATGGGGCTATAGTGTTTACTCAAGGCTCCACCGTTCACAAAGGCACTGACGCCGACGAGAAGCTTATGCTTTACGATGGTGATGATACCATTCATGGCGGAGGCGGCGACGATTTGATTGATGGGGGGAATGGCGCCGATCTTCTTTATGGAGGCGGGGGTAACGATACGTTGGTTGGCGGCGGTTTCGCAGACACGATCTTCGGTGGACACGGCGACGATCTAATTCATGGAAACTGGGGACGCGACGTTATCTCTGGCGGTGAAGGTAATGACACCATCTACAGTGGAACTATGGATGACGCGGTGTATGGTGATGACGGCGATGATCTGGTGAAGGCTTCAAGTGGGAACGATAGTATCTGGGGAGGCAGTGGCCAAGACAGTCTTTATGGCTACGATGGAAACGATCAGATTGCAGGTGGTATTGGTGCTGATTTCATCGACGGGGGCCGCGGGAACGATTTCCTGAACGGAGGCGACCAAGAGGACTTAATCTACGGGGGAGGCGGCCGTGATGAGATCTGGGGCGGCAATCAGGGTGACACCATCTACGGCGGCGCAGGCGTGGACACCATCCGCGGCGGTCAGGGCGAGGACCTGATTTTTGGCGGCAATGAACGCGACATTATACTGGGCGACAACAGCAACGACACACTTTACGGCGAAGACGGTAACGACGTGGTACGCGGCGGCAATGGCCAAGACCTGATCTATGGCGGCGTAGGCAATGACCGTCTTTTCGGGGCCAATCACGATGACACTATCTACGCCGGCGAAGGCAATGATCTGGTGCGCGCCGGGTTCCAGTCCGATTGGGTCCATGGCGGCGCGGGGAATGACTACATAGTGGGCGGCGGTGGGTTTGACACGCTGATCGGCGGAGAGGGCAACGACACGATGGAAGGCAATTTCAACGCCGACCGCTTCGTGTTTGAGGATGGTCACGGCAACGACGTAATCCTTGATTTCGATGCCAGCAATGATGCTGAAAAAATATCCTTTAACGACTTGTCGACTATTGACACCTACGAAGATGTCATGGCGGCAGCAGTGCAGCAAAGCGAGGGCGTGCTAATCTCGACATCTGCTGACAGTAGCATTTTTTTGGTCGGCGTGAATCTACTTGATCTCGGGTCTGAAGACTTTGTGTTTTGACTATGCAGTTGCTCTTTGTAGCATCATCCTACTAGCCGCTTCGGTTTTAGTTCACTTCAATCAAAAGTGGACCTGTCTCGGTTTGATGCCGCTCCTTTGATAGCATTTACTGCAACAAAGGAGACTGACCATGGGACTGAACCGGACAGACGAATTCCGTGCTGATGCGGTGCATATTGCACTGACAAGTGGACTTACGCGTAAGCACGTGCCTGAAGATCTTGGTGTCGGCAGGTCGACACTCAACAAGTGGATCGCGGCACATCGAGACATCGATTGGGTTTCGAAAGAGAATTTGGACCTTGCCAAAGAGAACGATCGGCTTCGGCGCGAGAACCGGCTTCTCAAGGAGGAAAGGGAGACCTTAAAAAAGGCCACCCAGTTCTTCGCGGGCCTAAAACAATGAGGTTTAGCTTTGTCGAAGAACACCGAGGCCATTTCCCCGCTAACCGGTTGTGCGACGTTGTTGGCGTCAGTGCGCGTGGATTACGTGCATTCCGCAATCGCCCTGCCAGTCGAAGACAACGGTCTGATATGGTCACTCTGGAACACATCAAAGAACAGTCCCGCCTGAGCCTTGGTAGCTACGGCAGGCCGCGAATGACCGAAGAGTTGAAAGAGATCGGTGTGGATGTTGGCCATCGTCGCGTTGGCCGTTTGATGCGCCAGAACGGAATTTACGTCGTCAGAAACCGCAAACATGAGGTCACAACCGATAGCGATCAAAAGTTCAATATTGCGCCAAACCTGCTCAACCGCGACATTGCGGCTGATCTACCGAGCCAGAAGTGGGCCGGTGACATTAGCTATGTCTGGACGCGCGAAGGCTGGCTGTACTTGGCTGTGATCCTGGATTGCATTCCCGTCGCGTTGTCGGCTGGGCCGTCAGCAATCGGATAAAATGCGACCTGGCGATCCGGGTACTGAAAATGCCGTTTGCCTTCCGTGCGCCACCCAAAGGCTGCATCCACCACACGGATCGTGCGTCGCAATATTGCTCTCACGACTACCAGAAGATCTTGCGCCAGAACGGCTTCAAGGTGTCGATGAGCGGCAAAGGTAATTGTTACGGCAATACCGCTGTTGAGACCTTCTTCAAGACCATCAAAGCCGAACTGATATGGCGGCGGTGATGGGAAACGCGCAGGCAGGCCAAGTTGGCAATCTTTGAGTACATTAACGGCTTCTACAATCTGCGCCGACGGCACTCAGCACTCCGCTGGAAAAGCCCAGCCGACTTCAAACGGAAAGTAGCCTAAACGAGCAACTGGGGCGGCACTAAAACGAGACAGGTCCAAAATGATTGCTCAGGAAAAACAAGGATGCGTGCTTCGCTTCAGTTCCTAGGGGACAATCCGCCCCCTCTACGCAAAGAGTCTGAGGCAAGCTAAAGGCGCTGTTAGAAACAGTCTGCCTGAGCTCCGTGCCGAAGAATTAGCGTTTTGTTAACCTATCTCTGCGGATACCTGCTTGTCATCTTGAGGAGAAGGGCATGACATACTCTGTAGCTGTCTTCGACACGGTCGAGGCTCTGTTGGTTTCTCAAAAACCGCCGAAACAGGACAAAGCACTTCTCGGGATGGATGACTACGTCATCATGTTAAGCATGGATTGCGCGCTAGCAATGGACGACGTGCGAACTCGTTTGAAAGACCGAATGAAACTGGCGCGGGGATAATTTAACCTGCAGTTAATACTGCATCCCTAGACTCAGTTTGAGCAGTCACTAAACTTATCAACTCAAGAATCTTAAATGATTGCGTTTCCCGATGAGGGATCGCCTAGGCTATCCACTTCGACGCCGCTCCTGAAAAAGGGCGGCGTTTGTGCTGCTAGCAAGTACTGCCTGTTCTTGATCGGCATCACGTGTTCCTAGGGTGCGCTTAGGTGATCTAAAGACTTGTGAGCACTGTTAGGTGTTCAAATCCGAAATTCAGCTTTCAGAATGTCGTGGCATTCGATGCCGTTGTTACTTTGAGCCCATCGTAGCTTGGACCCAACAGAGCAGTAATTCGGATTCTCAACGTGAGCGGCAGAAAAGTCCGCGTTGCAGTCATTCATCCTTACTCCAATTGTGCTAGTTTAGCGAATGGCTGGTTCAAGGGGCTGCACCGCAGCATTAACATCAAGCGCCGGTGGTCTGATATGGGCCGCGCGTGTCGATGGTCGGTGGCAAGGCTGACTGGAGACTGGCACGCGCCCGGTTTACTGGCCTGGCAGCAGCGGTAGGGTCAGGTACGGGGCGCGACGAATGTCGTATTGCGGCTCAACGGACATGCCGTAGAGCGTGTAGGCGCAGGTGAGCTGATGAACCTGCCTTGTATCTGCATCGACCACATAGCCAACCGACAGCTCGGGGCCAAATTGCGGGGTCGGGCCGATCATGCCCTCGATCCGTTCGGTCCCATCTATATTGGCTGTGCAGGTGGCCGACAGCACGCCTTGCGCCATGCTTTGTCGCTGCGCCTCGATGCCAGCGGCGGCGTCTTCGGCATCCATCTGCCACGCCAGTGTCCAACCGCACGCGCCATCGCTGTTCCAAGCGCCGCCTTGGTAATGCAGCGTGTCGGGCTGGCCCTCCGGGCTGATCGTCTCCACAAGAAAGTGACCGTCAGGCAAGAAGGACTGCCGATAGACTTGCTCGGCCCCCGCCATTCGGTTCAAGTTCTCTGCAATATAGGGTCCATCAGCAGTCAGGTCTGTCGTCAGCAGCGTTTGCAGCCCTTGGACGCAGTCATCGGCCAACGCTGGGGCAGCGAAAGGGTGAGGAAGAGGGCAAGAAATGGGCGCATTGCAAAGGCTCAGGCAGTTAAAAGGTGCAATCACCATAACACACCTTGCACGCCTATGAGCGAGTGCGGAAATCAATAGTCGACTGCACGGCTTATTAGATGGGCGAATGGCAGCCATCCGCTGGATGACGAACCGACGGCTGCTGTGCGGGCCTCACTGCTCGTTACTAAAGATGCAGCATCGCCTCCGCGTCCACTTAGAGCCCGGCTTGTCGGCTTGCTTCGACGCAGCTAACGTCCGCTTTCGGAAGTCAGATATTTGAAGCTCACCGCGAGCGGATTAAAGTTCTCAATCCCTGAGAGGAACTGCTGCCGTCTGAAGCTGTCACGACGCAAATTGTCACGGCCAAGTGCGGCACCTGGTGCTAACAGCGCTTGGGCATTAACCATTCGTTAACCATCTGCCCTTAGGTAGTGCTCATCTGCAACGGTAGTTTTAGCGAGGAGAAATGCACGAGCTTCATAAAGTGAGACTGCGCAGAGTTGTGGTTTGTTTCTGCCGAGCCTCCAAGAGGATGCGACAGAATGCTAGTACTTCGCAGGTAAAAGTTCTTAGAAAGCAAATAGGTAAGGCGGGGCCTTTCATCAAGATCATCGACCTACAGACTGATACACTATCATGAGAAGTGGTCATCATGCGACCCGTGACGTCGCACTCAATGCAAGCGACCGAACTTTGCCAACTAAGCAGGACATCGGCCAACTTGAATTCATCACTTCGGACTTTCTAAACCCACGGTTGGATAGTCAGAGGATCTTAGCAGCCTTCCTCAGTCACCCTTCCCCCATAGCATTGTTCGACGCTCATACAAGGCTCCTAGCCTGCAACAGTGCTTACAAGTCATCCATGGCAAGGGCACCAAGTTCAATCACTCCAGGAATGACGCTCGAAGAGATCGCTAGGACAGCGCTGAGGGATGGCTTATTGAAACATGTGTCCCCTGACGGCCGAACTTCAGTCCAAGACTATCTGAAAGCATCAGACCCCTCGATACCTTTTCAAGATCTCGAATTCGAAGGGGATATCCACCACCGTGTCATACGAAGCGTCACTCCGCTTGGTGATACCATGATCACAAGGCTAGATTCTACGGCCCTAGTTCGGGAAAGGAGGAACGCCGAAAAAGCACATAGCCGGCTTCTGTCGGCATTGAATGCTTATCCATTTCCCTTTGCCATCTACGACGAAACGGATTGCATTGTCATCTGGAACGCAGCGTACGAGCATTCCATGAGTCGCACTAACGGGTTTATCAAGACTGGCATGCATCGAACCGTCATTGCCGAGCACGCAATCCGCTCAGGCCTTATCGCAGATGCCGTAGGCAATGAAGATGCCTGGTCTTCCCTCCAACACCAGGAGCAACATGTTCGCAGGCCAGTGCAGGACTTGAGGCTTGATGGCGACATTCATCACAGGCTCTATCGAACTAGAGCTCCAAACGGCGACCTTGTGATTTTGAGAGTAGACATCACGGAACTAGTAAATAAAACGCGAGAAGTGGAAGCTTACGCGAAGGACTTAGAACTCGCTAATGCTGAGATCGTGCACCAGGCCAACCATGACCAACTAACTGGACTCGCAAATCGTCGCCTGCTGAGTGCCGAAGTCGAGAAACTTAAATCGCGACCCAATAACTCACCAAGTAGAATGGCGGCGTTGGCTATCGATCTCGACCACTTCAAATTGATCAATGATAGTTTGGGTCACGCTGCCGGCGACGAGATTCTGTCTGCAGTTGGAATGGTCCTGCTTGAGGAAGCCTGTGAGGCTGATTTGGTCGCTCGAGTTGGGGGAGACGAATATATCATTCTCGTGAACCAACTCGCGGACGGTCGGCGGGCCGAAGACTTGGCGCAAAGGATTATAGGACGGCTCGAGGAAGATATAGATCTTCGTTTTGAACACTGCCGCGTCGGTGCGTCCATTGGTGTAGCTTCTGAACCATCTTCGAGTACTGGCGACCTCCTCCTGCATGCAGACGTCGCACTCAATCGCGCAAAGTCAGAAGGGCGTGGACGCGTCAACCGGTTCCATCAAAAAGATTTGGACGCGATATTGGAGCGCCGCTCGATGTGCGTTGACATGGAGCGGGCCATTCTGGGACATGAATTCCAACCATATTTTCAGCCACAGATAGATGCGAAGACAAAGCGGTTAGTGAGCGTGGAAGTATTGGCGCGCTGGGACCACCCAAGACTTGGGCTGGTCGGGCCAAGTTTTTTTCTGTCCCAGGCTGAAGAACTAGGCCTGCTAGCCAAGATTGATGGCTCAATATTTGACGCAGCGATGAGACAGGCGGCTGAGTGGTTGATCATTACCGACAGGCCGCCGAACCTATCATTCAATATTGGCTCCGAACGAATACGCATAAGCATGGGCGAGATTATTGAACGCTCAAATAATTATCCAGGCACGGTATCCCTTGAGGTGCTGGAAACTGTGTTTATCGAAGAAGAGAGCAGAAGTTTTTTTCGTTGTCTTAAACATGCTCGAGCGGCTGGGATTCAAATCGAAGTTGACGATTTCGGCAGCGGCCGAACATCAATCCTCGCGTTGCAAAAGCTGTCGCCAGATGCAGTGAAAATCGATGGTCGTATCGTAAGGCGGCTAGGAATTGACCAAAATTCCAGAGAACTATTGCGGGCCATTGTTAATATAGGCCGCATTTTCGGTGCGTGCGTAACCGCCGAAGGTGTTGAAACTGAAGCTCAGGCAGAAGCGCTAGTAGAACTGGGCTGCGACGTACTTCAAGGCTACTTCTTTGCGGCGCCGATGAATGGAGCAGAATTTACAGAGTACTTGCAGTTAGAAGAATCCAGGCGTTTCGCCTCATGAGCGTTTCCGCCTTTTTGGAGTGGCACTATCTATCTTCGAGTATAAAGGGTGAAGTGATTTGCCAGTTTCGTACAAGATTTATCGCGAACTCAGATTGAAATATGTCAAAGTTAGTGGAAGAACGGATTTGACAGAAATGAAAACTGCTGCCTTAAATTTTTTTGAAGATCCAGAATTCAGAAAAGACATTCGGTTTTTAGTCGACCTAGATGAGCTTTCTGACGCACGGGCACGCTTCAGGGATGTCTTTTCCTTGAAGGGGTTCTACCAGCGAGGCTTTGGCAAACTTGACCGCCCCGTCGACGTTGCCATTGCGGCACCGAGCGATCTTGGATACGGAATATCTCACATGTTCTACATGCTCATGTTAGATCATAAGACCATGAACGTGAGAATTTTTTCTTCCATTTCTGAGGCGTTGACTTGGCTACAAGTAGACCGCATGGAGTTTGAGTCATTCAAACGACGTGATTTTTTGGGGTCGAGAGAAAAAGACAAATCGCTCCAGGCATTGCCTTCTTTGAAACGCGAATTGCCAGTTTCCGACACCTAACGATCCTGTTTGGAAACCTCGCATTAGGCATTCTGTTTGGCATTTCTCGCCTCCTTACGCCATGCAACACAGCTACTTGGTTCGTAGTAAACTACGACATTTACAGATCGAAAAGCGGTCGTTAGAGCGTCAGCAGTCAAGGGCGGCTTCGTCCCGAACTGCTTCTCGGCGATCAATAGTTACCGGGAACGCCGAGGCTTGAACTCCACAACAGAACAGTCAGGCTCATCGAGAGCTGGCCGCCGCCGCAGCGCATTGTAGTCAACGGGAAGCATTGCTGCCAAACGAATGCGGGCTTCTTTCCTTGGCAAACCTGTGTCTAGGCTTAGAGCAATGACCAGATCTTCAAAAACCCTCATGGGATCGGCAGTTGAACTGTTCTCCGCCGAACACACAATGTCGGCTGCAACGCCGAAAACCGAATCCGAATATCCCAAGACATTCTCCCCGTTGTGACACGGTCAGTATCTGTGGATATTGGTTAACAAACACCTAACCACCAAAAATGATGAGCAAAGCGTAGTTCTGCCGAGGCATTATGCGGACATTTAACTTTCACGGGCAGCTGGTGAGGCAAAAGCGCCTCCCGGTCGCATCGTTGCTTTGAGACGCGCCTTTTCTTCTGCAATCATGCGATCCAGTGCGCGACATGTATGCACATATCCAAGGTCGCGCGCCGTGCCGGCAGCACAGGTGAGTTTTGTTAGGTGGTCTGTCAGATGGGTCATGACGTTCCTTTCCTATCGATGTCTGGAGAATCGTCAATCTTCGTTAATGAAGAGTTAATCGTTGGATCACATAAGCGGGATCTAGCCGATATCTTGTAGGGGTGGGTGCACATACCCCAAGCTAGTCCGTTGACCTTAAGTAAAGAAAGCGACCCGCTAGAAGACCTTTTCCTGCCCCCTGATTGCTTGCACATCCTCTTCGGTGGGGCCACCTTTGGCCGCTCTGAGTCAACGATAGTGGGACACCAACCGATGCGATACGCCATTGCATTCGCTCTCTTCCTCTTAGCCGTGCAAGTACAGGCGCAGGTGCAAATCCGCGATGCCGACACAATCGTTGTCTCTGGCACTCCCGTGCGCCTGAACGGAGTAGACGCTCCGGAATTGGGCACACAAGCAGGGAGAGATGCCCGTCGATGGATGGTCAATTACCTCTCTGGGCGAGCGGTGGATTGCGATCTCAATGGCGAGCGGACCCATGACCGCTGGGTGGGCGTCTGTTTCGCCGACGGCGAGGACATCGGTGCAGCGCTTATCGCTGCAGGACACGCACTGGATTGTCGCCGGTATTCGGGCGGCCGATATGCGCACCTCGAGACGGCAGCGGCTCGATCACGGATTAGGCGAGCAAACTATTGCTGAGGTGTTGCGCCGCCTAGCAACTGCGTCACGTGGGGCTGCGCTCATTGGTCTGAGTTATCAGTTTTCCAGACCATTTTTCGTATCGTGATCATGAAGGTTGATGATCGTTGATCTTTCAACGAAGCCGTTTGGAGTAATGTCATGCCGCAAAGGTGCTGTCTGGCGACCCAGCCAGAAAGGAGAGACAACCAGAAGGAAGATGAAGACCACAAACGACGCGCCGAACGACAATGACACGCAAAACAGAAGAATTGCCAAAAAAGAGTAGCCCGTCAGAACTGAAGCAACTCCCACGACAGATAAGCCAACTACCGCAGTCACTAGTAATGGACCATTTAAGACCATGTTTCGAGCTTCGTTCATCTTGGTTAAAAATTGGTAAACGCCGACTAAATGTCACTGACGGGTGCTAAGGACAGAGATGCGTTGGTCCACTTGGGGAGTTCTCTCTCAACAAAGACCGTCAGATTGCGCGCCTAACTCAGAGCTTCGTGAATCACTTCTCCCACACGACACGCTCCCTTGCGATCCAAAGGCGCTCTGGATCGGCGCTTACGCTTGATTGAGGAACGCCCGACAGCTCTGCTGCTTCCGCAGCTGTATTAGCTACCGCCCATCCCCGAACTGATGAAACTCGCCCACCGTCAGCGGGCACACTGATTTTCCAAACTTGAAGCATGGCTGTTTGTGGCACGACACGGTTAACAATCAATTACCTCAAATCCGTTCGCCAAGGTTGGCTTTGGAGACACCACGATGCTGCAAGCAGGTTACAACCAACTTCCGTTTTGGGCCGATTGCTACTTCGTTTCAGAGCTTTTCAACGATTGCCCGAGAGCAAACCCCTTCATTACCTCGCCCTGCCGCTCGCGAGTTACGGGCAGGTAGCTGTTTACCGTCGTCGCCAGATGCGAGTGCCCCATGTTCATCGACCATGCCTTGTGTTGCTCCATCGAGCTGCAAACCCCATCGCCATACCTTACCAGCGTCTTACGGAACGCATGCGGCGTGAAAGGGTGCATCTGGACCCACCGAAAAGCCGCTTTGATGATCGCGTTGAGCGGCGCGCCCGATGCATAGCCTTCTCGAGCAAACCCGACCTTGGCGAACCGCTTGTCCACCATCCCCATCGCCGCCTTGGGAAAAACGGCATCCGTATCCCCGAACAGTTCCACTTCGCGCAGATAGGTGATCCACCGCTCAAGGCATTCCCGATAGAGCGGGTCCACCGGGAAGAACCACGTGTCGATCAGCTTGCCGTTCTTCGTCGCCACATCGCGCGGGTCTTGGAACACATGCCCATCGAACAGGTTCACGTGCTTTAGAAGCAGGCTCGCCACCGCCCCATCGCGCGCGCCCGTCAGCATGAAGAAGGCAAAGAGCGCCTTGTCCCGCCGTTCGTATTGGTCGCCCTCCGGCATCGCCTGAAACGCATGCAGCGCCTGATCCATCGAAGGATACGGCACGGGCCGCGCCGCATGGGCCACGCGCCTGCACTTTCGCGAGTTGTTGAAATAGGCCGCATCCGAATGGCTGATCCGCGACTTGTACCCCGGCTGGTCCGCAAGCCATTTTACGAAGCCCTTCACATAGGCCAGCATTGCATCCACGGTAGAGGGTGACAAAGGCTTCTTCGTCCGCTTGTTCCGCGCCTTGGCGAGGTGCGCTTTGAACCTTTCCCCCCAGCCGCGATGAAACTGCTTGAAGTCCTTCCCGCCGACCGCTTTCTCAAATGCCGTCAGCGCCGCCGCGACTTTATCGAGCGTCTTTTCATCCTTGCCATCGGCCTGCTTCAGCCAGTCCAGATATTTGTGCTTTGTCCGCACGTTCGATGCGTGTTTTCCAGGCATATTCTGCGCCCCCATTGAAGTGATCATTTCAGTTGAGCCGGAAAGGTTCGCTTATGCGTATTCCTGCATGTTGGGCGCGAAACCGTATTTGACGCTCCATTTGCGCAAATCGGATCGCTTGATGATCCGCCTGGTCAGCCGTTCGCAGGTCGGGCAGATCGCCATGATCCGGTCGCGCTTGGCATCCATTGGCTCCGCATCCACAAGCCCCGGTTGCGGGGTTTGTGCAGTCTTGCAGCCCAGGCAATAGACTTCGAAGGCCTGTAAGCTGGTCTTCTTCCGGGCCAGCTTTTCGGCGTGGAATTCGTGGAAATCCTGCCCCTCGATCAGGAAAGGCCGCTTGTCGGTCAGGCAGTACAAACCACGTTTGCACCAACGCCGGACCGTGCCCACCGTCACCTCCAAAAGATCGGCAAGTTGCTGGATTGTGTAGCTGCGATGCATCTTGACCCGCCGGGCCTGCACCCGCGCCATCAGCCCCGCCCCCGTGCGGGCTCGACCCGCTTGGCATCCGCCCAGGCGTTCAGGTCTTCGCCCCGGTAGATGATCTTGCGACCAAGACGATAGAACGCGGGGCCTGTGCCCTTGTGCCTCCACTGCGCCAACTTCTCGCGTGGGCCGATGACGTCCAGTTCAGGATCGCCAAGGACGTAGTTGCGGTTTTGCTCGAAAAGGTTTGCCATGATGTGCCTCCAGGAACGTGACATGAGGCAAACAGACGACAGCCAGCCCAACTGAGAAAGGCCAACCCGAAGCCAAATTCAATGCTGAAAGAAGAGGGAAAATCCTTCGACTTTTTTGATCTGTGGCGGGCCTTCAGTCGCCGAAACTGTCACCCCGAGAAGTGGCTGGAGGCAAACCCAAAAGACCGCCAAGGAGCAGACTTGGCTTTTGAAGATCGTCTTCGGACAACTGTGTGATTGCCCAATCCGCCATATTCCGCACGTTCGCCCTAACATCGAGGATTTCGAATACCTCTTGAAGCGCGCGTGTGAAATCAGTGGAAGGATAACCTCCTTCACCTGACACGCCGGATGTCGGCATTTCACCCACCTCCTTGCAATAGTGGCGTGCAAACCGAAGAGCGATGGCGCGGGCAAAGTGATTTGGCGGTCTGGAATGTCCGCTCCAATAGTCGCGTTCTTGGTCCGCCAAGTTCTGCAAGCGGTCTGATAACGCTCGCTTAAATGCATGGAGCGCAAACGCGAGGTTCGTCGTCAACCCGTTATCAACCATGCCCTTTAAGACAAAGGTCGGGATCGTATCTGGCTTCTTCCGTTGCTGGTCCAATTGACGATTGTAGTCCACGAAACCGCATATTCTGGCTGCTGCGAGGGAGTCTGTGTGACCGTTGCCAGTGTGCCCCGAAATAAGGAGGTCAAGAATACCCTCGGAACGCTCAAGTGCAGCTTCGGTGGCAGCTTTTTCCACCAAGAATTCAGACTTTGAGTCGTGAAAGTTTGGTTTCGTAACATCAAAGGGAGCACCCATCTTGAAAGAGGACGGCTGCTTGCCCCGTGCGATAAGCATGCGGTCAACTGCATCGTGCAGGCGCTGGTCTCGCTCACTTAACTCCATGAAAAGATATCGTGACGGAGGGGCTTTTTTTGGTCAAGGGGTTTGTTTCGGTTTTGTTCACTCTTTGAAGGTGAATAAAAAGGCGAATTTTCACCGACCTTATACGCTTAGGTTTTGCGCTTTCCTCTTTGCCCAAATTGGACGATCTCCCCGCCCGCACCCGTCACATATTCCGACCACCACTCCATGAGAACCCGCCGCCGGTCAAGCAAATCACTTCGCGCATAGGCCTGCTCCACTTCAGACCCAACCTTGTGCGCAAGGCTTATTTCCGCAACCTCACGCGGCGCGCCCGCCACCTCGCCCGCCCAATCGCGGAACGTGGACCGGAAACCGTGGACCGTGACGCCCTCCACCCCCATCCGGCGTAGAAGCATCAGCATCGCCATGTTCGACAAAGGCCGGTGCCGCTTTTGCCCCTCGAACACCACTTCCGACTCCAACGCCTTCAACGGCTCCAACACTTCGATCATTGCATCCGTCAACGGAATCCGATGATCCTCGCCACCCTTCATCCGCTCCGCCGGGCAGGTCCAGAGGCGCGCGTCGAAGTCCACTTCTTCCCAGCGCATCTTCAACACCTCGCTGGTCCGCGACCCGGTCAGGCAGGTGAACATCAGCGCTTTCGCCGCCATGGCTGACCGCTCCTGCACATCCGCGCAAAAGCTCGGCACGTCCTGCCAGCGCATTGCCTTGTGATGATTCACCTTCTTCTTCACCTTCGGCAGAACATGGCCATCCCTGATTGCCACAACCGGGTTTTCGCCCTCGCGGAACCCTTTGGACCGCGCCACGTCTAAAACGGTCTTGATCCGTTGCGACAATCGCCGTGCCGTCTCGTGCTTCTCCGTCCAGATTGGCGATAGGCACATCAGCACCTCCGGCTGGCCAATGCCATCAATCGGCATTCGCCCGATCTTGGGAAAGGCGTAGTCGCGCAGGGTGTTGATCCATTGCTGGCCATGCTTTTGGTTTTTCCACGTCGGCATCCGGTCAATATGCACTTGCTGGGCGATTTCTTCGAACGTGGGAATGTCCCGCATCGCGTTGAAGCGGGGGTTGACGCCCTGCTTGGCCATTCGACGATACTCCAGCGCCCGGTCGCGCGCTTGATAGAGCGTCACCACGTCAGCGCCGCCCAAACCGAAGTCAGTGCGGAGAGGCGCGCCTTTGGCGTTCTTCTGGCCCTTCACCGTCACCCGGACGATCCACCGCCGCGCGCCTGACGGGTCCACGACGAGGTAGAGGCCACTGCCATCCCCGTGCCGACCCGGCCCAAGGTTCTCCACAAGCTTCTTCGTTAACTTACCTGTCAGCGCCATACCACATTCCATACCACACAAGATACAAAACTAGATAAGAACGAAAGAAGCCCAAGGCAATGATCGACACAAAGAAAATCCAGCAATACAAAGCAAAAGGGCCACACAAAGCGACCCGATCAAACTCACGAAAATGGTACGTTGGCGGAGGAGGTGGGATTCGAACCCACGGTACGCTTTCACGCACGCCGGTTTTCAAGACCGGTGCATTCGACCACTCTGCCACTCCTCCGGGAACGATCAGCGGGCTGATCTCCAGGGTCTGGGCACCGCGATAATGGGACGGGTGTGATTCTGAAACCCACTCTGGGCAGGGTTCTGCACAAGGCGGCTTTTCAGACGCGAATCAGTGGTGTATCATCTGTGTCAATACAGGCGTGGTCCGTCCAATCGGATCACATACCGGCAGCGACCGGTCCGGCAACGTCCGGGAACGTTAACAATCACCTGCGCGCATGACGCGTGGGGACAGAGTGCAGAGAAGAGCAGCATGACCCTAATCCGCCCCCCGTTCCACTCGTCGTCCCGAATCCGTGCGATGTCACTCGCGCTTGTTCCTGTTATCGCCCTGTCGGGCTGCGTTGGGGAAGGCGAAGGCCTCCTCAGCTCACGCGATGCCGATGCCGACGGGCCCGCCCCAATCGGCGCGACGCGGCTGGTCGAGCGCGACGTCGAAGCGCCGGAAATCTTCGAGGCCACGACCGAAGGCCTCTGGGATGGCCGCCCGTCGCTGGGTGGGGTCTGGGTGGCGCACCCCGACGTCACGGACCCCGAGCGGGTGATCATCCGCAATGACGAAAACGGACGCTTCGTGATCGGCGCGCTGTTCCGGCGCGAGCGGGATAACCCCGGGCCGGACCTGCAGATCTCGTCCGATGCCGCTGCCGCCATCGGCGCTTTGGCGGGTGATCCGACGATGCTGAACGTCACCGCCCTGCGCCGCGAAGAAGTGGCGGAGACCGCCGACGCCGCGCCTGACAGCTTCGCCCCCGGCACCGAGATCGCGGCCACGGCTGTCGCGGCCGAGATCACCTCGGCGCCGCTCGACGGGGCCGACAGCACCATCGCAGCGGCCGCCGCGGCCATCGAAGCAGCCCCCACCCCGCAGCCTGCTGTTGCCCGCGCCCCTGCCGCTGGCGCGCCTGAGCGGGCTTACGTCCAAATCGGCATCTTCTCTGTGCAAGAAAACGCCACCAACACCGGGCAGGCCTTGCGCAGCGTCGGGCTAGAGCCCACAATCTATGATCAGTCAACCAACGGTCGCCAGTTCTGGCGCGTCGTGGTGGGGCCCGCTGACAGCGAGGAAACCCGCGATGCGATCCTGGCAAATGTCCGAGAGCTTGGCTTTGATGATGCCTTTTTCGTAAGACGTTAGGACGCCATGCCCATCGCTTCTTTCTTCAAGACCGCCGCGACCCTGATCGCGGCGGTTTTCGTTTCAACCGCTGCCTTGGCGCAAGGCTACGAGACCGAGGCCCGCGCGGCCTATGTCTATGACCATGCCTCTGGCCAGGTGCTTCTGGCGCTGAATGCCGACGAAAGTCTGCCGCCTGCTTCCATGTCCAAACTGATGACGCTCCTGATGGCGTTTGAAGCCCTGCGCGACGGTCGCCTGACGCTGGAGACGCGGGTGCCCGTGTCCGCCCATGCGATGAGCTTTGGCGGGTCGACCATGTTTCTCAACACCCAGGATCGTCCGACGATTGAAGAGCTGATCCGGGGCATCGTGATCGTGTCCGGCAATGACGCGTCCGTCGCCTTGGGCGAGGCGCTCAGCCCCGATGGCACGGAAGAGGGTTTCGCCGCGCTGATGACACAGCGGGCGCGGCAGTTGGGGATGATGAATTCGACCTTCGTCAATGCCTCGGGCTGGCCCGCCGAGGGCCACCGTATGTCGATGCGCGATCTGGGCATTCTGTCGGTACGCCTGATCGAGGAGTTCCCGGAATACTACGCCTACTTCCAGGAAACCGAGTTCGACTACGAGGGCCGCAGCCCCGCCAACCGCTTCAACCGCAACCCGTTGTTAGGCCTCGGGATCGGGGCGGATGGGCTGAAGACCGGCCACACACAAGAGGCCGGGTTTGGGCTTGCAGGCTCGGCCCTTCAGGGCGACCGGCGGGTGAGTTTCGTGATCACGGGCCTGCCGTCGTCAGATGCCCGCGCGGCGGAGGCAGAGCGGATCGTGACATGGGCGTTCCGGCAATTCGTTATGCGCGACGTGGTAGAGCCCGGCGTGGAGCTGGCCCGTGTGCCGGTGTTCCTGGGCAGCGAGGAAACCGTGGGCCTCGCCCCATCAGAGGGGATCGAAATGTTGCTTCCGGCGCTGCTTGACCCAGAGATTGAGGCCAACTTGACCTACACCACGCCCCTGCCCGCGCCGATCAGCGCGGGCGATGTGGTCGGCGAATTACACGTCGTGCAAGGCGTGCATGGGTTCGAGGCCCGCGTGCCGCTGGTGGTGATGGAAGACGTGACGCGGGGCGGCCCCCTGGTGCGGATCGGCACGGCCTGGTCCGATGTCATGGGCCTGATCTCGGGCGGGGATGGGGACGGCGCGCCCGCCTCCTGAACGGCACACCCGGATTGATCCCAGGCGCTCCCGTGTTGGCGCTTTGCCCTGGCGGGCATAGCCCTGCACGTTGGGCCGGGCGCCTCGCGACCTTCGGTCGCTCGGCGGGCGCGCGCTCCCTCAGACCTTTGTGATCTTGGCAGGTCGGGGGCGCCTTTGGCCCGCGCCTTGCCCTGCCCTTCCCGCCGTGCAAAACCAGAGGGCAGACGACCCAGACCGAGAGCGCCGACCCGCGATGCCCCCCCTTTTCATCAGCCTTGAAGGCATCGACGGCTCTGGCAAATCTACGCAGGCGGCACGGCTGGTGGATTGGTTGCAGACGAAAGGACGCAACCCACTGCGCACCCGCGAGCCGGGGGGCTCGGACGGGGCCGAAGAAATCCGGCGTCTGCTGGTCGAAGGCAACCCCGACCGCTGGAGCGCGGAGACCGAGATCCTTCTGTTCACCGCCGCGCGCCGCGATCATCTGGAGCGCACGATCCGCCCCGCCCTGGCCCAGGGCCGCGACGTGGTGACGGACCGTTTCGCCGACAGCACCCGCGTCTACCAAGGCGCCACACGGGGCGAGTTGCGCGGCCTCGTGGATCGCATCCACGCCGAGGCCATCGGAGTGGAACCGGACCTGACCCTGATCCTGGACATGGATCCCGAACTGGCCCTCGCCCGCGGCCTTGCCCGCGACAGCGGTGAAGACCGGTTCGAGGATTTCGGCCTGCCGTTTCAGCAAAAGCTGCGCGCGGGGTTTCGGGCCTTGGCCCAGGAATACCCCGATCGCTGCCACCTCGTGGATGCCTCCGCTGACCCATCTACCGTCACTACGACACTCCTGCAGATCGTGGACAACCGTCTGAACGCATGACCCGCGCGCGGCCTGCCTTATTCAAATTGATATACCATTGATCTACCCTGCACCCCGCCGTCGCCCCATGCTACACCTGCGCCATGGCCGATGATCTGCTTCCCGAATCCGACCGCGAAGGCGACGCGCCGCACCCCCGCGACACCGCGCGCCTCTTCGGCCACGCCGCGCCCGAGGCTGAATTTCTGACCGCTGCCACCTCGGGTCGCCTGCCCCACGGGTGGCTGCTGACCGGACCCAAGGGCGTCGGCAAGGCCACTTTCGCCTGGCGCGCTGCACGCTTCCTGCTGGCCACGCCGCCGCCCGGCGGTGACGACATGTTTGGCACCCCACCGCCGCCGGAAACCCTTGATATCGCAGCAGATCACCCGGTGGCTCGCCGCATGGCGGCCCTCAGCGAACCGGGGCTTTTCCTGTTGCGCCGCCCGGTGGATGAGAAGGACCAAAAGAAACTCAAGACCGTCATCACCGTGGACGAAGTGCGCGGTCTCAAAGGGTTTTTTCAGATGTCGGCGGGGGATCACCGCCGCGTCGTGATCGTCGACAGCGCGGACGAGATGAATTCCTCGGCCGCCAACGCGCTGCTGAAAGAGCTGGAGGAACCGCCCGAAGGCGCGGTTCTGTTCCTGATCTCTCACCGTCCTTCAGGCCTTCTGCCGACTATTCGTTCGCGCTGCCGGACCCTGCGGTTCAACCCGCTGCAAGACGCGGATCTCGCCTCGGCGCTGATGCAGGCAGGCGCCGAGCCGCCTGAGGGCGCGGCGTTGGCGACCCTCGCCCAGGGCTCGGTCGGGGCGGCAATGTCGCTGGCCGAACAGGGCGGGCCGCAACTCTACGCCGATATCGCCAAGCTTCTGGGAACGCTGCCAAATATGGACCGACAGTTGGCCCTTCGCCTGGCCGACGCAACCGCTGGCAAGGCTAATGAGGCGCGCTTTACGCTGACCCTCTCGCTCCTCGACACAGCCCTCGCCCGGGCCGCGCGCCTGGGCGCCACCGGCCAAACGCCCGCGGAAATCACCCCGAACGAGGCCGCCACGCTGGCCCGCCTCGCCCCCTCGCCCCAGCACGCCCGCGAATGGGCGGCGCTGGCGCAATCGCTGACGGCACGCGCGCGCCGTGGCAAGGCGGTCAACCTTGACCCTGCGAGCCTGGTGTTTGATATCTTCCTGGACCTGGACCGGATGGCGGCCCGGCTGGCCGCATGAGACCTAAATGACCCCTCCCACAATCGTCGACAGCCACTGCCACCTCGATTTCGACAGCCTCGCGTCTGAACTGCCCGAGGTCGTCGCGCGCGCCCTGGAGGCAGGCGTCACACGGATGGTCACGATCTGTACACGCCTGAAGAACGCCGCCTCAGTGCAAGCGATTGCCGAGGCGCACGCGCCGGTCTTCTGGGCAGGGGGCACCCATCCGATGTCCGTCGCGGAAGAGCCGATGGCGACGCTCAACCAGCTGGAAACGCTGGCAAAACACCCCAAGTTCGTGGGTATCGGAGAGACTGGACTCGACTATCACTACACCTCGGAAAGCGCGCAGGTCCAGCAGGACAGCCTGCGCCTGCATATCGAGGCCGCGCGTCGGACGAAGTTGCCCCTGATCATCCATTCCAGGGATGCCGATGATGACATAGCCCGCATCCTGACCGAGGAATACGCGAACGGCGCCTTCACCTGCGTCATGCATTGCTTCAGCTCGTCGCCCGCGCTGGCCAAGGCCGCGCTGGACCTCGGGTTCTATTTGTCGATGTCCGGCATCACCGCCTTCCCCAAGTCCCAGCCGCTGCGCGACATCTTCGCAAGCGCGCCGCTCGACCGGATCCTGGTGGAGACCGACAGCCCCTACCTCGCCCCCCCGCCCCATCGCGGCAAACGCAATGAGCCTGCTTTCACGGCCCACACCGCACGCGTCGCGGCGGAGACGTTCGGCGTCAGCTATGAGGACTTCGCCGCCCAGACCACCTCGAACTTCGACCGCCTGTTCTGGAAGGCGGCCTGATGGCGGAGGTGCGATTCACCATCCTCGGCTGCGGCTCGTCAGGCGGCGTGCCGCGCCTGGGCGGCCATTGGGGCGACTGCGACCCGGAGAACCCGCGCAACATGCGGCGGCGGTGCTCGCTCCTAGTTGAAAAAGAAGGGGAAAACGGGACGACGACGGTTCTGATCGACACCTCCCCCGACCTGCGGGCGCAGCTGCTGGAGGCCGAAATCGGGCGGCTCGATGCGGTGCTTTACACCCATTCCCATGCCGATCACGTCCATGGCCTCGATGACCTGCGGATGATCGTTTACAACATGCGGGCGCGCCTGCCGGTCTACGCCGATGGGCCGACCACAAACGACCTTCTCAACCGCTTCGGATACGCCTTTGTGCAGCCGCCAGGCTCGGCCTATCCGCCGATCCTCGACATCCATTCGATTGACGGCGATGTCACGATTGACGGTGACGGCGGCCCGATCACCTTCACCCCGTTTGAGGTAACCCACGGCAATATCGACGCGCTGGGGTTCCGCATTGGTGATGTCGCGTATTTGCCCGATGTCTCCGATATCCCCGAGGCCGTCTGGCCCCTGCTCGACGGGCTGGACACCTGGATCCTCGACGCGCTGCGCTACACACCGCATCCCAGCCATAGCCATCTGGAAAACTCCCTGGCCTGGATCGAGCGGGCCAAGCCCCGCCGCGCCGTCCTGACAAATATGCATATTGATCTGGATTATCAGACGGTTGCCGATGAGACGCCGTGGCACGTGACCCCCGCCTACGATGGGCTGACCCTGACGTACCAGGTCTAGATGGGCGATCTACTCGCCATCGTCCTGCCCGTCTTCCTCGTTGTGGGCGCAGGCTACGTGGCGGTCTGGCGTGGGCTTTTCAAAGACAGCGCCGTGGACGGGCTGATGTCCTTCACGCAGAAATTCGCCATCCCCTGCCTGCTGTTCACCGCGATTGCCACGCTGGACATCAGCGCCGAGTTCAACCTCTGGCTGCTGGCCGCCTATTTTGGCGGCGCGGTCGCGTGTTTCATCCTCGGCATCTTCGGCGCGCGCTGGCTCTTTGCCCGCCCCTGGCCCGACTGCATCGCCATGGGCTTCACCGCGATGCTGGCCAACACGGTGCTTCTGGGCCTGCCCGTGACCGAGCGCGCCTTCGGGGTTGAGGCGCTTGGCCCCAACTACGCGATCATCCTGTTCAACGCCGGCGTCTGCTACCTGATCGGCATCACCACGATGGAGATCGTTCTGGCCAATGAGCGCGGCGGCAGGCTCGTCACCACGGTCGTAAAGGCGATGTTCCAGAACTCCCTGATGATCGGGATTGGTGCGGGGTTCATCGTCAATGTCACGGGCATTCCGGTGCCCACAGTGGCCCAGGACGCGCTGGATCTGATGATCCGCGCCGCCCTTCCCGCCGCCCTTTTCGGCCTGGGCGGCGTGCTTTACCGCTACAAGCCCGAGGGGGATGTGGGCGCGATTGCGATGCTCTGTGTGCTAACCCTTGCCATTCACCCGGCCATCACCTGGACCATCGGGACGCTCGGCGGGCTCAGCACCGGGCAGATGCGCAGCGCTGTGATCACGGCGGCCATGGCGCCGGGGATCAACACCTACATCTTCGCGGATATGTACGGCGTCGCGCGCCGCGTCGTGGCCTCCACGGTGTTGATCGGCACGGCGCTGACCGTGATCGGCGCGTCGGTCTGGCTGCTGGTCCTGCCTTAGGCCGCGAAGGCCGCGCGGGCCTCGATCGCGCGCAGGGCAAGACGAGACGTCTTGCGGTGGCTCAAGCGCTCCAACTCCGGGAACATGGCAAAAAGCTCGGCCTCCGCCGAGGCGCCCAGGTTACACAGAGCCACGTCCCCGGGGTGCAGGCTTTCGGCAGGCACACCCTCGGCAAATAGCGTGCGGTGGCCTTCCAGTAGGACGTGGAAGTAGGTGACCGTCCCGCCTTCGGCGATGCGCACGCCGGGTTGATCCAAGAAGTAGGCGGCGGGCACCCAGACGGCGTCCTCGCCAAAAAACAACTCGGCCCGCCACCCCGTCAGCAGCAGGCGGTGCTGGCGAGAGACGCGCAGGGTGCGGGTGTTGCCGATGGCGCCGGGGGCGAACTCGACCGGGGCGAAGTGCGACTTGGCGGGGAAGGTCTTGCTGCCGATCCATCGAATGGGCTCTGCCCCGTGATCGGCGGTGTCGACCATGGCACCCACTGCCAGATCCTCGACCGCGACAGGGCCGGACGGCGTGGCAATCAGCGTCCCTTCGGCAAAACAGATCGGCGTGGCATAGCTGGAGGCCGCGATGTTCGGGCCTTCCTGGTTGCTGATCACCGTGAGCCCATCGCCAATTGGCGGGAAGCCCCCTTGCGGGCCGATGAACGCCAACCCCTCCACGTCGCCGTAAGAGTTCGTGTCGCCGGACTGGCGGATGTTGAAGGCGATCAGCTGGTACTGAATGCCGTTGGAATCCTCGACGATGACGCCGTATTCGGCCTCGACAATGGAGTTGGCGGGGAAGGTCTCTCCCCCAAAACTTTCGGTGTTCACCAACCGTTGGCTGCTGTCGCTGTCACCGAAATCATCGTCGCCAGCGTTGTCGTTGATCTCGATCTCTTCCCAGGCGTTGGAATTTAGCGTGATCACGGCCCCCGGGTTGCCGTTGGCCGGCGCCAAATGCACGCCAGACCCCTGGTCCTCTCCGTCGAGGCCATTTCCCCCGTTGGTCCCGGTCACAGTGATCAGGCCTTCGGGCAGCATATAGATAGTGTAGGGCATAGATCTTCCTTGGACGCAGGGGCGCGCGCCCGGGCGTAACCAGCCGATGTGGCCGTTCCTAGGGGAAAATGTGTCAACAAGATGCAGAAGCCCGCGGGTCCGCGGGATCACGCCTTAATGCGGCGCAATTCCGCGCAATGTCAGTGTTGCGCGCTGCCGCGCACCATCAATGTGGCGCGATCCCGCGCAGGCGCTCAGAGCGTTGCCGCAACAGCTCCACCACCGTCAGCAGAATGACTGAGATCGCCACCAGCACCGTTGCTGCCGCCAGGATCGTTGGGCTGATCTGCTCTCGCAGGCCGGTGAACATCTGCCACGGCAGGGTCTGCTGCCCGGCAGAGCCCACGAAGATCACCACGACCACCTCGTCAAACGAAGTGATGAAGGCGAAGAGCCCACCCGAAATCACACCCGGCAGGATCAGGGGCATCTGGATCCGGAAGAACGTCGTCACCGGGTTTGCGCCGAGGTTCGCCGCCGCGCGCGTGAGCGAGCGGTCAAAGCCCACCAGCGTCGCCGTCACCGTGATGATCACAAACGGAATGCCCAGGGCTGCGTGGGCCAGAACGACGCCCATGAACGTGCCCTGCAGGCCGATGCGCGAATAGAAGAAGTACATCCCCGCGGCCGAGATGATCAGCGGTACGATCATCGGCGAAATCAGGATCGCCATGATCGCGCCCTTGAACGGCACGTGGCTTTGCGAGAGGCCAATCGCCGCCAGCGTCCCGAAACCCACCGACAGCAGCGTCGCGACTGGCGCAATCCGCAAGGAGTTTCGCATGGGCGTCATCCACTCCTCCCCCTCCAGGCCCGTCAGCTTGCCGACGATCAGGCCGAGGATCGCGAAGATCAGGATGGGGAAATAGTTGGTGGTTTCCTTCCAGACTTTCAGCACGACGGTGATCGCCACCCCCAACCCCAGGCCGATCAGCAGACCAATCCACGGATAGCCCCCGTCGCCAAAGAACGACCGGTAGTGCCTCAGGCTGTAGGCCTCTGGATCAAGCGCCAGCATGCCTGGCGTGAAGGTGAAGAAATCCTCGGCGTTGAAGCTGAGCGGGATGATGGTGAGGATCGGCGCGATCAGGAAGAAGAAGATCAAGCCGCAGATGACGCGGAAGCCATAGAACCAGAGGCGCTGACCGAACGTGGCATAGGGGGGGAGTTTGGTATCCATGATCTTATCCCAACTTCACGTTGTCGATGCCGACGATGCGGTCATAAAGCCAGTAGAGCGCCATCACCAATGCCAGCAGAAGCGAGCCAAGCGCCGCCGCAAGGCCCCAGTTGAGGCTTTGGCTGATGTGATAGGCGATCCGGTTGGAGATGAACGTACCGGTCCGACCGCCGACGATCTCGGGCGTGATGTAGTAGCCGATGGAGAGAATGAACACGAGGATACACCCCGCCCCGATCCCCGGAATGGACTGCGGGAAATACACGCGGCGGAACGCGGTGAAATTCGTGGCACCCAGGGATTTCGCCGCCCGCACGTAGCTGGGGGGGATGGTTTTCATCACCGAGAATAGCGGCAGGATCATGAACGGCAGCAGAATGTGCGTCATGGCAATGATCGTGCCCAATTGGTTGTTGATCAGCGCCAGCCGCGCATCATCGGCCACAAGGCCAATCCACACCAGGATGTCGTTGATCACCCCTTGCTGTTGCAGCAGCACCTTCCAGGCCGACGTCCGCACCAGAAGCGAGGTCCAGAACGGCAGCAGAACAAGGATCAGCAACAGGTTGGACGAGCGCGACGGCAGGTTCGACAGCAGATAGGCGATCGGGTAGCCCAACAGCACGCACATCAGCGTAATCATCGCCGACATGAAGATCGTGCGCCAGAACAGCAGAACGTAAATGCGCTGCTCTTCCGGTTGCGCTTCGATCCCGTCCGGCGTCAGGCGCAGGTCGACCGAGGTCAGGAAGTATCCGGCAGTGTAAGGGTCCGAGAACGCCTCGATGGTGGCCCAAACGTTGGTATCGCCCCAGTCCTCGTTGACCTCCAACCATTGCTCACGCGGGGACATGCCGGTGAAGGTGTTCACCGCGCCGTTGGCTTCGGCGACAAGGTCCGCGTGCGGCCCGGCATAGGCCGACGCGTCCAGCCGGGTTAGGTCGCGGTAAAGGGCCATGTAGACGGTGAACCACGGCTCTTCCGCCGTCGGGTTGTCGTCATCGGCCTCCTGCGCGGTACGCGCGAAGCTGCGGTAGGCGTCGGCGGTCTCGGGGAAGGATTCCCGGGCGGCGACGGACAGCTCAAACCGGGGCCCCGTGCCATCGGCGCCCATCGCGCCGGAGACCCAATCAGGCGAGCCCATGATTTCGGCCCAGACGACCGGGTCTTCCCAAGCCTCATTCAGCTCGATGAACTGATCGGCGAAATCTTCGCCGATCTCATCCACACCGCGCCCGGATTGGCGGAACAGCGACGACATCCCCGTCGTCTCGTAGTTCAGGCGAGAGCCCAGGCGCGTGTGCAGGCGACGCTCAGCCGCTTCCATGAAGTCATAGGCCAGCGCGGCGAAGGTATCATCGTCCGGCAGGTCCGCCGGGTCCCATTCCTCCAGGGCCAGGACGGTGCGCGGCAAGGTCTCGGATGTGATCTGGTTCTCGACCGAGCGGAACAGCATGTCGACGATGGGCGCAATGAAGGCGACCATGATGAAGATCAGAAGCGGCGCGATCAGCATCAGCGCGCGGAGTTTCTGGGCCCGCAACGCGCGCCCAAGGCTGCGCTTCAGCGGGGTGCCATCGGCGGCGAGGACGGGACCATCGGTCGTGGCGTCGGACATATCAGACGCCCTCCACAACCAGGATCACACTGTCGGCAGTGCGGCGGCGGATCTCGGCAACCTCTTGATATTCCGGGTCATTATAGGCAGCCATGGCGGCCTCATAACTCTCAAATTCAAAGACGACGTGGCGCTGAAACGTTTCGCCTTCCAGAACCTCGGCCTTGCCCCCACGGACAATCGGACGCGCGCCGTGGCTCAACAGGATCGGCGTGTCACGCTCGATGTATTCCTTGTAAGCCTCGGGGTCGTTCACCGTGATATGGCCGATGATATAGCCTTTGGGCATCGTGCGCCGCCTTCTTCGAAGTTGGGTTGGACGGGCCGAAAAACGGCCCGCCCTGTTACCGGCGTAGGGTGGGTGAAACCCACCACTCAGCTCAGATTACTGAGCCAGCCACGCCTGGAAGCGTGCGTCCATGTCGTCGCGGTAGTCAGCCCACCACTCGTAGTTGAACAGGAACGTCCGCTCGGAGTTGGCCGGGTCGGTCGGCATATGCGGCGCCATGTCGATGCCCAACGTGGCGTGCTGACCCACCAGCGGTGCGGAGCTTGCGCGCGCCGGACCGTAGGAGATGTAGAGGGCCTGATCCGCCAGACGCTGGGTGTCCGTGGCGAAGTAGATGAAGTCCAGCGCGCGGGCCAGACGGTCCTCGGGCAGGCCTTCAGGGATGATCCAACCGTCAAGGTCAAACACCTGCGCGTCCCACAGCATGGCGACGGGCTGGTTCTGCTCTTCGATCAGAGAGAACAGACGACCGTTGTAGGTGGAGCCCATGACAACTTCGCCATCGGCCAGCAGCTGGGGCGTGTCGGCGCCAGCGGTCCACCAGACGGTTTGGTCCTGGATGCTGTCGAGCATGGCAAGCGCCTGGGCGACACCTTCTTCCGTCTCCAGCACGTCATAGACGTCTTCCATGGCGACGCCGTCACACATCAGCGCCCATTCCAGGTTGCCGATCGGACGACGCTCCAGCGAGCGCTGGCCGGGGAAGTTTTCGGTGTCGAAGATGGCGCAAATGTCAGTCGGCACGTTGCCGTTCCACTCCGCCACGTCGGTGCGGTAACCCACGGTGGTGGAATACACGATCTGCGGGATGAAGCAGTCGGACACGATCAGATCGCCGAAGTCCTCGGACGCGGGCGTGCCATCGGGGGCGGGGGCCAGCATCTCGTCGTGGTCGATTTCCATCGCCAGACCTTCGTCGCAGAGGCGCATGGCGTCGGCGGCCACAACGTCAACGACGTCCCAGGTGATGTTGCCCGCCTCGTTCATGGCGCGCAGACGGGCCACGGCTTCGGCCGAGCTTTCGTCCCAGATCACTTCCAGGCCGTCATGCATGGCGGCATAGGGATCGGAATAGGCGTTGATTTGGCTCTGCTGGTAGGCGCCGCCCCAGGACACGAGGGTCATGGAGTTGGCCATATGGCCATCGGCCATCGCGCCGGTGGCGGCCATGCTGGCGCCGGTTGTCAGGAGCATAAGGCTCTTGAGGTTCATATTGTCTCTCCTTGGTTGAACTTCGGTCGGGGTTTGTCCCCGAGGTTTTTGCGGCAGCGCCCGTTTTGGGTGCCGGCCGTTATGCATCAAGCGCGCGGCAATCCTGCGGACGCCAGCCGATCTCGATGCTCTCCCCCGGTTTCAGCCTGCGCTGATCGGGGGCATTTCGTGTTTTGATGATGAAATCGTCGATCCCTGCCACGGCCAGCCGCGTGCGGTAGATATCGCCCATATAGACGAATTCCTTGACCTCCGCCTTCAGGGTATGGGCGCCGGGTGACAGGCGGGTCGGGTCCATCTCGACCCGCTCTGGCCGGATCGAGACTTGCGTCTTCTCGCCCACCGTCGTGACGTTCACCGGCAGCGCGTCGATGATCGAGCCATCGGCCAGCGTCACCTCGCACATGTCGCCGTCCATCTTGGAAACCGTGCCTTGCAGCGTGTTGTTCTCGCCAATGAACTGGGCCACGAAACTGTTCTGCGGCTCTTCATATAGCTCATCAGGCGGGGCCAACTGCTGAATGCGGCCATCGTCGAAAACCGCGACGCGGTCGGACATCGTCAGGGCTTCGGTCTGGTCGTGGGTCACGTAGACGGTTGTGATGCCAAGCTCATGGGCCAGGTTTGTGATCTCGAACTGCAACGTCTCGCGCAGCTGCTTGTCCAGCGCCCCCAGCGGCTCGTCCATCAGCACCAGTTCGGGCTCAAACACCAGCGCACGGCTCAGCGCGATGCGCTGTTGCTGACCGCCAGAGAGTTGAGCCGGGCGACGGTTGATGAAATCGCCCATCTGCACCATGTCGAGCGCGCGCTTGATCTTGCCCTCCCGCTCGGACTTGGCCATGCCGCGCACTTCCAGCGGAAACGACAGGTTCTCGCCGACCGTCATATGCGGGAACAGCGCGTAATTCTGGAACACCATGCCAATGCCGCGCTTGTGCGGCGGGATGTTGTTGATTGGCTTGCCGTCGAGCGTGATCTCGCCGTGGGTGGCGGTCTCGAACCCCGCCAGCATCATCAGGCAGGTGGTCTTGCCAGAGCCTGACGGCCCAAGCATCGTCAGAAACTCGCCGCGACCGATATGCAGGTTAAGATCTTTGACGACGAGGATTTCCCCGTCATAGCTTTTCTGGACGCGGTCGAACGATACGAACGCTTGCGATCCGTCTGAGGTCAAACCCCACTCCTTGTTGTATTGCTTTAGTGTCTCCGATCAGTCGACCGGGCCCAAGCTTATGGCGCGTAGCCTAGACGCAGCTTGCTCCGGGTTTCAACCATTGGGTGTCCAGATACCCAAATCAAAGGCGGATTTCCTGAGATGACCGGTCGATTCCAGCAATTTGGGCCGCCTCCGGCGCCCTAAAAGGCAGTCTGGCCAGTTCTTGTGCTGGTAACAGACTTCGCATAACCCTTGATCCGCTGCTGGACGCCTTGCGCTTTTGGCACATCCAAAGGAGGCACGCGTGCCGCACCCCGTCGCCCTGACCACTTGGAAAACACCCCTGTGACCGCCGCCGATCTGGACCAAGCCCCTACCCCGCGCCGCCTATTGCGGCGGTTGTGGCGCGACCATGTGGCGCGGTTCTGGCCCGTGATCGCGCTCGCCGTGGTTCTGATGAGCATTGAGGGCGCGGCCATCGGCGCCTTCGCCTGGCTGGTGCAGCCGCTTTTCGACACGCTGTTCACGGCCGCCTCCATGGAGGGTGTCACCTGGGTGGCGCTGGCCATCGGCGGGCTCTTCACCATCCGCGCCACGGCAGGCTTTTTGCAACGCGTCCTGATGGTCGGCGTGGGCCTCAAGGTCATCACCGAGTTGCAGACCCGGTTGGTGAGCCATTTCCTCACCCTGGACATGAGCTTTTTTCAGGCCAACGCGCCCGGCGCGTTGATCGAGCGGGTGCGCGGGGACACCACCGCCCTGCAATCACTGTCGTCCTCGGTTCTGGTCTCGCTTGGCCGCGACACCGTCACGCTGGTCTCTCTTCTGGCGGTGATGCTGTGGACGGACTGGCAATGGACGCTGTTTGCGCTGATCGGCCTGCCGGTCCTGATCCTGCCGCTGCTGGCCGTTCAGGCCTTCATCCGCCGCACCGCCGTCGCCGCGCGCGAGGCCGCCGCGCGCCTTTCGACCAGGCTGGATGAGTTGTTCCACGGCGTCCAGACCATCAAGCTCAACCGGTTGGAGACCAACGAGACGACGCGTTTCAGGGATGAGATCCGCCAGTTCCTGCGCCCCTCCATCAAGGCCCAGATCGGTGTCGCCGCGAACCCCGCGATGATCGATATCATCGCCGCCGCGGGCTTTGTCGCCGTCCTCTATTTCGGCGGTCATGACATCATCAGCGGCGAAAAGACGGTGGGCGAGTTCATGTCGTTCTTCACCGCGCTCGGTCTGCTCTTTGAACCCCTGCGCCGCCTGTCGTCCATCGCGGGCCAGGTGCAGGCCGCCAGCGCCTCGCTCGAGCGGATCTATGCGGTGTTTGAAACCGCGCCCACGATCCTGCCGCCCACCACGCCACGCCCGCTGGCCGAGGGCGACATCACCTTCGCCGATGTCAACTTCGCCTATGATGACGCGCCCGTCCTGAACGGCCTTACGTTTACGGCCAAGGCGGGCGAAACCACCGCCCTTGTTGGCGCCTCCGGCGCGGGCAAGACCACCGTTTTCGCGGCCCTCACCCGCCTTTTCGACCCCCAATCGGGCGCCATTCGCATTGGCGATGTCGCCGTGGACGAGGCCGATATCGCGGCGCTCCGCGACACCATCGCCGTTGTGGGCCAGGACACGGCGCTGTTTGATGAGACCATTGCCGCGAACATCCGCATGGGCGACCTGAAGGCCTCGGACGCCGCCGTGCGGGAGGCCGCGCGCAACGCCTCCGTGTCCGACTTCGCCCAGACCCTGCCCCAGGGCCTGGACACCGCCGTGGGCCCGCGCGGTGCCAACCTGTCGGGCGGGCAACGCCAACGTGTCGCCATCGCCCGCGCGATGCTGAAAAGCGCGCCGATCCTGCTGCTGGACGAGCCGACCTCGGCGCTGGACGCGCAATCGGAAAAGGTCGTGGGCGCCGCGCTGGACCGCCTTGCCGAAGGCCGCACGACCCTGGTCATCGCCCATCGTCTCGCCACCATCCGCAACGCCCACAAGATCGTCGTGATGGAAGCCGGGCGCGTGATCGAGGAAGGCACCCACGACGCGCTTCTTGCGCAAGGCGGTGCCTACGCTCGCCTCCATGAGCTACAGATCAACGGTCAAACCTAGTCCGTCCCGAAGAGCCCGCGCAGCGCCCCCAGGCGAGAGGCCAAAGCCCCATCGCGCTGGATCGCAAGGACCAGCTTGCGCTCAAGTCCGCTTGGTGCGGGCAAGGTCTCGACCTGCCGCGTCAGATACCGCTCCACATCCGGCACCGGCAACAGCGTGAACCCAAGTCCCGCCGCGACGCATTCCATGATCGCCTCCAGATCATCCAACACGATGGACGGCGCACCCTCGGGCCGGGCCTGATCCAGCATCGCCCGCGCGATCAGCTTGCCGATACCGGTGTCCGGCATGAAGTGAAAGAACGTCCGCCGCGCCATCAGCCCCGCCAACCCGTCGGCCATCAGATCACCGTGGGCGGCGAAAACGAACGGCTCGCGCCGCAGCAGGCTGGACGCCAATTGCGGCGGCAGCCCGTCCGCATCTGTGACCACCGCCGCATCGATCTGTCCGTTCAAGACCTTCTCTTGCAGCACCGCCGACAGGCCGGTCTCCACCTCAAACGTGGCCAGGGGCGCCGCCGTCTGCGCGGTTTTCAGGACCTCCGGCAACAGGCGCACGGCGGCCGTTGTCACGAACCCCAGTTTGTAATGCCCCACCAGGGTCTCGCTCGGGCGGCACAGCTCCACCAGGCTGTCTTCCCGGCGCAGCATCTCGCGCGCCTCGGCCACCACCGACGCGCCCACCGGCGTCAGGCGCGGCGGGCGGTGGGTGCGGTCAAACAGCGCCACCCCCAACTCGGCCTCCAGCGCTTTCATCTGCATCGACAGCGCCGAAAGCGTGATCCCCAACTGGTCCGCCGACTGCACGAAAGATCCGACAGACGCGATTTTGACCAATCCTCGAAGCGCACGTGTTTGCATAACTTCAGTAATCCTGTAGATAAGATCAAATCTTATACGATGGTAATGAACTACACGGACCCATATGGTCAAGACATCACGAACCCGTGATCGCTGCCGGAGATCTCCATGACCCACCCTCTCGTCGCCAAAGCCATTGACCTCGCCCCCACCTTCGCCAGCCGTGCCGCCCATTGGGACCGCACGCGCAGCTATTGCTGGAGCAACGTGAAGGATCTGGCGGACGCGGGCATCATGGGCATGTCGATCCCCAAGGAGTACGGCGGCCAGGGCGCCAGCTTTCTGGATGTCGCCATGGTGGTCGAGGAAATCGCCAAGGCCTGCACCCTGACCGCGCGGGTGGTGGTAGAGGCCAACATGGGCGGCATCAGCGCCGTCATGGCTTACGGGACCGAGGAGCAGAAGGCCTTCTGCGCCCCCATCGTTCTGGCCGGCGACAAGCCCGCGATCTGCATCACCGAACCCGAGGCAGGCTCTGCCGCGACGCAGATGCGGACCACGGCGCAAAAGCGCGGCGACACCTATATCCTGAACGGCACCAAGCATTGGATCACCGGCGGTGGCGTCTCCAAACTGCACCTGATCTTTGCCCAGGTGCTGGACGAAGGCGGCATGCCCCAGGGTATCGGCGGTTTCATCGTCCACGTCGACGATCACGACGCCCCGCCCAAGGGCTTCACCGTCGCGCGGCGCGAGCACACCATGGGCCTCTGCGGGATGCCCGAGGCGGAGCTGCATTTCGATGATCTGGAGGTGGACGCCAAGTGGCTGGTCACCCCACCCTCGGGCCTCAAACGCGGCTTTGCCGACCTGATGAATGCCTATAATTCCCAGCGCGTCGGCGCGGGCACCATTGCCCTGGGCGTCGCCGCAGGCGCGCTCGACCACGCCAAGCGCTACCTGAATGAACGCCACCAGTTCGGCCGCCCCCTGGCCGAGTTCCAGGGCCTGCAATGGATGGTCGCCGACATGGACACGCAAGTTCACGCCGCCCGCCTGATGCTGCACGACGCCGCCCGCTGTGACGGCGCCTTCCCCGATATGACCAAAGCCGCCCGCGCCAAGCTGTTCGCGTCCGAGATGGGGATCAAGGTGGTCAACGACGCCCTGCAAATGTTCGGCGCGCGGGGCTATGGCGATCAGGAACCGTTAGAGCGGATGTACCGCGACGTACGCATGTTCACCATCGGGGGCGGCACCGCACAGATCCTGCGCACCCAGATTGCGGGCGCGGCACTTGGCATCAAAACGCCGCAAACCCGCGACGGCTACACGCCCCCGGCCCCGCTGCAAATCGCCGCCGAATAGCTACGCCCCGCGCACCGCAAAGAACCGGTTGCCGATCCACCGCGTGCGGATCTGCGTGGCCCAGGCCGCGCGCACCTGATCCTCGGGCGCGCCCTCGCGTGCCGCCAGAAGCGCCAGGGCCGCGTCTACGTCCCCCGTCTCCTGCAGGGCGCTCAGCAGCCCGTAATGCAGGCGAGAGATCGGGAAAGATGAGGTCACGTAATCGTACCGCGCCAGCGCCACATAGCTGTCGATCATCGGCGGCAGGCTCGGCTCGGCCTGATCGGTGACGCTGTGGTAGTATTGTGCGACCGGAAAGCGGTAGGCCCCCAGCGCGAAGCACGGCTGAAGGACCAGATCGGCGTCGGGCGTATCGGGTGTTGGCCACGCCTTCCCCTCGTGCCCGGGCGCGTCGAACAGGACGAACAGCGTCCGTTCGTACCGGGCCAGATCCAGCATGAAATCCACCCAGGGCTCCGGCGCCTCGGCATCGGGGCGCGAGGCCTCCAGGAACGCGGGAAACCGACGCCCCAACTCGTAAAGCGTGTAACTGTCAGAGGGCTCCTCCGCCAAATAGACCCGCGCGAATTGATCGAACAGCGCAGGCCCCAGCGCGTGGCGCGAGGCCGGGAATTGCTCCGCCAGACAGGCGCAGAGCCGGGTGATGTAGCTGCGCTGGTAAATCCCCAACCGCTGAGCGGCGGACAATCGGTTTGACGGCACCAGCCGAGCCGCCACGTCCTCCACCTGCACCCCGCGCGGGTTGACCAGCGCGTCCTGCATCCACGCCTGCATGTCGCGCAGGGACGTCATGCGTCCAGCTTCGAATGCCCGCGCACCGAGGGTACGATGTGGTCCACCGGATTAGACACCCGCGCCGATTCATGCGCCGCAGCATCCTCGTAAAGGTGCATCGCCTTCACCGCGCCCGCCATGAAGGCCCGCGCCTTCAGGACCTCGGCGTGCAGATCCTCAAACGCAGGCACATCGCCGTCCCATTCCAACAGGGTCGAGGCCCCGCCGGTGCGCTGCCAGGCCATCCGAAACAGCTCCCACACGCCGCGCGTGACGGGTTTGTCGTGGGTATCCAGTAGGTAATCCCCGCAATGAGTATGGCCCGCCAGATGCATCTGCACCACCCGGTCGAAGGGAATTTGCTCAAGGTAATCAAGCGGATCCGTGCCGTCGTTGAAGCAGGAGACATAGACGTTATTCACATCCAGCAGCAGCCCGCAGCCCGTGGCGTCTGACAGCGCGCGCAGGAACTGCGGCTCGGGAATGTCCGAGTTCTGGAATGCGGCGTAGGTCGATGGGTTCTCCAGTATCAGGGGCCTGCCCAAGACCTCTTGGACGCGATGAACGCGCGCAATCACATGGTCCAAGGTCTCCCGGTTCAGGGGCAGTGGCAACAGATCGTGGCTGTTGACGCTCAGCACGCCGGTCCAACAGAGGTGATCGCTGACCCAACACGCCTGCACATCATCGGCCAGGACCCTCAGCTTGCGCAAATACTCTTCATTCAACGGATCCGTGCTGCCAATCGACATCGAGACACCGTGGAGCACCACCGGATAGTGCTCGGCGATCTGGCGGATCACCCAGCCGGGGCGACCGCCAGAATCCATGAAGTTTTCGGAAATCGCCTCGAACCAATCCACATCCGGGTGCCTGTCCAGGATCTGGCTGAAATGCTCATTGCGCAAGCCCACACCCAGCCCAAGTTTGGGCAGGGCGCGGACGGCATCGGCAAAGGCGCTCAAGCGCAGCTTCCCGCGCCGCTCATCCCGCTGGACCCGCAGGCCGTCATCCCCTCGCCACTGGCATTGGCGATCCACTCGATCGTGGGGCCATTGGCAAACAACTCAGGGTTGGCGGGGTAGTTTTGACCATCGCCGGGCATCTCCTGGCTGCCGTGGCCCGAGGCGTCAAGGGTCGGCCAGACCGTCGTGGCAAAGTGCGCCCGCGCCTGTTTCCACACGCTCTTGGTGCGGTTCTCCCCCTCGGTGATGAAGCGCTCGGCGTTGATCGGCGTGGCGCAGGATCCCATGGTCTGGCAGGCATTGCCGCCGGGCTCGTTCAGCTCATCCTCGGTGCCGTAAAGCCCGCAGCCGCCCTGCCCCTGACAATTGTTCTTCACGTGGCAGGTGTGGTCGGAGACGAGCGGCACCGCCGGGTTCGACGGATTGTACCCCAGCGACGTCGCGCACCAACCCTGGGCCGCGCAATCGTTATTCAACGTCCGGCCCTGGTTCTTGCACGAATTCAAGCCCATGCAGGCATGGCGCACCCAATTGCCCACCCCGGCGGCGGCATCAAGCTTGGCATCGGTCGGCGGCGTTTCCGGGAACTTCTGCGTCCCCTGATAGATGGGGTGAGAGGCATCGATGGTCGCCCCCGCCGCCGCAGGCCCTGCGTTGGCCTGGTCGGGCTTTACCTGCGGCACATCCGGCGGCGTCAGGTAGGAGGGCAGCGGGTTCGGCACGACGCCCTTGTCACAATTCCAGAACGGCGAGACATCGGGCAAAGCGGCAATGTCTGTCAGGTTCCATCCGATGGACGCATAATTCTGCATCGAAGCGGCTTGGGCCTGACACTCCACCACCAGTTCCAGCAAGGCCGCAAAGGCGGTCTCACGGGTCGTGCCGGTCGGGAACGGGTTCTCGAACGTGGGCACAATGGCCTGGCCGCGATCTTGCAAGTGCCTCATATCCTGGAAGAACTTGTCCATCACCCAGATCATCGACTGATGCATCGTCTTGTTGAAATAGAGCTTCTGCTGCGCGGGCGGGATCAGCAGGGTCGTCTCGGACATGATCAGCATGTACTGGAACAGGCCGTTGGCCACATCGACGACGGATTTGGCGGCGGTGCTATAGTCGCTCGCCTTGGGGTTCGTCGGGAAATCATAGACGAACTTCGCACCCAGATCCGTGATCTGCGGTGTCACAGCGGCCGGTGCCGCCATCCCCGCCACCTGCGGCGGCGTCTGCATCTGGGCCGGATAGCCATCCAACTGCGCGCAGAGCGACCAGAACTTGTAGTAGTGGGATTCCTCCAACTCGTCAGGCTCCACATAGCCGGTGAAATCGGCCCCCTCGCCCTGTTCACAAATGGTGTTGATGGCGGAAACCGCGTCATCGGCGCTGGCGATCACGAACAGCGCGTCCGCGCCCTCGTGGTCATGATTATCGTCATTCTCGAACTGCGCCACGGTCGAGGCCGCGACCTCGGACGGCGGGTTGGCGGTGCCGACGGGGGGCGGGTTGTCGAAGGTGAACCACTTGGCACCCGACGACAGCGTGTCGATGCTGCTGGCCGAGTAATTGTCGCTTCCAATCTGCCGCGTCCCGCCCTTCTGGAACACGGTGTCATCCATCGGGGCGCCGCTGTTGCCCAGTTGGATCAATGCCTTGGCGTAATCATAGACCTCGCCGATGGTGGCCCATTCCGGTGCTGCGGGGTCGATCACCACCGAGACGGCGTCCTTCTTGCCCGGATACTCAATCCGCATGAAATGCTGCAACTGATCGAGGCTCAGCTTGGCCAGGGGGATCTCCAGCGCGTTGCCGGTGATGTTCTCCACTGGAAGCCCGCCCGGGGTGCGTCCGGTATTCGGTGTCAGCGTGCTCAGCGCGGGCAAGACGATGCCGCCCGTGTTGCCAAACGTCAGCCCATCATAAATCTGCGGCAGGGTTTCATCGGCATCCAGCATCGAGGACAGCAGGTTCATCGCCAGTGACATGTGCAGCATTTCTTCAACTGCCACACTCATGATCACCGCGCCCGCCTCATTGCCGTAAAGCGCGCCGGGCAGGGGGAAGGCCTCGGACGGCGGCACGGGTTGGCTGGGGTCAGTGGCAGGGTCCTTGCGGCCCGGTTTCCGGCACACCGAGTAATAGGTGTAGAGGTAGATCGGGATCGTCGCCATCTCCAGCTTGACCGCCGCGCGCAGCACGGTTTTCAACTCGGCCACCGCCTCGGGCTGCGCCATCGCCTTGATCGCGGCCAGGGTTTGGGCGGGAACGGATGTGGGATCAGTTGTCGTCATGAAAAACCTCCTGAAATAACTAAACCCAGAGTTGCAGAGCCAGGGCCGCCTTGGCCAGAAATTTCCCATGCAAGGCGCGCTTGCGTGCTTCGTCCACTCCTGCGTTGCCATATTTCAGAGCAAAAGATCACGTAGCCATGCACGCCCAAGTTGCGCGAAAAGACTGATTTTGCGGGGGTTCGTGATGCCTCGGGTCAGGCATGCAGAATCGATAGGATCGCTCACCTGCCCAAGGATAGTTCACAAACGCCACAGCCCAGAGCGGGAAACGCTAAATTGCCAAGAAATGCGATCAGCCTCAAGCGGCCCAGAGGAGGTGAGCCGACCAGGCCTACGCGACGTCTCACGTGACTTGTTTCTCGATCATGGATGGGAATTGCCAAAAGGACTGCAGACCTACGGAAAGAAGAACCCACTGAACTTCACCCTAGCTGAGTGGCAACAAGCGCAAAGAACGGGTGTTGACCCGCGCGAGGTGAAGCAGTTGTTCCAAGCGGCTTGGCAGCAATCCGATGATCTCCGATCTTATCAAACTGCTCTTGAAGACAAAGGCCTGTATCTGGCCAAAGGGGACCGGCGCGGGTTTGTTGCTTTAGACGTCCAAGGCAACGTTCACGCCATCGGAAAATGGACAGGTCTGAAAGAAAAAGATGTTAAGGCACGCCTGGGAGATCCTAGCAGTCTTCCGAGCGTCGATACGGTCGCGAAAGCCCTTCGATCAAAGGTCAACGCACAGGTTCTGGGCTATGTCCGTCAGGTCAAAGCTCAACACGACGAAGAGCTAAGGCCGTATCGCGATCAACGCGACGCAATGGTTGCCTCGCAAAGAGAAGAACGCGGCAAACTTAGAGCGAAGCAAGATCAACGGTGGGATGAAGAAACCAAGGCGCGGATGTCACGGCTCAACGGCGGGTTGCGGGGGCTATTTGATCGACTGACAGGATCACATCAGGCCGCGCAGAGGCGCAATGAAACAGAAACAGTTGCCAGTGCGAAGCGCGATCAGGACCAGCGCAATCGGTTGGTCGAAGCTCAGATGGAAGACCGACTAGATCTACAGATAAGAGTGCGCAACTTAATGCTCAGACATGTTGATGAACGAAGGCACATGGCGAAAATGGTCGTGAACTACGTCAAACGCCCACAGACGCCCAAACAGGAAGACGTTGAACACCGAATTGATAAACCCCGCGCGCCAACCTTGGAGCGATAAAGGTTGAAAGCGAAAGCCTACGGATAGTGCAGCAAGATATCGCTGCATAGGGAAAGGGCATGCTTCCAACCACTGCGTTGTCCATGTCCTCCCAAACCACGCCTGCAAAGTCACTTGGGATTTCGACCGCACCCTTCTTCAGCGCGCAGACCTTGTCACGTCCAAGTTTTCCAATGAAGTATCCTAATTCGAGCAGAACATTCTGCCTTGCGCGCGGCTCTAGCTCATCCCTCGCCACCGCGCGACCCAAGTCGTCGGGAGTGAGGAGTACGATAGCAAAGCCAATTTCCGAGTTCGCCTCGACATTTTCAATTACGGTGCGCCCTTTGTTCGCTTGCTCATGCAAGATGATCGCTGAAAGACCCAACTTCTCCACAAAGCGCGCTACCGTTTCTCTGGCTTCACCGTCGTGACCATGCACGATGAAGATTTTGTTTGATTTCACTGACACCACGAGGGAGCTGTTGGGGTTGCCATTGGTTTCAACGTATTCTCGATAATAACGTGCAAAGGGGATGATGAGTTGCGCTACTAGTTGTTGCACGTCCCTCATAAACTTATTGCTATGGCTGACGTAGAAAGTCCCGGCGAATTGTATTGTCCAATCGGGATCGGCACACAAACGTTGGACTAGCAATAGTTGGGTGCCGAGTATCTCTCGTTCATCAGTTGGCCAGTCTAAAGTTGCACTTCCGACCATACTTCCTCCACTCGCGTGGCCCTTCTCCAGGAATTCTTCAATGTCCAATCCCTGGGTCAACTCAGCATTGATGGGCGCAAGATCGCTACTCGCAAGTATCCTACCGATCTTTGCAAGTGGTTTCGCAAAGTACTGGTAGTCAGATCCTTGCAAATCTAATACTGCGTTATTTAGCTGGCGAAACAGGCCCTTACTCGAGGCAATTCGAAGGGATGGTTGCTCGTGAGAATGCACAGCAGATGATGTGTGCCATTATGCCAGGTGATCGCTGCCCGGTGTCAGGCAACGTGGCCCTGATCACCTATCTCGGGCTTATTCTCGCGGGTGTGGGTGTTGTCGTGCTCGTGGCAGGTCAGCCAAAGGCGTCTGCCTAAGAGATCGTCATCGATGCAAGTTAGTATAGCAGAGCGCCGCCGCATATTATTGCGGCGGCGATTTTCGTTTAGATCGCGAAGTCATCCAATGACTTACCTGCTCCAAGCGCTTCCTTGATCCAATTGGGCTGACGGCCCCGCCCGGTCCAAGTCTTTTCGGGGTTCTCAGGATGGCGATACTTAGCAGGCCCAGACGTCTTTGCCTTCTTGCTCACCTTGCCACCGACAAGATCCGCCAGCTTATAGCCGTGCTTGGCTGCGACAGTTTCTAATTCTGCGATGGCCTCAGCGCGCTTACGATCTTCAAAGCTCGCGATGGCAGCGGCGGTTTCTTTCTGCAGATATTTGAGCTCTTCAACGGACAGCTTTTCGAGATTGGTCTGTGCCATGGTGGGGATCGTCCTTGTTAATTCCTTGTTCGCTGTAACTCCAAACCTTCTCCCCCGCAATGCGGGGGAGCGAAAAGACGTTCACCGGCCAAAACCAACCGATCACCCACATCGGTAAATCAAGCACTCATTTGCGATGATGGTTTCCGTGTAGTCCACAGACAAATCACGGGCTAGAGCCTCATAGTCAAAATAGCCTAGAAGGTTATCAGGGATATCTCCCATGATGCCCTTTTCTACAGACTCAATCGCTAGAGCTCGCATTGAGGCCAGATGGTAGATATCGACCTCCAATTCACTTGGGTCATCTTTGCCAATTTCAAAGGCATAGCCGCATTCGCCAATAGCGATGATAGCTCGGAGCTTTTCGTCTTTGCTCCATTCGTCCACAGCATCGAGATAGGCCCCCATGCTTGCTTGATACAATCCAAGCACGTCGGCCAAGGCCGCATCGATGGCCTCGCCATCAATGAACTGGATTTCGAATTCTTCAACTGGCTGCCCGTAGTCATTGCGCAGCTTTGCCGCCTTGTTTTGATACTCCTCCAGGCTCCCAAAGTAGAACCCCGTGGCTGATAGGTCATATGGTTGTGCGTGTAATTGTGTCATCTTGTTTGTCCCTTTCTGTCTGACTGGTTGCGCATGCAACCGGTCTGCCCCTCTGGCGAAGAGCGGGGGTGCAAGGGACAAAGGCGGTGTCAGCGGTTGCGGAAACCACAGAGCATTTTTTAGACGCCGGGACCGGAGCCACGCGCAGCTGCAGGGAGAGAAACGACCGAAGCGAGCATGGCGACGACCCACCCTTTGCCTCGCGCCAGGGGCAGCAGCCCCAAGCAAGGCCTCAGGGCCGTTTGAACGGAGCGTCAGCTCTTACAAGAATCTAACCAGAAAGCTCTCCGAGCAATCTCAACAATAAAAATATAGCTCTACAGTGAAACGTCATGTACGCTCCTAGTTGACAGTAACCAGCTCAGACTAAACCTACGGGGACAATGAATGATCAGCCCAGGTTGGACAAAGGGGACCGGGTTTGTACTAAAGGCGTACAGCGTTCAAGATCGCCCGTTGGCGACTACTAGATTTCAGCAAAGTCAGATTTCAGACGAAGTCTTTATTCATCTGAACGGGTTTTCTATATCCAATAGAATAGCGATATTTAATGCCACTTGGCCGACAGTCTTAGCCTGGCATCAGCTTCGCTCAAATGACGTTCGGCAGCAGATAGATGGACTCCTAGCATTCTTGTCTTCCGCCGTTGGGGATCAAAAAATATATTGGCTTGAAACTCCCAACACTGAAAGCCTCAAAAAAGGAATGAAAGCCGATAGATACTACTTACAATCTAGCCTCTCTCGCGGACAAATTAAAAATGTACCTAGAGCAGATTTTGTTGCAGCATCAAGATTGGAACGCGACGACTTTTCTTGGTTTTCGGAAAAACTTCAGCGCGGAGAATGTAACCGTAGCAGTAACCCTCCTGCGTCTGTGGATCCGTTGGCTTTGAGTATGTGTAAAATTAGCTACGATGGGCCCAATCACTTTTTTTCAGCAATTCTCGCCTATAAAGAAAGCGTCGAACTGCCAAGTATGGAATTGGAATCCTTACTGAGGGCGGTAAAAAATGGATTGGCAATATGTCATAATTATTTGGACCACGACATTGCCATTAGAGGCGCGATGCGTCATCAAATCAGCCCCGTAGCCGCTGGAATTGCAAAATCAATCGAGTTTATACGTGATAATACCTCTATATCATTACCAAAGGATGTAGAAGTTGAAAAAAAGTTCCTAGAACTTCAACGACAAAATAAGAAAATTCGCTTAAGAATAAATAGACTTGCGCGAACAACTCTGGACCATAAATGGGAGAGAGAATCTTTTGATCCCAAGTCCGAAAAAACATGGCAACTGGACGACGCTATTATTCAACCTGAACGTGAAGAGCACTCGATTCTGGAACGCATGCGTGAAGCACGAAGGTTGGCGCAAACGGACCAAAGCGCAATAATCCGCATTCGCTGTGAGCCAAAAAAACTTCAAATTCTCACTAGACTACCAAAGAGGTTTTTGACTGAGATTTATGAGGAGCTCTTGCTGAATGCTACCAAGTATAAATATCCAGATACCAATATTGTAATGTACAGCCACCTTGATCGGGTGGGGCGCCCAACAACATATGTATTAAATCAAACACCTAAAGTTCCTATCTCAGAAATCCCTAAACTCACCCGATTAGGCTTTAGGGGTGAAGAGTTCTCCGGGAGCAAGCCGGGAACAGGCTTAGGGCTGGCACGAGTTAGTGATCTATGTAGGGAATTAGGACTGAGGTTTCGAGTCAGTACCAAACCCAGTAACGAAGCCCCCTTTCTCGCAGCAAAGGAGTTAGGATTGGAGCAAGCGGATGGTATCGACTTGTTTTTTGTTAAGATTGGCTTTAACGGAGAACAAACGCTGGTTAGGGGTGGAAAATAGAATGAACAAGCACAGCCCGTTTGAGGGTGATGGTTCCGTTAAGGCGCTGTTTCCACTTCTTGAAGACGACAGCGAAACAGTTGATGCGGAAGTGGATTTTCTTTCGTCGAGGCTTGTGGCAACTGAGATACTGCAAAGTACCGAGGAGTTTGTTGACGTCGCACGCGGGTTTGGGAGCCCTAGCGACGCTACGCCACAAAGTGGGGAAGCGTTGATCGGCCTTGGAATCGACGTCAATCTTGATGGGGTCGATTACATCCAAGCCTACGATGGCTCCATGGTCGCTACGGATGGTGGTAGGCTTGCAGGCATCTTACTGGTCGAAAATCGAATTCTTCAGCACATGCAAGCGGGTGACATTCCGTGTGTTCCAATTATTTATCTAAGTGCGAATCCTGATGATAAGGTTTTCGAGTCAGTACGAAAGATTTCGGGCATTACACCTGCATTTGCATGTCTCAAGGAAATTGTTGACGGAAGTAGAGTTTCGCACTACCCTAGTAAAGTTTTGGAAAACTTTAGAGACGTTATTGATGATTTGCTACATGATGGTATTGAGCCTGGACTAGAGTTTTCTGATGGTGGCGTAGACCTAGAAATTATGGCAGATCTTGGAGAGGTATTTACGAAAGCTTGTGAATACCTAATGATTCCAAACGAAAAGAGGTCGCTAATCCTGGGTTTTAACGAATTAAGCACTCCCGTAGGTGAGTATTTCCTGGGAAATTCAAGTTTTCCAAGTCGAGATTGGCCCGACAGGCTCAGGTTATTTCTTGAACTACGTGGTAATGCTCATCAACTCCTTGGAGGAGATGAAACAACCGTTAGAGAATGGTTCTGGAACGAGAAGTTGTTTTCCGACGGACAGACGGCTGCAGATGCTTTTCTTCACGGTTCTTTAAGAACTGCTCGAGCAGTTGTTTGGCATTCAAAAAATGTCCTTTGATCCTGGTGCCGTTGTCGCTGGCGCTCCGAGTTCGTCGCGAAGTTATGTCGCTGTACGAAGTGCGTTTGTCCCAGATCGAAATGCGGGGTCGGCCGGACTACAGGTTAGTGATAAGGAAAAGGCGACCGTTGCGAATTTCTTAGCGGCGAAGAGTTCTAAGAAGACTCAATACTTCAAAAATAGAGAGCTCGCTGCTGAACATCTTGATGATGCATTTGACCTTGATCCAGCTCCAACGGAACGGTTCAACGTTAGGACTCATGCATTCTACACTTCGTTATTCGAGGAAACAGCATATGCAGAACGTGAGATGTTACTCCGTCGGCGCATGAAGAAGTATCCCAAATTAAGCCTGTACCGCTGCTCTTATGCTACCTTTGAGTACAATATTGACGGTTGCACACTTAATCTGAAGCGCTTTTTTATCAACCATCGTAAAGCTTTTGTGAGTGGCCATCGGGAATGTCAAGAAATCGGGGCTGTGGTCCAAGGTAAGCCTCTAGACAATATCCTGTTCCCATCTGCAAGATTCCATCCCGGCCTAAATCTTTGTAGTTTCTACCATTCTCAGATTAGTGCTGTTGGTATGCTTCGAAACACTACTTATGAAGTTGACGCAAGCCAAGGTTCGGTTTCAATCGTAGAACAATCATGAATAGAATACTTGCCTCGTGACCTCCTTCGATCTTTGTAACTACACTTGTATTCATCGCTTTTAACTTTTTTTCGATTTATATTGGTACGAGTTATAAAGTAGATTCAAAAATTCACTTTTTCTGATTTATTTCCGTAGTAAAAACTTATCATTCCGATTGAAAATTGCCTGCAAGCGCAATTATTGCCCTTAATGGTTCTCAAATTGGTCCATAAGGGGAGTCATGGTATTGCACCTCCTAACTAGAGATCCATCGGCAACATAACGTCGCACACCTAAGCGGCGCACGATTGGTCGGGTTTCCAAGGCGGATGACATCCAATTGGGCTATGGGTGGTTCAGGAAGGGACAGATGCCATCTCCCTTCTGGTCGCGCTGAAAGCGTCACCATGAAATGGTCTGGGGTCTTGGGAGCAGGAACGCCGCCCAAGGCGATGGGTGCAGGGAGAGCGACGTCTCCCTGCTCGGGATCAAACCACGACTGGGTTGCATGATGTGAGAGAGGCTACAGGCCGCTCTCACATCATTGGCTTGGGGGATAGAACGGGGGAGCGCAAAGACGAAGTCTTGGAGCGTCCCCCTTCTCAAGAGGTGTGGTTGGTACGACCACACACATCTTGCGATAGCGCTTAACTCGACACCTGCACCCAACTGACACCTTTCTGACCAGGGCAGTTCCAGGTCACGGTGCTTTCATGTAGACGTCAATACAAACACCCAAAGCCCATCTTGAGGACGCATTCTCAACAGCCCTCGCCCAATACGCGGAGACGATGGGCGAAGCGTTTCCGGTCATGCCGATACTCGACGTGATCGAGGATGACGGCTTCTGGGCCTTGGCGGAGATGGTCGAGGGCGATTTCATCATTCGGGTGCCAACGGGGATTGTCACGACGATTGACGGCCTCTGGCGGTCAGCAATCGGCGACCCTGATTTCGCTCATGGTATCGGGGGTGAAATCCAGGCAAGCGCCGAGGACTTAACACATGTTGGGCTAGTCTGGCTGATGCTTCATGAGCTGCATCACTACGAGATGGGACATTTCAAATTCGTTGGACGCGCCTATCTCACCGAGACTTTTTCTGCTCATCGGTTTGCCATTGCAACGCGGTCGGCTGCTCCACCGCCGACTGTTGCAAGCTTGAACCCTGAAGACGCCGCGAACGTCGAACCCTGCTTGGAGATGCAGGCTGACCATGATGCCATCGATATGTTGCTCGATGCATATTCACCTGAAGAGTGGTCATCGCTTCGCGCTCGCGTGACATCGATTGCGGCGATCATGATGCTCATAGAGTTGGCTGATGCGAAGCCACTTGGGGATGAGCCATCTTCCCACCCCAAGGCTGCCACCCGCATTTTTCAGCTCCTCGGTCACGTTGTACAGATGCCGCTGATCCAAGCGATGTTGGCTCGACGTTCCCCGGAACTAGGCATAGATCCAATGATCCCATCTAAAGAAGAGCAAGCTGCGTTTCGCAAAGAGGTCGTTATTCCATGCTTCTTGGATGCCGTAAATCTTGCCCGTGTATCTGATGCAGAGGTCATCCGCGAAGATCTGGGTGAGCCAGAGGATTTCTTTAGTGATGTCGGTATCGCGCTTAGCGATGTGTCCGGTGCACCGGTCAGTATCAAAACTGCTGGCGCTGCACAGTGGGCAAACCTAATGATGTTCAACGACAAACTATTGGGACAGCACTAGAAGAAGTTGCACACGAATTCCGTAGTTGGCTTCGAATGATCACAGTATCCCAAAGACCTCTGACGCCAAGTAGATGACCCCTAACACAATGGCAACCTTAGCAAGGCCCTTAAGAGAACCCACCAAAAGAGCGCCCAAAAAGGGTAATCCTCCCTCTCGCAAGTTCCCACCATATTCGTTCAACGTAGCCCTCGAATCTATGAACTGGGTCCGGGCTCCGTGACGGAAACCAAGAAAAGAGGCAAGGATGAAGGCAAAAGCTTCGATCCCCCATGCGACAAGCAAATATGAACCTGTAATACTGAAACCTGAATCCATCACTAGGTTTCTCGCGTCGTTGAAGATCGTGAAGCTCATTTGCTGCGAAATGGAGCGAATTTCCGCGAATACTTCCACTGGACCCGAACTAAATATCTCAATTGCGACATCGCTGCCCCAAAGGATGGAAAAGTAGGTGAACCAAATTACACTCACATTCAGGGAAACAGATGCAATACACACGCAACCACGGAAGCTCGCACTCCCCTTTTGGACAGACTGAAAAATGAAAATTGTTCCACAAGCCAAGCCTAGCGAGACCAGCGTTCCAAAGGCCAAAACTGGGATGAAGTGTGCGCCAAAAACATAGCCTGCACTCAATAGAGCACCGACAGTGAGCGCAACAAATGCCAATCCATAACTGTTTTCTACCTTCAAAGCGTTAGCCCCCTGATTAACAACTGATACTGTAATCCATCCATAAAATGGGTTGTGCGATCATGGTAAGAAATCGTCGGTATTAAAGTACTACGAATTTTTGTGCGATGTCATTAGAGGTTATGGGCAGCGTGATCGACTGTTAGGGCGATCACAACACCAACAGCGTCGCCATGTGCGTGTGCAATTTGTAATGATGTCGCGCAGTATGTTAAGATTATTGAATGAATTTAGACCCTTGGCGGGAGCACTTCGATACAGATCCGCGAGAAAAGATAGGGCGCTACGTGCCAGACACGTTCGGTAATCCCATTATCGTGCGGCTTGCGCGGATATCTTGGGCGTATCTCTATTGGCTTGATGAAAACTTCGAGCGAGACGGGGATGAATTCTTCTCGGAAAACCACCGCCTCCACGATCCCCGCGAAGAAGATTGGGATGAGTGGATGGAGGGGGCCGTGAGCAAAACCTACCTCCACCACGAAAAGCGCGGAAGCCCCCGCCCTGCATGGTGTCCACCAGCAGAGAAGTGGCAGCTCATGGGCCTCGAATGATTTCACTTAGTAGTTCGCTTATGTATGAGATGCACATTAATTGGAAATCAAGACTCGTGTTCTGTAAGTTATTACGTCGTATGTCCTTCCGTATCTGGCAATACTTGCTCGATCAACCAATGGCATTGGCCCGAATAATAGTACGAATACAAAGGTGTGAACACCTAGGTCGTCGTATTCTGCAACACCTATAGGGCTTCCGTTTGAGCTTTGAGGCACCACCACGGAGCCTTGATGAAGTTTGATCCTAATGCTGGATTCACCTTGCCCAAGCGCCAATGGATACCATTCTCCAGCGTAGCTCTCGAACGCCAACGCATAGCAAGGCTTGGGTACTTTTAGAGCAAAACCGAACTCTTGCCCCAAGCGGAATCGCATCGCCCCCCTTTTAGGTGGTGTACGACGGGCGATACCAAGCTGACCAAATGGGATAGCTGTGACGCCGCCCTCGACCAAGTGTTCTTCGATAAACTGATCCCACTCCGTTACGCGCCGATACTGGAAGAGTTCCGGCGCTTCGCTTTGCGCAAACTCAAAGTCGATGCGCGCGATCCACTCGTGATTGGCTCGGGTCTTGGTTTTGTCATAGACGCCACGCTTGATTTTGCTGAAAGGATCCGCCGTTTCAGATAACGGGCCACCCTGAGCCTCCTCAACCAGATCGTGAAACCGGCCACCAATCGTTTTGTGCAGCGCTCTCAAGGTCACCTAAAGCTGTTTCGTCGGCTTCCGCCGCTCCTCTGACGATAGCTGTATCCAGTCGATTTCTGTTTGATCCATGCTGAATAGATACCCCTCTGATGCGACTGTGCAAACGTAGATTTCATCACCCGTAATCACCCCCGCATCACCCGAGATGGCCACAGACCTACCATGCTAAGGACAGGCTAAGCGCTTTAGATCATTGCAAAATAATCTTGCGCGCACAAGAGATGTGCGTCATGTTTGTTCTTTATTTGTTCTCTTTCTGCCTGACGTGGATGGGACAGTCAGAACGAAAACATGATCCCCAAAACCAAAAGAAGAAAGGACCGCCATGTCCCAGCCATCAACAGCCGACGAAAGGATTGGTCACAATCGCCACTCGGATGTTCCAAGACGCTTGGGCGATGCGGACTGAGCAAGCCAAGGCGAAAGTTCAATCTGCTAAACGCCAAATCGCAAAGCTAGAGGCTGAGATTGATCAAATCCTGACTCGGATCGTGGAAGCGACGAACGTGACAGTCATCGGAGCTTACGAAAACAAGATCGCAAAGCTTGAACGTGACAAGGCTCGGCTCACCGAAAATATGACAAATCAGGTGCCGTCTCAGGGCGTGTTCGAAGAAAAACTAGAACTCGCCCTGCGATTCCTCTCAAACCCTTGGAAGCTCTGGGAAAGTGGCCAGGTGCGAACGCAACGATTGGTCCTCAATCTCGCGTTCCAGAGCCCTATCTCATACGACCGAAATGAGGGACCTAGAACTCCCAAAATATCCATACCCTTCAAGGCGTTAAAGGGTGTTTTGGGGAGTGATTTGAAGAATGGTGCGCTCGGCGAGACTCGAACTCGCACGGGTGTTACCCCACAGCGACCTCAACGCTGCGCGTCTACCAATTCCGCCACGAGCGCACGTGATCAGGTAGTGCGCGGTCTCTAGCGGCTTGGAGGGGCCTTGTGAAGGGGGGCAACGCGCCAGATGCAGGTTTTTTCGCGGTCCCGCAAGACGCCTCCGCGCGGATGGCAAAACGGCGGGCCCCGATGGGACCCGCCGCCTAAGTCTTGTGTCGCCAGGGTGACTTACTGGTTGACCTGGAAGGTCGGCAGCGCGCCTTGTGCGGCGGGCGCGGCCGGGGCTGCGGCGGGCACGGGCACCGGCTGGCCGCCCAGCGTCATCGCCACGGCCTGGCGGATCAGGGGCAAGCGGCCGGGGTCGGCGGGGTTGAAGACGGCGGGCGCCCCGGATTCCACGGCTGTCAGCGAGATGTCGTACCAATCGCCAGCGCTCGCGCCGTTGGCCGCGATGCCGAAGCCTTCGCGCAGGTGGTGGCCGATCAACTCGCCATAGGCAGGCTCGCCCGAGGCGACCAGCATCAGGGCCGAGCCCATGGCCATGTCCAGATCATCGGCGCCGTAGCCCACGCCCAGGCACACGCGGGCGGTTCCGGCCAGTTCGGCCTGGGGGATCCCGGTGGTGTAGGCAAACCCCTGGGCCGAGCCCATGGCCTGCTGCGGGGTCATCGTGCCGATCACGGCGGTTTGGGCTGCAATCGCCTCCGAGAAGCCCTCACACTGAACGGTGATATCGGCGAGGCTGAGGTTGGGAATGGCCTGGGTCAGATCCTGGCCCTGGCTGACGGCACTGGCGCGGGCGGCGCAGAATTGCTCGGACAGCGCGAAGCCGGGGTTGGACAGGGTGCTGAGTGTCATCGGGCCGCCATTGGCCTGGCCCTGGAGGGCCACCGCATCGCAGCGCGAGGACAGCGAGGGCGTTGTAGAGGCGCCTGCAAAGAGGTTCGGAACACCGCCACCGGATGTCGCCGCGACGACCTGAACCGGGCCGTTCGTACCCGGCGCGGGCAGGACCGTTGTGGTCCCCACGGGCGTGGGCGCGGGGTTCACGATGACCGTGGTGGTCGTGGTGGCACCGGCTGGGACCGCGCTGGGGATCGGCTGCGGCGTGGGGGGCGCCAGCGTGCCCGCCAGATGCTGCGCGTATGCCGCCAGCAAGGCCTGGCGCTGCAGGCCGGTTTGGGCGGAGCCGCCGTTGGTGGCCCACTGGTAGGCCTGGATCAGGTGGACGGCCTGGGGCTCGGGGAACGAGCGGCCGTTGACGGGGTAGTTCTGGAACGCCTGATAGCGCTCAACTGCGGCGCGGGTGGCGGGGCCGACCTGGCCATCCACAAAGCCCGCGTCAAAGCCGAAGTAGTTCAGCGCGGTCTGGACCTGACGCCCGGCTTCCGTCGCAGGGATCGCGGGGCGCACGACGCGCGGCTGGCTGGGGCGTGAGGGTTGCGCCTGGGGCTGTGCGGGCTGGGTCTGCGGCTGTTGCGGGACGATCACGCGGGTGCGCGGCTGGCTGGCTGCGCCAATCGCAACACCGATGGCACCGCCCAAAAGCAGGCCGCCGATCACGTCACGGGCGTCTTGCGCCTGGGCCGGGACCGACGCGATGGGGGTAAGGGCCACGGCAGCGACCAGGGACGATGTCATCAAATATTTGGCAAACATGAATAATTTCTCCGCAGACAAGAAGGGGGGTCTCTCACTTTCCCCGACGTTAGCAGAAGAGGATCGATTCGCTCATAGGGGAATACCCTACCTTTCAGGCGGCCCTGCCCCGCGCCCGCCCCCTCAGGCGGCTGGCGATGACCACCGCCGCCACCAGGCCCACCGCCGCGATCACCCACAGCCCCCGTTCCTCCGTGCCGTCAAACAGCACCGCATTCAACCGCCGCCCTGGCATCAGCGTCAGCAGCCCCGCAATCCCCAGCGCCTGCCAGTAAAGCGCGCGCATCACCGCCTGGTGCTTCGCCACGTCGCGGCGCAGGATCGCGGCCATCCCCTGCACCAGCGAAATCAACGCCCAGACCGAGAACAGATGGATCGGTCCAAACGGGCCCACCAGCGGCAGGACCGAGGCCTCGATAAAGAGCCCCGACACCGCCAGCACCGCCATCGCGACGACCCATAGGCGCCCCAGGACCTTGTGCAGCAGGTCGCGCCGGGGCCGGTAGAGGGCGACCGGGCCAATCAAGATCGCGCAGGCGGCGGCGACCAGATGCAGCTGGATGGCGGCGGGCGCCGTTGCGAGGGGCTCGAATGTCATGGAAGGCTCCTTACATATCGCTTGGGTTGAGCTTGCCCGACCGCTCTGGCACCCTTCCCGCAGCCCGGCGCAACCGCGTCTTCGTCAATCACCGCGAGGCCTCCGTGACCGACACCTCCCCGTCATCCGCGCTTCGTGAATGGCGACGGCATATGACCCACCCGAAGGTGGTCCTGGCGCTCTTGGGCGTCGGCGCAATCCTGGCGCTGACGGGGCCGTTCGGGACGGCGGGCACCATGCCCTGGCCCGCGCGCATCGCCTATTGGGGCGCGGTCCCGGCCCTGACCTATGGCATTGGCTACCTGATTCACACCTGCGCCTGGCCCTTCCTGGCCGCGCGCCTCACGCCCGCCCTCTCCCGCGCCGTGATCGTCATCGCCACGGGCCTTGCGATCTGCGCCACGGTCTTCGGCCTCAACGCGCTGGTCTTCGGCCTCCGCCCCGATCTGGCCAGCGCGCTTATCCTTTTCGCCATCACGCTGCTCGTCTCAGCGATGCTGGAACTGTTGCCCCGTGACACACCCGCAACCCCCGACACGCCGCCCCTTCTCGACCGTCTCCCCCTCGACAAACGCGGGCCACTCATCTCGCTGTCGGTCGAAGATCACTACGTCCGCATCCGCACCACAAAGGGGGAAGAGATGGTCTTGCTGCGCCTCTCCGACGCGATCCGCGAGGTTGGTGGCACCGAAGGTCTGCGCGTCCACCGGTCCCACTGGGTGGCGCTGGACAAGGTCACGGCCGTGGCCCGCAAGGGCGACGGCGCGCTGCTGAGCATGGCGCAAGGCCCCGACATCCCGGTCAGCCGCGCCAACATGGCCGCGATCCGCACCGCCGGGCTGCTGCCCAAATGAGCCCCACCCCCCGCAAACCCGAGCACGCCCATGGTTGAATGGATCACCTCCGACGCCCCCGTCCCCTACCCCCTCGCCGTGGGCGAGATGGAGGCGCGCGCCAACGCCATCGCGCGGGGCGAGGCGGGCGAAGCCGTGTGGCTGCTGGAACATCCGCCGCTTTACACGGCAGGCACCTCCTCCAAGCCCGCCGACCTGATCGACCCGAACCGCTTTCCGGTGTTCGAGACCCGGCGCGGCGGACAATACACCTACCACGGCCCCGGCCAGCGCGTGGCCTACGTGATGCTCAACCTCAACACGCGCGGCAAAGACGTGCGCGCTTACGTCCAGAAGCTGGAGGCCTGGGTGATCGCCGCCCTCGATGAGTTCAACGTGAAAGGCGAGATCCGTGAGGGCCGCGTCGGCGTCTGGGTCGAACGCCCCGAAAAGGCCCCGCTGCCGGACGGCACGCCACGCGAAGACAAAATCGCCGCCATCGGCGTGCGCCTGCGCAAATGGGTCAGCTTCCACGGCATCTCCCTGAACGTCGAGCCGGACCTGAGCCACTTCGACGGCATCGTTCCCTGCGGCATCGAAGGCCATGGCGTCACCAGCCTGGTGGACCTGGGCCTGCCCGTGACGATGGACGACGTGGACGTCGCCCTGAAACGTCAGTTCTTTGAGGTGTTTGGGAACGTGACGGCCTAAACGCCTTGTTCGACGTCTCCCGCTCGGGTGGGCGCTGGCGTTCGGATTTGAGACCACACCTAAGACAAGGGCACTTGATGCCCTTATACTTGGATGACAAGGCACGGGGCATGGCATGAGAAGTGACATTCTGAAGGGCTACGAGGAAGCCGCAAAAGGCGACTTCATTGCGCGGGTTGAAGCAATATCGTCAGCCGAGCTACTCGCGCCTGCAATCAAGCACATTCCAACGACCCCGTGCCGCATTCTGGATGTTGGCGCAGGAACGGGACGGGATGCGGCTTGGTTCGCCTCACTTTCTCACACGGTCAGCGCGGTCGAGCCCGTCGACGCTCTGAGGCAAGCGGGCATGGCGAAACACACGTCACCCAATATTTCATGGGTAAAGGATGCGTTGCCGGAACTCCCATACATGGTTTCAGTGGAGCAGACGTTCGACATCGTTCTCTTAAGTGCCGTGTGGCAGCACCTTGATGCTGCCGACCGTCGAATTGCACTTCCGGCTCTGCGATCTGTGACCGTCAATGGCGGCAAGGTTATCATGTCGGTCAGGCACGGGGCAGGCGCGCCGACGCGACCCGTGTTTCCGGCCAATATAGACGATACAGTGAGATGGTCGGAAGGCGTGGGGCTGTTTCTTGTGGATCAAGCAACGACCCAATCGGTACAACCCGGCAATCACAAAGCCGGCGTCACGTGGACTTGGCTGGTGCTGCAAGCCCAATGAGGCCTTAGATGTAGCGCCCAGTTGTAGCCTGCGATGGCCACAACCTCCGCCGCAAAACTCCTGCAAAGGCTATCCACAGACCAGGTTTTTCTCCCTTGCCGCAGGGGCGAGGGTAAAGGGATTTTCGGCGAGCCCCCTCAGATCACCGCCTTCTCAATGATCGGCCTGTTCGCAGGGATGCGCGCATAGTTGAACGGGCTCATGTCCAGCGCGCGGTAGGCGCCATAGGTCAGCCATTCCGCCGTGCCGCGCCCCATCGCCGGGGCCTGTTGCAGCCCGTGGCCGGAGAACCCGTTGAGGAAGATGAAATTTGTCACCTCCGTATGCGGCCCCATGATCGCGTTGTGATCAAAGGTGTTCATCGCGTAGTGCCCGGCCCATTCAGATTGCACCTTGATCGCTTCGAACTGCGGGATCCGCGTGGCCAGGATCGGCCAGACGTGGCTTTCCCAAAGGGTGAAGTCCATAGCGTAATCGTCATAATCCACCGCCGGATCGTGGTCCGCGTGCCCGCCACATTGATACGTCCCGCCGCCATTTTCGCGCACGTGAACGCCGGATGGATCAATGGTCAGCGGCAGGTCCATCTCCAACGGCGCTTCGGCCTTGAAGATCCACGAATAGCGCTTGCGCGGCTCCACCGGCACGTCGATGCCCGCCATCTGCGCCGTAGCCGCCGCACGGGGACCGGCGGCGTTCACCACCTGGCCGCAGGCGATCACCTCCCCCGATTTCAGCGTCACGCTTTCCACCTTGTCACCGCCCGCGTTGCGGGTGATCGCGACGACTTCGTTCTCCACATATTCCACACCGCGCTCGCGCGATTGCCGCCGCCACCAGTCATTGACCGCAACCGCGTCCCAATAGCCCTCGTCGACGGTATTGATGGAGCCCAGCACGATGTCGTCCACGTTGTAGAACGGATAGCGGCGCTGGATCTCATCCGGCGACAGAAGCTCGGTCGCGGCGCCATTGGCGCGTTGCACCTGCTGGCTTTCGCGCAGAACATTGGCAAAGGCCTCATCCTCGGCCAGGTACATGTAGCCGAAGTTGCGGATCGACAGCTCCGGCACGCGGTCGTCGCCGCCCATATAGCGGCGGATATTCTTGACGAAATCCGCCGCGAACTGGCTGATCCGCACGTTCAGATCGGTCGAGAACTGCTGCCGCATGCACGAATTGGTGTGGGTGGTGGAGCAGGCCTCGAACGTCAGATCACGCTCCACCACCAGGACGGAGCCGTCGAAATCGGCGTTGTCCGACAGGAACCACGCCGTCGACGCGCCCATGATCGCGCCCCCGATGATGATCACGTCGTAGCTGGAATTCGCCGGGGCCTGGGTTTGCCCGGCCATCAGATCGCCTCTCCCCGCCGCACTTTCGCCGCGACCTCGTTGATGTCCTCTGCCGACAGCCCGTAATCCCGCACCGCCGTCTCGGCCGAGATATAGCCCCGCGCAAGGTCGCGTTTGACCTGCGCCGGATCCCGCTCGGACGGCGCGCCGTAGCCCGCGCCGCCGGGAAACGCCATGAGGACCCGCGCGCCGTGGGGCACGAACTGTTTGCCCTTCACATGCATCGCCTCGCCATCGCTGCGCACGATGGTGGTGTTGGCGCCGCTCAAGCCGCCGCGACGGCCCCGCGCAGGGTGATCGCCCCGGTCAAACATCGCCTGGATGTCAAACTCATGCCCCTCCTGCGCGCCGACCTCCATGTATTGGCCCAGCCCGCCCCGGGTCTTGCCCGCGCCGCCGCTGTCGGGCCGCAGCTCTTTGCGCCAGATGATCACCGGGCCCGCATGTTCCGTGGCCTCAATCGGCATCGTCATCACGCCCGACGGAAACGCCGTGGCGTTCAAGCCATCGTGCTCAGGCCGCGCGCCGGACCCGCCGGAGTTGAACGTCAACACTTCCGAGCGCCGCGCGCCCGCGGGCGCCGGGCCATCCATGCGTGGCCGCAAGGACACCTGGAAATTGCACAAACACCCCGCCCCTTCGGCGGGCACGAGGCCCGGCACGATCTTGTCGAACGCATCGAACACCGCGTCCGGCACAAAATGCCCCACGATATGGCGCAAGGCGACCGGCGCGGGGTGCAGCGCGTTGACGATGGTGTTCTCCGGCGCCGTCACCTCGAACGGCGCCAGCGAGGCTGCATTGTTGGGGATCTCCGGCGCGATGGCCACTTTCAACGCATAACAAGCATAGGCCTTCGTGTAGACCATCGGGCAGTTGATGCCTTTCTTGTCGACGCCACTCGACCCGCTGAAATCCGACACGATCCGGTCGCCCTCCACGCTGACCCTGACCTTCAGCGTGATGGGCGTCTCAAACCCGTCCATCGTCATCTCACCCGTCGCCGATTGCTGCGGCAGGGCGGCGATGCGCTCGATGGTCGCCCGGCGAGAATTTTCCAGAATGAACCCCGCGATCCCGTCCAGATCCTCCAGCCCGAACTCTTCCATCATGTCGATCAACCGACGATGCCCAATCTCATTGCACGTCGCCAGCGCATAAATGTCCCCGATCAACTGATCGGGCTCGCGCACATTGCCGCGAATGATCCGCACCAGCGTCTGATCCACATCACCCTTCATGGCAAACTTCATGATCGGGATATAGAGCCCTTCCTCATAAACACTCTGCGCATCCGCCCCAAACCCGCGCCCGCCAATATCCACGATATGCGCGGTGCAGGCGAAAAACCCGACCAACACGCCCTTATAGAACGACGGCGTGACCATGGTGATGTCATGCAGGTGCCCCGTTCCCTCCCAGGGGTCATTGGTGATGTAGACGTCGCCGTCGAACATGTTCTGCCGCCCAATGCGGCGGATGAAATGCGCCACCGCATCGGCCATCGCGTTCACATGCCCCGGCGTGCCGGTTACCGCCTGGGCCAGCATCTGCCCATGGGTGTCATAGACCCCCGCCGACAGGTCCCCGGCTTCCCTCACAGATGTCGAGAATGCCGTGCGCACCAGCGCCTGGGCCTGCTCTTCAACGACCGAAATCAGGCGGTTCCACATGACCTGGTAGGCGACGTTTGACGGATCCTGGCTCATTGGGCGGCCCCCTTGTTCACAACGTCAATACAGCCATCCGGCTGGCGGATCGCGTCCCGGCTGGCGGGCACGATGATGGTCGTCTCTTCCTCGGTCACCGCCGCAGGGCCCGCCGCGCGCTGGCCCGCCGCCATGGCGTCGCGCAGCACCACGTCGGCGTCGAGGTATTTGGCCGAGGCCGGGTCAAACAACCGGCGGGTACTGTCTGCCATGGCCACACCCGCGCCCTCGGCCACCGCCACCCGTGCGACCTCCTCGGGCGGGGTCGTGGCATTGACCGACCAAACGGTGATCTCCACATCCATCCCCGCAACGGGCCGTCCGAAAAGCTTGGTGTAATCCTCCTCGAACCGCGCCTGAAAGACCGCCGGGTCGGGGTTCATCGCCTGATCTTCCGTCAACTCAATCGGAATCTCCCACCCCTGCCCGGTGTAGCGCATGTACACCTTGAACTCCGACAGGATCGGGCTGACCTCATCACAGGTCCGCACAAACCCCGTCGCTTCGGCCTTCAGATCGCCGAGCAAGCCCTTGATCTTCTCGCCATCAAAATCGCTCAGCTTCATATAGACGGAGCGGTTGGCCTCAAAACTGAACGGCGCGCGCAGGAACCCGATGGCGCTGCCGACGCCTGCGCCGGGCGGCACAAGGCACCGCGCGATCCCCAGTTTCTCGCAGAGCCGCCCGGCGTGCAGCGGCGCCGCGCCGCCAAAGGCGATCATCGTGTATTCGCTGAGGTCCTCGCCGTTCTCCACCGCGTGGACCCGCGCGGCATTGGCCATGTTCTCATCCACCACCTCGGCCACGCCGAACGCGGCCTCAACCGCGTCCATGTCCAGCGCAGATGCGATGACGTCCGTCAGGACGGAAGAGGATGCGGCGGCGTCCAGGGCAATCGAGCCGCCGGCGAAATTGTCAGGGTCCAACTTGCCCAGGACCAGATCCGCATCGGTCACAGCAGGCCGCGCACCACCTCGCCCGTAACACGCAGGCCCGGGCTCGGACCCCGCGCTTTCCGGCCCCACCCGGATCTGGCGCATCGCGTCCACATGCGCCAGGCTGCCACCCCCGGCCCCAATCTCCACCATATCGATCACCGGGATCGAAATCGGCATGCCAGAGCCTTTCTTGAACCGATAGGTCCGCGCCACCTCGAACACGCGAGAGGTTTTGGGCGTCTGGTTCTTGATCAGGCAAATCTTCGCCGTGGTCCCGCCCATGTCAAACGACAGCACCTTGTCGAGCCCATAGCGCCCCGCAATATGGGCGGCAAAAACCGCACCGCCTGCAGGGCCGGATTCCACCAACCGCACCGGGAACTCCGCCGCGTTCTGGATCGAGATGATGCCCCCGCCCGAATGCATCAGGAAGATGCGACACGCCACGCCTTCGGCCTTCAAACGGTCCTCCAGACGGCCCAGATAAGACGCCATCAGCGGCTTGATATAGGCGTTGGCGACGACGGTGTTGAACCGCTCATATTCGCGCATCTGCGGCGACACCTCGGAGGAAATCGACACCGACACCTCCGGCAGCTTTTCCGCCAGAACCTCGCGCACCAGCTCCTCATGGGCGGGGTTGAGGTAGGAGTGGATCAGCCCCACCGCGACGCTTTCAAACCCGGCCTCGGCGATCCGGTCCACCACGGCTTCCACCTCGGCCCGGTCGATATCGACCAGCACTGCGCCGTTGGCATCGACCCGGCCTTTCACCGTGAACCGCATCTGACGCGGCAACAGCGGGTCGGGCAGGTTCAGGTTCAGATCATACTGCTCGAACCGAGATTCCGTGCGCATCTCGATCACATCGCGAAAACCTTCGGTCGTGATCAGCGCGGTCTTGGCCCCCCGCCGCTCGATCAGCGCGTTGGTCGCCAGCGTCGTGCCATGGATGATCTGCCCAATCGCGGCGGGCGTGATCCCCGCCTTGGCGCAGACCTGATGCATGCCCTCGATAATCGCGTTTTCCGGGGCAGCGTAAGTGGTTAGGACCTTGGTCGAAAAGCTCTCACCCTGCTTTTCAAGCACCACATCGGTGAAGGTGCCACCGATATCCACGCCCATCCTGATCGAAGAAGATTTCATCATCAGCCTCTGTTTCCCTGAATGTCGAACGGCGATGCGCTTTTGGCGTTCAACGTCTCGCGCCGCAACGGTTGAGGAGGCGCGAGGAAAACGCAAATCGTTTTAGTTTTTCGACCTGATCAATTTTTTCTATGCTCGGGCGGCCTCAGGTCATGGGCAATCTCGCAGGCGCGGCGCACAAACCGCGGTGTCCGCTCGGCATCAAAGCGGGCAAAAAAGCGTAACGGATCAATGTGCCAGTCCGAGTGTTGCACCAGCAAAGCGCCCGACGTGATCTCGGCCTGCACCAGCGACCGGGGCAGCAGTCCGATCCCAAGCCCCTCGCGCGCCATCGGAATGCAGGCCGACAGCGCGTTGGAATGCACGATCCTCTCGGTATCCAGCCCCCGTTCCGCCGCCATCGCGTGCAGCGCCCGCCCCGCATCGGTGTGTTTCGCGTGGGTGAGGACGGCGGCGGCAAAGAATCGCTCGACGCTATCGCCCTTGGAAAGAGTCGCAGCAGTGGCGGCATTGGCGACCCAGACATACGCCTCGCGCGCCAGCTCGCGCGTGCCCTCCAGCTCGGATTTGAACGGCCCGTTCTGGATCGCGAGGTCCAGCTCCCCCTCTTGCAGCTGTTCGTCGATGCGCGAGGAAAGATCGACCGTCAGTTCAACCCGCAGGTTCGGGTATTCCTGTTTCAGCGCGCGCAGGAACGCCTGCAACCAGGTGCAGGCGACCAGTTCCGTCACGCCCAGGCGCAGCCGTTCCTCGATCATGTCCTGGCGCCCGGCCGCCTCAATCAACGCCTCTCCGGCGCGCAGAACCTCCCGCGTCTGCGCCAGCAGCGCCCGCCCCTTGGCCGTCAACCGGACCGAGCCCGCATCGCGGTACAGCAGCGTCACGTCCAGAACGCTCTCCAGCACCGCGATGCGCGCGGAGATGTTGGGCTGCGTTGTGCCCAACGCCGTCGCCGCCGCCCGGAAGGTCCCGGTGTCGACGACATAGGCAAAGGCCTCCAACTGCTTCAACGTCACGCAGCTTTTGATCATACGGCACCCATAGCATCACAGAAATTGATGCAGCCCGGCTACACCATCGCTCGAGCCATGAAAATGGCCCCGGCCCCGCAACACGCCCTCCCCGCCCTCCGAATGCATTATATCGCCACAACCCCGCCGCCGCCCCGGAGCTGCGCCAATTTTACCCACCATGAAACTCACATCAGCGCGAGATGTCGCGTTGCTCTGTGCCCCGTGGCGCACTACACCCCTTTCAGGACAGAGATTTTCGGCGCCGGATTCCGGGGTCGTGCGTGCATCAAGACGCGCATCAAAGACGCGAACAGGAGACGACCATGGCAGACGCCACCCTTACCGGGCATGACGGTCACGACGACCGCGGGTTCTTCACCCGCTGGTTCATGTCGACCAACCACAAAGACATCGGCATCCTCTATTTGTTCACCGCAGGCCTCGTCGGTCTGATCTCGGTGGCCTTCACCGTTTACATGCGGATGGAGCTGATGGAGCCCGGCGTTCAGTACATGTACGACGCCTTCGTGGGCTCCGCCGACGGCGTCACCGCGATGTTCGCCCGCCTGTCCGAGGCGCTTGCCGCCGCCGGGGGCGGCACCAACGCCTTCGCGGATCAACTTGCCACGATGGAAGGCGATATCCTGGCCTCGGCAAGCGGCGATGTCATTGAAATCACGGGCGGTTTGCGCGCCGACGTGGTCGCTGGCTTTGAAACCATGCTGGCCACCGCCAACCCGGCAGAGGCCCAGGCCCTCCTGGGCACGATGGACCAGCTCGACGGTAACCCCGATGGGCACCTGTGGAACGTGATGATCACGGGCCACGGCGTCCTAATGATGTTCTTTGTCGTCATCCCCGCGCTTTTCGGTGGCTTCGGCAACTACTTCATGCCGCTGATGATCGGCGCACCGGACATGGCGTTCCCGCGCCTCAACAACCTGTCCTACTGGATGTATGTCGCAGGCACCTGCCTCGCCTTCTGCTCGGTCTTCATCGACGGCGGCGCGGGCCCGGGGTGGACGTTCTATCCGCCGATCTCGGCCCAGGGGGTTGAGACCTCCCGCGCCGTGGACTTCGCGATTTTTGCTGTCCACGTCTCGGGCGCCTCATCGATCCTCGGCTCGATCAACTTCATCACCACGTTCCTCAACATGCGCGCGCCGGGCATGACGCTGCACAAAGTGCCGCTCTTTGCCTGGTCGGTGTTCGTGACCGCCTGGCTGCTTCTGTTGTCCCTGCCCGTTCTGGCAGGCGCCATCACCATGCTGCTGACGGACCGGAACTTCGGCACGACCTTCTTCGACCCGGCGGGCGGCGGTGACCCGATCCTGTTCCAGCACATCTTCTGGTTCTTCGGCCACCCCGAGGTCTACATCGTGATCCTGCCCGCCTTCGGCGTGATCTCCCACATCGTGGCGACCTTCTCCAAGAAGCCGATCTTCGGCTACCTGCCGATGGTCTACGCGCTGGTGGCGATCGGTGGTCTGGGCTTCGTCGTCTGGGCGCACCACATGTACACGGTGGGCATGACGCTGACGCAGCAGGCCTACTTCATGGTGGCCACGATGGTGATCGCGGTGCCCACGGGCATCAAGATTTTCTCCTGGGTGGCGACGATGTGGATGGGATCCATCAGCTTCAAGACGCCCATGATGTTCGCCATCGGCTTCATCTTCCTCTTCACGCTTGGCGGCACGACGGGCATCATCCTGTCCCAGGCCGGTGTGGACCGCGCCTATCACGACACCTACTACGTCGTGGCGCACTTCCACTATGTGATGAGCCTCGGCGCCGTCTTCGGCATCTTCGCCGCGGTCTACTACTGGATTGGCAAGATGTCGGGCCGCCAATACCCCGAATGGGCAGGCCAGCTGCACTTCTGGGTGTTCTTCATCGGCACCAACATCACCTTCTTCCCGCAGCACTTCCTGGGCCGCCAGGGCATGCCGCGCCGCTATATCGACTACCCCGATGCCTTCGCGCTCTGGAACTATGTGTCGTCGATCGGTGCGTTCATCTCTTTCGCGTCGTTCCTCTTCTTCATCGGCGTGGTGTTCTACACCCTGCGCGCCGGTGCCCGCGTGACCGAGCCCGCCTATTGGGGCGAGCATGCGGACACGCTGGAGTGGACCCTGCCCAACCCGCCGCCGGAGCACACGTTTGAAGAGCTGCCGACCCGCGACATGTGGGACAAGCAGCCGGGCCACTAACCGCCCGACATCTCCGAAGGGCGCCCCAACCGGGCGCCCTTTTTCCATTGCAGACCTGCCGGGAATTCGCCGCCATGAAACTGGAATTTCACCACATCAACTTCGTCTCGAAGGACGTGGACGGGATGCATGACTTCTACACCGATGTGCTGGGGCTGGCGGATATTCCCTCTGAGAACTTCCCCCGCACAGAGGCCACGGAGGACGCAGGGTTCAACGGCAAGATCCGCTTCGCGACCGATGGCGCGATGCAGATGCATCTGGCCGAGCGTGATCTGAACGTCGCCTTCCGCAACGGCAAAACGATCAACCCCGTAGACCGGGGCCACATCGCCTTTCGCACCGACGACATCGCCGCCTTCCTGGCCCTGCTCGACGCCCGCGGCATCCCCTATTCTGACTATGGCACCGCCTTCGCGGCGGAATGGCATCAGGTGTTTTTCCACGACCCCGAGGGCAATGTGATCGAGGTACACCAGCAGGTCGGCTGAGGGCGCGCCTTGTGCCGCCGCAGGGATGTCGCCGCCTGACGGCGTCGACCAAGTGGGGGGCTAGCCCCCCCTGCGACTTTTCCAAAGAAAAAGGTCACATTCCCCCCCAGAGTTTCCCTGGCAAGATGAAGGGGAGCCCTTTTGGCAAGGGATTGGCGCTACGGCCACCCTCTGCGGCGGTCCGTCCCTTGTCGGATGGGTGCAGCGCTTTATCCTGCAGGATGAGAAAGTTCCGAGACGCCCGATGCCGATAACCCAAGCCGATCCCTTTACCACCCCACGTGGCACGCCGCGCCTGTCGCTGCGTTTGACGCCGTATAAATCCCTCACGCCGGAGGGCTTCGTGTGGTTTATTGCGGTCACGGCGGGTCTGATCTCGCTGCCGCTGTTCTCGATCCTGGGAACGTCGGTGTTCTGGGCGCTTTTGCCGTTTCTGGTGGCCGCGATCTGGGGGGTCTGGGCGGCGCTGCGGCGGTCGTGGCGGGACATGGATCTTTACGAGGACGTGATGATCTGGGACGATCTGATCCGGGTGGAGCGCCACGAGCGCAAGCGCGCGCCCAAGGATTGGGAGGCCAACCCCTATTGGGTGCGCATGGTGCTGCACGACAAGGGCGGGCCAGTGCCGAATTACCTGACGCTGCAGGGCGGCCCGCGCGAGGTGGAATTGGGCGCCTTCCTGACGCCGCCCGAGCGGGTTGAGTTGAAGCGCTTGCTGGACCGTAATCTCAGGGTGTGAGGTAGGCAGAGGGCGCGGGTGGGTAGGTTAACAAACCCTTAACAAAAAAGGGAATGTGCTTTTTTATCAACAGGTTGAGTAGGGTGCTCAAGCTTGAGCACCCCCCGATCATAGCAGATTCAGCCCAGTCGATCTTTCACCAGCGGCCCGACGGTGCCGAAATCCATCCGGCCTGCATATTTGCCCTTCAGCGCGCCCATCACCCGGCCCATATCGCGGATGCTGCTCGCACCCGCCTCGGCAATCGCCGCGTCGACGGCCTTGGCGACCTCCTCCTCGGACAGCTGGCGGGGAAGGAACTCTTCGATGACGGCGATTTCCGCCTGCTCCTGCTCGGCCAACTCCAGGCGCCCGCCCTCTTCATAGACGCGCGCGCTTTCCTGGCGCTGCTTGACCATCTTGGCCATGATCGCGAGGACTTCAGCCTCGTCCACGCCGTCGGCGTTGCCCTTGGCCCGGGCGGCGATATCCTGGTCTTTCACGGCAGCATTGATCAGCCGCAGCGTCGACAGACGCACGGTATCCTTCTCGCGCATCGCGCCTTTGATGCCTTCGGTGATTTTCGTTCGCAAGCCCATGGTCGCACCCCATGTTTGAATGGTTCAAGCGGCCTAGGTAAGCGATCAGCGGGTTTGCAACAAGGTGTAGCTTGACCGCGGGACCGCCCCCCCCTACACCACCAAAAGTTTGCCCACGCGCCCGTCCCTGCCTCAACCCGGAGCCGTCCCCATGTCAGATCACCCCACCGCCTGCCTCGTCCTCGCCGATGGCACCATCTTCTACGGAAAAGGATTTGGCGCGACGGGCATGCGCGTGGCCGAGCTGTGCTTCAACACGGCGATGACCGGCTATCAAGAGATCATGACTGACCCGTCCTACGCAGGCCAGATCGTGACCTTCACCTTCCCCCACATCGGCAACACCGGCACCAACACCGACGACGACGAGACGGCAGATCCGGTGGCCGAGGGGATGGTGGTGAAGTGGGACGTGACCGAGCCGTCGAACTGGCGCGCCCAGGCGCATCTGGTGGATTGGCTGGCGCGCACGGGCCGGGTCGGCATCGGCGGCATCGACACGCGGCGGCTGACGCGCGAAATCCGCCAGCAGGGCGCGCCCCACGTGGCGCTGGCCCATGACCCCGAGGGCAACTTCGATATCGAGGCGATGGTGAAGGCCGCTCGCGAGTTCAACGGGTTGGAGGGCGTGGACCTGGCCAAGGACGTCACCTGCGCCCAGTCCTACCGCTGGGATGAGATGCGGTGGGCCTGGCCCGAGGGCTACACCCGGCGCGAAGGTCCCGCCCCCAAGGTCGTGGCCTTGGATTACGGCGCGAAACGCAACATCCTGCGGTGCCTCGCCAGCGCGGGCATGGACGTCACGGTCATGCCCGCGACGACCACCGCGGAAGAGGTTTTGGCCCAGTCGCCTGACGGGGTTTTCCTGTCCAACGGCCCGGGTGACCCTGCAGCCACCGGCGAATACGCCGTGCCTATGATCAAGGGCGTTCTGGAGGCCGAGATCCCTGTCTTCGGCATCTGCCTCGGCCACCAGATGCTGGCCCTGGCGCTTGGCGCAAAGACCGTGAAGATGAACCACGGCCACCATGGCGCCAACCATCCGGTCAAGGATCAGACCACGGGCAAGGTCGAGATCACCTCGATGAACCACGGCTTCACGGTCGATAGCCAAAGCCTGCCCGCCGGCGTGACGGAAACTCACGTCAGCCTGTTTGACGGCTCCAACTGTGGCATCGCGGTCGAGGGAAAACCGATCTTTTCGGTCCAACACCACCCCGAGGCCAGCCCCGGCCCGCAGGACAGCTTCTACCTGTTCGAGCGTTTTGCGGACGCCGTGAAGCAGCGCACAAAAACAACCGCTTAAGCACCCTCGGCCACCGCGTTGCGCCGCCCGTTTACGATTTCTTAACCTGTTCCGTCGAAAGCTGAGGGGGCGCGTTTTGCGCCCGCCTGGAAGGGCAGACGGAAGGAATTGTAACACGTGGACGGGGACCCTCCGCACGTCACCCGGCCCGAGTGGGCCCCCACGACCGAGCCTTTGGAGCCGGGCGCGCCGTCGGCGCGGCCGCATGTTGTCGACGCCCCGTCAAAACCGCCCCGGAATGAAGCCAAGGAACTGAGCCGCTTGTTGCTGATGCGCGGCCTCGTCACGGCACCGCAGATGCGGGACGCGGAAAAGGCCCTGCGCGGGACGCCTTTGTCTTTGGGGCAGGTCCTGACCACGCGGGGCGCGGTCAGCGAGGCAGAGCTTCTGTCTGCGCTGGCACAGATCTACAGCGTCGGGATTGCCGATCTTTCAAGCGACCGGCCTGACGTGTCCCTGGCCCCGCTTTTGCCCGCCCGCGCCGCTATCACGGCAGAGGCGGTGATCTGGAAGCGCGCGGGATCGGCCCTCGTGATTGCGACCGCGCGGCCCGACCGCTGCCAGGCCCTGCGCGCACTATTGCCTGACGGCCAGCGCATCGTGACGGTTCTGGCGTCGCGCAATCAGATTACCGAGGCGCACCGCAGGCTCTACGGCGCGGATCTGGCCCGCGAAGCTGAAGGCCGGGCCCCCGAACGCCACTCCTGCAGGTCATGGCGCGGCGGCGCCTTGGGCCGCTGCATCATCGCCGTCGCCGTGATCGCGTTGTTCACGGCGCTCTTGGCCCCCATCGTGCTGGCCAAGGCCTTGTTTGGAATCGCGATTGTGGTGTTCACCGCAAACTGCATCCTGAAGTTCGCGGCCTTCGCGCAATCCCTGCGCGGCGCGGCAGAGCCGCCGCCAGACCCCAGGGCAGAGGCGCACATTCTGCATAAGCCCACCGTCTCGATCATCGTGCCGCTCTTTCGCGAGCCCGAGGTCGCGGGCGCGCTGGTGGATCGCCTGCGCCGGATCGACTACCCACGCGAGCGGCTGGACCTGATCCTCGCGGTGGAAGAGGCTGACCCCCTCACCCTAGAGGCCCTGCAAGCAGGTAGCTTGCCGCCCTGGATGCGCGCGGTGATCGTGCCCACGGGCAGCCCGCAGACCAAACCGCGCGCGCTCAACTACGTGCTGAACTACGCGCGCGGCGACATTGTCGGCATCTATGATGCCGAGGACAGGCCTGAACCGGACCAGATCCACCGCGTCGTCCAACGCTTTTCCGAGGTCCCGCCCGACGTCGCCTGCCTGCAGGGGCGGCTCGATTATTACAACGCCCGCCATAATTGGCTGAGCCGCATGTTCACCGTGGAATATGCGGCGTGGTTTCGCGTGCTTCTGCCGGGAGTGCAGCGCATGGGCCTTGTGGTGCCGCTGGGTGGCACAACCCTTTTCCTGCGCCGCAACGTGTTGGAGGCCGTCGGCGCCTGGGACGCCCACAACGTGACCGAGGACGCCGAATTGGGCCTTCGGCTGGCCCGCGCCGGGTACCAGACCGAGATTGTCGAAACCACGACCTTTGAAGAGGCGAACGCCGCCGCGCTGCCCTGGATCAAACAACGCTCGCGGTGGTTGAAGGGGTATCTGATGACCTGGGGCGCTGCGATGCGCCGCCCCCGGGTCTTGCTGAATGAGTTGGGCGCCTGGCGCTTTTTCTGGTTGCAGATCCAGTTCGGCGGCGCTGTCCTCGGCTTTCTGACTGCCCCGTTGCTGTGGAGCTTCATGCTCAAGCCCTTCGGTGTCTGGCACCCCCTCGACACGGTGATGTCGCCTTTCGCCTATGGGCTTCTGGCGATGGTCATGTTGACCGGGCTCTTCGGGTCCATCGCCATTTCGCTTTACGCCTGTCGCGCCAAGCACCTGCGCCATTTGCGCCCGATCTCGCCACTGGTGGAGCCCTATTATCTGTTCGGCACCATCGCCGCCTGGATCGGATTGTTCGAGCTGATGGCAAAGCCGTTCTTCTGGGCCAAGACCGCCCATGGCCGCTATGGCGCAGCCCAGATCGAGCGGGAGGACTAGCTTCGCTGCGCTTCTTCGCGCAGTCGCACCTTGAAGGCCGTCGAAAGATGCGACTTCAAGGCGTCGGCCGCCCGGTCGCCGTCGCGCGCGGCAATCGCATCGACGATCGCCGCATGTTCGGCCATCGCGTCCTCACCCCGCCCCGCCGCCGCCAGCGACGTGCGTGCCATCAGCGCCATGGAGCGATAGACAAGGTCCAGCTGCTGGACCAGGAAACGGTTGTGGGAGGCCAGGTGGATCTGGTGATGGAAACGTCGGTTGGCGCGTGCGAGCGCTTCGGGGTCGCCCAGAAGGGCGCGGTCCTGCGCCACCATATCGTGGAGCACGGCGATCTCTTCGGTGGCTGCGTGCTGAGCGGCCAGCCGCGCGGCAAGGCCCTCTAGCTCCTGACGCACAGCGTAAAGCTCAGCCATCTGCGCATGATCGAGCGAGGCCACGATCAACGACCGCCCGTCGCGCGTCAGAAGCGATTGCGTCTCCAGCCGCTGCAACGCCTCGCGGATCGGCGTGCGGCTGACGCCGAACCTGTCGGCCAGTTCACTCTCTACCAGTCGGGACCCGGGGCGATAGACGCCGCCGTCGATGGCCTCCAGGATCATTGCATAAGCGTCTTTTTGCGCCACATCCGTCATCGCGAAATCGTCCCCTTAACAAGGACATGGACGCTAAGGGGCGGCCCGGGGCCTGTCTAGGGGCGTCTCTAGGGGATTGCGCGTCTGCACGAGGCGTCATACCCCACACCTATGGCTCAACTGACTGACATAGAAACCTGGGTGTTCGACCTCGACAACACGCTTTACCCGCCGCAGATGGCGTTGTTTCCGCAGGTGAATGCGAAGATGGCGGCCTATGTGCGCGACATGCTCGGCGTGTCCCAGGCCGAGGCTGACGCGCTGCGCCACGACTATTACACCGAGCACGGCACCACGCTGGCAGGCCTCATGGTGCACCACGATATTGACCCCGACCCCTACCTTGTCGCCGTTCATGATATTGATTTCACGGTTCTTTCGCCGGACCCGGATCTTGCAGCCGCGATCAAGGCGCTGCCCGGTCGCAAGATCATCTACACCAACGGCACCGCGCCCTATGCCGAGGCCGTGACAGCGGCGCGCGGGCTCAGCGGGCTATTCGACGCAATCTACGGCGTGGAACACGCCGATTATCACCCCAAACCCTCCGCCGAGGCCTTCCACACGGTCTTTGGCAAGGAGGCCCTTACCCCGACCCGCGCGGCGATGTTCGAGGATGAGGCCCGCAACCTGCGCGTCCCCAATGCCCTGGGCCTCACCACGGTGCATGTGGCACCCGAGCCTGCGCAGGACGACCACATCCACCACGGCACGCAAGATCTGACGCAGTTCCTGCAACGCCTGCCGCTCTGATGGCCGCTGGCCACGTGCGCGCGGGGCGATGGGCGCGGCGGGTGGGTGGGCGGGGCCGCGTCCATCGCCCCTGCAACATCTGCCCCGAGACAGAACGTCGCTTTCCCCCTGGCCTGGCGCGACATACATCTCTCCCATGACTGACGTTCAAGACACCGATATTTTCGTCTCCGGCGGCGGCGTCGCGGGCCTGGCGGCCACAATCGCCTTTGCCCAGGCCGGATCTTCCGTGGTCTGCGCCGATCCCGCCCCGCCGATCACCGCGCGTGACGTGGCGGGCGCCGATCTGCGCACCACCGCGTTCCTGCAACCGGCCCAGGCGTTTCTCGCCAAGATCGGCCTCTGGCCTGCCTTCGCGCCCCATGCCACGCCGTTGCAGGTCATGCGCATCGTCGATGCGGGCGGCGATTTGCCCGAGCCGCGGGCCTCGCACGACTTCAACGCCGCCGACATCTCGGACCTGCCGTTTGGCTGGAACCTGCCCAACTGGCTGTTGCGCCGCGAAATGGTGGCCCACATCGCCACGCTTCCCGGCGCCACCTTTCTTCCCGGCACCGGCACGGCGCACGTCCTGACCCGCCAGAAAGAGGCCCGCGTGACATTAACCGACGGCCAGCGCCTGCGCGCCAAACTGATCATCGCTGCCGATGGCCGCGCCTCTCCGGTGCGCGAGGCGGTCGGTATTCCCGTCACCACCACGCGCTATGGCCAGAAGGCGCTGGCCTTCGCTGTGACCCACGCCGCGCCGCACGACAACATTTCGACCGAGGTGCATCGCACCGGGGGGCCGTTCACGCTGGTGCCCTTGCCGGATCACGAGGGAAAGCCCTGTTCCGCGATTGTCTGGATGGATCGCGGACCCGAGATTGCGCGGCTGGCCGCCTTGCCTGAACCCGCGTTCGAGGCGGAAATGACGGAACGTTCCGCCGGCCTCTACGGTCCCTTGACCCTGGCCTCGCGCCGTACCGTGTGGCCGATCATCAGCCAGATCGCCGAGCGTATGGTCGGTGAGCGCACCGCGTTGGTTGCAGAGGCCGCCCATGTGGTCCCGCCCATCGGCGCGCAGGGGCTGAACATGAGCCTTGCCGACATCGCAACCCTTTTGGAGATCACCTCCAAACACCCACAGGACCCCGGCGCCGCAGCGGGGCTGGAGCGCTATGCCCGCGCCCGCCACCTTGAAATCAAGGCGCGGGTCACGGGTGTGGACGCGCTCAACCGCGCCTCCATGGCCGACGCGCAGGGGCTTCGCGACATGCGGTTGCGGGCGCTGAATGGGCTTTATTCCGTCGCCCCCGTCCGCCGCGTTTTGATGCGGGCGGGCCTGGGGGCCACGGGGTAGGCCCTAGCCGAAGACCTCGTCAATCGGACCTTGCAGGCGCGACAGCGCCGCGTCGACGTCATAGAGTTTGTCGAGCCCGAAGAGGCCCAGGCGGAAGGTCATGAAATCGGCGGGCTCGTCCACCTGCAGGGGCACGCCCGCCGCGATCTGCATGCCGAGGGCAGCGAATTTGGCGCCGGATTTGATCTCTGGATCCGTGGTGTAGGACACGACAACGCCGGGCGCACCGAAGCCCTCGGCAGCGACCGATTGCACGCCTTTTGCCTTGAGCATCGCACGGACGCCATTACCGAGCGCCCATTGGGCGTCCTTGAGCTTCTCGAACCCATAATCGCGGGTCTCCAGCATTGTGTCGCGGAACACGCGGAGCGCGTCGGTGGGCATCGTGGCGAGGTAGGCGTGGCCGCCGTTCTCATAGGCCAGCATGATCTTGTGCCAGGCCTTCAGGTCGCCCGCGAAGGAGTTCGAAGTGGTTTCCTCCATCCGCGCGACGGCGCGGTCCGACATCATCACCAGACCCGCGCAGGGTTGCGCAGACCAGCCCTTTTGCGGGGCGGAGATCAGCACATCGACGCCGGTATCCTTCATGTCGACCCAGGCGCAGCCGGACGCGATGCAGTCGAGGACCATCAGCGCGCCAACCTCGTGGGCGGCCTCGGATAAAGCCTTGATATAGGCGTCGGGCAGGATCACGCCGGCGGAGGTCTCCACATGGGGGGCGAAAACGATGCCGGGCTTGGCGTCGCGGATCTTGGCGGTGACCTCGTCGATCGGCGCGGGCGCATAGGGGGATTGCGACGCGTTGCCCTGGGGCCGCGCTTTCATGACCGTCACATCGCCCGCAAACCCGCCCGCGTCGAGGATCTGCGACCAGCGGAAGGAGAACCAGCCGTTGCGCACCACAAGCACGTCTTCGTTTTGGGCGAACTGACGCGCGACAGCCTCCATACCGAAGGAACCGCCGCCGGGCACAAGGGCCACGTGGTCGGCGGCATAGACCTCTTTCAACATCGACGAGACGTCGGTCATCACCGCGCGGAAACTGGCGGACATGTGGTTGAGGGAGCGGTCGGTAAAGACGACCGAATATTCCAGCAGGCCGTCGGGATCGATGGTGTCGAGCAAAGCGTTCATGGCATGTTTCCTCTTGCTGCCGTCTGGTTAAGGCGCGGGTGCGGGCGCTTCAAGCCAAGGTTATAGCGGGCCGGGGCGTTGTTCCTCGGACAAAAGCACGTTGGCCTCTACATTTCCGACGCTTGGCAGTGTCATGATCCGGCGGCGCAGGACCCGTTCGAAATCCGCTAGATCGCGGGCGACGACGCGCAGGCGGTAGTCGTAGAGGCCGAGGACATGTTCGACCGTTTGCACCTCGGGGATGGCGGTGATGGCGCGTTCGAAATCCTCCAAGCTGACGCGGGATTTGGTGGCGAGTTTGACGCCCAGAAAGACGGTCACGCCAAAGCCCAATGCCGCGGCGTCTAGGTCGAGGCGGCGGCCCGCGATGATCCCCGCCTCCGTCAGCCGTCTGATCCGGCGCCAAGCCGCGGGTTGGCTGAGGTCCACGCGGCGGCCTATCTCGGAGGCCTTCAGCGTCGCATCCTGGGACAGGAGTTTGAGGATCGCGTGGTCTTTGGCGTCAAGCTCGGTCACAGCGGGTAGCTCGTGGAGTTTTTGATCGTGGCGACCTGCATCAGCGCCTCGATATCGGCCATATGGGGCAGCGTCAGGATGGCGTTGCGGTAGACCTGCTGGTAGGCGGCGAGGTCACGGGCGATGACCTTGAGGCGCGCGTCAACGCGACCGAGGAAGGTCTGGATCTCGATGACTTCGGGCACCTCGCGGGCGGCGGCGAGGAATTCATCGAAGGCGCGGGGGTTGGTTTTGTCCAAAGTGATGCGCAGCGAGACCTCCACTTCAAACCCAAGGGCGCGCCAGTCAATCACAGCGCGCTGGCCGCGCAGAACGCCGCTGGCCTGGAGGCGTTCGAGGCGCTTGTAGGTGCTCGCCAGCGGCACGCGGGCGGCCTCGGCCAGGTCACCGATGGCTTGCGAGGGGTCGGCCTGAAGGTGGCGAAGGATGCGCCTGTCAGTGTCGTCGAGCATGTATATTTACCCCAACGGATAATGACGCATGAAATTCTCATATAGAGGCGAAATTTCTCCGAAGTAAACGGCGAAATCTCACGGTGGCTGGCCTACACAGCGGTCAGAATTCAATTCGAAGGGAGAAAGACATGCGCGTTTACTACGATCGCGATTGCGATGTGAACCTGATCAAGGACATGAAAGTGGCGATTTTGGGCTATGGCAGCCAGGGCCACGCCCACGCGCTGAACCTGCGTGACAGCGGTGCCAAGAACGTCGTCGTCGCCCTGCGCGAGGGCTCTGCGTCGAAGGCGAAGGCCGAGGGCGAAGGCCTGCAGGTCATGGAAATCGCCGAGGCCGCGGCCTGGGCCGACCTGATCATGTTCACCATGCCCGATGAACTGCAGGCCGAAACTTACAAGAAGTACGTCAAGGACAACATCCGCGACGGCGCGGCGATTGCCTTTGCCCACGGCCTCAACGTGCACTTCGGCCTGATCGAGGCCTCCGACAAGGTCGACGTCATCATGATGGCACCCAAGGGCCCCGGCCACACGGTGCGCGGCGAATACACCAAAGGTGGCGGCGTGCCCTGCCTGGTGGCGGTCCACAACGACGCGTCGGGCAAGGCTTTGGAAATCGGCCTGTCCTATTGCTCCGCCATCGGCGGCGGCCGCTCGGGCATCATCGAGACGAACTTCCGTGAGGAATGCGAAACCGACCTGTTCGGGGAGCAGGCGGTTCTGTGTGGTGGCCTCGTTGAGCTGATCCGCATGGGCTTTGAGACGCTGGTGGAAGCCGGTTACGCGCCAGAGATGGCCTACTTCGAGTGCCTGCACGAGGTGAAGCTGATCGTGGACCTGATCTACGAGGGCGGCATTGCGAACATGAACTACTCGATCTCCAACACCGCCGAGTACGGCGAGTATGTCTCCGGCCCCCGCATCCTGCCCTACGACGAGACCAAGGCGCGGATGAAAGCGGTTCTGCGCGACATCCAGACCGGCGCGTTTGTGCGGGACTTCATGCAGGAAAACGCCGCGGGTCAGCCCTACTTCAAAGGCACCCGCCGCCTGAACGACGAGCATCAGATCGAGCAAGTGGGTGAGACCCTGCGCGGCATGATGCCTTGGATCTCTGCCGGGAAGATGGTCGACAAAGCCAAGAACTAAGCGCCCTCTCAAGCGCTAAGCGGAAGGCAGGCCCATCGCGGCCTGCCTTTTTCGTTCAATCTAGGGTAGAATGGGCGGCGCAAAAGGAGCAACGCCATGGACTTCACCCGCAAAACCCTGCCCGCCCAATCCTACATCTACGTGGACCGCGAATGCCCCTACGGCCCCGAAATCGCGGAGGCCATGGGATCGGCCTTCGGGGAGGTCTTTGGCTTCGTCGGGCAGGCAGCCATCACGCCCCTATCCATGCCAATGTCGGTCTACACCGGGATGGACCCGAAAATCCTGCGCTTCAGGGGCGGCGTGATCGTCTCGGCGGAGGATGCCGCCAAAGCCTCGGGCGCGATCAAATCTGACACCCTTGCCGAAGGCGACGTCATGCATGTCATCCACAAGGGCGCCTATGACACCATGAACCTGACCCACAAAGCGCTTTGGGATCACATGGAGACCGAAGGCATCCCCGGCACGATGCCGGTCTGGGAGATCTACGTCGACGATCCCGGTGACACCGCGCCCGAGGATCTGCGGACCGAGATCTACTGTAGTATCGGCTAGATCATCGCCCGTGGTTGACGCTCCGCCTTGAGCGGGCCAAGTCATGGGGCATGAATGATTTTTTCAGCCCCCCGGTCATGGAACGCCCATGACCGCCGCCTCCCCCACCAGCCCCGGCCTGACGAATTGGCTGCTGATCATCAGCCTCGGGGTGATCTGGGGCACCGTGTTCATGGGCACGTCGCTGGCGCTTGAAGGGATCAGCATCTGGTGGGTGGCCGCCGGGCGGCTGGCGGTGGCGGCGGCGTTTCTGCTTCCGCTTGGGGCGCTCATGGGGCAAGGCCTAGGGACCATCAGGGGCGCGCGGGCCTGGGGGTTCTCGACCGTGATCGGGGTCGGCGCCTATGCGCTGCCGATGACGCTGCTGGCCTGGGGGCTGACCTATGTGCCCTCGGCCTTTGCGGGCGTCGCGATGGGGGCCATCCCGCTGATGGTGCTGCCGCTGGTGGCGATCTTTTCGCGTGAGGAAGGGATCGGCCCGCGGCGGATCATCGGCGTCTGCTTGGGCTTTATCGGCTTGGTTCTGCTGGTTGGTCCCGGCGCGCTGGAGGACGGGACGCTGACGGGGCGTCTGGCCTGCATCGGCGGCGCGGCCTGCTATGCGGCGGGCTCTATTATGACCCGGCGCGCACCGAAAATGCCGCCCGTGGCCTTTGCCGGGGCGACGCTTTTGATGGGTGCGGTGGCGATGGTGCCCCTGGCCTGGGTCATCGACGGGCCGCCGCACGTCACCCAAGCCTCTGCCGCTTGGGCGCTACTCTATACGGCCATTTTCCCCACGGCATTGGCGGCGATCCTGCGGGTGCGCGTGATCACCACGGCAGGGTCGCTGTTCATGTCGTTCACCAGCTACATGATCCCGGTCTGGGCGGTCCTTTTGGGCGTCACCTTGATGGGCGAGTCCCTACCGCCGCAGCTTTTCTGGGCGCTCGGGCTGATCCTGGCGGGCATCGGCATCAGCCAATCCCGCACGCTCCTTCAGCAACTGCGCCCAAGGACGAGGACGGAGTAGCCGCCGGCGCGCGCGAAGCCGAACTGCGTGGCCTCCACCGCCAAGATGTTACGGCGATGGCCGCTGGAGCCCATCCAATCCTCAAACACCTCTGCCGTGTTGGCTTGGCCAGCGGCGATGTTTTCGGCTGCGAAGCACGCCGAATATCCGGATGCGCGCACGCGCGACGTCAAGGTCGATCCGTTCGATCCGGTGTGGGACAGGTTGCCTGATTGGGCCATGTCATCGACATGGGCCTGGGCGGCCGCCTGCAACGCGGCGGAATGGCCGAGGGGCCGGGCCAAGCCTTGCTGTGCCCGCAGGGCCGACAGGCGCGTGCCCACCGCGGCGATGTCGACACTTTCGCCAAGGCTGAGGCGTTGGACGCCGCCTACGCCGGTCGGAGAACAGGCCGCCAGCGCCAGGGACAGGGCCAAGAGCCCACTTGCAAGATGGAACTTCATGGTCCCGATCCTTTTTGGTTTTTGCTCGATGTGCGAGAGCATGCCTGAGCCGGGCCGCCGCTTCAAGTGGGGCAGATCGCGCGGGATTTGGGTTGTGGATAAGACTGTGGATATAAATTGAATAGATTGGGAAAATGGAAGCATCCCAGGCGAGTAAAGGTACTCCAACCTCCCATGATCGCAAAAAGGCAATCAGCCTGCCTCAGCAAGTCCCCGCGCAAGGTCGCGTTGGCGCGCGATGTGCGGCGCCAGATCCAGCGATGCCATCCGACCGTCCCGGACCACAATTCGGCCCTCCACGATGAGGTCCCGCACCCGGCGCGGGCCAGCCAAGAGCAATGCGGCAGGGTCCCAACTGCCCGCCGTCTCCACCCCCGACATGTCCCAGATCGCCAGGTCCGCGCGGAACCCCGGTGCGATCTGCCCAAGCTCTGCCCCGCGTCCCAAGACCTGCGCCCCGCCTCGCGTGGCAATGCGCAACGCCTCGCGAGCAGACATGGCATCGGGTCCACGGGCGACCCGCTGTAACAGAAGCGTCTGGCGGGCCTCGTCAATCAACGATCCCGCGTCATTCGAGGCTGATCCATCGACGCCCAAACCGAGCTTCACCCCCGCATCCCGCATCGCGCGGACCGGTGCGATGCCCGACGCGAGGCGGCAGTTGGAGCAGGGACAATGGGCGACCCCGGTGCCGGAACGTGCGAACAGATCAATCTCCGCCCCGTCCAGCTTCACGCAATGGGCGTGCCAGACATCGTCGCCGGTCCAGCCCAGGTCCTCGGCGTATTGCCCGGGGCGGCAGCCGAACTTTTCCAGGGAATAGGCGATGTCCTCGTCATTCTCGGCCAGATGGGTATGCAGCATCACGCCCTTGTCGCGGGCCAGGATCGCGGCATCGCGCATCAGCTCGCGGCTGACGGAAAAGGGCGAACATGGGGCCACGCCGACCCGGCACATCGACGCCGGGGATGGATCGTGGAAGGCGTCGATCACCCGCAGGCAGTCCTCCAGGATCGCCGCCTCATCCTCGACCAGCGCATCGGGCGGCAGGCCGCCGTCCGAGACGCCGATGGACATTGCGCCGCGCGTGGGGTGGAACCGCAGGCCCACCTGCGCAGCGGCAGCGATGGAATCGTCCAATCGGGACCCGTTGGGGAACAGGTACATGTGATCGGAAGAGGTCGTGCAGCCCGACAGGGCCAGTTCCGCCAGACCGATCACGGCCGAGGTCTCCATATGGTCCGGGGTGAACCGCGACCAGATGGGGTAGAGCGTTTGCAGCCAGCCAAAGAGCGCGGCGTCTTGCGCGCCGGGCACTGCACGGGTGAGCGTCTGGAACAGGTGGTGATGGGTGTTCACAAGGCCTGGCGTCACCAGGCAGTCGCTGCAATCAAGCGACGGCGCGCCCGTCGCAAGCCCTTTCCCCACCTCAACAATCTGCCCATCCCGCAGAAGGATATCCACATCGCTAAGCTCAGTGCCCGCGTCATCCATCGTCAGGCAATGGGAGACATTGCGCAGGACCAGATCAGCCATCCAGAGCCTCTCTTACCAAAGCCATCGCCTCCGCGTGCAACGCGGCCGAGGCCGCCGCGATGACGCGCCCCCCCTCGTGGACCGACCCGCCTTCCCAATCGGTGATGACGCCGCCCGCTGCCTGGATCAGCCCCACCGGCGCCGCGATATCATAGCTTTGCAAACCCGCTTCAATCACCAGATCGATCTGACCCGCTGCCAGCAGGGCGTAGGCATAGCAATCGCAGCCATAACGGGTGAGTTGCACGCGGTCGCGCACGGCATCGAACGCCAGCCGCTCGGCTGCGGAGCCCACCTCGGGGAACGTGGTGAACAAAGTGGCCTCGGCCAGTGACGTCGCCGGGGACACAGCCAAAGGCTTCTGCCCAAGTGGCCCCGAAACCTGCGCGCGTCCAAAGCCGCCCTCAAACCGCTCGCCGATGTAGGGTTGGTCGATGATACTGTAGACGGGGCCGTCGGCGGTGCAGAGCGCGATCAACACGCCCCAGGTCGGCGTGCCAGAGACGAAGCCGCGCGTGCCATCGATGGGGTCCAGCACCCAGGTCAGGCCACTGGTGCCCGGCTGCGCGCCCTCTTCCTCGCCCAAAATCGCGTCGTCGGGGCGTCGTTCGGCCAAAATCGCCCGCATCGCCGCCTCTGACGCGCGGTCAGCGACGGTCACGGGGTCATAGCTGTCCGCTTCTTTGGAGGTCGTCCCCAAGGCCGCTTGCCGGAAATGCGGCAAGATCGCCGCGCGGGCGGCGTCTGCCATGGCGTGGGCCGTGTCCATCAACGCTTCTTGATCCACCATCACGGCCCCTCCCGATCCATTCCGGATCGGGCGTGACACGCCGCGCGCGCGCGCGTCAAGGGCGTGAAGTGCGCGGAGGCTCAGGCGGCGGCGTCCGAAAGTACCCGCGCCAGATCGAACAGGCGACGGCGCTGGTTTTCAGGGATCGCGTAATACGAGCGGACCAGTTCCAGCGCTTCACGGTCTGCCAGAAGATCGCCGGGCAAGGCCGTTCCGGGGGCGCTTTCAGCGGCTTCTTCCTCTTGACCCATACCCTCGAAGAAATAGGCCACCGGCACCTCCAGCGCCTCGCCGATATCCCACAGGCGCGAGGCCGAGACGCGGTTCATCCCGGTCTCATACTTCTGGATCTGTTGGAACTTGATACCGACGCTTTCAGCCAGTTGTTGCTGGGTCCGACCGACCATCCACCGACGATGACGGATGCGTTTGCCAACATGTACGTCCACGGGGTGTGTCATGGGCGCCTCCCTTTCAAAAGGGCGATGATCGTTGCTTCTGGGGCCGTCGGTTCAAAGCGCGATTGTCTGAGGATCACGCCGTCTTACGTAGCTTAGGGTAGTACGGGACCATAGCAGTTCAATGGCAGGTTGTGTGAAAAAGTGCAGGCATCTGGCGGCGCGGCACACAACCCGTTAGGACCATGGGACATTCTCTGCGACAGGAGGCGGACATGCGCGCATTTGTGGTACGCGAACACGGGGTGCCCCCGAAGGTTGAGGACGTGGCCGACCCCACGCCCGGGCCCGGCCAGGTGCGCATCCGCATCCATGCCTGCGGCGTCAACTTTGGCGATCTTTTGATCGTGAAAGGCACCTATCAGGACATTCCCGCCCTGCCCTTCACCTTGGGTATGGAGATTGCCGGCGTGGTGGAAGCGTTGGGCGACGGCGTCACGTCACCCGCCATTGGCACCCGCGTTGCCGTGTTCGAGGGCGCAGGCGGAATGGCGGAGGCGGGCGTTTTCTCGGCCGCGCGCTGCGTGGAGATCCCCGACACGATGCCGTTTGAGGAAGCGGCGGGGTTCATTGTTGCCTACGGAACCTCTCACCTGGCCCTGACGGACCGCGCGCGCTTGCAGAAGGGCGAGCGCTTGTTGGTCCTGGGGGCTGCGGGCGGTGTCGGACTGACGGCTGTTGAATTGGGCGCCGCGATGGGGGCCGAGGTGATCGCCGTTGCGCGCGGGGCCGACAAGCTGGCCGTCGCCAAGGCAGCGGGCGCGCCCCATGTGCTGGATAGCGACACGGTAGACCTGCGCGCCGAGGTAAAGGCGCTTGGCGGCGCGGATGTGGTCTATGACGCGGTTGGCGGCGACGGATTCAAGGCGGCGATGCGCGCCACGAACCCCGGTGGGCGGATCATTGTGATCGGGTTTGCCAGCGGCGACGTTCCGCAAATCCCCGCCAATCATCTGTTGGTCAAGAACGTCGACGCGATTGGGTTCTACTGGGGCGGCTACCTGAAATGGGCGCCCGAGCGGTTGGCCGCGAGCCTTGGCGCGCTGATGGACATGTATGAAGCCGGGCAACTGTCGCCGCATATCGGTGCGACGCGTCCCCTGGCCGAGGCTGCCGATGCGTTGGAGCTTTTGCGGTCCCGCAACGTGGCGGGCAAGGTCGTCGTGACGATGGGGGACGGGTAGACCCGGGCCGTTGCGCGTTCCTTCAGATCGCGTGATAGGCCTGCCGGATCAGCCCCACCAAGGCGTCCACCGGCTCGGACCGCGACAGGTCTGAGCGGTACATGTTGATGCGAATACGCGGCAAGCTTGGCAGGGCGCCGTTGTGCTGGATCATGGTGGTGTAGGGCGATTCCGTGCCCTCGATCACCGCATGCACGGCCAGATCGGCGCTGACCGAGGCCTCGACGGTGCGAATCGAATCCGCCTCTACCGCGATCTCCCACGACACCCCGGCGGCATCCAGCGCGGACAAGGCCGGGCCGCGAAAGATGCAGGCGTCTTCCAATGCCAAACGAAGCGGGCGTTGCTTCCAGATCTGTCCGTCCTGGGCCCCAACCCAGACCATGGGACGCTCCAGAAGGGTCTCGCCGCCCCGGTCCACGTCTTCTTCGGTGGTCAGGATCACGTCGACCTCTCCCCGCTCAAACGCGGCCTTGAGGTTGATTGTCCCCATCGACAAAAGCTGCACCCGCATCCGGGGATATGCCTTGTTGAAGCGTTGCAGAACCTCGGGGATGGCGGGGTAGACGACGTCATGGGGCACGCCGAGCAGGATCTCGCCCTCATATTCCTTGGCCGTCAGACGGCCCAGAACCTCGTCATTCAGCTCCAGCATGCGGCGCGCGTATCCCAGCATTTGCTCGCCCGCGCCGGTCAGGAGCAACTTGCGTGTCGTACGGTCAAAGAGTGCCACATCCAACGCTTCCTCCAGGCGCTTGAGCTGCATCGAGACGGCCGATTGCGTCAGGTTCAAAAAGCCCGAGGCTTTGGTGACGCCACCGGCGTCCACAACTGTCACGAACGCCCGCAAGGAGGTGAGATCAAGGTTCCGCGCCATCCATCAATTCCCGTGATGATATTCTTCAAGAACATTCACTATCAAAATGTGAAGCACTCGTCCATATATCACGTATCGGAATGACGAAGAGCATATTCGTCACAAAATCGAAAGGAAACGCCATGGCTCATCTGCCCCTCTCCCGCCCCCACCAGGCACCTCTCTCCCGTGTCGTGGCGACCTGCGCTCCCAAGGTCGAACTGACGCTGTTGCAGCGCATTTTCGGGGTTTGGCGCCAGCGCCAGCACCTTGATCGCCTGCCCGCGCACATGCGCCGCGACATCGGGTTGAGCGATGCTGAAATCGCCCATGAAGTGCAGCGCCCGATCTGGGATGTGCCGCAAACCTGGCGGTACTAGGCGACCAAAAGACCCTTCATAGGAAAAAACTATCGACCCTCGCAGCACCTGCGGGGGGTCGTTTGCTTGAAAAAGGCCCCAACCTACCCGATATTCCTACGCAAGAGGTCCGATCACCGGACCCAACAGTTATTTGGAGGTTCCCATGGCTGAATATCAGACGATGCGTTCCCAAGGCATGGCCGGCTCCGCCGCGGAGATCGACCAAGGCCTTCGGGCCCACATGAACAAGGTCTACGGCACGATGTCTGTCGGCCTGTTGATCACATTCCTTGCAGCTTGGGCAATCGGGTCAAACCCGATGCTGCTGCAATACCTGAACGACCCCGTCACGTTCCAACCCACGATCCTGGGCTGGATCGCGATGTTTGCACCCCTTGGCATGATCTTCGCGTTCGGCGCGGTCATCACCAAGGCCTCGGCCGCCGCGGCGCAGACGTTCTTCTACGCCTTCGCCGCCGTGATGGGCATCTCGATCGCCTACATCTTCGCGGTCTACACCGGCGCGTCGATCGTGCAGGCCTTCCTGGTCACGTCCGTCGCCTTCGCGGGTCTCAGCCTTTGGGGCTACACGACCGGCAAGGACATCTCTGGTTGGGGCGCGTTCCTGATCATGGGTTTGATCGGTGGCATCGTGTTGATGCTGGTCTCCTTCGCCATGTCGGCGATCTGGGGCATCGTGATCCCCGGCTTTGATCTGGCGCTTTCGGCGCTGCTTCTGTTGGTGTTCGCGGGTCTCACCGCCTACCACACGCAGATGATCAAGCAGGACTACGTGGATCACGCACAGCACGGCGACAGCGAGTGGCTGGCGAAGTCCGCGATCATGGGCGCGCTGAACCTCTACATGTCGTTCATCAACATGTTCCTGATCATCCTCAGCTTCCTGGGCAACCGCGAGTAAGCTGACGGAAACACACTTCCGGAAGGGCCGCCGATGCGCGGCCCTTTTTCGTTTAGGACAGCGCATTCCCCCGCACTGCGCATTTGAGTGTTGACTCCCCCCATGGCCGGGGTACAAGGCCCGCTCAACCACCGAACACTGCGTGAGCGGCACCAGCCCTCCGCCCCGACACTAAGGAGCCTCTCCATGGCGAAGCCAACCACGATCAAAATCCGTCTCAACTCGTCCGCGGGCACGGGTCACTTCTACGTGGCCAAAAAGAACGCGCGTACGATGACCGAGAAAATGGTGGTCCGAAAGTATGACCCCGTGGTGCGCAAGCATGTCGAGTACAAAGAAGGCAAGATCAAGTAAGTCTTCTTCGAACCAACAGACATCCAGGGCCGCGCCGAGCAATCGACGCGGCCCTTTTTCTTTGTCCGCAAGCGTCCCACGACGCGGAAGACAGCCAAGGCCAATGGAAGGATCTCGCAATGGTGCATGAAATGACGATACGGGCCACGAACACGGGCGATCTGGGCCGTGTGGATGCTCTGCTAGAGGCGAGCTACCCGGTACTTCTCAAGCCCCATTACGCGCCTTCCGTCCTGGTCACATGCCTGCCGCTGATCACCCGGGCGCAACCGGCGTTGTTGCGGTCCGGCACCTACTACATTGCCGAGGATGAGGACGGCCCGCTGGCGGCGGGCGGCTGGACCCACGGCGCGCCGCAAGGGGGTGTGGGCCCCCGCGACGTTGGGCATATCCGCCACGTCGTCACCCATCCCAAGGCCCTGCGCCGGGGGCTGGCGCGGGCGCTTTTGGAGCGGAGTTTCCGGGCCGCGCGCACCTCGGGCGTGCGCTGGATGATGTGCCAATCGACCCTCACGGCCGAGCCCTTCTATGCCACCATGGGCTTCCAGCGGCGCGGCGAGATCGACATCCGCCTTCGCCCCGGGATCAGCTTTCCTGCGGTCGAAATGATCCGGGCTTTGTGAGGCCAAGGTGGGATGACAAAGGCCTCGGTGGAATGATCCATCGAGGCCGGGTGCGGTGCGCTTTGACGTTTAGTGAAGGCGTCTATTCAGCAGGATGCATCTGCGGGGCCGAGGCCGCGCGGGGCCGCGTCAGCAGGCTGATAACCACCGCAAGAACGCCGGTGGCAGCCACGCCGATGTAGAGGTACGTCGGGAAGCTCACGCCCATGTTGATGAGTTGCGGCAGAAGAAGGAAATGAACCAAAAGGTAGGACACCGTTCCAGACAGCAACACGCGGGCCAGATCTCGCAAATCGATTTCAGATTTCGGTGTCATTTCGGTCCCATTTCTTGGCTGTGACCCAGACCGAATGCCCCCGCAATCGGACCAAACTGGGGCAAGGATGTGAAAATCGTGGGAAAGGCCCGCGCGCTGCGCTTGCGACACCCCGCACGCCCTAGTAAACCGCCCATGATTTCACGAGAGGATTTGGCCGATGTCCATCGATGTTGCGACCGCCGCAAAGGTCGCCAAGCTTGCCCGCATCAAGGTTGAAGACGACGCCCTGCCCGCCCTGGCGCAGGAGTTCAACGCGATCCTGGGGTTCATCGAACAGCTTGAGGAAGTGGACGTCGACGGCGTGGAGCCCATGGTCTCGGTCACGCCGATGGCCCTGCCCCGGCGCGCGGATGAGGTGACGGACGGCAGCCAGCAGGCCCGCGTCCTGTCCAACGCGCCGGATGCGCGCGAAGGCTTCTTCTCGGTCCCGAAGGTGGTGGAATAATGTCTAATTTGAACACCTTGACCATCGCCGCCGCCCGCGACGCCCTCCGCAATGGAGAGGTGACCTCGGTCGAGCTGACCCAGGCCTGCCTCAGCGCGATTGACGGCGCGGATGCCTTGGGCGCCTTCGCGCACAAAACACCGGAACTGGCGCTGGAGCGCGCCGCCGCCGCCGATGCGCGGATCGCCGAAGGCGAGGCGCCGGATATGTGCGGCATCCCCGTGGGCATCAAGGATTTGTTCTGTACCGAGGGCGTGGCCTCACAGGCGGCGTCGAAGATCCTCGAAGGCTTCACCCCGGAGTACGAATCCACCGTCTCGGGCAAATTGCGCGATGCGGGTGCGGTGATGCTCGGCAAGCTGAACATGGATGAATTCGCCATGGGCTCGTCGAACGAGACCTCTGTTTATGGCAACGCGGTCAACCCTTGGCGCGCGGGCAATTCCGATGCGGCGCTGACGCCGGGTGGATCCTCGGGCGGGTCGGCCACGGCGGTCGCCGCCGACTTGTGCCTGGCCGCAACGGGCACGGACACCGGCGGATCGATCCGCCAGCCTGCGGCCTTCACCGGGACCGTGGGCCTAAAGCCCACCTACGGGCGCTGTTCGCGCTGGGGCATCGTGGCCTTTGCCTCGTCGCTGGATCAGGCGGGCCCGATGACCAAAACGGTGCGCGATGCGGCGATCATGGGCCGCGCGATGATGGGCTATGACGCCAAAGACAGCACCTCGGCCAACCGCGACGTGCCGGATTTCGAGGCCATGCTGACCGGCGACATTCGCGGCAAAGTCATCGGTATTCCCAAGGAGTACCGGATGGACGGGATGCCCGACGAGATCGAGCAGCTGTGGTCTGAGGGCACCGCGATGCTGCGCGACGCGGGCGCTGAGATCCGGGATATCACCCTGCCCCACACCAAATACGCCCTGCCCGCCTACTACGTGATTGCGCCGGCCGAGGCGTCCTCGAACCTCGCGCGCTATGACGGCGTGCGGTTTGGCTACCGCGCCAAGATGGCGCCGGGCGATGGCATCACCGAGATGTATGAGAAGACCCGCGCGGAAGGCTTCGGCGCGGAAGTTCAGCGCCGCGTCATGATCGGCACCTATGTGCTGTCCGCCGGCTTCTACGACGCCTACTACAACCGCGCCCGCCGGGTGCGCGCGCTGATCAAGCGCGATTTCGATGTGGTCTTTGCCGACGGCGTCGACGCGATCCTGACCCCCGCCACCCCAAGTGCTGCGTTCGAATTGGGCAAAGAGGTCAGCGACCCGGTGGAAATGTACCTCAACGACGTGTTCACCGTGACGGTGAACCTCGCGGGTCTGCCCGGCATTGCGGTGCCCACGGGCGTTGACGCGACGGGCCTGCCCCTTGGACTGCAGTTGATTGGCAAGCCCTGGGAAGAGGGCGAATTGCTGAACACCGCCTACGCGTTGGAGAACGCGGCAGGCTTTGTGGAAAAGCCCGCGCGTTGGTGGTAAGCTGCCCGCCAACAACAAGACATGAGGCTTGAGTAATGGTTTCCTTGCGTTTTCTCGCGGTTGCGTGCCTGGCCCTTTCGGGCTGTGCGGCTGTGCCCAATGACGTGTCACCGGGGCAGCAGACGCTGGATCAGCAAGGCCTTGAGGGGCGGCAAGCGGCGCTGAACGGTCAGATCTCGACGGCAGTGATCGACACGCCAACGCCCGGTGTCGGGGTTGAGGCGGGCGCAACGGGCGATGTGACGTTCCTGGATCCGACAAGCCTTGAGGCCATCGCCGAGGGCGCGATCGCAGAATCAGAGCAAGCCGCCGCCGGGACAACCGGCGGCGTGTTCGACAACATCCAGCCGCAGCAAGCCAGTGACGTGCTGCCCCCACCGCTGATCCCCCGCGTGGCGGCGTTCGCGTTGCGCACGACGCATCTGCCCGGACAACGCCAGTGGCGGCGCAATCCGTTGCGCGCCGACGGGCAAGCCATGTGCGCGCAGTTCGAGACCCGCGACCATGCCCAGGACCGGTTCCTGCGCGATGGTGGGCCTGAGCGTGATCCCAACGGGCTCGACCCCGATGGCGACGGATTTGTCTGCGGCTTTGACCCTGCGGCGCTGCGGGCCTCGGCCAATGCGCCTGCCGAGACATTCGAGACGTTGCCCGCGATTGACGGGTAGCGCAGATCCTCTTTGGCGGGGGTGCTCAAGCTTGAGCAGGCATGTAAGAAGTTGAAAAGTAATAATTTTACTGAAAGACGTGACGGACGCACCCCGGAATTGGTCGTCCTTCACTATACGGCGATGAAGGATTGCGCGGCGGCGGCGCGGGTGTTGTGCGACCCTGAGCGCGAGGTCTCGGCCCATTATCTGATCGGGCGCGACGGGGAGGTGCTGAACCTTGTTCCCGAGGAGATGAGGGCCTGGCACGCCGGTAAGGGCGCTTGGCGGGGCAGCGGTGACGTGAATTCCCGCTCGATCGGGATTGAGTTGGATAACGACGGGCTTTCCCCTTTTTCTGAGCCCTTGATGAGGGCGCTCGAAACCCTCCTCGGCTCACGCCTCCTCGCAGCTTGGGGGATCGGGCCGGAGGGGGTGATTGGACATTCCGACATGGCGCCGGGGCGCAAGATCGATCCGGGGCGGCGGTTTGATTGGCAGCGCCTTGCGCGGCAGGGCTTGGCTGTTTGGTCGGATGCGAGAGGCGGGGCGGTGGATGCGGCGCAGTTTCGGGCCAATGCCATGGCGTTTGGCTACCCAGATGTCGAGGATGCGCTGCTGCTGGAGGTTGTGCGGATGCGGTTCCGGCCCTGGGCGCGGGGGCCGCTTGATGGCGATGATTGCGCGGTGATGGCTGATCTGGCGGCGCGCTATGGGCTTGACCGGACCGCCTGCGCGCCGTAGCGGGAGCCCTGCGTGGAGGGCTGGATGGCCGCTTTGGCATCTTTCGCTTGCGAAAGAGCCAGAGAGGAAAGTCCGGACTCCCTGAAGGAGAGGTGCCGGGTAATGCCCGGGCCTGGCTGATTTGGGCTTGCCCAAACGAGCCGGGACGGAAAGCGCCACAGAAAACAAACCGCTCCTGCGTTTGCGTCGCAAACTGCTGGAGCAAGGGTGAAACGGTGGGGTAAGAGCCCACCGGGGGGCTGGCAACAGCGCCCGCATGGCAAGCCCCACCTGGGAGCAATGCCGAATAGGGACCGCGATATGGGGCACTTCACCTCTGCGGTCCGGGTTGGCAGCTAGAGTTTGCGGGCAACCGTAGACCGAGAGGAATGGTCATCCAGGTTGGGGTTCGCGCCCCGATTGGACAGAATCCGGCTTACAGGCCCTTCACGCATTTCCCGCCGATGGCGCGCCCTGTCGGCAATTGTTGCGCCCGGTATCGGCGGCGGGATTGAGTTGTATTTGGCAAGATGAAGGGGGGAGCCGGTGTGCGCCCGGATCAGCGTTTGGCGCTGAAGAAACGCCGCAGGAGGGCGGCGGATTGGTCTTCCAAGAGGCCCGCGTAGATTTCCGGCACGTGGTGGGCTTGGGGGTGGGTGAAGATCTTGGGGCCTTGGGCGATGCCGCCGGATTTGGGATCGGCGGCCGCGTAGTAGAGGCGTTTGAGGCGCGCGGCGGAGATCATGGCGGCACAGGCCGGGCACGGCTCTAGCGTGACCCAGAGGTCGCAATCGGGCAGGCGCTGGGACTTTAGCGCGGCACACGCGGCGCGGATCGCGAGGATTTCGGCATGGGCGGAGGGGTCATGCAGTTCCCGCGTGCGGTTGCCGGCCTGGGCGACGATCTGGCCATCGCGGGTTATAACGGCCCCCACCGGCACCTCGCCGCGCGCGGCGGCGGCGCGCGCCTGCTCAAGTGCCGTTTCCATGAACGAAGTGAATTGGGTCATACCTGTTCGTTGCCGCTTTCCACGGCGCTGTCAAACTTGTAGCGGTGAGGCATGGTTGATGGTGAGCGCATAGCAAAGCGGCTGAGCCGCGCGGGGGTCGCCTCGCGCCGAGAGGCGGAGCGGATGATCGAGGCGGGCCGGGTGCGCGTGAATGGCGCGGTGATCGAGAGCCCGGCGTTGAACGTGACCGAGGCCGATGTGATCCTGGTCGACGATGCGCCGCTGCCCGAGATCGAGCGGCCGCGTGTTTGGTTGTACCACAAGCCCACGGGCCTGGTGACCAGCAATGCCGACGAAAAGGGCCGCGAGACGGTGTTCGACAAGCTGCCCGAGGGCCTGCCGCGCGTTATGTCGGTGGGGCGGCTCGACATGAACTCCGAAGGGTTGTTGTTGCTGACGAACGATGGGGGCGTGAAGCGGAAGCTGGAACTGCCCTCCACCGGCTGGTTGCGCAAGTACCGCGTGCGGATGAAGGGCGCGCCGAAGGATGAGGATTTCGCGCCGTTGCGACGGGGTATTGTCGCCGAGGGGGAGCGGTTCCAGCCGATGGACGTGACGCTCGACCGGATCCAAGGCGCCAATGCCTGGATCACCGTGGGCCTGCGCGAGGGCAAGAACCGGGAGATCCGGCGCGCTATGGCAGAGCTGGGGTTCGAGGTGAACCGGTTGATCCGCGTGTCTTACGGGCCGTTCCGCTTGGGAGAGTTGAAGCAGGGCGAAGTTGAGGAAATCCGCCCGCGCGTGTTGCGCGACCAGTTGGGTCTGGAGGCCGCAACCGAAGGCCACGCGGAACAGAAGGAGAAGCCTGCGTTCAAGGGCAAGCGCAAGAAGCGGCCCGATCCGCTGAAAAGCGGTGAGCGGCTGGCGGCCCGGCGCGGGGCAAAAACTACTCGTCCGCCTCGTCGGAAAGGCTGAAACGCTCGATCAGGGGCGCTTGCGACATGAAGACGACGAAGAGGAACGCGGGCAGCGCGAAGGTCTCGAACGTGACCCAGAATTGATCTGACTGGGTGCGCCAGACGACCTCGTTCGTGATGCCCATGGCGACAAAGGCCAGCGCGAGGCGATTGGTCATGATCATCCAGCCCTCATCGGCCATCGGCAGGCGGTCGCCCATCAGATATTTCAGGTAGGACCGTCCTTGCAGCAGGCCGATGCCAAGGGCGCCGGCAAAGAAGGCGTAGACGATGGTGGTCTTCATCTTGAAGAAGCGGTCGTCGTTGAACCAGATCGTCAGCGCGCCGAAGAATACGACAAGGATCGCGGTGAAGACCTGGATGCGGGAAATCACGCCGGTCAGCTTCCACAGGATCGCGGTAGAGGCGAGCAGGATGGGCACGAAGATTGCGGTGGCAAGGATGAAGCCGTCGTATTCGGTGCCCGCGACGGTCACGGTGCGGTCTTGCAGGCGCAGGTAGGCCACGAAGAACAGGATCGGCGGGCCGAGTTCGAGGCCGTTCTTCAGCCAGGGATTGATCTGTCGCTCAGCCATGATTGTCCTTTGATCCGCGCAGGATGATCCGAAAACCGGTATCCACTTTTCGGCCCGCGCTTTCTATCCACCTGCCTCAACTATCACCGCGCCCGCTGCGATCAAGGCCATAAGGGCGGCGCGGATCCATCCGACGTGCTCTTTCAGGAACAACCAGCCGATCAGCGCGGCGAAGACGGTGGAGGTCTCGCGCAGGACCGCGGCTTCGCCCACCTGGTCGAGGCGCGTGGCGAGCATGATGGAGCCGAAGGAGGCGAAGGCCACGAACCCGCCGAGGATGCCCCGGGCCGCGAGGGGGGCGAGCGTGGGTTTGTCGGGCATGCGCACGTAGAACCGCGCGGCAAGGACGGGGAAGAGTAGTCCGTCGATGAAGAAGAACCAGGCCAGGAACGTGAAGGGGTCCGCCGTGGCGCGGATGCCGTAGGCGTCGTAGGTGGTGTAGAGCGCCACGAAGAGGCCCGTGAGCACCGCGAAGAGAAGCGCGTTCACCAGCGTGTCGCGCGCCACCGTGACCTTCGCCATGTTGTAGGCCGCGAGGCCGTAGAGGCCCGCGAGAAGGACGATGACGCCGAGCCATTGGGTCAGGCTGAAGGTCTCGCCAAAAATCAGCCCGGCCCCAATGACGGTGAAGAGCGGCCCGGTGCCTCGCATCACCGGGTAGACCACGGTGAAGGCCCCGCGACGAAACGCGGCGAGGACGGCGAGCTTGTAGCCCGCGTGGATCACGAAGGCGCCCGCAAAGATCGGCCACATATGCGGCTCGGGCCAGGGAACAACGAAGAGCGCGATGGGCGCGGCCATTAGGCCGTAGCTCGCATCGATGGCACCCCGGGCCAGCAGCGGATCATGGCGGCCCTTTTGAAGCGCACCGAAAACGGCATGCAGAACCGCGGCGGTCAGCGCGAGGATCAGGGCGACCGTTGATCCCTCTGGCGTGCCCTCAATCGAGGTTATCCACAGGCTCAGACTATCCACAGGGGGTGTGGGTCGATGTCATGAACGGTCAAGGCCGACCAGGGCATCGGCAAATTCATCCGGGTCGAAAGGTTGCAAATCATCAATCTGCTCCCCAACACCAATCGCATGAATGGGCAGACCGAATTTATCGGCCAAAGCGACCAGCACGCCGCCCTTTGCGGTGCCGTCGAGCTTCGTCATCACCAGGCCCGAGACGTCGGCCATCTGGCCGAACAGCTCCACCTGGCGCAGGGCGTTCTGGCCGGTGGTCGCATCAAGGACCAGCAAGGTGTTATGCGGCGCGTCGGGGTCCTTCTTGCGGATGACGCGAACGATTTTGGCCAGCTCTTCCATCAGATCGGTCCGGTTCTGCAAACGGCCCGCCGTATCGATCATCAACAGATCTGCGCCGTCCGCCTCGGCCTTGACCATGGCGTCAAAGGCGAGCGCTGCGGGGTCCGAGCCTTCGGGGGCGGTCAACACGGGCACGCCCGCACGCTCGCCCCAGACCTGAAGCTGCTCGACCGCCGCCGCGCGGAATGTATCCCCGGCGGCAATCACCACCTTCTTGCCCGCGGCACGGAACTGGCTGGAAAGCTTGCCGATGGTCGTCGTCTTGCCCGAGCCATTCACGCCCACCACCAGCACCACCTGAGGCGTCTTGGGATAGATCGGCAAGGGCCGCGCAACGGGTTCCATCACGCGGGTGATCTCGGCGGACAGAAGCTCTTTGATCTCGGTTGCGGACAACAGCTTGCCATAGCGCCCTTCGGCCATGTTGGCGGTCACGCGAAGGGCAATATCGACGCCCATGTCGGAGGCAATCAACAGCTCTTCCAGCTGTTCCAGCATCTCGTCATCCAACGCGCGCTTGGGCTCGGACGTACGGCCCATGAGGCGGCCCAGAAGACCGGGTTTTTTCGGCGCGGGCTCAGGCGCCGGGACTGGCGCGGCGGGCTCTGGTGCGGGGGTTGGCGTGGCCTCAGGGGCGGGCGCCGGGGCAGGCGTTGGAGCCGGTTCGGGCGCAACCTCAGGCGCCGTTTCGGGTATGAACTCGGGCGCGACCTCTAAGGGAGCCTCCGGCGCGCCCTCCGCAACCGGCTCAGCCGCCGGGACATCAGCCGCCTCTGCGGCCCCCTCTTCAATGATCGCATCCAGCCCCTCGTCGAGTTTCGACGAGGATTTGAACATCCGTTCCTTCATTTTGCGGAAAAAGGACATGGGCACCCTATGTTTTGCCTTGCCCGTCTCACCTAATACCCAATGACGCGCTTGGAAAGGCCATGCGCCTGCGCCATGCTTTTGCCAAATTGCCCAGCTATGCTGTGCGCGACCAAAAACCGACCCGAGGACACCTGACCCCATGCCCGTCATCGCCCGCTACGCCGCGATTACACTGCCGCCGATGTTCCTGCTGTTGCTGGCGGGCACCGCGTGGGGCGGCTTTGCCTGGGTCGCGCTGCTTTGGTTAACCTTGGTCACCGCCGTCGCCGACCGCCTGCTGGAGCCGCCAACCGTTACGCCCGATGACGAAGACACCGTGCCCTGGTCTGACACGCTGTCTGTGGGGCTGGCCTGCGGGCATCTGTTGATCCTTCTGTCCACCGCCTCGGCGCTCACATCCGGCGCGCTGACGTTTGGCCAATCCATAGCCCTGTTCCTGGCGACCGCGTCCTTCTTCGGCCAGGTCAGCCATCCGAACGCCCATGAGTTGATCCACCGCGCGGCCCTGCCGCTTCGGGCCCTGGGGGCGGCGGTCTACACGTCTGTCGGCTTCGGGCACCACGTCTCGGCCCACCGGCTGGTGCATCACCGCCATGTCGGCACCGACGCAGACCCCAACACGCCTTTGCCGGGGGAAAGCTTCTGGGCCTATCTGCCCCGCGCCTGGCGCGGATCGTTTGAGGCCGGGGCCGAACAGGAGGTCGAAAGGCTGGAGCGTAAGGGGCGCGGACCCAACCACATCAGCAACCCCTATTGGATCTGGCTCGGGGGGGCGGCGGTGACGCTGGTCATCGTGACGCTGATGGCAGGGGTCGGCGGCGCCCTGGTGCTGGTGGGCCTCGCCGCCTTGACCGGTGCGCAAATCCTGATGTCGGACTACGTGCAACACTATGGGTTGCAACGACTTTTGCTACCAAGCGGTCGGTTTGAGCCCGTCGCCGCACACCACAGCTGGAACGCCCCCAAGGGCTTCTCGTCCTACCTGATGATGAACGCGCCCGCCCATTCCGAGCATCACATGCACCCCGACCGCCCCTATGAGCGCCTCGATCCAGAGGCCTCGGTCCCCACCCTGCCCTTGTCGATGCCCATGATGGCCATGGTCGCCATGGTCCCCAGCCTCTGGGCCCGGATGATGGACCGACGCGCGCTGAAGGTGATGGAGGCGGCAGAAGCGACCCATATGGCGGGCCCCGCGCCCGTCCAGGCAGCACCAACACCTCCACCCCAGCCCAAGCGCCCCAATGCGGTACGCGATCAGGTGCAAGGTCCGGCGGCCCCGGTCGTCGGGCGGGTCCCAAAGGATCAGGTTCCGCCAGCCTCCGTCGCCGCCCCCACAGCGGTCACCCCAACCGAACCCGAAGCGGTGGACGACGAAGATGAGGACCTGCTGAGAAAAATCCGCGCGGCCACGCAATAAGCACGCCGCCCGAGGCGGGGCCGCTCCTTCATCTTGCCCGAAAAACTCCCCCCGGAGGGTCCACCCTATGGGTCCAGCACCACGCCCCGGCGACCTGCGAGGTCGGTGAAGTACTGCCACGCCACCCGGCCCGAGCGTGAGCCGCGGGTTGCTTGCCATTCCACCGCCTCTGCGCGCATCTCGGCGTCAGAGATCTCCACCCCGTAAGCGTCGCAATAGCCCCGGATCATCGTCAGGTAGGCGTCCTGGTCGCAGCTGTGGAACCCGAGCCACAGGCCGAACCGGTCGGACAAAGACACCTTTTCTTCCACCGCTTCCGCCGGGTTGATCGCTGATCCCCGCTCATTCTCGATCATGTCGCGGGGCATCAGGTGGCGGCGATTGGACGTGGCGTAGAATACCACGTTGTCCGGGCGGCCCGTCACGCCGCCGTCCAGCACGGCTTTCAAAGATTTGTAGTGCTGGTCATCGTGGCTGAACGACAGGTCATCGCAATACAGGATCACCCGGGCGTCGAGCCCGCGCAGCACGGCCAGCAGACGCCCCACTGAGGGCAGATCCTCGCGTTGGATTTCCACCAGCTTCAAGCCCGCCTCTTCCGCGCAAATGGCGCCGTGGACGGCCTTGACCAGAGACGACTTCCCCATCCCCCGCGCGCCCCAGAGAAGCGCGTTGTTGGCGGGCAATCCGCGCGCGAACTGGCGGGTGTTGGCCATCAGCGTATCGCGGGCGCGGTCGATGCCGTGAAGAAGGCTCAGGTCTACGCGGTTGACCTTGGCCACCGGTTCCAAGCCGTCGGGCTCTGCGTGCCAGACAAAGGCCTCTGCGGCGGTCAGGTCGGGGATTTTAGCAGGGGGCGGGCGCAGACGCTCCAGCGCGTCGGCGATCCGGGACAGGTCGGGGTCGGACACCGCTCAGAGTTCCTCGTCTTCGCCCAGGATCCCCTCTGCGCGCAACCGCTTGTTGCGGGAATATTCGACCCAACGGACCAACTGAATGGAGATCTCGTAGAGGCCGTAGACCACCGTGAACAGGATCACCTGGGTGATCACATCGGGCGGTGTCACCAGGGCGGCGAGGGTCAGGATGCCAACAACAGCCCATTTGCGCACGTCCGCAAGACCTTGGGAGGACACCAGGCCCGCCTTGCCCATCAGGGTCAGAAGGACCGGCAGTTGGAAGCAGAGGCCAAAGGCGAAGATGAACTTCAGCGCGAGGTCAAGCGACTCGCGGACAGAGCCGAGGAAGATCGTTTGTATCTCGCTATCGCTATTGGGGTTCTCAAACGTGCCCTCGCCGGCGATCAGGTTGGCCAGCGCCGGGATCGCGTCGGAAAAGCCGATGAAGAAATTCATCGCCAGCGGTGTCACGACGTAGTGGGCGAAGGCCGCGCCGATGGTGAACAGAACGGGCGAGGCGATCAGGAAAGGCAGGATCGCGCCCTTCTCGGACTTGTAGAGGCCGGGCGCCACGAACCGCCAAAGCTGATGCGCGATGACCGGGAAAGAGACCGCGAACCCCATGATGATGGAGATGCGGATCAAGACGAAGAACTTCTCTTGCGGCGCCGTGAAGATCAGCCGCGCATCCTCGCCGCGCCCGCGCAGCACGTCCGCCAAGGGTTGCGAGATGAAATTCAGGATCGGCTCAGCCACCGTGAACATCACGATGATGCCCACAACAAACGCCAAGACAGAACGGATCAGCCGGGTGCGCAGTTCCGTCAGATGCTCCACAAGGGGGGCGGCAGAGCCTTCCAGCTCGTCGTCTTCGTCGACCTCATTGGTCCCGATTTGAGCCTGCGCGTCGGTCTGGGTCATGAACGTGTCGCCTGTGGCTCTGGCTCGGACGGCGCTTCGACATCTGCGGGGCCGGGATCGGCGTGGGCGGCTTCGGCGGGCGCGGGGTCCGCGGCGGGGGCTTCCTCGGGCTCACCGCTCAACTCGGCGGCGCGGGCGTCACGCTCGGCACGGGCCGCGCGTGCGGCGGCGGCGCGTTCCTTCGCCTCTTTCTGCGCGCTGGCCTTCTTCTCGGCGATGATGCGCGTGGCCGAGCCTTCTTCGTATTTCGACGGATCGATGTCTTCCATGACATCGCCCATCATCTCTTTCGCCATTGCCTTGGGGTTGGTGAACTTGGCCGCCGAGCGGAGGTCGCGGTTCATCTCGGACATGCCGGTATCGTCGGCGGCGGCGTTCATCGCGTTGGTGAATTCACGGCCCATGGCGCGCACGCGGGCAACCATCTGCCCGAGCTTCTTGAACATGCCGGGCAGGTCTTTCGGGCCCACGACGATCAACGCCACGATCCCGATAACCAATAGCTCCATTCCGCCGATATCAGGCATACGCCATTAACCCCTTTGCCGTCTTGTCAGGGGATCAGGCGTTGTCGCGCTCGGTGCGCTCTTCCGGCGTAACGTCGCGTGCGGCTGTCGCGTCTGCCGTGGTCGAGGCGTCCTCGATCTCGGGATCGGGCGATTTGACGCCGTCTTTGAACGCGGTGATGCCTTTGCCGACTTCGCCCATGAGGCCTGCAATTTTGCCCCGGCCAAACAGCACAAGCACGACGACAGCGATCAGGATAAGACCAGCGGGTCCGATGTTATTGAGCATGATGTTCTCCCTTGTTCAGGCGTGCGCACGCCCGATGTTCCGTAAAGCTGGTGCATAGGTATGATCTTGCAGCGCCAGATCAAAGCCCAAAAACGTAAATCCTTGTGATGCCTCACAGGATTACACAAAAATTCCGAACCCAATGTGCGATGTCAGGCCTGTTTTGGGAAGACGAAACAACGGTCGCGCCGGATCGTGAGCCACAGGGGCGTGCCGGGTTTGGGCAGAAACACGGCGGGAACGGTGGCTTTCACAATGCCGCCGTCAAAGTCCATCTTGAACTCCACCAGGCTCTCATGACCCATGAAGCGCGCGCGTTTGACGAAGCCGCGCGCGGGCACGCCGTCCTGGGGCGTGGGATTGGGGCCACGCCCGCCGCGATCGAAGTCGATCTTGACGTGTTGGGGGCGGAAGACGATGTCGACCGCGCCACCGTCCGGCACCCCGGGGGCCAGGAACTGGCCAAAGGGGGTTTCGATCAACGCGCCGTGGACCTCGCCCGTGATCACATTGATATCACTGAAAAAAGACGCGGCCGCCTTGTCGCAAGGGCTGGTGTAGATGTTGTAGGGCGCGCCGGTCTGGACCACGCCACCATCGCGCATCAGCGCGATCTGATCGGCCATGCGCATCGCCTCATCCGGCTCGTGCGTCACGAGGACCACGGCGGTGCCTTCCTCTTTCAACAGCGCCAGGGTCTCATCCCGGATGCCGTCGCGCAGGCGGTTGTCGAGGCCCGAGAACGGCTCATCCATCAACATGATGCGCGGACGCGGCGCCAGTGCGCGGGCCAGCGCGACGCGCTGCTGCTCGCCGCCCGACAACATGTGAGGCGGCGTATCGGCATAGCCCTGCAGATCCACACGCTCCAGCAACTCGTCCACCCGCGCGCGCGTTTCCGTCGCAGTGCCGCGCAGGCCAAAGGCGATGTTCTGCGCAACGCTCAGGTGCGGAAAAAGCGCGAAATCCTGGAAGATCAGCCCGATTCCCCGCGCTTCGGGCGGCAGATGGGTCTGCGGGTCTGACAGCACCTCGCCATCGGCGCGGATCGTGCCCGCGCTGGGGCGCTCGATCCCTGCGATCATGCGCAGGGTCGTGGATTTGCCGCAGCCGGAGGGGCCAAGCAGGCACAGAACCTCTCCGGCGCGCACGGTCAGGTCGATGCCGCACACGACCTCTCGCCCCTCAAAGTGGCAACAGACATGCTCTATCTGAAGGCGGGGGGCAGACATTCAGGTATTCCCGATGAATTCACTCGGGAACGGGAGGTAACAGGTTCCCCACCGCTCGCCAAGGACCCTTGAATAGGGGGCTTAGATGGTCGCGTTGGTGCCGCCACCGTCGCACAGGATGTTCTGCCCGACGATGAAGCCCGCATGGGCCGAGCACAGGAACGCACACATCGCGCCGAACTCTGCCGCCGTGCCGTAGCGGCGCGCGGGAATGGTCAACTCGCGTTTGGCCTTGGCCTCTGCCGCGCTGATCCCCTCTTTCTGGGACACCCCGCCATCCAGCTGGATCGCCCGGTCCGTGGCATGAATGCCGGGAAGCATGTTGTTCACGTTCACGCCAAATTGCGCCACCTGCCGGGCGGTGCCCGCGACATAGCCCGTCAGGCCCGTGCGCGCGGCGTTTGACAGGCCCAGGGCCGGGATCGGCGCCTTCACCGATTGCGAGGTGATGTTGACGACGCGGCCCCAGCCCTTGTCGATCATCGCGGGCATCAAGGCGGTCATCAGCGCGATGGGCGTCAGCATGTTGGCGTCCAGCGCGGCGATGAAATCATCGCGTCCCCAGTCCGACCAAAGGCCCGGAGGAGGTCCGCCCGCGTTCGTCACCAGGATGTCAACGTCGCCCGCCACTCCCAGCACCTGCGCGCGGCCAGCCTCGGACGTGATATCGGCGGCCACGGCGGTCACGGACACGCCGTAGGTCTCGCGGATCGCCTGCGCGGTTTCTTCCAAGGCCTCGGCCCCGCGGGCGTTCAGCACCAGGTCCACGCCCGCCTCGGCCAGTGCTTCGGCGCAGCCCCGGCCCAGGCCTTTTGAGCTTGCACATACCAGGGCGCGGCGGCCCTTAATCCCCAAATCCATCGTCAGATCCTCCCCGAATGTCTCTGTTTTGCCTTGCCTAGCAGCCCCTCCCGCGGGCCACCAGCCTTGACCCTCTCGCACGGCCCTTGTCTAAGCAAGGAACACACCCGCAAAGGACGCTCCGTTGTCAGCCCACCCGCCCCTGTTCCGCTTCCAGACCTACCCCAGCCGCGCGTTGCGGGTCGTCTCGGGCGCCAATATCGGCGATGGAATCGGGCTGGAGGACGACGCGTTGCCCGGTGACATCTACCGCCTGGCGACAGGCCACGGGACACGGCGGTTGGCGATTTCCGATGCCGGCGAGGGCGGACAGCCCTGCGTCGCCGATGGCTCGGAAGTGGGCGCGCCCGGGGAAGCCCTGGCCATTTCGGCCTGCCATATGCTCATGGGGCCCTCAGGCGAAGTGGTGGAGGTGCTGATCCTAACCCACCAGTCCGAGGCCGGGGCACAGTTGCACATCCTGCCGCTATCGACCGTGAAGGAAGACACCGAATATGAGTTGGTCGGCACCGAAGTCGCCAGCGCGCCCGAGCGCTTTGCGGACATCGCCAGCGTCAGCTTCCTGGCGGGCACGCATCTGACGCTGGCCAATGGCAAGCAGATCCCGGTGGAACACCTGAGCGTTGGCGATGTCGTTCTGACGCGCGAGAATGGGCCGCAGCCCGTGCGCTGGATCGGCTTCCAGACCCGCCGCGCCGTGGGGGCCGCGGCACCTGTTCGGATCAAGGAAGGCACGCTCAACACTTCCCGCGATCTGCGCCTGTCGCCGCAGCATCGCCTGTTCATCTGGCAGCGCCGCGATGAATTGGGCACGGGCCGCGCCGAGGTGATGGTCAAGGCCGAGTTATTGGTGAACGGCGACACGGTCGTGCGCGAAGAAGGTGGGCACGTTGACAGCTATCAGATCGTGTTTTCCGGCCACGAGATCATCTACGCCGAGGGGATCGCCGTCGAAAGCCTGCTGGTCACGGGCCAGACACGGGCGCTTTTGCCGCAAGATCTGGACCTGAGCGGATCCGCTGACGCCGCCGCCAGCGCCGCCGCGATGGAGCTTGGCGACGACGCCGGAGAGAACGTGGTGGAACGGCTGTCGCGCGCGTCCAAGGGTGGCAGTGACGGGTAGTTACCCGGTCCCGAAGAACTCTTCGCGCACGATCTTTCCGTCCGCGGCCGTGTAAATCGCCACTTCCGTCATATCCATCCGCTCGCCCGTGGCATTCTCGGTGCATTCGATCGAGAAGACGACCGCAAACCGGTCTTCGCCGTGCAGATAGGGGCCCTGGACGTCTCCGCCGTGGACCTCGAAGGTCTCATTCCACCAGGCGTGTTTGCCGCGTATCCCCTCCACGCCCTTGGTCTCGCGTCCCATCCCGGAATAGTCAGCCGCCTCCACGGAAACCACATCAGGGTGATAGTGGTTCTCCAATAGCGCCGCTTCGCCCTGGGTGCGGCATGCGGTGACGAGTGTCTCGGCCAATGTCTTCAGATCCATGTGATGTCTCCCTTCGTAAAGGCTCATCATGCCCCATGGAATCGATCCTGTCAGCGGGATCGGCGCCGACCCGCCGACCATGGCGGTAAACCGGCATTTAGCGCTCAGCGGCCATATCGTAATCCTTTGGCAAGGGACGCATTCTGACCCGAAGGATAGTTCATATGACGAAGTTTGCGACACTGAGCCTGCTGGCCGTTCTGGCCACCACCCCCGCCTTTGCCCAGGATACCCGAGGCGAAAACCGCCCCGGCGCAGAGAGTTTTTCTGCGGCTGAGGAAGGCGAGACGATCCGTCCCCGGATGCAGCCCACGGCCGAGCAACCGCGCCGGTCAGCCGCGCGTACCTTGCGGCTGGTGGATCAAGGTACCGGAGATCCCCTGGAAATGTCCGCGGCAGAGGCCAGCGATTGGGCTGACATGCTGTGCGAAGGCGACAGCCTCATCTGGTACGATGAAGACGAAAACGGGCAACCGGTCGATGGCACCATCGAGTTCGAATGTCTCTGACGCCGATCCCGTCAAAGGCGATTGTCCCTTGCGCCTGAGCGCCATATACCGCGCCCATGTTGGACAATCGCCCCACCCTTCCGCCCGAGATCGCCCGCAGGCGCACGTTTGCGATCATCTCGCACCCCGATGCGGGCAAAACGACCCTGACCGAGAAGTTCCTGCTTTACGGCGGCGCCATCCAGATGGCGGGCCAAGTGCGCGCCAAGGGCGAGGCGCGGCGCACGCGGTCGGACTTCATGCAGATGGAGAAGGACCGGGGGATTTCTGTCAGCGCCTCGGCCATGTCGTTCGATTTCCAGACGCCCGACGTGAACTTCCGCTTCAACCTGGTGGACACGCCCGGCCACAGCGATTTCTCCGAGGATACCTATCGCACGCTGACCGCCGTGGACGCGGCGATCATGGTGATCGACGGTGCCAAGGGCGTGGAAAGCCAGACCCAGAAGCTGTTCGAGGTCTGCCGGTTGCGCGACCTGCCGATCCTGACGTTCTGCAACAAGATGGACCGCGAAAGCCGCGATACGTTTGAGATCATTGACGAGATTCAGGAGAATCTGGCGATTGATGTGACACCGGCCTCCTGGCCCATCGGCGTCGGGCGCGATTTCCTCGGCTGTTATGACCTGATCCACGACCGGCTGGAGCTGATGGACCGCGCCGACCGCAACAAGGTCGCGGAATCGGTGAAGCTGCAGGGGCTGGACGACCCGGCGCTCGGCCAGCATGTGCCTGCCAATCTGCTCGATAAGCTGCGTGAAGAGGTTGAAATGGCGCGCGAATTGCTGCCCGCCATGGATATCGAGGCGTTCCAGCAGGGCACACTGACGCCGATTTGGTTCGGCTCTGCCATGAACTCGTTCGGCGTGAAGGAGTTGATGGACGGCATCGCCGAATACGGGCCAGAGCCGCAGATCCAGAACGCCGATCCGCGACAAGTGGCACCGGATGAGAAGAAGGTCTCGGGCTTTGTCTTCAAGGTGCAGGCCAATATGGACCCCAAGCACCGCGACCGCGTGGCGTTCGTGCGGTTGGTCTCTGGCCACTTCAACCGGGGCATGAAGCTCACGCACGTTCGGTCCAAGAAACCGATGGCGATCAGCAATCCGGTGATGTTTCTGGCCTCCGACCGGGAACTGGCGGAAGAGGCCTGGGCCGGCGATATCATCGGCATCCCCAACCACGGGCAGTTGCGCATCGGCGATGCGTTGACCGAAGGCGAAGCGCTGCGCTTCACGGGCATTCCGTCCTTCGCGCCGGAACTCTTGCAAAGCTGCCGCGCGGGCGATCCGCTGAAGGCCAAGCATCTGGACAAGGCCTTGATGCAATTCGCAGAAGAGGGCGCGGCCAAGGTGTTCAAGTCGACCTTCGGCTCGGGCTTCATTGTCGGTGTCGTCGGCGCGCTTCAGTTCGAAGTCCTCGCCAGTCGGATCGAGCTGGAATACGGCCTGCCGGTTCGGTTTGAGGCGTCACAATTCACCTCTGCCCGCTGGGTCCACGGCGAAAAGGACGCGGTGGATGCCTTTTCCAACGCCAACAAACAGCACATCGCCACCGATAACGATGGCGATCCCGTCTATCTGACGCGCCTGCAGTGGGACATCGACCGTGTGGGCCGCGATTATCCCGACATCACGCTGTCATCGACGAAAGAACTGATGGTCTGAGTGGGCCAAGGCCCCCGCCTCCCCTGAAAGATGCGGGAGCCCAGAGGTTATTTGCGGCGGGCCGACTGGGTCATGTCCATCGGCGGGGGCAAGGTGATGGGCTCACCGGAGCGTTGCCGCGCGCGCGCGGCCCGCTCACCCGAACTGCCGGACCACACAAGGAAGGCCGCACAGCCCGCCAGCAGGATCAAGCCTGCGGTCAACGGGTCTAGGTTGGCCAAATAGACCGGGATCTCGGAAATCGAGGTGGGGAAGCTGGCACTGCCGTAGGCATGGCCGCTTAGATCGCTTAGTCTCTGGGTCACTGGTTACACTTTCTGCTCTGAAAAGTTGCTTCTCTGTTTTGGTCGTTCGGATACAATCGATGCCAACTTGGCCGATTGTTCGTTAAAAAGCGTCAAATTTTGGGGAGACTTCGGCGGGGCGCGACAGATTTGAGGCACAATTGACCCTACGGAACCGTGTCCTGCCCGACGGGCGCATCGTGGCGCATCCCGCGCGTGGCACGTTCACGGGCAACCGCGGGATCCTGGTGGCGCCGGACGGCCGCATGATGGAACGTCAATGGGCCGGGAAGGCCTGGATCACCTGCCTGTTGGCGTTTCGCGGGCGCAAGCGTCCTCTCGCCCAACCCCGCACCTGGACCGAGTTGTTCTTTCTGGATGAGGCCGTGGCCTTCGCCGCTGGTCACCGTCCCTGCGCCTATTGCAGGCGTAAGGATTACCTCGCTTATCGGGACGCGTTTCCCGGCGCGCCCAAGGCCGTAGAGATGGACGCCATCCTCCATCATGAACGCCTTGAAGGGCGCGAGAAACGGCTCCATCCCGTCCACATGGATGACTTGCCCAACGGTGCGTTCATCGACCACGACGGCGCGCCGCATCTGGTGAAGGGCGGCAGCCTGTTCCGCTATGCCCCCGAAGGATATTCCCCGGCGATCCCGAGGCCCTCGGGCCCGGCGCTGGCTTTGACCCCGCCGTGCAGCCTGGCGGTCCTGTCCAACGGATATCGCCCGGTGCTGCACGCCACGGCGCGCCCGCCATTAACCGCGCCTTAACAAAGACCTTCTAGTTTGACGCGATGTTGCGCCTTCTGTGCCTTTTGACCCTTGTGGTGGCCTGCACCCCCCAAACCGGGGTGGTGCATTCATCCCATGCGGGGTTGGAAGGCGCCTATACCCGGCAGATCGTGATCTCGGACCATGCCCATCACGTTCTGATGGGGCATCTGATCGACGGCACCCAGGCCGGAGAGCGTCAGCGCATGCTGGTTATTGGCGCACGCCGCGATGGGGTCCATCGCCTCGTGATGCGGGAAGTCTGGTCCAACGGGGTCGAGCTGCCTTTCGTTCCAACAAACAGGCGCTTTGACGGCTGCACCCATGGCCATTGCCGGGACCGTGCCGTCGGGCTGATCGTCCTGTCGGACGCGCTTTTTGCCCATGCAGCACAGCATGGGCTTTCGGCAGTGCTGATCGGTTCTGCCCACAGCGTCGAGATTAACGTCCCACCCGCGTTGTTTTCCGAGTTGCCGGAATATCGCGTGTCCCTACCCGAATAAAACGTCGGTTTGACGACTCCTGATGAATGGAATAAGTGCGAGGTCAGTCCGCGATCCGCGCGGACAGCTATCGCGGAGCGCGTTGTCAGGTTGCGCTCCATCACCCCGCCGAACGGCCCTTGAGCCTCGGCAAGATTGGACGCCCATGACGACTTTCGCTGACCTCGACCTCAATCCAAAAGTGCAAAAAGCCATCGTTGAAGCGGGCTATGAAACGCCCACCCCGATCCAGGCCGGCGCGATCCCGCCGGCCCTTCTGGGCCGCGACGTTCTGGGCATCGCCCAAACCGGCACCGGCAAGACCGCCTCTTTCACGCTTCCGATGATCACCATGCTTGCCCGGGGCCGCGCCCGCGCGCGGATGCCGCGCAGCCTGGTCCTTTGCCCCACGCGCGAACTTGCCGCGCAAGTTGCTGAGAACTTTGATATTTACGCCAAACACGTGAAGCTCACCAAGGCGCTGCTGATCGGCGGCGTGTCCTTCAAGGAACAAGAGCAAGCCATCGACAAGGGCGTCGACGTGCTGATCGCCACCCCCGGCCGCCTGCTTGATCATTTTGAGCGCGGCAAACTGATCCTGAACGACGTGAAAGTCATGGTCGTCGATGAGGCTGACCGGATGCTCGACATGGGTTTCATCCCGGATATCGAGCGGATTTTCGGCCTCGTCCCCTTCACCCGCCAGACTCTGTTCTTCTCCGCCACCATGGCGCCCGAGATCGAGCGGATCACCAACACGTTCCTGTCGAACCCCGAAAAGATCGAAGTGGAACGTCAGTCCACGACGTCCGACACGATCGAGCAGCGCCTGATCGAATTCCGAGCCCCGCGTCGGGACGCCCAAGCCAAAATGAAGCGCGACATGCTGCGCGCCGCGATCACCGCTGAGGGCGACGCGTTCCGCAACGCGATCATCTTTTGCAACCGGAAGGTCGACGTGGACATCGTCGCCAAGTCCTTGAAAAAGCACGGGCTTAATGCCGAGCCGATCCACGGCGACCTGGACCAATCCCACCGTATGCGCACGCTTGCGGGCTTCCGCGACGGCTCGATCACCTTCCTTGTGGCCTCCGATGTGGCCGCTCGCGGCCTCGACATCCCGAACGTCAGCCACGTATTCAACTACGACGTCCCCTCTCACGCCGAGGACTATGTGCACCGCATCGGGCGCACGGGCCGCGCGGGCAAGACGGGCGTCGCCATCACGCTTTGCGTGCCCTCGGATGAAAAATACCTGAGCGCCATTGAAGGGCTGATCAAACAGCCCATCCCGCGCGCGGATGCGCCGATGGACGCGGGCAAAGCGCCGGAGGCGAAAGCTGGCGACGAGGAAAAGCCGCGCCGTTCCCGCCGAGGCGGACGCCGTTCGGAAGAGCCGAAGGTCGAAGAACCGAAGGCCGAGGCCGCGCCGGAACCCGCGCGCGAAGAGCCGAAGCCAGAGCCACAGCCACAGCAGCCCCGCCGCGAGCGGAGCGAGCGTGGGGGCCGAGGTCGCGGACGCGACCGGGGCGGTGACCGTGGACCGCGCGTCGTGGGTATGGGCGAATTCACCCCTGATTTCATTGGCTTGAGCTTTGATGAACGCCGGGGCGGCCCCGCCCGCGAGATGAACCTGGACGACGACGAACCGGTCATCGACGCGCCAGAGGCGGAAGCCGAGGCGCCCGCCGAAAAGCCCAAACGCCGCCTTGCGCGCAAACCGAAGGCGGAGCCTGAGGCCACCGCCGAGGCGACAGCCGAGGCACCCGAAGCCTCCGAGGAGCAGGCGGAGCCTGCACCCGAGGAGAAGCCCAAACGCCGCCGCGCGCCGCGCAAGAAGAAGACCGACGACGCCCCCGCCGCCGAGGCGGACGCCGAGGCCACCCCCTCCGCTGACGCGGATGCGGAAGCGGCCCCCGAGGAAAAGCCCAAGCGTCGCCGTGCCCCGCGCAAAAAGAAGACCGATGAGGCAGCGACCGAGCCCGCCGAAGACACGCAGGCGCCTGAGTAAACCTCAGGACTCCAGACACGGAAACGCCGCGCGAAGCTTTAGCCTCGCGCGGCGTTTTGCGTTTCAAAGCAAGGACTTACTCCGCCATCAGGCGGCTCACCAATAGCGTGACTTCCGGCTTCTTGCCGATCTCCTGAAGGCAGACCTTTCGCGCCACGCGCTTCACCGCCTCCTCCAGCTTGTCGTCGTCGTCGATGACCTTCGCATCCAGGCGCGGCAGCAGCCGGGCGATGTCATCTTCCACCAGCTCCTGCAACGGCGCGCCCGAGGATCCGACCTCTGGCAAGCCTTTCAGCTGCACCCAGGCATCCTCCAGGACTTCATCGCCCTCATCCACAATCAGCGCGACAACGACCATCCCGTTCATGGCCATCTTCATCCGCTCGCGGATGACACCGTCGTATTGACCCACGAAGGCGTCGCCATCCAGGTAGGTGCGCCCGATCTCGAAATGTTCGGTCACGCCGGGGGCGTTGCCGGTCAGTTCCACCAGCATACCATTGGCCGCGACGACCCCCGTCATGCCCTTGCCCATTGCCAGCCGGGCGTGCTCGCGCAGATGGCGGAATTCACCGTGGCAAGGCACCACGACCTGCGGTTTCAGCACCTCGTGCATGAACTCGATATCCGGCCGGTTTGCGTGGCCCGAGACGTGGTAGAAACCGGAGTGATCGTCAACAATCTCGACCCCGATCTCGGCCAAAGCGTTCTGGATGTAGCCGACAGAAACCTCGTTGCCGGGGATCGTCTTGGAGGAAAAGAGGAACGTGTCCCCCTCTTTCAACTCGTGACCCAGGTACTTGCCCCGCGACAGCGAGGCCGAGGCCGCGCGGCGTTCGCCTTGCGAGCCCGTCACGATCAGCATCAGGCTTTCGCGAGGGATATCAAGGGCTTCCTCGGGCGACACGGTAGAGGGAAAGTCGGTCAGCACGCCGGCCTCTCGGCCCGCTTTGACCATCCGCTGCATGGCGCGGCCCATCAGGCAGATCGAGCGTCCAGCGGCGATGCCCGCGTCCGCCAGGGTCTGCAATCGCGCGATGTTGGAGGCAAATGTCGTGGCCACAACCATCCCGCGCGCATTCGCCACCAGCTCGGTGATCTGCGGCGGCAGCTCGGATTCCGAGCGGCCCGGGTGGCGTGAAAACACGTTGGTCGAATCGCAGACATAGGCCAGCACGCCGTCTGCGGCGATCTGGCGCCACATGTCCTCGTCAAAGGCCTCGCCCACGACCGGGTTGCGGTCGATCTTGAAATCGCCCGAGTGGATCACCCGGCCCGCCGCCGTGTCGATCACCAGGCCCGAGGCCTCGGGGATCGAGTGCGATACCGGCGCAAAAGACACCGTGAACGGCCCCACCTCAACCACCGCCGGGTAAGCCTCCACCACATGCACATGGGTCAGGTCATGCCCGCGTTCGTCCATCTTGCGCATCGCGTGGATCGCGGTGAATTTGCGGCAATAGACAGGGGCTTCCAACCGTTCCCACAGGTGCCCTATGGCACCCACGTGGTCTTCATGGGCGTGGGTGATGAAAATGCCGTCGATCCGGTCCTTGCGGTCCTCCAGCCATTCGACGTCCGGCAGGATCAGATCCACCCCCGGCTGGCCGTCCATATCGGGAAACGCCACGCCCGTGTCGACCACGATCAACCGCTCCTGCCCCTCCGGTCCATAGCCGTAGACATAACAGTTCATCCCGATCTCCCCGGCGCCGCCGATGGGGAGGTAGATGAGGCGATTGGCACTACTCATGAGGGGTTTTTATCCTTGTTGTATTTATGGATGACGGTCAGGCCGTACATCGTCAAATCTTCTTCGATGGTGTCAAATAACAGTTCGCCCTGCGCAAACAAGGGGGCGAGGCCACCGGTGCCGATGACCTTCATCGGCTTGCCGTACTCCGCCTTGATCCGCGCGGTGATCCCCTCGATCAGGCCGACGTAGCCCCAGAACACGCCGGACTGGATGCAGCCCACGGTATTGGTGCCGATGACCTTCTCGGGCTTGGTGATGTCCACATGCGGCAGGGCTGCGGCGCCAAGCGCCAGCGCCTCCAGGCTCAGGTTCACCCCGGGCGCGATCACGCCGCCCACGTAGGCACCATCCTCGGCCACGACGTCAAAGTTCGTGGCCGTGCCGAAATCCACCACCACACAGTCGCCGCCGTGGCGGTCAAACGCCGCCGCCGCGTTGGCCAGGCGGTCCGGGCCGACGCCGGTGCCATAGTCCACGCGGGGCGGGATCGGTAGCTCGCAATCGGGCTTGCCCACGACCCAGGGCCGCAATCCGAAGAACCGGTCGCAGAAGACCCGCAGGTTGAACACGACGCGCGGGACGGTGGTGGAGATGATGACATCCTCGATCTGCGGCTCGATCCCGTAATGGGTCAGCAGCGTCGAGAACCAGGTGAAATAGGCGTCCGCCGTGCGCGAATGGTGGGTGGAGGTGCGCAGGGTGCACAGCCACTCCTCCCCGTTCCAGATGGAGAAGACAGTGTTGGTGTTGCCGCAATCGATGCAGAGGAGCATGGGGCCTCTCCCTTAGAAATAGATATCCGCCGCCGCGATGGCGCGGGTGCCATGGGCGGTGTCGAGGATCAGGTTGCCGTCCTCGTCGATGGTGCGAAAGGTGCCGGTGACCTCTTCAGTCGGCAGGCGGGCAGTGATGACCTCCCCCAGCTTTGCCGCATGGGCGAGCCACTCGGTCCGCGTGGGGCCGAAGCCGTAGGTGGCAAGACTGTGCTCGCGGGTGGCGAAGGCGGGGGCGAGCACGTCCAGCAGCGCCTCAGGGGTGACCGGCAGGCCAAGTGCTGCGGGGCGCAGGGCCTGGGGCTCCACCTGCCCCGGATCAGGGGCATGGGCCAGGTTTACGCCAATCCCGATGATCAGGTGCGCGACCCCGCCGCGCCCGTCGCCGAGGCTTTCCAGCAGGATCCCCGCCAGTTTTCCGCCCCTAAGCAGGACATCGTTGGGCCATTTCAGCGACAGATCCTCGGCCGGGCAGCCCAAAGTGATCAACGCGTCGCGCAAGGCGTTGGCCGCCACGAAAGACCGTAACGCGATCTGCGCGACATCGCCCGGGGGGCGGAAGGTCAGCGAGGCGGCGAAGTTGCCGTCAGGCATGGACCACGCCCGGCCCCGGCGGCCCTTGGCGGCGGTTTGCTGTAAGGCCAACACCCACTCCGGCCCCGCCAGCGTGGGGGCCATGCGGGCGGCCTCGGCCATGGTGCTGTCGGTCGTTGACAGGACACGACGGCCCACACCTGCGGGCCAGTCGGCCATTTAGCGGGTAAGCATCGCGGCGGCGGTTTGCGCCGGTGCCTCGATCCCGAAGAGGTTCACACCCGGCACCCAGCCCAGGCCGATGACCACGGCCATGCCGATCAGGCCGACGTAGGGCACCAGCCCCATCTTCCCGTCGAGCGCACCTTCGCCTGCCTCCCCGAAATACATCAGGTAGATGATGCGGATGTAGTAGAACGCGCCGATGACAGACGCGATGACACCAGCAACCGCAAGCCACACAAGGCCCGCATCCACGGCGGCCACCAGCACGGCGTATTTGCCGAAGAAGCCCAGAAGCGGCGGCACGCCGGCCAGCGAGAACATCAGGACCAGGATCGCCAGCGCCTTCGTCGGTTCCTTGGTGGCGAAGGCCGACAGCGACGAGATTTCCGTCACATGGCGCCCGTCCCGCTCCATCGTCAGGATGAAGGCGAAGGTCCCGATGTTCATCGCCACGTAGATCGCCATGTAGATCAGCATCGCCTCCACGCCCTGCGCGGTGCCTGCCGACAGGCCCATCAGCGCAAAGCCCATGTGGCTGATCGAGGAATAGGCCATCAGGCGCTTGATGTCCGTCTGCCCGATCGCCGCGATCGCGCCGAGGAACATGGAGACGACGGCAAGGAACGCCACGATCTGCTGCCAATCGCCGATGACACCGCCGAAGGCGTCATGGACGACGCGGGCAAAGAGCGCCATCGCGGCAACCTTGGGGGCCGTGGCGAAGAGCGCGGTGATCGGCGTCGGAGAGCCCTCGTACACGTCCGGCGTCCACATGTGGAACGGCGCGGCAGAGACCTTGAAGGCGAGGCCCGCGGTGATGAACACAAGGCCGAAGAGCAGACCCAAAGGCATGTCGCCGCCCTGTGCCGCCTCAATGATGCCCGCGAATTGCGTGGTGCCTGCGAACCCATAGGTCAGCGACGCACCATAGAGCAGCAGGCCCGACGACAATGCGCCCAGGACGAAGTACTTCAGGCCCGCTTCCGTGGACCGGACCGAGTCGCGGCGCATTGCGGCCACGACGTAAAGCGCCAGCGATTGCAGCTCCAACCCCATGTAAAGCGCGATCAGGTCTCCGGCGGAGACCATCATCATCATGCCCACGACGGCGAGGATGATCAGGACCGGGAACTCGAACCGCAGCAAATCCGCCTTCGCCATATAGTCCTGCGAAATCATCAGGATCGCGGCGGCAGACAGAAGGATGGTGATCTTGGCAAAGCGCGAGAAGGCGTCATCCACGAACATGCCGTTGAACGCCACGTTCTCGCCGCCGCCCGTCACGCCGATGTAGAACGCCATGATGATGAACAGCGCCGCCGTGCCCCAGCACATGGCGGACGCCAGCGCGTCCTTAGACGTGTAAACGGCCCCCAGAAGCCCCGCCATCGCGAACAGCGACAGGACAATCTCGGGCGTCAGAATGGCAAGATCAGCGGAGATCATGGCGCGGGTCCTTAATGGCTGGCGGCGACTTGGGTGTGGGACGCAAAGTCCGCCACGGCCAGGTCATAGTTATCAACGAGGGCGCTGACCGAGGGGCCGATGATGTCGGTCACAAGGCTCGGGTAGACGCCCAAAAGCAGGGTCATGACGATCAGCGGCGCGAAGATGGCGCGCTCGCGGGATGTCATGTCGGTGATGGATTTCAGGCTCTCCTTGATCAGGTCGCCGAAGACAACCCGGCGGTAGAGCCATAGCGCATAGGACGCCGACAGGATCACGCCGGTACAGGCCAGAAGGCCGACCCAGGTGTTGACCTGGAAGACGCCAATGAGCGTGAGGAATTCGCCGACAAACCCGGAGGTGCCCGGCAGGCCGACGTTGGCCATGGTGAAGAGCATGAAGACGGCGGCATAGGCGGGCATCCGGACGACGAGGCCGCCGTAGGCGTCGATATCGCGGGTGTGCATCCGATCGTAAATCACGCCGACGCACAGGAACAACGCGCCCGAGATGAACCCGTGGCTGATCATCTGGAAGATCGCTCCATCCACCCCATTCTGGTTTGCCGCAAAGATGCCCATGGTCACGAAACCCATGTGCGCCACAGACGAATAGGCTATCAGCTTCTTCATGTCCTCTTGGACCATCGCCACCAGCGAGGTGTAGATGATCGCAATCACGCTCAGCCACAGGATCAGCGGCGCAAAGATGTCGGAGGCGACGGGGAACATCGGCAAGCTGAAGCGCAGGAAGCCGTAGCCGCCCATCTTCAACAGGATCGCCGCCAGCACGACGGAACCCGCCGTGGGCGCCTGCACGTGCGCGTCGGGCAGCCAGGTGTGGACGGGCCACATCGGCATCTTCACCGCGAAGCTCGCGAAGAAGGCGAGGAACAGCATCGTTTGCAAGCCGCCGACGACGGTGAAGCCCGCGACTCTGAAGGTCTCCGTGCCGAAGTTGTGGTTCAGAAGCGTCGGGATGTCCGTGGTGCCCGCATCTACATACATCGCCACCATGGCGACCAGCATCAGGACGGAGCCGAGGAAGGTGTAGAGGAAGAACTTGAAGGACGCGTAGATCCGGTTCGCCCCGCCCCAGATGCCGATGATCAGGAACATCGGGATCAGGCCCGCCTCGAAGAACAGGTAGAACAGCACCATGTCGAGTGCCACGAAAACGCCGATCATCAGCGTCTCCAGGATCAGAAGCGCGATCATATACTCCTTCACGCGCGTCTTCACGCCCCAGCAGGCCGCGATGGTGATCGGCATCAGGAACGTGGTCAGCATCACGAAGAGGATCGAGATGCCATCGACGCCGACCTTGTAGGTCAGACCAAAGAGCCACGGCGCCTCTTCCACCAGTTGGAAGCCGGTGTTGGACGGATCGAACTGCACCAGCAAGAAAATCGACACCAGGAACGTCGCAGCCGTCGCGGCCAGGGCAAGGCGCTTGGCGTTCATCTGCGCGGCCTCATCCTCGCCGCGCAGGAACACGGCCATGATCAGCGCTGCCACCAGTGGCAGGAATGTGACGATGGAGATCAGGTTATCCATGATGCCTTACCCCGCGCTCAAGGTGACGAAGGTGATGAGGACAACGATCCCCACGACCATCGCAAACGCGTAATGGAAGATGTAGCCAGACTGCGCACGGCCCGCGAGGCGGGTGAAGAAGGGGATGATCCCCATCGCCAAACCGTTGATCCCGCCGTCGATGGTGTCGGTATCCCCGCGCTTCCACAGGAAGCGACCCAGCCACTGGGCGGGCTTGAGGAAGAGGAAATCATAGGCCTCGTCAAAATACCATTTGTTCAGCAGGAAGTTGTAGAGCGGCTTTTGCTGCTGCGCGAGGCGGCCCGGGATCGACGGGTTGTGGATGTAGAACAGATATGCCGTCGCAAACCCAAGCAGCATCGCGAAAAACGGCGATAGCTTGACCCAGGTCGGCACGGAGTGCGCATCGTTCAACACGTGGTTGTCAGGCGCATGGTGGATCGCGCCCTCGCCCGGGGCGCCGGTGAAGACGTAGTGCGTCTCGCCGTGGCTTTCCTCGGCATGGTCGTCGCCGTGGCCGTCATCGGCGTGCTCTTCATCACCGTGGCCCGCATCCGCATGCTCCTCATGATGCTCTTCAACCGCGTAGGGCACGCCGAAGAACTGCGCGACGTAGTTGGTTTTTCCAAAGAAGCTGCCGTACCAGACCATGCCCGCCAGCACCGCCCCCACGGCCAGCGCGCCAAGCGGCACGGTCATGGTCCAGGGGCTTTCATGGGCGTGCTCATGGGTATGCTTGTTGCCCCGCGCCTCGCCGTAGAAGGTCATGAACATCAGGCGCCAGGAGTAGAAGCTGGTGAAGAGCGCGCCGATGACCAGCGCCCAGAAAGCGAACTGGCCGAGGTCGCCGCCGAAGGCGTAAGCGCTCTCGATGACTGCGTCTTTGGACACGAAGCCCGCGAAGCCCACCGGGAAGCCGATGTAAAGGAGCGGAATACCGACACCGGTGATCGCCAGGGTTCCGATCATCATCGCGCCAAAGGTATAGGGGATCCTTTTCCGCAGCCCGCCATAGTTTCGCATATCCTGCTCGTGGTGCATCGCGTGGATGACCGAGCCCGCCCCGAGGAACAGCATCGCCTTGAAAAACGCGTGGGTCAGCAGGTGGAACATCGCGACCGAGTAGACGCCGACGCCCGCGGCCACGAACATGTAGCCAAGCTGGGACATGGTCGAATAGGCAATCACGCGTTTGATGTCGTTCTGCACCAGGCCGATAGTCGCCGCCACGAAGGCCGACAAAGCCCCCACGATGATGATGAAGTTCCCCGCCAACGGCGCGTATTCAATGATCGGCGACATGCGGCAGACGAGGAACACACCCGCCGTCACCATGGTCGCGGCGTGGATCAGCGCCGACACCGGCGTCGGGCCTTCCATCGCGTCCGGCAGCCAGACGTGCAGCAAAAGCTGCGCCGACTTGCCCATCGCACCGATGAACAGCAGGAAGGCGATGGTCTCAGCCGCATTCATCTCCCACCCCAGGAAGGTGATCGACATCTCAGCGAGCTCTGCGCCCATGCCCAGGACGACGTCGAACTGGATGCTGTCGGTCATCCAGAACAGGGCGAAAATGCCCAGAAGGAAGCCGAAATCGCCCACGCGGTTGACGATGAAGGCCTTCATCGCCGCCGCCCCAGCGGAGGGTTTGCGGAAGTAGAACCCGATCAACAGGTACGAGGCCACGCCCACGCCTTCCCAGCCGAAGAACAGCTGCAACAGGTTGTCCGCTGTGACCAGCATCAACATCGTGAAGGTGAAGAACGACAGGTAGGCGAAGAACCTCGGGCGGTAGCTTTCGCCGTCCTTGAAGTTCTCGTCATGGGCCATGTAGCCGAAGGAATAGAGGTGAACCAAGGCGGACACGGAGGTGATCACGATCAGCATGATCGCCGTCAAACGATCCACACGGATCGCCCAATCGGTGAACAGCGTCCCGCTCTCGATCCAGGTAAACAGCGACCGCGTATAGGTCTCTCCATCGAAGCCGATAAAGACGATCCACGACAGAAGGCACGACAGGAACAGGAAGCCCGTCGCCACGACACAGGCCGCTTGTTCCCCGATCAACCGCCAGGAGAAGCCGCAAATGATCGCACCGACGAGAGGCGCGAAGAGGAGGATCGTTTCCATATGCCCTTACCCCTTCATCGTCGCGACGTCTTCGACGTCGACGGTGCCGCGGTTGCGGAAGTAACACACCAGGATGGCCAGGCCGATGGCGGCCTCGGCCGCGGCGACCGTCAGGATGAACAGCGTGAACACCTGCCCCGTCAGATCGCCCAGGAACGACGAGAACGCGACCATGTTGATGTTCACCGACAGCAACATCAGTTCCAGCGACATCAGGATGATGATGACGTTTTTGCGGTTCAGGAAGATCCCGAAAATGCCGATCACAAACAGGGCCGCGGCCACCGTCAGATAATGTTCAAGACCTATGGTCATTCTCGTTGTCCCTCCGCGGTATGTCCGCGATTTGTCTCTTTGCGTCCGGGTCCGGGCCTTAGAGGCCCTGCCCCGGTTTCACATCTTTCAGTTCCATCGCCTTGGCCGGATCGCGCATCATCTGGGCCACGACATCCTGCCGCTTCACGTCCACCCGGTGGCGCAGGGTCAGCACGATTGCCCCCACCATGGCGACCAGCAGGATCAGGCCCGACAGCTGGAACACCAGGAAATACTGGTCATAGACGATCAGGCCCAGGGCCTGGGTGTTGTGGGCCACATCAAGCGGCGGCGCGGGGTTGCCCAGGCGGCTGTCCACCCCCTCGGAATAGGTCCAGGACCCGAACGCCAGGGTCAGCTGCATCAGAAGGATCACGCCAATCAGCCCGCCCAGGGGCACGTATTTGGCCATCTCCGCCTTCAACTCGGCGAAATCCACGTCCAGCATCATCACCACGAACAGGAACAAAACCGCGACCGCGCCGACGTAGACGATGATCATCAGCATCGCCACGAACTCTGCGCCCAAAAGCACGAAGAGGCCCGCCGAGGACAGGAACGCCAGGATCAGCCACAGGACCGAATGCACCGGGTTTTTCGAGGTCACGGTAAACAGCCCGCCCGCGACCACCGACAGCGCGAAGAGGTAGAAGGTGAAATCCGCAATGGTCATCTCAGTCGTCCTCTCCGTCATCGATGGCCTGTTTGGCCAGCTCCATCGCCTTGTTCATCGCGGGCATCCCGCCGAAGAGGCTGGCAAGCCCAATCGTCTCCGCAATCTCCTGCGGCGTGGCACCCACGGAAATCGCCTGGCGCACGGTCAGGCGGATCTGAGGCTCAGCCACCGCGCCCTGAATGGTCAGCCCCTGCAGGGTCAGCAACAACCGCGTCTTGGCGTCGAGCCCTTCGGGGTTGAACTGCTTGCCCAAAAACGCTTCCAGCATCTCTGCGGGAACCTCGGGCCACATCTTCTCGAACTGGCCGGATGACATGGCGGGCGCCGCCGCCTTCAGCCACGCCTCGGTCATGTCCTGGGTCTGCTTGAACAGCGCCTCGAAGGGGTTGGATGCGTCGGTCATCGGTACGGCGCGTCCAGTTCAAGGTTATGAGCAATCGCCGATTCCCAGCGCTCGCCGTTGGCCAGCAGCTTTTCCTTGTCGTAGTACAGCTCTTCGCGGGTCTCGGTCGCGAACTCGAAGTTCGGGCCTTCCACGATGGCATCCACCGGGCAGGCTTCCTGGCAAAAGCCGCAGTAGATGCACTTGGTCATGTCGATGTCGTAGCGCGTGGTGCGGCGGGACCCGTCTTCGCGCGGCTCGGCGTCAATGGTGATCGCCTGCGCCGGGCACACAGCCTCGCACAGCTTACAGGCGATGCAGCGCTCTTCCCCGTTCGGGTAGCGGCGCAAGGCATGCTCGCCGCGGAACCGAGGCGACAGAGGCCCTTTCTCGTGCGGGTAGTTGATCGTCACCTTGGGGGCGAAGAAGTACTTCATCCCCAGCTTGAAGCCCTTGAAGAAGTCCGCCAGCAGGAAGTACTTCGCGGCGCGAGTGTAGTCGATTTGGGTCATTTATCCGTCCCACTTACTACCATTTGTTTGACCTGATCCGAAGCGAAGCCCCTCAAAAACCTCGCTAGGCCAACTGGAGTCAGATCGCCTTCTTCGTCGACCTCTTGTTTCTCAAACAGCAGCTGCATTGCAGAATTGCTATAAATGTCTTCCGAAAAGGCTTGAAGCTCTTGCTCACTGGCAGAGTTCAGCGCAACCCAAATGCGGTTTACGACCATCCCTCAGCCCCCCACGGCCCAGCGGGCCCAGAAGCCGCCAAGCACTTCGTAGCGGGCCATGAAGGCCACGAAGACAACCCAGAAGAGCGAGAATGGCAGGAACACCTTCCACCCCAGGCGCATCAGCTGATCATAGCGGTAGCGCGGCACAATCGCCTTCACCATCGAGAACATGAAGAACACCGCCAGCATTTTCAGGATCATCCAGAAGACCCCATCGGGCAGGCCCGGGATCGGCGACAGCCAGCCGCCGAAGAACAACAGGACGGTCAGCGCGCACATCAAGACGACGGCGACGAGCTCTCCGATCATGAACAGCAGGAACGGGGTGGAGGAGTATTCCACCTGGTAGCCCGCGACGAGTTCGGCCTCGGCCTCGGGCAGGTCAAACGGCGGGCGGTTCGTCTCGGCGAGCGCCGAGATAAAGAACAGGAACAACATCGGGAAGTGCGGCAGGAAGTACCAGTTCAGGATGCCGTAGCTGCCATCCTGCGCGGCCACGATGGCCTCAAAGTTCATCGAGCCTGTCGAGATGATCACCCCGATGATGATCAAGCCAATCGACACCTCATAGGAAATCATCTGCGCCGCAGACCGCAAAGACCCCAGGAACGGGTACTTGGAGTTCGATGCCCATCCGCCCATGATCACGCCGTAAACCTCCAGCGAGGACACGGCGAAGACGTACAAAACGGCCACGTTCAGCGAGGACAACACCCAGCCATCGTTGAACGGAATAACCGCCCAGGCGATCAGCGCCATCACCAGGCTGACAATCGGCGCCAGGAAGTACACCGCCCGGTCCGCGCCCGCGGGCACCACGATTTCCTTGACGATATACTTCAGGAAATCCGCAAAAGACTGCAGCAGACCAAACGCGCCCACCACGTTGGGGCCCTTGCGCATCATCACCGCGGCCCAGATCTTGCGGTCGGCATACATCAGAAACGCCAAGGCCACCAACAAGGGCACAACCAGAAGCAGACACTGCAACAGGATCAGCAGGCCCATGCCCAACGTCGTCTGCGTGAAAAATTCAACCATGGGGCGTCCCTTAAACCGTCGGTATCCCTTGCTCAGCGCAATCGGCCGCAACTACTTCTGCTTCAAGGGTCTGCAACCCACGCGGGAGGTCCGGCGAGATGGTGTAAACCGCATCTGCGGCCCAAACGCCACCCTCTTCGGTGATACTTGTGCGCACATGTCGCGCAAAGGAATAACCTCGGATCAGCGTGTATTGGGCCGCCGCACATCGCGCATAGGCGTTCAGATCGGCGCGCGAGGCGACGCCCGTCATCTGGGCGCGGAAATTCACCAGATCCTCATCCAGAAGCCGCGTCTGCACCCCATCATAACTCGCCGGAGGGGCCTCTTGCAGCGTCGGGCCGTCATCGACAGGCTGACAGGCCACCAAAACGACTGCGATGACACCCGTCAGGGTGGAAGAGGGGGCGACGCGCAGCGGAGCGATCCGCACGGGACGCTACTCCGCCGCGATCTTGGCGCTACCGCGCGCCTTCGCGCCCGCGCTCAACTCGGCCATCAACTTGGAGGCCCGCGCGATGGGATTGGTCAGGTAATGGTCCGTGACCGGCGACACGAAGGCCCCCTCGCCCATCTCCGCCAACTCCAGCGCGTCGCCCTCGTTCTCGATCACCTCGTCGATCATCTTCAGATGCGGCGCATCCGCCACCATCGCCTGGCGCAGCGCGCCAATCGTGTCGAACGGCAGCGTCGCGCCAACCTCGGCCGACAGCGCCCGCAGGATCGCCCAGTTCTCACGCGCATCGCCCGGCGGGAAGCCCGCCCGCTGCGCCAATTGCACCCGGCCATCGGTGTTCACAAACGTGCCCGTCTCTTCCGTGTAGGCCGCGCCTGGCAGGATCACATCGGCGCGGTGCGCGCCCCGATCCCCGTGGGAGCCCTGGTAAACAACAAACGCGCCCGCGGGCACATCCATCTCATCGGCGCCCAGGTTGTAGACCACATCCGCGCCGTCCAACGCCGCCTCCACGCCGCCTTCGGTCACCGCGCCCACATCCATCGCGCCAACCCGGCCCGCCGCCGTGTGCAGGACCAACAGGCCGGCACCGGCCTCGGTCGCAATCCGTTGGGCCTGGGCCAGCACAGCCAAACCGTCGTCTCCGATCAGGGCACCCTGCCCCACGATAACGACGCCACGCCCCCCCTTCTGCATATTCTCAACCGCGCAATCCGCCCATTTTGCCAGGTCGCCACGGCCGGGCCCGAAATGCGCATACTCATAGGTCAGGTCGACAGCCTCGCCCACAAGGGCGACGTTGGCACCTTTGCTCCAGGCTTTTCGGATCCGAGCGTTGAAAACCGGCGCTTCCGCGCGCGGGTTCGTTCCGATCAGAAGGATGTCGCTCGCGTCATCAAGGTCTTCAATGCTCGCCGTGCCAACATAAGCGGCCCGGTTGCCCGCAGGCAGTTTCGCGCCGTCGGTGCGGCACTCAACAGCGCCACCTTGGCCCTCGACCAGCGATTTCAGCGCAAACGCCGCCTCGGTGGAGGCCAGATCACCGACCAGACCCGCCAACTTGCTGGCCCCTTTGATCTTCTCAGCCGCCAGGCCCATCGCCTCGCCCCAGGATGCAGGGCGCAGCTTGCCGTTCTCGCGCACGTAGGGCTGATCCAACCGCTGGCGCTTCAACCCGTCCCACACATACCGAGACTTGTCGCTCAGCCATTCCTCGTTCACGCCGTCATGGTTGCGCGGCAGGATGCGCATCACTTCGCGTCCCTTGGTGTCGATCCGGATGTTGGAGCCCAACGCATCCATCACGTCGATGCTCTCGGTCTTGGTCAACTCCCACGGACGGGCCGTGAAGCTGTAGGGCTTATTCGTCAAAGCCCCCACCGGGCACAGGTCCACGATATTGCCCTGCATCTCTGATTCGAGCGTCGCGCCCAGATACGAGGTGATCTCCGCATCCTCGCCCCGGCCCGTCTGGCCCATCTCGGGCATGCCCGCGACCTCGCTGATGAAGCGCACACAACGCGTGCAGGAGATGCAGCGCGTCATCGCGGTGCCCACCAGCGGCCCCAACTCCAGATTATCCACAGCGCGCTTCGGCTCGCGGAAGCGCGAGAAATCAACACCGTAGGCCATCGCCTGATCCTGCAAATCACACTCGCCACCCTGATCGCAGATCGGGCAATCGAGCGGGTGGTTGATCAGCAGAAACTCCATCACGCCCTCGCGGGCCTTCTTCACCATCGGCGAATTCGTCTTGACCACCGGCGGCGCCCCCTCGGGCCCGGGGCGCAGATCCTTCACCTGCATCGCGCAGCTTGCTGCGGGCTTGGGCGGGCCGCCCACGACCTCGACCAAGCACATGCGGCAGTTGCCGGCGATGGTCAGACGCTCGTGATAGCAGAAACGCGGGATCTCGATCCCGGCCTGCTCACAGGCCTGGATCAGGGTCATGGCGGGATCGACCTCTACCTCATTGTCGTCGATGATGATCGTGCGCAGGTCGGTCATGGGTCGGTCCCTCATATCATTCGCGCACATCCGCGCGACCGTCAGACCCGCTTCTACCCCTACCGGAGCAATCTGCCAATTGGCGTGCCTGCGGTAATTTCGTCGCGCCCTATGCGACAGACGGCCTCTGCATCGGTATGGCTGACACCGCGCGCCGCAAACCAGCCGTGCATCACCTCGCGGTAGCGCTGCTGTTCGCCGCGATCGTCAATGAATGCGTAGATGTCGCTGCGCGAAACACCCAGCTCCAGGCCCCGGTCGCCCAATCCTTCGGCGAATCCCAGCGCGCGCATCAGGCGCGGGCTGATGTCATCGCAGACGTTCTGGATATGGCGGCCCACGGCAATAACCGTCAGGCCCTGGTGGATCTCGGGGTCATCGCGCAGCACCTGCCAGCGGTCGGCTTGGGCGTGGCCCAGTGTCGTGAAAAGACCGGTCGCCAAAAGTACGCCAGCGACGGCCACAATACGGAAGGGAGTAATCATCTTTTTTTGGTTCCTTGAAGGTCTCTGCCCGTCTTCCCGACGCCTTCAATGCAGCCAAGTTCTGCGGTTATTCAATGTCACAAAGCAGTTATTGCCCGGATCGGCGCTATTCCGCCCCGGATCAGCCGCCTGCGGCACCGTCCAGCACGTCGCAGCCCGCCGCCGACCAAACGCCCGCGTCGCCCGACTCTCTCCAGCCGAAAAACAGCGGCACCTGGGGGGTCGCTTGATCGAGGCAATGGGCCTCCAGCGCCTCAAGCGCCGCGTCGCGCGCCTCAAACGGCACCGCACGGCCATTGACCGTGCGCACGACCAGCCCGCCCTGAATGGGCGTCGGCTCGATCACTGTGCCATCGGGCAAGGCCACGGGATTGAAGATCGTCACATCGGCGTCCGGGACGACGCGCAGCGGACCGATGGATGTCACATAGACCTGGGGCGTCACGCAGGCGGCCAGCACCAGCGGAGCTGCCCAGGCCAATCTCATAGCCGCACGCCCCAGAAGGTAACGATCAGCCAGACCAAAAGGGTCAGGAACAACAGCGCCAGCACGATGTAGATCGCTGATTCCATCCGCTCAGGCGTGTTGAGGACAATCGCGATGCCCGAGGCGACCATGCCGCCGACAACCGCGCCCAGAATGCCGCCCCCCAAACCCCATTGCCCATAAAAGATCGCCGCGCCCAGAACGGCGCAGGTGAGGTAGATCAATGCCAGAGAATACCAGTAAACACGCACCATCGCGCTGCCCTTTGCCCTTTACCTCGCCGGGTCAATGCGCGCACGCTCGCCCGGTCATTCTGGGGCAAATGTACGAAAATCAGGGAATCTCAGCAAGATGACGCGGATTTGGGCCGCCCGGGGGTGAGTCCGTGCGGCCACAGGCGGCCCGTATTGGCCTCAGTTGCTCGCCACGGTGGGGAAGGCGAAGAAGGCCAGGTCGATGCCGTCGCGCAGGTCGTGGTCAATTGCGCTGACCCATTCGGTCATCGGCTCATCCGCGATCAGCAGGGCCAAGGTGCCCGAAGGGTCCTCGCTGAGCATGAGGGTGCCGTCCATTTCAATATCGACCGTTTGATACGGCACTATGCCAAAATCGAATCCGTCGCCGGTTTCGTTGTCGTTGGCCGTTGCCACCAGCAGCATTTGCACCGGCTCCGAGAACAGCAGCGTGATGTTGGACCCGGTATGGATCGCGTCGTAGTCTTGGCCCAGGTCGTCGAAGCCCTGATCGTTATCCATGTTGGTGTATCCGGTGAAAATCCCGTCACCGTTGGTGGAATTGGCGATATATTCGATGCCGTTCGAGGTGCCCATGGCCTGCTCCACAAAGTTGACGCGCACAGGATCGCCCAATTGATCCAGAGTGAAGGTCAACTCGCGCTGCAACAGATCCTCAATCGATTGCGCCTGGGCGGCGGCAGACAGCGATAAAAGGGCGGCAGTGGCGGCGATGAAGGGGGAAACGCGCATAAGAACCTCTTTGAATTGGTGTTTCAATGGGCGCAAACTATCAAAGTGATTGGCGCTTTCAGCTACGGAAATCCGGAAGGCCTGAGCTAGGCCTTCACCCGCGTTTGCGTCAGCCGGGACAGGCCCGCCACAAGGCGCGCCCAGACCCCGGCCAAACCGCCCATCAGTTCCGGCGGCAGCGCGCCACTTGGGGCGGTGTCCGCCGCAGCGGCGGTCACGCGCACGCGGTCCTCCGCCTCGCGCATCAACAACTTCGCATCCAAAGAACCATGGCACATCGGCGCGCTCCCTTCAGGCTGGCACGGTCAATGAAAAGGTGCCCGGAAGCGGCGCGCCGGCGATCTGGGCCTCGTACCGGCTGCGTGCCTCGGCCATGCTCGGCAATTGGCCTGCGGGCACAGGCCACAGAACATGGCCGCGGTTTTCACTGGGCTCAAACCACGCATCGCCCCGTTTGAAGAAGGCGCCATGCACGGTCTGATAAACAAACGCCCGCAGATGCTCGACGCTTTCCCAGACAGAGAATGAGGCGATCAGGCGCGGATTTTCTTCGAAAATCGTCCACCCCGCTGCGCGCGCCACCGCGCCTTCATCGACCTGGCGCCAGACAAACCCGGGGCTGCGCTCGGCCAGGGGATTGACCTTGGGCACGGCGCTGACGAAGGGCTCCACCAGCGGGTCGCCGATGGGCGCGCGCAGGGTGGCCCAGTTGAGGTGGGCGATATGCGTATCGCCGCTCACTCCGCCGCGATCTCGACCGTGCCGCCGCGCTTGACGCGGATGCGGTCCTCGATCTCGTCGCGGAAGTTGCGGATCAGGCCCTGGATCGGCCAGGCCGCCGCGTCGCCGAGCGCGCAGATCGTGTGGCCTTCGACCTGCTTGGTGACGTCGAAGAGCATGTCGATTTCCTCAACCTGCGCCTCCCCCTTCACCAGACGCTCCATCACCCGCATCATCCAGCCGGTGCCTTCGCGGCAGGGCGTGCACTGGCCGCACGACTCGTGCTTGTAGAAGGCCGCGAGCCGCCAGATCGCCTTGATCATGTCCGTCGAGTTATCCATCACGATCACCGCCGCCGTGCCCAGGCCCGATTGCAGATCGTTGCGCAGGTAGTCGAAATCCATGATCGCGTCGCGCATGTTCTCACCGCGCACACACGGCACGGAGGAGCCACCTGGGATCACCGCCTTGAGGTTGTCCCAGCCGCCCCGGATGCCGCCGCAGTGGGTCTCGATCAGCTCTTCAAACGAGATGCTCATCGCCTCTTCCACGACGCAGGGCTGGTTTACGTGGCCGGAGATCGCGAACAGCTTCGTGCCCGCATTGTTCGGCCGGCCGAAGCCCGCAAACCACTCCGCACCGCGACGCAGGATGGTGGGGACGACGGCGATTGATTCGACGTTGTTGACCGTGGTGGGGCACCCATAGAGACCCGCGCCCGCCGGGAACGGCGGCTTCATCCGGGGCATGCCCTTGCGGCCTTCCAGCGATTCCAGAAGCGCCGTTTCCTCACCGCAGATATACGCCCCCGCGCCGTGGGCGAGGTACAGGTCAAAGTCCCAGCCGGACTTCGCGGCGTTCTTGCCAAGAAGCCCGTCCTCATAGGCCTCGTCAATCGCGGCCTGCAGCGCCTCCCGCTCGCGGATATACTCGCCGCGAATGTAGATGTAGCAAGCGTTGGCGTTCATCGCGAAGCTCGCGATCAGGCAGCCCTCGATCAGCGTGTGGGGATCATTGCGCATGATCTCCCGATCCTTACAGGTCCCGGGCTCGCTCTCGTCAGCGTTCACCACCAGATAAGCCGGGCGCCCGTCGCTTTCCTTGGGCATGAACGACCACTTCAGACCCGTCGGGAAACCCGCGCCGCCGCGACCGCGCAGGCCCGACGCCTTCATGATCTCCACGATCTTGTCGCGCCCCAGACCGATCAGATCCTTCGTGCCGTCCCAATGGCCCCGGGCCTTGGCCCCCGCAAGGGTGCGGTCGTGCATGCCGTAGATATTGGTGAAAATCCGGTCTTTATCCTGCAACATCGGCTGTCATCCCTGGTCGTCGCGCGTGCGCTTGCGTTCTCGGTACACCCAATACGTCACGACGAGCGCCCAGACCAGTGCCGCAAACGCCGCAATGTCGAAGAGGAACAGGAACCGCACCGGCCATTCCATCTCGCCACCGATGTATTGCAGACCCATCCACAGGATCATCGTGACCGCCATAACAACTGCCGCCCGCCTGATTTGGCGCACCAACGCGTGCTCACGCTCGGATGGGGGTTTGCTGTTTGGCATCGCGGGGCAGCCTACTGCGGCGGGCCATGGGGCGGGAGGGGGATGCGCGACTTGGCCGCACATCCTATCGGTGGTCGTGGCGGGTCAATAGACGTCGCCGTCGTCGACCTTCTTGGAGAACTCCGTCTCGCCGCCCGAGGCAAGAAGCTTGGCCTGATCAACCCAGGTATCGCGGGTCACGCGGCCCTTGAAGCCTTCCAGGTTCTGATCCACCCAGCGCACCTCTTCCGCGGTCCAGGCGGCGATTTGATCAAAGTGGTAGAAGCCCAAGGAGTTGCACAGCTTCTCCATCTTCGGGCCCACGCCCTTGATCCGCTTGAGGTCATCCGCCGTGCCGCCACGCGGGCCGTCCAGGGCCTCGGGACGGGTGCCTTCGCCCCCGGCATCCGCCTCATCCGCAGCGGCAGGCGTAGCGGCGGCGCTGGCTGCGGCAGCAGCGGCGGCATCGGCCTCCGCCTTGGCGGCGGCATCGGCTTCGGCTTTTGCCGCGGCAGCGGCCCGGTCAGCTTCCGCTTTCGCCGCAGCCGCATCAGCCGCAGAGGTATCGGCGGCAGGTGCTGCCGCAGGTGCCGGTGCCGGTGCTGGAGTGGATGCCAGAGTGGATGCCGGTGCAGCCGCAGCCGTCGCCCCGGCGGATCCATTCACGCCCGCCGATCCCGCCTGGACCGGCCCCGCGGACCCTCGGCACATCATCAACGTCAGCAGGGCACCCAGGATCAGGAAACACAAAACGCCCATGAAAGCGCCCTGCATGAAGCTCCAGCCGCCCAGGCCCCACAGGGCCGCCGCCGCAAAACAGCCCACCAGAAGGGCAATGCCCCACGTCCACGCCAGGCATTCCACCCCATTGGATTTGTTCATGATTTGACCCCCAAGTTCGCCAATCGTTATTTGTCGAACACGACACTAGCGCACGATGGCGCGGGAGTCTTCCACCGAGTTGACATTTTGCCGCAGGCCCTGTGGGCGCTTGGGCACACCTATGAGCCGGCGCTCAGGCCTCGGCCGCGAACGCCGCCGCCTGGCTGACCCAATCGTCGCGCTCGATCCGGCCCTTGAACTTCAGGCGCGCATCAACCCAGGCGATTTCCGAGGGGCCCCAGGCCGCGATCTGGTCGAAGTGGTAGAAGCCCAACTCATTGAGCACGCCCTCCAGCTTCGGCCCAACGCCCGAGATCCGCTTGAGGTCATCGGCCCCGCCCGCGCGGGCCTCCGTCAACAACTCCGGCGCCTGCTCTTCCACCTCAGCCGCAGGGGCAGGCGCCGCCTTGGGCGTCGCGGCAGCCTTGGGCTTGGCGGCGGCCTTTGTTGCGGCGTCAGGCTCGGATTTCGACACCGGCTTTGCCGCTGATTTGGCCGGGGCCTCGGCCTTCGTCGCCCCCGTTGCATCCGCCGGGCGGTCCTTGGCGCGGTTTGCGGGCGTGGGGCGCTCTGCCACCTCCGGCAAGCCGTCGCCCGACTGCCGCCCCCAGGGCGCCAGCAACGGCACCTCTGTCCCGTCGATGCGCTTGATCGTATCGCCCAAGTCTTCCGCCATCCGCGCCGAGATGTTCAACGCGTCGCGCCCGGCCTCATGCTCGGTCAAAGATGTCAGCCCGCCCTCAGGCTCCGAGGCATAGCGCCCGTTCTGCGGCCCCGGTGTCGGCACCTCACCGCGCGCCATGGCGTCGATGATCCCGGCGAAGCTTTCCGCCGTCAGATCCTCATAGTAATCCTTGCCGATCTGGGCCATCGGCGCGTTGGAACACGCCCCCAGACACTCGACCTCTTCCCAGCTGAACTTGCCGTCCGCGCTGATCTGATGGGGCTTGGCGGCGATCTTCTCCTTCGCCACCGCCACCAGGTCCTCGGCCCCGCAGATCATGCACGACAGGGTCCCGCAGATCTGGATATGCGCCACCGCGCCCACGGGCGCGAGCTGGAACATGAAGTAGAACGTCGCCACCTCCAGCGCACGAATATGCGCGAGGTCCAGCATGTCGGCCACGGTTTCAATCGCCGGACGGGTCAACCACCCCTCCTGCTCCTGCGCACGCCACAACAGAGGAATGATCGCCGAGGCCTGGCGCCCCTCGGGATACTTGGTGATCTGAGCCTCCGCCCAAGCCTGATTTTCAGGCGTGAAAGCAAAGCTATCGGGTTGCTCGGGGTGGAGGCGTCGCAGCATCTTTGTCGTCCCTGGCGGTCAGTCGTCGGGGATGGTTTCGCGCAAACGCGCCGGGATGTCCATGCGCGCCGCAGCCGCAGGCGCGCAGATTGCGCGGGAACGGCCCGGCCGTGCCGCGCCTCAGGGCAGTGCCGCCACCATCTCCCGCCGTTCCGCGGCTGTGGCCGCGCACACGGCCTCGGGGGCGACAAAGACCTGGCCGACCAACTCGATCAGACCCGCATCAACCAAAGGCGTCTCGACGCTGGCGAAGGGATCTTCCAGTTCCAGGTCAAAAAGGCCCCGCAAAAGGTCGTCGGTCAGCGCCTGACACTCCCGACCCACAACCGCCTCCAGCATCAGCACCCGCGCGCCCGTCAGGTTTACGATGAAATCCAGACGGTTCAGCCTGCCAAGCTCCAGCATATCCGGCACCTGCGACGCAAACCGGACCAGGGTCGGGTCGGTGGCGTTACACACCCGGTCCGAGGCGACAACGCCGCCCAAGTCGCCGATAATGCGTACGAAATGCAGCTCATCAAGCGTCGCAAGATGCCCCATGATCTCGGCCCTAGGGCCCAGCGGCTCCAGCAGGTCATCGGCCTGCACCTCGCTGATCATGCAACCGTTGTCGCGGATCGCAGTCATCGTGGCCACCAGGCTTGGCGAGGCCTCCGGCAGATCCGCCACCTGATCGGCGCAAGATCCCCCGGTGATCACCAGGCTGTTGCCCGCAAGCTGGATCAGCCCGGCGTTCAGCAATTCGTCGCCCACCGCATTGGCCGTCAACCCGCGCGCCTCAATGGCCGCCAGAAACTCCGCCTCCCGGTCCTGGGTCACGACGCAGCCCCCCTCGGCCAATTCTTCCATAATCTCCAGCGCGGCCGCCGATTGGGCCTGCGCCAGGGAAGGGAGGAGGCCAGCACAAAGCAGCCCGGCAAAAACAGAAGCAAATCGCATGGAAGGGGAACCTTTTGGGAAAACAGTAGTCGCAAAATAAGTAGGGCGTCTTTCTTGACGCAATGCAAGAAAGACGCCCTCGCCCGGGCCGGACCCCTTCTTTCCGCCGGGCTAACGGGGGCGAACCTTTCGGGACGTCGGAAGAGGTGCCGCCGCAAACCGTAACCGCTTATGGCGGGGGCTTGCGGGAAGGGGATGGCGCTTCCGGATCGTCGTCAGGCTCGGGTATCTCTGGGTCCAATCTGACCGCAGCGGGCCCCGCCCACAACTAAGGGATTCCGTAGCTTACTCGGCCTGGGCCGGCGTGGTCTCATCCCCCGGTTGCGCGTCCAGCGCCGCGCCGGTGCACAGCCCCCACCCCGTCAGGGTCATCGTCCCCTCCCCGCTCGGGCGCAGATAGCCGTCGCGCATCAGCGGCACCGCCATCTGCGGAAACTGAGCATTCTCCAGCCCCGCCGCTTCCAACAACGGGTTCACATCGTCCTGGTGCAGCACACAGCCCTGCGCGGCGATGGCCTCGGCCAGCACGAAACCGGGATGATCCGCGGGCACCACGGCCTGGGCGCTAACAGCAAACGGAGCACCTGCGAGGAGCGCAGCGAGGAGGGGGTGAAAAAATCGGGTCAAAGCGAGGCGTCCTTCATCTGGGGTCGCGCCAACTCTACCACGCCGCCCCAATAGCAAAAGGGCAGGCAACCCTCCGGTCCCCTGCCCTTCTAAATCACAAAGCCGTAAGGCACTTACCTGTCGACTTCCCCAAACACGATGTCGAGCGAGCCCAACACAGCCGACACATCCGCCAGCTGGTGCCCTTTGCACAGGTGATCCATCGCCTGCAGATGCGCGAACCCCGGCGCGCGCAGCTTGGCGCGGTAGGGCTTGTTGGTGCCATCGGCCACCAGGAACACGCCGAACTCGCCCTTGGGCGCTTCGACACAGGCGTAGATCTCGCCCTCGGGCACGTGGAAGCCTTCGGTATAAAGCTTGAAGTGGTGGATCAGCGCCTCCATCGAGGTCTTCATGTCCCCCCGCGTCGGCGGCGACATCTTGCCCCGCGCCATCACCTCGCCGGGCTCATTGCGCAGCTTTTCCACCGCCTGATGGATGATCTTCGTCGATTCGCGCATCTCCGCCATCCGGCAGAGGTAGCGGTCATAACAATCGCCGTTCTTGCCCACCGGGATCTGGAACTCGAACTCGTCATAGCACTCATAGGGCTGCGCGCGGCGCAGGTCCCAGGCAAAGCCCGAGCCGCGCACCATCACGCCCGAGAACCCCCAGTTCTGGATGTCTTCCTCCGTCACCACGCCGATATCAACGTTGCGCTGCTTGAAGATCCGGTTCTCCGAGAGCAGCCCGTCGATATCGTCGAGCATCTGCGGAAATTCCGTGGCCCAGGTATCGATGTCCTCGATCAACTCGGGCGGCAGGTCACGATGCACGCCGCCGGGCCGGAAATACGCCGCGTGCAGACGCGCGCCGGAGGCCCGCTCGTAGAACACCATCAGCTTCTCACGCTCTTCAAAGCCCCAAAGCGGCGGCGTCAGCGCGCCCACGTCGAGCGCCTGTGTCGTCACGTTCAGCAGGTGGTTCAGGATCCGCCCGATCTCGCAATAGAGCACCCGGATCAATTGCGCGCGGCGCGGCACCTCGGTGCCCGTCATCCGCTCAATCGCCAGACACCAGGCATGCTCCTGGTTCATCGTGCCCACGTAATCCAGCCGGTCGAAATACGGCAGGTTCTGCAGATACGTCCGGCTCTCCATCAACTTCTCGGTGCCCCGGTGCAGCAGCCCGATGTGCGGATCACAGCGCTCGCAAATCTCACCGTCCAGCTCCAGCACCAGACGCAACACGCCATGGGCGGCGGGGTGCTGGGGGCCGAAGTTGATGTTGAAGTTGCGGATCTTCTGTTCGCCGGTCTCAAAATCAGTCGAGCCGTCGTCATAGGTGTTCGTGCGGATATCGCCGTCCATCATGTCGCATCCTCCTGCGGGGCGAACATGGCGAACACCTCCGCTTCGGTCATGGTTTTGCGCTGGCCCTCCAGCGCATAATTCGAAGGCTTCCGGTCGATAAAGACCTCGATGCCGATATTGAATTGAGATGGGTCTTCAAAGCATTGGATCGACACATGCTGGTTCGCGCCGTCCTGCGTCTGCCACAGCATGGAGGAGCCGCATTCGCCGCAGAACAGCCGCTCGCCCCATTCGCTGCCCTTGTAGCTCTTGACCGGTGTCCCTTCGGCAAATTGCACGCTATCGGCGCAATCGACCGACAGGTAGATGCCGCCGGTCCACTTCCGGCACATGCCGCAGTGGCACGCGCCCGCCCCCATGGGCCCGAGCGTGGCGGTGAAACGACACGCGCCGCACATGCAGCTGCCTGTCAGCGTCTCGCTCACGCCTTTTCCTCCGCCTTCTCGTCACCCGGCAGCACGTATTGCGCGCCCTCCCAGGGCGACATGAAATCAAACTGGCGGTACTCCTGCACCAGCGACACCGGCTCATAGACCACGCGCTTGAGTTCCTCGTCGTAGCGCACCTCGGTGTAGCCCGTCGTCGGGAAATCCTTGCGCAGCGGGTGGCCGCGGAAGCCGTAGTCCGTCAGCAGGCGGCGCAGGTCGGCGTGGCCGGTGAAGAGGATCCCGAACATGTCGTAGACCTCCCGCTCGTACCAACCGGCCCCGGGGTGCACGCCCGAGATCGACGGCAACGTGTCCTCTTCTCGGATCGCCGCGCGCACGCGGATCCGGTGGTTCTGGTACATGCTCAGGAAGTGGTAGACGACGTCAAACCGCCGGTCACGGCTTGGGTAATCCACCCCGGTGATGTCGATGAGCGTCGAGAACCGGCAGGTGCGGTCAGTCTTCAGGAAGTCGACAAACTCCACCATCTGCGCGGGCGCCACGGTGACGCTCAACTCGCCCATGGCGTTGATGTCGGTGGACACCACGTCGTCAGGGCGTTTCTCCGTCAGGTACTCGGCCAGTTCTTGCAGGGCTTGGGTCATCAGGCTGTCTCCAGCAACAATCGGTCATGGAACGTGGCGCGGGCGTCATGGGTGGCAAAGAACGGCACCATGAAATCCGGCAGGACAGTCTTGGCCGGATCCTCGCCCGCGAAACGGCGGATCGCGTCCATGCTCTCCCAGGTCATCAAAACGGTCACGCGGCAGGGATCGGCCTCGCGCTCGGCCAGGAACGTCACGTCGCGAAACCCCTCGACGCGGCGCACCGCCTCCAGGACGCGGGCGCGGTACGTCTGCACCCATTGCGCCAGGTTGGCCCGCGCCACGGTCGCTTCCCATTTGCGCACCACGACGTCGCTCATCGCGCAATCGTCCCGGTGCGGCGGATCTTCCGCTGCAACTGCAGGATGCCGTAAAGCAGCGCCTCTGCCGTCGGCGGGCAGCCGGGCACATAGATGTCCACCGGCACGATCCGGTCGCAGCCCCGCACGACGCTGTAGCTGTAGTGATAATACCCGCCGCCATTCGCGCAGGACCCCATGGAGATCACGTAGCGCGGCTCGGGCATCTGGTCGTAAACCTTGCGCAGCGCGGGTGCCATCTTGTTGGTCAGCGTGCCCGCCACGATCATCACGTCCGACTGACGAGGAGAGGCACGCGGCGCGATCCCAAACCGCTCGGCGTCGTAGCGGGGCATCGACGTGTGCATCATCTCCACCGCGCAACACGCCAGACCAAAGGTCATCCAGTGCAAGGATCCCGTGCGCGCCCAGTTGATGATGTCCTCGGACGAGGTCACCAGGAACCCCTTGTCCTGAAGCTCTGCGTTCAGGGCCTGGGTGGCGACCTCACGGTCAGCCCCTGCGGTGTTCGGAGTGGTTGCTACGCCCATCGTGGCTCATCCCTCAGTATCATTCGCTAAAGGGGATACGGCTGCAGCGCCCCGGGGTCAACGAGAGGCGGGCCTTTGGGCGGCGTGACCTTGTCGCACCCATGCCGCGATCCACTGCGGGAAACCCTGCCTTTGCCCCGCGTCCAAATCTGCGCAAACATCGCCCTATTCCCAACGGGCGGGTCCCCCTTCGCCCTTCACATCCCCCCGTTTTCCCAAGGCATCTTTCCATGAATTTCACCGAACGCAGCCCGCTGGAGCAGGGCTTCGCCCAAGTCTTCGCCGATGACGTCCAACCCACGCTCAACGAATTCGAGTTCGAGCGGAAGGCCGTCCTGAAAAAGACCTACCTCACCCTGGCCGCGATCTTTCTGCTCGCCGTGGCCGCCGTGGGCCTCGCCTATGTGATCTGGCAAGACCGCTACGTCGTCCCCGCCGTGCTGCTTTCGGCGATCTTCGGCGGGGCTGCGATGGTGGCCTCCTGGGGGCAGGCAGGCGGCACCTGGGGCGCGAAGATCAAGGACGTCGTCATGCCCGCGATCTGCACCCATGTGGGTGATCTGACCTACACGGCAGGCGGCAGCGCATTTTCCCTGCACACGATGAAGGACCTGCGCCTTCTGCCCAAACACGACAAAGCCGCGCTGCGCAGCCTTCTGCAAGGCACCCACAATGGCACCGGGTTCGAGATGGTCCACGCCACCCTCACCAGCACCTACACCGATCACAACGACCGCCGCCGCACGACCACCGACTTCCAGGGCCTGCTCTTTCGGATCGATCTGCCGGAACGCGCCCCCGGCCGCATCGCCCTGATGCGCGACCGCGGCGCCATCGGCAACAAACTGGCCGAAAAACTGGCCTTCGGCTCCACCCGCTCGCTTCCCAAAGTCACCTTCGACCACGCCGCTTTCGAGGCCGCATTCGAAGTTTACGCAGACGAGCCGGACGCCGCGAAAACCTTCCTCCCGGATCCCATGCTCGACGCGCTCCTGCAGATCGGCGACGCCCACGGACAGGGCCTCGGCGCAAAATCCTACGTCGCCGGGTTCCAGGGCCACTCCTTCTACATGGCCCTGCAACGGCAAGGCAGCTTCATGAAAATGGGCCGCCTGACCGAACCCGTGGACGAGATCGAGGACGACCTGCACGGCATCTTCGACGACATCGCCCTCGGCCACCAAATCATCGACCGCCTGACCCTAGCGGGGGCTTGAGGGGCAAAACACCCATCACACTCACCAGAAGCCCGTACCCCAAAGAAAGCGCGCGACGTATGATGCGGCGTCGGTGACGGCTATGCGGGACAAAACTGCCGTTCACTCTGGCGGCGGCGAACATGTGTCTCGCAAAGAATTTCATATCGTATGCCGATTGCCAGGATCTGACATGAGCACCGGGATCGGATCGCTGGTCAAACACCAATGGCAACTGCCCTATGCAAATCGGGATCTAGACCATATTACTAGGGTGTTTGAACCCGTCGCCTTGCCCGGGAACTGGCAATGGCGCGCAGTTTTGAAAGGTCAGTTCGGCCATGCGTGAGCAGTCAGATCAGCGCTCAGAAAGCGTGGATTTCGACATGACGACGGAATGGACCTTTCGGGTGGAGCCCGAAGAACTGACGGCAATTGTTCTCGACCCGGAGCGGCTCGATCAGTGGTGTTCCAGAGTTTTCCTGAAAGCTGACGTGATCGAGAAGGGGCGCCCGGACGGATTGGGCATGAAGATGCATCTGCATGCGAAAGGGAAGTTGCCATTTTCTTTCGATTTTTTTGCAGAGATCACCGAACTGGTTCGCCACAAGTCCATGACAATCACACTGAACGGTGACTTCGAAGGCGTGGGCGAATCCCGCAGCGAGCCTATTGGCGACGGATTGTGCATTTCAAAAATGCGTTGGAAAGTGGATGTGCACCAACGGCAAATCAAACCCTTCCTTTTCATTCTGAAGCCGATCGGCAGACTAAATCACGATTGGGCTGTTCGGCGTGTCTGTATGCAACTTCAGAAAGAAATCGACAGGCGACGCGACGAATCGAAACTGCTCGAAAGAACGGAAGCGACGTCTCCTTAAGGTCATCCGAACTTTCGGCAATTCTGATGAACGGCCGCCTATGCAAAGTCAGCGCCGAACTTAGTTTGCGAGAACGAGACCAATCCACAGTTCTCGGTTGCTGTGGGCTCCAACCTAACATTCGACACTTCCTTCGGCTTACAGTGCCGACGCATCCTAAGGAGCAAAAAACATGGGCGAATTGCACGACCATCTGGCGGAAGTGGCCATGTCCCAGACCGGATACAACCATGAGCAGGCCTTTGCGTCGCTCATCCTGGCGGCAAAGGCAGTTGCGCGGGATAACAGGTTACCGCCCAGGCAGATGGTGCAGCTAGCCGCGAGAATAATCGACGAGAGTTCGTGACTGGAGCGCTGGGGGCAGCTCTGCGCGACGGATCCGCCGCTCCGCTTTCGGCCGCGGATATCAGACCTCGGCAGCCTGCCCGAGCCACGACAATGGGTGCGGCAACTCGGAACAAGAAAAATCAACCCGCAACACTCTTCGGCCGGACTGTCTTTGGGCAGGCTTGGAGCAATGCAGGGTAAGCATTTTGAGGATCAGCACATCCCCGCGTTTGGCCTCACATATCTCGGTTGGATAGGAATTGGCCGCGCTTTCTGCTTTCGCAGAAGGAACGACGCCACCCGCATGGCTTCCAAGGGCAATCTCCATCGCGCCATTTGATCGATCAGTGTCGTCGAGGTGGACGCGCACGAACAGCATCTGGTCCAAGACAGACTGCGGGGGTTCACAGTGCCAAGTGCCTGATTTCTTGGTCCAATTGTGATAGCCTGTGACATCTGACCGCTCGGCAACAGCGATGACCCGGTCCTGATGCCAGGGCACGCCCCAATTCGCACTTTCTGATTTATTGAATGCAACCACACGCACCGGCATCGCCCCGGGCGCTTGCTGCCGGATGGCGCGGACCAAGGAGCCGTCGGCGGACATCGCAGTATTCAATGCGGCTGAATTCTCAAGTCTTTGCCCCGGTTTGGAGGGGTCGGCTACAGCGCGATCAAGCAGCGCAAGGTCGCTACCCGAGATGGCGCCTCTCAGCCAAATCCGACCGCTCCTTTCAAACTCATGGTTTGGTGATTGATCGGACAAGATCCATACCTGCTCTCAACTTAGCCCATGAAACAGACCCTAGCTGCGTCGCCGAATGATGTCACTCTGGGCTCAAACCTGTTCCCTGCAATCGGATGCGCCTTGGCGCTCCGCCTCTCTGGGGCCAGCATGCGAAAGGCGGATCGCCCCATGCAGCGGCTTGGTCACGCGCTGTTAGGACGTTGGGGTGGGACCGGTTGCGACCCGGGGGCAGCGCGCAAATAAGGGGTTAACAAAGTGTAAACGAAATCGGCTTTATCGTTTTTGATCAATCACATAACGACTATGCTCAAGCTTGAGCACCCCGTCCGGGACAGGGCTACTCCCAGTCCAGCGCGCCCTTTTTCCACTCGTAGGCGAAGCCGATGGTCAGCACGCCCAGGAAGACCATCATCGACCAGAACGCGAGGTCGCTGAGGTCCGGGAAGGCGGTGGCCCAGGGGAACAGGAAGGCGATTTCCAGGTCGAAGATGATGAACAGGATCGCCACCAGATAGAACCGCACGTCAAACTTCATCCGCGCGTCGTCGAAGGCGTTGAACCCGCATTCGTAGGCGCTGACCTTTTCCGGGTCCGGATTGCTCACCGCCACGACCACCGCCGCCAGGATCAGCACCAGCGACAGGCCGATGGCCAGCCCGAGGAAGATCAGGATCGGGGCGTATTCAGTCAGCAGATCAGTCATGGTCGCTCCATGGAGGTGGTCTGAGCAACGGTTTACGCCGCGCGCCCGGGGCGGTCAACGGGCCGGGCTGCGGCAAAACACGCCCCCGGCACGGTCCGTCAAGCGGGATAGGCCCGGTCCAGCACGGCCACGGCACGCGCCAAGACCTCATCGTCCGGCAAGGCGGCGAGATCTCGCGCCGGCCTCGCGCCGTTGAAGGCCATCAAGACCGGGACGCCCAGAACCTTGTAGAGGTTCAGCCACTGATTGAACTGCCCCCGCGCCAGCCCGGTATCCGGCGTGATGATCCACGTCGTGTCGTCCCAGAACCGGGCCTCGAACCGCAGGAAGACCTTGTCCAACAGCCCCATCCCCAAACGATCCACCGCCCCCTGGTGCGCCTCGGGCAGCGGCGGATCGAAGGCAATCCGCCCGGCCTGCAACACCCCAAGGGGCACCGTCACGATGACCGCATCATATCGGTCGAAACCGCCCCCCGCATAGTCGATCCGCACGCCGCCGTCGCGCAGGGCGATCCCCGAGACTTCTGCGTTGAGGTAGATGTCCAGATCCTGCGCCAGATGCGTGATCAGCGGCCCGTAGCCCCCGGCCAGAACCGCGTCCGCGCCGCCGTAGTCGCCTTGGGCGAAATAGGCATTGCCGTTGATCTGCGCCCGATCCGCCCCCGCCGAATGCTGCACCTCGACGACATCGCGCACCCAATCGGGCATCTCGGCCCAGGCCATCACCCGCCCGGCGCCGCGCGGGGTGGCATCGTCATCGGTCACGACCAAGTCCATGCCAAGCCTGTCGGTCAGTTCGGTCAGCGGATTGCCCCTGAGCCCGTGTACCCACGATGCCCCCAAATCGAGCGGCATCCCGAGCGCGTCGCTGGTCCAGATCCGCCCGCCCAAACGCCCGCGCGCCTCGATCACATCAACCGGCACGCCCTCGGCCCCCAGCGCCTGCGCCGTGGCCAGGCCCGAGATCCCGGCGCCGATCACCGCCACCTCCCAGGCGCCGCTTTCCAACACCGCCTCTGCGGCGATGGCGCCGGTCTCGTAGGCGGCGTGGACGGTGGAATTGTAGTTCGGATGCGTGGCCTCTCCGGCGAAGAAAATGCGCCCGTCGATGGGTGCTGCCAGGGCCCGGCTATCGCGCCGGCGCGCGCCGTTGGCGACAAAGGAATAGGACCCCAGCGTGAAGGGATCGCGGCTCCAATTCGTGCGCAGATATCCGGTGGGCTGCCGCAGCCCCTGGGCGCGCGCGGGCACGGGCTGGAGCCCTGCCAATCCTGCTGCGAGCCCTCCCGCCAAAAGCGCGCGGCGCGCGACCCGCGTGGAAGGATCGTCGCCGTCCGTCACAAAGCGTCGCGCAGCTCGCGGCGCAGGATCTTGCCGCTGGCGGATTTCGGCACCGATGCGACGAAGCGGTATTCCACCGGGTGCTTGTAATGGGCGAGGCAGCCCTCGCAGTGGGCGCGCAGGGCGGCTTCATCGGCGCCGGGGGCGACGACGAAGGCAATCGGAACCTCCCCCGCTTCCGGATCGTTGCGGCCAATGACGGCGGCATCCGTGACGCCTTCGCAGGAACAAAGCGCCGCTTCCACCTCGGCGGGTGCAACCTGGAAACCCTTGTATTTGATCAACTCTTTCAGCCGGTCGCGGATGAACATGAAGCCATCCTCGTCGATCTCGGCCAAATCCCCCGTCCGTAGCCAGCCGCCCTCGGCCATGGTCTCGGCGGTCGCCTCGGGGTTGTTCAGATAGCCCTTCATCACCTGCGGGCCGCGGATCCACAGCTCTCCCTCCAGGCCTGCGGGCAGGTCCTCCAGCGTCTCTGGGTCCACGATCCGGCATTCGGTCGAGGGCACCGCCTGCCCGCTGGAGCCGTGGCGCATGTCATCGGCGCCGGTCAAATGGCTGATCGGGCTCAACTCGGTCATGCCGTAGGCCTGAACCGATTGCGCCCCGAACCGCGTGCCCGCGGCGGTCTCGATCTCGGCCCCCAAGGGCGCCGCGCCCGAGATGATCTGCTGGACGGAAGACACGTCATACTCCTCCACCATCGGGTGCTTGGCCAAGGCCAGCGCCACCGGGGGCACGATGTAGAGCCGTGTGGCCCGATGCTCCTGGATCAGGCGCAGATACATCTCCAGATCAAAACGCGGCATGGTGATGATCGTCGCGCGCTGGTTCAGGAACAGGTTCATCAGCACGGTCATGCCGTAAATGTGGAAGAACGGCAGGAAGGCGATGGCCTTGTCGTCCGGCGTGATCCCCGACACGGCGGCCCCTTGCGTGACATTGGCCACGAGGTTGCGGTGGGTCAGCATCACCCCCTTGGGCCGCCCGGTTGTGCCGCTGGAATACGGCAGGACGACCACGTCATTGGCCCAATCGCCGGGCACCTGCGCGGGCAGTTCCTCGCCCATGACGTCCGCCATGCCAAGCGCGCCATTGCCGCCGCCGTCCAGCACCACGAGGTCCTTGCACCCGGTGCCCTCCATGGCCGTGCGCGCCGCCTCTTCAAACATCGAGATCGTGATCAGCATCACCGCGCCTGCGTCCTGCAACTGGTGCTGGATTTCCGGCGCGGTGTAGGTGGGGTTGATCGTCGTCACCGTGCCGCCGCCCCAGGCCACGCCGTGGAAGACCACCGGATATTCGGGGATATTCGGGGCGAGGATCGCGATGGTGCCCCCGGGCAACACGCCGCGCGCGGTCAGCCCGCCGGCCAGCGCCTTGATCTGAGACATCAAGTCACCCGCCGTCATGGTCCGCCCCGAGGGTCCGTCGACGATGGCCACCTGGTCTTCACGCCCCAGCAGGCCCTCAAAAAGGGTTTGCGTCACCGAGGTGTCCGGCGCCGTAATCGGGGCGCGGGTGCTTTCGAAAATCGCCATGAGGTCTCTCCCTGATCCGGCAGCTCTGACGGCGCCGATAAGGGCCTACGATGGGCGAAATGCCTGCATGCTGTCCATAGGGATCGCGCGCTGCAACGCGGCATGGGCCTTAGGGCTTGGACTTGCGCTTATTCAGGAACGCAGCGATGCCCGCGGCGGCCTCATCACTTTCCCAACGCGTGACCAGCGCCTGGATTGTCAGGTCCACGTCCGCCTCCGACACCGGCTTGGCGAGTGCCGCGACAAGCGCCTTAGCCTCGGCCACGGCCCCCGGGGCCGCTGCCAGGTAGGGGGCGATCTCGGATTGCACCGCGTCATCGAGCGCCTCCGCCGGGACAGCCTTGGCCAAGAGGCCAAGCTCCACCGCCTCCGCCGCGTCGAATACCCGACCCGAGAAAAACACCCGCCGCGCCCGTGCCGCGCCCATTCGCGCCACGACATAGGGCCCGATGGTGGCCGGGATCAGCCCCAGCCGCACCTCTGTCAGCCCGAACTTTGCGCCCTCGACCCCCACGGCCACATCGCAGACCGACATCAGCCCGACGCCGCCCCCGAACGCCTGCCCCTGGATGCGCCCGATCAGCGGTTTGGGCATCCTGTCCAGCGCCCCCAACATCGCCGCCAGTGCCCGCGCCTCACGCGCCCGCGCGCTGCCATCGGCCTCCATCTGCGCCTGCATCCAGCCCAGATCGCCGCCCGCACAAAAGCTGGCGTCCGTTCCGGTCAACACCACGGCCCGCACCGCCGGGTCGCGACCCAGCTGGCCCGCGGCTGCCGTCAGCTCTGCAATCATCGCGGCATCCATGGCGTTGTGGACCTCGGGGCGGTTCAGCCGCAGGGTGGCCACGCCGCGCGCATCGACGCTCAGATCAATCGTTTCCATTCACCAGCTCCCGTGCCAATTGCGCCGCCTGCGCCAGAACGCCCGCGTCCAACCCCGTCTCAAACCCCCGCATCCGCAGATGCGCGTCCAGCGCCTCGGTCGCGACATTGCCCTCTGCCCCCGGCGCATAGGGGCAACCGCCCAACCCGCCCACCGCCGCGTCGAACACGCGCACCCCGCGCGCGAGCGCCACGTCCACGTTTTCCAACGCGCGCCCGGCGGTGTTGTGGAAATGCCCGGCCAACATGTCCGCCCCGGCAACGTTCAGAACCGCGTCCAGCATCGCGTCGACGGCCTCGGGCCGACCGCGCCCGATGGTGTCGCCCAGGCTGATCTCATAGCAGCCCATCGCCTTGAGCGCGCTGGCCACCACGGCCACCTGGGCGGGCGGGGTCGGGCCGTCAAAAGGACAATCGGTGACGCAAGAGATATAGCCCCGCACGCGCATCCCATCGGCTTTTGCCGCCTGAACCACGTCCCAAAAGCGCCCAAGGCTGTCGAGGACGGAGGCATTCAGATTGGCTTTGGAGAACCCCTCAGAGGCCGAGGCGAAGACCGCAATCTCATCGGCCCTGGCCGCTTTGGCGCCAAGGTAGCCGCGCATGTTGGGGGTCAGCGCCGCGTAGGACAGACCCGGCGCGCGGGTGATGCCCGCCAGAACCTCGGCACCATCGGCCATCTGGGGAACCCACTTGGGGCTGACAAAGGACGCCACCTCGATCCGGGCAAACCCTGCCGTCGACAGAAGGTCCACCAAGGCGATCTTGTCAGCCGCGGCGATCATCCGCGCCTCATTCTGCAATCCGTCCCGGGGTCCGACCTCGAAAATCTCGACCCGCTCAGCCATCCTCGGGCACCTCGTAGAAGTCCTTGGCGTAGAAACCCTGCGGCCCCTCGATCTCTGCTGCCGCCTTGTAGGCGGGCCGCGCCTGCAGCCGGGCGCGATAGGCCTGCAGGTTCGGCCAGGGATCAAGCCGGACGTAGTAGGGCGCGGCAAACAGGTTGAACCCCAGCATCGCATCGGCGGCGGAAAAGCCCGACGGCAACAGGTACTCGCCCGTGATCATCCCGTCCAACGCGCGCAACGTGTCAGCCAAACGCAGGGTGTTGAGCTTGATCACAACGGCCGAGGGCTTGGCGGGCGGGCGCAGGAACAGGTGGTTGAGGTTGAGCTGTTCGATCAGCGACGCCATCGTCTCGGCAAACCCCAGGGCCTCCAGATAGGCCACCCGGTCGGGGTGGCCGGGCGGGCGGCCAAACCCATGCTCCGGACGGCTTTCGCAGAGGTACTGCAGGATCGCGGCGCTCTCGAAAACGGTGATGCCGTCGATCTCCAGGGCCGGGATCCGACCGGCGGGGGAGTGCGCCAGAAACTCCGGCGCGCGCATGCCCTTGGTGCCGATCTGATAATGTGCGATTTCCGGGGTGATCCCCATCTCCTGCAAAAGCCACAGGACCCGGAACGACCGCCCCCAGGGGACATGGTGCAACCGGATCATGGCGCGACCTTTCGGGGGCGGGCCAAATTCCTTGCAAGGAATTTGCCAGAGCCTTGCAAGGCTCTGGAAGCGCGCTTGCGCAAGCGCGCGCGCAGACTTTTGCAAAAGTCTGATCCCCGGCTCATCGCTCGTCCTCCAACACAATCAGGGGCGCTCCGGCATCGACCTGGGCGCCTGCCACCGCCAGCACCTCGGCCACGACCCCGTCGCGTCCCGCCGTCAGCCCATGCTCCATCTTCATCGCCTCCAGTACCGCCAAACGGTCCCCTGCGGCCACCTTGTCGCCTGTTGCGACAAAAACGGCCTTCACCAAACCCGGCATCGGCGCCACGATCCGGCCAGCCGAAACACCCGGTCCCACCGCCACATCGAGCGGGTCCGGCACGGTGAAATGGTAATTGTTCCCCCAGAACACCGAAAGACCCGCCGCGTGCTCCACGACCTCCGCCCCGACAGCAACGCCATCGACGCTCCACTTTTGCTCCGTAAATGTCACCTCATGGGTCCCCGCAGCGCCGCGCACCACGGCGGCCCCGGGCCCCGTTACCGCCACCTTCAAAACCTCAACCGCGTCGCCGTGCCCCAAGGCAACCGAGCGCTCCAACGGCGCCCAAAGGCTGAACCCGTCCACATCGGAGCCCGCCAGGCCCATCGCGCCCACCGCCGCGATGGCGCGGCAGCGCGAACAGGGCACCGGGCTCTGCGACAAGGTCTCCACCTCGCGGTCGATCAACCCCGTGTCGACCTCGCCGCGCCCGAACCCGGCGTGCCGGGCCAGGGCGCGCAGAAACGCAAGGTTCGTGACCGAACCCGCAACTTGCGTGCTGGACAGGGCCTGGTCCAACCGCGCCAAGGCGATCTCTCGCGTCGGCCCGTGGACGATCAGCTTGGCAATCATCGGGTCATACCAGGGGCTGATCTCATCGCCCGCCCGCACGCCCGTATCAGCCCGCGCGCCCCGCGGGAACGCCAGATGCGCCAGCCTTCCAGTGGCTGGCAAAAAACCTTTCGGCACATCCTCGGCATAGAGCCGCGCCTCAAAGGAATGCCCCTCAATCGACAGGTCTTCCTGGCCCATCGGCAGCGGCTCACCGCTGGCCACCCGCAGCTGCCATGCCACCAGATCAACCCCGGTGATCGCCTCCGTCACCGGATGCTCCACCTGCAGGCGCGTGTTCATCTCCATGAAATAGAACCGATCCGCGCGCAGTCCGTCGGAGGCGTCCACGATGAACTCCACCGTCCCCGCGCCCTTGTAGCCGATGGCCTCGGCCGCCCGAACGGCGGCCTGCCCCATGGCCTCGCGCATCTCTGGCGTCATGCCCGGCGCGGGCGCCTCTTCGATGACCTTCTGGTGGCGCCGCTGAAGCGAGCAATCGCGCTCGAACAGATGCACCGCACGCTGGCCGTCCCCAAACACCTGCACCTCGATGTGGCGCGGGGTGGAGACATATTTCTCGATCAGAACCGCATCGTTGCCGAAAGCCGTCAGAGCCTCGCCCTGCGCGCTCGCCAGCGCCTCCTCAAAGCCCTCCGCCGCCTCGACCCGCCGCATCCCCTTGCCGCCGCCGCCCGCCACGGCCTTGATCAGCACCGGATAGCCAATCTCACTCGCGCGCGCGGCCAAGCCGTCTTGCGACGCGCCATGGTATCCCGGCACCACCGGCACGCCCGCTTCTTCCATCAACGCCTTGGCGGCGTCCTTCAGCCCCATCGCGCGGATCGCCTGGGCGCTCGGGCCGATGAACACCAATCCCGCCGCCTCCACGGCCTCCACAAATTCGGGGTTCTCGCTTAGAAAGCCGTAGCCCGGATGTACCGCCTCCGCGCCCTTTTCCAGCGCCGCCGCGATGATCACCTCGCCGCGCAAGTAGCTCTCTGCGGGGGCGGAGCCGCCAATCCACACCGCCTCGTCCGCCATCGCCACATGGCGCGCGCCCGCGTCGGCGTCGGAATAGACCGCCACCGTCCGCACGCCCAACGCGCGGGCCGTCTCGATCACCCTGCAGGCAATCTCGCCGCGATTGGCAATCAGGATCTTACGAAACATCCAAACCCACCCTCTTTGCTGCGCGCCGCAGGACGCCAGCGGCCTTTGCATCAATCGCGGCCATGATGATCAGTTGCACAGAACGAAGCCCTGGCCGCGCTTCCGCAATCGCCCCAAATGCCACCTCCGAGGCCGCGTCGGCCGGATAGCTGTAAGCCCCGGTGGATAGCATCGGGAAGGCGATGCTTTCGGCCCCCTTGGCCTCGGCCAACTCAAGCGCACGTCCATAACACCGCGCCAAAAGTGCCGCCTCCTGCGCCTTGCCGCCGCGCCAGATCGGGCCGACCGCATGGACAATCCAACGCGCATTCAAACCATAGGCCCCGGTGATCTTGGCATCACCGGTGTCACACCCGCCCAGCCCCTTACACTCCAACAAAAGGTCAGGTCCCGCCGCGCGATGGATCACCCCATCGACGCCTCCTCCGCCCATCAAGGACCGGTTGGCGGCATTCACCACGACTTCAGCACCGGTCTTGGCGATGCTCATCTGCCGGATGTGGATCTGACAAAGGCCTACCTCCATGGCGCCGGCCTCCCTGCACGACCCATTGGCTCACCCCAAGTCATCCAAAGCCCCCAAATCTTGCACCACCTCAAACCGCTCCCAAATCAACTCCATCTCCCAATCAAACACACCCAACCGCCGGTAGTACCGCTCATGCCCCGCGCGCCATCCCTCCAGCGTCTCATCCTCGCCCTCCGCCAAGGCCATCGCTTCCGTCATGTCGCAAAACCGCACCAACCTCAGCTCCACCGTCCGGTTCACCAACGCCGGCCGTCCGTCAAACGTGGTCGCCACATCGCAGCGCCCGATCTGCGGCAGCGCCTCTCCGCGCGCCACCTCGGCCATGCTCAAACACGTCGCCCGCTTGCGCCCCTCGCGCACCAACCCCAGCAACTGCGCCGACAACGCCGCGCTATCGCCAAACACATAGGCCTCCGCACCCGGATACCGGGCCCTCACTTCATCCAATGTCACCACCTGCCCCTTTCCCCGTTCTCCAAATATCCCGGGGGTGTGGGGGCTGGCCCCCACTGGAACGTGTGTGGGGGGGCCAGCCCCCACGAATAGCCATGTATGGGAGCCACCCCCAACACCTCACATCCGGAAGACGCCAAAGCGCGTCTCCTCAATCGGCGCATTCAAAGCCGCCGCCAGGCTCAACCCCAACACCTCGCGCGACTTCCTCGGGTCCACCACCCCGTCATCCCAAAGCCGCGCCGAGGCGTACAATGGATGCGACTGCGCCTCGAACATGTCGATCGTGGGCTGCTTGAAGGCCGCCTCCGCCTCGGAGGACCATTCCTCTCCGGCACGCTCCAGCGCATCGCGCTTGACCGTCGCCAGGACCCCCGCCGCCTGGGCTCCGCCCATGACCGAGATCCGAGAATTCGGCCAGGCCCACAGGAACCGCGGCGAATAGGCCCGCCCTGCCATCCCGTAGTTCCCGGCCCCGAAAGAGCCGCCGACCAGCATCGTCACCTTAGGCACCGCCGTCGTCGCCACCGCCGTCACCATCTTGGCGCCGTGGCGCGCGATCCCCTCATTCTCGTACTTCCGCCCGACCATGAACCCGGTGATGTTCTGCAAGAACACCAGCGGGATCTTCCGCGAGGAACAGAGCTCCACAAAATGCGCCGCCTTCTGCGCGGCCTCGGAAAACAACACGCCGTTGTTGGCGATGATCCCCACCGGCAGCCCCATGACCTCCGCAAAGCCGCAAACAATCGTCTCGCCAAACCGCGCCTTGAACTCGTCGAAATAACTGTCGTCCACGACCCGCGCGATCACCTCCCGGATGTCGTAGGGCGTGGTGAGCGACGCGGGCACGACCCCCAGCAACTCCTCCGGGTCATAGGCCGGGGCCCGCCCGCCGAGCGTCACGCCAGACCGCGCGCCCACCCCCGCCAAAGAGGCCACGGCGCGGCGCGCCAGCGCCAGGGCATGGGCGTCGTCTTCGGCCAGGTAATCCGCCACGCCCGACAGGCGCGTGTGGACATCGCCGCCGCCCAGATCCTCGGCGCTCACCACTTCCCCGGTCGCCGCCTTCACCAACGGCGGCCCCGCCAGAAAGATCGTCCCCTGCTCCTTCACGATGATCGAGACATCGGCCATCGCCGGCACATAAGCCCCCCCGGCGGTGCACGATCCCATCACGACGGCGATCTGCGCGATCCCCTTGGCGCTCATCTGCGCCTGGTTATAGAAGATGCGCCCGAAATGGTCGCGATCGGGGAACACCTCGTCCTGATTGGGCAGGTTCGCCCCGCCGCTGTCGACCAGATAGACACAGGGCAGCCCGCATTGCTCCGCAATCTCCTGGGCGCGCAGGTGCTTTTTCACGGTGATCGGATAATAGGTGCCGCCCTTCACCGTCGCATCATTGCACACCACCATGACCTCGCGCCCATGGACGCGGCCCACCCCGGCGATCATCCCGCCACAGGGCGCCGCGCCGTCATACATCCCGTGCCCCGCCAGCGCGCCCACCTCCAGAAACGGCGAGCCGGGGTCCAGCAGGTTCGCCACCCGCTCGCGCGGCAACATCTTGCCGCGGCTCACATGCCGCTCGCGGGAGCGTTCGCCGCCGCCCAGGGCCGCCGCGTCCGCCACTTCGCGCACGACCCGCAAGGCCTCCAGATGCGCCGCGCGGTTGGCGCGCGCGTCCTCGGAGCCCGCCATATGGGTTGATTTCAATCTCACCTGAGTATCTCCAAATCCACAGGGGCGTGGCCCTCCAGGGGCACTGCCCCCTCCTGCCGCGCCAACCGCCAGGCGACGTAGGCATCCTCCAGCGCCAGACCTTCCGAGACCACGACACAATACCGCGTGCGCTCCGCCTCGGTCATCTCGGAACAACTGGCCTCGCTGGCCGGGGCGGCGGCATATTCCAGCGCGCGCGCAAAGCCCTCGGCGCGCTCTGGCGCATCGTTTTCCAACGCCTCCGGCAGGTCGGCCACGATGGCGGCCCGCGCCTCCCGCGTCCAGGTCGCCAGATCGGCCAGACAGGCCGCCCCGTCGCCCTGCCCCTCACAGATCTCCATCGCCAGGCCAAGGCATTCGAACGTCGCCACGCTGAACACGCCTTCCAGCACGCCGCGATCCGCCTCGCTTACGCCATCGCCCAGGGATTGCTCGAAGGCCGCGTCCCCTTGGCTCAAACACATCTCCGCAACCGTGATGGCGGCACTTTGCGCCAGCGCGGAAGTCGCGCCCACCAGACAACAGCCGAAAGCAAGCCACGCGCCGCGCATCCTCACTCCTCCCCCAGATCGGCCATCTCGGCCCAATCCAGCGGCCCCATGACCCCCATCAGCCGCGCGACCTGCCAGGCCCAGACCGCTTCCTCAAACTTCAGCGCCGACTGGAACGAGGCGCACCAAAGCTGGCGCCGATAGGTCTCTCCTGCGCAATCATCGCCCGCGTTGGAGCCTTGGGCCAGCGCGTAAACCCTCGCGTACAAAGGCGCCAAAGCACCCTCCACCGTGTCCGGCGCGGGAAGCAAGGCGCGCATCTCTGCGGCCCGGTCCACGAAAGCCGCGCGTAAGCGGCGCTGACAGATCAATGAGTTGTCCGAGACCTCGCAGATCCCCATCGCCAGATAGCCGCAGTGCTGCACCCAGTGGACGTTGAACGCATCCACCTGCCAATCCGCCCCATATCCCGGCGTCAGCAATGCCGCCTCGAACGCGTCCATCTGCTCGGGCAGGCAGACCTCGAACCTCGGCACATCGGGCGCGCCGTCGCCCCAGCTTTGCGCCGCCAAGGGCCCCGAAACCAGGGCAAGAAGCATAGCCAGAACCCTCACGTCGCGTCCTCCCCGAAGACCAAGGCGTCATCCACCACCTCTCCGCGCGCGTCCACGGCGCGGTACCAGGCTTCCGAGCCCTCGGCCTCGCAAATCACGATCATCCGCACCCCTTCGACGCCCGCAGGCACCGCGTAGCAATCGGTCCGCGCGCCGCCGGTCTCCGCCACATAGGCCGCCGCATACCGCTCGATGATCTCGCTCTCGCTCACCGGGGCCGAAGCGAGGCCCAAATACAGCCCAAACAACCCCGCCACGGCCAGGATCAGCGCAAGCGGCAAGGCGATCTGACGCATCATTCCAACACCTCCAGCCAATGCTCCAACCGCAATGCATGGGCGGCGGTCAGGGCCATCCGGCACTCGGCCCAGGCCTCGCCGGACCCGCTCATGCCGGGCCAAAGCACGCCCGCTGCCTCGCACGTCGCGGCGCGGTGCGCCTCGAACGCGCCCGCCACCGCGTCGAGATCTGCAGCACCGCTGGCCCCGGGCGGCACCTGGGCCAGCGCGTCCATCGCCATGGCGATCCGCGCCTCCCACGCTTGCGTCTCTTGCCCGAAACACACGCCGGCGCTGTGATGGTCCACGACGCCGTCCACTTCCATACAGGCCCGCGCCTGCGCACCGACAGACACATCCTCCGCCAAGGCCTGCACCGCCATCGGACCTGCGAGAGCCCACGCCAGAACCAGGCTCCCTTTCATCTTGCTAAAAAAACTCAAATCCGACCCCAACCCAGCGTCACATCATCCCCATCAACTCGCGTCCGACCAGCATACGCCGAATTTCGCTCGTGCCCGCCCCAATTTCCATCAGTTTCGCATCCCGAAACATCCGCGACACCGCAGAATCGTTCATGAACCCTGCCCCGCCCATCGCCTGCACCGCCTGGTGGGCCACTTTCATGCCCTCCTCACTGGCATAGAGCACGCAAGCCGCCGCGTCTTGCCGCGTGACCTGCCCCCGGTCGCAGGCCTTGGCGACCTCATAGGCATAGGCGCGCGCCGAGTTCATCGAGGTATACATATCCGCGATCTTGCCCTGCATCAGTTGGAAATCCCCAATCGGCTGCCCGAACTGCTTGCGCTCCTTGAGGTAGGGCATCACCTCGTCCAGACAGCCCGCCATGATGCCGATGTTCACGCCGCTAAGCACCACGCGCTCATAGTCCAGCCCGCTCATCAACACGCGCACCCCGCGCCCCTCTTCGCCCAGCACGTTCTCGAACGGTACTTCCACGTCCTCGAAGATCAGCTCCGCCGTGTTCGACCCGCGCATCCCCATTTTGTCGAAATGGGGCGAGGTGCTGAACCCGACCATTTCTTTTTCTATAAGAAAGGCGGTGATCCCCTTGCTGCCCGCCTCCGGGTCGGTCTTGGCATAGACCACCAGCGTATCGGCGTCCGGTCCGTTGGTGATCCAGTATTTCGTCCCGTTCAACACGTAGCGGTCATTGCGCTTCTCGGCCCGCAAAGACATCGACACCACGTCTGATCCGGCGCTGGCCTCAGACATCGCCAAGGCACCCACATGCGCGCCACTGACAAGACGCGGCAAATATTTTGCCTTCTGCTCCGGCGTGCCGTTCAGCTTGATCTGATTGACGCAGAGGTTGGAATGCGCCCCGTAGCTCAGCCCGACTGAGGCCGAGACGCGGCTGATCTCTTCCACCGCCACCAGATGCGCCAGGTAGCCCATCCCCGCGCCGCCATATTCCTCATCCACTGTGACGCCCAGCAGGCCCAGCTCTCCCATCTCGGGCCACAGCTCGTTGGGAAAGGCGTTGTTCCGGTCGACCTCAGCGGCCAGGGGCTTCACCCGCTCCTGTGCCCAGCCATGCACCATATCGCGCAGGGCGGCGACGTCTTCGCCCAGATCAAACCCCATCGAGCCCAGAAACATCGCCGCGCCTCCCCTTAATTGAACACTTGTTCATTTAACGGAGAGTGCGGCCTGAGTCAAAACCGTTCTTACGCGGCCCCATGCGCACGTGTGATTTGGCGCGGCTCTTGACAGGCAGGCCCCGCGCGCCGCCTACTCCGCCCATGATCGTCACGCCAAAATTTCTCCACCTGGTCGTGCTGGAGCGTCACAGCGCGCATCGGCGCAAGCGGTTTGCCGGATAGCCGGGGCCCCGCCTCGCCCTTCCCCCAAACCTGACCCTTCGGAGATTTCCCATGACGGATTTCACACAGATCCCCGTGCTTGACGTGTCCCCGCTGATCGCGGGCCAACCCACTGCCGCCCTCGCCACCGCCTTTGCCAAAGCCTATGGCGGTACCGGATTTGCCTATATCGTGGGCCATGGCATCGCCCCCGCCCTGCGCGCCGCGGTCTTTGATGCCTCCCGCCGCTTCCACGCCCTGCCGGAGACCATGAAACAAGCCATCGCGCTCAATGACATCCACCGCGGCTACATCGCGATCAACACCTCCACGGACGTGAATTCGGATCTGGCCGAGGTCACAAGGCCAAACCAATCCGCCTCCTTCATGGCCATGCGGGAGGATGCGCAGGCCGATCCCGCCACTTACCTGTCGGGTCCCAATCAATGGCCCGACCTGCCCGGATTTCGGGACGCCTGTGAGGCCTATGTCACCGCGATGACCAGCCTGGGGCGCGCCCTCATGGGCCTGGCGCTCGACGCCATCGGCGCCACGGATCGCACTTTTTTGAATGCCTTCGACACCCCCACCACCTGGCTGCGGCTGCTGCATTACCCGCCGCAATCGCCGCAGGCCCCGTCCGATCTCTACGGCTCCGCCCCGCACAAGGATTTCGGGTGCCTGACGCTTTTGGCCCAGGACGACGTCGGCGGGCTGCAGGTACAAACCCCGGGCGGCGCCTGGGTCGACGCGCCCCCCATGGCGGACGCTTTCATCGTCAACGTGGGCGACATGCTGCACCGCCTGTCCAACGGGCGCCTGCTGTCGACGCCCCACCGCGTGATCAACGCCACGGGGCGGGAGAGGTATTCGGTGCCGTTCTTTTTCGACCCCCATGTCTCTGCGTCGATTGCGCCCCTGCCCGGCACCGGGGCACCCCGGTTCGCGCCGCTCAACTTCGGTGACTTCCTGCGCGCCGTGCTGGAGGCTGGCTACGACGCCCATAAGCCCCCAGCCCCCTAGCGCGCGCATGTTCGGCGATTCGCGCAACACCCCCCATAACCGCGCTATACCCTTGCCTCGATGATCATCAATCGCCCGACGTGACCCCTCAAAAGGCACCTTGGGCAAAGCCAGACGGATGCGTCGGACGCCTCAGACCACCTCCTCAAAAGGTGCAGGTTCCCGGCAGGATCGCGCAAAATACCCTGCCCCCGGCCTATCAACCCGGCGGGCTGCACTCCCGTTGTCCCAAGCGGCGCCGCTTACCTTAACTCCGGCCCCTTTCGACACGCCCAAGATCACGGGCCGCAGCATGGCCCATCATGGATCTTCATGGCCCGCCCCTTGCCCTCGCGGCGCGGGCGCGCAACCCTGTTTGCAAACACGCAAACGGGGCCGAAATGCTGACCTTCCACATCTATGACGTCTTCACCGACACGCCCTTCACCGGCAACCCCCTGGCGATTGTCGAAGGGGCGGACGCGCTCAGCACCGCGCAGATGCAAACCATCGCGCGGCAGTTCAACCTGTCCGAGACGATCTTCGTGCAAACCCCCGATGATCCCGCCCACACGGCAAAGGTCCGCATCTTTTTTCCGACGGCCGAAATCCCCTTCGCGGGCCACCCCACCATCGGCTGCGCCCTGCATCTGGCCAAAGGCGCGGCGCAGGTGACGCTTGAAGAAGTCGCGGGCCTCGTACCCGTGACGATTTCCGAGGGCACCGCCGAGTTCACCGCCCCCGTGCTGCCCAAACCCCTGCCCGATGTCCCCACTGCGGCCAAGATCGCAGCGGCCATTGGGCTCTCGCCCGCGCAGCTGACCCAGACCCCCATCGGTAATTTCAAAGGCGGCCCCAGCTTCCTCTTTGCCGAGGTCACCAGCCTGGAGGCCCTGGCCGAGACGCGGCTCAGCGAGCCTGCGTTCACCCAAGCCACCGATGCCGCCGGGCCGACCGATGCGATCTACGCCTATGTGATGACCGGCGCACGCACGGCCCAGGCGCGGATGTTCGCCCCCCACGCCGGCATCGGCGAAGACCCGGCCACGGGCTCTGCCACCGCGATCTTCGCCGCACAGCTGAATGCCACGGGGCACCTGCCACTGGACGGGACCACGACACTGGACCTGAAACAGGGGGTGGAGATGGGCCGCCCCTCGGCCCTACGCCTGAGCATCGACACCGAAGGCGGCGCGCTGACGGCGATCCGCGTGGCGGGCCGGGCCGTTCCCGTGGCCAACGGCCAGATCCGCGTGCCCCGGCCCTGAGCGGCGCGCCAAATCCTTGCAAGGATTTGACCAGAGCCTTGAAAGGCTCTGACGCCCTTCCTCACAGAGGAAGGGCGCAAGGCTTTTGCAAAAGCCTTCCCCTGCCCCGAGCAAGCCCTTATATCACTTCCATGATTGCAGATATCCTCAAACGCCTCTCCGCGCCCGCCCCCGAACCCCTGACCCCCGCCGACGCGCGTCTGGCGCTGGCCGCCCTTCTGGTGCGCATCGCGCGCTCCGATGGCGACTATGCCGCGGTCGAGATTTCGCGCATCGACGCGCTTCTGGCCGACCGCTACGGGTTGTTGCCGGGCCAGGCCAAGACCCTGCGCGCCCAGGCCGAAGCGCTGGAGGCCCAGGCGCCGGACACGGTCCGCTTCACCCGCGCCATCAAGGATGCCGTCGACCATGACGACCGCCTCGATGTGGTCGAGGCGCTTTGGCACGTGGTCCTGGCCGATGGCGAACGCGACGAGGATGAGGACGCGCTGATGCGCCTTGTGGCACCGATGCTCGGGATCAACGACCGCGACAGCAATCTGGCCCGCCAGCGGGTTGAGGCAAACCTCTAACACCCCGCCGGGTAAGGCCTTTTCATGCTCGCCACCCTGCCGATGTACCTGCGTGCCGAGACGCGGGCCGCCCACGATGCGCTCTGGGTCCTGACCCGCGATGCCCTGCGCGATCATGGCCACGCGGCACCCGATGCGCTCGATCACACCACGCCGCACCACACCACCTGGACCCGGCCGGATCTTCTGCTGGGGCAGATCTGCAATCTGCCCTACCGCGCCCTTGCCCACGCCGCGACGCAGCGCATCGGCACATGCAACTACGGCCTGCAGGACTGTGCGCCGGGCCACTACTTTTCCCACTTCGTCATCCGCGCCGACGACCCGCGCGCGGTGCCCGCCGCCTTCGCCACCGCGCGCCTGGCAGTCAACGAAGTCGACAGCCACTCCGGCTGGGGCGCGGCCTGGACCTACGCCCGCGCCCAGGGCTTTGCCTTCACCAACGCCATCCTCACCGGCTCCCACAGCGCCTCGGCCCGCGCCATCGCCGAAGGCCGGGCCGACATCGCCGCCATCGACGCGATCAGCTGGCAGCTGATCCAGCGCTATGATCCTGCTGCGCGCCACCTCCGCGTCATTGCCCGCACCGCGGCCTCTCCCGGGCAGACGCTGATCACCGCCAAAACCAACGACCCCGCCCCTCTGCGCCGCGCCGTCGCCCAAGCGCTCACCGCCCTGCCGCGCGCGCATCAGGACACGCTTCTGCTGCGTACGATCACCGACTTGCCGGACGCCGCCTATTTTGATCTTCCCCTGCCCGATCCCGCGCCAATCGCTCAAATCCAGCCCAAAATCGCCTGATCTGCCCGCTTTCCCTTGCGGAAGCGGCACCTTGACCGTTGCAATCGCGCGCCGCTTCGGCACAACTCTCCCGAACATTTTAGGGAACTGCCCCCGTGACCAACGCCACCCCTCCCGTGATCGAGATCACTGGCCTGCACAAAAGCTTCGGCGCGCTGGAGGTGCTGAAAGGCGTTGATCTGACCGCGCGGGCGGGCGACGTCGTGGCGCTGATCGGCTCGTCGGGCTCGGGCAAATCCACGCTCCTGCGCTGCGCCAATCTTCTGGAGGACAGCCAGCAGGGCGAGATCATATTTGAGGGCGATCCGATCCGCTGGAAGGGCACAGGCCACGCCCGTCGCCCCGCCGATGCAGAACAAATCCGCCTGATCCGCACCAACCTGTCGATGGTGTTCCAAAGCTTCAACCTCTGGTCGCACATGACGATCCTGCAAAACGTCATGGAGGCGCCGGTCACGGTTCTGGGCGAAGAAAAGGCGCTTGTCGAAGATCGCGCCCGCGCCCTTCTCGACAAGGTCGGCATCGGCGCGAAATGCGACGCCTGGCCGTCCGAGCTGTCGGGCGGCCAACAGCAGCGCGCCGCCATCGCCCGCGCGCTCTGCATGGAGCCGCGCGCGCTTTTGTTTGATGAGCCGACCTCGGCCCTCGATCCAGAGCTGGAGCAGGAAGTGATCCAGGTCATCCGCGGTCTGGCCGAGGAGGGCCGCACGATGATTCTCGTGACCCACGACATGCGCATGGCCCGCGATCTCTCGACCCACACGATCTTCCTGCACCAGGGCCTTATCGAGGAACAGGGCCCCCCCGCGCAGCTCTTCGGCCATGCCGAAAGCGCCCGTCTGCGTCAGTTCCTTAGCCACTCCGGCACCGGGTGACGCGATGCGGGCCGTTGTCCTTGCGCTTCTTTGTGCCTCTGCCGTGCCGGCCACAGCCCAACAGGTGGTCATCGGCACCTCCGCCTCCTACCCGCCGATTATCATCCACGACGGCGCTGCCCCGGTCAGCGGCCTTGAGGGCGATCTGATGGCGCAGATCTGCGCCCGCGCGGCATGGAGCTGCACCTGGGAATTCATGCCCTTCGACATGATCTTCGCCGCCCTTGAAGCGGGCCGCATCGACATCGCCGCCAATTCCCTTGGCCACACAGCCGAACGGGCCGCGCGGGTCCATATGACCTGCCCCTACCGCCCCATTGCGCCCGGCGACATGCGCGGCACGTTCTTCACCCTCGACCCTTCGCACGCCCCCCGCTCGGGCCCGATTGCCGTGCTGCGCGGGACGATCCACCACACGGCCCTGGTCGAAGCCGGGCTGGACGCGCGGCTTTTTTCCGAGGATCGGGCGGCGCTCGACGCCGTTCTGGCGGGCGATCTTCCAGCCTATTTCGGCCCGGCCCCGGCGGTGGAAAACCACCCCTCCGCCCCGTCATTTGCGCGCGCGGGCGAGATGGAGATCCAAAGCGGCGGCACCGCCCTGGCCGTATCCCCCCACCGCCCCGACCTTGCCGACGCCCTTGCGATCCAGCTCGTGGCCCTGTCGCGCGACGGGACAATCACCGCACTGACCCGCCAGTGGATCGGCGAGGGCGTAGACGACCCAATCGCACTGTGCGAAACAAGCCCACCGATAAGCTAAACGACCCAAAGACTAACCAACGGGAGAGACCCAAAATGAAAAAACTGATCCTTGCCACCACCGCCCTGACGCTCACCGCAGGCATGGCCCTGGCCGATGGCCACTCCGTCGTGCGCATGGGCACCGAAGGCGCCTATGAGCCCTATAACTTCATCAACGACGCCGGCGAAGTCGACGGGTTCGAGCGCGACCTGGGCGATGAGCTGTGCGCCCGAGCCGAGCTGACCTGCGAGTGGGTGACCAACGATTGGGACAGCATCATCCCCAACCTCACCTCCGGCAACTACGACACCATCATCGCGGGCATGTCGATCACCGACGAGCGTGACGAAGTCATCGACTTCACCCAGGCCTACTACCCGCCCTCGGCCTCGCTGTTCATGGGCACCGATGAGGATATGTCCCTCGACGGCGCGGTGATCGCGGCCCAGACCAACACGATCCAGGCGGGCCACGTCGCCTCGCTGGAAGGCGTGACCCTGGTCGAATTCGCCACCCCCGATGAGACCGTCGCCGCCGTACGCAACGGCGAAGCCGATGCGGTCCTGGCCGACAGCGACTTCCTGCTGCAGATCGCGGCCGATGACGCCGACCTGATGATCGTGATGGATCCCGTGCCCCTGGGCGGCGGCATCGGCATGGGCCTGCGCGAAGGCGACGAGCTGATCGCGACGTTCGACGCGGCGATCACCTCGATGAAGGAAGACGGCACGCTCAACGCGCTGATCGTCGAGTGGTTCGGCGACGACGCCGCAACCTGGTAAAGCGGTGACGGAACCCTGGAAGCGCGGGCTGCTGAAAGCCTGGCTCGCGCTTTCACTCCTTTGGGCGGTGGCTTTCACCCTTTTCGTTGTCGTGGGCTCTCTCGGAGTGTTCGAGAATGCACCACGTTGGCAGACTAGGGGCATTGCTACCGCAACCATACTGCTATTTGCGCTTCCCCTCGCCGCCCTGCCACCGCTGCTTATCCTCGCCTTGGGATCGCTTATCGTCTGGATCATCGACCGCTACACCTCCCGTACCGCCGACGAGTAAACGCCACCGCTCCCCCCTTCATCTTGCCAAATACAACTCAACCCTTAGGCCCGCCACAAACACCCCATGTTCAGCTTCTGTGAAGACCCCTCCACCCTCGCCACCTTCCAATGGTTCAGCTGCTACCTGACCAATGGCGTGCATATGCTGTTCTACCAAAGCTTCCTGACGGTCGCCCTGCTGCTCGCCATCGCGGCCCCCCTGTCACTGGCAATGGGTTTTGCCGCGGCCACCGCCTCGCGCGCCCGCACGTTGCCCCTGCGCCTGATCGGCAAGGGCTACACGTCGATGGTCCGCGGCATCCCCGACATCGTTTTCTTCCTGTTCTTCGTCCTCGTCCTGGATCAGGGCATCGAGTTCATCCGCCACACCATCGCCTGTCCCGATTGGGACGAGCCAATCCGCCAGGGCGCCAACTTCCTGGTCTGCGACGCCGCCCGCACGCCCCAGGGCAACGCCCCGCAATGGGTGCACGAGGCCTATAACTTCAGCCTCGCCGCCTTCACCTATGCCATTGTTTTCGGAGCCTTTTGCGGAAATGTCCTCTTTGGCGCCATGAACGCCGTGCCCAAACCCCAGCTGGAAACCGCGGCCGCCTACGGCATGTCCCAGCGCCAGATCTTCTGGCGCATCCTGGTGCCGCAGATGTGGGTCTACGCGCTGCCGGGCCTCAGCAACATCTGGATGATCCTGATCAAGGCGACGCCGCTTCTGTTCCTTCTGGGGATTGAGGATATCGTCTACTGGGCCCGCGAAATCGGCGGCTCGCGCAATTCCCGTTTCGCCTACCCGCACCCCGATTGGCGCTTCTGGTACTTCCTGGGTCTCCTGATCTTCTACCTCGCCTTCACCCGCGTATCCGAAATCGTGCTCGCCCGCCTCACCCGCCGCCTGTCGCGCGGGCAAGCCACCGCAGGCGGCATGGCGCAACGTGCGGAGGCCCCGACATGAGCCTCCTCATCATTTTCCATCACCCCACCCCCATTTCCCCGTTCTCCAAATATCCCGGGGGGCAAGGGGGCAGAGCCCCCAAAGGGGCGGGTGGGTGGGCCCACCCGCCCCTACAAAAAAGAACGCACCCATGAGCTGCGCGGAAACCATCCAATCCTACGCCCTGCGCTCGCTCGGCATCGGCGAGCGGGCGCTGCCCCAGGGCGAGGTCACGCTCTGCGAACAGATCGTCCTCATCGGCTCGGGCATGATCTGGAACGTCTACTTCGGCGTGCTCGCCCTGTCGCTCGGGTTCTTCTTCGCCGTCTCACTCGCCGTGGCCAAAGCCTCGCCCCGGCGCCTCCTGCGCAAACCGGCCGAATGGTTCATCTTCCTCTTCCGCGGCTCGCCGCTCTTCATCCAGTTCTTCATGGCCTACGAGGCCTTCGTCATGCTGCCGCGCCTCGGCTATGAGTTCGAGCTCTTCGGCATAGCGATCGAGGCAGAGACCCGCTGGCTCGCCCGCGCCTGGCTCGGCGCTTTGATCGTGCTGTTCCTCAACACCTCCGCCTATGCCGCCGAGATCTTCTACGGCGCGCTGCGCTCAGTGCCCAAGGGCGATCTGGAAGCAGCCGACGCCTATGGCCTCACCGGTTGGAAGAAGTTCCGCCGCATCATTTTTCCCACCACAATGCGCCTGGCCTGGCCCGCCTATACCAACGAGGCGATCTTCATGTTCCACGCCACGGCACTTGTCTTTTTCAGCTCTTTCCCCGCGTTCCAACAACGCGGCGACGCGCTTTATTACGCGTCCTATTTCGCAGATCGAACCTATAACCCGTTTATCCCCTACCCCATCGTGGCGGTCTATTTCGTCATCCTGACCCTCTGCGTGATCACCCTCTTCGGGCTGATCAACCGCCGCCTGAACCGGCATCTGCCGTCCGACCAACGCCGCCGCCTGCGCATCCGCCCCAACCTCATCCGATAGCAAACGCCGCTTGCGAGGCCCCGCGCACGGGCGTATGGCGAATGCAGCGCAACCCTTCTCAACCCGTGTGTCCCATGACCGCTTCCCAGTCGCCCGCCGACTACCTCCACGACAACCCGCAAATCAAATCCATCCGCATGGTCGCCTCTGACCTCAACGGCCAGGCGCGGGGCAAACGCATCGCCCGCCGCTTCGCGGGCAAGGCGATCAAGGACGGCACGCGGTTCCCCTATTCCGTCCTCAACCTCGACATCTGGGGCGAAGATATCGACGACAGCCCCCTGGTGTTTGAGGCGGGCGATCCCGACGGCATCCTCTATCCGACCGAGCGCGGGCTCGTCCCGGTGCCCTGGCTCGACACGCCCACAGCGATCCTGCCGATCTGGATGTTCCACGACGATGGCACGCCCTACATGGGCGACCCGCGCCACGCGCTCGCCCGCGTGGTCGACCGCTACAGGGCCCGCGGCCTGACGCCCGTCGTCGCCACCGAGCTGGAATTCTACATAATCGATGACCGCGGCCGCGAATTGCGCGTGCCGCCCTCGCCCCGCTCCGGCATCCGTCGCCAACAGGCCGAGATCCTGGCGCTGCGCCAGCTCGATGCGTTTGATACCTTCCTCACCGCGCTCTATGACGCCTGCGAGGCGATGGACATCCCCGCCGATACGATGATCTCGGAAGCGGGCCCCGGCCAGTTCGAGATCAACATGGACCACCAACCGGATGCCCTGAAAGCCGCCGACGACGCCTGGCTCTTCAAGGTGCTGACCCGCGGCCTCGCCCGCTCCCACGGCTTCGCGGCCAGCTTCATGGCCAAACCCTACCCCGACTATGCGGGCAACGGGTTGCACACCCACTTCTCCGTCCTCGACCAGGACGGGCAGAACATCTTCGACAACGACACGGCGGAAGGCTCCCAAACCCTGCACCACGCCATCGCCGGATGCCTCCAGGCGATGCCCGGCTCCATGCTGATCTTCGCCCCCCATGCCACGTCCTACGACCGCTTCGTGGAAGGCGCCCATGCGCCGACCGCCGCCGCCTGGGCCTACGAGAACCGCACCACCGCGCTGCGCATCCCCGCCGGAAACCCCGCCGCGCGCCGCATCGAACACCGCGTGGCGGGCGGCGATATCAACCCCTACCTCTTCCTCGCCGCCGTCCTGGGCGCGGCACTCGACGGGATCGAACAGGGCCAAGCCCCCGCGCCGGCCATCACCGGCAGCGCCTATGGCGCCGATCTGCCGCAACTCCCGCTCACCTGGGCCGACGCCATCGACGCCTTCGACCAAAGCCCCGAGATCGCGCGCATCTTCGCCCCCGAATTGCGCGAGACCCTCCTGGCCACCAAACGCCAGGAACTGCGCTACATGGCCGAGCTGTCGCCCGAGGAACAACAGGAACTCTACCTCGACACGGTCTGACCGCCACGCCCCACCGCCGCCGCCAAGACCCGCTCCCCCTCATTCCCCGTTCTTAAAATATCCCGGGGGGCTTGGGGGGCTGGCCCCCCAAATGCTACATCATTGCCACGACACCTCCGCCCGAAAGGCACCCCATGCACCTCGGCATCCTGCAAACCGGCCACGTCCCCGCTGAAGTCGCCGCCACCGACGGCCCCTATGGCACGCTCTTTGCCAACCTCTTCGCGCACCGGGGCTACACCCAAACGCTCTGGTCCGTGGTCGACGGTGAATTCCCCGACAGCGTGCATGCCGCCGATGCCTGGCTGGTGACCGGCTCCAAACACGGCGCCTATGAGGATCACGCCTGGATCCCGCCGCTGGAGGCATTCATCCGCGCGATCCGCGATGCCGACATCCCCCTTGTCGGCTCTTGCTTCGGGCACCAGATCATCGCCCAGGCCCTGGGCGGCACGGTCGAAAAGTTCGAGAACGGCTGGTCCGTCGGCCACACGGAATACAAGGTCGGCGAGCGCAGTCTGGCGCTGAATGCCTGGCACCAGGATCAGGTCACGCGGCTGCCTAAGGGTGCGACGGTCCATGCCACCTCGGACTTCTGCGCCAATGCGATCATCGCCATTGGCCCGCGCATCCTCAGCACGCAGCCGCATCCTGAGTTTGAAAACTCGGTGATCGAAACCCTCATTTCCATCAAAGGCGACCTCGTGGAGCCCGACCGCGTCGCGCAGGCACAAAAGCAGCTGACCCAGCCCAACGACAACCGGCTGATCGCCGATTGGCTGGCCGATGTGCTGGAAGGCGCGGACGCGACGCAGCCGCCCGCCTTTGCGCGAAAGGCCTCCGCATGATCCCGCCCGAGTTCCACGCCAAACTGCCCGACATCGCCCGCGCCTACCTGGACGGGCGCACGCTGGATGAGGTGGAATGCATCGTGTCCGACCTGGCAGGCGTGGCGCGGGGCAAGGCGATGCCCGGCGCGAAGTTCGCGCGCCAGGCGCAATTCTATCTGCCAAACTCGATCTTTTTCCAAACCATTACAGGGGATTGGGCCGACGACGTGGGCGATGGCTTCACCGAGCCCGACATGACCCTGACCCCTGATTTTGACACCGCGCTCCCCGCGCCCTGGACCGCCGATTGGACGCTTCAGGTGATCCACGACATCCATGACCAGAACGGCGACCCGGTCAGCTTTGCGCCGCGCAATGTCCTCAAACGCTTGGTCGACCTCTATAACGCGCGGGGCTGGAAACCGATCGTGGCGCCCGAGATGGAGTTCTACCTGGTCGCCCCCAACACCGACCCCGCGCGCGAGATCGAGCCGCCGATGGGACGCTCGGGCAGGCGCGCCGCCGCGCGGCAGGCGTATTCGATGTCTGCGGTGGACGAATACGGCCAAGTCATTGACGACATTTACGATTTCGCCGACGCCATGGGGCTTGAGATTGACGGCATCCTGCAAGAAGGCGGCGCGGGGCAGATCGAGTTGAACCTGCGCCACGGCGATCCGGTGAAACTGGCTGACGAGATGTTCTACTTCAAACGGATGATCCGAGAGGCCGCGCTGCGCCACGACATGTACGCGACGTTCATGGCAAAACCCATCGCCGGAGAGCCCGGCAGCGCCATGCACATCCACCATTCCGTCGTGGATGCGAACACGGGGCAAAACATCTTCTCGGACCCAAGCGGCGCCGAGACGCCCGCGTTCCTGCATTTCATCGGCGGCATGCAGCGCCACATGCCCGCCGTGATCGCGCTGCTGGCCCCTTACGTGAACAGCTACCGCCGCTATGTGCCTGATTTCGCAGCGCCTATTAACCTGGAATGGGGGCGGGATAACCGCACCACGGGGCTGCGCGTGCCGGTCAGCGACGCCAGCGCACGGCGGGTCGAAAACCGCCTGCCGGGGATGGATTGCAACCCCTATCTGGGCATCGCCGCGAGCCTTGCGACGGGCTATCTGGGCCTGATGGAGGGCGAAGGCCCCTCCGACGAATTCAAGGGCGACGCCTATTCCGCCGAGTCCGGCGTGCCCCGCGGATTGGGCGACGCGCTGGGGCTATTGGAGACGAACCTGGGCGTGCAGCAGGTGCTGGGGGAAGACTTCTGCCGCGTCTATACCGCCGTCAAGCAATTGGAATATAATGAGTTTCTCCATGTCATCAGCCCCTGGGAACGGGAGCATTTGTTGCTGAATGTCTGAGCCGCAGACAAAACGCTGGTGGGCCGTAACCCTGGGCATTCCCGTCCTGGGCCTGGCGCTGGTCTATGAGATCAACAGCGCCCGCAGCGACGTCGTCGACCCGCGCGAGGCCATAGCCGCCATCGCGCAAAGCGCGATTTGGGAGACGACGGGCGACGGCGGACGGCGGGGCACGGCCCCATGAGGCGCGCAGTGCCCGGCTCGCTCCGCTGGTGGCAGGACACGGCCCTGATCACGCTGGCGGGCGTGGCGCTGGCGGTGTGGCTCTGGGACGGTTGGCCGTTTGCATTCGTCTGGATCGATACCGCCGTGGCCGATCCGCCTCAGGTGGATCTGGGCGATTACTTCGACGCGGGCTGCCTGACAGCCGAGAACCTGCGCGCGATGGCCGAGGGGCAAGCCACCCGCGTGCGCTGCCCCGATACGCGCGTCCTTGAAACGGTCGACGGCCCGCCGCAAAACAGGCTGTTCCCATGAGCGCGCTTTATCGCAACGACCGCCCCGGCCACCACGCGCCGTCTGTCTATGCGGCGGAACTGGAGACGCCGGATCACAGGCCGCTGACCGGGTCCGTGAAGGCCGATGTGGCCGTGATCGGCGCCGGGTTCACCGGGCTTTGGGCGGCGCTGACCCTCGCCGAGGCGGGGCGGTCTGTGGTGGTTCTGGATGCGCACCGCGTGGGCTTCGGCGCCTCGGGGCGCAACGGCGGGCAGGTGCATTCGGGGTTCAACATGGGGCAGCGGAAGCTGGAAGAGCGCTTGGGCCGCGACCGCGCCCGGGCGCTGTGGGATCTGGCGGAGGAGGGCAAGGCGCAACTGCGCGCGGTCTGCGACGCCGCGCCCGAGACGCATTATCGCCCAGGCATCGCCCATGGCGAATATTCCGCGCTGGACCTCGCCGATGCGCGGTTCGAGGTGGAGCATATGGCGCGCCACTACGACGTTGACATCGAGGTCATGGGCCAGGCCGCCTTCGCCGATCTGGTCAAAGCACCCGCCTATGTGGGCGGCACGTTGGACGAAAGCGGCGGGCATTTGCAGCCAATGGCCTATGCCATGGCGCTTCTGCGCCGGGCCGAAGCGGCGGGCGCCGTGATCCATGGGCGGACCGAGGTGACAGAGGTCGTGCTTGGCACCCGCGCGGTCCTTCACACCCCGCGCGGGCGCGTCGATGCGGGCCATGTGATCGTGGCGGGCAACGGGTATCTGCCAAATATCCTGCCGCAAGTGAACCGGCGGGTGATGCCGATTAACTCTTTCATCGCCGCGACCGAGCCCCTGCCCGAGCGTTGGCAAGAGGTTCTGGCCCGCGATATCGCGGTGGCCGACAGCAAGTTCGTGGTGAATTACTACCGCTTCGACCACGCGAAACGGTTCCTGTTCGGCGGGCGCGAAAGCTATGGGATCGGCTTTCCAAGCGACATCAAGACCGCGCTTGTGGCGCGGATGGAGCGGCTGTTTCCGCAGCTCGCGGGCGTGCGGGTGGATTATGTTTGGGGCGGGTCCCTGGGCATCACGCCGCCGCGCCTGCCCCATGTGGCGCGGGTGGCGCCCAACGTGCTGTCGGGGGCCGGATTCTCGGGCCAGGGTGTCGCGTTGAGCGGTATGGCGGGCCGGGTGATGGCCGAGGCGGTTCTGGGCCAGGACAACGGCGTGACCACGTTTGAGGCCCTGAAAATCCCTGCGTTTCCAGGGGGAACGGCGCTGCGCGCGCCGATCCTGACCCTCGCGATGTCGTGGTTCGCGTTGCGCGACCGCATCGGTTTTTAGGCGAAATTCCGTCAGATCCGGCCAGCCGCGCGGTTGTCACTTTTCTGTGACCTCCTTCTGACTTAATAAGCAAAACAAAATGTCAGATTTTGAAATGGTGAATCTATGAACGTCTCATCCGCTCCGAATGTCTATGATGCCGAGCCTATCCCCGCAGCCGCCCGCGCCGAGATCGACCGGTTGCTGCAAAGCGGTGACCTGTTCCGCTACACCGCGCCGGAAGACGCGCCCGTGGCCCTGTTGGAGCGTGAATTCGCCGCGATGATGGGCGTGAAATACGCCCTCGCAGTCTCCAGCTGCTCCGCCGCGCTGTTCCTGTCGCTGGAGGCCCTGGGCCTGCCCAAGGGCGCGAAGATCATGATCCCCGCGTTTACCTTTGCCGCGGTGCCTTCATCGATTGTTCATGCGGGCATGCAGCCGGTCCTGTGCGAAGTGGCCGAGAACTACCGCGTGGATATGGTTGATTTCATGGCGAAATTGCCCGGCGTCGATGCGGTATTGATCAGCCACATGCGCGGCCATACCTCGGACATGGACGCGATTGCGGCGGCCTGTGAGGCGGCGGGCGTGCCGCTGATCGAGGACGCGGCGCATTCGCTGGGGACCGAATGGCACGGACGCAAGATCGGTACGATCGGGCGCGTCGGGTGCTTCAGTTTCCAGTCCTACAAGCTGGTGAACGCGGGCGAAGGCGGCATTCTGATCACCGATGACGCGGATCTGGTGGCGCGCGCCGTGATCATGTCGGGCGCCTATGAGCATACCTGGAAAAAGCACAAGGGCGCGGGGCTGGAGGCGGCCTTTGCGCGCTGGCAGAACCAGCTGCCGCTCTACAATCTGCGGATGCAGAACCTGAGCGCCGCCGTCATCCGCCCGCAACTGGGCGAAGTGGCCCGCCGGGTGCGCGACGGGCGTGCGAACCACGATTATGTGGCGGGCCAGCTGAACACCTCGACCTGGCTGACGGTGCCCGACCCGCTGGGGCCGGAAGAACGCGCGCCGGATTCGATCCAGTTCAACCTGCAGGGGTTCGACAGTGACGCCGAGGCGCGCGCCTTTGCCGATGCCGCCTCCGCGCGCGGAGTGAAGGTGCAGATCTTCGGGCTGTCGACGGACAACGCCCGCGCGTTCTGGAATTGGCAGTTCATCCCCGGTGAGGTGCCCGATCTGCCCCAGACCCGCGCCATGCTGATGCGCGCTTGCGACGTGCGCCTGCCCGCGCGGCTGACCCGCGAAGATCTAGATTACATCGCAGGAGCGCTTCTGGCCGCCGCCGATGAGGTGAAAGCCGAGCAGCGCGCCTACGGCACTTGAACCGCCGCGGGGCCTGGGCCACCCTCGCCCGATGAGCGATTTATCAAACGGCGCGGCCTGGATAGAGGGCCGTGTGATCCCGATCTCCGACGCCGCGATCCCGGTCACCGACTGGGGTGTGACGCATTCGGACATCGCCTATGACGTGGTGCCGGTCTGGCAAGGCGCGTTCTTCCGGCTGGACGATTACGTGACGCGGTTCATGGCCTCGGTCGCTGCGTTGCGGATGGACATCGACCGGGACGCGGATGGCGTGAAAGCGGCGCTGGCGCAGATGGTCGCGGCCAGCGGGTTGCAGGACGCCTACGTTGCCATGGTCGCGGCGCGCGGGCGCAACCCGGTGCCGGGATCGCGCGACCCCAGGGATTGTGCGAACCACTTCTACGCCTGGGCCGTGCCCTATGTGCATATCGTGAAGCCGGAGGCGGCGATGGCGGGCACGTCGGTGTGGGTGGCCAAACGGGTGCGGCGCATTCCGGCCGATAGCGTTGATCCTAAAGTGAAAAACTACCATTGGGGCGACTTCACCGGCGGGCTGTTCGAGGCCAAGGACAACGGGTTCGAGACGGTCCTGCTGCTGGATCACGAGGGGAATGTGACCGAGGGGCCGGGGTTCAACGTGTTTGCGGTCTTCGGCGACCGGATCGTGACGTCGGACCACGGGGTGTTGCACGGAATCTCTCGCAAGACCGTGTTGGAGATGGCGGTAGAGGCGGGCTTGCGGGTAGAGACGCGGGCCCTGCCGCTGGACGAATTTCTGGAGGCCGATGAGGTGTTCCTGTCGTCGTCCGGCGGCGGCGTGATCCCGGTTGCGCGGGTGGATGAGCGCCGGTTCTCCAATGGCGCGGTGGGGCCCGTCGCTTTGGACCTGCGGGCGCGGTATTTTGACTGGATCACCCGGCCCGAGCACCGGACCCAGATCGCCTATTGAGAGGCGCCCGGCGCGGGCGTAGCGTGGGGCGGAACGGAGGTCCCACATGAACACGCATCAGCCCAATTCCTGGGAGGCCCGGGCCGAGGAATTCTCGCTTTACGGCTTCACCGATCTGCCCTCGGTCAAGGAGCGGGGGACGGTTGTCGTAACCCATGGCGAGGGGCCGTATATCTTTGATACGAATGGGAAAAAGTACCTGGATTCCAATTCGGGTCTTTGGAACATGGTGGCGGGATTTGACCACAAGGGCCTGGCCGAGGCCGCCAAGGCGCAATACGACCGCTTCCCCGGCTACCACGCGTTTTTCGGGCGGATGTCGGACCAGACGGTTGAGCTTTCGGAGCGGTTGATTGACGTCTCGCCCTGGGACCGGGGGAAGGTCTTCTACACGAACTCGGGCTCTGAGGCGAATGACACCATGGTTAAGATGCTGTGGTTCATGGGCCGCGCGGAAGGGGCGCCGGGGAAGCGCAAGATCCTGACGCGGGGCAATGCGTATCACGGGGTGACGGCGGTGGCCGCCTCGATGACCGCGAAGCCTTACAATGAGGTGTTCGGGCTGCCGATGGAGGGGTTCATCCACCTGACCTGCCCGCACTATTGGCGCGAGGGGCGCGCGGGGGAGAGTGAGGCGGACTTCACGGCGCGGCTGGCGGCGGAATTGGAAGACGTCATCGCGCGCGAGGGGGCTGAGACGATTGCGGGGTTCTTTGCGGAGCCGGTGCTTGGTGCGGGCGGGGTGATCCCGCCGCCCGAGGGGTATTTTCAGGCGATGCAGGCGGTGCTTCGGAAGCACGGGATTCCGTTGATTTCCGACGAGGTGATCTGCGGGTTCGGGCGCACGGGGAACACCTGGGGGTGTGAGACCTATGACTTCGTGCCGGACGCCATCATCTCCTCCAAGGCCTTGACGGCAGGGTATTTTCCCATGGGTGCGGTGATGTTGGGGCCGGAGATGACGGACCGGTTGCAGGCCGCGATTGACCCGATTGAGGAGTTCCCCCACGGCTTCACCGCCTCGGGCCATCCGGTGGGCTGCGCGGTGGCGTTGAAGGCCATCGACGTGGTGCTGGACGAGGGGCTGTTGGACCGCGTGCGCGCGGGGGCGGGACGGATGGAGGCAGGTTTGTCCGAAGTCGCAAAGCACCCCAACATCGGCGAGTTGCGCGGCGTGGGATACATGTGGGCGCTGGAGGCGGTGCGCGAGGCGAAGGTGCCGTTTGAGGGGCATTTGTCCGTCAGCGAGCGGATCGCCAACACCTGCACGGACCACGGGTTGATCTGCCGCCCGCTGGGGCAATCGGTGGTGCTGTGCCCGGCGTTCACGCTGACGGACGGGCAGATGGACGAGATGTGCGAGAAGCTCGATGCCGCGTTGCGGCAAGTGTTTTCAGAGATCACATGAGCGACGCCCGCGCGCTGCCCGGTGGCTTTGACGTCATCCCGCTGGAGAGCGAGAGCTTGCACCTGCGCCCAATGGGTGCGGGGGATTTCGCGGCCCTGACGATGGCCGCCAGCGACCCTGGGATCTGGGCCGGGCATCCGTCTACGGACCGCTATAAGCCAGAGGTGTTTCGCCCGTATTTTGAGGCGCTTCTGGCCGCCGGGGGCACCTTGATTGCGCAAGGCCCTGACGGGCAAGCCATTGGAATGTCGCGCTATTATGCCTCTGCCGATGCGCCTGGGGGGATTGGGATTGGCTTTACGTTTCTGGTGCGCGCCCACTGGGGCGGGCAGACGAATTTCGAGATGAAGCGCCTGATGCTTGACCATTTGTTTGGGGCGGTGGAGGAGGCGTGGTTTCACATCGCACCCACAAACATCCGGTCGCAGAAGGCGACGGGCAAACTGGGGGCTGAGCGGATGGATGACCGGGTTCTGGACCTGGGGACGGGGCCCGCGGATTGGGTGCGGATGCGCCTGACGCGGCCGCAATGGCAGGCGCGTTTAGCGAGCCGATAGCACCGCTTGGCAGCGATCATGGGCGGCGACGACGCGGTCCATTTCGTAGAAATGGTCCGGGTTGGACGGCTGATCGACGGCGGACATGGTGCCCGCGGCGGCCGCCAGGCGGGCAGCGGCGGCGGCACGCTCGGACGCGCTGGGGGCCGTTTCACAGAGCGAAAAATCCGCCATCGCCGCCTGGTAGGGGCTGGCATCCTCGGCCCTATCGCCAAAACCACCGCCGCCAAAAAGCGGCGCCAGGATCGAACAGGAGGCGGTCGTGGAAACCACGAGAGCGGCGGAGAGAACGGCGGTCAGACTACGGGGCACGGCAATCACATCTTACTGAGTTTGTTCTGTAATTCTGCAAGCTGACGCTTGATGGCGTCAAGCTCTTCCGCCGGGGCGGTGTCGCCCTCGGGCGGATCAGCGTCGCCGGATTGCGCGCCCATGCCGCCGGTCATGGCGTTGAAAAACGCCTGTTGCTGCGCGCGCATCGCCTCAAACCCGGGCATGGAGGCCATGGGGTGGATGGCGGCCATATTGTCCATCATCTTGGATTGGCCCTGCTGCAACATCTCGAAGCTGGAGGCCAGGAATTCGGGCACCACCGACTGGGCCTGGGTCGTGTAGCTGCGCACCAGATCGGTCAGCACGGCAATCGGCAGCACCGATTCCCCGCGCGATTCGTGGTCGGCCACGATCTGCAGAAGGTATTGCCGCGTCAGGTCATCGCCGGATTTCAGATCGACGATCTGCACTTCGCGCCCGTCGCGGATGAAGCCCGCGATATCCTCCAGCGTCACGTAATCAGAGGTTTCCGTGTTATACAGCCTACGGCTGGCATAGCGCTTGATGAGAAGCGGCTGGGGTGTGTCGGTCATCGCGCTGGCCCTCCTCTGACGCCCTCACACGGGCTTTTGCGGTGCAGCATTGGTAGCCTACGCTGCTTGTGCAGAAAAGCAAACGGGCGTTTTCTTTCAACAGATCGAGCCGGTGCAGAAATCTTCTAAAAGAAAGTGATGCGATGGAGTTTGAAACTGAAAGACTTAGGGTCCGCCCCTGGTCCAGCGCCCATTCCAGTGAGGCCTTGGCCGCGGTTCTGACACCTGCGGTTCTGGCGCCTTTGCCGCCGCCGTTGCAGAAGATGGATCCAGAGGCCTGGATCGCTGAGCGCCTGGCCGAAAGCGATGTCTATGCGGTGGAGGCCGAGGGGCGTTTGATTGGGGTGATGCTGCTGGCGCCGTTGGAGGTGCCGCATCTGGGCTACCTGTTGGCAGAGCACGCCTGGGGCAAGGGCTATGCCACGGAACTGGTGCGCGGCGTGGCGGCCGCGATCCCCGGCGGCGCGCTGAGGGCGGGTGTGGCGCGGGACAATCCGGCTTCCATCCGGGTGCTGGAGAAGGCGGGGTTCACCCCGTGCGATGCGGGGCCAGAACGGCTGATGTTTGAGTTGACCCGCCCGTGACACAGCAAAAAAGGCGGACCGAAGTTCATCGATCCGCCTTTTCAAAGGTCCGCGACGGTCCGGTGGGGAGGGCCCCGCCGTCGCGGTATGAGAAAGCCTTCGCGCCTATGGAGGCAGACGCGATCCGCGCTTACTTGGCGGTTGCGGCTTTCTTGGCAGCGGTCGTCACGTCAGCGGTTGCTTTCTTGACGGCGGCGGTTGCTTCCTCGGACGCTTCTTTGCCGGCAGCCATCATCAGCTCGACCGTTTCCATCTGCACTTTTTTCGCGATCTCGGCGAAGGCAGCCATGTTCTCGGCGGCCATCTCGGCCTGAGCGGAGGCGAAGTCGGTCATGGATTTGGTGTAGTCGGCGGGCTCGTCCTTGGCAGCGGAGACGTCGCCAACTTTGGCGATGGTGTCTTTGGTCCACTTGGAGGAAATCTCGGTGGATTTCTCAGCGGCTTCGAGAACCACTTTGGACATCTTCTCGGACACGGCGGCCTGAGTTTTGAACGCGTCGTTCATGGCGGACATGTCCATGGGGAACGATGCCATCATTTCGGTCATGTACTTCGAGAAGTCGGGGGTTGCAGCTGCTTTAGCCATTGGAAGTCTCCGGTTTGTGTTACCCGTGTCGGGCGGTGTGTTGATGAGGGATATATGAATGCTGCAGTGCAGAAAGTCAATGCTTTTTCTGCACTGCAGCATAAATCACCCTCAAACCGGAAAGGCCAATAATATCAGTGTTCTTTGCCCTCTTTGACGTAGGTGCCGGGGGCCGGTGCCAGAATGTCGCGCCCCCCCTGGCCTGGTGCACGTGCAGCAATCTGCGCGCCAGAGCGCTTGGAAAGCCAGGCGTCCCAGCGGGGCCACCATGACCCTTCGTGGTAATCGGCCCCCTCCAGCCAGGCCGGGGCGTCACCTTTGACGTCGGGGTTGGTGAAGTGGCCGTATTTCTTTTTCGACGGCGGGTTCACGATGCCCGCGATGTGGCCCGACTCCGACAGGATGAAGGTCTTGTTGCGCGAGCCCATCTTGGTCACGCCCCGGAAGCAATCGACCCATGGGGCAATATGGTCCGTCTTGCAGGCCACGGCGCAGAGCGGCACGGTCACGTCCTTGAGCGACAGGCTTTCGCCGCACAGTTCAAACCCGTCATCCGCCAGAAGGTTCCCCTGACACAGGCCGCGCAGATATTGCTTGGTCATCTTGCCGGGCAGGTTCGTGCTGTCGCCGTTCCAGTAGAGCAGGTCGAAGGCGGGCGGCGCCTCGCCCATCATGTAGGAACGCACGGCGGGGCCATAGATTAGATCCTTAGAGCGCAGGAACGACATGGTCTTGGACATGAAGTAGCTGTTGAGCACGCCGTCCTGATCGATCTGGCGTTCGATGGCATCGACGAAATCGTCCTGCAGGAAAGGCGTGAACTCTCCCTGCTGCGAGAAGTCGGTGAGGGTGGTGAAGAAGGTGGCCGATTTGATCGACTTGTCGCCGCGCTTTTTCATCAGCGCGAGGGTCAGATTGAGCGTGGTGCCCGCGATGCAATAGCCCACCGCGTTGACTTGCTTTTCGCCGGTGATTTCCTTCACCTGGTTGACGGCGGTCAGGTAGCCATCCTCGATGTAATCCTCCAGCCCGATGTCGGCATAGGTTTCATCGGGGTTCTTCCAGCTGACCACGAACAGGGTGTAGCCCTGATCGACCGCCCATTTGATCAGGCTGTTTTGCGGTTTGAGATCAAGGATATAGAACTTGTTGATCCAAGGCGGGAAGATCACCAGCGGGGTCTTGTGGACCGTTTCGGTGGTCGGGGCGTATTGGATCAGCTCCATCATGTGGTTGCGGTAGACGACGCTGCCCACCGAGGTGCCGATATTGGTGCCGACCTCGAACGCCTCGGGATCGGCGAGGGTTGGCAGAAGCTCTCCGCCATGGGCTTCGATGTCGCGCACCAGGTTTTCCAGCCCGTGGACGAGGCTTTCGCCTTCCGTCTCGACGGCCTTTTCCAGGGCATCGGGGTTGGTGGCAAAGTAGTTGGTGGGCGAGAACAGCTCGATCACCTGCGAGGCGAAGAATTCGACGCGCTGCTTGTCCTTGTCCTCCAGCCCCTCCAGCTCGGACACCGCTTTGCGGATCGCGTCCGAGCCCATGACGTATTGGTGGCGCACGAAGTTGAAATAGGGATGGGTGCGCCAAAGCGGGTTGGCGAAGCGTTTGTCGTCGGGCAGGTCGTCGTCATCCACAAGCGGCATCTTCCCGGTGGTGATCGCGTCCTGCATCTCCATGAACTGGGTCATGGCCTGGGCCCAGTATTGTGTCTGCTGTTCCAGAAGCTTGGTCGGGTTGGCGATGGCGTCGGCCCAATAGGCCGCGCCCGCCTTCATGTAGAGATCTTGGCTGGGACCGGAGAGGCCCTGATCGGCCGGCGTGCGCTGGCCCATCGCGGCCACAAGGCGCTTGGACAACCCCTCAACTTTGGCGAGGTTTGCGTTCATTCTGGCAAGGGCTTCCGCGCCGTCGGGGGCTGTTGCCTCCGCGTTAACTTCTTTGTCGGACTTATCTGGCACCTTGATTTCCCCGGCTCAATGCTGCATCTGCATAATGACTATGTTTACGGGGACCAGGGTGAGGCGGTCCACGCGACGAAATGATCCGGGCCGTATGGCTGGGACCGACGCTTGGAGTACTTATGCGACAGCTTCTCACCTATGACCTAATGGAATCGCTACGGGTTACCAACCAATGGATGGGCGCCTCAGCCCGCGCGATGTGCAGCTACCCCCAGTTGGGCCTTGCTGCGAACCCCTTCATCCAGCTGACAGCCGCCTGGGGCGAAGTGACGGAACGCAGCTTTGCGCGCATGGCCGCCAAGCCCGATTGGGGCATCACGTCGATCCCCGGCACCGATGGCCGCGACCATGTCATCAGCATCGAGACGGTGGTGGAGCGTCCGTTCGGCGACCTGATCCGCTTTGACGTTCAGGGGCGCGAGCCCACAGGCCGCAAGATCCTGCTGGTCGCGCCGATGTCAGGCCACTACGCGACGCTGCTGCGCAAAACGGTGCTGTCGCTGCTGCCCGATGCCGACGTCTACATCACCGATTGGCACAACGCGCGCGACATTCCTGTCAGCGTGGGCAAGTTCGATATCGAGGATTACACCCATTACCTGGTCGACTTCATGCGCGAGATGGGGCCCGACACCAACGTGATCGCCGTGTGCCAGCCCGCGCCCCTGGCGCTGGCCGCCACGGCCTATCTGGCCGAGGAAGACCCCAAGGCACAGCCGCGCACGCTGACCCTGATCGGCGGGCCGATTGACCCCGACGCCGCCGCCACCGACGTGACCGACTTCGGGCGTCGCGTGACCATGGGGCATCTGGAAAAGTTCGTCATTCAGCGCGTCGGCTTCAAATACGCGGGCGCGGGGCGTCTGGTCTATCCCGGCATCCAACAGCTCGCCTCGTTCATGGCGATGAACGCCGAGACCCACGCGAAGGCGTTCAGCGACCAGGTCGTTGCCGTCTCGAAGGGGGAGGCCAGCGACCACGACAAGCACAACGTGTTCTACGATGAATACCTGGCTGTTATGGACATGACGTCCGAGTTCTACCTGACGACCGTGGAGCGGATCTTCAAGAACCGCGAGATTGCCAAGAACATCTTCGTGGTGGACGGCAAGCAGGTGGATATCGGCAAGATCACCACGGTGGCCGTGAAGACGGTTGAAGGCGGCAAGGACGACATCTCGGCCCCCGGCCAATGCGTCGCCGCTTTGGACATGTTGACGGGCCTGCCGGACGCCAAGAAGGCGTCGTACCTGGAGCCCGAGGCCGGGCACTATGGCATCTTCGCGGGCAAGTCCTGGCGCAACAATATCCGGCCCCTTGTGCTGGAATTCATCGACGCCAACGCGGGCGACAAAACCGCCAAGCGCGCGAAGCCGACGCTGGTCGAAGACCCGCCCGTCGACAACGTCGCGGTCTAGCCGCCTTGGCCGCCGCGACAGCCCTGCCATGGTCGTGCCGGTGCGGGGCGGTCCATGGCGTACTGGCGGTGGAACACGGCTCGGGAACCCCGATCATCTGCCACTGCGACAGCTGCGTGCGGGCACAGCGCCACTTCGGCGTGGAGGCGAACCAGGCCGAGGGCGTCGCCCTTTTCCAGACCACGCCGGACCGGTTCTCCATTGAGGCAGGCGCCGAACATTTGGGCCTCGCCCGGCTATCGCCCAAGGGCACCTATCGATGGTTCACGCGGTGCTGCAATACGCAGCTTGGTGTCTCGTCCACCACGCCGAAGTTCGCCTTCTTCAGCCCCATCCAGACGATCTTTGCGGACGCAAAACCACTGGGTCGCGTCCGCACCCATACCTTCGTGCCGCAACCCGGCGGGGCCGACAAGAACAAGCGTCTGGCGCCTGCGGTCGTGGCGCTTTTGGCGCGCAGCGTGGCAGCGCTTGTGTCTGGCCGGTGGCGCGAAACGCCGTTCTTCGACAGCGCCACGGGGCAGCCGGTGGCAACGCCCGAGGTCTTGCCCCGTGACGCCGGGCGCGGCTAGCACTTACCTTTAAGCGATATACTCACAGGCTTATCCACAGAAATGGCCGGGATTCCTTGACTTATCCCCGCGTATTGGCCAGGGCTGTGCCTTGCGACAGCGCCTCCAATTTGGCGTAGGCGATGCTGGGATCAACGGCGCCGAACCCGGCGAATGTGCCGAACCCGCAGTCACTTCCCGCGATCACCCGGTCGGCCCCGACGATGTTCGTGAACTTGGCAATACGCTCGGCCACGAGTTCGGGATGCTCCACGAAATTGGTCGTCGTATCGACGACGCCGGGCACCAGGATCTTGTCATCGGGGATCTCACCGGCGCGGTCGCGGAACGTGGTCCATTCGTGGGCATGGCGGGGGTTCGACGTCTCGAACAACAGCTGGTTAGCGCCCACCGACATGAAGGTGGAAAACACCGTATCCATCGGCACGTCGCAGACGTGCGGCCCCTCGTAGTTGCCCCAGCAGATGTGGACGCGCACGCGGGCCGGGTCGATGCCTGTCAGCGCGTGGTTCAGCGCCTCGACATGGCTGTTGGCGATCTTGAGGAACTCGTCATCGCTCAGATCATTGAACAGCATGTGGCGGCTCAGCGCGAGGTCGGGGCAGTCGAGTTGCAGCAAGAGGCCCGCATCGACGATGGTGCGATATTCCTCGGCCATGGCATCGGCAAGTGCGGCCAGATAGGCGTCGCGCGTGGGGTAGAAATCGTTCTGCAGGAACAGCGAAATCACGCCCGGCGAGGCGGCGTTCATGAATCCCTCAGCCGCGCCGTGTTTGGCCATGGCGGCCTTGAGATTGTCGATGTCTTTCTGAAGCTCTCCCTGGCCTTTCGACCGCACCTCTCCGGTACACATGGGGCGCGCGTATTGCGGCGTGCCGCCGTCGTCGGCCAGCCGCTTCAGGAACGAGGGGAACTTCTTCAGATCCGCCGGCGCATTGCGCGGGCTGTCGCCGGAAAAGCCGGTGTAGCGGTCCTTCACATAGGTCGCGTAGGAGATCTTCGACGTCTCGCCATCCGAGACGATATCGACGCCTGCCGCCACCTGTTTGGCCACGGTGTCGTCCACCGCCGCCGTCATGGCCGCATCAAAGGCGGCGGGGTCGTAGGCTTCCGCATTCTCGCGGGCGAAGATGAAATCCACGACCTCTTGGGTGCGGGGCAGAGAGCCGACGTGGGTGGTTTTGATCGTCATATCAGAAGTCCAATTCAGATTACGGAGAGGGGACAAGGGCGAATTCGGAGCCATTCCAGACCTGCGGGCCGGGGCAGAGCCCGGTTTCGCCACAGAGCGAAAACGTGCCAGCAATCTGGACACCCGTGCGCCCATCGGCGAGGGGCACGATCCCGGCGCTGATCCCCAGAAACTCGCGCGGTTGCTGGTAGCCGAGCGTCGAAAGGTACACGTCGATCGAGCAATTGGCCGCGCCGCAGAAGCCGCTTCTGCCGTCGGTGCAGGTCACGGCGCCGTGGTTGAGGATGAAGTCTTCCTGCCCGTCCCCGTCAAAATCGGCGGTTTCCAGATCCTGGCGGGTGATCGTTCCGGTCCCGTTCATGCAGGACCCGGCTGCGCGTTGCACGATCGACGGCGGCAGGGGCGCGGCAATCGACGGCGCGAGGGCGGGCGCGCCGCCCATGGCAGCGGCAAGCGCGGGGGGCATGGCATTGCCCAGTTCCATCCACCGGGCGTTGCAATAGCCAAACGCCTCGCGCAGCGCATCGGCCAGACCGTCCACCGGATAGGCATAGGCGGTGCCCTGCCCGGTATCGAAGGTCAGGCTTTGGGCCGTGAACAGGGACAGGATGAACGGATCCGTCATCGGCATGTAGATGGCCGAGCCCTGAAGCTCGTTCAACTCCATCGGCGGCATCTGGTAAGAGACGTCGTCGACGGTCACAACGATGCCGCTGATCCGGTAGGGCGCGGTCCATTCGAACAGCGGCTCGAAGAAACCAACGGTGGTCTCGAACGCGCCGGTCCTGTGGCTTTCGTGGCTTCCAGTCTCGATCAGCGGGCGGTTTTCAGGCGCGGGCGCGGTGCATCCGAAGGCCATCGAGGGCGCGGGCGGCCCGACACCGGCGAAGAGAAGCGAGCCATTCGCAAAGGTGTTCGCCGTCCAAGTCTGGGCGTGGATCGGCGTCGCGGCGAGGGCTGCGAGAAGGGCGAAAGCGAGGGTTTTCACGGCGCGCTCCAGGTCGGGCCTGCCGGGTCATCGGTGGCGACGATATGGTAAAGTGCTGCGTCCCCAGTCATCGAGGGGACCGCGCTGTGATCCAGGTCCGCAGGCACCGACATCGTGTCACCGGGCGCCAGCGTTGCTGCGCCGCCGGTCCATGTCACCCGCCAATGGCCGGTGACGGGCATCAGGACGGATTGGCGATCATGGCGGTGCATCTTGGCGCTGGCCGAGGCGCGGGTGAACAGATCAATCTCGAACCCTGGCTTGTCGCGCAGCATGCCGTTTTCGCCGATGACCTTGGCCGGTGTGCGATCCGCCAGGGCGACCATATCCCAATAGCGGGCCACGTGATTGGGGATGACATCGGCGGGGGCGGGCGCGGGGTAGGCATCGGCCTCGGCGTCCGACATTGGGGCCATCGGCTTGACACCTTCAGGCAGGGCCTCGCCCTTCTTGGTGTCGTAAAGCTTGCCTGTCTCGGCCAGCACCAGCCCGTGATCGGCGGCATCCTGGATCACCTGGGGCGCCCAGATCACGCCGCCGCCCGCGTCATCACCGCCCAGGACCGCCATGATCATCCCGTAATCGGTGCCGATATTCTCGAACCCGCGAAAAATGCCGGTGGGGATGTTGAAAATATCCCCCTCCTCCAGCGTCACTTCGCCCGCGTGACCGTAGCGGCCCCAGAAAAACCGCCAGCGGCCTTTGAGCACGAAGAACACTTCCGCCGTGCGGTGGGAATGGAGCGAGTTGCGGCACTTCGGCGGCTGGCCCGCCGCGCCGATGTTGAAGCCATGCGCCTCGTTGATATGGACGTGCTGATCGGGCGACTCGCTGACGCCGCCGCCGATGATGGTGAAGTTCTCCTTCTGGTCGCTGCCGGGCGTATGGGCATCGATGAAGGCAGTTTTGCAGGGCATCAGATCGCCATAGCGGACGATCCGGGATTCCATTTCGGCGGGGGTCATTCTGGGGATCTCCATCCGGGGTCGACCGCGTCAAGGCGCGCCTCTAGGGCGGCGATGTGATCGGTCAGGGGTTTGAGTTTGGGGGCGAGGGCCGCGTTGATCTCGGGCTCGGTCAGGCGGGGGGTGATGTATTTGGGGCAGTTCCAGTCGATCGCCGTGAGGTCGATGGTGATCAGGCGTTCGGCGGGGGCGGCGCCTTCAGTTTGGAGCATGTCCGTGAGCGCAGGATTGTCTGCCGCTTCCTCGACCGTTGCATGGCCGATCAGCTTCAGGCGCGCCCGGCGCGGGTAATCCATCAGGATCAGCGACACCCGGGCATCCCCGGCGATATTTCCCTTTGAGATGAACTGCTTGTTGCCCACATAGTCGGCAAAACCGATGCGTTCCGGCCCAAGCACCTTGAGGAAGCCCAACGGCCCACCGCGATGCTGGACGTAGGGCCAGCCGGTCTCGGACACCGACGCCATGTAGAAGGTTTCCCGCGTCTCGATGAAAGCGCGGGCGTCGGCATCCAGCGGGTCGCGCAGGCGGTTTTCATAGGTCTTGGCGTACCGTTCCCCCATGCCGACACGGTCCTGCTCGACCCGGACGCGAGGGGTAAACATATGGGTGGCGAAACTATCCATCACGCGGTTTGCAGCAGGATCTGCTTCCAAACGGCGGTCTCATCAAAGAGTGTGTATTCGCGGCGCAGCTTCGGCTCGGGCGTGCCGACCTGACCGAACTCTGCATGGGTGATGCCGACGATATAGACCATCGCGCCAGTGGGTTGGCCGAACCCGCCCCAGCCTTCGTGCTTGCCGTGAAGGCTCCACCGGACAGCGGCGCGGGGCGGCATGTGGGGGTCATCGCGGCCGATCTGGTGGTCGATGGTGAACTCGGCATTCGGGAAGGCGGCGCGCAGCGACATCCAGAACTTGTCGGCGGCCGCCGGGCCATGGGCGGTGACGTGGCCGGGATATTCCAGGTGGCAGGCGCGGTCGTAAACCTCCGGTATGGCGGCCATATCAGCGCCCATCACCCGCGTCAGCACGTCGGCAAGCTGTTGCCCCCAGGGGTTGTCATTGCCGCGCCCTTTGTAGGGGCCGGGCCGGTCCGTTTCGGGCGTGAGCGGTTTCACGCAGGCCTCCGGCCCGCCTTCCCGCTCGATCAGATCGGCGGCGAAATCGCGCGGCGTCGTGCCCATCTGTTGCACGATCGCGGTCTGGTCCCGGATCAGCCATTCATCGTCAATCGCGTTGTCCTTGGCGTGGCAATCGGCAAGGATCCGGTACTGATACGTCTTGCCCGTGGCCGCGCCGTACATACCGTTGCCCGTGTGGGTCGCTTGGCTGATGATGCGGTGCGAGGACAGCATCCCCTCCTCCGGGGAACCGGACCAGATCACATCTTCCCCCAGCAAAACACGGTCCGGAAACTCGGCCAGCGTTGCCATCGTCGCAGCGATGACATCCTGGTTGCCCACCACGACCGACGCCGGAGAGCGCACGACGATATCCTCGGCGTAATACTGGTGCAGGGTCGCGATGCCGCGATCCTCCCAGATCTCTTTGGTGATGCCGATGATGTAATCCGGGAAGTCCCGGAATTTGTTGGAAAAGCCTCTCATGTCGGTGATCCTTTGGGAAGGCGGGCCGAGGTGCGAAGGATCAACTTCCCCTCGATCTCGATCCGCGTGCCGGGCGCGCGCCCGGTTTCAATTTCATCCAGCAGCGTGTCAATCGTGGCCTCCACCATCCGGTTCAGCGGCTGGCGGAGGGTGGTTAATGCGTAAGATGGCCAGGCGGCCATGGGCACGTCATCATAGCCGATGATCGAGACATCGCCGGGCACATCAACGCCCATCTCATGGCGCAGGGTGTCCACGACCGACATGGCCATATGGTCGTTGCCCACGAAGATCGCATCGGGCGGCACGGCGCTATCCATCATCTCGCGCGCCTTTTCGGCGGCAGTGTCGCGGTTGAACATGCCATCGGCCTCGGCGTGCAACGTGGCACCGCGCGCGTGTAGGGCCGCGACAAACCCATCGCGCCGGTCGCGCCCGGTCGAGGCGCCCATCCAGCCCGAGATCGTGGCGATCCTCTCGTGCCCGGCATCCAGCAGGGCGTGGGCGACCGTGGCCCCGCCGACCTGGTTGGCCGAAGTCACGGCGCTGAGGCCCGAGCCTTCGATGCCCCGGTTGAACAGCACCACCGGCAGGCCCGCCGCGCGGCAACGGTCCGTCAATTCGCCGCTGAGGTTGATCGAGGCCGTGATGATCCCGTCCACCTGATAATCCATCAGATCATGGATCACGCCGTCGACGTCATCGCCCGAGTTTCCGGCCATGAAGATCAGGATGTGGTAGCCCTTCGCCTGCAAGGCGGCGCTGAGTTTTTCCAGGGCATCCGGGTAGAAAGAGTTGTCGAGGTAGGCCACCACAAGGCCAATGATGCGCGACCGCCCGGTGATCAGGGACCGCGCCAGCACGTTGGGCCGATAGCCCAGATCATCGGCGGCCTCGCGCACCCGCGCCGCCATCTTCTTGGACACGCTCGCACCCGGCGTGAAGACCCGGCTGACGGCGGATTGGCTGACGCCCGCGCGCTGCGCGACGTCGATGGACGTGACCTTTCCGCTGACGGGCGCGCGCTCGGTCATCCTGCGGTCCAGCCGCCATCGACGAGGATCGACGTGCCGGTCACCATGGCGCTCGCGTCGGAGGCCAGGAACAGAACCGCCCCCATGATGTCTTCGACCTCGGCCACGCGCGGCAGTTTGATCTTGGCCTCAATCCAGGCGCGTTTTTCCGGGTCCGCGAAGGTGGGCGCGGTCAGGGGCGTGCGGATGAATGTCGGGCAGAGCGTGTTGACGCGGATGTTGCGGGGGCCCCATTCAATGGCCATGGCCTTGGTGAAGCCTTCCACCGCGTGTTTGGTCGCGCAATAGACCGCCCGGTCGATGCCCCCCACATGGCCCATCTGGCTGGAGACCTGAATGATCGAGCCGCCGGCGCCCATCGCCGCCGCCGCCGCCTGCGCCAGGAAAAACGCGGCGCGCACGTTGATGTTGGAGACGGCGTCGTAGTCCTCGGGCGTGGTTTCAGCCGCCGGGCTGTGGCGCGCAAGACCGGCAGAGTTGCACAGGATATCGAGCCGCCCGATCGACTTGATCGCAGCGCGCGTGGCCGCGATATCGGTGATGTCGAGGGCAAGGCCTTCGGCCGAAAACCCGGCCTCCGTCATCTGCGCCACGGCACCGTCAACCGCCTCTTGCCCGCGCGCGGCAATCACCACATGGGCGCCGGCCTCGGCCAGCGCCACGGCGCATCCCAAGCCGATGCCGCGCGATCCGCCGGGGACAAAAGCGCGTTTTCCGGCCAGGGAAAGCGAGGGGGTCCGGGGGAGAGTCATATCGCCGCTCCTTCAGTGAAAGGTTCGATTTGTGTGCCATTTGCGGAAAAGGCTGTGGATAAGCCTATGAGTAGAAGGCATCTGTGCAACGTGGCGTCAGTCATCCCGCAATCTCCCGCATCCGCGCCAGCACATCGACACCCAGTTGGTCATAGACGTGCAGCAGGTCAACAAGCACCCAGTTCTCGGCGATCTTGCCGCCCTCCACGCGCCAGAAATCGAGGCTGCGCATGGTAATCTCCTGCCCCGCCCCCGCGATGCCCAACCAGGTGCCACCGGTCAAGGTGCAGGCCATGCCGGGCCAGGCGGTGAAGCCCACGTAGTCGCCTTCGCCAAAGAAATGCCCCGCCTCCACATAAGCGCGCCGGTCTGGCATCGCGCCAAGAAACGGCGCCTGATGATGCTTGCGAAACCCGTCGATCCCACGCGCCGTGCCGATGCCCGAGGGACCATACCACGAGCATCCCTCATGCCAGAACCGGGCCATCACCTCGCGCGGGGTGCCCGCCGGGTCGTTGCCAAGACCGGCCAGCATATCGCCAACGACTCCCAGCGCCGCCGCACCGTCACCCACAACCCGCAACCCGTCCTGGGTCGCCGGTCCCGGCACATGCCATTCGCGCCCCAATGACGGCGACAGAGGCCACACCCCCGCCTGCATCATCAGCTCAGGCAGATCCCAAAGCGATTGCATCTCCACCACGCGACCGTCTTCGACCCGGACAAAGTCATGGAACCGCATCGCCGCCATCCGCCCCATGGGCGGGATGCCCTCGAACGGCGCCGCGAAGGTGCCGCACCAATAGCCGCACTGCCCAACCCAGATCTGCCCGTGGTCATCGAGCCCCGCGACCTCAATCGTCACGCGCCGCTCCAGATCCGGGAACGCCACCGCCAGCTGGTCCAACACCCCGTGATAGCCCGCAACGTCCAAGGTCTCGAACGGATGCGCCAGATGCACGGCGCAGCCTACACCCGCCAACCCCTCCAATCGCCCATCCCGGCGAAACGACGCCACCGCATCTTTGGCCATATTGCTCGCATCAACCATGGGCCTGCCCCCTCATTCCCCGTTCTTCAAATATCCCGGGGGTGTGGGGGCTGGCCCCCACTAATAGCTGCGTGTGGGGGCCAGCCCCCACAAAAAAGGGGTGGGCGAGTACCTACGCGGCATAGCCGCTTAACGGGCGATCCCGCCCACCCCAAAAAACCTACTCCGCCGCGTCCCGGTAAGGCGCGCCCTCACCGTAGGGCACGTTCACCCCACCGTAGCGCCGGACGCGGACATTGCACTGCTCTGCATGGCCCACGAAGCCCTCCAACATGCACAGCCGCGAGCCGTATTCGCCCACCAGGGTCGCCGCCTCGTCGCTGACCACCTTCTGATAGGAATGCGTCTTCAGGAACTTGCCGACCCACAGCCCCCCGGTGTAGCGGCCCGCTTTCTTGGTGGGCAAGGTGTGATTGGTCCCGATCACCTTGTCGCCGTTGGCCACATTGGTGCGCGGCCCCAGGAACAGCGCGCCGTAATTGGTCATGTTCTCCAGGAACCAATCGTCGCGGTCGGTCATCACCTGGATATGCTCGGACGCGATGTCCTCGGACACCGCCAGCATCTCGTCATAGCTGTCGCAGACGATCACCTCGCCATATTCCTCCCAACTGACCCGCGCCGTCTCGGCTGTGGGCAGGATCTGCAGGATCCGGTCAATCTCGGACAGTGTCTCCTCGGCCAGTTTGCGCGAATTGGTGATCAGGACGGCGGGCGAGTTATAGCCGTGCTCCGCCTGCCCCAGCAGATCGGTGGCGCACATCTCGCCGTCCACGGTGTCATCGGCGATCACACAGGTTTCTGTCGGTCCGGCGAACAGGTCGATCCCGACCCGGCCAAAAAGCTGCCGCTTGGCTTCCGCCACAAAGGCGTTGCCGGGGCCTACCAGCATATCGACGGGCTTCACGCTTTCGGTGCCAATGGCCATCGCGCCCACGGCCTGCACGCCGCCCAGCACCAGGATCTCGTCCGCGCCGCCTTCATGCATCGCCGCCACAATCGCCGGGTGCGGCTTGCCGCCCACCGGCGGTGCCGAGGCGACGATGCGTTTCACTCCCGCCACCTTGGCCGTCAGCACCGACATATGGGCCGAGGCGACCATCGGGAACTTGCCGCCGGGCACGTAGCAACCCACTGAATTCACCGGGATATTCTTGTGGCCCAGGATCACGCCGGGCATCGTTTCAATTTCCACATCGGTCATCGAGGCGCGCTGCGCCTCGGCAAAACGGCGGATCTGGGTCTGGGCGAAGCGAACATCCTCCATCTCGCGGGTCGAGACCTGCTGCATCGCCGCCTCGATCTCGGACGGCGTCAGGCGAAATGCATCGGGCGAATAGCCATCGAACTTGGCGCTCAGATCGCGCACCGCCGCGTCGCCGCGTGCCTCGATGTCGCCCAGGATGCCTTCCACGGTGCTGCGCACCTTGGCGTCGTCTTCCGCCCGTTCATCTGCCGGTTTGCCGCGTTTGAGATATTCAGCCATAGCCCATCCTCCCCCATCTCTGGATGCAAGGATACTAGGGCCTCAACCCGCTTCAAGGAAAATCTGCATACGATTGCAAATCAACCGGGACGGATCGCCAACCCCTCGCCGTTGAAGAAGTGGCGTTTCTCGGGCGTGAAGCTGAGGCCGACCTCGGCCCCAGGGCGCAGATCGCTTTCGCCATCGGTGCGCACGGTCAGCTTGCCCGCCGCGCCGCAATCGACGATCAGGAAGATGTCCGCGCCCAGGTATTCGGCCACGTCCACGACGCCGTCGATGGCCCCTTCCCCCTTGGCGCCGATCCCAATCGCTTCAGGCCGAACCCCCAGATGCGCCGCGCCCGACGGCGCACCGTCGAGGCGCAGGCCTTCGCAGGGCAGGTCGATCACGTTCATCTTGGGAGAGCCGATGAATTGCGCCACGAACAGGTTATCGGGATGATCGTAAAGGGTTTTGGGAGAGCCCACCTGCTCGATCCGGCCCGCCGACAACACAACGATCCGGTCGGCCAGCGTCATCGCTTCCACCTGGTCGTGGGTCACATAGACCATCGTCGCGTCCAGCTGCTGGTGCAGCTTGGCGATCTCGTAGCGCATCTCAACCCGCAAGCTGGCGTCGAGGTTTGACAGCGGCTCATCAAACAAAAACGCCGTGGGGTCGCGCACAATCGAGCGTCCGATGGCCACCCGCTGCCGCTGTCCGCCAGAAAGGTCCTTGGGCCGGCGGTCCATGTAGTCTTCCAGCCGCAGGGCTCGGGCGGCCTCGGCCACCTTCTCGTCCTGCTCGGCCTTCGAGGCACCCGCGGTTTTCAGGGAAAACCCCATGTTTTCAGCCACCGACATGTGCGGATAAAGGGCGTAGCTTTGGAACACCATCGCCAACCCGCGCTTGGAGGGCGGCTCCGCCGTCGCATCGCGCCCGTCGATCAGGATCTGCCCGCGGGAGGTTTCTTCCAGACCGGCGATCATCCGCAGCAGCGTGGATTTCCCGCAGCCCGAGGGGCCCACGAAAATCACGAACTCTCCGTCCCGAATGTCCAGATCCACGCCCTTGATGACCTGGACCTCGCCAAACCACTTCTCAACGGCTTTCAGTTCAATCGCACCCATTATCCATGCCCTCCTGCCGAGGGTGAGGCCCAAGCCAGCCACACCGCCGCCGTCCATGTGAAAGTTCCCCCGCCCGCCGGTGTCCCGTCGATTGGGTCAAAATATTCCGCAAAGCCGCGTTCCGCGATCACCCGCGCCGTGTCATTGCGCACGCGGTTCGCAAGTTCGGCGTGGCCCGCATCCGCCAGACCGCGCCCCGCCATATAGTTCATGATTGCCCAGACCGGCCCGCGCCAATACCGCAGGCTGTCAAACTGCGGCCCCGCCGGGTCATAGCTGGGAATGGCGTAGGTGGCCCGGTCCAACACATCGCGCAGCACCGGCAGCGGGCGGTCGTCACGCAGCCCGCTCCACCATGCCAGGAAGCCCGCGTTCGACACCGATCCGGTGCGGTTTCCCGTCGCCAGATTGATCGCATCGTAGGTCTGCGTGGCGTCATTCCAAAGCGTCGCCGCGCCGTCCTCCAGGCGCGTGATCCAGGTGTCGATCTCGGCCCGGTCTTCTCCTAGAAGATCCGCCATCTGCGCCAGATCCCGGGTGGAGCGCAAAGCGGTGAAGGTCATCGTCGGATCCGCCACGCGAAACGGACTTTCGGTGGCAATCGCCGCGTCGTCCCATTTGCGGTCGCGCCCGAATTGTACCAGCCAGATATAGCGGTCGTAGTCGTCCTTGGTGGGCCGCATCCGCGCGTCCACATGGCCGGTGTCGCGCCGCGTGTAGGGCTGCACGCCCACCGGGTCGATGCCCGCCATCGCCTCATCCCAGTCCGGCGCATTGTCTCGGCCCGCCTCCCAGGGGTGGGTGATCACTACGGCCCCGGTCTCGGCGCGCGCTGCCATCACCCAGCGGTGGAAGGCCACCAGCTTGGGGAAAAGCGCGCGCAGCCGCGCCTCTCCGGCGGCGGGATCCTTGCGGTACACTTCCCACGCCAGCGACGCCGCAACCGGCGGCTGCGAGACGCCCGAGGACGGCAGGGAACACGCCCCGCGCCCCATGGCATCCATCGTCCCCCAGGTATCCGGGCCCGGGAAATACCCGGCGTCCTCCACATGGAACAGGATATGGGGCACCATGCCGTTGTCCCACTGGCCGCTGAACAGCGTCTCCAGCTCGACCCAGGCGCGGTCGATGTCGAAGGTGGCAAAGCCCACGGCGGCAAAGGCGCTGTCCCAGTTCCACTGGTAGGGATAAAGTCCCGCCGTGGGCACCGTGTACCCGCCCTTGTCGTTCAACTGCAGGATCCGCCGCGCCTCGGTATCCAGCGCGGCAATGTCGATGTCTGACATGTCTCTCATCCTTTTACCGAGCCCGCCGTCAGGCCCTTGGTCATGAATTTCTCCAGGCCCAGGAACAGGATCATCACAGGCAGCGTGGCGATCACGGCGCCCGCCATCAGGTGCTGTCTCGGGATCTCGGAAGAGTTCAGCGAGGCGATACCGCGCGTCAGCGTAAAGATCGATGGGTCATCCAACAGCATGAAGGCAAGCAGGAACTCGTTCCAGGCGATCATGAAGACATAGAGGCTGACCGAGACCATCGCCGGAAGCGACAGGGGAAGCGTGATCTTCCAGATCACCTGAAGGCGGTTCAACCCGTCCATCAGCCCTGCCTCTTCCACTTCCGCCGGAAGGCCACGGAAGTACCCTTGCAACATGTAAAGCGCCACGGGGATGGTCGTGACCGGGTAGATCATCACGATCCCGATGATCGTGTTGCGCAGGCCGGTCATCGAGAAGACGATGTAGATCGGCAGCGCCAGAACGATCATCGGCACCATGTAGACCAGCAGGATCGACCGCGATAACGCCTTCTGCCCCTTGAACCGCAACCGCGCCACCGCATAGGCCCCGGGGACCGAGAACAGCAGCGTCACCAACACCGTGATCACCGAGATATAGAAGCTCGTCCACATGTAGCGGCCAAAGTTGAACTCCCCAAACAGCTCGGCGTAGCTGCGGAACAGCGCCCACCCCTGGCTGAGGTCGATGGAGTAATCCAGCGGGTTGGCCAACAACTCCCCTTGGGTCTTCAGGGACGTCATCACCATCACGTAGAACGGAATGGCCACGGCGGCGGTGAAGAAGATGAAGCCAAAGCCGGTCAAAAACCGGATCACCGCCTCCTCCCACTCGTGCCGGGTCATCTCACCGCTTGGCGCATCCCGCAGGATGATCGCCATGGGCCAAGCCAGCGCGAAGGCAAAAATCGCCGCCATGCTGCCATGGGCGCCCACGCCCAGGGCCTCGCCGATATGAACCGGGCTGATCACGGTGAAACTCAATAGCCCGGCCAACACCGCCGCCAAGGCTCCCAACACCAGGCTGGAGCGCACCCAAAACGCCGCCACTCCGATCGCCGCACCAATCAGCACACAGCCGATCAATCCGGGCCGAAACGCCTCCCCGGTCGAGAAAGACAAAAGCACCGCCACCGTGGTCGCCACGATCAACGCCCAAAGAACGCCGATCACGGGTCCCGTCACATATCCATTGCGCACAAAGGTCATAGCACCGCCCCCTCATTCCCCGTTCCAAAAATATCCCGGGGAGCGCGAGGGGCTGGCCCCTCGTCCCGGGGGGAGTGTGAGGGGGGCAGCGCCCCCTCGCAAAGGTGGGGGGAGCGCGAGGGGGGCTTGCCCCCCTCGCATTGGTCGACCTGGCCTGCCCTTGGGCAGGCTGGGGCGAAACCCCTCATCATCACCCGCGGCTCCGCCCGTTTTTGGCTCGACACGTCCACTGGACGTTTCATTTGCTTCGCAAAACCGCCATGCCGGGGCTCCGCCCGCTGTTCGCTCGAAACGTCCACTGGACGTTTCGTTTGCTTTGCAAAACCGCTCACAGCCCCTCCTCCTTCGACATGAACCGGAAGAAGGCCCAGGAGAACACCAGCAAGCAGCACAGGATCACCACGGCCACTGCCGCACCCGCGCCGATGTTCGAAACCGCGAAGGCCTGCTCGTAGACATTCACCGTCAGCGTCCGCGTGCCCGCGTTGCCGCCCGTCAGCAGGAAAATGTCGTCGAACTTGTTGAAGGTCCAAATGAACCGCAGCAGGAACAGGACGCTCAAGATCCCCATCAGCATCGGCAGCGACAGGTAGCGGAACTTCTGGAACGGCGTCGCGCCGTCCACATCCGCGGCCTCATACATATCCGTGTCGATGCTCTGCATCCGCGCCAGGATGAACAGGAACGACAGCGGGAAGTAGCGCCAGATCTCGAACACCGTCACCATGATCAGCGCCAGAGGCCTTGTGCCGAAGAAGTTGATCGGGCTGTCGACCACGCCCATCTGCACCAGCAGTGCATTTATCGAGCCCGAGCTTGGATCCAGCAGGATCACCCAGGAGAACGCAACCGCAATCACAGGCGCCACGTAAGGGAACAGGTAAAGCCCGCGCAGCAGGCCCTGCCCCTTGAAACTCTTGTTCAAGAGCAGCGCCGCGAAAAGCCCCACCACCAGCGCGCCGATGGTGCCCACGACGGTGTAAAAGAGCGTCGCCCAGATCACCGTCCAGAACTCCCGCGCGGAGAAGACATCGCGGAAGTTCTCCAGTGTAAACTCGCCCGAGGTCAGCACATTCGTGGCCTCGCCGGTGATCTGCACCGGCGTGTCGTCCTCCAGCGCGTCCTCCAGGTCGCCGTCCAACGCGATGGGGATCTCCAGGGTCAGACGCTCCCCTGCGGGCAGCTCGCCGATGGTGCAGGTCAGATCCGCACCCGAGACAGCGCAGATCTCGGGCAGTTCAGACAACACCGCGCCCTGGGGCAGCACATCCGTCATCACGACCTCGAAGATCGAATCTGTCTGGCTGGAGTTTCGGATTCGGTAGCGGATCAACTGATCCGGCTCGCCCGCGTTGCGCAGATCCTCGCGCGCCACGGGGGCGGCGGGGCGCAGATCGGCCAGGCTGACGGGCTTGAACGAGATCCAGATGATCCCGATCAGCGGCAGCATCACGACCAGCATGACGGCGGTCAGCGTCGGCAGCAGCAGGCCCCAGGCCAGGCGCGCTTCGCGTTTGGCGAGCGGTCCGGTCGCCTTGGGGGGGCCCAGATTGTCGGGTCCATTTGGCGGTGTCGCGGTGGTCGTCATGGCCTCGCTCCGGTCAAAACTCAGGGGGTCGGGGCCGCCAGATCAAGGCGATCCCGTTGATTGAGAGGGGACGCCCCCGTGCGGGGGGCGTCCGATCATGGGCAGTTTACTCGATCCCGCCGAGTTCTTCATTCATCAGCGCCACCGTCTCAGACGCGCCGCGCACGCCGTCGATGTATTCGCGCACCAGACGGTTGATGATTTGGCTGTTGATGATCCGGGAGGCGAGCGCCAGCTGACCCTCTTCCACACCCCAACGCTGAGCGACATCCAGACCACCGACAATCTCATCGATCATCGACTGCTCATAGAGCTCACCCAAAGGCGCACGGCGATCTACACCCACGTCAAGCGCGGCCCAGGCTTCCACGAACTCGGTCGGGTTATCCTCGGTGCCCCGGCGCACGGGGAACTTGCCCTCGGGCGCGATGGCCAGCGTCTGGGTGTAGCCGTCGGACATGGAGTATTCGACGAACGCCATCGCGTTGTCCGTGTCCGCGTCTGCGGTGATGCCGAAGTAACGCACGTCGCCCCAGGCCGCCCCATCGGGGTTCGAGGGGCCGGCGAAGTTGGTCACGATGCCCGTGGCCGCCGCCAGATCACGCGTCTGCGGATCGTCGTTGATGGTGGGCGGGGCGCTGTCGCGCAGACCGGCCAATTCGTCCAGGATGAACGGCGACCAGATGATCATCGCCGCATTGCCCGAGAAGTAGAGCGTGCGGGACTGGTCCCAATAAAGCTCCCCGTCAGGAGAGGCTTCCACGATGGCACGGTAGAATTCCAGCACCTCGACGGTCGCCGCCTCATCAAAGCCCGCGAACCCATCGGCATCCACCGGGGTGGCGCCATTGGCGAGGAACACATGCTCCAACACCTGAGACATGAAGTTTTCGTCCACCTTGGTGGGGGCGACGAAGCCAAACATCTCGGGCGGATTGTGCAGCGCCTCAACGGCGGCCAGCACGTTGGCGTAGCTGTTGGGCGGCTCCAGGCCCGCTTCCGCGAACAGGTCCGCGCGGTAAACCAGCATCTGGGTCCAGCCATCAACGGGAACAGCAGCATAGCCCCCGTCAACGGCAGCCATCGACAAGGGGCCAGAGGCGAAGGTGTCGTCGCCCAGGTTCTCGATCACGTCCGTCGCGGCGTCGCTGTCTAGAAGTCCAGATTCAAACCACGGCAGAGCATACTGCAGCGGGTGGTAGATCACGTCGGGCAGATCGCCCGCGGCAAAGGCCGCCGTGGCGCGCGTGCCGAGGTCAGATTCCGTGACCGGGATCACCTCAACCTCGATGCCCGAGGCGGCGGTGAAATCCGCGGCCATGGCCTCTTGCAGGGCCAGACGCTCGGGCTGTTCTTCCGTGGTCCAGAAGCGGATGCTGTCTTGCGCAGCGGCCGCGCTGGCGAGTGCCAGGCTGGACACAGCGGCCAGTAGGGCCGCCTTTTTTGCGTTGATAACGATACTCATGCCAATCCTCCCATAGATTTGTTTAGGCGCGTGTATTTGCTTGCGCGGGCGGTGCCTGCGCAGGGTCGAAATCGGGCAATTGATCCGAGGCCCTCTCGATCAGGCGCGCAGGCGCCAGCTCTCGAAGATGACTCGGGTCGGTGCCCCGAATGCGGGCGATCAACAACTTCGCCAGGCGTTCGCCTGCGGCGCGGTTATCAACCGAAAACGTGCTGAGCGGCGGCGTGGCCGTGGCCGCCTCGGGGATGCCGTCGTAGGCGATCACGGCAAGGTCTTTGCCCACCGTCCGCCCGAGTGCCGCGGCCGCGCGGTAAAGGCCGAGGGCCGCAAGATCCAAAGCACAGACCACCGCCGTGGGGCCATGGGCCAGCACGGCACGCCCCGCCGCTTCGCCTGCGGCAATATCAAGGACCCCTTCGGCCATCAGGTCCGGGTCCGCCGTCAGCCCCGCCGCCGCCATGCCCGCCAGAAACCCGTCGTGGCGTAGATGCGCATAGGTGTAATCGCGCGATCCATTGATGAAGCCGATGCGGCGGTGCCCGAAGCCCGCCAACCGCGTCACGGCGCGGGTCATCGCATCCTCGCCCGAGATATCGAACCAGGCACAATCCGTGCTGTCGCCGGTGCGCCCATAAAGGATGAACGGCACGCCGCGCGCCCGGCACAGGGCGACGCGGGGGTCATCCCACATCGCGCGCGGCAGGATAAAGCCATCGGCCTTGCGGTCATCGATCAGCCGCGCCATGGAGGCGACTTCGTCGTCGGTTCCATTGGCGGTGGCCACGGTCAGCGTCCAGGTCTCGTCCGAGGCCGCGCGGCTGATGCCATCGAGGAAGTCGGTCAGAAACGGGCGGTGCAGATCGGCGTTACCCGTATTGAGGATCAAGCCCAAGGACCGCGCCCGCCCGGTGCGGATCGCCTGGGCCTGGGCCAGCGGGCGATACCCCATCCGCTCTGCCGTGCGACTGACCCGCAGGCGCGTCGCTTCGGCGATATCGGGATAGCCATTCAACGCCCGGCTCACGGTGCCTTTTGCCAGGCCCAACGTGCGCGCAAGGTCGTTGATGGTGACGCGGGTTGCCCCCGTCGATGATGCGTCCGTGCGGTGCATCTTCCTCCTCCTCGAATCTCAAACTCATTTCCGAAACCGGTTTCGGCAAGAGAAATCTTTGCACATGCATCGAATGAAGGGGTCAGTTCAGGGTTTCACGCAGCCATTGGGTGACTTCATCCACCACTCTGTTGGTCAGCGCGGGGCTCAGAATATCGCCTGCAATCACATGGTTGAACGGATCACCGCCAACCTCGGGCACGGCTACGGGGATCAGCGTCGTAGGCCCGCCCCAGCCTTCGGCAAATTCGCGCACGGCGGGGGCTGAGATCACCTGATCGGCGTCGGAAAACAGGAACAGAGCGGGGATCGTGAGCCTGCTGTAGTCCCGCGCCCGCGTGGTGCGCAGCAGCGTGCCGAGCGCCACCGTGGCCGACGTCGGATAGCGGGTGGTCCAATAGGAGTTGTGGCCCGCGTTGATCGGATCAAACCGCCGCTCGCGCCCGGCCACCAAGGGCACCCAAAGCCGTGCAAAGGGCATCTCCAGCATCCGGCCCGCCGGATGGGCCAGCTCGTAATTGGGCGAGATCAGCACGAGTGCCGCCACGTCGCGGGCCATCTCAGGCTCACTCGCCGCATAAGAGGCCAGCGTGGCGCCGGTGGAGGTGCCGATGATCACCACTCTGTCGCCAATCCCGCGCGCCAGCCGCAGCATGCTGTCGGTGTCATCGCGCCAATCGCCCGCCCTCGGCTCGGCCATCGCGTCGCCCGAGCGTCCGTGCCCCGGCAACCGTGCGAAGATCAGGTTGGCCCCCAGCGCGGCGGCCACGCGGTCGGGGACCGGGCGGATTTCCTCGGACGTGGCCGAGAAGCCGTGCAGGTAAAGCACCACGATGTCGCTCGCCGCGCCCTCTTCCCCCGCCCAGATGATCCGCGCCTCTGCGCCCGGGGTGATATCGTCAAAGCGCGCCTCGCGCGCAGCCAGCCAGGCGGCGGGCGCCTCCAGATTGGGGTCCTCGACCGCCCGGAACCGCGCCATCTGCTCGCGCGGCACGAAGTAGATCAATGTGACGACGACGATGGCCGCAAAGGCAACGGCCCGCAGAAGACGGGCCACCAGCCTAGCCATGGGCTAGAACTTCCTCCACCGCGCGGGTGATCGTGGCCAGGCACGCATCGTCCGAGAACCTGTGATCGGCGTCTTTCACCAACTCCAGCCGCACATCAGGCCCCTCCAGATGGTCCAACAGCCCCAGCGCCACATCCATCGTCACATCCACATCCGCCGTGCCCTGCAACATCCGCACCGGCGCGTCGATGCGCAGGGGCTCCGTCAGTACCAGATGATCGCGCCCGTCCTCAATCAGCCGCTTGGTGATGATCATCGCGTCGCCGTACTCGGACGGCAGGGCAACGTGGCCCTCCTCCATCAGCGTCTTGCGCTTGGCCTCGTCCCAGACCTTCCAATAGCCGTTTTCCGTGAAGTCCGGTGCGGCGGCAATCGTCACCAGACCCGCCAGTCGGTCCGGGCGGTGCTTGGCCATCAACAGGCTGATCCAGCCGCCCATACTTGAGCCTACGATCACCTGCGGCCCCTCGGTCAGCGCATCGATCGCGGCCATGGCGTCCTCGGCCCAATCGCCGATGCAGCCTTCGGTGAACTCCCCCGAGGATTCCCCGTGGCCCGAGTAGTCGAACCGCAGAAACTCGCGGCCCGACCTGCGTGCCCAGGCCTCCAGATGCAGCGCCTTGGACCCGCTCATGTCAGACCGCAGCCCCCCCAGAAACACCACGCCCGTCCGGCGGCCCGAGAACTTGTGATACGCCAAACGGCGTCCGGCGTCGGTCTCAAGATACTGCATTTCGCCCATCGATTTGTCTTCCAACTCTCTGCTCAATTCCGTCGCCGCGACCCTGCCCGTCTGCGTCCCTCCCCGCAATCCTGCGCGCGCGCCATGGGCGGAGCCTTGCTCTTTTTTACGTTACCATCTTGTCACGTGACTATTTAATCACCTATAAGCGATTCCCATGGATACCCTGTTCAAAGCCCTCTCCGACCCTGCCCGCCGCGCGATCCTTGACAGTTTGCGCGCACAAGACGGCCAGTCCCTTTCTGATCTGGAGCCGCAGTTCGACATGACCCGCTTCGGCGTCATGAAGCACCTGAAGCTGCTGGAGGACGCGGGCCTGATCGTCACCAAACGCCAGGGCCGGTTCAAATATCACTACCTCAACCCGATGCCCCTGCAGGAAATGCTCGACCGCTGGGTCGCGCCGTTCCTGCAACCGCAGACCAAACAGATCGCAACCCTCAAAGCAAAACTCGAAAGGAGCCACCTTATGGGCAAACCCGATTTCATGATGCAGACGTTCATCCGCTGCACCCAGGACGCGCTGTGGGATGCGCTCACGCAAGCAGACCAGATCGCCGCCTTTCACGTGTTCTGCGACGAGATCCGTGGCGATGCCGCCGTCGGCAACGTGACCGAATTCATCAAACCCGACGGCGACCCGATGCTGCGCCAGGTCACCACGGAACTGGACCCGAAATCTCGCATCGCCCAGACGTTTGAGCCGCTTTTCTTCGGCCCGGACGCGCCGCATTCGCACATGGTCTACCTCATCGAGCCCCAGGGCGAGGCCTGTAAGCTGACGATCGAGCACTACGACATTGCCCCCGGCCAAGACGGTTTCGCCGAAGGGTGGGCGCGCTTGGCCTCGTCGCTCAAATCCTACCTGGAAACGGGCAAAGCGCTCAAAGTCACCATGGAAGGGGCCGCCTGATGTCGAGCCTTCCCACCGAACTTGGCGTGCTCACCTGCCTTATGCTGCTGGCCGCCTCCCTCTGGATCCCCTACATCGTGGGCGTCAACAAATATGAGCGCGAAGGCATCAATCCCTTCCAGCGCCCCCCCGGCTACGAGGGCCTGCCCGATTGGGTCGCCCGCGCCCACCGCGCCCACCTCAACCTGCTGGAACAGGCTCTGCCGTTTGCGGTCATCGTCCTGATCCTGCACATCGCCGACGGCTTCACCGCGCTGACCTACTGGACCGCCATCGCGTTTCTCGGACTGCGCCTGGCCCATGCGGTCGGCATGATCACCGGGTTCGCCCAAATGCCCCTGCGCCCGTTGATCTTCACGGCAGGCTGGGTCTGCATCGTGATCCTGGGCGTGGCGATTTTCACCGCCTGACCCAAGGGCATCGGGGGCCGGCAATGCGCGTGGCCCCCTTTCATCTTGCCAGAAAAACTCCCCGCGGAGCGTCCCGCCGCCGCCCCACGCGCCGCCCGGTTGACATCTTCCGGCGCCAGCGCGACAAGGCCACAAGACCCATACCCGCAACCGGGCGTTCTGTAGGCGCCAAACCGACGAGGAGCCTTTTGATGGCCCAAATCTCCCTTACCTTCCCCGATGGCAATGCGCGCGACTATGACGCCGGAATCACTCCCGCGGAAGTGGCCGCAGGCATCTCCAATTCGCTGGCCAAGAAGGCCATCTCGGCCACCGTCAATGGCGAACACCACGACCTGCAGTGGCCCATCGACACCGACGCCTCCATCGCCATCCACACCCTCAAGGATGACGAGCAGGCGCTTGAGCTGATCCGCCACGACTGCGCCCACATCATGGCCCGCGCGGTGCAGGAGCTGTTTCCCGACGTCAAAGTCACCATCGGCCCGGTGCGCGACCAGGGCTGGTTCTACGACTTTGATCGGGGGGAGCCCTTCACGCCGGAAGACCTCGGCGCCATCGAGGCGAAGATGAAGGAAATCATCAACGCCCGCGACGCTGTGCGCACGGAAATTTGGGACCGTGAAAAAGTCCGCGCCCATTACGAGGCCACCGAAGAGCCCTATAAAATCGAACTCCTCGACCGCATCCCGGGCGATGAGCCGATCCGCATGTATTGGCATGGCGACTGGCAAGACATGTGCCGCGGGCCCCATTTGCAGCACACCGGACAGGTCCCCGCTGACGCCTTCAAGCTGATGTCGGTGGCCGCCGCCTATTGGCTCGGCGACAACACCCGCCCGATGCTGCAACGCATCTACGGCGTGGCGTTCAAGAACCGCGATGACCTCAAGAAGCACCTGCATTTCCTGGAGGAAGCTGAAAAGCGCGACCACCGTCGCCTGGGCCGTGAGATGGACCTCTTTCACATGCAGGAAGAGGCGCCGGGCCAGGTCTTCTGGCACGCAAACGGCTGGACCATCTACACCACCTTGCAGAATTACATGCGCCGCAAGCAGCGCGCCGATGGCTATGTGGAGGTCAACACCCCGCAGCTGGTCAACCGGTCGCTGTGGGAGAAATCCGGCCATTGGGACAAGTACCAGGAGCATATGTTTATCGTCGAAGTCGACGAGGATCACGCGCGCGACAAGGCGATCAATGCTTTGAAGCCGATGAACTGCCCGTGCCATGTGCAGGTGTTTAACCAGGGCCTGAAATCCTACCGCGACCTGCCCCTGCGCATGGCAGAGTTCGGGTCCTGCTCGCGGTACGAGCCCTCGGGCGCGCTTCACGGCATCATGCGGGTGCGTGGCTTTACCCAGGATGACGCCCACATCTTCTGCACCGAGGACCAGATCGAGGCGGAATGCGCCAAGTTCATCACCTTCCTCGCAGGCGTCTACAAGGACCTGGGCTTTGCCGAGTTCGAGATCGCCTTCGCCACCCGCCCCGAAAAGCGCGTGGGCTCTGACGAAAGCTGGGACTACGTCGAAGGTGCGCTGGAAGCGGCGATTAAGTCCACCGGCAACGCCTACCGGCTGGAAGAAGGCGACGGCGCCTTCTATGGCCCCAAGCTGGACTTCTACCTGACCGACGCCATCGGCCGGGTCTGGCAGTGTGGCACGTTCCAGGTGGACCCCAACCTGCCCGACCGCCTCGACGCCTCCTACATCGGTGCGGACGGCGACAAGCACCGCCCGCTGATGCTGCATCGCGCCTGCCTGGGTAGTTTTGAGCGGTTCATCGGCATCCTGATCGAGAACTCCGAAGGCAAGCTGCCCTTCTGGCTCGCGCCTCGGCAGGTGGTCGTCGCCTCCATCGTGTCAGACGCCGATGATTTCGTTGAAGAAACCGTCGCCGCCCTGCGCGCCGAAGGGGTCCGGGCCGAGGCCGACACCCGCAACGAGAAGATCAACTTCAAGGTGCGCGAGCATTCCGTGGGCAAGGTCCCCGTGATCCTCGCCGTGGGCCGCCAGGAAGTCGAGAACCGCACCGTCACCCTGCGCCGCCTGGGCGAAAAGCAAACCCAGGTGCTGCCCATGGACGATGTGGTCAAAACGCTCTCAGCCGAGGCGATCGCGCCCGATCAGCGGTAAAGCAATCCTGTCGCTCGCCCCCTCACCGGGGCGGACGACATTAACACTTTCGCAACACTCTTTCCCGGAAATGCCACATTTCGGCCCGCATGCGGTCCAATGTGACCCTGTATACAGCTTCCAACGTCGAAATAACGGCGAGTAGTAGGTATCGAGTATGCAGCCACATAGCACTTTAGTACGACCGCTTGAGGTCCCGCCCGCGTCTCCGGCGGATGAGACGGAAACACCCCCCGCCATCGTGGCAGCCCGGCATTCCTTCGCAGCGCCCACGCTGATCCAAACCCCCGGTGGTAAACAACGCCTTGATACGCTGGAGGTCGGCCAGCACGTCTTGACCCGCGCCAGCGCATTTGCGCAGATCACCGGGATTGACCACACCCGCTTCACCAAGCGCGACCTGCAAGACAACCCGGACTTCGCCCCGATCCGCTTCGACGCTGGCGCTCTGCCCGGCGTGCCAGAGGACGGAGCCGCCCTCGTCTCGCCGGACTGCCTGATCAACTGGGCCGAGGACCCCGATGGCATCGACCGGTTTGCCGCCAATTCCTTTTGTGACGGCGGGTTGATCCGCCGGGTGATCCCGGAAGACGGGATACACTACATTCGTCTGCACTTTGAAGGCCCGCAGCAACTGTGCATCGGCGGGATCTGGGTGGAGCTTGGCCCGGACACATGCCCTGCCCTCGACATGCCGCGCCGGGCCCCGAAACTCGTCCAGGAAATCCGCATCTTCAGACCGCTCCGGCACTAACCAACAGCCGCCCGCCCCCGGTTACCCGGGGGTCCTGTCTGCCTATGGGGGGAGGACAGCGGCCTGGCCCGCGCGGACCCCTTGGCGATCGTTTCAGAAGTGGGCCCGTTCCTCGTCCGGGCGCCCTGCGGCGATCGCCAAGACCCCACCCAAACCGCACATGGCGATGGGGAACATGGTAAACACCCCGAAGCCAAACGCATAAAGCATCCCGCCCGCCGCCAGCAGCATCAGGATGCCGCCCCAAAGCGCACGCGCCTTGGCCATGGCGCCGCCCGCAATCGCCAGAAGCGGCGAGACAAACGCCATCGTCCGGTAAAGCTCTGGGTTATCAACCTGATACGCCAGGTCCGGGATCTCTCCGAACCAGTCGATGAAGACCGTGTAGCCGTAGACAAAGAAGCCCACCACCATGGCGAGCGTGCCGCCGATAAGGCCAAGGACAAGGGCTGCGTTGCGCATTTGGGTCTCCGAAGTTGGTTGCGTTAGCTGTCAGATGGGGCGTCCCGCCCCGGGACACGAGGGTGAAATCCCCTCGCCTTTTCCCCGCATTCTATAGCGCGCAATGCATTCCCAAAACCGGTTCCCACTTTTTGGATTGCGCTTAAATGCCGTACTGCGCCTGCACATCCTTCGTCCAGCCTAGCGTCAACGCGCCGTCCTTCTCGATCACCGGGCGCTTCATCACAGCCGGATGAGCTGCGATCAGCGCCACCGGGTCCATCGCCCGCTCGGCCTCGGACAATTCCCGCCAGGTGGTCGACCGGGTGTTGATCAGCGCTGCCCCGAACGCCGCCTCAAAGGCCGCGACCTGTGTGGCCTCCAGCGGCGTTGCACGGATATCCACCAACTCCGCCCCCAGCGCCTTGGCCGCCTTGCGGCAGGTGTCACAAGCTTTCAATCCGTAGATGCGCATTTCTTAACCCTTCTGCCACGTCTGGCCCCGATTCCGGCTCAAGTCATAGGCAAACTCATGCCAAGGCGCCACAACCATGATGACGACGCTTGAGTTCCCCCCATTTCCCCCCATCTTTTTCCCTATGCGCTGGCACGCAATCGCGCATCGCACCGCCGCAACGTCTGTGGGCGGGACACTAAATGGAAAGACACGGGAATATGCCAACCGGCACTGTTAAATGGTTCAATACCACCAAAGGATTTGGGTTCATCGCACCGGATGAGGGCGGCAAAGACGTCTTCGTCCACATCTCCGCCGTCGAGCGCGCGGGGTGGAGCGATCTGCCCGACGACACCAAGCTCAGCTACGAATTGCGCGAGGGCCGCGATGGCCGCGAAAGCGCGGTGGAGTTGGTGAAACTCTGAACGGCCTATCGGTTGAATTCGGGACGACCCCGCAGCCACTGTGTGGTGCGGGATACGGCTGTGTGCGCCCACGCCGCGCGCCTTTTCGATCCCGCAGAGCGCTGAACATACGAAATTATTTGCCTCACGCGGCGGTCATCTGGTTATCTTCGGGGACATTCTACCCGAAAGGCCCATTCATGCTCCTTGATGAAATCAGACGAAACGACAGCCGCTATAACTACCGCTTTTACCTCACCCACCCGGTGCCGATTAACGGCCCCCTGCGCAGCCACGTCTCCGGCCGCATCCGCGAAGTCGGCGACAGCTTCGTCCGCATCCGCATTCGCAACGGCTACCGAGAGGCCGACGATTTGCTGATCCCGCTCCATTCGATTGTGGCGATCAAAGAGCTGTATTCGGCGGAGTAACGGCGGGCGCATAGTCCGTGAGGATTGCACCCCAGCGTAGAGCGGGACTTGTCCCGTCGCGCACCGAAGGCCGCAGTGCGGTGATCCAACGCCTGCACACCTCCCTTTAAACCAGACCAGTTTGCGCGCCGCCTGTCCGTCGCGCCAAACGTCACAAAACCGTCGAGCCGTCTCTCCCCACCGCGCCCCCAACCGAGCAAGCCGCGCATCGACGGGCCGCGGTGCGGCGATCCAACGCCTGATCCCCTCACTTTATGCTAGCCGTGGTAGCTCGACGTATCTTCGTCGCGTCAAACGTGACCAAACCGCCGAGCCGTCTCTCCCCACCACGCAAGCCGCGCAGCGACTGGCCGCGGTGCCGCGAACCAACACCTGCTCACCTCACTTTATGCTGGCCGTGGTAGCTCGACGTATCTTCATCGCCCCAAGCGTCACCAAACCGCCGTGCCGTCTCTCCCCACCGCGCCCCCAACCGCGCAAGCCGCGCATCGACGGGCCGCGGTGGGGCGATCCAACGCCTGATCACCTCACTTTATGCTCGCCGTGGTAGCTCGACGTATCTTCGTCGCGCCAAGCGTCACCAAATCGCCGTGCCGGGGGGCGGCCCGTCGATGCGCGGCGGCCTACGGCCTTGATTCCGCGCCCACTACAGCGGCTGGTTTGGCAGTTTTCTTGACGACAACGCCTGTGCCACAACGTCAATTGCGTCAGTTCCCCGCGAAATGAAATCACGGAAATCAGAGACAACCGCATCCAAGGTCAATCGGCTTACCTCCCAACGATGGCCAAGTTCTGGCACATCTGGCATCGCAAGTTCGACAAACGCGTTGGATGTCGATTGCATTGATAACTTAAGGGAGTCCAGCGTGCCCAACAGTTCAGCAAGTGCCTTTTGATCTTCTTCTGAAAGGTTCGTGGCTATCTCAGCAGCCCGGTGAAAGCTGGAAATAGAGTCAGAAAAATTCTTGTCCAAAGCAGGGGTTTCCGACGCAAAAGCACGAAGAAGACTTTCGATGCCCTCGTAGAGATCCACCAGGTGCTTAGTTACCATTTTTTCCTTCCTTTTTCCCCTCTGCAGATCGGCTGCTGACCTAGTAAATTTGGTCGCTTTACGGCCAACCTCGCTCAATTTTCTTGTAATTTTTTCGAGTGCCATCTGGGAGCTCTGCATTGAAGTCGCGCCAGCATGAGCCAAAAAGTTAATTGCAGCTTCCGGTCGCTCCTGCATCAACTTGTCTAAGGCCTTCATATTTCCGTACGGGTTTAGCGTGCGGTACGCAGCAGATGCAGTTTCACGACTTCGCTCCTCCGGTTTTTCAAGAAACCTATAGACGTCGGCGATCAAAGCGGAGCGGACACGGGCTTCCAAAACCTTCAAATCCGTGAAAGTGTCGAAGAGAACACCGTCACGACCCACCGCCTCACGAAATTCGCGGACCTTTTTGACCTGGTCTAAATCTAGAAGGTTGGCGTCAACCTTTGCTGCCGAAAAATAGAACTGAATAAACTCAAGTCTCTTTTCATTCCAATTCTTTAGAGCGAGTGTGTACTCTTCCTCAGTACCACTTCCAAAGTCGCCAGTCGGGGTTCCAAAATAGAACCCCATTAGACCAAGAAATATCTCAAATTCATCAAATGCAGCAGAGATTGACTCTTGCGGGCGCCTACTAATGCGAGACGACAAGTCTTCCCACATGAGGCACTCAAGCCTAAAGGAATGAATAGTACCAAGGTCGGAATTAATCTCTCCTACGACCTTTCTTACTAGATCTCGTTCAATGGATAGATCCCCAGGAGAAGAGACGAATACCCGGATAAGTGATACTTTCACCCGAACACCCCCGCAAAGTCGCGCCATTCCCCCTTACTCATCCCCGACGTCTCCTGCGTCACCTCTTCCCCCGCAAGCCGACGCTTCAACACCTCAACCCCCTTCCCGCTCAGCTGCACGCCGCCCATCCGGTAGTCTTCGAACGCGCTATACGCCGCCGGGACCCAATCCTTCACCATCTCGCATATCGCATCCGCATAGACGCGGATCTCGTATTGGGCATGGCTGTCGGCCCGCAGGCGGAGGAAGTGGAACAGGTTGTGCAAATCCACCTTCCAGTACCACTGGGTGTAGATGTTGGCGGGCAGGTTCATGCGGGCCAGTTCCCGCGCCAGACCCTGCTGGCCTCCACCTTCAGAATTCGTGTCGGAAATCATCTCTTCATAATGGTCATAGGCCCGCCCGGCGTCGTCCTTGAGGTAGCGCAGCACGCGTTCCGCTTCCTCGCCGGTCAGTGCCTCGCCCCGGCCCTGGTTGTTGACGACGGATTGCGCCGCGAGGTCCTCGGCGCGGGGGATGTAGAACTCGCGGTCCAGGATCGAATAGCGCGCCGAGTATTCGTTCACATTCGCCGTACGGTGGCGGATCCATTGGCGGGCCACAAAGACGGGCAATTTGACGTGCAGCTTGATCTCACACATCTCGAACGGCGTCGAATGCCAGTGCCGCATCAGGTAGCGGATCAGCCCCTCGTCGTTCGAGACATGCTTGGTGCCCGCGCCGTAAGACACCCGCGCGGCCTGCACGATGGCGCCGTCGTCGCCCATATAGTCGATGACGCGCACAAAACCGTGGTCGAGGACGGGCTTGGCCTCGTAAAGGTGCTTCTCCATCCCTGGGGACACCGCGCGCAGGGTTGGCTGCGGATTGGCGCGGGAGGCCTGGATATCCTCCAGTTGTTCAGGGGTCAGGGGCATGGCAAGGGTCCTACTGCTACGGAATCGGTCGGGCGCGGGGTGAGGCCACATATTGCCCCACTGGGCGGCATAACCGCAAGATGATGAGGGGACATGGCGGACCAGATTGCAGACAGGGGCGTTGCCAAACTGGAACGGATCACGGCGCGGGCGCCGGGTTTCGTCGTGTTTTTCGCCAAACTGCTTTGGGCGGCGCTGTTCGGGGTGATGATCCTGGCGGCGCTGATCCTCACCAGCCTGATCTGGGACCAAGACTGGGCCCTCGCGCGCTACGACGCGCTGGTGATCTTCGCGGTGCTCACCCAAATCGTCTTCATCTGGCGGGGGTTGGAGACCTGGGAGGAAGCGAAAGTCATCCTGATTTTCCACATCACCGGCACGGTGATGGAGGTCTTCAAGCTCGCGCAGGGGTCCTGGGATTACCCGGACCAAGGCATTCTGGAGATCGGCGGCGTGCCCCTATTCTCAGGCTTCATGTACGCCAGTGTCGGCAGCTTCATCGCGCGGTCGATCCGTCTGTTCCACATCCAATTCGCGCCCTATCCGCCATTCTGGGCGACCTACCTGCTGGCCGTGGCGATCTACGTGAATTTCTACACCCACCACTACACGTACGACATCCGTTGGGTCCTGTTCGCGGCGACGCTGCTGTTGTTCTGGCGCACGCGGATCTGGTTCTTCATCCGGGACACCCCCCTCTCCCTCCGCCTGCCGGTGGGTGCCTTCCTGTCGGCATGGCTTTTGTGGATCGCGGAGAATGTGGGCACCTTCACCCGGACCTGGAGCTATGAGGTTCAGGGCGACACCGGGCTGGTCGATATCGGCAAATTCGGGTCCTGGTATTTGCTGCTGTTCGTGGCCTTTGTCACCGTCACCCTTGTGGTGCGTGACGCGATGCATCCCACCCCGATCAGCCCGCGCAAACGCGAAATTGAGTGACAGACGGCTGGTCAACCCCGCGCACGGCGTTAAGCTACGCTCCAACCTCGGGGAGATCGAAAGATGACAATACAATACCTGCACACGATGGTGCGCGTGAAGGACCTGGACGCCTCGATCGCGTTCTACAAACTTCTCGGCCTGGAAGAGACGCGGCGGATGGACAGTGAGGGCGGGCGCTTCACTCTGGTGTTCATGACCCCGCCGGGCCAGGAGAATGCCCATGTGGAGCTGACGTATAATTGGGACGGCGACGAAGGCCTGCCAAGCGACAGCCGCCATTTTGGGCACCTCGCCTACCGGGTCGATGACATCTATGGGATGTGTCAGCACCTGATGGATAACGGCGTGACCATCAATCGCCCGCCCCGCGACGGACATATGGCGTTTGTGCGCTCGCCCGACAATGTCTCGATCGAGTTGTTGCAGGCCGGTGAAGCGCTGGCCCCGGCAGAGCCTTGGGCGTCGATGGAAAATACGGGCCACTGGTAATGGCTCGGCCCCTCCTCGCTTGTGCCCTTGCAGGGCAAACGCTCCTCGCAGCCGCCCCGGTTGCGGCGCAGGATCAGTGCCGTTTGGCGTTGCAATTGGGGCTGGACGTCTCGGCCTCGGTCGATCAGGCCGAGTATCGCTTGCAGGTAGACGGCCTGGCGGCGGCCCTGCTGGACCCGATTGTGTCCGAGGCGTTCCTGAACGGACCCGGCCCCGTGGCGCTTTCGATTTTCGAGTGGTCCGGGCGGTTCCAGCAGGACGTCATCGTGGACTGGACCATGGTCACGTCCGAGGCTGACCTTTTGGCCATCGCCGAGCGGGTGGCCGCATCCACCCGCGGCAGTCAGGATTTCCCGACAGCGCTTGGCTACGCCCTGGGCTTTGCCGCCACCCGGTTCCGCGAAGCGCCGGTGTGCCTGTTCCAGACCCTCGATATCTCGGGCGACGGGCAGAACAACGACGGGTTCCCCCCGGTCGCGGCGTTCGAGCATTTCGACTTTGACGGCATCACCGTCAACGGCCTCGCCATTGGCGGCGCGTCGCGGGAGATCGAGGATTACTACGCCGCCGAGGTCATCCATGGCCCCGGCGCGTTTGTGGAATATGCGTTGAACCACGACACATTCGGCGAGGCGATGCGGCGCAAGTTGGAGCGAGAGTTGCGCGCGATGATTTTCGGCGACGTGATTTTGGACGAGCTCGCTCTGCCTCCGACACGTCCCTAGACCGTCAGCATCGCCGCGCCCACGCGGCGCCCCTCGGCCAGCAGCACATTGTAGGTGCGGCAGGCGGCGGAAGAGGCCATGACCTCTAGCCCCAATCCGGCCGCCTCCACGGCGCGGCGCAATGCGGCGGGCGGATGCGCGATCTCGGCTCCGGTGCCCAGAAGCAGGACGTCAACCTCTCCGGCGGCGGCCACAAGGGCGGCTTCGTCACTGAGCCCGCCCCACAGCGCGGGGCCCTTGGGCAGCAGCAGGACGGCGCCGTTGTACACCTCTCCGCCGATGCGGAAGAACCCGGGGCCATAGCCGTCCACGGGTTTGCTGTCGTCGAACTGCACTTCGTTCATTCTCATGTATTGCTCCCGCAATAGGGCATTCGCATCTGTCGCTCCCGCAATCGGGCATTCGCATCCCGTCATCCCCAAACCGGCAGGCCCGCAACGCCGGCCACGCCGATCAAGACATAGGCCACGGCCTTGTAAATGCCCGCGCGCTCGGGCCGGAACATCTGCACCCCCAGATATCCGCCCAGGGCATAGGGCCCCAACAGGATCAGCCCCAGGAAGAATGCGCGCGCGTCCACGAGGCCCTGGATCCACATCATCGGCATCATGAAGAGCGAGTTCAACGTCAGAAAACACGCCAGGTTGCCGCGCGTCACGGCCACGGGTTGGTCGGTGCCCAGGTTGAACAGGATCACCGGTGGGCCGTTCAAACCCGTTGATCCCCCGGTGATCCCGGCAAGGGCGCCAACACCCAATTGCAACCCGCGCCCGCCGCGCAAGGGCACTTTCCATCCCGCCACCAGGGCGGCCAGGGTCACCAATGTCAGCACGCAGACGGCGGTGCGGATCGTGACCTCGGGCGCGACGCGCAGAAGGAAAATACCCACCGGCATGAAGACGATGGACATCGCCACGATCATCAGGGTCGCGCGCTTGTCCGCTGATTTCCATGCGCCCGGGAAGACGGTGAAAAGCGACCCTAGCGCCGAAAGCGAGAACGCCGCGATGGCCAGCGGTGGGGACCAGAAGATCGTGGCCAGGGGCAGGAAGATCAGGGCCGAGCCAAAGCCCGCAAATCCGTAGACCAGCGCCGCCAGAACGGCAGCGGCGATCACCCACGCAAGCCCCGGCGTCTCAAGCGCCAGGGACAGGGCCTCAGGCATCGACGTTGGCGAATTGCGTGCCGCCCGGGCCACCCGCGCCGCCATCGGACGGCTTGGACCAATCGCGCTTTACCCCGATCATCAGGACCACGTTCTTAGCCACGTAGATCGAGGAATAGGTGCCGACGATCACGCCCCAGGCGATGGCGAAGACGAACCCGCGGATCACATCGCCCCCCAGAACCAACAGCGCGATCAGCGCGACCAGCGTGGTGCCCGAGGTCATCAAGGTGCGCGACAGCGTCTCATTCGCCGACAGGTTCATCACGTCGCGCAGGGCCTTCTGCTTGTACTTGATCAGGTTCTCGCGCAGGCGGTCGAAGATCACCACAGTATCGTTGATCGAATAACCCACGATGGTCAGAAGGGCCGCGATGGTGGCCAGATCAAAGCGGATCTGGAACAGGCTGAAGACGCCGATGGTCAGGATCACGTCATGGATCAAGGCGGCCACAGCCCCGACCGAGAACTGCCATTCGAACCGCAGCCAGATGTAGATCAGGATCGCGCCGAGCGACGCCAGAACCGCTAGGATCGCGGTCTGGATCAGCTCACCAGATACCTTGGGCCCCACGGATTCAACGCTGGGGAAGGTCATCTCGGGGTCAATCGATTCAAGCAGGGCGGTCTCAATCGCCATGATGATCTCGGGCGTAACGGATTCCGCGCCCTCCTGGGCCTGGATGCGCACCGTCACGACGTGTTGGTCATCGGCGAAGTTCGGGTCGAACACCTCGGAAATCACCACATCGCCGAGGCCCAAAGGCTCCAGCGCGGCGCGATATTCGGCCACTTCCACCTGCACTGTCGCATCCGTGCGGATCGTCGTGCCGCCCAGAAAGTCGATGCCGAAGTTCAGGCCAACGCTGAACCAGATCACCAGCGAGGCGATGACCGCCACGATGGACGCGCCGAAGGTCGCGCGGGCGTATTTGAAGAAATCGAAGCGGGTCTCTTGCGGAACTAGACGAAGACGCATCGGTTAAACCTCGATTGTTTTCGGGCGCTTACGCTCGAACCAGAAGACCAGCAGAAGGCGCGTCACGTAGATCGCGGTGAAGACCGATGTCACGATCCCGATCCCCAGCGTGACCGAGAAGCCCCGCACGGGGCCGGAGCCCAGGACAAACAGGATCGTCGCGATGATGAAGGTCGTGATGTTGGCGTCGATGATGGCCGACAGCGCCCGTTCATAGCCCAACTCGATGGCCCGCGCCGGGCCCTTTGCCGTCTTCAGCTCTTCGCGGATCCGCTCGAACACCAGCACATTGGCGTCCACCGCCATACCGATGGTCAACACGATCCCCGCGATGCCCGGCAGGGTCAGCGTCGCCCCGATCAGCGACAGCACGCCAAAGATGAGCCCCACGTTGAGGACCAGCGCCACGCTGGCGAAGACGCCGAACAACCCGTAGCTGGCGATCATGAAGATCAGCACAGCGGCGAACGCGATCAGCGCCGCCGTTTGCCCCGCCGCGACGCTGTCCGCGCCCAGTTCCGGCCCGATGGTCCGCTCCTCCAGGAAGGTCAGTTCCGCCGGCAAGGCCCCTGCCCGCAGCAGGATCGCCAGCTCAGTGGAGCTTTCGACCGAGAAGTTGCCGCTGATCTGCCCCGCCCCGCCGGTGATCGCCGACCGGATCACGGGGGCCGAGACCACCTCGTCATCCAGCACAATCGCAAACGGCGCGCCGATGTTGGCGGCGGTGAAATCCCCGAACGCCCGCGCGCCCGAGGGGTTGAAGCGGAACGTCACAATCGCCTCGCCGGTCTGCTGGTCAAAGCCAGGCTGGCTGTCCACCAGGTCATCGCCCGATACCACGGGCGTCGCTTCCAGAATGTAATACCCGCCGCCCTCTTCAATCGACGGCAGAAGCAGCTGGCGGCTTTCCACGTCCTCATCGGGCCCGCTGGCGCGCCCCACAACGGGGTGGAACGTCAGCCGCGCGGTCGTCCCGATCAGCTCTTTCAACTCCTGCGCGCTGCCAATCCCCGGCACCTGGATCAGGATCCGGTCCGCGCCCTGGCGCTGAATGGTCGGCTCCCGCGTGCCCGCCTCATCGACGCGGCGGCGCACGATCTCAATCGATTGCTGCAACGTCCGGTCATTCGTCGCTGCCTCTTCCGCATCGCTCAACCTCACCGTGATAATGTCGCCCGAGCCGCTGACATCCAGCGTTGTCTCGCCGAACCCGCCTGTCAGGCTGACCACCGGCTGGCCCAACTCGCGCACCGCGGCCAGCGCACTTGGCATGCCTGACGCATCCTCGATGCGGACCTGCAACAGACCCGGCTCCGCGTCGATCCGGCGAATACCACCCACGACCGACCGCAACTCCCGCAGCGCATCACGCACTTCGGGCCAAAGCGAGTCCATCCGCTGCACGTAGACGTCCTCAACGCGCACTTCCGCCAACAGATGCGCGCCGCCCCTCAGGTCCAGCCCGAGGTTCACCAGCGTTGCGGGCAAGAACGATGGCCAGGCCGCCACATCCGCCGTCTGCTCGGGCGTCTCGATGCCCGTCCGCTCGATCTCGGCCAGCGCATCATTGTGCCGCTCCACCGTGCCGTAGAAAAAGTTCGGCATCGCGAAACTCAGGCCCACAAGAACCGTCAGAACAATGAACAGCCGGTTCCAGAGAGGGATCTGCAGCATGGAGGATCTTCCTTAACGTCGCGCAGGCACGCGGGTTTAGTCGTTGGCGGGCTCGGTCTTGGAGCGGACCTGCGCAATCGTCGGGCGCACCACGCGGATCTTCACATCCTTGGCGATCTCCACCTCAACCTCGGTCTCGTCCTTGACCTTGGTGATCTTGCCGATCAGCCCGCCCTGCGTGACAACCTCATCCCCCCGCCGCAACGCCTCGACCATCGCCTGATGCTCTTTCACCTTCTTTTGCTGCGGGCGAATGAGGAAGAAATACATGATCACCAGGATCAGGATCAGCGGAACAACCTGGCCGAAGGCTTCCATGGGCGGGGTCCTTTGCGTTGAGATGGCCACCGTGTCGGGGCAGCCCTGTTTGAAAGTTGCGGCACCCTAAGGGCGCGGTGGGGCGAGTGCAACGGGTGCTATAAGGGCAGATGGGCGCGTCGGGCGAAGGTCGCAAGGGTTTGCGGCGCGTGGGGGTTGGAAAGGGGGGCGAAAGCGGGTTTGGTGGCGGGAGTTTTGACGAGGGACCATCTGCGGTGAGCGACGACAAGAAACCACCCGACCTACTCGATTGGCTGGGGCTGCGCAGGCAGATCGATTTTCGCAAGGCGCGGCCCTTGGGCTATACACTCGGGTTCGTCGCCGTGGCCGTCGTCTTGTTCCTGGTTGCCATGCTCGCCGCCACAATGTGGGACTTCATGCGCGCAGCCCTGGGCATGGGTCCCTACGAGGGCGACCCAACCGGAGAGGCCATCCGAAATATCGGCCTCGTCCTCGCCGCGTTCTTCGGTGCCCCGTTTCTGGTCTGGCGCACATGGGTCGCCGCGCGGCAGACGGCGCTGCAAGACGAGGCGCTCTTCAACGACAAAATCAACGCCGCCGCCACCGATCTGGCGGCCCGCAGGCAAGTCACGCGTGTTCTCCATAAAGGAACCGAAAAGGAATGCATCGCCCTCGAATGGGAAGACGACCTCGTCACCCGCGCCGCTGCGATTGACCGGCTGGAGGGATTGGCACAGGAAGCGATGGACCGAGGTGACTTCGCACCCGCCCAACGCATCGCGCGGATGCTGTCGATCTATGTGCAGGAGTTGAGCCGGGAGTTTCCAGCAGTCGAAAGCCCGAAGGACATCTGGGACCGGGAAACCAACGGCTCGGAACACGCACCACCCAAATCCCCCGAAGAAATGCGCAAAGAATTCGGCCTGGAGGAGCGCGACACAGAGCCTGGAGCGCTCCGGGAGTGGGCTCAAACCCTCACCCCAATCCGCCCCGACATGGAACGCGCCGTGCAAAGCCTTGGGCGTATCAACCCTGTCAACCTTTCCGCCCGCACAGCCTTCGACCCGAGCCTCATCGACTTGCACAGCTGCAATCTGCAGGGCTTCAACCTCTCTGGAATGAACTTCCAAGGCACCCAAATGGCGGCGGCATCAATGCAGGGTGCCGACTTCGTACGGACGGAGTTTCAACGGGCGAACCTTATTGAGGCAAGGTTACAAGGGGCGAACCTCAGTTGGGCGAATTTGCAGAGAGCGCACTTAAGATCAGGCGAGGCTTCCGAAGGCGCGAAGTTGCAGGGTGCGGTCCTAGTCGGGGCCCAGTTGCGCGGAGCGGAGTTCCTTGATGCACAGTTGCAGGGGGCGAACCTTAGTTGGGCGAACTTGCAGCGGGCGGATCTCAGGGAGGCTAAAATCTCGATGGGGACCAACCTAACAAAAGCTAACCTTCGAGGTGCCGCTGTGACTTTAGAGGATGAAAGGCCTTTGATGTTTTACAAACCCCATTGGGCAGATATCTTCTATGCCGCGCGGTCCCTTCCCGAGGGTCATCCACCCCACTGGATCGCAGAAGACCTTTTCGACGAGGATTTCATAGACGCCTGGCTCGCTTGGGCCGCCACCCTCGATCCACCCGTCACCATCGCCCCCGGCTACAACCCGTAGACCGGGCCTCGAGCCGGGCCCCAAACGCAACAAAAACGCAGCAAAATCCGCGTCAATCCCGCGCAAAACGTGTAATTACGAAAAACTAAATAGGGCTACAGACAATTGTGCCCGCTCAGCCCCCCACTTTACTCCAACACCCCCACCAACCGCGTCACCGATGTAAACATCGGCGAATGCACGAACGCGGCCTCCTCCACCCGCAGCCCCGGATACTCAGCGGCTAAGCGCGCGACCACCTGCTCCACCTCCATCGTCACCGCATAGCGTCCAATGCACGAGAAAATCCCGCCGCCGAAATTCAGGTGCGGCGGCTCTTCCATCCGGTCGATGTCAAACACCTCTGGCGAAGCATAATACCGCGCGTCCCAATGCGTCGCGCCGATGTTGGCGAAGACCGGCGTGCCCTTCGGCACCAAAACGCCCGCGATCTCCATGTCCTCCATCGCCTCGCGCGACGTGGAAATCGAGCGCGGATGATACCGCATCACCTCGCGCACCGCTGCGGGCACCAGCGAGGGGTCTTGCCCCAGCCGCGCCCAGACCTCCGGGCGCGAGGCCAGTTCGATCACCGCAATCGCGATCTGGTGCGAGGAATTGTCGGTGTTCGCCTCCGCCAGTTTGATCACCCAATTGCGCAGGTCATCGCCGCTCAACTGCCCCGCCTCCTCCGCCGCGATCAGATCGCTCAGCAGGTTGTCCCCCGGCGCCGCGCGACACGCCGCGATGCGCGCCTCGGCGTAGTCGATCAGCGCCTCGAACGCCGTGATGATCTCCTCCGCGAAAGCAGGGTTGCGCGTGTGGACCTTCTGCACCGAGTGCGAGGTCCGCGCCACGAACGCCGCATCCTCAAACGGCGCGCCCATCCAATAGCAGTAGACGGCGGACGGCGTCGGGTCACAGAGCGTCTCGATCAGATCCACCGGCGCGCCCACAGGGATCGCCTCGATCACGCGGGCGACCACGCCGTCGACCTCTGCGCGAAACCGCTCCGTCCCCTCCGGCCCCATCAAGCGCGTCAACGGCAGCCGCAGATCCCGCCGCCGTGCGCCGCGATTGTGGAACGAGATGGAGTTGCGCTTGTACTCCAGCGGGCGCCCCTCCGGCAGGCCCAGCACGTTCATCAGCTTCGGGTGCCCGGTGCCCAACTTCCGGTCCAGCACCGCCTTGCGGCACAGGTCATAGTCCAACAACTCCACTCCGCGCACCGACCGCGCCACCTGCCACTGCTGCGCGTAGCCCGCCAGTGTCGCGAAGGGGGCGGCGGCGTAGGCGGGCGAGCTGAAATCCAGCTCCGGCAGGTCAGATATCTGGCGCATGGGGCCCTCGTGGCTGGAACGGGTCGACACGCCCGACAGTACCCCACGCAGCCCCGAAGGAAAGCCACCGCGCACAACGCACTTCCCCCCCGCGCTGCTTTCCGGCATACCGCCGCCACACATCAGATGCCACATATCAATAACGGAGGCTCCCCATGCATGACATCCGCGCAATCCGCGAGAACCCTGCTGCTTTTGACGCCGCTTTGGCGCTTCGGGGTCTGTCTCCTGCCTCCTCCGAGATCCTGGCCATCGACGCGGCACGGCGTGCCGCGATCACCCAGGCCGAGACGGCGCAAGCAGACCGCAACGCCGCCTCCAAGGAGGTTGGCAAAGCCAAGGCCTCGGGCGATGAGGCCGAGTTCGAGCGTCTGCGCGCGCTCGTCGCGGCCAAAAAGGACGAGATCGCCCGGCTGGACGACGAAGCCAAGGCCAAGGACGCCGAGCTGACCGCGATCCTGGAGGCTTTGCCCAACCTGCCCGCCTCCGACGTGCCCGAAGGCGCGGATGAGGCCGACAATGTCGAGCTGCACCGCCGCGGCACCCCGCGCACCTTCGACTTCACCCCGGTGGAGCATTTCGACATCCCGGCCGTGAAACCGTCGATGGATTTCGAGACCGCCGCCAAACTCTCCGGCGCGCGTTTCGTGCTGCTCAGCGGTGCTGTCGCCCGCGTCCACCGGGCGCTGGCGCAGTTCATGCTCGACACCCATACCGAGGAAAACGGCCTGATTGAGGTCAACGCGCCCGTGCTGGTCCGCGACGAGACGATGTATGGCACGGGTCAGCTTCCGAAGTTCGCCGAGGACAGCTACCAGACAACCAATGGCTGGTGGCTGATCCCCACCTCCGAGGTGTCGCTGACCAACATCGCCGCCGGGCACACGATCGACGAAAGCTACCTGCCACGCCGCTACACGGCCCATTCGCTGTGCTTCCGTTCCGAGGCCGGCAGCGCCGGCCGCGACACGTCTGGCATGCTGCGCCAGCACCAGTTCGAGAAGGTCGAGATGGTCTCGGTCACCCACCCCGACCACTCCGACGCGGAACAGCAACGCATGCTGGACTGCGCCGAAGGCATCCTCGACAAGCTGGAGATCCCCTACCGCACCGTCCTGCTCTGCGCCGGTGACATGGGCTTTGGCGCCACGCGCACGTACGATATCGAGGCCTGGTTGCCCGGCCAGAACACCTACCGAGAGATCTCCTCGGTCTCCACCTGCGGCGCCTTCCAGGCCCGCCGGATGAACGCCCGCTTCAAGCCCGAGGGCGGCGGCAAGCCCGAGTTCGTGCACACCCTCAACGGCTCCGGCCTCGCCGTGGGGCGCTGCCTGATCGCGGTGCTGGAAAACGGCCAGAACGCCGACGGCTCCGTCACCCTGCCCGCCGCGCTGCACCCCTGGCTCGGCGGCAAAACACAGATCACGGCAGAAGGCGCCCTTCAGTAAAATGTCCTTGCCTGATCTTAACCCGAAATGGATGGCGGCCCTCGTCCTGCTGGCCGCCATCGCCTTCGCCGTATCGCCCGTCTTCACCGCGCCCTTCACCGGCTTTGACCCGGCACAATTGCCCCGCCCGGTGGAAAACCTGCCGATCCAACCGGCAGGCTATGCCTTCGCAATCTGGGGCGTCATCTACCTCTGGCTCATTGTCGGCGCAGGCTACGGCCTGCTCAAACGCGCCGCGACGCCCGAGTGGCAGGCCATGCGCCCGGCGTTGCTCGTCTCCCTCGTCATCGGCGCTAGCTGGATCCCGGTGGCCCTCACAGCCCCCGTCCCCGCAACGCTCCTGATCATCGCCATGCTGATCACCGCGCTCATCGCCCTTTTCCGCGCGCCCAAACCCGAGGTCGCCTTCGCCGCCGCCCCCATCGCGCTCTACGCAGGCTGGCTCTCGGCCGCCTCCCTCGTGGCCAGCGCCACCGTCATCGCCGCCTACACCGGCTTTGACACGACGGTGATCTCCATCGCGGGCCTGATCCTCGTGGGTGTCGTGGCAGGCCTCGTCATCCGCCATACGGCCCACCCCCTGCCCTACGCCGCCGCGGTGATCTGGGCGCTCGTGGGCGTCGTCGTCGCCAATGCCGCCAGCGACACGGCCCTGGTCCTGGGTGCCGCCATCGGCATCATCGCGGTCCTGGCCTTCCGCACCATCCAACGCCTGCGCCAACCCGCCTGAGCCGGGCCTCCCTTTCATCTTGCCCAAAAAACTCAATCCAACCGCCGCCAAAAGCGCCGTCCCCCGCCACTGACACGCAACACCCGCCCCACCGGGCGGAGGGCGCGGGGCGGGCGGGTGGGCGCGGCCTCCGCCCGGTCCCGCCGCCTGCCGCCCACACCACCGCTTGCCGCCCTTGCAGGCACAAGCTACACCCGCGACATGCGTATTCTCATCACCAACGACGACGGCATCAACGCCCCCGGCCTTGAGGTCCTCCACACCATCGCCAGTGATCTCGCAGGCGCCTCGGGCGAGGTCTGGACGGTCGCGCCCGCGTTCGAGCAATCGGGCGTCGGCCACTGCATTTCCTACACCCATCCCACGATGATTTCCGAGTTCGGGCCAAAGCGCTTCGCCGCCGAGGGCTCGCCCGCCGATTGCGTCATCGCCGCGCTGCACGACGTGATGAAGGACGCGCCGCCCGATCTGATCCTGTCGGGCGTGAACAAGGGCAACAATTCGGCGGAAAACACGCTCTACTCCGGCACCATCGGCGCCGCGATCGAGGCCGCGATCCAGGGTTTTCCCGCCATCGCCCTGTCGCAATACTACGGGCCCGGCAACATCGGCCTGACCAACCAGTTCGAGGCCGCCGCCACCCACGGCGCCGATACGATCCGCAAGATCCTCGCCGCGCCCCAGGCCTTCACCAGCGCCCCCTACAAGCTGTTTTACAACGTCAATTTCCCCCCCGTTCCGGCAGACGCGGTCAAAGGCATCCGCGCCGTGGCCCAGGGCTTCCGCGAGGGCGGCACCGGCATGGGCATGAAGGCCGACGTCGCGCCCAACGGGCGCAAGTTCCTCTGGATCACCGGCAGCGCGCAGAACGTGCCCTCGGGCGCGGACACCGACGCGACCGCCAACCTGGATGGCTACATTTCCGTCACGCCGATGCGCGCCGATCTGACCGCCTATGACCGGCTCTCCGCGCTGAAAGCTGCCGTGGAATGACAGGCGACGCCCCTGAAGACGCGGGCTTCGACCCGGAACGCAAGATGCAGTTCCTCTATCATCTGCGCCAGAAGGGCGTGATGGACAAACGCACGCTGATCGCGATGGAACGGGTCGACCGCGGCGCCTTCGTGCGCGGCCATTTCGCCGCCCGCGCCTACGAGGATATGCCGCTCCCGATCAGCTCGGGCCAGACCATCAGCCAGCCCTCCGTGGTCGGCCTGATGACCCAGGCGCTCGATGTCCAACCCCGCGATACGGTGCTAGAGATCGGCACCGGCTCCGGCTACCAGGCCGCGATCCTCAGCCAACTCGCCCGCCGCGTCTACACCATCGACCGCCACCGCAACCTGACCCGCGAGGCGGAAATCATCTTCACCAAGTTGGGCCTGGTCAACATCACGGTCCTGACCCGCGACGGCTCCTTCGGGCTGCCGGACCAGGGCCCCTTTGACCGCATTCTCGTGACAGCCGCCGCCGAAGACCCCCCCGGCCCGCTTCTACAGCAGTTGAAAGTCGGCGGCGTGATGGTCGTCCCGGTGGGCCAATCCGATACCGTACAAAGCCTGATCAAAGTGACGCGGCTCGAGACCGGCTTTGACTATGAAGAACTGATGCCCGTCCGCTTCGTCCCCCTGATCGAAGGCACCGCACGCGAGTGAGCGTAGGCGCCACGGCAAAACCAGTTGACCCTGCATCGTTGAGGCGCTCTTACTGAAGGCGTTATGAACACGGTCCCCCGTCCTTCCCGTACACGTCCCCTCGCCGTTCTGGCGATGTCTTTGGCGCTCTTTCTGGCCGGCCCCGACCCGGCGCTTGCGGTCGAGATCGAGCGGACGGGCCCGCCGCAAACGGACGTGGCAGCGGGATGTTCTCTGACCCTCACTGGCCCGATCAATCCCGGGGATGCTGCCCGGGTCGAGGCGGCACTTGATCCGCTGATCGCGGAGTTGTTCAACTACCCGTCACACTTGCTGAACGAACAAGTGGTGGTCTGCCTGGAAAGCGACGGCGGCGATTTCCTGGAAGGTCTGCGCCTGGCGCAGCTGTTCCATGAGCGCACCGTGACAACCCGGGTGTCCCCCAACAGCAGCTGCATTTCCGCCTGCGCCTTGGCGTTTATGGGCGGACGTTACGACTCCCGCTCCGGCGTCGGGTTTTCCCCTAGCCGCTACCTGCACCCTACTTCGCGGCTTGGCTTCCATGCTCCGCGCCTGATCCTGGGCGATGGAGAGGTCAACCGCGAAAGCGTCCAGCAATCCTATACCGCCGCGATCTTGTCGATCGGTTTGCTGGCGCAGAACGCACAAACCTTTGGCATTTCTACGCGGCTGATCCGCAACATCGTGCTCAACACCGGGCAATCGGTCCACTACGTGACAACGATTGATGACGTGTCCGACTACGGCCTGCGCCTTTACGGCTACGCCCCGCCGCCCCTTACGGAACAGGCACAGATCGCGGGCTGCTGGAACTCATTCCGATGGGAGTTTCGGCCCAATCAAGACCGCGAAACCCTGGATGAATTCTGGAGCTACGTCTCTCACGCCAGCCTCACACCGCAACAGTTGGTCGAGTATTACCCGTTCGACGGATCCATGTATTGCGCGCATACCGTGCAGCAATTCGGCGGCGGGTTCGCAGACAGCTTCGTGCAATCCGAAAGCTCGAACCTGGTGGACCCAAGGATCCGCATGTACCGCCCGTCCTGGGCGCGCCTGCCGGGGCCCTCGCCGATCACGGACCTTCGGCCCGGTGTCCAAAGGGACTTCTTCTGATGGCTTGGTCAAACGGCACGGTGATACGCAACGCGGCCGTTGGCACGTTGCTGACAATCCTCGCCCCCATTTCCACCGCCCACGCCCAATCCCCGCAAACCGTCCAGATGCAGGCCCTGACGTGCTTTGCCACTCACTTTGAATCATTCCGCGCCGCCACCCCGATCGACAGCATCGTTGTCGTCGATTTTGCTGCTTGCCCCGAAGTCCCCGACACCGCCACTATTCTGGAGACGATCCTGGCCCTCATGGACGCAGGCGTCGTCAACAGCCTTGGCACCATCACCTTTGCCGATGACGCCCCCAGTGATCAGCAAGTCATGGGCTTTCCCGTCGCCCAAGCTACCTGTCTGCGCGACCTAGTGGTCGCAGGATCCTTCGAGGGACAAGACGCCGTCGATCTGTCAGGCCTGAGCTGTTTTGTCGGAGACTAGCAACAAGAACCGCTCCACCTGGGAGGCGTTACTGCTGCTTTTGCTCGGCGGATTGTTGGGCGGGATCGTTGAAGAAGTGGTCGACCACCAACGCGAACTGCGCGAAAATACCCAAAGCTTCGTTGTCACCTTCAACGGTAGCTACTACGGCGCCCACCGTGACAACCTGCACCGCTTTTTCGTCTCTCCCGACACGCTGGCCGCCACCGGTGGCCAATTGACCCGAAGCCAATACGCAGACTGGATCAACGCTCAGGTCCTTGCCGACCCGGATCTGTCGGCCTCTGTCTTTGCCATTTCGGAGTTCTACCGCACACTCAACGCCTGCGCCCAAGAGCGGCGGTGTCGGCGCAGCAGCGTGGTTGATGCGTTCCAGCCCTACGCCGGCATTTACTACAACGTCTTCCATCTGGCCTTACGGCGTGCCGATTGTGATCGCGGCTTTCCGGATACTGAAACCGCAACCGCCGATATCGCGGGCCTGAGTGTGGCACCGCCCGCGCGCTGTGACAGTATCGAGCCGTTTAGCTAGGCGGTTGACGCCGCCGTGCCTAGCCAAACGGTAAGCAAGACCCCGCCAATTCTGCGCACCCCCTTTTTTTGCACGGCAATCGCGTGTATCGTGCCCCGCAAAGAGAGCGGAACGCTCCGGGTATTTGAGGAAGGTTCGAGCGCCATGCGCCTGATCACACAGTGTTTTTCCGTCCGCAGGCTGCCCCTGCTGGCGCCTTTGGTTCTTGCGGCTTGCGTCGGCGCGCCCTCGGAATGGGATTTTGACTTCCGCCCCAATGCCCCGCGCGGTGACGTGACTGTGGCCGACCGGCCAGACCCCGACAGCCGCGGGCTCATTTCCTACGACAGCTACCAAGTGGCCGTCGCGCGCCGGGGCGATACCGTTGCCGATGTGGCCACGCGGATCGGCCTGCCAGCGACAGAGCTGGCCGCGTTCAATGGCCGGACCGCGACGGATGAGTTGCGCGTGGGCGAAGTCCTCGCCCTGCCGCGCCGTGTTGATGGCGGCACGCCCGCGACGGGCAGCGGCACCGACATCGCCTCTATCGCGGGCGCCGCGATCGACCGCGCGGGCGCCACAAGCCCGGCGGCCACCGGCCCGCAATTGCCCGACGGGCAAGAGCCCGTGCGCCACCGCATCGCCCGGGGCGAAACCGCCTATTCCGTGGCCCGCCTCTATGGCGTCTCGGTGCGGAGCCTGGCGGAATGGAACGGGCTGGGGCCGGATCTGGCGGTGCGCGAAGGCCAGTTCCTGCTGATCCCCATCGTGATCGAAACGGTGGAAGCCGCCGATGACAGCCGACCCGGCGACAGTGTCGCGCCGCTGCCGCCGTCGGCTGCCAACCCGCTGCCCGGCAGCATCGAAACGGCCGCCCTGCCGGACCTGCAAGGGGCCGGCACCGGAACCCCCGCCCCCGCCCCGGCGGCGGTGACCCCGGCGCAAAGCTCGGCACCGTTGATCCGGCCCGTGGAAGGCGCCGTCGTGCGCGGCTATGGGTCCGGCAACGAGGGCATCGATATCGGGGCCTCGGCGGGCACGCCCGTGCGCGCGGCAGCCGATGGCACCGTCGCGGCGATCACCCAGGATACGGATCAGGTGCCGATCCTGGTGATCCGTCATTCGGGCGGGTTGCTGACGGTCTACGCCAACATCCAGAACATCGCCGTGTCGCGCGGGGATCGGATCAGCCAGGGCCAGACCGTGGCGCAAGTGGGCGGCGGCGACCCGTCGTTCCTGCATTTCGAGGTCCGGCGCGGGTTTGAGGCGGTCAATCCGGCAGAGTTTCTGCCATAAGACCCTGCGGGTCCGTTCCCGGTCGCTGCGCTCCCTCGGGCCGGCAGAGTTTCTGCCGTAAGACCCTGCGGGCCTGTGCGCGGTCGCTGCGCTCCCTCGGGCCGGCAGAGTTTCTGCCGTAAGACCCTGCGGGCCTGTGCGCGGTCGCTGCGCTCCCTCGGGCCGGCAGAGTTCCTGCCGTAAGACCCTGCGGGTCCGCGCCCGGTCGCTGCGCTCCCTCACGCTGGCGCGCCCGCCTTCGGCGCGCGCGCGGTGGCCCCTTCGGGGCCCAGTGCCGCAAGATCCAGGCCCGGCTTTTTCCTGCCGATGTCTGCGCCGGATCAATGCGTCCTTTTGCCAATTGTGCCAGCATTGGGCATACTCACAACGCAAAATCGATGCGTAGATCGTCAGGGAGACCGTTCATGTGGGACTGGATTCTAGACAGAATGATGCGGGATTTCGTACAGCGCGGGACGCTGTCGCTGACCTTTCCCGATGGGACACGCCGCACTTACGGCGGTGGAGAGGCCCCTCAAATCGACGTCACATTCCATGACAAGGCGATCCCCCGGCGCCTTGTGATCAACACCGACCTCGCCGTCGGCGAAAGCTATATGGACGGCACCCTGACCATCGCCGATGACGATCTGGAGGGGTTCCTGCGCCTTGCCACGATGAACGCCGCGCTCGGCGACACCGTCTGGTGGCGCGCCCTGTCGGCGCGGCTCTTCAAGGCGCGCCGCCTGTTTGATCAGTGGAACCCGATCCACAAGGCGCGCGCCAATGTGGCGCATCATTACGACCTGTCCTCAGACCTCTATGATCTGTTCCTGGACGAAGACCGCCAGTATTCCTGCGCCTACTTCAGCGATCCTGACCTGAGCCTCGACGCCGCCCAGGAGGCCAAGAAGCACCACATCGCGCGCAAGCTGCTGCTCAAGCCCGGCATGCGCGTGCTGGAGATCGGCTGCGGCTGGGGCGGCATGGCGCTCACGCTGGCGCGCGACTACGACGTCCATGTTCTGGGCGTCACCCTCAGCGAGGAACAGCACCGCTCCGCGACTCAGCGCGCCGAAGCCGCGGGCCTGCAGGACCGCGTCACCTTCCGCCTGCAGGATTACCGCGATGTCACCGGGCAGTTTGACCGCGTCGTCTCCATCGGGATGTTCGAACACGTCGGCACGCCGCATTTCCGCGAGTATTTCCGCAACGTCCACGACCGGCTGACAGACGACGGCGTGGCCCTGATCCATTCCATCGGCCGCGCCTATCCGCCCGGCCACACCAGCCCTTGGATCCAGAAATACATCTTCCCCGGCGGCTATTGCCCGTCCCTGTCAGAAATGGCCGCGGCGGTGGAGAAGGAAGACCTCTACCCCACGGATATCGAGGTCTGGCGGCTGCACTACGCCGAAACCCTGCGCCACTGGCATGACCGTTTCACCGCCCGCGAAGCCGAGGCCGAGGCGCTTTTTGACGCCCGCTTCTGCCGCATGTGGCGCTACTACCTGAAGGCCGCCGAAACCACCTTCCGCCACAATCGCCAATGCGTGTTCCAGTTCCAGATGGCGCGCCGACAAGACGCCGTGCCCCTGACGCGCGACTACCTCTACGCCGACCGCGACCCTAGCCGCACCCAAGACGACGTCGCCGCCCAGTAACCCCCCGCGCGCAACGCCTAGCCCGCGCGGCCCAGCCCAAAGAACGCGGGCTCCAACCGCTCCACCACGCGGACCTCTGCCGGAAACCTCCGGCCGATGGCCTCCGCGCCCACGAACCCCACGCAGGCCACGCCCGCAGCCAAGGCGGCCTCTGCGCTCTCGGGCGTATCCTCAATCGCAATGGCCTCGTCGGGCGATAGCCCAAGCTGGCTTAAGGCCACCTGGTAGATCTCTGGATCAGGCTTGCTGTGCGCCACCAACCCGCGATTGCCGATGAAGGCAAAGGCCTCCTCTCGCAAGGCCTCTCCCAACCCCTCAAACAGCAGATCAACCGTCTCTGCCCCGGTGGAGGTCGCAAAGCCCAGCGCCACCCCCTCTGCCCTTGCGCAGGCCACCACGGCCTCCACGCCGGGGCGCAACTCCAACCCCTCTGCCAGCGCGCGCGCCCGGAAATGCGCGACCTTGGCCTCGTGGATCAACGCCGCATCCACCTCCTGCCCCTTGTCGCGCGCATAATCTTCAATCCGCCGCGCCCCGCCGGGGGTGCGCAACAACCGCGCATAGTCTTCCCTCCCCCACTCCCAATCCAACCCCGCATCCTCAAAGGCCGCATTAAACGACCTGCGCTGCATGTCAGAGGTTTCAACAAGCGTGCCGATGGCACCAAACAAAATGGCCTTGGGGGGCGTGGTCATGGGAAACTCCGCAGGTCAGGGGTATGTCGTGGCAGTCAAACGTAGGCCGATGCCGCCCGGTTCCCAAAAAACCTCCCCCTGGCCGTGCATCGCCCCGGCCCAAAGTTTGCGCGTCCCGCCCCTTCCGCCCTTGCGCCCCACGGCCTCCCGACTATAACGCCACAAGTTTGTCCGAGCGCCCCTTCGGGGCGACAGTTTGCGCACATGTTGGGGGCTACCATGCCAAAAAGATCAGACATCAACTCGATCATGATCATCGGTGCGGGGCCCATTGTCATCGGGCAGGCCTGCGAATTTGACTACTCCGGCGCGCAAGCCTGTAAAGCGCTGCGGGAAGAGGGCTACCGGGTGATCCTCGTCAACTCCAACCCCGCCACCATCATGACGGACCCGGAACTGGCCGACGCCACCTACATTGAGCCCATCACCCCCGAAGTTGTCGCCAAGATTATCGAGAAGGAACGCCCCGATGCGCTGCTCCCCACCATGGGCGGGCAGACCGGGCTGAACACGTCCCTGGCGCTCGAAGAAATGGGCGTTTTGGAAAAATTCGGGGTCGAGATGATCGGCGCCAAGCGTCCCGCCATCGAGATGGCCGAGGATCGCAAACTGTTCCGCGAGGCGATGGACCGGATTGGCTTGGAAAACCCCAAAGCCACCATCATCACCGCCCCCAAGGGCGAGGACGGCAAGTTCGACATCAACGCCGGTCTGCAAGAGGCCATCGCCGCCATCGAATACGTGGGCCTGCCCGCCATCATCCGCCCCGCCTTTACCCTCGGCGGCACCGGCGGCGGCGTGGCCTACAACCGCGAGCAGTATGAATTCTTCTGCCGCTCGGGCATGGAAGCCTCCCCCATGGCGCAGATCCTGGTGGATGAATCGCTTCTGGGCTGGAAAGAGTTTGAGATGGAGGTGGTGCGCGACAAGGCCGACAACGCCATCATCGTCTGCGCCATTGAGAACGTGGACCCGATGGGCGTCCACACGGGCGACAGCATCACCGTGGCCCCCGCGCTCACGCTCACCGACAAGGAATACCAGATCATGCGCAACGGCTCGATTGCCGTGTTGCGTGAGATCGGCGTCGAGACCGGCGGCTCCAACGTCCAATGGGCGATGAACCCCGCCGATGGCCGTATGGTCGTGATCGAGATGAACCCCCGTGTCTCTCGTTCCTCCGCGCTGGCCTCCAAGGCCACCGGCTTCCCCATCGCCAAGATCGCCGCGAAGCTGGCCGTGGGCTACACGCTGGACGAGCTGGACAACGACATCACCAAGGTCACGCCCGCCTCCTTTGAGCCCACAATCGACTACGTCGTCACCAAAATCCCCCGCTTCGCGTTCGAGAAATTCCCAGGGTCTGAACCGCACCTGACCACCGCGATGAAATCCGTGGGCGAGGCCATGGCCATTGGCCGCTCCTTCCACGAGTCGATGCAAAAGGCGCTGGCGTCGATGGAAACCGGCCTGACCGGCTTTGACGAAATCGAGATCCCCGGCGTGTCTGCCGATCTCTGGTCGAAGGCCGCCGACGAAGACACCGCCTCGATCACCAAGGCCCTCGCCCTGCAAACCCCCGACCGCATCCGCGTCATCGCCCAGGCGATGCGCCACGGGTTGAGCGACGATGCCATCCACGCGTCGACCCGCTTTGACCCCTGGTTCCTCGCCCGCATCCGCGAGATCGTCGACGAAGAAGCCCGCATCCGCGCGCGCGGCATGTTGGCCACCGAGGCAGAGTTCCGGCACGTCAAGATGATGGGCTTCACCGACGCCCGCCTCGCCACCCTGACCGGCCTCAAGGAACACGAGATCCGTCGCGCCCGCATCGGCGCGGGCGTCGTGGCCCAGTTCAAGCGCATCGACACCTGCGCCGCCGAGTTCGAGGCGCAGACCCCCTACATGTATTCCACCTACGAGACGCCCGTGATGGGCGAGGCGGAATGCGAAGCGCGCCCGTCAGATGCCAAAAAGGTCGTCATCCTCGGCGGTGGCCCCAACCGCATCGGCCAGGGCATCGAGTTCGACTATTGCTGTTGCCACGCCTGCTTCGCGCTATCGGACGCGGGCTATGAGACCATCATGGTCAACTGCAACCCCGAGACGGTCTCCACCGACTACGACACCTCGGACCGCCTCTATTTCGAGCCGCTCTCGCTGGAGCACACGCTGGAAATCCTGCGCGTGGAGCAGGAACGCGGCACGCTCCACGGTGTCATCGTCCAATTCGGCGGCCAGACGCCCCTCAAACTCGCCAACGCGCTGGAAGAGGCCGGGATCCCGATCCTCGGCACCACGCCCGACGCCATCGACCTCGCCGAAGATCGCGAGCGTTTCCAACAGCTTGTCCAGCGCCTGGGCCTCAAGCAGCCCGACAACGCCATCGCCACAACCGACGAAGAAGCCAAGCAAGCCGCCGAGGCGCTCGGCTACCCGCTGGTCATCCGCCCCTCCTACGTGCTGGGGGGCCGCGCGATGGAAATCGTCAGCGACGCGGCACAGTTGAACCGCTACATCCGCGACGCCGTGGTCGTCTCGGGCGACAGCCCGGTGCTCCTCGACAGCTACCTCGACGGCGCCACAGAAGTGGACGTCGACGCGCTCTGTGACGGTGACGCCGTCCACGTCGCGGGCATCATGCAGCACATCGAAGAGGCGGGCGTGCATTCCGGCGACAGCGCCTGCTCGCTCCCGCCCCACACCCTCTCGGCTGACGTGCAAAACCGCATCATCGCCCAGACCGAGGCCTTGGCGAAGGCGCTCAACGTTGTCGGCCTGATGAACATCCAGTTCGCGGTCAAAACCAACGTGGACGGCGGCGACGACATCTACCTGATCGAGGTGAACCCCCGCGCCTCGCGCACCGTGCCGTTCGTGGCGAAGGCCACCGATTCCGCCATCGCCTCCATCGCCGCGCGGCTGATGGCGGGCGAAAAACTGGCCGACTTCCCCACCGCAACGCCCCATGTGCCGGTGGACGAGGACACGCCGATCATCCCCGGCGACCCCATGGCGCTGGCCGATTTCCGCACGCCCTGGTTCTCGGTGAAAGAGGCCGTCCTGCCCTTTGCCCGCTTCCCCGGCGTCGACACACTTCTGTCGCCCGAAATGCGCTCCACCGGCGAGGTCATGGGCTGGGACCGCACCTTCCCCCGCGCGTTCCTCAAGGCGCAACTGGGCGCAGGCGTGTCCCTGCCCGAAACCGGCACGGCGTTTCTCTCGATCAAGGAGGCCGACAAAACGGTCGAACTGGTGGAGACGGCGCAAATGCTCAAAACCCTCGGCTTCCACATCCTAGCCACCTCCGGCACCGCCCGTTTCCTGGCGGACGCGGGCATCGAAAGCGAGCTGGTCAACAAACAATACGAGGGCGGAAGGACCATCGTCGACATCCTCAAGGACGGCGGCGTGCAGCTGGTGATGAACACGACTGAGGGCGCCCAGGCCGTCGAGGACTCGCGGAGCATGCGGTCGGTGACCCTGATGGACAAGATCCCGTACTTCACGACCTTGGCAGGGTCCCACGCGGCGGCCCAGGCGATGGTGAGCGCACGGGAAGGCGAGACTGTTGTGCGGGCACTTCAGGGTTGAGGCGATGTTCTTACCAGCAGCAGCAGCAACCTTGCAACCACAGCTAAGGCGCCTTGAAACGCAGCAAGCAACAGCAAATAGAACCATATGAAGTCCCAATTCTGCATATTTGAAATTAGGGTCCGCCCCCAAGCGAACATACCAAATGTTAGGAATAAGATAACTAGAGCTCGTGACGTCAAATAACGACGAGCACGATCACCCAACACAATTCTCTTCTCACCCTCGATCGGCTCATCTAAAGATTTAGCAATTGGAACCAATAAGAGATCAACCAAAAGAATGGAAACAATCGGAATACCGAGCATTATGGCCGTAGGCATGTGCTGTACCCAGGAGGTTTCTGAAAAAGTAGGCATCATCCATTTGAACGGATAAACGATTAAGGCACTTAACACGTAAGCTAAAGCAGTGCGCAACATCTTATCTTACCTTATTGATTCTAAAAAAAGGTAACCCCAATTCGAGTTGCTTCAATGACTACATCGCCATCAAGAACGAATAATGATACTTGAGATGGAGCGCCAAATACCAACGAAAAATTAAAGAACCCAGGCTCAATTTCAGATGTTTCATCGAGCAGAATAATTGCATAGCGACCGCTATCAATTTCGGGTTCAAAGTCAGCGACATTTAGACTTAGATCGCTGCTGAGATCTTGCAGCGCAAACACCGGCTGTTCTAGTAAATCATTGGATAAGTGTCGAACTATTGGTTCATCTGAACTTTCCAACAAACTTACTAGCAGCAAAATCTCAGAACTCCCTTCACCTGAAGAAACAGTGAAGTCCCACCCGGTAGAGCCCATTTCTGCGACGAGAGTCGTGGCGTAATCCTGAACGCTACCGTCTACTCCCCGACTGCGCCCGATGCGAAAAAGATAGTAACCGCGGGCCAGCCAATCAAGAAACCTGTTTTCGCATTGATCATACCAACCCTGGTCGCAAAATACCTCGGTAGGAATCCGGCGATTTATTACTGTTCGATTAAATTCGATTCGTGACGCAAGGGTAGTGCGAGGCATATCCACCGCCGGCTGACCTGTGCCGCGGAAAAACACCTCTTCACGAAAAATGCATTTTCCTCCCTCAAGCGGCCGGCTCTCGCCAGAGCCAAAGCGAATTGCAGACCAAATAACTACCGACGGTTCATCGGAACTATTGCAAATTTGGTGGTACAATCCATTTGGAGAACTCCTTAGGTATGTATCGAACTCATGTCCGGGCACCTCCGCTGGTTGATACGTTGGTGTCAGTTGCTGCCAACCTTCAGGTAGAGACTGCGCGACTACGGCACCGGAAACGACTAAGAACAGACATACTGATGGTGCTATCTTTAAGTTTCGTTCTGGAAATTTCAATGTGACTAACCCCAAGGATGATTACTTTTGACAACGAGAGCATAGTTTAAAGTATCCCACTCTCCAACCCGAGCGCCGTCCCGCGCCCATCGCGCAATGCAATGCGTACAGCTGTTATCCCCCAATGACTTGACGTGCTCCACTGCGGTACTTTTTGTGGTCCGCATAGTAATCAAAAAAACAAATGGGGTCAGCATCGGCAGAACCAAGCATTCACGCTAGCCTACGATCGTTACCAGAAAAAATTCTCATCGACAGCCTCTTTTCAGCTGTTCTTCAACCCTCCCCCCGCGCCCGCGCCATGTCTCCCCACTGGGGCTTGTCGCGCCCCTCAAACATCGGGTCGCGAAACATGTCTAGCGTATCGTCTCCCTGCAGCAGCCCCATCAGTTTGGCGTGCATGAACGACCGCAGCACCGCGTTCATCCTCGGTTGATACCCCGGCCCCATCGAGCGGAACCACTTCACCACGTCCGTATCCAGCCGCACGGTCACGCGGGTCGTCCCGGCCTCTCGCTTGGTCGAAAGGTCGTGCCAGGCCAGCGGCACGCGGCCGTTCAAAGCGATGGCGTTGTGCATGTCGTATTCAAACCGGCGCATGGCATCGACCATGTAGAAGTGGTGAAAGCGCTCGGTCTTGGTGGGGGACTTGTCGGTGAATTTCGGTCGCATCTGTCTGGTCCATGAAGCTTCGGGTCCGGGCAGGTTCCCACAAATCTCTTAAAATTTGATGGATGCGGTGGCGGTGTACGGGCTGTGTACAGGCTGTGTACGGATGTCACTGGAGGTTTTCCCGTCCCCGTTTCGCCAACATTCCCCGCAAACCCTACCTTGCCCCAACGCCCCCCGAGCCCCTACCTTTACCTCCAGACCCACCCAATCGGAGGCCCCTTCATGCGCCACCTCACCCTTGCCGCCGCCCTCATCGCGGCCCCTCTCGCCCCTGCCGTGGCCCAAGACACGTCCCTGAACCCGACGTTCGGGATCCAGGACCTGCAGGCCGGCTTCGCCAATGATCCCAACTGGATTTACCTGCTGGCAGGCGGTGACGTGCAGCGCTCGTTCACCGATGCGATTTCGGGCGATGTGTGCCGGGGCTTTTTTGCCAATGCCCCCGATTATCGCATGGTCTATCAGGCCAATGGCGATCCCCTGTCGATCACGGCTGAGTCCCACGATGATCCCGTGCTGCTGATCAACGGCCCCGACGGGCGCTGGTATTGCAACGATGATACCCATGGCCTCGACAGCGCGGTGACCTTCGCCAATGCCCAAAGCGGGACCTATGACATCTGGGTCGGCACCTATGGCGATCCCCAGGGCGACTATCCGGGCGCGCAGCTGTCGTTCACGGCGTTGGAACCGTTCGAGGCGCAGATCCGCCGTTCGTTCTTTGGCAATGACGACCGGCTGGTCATGGACGTCACGCAGGCGCCCTGGAACATGATCGGCTATGTAGAGATGCAATCGGGCAGCTGCACGGGCACGCTGATCGGGCCCAATATCGTGCTGACGGGCGGGCATTGCATTGCCAACCTGGGCGAGCAGGACAATCCGCCGATCCGCTTCAGCGCCGGGTATCAGAACGGGGCCTCCGTCGCCTCGGCGGGCGTGACCAGCTACCATGTGCCCGAGCTGTGGCGCCTGGCCGAGCAGGAGGGGATGGACTTCGCCTTCTTCTACCTCGACCAACCCCTGGGCGACCGTCTGGGCTGGATGAACATCGGCACGCTCACACCGCAGGAGATCGCGGGATACGCCAATGGCACGGGGCCGGACATCCTGCAGGCGGGCTATAGCGCCGACCGCCCCGGCATCCTGACGGGCAACCTCAGCTGCCCGTTTGTGGAGCTGGGTCGCCAGAACACCCTTGTGCATCAATGTGATACGGTGCAGGGCGACAGCGGCTCGCCGCTGTTTGTCCAGGACCCGAACGGCTACCGGATCATCGGCGTGGAATCCTACACCGACTTCCGCCCCGAGCTGGAGTTCGACATCAACGTCGCGATGTATATCGGCAATATCGTGGCCGAGTATCAGGCCCTGACCAACACCGCCCCGGCGGCCACCGCGGCCGTGCCCGCCCCGGTGACGAAGTAACGCCCGGCTGCGGCGGGTCGATTGATCTGCCGCAGCCCCTTGCCGCGTTCCGCCGCTGTGCTTAGCCTCCCCCGGGCACAAGCCATTTGACGGACAACCCCATGCATTCCTCACTTTTCATCGCTCTGCCCACTGCCGTTTTCCTGACAACGGCCCTCGCCGCACAGGCGCAGGACGCGAACCTGCCCCCCACCTTTGGCGAGATTGCCTTGGTGACGAACTTCCAACCGGACCCGCACCGCACGACGCTTCAGGCGGGGGGGACGAACCAGGGCCAGTTCACCGACAGCCGCACCGGCGACACCTGCCGGGGCTTCTTTGCCGAGGCCCCTGACCTGCGACTGCAATTCACCGATGGGGACTTCGGCTTTCCCTTGTCGATCTATGTGGAGGCCGGGGCCGACACGGTCATGCTGATCAACGGCCCCGACGGCGCCTGGCATTGCAACGATGACACCGTCAACCTGAACCCCGCGATCAACTTTGAAACGCCGCTCGGCGGTCAGTACGACATCTGGATCGGCACCTACGAGAATACGGCCCCCAATTACCCAACCGCCGACGTGTTGATCACCGAACTGGGCCCGCCGGAAGTCAACTTCGACCGCGCGTTCTTCGGCAACGACGACCGCGTCATCATCGATGCCGCCACCGCGCCCTGGAACATGATTGGTTTCGTGGACCTGTCGGAAGCCAGCTGCACCGGCACCCTGATCGGCCCCTCCCTGATCCTGACCTCGGCCCATTGCATCATCGAGGAAGGCGTCGTCGACACGCTGCCGGTTGAATTCCTCGCCGGGTTCCAGAACGGCGCCCATGTCGCGCGCTCCGGCGTGACCGGCTTCTATGCGGCAGAGGGGTACATCAACGGCGAGCAGGAAGGCACGGACTACGCCTTTATCGCGCTGTCGCAGCCTTTGGGCGGTCAACTGGGCTGGATGGACGTGGGCCTTTTGACCCCGCAGCAAGTCGCCGAAATGTCCCAGGGGCGCGGCCCGGCCATCATGCAGGCGGGCTACAGCTATGACCAGCAGGGCGTGATGACCGGCAACCTTGCCTGCCCATTCATCGAGCTTGCACCCGAAAATGTCCTGGAACATGAATGCGATACGCTGCAAGGCGACAGCGGCTCGCCGCTGTTCATCGAGAATGGGGGCAGGTTCCAGATCATCGGTGTGGAAAGCCGCACCGACCCGCAGCCCGAAGAGGACTTCGACCGCAACGTCGCGATGTATGTGGATTATGTGCTGAGGGATCTGGCGCGCCTGCAATCGGGCGAGATTTTCCTGACGCCCGTGCCGTGACGGAAAACGGCGCCGAACGAAGGCTCGGCGCCGGAAATGTCAGACCGAAGAAGCGGCCTCAGTTGGTGCAGATGACCTGCCCGTAGGCGTCGTAAGAGCAATGGGCCGGAAGGTCGTAGACGTCCGGTTGCACCGGCGCCACGGGAACACACGCCGAGAGGACGGCAAGCAAAGCGAGGGGAATGAGAAGTTTTGTCATAAGGGGTCCTTTGTTGAATAACGAAAACGTTACCCGCCCCTCTTCGATTCTCAAAGTCCGGATTTCCCAACCTTTTTCAACGGCTTGCCGCCGGGTTTAGACGCCCGCATTCACCGGCTTATGGGCCGCGTAGATCTCTGCCACGCGGGCCACGGCGGCCTCCGGCGTCATCTCTTCGCTGTCGCCCGTGCGGCGGCTGGTCAGCTCCACCACGCCGTTCTTCAGGCCGCGCGGCCCCACGGTGATCCGCCACGGCAGGCCGATCAGGTCCATCGTGGCGAACTTGCCGCCCGCCCGCTCATTCCGGTCATCGTAAAGCGGCTCCAGCCCGGCGGCTTCCAGCGCTTTTTCCAGGGCCTCACAGGCGGCATCGGCCTCCGCATCGCCCTGCTTGAGGTTGACGATCCCGCAATGGAACGGCGTCACGCCTTCGGGCCAGATGATGCCCTTATCATCATGGGACGCCTCGATGATCGCGCCCAACAGACGGCTCACGCCAATCCCGTGGGATCCCATGTGCAGCGGCACGCGCTCGCCCTCGTCGTTCTGGACATGGGCGCCCATCTTCTCGGAATACTCGGTGCCGAAATAGAAGATCTGACCCACCTCGATTCCCCGGGCAGAGCGCTGGCGATCTGCGGGCACGGCGGCAAACTCTGCCTCATCGTGGGTCTCGTCGGTGCGGGCATAGCGCGAGGTGAACTCGGTCAGCACCTCGGCGCATTGGTCCCAATTGTCATAGTCGATCTCGCGATCGCCGAACTTCAGATCGGTGATCTCGGCGTCATAGAACACCTCCGACTCGCCGGTCTCGGCCAACACAAGGAACTCGTGCGTGTAATCGCCGCCAATGGGGCCAGAGTCCGCCCGCATCGGGATCGCCTGCAGGCCCATCCGCTCGTACGTGCGCAGGTAGGACACCAGGTGGCGGTTGTAGGCGTGCAGCGCCGCCTCTTTCGTCAGGTCAAAGTTGTAGCCGTCCTTCATCAGGAACTCGCGGCCCCGCATCACGCCAAACCGGGGGCGCACCTCGTCGCGGAACTTCCACTGGATGTGGTAGAGCGTCAGCGGCAGCGATTTGTAGGACGTCACGAAGGTGCCCACCATGTCGGTGATCATCTCTTCATTGGTGGGACCGTAGAGCATATCGCGGTCATGGCGGTCCTTGAGGCGCAGCATCTCGGGGCCATAGGCGTCATAGCGCCCGGATTTCTGCCACAACTCGGCCGATTGCAGGGTCGGCATCAGCATCGGGATGTGACCCGCGCGGATCTGCTCCTCGTGGACGATCCGTTCGATGTTTTTCAGAACTTTGTAGCCCAACGGCAGCCAGGAATAGATCCCCGCGCTGGACTGCTTGATCATGCCCGCGCGCAGCATCAAGCGATGGCTGACGATCTGCGCCTCGGCGGGCGTTTCTTTGAGGACGGGCAGGAAGTAGCGGCTGAGGCGCATGGGATGGGACCTTGGGAAAAGACTGGTCCCGACGGTCTACGCCAAAGGGTTTTGCCTCACAAGCGCGGGATCAGATGTCGTGCTCGCCTTCGGCGGTGCCCACGAAAGGCGAGCGAACCGGCCCCGAAACGATGTCGTTGACCGGGCGTTCAACGGTGCGCAGGTCGGTGCCCGCGGTGCCGTTGCGCGTCTCGGCCTGGGCCGAGCGGACGCCGATGACAGCGGCCATGATGCAGGCAAGGATAAGGACGATCAGGGTGACGGACAGCATGTTCATGGTGGACATTGGGCAGCTCCTTCTCTCTCTCATGAGATCACGCTATCGGCATCTGTGGCGGCAAAACATGGGGGCATTCCCTACCTTTGCCGCGCCGGATCACACCTGCCCCAAAAAAAGACGGCCCCCCGAAGGGGGCCGCAAAAGGCAGTGAACAAGGGAGGGGTCGGTGCAGCGGGACAAGGGACAAAGCCCGCCGCACCTTGGGGACGTTTCGCGCTAGAACACGGCCGCAGAGACGGGGGCAGCTACCATGACCGAGAACACCACGAGGATCAGCAGGACGGCTGAGCAGGCGATGGCGTTCAGGGCGGTCATGGGTGTCTCTCCGGGCTTGTCGCTCTGTTGCGATGACCCATACCTAGGCCATCCAGGCGGCCCGCGCGATGGAGGGAATCCCTACCCCTTCCGCCCTTTCGTCAGACCCTTCACGATCGGCTCTACCCCCATGGCGCTGGCCAGCGCGTTGAAACGCGCGGCGGCGACCTCGCCAAAAAGGCTCCGCCCCGCGTCAGAGGTCAGCGTCAGGATCAACTCCTTGCGCTGCGGGCGATACTTCAGCCGCCCGTGATCGACGGGGTTGGCAGTGGCGAACATGGCGCCAAAGCGCATGGCGCGGCCCAGGTTCTCGGCCTCTTGCACGCGGGCCTCTGACAGCAGGTCCAACAGACCCGCATCAAAGCCTGTGCCCGCGCGGTTGGACTTGTAGCGGTGCAACAGCGCCAGCCCGAGGTAAATCCGCTCGCCATGGGTCAACCCGCCCAGGTTGGCGCGGGTGGCGTTATCAAAACAGACCTCGGCGCGGTAATCGGGATGGGCGCGCCAGCTGACGTCGTGCAGCAGGCAGGCGGCGCGCACCAGGCGCTTCTTCTCGGGCCGCGCGCCCGCAAACAGCGGTTCCACAAACCGGTAAAGCGCGCGCCCAAATCCGGGCTGCCGGGCGGAGGAGGCCTCCGCATGGCGCGCCGCTTCGATCAGCGGATCGCGGTGGCGCAAGGCCGGGGACATCTGGTCGTAAAGCAGCCCCTCGCGGATCCCGTAGCTGGAGATCGCGACCTCGCGCGGCTTCACCTGCCGGACCAGCTCTTTCAGAACCAGGGAGGCGATGGGCACCAGCCGCATCCGCTCGGCCGAGGTTCCGGTCTCGGACCGCAACGCCTCAGGGTCGACGGTAGCGATGTGTTTGATCGTGTTCATGATCGCCTTGGGCGTCATGCGATATTCATGCAGCACCCGCAGCGGGTAGTCGCGGCGCACCATGTCGACGCGGGCAATCGCCCGCCACGAGCCGCCAACCAGGAACAGCCGTTTGGGCTTGGTGGGAAACTCCGCCACCAAGGCTTCCACGCGCTCCTTGATGTGCTTGCGCATGGCCTTCTTGCCGCCCTTGATCCCCATCAGCTTCAGAGGCCCCAGGTCCGACGTGCGCCGCGCGCCGACGACACCGTCGCCCATCAGTTCGGCCAGCTCCATCGACGATCCGCCGATGTCACAGATCAACCCCTCCGCCCCGGGCCACCCCAGCAACACGCCTTGGGCCGACAGCCGCGCCTCTTCCGCGCCGTCAAGGATGCGGATCTCCAGACCTGTTTGTTGCAGAACATCGGCCCGGAATTCCGGGCCATCCTCGGCGTCGCGCACCGCTGCCGTGGCCACCGTCAGCAAGGGCTTTACGCCCATCTCCCGCGACAACACCTCAAACCGCTTCAACGCGGCCAGCGCGCGCGCGCGGCCTTCTACGTTCAAGCGCCCAGTCTCGGCAAATCCCGCGCCCAATCCGCAGAGGATCTTTTCGTTGAAATAATACGCCGGAGAGCGTGCTGCGCCGTCAAAGACCACGAACCGGACCGAGTTCGATCCGATGTCGATCACGCCTACCCGCGCCAGCGACCGCGCCTCGGGGCCGTTGAACAGCGGCAGGCCAAAGGGGCCGAAATCGGGGTCATGGTCGTTCATCGGCAGGCCCCTGATGGTAGTCGATTTGGCAGGCAACGCTTTAGGTTTGACACGGGCGCGCCGCCCCGGTCAATCATCGCTGTGGGTCAGCTCCGGCACATCCTTGGCGCCCGCGCTACCACGCCCGGACAGCGACGGGTTTTCCATGAAAAACCTGTGGCAGTTGAACGGGTTGTCGATCTCGCTCAGGTCCGGGCGCTGGAAGGTGCCGTCGGACTGCAAAACCCAGCTTTGCGCCACATCGGCCAGGTTCGCGGCCATGATCTGGCTCACTATCTGCGCCTTCACCGTGGGGTTGGTACATTCGACCAGCGTTTCCACCCGGCGGTTCAGGTTGCGGCCCATCCAATCGGCGGAACTGATGTAGACCCGTGCCTTCTTGGCGGGCAACCCGTGGCCGTTGCCGAAACATACGATGCGTGAATGCTCCAGAAAACGGCCGACGATGGACTTCACCCGGATGGTGTCGGACAGGCCCTTGATGCCCGGCCGCAACCCGCAAATGCCCCGGATCACCAGGTCAATCTGCACGCCCGCCTGGGACGCTTCATACAGAGCGTCGATCACATCCGGCTCGATCAGCGAATTCATCTTCGCCCAGATCATCGCGGGCTTGCCCGCGCGCGCGTGTTCCGCCTCGGCTTTGATGCCCTCAATCAGGGTCTTCTTCATCATCAGGGGCGAGATGGAGAGGTTTTCCAACACCTCCGGCTCCGCATATCCGCCGATATAGTTGAACACCTTGGTGGCATCGCGCCCGAGCGCTGCGTCATTGGTGAAAAGGCTCAGGTCCGTGTAAATCCGCGCGGTAATGGGATGGTAGTTGCCGGTGCCATAGTGCGTATAGGTCACCAGCTTGTCGCCCTCCCGCCGGACGACGGTGCTGATCTTGGCGTGGGTTTTGTAGTTGATGAAGCCGTAGACAACATGCGCGCCGGAGCGTTCCAGCTTGCGCGATTGGCGGATATTGGCGGCCTCGTCAAAGCGTGCTTTCAGCTCCACCAGGGCGGTGACGGATTTGCCGTTTTCGGCGGCCTCGCACAGCGCCTCCACGATCGGGGACTCATTGGACGTCCGGTAGAGCGTCTGCCGGATCGCCACCACATTGGGATCGCGCGCGGCCTGGGCCAGGAAGCGGATCACCATATCGAAGGTCTCATAGGGGTGGTGCAGCAGCATGTCCTTTTGGGAGATCGCGTTGAACATGTCGCCGTCATGGTCCTGCACCCGTTCAGGCACGCGCGGCGTGAAACTGCGCCACAGAAGGTCAGGCCGGTCATCGCGAACCAGCTCTTTCAGGGAGACAAGGCCCACCATGCCGCGCACCTCCACCACCTCATCGCCGGTGACGTGCAATTCTTCGATGATCTCAGCGGCCAGTTTGTCGGGTGCGTCGGCGCTGATTTGCAGGCGCACGACTTCGCCGCGGCGGCGGCGCTTCAGGGCGGTCTCAAACTCCCGCACCAGGTCTTCGGCTTCTTCCTCCACCTCCAGGTCACTGTCGCGCAGCACGCGGAACATGCACGATCCGGTCAGCTTGTAGCCGGGAAACAGCTCTGTAATGTTAAGCAGCAGCAGTTCTTCCAGCGGCAGAAAGCGCACGGTGCCTGCCTCTGCGGGTAGGGAGACGAAGCGGTCGATTTGCCCCGGGATCGGCAAGAGCGCCTGCAAGACGCGCCCGTCGCGGTCGCGCTTGAGCTGCACGGCCAGCGCGATGCCCTCGTTCGGGATGAAGGGGAAGGGATGCGCCGGGTCGATGGCCAGCGGCGACAGGACCGGGAAGACCTGGGACAGGAACACGTCGGACAGGTGCTTGATGTCGGCCTTGCTCAGGTCGTCGCGGGTGACGACGGTGATCCCCTCTGCCTCCAGCTCGGCGCGGACATCGACCCAGGCGGCTTGCTGTTGCATCATCAGCGCGCGGGCGTCGGCGTTGATCAGCTTGAGCTGTTCGGCGGGGGAGCGGCCATCGGCGGCGGGGGTCAGGTTGCCCTCCTGGGCCAGCTCCCGCAGGCCCGCGACGCGGACGGTATAGAACTCATCGAGGTTGCCCGCCGAGATCGAGATGAAGCGCACCCGTTCCAGAAGCGGCACACGGGGGTTCACCGCTTCCTCCAGCACGCGCCAGTTGAAGGCCAGCCAGCTAAGCTCGCGGTTGAAGAAGCGGGCGGGGCCGGTGACCTCCTCCTCGGGCAGATCGACCGGGGCGGGACAGGGGGCGTTGAGGAAATCTGCAAAACTCATAGGGTTGGCCTAGCTGCAAGATGTGGCGTCACGATGACGGATCATAGCTTTGCTGCGCAAGGGCCGCTTTGACATGGGCCAAGGTAGGTTTGCGCTTTTCGCTGAGCGCCAGGGCATCGACGCGGGCGATGAAGGCATCAGCGGCCTGGAAGGAGCGTTCCAGCCGCGGGGCGGCGTAGGTCAGCATCTTGGGCTTGAGCGGCAGTTTGCGGTCAACGGCGCGTTTCATCATGACCGCCATCAGCAGCGCGTCGTCCGGCGCGTCCAGTTTGGCGAGGCCCGCCTGCGCCATGCGGCTGGCCAGATCCGGCAGCCCGATGCCCCAACGGGACGGCGGCGCCTTGGCGGTGATCAGGAGCGGCGCGCCGCGGTGGGCCAGGGCGTTGTGCAGGTGAAACAACCCCTCCTCCCTATCGCCCCTTTGGGGCGAACGGTCCTCGCAGATTTTGTCTGCGTCCTCCACCACCAGGGCGGGCGCCTCAGATAGGGTTTCGAGCTGTGCGGTGATATCGAGGGCCGCCACGATCTGCGCGCCGGTCGCCGCCGCCCAGACATGGGCGAGGTGGGTCTTGCCGGAGCCCGAGGGGCCGCAAAGCACTAGCTTGGCCGAGGGCCAGTCTTCCCAGTCGTCGATCTGCGCCACGGCGGCGGCATTGGCGTTGGAGACGTAGAAATCATCCCGCCCCATCGCGGGGCGGAGGGGCAGGTCCAGGGTCAGTTGCTGCGCCATCAGTCTTGCGCGTCGCCCGACACGTCATTCGTGGCGTCCTGGGCCGCGACGCCCTGATAGAGCAGACCGCCCTGATATTGCTCGACGAAGTAGCGCACCAGCACGCCGATCACGGCGGCAACCGGGACGGCGACCAGCATGCCGACGAAGCCAAAGACGGTGCCAAAGGCCGACAGCGCAAAGATCAGCCAGACCGGGTGCAGCCCGACGGAGGACCCGACAAGCTTGGGCGTCAGCACGTTGCCCTCAGCCACTTGTCCGGCCTGGAAGATCAATGCCACGATCACGATGCTCCACCAATCGCCCCAGAACTGGAACAGCGCGAGCCCAATGGCCAGCGCGCCGCCCACCAGGGCGCCGACGTAGGGGATGAAGGTCAAGAGCCCCGCGATCAGGCCCACCACGAGGCCGAATTGCAGGCCCACGATCATCAGCGCCACCGCGTAAAACGTCCCCAGGATCAGACAGACGGTGCCCTGGCCGCGCACGAAGCTGGCCAGCGTCCGGTCGATCTGGTGGGCGAGCTTGCGGATGACGGGGGCATGGTCGCGGGGCAGGAGCTGATCGATGCGGGCGACCATGCGGTCCCAGTCCAGCAGCATGTAGAAGGCGACGACCGGGGCGACGACCAGAAAGACGATGACATTGACCACGCCCGCAGCCGAGCTGAGCACCGTCTGCAACAGCTCGGCCCCGCGCGATTGGATGGTTGCGCCTAGATTGGCGAGGCTTTCCTGCACCGGAGAGCCCTCGTCGAAAGCGTCCGGGAACCGCTCCAACAGGAACACGCGCAGGTTCTCGAAGATGCCGGGGGCGGCCTCGATCAGGCCAGAGGTCTGCTGGATCAACACCGGAATGACCATGAAGGCAAAGATCACGACCACCAGGATCAACATGACGAATATGAGCGAGGTCGCCACGGCCCGCGAACAGCCCAAACGCTCCAGCCGGTCGGCGACGGGATCAAGGAAATAGGCAATCGCCCCGCCGACGATGAAGGGCATGATCACACTGCCCAGGACCCACAGCAGGAGCAGAAAGACCGCCGCCGCCAGGGACCAATAAAGCGCTTGTTGCCGTGCAGGCAGGGCCATGAAGATGCCTTTCGTGTTGCCCTCAATAGATGCGGTACTGGGCGGCGCTGTGCAAGAGGGGCGCTGGGGTCAGGGGCAGGCCAAACCTGTGGACCGCCTGCGCCCTGGGGCCTCTGGCGGTCCAGAAGATGAGTTTTTTGGGCAAGATGAAAGGGAGGCAGTGTCAGAGCTGGTCCAGAAACCCCAGGATCGCGCGGGCGGTTGCGGCAGGATGGGTGAGCGGCGCCATATGGGCGGCACCGTCCAGAACCTGGGCCTGGCTGTTGGGGATGTCTGAACTGAGGCGGGCGATGATCTCGGGGATGACCGGCGGCGACAGGGCGCCGTGGAGCAGCAGGGTTGGCGTGGGCAGTTGCGGCAAACGTGGCAGGATCCGGGCGCGGTCGTCCAGAAGCGCGGGCTCTGTCGCGGCGGGGATCCAGATGCGGTCGGTGATATAGGCCTGGCGCGCGGGCGGCATCCCGTCAAAGGGCTCCGCGCCCCAAAGGCCCAGAAAACACCGCGCGGCGCGGGCTCTGTCCCCTTCGGCAAGCGCCTGGGGGACGCCCGCCACATAGGCATCATGGGCGGCGCGGCCGGGGCCATGGGCGGCGCAGAACAGAACCGGTTCGATCAGGGTAAGGCTTTTGACCCGCTCTGGCTGATCGAGCGCCAGGCGCAGGGCGATCGTGGCGCCAAAAGAATGGCCGATCAGATGCATGCCAGGGGTAAGGTGGCGCGCCGCCGCCTCTGTGGCCTGATCGTGGAAATCACGGGTCGGGTCAAAGGCGTGACCGTCACCGTGGGCCAGAAGATCAGGCGCCACCAGGGTCAGCCGCCCGCGCAAATGCCGCGCCAAACTGGCCCAAGCACCGCCATTTGCCAAGGTGCAGTGGAGCATCAGGGCCGCTTCCGCCCCGGGTTCTTCGGGGGCTTCCGGGCCCCAATGCTTGACGCTCACAGCTTGCCGGACAGAAACAGATCCAGATCCTCGACCCGGTCCTGCCCCCAGAAATGCTCGGACCCGTCGACGATGTAGAACGGCGCGCCGAAGGCGCCTGCGGTCTCGGCGTCTTCCAGGTTGCGGGCATATTCCTCGGCACCCGCCAACATGCCGCTGTTGACCAGGTCTCCGTCGAAGCCCGCGCCCTCCAGCGCTTCGCGGATCACGTCATCCTCGGCGATATTGCGCTCTTCCGCCCAGACGGCGCGCGTGATGCCGTGAACCAAGGCGCCCAGATCACCGCCACCGGCCTTTTGGGCCGCGATCAGCGCATAGGACGAGGGCGCGGGATTGGTCGGAAAGAACATCGGTTGCACGTTGATGGGCAGGCCCTGCTTGGCCGCTTGACGACGCAGTTCCTGCAGCCGGTAGGCCTGGCGGCTGGGGTGGCGCTGGCCCGGGGGCAGACCTCCGGTTCGGCCAAAGAGCGCTACGGTATCCAGCGGCTTGTAGGTGATCGTGGCGCCATGGCGAGCCGCCACGGCCTCCATCCGGGTGGCCGCCAGGTAAACGTTGGGCGAACTGGTCGAGAGATAGTAGTCGATATGTGCCATGGCGGCCCCTTCTGGCGATGCGTGCCCATTTGGGCTTTCCCGGACCGTGGGCTGAGTGTTAGGGGGTGTCAACTGCACTGGGGTGGCCGCGTGGGGACGGGCCTTTGCCCCGCATCTCGGGGACTAGACGTCATGCCTGCACAAGATCCGAAACTCATTTCCGGTAACGCGAACAAGGGCTTGGCCGACGCCATCGCGCGCCGCATGTCGATGCACCGGGGCCTGAAAGTGGGCCTTGTCGACGCCCGGGTGGAGCGTTTCAACGACGGTGAGATTTTTGTCGAGGTCTATGAGAACGTCCGCGGTGAGGACATGTTCATCATCCAGCCGACGTCCAAGCCCGCCAACGACAACCTGATGGAGCTTTTGGTGATGGCCGACGCGCTGCGCCGATCCTCGGCCAGCCGCGTGACCGCCGTGATCCCCTATTTCGGCTATGCCCGCCAGGACCGTAGGACCAAGGCGCGCACGCCGATCACCGCCAAGCTGGTCGCCAACATGATCGCCTCCGGCGGGATCGAGCGGGTTCTGACGATGGATCTGCACGCGGCCCAGATCCAGGGTTTCTTCGACATGCCCGTGGACAACCTCTATGCCTCGCCGATCTTTGCGTTGGACATCCTGCACCAGTTCGATGGCGACATGAGTGACGTGATGGTCGTCTCGCCCGACGTGGGCGGCGTGGCCCGCGCGCGCGAGTTGGCGACCCGCATCGGTGTGCCGCTGTCGATCGTGGACAAGCGCCGCGAGAAGGCGGGCGAGGTCTCGGACATGACCGTGATCGGCGACGTGACGGGCAAGAAATGCGTGATCATCGACGACATCGTCGATACCGCCGGAACGCTCTGCAAGGCCGCTGAGGTCCTGACCGAGGCGGGCGCGACAGAGGTCCATTCCTACATCACCCACGGGGTGATGTCCGGCCCGGCGGTGGAACGGGTGAGCAATTCGGCGATGAAATCCCTAGTGATCACCGACACGATCGAGGCCACCGAGGCGGTCGCAAACTGTCCGCAGATCCGCGTCGTGCCCACCGCGCCGATGTTCGCCCAGTCGATCCTGAACATCTGGCACGGCACCTCGGTGTCGTCGCTGTTTGATACTGCGTCCCTGGTGCCGATCTACGAAAGCTCTTATCCCAACGGCATGTGGGGGCGTTAAACCCGCCGCGATAGGGCAAAAACGCTCAGGAAAATCAGCTGCCAGCCGACGTAGAGCGTGGCCAGCCCCGGCACCTCCAGCGCCGCATCGCCGCTGAACGTGAAACCTACCCCCATGGCCCAGAGCGTCGGCAGCGCCGTCGCCAGGCCAATCGTGCCCCAAGGCTGCGCGAACGGCCCAAAGAAGGCGAAGGGCACTGCCAGGATCAAGGCGCCCACCGGGCTGCCCGCTGCGTAGGGCCATAGGAAGCTGGCCTCGGCATTGTTGTATGACAATGCGGCCACATAGACCGCCGCCGCGATCCCCAGCATCGACATTACCAAGAAAGCCGCGCCCGCCAGGGGACGCACCCGCATCCGCCACAGAGCCACCGCGCCGCCGCAGAGGCCGAAGGCGAGGCCCGCAGACAGGGCGAAGGGGACCAGAAGACCGGGGAGGTCGCCAAGATCCAGCGTTTCAATCACCTCCCCGATGGGCTCCAGCGTGAAAGCCGAGAAGGCACCTGACAAAAGGGTGGCAGCAATGGTGATAAGCAACGTCAGTCGAGTCTCGGACATCGGGTGTTTCCTCGGATTACATCCAGAAACATGAACGTCATTCATTTTTGAACGCCGTTCAATAGTGACCTGACGTCAGCCCCCTACCCGACGTCCCAGGCGTCCTCGTCGGGCACTTCGCCAATTGCCATCCAATCGGCCCGGATCCGCGCCACACGGCTGTCGCCCCAGGTGCGGAACACCAGCTTGCAACCGGTGCGCGTAATCTTCTCGGCCCGCAGGTCAGCGCGCTGGTTGGTATCACCGCCGGTATCCCACATCGAGATCGAGACATGGACCATCGGCGGCTCAAGATACGCCTCCCCAAACTCAACCTGCGTCACCGCCTCACGCGGCCCATCGCCGGACCACATCGGCCCGTTGTTGGCAAAGTCCGAGAACATGACGCTCGACCCTTGGTCGACAGCGATAAGGTTGTTTTTAAAGCGTTTCATTGCACTTACGTCGTTACCCGCGCAGTGTTTACGCCGAATTCTAAAGAAATGCTGAACAAAAAGTGCGCAAGGTCACGTTTTTTGGGCATCTGATACAAAAACGCCCCCGGCGGTGGAGCCGGGGGCGCTTGGTCAGGTCTGGCGCGCCTTAGCGGCCGACAATCGCGTCGAGGGTCGAGGTCAGATCGGCGTGGTACTTGGCCGCCACATCCACCGCGCTGCCCGTCGCGGAAGACACCCGCGCCTCGGAGGCCGAGATCAGCTCTTCCACCATCGAGGCTTCGACTTCTTCGATCGGCAGCGCCATTTCGGCCAGGATCGTGGCCGAGGGGCCCGCGATATCGGCGAAACCACCGGTGACGAAGTAGGATTTCTCCCCCTCCGCGCCCGACACTTTCAACACGCCGGGGCGCAGGGTTGTGATCATCGGCGAATGGTCTGCCATTGCCGTCAAATCACCGTCCGCGCCGGGGATCTGCACCTCGGTCACTTCCATGGACGCCAGGCGGCGCTCGGGAGAGACGAGATCGAATTGCATGGTTGCCATATCATGGCTCCTTACCTGCGGTGATGGTGGGTTCCACCCACCCTACGGGCACAGCGCCTCTCGTAGGGTGGGTGAAACCCACCGATCGTTATGCGGCTTCTGCAGCCATCTTTTCGGCCTTGGCGATCACTTCGTCGATGCCGCCGACCATGTAGAAGGCGCCCTCGGGCAGGTGATCGTATTCGCCAGCCACAACCGCCTTGAAGGACGAAATCGTGTCTTCCAGCTGCACCTGAACGCCGTCAGAGCCGGTGAAGACCTTCGCCACGTCGAACGGCTGGGACAGGAAGCGCTGGATCTTCCGGGCGCGGGCCACGGTCAGCTTGTCCTCTTCCGACAACTCGTCCATGCCCAGAATGGCGATGATGTCCTGCAGCGACTTGTAGCGCTGAAGGATCCCCTGGACGTCACGGGCGACCTGGTAGTGCTCATCGCCCACAATCGTCGGGTCCATCAGACGCGAGGTGGAATCGAGCGGGTCCACAGCCGGGTAAATCCCCAGCTCGGAGATGGCGCGCGACAGAACCGTCGTGGCGTCGAGGTGCGCAAAGGTCGTGGCAGGCGCCGGGTCGGTCAGGTCGTCCGCAGGCACGTAAACGGCCTGAATGGACGTGATCGAGCCACGCTTGGTGGACGTAATCCGCTCCTGCATGGTGCCCATGTCGGTGGCCAGCGTCGGCTGGTAACCCACGGCAGAGGGGATACGACCCAGAAGCGCCGAAACCTCGGAACCGGCCTGGGTGAAGCGGAAGATGTTGTCGATGAAGAACAACACGTCCGCGCCCGTCGCATCACGGAACTGCTCGGCCAGGGTCAGGCCGGACAGGGCGATCCGCATCCGCGCACCGGGAGGCTCGTTCATCTGGCCGTAAACCAGGGCGATCTTCGACTCCGACAGGTTGTCGGGAACAATAACGCCGGATTCGATCATCTCGTGGTAAAGGTCGTTGCCCTCCCGGGTCCGTTCGCCCACACCGGCGAACACGGACACACCCGAGTGCACCTTCGCGATGTTGTTGATCAGCTCCATGATCAGAACCGTCTTGCCCACACCGGCACCGCCGAAGAGGCCAATCTTACCGCCCTTGGAATAGGGCGCCAGCAGGTCCACAACCTTGATACCGGTCACGAGGATTTCCGCCTCGGTCGACTGGTCGGAGAATTCCGGCGCGTCCTGGTGGATGCCGCGACGCTCTTCCGCCTCAACCGGGCCGCCTTCGTCCACGGGCTCGCCCACGACGTTCAGGATACGACCCAGGGTGCCGGGACCGACGGGAACCGTGATCGGGCCGTCGGTGTCAGTCACCTCTTGGCCGCGAACGAGGCCTTCCGAGGAATCCATGGCGATGGTCCGCACGGTGCCTTCGCCCAGGTGCTGAGCCACTTCTAGGACCAGACGCTTACCGTCGTTGGTGGTTTCCAGGGCGTTCAGAATCTCCGGCAGGTGATCGTTGAACTGCACGTCAACGACAGCGCCGATGACCTGCGTGATTTTACCGACTGCATTAGCCATGTGTCGTGTCTCCGGTTTATGGGCCTGTCGCCCGTCTTTCACTGTGCGGCGGTATCGTTCAAGTCGAGCCGCCGCTCTATGCGTTCAATTCGGTCATCCATGCGATCCATGCGACCGTTCAACTGACCCATCTGGGTCTGAAGCTGGCCAATCTGGACCTCGACGTTGGACATCCGAACCTTTGTGTCTCGCACGTCTTCCTTGATCGTCGCGACATCACCTTGAATGCGTTTCAGCAATTCAAAGGTCATGATCGCCAGATCGGAAGGGTCGTGCTCTGCCATTGCTCTATAGCGCCTCCGCGCCCGAGATAATTTCGATCAGCTCGCTGGTGATGACGGCCTGACGCGAGCGGTTGTACTCGATGGTCAGCCGCTCGATCATGTCGCCTGCGTTCCGGGTGGCGTTGTCCATGGCGGACATCCGCGCCCCTTGTTCAGACGCGCCGTTCTCCAGCAGAGCGGTGAAGATCTGTGTGGCGATGCCGCGGGGAAGAAGGTCTTCCAACACGGCTTCTTCCGAAGGCTCGTATTCGTAAAGCGTGGCCGCTTCCGCTTCCTCGGACTCTTCGAACTGCGCGGGGATGATCTGGGTTGCCGTCGGCACCTGAGAGATCACCGACACGAAGCGGTTGTAGAAGATCGTGGCGACGTCGAATTCATCGGCGTCAAAGCGGTTGAGGATATCGGTCGCGATGTCGGCGGCGTTGGCATAGCCAAGGCGTTTGACCTCGGACAGATCGACATGGCCGACCATCATGTCGGCATAGTCGCGCTTGATCTGCTCACGGCCCTTTTTGCCGACGGTCAGGATCTTGATCGTCTTGCCAGCGGCCAGAAGCTCGGCCGCATGGGCGCGGGCCTTGCGCACGATGGTCGAGTTGAAGCCCCCGCAAAGGCCGCGCTCGGCCGTCATGACGACCAGCAAGTGCACCTGATCCTTGCCGTTGCCCGCCAGAAGACGCGGCGCGCCTTCCGCGTTGCCAACAGCCGATGCGAGGCCACTCATCACGGCCTCCATCTTTTCCGCATAGGGACGCGCCATCTCCGCCGCTTCCTGCGCCCGGCGCAGCTTCGCGGCGGCGACCATTTGCATCGCCTTGGTGATCTTGCGGGTCGATTTGACCGACGCGATCCGGTTTTTTAGGTCCTTGAGATTGGGCATGCCAAATCTCCCTTACGCGAAATCGGCGGCGAATTCTTCGATAGCAGCCTTCAGTTTGTCGGCGGCATCACCCTTGATCTTGGGATCTTCGTTGGTGATCCAATCCAGAACGTCCGACTTGTTGGCGCGCATGTGGTTCAGAAGACCTTCCTCGAAGCGGCCCACGTCACCCACAGGCAGCTTGTCCAGGAAGCCGTTGGTACCCGCAAAGATCATCGTGACAATCTCGGCGTTGGTCAGCGGCGAATACTGGGGCTGTTTCATCATTTCGGTCAGACGGGCACCACGGGCCAGCAACTGCTGGGTGGAGGCGTCGAGGTCCGAGCCGAACTGAGCGAACGCGGCCATCTCACGGTACTGGGCGAGCGACAGCTTCACCGGGCCTGCGACCGAGGACATCGCCTTGGTTTGCGCCGAAGAACCCACACGCGACACCGACAGACCGGTGTTCACAGCGGGGCGGATGCCCTGGAAGAACAGTTCCGTTTCGAGGAAGATCTGACCGTCGGTGATGGAGATCACGTTGGTCGGGATAAACGCCGACACGTCGCCGCCCTGGGTCTCGATGACGGGCAGCGCCGTCAAGGAGCCGCCGCCATTGTCCTCGTTCAACTTCGAGGAGCGCTCCAGCAGGCGGGAGTGCAGGTAGAAAACGTCGCCAGGATAGGCTTCACGGCCCGGCGGGCGACGCAGAAGCAGGGACATCTGGCGGTAAGACACGGCCTGCTTGGACAGGTCATCGTACACGATCAGCGCGTGGCGGCCGTTGTCGCGGAAGAACTCCGCCATGGCGGTCGCCGCATAGGGTGCCAGGAACTGCATCGGCGCGGGGTCGGAGGCGGTGGCGGCCACGACGGTCGTGTATTCAATCGCACCCGTCTCTTCCAGCTTCTTCACCAGCTGCGCCACGGTGGAACGCTTCTGGCCGACGGCCACGTAGATGCAATAGAGCTTCTTGCTCTCATCATCGCCCGCGGCATCGTTGTACGACTTCTGGTTCAGGATGGTGTCCAGCGCCACGGCGGTCTTACCCGTCTGACGGTCGCCAATGATCAGCTCTCGCTGGCCACGGCCAACGGGGATCATCGCGTCAATGGCTTTCAGGCCCGTCGCCATCGGCTCGTGCACCGACTTGCGCGGGATAATGCCGGGTGCCTTGCTGTCCGCGATCCGACGCTCGGACGCGTTGATCGGGCCCTTGCCGTCCAGCGGGTTGCCCAGACCGTCCACAACACGCCCCAGCATCTCGTTGCCCGCAGGCACGTCCACGATGGAGTTCGTGCGCTTGACCGTGTCGCCTTCTTTAATGTCCCGGTCAGAGCCGAAGATCACGACACCCACGTTGTCGGCTTCCAGGTTCAGGGCCATGCCCTGAATGCCGCCGGGGAATTCGACCATCTCACCGGCCTGCACGTTGTCGAGGCCGTAGACGCGGGCAATACCGTCGCCCACGGACAGAACCCGACCAACCTCTGCCACCTGGGCGTCCTGCCCAAAGCTCTTGATCTGGTCTTTGAGGATCTGAGAAATCTCAGCTGCTTGGATAGCCATTATCCGACCTCTTTCATGGTATTCTGGAGTGCGTTCAGCTTGGAGCGGACCGACGTATCGATCATCTTCGAGCCAATTTTTACAACAAGACCGCCGATGATGCTCTCATCCACGGTCTCTTTCACGTTCACGGTCTTGCCGACCTGCTCTTTGAGCGATTTCGTCAGCTTGTCCAATTGGGTCTTCGTCAGCGCCTTGGCCGAGGTCACTTCGGCGGTCACTTCGCCCTTGTGATCGGCAATGCGCGCGCGCAGCTCGGACAGCAGCGCAGGCAGCACGAACAGGCGGCGCTTGTCGGCCATCAGGCGCAGCGTGTTGCCGGTCATCGCTTGCAGCTTCATCGCGTCCGCGACACCGCCGATGGCGGCAGATGCCTCATCGCGGCCATAGATCGGCGAATGGATCAAGTCGCGCAGGTCTGCGCTTTCCGCCAGTGCCGCATCCAGCGCGTCTACGTCTTTTTCCAATGCAGGAAGCGCCTTGGCCTCCTCGGCCAGTTCAAACATCGCGGTCGCGTAGCGCGCGGCGATGCCGGTCGAGATTGAAGCAGATTCGCTCACATCAACCCTTTCAGTTGCACGACTTGTGTTGGAGCAGCCGATATGCCGTTCCAATGTGTCGTGTCAGAGCGGCCCACGTCCGCCCGTTCCCCGGTAAATCGAGCGCGGTGTAGCAGAGGGTTTGGAATGCTGCAACCATCCTCAATCGCCGCCGCTCTGGTTGAAATTCACGTAATTTCAGAGGGTTACAGAGTTTTTTCTGCGATGCGGCGGTTTGCCCCCGATTTTTGAGACCTTAATCCGTGCGATTCTTGGGCTCAGCAGGGCTCGTACCTCTCATTTTCGCACAGAGTCATGCTCGATACGCCGCGACAGCGCGAATGTGCGGCCTCATGCCATTCGCCAAGATCTCGGGCCAGTAGCATGGCAGCCAATGTTGTCACGTAGGGCAGCCCCCGGTCGCCGGGTGGGGGAGAAGCCCCGGCACAACGCCACAAATCCGATAGACAGTTGAGACGCACTCCGATGGATGTCCGCGCAAATGGGCAAATCCCATCGCGATGGTGCGAAAATCGTCAGGGCACCGATTACGCAGGGTCGCGGCCCTGGATCCCGGCGGGCTGCGGACTGCCCTCCAGCACCCGCAACGGGCGGCGCACCCGCTCGGCCAAGCCCGGCTTTCGGCGCGCCGGGATGCGCTTGGACGCCTCGATCAGGATCACCCCGCCCGCCCGGTTGCGCGACAGCTTGGTGCCCAACCGCTCCACCATATCCGCCGATTTCAACCAGAACCCCTTGGGCGAGGGCGGCGCGAACAAGGCCGCCGCGTGGCGCTCGGGAATGAAGTCGAAGTCTTCCAGCTGCGCTTCCAGCTGACCCAGCGAATAGGGCCGCCCAAAACCAAAGGGCGTCCCGTCGCGCCGCGCCCATAGGCCCATCCGGTTGGGCACGATGAACATCGCCCGCCCGCCGGGCGCCAGCACCCGTTGGCATTCGTCCAACACGCTTGCCGGGTGCTCGGATGTCTCCAGCCCATGCAGGCAAATCAACTTGTCCGCCTGCCCCGTCTGCACCGGCCATAGGCCCTCGCGACACAGAAGCGAGACATTGTCCAACCCCGCAGGCCAGGGCATCACCCCCTGCTCGGCAGGCATCACCCCGATGACCCGCTTCGCCTCCGCCAGATAGGGCCGCATCAGCGGCACCGCAAAGCCGAACCCCACTACAGTCTCCCCTCGCGCGCTCGGCCACATCTCCAGCATCCGTTCGCGCACCGCCTTCTGGGCGATCCGCCCCAGACGCGTGCGGTAATAGAACTGGCGCAAGTCTATGACATCCAGATGCATCCGACTTCCCGAGTTGCAAACGCCCAGACAACGGCGCAGGCTTTCACCTAAAGTAATCACTAAAGGCGCGAACACCATGGCCGATCCGCAGATCATCACCATCCCCTGCCTCAGGGACAATTACGCCTTTTTGCTGCACGACGGTGACACCGGCACGACGGTTTGCATCGACGTCCCCGAAGGCGGGCCGATCCAGGCCGAATTGTCGGCGCGGGGTTGGACCCTGTCGACCATCCTGATCACCCACCACCATTGGGACCATATCAAAGACGTAGAGGCGCTGGCAAAGCAGACCGGCGCGCAGGTCTGGGGCTGCGGCGCCGATGCGGAGCGTCTGCCCCCCCTCGACAGGACTTTGGCGGAGGGCGATGCGTTTGACGTGGGCTCCCTGCGGGTCGAGGTGCTTGATACCTCGGGCCATTGCGACAACCACCTCTCCTTCTATGTGCCCGGCGCGGGCGCGGTCTTTACCGCCGACAGCCTGATGGCGCTGGGGTGCGGCAGGCTCTTTGAGGGCACCCCCGCCCAGATGTACGAGAGCCTCGGCAAACTCGCGGCCCTCCCGCCCGAGACGCTGGTTTGTTCGGGCCATGAGTATACGGCGGCAAACGCGCGGTTTGCGTTAACCATTGAACCGGACAATTCAGACCTTATCTCACGGGTATCCGCGATCACCGCTGCCCGGGGCGCGGATCAACCCACTGTCCCCTCAACCCTGGCCGAGGAATTGGCTACCAACCCCTTCTTGCGCGCCCATTTGGCAGCCGTGGCCGAGGGGCTCGGCATGGCCGGCGCGGCGCCGGTGGATGTCTTTGCCCACATCCGCGCTCAAAAAGACAGCTTTTGAGCGTTAACCACGAAAAAGCCGCGATGTCAGGGGCTTAGCCTTCTGCTCAAGCTTGAGCACCCCGCACATCGGGGGAAAACACGGGCACTTGATGCGAATTTGCTTGAAACCTGTGCGTGGAAAGCAAAATTTAACTTTATGAGGCCACGATCGAGTAAGGGGCTGCCCCCCTCGATGCAGACGAAAGGAGCACGCACGTGCCGTCTTTTTCGAACACACTGGAACAGGCCATCCACGCCGCCTTGGCAAACGCCAACGCGCGTCGTCACGAACTGGCGACCCTGGAACACCTGCTTCTCGCACTGATTGATGAACCCGATGCGCAGAAGGTCATGAAGGCCTGCTCCGTCGATATCGAGGTTCTGCGGGATACACTGTCGAAGTTCATCGATGATGACCTCTCGACCTTGGAAACCGACGTTGAAGGCTCCGAAGCCGTGCCCACGGCCGCCTTCCAGCGCGTCATCCAACGGGCGGCGATCCACGTGCAGTCCTCGGGCCGCACCGAAGTGACGGGCGCCAACGTGCTGGTCGCAATCTTCGCGGAACGCGAAAGTAACGCCGCGTATTTCCTGCAAGAACAGGACATGACGCGCTATGACGCCGTCAACTTCATCGCCCACGGCGTCGCCAAAGATCCCTCCTACGGCGAAGCCCGCCCGGTCACCGGCGCGGAAGATGAGGAAAATGAAGCCCCCAGCATTCAGGACGACGCCGGGGGGGAGGAAAAGGAATCCGCCCTCTCCAAGTATTGCGTCGACCTCAACGCCAAGGCCACGAAAGGCGACGTCGATCCCCTGATCGGCCGCTCGGCCGAGGTGGAGCGGTGCATCCAGGTGCTTTGCCGCCGTCGCAAGAACAACCCGCTTCTGGTGGGCGATCCCGGCGTCGGCAAGACCGCCATCGCAGAGGGTCTCGCCAAGAAAATCGTCGAAGGCGAAACGCCCGAGGTGCTGCAAAACGCCACGATCTACTCGCTCGACATGGGCGCGCTTCTGGCCGGCACCCGTTACCGCGGCGACTTTGAAGAGCGTCTGAAGGCCGTCGTGAAAGAGCTGGAAGACCACCCCGATGCCGTCCTCTTCATCGATGAGATCCACACCGTGATCGGTGCGGGCGCGACTTCGGGCGGCGCGATGGATGCCTCCAATCTCCTGAAGCCCGCGCTGCAAGGCGGCGGCCTGCGCTGCATGGGCTCCACCACGTATAAGGAGTTCCGCCAACACTTCGAAAAGGACCGCGCCCTGTCCCGGCGCTTCCAGAAGATCGACGTGGCCGAGCCCTCGGTCGATGACGCGGTCAAGATCCTCAAGGGCCTCAAGCCCTATTTTGAGGATCACCACGGCGTCAAATACACCGCCGACGCGATCAAAACCTCGGTCGAGTTGGCGTCTCGCTACATCAATGACCGCAAACTACCGGACTCTGCCATCGACGTGATCGATGAGGCCGGTGCCGCGCAGCACCTGGTCGTGGAAAGCAAGCGTCGCAAGACCATCGGCACCAAGGAAGTAGAAGATGTGGTCGCCAAGATCGCCCGCATCCCGCCGAAAAACGTCTCCAAGGACGATGCCGTGGTGCTGAAAGACCTTGAGGTATCCCTCAAGCGCGTCGTCTTCGGTCAGGATGCCGCGATTGAAGCGCTGTCGTCGTCGATCAAGCTGGCCCGCGCCGGCCTGCGGGAGCCTGAGAAGCCCATCGGCAACTACCTCTTCGCCGGTCCCACCGGTGTGGGCAAGACCGAGGTCGCCAAGCAATTGGCCGACACCCTGGGCGTGGAGCTGATCCGCTTCGACATGTCGGAGTATATGGAGAAACACGCGGTGTCCCGCCTCATCGGTGCGCCTCCGGGCTACGTGGGCTTTGACCAGGGCGGCCTCCTGACCGACGGCATCGACCAGCACCCGCACTGCGTGTTGCTGCTTGATGAGATCGAAAAAGCGCACCCGGATGTCTTCAACATCCTTTTGCAGGTGATGGACCACGGCACGCTGACCGATCACAACGGTCGCTCCGTCGATTTCCGCAATGTGGTGTTGATCATGACCTCCAACGCGGGCGCGGCAGAGATGTCGAAAGCGGCCATCGGCTTTGGCCGCGACCGTCGCGAAGGCGAGGACACCGCCGCGATTGAGCGGACGTTCACGCCCGAGTTCCGCAACCGTCTGGACTCGGTCATTTCCTTCGGCGCCCTGCCCAAGGATGTGATCCTGCAGGTGGTCGAAAAGTTCGTGCTGCAACTCGAAGCGCAACTGATGGACCGCAACGTCACGATCGAGCTCACCAAGCCTGCCGCCGAATGGCTGGCCGACAAGGGCTACGACGACCGCATGGGCGCGCGTCCCTTGGGCCGCGTGATCCAAGAGCACATCAAAAAGCCCCTCGCGGAAGAGCTTCTGTTCGGCAAGCTGGCCAAGGGCGGCAACGTCCAGGTTGGCGTCAAGGACGGCAAGATCGACCTGCGCGTGGAAGAGGCCGGCAGCCCCCGCCTCTCGCCCAAGAAGAAGCCTCCGCTTCTGACCGCCGATTGATCGCGCAATGCTAATGCGATTTGGAAACGGGCCGGGGAGATCTTCCCCGGCCCTTTTTCGTGCCCGCCCGGCGCATCGTCGCCCATTTCGCGGCGAGGAAACACCGGCACTGCCAATTGAAACGCGTTAGATATCTGATGAAGCTTTCTAATCGTCTCAAAAGGCCCCCCCATGCGCACGTTGTTTCTTCTGCTCCTCACACCCACCGCCGCCACCGCGCAAGAGGCCCCGTTTCTCGCTTTTCCCGTCGATTGCGCGTTGGGTGAGACCTGCATGATCCAACAACTCGTGGACCATGACCCCGGCCCCGGCGCGCAAGATTTCCTTTGTGGCCCCATGAGTTACGACGGCCACCAAGGCACAGACATCCGCGTCCCGGATATGGAAGCGCTGGCGCGTGGCGTCCCCATCCTTGCCGCCGCGCCGGGTCGTGTGCTTGGGACCCGCAACTCGGTGCCTGATACCGGCATCGGCGGCTTCCCCGAGGGTCAGGACTGCGGCAATGGTGTACTGATCGAACACGAAAACGGCTGGCAGACCCAGTATTGCCACCTGGCGCAGGGCTCTGTTTCCGTGGCGCAGGGGGAGGATGTCACGACAGGCCAACCAATTGGAACCATGGGATTTTCCGGCAACACGGAGTTCCCGCATCTGCACATGACTGTCCGCCAAGATGGCGCCGTCGTCGACCCCTTCGCGCCTGCGGGCGCCGAGACGTGCGGCCCAGTTGAGACCACGCTTTGGACCGATGACATCCCCGTCCCGCCCGGTGGCATCCTGAGCACCGGTTTCGCCCCGGCCATTCCAACCTATGAGGCCATCCAAGCCGGAACTGCCGATGCTGAAACGCTATCGGCGACCGGAGAAGCCATTGTTCTCTGGGGGTTTTTCCATGGGGGGCGCGCGGGTGACGTGGTGAGTGCCACGATCACAGACCCAGAGGGCGCCGTCTATCACACCCAGGAAATCACGCTTGAGCGTACCCAAGCACAGCTTTTCCGCGCCACCGGGCGCCGCATCCGCAATGCGCTGCCGGCGGGGGACTACAGGGGCAGGATCGCCCTCACCCGCGACGGTGTTCTGCTGGATGAGGAAACGACCGTTATTTCAGTGCGTTAGCGCTCGGTCAGCTTCAACTCGATGCGCCGGTTTGCGGCCTGGCCCTCATCCGTATCGTTAGGGGCAATCGGGCGATGCTCGCCAAACCCCGTTGCCGCCAAGCGGCGCGGCGGGATCCCCAATTCTTCGCTCATGTAAAGCACCACCGCCAGCGCGCGCGCCTGGCTCAGCTCCCAATTGTTGGCGAAAGTCGCGCCGACGCGCAGTTGCTGGTCGTCGGTGTGGCCGTCCACGCGGATGATCCAATCGATGGCCTCGGGGATGTCTTCGGCGATCTCCAACAGCAGCTCCGCCACGTTTTCGATCTGGGCCAAGCCCTCCGCCGCCAGGTCGGCCGAGCCGACCTCGAACAGCACTTCCGAGGAGAAGACGAAGCGATCCCCCTCGATCCGGACCCCTTCGCGGCCCTCCAGCAACTCCCGCAAACGTCCGAAGAACTCCGAGCGGTAGCGCTCCAATTCCTGCGCTTCTGCCGCCAGCCGCTCGACCTCGGCGGCCTCCAGTTCGGCCCGCGCGCTGGCCTCCGCCGCCAGTTGCGCCAGCGCCGTGTTCAACCGCGATCCCAGCGCCTGAATCTGGATCTGCGCCTCTTCATCGCGGTCCTCCGACAGGGTGAGCAGCGACTGCAAAGAGCCCAATTGCGCCCGCAACGCGGCGACCTGCTCGTTCAAGAGGGTCACCTGCCGGGCCGATTCCGCCGATTGCGCCTCGGCCCGTTCCAACTCCGCATTGGCCTGGGCCAGCAACGTGGCGCGGGTGTCCGCCTCCGACAAGGCTTCCGCCAGCGCGGCATCTGTCGTTTGCCGCGCGGCGAGGGCGGCGGCCAGTTGCGCCTCCAGCACCGATAGTTCTGCGGTGACGGCGGCGGCTTCCGAGGCCTGCTGCTCAGAGGCCGCAATCGTAGCTTCCAACTCGGCCAGACGCGCGGCTGCGCTGGCCTCTGCGCTTTCCAGCCGAGAGAGGACGAGGGCCAATTGTTGTTCCAGTTCAGTAAGTTCGCCGGATTGCGTGGAAAGTGCCGCCGTTGCGCGCTCCAGTTCCAACTCGGCCGCGGCAAGGGCGTCGGCGAGCGACGCCGCCTCCCCCTGGCCGCTTTCGGCCCGGGCCACGGCCCCGGCAAGCCGCGTCGCAAGATCCTCGCGCGCGGCATCGGCGGCGGCGAGCAGGGTCAGCGTTTCCTCGGCCCTTTGACGCTGCTCTTCCAGGGCCAGCGACATCGCGGTCAGTTCCGCGTCGGCGTCTTGCAAACGCCGCCGTAGGGCTTCTGCCGCCGCCGCCTCGGCCAGGCGGGCGGCTTCCTCTTCCGACAGGGCGGCACTCGTGGCGTCGAGTTGCGTGCGCAAGGCCGCCGCCGCCGCCGCTTCGGCCAGGCGCGCGGCTTCCTCTTCCGACAGCGCCGCCTCCACGTCACCCAAACGGGCGCGAAGCGCTTCGGCTGCGGCGAGTTCCGCCAGACGCGCGGCCTCTTCCTCAGACAGCGCCGTTTCGACCTCGGCCAAGCGCACCCTCAAGGCCTCTGCCGCCGCTGCCTCTGCAAGGCTGGCGGCCTCTGCCTCGGTCAATTCTGCTTCAACCCCTTGAAGTCGCGAGAGGAGTTCTTCCGCGCGGGCATCCCCGCTGGCCAAAGCCGCCAGGGCCGCGGTCAGGGATTGATCGCGCTCAATCAAATTGCCCGCCAGCTGCGCGTTACGGGTCTCGGCCTGGGCCAGAGCCGTCAAAGCCTGGGTCAGCGCGGTCTGGCGCGCCTCCAGTTCGGTGGACGATGCCGCCAGCGCCGCCAAGGCATCGGACAGCGACGCGTCCCGCGCCGCGCCGTCCGCCTCAAGATCTGCGATCAACGCCTCCAGCGCCTCGCGACGCGCGGCGGCCAAACGCGCCGCCTCGGACGCTTCATCAATCTCGGACCGCGCGGTGGCCAGCGCCAGGTTCAACGCCTCCGCCTCGGTCAGGGCCTCGGCCAATTCCGCCTCGGTCTCGGCCCGCCCCGAAGCCAGTTCCGAGTTTTGCGCCAAAAGCCCCGCGACCTGCTCTTCGAAGGCGACAATCCGCGCCGATTGCGCCGCACTTTCCGCCGTCAGCGTGGCGATCAAGGCCTCCTGCGCGGCGGCCTGTTCTTCGGCGGCGGATAGGGAGCCAGACAGCGTCGCAACCCGCGCCTCCAGCTGCCCGGCGCGGGCCTCTTCCAGACCCAGGGCCTGGGCCAGTTGGTTGACCTGCGCGGTCAGGGAATTCAGCTCATCATCCTGGGTGCTGATCTCTTCGGACAGCACGTATTGCATGACCATGAAGATGGTCAGCACGAAGATCATCACCATCAACAGCGCGGTGATTGCGTCCACGAAACCGGGCCAGATCGCCCCGGACATGCCCTGTTTCGCTTTGCGGTGAAAGGCCATCGCCTAGCCGTCCCCGCGTTGCCGCGCGCGGGCCTCGGCGGGCGCGCGGGCGGCCTGGGTCAGGGCTTGCAACGCCTCGGTCAATTGCGCCATGTCGCCCCGCAGCCCCATGACTTCGGCGTCGCGGTTGGTGCCGATTTCCTCGGCCATCTTGAACAATTGCACGTCGATGGAGCGTAAGCGGTTGCGGGATTCGTCATCCAGACCCTGCTCGGCGGCCATGCCGTCCAAGGCCGCGGCCAAACGGTCCTGCGCCGTCGCCAGCCGTTCGGTGGCCGAGACCTGCCCCGGCCCCAGGCGCTCGGTCAACCCTTCGATGCTTTGCGCCAGGGTCAGCACCCGTTGTTCGGTGGCCGCGCGGCGTGTCTCGGACTGTGCAAACAGCGATTGCAGCGTATCCATCTGGTCGACCATGTGGTCGAGCACGGTCGCAATCGCCGCCTTGTCAATCGCCCCGTCCCCATCGCCCGAGAACGACACCCGGGTGATCGACGCGAGCCATTCTTCCAACTCGCGGTAGAACCGGTTCTGCCCGTGGCCCGCGTAAAGCTCCAACAGGCCCACGACCAGCGATCCGGCAAGACCCAGAAGGGAGGAGGCAAACGCCGTTCCCATGCCGCCAAGCTGGTCATCAAGGCCGTCCATCAGGCGCCCGAAGACCGCCAAACCCTCTTCCCCCTCGGTCGGTTGCAGTGAGCGGATGGTTTCCACCACCGCCGGAACCGTCGTGGCGAGGCCAAAGAACGTGCCCAAAAGGCCCAGGAAAATCAGCAGGTTGGCGATATACCGCGTGATGTCGCGGCTTTCTTCCATCCGCGCGCCAACACTGTCGAGCACCGATTTCGCCGACGCGGGCGTCACCTGAACGCGCCCGCCCCGCAACCGCGCCACGCCCGAGATTGCCGCCAGAAGACGCGGCGGCCTCTCGTCCGCGTCCGCCTGAGCGCCGCCGGCCAATTGCTCGATCCAGGCAACGGAAGAGAACAGCTGGATCACCTGAAAGAAGGTCGCGAAGACGCCTACCACGAAGACGAGGCCGATGGTGCCGTTCAGATAGGGCGAGGTCAGGAACACATCCTGGACCCGGGGCCACACCAAAACGCCCCCAGTCACCACCAGTGCAAGGATGATCAGCATCAGAACGATCTGCTGCGTGGGTCGTGTGAATCGGGCCGCGCCTGCGCCCTCTCTGCTGCTCGCCATGGGGTTTGTCTCAACCGCTCTTTTGACTTGTCTGGCGCGACCATACACGGTTGCGGGCCGTCACGCCAACAAAAGCCTTAGGGGGCTGCTTTCAGGGCGCGGACCATGGACACAAGCGCCTCCAGATCGGCATCGCCGATGCCCAGTTCGCTCAAGTGTGCGGCAGTGTTGTAGAGATATTCATCGTTCGGCCCGCGCCCGCCAACGGCGCCTGCGATGATGCGGGCCTGGTCCTCCAACGGGTGCTGGCAGTATTGCACGTGGTTGGGGTTGATCACGTAGGTCAGCACGTCGCCCTGGGTGCCGCCATCGTGGAACGACACCGTTGTGCGCGTCTCGATATAGGCCGAGGAGATCAACTCGCGTTCCCGCAAGTAGGCAATCGTCGCATCCTCGGTCCCCGGCTCCGCCCGCAGGGCCAGGCCATCGCAGCAGGCCCCTTCCAGGGCGTCGAGCGCCAGGACAAGGCCCGGATCCGTCTCGGTCCCGCGGTGGTGGATCGAGGACATGCAAAACGACCGATGCCAATCCGCCAGCCGCGCGATGCGGGTCTCGGCCACGGGAAAGCCGGGATCCCACAGAAGCGAGCCATAGCCAAAAATCCAAAGCGGTGCTGTCATCGGGTCGTCCTTGTCGTACCCCGCCGCTATAGGCGATAGAGGGACAGAAGGGGAGAGCGATGAAGCGGCTTTTGATCGGGATTGTTGCGGTGGCGGCCTTGGGCGGCATTGCCTGGGGCGTGGGCGCCATGATTTCGCAAACCGCCGCGACCCGCTGGCTTGAGGATCGCCAGGCCGACGGCTGGGTGGCCGAGGCCTCTGACATCGCGGTCGGGGGCTTCCCGCTACAATTCGTGACGGAATTGCGCGACCTGGAACTGGCGGACCCGGAAACCGGCCTCGCGTGGTCCGTGGCGTCGCTGGAGTTCCGCCAGGACGTCTTGCGCCTGGACCGGATCGAGGCGCGCTGGCCCGCGGTTCAGACCATCGCCTCTCCGTTCGAGAGGTTGACCGTGTCGGATCTGGACGTGGAGGGCCTGCACCTGCTTGCCGCCCTGGACGTGCAGCCAACCAACCGCTTCGCGCTCGATTACGCGCAGGCCGACACCGGGCCGTTGTTGGTGACTTCAAGCGAGGGGTGGCAGACCCAATGGGAGCAGGGCAGCCTGATCTTGCAACGGGTGGAAAATACCGAGACGACCTACGACATTTTCGCGCTCGCCACCCAGATGGCCCCGCCCGAGGCTTGGCGCACCCGGTTGGACCCCGCAGGCGTGCTGCCCGCGATCATGGACCGGGCCGAGGTGCGCGCGACGGCGACCTTCGATGCGCCGTGGGACATGGACGCGATTGAGGTCGCCCGCCCGCAATTCACCGATCTGCAGATCGATGAGCTAAGCCTGCGTTGGGGCGACATGCTGTTCCGGGCCACGGGCGATCTGAACGTCACCGCCGGTGGTGTCCCGGAAGGAGAGCTTTCCGTGCGCGCCGAGAACTGGCGCGCGATGGTGGATCTGGCCAGCAACGCGGGCATGGTGCCGGAACGGCTGCGCGGCACGGCAGAGGCGATGTTGGAGGTGCTGGCAGGCCTCTCGGGCAGCGCAGAGAACATCGACGCGACGCTGTCGTTTTCCAACGGGCGGGTGTTTTTGGGCCCGCTGCCCATCGGCCCGGCCCCCAGCCTGCGCCTGCGGTAGCCAGGGCGCGTCAGCGGCAGTAGGCGCCTGAGCGGTAAGAGGCCACGTCGAAGTGGAAGTGATCCTGGTGGAACCGGTCGGATTCCGGCCCCAGGACCGTCCCGAAGGTGCCGCAAGCGGCCTGATGCAGGCCCCGCATGATCGATGAATTGCCGCTGCGCCAATCGCTCAACACGCTGAGTTCGTTGCCATTGCGCAGCCCGATCCCGGCAATGTCGACGGCATTGCCCGTCGCATGTTCCGACAGCCGCGCGCCTGCGCGCGAATTGCGCGTGCGGCACGCGTAAGAGGCCACGACGCGCAGGTTGGCCATGCCGCCCCCGGTGTTGCCGATGATATCCTCGGCATCCAGCACCCATTGGCTCAGCGATTGCGCCGTCGTGCAGTTGATCGTCGCGGGCGACGTCAGAGTGATCCCGTGCACCGTCCGCAGCCGCACGGCACTGGGGATGCCACAGCCATTGATCCGGCCCGTGACCGGGGCGATCTCTTCCCCCTGCAGCCCAACAACCCCGCAAAGCGTGCCCGTGTTCCGGCCCGGCTGCGCCACGGCGGACGGGATGTTGCGCGTTGCCGCCGCGCGCACCCGCTCTTCCAGGCCGCTGGGGCGCAATTCCGGGCGCAGGGATTGTGCAATGGCGAGCGACGACCCACCACCCACAGCGCCCGAGGCGGCGGGCGTCTCGCCGCGCGGCCTGAACAAGGCGGCAAGGCCCCGGGGGCGCGCCGGGGCCGGCGCTTCAGCCGCCGGAGCCGCACCGATGGCTTCCCCAACCGCCGCGCCAATCGCGCCGGGGCTGACGCTGGAGGGCACGGGCGTTCCACCGGGCCGCGCGACGGGGCGCAGAGACTCCCCCGGCGCCAGCGCGGTGGCCGAGATGATGCGGATCTCGGGCGCCTGACCAAGCACGCTGACCGGCACGGCAACGGCAAGGGCTGCAATGCATAGGCCTGCGCGCAGCTTCATGGCGTGTCTCCCTTCGTCCCCGCCGCGCGCCCGAAGTTCGGCGCGTCGGTGTCTTGGCCCGCCTCGATGATGCCCCGCCGGATGGCACGGGTGCGGGTGAAATAATCATGCAAATGCGCCCCGTCACCGGTCCGGATCGCCCGTTGCAATGCGAACAATTCTTCCGTGAACCGCCCCAGAATTTCAAGCGTGGCGTCCTTGTTGGACAGGAACACGTCGCGCCACATCGTCGGGTCCGAGGCCGCGATGCGGGTGAAATCCCGAAAGCCCGCCGCCGAATATTTGATCACCTCACTATCGGTCACGCGGCGCAGGTCATCGGCCACCCCCACCATCGTGTAGGCGATCAGGTGCGGCGTGTGGGAGGTGACCGCAAGGACCAGGTCATGGTGATCCGGGTCCATTTCCTCCACAAGCGCTCCACAGCCAATCCACAGGTTTTTCAACCGTGCGGTGGCGGCGGGATCAGCGCCATCGGTCGGCGTCAGCAGGGTGTAGCGGTTGTCGAACAGCTCTGCGAAGCCAGAGCGTGGCCCGGAATGCTCGGTGCCTGCCAGCGGGTGGCCCGGCACGAAATCCACGTAATCCGGCAGATGCGGGCCGACCTGCGCGATCACCTCGCGCTTGACGGAGCCGACGTCTGTCACCGTCGCGCCCGCCGCCAGATGCGGCGCGATCTCTACCGCCACCGCCGCCATCGCGCCCACCGGCACGGCCAGCACGACCAAATCCGCGCCCGCCACGGCCTCTGCGGTCGTATCGGTGATCCGATCACAAAGGTTGATCTCCGCCGCGACCGCCCGCGTCTCGGCTGAACGCGCGGTGCCAACAATCTCACCCGCCAAGCCACCGCGCCGCATCGCATGGGCCATGGAGCCCGCGATCAGGCCCAGGCCGATCAGGGCAACGCGCTTGTAAAGCACGCTCACGCCGCCACCAAGGCGGTCAGCGAGGCGAGGACGCGGCTGTTGTCCTCGGGGCGTCCCACCGTGATCCGCAAGCAATCGGGCAAGCCGTAGGATTTGGGCGCCCGCACGATGATGCCGTCCGCTTTCAAATGCGCATCGGCGGCGTCGGCGGCGGCTTCATCTGCAAAGCGCGCAAGGACGAAATTGGCGAAACTGTCGTCACAGGCCAGGCCCAACTGCCGCAATCCACCCGCCAGGCGTGCCCGCTCGTCTGCGTTCACCGCCAGGCATTCCGCCACCCAATCCACGTCGCGCACCGCCGCCTCCGCGCCCGCCAAAGCGACGGCAGACAGGTTGAACGGCCCCCGGATCCGGTTCAGCGTGTCGATCACATGGCGCGGGCCGTAACCGTAGCCGACCCGCAGGCCGCCCAGGCCGTAGACCTTCGAAAACGTGCGCGTCATCACCACATTCTCGCGCGCCTCCACCAGCGCCTTGCTGCCATCATAGCCTTCGGCAAACTCCACATAAGCGCCGTCCAGGATCAACAGGCATTGATCCGGCAGCGCGTCCGCCAGCCGCGTGATCTCACCGCTTTCGATCATCGTGGCGCAGGGGTTGGAAGGGTTGGCGATGAAGATCAGCCGCGTTTTGTCAGTGATGCCCGCGATGAGGGTGTCCACGTCGACGTGACGCGCGACCTCGGCCACTTGCACGGGCGTCGCGCCCGCGGCCTTCGCAGCAATCGGGTACATGCCGAACCCATGCTGGGTATACAGCACCTCGTCGCCGGGACCGGCGTAGCATTGGCAGAGGAAGTGGATGATTTCATCACTGCCGACACCGCAGATGATGTTATCCGCCGCCAGCCCGTGGACGTCGGCAATCGCGCGGCGCAGATCCGCGTGGTCCGTGGCGGGATAGCGATGCGCATCCGCCACCGCCTCGGCCATGGCCTGAACGGCAGCGGGCGAGGGCCCAAAGGGATTCTCATTGGACGACAGCTTCAACGGATCCGCATGGCCCGCGATCTTGGAGGCCCCGCCCTGGTACAGGGCGATGTCGAGGATGCCGGGTTGCGGGCGAATGGGGGCGGTCATGTCAGGCGCTTCCGAAGATCTGATTGTTCAGGGGTTCTAGCGCGCAGGTGCGGGCGGGGGAACCGCTTTCAGAAGAAGTTTTGCGGGTCGATGTCGATGGATAGCCGCAGATGGCCGGGCAGCTTTAGGCCATGGATCCAACGGCTTAGGGCCGGTTGCAGCGCGACGCCCTTAGGCGCCTTGACCAGAAGCCGCACCCGGTGGCGGCCGCGCACCCGCGCGATGGGTGCGGGCGCAGGGCCGTAGACCACGCCGCCCGCCTCCCGGATCGGGCCGTCGTTGCGCGCCAGATGGGTGCCGAGGTCAAAGGCGGCGGCGGCTTCGGTGCTGGAAATTATCACCCCGGCCAGCCGCCCGTAAGGCGGCATCCCCGCCGCCTCGCGCTCCGCCGCTTCCGTGCGCCAGAAGCCTTCTTCATCGCCCGACAGGATCGCGCGGATCACCGGGTGATCGGGCTGGAACGTCTGCAACAGCGCTTGGCCCGGCTTGTCCGCGCGCCCCGCACGGCCTGCGACCTGCCGCATCAATTGAAACGTCCGTTCCGCCGCGCGCAGATCGCTGCCTTGCAGGCCCAGGTCCGCGTCCACCACGCCCACCAGGGTCAGGCGCGGAAAGTTGTGCCCTTTGGCCACCAGTTGCGTGCCGATGATCAGGTCGGTGTCGCCGTGGGCCAGCTCTTCAATCTGTTGCTTCAGTGCGCGCGCAGACCCGAAGAGGTCCGACGACAGGATCGCCGTTTTCGCGTCCGGGAAAGCCAGCGCCGCCTCCTCCGCGATCCGCTCCACCCCCGGGCCGACGGCGGCCATTTTGCCTTCCACCCCGCAGGATGGACAGGCCTCCGGCAGCGGTTTCGTTTCGCCGCATTGATGGCAGATCAGGCGCTTCTGAAAACGGTGCTCGACCATGCGCGCGTCGCAGTGATCGCAGCCGACCATCTCTCCGCAGGCCCGGCACAGGGTGACCGGCGCGTAGCCGCGACGGTTGAGGAACAAGAGCGCCTGCTCCGCCGCCTGCAACCGCGCGCCGACGGCGCTTTGCAACGTGGGCGACAACCAGGCCGAGCCCGGCAGATCCTCCACCCGCATGTCGATCGACGCCATATCCGGCAGGTCTTGCGGCCCGAACCGCGACACCAGATCGAGCCGCGTGTACTTGCCCGCCTGCGTGTTGGCCCAGGTCTCCAGCGAGGGCGTGGCCGAGGCCAGCACCACCTGCGCATCATTCAGCGAGGCGCGCAGAACGGCCATATCGCGGGCGTTGTAACTCGCCCCCTCGTCCTGCTTGTAGGAGGTGTCGTGTTCCTCATCGACGACGATCAGGCCGAGGTCCCGGTAGGGCAGGAACAGGGCAGAGCGCGCGCCGACGACCAGCTGCGCCTCGCCCACGCCGACCATCCGCCAGCAGCGGCGGCGCTCGGTCATGGTCACGCCCGAATGCCACTCCGCCGGGTCCGCGCCGAACCGCGCCTTGACGCGGGTCAGAAACTCAGACGTCAGCGCGATCTCCGGCAAAAGCACCAACGCCTGCCGCCCCTGGCGCAAGCATTCGGCGACCGCTTCCAGGTAGACCTCTGTCTTGCCGGACCCCGTCACGCCCTTCAGCAAGACCGTCCCGTAGCGCCGCGCCCGCAACCCCTCTTGCAGGCGCCCCGCTGCCACGGCCTGGTCCGCCGTCAGCTCCTTTCCCGGCAAGCCCGGGTCCAGCGTCAGATACGGCGCGTCGCGCGGCGTGTCGGCCTCTTCCACCACACCCTGCTTCGCCAAGCCTTTGACGACCGACGAGGTGACGCCCGCCAATTCGCTCAGCTCTTTCAGCGTGAACCCAAGCCCGCCGTATTCCACCAACGTCTCGATCACGCGGGTCCGGGCGGGGGTCACCCGGTCCGGCGTCCCCTGCCCCAACCGGTAAACCTTGCGCATCGATGGCGGATCGCTGAGCCCCGGCGCCCGGGTCGCCAACCGCAGCATCAGCGACATCGGCGTCAGCGTGTAAGCCCCCGCTTTCTCCAGAAATTCCCGCATCTCCGCGCGCATCGGCGCCACGTCCAGCACCCGGTTGACGCGGCGCACCTTGGCGATGTCCCAATCGCCGCGCCCCGGCCCCCAGACCACGCCCAGAACCTTGCGCGGACCCAGCGGCACCTCCACAAACGCCCCCAGCCAGCACCCTCCCGCCGGTGCCTTGTAGTCGAGCACGCGGTCCAGGGGCTCTGCCGTCAGAACCCCCACCAGATCGCCTTCGTCGAAATGCTCGTCCATCAAGGCCTCTTTGCGGATCAAGGTCCCTTTAGGGGGTTTCCGTTAGCGCTAACAAGCGATATGCCTGCGCCAAACCATCACGATATCTCCCCGAAAGGAACCTCGCCGATGAAATTCTTTGTGGATACTGCCGATATTGATGCGATCCGTGAGCTGCATGAGCTTGGCATGGTGGATGGCGTCACGACCAACCCGTCGCTGATCATGAAATCGGGCCGCGACATCAAGGAAGTCACGGCTGAGATCTGTGAGCTGGTCGGCGGGCCTGTGTCCGCCGAGACCGTCGCGCTGGACGCGGACGGCATGATCAACGAAGGGCGCGAGCTGGCCAAGATCGCCGAGAACATCACCATCAAGGTGCCGCTCACCTGGGCCGGTCTTCAGGCCTGCAAGGTGCTGTCGGGCGAGGGCCGCATGGTCAACGTGACGCTCTGCTTCTCGGCCAACCAGGCGCTTCTGGCGGCCAAGGCGGGGGCGACGTTCATCTCTCCCTTCGTCGGGCGACTGGATGATATCAACATCGACGGCATGGATCTGATCGCGGAAATCCGCCAGATCTACGACAATTACTCCTTCGACACCGAAATCCTCGTGGCCTCCATCCGCTCGGCCAACCACATGAAGGACGCCGCGCTGATCGGCGCCGATGTCGCCACCGCGCCTCCCGGCGTGATCAAGGCGATGGCCAGCCACGTGCTGACCGACAAGGGCCTGGACGCGTTCATGGCCGATTGGGCCAAAACCGGGCAGAGCATTGTCTGACACGCTGGACGCCGAGGCAGTCAAGCAGTTCAACCTGCTCACCGCCTCGCCCACCTTTGCGATTTCCGTCGGCGCGGATGGCGTGCACCGCCTTAAGACGCCCGCGGTGATCGAAACGGGCCTCTGGCTGGTGGGCGGGACGTCCCATCTGCCGAGCGGGGACACCATCGCATCCGTCTTCGAGGTCAACGCAGACAGCACCGACGCCATCGCGCGGGTCTACTGGCAGACGCCGCTCGGGTGGTGCGACACCAGCGCCCGGCCGCAGCTTCTGGCGTGGATGGGCCGCGAGGATGACACCCTCTTCCCCTGCCGGTTTGAGACATCAATACCACTGGCCCCCGGCCTCTCTTCCGCCTGAACGGCAAAATTTCTAGCCCGCTCCGGCCCTTATATGCTATGCGCCTCTCAACGATAAAAAAGTTGAGGCAGTGACGATGAGCAGCACCGAGGCGGGAGCCCCGCTCGATTCCCTTGAAAACAGCCCCGAAATGGACTGGCGTGACCGCGCCCTGGCCGACCCAGAGCTGATCCTTGAAGACCGCGATCTGATGCGTGCGCTGATCGCCGCCAATGATCGCCAGATGGGCGGCAACATCGTCGACATGCGCGGCATCGCGATGGAGCGGCTGCAAAACCGGCTCGACCGGCTGGAAGATACCCACCGCTCGGTCATCGCCGCCGCCTATGAAAACCTGGCTGGCACCAACCAGATCCACCGCTCGATCATTCGGATGCTCGACGCCAAGGAATTCACCGAATTCCTGACCACCCTCGGCACCGATGTGGCTGGCATCTTGCGCGTCGACCGCGTGCGCCTGGTGCTGGAAAGCGCGGAGGCGACCGAGACGGAAGCCCCCAAGGTGCAAAAGCTGGAAGACGTGCTGACCGTCGTCGCACCGGGCTTCGTGAAAGACTATGTGACCGGCGGGCGCGACGTGCCCCACAGGCAGGTCAGCCTGCGCCAGGTGGGCGGCGATGCGGAGCGTATTTTCGGCGAAGCCTCCCGCTGGATCCATTCGGAGGCCTGCTTGACGCTCGACCTCGGCGAAGGGCGCCTGCCCGGGCTTCTGGTCATGGGCGCAGAAGACCCGCACCAGTTCCGCCCCTCCCAGGGCACCGATCTGTTGACCTTCTTTGCGGGCGTGTTCGAGCGGTTGATGCGCGGCTGGCTCGACTGATGTCGCTGTCCCTGACCCCAGCCGTCCGGGACCTTCTTCAAGACTGGCTTACCCACCTGCGCGGCGTGCGCGGGCGGGCAGAGGCGACGTTGACGGCGTACGGCGCCGATGTGACCGAGTTCCTGACCTTCCAAGCCGCGCACCTGGGCGGCGCGCCCGGCCCGGACGGGTTGCGGGGCTTGCAAACGCGCGATTTACGCGCGTGGATGGCGTCCCAACGCGCCCGCGATGTGGGCGCACGGTCGCTCGCCCGTCGCCTGTCAGCCGTGAAAGCGTTCTACAAATGGTGGGCCGTGCGGGATGGCTTTGACGCCACGCCCGTGCTGTCGATGCGCGCCCCCAAACACATCCGCCGCTTGCCCCGCCCCCTGTCGGAGGGCGGCGCAAAAGACATGATCGCGGGCGTCGCCGACCAGGATGATCGCGATTGGGTACAGGCCCGCGACATGGCCGTGGTCACCCTGCTCTACGGCTGCGGCTTGCGGATTTCCGAGGCGCTTGGCCTCGACGCCCGTCACGCCGCGCTGCCGCAAGTCCTGCGCATCACGGGCAAGGGCGGCAAGGAACGCGAGGTTCCGGTCCTGCCCGCCGCGATCGAGGCCTGCGCCCGCTACGCGCGCCTCTGCCCCCATGACCTCGCGCCCGGCACGCCGCTGTTCCGCGCCATCCGTGGCGGCGCCCTCGGCCCCCGCGCCGTGGCAAAGGTGATGGAGAAAACCCGGATGCAGCTTGGCCTGCCCGCCAGCGCCACCCCCCATGCCATGCGCCACTCCTTCGCGACGCATCTCCTGGACGCAGGCGGCGACCTCCGCGCGATCCAAGAGCTTCTGGGCCACGCCTCGCTGTCGACCACCCAAGCCTATACCGCCGTCGACACCGCGCGCCTGATGGAGGTCTACAACGCCGCGCATCCCAAGGCGTAAGCACCCGACTGCGCCGTTGCGATCCGCAAGATTTCTGACGCGGGCCCCTGCCCGCATCTTTCCCACCTGAAGGCCCCACCAATCGGCTTTCACCTATAGGCGGGCAGTCCCCGGCTCCCTTTCAGCAGCAAAAGATGTAGAATTGAGCCCCTCAGGTTTCGTTAGGGAACACCATCATGACGCCCAGAGATTTCATCAGACACTACGAATCCGCCCTAGGAACCCAGGACTGGTCCGTGGTCGCCCCGTTGATCAGCGATGACGCCAGCGTCGTGTTCTCCAACGGATCAATTCATGCGGGCGAACACGCCATCCGCACCGCCTACGAGCGCAACTTCGCCTCGATCCAGAACGAGACTTTCCGGGTCCAGAACGTCCACTGGCTTTCAGAAACGCTGGATTTTGCAGCCTACATGTTCGATTTCTCCTGGACCGGGGTGATCAACGGCAAAGCCGCGTCCGGATCCGGACGCGGCACGGCGGTACTGGCCCGCGAGGGTGAGCGCTGGGTTCTCGTGGGCGAGCAACTCGGACCGAAGTCCTAGCGCACCGCGCCACACCGCCCTCCCGCCGTCCGGGCACCGCCCCCTCGGCGCAAGACCGCCTGTCACAGACCTGTTGCAAATCGCACAGTTAACAGGCATCCCGGCGGTCATGCGTTTCAGAGCCTACTCCGTCCATCTCTTCACCGCCGCCGGTGCCTCGCTTGCCATGCTGGCCCTTTTGGAGGCCGCCCAGCAGGACTGGGCGATGATGACGATCTGGCTGACAATCGCCTTCATCGTCGACGGCATCGACGGCCCCCTCGCGCGCCGCTATGACGTCACCACGAACGCCCCGGTGATCGACGGCGTGCTTCTGGACCTGATCATCGACTTCCTCACCTACGTGATGATCCCCGCCTACGCGCTCTATGGCTCGGGCCTGATGCCCGGCTGGTCCGGCTGGCTCGTGGTGCTGCTGATCCCCTTCGCCTCATCGCTCTACTTCGCGGACACGCGTATGAAGACGGCGGACAAATCATTCCGGGGCTTCCCCGGCTGCTGGAACATGGTCGCCCTAGCGATGCTGGTGATCGAGCCGCCCTGGTGGGTGATCCTGGCGCTGGTGCTGGCGCTCGCGGCCGCACAATTCCTGAACCTGAAATTCGTCCACCCCGTGCGCACCGCGCGCTGGCGCCTCATATCGCTGCCCGTCGCAATCCTGTGGGTCGCCGCCATCGCCTTTGCCGCCTGGACGGGCTTCGCGCCAAACCCGGTGCTGACCACCGTCGTGATGCTGACGTCAATCTACCTCGCCACCGCAGGGATCGCGCAACAGGTCATCTACGACCGCGGCTACGCAAGGTAACGCTGCGAGGAAAGCCGTCAGGCTTGAGGAGGGGCGGCGCCCCCGGCCCGTCAGTCGCGGGTGCGGATGACCTTGGCGAACGGCTCAAAAATCGCCTCCGTGCCACAGATCAAATGGCCGTCTTCCAAAAGCGATTGATCCTCCCGGATCGGCTCCACAAACGCGCCCGCCTCGCGCGCGATCAGGATGCCCGCGGCAATGTCCCAGGGCTTCAGGTTGTATTCCCAGTACCCCTCAAACCGCCCCGCCGCGACCCAGGCCAGATCCAGCGACGCCGCCCCGTTGCGCCGCATGCCCGAACACATCGGCATCAGCCGCGCCAGATCGCGCAGCACGGCGGGCAGGTACTTGCCGCCATCGGGCGGGAACCCGGCCGAAAACACCGCCTCCGACATCTTCTTGCGCGCCGACACGCGCAGCCGCTGGCTGTCGTTCAACCACGCGCCCGCACCCTTCTCGGCAAAGAACATCTCGTCCTTGGCCGGGTCATAGACGACGCCCGCCACGATCTCACCCTTGTGCTCCAGGGCGATGGAAATCGCCCAATGGGGCATCGCGTGCAGGAAATTCGTGGTGCCATCCAGCGGGTCCACGATCCACCGGCGCGTCGGGTCCTTGCCGATGATCTCGGCCTCTTCCTCGCCCAGGAACCCGTAGTTGGGCCGCGCCTCCATCAGGTCGTCCTTGATGATCTGCTGCGCCGCCCGGTCCGCGCGGCTGACGAAATCGCCGGGGCCCTTGGAAGACACCTGCAACTGCTCCACCTCGCGGAAGTCCTTTTGCAGCGACCGCGCCGCTTTGCGCGCAGCCTTGATCATCACGTTGAGGTTGGCAGAGCCTTGCATCGGAAATCCCTTCAGGTCAGGCGCGCCGTATAGACGGGGCAATGCCCCCTGCCAAGAGGCACCCCAAACTCTTGCAAGAGTTTGTCCCGATCCTTCCAAGGATCGGGCTCCGCCTAGCCCCGCCGTTGCAGCTTCAACGGCTCAGTCCGGCTCAGCTTCAACACGTGGGACATGAACGGTTTCGCGGTATCTTCCGTCCGGCTCGCCCCAAAAAGCCGCCGCGTCAGCCCTTTTTCCGTCAGCGATTTCGTCAGGATCGACTGGTTGACCCCCACATCGCGCACCACCCAATCCGGCAGGACCGAGACACCGCGCCCCGATGCCACCAGCAGCAGAATCACCGCCGACAGCTCCACCTGCCGGATCGCCTTGGGCTCAACGCCCGCGGGGTTCAGAAGCTGGCTGAACACATCCAGCCGCGACCGCTCCACCGGGTAGGTGATCAACGTCTGATCGGCGAAATCCTTCGCCTCGATGAACGGCTTGGAGGCCAGCGGATGATCGGCGGCGCAAACAAACACCGGCTCATAATCAAAAAGCGGGGTGAAATCGATCCCGGCCAGGTCTTCGGGATCGCTGGAAATCACCAGGTCCACGTCCTGACGGTTCAGCGCGGGCAAGGCCTCGAATTGCAGGCCGGGGCGGATGTCCACGTCCACATCGGGCCAGGTCTTGCGAAAGGCTTCCAGCACCGGCAACAGCCAGTCAAAACAGGCGTGGCACTCAATCGCAATGTGCAGACGGCCCGATTTGCCCGCCCGCAGGCCCGAGAAATCCTCCTCCAGCGCCGCCACGCGCGGCAGCACCTCTTCCGCCAGCCGCAGCATCTTCATCCCCGCAGGCGACAGGCGCATCGGCTTGGACCGGCGGATGAACAGCTCCAGCCCTGCCTGATCCTCCAGCCCCTTGATCTGGTGGCTCAGCGCCGATTGCGTGATGTGCAGGCTGTCGGCCGCCTTGGCCAATCCGCCCTCCTCGTAGATGGCCTTGATCGTGCGCAGGTGGCGGAACTCGATATGCATACGAACCTCATGTTCATGATGAGAGTTATGAATTTGTTTGGCGGTGCCCTTCTATGCGATATCCATTCGCGACATATCAAGGGCCCGTTCCGTCATGCACACGCCAAACGTCTCGTTCGAATTTTTCCCACCGAAATCGCTGGAAGGCTCCTTCCGGCTTTGGGAAACCCTCGGTGCCCTGGCGCCGCTCGACCCGAAATTCGTGTCCGTGACTTACGGCGCAGGCGGCACGACGCGCAAACTGACCCATGAGGCGGTGACCGCCATCCACGGCAACTTCGGCGTGCCCGTCGCCGCCCATCTGACCTGCGTGGATGCCACCCGGTCCGAGACCCTGGAAATCGCCGAGCAATATGCCGAGGCGGGAATCACCCAGATCGTCGCCCTGCGCGGCGACCCGCCGAAAGGCTCCAACGGATTTACGGCGCACGCCGACGGCTTTGCGTCGTCGGTTGATCTGGTCGCCGCACTGGCCAAAACGGGCAAGTTCGACATCCGCGTCGGCGCCTACCCCGATCCGCACCCCGAGGCCGCGTCGATGCAGGCCTGCGTCGACTACCTCAAGCGCAAGATCGATGCGGGCGCGACGTCGGCGATCACCCAGTTTTTCTTCGAGGCCGAGACGTTCTTCCGCTTCCGCGACGCCTGCGCGGATGCCAGCATTACCGCGCCGATCCTGCCCGGCATTCTGCCGATTGAAGACTGGTCCCGCGCCCGCCGCTTCGCCAGCGCCTGCGGCGCGGTCATCCCGACCTGGATGGATGAGGCCTATGCCAGTGCCACGCGCGACGGTCGCGAAGACCTGCTCTCCACCGCGATCTGCACCGAGTTGTGCACGGACCTGATCGAGGGCGGCGTCGAAGATCTGCACTTCTACACCCTCAACCGACCCGAGTTGACCCGCGACGTCTGCGCCGCACTTGGCGTCGCGCCAAAGGTCGCCCTGGCAGAGGTGGCCTGATCGCCCAAGACGGCTTGGCAGCGGGCAGAATGGCCCGCTGGAAGGTCCGTAAAACGCGCGCGAAATAGGTTAACCAAAGGTTAACGAAATCTGCGTTCTGAATATTTTCCAATGACTTAGGTAGGGTGCTCAAGCTTGAGCAACCCCACCCAAGCGGCAATTCAACCTTGTTTCCCCGGCCACAATCAGGCCTTCTTTGCGGCATCCGCAGCCTGATCCGAAGGACCGACAGTGACACCCCCTCTCTACGCCGCCGATGCCTCCGGGCTCGCTTCGCCCGACGTTCTCACCTCCATGTCCGGCTTCGATTTCATGCGCGGCATCCTCGACGGCAGCCTGCCGCAACCCCCCATCGGTGAGACCCTGGGGTACGTCCTCGACACGGTGGAAGACGGGCGCGTGACCTTCCGGGGCACGCCTACTTTCGGCACGCTCAACCCAACCGGCACGGTCCACGGCGGCTGGTACGGCACCCTTCTAGACAGCGCCATGGCCTGCGCGGTGATGACCAAGGTGCCAAAGGGAAGCACCTACACGACGCTTGAATACAAGGTGAACATCACCCGCTCGATCCCCATCGGCACCGAGATCATCGCGGAAGGAACCGTCTCCCACGCCGGCCGCAGCACGGGGGTGGCAGAGGGCACGATCCGCGACGCCGCCACCGGGAAACTTTTCGCCACCGGCTCCACCACCTGCATCATTATGGCCGCTGCGATCAAACCCGGTGCTTGACCCCATCAGTATCGGTGAATTGACTACGCCTCGGCCCCGGTGCAACAGGGTGCCTTGTCTTACCCCATGGAGCCCGAGCCGATGATCTCGCCTGTCCTACCCAGCTATTCCCGCGCAAACCTGTCCTTCGTGAAAGGCGAAGGATCCTGGCTCGTGGAAGCGGACGGGCGACGCTTTCTGGATTTCGCCAGCGGCATCGCGGTGATGTCCCTGGGCCACGGCCACCCGAAAGTCGTGGGCGCGCTGATGGATCAGGCGAACGCGCTCTGGCACACCTCCAACCTCTACGAGGTGCCGCAGCAAAAGGCCCTTGCCGAACGGCTGGTCGACCACACCTTCGCGGACACGGTCTTCTTCTGCAATTCCGGCACCGAAGCGGCGGAGCTGGCCATCAAGATGGCCCGCAAATACCGCACGGAAACCGGCGCGCCCGAGCGGATGAAAATCCTGACGTTCGAGGGCTGCTTTCACGGCCGCTCCACCGGTGCCATTTCCGCCTCCGGCTCCGAGAAGCTGACCAAGGGCTTCGGCCCGCTCCTCGACGGGTTCCAAACCCTGCCCTTCGGCGATCACGACGCGCTCCGCGAAGCCGCGAGCGCCCCGGACGTCGGCGCCATCATGATCGAGCCGATTCAGGGCGAAGGCGGCATCCGTCCCGTGCCCGATCAATGCCTTAAAGGCCTGCGCGATCTCTGTGATGAGCACGGCCTGCTTTTGATCATGGATGAGATCCAGTGCGGCGTCGGCCGCACCGGCAAGCTGTTCGCCCACGAATGGGCGGGCATCACGCCCGACATCATGCTGGTCGCCAAAGGCATCGGCAGCGGCTTCCCCCTCGGCGCGCTTCTGGCCACGGAGGAGGCCGCCAAAGGCATGACGGCGGGCACCCACGGCTCCACCTATGGCGGCAATCCCCTGGGCTGCGCCGTGGGCGGCGCGGTGATGGACGTGATCACCGAGGACGGCTTCCTCGATGCCGTTAACGCCAAGGCAGGCTTCCTGCGCCAGAAGCTGGAAGGCCTCGTCGCCGCCCACCCCACCATCTTCGAGGGCGTGCGCGGCCAGGGCCTGATCCTCGGCCTCAAATGCAAGGTCGCACCCATCGACGTGGTGACCGAGGGCTATAACCACGACGTCCTCACAGTGCCCGCCGCAGACAACACCGTCCGCGTCCTGCCTGCGCTCACGATCACGGAAGAGGAAATCGCCAACGGCATCGACCGCCTCGATGCCACCGCCACGGCGCTTGAGGCCAAAGCCGCCTAGCCCTTTCCCCGTTCCATAAATATCCCGGGGGGTGCAGGGGGGCTGGCCCCCCGCTCCCGCCACCAATCAAAAAGAACACCCGATGCCCAACTTCCTCGACATCCACACCACAGACCCCACAGCCCTCCGCGACATCCTTGCGGTGGCCAATGAAATGAAAACCGCGCGCGGCACCCGCCCCAAGGGCACGCAGGACGATGATCTGCCGCTTGAAGGCCGTGTCGTCGCGCTGATTTTCGAGAAGCCCTCCACCCGCACCCGGGTCAGCTTCGACGTTGGCGTGCGGCAGATGGGGGGCACCTCCTTGGTGCTTTCGGGCACCGAAATGCAACTGGGGCACGGCGAAACCATCGCCGATACCGCCCGCGTTCTGTCGCGCTACGTTGACCTGATCATGATCCGCACCTTCGGCGAGGATATCCTGCACGAGATGGCTGAACATGCGACGGTCCCGGTGATCAACGGGCTCACGGATGCGTCGCACCCCTGCCAGATCATGGCCGACGTGATGACGTTCGAGGAACACCGTGGCTCCATCAAGGGCAAGCGCGTGGCGTGGATGGGCGATGGCAATAACGTCGCCCAAAGCTTCATGCATGCCGCCGCAAGCTTCGGGTTCGATTTCACCTTTTCCGGCCCCGCGCAACTCGACCCGCGCGACGATCTGATCGGCGCTATCCGCAAGGCAGGCCAGGACTTCCGGATCGAGCGTGACCCGCTCAAAGCCGTTGTCGACGCCGACTTGGTCGTCACCGATACCTGGGTCTCCATGGGGGATGCGGAAAGCTCGCGCCAGCGCCGCCACAATCTTCTGCGTCCCTATCAAGTCAATGAGCGTCTGCTGGACGCCTCCCCGGATCACGCCATGGTCATGCATTGCCTGCCCGCCCATCGCGGCGAAGAGATCACCGATGCCATCCTCGACGGCCCCCGCTCGGTCGTGTTTGACGAGGCCGAAAACCGCCTGCACGCTCAAAAGGCGATCATGCGGTGGTGCCTGGGTGCCTAGGGTCAGCGCCCCTTTCCTGGCGGGCCTGATCGGTTTCGCTATTGCCACCTCCGCCCTGGCTGAGCCGGTGGACCTCACCATTGACCGCGACGGGGTGACCCTGGCCGGGACGTTGGAATTGCCCGAAACCGCCGCACCCGTCGCGGCGCTGATCCTGCCGGGCTCTGGCCCGACGGATCGCAATGGCAACAGCGCCCTGGGGATTTCGTCGGACAGCTACCGGCTTCTGGCCGAGGCCCTGGCAGAGGCGGGCATTGCCACCGCGCGGATCGACAAGCGCGGCGTCGGCGGCAGCGGCGGCGATGGAAACGCCGTCTCGCTTGAGCTTTACCGCGTCGATACCGCAGCCTGGATCGATGAATTGCGCGCGCAGACAGACGCGACCTGCGTCTGGCTGATCGGGCATAGCGAGGGCGCAATCATCGCGCTTTTCTCTGCCGACTTGCCCAACCTGTGCGGCCTCATCCTGCTGACCCCACCCGGGCGCCCCTTGGGCGATTTGATGCTTGACCAAATGGCATTGAACCCGGCGCTCGCGACGTTCTTGCCCGCCATTGAGGCCGCGATTGCGGCGGTGGTGGCCGGGCAAGCCCCCGATCTTTCTGCCCTGCCACCGCCCTTGGCGGCGCTGTTCGATGGCCCCGCAAGCGCCTATCTGGCCGAGTTGTTGCGCACATCCCCCGCGACGCTTTTGGCAGCAACAGATCTTCCCACCCTGATCGTCCACGGCGACGCGGATATCCAGGTTCCCCCGTCCGAGGCTGCCGCCCTTTCCGACGCGCGCGCCACCGCGCAGTTTCTCGTCCTCTCCGGCCTCACACACCTGTTGAAAACCGCGACGCCCCTCGCCGATGCCGCTACGCCTGAGGCCTATGTGTCCGAAAGCCTGGCGACCTATTCGGCGCCTGACATGCCCCTTCACGCCGCCCTTGTGCCCGCCTTGCTGGATTTCATGGGACACGCTGAGTGAGCGTGCCCGCACGCGCGACGCTCCCATCCCAGGGGCAGGCCATCGCGTTCATGCTGTGTGCCACGGCCTTCATCGCCGCCACCTCGCTGCTGGCCAAGGCGCTGGGAACGGACACGCTTGGACCGGCCCTGCATCCGGTGCAAGTCAGCCACGGTCGGTTCCTGTTCGCCTGGATCACCATCGCCTGCGTCGTCGCCGTGCTGCGCCCGCAGTTTTTCCGGCCCAACTGGGGGCTCCATATCGGGCGCACGGTCACGGGTTTTGGCGGCGTCACTTGCATGTTCGCCGCCGCCGCCCTGATCCCGCTGGCCGATGCCACGGCGATCACCTTCCTCAACCCCGTCTTCGGGATGATCCTGGCCATTCCCGCGCTGGGGGAGAAGGTCGGCAAATGGCGCTGGCTTGCCGCCGCCATCGCCTTCACCGGCGCCCTGATCCTGATCCGCCCCGGCGCGGGCGCCGTTGCCCCCGGTGCGCTCCTGGCGCTCGCGGCTGCGCTTGCCTTCGGTCTGGAGCTGACCTTCATCAAGCGCCTCGCGGGCCGCGAGCGCCCGTTGCAGATCCTGTTCTTCAACAACTCCCTCGGCGTGGTGATCGCCACCGCCGCTGTCATCGCGGTCTGGCAACCGCCGACGCCCCTGCAATGGGCCGCGCTCGCCGCACTTGGCACCCTGATGGCGGCGGCCCAGGCCTGTTTCGTCAACTCCGTCGCCCGCGCCGACGCCAGCTTCGTGGCGCCGTTCTCCTACCTCACGCTGGTCTTCGCCGCGCTTTATGATTTCGCCATCTTCGGCGTCACGCCCACCGGGTTGTCCTACCTCGGCGCCGCAACGATCATCGCCGGTGCCGCGCTCCTGGCTTGGCGCGAGGCGCGCGCCAAGGCTTATCCCGGCTAAATCGCCGCGCCCACCTTGCCCTTGCCCGCGCGGAGCCTCACAATAGGCCTTCCATTCGCGGGCCGACCGCACCATATACCCATGCTGACACATGAACGCCGCGTGCGGCGGAACGAAAGCCGGAAGGTACATCCATGTCCTGGACCGATGAACGGGTCGAAACACTGAAGAAAATGTGGGGCGAGGGCCAGTCGGCCAGCCAGATCGCCAAGGAACTGGGCGGTGTGACCCGCAATGCCGTCATCGGCAAGGTCCATCGCCTGGGCCTGTCCAACCGCTCGGGCGGCGGTGCCTCTGCACCATCCAAGCCCGCCCCTGCCGCCAAGGAAGCGCCCGCCGCCAAACCCGCGCCCGCGCCCAAGCCAGCGCCTGAAACCAAAGCGGCAGAGCCCGCGCCCGCCCCCGCGCCGCGCACCAACATCATGCCGCTGCGCAAACCCATCGCGCCCGCAGGCCAGCCCCTGCCGCCGCAGCCGTCCGCCAATGAGATCAGCCCCGAGGCGCTCGCCAAGGTGTCCGAGGTTGAGAAGCACGCCAAGAAGATCAGCCTGATGGAGCTGACCGAGCGGGTCTGCAAATGGCCCATCGGTGATCCCGCGACCGAGGATTTCTACTTCTGCGGCCTGCCGGTTCAACAGGGTAAACCCTACTGCGATGCCCACGTCGGCGTGGCGTTCCAGCCGATGTCGTCGCGCCGCGACCGCCGCCGTTGATCTGTTTGGGGGCCTGATCCATGCAAGCCCCCATCCCCATCCTGCGCAGCTTTTCCGAGGCCGAGGCCAAGGCGTTCTACGTCGATTACCTCGGCTTTGAGGTCACGTTCGAGCATCGCTTCCACGCAACAGCCCCCCTCTACTTCGAGGTCCTGCGCGGAGCGTGCCGCCTGCACATCTCCGAGCACCACGGCGACGCCGCCCCGGGCCAGGCGCTGCGCATCGGCATCGCGGATGTCGACGCGTTCCATGCCGAGATCACAGCCCGCGCGCACAAACGCCTGAACCCCGGCATCAACGAGGTCCCTTGGGGTTTCCGAGAGGTCAGCCTGCAAGACCCCTTCTACAACCGCCTGATCTTCTGCCAACGGATCTGATCCCCAGGCCATCTCGCCTTTGTGATTGGCCGCGCCCTGCCCCCTGCCCCTAGGCTGGGCCAAACGATGGGGGGCCCGATGAAGAAACAGCGCAAGAAGACGAACGCCAAACGCAAAGGCCCCGCAGCCCCCCCGCCCGAGGCCCCGCCGACCCGGCGCAGGGTGCTGCTGCACCTGCGCAATGCGGCCATCGCCGTGCCTGTCGTGGGCGTTGCGGGCTACTTCACCGCCCAAAGGGTGCAAGCCTCGATCTGCGAGCTGGACCTCTCCAAGATCGGCGACGGGACGCCCGCCGTGGTTCAGGTCCATGACCCCCAATGCAGCCTCTGCGTGACACTACAGCGCCAGACCCGCCGCGCCCTGCGCGCCTATGGCGACGACAGCCACCACTTCCTGGTGGCCAACATCGCCACGACCCAGGGCGAGTTCTTCGCCCGCCGCCACGGGGTTGGCAACGTCACGCTGGTTCTGCTGGATGGTGCCGGGCAACAGACGGGCGTGGTGCGCGGCCCGATCTCATCGGAGGCGCTGTCCGACGCGCTGCAAGCCCACCTCGGCCCCAGCGCGTAGACGGGACGGCGGGCGGGGCGCCTCTGCCCCCGCCAGGGGGCGGACAGCGCCGCACACCGTCCCGCTCAATCGCGTCGCCCGACGACACCGGTCAACACGGCCGCCCCCATCGCCGCAATCACGATGCCCGCGATCTGGAAGAACCAGCGGCTGTAGAACGCCACCTCGCCCAATGCGCCCCGCCCCGTCGTGGCCCGCCACGCCTCCTCCTGCCCCAAGGCATCGAGCGGCAGGAACAGGTCGAGCCCGTAGAGCATCGCATTGAACGTCTCATAATCCTGCGCCGCCGGGCTCTGCAGCCAGGCGACCAACGGAAACCCCGCGTCCCCCGCCTCCGCCACGGCCCCCAGCCAATCGTCCGAGGTCAAAACCACATCCGAATTCGGCGCAAACTGCCCGTTGTGGTAGGCTGCACAATTCAACCCCGCCGCGATGACGATCAGAAAGAGCGAGGCAAGCAACGCCCGAACCGGCTTGTGGCCATAGCCAAACACCAGCCCGAACACCAAATCCCAAACCCGCAACCAAGCGCAGGTCAGCCATGCCAAAAGCCCCTGCGGGCTTGTATTGCGCGCCCAAACCCGCGCCCGCTCCGCCGCCCTCTGCCGCTTCTCCCGGTCCACCAGAACCCGCGCGGCCCCCTCTCGGTTGCCCTGCGCCCGCAGCACGCTCGCCAATTGCACATGGGGCTGCGGGTCAAATCCAGGGCCGACTTCCACCGGCCGATCCATCGCCTCGCACGCGCGGCCCAACCACGCCAAACGATCCGTTACAGACATGGACCCTTCCACGCGGTCATAGTGAAACCCGTCCAGCTTCAGTTCTCCAACCCTGTCCCAAGCCGCCCAATCATCCCGCAAGGACCCTACCTTCGCCTCGGTCAAATCCACCGCGCGTCGCGCGCCCGTCACGGATTTCCAGAAGAAGCCGCCACCGATTCTCGCGCCTGCTAGGGCAATCCCTTCCTCCAGAGTGGGCGCCTCCCCTCTCTGCGGCACGACCATCAAATTCCCAACGACAACCGCGCGGGTAAAATCCACCAATTGCGTTGCCGAGAACGTTCCACGCAAAAGCACATCCGCGCCAATCTCTGCCGCCTGGCAACTGAGTGCCAGCCCCTTGGTTGCCTTGAACGCCCCGTCCTCGCAAGCCAGCTGCCCCCCAATCCGCGCACGCATTAAATTCACCTCTCCAAGGGCTTCAAACCCGTCGCTCAAAAACACACTCGCGCCAACCTCTGCCGCATCGCAATTGAGCGCCCGCCCCTCGGTCGCCTTGAACGCCCCGCCGTCGCAACCCAACTGCCCCCCAATCTGCGCGCCCCCCAGGTCCACGGGCCCGTCGGATTGAAACCCGCCTCGCAAGTGTACATCCCGAATTGTCGTCAGGCGGTGAAGGTCCAACCCCTTCGCACCATGACAGCCGGGCAAATACAGCCCCCCAACTTGCGCATCATGCAGCGTGACCGCCTCCGGCAAGCGGCATTTCTCTAACGTCAGATCAATCGAGGCGACGCAGGCCTCTAGATCCAGCTTCCCTTCGATCCAAGCCCCCCGAATCCAAACTCCCTTAGGATGGGGCCGCGTTCCGCCCTCCTCTTCCGATCCGCCCCACATCAGGTAGCGGATGAACGTCGCCCGCACTCGGCGATCCGGGTCTTCGCAATCCTCTGGCAGGTCCTCTTTGCCCGCCAACACCGCAATCCGCCCAAGCCGACATTCCTTCCACAGGTCCTTCTCCAGCGCGCTCCAGTCGTCGCGCGGGCCTAGGTCTTTAACGGTGGGCTGATACGTTGGGGTTCTGTTCATCCCCTATAGGTAGGCCTCCCCCCGCCTCGCCGCAACGATCAGCGGCAGTGACGCGCCACCTCGCGGGTGCGCAGGCCCGTCGCCACCAGCAGGCAGCGGTCGCGCGCCTCGTAGTAATAGCCCCGCGCGTACCAGCCGACGGCCTCGTCGATGTTCCCGTCGCTCACCAGCCACGCGCCGCGCAGGTAGCGGCCCGCGTATTCCAGGTTCGTGCGCGCATCGAGCAATTCACTCGGCGGGCCGTCGTGGCCCATCTGCCCCGCCGTTTCCGGCAGGATCTGCATCAGCCCCCAATAGGGCCCGTTGCGCGCATCCGCGCGGTAGTCGCTTTCGCGTTGGATCACCCGGTGCAAGAGCGCGACGGGGATGTCGTGGCGGGTCGCGTATTCATTGACCAGCGCCCGCATCTGGGGCGTCTCACCGGGGTACAAGTCCGGCTGGCCGCGCGGCACGGCGGCCTCATCTCGGCCACCGCCGAACCCCAGGATCCCACCGCCGCAGCCCGCCAACAGCACGCACAGTGCCATCACACCAAATACTCTCATTCCCACTACACCTTCATTCCGTCGGGGCTTGATTGCCAAAGATCAGTTGCTGGACGCCGTTGATCAACTCGTCTGTCAGCTGTTGTTCGATCTCTTCGGGGGTATCCCCGGCCTCGATCTCGGTTCCCAGCAGCTCATTCGCCCGGTCGCGGGCCAGGCCTTCCAGCCGGTCCTCTTCGGCTTCCAGCGCCGCGCGCGCCTCGGCCTCCAGCCGCGCGCGTTCTTCGGCCAGTTCAATCTCGGCCAGCAGCGCCAGGTCCGGGCCGATCTGTGGCGCGGACCACGGGCCCGTCACCGCAATCGGCACCCGCACCTCTGCGACGCCCTCCGCGCCGCGGAACACGCCCGGCACCAGCGTGTAATCCACGGTCATCGCGGCGAGGTCAGCCTCGCCCGCGCCGCGCACTTCGCCCCAGGGGGCGTCCAGGAACAGGTCTTCGTTGCGCAGGATGCCATCGCGCACGATGAAATCGGCGGTCACCCGGTCATAGACCGTGCGCTGACCCTCGCCCTGGAACGAGGCGTCGAAGTTGCGCAGCATACCGCCGAGGTCGAGGCCGATGATCGCCCCCTGTCCCAGCGCAATATCACCCTCTGCCTCCAACCCGTCCATGATCGTGTAGAGGTCATTGCCGACGCCCAGAAACTCGACCGAGGCCGAGCCTGTGCCCTCCAGCCGCTCATATCCCGCCATCGCCGCCATCAGCGGCTGCAACGCGACATTGGCCAGGATCAAATCGCCGCCCACCGACAAGCCGCCGCGCCCGTTGATCACGAATTGCCCGGCCAACTGGCCCTCATAAGTGCGGATGGAGGCGATGTCGAAGACCAGCCGCCCCCGGTTCACCGTGGCGCGCAGGTCGATGTCGCTCAGCGCCACCGCGCCCAGATCAAGGCTTTGCGCGCGCACCGTCAGGTCCGCGTCGCTGGTAAAAAGACCCGAGACATCAATGACATCGCGCGGCCAGCCTTCCGTGGCTGCGCTGTCGCTGGCCAAAAGGCCCGGCAGCGCGATCTCACCGCCCGTGATCGTCCCGCGCAGCATCGGGCGATCTTCGCCCGGCACAAGATCAGCGGCGACGTTCAGCATAGTCTCATCCAGCCGCAGCACGCCGCCGCGCAGATGGACTGAGCCTTCTTGCGCCAAACGCACGTCCCCGGTCACCGCGATGCGGTCCCGCCCGAGGCCCTGGGGCAGGTCCGGCATCACGCCGCCTGCGACCGCCACAAGCGGTGCCAGGTCCTCTGCCGTCAGGTCCATCGCGCCTTCTGCCGTGGCATCGAGGCCCAACTCCCCGTCGAACGCGACGGAGCCGCCTTGCCACCGCAGCGTCGCAACCACGGGCCGCGCGTCTCCGGCCAGAAGATCCGCGACGCCGTCGATGATCGTGTCCAGCACCAGCGGCACGCCGTTGACCTGGGCGTTGCCCTCGATCTCGACCGCGCCGCCTGCCTCGGGCAGGCGCACGGTCGCGTCCATCTGCGCCACGTCCCAATCGGCCCCCGCTTCGCGGTCGAGGTAGCGCACGCGAGCGTTGCGGATGATCGCCTCGTCAAAGCCCACCTGTACTTGCGTTTCGGCCTCGCCGCTGCTGCCGCCCATGTCCCAGGAGGTACGCCCATCGGCGGCGCGCACCAGCATGATTGTGGCGCCTTCCAGCACCGCCCGCTCCACCCGGATATCGCCCGAGAACAACCCGTTCCACGCCACGCCCACGTTCACCCGCTCGGCCTCGATCATCGGGGCGTCGCCTGCCCAAGCGGGGTTGCCGACCCGAAGGCCCTCAATGGTGATGCCCAGGTCGGGCCACAGGGTCGGCCGCGCCTCTCCGGTGATTGTGACGGGGCGGCCCGTGGCTTGGGTGATCCGCTCGCTGGCGATCGCTGCGATGCGCTCGGCCGGGATCAACAGGATCACGCCCAACGCCAGAAACAACAGGACGACGATTGCGCCCAATACTCGAAAAATCCACCGCATTTCCTGCGCCTTTTGTCCTCAATACGCGCAGCTTATCGCGGTTCCCGGCCCGCGCACATCCAAAACGTGGGAAAGCGGCGAGGGATTGCCGAGCTTTCGGCCCCTTTCCATGGGTCCTGACAGCCGCTATCTGCTGCCCATGAGCCAGAACCCACTCCTCCTCCGCCCCGATCTTGCCCGCGCGCAGGTGCCCGACGACAGCCGCAACGGGGCCGCGCGCCCCGGTCAGCCCCGCATCGGCATGGTGTCGCTTGGGTGCCCGAAAGCGCTGGTCGACAGCGAACGGATCCTCACCCGCCTGCGGGCCGAGGGCTATGCAATCAGCCCTGACTATACCGGCGCCGAAGCGGTGATCGTGAACACCTGCGGGTTCCTGGACTCCGCCAAGTTGGAAAGCCTCGACGCGATTGGCGAGGCGCTGGAGGCCAACGGCAAGGTCATCGTGACGGGATGTCTGGGCGCGGAGCCCGAGTACATCACCGGCGCGCATCCCAAGGTTCTCGCCGTCACCGGCCCTCAGCAATACGAACAGGTGCTGGACGCCGTCCACACCGCCGTGCCCCCCGCACCGGACCCGTTCATTGACCTTTTGCCGCCCGCAGGCGTCAAGCTGACGCCCCGCCATTATGCCTATCTAAAGATCGCCGAGGGTTGCGATCACAAGTGCAAGTTCTGCATCATCCCCGATATGCGCGGCAAGCTCGCCAGCCGCCCCCAGGCCGCCGTGATGCGCGAGGCTGAGAAGCTGGTGGAAAGCGGTGTCCAGGAAATCCTGATCATCTCCCAAGACACGTCGGCTTACGGCACGGACTGGAAAGGCCGGGACGAGAAGTTTCCGATCCTCAATCTATCCCGTGACTTATCCACATTGGGTGCCTGGATTCGCTTGCACTACGTCTACCCCTATCCCCATGTCCGCGAGTTAATCCCCCTGATGGCAGATCCGGCCAATGGCCTGCTGCCCTACCTCGATATCCCGTTCCAGCACGCCCACCCGGACGTCCTGAAACGCATGGCGCGCCCCGCCGCCGCCTCGCGCACCCTGGATGAAATCCGAGCCTGGCGCGCTGACTGCCCGGACATCACCCTGCGCTCCACCTTCATCGTCGGCTACCCCGGCGAGACAGAGGCCGAGTTCCAGACCCTGCTCGATTGGCTGGACGAAGCGCAGCTCGACCGGATCGGCTGCTTCCAGTACGAAAACGTCGACGGCGCGCGGTCCAACGCGCTGCCGGATCACGTCGCGCCCGAGGTCAAGCAAGACCGCTGGGACCGGTTCATGGAGAAGGCCCAAGCCATCTCCGAGGCGAAGCTGCAGGCCAAGGTGGGCCGCACTCTGCAGGTGCTCGTCGACACAGTCGACGCCGAGGGCGCGACCTGCCGCACCATGGCAGACGCGCCCGAGATCGACGGCAACCTCTTCATCGATGAAGGGTTCGAGGGGCTCACCCCGGGCGACCGGGTTACCGTCGAGGTCGATGAGGCCAGTGACTATGACCTCTGGGGCAAACTCACGACTTAGCGCGGGCTGCGGGTCAGAAGCTCCAGCCCTTCGCCGTCCCCCCAGGTGCCGTGCAACTCGCCGTCGGGCATGACCAGATAGAAGGCCGGGTGCTGCGCGCCCCATTCCACGGTCAAGACGTCGCCGTTCAGGACACCGACACCGGAATAGGTGCTGCCAACGCTCCAGTTGACGGTGACCGTGCCGTTGGAATTGCCCGAGATCGCGACGGTGCCGCTATAGGCCGACCCGTCCGCGTTGCGGCCATAAGCATAGTAATCGCCCAGAATGTTCTGTTGCGCTTGGGCGATGGGGGCCACCGCCGTCACGGCGGCCATGGCGAGGGGAAGGGCTGAAAAACGGATCATGATGAAATCTCCAAAGGAAGGGACAGGGGTCGCAGTCTGCCACGCCCCCGCCTCTGCGTCATCTGGAGGTTTCCCTGCCTAAACGTGGCTGGCCTAAGGGCACAGCTCCGCCGCCGTTTCCTGCACGATCCGCACCCGCGCGGCGTTGGGCGGGTGGGTGCTGAACACGCCTGCCTCCGGGTCCGGGATCTGCGCGAAGAACTGCGCGCCGACGATCGGGTCAAAACCCGCAGCACAGGTAATCAGCGTGCCCAGGCTGTCGGCCTCCAGCTCTGCCCGTTGGCTGAACTGCCGCGACCCCACAAACGCCCCTTGTTGCGCCGCTGCGATGATCTCTTGCCGCGTCGCCCCCTGCTGCTGCGCCGTCGCGCCGAAGATCTGCGCGCCGGCGCGCGCCGCCGCCTCTTGCTCGCCAAGATGTTGGGCGATGTGGTGGGCCGTCTCATGGCCGATCACGAAGGCCAGCTCGTCGGCGTTGCGCACCGACCGGATCAGGCCCACGGTCAGGATGATCACCGGGCGGCCCGTCTCGGGGTTGAAGGTCTGGAACGCATTGATCCCGCCGCGCGGATCGCGGTTCACCAGAAACTCGAAATCGCAATTCTGTCGCGGGGTCTCATTGCGGCAGATCTGCTCGGCCACGGGTTCCATCCGGCGCGTGACCTCGATGGCGCGCGAGACCGAGACGGGGATCGTCTCGGGCACGACAGTCGTCGGTTGCGGGGCGACCGTCGGGGTGGGCGCCACGCAGGCCCCGAGGGCGAGGGCTGACAACAGGGGAATGAGGATGCGCATCGCGGGCTCCGTCAGGGATGAAGCAACAGTAACCCGGCGCGCGCAGGCGTCCAGACCGATCCGATCACGAGCCTGTGGGCAAACCGCGCGAAAGGCCTAACTCTGCCCCATGAAACCGACCCGAGTTCTCTATAATGGCCGCTGCCCGATCTGCCGCGCCGAGATTTCCCAATACGCCCGCCGCGCCGCCGCGCTCGGCGCGCCGCTGGTGTTCGAAGACCTGCACGAGGCGCCGCTGGACGCCTGGAACCTGACGCCCGACGCCGCAAAGCGCCGCTTGCACGCGCGGCTTCCGGACGGCGCCCAGGTCTCGGGCATTGCCGCTTTCGCCGCGATCTGGGACCATCTTCCAAACCTGCGTTGGCTGGCGCGGGCCGTGCGATTGCCCGGCCTCTGCGTGCTGACGCGCCTGGCCTATGACCACATCGCCGCCCCGGTCCTCTACCATCTGCACCGCCGCAGAGAGAGGCTTGGCAACCGTCCCCCACGTCCCTAACCTCGCGCCCATGTTTACCATCGAGCATGAATTCGACGCCACCATCGTGACCCTCGTGGACGAGGGGGAGCTGCCCCTGCAAGAGGACGTGATTGTCTCCGCGTTCGAGGAATGCGTGACCCTGCAACAGGCCGATCCGCGCACCGATCAGATGCGCACGATCACGCTGTCGCTGGACCAGGTCCGCGACCTTGCCGCCGCCCTTGATCTGCCGGAAGGGGCTTATCAGCTACAGCAGGATCCGTAGCGCGCCTTTAGCTAGTGCCATCTATCCACAAGTAATCTGGGGATAGTTTGGCCCGAAGCTGTCACAAAGTTAACCTTGCTTCCTCCCCCAAACCAACGGAGCGCCCCCATGACCACAGGATTTTTCTGGGACGAACGCTGCTTCTGGCATTCGGGCGGAAACTACGCGGGCCTCTTGCAGGTGGGCGGGCTGATCCAACCCGGCGGTGGCCTGCCAGAGAACCCTGAAACCAAGCGCCGCCTTGTGAACCTGATGCGCGTCACCGGCCTTTGGGACGCGTTGGCAACCCGGCAGGCCGCCCCCGCCTCCGACGAGGACCTTCTGCGCATTCACCCGCCCGAATACCTCGCCAGCTTCAAGGCCAAGTCCGCCGAGGGCGGAGGAGAGTTGGGCCTGCGCACGCCGTTCGGCCCCGACGGATACGACATCGCCTGCGTCTCGGCGGGCCTGGCCAAGGCCGCACTTTTCGCGACCCTCAAAGGCGACGTGCAAAACGCCTATGCCCTGTCGCGCCCGCCGGGGCATCATTGCCTGCCGGATTTCCCCAACGGCTTCTGCCTGCTCGCCAACATCGCCATCGCGATTGAGGCCGCCCAGACCCACAAGCTGACCGACCGCGTCGCCGTCATCGATTGGGACGTGCACCACGGCAACGGGACGGAAGCCATCTTCTACGACCGTGACGACGTGCTGACGATTTCCCTGCACCAGGAACGCAACTACCCGCTGGACTCCGGCGACTTCACCGACCGTGGCTCGGACGGCGGCGCGGGCTTCAACCTCAACATCCCGCTTCCCCCCGGCACCGGCCACGCGGGCTATTTGGAGGCGTTCGAGCGCCTGGTGATCCCACAGCTCCACGCCTTCCAGCCCGACGCGATCATCGTCGCCTGCGGCTATGACGCCTCCCTCGTCGACCCGCTGTCGCGCATGCTGGCGGGCGGCGACACGTTCCGCGCGATGACGGATATGACGATGGAAGCCGCCGCCGACCTCTGCGACGGGCGCCTAACGGTCGTCCATGAAGGCGGCTATTCCGAAGTCCACGTGCCCTTCCTGGGCCACGGCGTCCTGGAATCCATGGCCCAAAGCGACATCCACGCCCCCGACCCGTTCCAATACAAGTTCGAGGGCCAGCAGCCGTCCGAGCGCTTCAACCGCTACGTCTCCACCCTGATCGCCGAGATGGAGGACGCCCTCGGCCTCTAGCTTTCCGCCGCCGCCTCTGCCACGCGCTCTGCGACGCGCGTCATCATCTCGACGAACTGCGCCTGCTCTGGCGCGCTGAGCGCCGACAGCATGACCTCCATGTTCCGCATGTCCTGGCGGCGGATGGCGGCGAACAGATCCTCGCCCTCTGCGGTGAGGTATAGCGCCAAGGCGCGCCCGTCCTCGGGATGCCTGCGCTTCTCGACCACACCGCGCCCCACCAGCCGCGTAATCAGGCTGGACGCCGTCGTTGCGGTCAACCCCAGGAACTCCGCCAAATCCGTCGCCCGCGCGCCCGGCGTCCCGGCGATAAATCCCAACGCCGCAAACACGTGGGGCGAATAGGGGATCTGCCCCTCGGCACTGGGAAACGCACGCTCATTCACGTGGAATTCGCGCAACAGCGTGCCGACGGCGATCAAAAGGGTCTCGGGGTGGGACATGGGTCTTTTTCGCTGACCCCCCTTGAAGGCACAAGCAGGCAACCCACTTACTACGACAATTGCATTACTTACTGCGATATTCGTACTAATGGAGATCCCATGCGCCTGATCCTGTTGACCGCCGTCCTCGCCCTCGCAGCCCTCGCCGCACCCGTCCTGATGCCCCGCGCAGACGGGCCGCCTGCCCTCCGCGACCCGGGGGGCTACCTCGTCACCACCCAAACCGCGACATTCAACGGCCCGCCCGAGGCCGTTCGCGCGGCGCTGCAAGACGCCGAAACCGGCGTCCTCGCCTTCGTGGAGCCCACGGACCGCATTCCGGCAATCTCCGGCCTCACCCCGATCGAGGGACACTTCCCCAACCAGGACGCCATCCGACGGGTCGAGCTTGCGACCGGCGACCATGTGACCGAGCGGGTGCTGATCAATGACGCCACCACTTTCGCCTATCAGATCTGGGGCTTCACCGCCGCCAACGCTCGCCCGCTGGACCACATCCGAGGGCAGTTCACCTACGTCCCTACAGGCGACGGCCAGACCCTGGTGTCCTGGGATTACGCCGTGGCACCCCGGGTGTTCTGGGCGCGGCCCTTCGTGCGCAGCTTCCTTGAAAACGACTTCGCCCCCTTCATGGCCGCAGGCCTTGCTGGGGCCGCCAATGCCTTCAACGCCGCCCGTTAGCCCGCGTTGACTTCACGACGCCTCTCGGCCAATTTGCGCTGCAACGCGGCACCAAGGGGATTTGCACGATGAAAAAGGTCTATGGCTCGGCAGCAGAGGCCCTCGACGGGGTACTTTTCGACGGCATGCTGATTGCGGCGGGCGGCTTTGGCCTCTGCGGCATTCCTGAGCTGCTGATCGACGGCATCGTCGAGGCCGGGACCAAGGATATCACCATCGCGTCCAACAACTGCGGCATTGACGGCTTCGGCCTCGGCAAACTGTTGGAAACCAAGCAGATCAAGAAGATGATGAGCTCTTACGTCGGCGAAAACGCCGAGTTCATGCGCCAGTATCTGTCGGGCGAGCTGGAGTTGGAGTTCAACCCCCAAGGCACCCTGGCCGAGCGTATGCGCGCCGGCGGCGCGGGCATCCCCGGCTTCTACACCAAGACCGGCGTCGGCACGGTGATCGCCGAGGGGAAAGAGGTGAAGAACTGGCACGGTCAGGACTACATCCTCGAAGAAGGCATCTTCGCCGACCTCGCCATCGTCAAGGCCTGGAAGGCCGACGCCACCGGCAACGCCGTCTTCCGCAAGACCGCGCGCAACTTCAACCCGCCTGCCGCCATGTGCGGCAAGATCTGCATCCTGGAGGTCGAGGAGATCGTGGAAACCGGCAGCCTCGATGGCGACGCCATCCACCTGCCCGGCATCTACGTGCACCGCATGATCCAGGGCGAGCACGAAAAGCGGATCGAGCAGCGGACTACGCGGGCCGCTTGAATGTATCCCACGCCGCAAGTCCCCGGCGTCTCTCCGGTGGTACCCGTCTCGGACATGGGCGCCACGCTGGCCTTCTTCACAGACGTCATGGGCTTCACCCATGAGGTCGGCAGCGTCGACTATGGGTACTGCCTGGTGCGGCGCGGCCCGGTGATGGTCGCCATGGTCAACGCCGCCGACGCGCAAGCGCTGCGCGCCACGGCTAACAACATCTCTGCCCAGTTCTGGATCGATGATCTGGAGGACTACTGGGCCGAAATCGCCCCGCGCGTCGCCACGCTGCCGGAAGGCCGGGCCCGCGCGCCGTTCACGCAAAGCTACGGCACCCGCGAGTTTCACATCAAAGACCCCGATGGCTTTCTGATGCTGTTCACCCAGTTACAGATTGCTCCATGACCCGCTCCCCCTACTCCGGCCTGCCCCAGCGCGCCTTCTGGCGCGGCGGGGTCGCGGGGGCCCCGGCCTTCCCGCCTGACATCTACCGCCCCAAGTTCCCCGTCACCAAAGACACGAAGGTCTTCACCGCAGGCTCCTGCTTTGCCCAACACGTGGGCGCGGCGATGAAAGCGGCGGGCATCAGCGTCATCGATGCTGAACCCGCCCGGCGCGGCCTGCCGCCGGAAACCGCCAAACGCTTCGGCTACGGCGTCTATTCCGCGCGGTTCGGCAACATCTACACGGTCAAACAATTCCGCCAGTTGGTCGAGGAAATGGGCGGTGCCGCGCCCGCCCTGCCCGTCTGGGAACGGGACGGCCGCTTCTGGGATGCCCAACGCCCCGGGGTCGAGCCCGAAGGCCTCGCCACCCCCGAAATCGTGCAGGAAATGCGCGCCGCCCACCTCGCAGCCCTCGCCCGCGCGCTGCAAGAGGCCGACGTGATCGTCTTCACCCTCGGCCTGACCGAAGCGTGGGAGCATAGGGCAACCGGCACCGTCTACCCGACCGCGCCCGGCACCATCGCAGGCGATTTCGACCCGGATGTCTTCCACTTCGCCAACTACGGCGTCGCCGACATCCTGGATGACTTCTCGGCCGTGGAAGAGGCGCTCGCCTCCATCAACCCGGATCTCAAGTGGCTTCTCACCGTCTCCCCCGTGCCGCTCGCGGCGACAGCCAGCCCCCAACACGTGCTGCCCGCCACCATGCGTTCCAAAGCCACCCTCCGCGTGGTCTGCGACATGCTGGCCGACAGCTCGGACCGGATTGATTACTTCCCCAGCTATGAGCTCGTGACCTCCCCCGCCCATCCCCAGGGCGCCTTCGCCGAGGATCTCCGCTCAGTCCGGCCCGAGATCGTCGCGCAAATCATGGACACCTTCCTCACGTCCCACGGCCTCAAAGACAGCTGCGAGGAGAGCGCGTTAGCGCTCGAGGAGGGGCTGGACTCCAACGCCAACAACGGAGCCAACCCCGCAGATGACGCCATCTGCGAAGACATCCTGCTCGACGCTTTCGCGCCCGACGCCCCCGGGAAAGACGCGCCATGAAAGTCGCCGTGATCGGAACCTCCAACATCGGCGCGGTCAAATATGCCGCCGACCGCATCGCCGCCGCGCATCCCAACCTCAGCCTCACCTGTTACGGCCTGCCCGGCGGTAAATTTGATGAAGCAAAGGTTAACGCCGATGGGATTTTCCAGCCTTCTCAAGAGGATAGCAAGTTGCTCAAGCTTGCGCACCGCATCAACGGCACCACCGGCATCGATTTGGGCGCCTTCGCCCACACCCTCGTCATCGGCGATACCCTCGGCATGCCGCACACGCTCTGGACCGCGCTGAACTACGATATCGCCGATTGGCCCGCCCGCACCGGGCGCGACCTCCTGTCCCTACCCGCTTTCCACGCCACCATGGCCGAGGCCATCTCCCTGCGCGCCGATCACCTCCGCAGCCAGTTCGCGGACCACAAGATCCACGTCGCCCTCGCCCCCTACCCGACCACCGCCGTCGTCCCCAAAGGCCCCCACCACCAGCAACCCTACGCGGGCATGGCCACCCATCCGCAGGCCGACACCATCCACACCCTCTACCGCGCCGCCCTGACCCAGGCGCTCATTGCCCGCAACATGACCTTCATCCCCCAACCCGCCGAGACCATCGCCGCGCCCTTCCTGACCAGGGAGCGTTACGGCCACGGCTCCCTCGATTTCCGCAACGAGGGCAAGCAGCTCAACGATCACCGCCACATGAACGCCGATTTCGGCGCTTCGCTTTTCGACGCCTTTGCGATAGCAATCGGCGCAACACCTCACGCTTAAGGAGACACGCTTATGTGGGACCGCAACCAGATGGCCGCCCGGGCCGCTCAGGAACTTCAGGACGGCTGGTATGTGAACCTCGGTATCGGCATCCCGACCCTCGTCTCCAACTACATCCCCGAGGGCATCGAAGTGACGCTCCAGTCCGAGAACGGGATGCTCGGCATGGGCCCCTTCCCGATTGAGGGCGAAGAAGACGCGGACCTGATCAACGCCGGCAAGCAGACGATCACCGAACTGCCCCACACCTCTTACTTCGACAGCAGCCAGTCCTTCGGCATGATCCGCGGCGGCAAGATCGCCATGGCGATCCTCGGCGCCATGGAAGTAGCCGAGAACGGAGACCTCGCCAACTGGATGATCCCAGGCAAGCTCGTCAAAGGCATGGGCGGCGCCATGGATCTGGTGGCAGGCGTTGGCCGGGTGGTCGTGGTCATGGATCACACCAACAAACACGGCGACAGCAAGGTCTTGAAGGAATGCACCCTGCCCCTGACCGGTAAGGGCGTCGTCGACCGCATCATCACCAACCTGGGCGTTCTGGATGTCGTCGAGGGTGGCCTGAAGATCGTCGAGACCGCCGAAGGCGTGACCGAAGATGATCTACGCGCCGCCACGCAAGCCACAATTGTCTGATCCCCGCATCCCCAAGGGCGAGCTGACCCTGCAAACCGTCCCCATGCCCGGCGACACCAACGCCGGTGGGGACGTCTTTGGCGGCTGGGTCGTCAGCCAGATGGACATCGCCGCGGGCACCACTGCAATCGACCGCGCCCAGGGCCGCTGCGCCACCGTCGCGATCGAGGCCCTGCGGTTTCACGCGCCGGTGCTCGTGGGGGACCTGTTCTCTGTCTTCTCTCACATCACCCGCACCGGGCGCACGTCGATCACCATGCATATCGAAGCCTGGGTGCGCCGCCAGCGCACCGGAGAGCAGATTCTGGTGACCGAAGGTGACTTCACCTTCGTGGCGATCTCTGATTCCGGCATAACCCGTCCCCTCCCTGAGCAGACCGCCCATGGCTGACATCACCCGCCACGTCACCGACACCAAAGGCCGCTATGTGCTGGTGCAAGACGGCATCGAGGCCGAACTGACGTATTCCATCGCCTCGCCCACCCTGATCATCGCCGATCACACGGGCGTCCCCGACAGCCTGCGGGGCACCGGGGCGGGCCTCGCCCTGGCAGAACGATTGGTCACAGACGCCCGCGCGGAAGGCGTGAAGATCATCGCGCTTTGCCCGTTCGTGAAGGCGCAGGCCAAGCGGAACCCCGACTGGTCGGACGTGATCTCTTAATTCATCATCTGGAAAACGCAGCCGTCCGACACCAGATCCGGCGGCGTGTTGCACAGCCCGCGTGCCATGACCCAGGCCGACAGCACCCTCGGCACATAGGTCCGTGTCTCGTCATAGTTCGGCACGCCGCCCGCGCGCGTCACCGCGCCCTCGCCCGCATTATAGGCGGCAAGCACCAGGATCGGGTCGCGGTCGAACTCCCCCATCAGCCAATCGAGGTAAGCGACACCGCCCGCGATATTCTGGGCCGGGTCCATCGCGTCCTCCACCCCGAACCGCTCGGCCGTTGCCGGGATCAACTGCATCAACCCTTGGGCGCCCGCGCCGCTGATGGCATCGGCCCGCCCCGCGCTTTCCGCCGCGATCACCGCCAGGGCAAACGCTGGAGAGACCTGGGTGCCAATCGTTGCGGCCAGGATCTCGCGCCCATGGGCCTCGGCAATCCGGCTGACGGTATCGAGGCGCGGCGCGCCCAACCCGCTGGCCTCGGGCGCGATGGCCAAATGCTCCTGCGCCGCCCAGAAGCGCGCGGGGTCGGCGGGCATCTGGCTGGGGATCTCAGCCCAGAACCAGGCCGACGCGCCATCTGACGCGGGCGTGGCCGAGGGTGCAACCGCCGCCAAGGGCGCATCGTCCGCGACAGCAGGCGCGCCTTGCCGCAGCATGTCTTCTTCCGTGATCTGAATGGTGATGCGCGGGCCCGTTTGTCCGGCCTCAGGCGCCCTCACAAAGCGAATTCCGCTTTCCTGCGCCACGACAGGACCGCTCAAAAAGACCGCAACCGCGGCCATACCCAACATCCGTCTGGTCATGGATCACCTGTAAAACTGCTCGCGGCGCTTTGTTTTACTGGTCTTTGCCAGTTCTTTTTGCGCCGATTGGGTAAATCATGCCTGTGCAGCCGCCACAAAACAACCCGCGACAATTCTTATTCATTTCACGCACCCGCCCCATTCGCGCCGCGTTTAACCGTCAAACATGTCTCATCCCAAGGGCAGCGGCCCATGAACGGGACCGCAACCTGGAACTGAATACTTATATCAAACTGGAGACTACCATGACCAACCTCATCAAAAACTTCGCATCCAACGAATCCGGCGCCGTGACTGTCGACTGGGTCGTTCTGACCGCCGCCCTCGTGGGCCTGGGCCTGGCCGTCATGGCCGTCGTGTCCGGCGGTGTTGAGAACCTGGCAGGCGACATCGACACGCAGCTCGTCGGCCAAGGCATCGACACCACGTTCGACACCGAAGGCGCCCTGCGCACCAACTAAGCTTTCCGGCCCCAGGGCCAGAATGAACGCAGCCGCGATGCCCCCAGCATCGCGGCTGTTTGCTGTTTCGGAAGGCCACGCTGGCCCATTGCCGGGTCACCGGTGCCGCCGCGAAAAGAGACGAATTAAATCAAACTCATTTCACGCACCCGCCCCATTCGCGCCGCGTTTAACCGTCAAACATGTCTCATCCCAAGGGCAGCGGCCCATGAACGGGACCGCAACCTGGAACTGAACACATAAATCAAACTGGAGACTACCATGACCAACCTCATCAAAAACTTCGCATCCAACGAATCCGGCGCCGTGACTGTCGACTGGGTCGTTCTGACCGCCGCCCTCGTGGGCCTGGGCCTGGCCGTGATGGCCGTCGTGTCCGGCGGTGTTGAGAACCTGGCAGGCGACATCGACACGCAGCTCGTCGGCCAAGGCATCGACACCACGTTCGACACCGAAGGCGCCCTGCGCACCAACTAAGCTTTCCGGCCCCAGGGCCAGAATGAACGCAGCCGCGATGCCCCCAGCATCGCGGCTGTTTGCTGTTTCGGAAGGCCACGCTGGCCCATTGCCGGGTCACCGGTGCCGCCGCGAAAAGAGACGAATTAAATCAAACTCATTTCACGCACCCGCCCCATTCGCGCCGCGTTTAACCGCCAAACCTGTCTCATCCCAAGGGCAGCGGCCCAATAACGGGCCAAACGCTCAAACGAGCAACCCTGGAACTGAACACATATATCAAACTGGAGACTACCATGACCAACCTCATCAAAAACTTCGCATCCAACGAATCCGGCGCCGTGACTGTCGACTGGGTCGTTCTGACCGCCGCCCTCGTGGGCCTGGGCCTGGCCGTCATGGCCGTCGTGTCCGGCGGTGTTGAGAACCTGGCAGGCGACATCGACACGCAGCTCGTCGGCCAAGGCATCGACACCACGTTCGACACCGAAGGCGCCCTGCGCACCAACTAAGCTTTCCGGCCCCAGGGCCAGAATGAACGCAGCCGCGATGCCCCCAGCATCGCGGCTGTTTGCTGTTGAGCCCCGGATCAATGCCCGCGTCTGCCGCCCAAGAATTGGCCTCAGACTCAGTAAAACTTGAATAAAGCCTGATGGAAACGGGCCGCGCGGGTCGTGGCCGTGCCACATTCTTGCCCCCACTTCCCGGTCAAACAATCCCTGCGCTCCATAGAGAGGCGCCGGTGCAGAACGCGCCTCGGTCCGATCACATGACGCGGATCGATTACCTTTACACCGACTAATGGGAGTTCCAAAAATGGCTCTGTCGCATATCAAACACTTCGCATCCAACGAATCCGGCGCCGTCACGGTCGACTGGGTTGTTCTCACCGCGGCCCTCGTGGGCCTGGGACTGGCCGTCATGGCCGTCGTGTCCGGCGGCGTCGAGAACCTGGCAGGCGACATCGACACGCAGTTGGTCGGCCAAGGCATCGACACCACGTTCGACACCGAAGGCGCCCTGCGCACCAACTAACAAGATGCGCCCGGCCCTTGGCCGGACGACAAGCGCCGTGCCACCGCCTCGGGGGTCCTTCGGGCCACCCGGGGTTGGAGCCCGGTGCACCACATAGCAAAATCACCCGCGCCACCGTCATACCGTGGCACGACCATGATTTCGCCAGAATTCCCCGCGACAAAGACGGGGTGTAGCCAGCTTTGTTGCCGAGATCCTCTCGGCACGGGCAGTAATTTACGAGGTGGGCAACATGCGTATCGTATTCATTCTAGTCCTGGCCGTCGGCGTGGGTTTGGCGGGTTTTGCCGTCTCCATCGCCAAGGACCGCTTTGATCAATATCAGACCGCGCTGGCCGAACAGCGCGATGCAATCCTTCCGACCGTCGAGATCGTCGTTGCCAGCGGACAGGTCCGCTATGGGCAACGCCTGACTCCGGGCGATGTGCAAGTGATCCGGTGGCCCGCGGAACATGTGCCCTTTGGCGCGTTCACCTCTCTGGAAGAGCTTTTTCCGGAAGGGGAGGAAGAACCGCGCACCGTTATTCGCATGATGGAACAGCACGAGCCGATCCTGCTGGCCAAAGTCACCGCCCCGGGCGAGGACGCTGGCGTGGCGTCGCGCCTGGAAGAAGGTATGCGCGCCATTGCCCTGCGCGTGGACGTCAGCTCTGGCGTGTCCGGCTTCTTGCGCCCGGGTGACCGGGTCGATGTTTACTGGACGGGTCAGGGTCGCAGCGGCGATACCGTCACGCGCCTGATCCGCGCCAACGTGCAGTTGATCGCGATCGACCAGATCGCGGACGAGCAGCGCAACAACCCGACCATCGCGCGCACCATTACCGTCACCGCGCGCCCCGAGGATGTGGCCGCGCTGACCCAGGCCCAGGGCTCCGGCTCTTTGACACTGGCCCTTGTGGGTGTCGGCGATATGACCGAGCAGGGCGAAGTGGAGGTCTCGACCTCGCAACTGCTGGGGGAGGTCGAAGAAGTCGCCAACGAAGGCCCCCGCGTTTGCACTGTTCGCAACCGCCGCGGTGCCGATGTGATCGTCACGCAGGTGCCTTGCGTGAACTGAGCGCGCAGTAACGCTCCACAGAAATATCCACAGAATTTCAAGGGCGCCCCGGGTCTTCCGCAGGCGCCCTTGCCTGTGGATAAAACCTCGCACCGTTGTGGATATGGCACATGAAGAACGCCTCACAACACCATGATTCTTGCACGAAAAGGCGAACTAGGGCATCTTGCGCCAAAGGGTGATCAAAAAATAACGCCCAACACCGTGGCATAGAGGCAGGTCACAATGAGCATGACTAACATTTTGCGCGCGTGCCTATTGGGTGCGGCAACACTTCTTATCCAACCGATTTCCGTGGCGCAGGCACAAGGTCTGCGCGTGGTCGAGGGCGAAAGCACCGGCACCTTGCGTGTGCCGATGAACCGCGCCGTGGTGGTCGAAGCCGAGATGCTCTTTGCAGAGCTGTCGGTCGCCAACCCCGCCATCGCGGATATCGCCACCTTGTCAGAACGCTCCATCTACGTGTTGGGCCGCGCGCCCGGTCGGACGACGATGACGCTTCTGGGTGCCGACGGCTCCCTTATCGCCAATGTCGAGATCCAGGTTGTCCCCGATGTGGCCGAGCTGCGCGAACGACTTCGCGAGATCATTCCCGGTGAAGGTGTCGAAGTTCGCACCGCCAACGACGGGATCGTCCTGTCGGGCACCGTCGGTTCTTCTATCGCTATCGACCGCGCCCTTGAGCTGGCCGAGCGCTACGCGCCGGGCCGCGTTTCCAACCTGATGATGGTGGGCGGCCAGCAACAAGTGATGTTGCAGGTCCGCTTTGCCGAGATGCAGCGCACGGTTCGGCAAGAGCTTTCCGCCTCCCTCGGGATCGGCGCCACAAGTGGCGATTTCGGCACCAGCGTGGGCGCGGGCAACCTGAGCGGCGGCCTTGCCCTGGGCAATGGCGTCAACGTGCCCGCAGGACTTGAAGGGCGCAACGGCGGCCTTGGCGTCAGCTTCGCCGCTGGGGGCTTGCAGCTTTCGGTCCTGCTGGAAGCGCTGGAATCCAACGGCATGGTCCGCACCCTCGCAGAACCCAACCTGACCGCCCTGTCCGGGGCCACGGCCTCTTTCCTGGCGGGCGGGCAGTTCCCCGTCCCCACCGAATCTGAAAGCGGCGGTACCACTGTCGAGTTCGTCGACTTCGGCGTGCAGCTGAACTTCACGCCCACGGTTGTGGGTGATGCGATCATCAACCTCGCCCTGGATGCAGAGATCTCGTCGATCGGTGAGATCATCGCCGCCACCGGCGCGCCGGCGATCAACACGCGCCAGGCCTCCACCGTGGTCGAGATGCGGGACGGCGACAGCTTCGCAATCGCCGGTCTGCTGCAGGACGACTTCACCAACTCGGTGGCCGAAGTGCCCTGGCTTGGCGATCTGCCGGTTCTGGGCGCGCTCTTCCGGTCCGCCTCCTACAGCCGGTCGCAGTCTGAACTGGTGATCATCATCACCGCCCATCTGGTCAGCCCGGTCAACGGCGAGGCTTTGGCCCTGCCCACAGACCGCGTCCGCATCCCAACCGAGAACGAATTGTTCTTCCGGGGTCAGGTCGAAGGCAGTGCGCCTGTGGCAGGCACGGGGGCCGGTGAAGTCGCGCAGCAGGACTTCTCGGGGTCCTATGGCTACGTGCTGGATTGAGAGAGGGACATGACAATGACCAAGCAAATCCACTCCCGCCGCACAGTCCTTGCAGGCCTTGGCTCGACCCTCGCGCTTAGCGCCTGCGGATCGACCTTTGTCGAGACCGGGCGCCCCTTGGGCGCGCATTTGGACGAAGGCAACTTCGGGGCGCCGACGCGCAACAATATCGGCGTGCACAACGGTGACATCCAATGGGCCGCCATCCTGGGCGAGCGCTTTGCCAGTACCGTGCCCACCACGATCAACTTCGCCTTCAACTCGGCCGAGTTGGACGCAGAAGCCCGCAGTATCCTGAGCCAGCAAGCGGCCTTCATCCGCAACTTCCCTGAAGTGCGCTTCTCGGTCTATGGCCACACCGATGCGGTCGGCTCCAACGCCTACAACCAGCGCCTGGGTCGTCGTCGCGCCCGGGCCGCCGTGAACTTCCTGGTGTCGCAAGGCATCAACCGGCATCGCCTTGCCGCGCTGGTGTCCCTGGGCGAGACACAGCCCGTCGTGGCGACCGATGGCGAAGAACGCCGCAACCGCCGGACCGTCACGGAAGTGACGGGATTCATGGAAAACAACCCCCTGGTCCTGGATGGCCGCTACGCGGAGATCATCTACCGCAACTACCGTGAAGGTGGCGGCGCGGGCGGTGGCGCAGGCGGCGCACCTGGTTAACCTCTGTGGCGGCCGGGTGGTCCAAAACACCTAAAATCTAACGAAAAACCGCGCCAAGATCCCCTCTTCGGCGCGGTTTTCTGTTTGTGAACAAACCCATGATAGCCCGCGAATTGTAAACGTATTCCCTCATTTGTGTCCAATTCCTGCCGTTTTCTGCGGTCAAATTCATCTTTGAGAAGGTCCCATGCGCGACAGTGCGATTGGGCCGGAAGGAAGTCACGGCAGGCGAGGTCGAGCAGACCGTTACGCGCCGCCGACGTCATGAACGATCCGGGAACTCCGGGCATATGTGGGAATTGAGGAATGAGCAGCGGATTGGCACTACACTCTGAACCGGCCCCGATTGTGGCCTGTACAGTGTCCAGCAAAGTACATCACTTCGGCCTTTTGATCGAAGATATGGAGAATGAGCTTGGTGAAGCCTGGGGCGACCTGGGATTTGACGAGGCGCGTGAATTCATCGGTGCGCTCGACGTGGGCACGCTGGAGTTCATCGCCCTGGCCGTGCGCGAAGAGGATGAGGCAGATCTTGGCCGCGTCGGAGAGGTGATCAACGCCGCCCGCGCCAAAGAAGTCGCCGTGATTCTGATCCCTGAAAACCTGTCGACCGCGGGCCTGCGCGAATTGTTGCGCCTGGGCGCAGACGACTTCGTCCCCTACCCCCTGGCCGAGGGCGCGCTTCACGACGCGATCGAGAAGATTGCGCGCGCCAAAAACCCGCCCCCTGCCGCAGTTACCCCGCTGCCTGTGCCTGAGGCGCCAGCCATGGGGCAGCAAATGGGCGGCAAATCCGCCGTCTTCGCCGTTCAGAACCTGGCAGGTGGCACCGGTGCCACGACCCTGGCCGTAAACCTGGCGTGGGAGTTGAAACACGCCGACAAGAAGGCGCCGCCCTCGGTCTGTTTGCTAGATCTCGATCTGCAATATGGCTCGGTCGGGACGTATCTCGACCTGCCGCGCCGCGATATCGTGCTGGAGCTGTTGCAGGACGCCACCACCATGGACACCGACGGCTTCAAACAGGCGTTGGTCACCTATGGTGAGAGCCTCTCGGTGTTCACCACGCCCGCCGAAATCGTGCCCCTCGACCTGATCGGCCCTGAAGAGGTGACAGCCCTCATCGATCTTGCGGCACAGTGCTTCGACATCGTCGTGATCGATATGCCGCGCACCATGGTCATGTGGACCGACACCGTGCTGAACCGCGCTGACGTCTACTTCGCCACGCTAGAGCTGGACCTGCGGTCCGCCCAAAACGCGATGCGCTTCATCAAGGCGTGCCGGTCCGAGGATCTGCCGCTTGAGAAGATGCACTATGTGCTCAACCGCGCGCCGGGTCTGACCGACCTGAACGGCAAGAACCGGATGAAGAAGATGGCCGACAGCCTTGGCGTGTCATTCTCCACCCATCTGCCTGACGGGGGCCGCGCCGTCATGCAAGCGGGTGACAACGGGGAAACCCTGGCTGATTCAGCGCGGAAAAACCCGCTGCGCAAGGAAATCATGAAACTCAGCGATGGGCTTTACAAGGCCATGGCGTCTGACGCGAAGGCGAAGGGGTAAGATCATGTTCTCCAAATACAAAAAGGCAGGCAAGGGCGGCGGCGTCGCCCCCCTGGCTGAGGTTTCCCAGGCTTCAAAAGCCGCAGCGCCGGAAGCGCCCGCACCGGCTGCGGCCCCGGCTGCTACGGCATCGGCAGCCCCTGCCCCCAAGATCGCGCGCAAGCCCGGCCCCAAGGCCGTCGCCCCAACACCCGAGGCCGTGTCCGGCGAGGATAAAGACCGCAAGCGCCGTCTGCGTCTGGATGAAATCAAGACAGAGATGCATCACCGTCTGCTGGACAACCTCAACCTGTCCGCTTTGGAAACCGCAAAGGAAGCCGACCTTCGGTCCGAGATCACCTCCATCACCAGCGAACAGCTGGGGGAAATGGGCGTGGTCCTGAACCGCGAAGATCGCCAGACCCTGAATGTGGAGCTGTTTGACGAAGTCACGGGCCTGGGCCCGTTGGAGCCTTTGCTGAAAGACGACACCGTTAACGATATTCTCGTCAACGGCCCCAACCGCGTGTTCGTGGAACGCGCCGGTAAGCTGGAACTCTCGGAGGTGCGCTTCAAAGACGAACGCCACCTGCTGCGGATCATCGACAAGATCGTTTCCGCCGTGGGTCGGCGCGTGGACGAATCCAACCCCTATGTGGACGCCCGCCTGAAAGACGGCTCGCGTTTCAACGCCATGGTTCCGCCGGTGGCCGTTGACGGCAGCCTGGTTTCCATTCGTAAGTTCAAGAAAGAAAAGCTCGGCATCGATGACCTGGTGAAGTTTGGCGCCTTCTCGGAAGAGATGGCCGCCTACATCCAGGCCGCCGTGGCCTGCCGCCTGAACGTTGTCGTCTCGGGCGGTACGGGTTCGGGTAAAACAACCACGCTCAACGCGCTGTCGAGCTTCATCGACAATTCTGAACGCATCCTCACGATTGAGGATACGGCGGAACTTCAACTTCAGCAGGTCCACGTGGGCCGGATGGAATCCCGCCCCCCCAACGTCGAAGGCAAAGGCGCGGTGACCCAGCGCGATTGTCTCAGGAACGCCCTGCGGATGCGCCCGGATCGGATCATCGTGGGGGAGACCCGGGGCGAAGAAGTCATCGACATGCTCCAGGCGATGAACACCGGCCACGACGGATCAATGACCACGATCCACGCCAACAACGCCCGCGATGCCTGTTCGCGCCTTGAAAACATGGTCGCCATGGCCGGGATTGAGATGCCGCTTAAGGCCGTGCGCGCTCAGATCGCGGCGGCTGTGCACCTGATCGTGCAGGCCTCGCGCCTGCAAGACGGCTCACGTCGCATGGTCTCCATCACCGAGGTGACGGGGATGGAGGGTGAAGTGATCTCGATGCAGGAAGTGTTCCGCTTCCAACGCACCGGGCTTCTGCCCGACGGCAAGATCCAAGGCCATTTCACCGCCTGCGGTGTGCGGTCCCATTATTCCGAGCGGTTCCGGCAGTGGGGCTACGATTTGCCCGCGTCGATCTATGAACCCATGGCCGCCCAGTAAGGAGCACGCCCCAAATGGAACTCTCAATCGAACCGCTCATCTATATCGGCATCTTTGTCGGTGTGATCATGCTGGTAAACGGCATCTACCTGTTGGTGTTTGGCAAATCGATCAGCCTGAACGCGCGGGTGAACCGGCGTTTGACGTTGCTGGAAAGCGGCTCCTCTCGCGAGGATGTTCTGGAACAGCTGCGCAAACAGATGGACCAGCACAAGGGCGGCATCAAACTGCCCTTCTACACGCTGATCGCCGACAAGGCGCAGAAGGCGAATATCGCCTTCACACCGCCGCAGCTGATGCTGGTGATGTTGGGTGCCGCGGTAGCCGCGTTCCTACTGTTGCAGATCCTGACGTCCGCGTCGCTTCCGATCAGCTTCGTTGCGGCCGTCGGTATGGGCGTGGGCGGCGTGTTCCTTTGGGTCAGCAAGACCGCCAAGAAGCGGATTTCCCTGCTGGAAGAACAGCTTCCCGATGCCGTTGAACTGATGGTGCGCTCGCTTCGCGTGGGCCACCCCTTCGTGTCCTCGATCAACACCGTCAGCCGTGAGATGTCGGATCCCATCGCGTCCGAATTGGGCGTGATCGCGGACGAGGCCGCCTATGGCCGTGACATCGCCGAATCGATCCGTGCCATGGCTGACCGCCTTGATATCCAGGATCTCCGCTTCCTCGCGGTGGCCGTGGGCATCCAGCAAACCTCGGGTGGTAACCTAGCCGAGATCCTGTCGGGCCTGGCCGATGTGATGCGCGCGCGGTTCAAACTGTTCCGCAAAGTTCGCGTGATCACGGCCGAGGCGCGCGGCTCTGGCAACTTCCTGTCGGTCTTCCCGATCCTCGCGCTGATCGGCATCAACGTGGCGCAGCCCGATTACTACGCCGAGGTCGTTGATACCCCCGTCTTCATCCCCGCCTGTGCGGGCGTGGTCGTGGCCTTGGCGATGAACTGGGTCATCATGCGCATGCTTGTGAACATCAAAGTCTGAACAAACCCAAATAAGGGGCGAACGCGAAACCTAACGCCCCAACCGTGAAAGAGCAGTCCGATGGAATTCTTCAAGAACCTCTTCAACAAGGCCAACGCCTTCCTGGTGGATCAGTTGGGTGAACTGGGGCCTCTGATCGCGGTCGGTGCCCTTGGGGTGTTGTTGTGCCTCGTGGCGCTGCCGACACTGATGAAGAAGCAGAAAGACCCCTACAAGAAGCTGCGCGAAAGCCGTGATGAGACCAAATCGGTCAAATCCGGCGGCCTGCGCCTGGGCGGCAAGAACGAGAAGTTGGAGCGGTTTGCCCAATATCTTGAGCCCCAGGACGAAGAAGAACTGTCGGCCACGCAGCTGCAGATGATCCGCGCAGGCTACCGCGCGAAATCCTCGATCCAGATGTTCAACTTCGCCAAGCTTGCGCTCGGCCTTGGCGGTCTGCTTCTGGGAACACTTTATGTGCTGATCACCGGTGGTGGCGGCTCGGCCCAGAACTCCGTTCTGATCGTGCTGATCCCTGGCGTCGTGGGCTACTACGCGCCGAAGTATTGGATCACCAAGCGGATGCAAACGCGGGAAGAGCAGATCAACGCGGGCTTCCCCGACGCCCTCGACCTGATGCTGGTCTGCGTGGAAGCGGGCCAGTCCTTGGATCAGGCGATCATCAAGGTGGCCCGGGAAATCAAAACCTCCTACCCGCCCCTCGCGGAAGAATTCGAGATTGTCGCCTACGAGATGAAGGCCGGTAAGGACAAAACCAAGGTACTGCGCGACATGGGCGAACGGGTGGGCATTCAGGACGTGAACTCGTTCATCACCACCCTGATCCAGTCCGCAACGTTTGGTACCTCGGTGGCCGAGGCCTTGAAGGTCTACTCGGACGAGATGCGCGATAAGCGGATCAGCCGCGCCGAGGAAAAGGCCAACAAACTGCCCACCAAGCTGACGCTTTTCACGATGCTGTTCTGTGTGCCTCCGCTGCTGGTGATCCTGATCGGCCCGTCGATCTACGGCATCGCCACCGACCTGGCGCGCTGACCTGAGCTTCAGCCAAAAGGGTTAAGAAAAGTTTAGCCAAGGGGCGCCGCCATCCCTATGGTGGCGCCTGAGCAGTTTAACCATGAGGCAGACAGTGCTTAAGCACGCGCGCCCCGCCCTGACCGTCACCGCCGCCGCGATGATCACGCTGACCGCGTGCAATTTCACCCCGCGCCTCGACGCGGGCGACAACGACGTGACAGCACCCGCCAGTGTTGGACAGTTGGACAGCAGCCTCGACAGCCTGATCACCGGCGACCGCCTGATGGAGGCCGGTGAATACGAGCTGGCCCTGCGCGCCTACTACCGCGCGGGCGTCGAAGATGGCCTCAGCGTCGATGTGATCACCGCCATCGGCGCCGCTAACCTCGCTTTGGGCCGTCTTGGCCAAGCGGAAGAGCAATTCCGCGCCGCCCTCCAGCGACAACAAGATTTTGTGCCTGCTCTCAACAACTTGGGGGCGGTGCTGATCGAACAAGGCGAATATGGGGAGGCGCGACGCCTTTTGGAGCAAGCCTTCGCGCTCGATAGTGGCAGTTCGGAAACGATTCGCGAGAACCTGCGCCTCGCTATCGCGCGAATGGAAAATCAGGTATACGTTGAACAAGAGCATAACAGGCCGGGGCTGATCCGGCGCGGCGGCGGGCGTTACACACTCCAATCCGCGCTTTAGAGGCACCACGGTCAACCAAGAATGAAGGCGCGGCAATAGACCTGCGTCCATGAAATGAGGCAGAGCATGATCCGAACCCTCCGGTTAATACCGGCGGCTGTCGCCGTCGCGGCCGTCGCTGCGTGCAACACCACCGACGCCGATGTCGAACGGGCCCTCGACCCGCTCAACGTCATCGATGAAACCAACCTTGCCGACATCATGCTCAGCGCCGCCTCGCCCAACGAGGCCGTCGATTATTTCCGCCGGGCCGCGCAAGAAGACCCCGACCGTGTCGATCTGCAGCGCGGATTGGCCACAAGTCTGGTGCGCGCGGGCCGCGCAGCCGAGTCGTTGACGGTTTGGCAACAGGTTATCGAGCATGATGGCGCCATGGACCAGGACCGCGTAGATTTTGCCGATGCCTTGATCCGCACCGGCGATTGGGACGGGGCGCAGGTCCAGCTTGACGCCACCCCGCCCACATTCGAGACCTACGAGCGTTACCGGCTGGAGGCGATGATCGCCGACAGTGAAGAGGAATGGGACCGCGCCGACAGCTTCTATGAGACCGCCGCAGGCCTGACGACCCGCCCCGCCAACGTCTACAACAACTGGGGCTATTCGCACCTGACCCGCGGCGATTATCCCGGCGCGGAAGAGCTTTTCGTGCGCGCCATCTCCTACGATCCTGAGCTGTTTACCGCCAAGAACAACCTCGTCCTCGCCCGTGCCGCCCAAGGCAACTACGCCCTGCCGCTGATCAACATGACCCAGATCGAGCGGGCGCAATTGCTGCACACCGCCGCCCTTTCGGCCATTCGCCGCGGCGATGTCGACGAAGGCCGTGGCCTGCTGAACGAAGCAATCGATACACACCCGCAGCACTTTGAAGCTGCCGTTGAAGCGCTGCGCGCGCTCAACGCCTAAGCACTGGAGGCCCCCATGACCCTCACCCTGACAACCCTTGAAGCCATGTGGTTTCTCCCCCTCGCCTTCCCGATCTGCATCTGGGTCGCGCTGTCGGACCTGCGCCAGATGCGCATCCCTAACGTGGCCGTGCTGGCCCTGACCGGCGTGTTCCTGGTCACCGGCCTTTTCGCGCTGCCGATGGACGCCTACCTCTGGCGCCTCGCGGCCCTTGGCATCGTGCTCTTGGCGGGCTTCATCGTGACGTCCCTGGGCCTTGTGGGCGCGGGTGACAGCAAGTTCGCCGCCGCCATGGCACCGTTCATCGCCCCCGGGGACTACCTGTTTTTCCTGGCCCTTTTCAGCCTGGTGCTGATCGGATCCTGGATCACCCATCGTTCCGCCGGCCGTGTCCCTGCCGTGCGCCGCGCCACCGCCCATTGGTCCAGCTGGGAACAGGGCAAATTGTTCCCCATGGGGGTCGCGCTCGCCGGGGCCCTGGTCATCTACCTGGCCATGGGATTCGCCGCTGGCGTCTAAAAAAAGCCCGTTTGTGCGCCCATACTGCGCGCAAACCTTCCACGCGTATCGTACGAGGTCAGTAGCCCCATGAACATGCAAGCTCCCGCCGCTGAAACCAGTTTCGCCCCGCCCGCCCTGCGCATGCTCAAGGATACCGGGCTGACCCCGGTGATGATGCGGGACATCTTGCTCAAGACAATCTTCCGAAAGAACGTGGAACAGGCCTCTGATATCGCCAAAGCGATCTGCCTGCCGATCCCGCTTGCCACGCAACTCATTGATATGTTGCGGGATATGAACTTCCTGCAAGCCACCGGGACGATGCACGCCACCTCCAGCAGCGAGATGGGCTTTCAGCTGACCGACGCCGGAAAGGCGCGCGCCCTCGATGCGCTGTCGCAGTCCGAATACTACGGCGCGATGCCCGTGCCGCTTGACGACTACAAGGTGCAAGTGAAGCGCCAGTCGATCCGCGACATCAACCTGACCCGCCCGATGCTGGAGGCCTCGATGGGCCACCTGATCCTGCCGGACGGGTTGATCGACCAGCTTGGACCGGCCGTGGGCTCCGGCCGTTCCGTCCTGATGTACGGCCCCCCCGGCAACGGTAAATCCTCCATCGCCGAAGGCATTCGCGCGGCGATGGGCGACAACATCTACATCCCCCATGCGCTGAGCTACGCGGGCCAGGTCATCACGCTTTTTGACCCCATCGTCCACACCCCCGTCGCCACCACGACAGAAACCGAAGGCCAAAGCCCGCTGCGCAAGAACGCCGCGCGTTTTGACACGCGCTACCTGCTTTGCACCCGCCCCACGGTCATGACCGGCGGCGAATTGAAGCTGTCGATGTTGGATCTGAACTACAACGCCGTGTCGCGGACCTATCAGGCCTCGATGCAGCTGAAATCCACCGGCGGCGTCTTCATCGTCGACGACCTTGGCCGCCAGGCCGAGCCGCCCCAGACGCTGATCAACCGCTGGATTGTCCCGATGGAGGTCAACTACGACATCCTCGCGCTCCAGTCCGGTGAAAAGTTCGAGGTGCCCTTCGACACGCTCGTCGTCTTCTCTACCAACTTCCACCCGAACGAGATCTTCGACCAAGCCGCCCTGCGCCGGATCTTCTTCAAGGTGAAAATCGACGGCCCCAACCAGGAACAATTCCTGAAGATCTTCGCCATGGTGGCCAAGAAGAAGGGCATTCCGCTGGACGAGAAATCGCTGATCCACATGCTCAAGGTCCGCTACCCGACGATCGACAATGTCTATGCCAACTACCACCCGGTGTTCTTGTGCGATCAGATCAAGGCGATCTGCGACTTCGAAGGGCAGCCCTATCACATGACGCCCGAGTACATCGACCGCGCATGGGAAAACCTCTACGTCCGCGAAGAGAAGATCGTTCACTGACGCGGCCCACGGGACGGCGGGCGGGGCGCCTTTGGCCAAAGGCCAAACAGCGTCGCCCCCGTCATTCACCACCCCCCGGGTTCTTTACCCCGAAAATTGTCCTATCTCTCCCCTATGGACAGCCCCGCCCCCCTTCCGCCACAGATCGAAGACTGGTTCGCAGCTCGTGGCTGGTCGATCCACCCCCACCAGCGCGACATGCTCGCGCTCGCAGATCAGCCCTGCCAACTGCTCATCGCGCCCACCGGCGGCGGCAAGACCATGGCCGGATTTCTGCCCACCCTGGCCGAGCTGGCAGACGGCACACACCAAGGCCTCCACACGCTTTATATCAGCCCTCTCAAAGCCTTGGCCGCCGACATCAAGCGCAACCTTTCGGGTCCGGTCGAGGAAATGGGCCTGCCCATCCGCATTGAGGATCGCACCGGTGATACGCCGAGCAGCCGCAAACGCCGCCAGCGCGCCGACCCGCCCCACATCCTGCTGACCACGCCCGAAAGCCTCGCGCTCCTCACGTCCTACGAGGATGCGGGTCGCACCTTCAAAGGCCTCCAACGCGTCATCGTTGATGAAATCCATGCGCTGAGCGAAAGCAAACGCGGCGACCAGCTGATGCTCGCCCTCTCACGCCTCTCCACCCTCGCCCCCGGCCTGCGCCGCGTGGGCCTCTCGGCCACGGTCGAAGATCCCGCCGCCATCGCCCGCATCCTTGCCAAAAACCCAGATCCCTGCGCCATCCTGCAAGCCGATCCCGGCCCCGATCCCGATATCGCCATGCTGACCACCGACACCCCGCCGCCCTGGTCCGGCGGCGGCGGCAATTACGCGATGGACGCGGTGCTGAACCAGGTGAAGGCGCACAACACCACCCTCATTTTCCACAACACCCGCGCCCAGGCCGAGATCTTTTTTCATCATCTCTGGCTCGCCAACGAAGACCAGATCCCCATCGGCATCCACCACGGTGCCCTTTCGCGAGAGCAGCGCGAAAAGGTCGAACAGGCCATGGTCGCGGGCCAACTCAAGGCCATCGTCTGCACCGGCTCGCTTGATCTCGGCATCGACTGGGGCGACGTGGATCTCGTGATTCAGGTCGGCGCCCCCAAGAACGTCAAACGCCTCGTCCAGCGCATCGGGCGTGCCAATCACCGCTACAACGCGCCGTCCAAGGCCTTGATCGTGCCCGCTAATCGGTTCGAAGTCATCGAATGCGTCGCGGCCCTTCAGGCCGTCCGCGACCGCACGCTGGACGGAGACACTGACCACACTGGGCCCCTCGACGTGCTCTGCCAGCACATTCTGATCCGCGCCTGCGCCGGGCCCTTCACCGCCAATGACCTTTTCCAAGAGGTCAAAACCGCCGGCGCCTACACCGATCTGCCCCGCACCACGTTTGATCGCTGCCTGGATTTCGTGGCCACCGGCGGCTATGCGCTGCGCGCCTACGATCAATGGCAACGCCTCATCGAGGCCCAGGGCGAATATCGCCTCCGCGACCCCCGCGCCACGACGCGCATTCGCATGAACATCGGCACCATCGTGGACGCCGACAAGATGTCCGTCCGCATGCAAAAAACCCGCGGTGGCAAGCCTTTAGGAGAGGTGGAGGAATACTTTGCCTCCACCCTGCGCAAGGGCGATACCTTCCTGATCGGCGGCAAGATCGTGCGCTATGAGGGCATGCGAGAGATGACGGTAGAGGTCTCCAGAACCTCGTACCAGAAGCCCAAGATCGCCACTTTCATGGGCACCAAATTCGCCACCTCCACGCAGCTTTCCGACCGTATCCTGACCATGTTCCGCCAGGATGATTGGCCCGATCTGCCCCGCCATACCCGCGACTGGCTGCACCTCCAGCGTGAGGTCTCGCAACTTCCCGAGCGCGAGCGCCTGCTGGTCGAGACCTTCCCCCACGACGGGCGCGAACACCTAGTGGCCTACGGTTTTGCGGGCAAGAACGCGCAGCAGACCCTTGGCCTCTTGCTGACCCAACGGATGGAGGCCCAGGACCTCAACCCGATGGGCTTTGTGTCCACCGACTATGCCACGATGATCTGGGGGCTGGACCAAGTCACTGATCCGCAACCGCTTTTCAGCCGCGACAACCTGCTGGAAACGATGGAAACCTGGCTGGCAGATAACGCGGTGATGAAAAAGACCTTCAAAGGCAGCGCGATCATTGCGGGCCTCGTGGACCGCGCCATGCCCGGCGGAAAGCGCAAGACCGGGCGGCAGGCCGCCTTTTCCACCGATATCCTCTACGACACCCTGCGCAAATATGACCCCGATCACGTGATGCTAGACATCACCCGTCAAGAAGCGATGCGCGGCCTAGTGGACTTCGGCCGGATCGAGGGGATGCTGGCGCGCATCGGTGATCGGATCGATCACCGCCCCCTCACCCGTGTCAGCCCGCTGGCGGCACCCCTGTTCCTGGAAGCCGGGCGCGTTCCCGTCCAGGGCCTCGCCAATGAACGGCTGTTGGAGGAAGAGACACAGCGCCTGATGGCAACCGCCGGTCTCGACTTCGGGCCCGGCTAATAGCCCTTGTCCAGACGCCCTCCGCACAGATATGAACGAACCATGAACGCGCTTCCCTTCACCTTTTGCGGTGCCGCCCTGCACGCGCGCCCGTCCGGCGCGCTCCATTGGCCCGAGCAAAACACCCTCGTGGTCAGCGATCTGCACCTGGGAAAGGCCGAGCGTATGGCCCGTCGCGGCGGGCCGATCCTGCCGCCCTATGAGGTGATCGAGACCCTGGATCGCCTGCTCGATGACATCGCCAAGACCCAGCCGCGCACCGTCATTTGCCTTGGCGACAGCTTCGACGATCTGGCCGCCGCGCGCGCCACCCAAAGCGCCGTGTCCGAGCGTCTGGCCCCTGCCCTCGCCGGACGGCGATGGGTGTGGATCGAGGGCAACCACGACCCCGGCCCCGTGGACCTGAGTGGAGAGCATTTGGGCGAGATCACCATCGGTCCCCTGACCTTCCGACATATCGCTCAACCTACCGCGCCGGGCGAAATCTCGGGCCACTACCATCCGAAAGCCAGGGTACGCCTGAAGGGGCGCACCATCACGCGGCGGTGCATTCTGGTGGACGACATGCGGATGATCCTACCGGCCTATGGCACCTATACCGGCGGCCTGTTCAGCCATGAGCCCGTGTTGACTGACCTCATGAACCCCAACGCCCGCGCCATCCTGATGGGGCCTGTCCCGACGGCCCTGCCGATGCCGCGTGCGGCACGGTCTAGTTGGGCCGCCCCGCTACACTGACGCCCGCTTCTTGCAGCGCCCTCAACCCATTCTGACTGACGGGCAGTTCGGACCCGCAACTCAGACGGACGGTGTGACGCCGCCCGTCGGGGACAATCGCGACGATTGAATCGTAGGCCACCCAATGGGACCTGTGAATGCGCGTGCCGTCGAAATCGGTCAGTTCTTCCAAGGCATCCCCGAAGCGTAACCGCAACTTGGACCCGCCTCGATCCGTCCAGACGTCCACCTGGTGGTTGTCGGCCGAAACCCGCATGACGTAGCCGCGCTTGTCCGGGTCCAACCGCCGCAGAAAGGCGGTCTGCGCCTCTGTCATGACCGGCTGTTCGATCACGGCGGACCCGGCCTCTGCCCGGATCTCATCCATATACATCCGCGCATAGGCGCGCAGGGCCACCGGCACCAGACACACCAGCAGGGCGATGGCGATATGTTCCAGAAAAAACAGCGGCGTGGCCAGGTCAAAACCCATATAGAAATAGTTTATGGCCCAGACCACGGGGCCAATCACAAGTGACACCGCGCCCGCTGCGACAAGGTCCCGCTTTAACGGAGAACCCGAAGAAAATCGATATACGGCATTTCGTACGAAATGCGCCGGCAAAAGCACGACGAAGATCATCCCGCCCCAATAGATTAAGCGCTCAGCAAATGAAAAATGCTCATAGGTCGCGAATGGACCGACGATGGCAACGATCACAGTTGCAAAGCATGCAACCGAAAGGCGAATAACCCAATCGCGCTGCGCCGCAATAGCCTCACCCGTTGCAGTTGTTTTCATTGATCTTTTAGGCTCTTGGCAGCATCGTGGTTATTGAAGGTATACGGTTAAGGCGATCATGATCAAGCCCGTTCTGGATATAGATTGGAATTAGCGCCAATGGACGAGACAAAACGCCAGAGAATTGAAGACAGCTTCGCCCGCCAAGGATTAATGAATACATTAGCCTGCAGAATTGACCATTTGGAAAAAGGGCGCGTGGTCCTGGAATTACCGATCTCCCCTATGGTCAGCCAGCAGCACGGCGTGGCGCACGCGGGTGCGACCTTTGCCATTGGCGACAGCGCGTCGGGCTATGCCGCACTTTCCGTGATGGATGACGATGCCGAGGTGATGACGGTGGAGATGAAGATCAACCTCATCGCACCCGCCGCAGGCAAGCGCCTTTTGGCGACGGGCGAGGTTGTGAAGGCCGGCCGCAGGCTTGTGGTTACCCGCTGCACGGTGCAGGCGGAGGCCGAGGATGGCAGCCTCCGCGATGTCGCGTTGCTTCAGGGCACGATGATACCGGTCTGATGCCCCGTCGCGGGCAAGACCCCCCGTCACAGAGATCAGATGTCCCGTGGTTTAGGCGGTAAGCCCCTCGGGCTCGTCCAGCCCATGAGCCCGGCAGCAGGCCGTCACCGTATTGGCCAAAAGGCACGCGATGGTCATCGGCCCAACGCCACCCGGCACCGGCGTGATCGCACCGGCGACCTCGGTGGCCTCGGCGAAATCGACGTCGCCCAGAAGCTTGGACTTGCCCGGCTTGTCGGGGTGCGGAATGCGGGTGATGCCCACGTCGATCACCGTCGCGCCCGGTTTGACCCAATCGCCCTTCACCATTTCGGCGCGGCCCACGGCAGCCACCAGGATATCGGCGCGCGCGCAGACCTCAGCCAAGTCCTGCGTGCGGGAATGGGCGATGGTCACCGTGCAGTTTTCCTGCAGCAACAACTGCCCCATCGGCTTGCCAAAAAGGTTCGAGCGGCCAATCACCACGGCGTTCTTGCCGGACATATTGCCGACCTCTTCGCGCAACAGCATGAGGCAGCCAAGCGGCGTGCAGGACACCAGCCCCTTCTCGCCGCTCGCCAAAAGGCCCGCGTTCACCACGCTCAACCCGTCCACGTCTTTGGACGGGTCAATCCGCGCGACCACGCGCCGCTCATCCAGATGATCGGGCACGGGGAACTGACACAGAATGCCAGAGACGTTTGGGTCCGCGTTCAACTGGTCAATCAGCGCGAACAGATCCTCTTCCGAGACGTCCGCTGGCAGCTTGTGCTCGAAAGAGGCCATGCCGACCTCGACTGTCTGCTTGTGCTTTGCGGCGACATAGACCTCAGACGCGGGATCCTCGCCCACCAGCACGACGGCCAGGCCCGGCGTGATCCCGTGGTCCGATTTAAGGCGCTCTACATGGCCCGCAACCTGAGCGCGCACTTCAGCCGCATAGGCCTTTCCGTCGATGATTTTCGCCGTCATGGGGCGTCCTCCAATAGGTTAACGACGATCTCCGATCTGACGGAGTTCGCGATGAAACAGGCGTGATGCGCCTTGTCGTGCAGGGCTTTGTGGGTCGTGGCATCGGGCACCTCGGCCCATGTGACCGCTATGTTCAGGTCGACGCGGGGGATCCACGTCTTGCCGTCCTGGCGCTTCAATTCCCCCGTGGCGCGGTCCTCATAGCGCGTCGGCTCCAACCCCGCTTGCCGGGCGAAATCCAGGAACCACAGCATGTGACAGGACGAGATCGAGGCGATGAACGCCTCTTCCGGGTCCACGGCACTTGCATCAGACATCGGCTCCGGCACGACGGACGGAGAGGCCGAGGCCGCAACCTCCAGCCCCCCGTCAAAGCGCCACATGTGCCCGCGCGTGTAGCGGTTGGCGGCGAAATCGCCGCTCGACTGCCAGATCACGCGGGCCTCATGCATGGCTCAGAACAGCCCTTCGATCTCGCCCGCGTCGTTGAGGTGGATCGCCTCGGCAGACGGCTTCCGGGGCAGGCCCGGCATGGTCATGATCTCGCCGCAGACGGCGACGATGAAGCCCGCGCCCGCGGACAGGCGCACCTCCCGCACGGGGATGGAGAAACCGGTGGGCGCGCCGCGCTCATTGGGGTCCGTGGTGAAGGAGTATTGGGTTTTCGCCATGCAAACCGGCAGGTTGCCGTATCCCTGTTCCTCCCACAGCTTCAGCTGATCAAGGATCTTCTTGTCCATCACCGCCTCATCGGCGCGGTAGATGCCTTTGCAGACCGCCTGGATCTTCTCGGCCAGGGGCATGTCGTCAGGGTAGAGGGTATTGAAGTTCGCCTCGCCCTTCTCGATGACCTCAACCACCTTCTCGGCCAACGGTGCAGAGCCTTCGCTGCCCAACTCCCAGTGACGGCTGAGGACAGCTTCTGCGCCTTGCGAGGCGACGTAGTCCTTCACCGCCTGCACTTCCGCGTCGGTGTCAGTGACGAAGTGGTTAATCGCGACCACGACCGGCACCCCGAAGCCCTTCACGTTCTCGATATGACGGCCGAGGTTGGCGCAACCGCTGTTGACCGCCTCCACGTTCTCCGCGCCCAGGTCCGCTTTCGCGACCCCGCCGTTCATCTTCATGGCGCGCACTGTGGCGACCACGACCACAACCGACGGCGCGAGGCCCGCCTTGCGGCACTTGATGTTCATGAACTTCTCGGCACCCAGGTCGGCGCCAAAGCCCGCTTCGGTGACCACATAATCACAGAGCTTCAACGCCGTGGACGTCGCGATGACCGAGTTACAGCCGTGGGCGATGTTCGCAAACGGCCCGCCGTGGACGAACGCCGGGTTGTTTTCCAGCGTCTGCACCAGGTTCGGCTGCATCGCGTCCTTCAGCAGCACCGTCATCGCGCCGTCGGCCTTGATGTCGCGCGCGTAAACGGGGCTCCGGTCGCGGCGGTAGGCCACGATCATCGCGCCCAAGCGCTCTTGCAGGTCCTTCAGGTCCTTGGCGAGGCACAGGATCGCCATGACCTCGGAGGCCACGGTGATGTCAAAGCCCGCCTCACGCGGGAAACCGTTGGCCACACCGCCGAGCGACGCCGTGATCTGCCGCAGCGCGCGGTCGTTCATGTCCACAACGCGGCGCCAGACGACCCGGCGCACGTCGATCTCCAGCTCATTGCCCCAGTAGATGTGGTTGTCGATCATCGCCGACAGAAGGGAATGGGCCGAGGTGATGGCGTGGAAGTCGCCGGTGAAATGGAGGTTCATCTCCTCCATCGGAACAACCTGCGCGTAGCCCCCGCCAGCGGCCCCGCCCTTCATGCCGAAGTTCGGCCCAAGGGACGCCTCGCGGATACAGACCATCGCGTTCTTGCCAATGCGGTTCAGGCCGTCGCCCAACCCCACGGTCGTCGTTGTTTTCCCCTCGCCCGCAGGCGTCGGGTTGATAGCGGTCACCAGAATCAGGTGGCCGTTGTCACGATCCTGGACGGAATTGATGAACGATTGGCTAACCTTGGCCTTATCATGGCCGTAGGGCAGCAGATCGGCGCTTTCGATGCCAATCTTGCCGCCGATCTCTTGAATCGGGCGTTTGGACGCCTCACGAGCGATTTCGATGTCTGTTTTGTAACCCATGGCGCGCACTCCCCGTCGCGAAATTGCGGTGCTTCACTCGCCTATAACGGGCAAGGTCCTGCGGGATAGTGCCAATTCCGACATTTCGACAGGGCATCCCGCCATCGGGTCCGAGTTAGGTTTCCGAAAGGAAAGCAGCGACCACTTTGGAACTTTTCGGACGCGTCAACCGTTTCTTAAGGGAACCCAGCGAGGGTAAGAGTTGACCGAACAGAATTGGACCAAACCATGCGTATCCCCACCATCAGCCTCATGATCTACACCGGCCTGGCCCTTGGCATGTCCGCAGGCATTGCCGTGATTGCCGCAGCGTAAATCACCCCAAGCTTTTCTGTGGACGCTCGTGTAAGCTTCTCCCGATCACAAGGAGAAGACACGATGACGGACCCAAAAGAGTTCATGGCGCAGGCGAAGGCACAAATGGAGGCCTGGGGCGCAGAGATGACGAAGATGCAGGCCAAGATGCAGGAGGCCGGCGAAGCGGGCCAGGCGCAGATGGTCAAGCAGTTCGAAGCGCTGAACGAGCAGCGCAAGCATGCCGAGAAGCAGATGGAAGAGCTTGGCAAAGCCAACATGGAAGCCGCCAAAGATGTGCAGGCGACCATGCAGAAGGCGTGGAAGGACATGGAAGCGCAGATGGAAGAGGCGCGGAAGAAGATGATGGGCCAATAGGCCCTCGACGCCCTTCAAAAGCGCAAGTGCGGCTGAGGTCGCCCGACCAAAACGCTGCACCGACCAGATAACAAAAAGCCCCCGAACCACTGCGGTCCGGGGGCTTTCTTCATTCTTAATGACAGACCGATGTCATCCAGTCGGCTCAGGCTCCATGTCGCCCGAGGGCTTGGACTTGGGTTTCAGCTTCGGGATCGCGGTGACCGACGGTGTGCCGCCCGATGTCGGCGCCTCGTCATCGTCATCGCCCCGGTTAAGCGGCTCGCCCGCGATCACCTTGGTGATCTCTTTGCCGGTCAGGGTCTCATACTCCAGCAGGCCCTGGGCCAGACGCTCCAGGTCATCGCGCTGCTCTGTGAGGATCCGCTTGGCGGTCTGATAGCCTTCTTCCACCAACTCCTTCACCTTGTCGTCGATGATCTTCTGGGTATCGGCCGAGTGGCTGGTGCCGCCGCCGTACGCGCCCAGATGGGACTGCTGCTCGTTGGCGTAGTCCACATAGCCAAGCTCTTCCGCGTAGCCGAATTGCGTGACCATCGCGCGCGCAATTCGCGTGACTTGCTGGATGTCCGAAGACGCGCCCGAGGTGATGTGCTCTTTTCCGAACACCAGCTCTTCCGCCACACGGCCCCCCATCGCCATGGCGATTTTGGAGGTGTATTTGCGGTAGGACACGCTCAACTGATCCCGCTCCGGCAAGGACAAAACCAAGCCCAACGCGCGCCCGCGCGGGATGATCGTCGCCTTATGGATCGGGTCGTGATCCGGCACGTTAAGGCCCACGACAGCGTGGCCCGCCTCATGATAGGCGGTCAGTTTCTTCTCATCCTCGGTCATCACCATGGAACGGCGCTCGCTGCCCATCATGACCTTGTCCTTGGCGGATTCAAAATCCTCCATCGTCACGAAACGACGCCCGATGCGCGCTGCCATCAGCGCGGATTCATTGACCAGGTTCGCCAGATCCGCGCCCGAGAAACCGGGCGTGCCGCGCGCGATGATGCGCAGATCCACGTCCGGACCCAGCGGCACCTTGCGGGCGTGGACGCCCAGAATGCGCTCGCGGCCCTTGATGTCGGGGTTGGGCACCTGCACCTGGCGGTCGAAACGACCCGGGCGCAGCAGCGCGGGGTCGAGAACGTCGGGGCGGTTGGTGGCGGCCACGATGATGACGCCCTCGTTGGCCTCAAAACCGTCCATCTCCACCAGCAACTGGTTCAGCGTCTGCTCCCGCTCGTCATTGCCGCCGCCGTAGCCCGCGCCACGGGACCGGCCCACGGCGTCGATCTCATCGATGAACACAATGCACGGCGCGTTTTTCTTGGCCTGCTCGAACATGTCGCGCACACGGGACGCACCCACACCCACGAACATCTCCACGAAGTCAGAGCCCGAGATGGTGAAAAACGGCACGCCCGCCTCGCCCGCAATCGCGCGCGCCAGCAGCGTCTTACCGGTGCCCGGAGGTCCCACCAGCAGCGCACCCTTGGGGATCTTGCCGCCCAGGCGCGAGAATTTCTGCGGGTTGCGCAGGAATTCGACGATTTCCTCAAGCTCTTCCTTGGCCTCGTCGATGCCCGCCACGTCGTCAAACGTCACACGCCCGTGCTTTTCGGTCAGTAGCTTGGCCTTCGATTTACCGAAGCCCATCGCCCCGCCTTTTCCGCCGCCCTGCATCCGGTTCATGAAGAAAATCCAGATGCCGATCAGCACAAGGACCGGAAGCCACAGCGATAGCACGCTCAGGAAGCCCGACTGCTGCTGCGCGCGCGCCTCGATGCGGACGTCGTTGGCCAGCAGTGTATTCGTCGTCTCGGAATCGGCGGGCGCGATGGTGCTGAACGAGCCTTCGCCGGTGGTGAACTGCACGTTCTCCCCATCCAGCGTAGCCGACAAAACCGCCCCGCTTTCAACCTGTTGCACGAATTCCGAATAGGCCACGGTGCGGCTGTTCACTTGCGTCTGTCCGCCTGAAAACAGGTTGAACAAAGCCAGGATCAGCAGGAACAGAATGACCCAAAATGCGATATTTCTCGCGTTGCCCAAGGCAGATCTCCTCACACGGGAAAGCGCGGGCCCGGCCCGCGTGTTAGGACTAAGATAAGCGTTGCCGCTTCGAGTTCAACGCGAAAGCAACGATGCGATGAAAGATGGCGCTTTGGGCCGCAGGGTGGCGGTGAACGCAAGCCCCGTTGTGGTCGCCGCGCAGGCGACCAAACGCGGGCCCTCAAATAGCGCGGGACGCGCGATCGCGGCATCGTGCGGCGCGCCATCGCCGGGCCGTTCGGGCAGTTGCTGCCACCCGTCCGGACCCAGAGCGCGCAGGGTCAGACCGCGGGTGTTGGACGCGACTTGCCAGCGGTTGTCCCATGTCGCGGTGCCGGCCAAGGCAAGGCTGTGATCGCGCACGGCGGCATATTCCCGGCAGACCCGCGCCTGCGTTGACGTGACGATCACCTGAGCCCCGTGCAGCGTACCGCCGCCGCCCGAAAGGACCCGGTCCAGCAGGGCGTCCAGCGCGCGGGCGCGGGGCCGGTAGGGCGCGGAAGAAACCCACTGCAAACCCGCTGCGAGCAGGCGCAATTGGGTGTCGCGCTCAATCCCCGCGAAGGCGTCCCGGTCGATCAAGATATCCCCGGTGGGCGCGCCGCCCGGGGCGTCCTCGGTGATGCAACCCCGTGCCACGTCCACGGCGCGCGCCACCAGCGCGTCCCGCGCGCGGCTCATCCTATGGGCCGTTTCCGCCAGCGCGCCGAGGTCCAGGCCCAGGTTCGAGATCACCTTGCGGGCACGCACCCGCTCGTAGGCCGTATCCTCGTTGGAAGGGTCGTCCACATAGGGCAGCTTCAGGACATCCGCGTAGTGGCGCAGGTCGGCGCGGGTCTCTTGCAGCAAAGGACGGATGATCTGCCAGCCGCCCATATCGCGGGTCTCGGCCATGGACGACAGCCCTTCAACGCCCGAGCCACGGGCCAGCCGCATCACCAGCGTCTCGGCCTGATCATCCTGGGTGTGGGCAAAAAGCACACGGGCGATGTCGCCGCGCCATTCGTCAATCAGCCGCAACCGCGCGCGGCGCGCCGCGTCCTGCAGGTTGCCGGTGCCGTCCCATTGCCATTTTAGCGTGGTGTGCGGGTGCCCCAGCGCCGCACACTCCTCGGCCACTTTCGCGGCCTCCTCGCAGCTTTCCGGTCGTAGCCCGTGATCGACGGTGACCACATGCAGGCCAACGCCGTAGACGCGCGCCCATTCGTGGGCCAGCGCCAGCATCGCCATGCTGTCGCCGCCACCGCTGACGGCCAGTGCGATTTGGGTCGGGAAATCGGGGCCCAACAGCCGGCCCATCTGGCCGGCAAAGCGCTGCGACAGGGTCGCGGTCACTGGCAGCCCAGGCGCCCCATCTCGGATTGCGCTTCAGCGACCGAGGGCGTGCCGGGGTAGCGCACGGCGACTTCGGCCAGGGTCAGACAGGCCTCTTCCCGCTGGCCGATCTGTGCCAGGGACACCCCAAGCGAGGTCAGCGCAATCGGCGCGCGCGGCCCTTCAGGCGCGGCAGAGAACGCCGCGAGGAACGCCCGTGCGGCCGGGTTCCAGCGGCCCAGGTTGGCCTCGGCCTCGCCGCGCAAGTAATGCGCGTCCGCCGACAGGGGGGAGCCGGGATAGGTGTCCACGAAGGTCTGGAACGCGACAGCGGCATCGGCGAAACTGCCCGCTTCAAAGGCCGCGTTGGCGCGGTCGAAATCGCCCTGCTCGGCCACCGCCAAGCCGGAGGGTTGCGGCGTCGTGGGCGCCACGGACGCCGCAGGCGCGGCACCGGTGGTGCCCGCACTGGACGGCGTCACGCCGCCCAACGACGGCGTTTCACCCAGCGAACTGATGTCGCAGGCCGGTTCCAATTCGCACAGGCGGAACTCCAGATCACCGATCCGGTTGGTCCCGTCGCGCACGACGCTGTCCACGTCCAGCTGCAACCGCTCGGTCAGGGCGGTCAGCCGCGTGACCTCCGCCTCGATGGCATTGACCCGGTCCAGGGTGGAGCCGCTCGCGCCCGAGCCTGTCGCGCCGCCGGTGGTGTTCAACTCCCCCCGAAGGCGCTGGATTTCGACGTAAAGCACCGACAGTTCCTGCCGGATATCCGCCAAGGTTTCCGCGTTCTGGGCCGAGACCGGCCCCGCAATCAACGCGCAACACACTGCCAGGGCCAGCCGCATCTTAGGCCCCCAAACCGGCAGAGATCACCGTGACGGCCCGGCGGTTCTGGCTATAGCACGCCTCGTCCGAGCAGATTTGCAGCGGACGCTCCTTGCCGTAGGAGATCGTGCGCAACCGCGCGTCCGGCACACCCTGGCTCACCAGATATTCCCGCACCGCTGCCGCGCGGCGCGCGCCAAGCGCGAGGTTGTACTCGCGCGTGCCTTGCTCATCCGCGTGACCCTCGATCAGGGCGGTGAACTCGGGGTTGGCCAGCAGCCATTGGGCCTGGGCGGCGATCACCGCTTGGGCCTCGGACGACAGCGTCGATTGATCGACCGCGAACAGCACCCGGTCGCCGACGACCTCGTTGAAATACGCGGGGCTTGTCGGATCACCGACACCGCCCGCGCCGATCCCACCGGCGCCTGCGCCACCTGCGCCGCCCGCTGCGTCACTGCCGTTCAGGCCCCCTTGCGAACAGGCCGCCAGGGCCAGGGTCGCCACCAGAAGGGCCGGTTTGATGAAAGAAAATGTCATGTGCTCTGATCCTCGGATCTATGTTTTTTACCTGTATAGCATGGGCACCGTGCCCCCGCCAATTGTGTTGGGCCAATCACGTTTGCAGTGGCGACCACGCCGGGTCCGATGCCATCCCGGGCGTTGCCACCCGTTGCAGGTTCCGCCCCGAGATGTCGACCGAATAGACCGCTGGCGCGCCGTCGTCGCCGGGCGTCTCGCGGGTGAACATGATGACGCGCCCGTTCGGCGCCCAGGTCGGGCCTTCGTCCAGGAAGGACGAGGTCAGCAACCGCTCCTCTGAACCATCCACGCGCATCACACCGATGTGGAACCGGCCGTTTTCCTGCTTGGTGAACGCGATGTAATCGCCCCGGGGCGACCACACCGGCGTGCCATAGCGCCCGGTCCCGGCCGAGATCCGGCGCGCATCGCCGCCGCCGGATCCCATGATGTAGATCTGCTGCCCGCCGGATCGGTCGCTTTCAAACACGATCTGCGACCCATCGGGCGAGAACGACGGCGCCGTCTCGATCGAGGGGGCTTGGGTCAGCCGCGTGCGCGTGCCCGTGGCCAGATCCAGCGAATAGATGTCGGTATTCGACCCATCCACCAGGCTGAACACCACCGATTGCCCATTCGGATGGAAGCGCGGCGAGAAGGTCATGGTTTCCGCCGGGATCGCCTCCAATGGGCGGCGCTGCACCGTGGCCACATCCATGATGTAGACCTGCGGGAAGCCGCTCTCATAGCTGGTGTAAAGGATCCGGTCGCCCTGGGGCGAGAAGCGCGGGGCCAGCACGATGGCGCGGCTGTCCGTGAGGAACTGCACATTCGCGCCGTCGTAATCCATGATCGCCAACCGCTTGAGCCGTGCGTTCTTCGGCCCCTCCTCGGCGATAAACGCCACGCGGGTGTCGAAATACCCGCCCTCCCCGGTGATCCGGCTATAGACCTGATCGGCGACCGTATGGGCCATCCGCCGCCAGCTGTCGGCTGGGCCGACAAACTGCAAGCCCTCGCCCAAGGGCGCCTGGCTGAACACGTCGAACAGGCGGAACCGCACCACCAATTGACCATCCGCGCGCGCCTCAACCTGGCCGGTGATCAGCGCCTGCGCATTGATCGCCTGCCAGTCGGGGTAGGCCACCGGGGCGCTGAAATTCGTCACCTGGCTGATGTAGGCGTCCTGAGGGATCTGCCGGAACAGCCCGGTGCCGCGCAGATCGGCGGCGATCACGCGGCTGACGTCGGCGGCCACATCGCCCGCGTTGCCCTCGGGCAGGAACGTCGGCAGGGCAAAGGGCAAGGGCTCGATCACCCCTTCGGTGATCTCCAGGCGCAGCGGGTCGGATTGCGCGAAGGCATAGCCGGGCAGCGCGGTCGAGGCCGCAAGCGCCGAGGTGGCGTGGATAAAACGACGGCGGTTCAACATGTGAAACCTCCTCTAAAAGGGGCGGGAAACTGGCGCGTCATTGCAACCGAACCCCGCTGCGATCAAAAACAAGGGTGGTGGATGCGGTGACCGGCTCATAGGCCGTCGCCTCCGCACATCCCATCAGGGCCGCATGGGCGGCGCGGTACGCGTCTTCCGCAGCGCCCGAGACGACACGGGCAAACCCCGTCAGCCGAATCGATTGCGCCGAGGGCATGTTGGTCTCGTCGAGCGCCACGTCGACCGACAGCCGCGCCCATTGCGCCTCCGGTCCCAGGTTGGCCATGCGCCAGCAGATCATCGCGTCGTCCATCATCCGCGCAATCGCGCCCGCATCCGGGGCCGGTAATTCCACCGCCGCGTCGGGGTCCGTGACCGGCGTGTCGAAGGCAGGCGTTGTGGAAGGGAGCAACACCGGCATCCGCACCGGGATGATTGTCGGCTGGCCCGTCAGGACCGCCGCATTGGCCTCGGCAAAGGGGAACGGCGGCTGGATCGTGCGGGTCAGGCTTGCGGGGCCTGGCGGCAATTCAGATGGTGGCAGGGCCGACATCGGGAACAGGTCGTGGGCCGGCGCCGGCGCACGGGCCAGGCGCGGCACAGGGGCCGAGCGTGCGGCAACGGACGGCAGCAACACCGCAGACAGGGGCGCGGTTCTGACGGCGGCAAAATGCGGAACCGCCTCCAACGCCGCGGGGCCCGAGGGGTGAAGACGCGGCAGGATCGGCGCGCGCTCCAGGGGCGGCATGACAAAGGCCACGGGCTGCGCGACAGGCCGCGACAACGGCGCGGGCGCGGGCAGCAGCACCGCCGACATGGCTGCAGGCTCCTGAGCCCGCACGGTGCGTGCAAAGGCCATGGCCACCATCGGTTCGACCGAAGGCGGGGTCAGTTCCCGCACCGGCGCGGGCGTCCGTGCCGCAGGCGCGGGCACGGCACTTGGCTGGACGGGTTGCTGTGGCGACGCTTCGCCCTGGTCTAAGTTGAGGGCCAGCACCTCGGACGGCGCAACTCCATCAGCGCGGGGCAACTCGCGCGGGGCGGCGACCATGATCGCATGGGCCTCTGCCGCGATCTGCGCCGCCAGGGCTTCAGCCAGTGCGACCGTCGCGGCGGTTTCAGGGCGCGGCACCGGACGCGCGGAGGGTGCCACAGGTGATGGCACAGGCAGCGCGGCGGCGACCTCGATGGTGGTGGGTGCAACGGGTTCGGGGTCAACAGCGGCGGGTGCGACGGCGACGGTCCCAACAGGCGCGGGCGCGACAGCTTCCACGGGCGCAGGCAGTTCTGCCACCGCAACGGGCTCGAGCGCCACTACCGCCACTTCGGTCGCCTCCGGCGCAGGGGCCTCAACTGCCCCTACCGCAATCAAGTCGCTCGGGCGCGGCACCGGGCGGGTGTCAGGCGCGGAGGGAGGCGCCGTCACCAAAGCAGGCTCCGGCGGGGTCAGCAACACACGTGGTGCCGACGTGCCGGTGATCAACGGGCCCGCGCTCGGGGCTTCCAGCACCACGCCGCGCGTCTCGGGCGCGGCCACAACCGGCGCCTGCGATTGCGGCACGGAAATCCACATCCCTGGGCGGTCGCTCAACGCCGTTTGCGCCGCCGCGGGTGTCGCCAACGCGGCGAAAATTACACAGTACTGGAACACAAAACGGATCATCGCGCAGCCATACTCCCCGCGTCAAAGGTCATCTCGACCCGCTGCCAGATCGGGTGGGTTTCAACCGGCAGATCCAGCCCGTCGTTGCCGCAGCGCATGATCGCGGCGAAGGCCTGCACCAGCGCCTCTTCGGCGGCATCCTGGGTGCCGTTGGTGTAATCCACCATCTCGATGCTCTCGCGGATCACCTGGCCGTCGGGTGTCGTGTCAAAGCCCAGGCGGATGCGCACCGCCGTGGCCTCTTCCGACAGACCGCCGACATTCCAGCAGGCGCGAATGGCTTCGCTGATCTGTGCCGCAATCGCGGCGCGGTCCGGCACGGCGGTCTCGACTTCTGCCGCCGCTTCCGCCGCCTGCGCGCGCGCCACAAGGCCCTCTGGGCGCGGCACCGGCACGGTTTCCGCCAACACAGGCGTGGCAAGCAGGCTTAGGGTCAAAGCAAGTCGGATCATCTCAGGCGCATTCCTTCCGGGTTGAAGACCAGCTCGATCTGGCTCCAACGGTCATAACTTTCCAGCGGCAGGTCGAATCCGTTCGCCCCGCAGCGAATGATCGCCCGGCGCGCCGCTTCATAGGCCTGGTTGGCCGCACCCTGGCTGCCGCCCGAGAACTCGATCATCCGGATCGTGCCCGCATCGGGCCGCGCGTCGCGGGCCATGTCGAAGGCGACCACCACCGTGGTCCCCAGCGCTTCCGTCGACAGCGCGCCGACGTTCCAGCACGCCTGCACCGCCACCCGGAAGCCATCGCGCACGCCCTGGGACAGCGGCGGGCCCGAGGGGGCTACGGGCGTCTGCGTGGGTGTTTCCACCGCATCCGCCACCGCCGAAGCGATGGCCGCGGCCAGGGGATCAACCTCCTCCGTCGGTGCCTCGACCACAGCTTCCTCGGCGGCAGCCACCTCTACAGGCTCCTCCACCGGGGCAGGCCGCGAGGGACGCGCCGTGGGACGGACCGAGGATGTCGGCCCAAGCGGTGCCGCCGCAGGCTCTTCCGCCTCGGTCACGATCTCTGTCGTGGCCTCTTCCGGGGCCGTTTCGGGCGTCTCTTCCACCGGGGCCTCTTCGGCCAGCTCCGGCTCCGTTGGCTGTTCCAACACTTCAGGCGCGGTCTCTACGTCCGGCTCGGGCAAGGGCGCGGCCACCGGGGCCACGCGCGGGGCACTGTCGGGGCGCGGCGTGGGGGCCACAGCCGCATCGGGCGCGCCCGGCGGCGGGGCCAGGGCGGCAACCTCGTCGGTCACTTGCGTATCGGGGATGGGATCGACGGGCACCGGCGTCTGTTCCGGCGGCGGTGCCTCGCTTTCAACCGGGGCCTCTTGCGCAGGCGGCGGCGCTTCGGCGGCCGGCACCTCCACCTGCTCCGGCAGGCTCGGCTGCTCCAACGCGACAGGCGTCGGGTCCACCAGCGGCGTGGGCATCGCGCCGGTCAGCGCCTCGAACTCGGACACCGACATCAACGTCACGCCCGTGACCTCAAATTCCACCTCTGGGCTGCGATCAAACAACATACCGCCGAAGGCCACCCATAACAGGAGGCCCGCGTGCAAGGATCCAGAAGCGTAGAGGGACCGGCGCATCGCGGCATCACTCCCCGGTCTCGGCGGTGCCATCCAGACGCGGCCCGCCGGCGTCTGTCACCAGTCCAATTTCCCGGAAGCCGCCCGCGTTCAACGCGCCCATGACCTCCATCACCTGCTCATAAGGAATGCCGCCATCGGCGCGCACGAAGATGCGCGGGCTGTCCCGCTCCGCCGCAATCGCCTGCAGGCGCGGGATGATATCCTCACGCGCCACTTCCGTGGTCTGCAACATCACCCGGCCGTCCGCCGTCAACGTTACGGTCAACGGCTCTTCCTGCTCGGACGGCAGGGACTCGGCCGAGGTGTCGGGCAGGTCAATCGGCACGCCGACCGTCATCAATGGCGCGGCCACCATGAAGATAATCAACAGACACAACATGACGTCCACGAAGGGCGTCACGTTGATCTCGGACATAGGCCTTGCGCCGCCGCGCCGGGACCTGCCCCGCCTACGACCGCCGCCCCCGCCGCCGCGTTGTGCCAGCGACGCGCCCATCAGTCCAACTGCCTGCTTAACAAAGTGGAGAATTCGTCGGCAAAACTTTCATACGTGCCCACGATCTGATCCGCATCGCCCGACAGCTTGTTATAGAGAATAACCGCCGGGATCGCCGCCAACAGGCCCAGGCCGGTGGCCAAAAGCGCCTCCGCGATGCCCGGTGCCACGACCGCCAGGGACGATTGCCCGGAAATCGCGATCTCCTGGAAGGATCGCATGATGCCCCAGACCGTCCCGAAGAGGCCGACGAACGGCGCGGTGGATCCGGTCGTGGCCAGGAACGTCAAGCCATTGGTCAGGCGCGTGGATTCGCGGTTGATCGACACATCCATGCTGCGGTCCACCCGCTGCTGCACGCCGGGGATCAACGCGCCGTCATCGCGCAAACTGCGCCGCCACTCGGTCATGCCCGCCACGAACACCCGCTCGGACGCGGAACGCGGCGCATCGGCCACCTTGTCATAGAACTCGTCCAGCGGCTCGCCGGACCAGAACGACGTGTCAAACTCTGCCGCGTTCGCGCGCGCACGGCGGAACATGGCGAATTTGGAGAAGGCAATCGCCCAAACCCAGACAGAGGCGACGATCAATCCGATCATCACCAGCTGAACGATCAGGCTTGCACGAAAGAAAAGCGCGATGAGGGTAAAATCCGCCTCATTCGCCAACGCGAGCGTTTCCGTTTCCATTAGTCTTCTGCTGTCCTCTGCCCCGGCCTCAACACCGTATGTCCATACGCGGGCGCTGTTTTCGCGCCTCATTTGTGCCTTAGTTTAACAGGACGGAAGGGCTATGGCGAACACTTCTGCGTCACAAGCTGTCACTTGCCGTGATCGCTGTGACTTTTGCGCGAATATCCGCCGGAAGACGCGCCGCACGGCCTTGTGAATTAAGGATGACGACCTTGATCCGCGCCTCCAGCAACACCTCGTCGCTGCGCAGAACCCGCTGCGGCATGTCAAAACTGGCGCCTTTCAACTGGTCCAGCCGGGTCTCGACCACCAGTTCGTCATCGTAATTGGCGGGTTTCAGGTAATCCGCCTCCACCCGGCGCACCGCAAAGACCAGCCCCGCAGCCTTCATGTCGAGTTGCGAGATCCCGGCCTCCCGCACCATCTCGGACCGTCCTCGCTCCAGATATTTCAGGTAATTGGCGTAGTAGACGATCCCCGCCAGGTCGACGTCTTCATAATACACGCGCAGGGGCCAGTGGTGGATCATTGGGCGTGTCCTATCCGCGCGAAAAGGCGCAGGGCATGGGATTTGTCCGTGGCCGCAACCGGCAGCACCGGGTCATAGGCGGCGCGGATCACGTCGGCAATCTCGGGCTTGAGGACTGCCGGCCCGTCGTCCTTCAGCACCGCCAGCGGCGAGGTGCCCAGAAACGCCGTGTCACTCCACAGCAGGATCGTCTGGACGATCTGGCTCAGCGCAATCGTGTCGGCACTGGCCTCTGCCATCGCGGCGTCCATGCGGATGAAGACGAAAGCCGCCTTGATGCCGCCGTCCGCGTCAAAGCGGAAACTGCGGTATTGGTTGGCGCTTGCCGCCTCTAGCCGTTCCACCAACGGGGCGAGGTCGGGGATCAAACGATCCAGGTTCGGTGTCGCCGTCAGCTCCGCCCAGTCGCGCAGGAAGAAGACCATCAGGTTCGCGCCCAGTTCCGGGTCCGTCTCGGCCATCTTGTGGTCGGCCAGGGCCACCACAGCCTCAATCGCGCCCTTGAAGACGCTGATCGTGGCGTCCTCCACCCCGAACACAATCGGCGCAATGGGCCGCCCCCAGCGGGCGAACAAGAACTGCCCGTCGGCGCGGGTGAACAGGGCTTCGATGCTTTCAGGTGTCGGCGCGCTCAAGTCGGTCCTCCGAATCCGGGGCTGTCATGGGATGGCGGTTCAGAGGAACCCCTCGTCGCGTTGCGGTTGCGGCAGGCCCAAATGGCTCCAGCCCTTGTGCGCCAGCATTCGCCCGCGCGGGGTGCGGGCGATCAGGCCCTGCTGCAGCAGGAACGGCTCGATCACCTCTTCCAGCGAGTCGCGCGGCTCGGCCAGGGCCGCCGCCACGGTCTCGATCCCCACCGGGCCGCCGTGGTAATTCTCGGCGATCAGCGAAAGATACCTCCGGTCCGCCCCGTCGAGCCCCAGCGCATCCACCCCCAGCCGCGTCAGCGCGCTGTCGGCGATGTCCTGCGTCAGCCGCCCGTCGCCTTCGACGACCGCAAAATCAATCACCCGCCGCAAGAGCCGCCCCGCGATCCGAGGCGTCCCGCGCGCGCGTTTGGCGATCTCCAGAGTGCCCTTCGGATCGGCCTGAATACCCGCCAGCCGCGCGCCCCGCGCGACGATCTGGTCAAGCTCTGCAATGGTGTAAAAGTTCAACCGCGTCGGGATTCCAAACCGGTCGCGCAGGGGCGTCGTCAGCAACCCCAGCCGTGTCGTTGCGCCGACGAGCGTAAACGGCTGCAACTCGATCCGCACCGTCCGTGCCGCAGGCCCCTCGCCGATCACCAAATCCAGCTCAAAATCCTCCAGCGCCGGGTACAACACCTCTTCCACCGCCGGGTTCAGGCGGTGGATCTCGTCGATGAATAAGACGTCCTTAGCCTCAAGATTGGTCAGGATCGCCGCCAGATCCCCGGCCTTGGCCAGCACGGGGCCGGAGGTCATCCGAAACCCAACCCCCAGCTCTTTCGCCATGATCTGCGCCAGGGTCGTTTTCCCCAACCCCGGCGGCCCGTGGAACAGCACGTGATCCATCGCCTCCCCGCGCCGTCGCGCGCTTTCGATGAACACCCGCAGGTTCGCGCGCGCCTCTTCCTGCCCGGTGAAGTCATCGAGCGTTTGCGGACGCAACGCGCGGTCATCCTCGGGCAGGCGGTCGGGGCGCAGGGTGGGGTCAGGCTCTGTCATCTTGGGTCTTTATGACCGACGCAAAAGGGGCAGACCATCCCCCTAATCCTTCGGCGCCAACAGCCGCAATGCGGCGCGGATCAGGTCCGCCGTGTCCGAGGCCCCTTCGGCAGCCTGCGCCACGGCCTGCGCCGCATCGGACGGGCCATAACCCAGGTTTTGCAACGCCGACAGCGCCTCCGCCTGGGCCCCCGACCCCTGACGCGCGACAGGGGCAGACGCCACCGCCACCGGCGCAGCATCCTCCACAACCGCACCCATCTCGTCGCTCAAAGACCCGCCCATCGCCATCACCGCAGGCGCTTTGTCCTTCAACTCCATCACCACCCGTTGCGCCAGCTTCGGCCCGACACCGGGCGCCGCCTTGATCGCCGTGGCATCCCCCAACGTGATCGCGCGGCCCGCGCCATCGGCCCCCAGGGTGCCCAGAATGGCCATCGAGGCCTTCGCCCCAACACCCTGAACCGAGGTCAACAAACGGTGCCACTCCTTCTCGTGCGGGGTCAGGAACCCGAACAGCTGCAACAGGTCCTCGCGCACCAGCAGCTCCGTATAAAGCGACACCACCTCGCCGCGCCCGGGCAAGGCCGCCAGCGTCCGGTCCGAGCAATGGACGACATAGCCCACGCCGCCGACATCAATCAGCGCATGGTCCGACCCGCGATAATCCAGCCGCCCCGTCAGTTTCCCAATCATCGGCCCGCCCCGATCGCCGCCGCCAGCCGCCCCGCGGTCGCCACGTGGAACGAGTGGCAAATCGCAATCGCCAGCGCATCCGCCGCGTCCGGGCCGACCGGCGCGCAGCCGGGCAATTGCAGCTTCACCATATGCTCCACCTGTTTCTTGTCCGCATGACCCACGCCCACGACGGCCTTCTTGACCGCATTGGGCGCATATTCCCCCACGTCCAGCCCCGCCTGCGCCGGGACCAGCAGCGCAATCCCCCGCGCCTGCCCCAGCTTCAGCGTGCCCGCCCCGTCGCGGTTCACGAAGGTCTGCTCTACCGCTGCGGCGTCCGGCGCATGAAGCGCCAGAACCGCGCTCAACTGACGGTGCAATGACAACAACCGCTGCGCCAGATCGCGCCCTTCGGTCTTGCATTGCCCGTTAGCCACGTGACTGAGTCGCCCGTTTTGGGCCTCAATCACCCCCCATCCAAGGGATCTGAGCCCCGGATCAATTCCAATGATACGCATGACCGCCTGCCCGCCCTCTGATCACGGCCGTTATTCGGCCTTTTAATCGCATTAGCACGAAACGCGAACATCGCCAAGCCATGGCATTACCGGGGACCGGATTCGACATTTACTGATCCGTTTTCGACACGCACCCGCCCTTTGCGACAGAGCCGACATTCCACCGCTCAAATCCGACACACAAAAACGGCATTTTCTGTAACATTTACGGTGGGTTAACCACGACTTGAGCTATGCAGAAAACGCATGGAACCCATGCAAAAATATCGTCTTGTGACAGCGATTTTCCCCTACTAGATGCGGTCCATCGGCGGCACGGAGTAAGCCACCGCCGGAACCGATGAAACACAAACTGGAAAGGATGAGACCCATGGCCTCGATCACCAACCGTCCCCTCGGCGCAGGCTTCAATGCAACGCGCGCTCTCTCCAATCTGGTTGCCCAGATTGCCATCTGGAACGACGCCCGCATCACGCGCAAAGCCCTGTCGGCGCTGTCCAACCGCGAACTCGATGACCTCGGCCTGAACCGTGGCGACATCGACGACATCGCAGCCGGCAACGCCTACCGCTAAGGCTGGCCCTTCAAACGACAAAAAAGCGGCTCGGGGATGATCCCCGGGCCGCTTTTTCGTGGCGCACTCGCACCCCCCCGAACAGGCGGGTATGGATACGCGCGGAACATCCCCGATCCGCGCGCGGTTCCCTACGCCGGGGCCCTTGTGCAAGGGCCCCTCGCCGCAGATGCTTCAGCTGTTAGGCAGGCTCGCCCGCTGCCAGTCCAGCTTGCACAAACGCGTAGATGTCCTCGTAGCGCTCGACCACCCAGGCCGACAGGGCGTCGGGCATCAGGATCATCGCGGCGGCTTGCTCGAACGCGGCGCCGGTGACGAGGGTTTGGACCTCAAGCGCGTAGACGTCGGTACCAAGGAACCACATCAGGTACGCCTTGACGGCGACCGCAATCATCAGGCCCAGCAGCACACCCTTCAAAGGGAAGCCAAAGCGCAGACGGGAAGAGGGTTTTCCGATCGGGGCGACAACGCCATCGGGATGAACGACAAAGCCCATTCCGCCGCGGTTGCGACGACGGCCCCGCTGAATGCGGTTCAGGCGTTCGTTGAAGTGTTCTGTTTCGTTTACCATTGGGCAGCTCTACTCATAAACTGCCCCCACCGAGGATGAACATAGCGAACTTGGAACCAAAATGCGACAAGTTTTAGGCGAACTTGGGCCGACTTTGATCAAGCTGGTTAATGCACCTTCCGCAACGTCAATGTCGTCCATTCTCCGATCTCGTCGCGGCCATGCAACGCCAGGTCCTGGGCCTTGTAGGCGGCAATGACATCCTCGGCCTGGGCGTTGAGAATGCCCGACAGGATAACATAGCCCCCGGCCTTCGTGTGGGTGGCGACATCGGGCGCAAGCTCCACCAGCGGACCCTTTAAAATGTTTGCAAAAACAAGGTCATAGGGGCCGATTTCCGCAATCGTCGGATGGTCGAACCCCGCCGCCTCCACGCAGGAAACCAGCTCGGACACGCCGTTGGCGGCGACATTTACCAGCGCCACATCCACGGCCTGCGGATCGATGTCCGAGGCCATGACAGGCAGGTGCAGAACCTTCGCCGCGGCGATGGCCAGCACGGCCGTGCCACAGCCGATATCGGCCACAGAATGTGGCGAGAACCCGTCTGTAAACAGTTTGTCCACGGCTTCGAGACAGCCCTTTGTGGTCCCATGGTGCCCCGTTCCGAACGCCATTGCCGCCTCGATCAGCAGGGGAATCGCACCCTCGGGCACCTTGTCTGCGTCGTGGCTGCCGTAAACAAAGAAACGCCCGGCCTCCACGGGGTGCAGCTCGCGGCGCACATGGGCGACCCAGTCGGTTTCCGGGATCTCAGAGACGGCGAAATCCTTGGCGCCATAGGCCGCCGCCAGGATCGCCAAGGCCACCTCATCAGGCCGCTCGATGAAGTAGGCGCCCACTTCATAGAGGCCCGATCCGTCCTCCATCTCGAAGACCCCCACGCCGGTGGGGGCCGGGTCCAGCTGTTCCAGGGCCTCGCCCAAGGCCTCGGCGGGCGGCTTGAGCGGCAAGGTGGTCAGGGCGGTCCAGGTGGGCATGGGATCTCCGGAGTGCAGTGTGTCGCCCGTCGGTATCCGCTTCTGGACGCCTTGGCAAACCCGCGCGGTACTGCTGGATTTCCGTAGATCGCGCGGGGGCGGCGTTTGTGGCATGGTGAGCGGCGAAAACAACCGATGAGGACACGTTATGTTTAAAGGACCCCGCGGCCTGCTGGTCACCCTTCTGGGCGCTGCCGTCGTCATCGCCGGCGCCTTCTACTTCGGCTTCCAGGGTCAGAAGGACGATGCCGAGACCTCCCGGCTGTTCCTGACCCACGTCGCCGCCGGTGAAACCGCCGAGGCCCACGCCCTGCTTCATGCTTCCATCACCGAGCGTCACAGCGTCGAAGATATCGCCGAGCTGCTCGCCGGGATGGAGGCCTATACCCAGATCGACTTCCCCGCCTTCAGCTTCTCCTCCTCCAACGGCCAGCGCTCCAGCGAGCTGGAGGGCACCGGCACAACCGACAGCGGCTGCGAAAGCACCCTGCAGTTCCACCTGCTGAACGGAGAGATCACCTTCTTCGACATCACGCCCCTGTGCAGGACCCCCGCCTCCGATGCCTGACCCGGACGGCGCCCTGCCCCACACCCAAAGCGCGTTCCGCCGCGCCGTCGTGCCCATTACCCTGGGCCTCGGCAGCCTCGCCCTCCTCGGCTGGCTGTTCTGGTCCGTGTTCGAGGGGCAGCGCGAAGATGTCGCCACCGCCCGCGCCTTCCTCACCCATATCGCCGCCGAGCAGCACACCCAGGCCCGCGCCCTGATGACCCCCGCCCTCGCCCAGCAGATCGGCGCGGGCGGCCTCAACCGCATCTTCGGCCAGATCGAGCCCTGGGATCACATCGGCTTTTCCTCGCGCAGCTCCAACGGCGCGGGCCCCGCCCGCATCACTGATCTCTTGGGCGTGGGCGACACAGTGTCAGGCTGTGAAAGCGTACTGTCCATCCAGTTGATCGGCGGGCAGGTCGACGCCTTCAACGTCACGCCCCTCTGCCCCCGCGCCGGAACGGACGTCTGACCTATTCCGCCGGATGCGCGTTCAGGCGCGCCACCGTCGTCTCATACCCCGCCACCGGATGCCTCGGCACCAGGAACGACAGCCCCAGCGACACCAGCGCCATCCCCGCCGCCGCGATGAACACCGACGTGGGCGAGGTCAGCCACAAATACCCCAACCCCGCCGGCAGAAACACCGCCGCGATATGGTTGATCGTGAAGGCCACCGCAGCCGTCGGCGCGATATCCTCAGGTGCGGCGATCTTCTGGAAGTAGGTCTTGATCGCCAACGCCAGCGCAAAGAACAGATGGTTCGCGATATACAGCCCCGCCGCCAGCCCCGCGCCCCAATCGAACACGTAAAGCCCCGCGTAGAGCACAAAGATCATCGCGAGCCCGGTATACTCGATGATCAGCGCCAGCCGCTCTCCGAACCGCCCCACAAGGCCCCCCAGGAACGGCGCCACCACCATATTCGCCAGCAGCGTCACCATATAAAGCGCCGTAATATGGTGCACCTCGTACCCGTACCGCTCCACCATCATGAAGCCCGCGAACACCATGAAAATCTGTCGCCGCGCGCCTGACATGAACTGCAGCGCGTAATAGAGCCAGTACCGTCGGCGCAGTACCATCTTCTTGGTCTGCGGTGTCGGGCTCTCGAATTGCGGATAGAGCAGCAACGACACCAACGCCAAAACCGCCGTCACCCCGCCCGAGACCCAGTAGACGAAATCATAGCTCAGGTCATACGTCCGCCACGTCACCACGATCAGCAGATACGTCAACAGCGTCGCGCCCGAGCCCACGCTCATCAACCACCCCAACGTCTGCGGCGCGCGTTTCTTGTCGATCCACTGCAATTGCAGCGACTGGTTCACCGTCTCGTAATAATGAAACCCGATTGACGAGAAGAGCGTCACGAACAACAACCCACCCAGGCTCGGGAACTGAGCCGTCATCGCCGTCGCCGCCCCCATCAGGATCAACGAAACAAGGCCCAAGACCTGCTCTCGGATGAAGATGATCAAAAAGATCACCCCAATGGCCAGAAACCCCGGGATCTCCCGCACCGTATGCAACCACCCGATGTCCGACCCATCGAAGCTGGCCACCTCGACAACGAAGTTGTTGAGAAGCGCCGACCAAGTCGCGAAAGCAATCGGCATGGCGAAGGACATGACAGCGAGCAACGCCACCGGCCTGCGCCAGACGGGCAGAGCGTTGCCCTCTTCCAGGGTGATCGTGTTGAGGGAGTCTCCAAGTGCCATGCACAGGCTTTACGCCCATCGCGCGGGGATGGCGAGGGGGGGAGAATGCGCGCTCCGCAACGAAGGTCCGGTTTGAGCTCATTTCTACCATGCGTTCATTTGTATGCCTGACGGGAACGACGCAACCAAACATGCTGGGTTTGCTGTGCGAGCCGTTGCCGAAGTTCGCATAGGCAATTTTGTTTCAGTTTTTTTCTCCGTACTGTATAGTTAACAATACTGGATCGTTTTTAGGTATTCATATTATGTCAGATTCCTTGTCAGAAGAACTCACTGAACTTCTCGCAGACCTAGCCAAAGAATATGCGCCGGCACCATGGGGCGGCCTGTCATCGGTACTAATCAATCGATATGGAAAAAAGCCAATACAGTATTTCATTCCTGGAGAAGAGAGCGCTACCGAACAGGACGGTCAAACCCCAGATGTTCAACCAGACTTTGCGGTCATTGGCATGGGGCGATGCGGCTCTCATGTGGCGGTAGCATTACATAAGATGGTAACCTCGGAAGCTTCGAAACAGATTACAGGACAAGCGGATAAATCTAACGCAAGTAAAGCAATTTCTTCATGGGTTAGGAAGTTAAGTAGATCAAACGGTGAACAGCCACTAGAATTCAAGCCTGTGATGTTGGTGGGCGATACCGATGAAACGACATTTAAGGATGTTCAAGGATTAACAGTAGACAACGAAACCGGCACATCTGAAGAAGATGCAGAACAAGATGCTACGGATTTCCTCAAGCTTTCTTATGAACCTTTGGCAGACAGAGGAGTGGGGCACAATCCATCAATTTCACAGTTTTTGACCCGCGCGCTGCTTGTTGCCCCGGATAATTTGTCCATCAAAACCGAGTTGGGTTGGCAAAATGCAAAGAGATTTTTGCTTTCTGTGGAAAATATAGGCGATGGCAGTGGAAAAAAGTCCCCTCCTAGGTTGGCCTTCTACGTTTTCAGTTCTGGGGGAGGAACCGGTTGTGGGGCCGCCGCAGAGATCCTAAAAGCTCAACAATTTGCAACCGTAAAGGCTACTGGGAACTCACTTACGTATTATTGTGCAGTTGCAGTACTTCCGGAGGCATCTGAAGTCGAAACAAAACGGCATCTCAATACTGGACGCTTCATCATACAGTATTTGGCAGATCAGTTTATCAAACTCAGCGACCCAGATGATTATACCAAAGTTCCAGTTTATCGGGGCGCATCGGGAATCGCTCCAATTCAAACTCAAGACGGCGCGACAAGCGTTGATAGGAATAGATACGCTCCCGTTCCAACGAGCTCCTGGAATTCAGTTCTTTTTGTGTCAAATGAAATTATGAATCCAGTCGCGGAAGATAGATCAATCGATAAGGCGATTGAGCTGAGCAATCAATATATTGCACAACAACTTTTCAATCTAGCTGGCCCACAAATTTCTGCGAGCACACTAACACCAGAAGATAGCACTCTGTCCTCGAAGAACTTTGAGGCTATTCGTTTAGACTCCATGGACTTGAGGGGCAGCTTGCGTGGTCCTTGTGCATGCTGCTTTGCAGCAGCCGCCGCAAAGGAAGTCCAGCGCGGGTCGGGGGAGCCGCTTGACTGGGTGCGAAACCTTGTGCGCCGAGCAATCTCGATCCCCACAATGAGAGAAGAAGTTGGTCTTATCGAAGGGATTTCAGTCTGCCCTGATCTAGAAGATGATTATGGAGAACTGATGAAATCTTCTAGTATTGATGAACTCGCAACTGATCTGTCGAAACTAGATTTTTTTAGCAAGGCCGCATCAATTGTGTTTTCGATTACGGCGCCACAAAAAGAAGACGTCCTCCAAGTTGAGATTGATGAAATAATCAGAATACTTGGTTTGTTGTTTCCAAATTTACACGAAGTTCGATATTCTGTAATCTACGGCACTACTGAGCACTTCACGATCTCTGTTTATGTTGAGGGTTCCGTTGTTTTCGCGCCGGAGGTTTTTGATGCGGTCTATGATTACGTGAATTTCTGTTGGCCCAAAGCTCGAAAGATGTCTGATGAAGAGTTTTCGAATTGGTGGGACGAAACTCTGGCTCGGAACCCGCCTCTATCGGGCTCAGATATTCACGATGCCCTTGGTGCTGAGGAAGATCTAGTGCCGGATTATCCGAATCTGAAGACTTTCGAGAAAACTGCACTTGGTAGTTGGCACAAACTATTGGAAAATGTCGACGAGCCAGATCAATCAAAGTTTCTTTCTGAACATGTCTCTTTTGATGACTTATCAGTCACCTCAGCGGAACTCGCCTCGGCGTTAAGCTTTTACAACTATTTTTCCAATCGCCGGAAGCGGGAACGGGCCTCAGCAGCTCGTCGCAGACGATCAACGGAGAAAACGGACTTGCAAACCTCGAATTCTAAAAAATAGTCAGTTGCAATCAGAAAACTACAAAAGCCGCCGTAGGGGCAGCTGTGGCGAATGCGCACTTTGCCCTGAACAGACGACTTATACGCTGTAATCCCAAGCATCGCACGCGAAGCATAAAGAAAAACCGCCGACTGCGGCCCGCCGATACCCAGCGCGCAAATTGCCCACCCTCTGCCGTAGTGTGAGTGAAACCCACCACCCGGACCGCCCAAAACCCTTAACAAAACGTTAAGCGCAAACCCAATACGTCACGAAATCAATACCTTACCCAGATGCTCAAGCTTGAGCACCCTTGCGCGCCTCAAGTCGCCAGAACGTTCCGGAACGCCCAGGGCTCGTCCAGATCCAGGTCCTCATCGAACAGCTCCCACCGCCCTTCCAGCGGCGTCCAGTCCGTATAATGGGCCTCCACCGGGCCCAGATACGGCCGCTGAACCTCCAGGCAGCGGGCGTGGTCCATTTCGTCGGATTCCACGATGCCTGCGCCCGGATTTTCCAGCGCCCAGACCATGCCCGCCAGCACGGCGCTCGTCACCTGAAGCCCCGTCGCGTTCTGGTACGGGGCGAGCCCCTTGGCCTCCTCATTCGACAGGCGGGACCCGAACCACAGCGCGTTCTTTTCGTGGCCGTAAAGCAGCACGCCCAGCTCGTCGATGCCCGCCACGATCTCATCCTCGCCCAGGATGTGATGGGCGGTCTGGGTGACCCCGCTGCCGAACATCTCGTGCAGCGAAAGCACCGCGTCGTCGCAGGGATGGTAGGCGTAGTGGCAGGTCGGGCGGTAGTCGGGATGATGCCCCTCGCCCACGGTATAATAGTCGCTGATCGAGACCGCCTCATTATGCGTCACCAGGTAGCCGAACTGCGGCCCCGGCGTCGGGCACCAGGTGTGGACGCGGGTGACGGCGCCGGGGCGCTCCAGCCAGATCGCGGCTTTGCAGCCCGTCTCTTGGCGGTGGCCATTCTCGGGGAACCACGGCTCATGGGTGCCCCAGCCCAGCTCGGCGGGCTGGAACCCTTCCGAGATGAAGCCCTCCACCGACCAGGTATTCACAAAGACATCGCGCAGGCGCGGTTCCAGCCGGACCTGGGTGTCGCGCTCGGCGATGTGGACGCCTTTCACGCCGAGGCGCTGCATCAGCTTCGCCCACTCCGCGCGACTGGTCGGCGGCTCGACCGAAAGGCCCGTGTCCTTGGCCAGGGTCAGCAAGCCCTCCTTGACGAACCACGACACCATCCCCGGGTTCGCGCCGCAGCAGGACACTGCGGTCGTGCCACCCGGATTGGCTGCCTTCTCATCGCGCACCGCCTGGCGCAGCGCATAATTGGTGCGGGCGGCGTTGTCCGTGGTTCCGAAGTAGTAGCCCGCCCAGGGCTCCACCACCGTATCGATGTAAGGAACCCCGATCTCGCGGCAGAAGCGCATCAGGTCGAGCGAGGAGGTATCCACGCTCAGGTTCACGCAGAAGCCTTTGCCGGGCTCCAGCAACCGGCCCAGGACCTCGCGATAATTCTCGGGCGTCAGGGCCACGTCCTCGAACGCCAATCCGTTCTCGCGCAGGAAATCGTGCTGGCGGGCGTCTGGCTCGATCACGGTGAACCGTGCGCGGTCATAGTCGAAATGCCGCTCGATCAGCGGCCAGGTGCCTTTGCCGATGGAACCAAAGCCGATCATCACAATCGGGCCGTCAATCTTCGCGTAAACCGGATGCGCCTGGGCCATGAAATCCTCCTGAAAGTCCATCGGTGTCATAGGGCGCTCGCCCGGAAAAGAAAACCGATGGGGAAGGGCGAGGCCGTTCCCAGAAAGGTGAAGCCTGCCTGTGAGGACTTTCCGGCTTTCCATGTTACGCTAGGTCATGGGTCACAAACTGACGCATTCTATTGGGAGGATACCATGTCGTTTAAACATTTCATTGCCGCAGCCCTGCTGAGCTTGCCCACGTTGGCAATGGCGCAGGACACCCCGTCCGTTGAGGGCGCGGAGGTCTATTTCGTCAATCTGGAGGACGGCGCGACGATCTCGTCTCCGGCCACCATCGTCTTCGGGCTCAGCGGTATGGGCGTCGCGCCCGCCGGGGTCGAGCGGGAGGGGACCGGCCACCACCACCTGTTCCTCAACCGCCCGCCGCTCGGCGAGGGGGAGGAAGGCGCTGAAGAGCTTCTGTACGGCATCCCCGCGGACGAGAACCACATGCACTTCGGCGGTGGCCAGACCCAGGTGACGCTGGAACTGCCCGCCGGCACCCACACGATGCAGCTTGTGTTGGGCGATCTGAACCACGTCCCCCATGTGCCGCCGGTGGCATCCGACGTGATCACGATCACCGTCGAATAGGCCCTTCGGCGCCGCGGGTCCCGGACCTGCGGCGCGCGGCCCATTCCGCTCCGCCTGCTTTGCGTCTACGGTCGTCCTGACACCCGAAACCGCAGGCAACCCTTGACCGACATCCCCCCCTTTGAAGTCCGCGCCAGTCAGCGCGATGTGCTGGTCGCGGGCCAGCCCGTGCCCCTGGGCGCGCGGGCCTTTGACGTACTGGCCTACCTTGCTGCGCATCGGGGCCGCGTGGTCAGCAAGAAAGAGCTGCTTGATGCCGTCTGGGGCGGGCTGGTGGTGGAGGAAGGCAACCTCTCGGTCCAGATCTCGGCCCTGCGCAAGGTGTTGGGGGCGCGCGCGATCTCGACCGTGCCAGGCGTCGGCTATCAATTGGCGACGGACGACGCGCCCGACGTCCCTGCCGTGCGCCCCGCGCCGCCGCTTCCCGACAGGCCTTCCCTCGCCGTGTTGCCCTTTGCGAATATGACCGGGCAGGACGACACCGATTACCTGGTGGACGGCATTGTGACGGACCTGATCGCGGTGCTGACGCGGGTGCCGGGGCTGTTCGTGATCGCCGCGACGTCCAGCTTCAAATACAAGGGGCGCGCGGTGGATCTGGCGGATGTCGGCCGCGAGTTGGGCGTGCGGTACGTGCTGGAAGGCTCCATCCAGCAGGCAGGCAAGACGCTGCGGATCACCCCGCAACTGGTGGAGGCCGCCAGCGGCCACGCCATCTGGTCCGAGCGGTTTGTCGGCACCATCGACGATGTGTTCGAGCTGCAGGATACGATCACCGAACACGTCGCCGCTGCCATCGAGCCGACGCTGCGCGCCGCCGAGGCCGTGCGGTCCCGCGACAAGCCCCCGCAGGATCTGCTCGCCTATGATCTGTGCCTGCGCGCCGAGCCGATCACGCGCATGACCGCCAAGCCCGAGGATTTCCGCCGCGCCTTTGCCCTGCTTGATGAGGCGGTGGCCTTGGACCCAGACTATGCCCTCGCCCGCGCGATGCGGTGTTGGGCCTACACGGCAGCGGCGGGCGGGCGGTTCATTGCCGTGCGCGATTGCGGCGTCGCGGTGCGCGACGCGCGCGCGCTTTTGACCTCTGAAACCAAAGATCCATTGGTTCTGACCTATGCGGGCCATTCGCTGGCGTATTTGGATCGCGGCGCGGAAGAGGGGTTGGTCGCCCTGCGAAGGGCCAAGGCCCTGAACCCGAACTCGGTCACGGTCCTCGCGTCTTCGGGGTGGCTACATGCCTACATCGGCCAATTCGACACGGCGCTTGCGGATATCGAACGCGCGCTTCGGCTCAACCCGCTGGACCCTAACACAGGCTTCGTGCGCAGTGCGCTGGGTCCCATCCTTCTGGGCCTTGGGCGTGTGGAGGAGGCCATCGCCATGTCGGAGTTGGCCTTCAATGAGGGGCCAAGTTACGGCTCGACCATTGTGAACCTGATCATGGCCTATTTCCGCGCCGGGCGGATGGACGAAAGCCAGGCCATGGCGCACCGCCTTCTGGCCATCAAGCCCGATCTGACGGTGAGCGAAACTGTATCCGTGAGCCCGTTCAAACACGAGCCGCATCTGAAACTGATGGGCGACGCGTTGCGCGCCTGCGGCGTGCCGGAGGGTTGAGCGTGGACGACCGTCCCTTCACCCTGCGCCCCGACAGGCGCGATATCCTGATCAACGGCGCCCCTGCGCCGCTGGGTGCGCGCGCCTTCGACGTCTTGGCCTATCTTGACGCCCATTCCGACCGCGTCGTTTCCAAGCGCGAGTTGTTGGAGCAGGTCTGGGGCGGGCTGGCGGTGGAGGAGGGCAACCTGTCGGTGCAGATCAGCACGTTGCGCAAAGTGCTGGGGTCCCGCGCCATCGCGACGGTGCCCGGCGTCGGCTATAAACTGGCTGGGGGCGCGCCGGTGCCGCCCGCCTCGGGCCCCGCGCTGCCCGACAAGCCCTCGCTGGCCGTGCTGCCGTTCGCCAACCTCACGGGGGACCCGGCGAATGACTATCTGGTCGATGGCATCGTTACTGATCTGATCAGCAGCCTCAGCCGCATTTCCGGGATCTTCGTGATCGCCGCCACGTCGAGTTTCGCGCTGAAGGGTCAGGTGGTGCAATTGCGCGACGTCGGCACCAGCCTGGGCGTGCGCTATGTGCTGGAAGGCTCCATCCAGAAGGCGGCGGGGACGTTTCGGATCGCGGTGCAATTGGTCGAGGCCGAGAGCAGCCGCACCATCTGGTCACAGCGCTTCACCGGGTCCGAGGCGGAGATTTTCGAGCTACAGGACCGCATCACAGAAGAGGTCGCGGCGGCCGTAGAGCCCGAGGTTCTGCGGGCAGAATCCGGTCGCGCCGCGATCAAGCCCACCGATGATCTACAGGCCTATGACCTGTGTATGCAGGCGTTTCCCTATGTGCAGCGCCTGACAACGCCTGACGACTTTGAGACGGCCAAGGCCCTTCTGACCCGCGCCCTAGAGCGCGACCCGGGCTACGCGCAGGCCAAAGCGCTGATCTGCAGGATCACGATGGTGGCGCGGTCGGCCCGCTGGCTGACCATCGACAAGGCCCGAGCCACCCTGCCCCTTGCCGAAAGCGTGCTGACCGATCCGCGCAACGACGCGCTTGCGTTGGCCTTTGCGGGCCATGCGATTGCGTTCATGGGCAGCGATCCGGCACGGGCCAAGCGCATTCTGGATCAGGCCTATGCGTTGAACCCCAATTCCAGCCATGTCCTGAACGCTGCGGGCTGGGTTCATGTCTATGCAGACGACTACGAGACAGCGATTGACCGGTTCAGCCGGTCCATTCGGATCAACCCCCTCGACCCGATCATCGGACAGGCCCGTTGCGGCTTGGGAATCGCCTTGGTGCAAGCGGAACGGGTAGCCGAAGCCATCGTTGTTCTGGAACAGGCCTACGCAGAAGCGCCGGAATATCCGACGGTCTTCACGGCGCTGGTTTGGGCGTACTGGCTGGAAGGGCGGCTGGAGCAGGTCGAGCACTTTGGCCGCAAGATGCTGGCCTGCGATCCGGGCATGACGATCTCTGGCCATTTCAACTCGATCCCCTTTGTGATGACGCCGCGCTTGCGCACCATTGAGGGCGCGTTTCGGCATCTAGGCATCCCGGATTAACGCAGCAGGTTGTCGACAGCGCGGCGGGCGGCTTCGCGACGCTCGGCCTTGGCGATGGCCTCCTCGGGATCCACCGCGCGGCGGGTGAACAGGGCGGGCAGGCCGCTCAGCAGGCGCCAGACCTGATGCTCGGCGGCCTCGCGGGTCTTGGCCAGCTGCCGGCCACGGGCGTTGAGGTCGGTGTTGGTGTTGAAAGTGGTCATGGGTGTGGCTCCGAGGATTGGGATGTCATTTGTTGATCCCAATCTGCCCACGGCGCGCTTAAACGTCCTGTAGGCGCGCCTTAATCGACCTTAAACGTTCCAAAACGGGCGGGGTTTATGGGGATGATCAGGGTCTTGCGCGGCGGCGTCCCTGCGCCCATGCTTCGTGCGTCATGGTTCAAGGAAGGCATGCCGATGCAAGTGGATGGAAGATGCCTGTGCGGTGCGATCACCTATGACGCCGTGATTGATCCCCAGCGCTGTGCGATCTGCCATTGCTCGGACTGCCAACTGAATTCCGGGACCGCTTTCGGAACCATCGTCCAGGTCCAGGACCGCCAATTTCACCTGCGCAGCGGGAGGTTAAAGGTCTACGAGAAGATCGCCGACAGCGGACGCACACGACATCTGAGCTTTTGCCCTGACTGCGGCACGCGCCTGCATGCGCAAACCCCGTCCGAGCCCGATGGTTTCTTTGGCTTGCGCGTGGGCACGATCACCCAACGCGCGGCCCTGCGCCCGCGGCGACAGGTCTGGTGCGGCTCGGCGCTGCCTTGGGTGTTCGATCTGACCGATATCCCGAGGAAGGCCGCGCAATGACCCAAACGCCCCTCAAAGGCTGGCACCATGCCCCCGATGTGCCACTGCAAATCTCGCCGCTGTTCCGCTGGCCTCTGCGCCCGTGGGAGGTGCTGCGCTGGTTCTGGGATTCGTGGTTTCTGATCTCGGAGCGGCTGATTTTGGTGGCGGTGGCGTTCATCTCCTGGACCTGGCTGCAGCCGCCGATGGAGGCGATGGCGACCCTCAGCGTTGGGCCGATCGCCTTGATGCTGCTGCGAAACCTGGCGTTGATGACGCTGGTGGCGGGCGGGCTGCACCTGTGGTTCTACACGTACACCAAACAAGGACAGCGCCTGAAATTCGACCCGCGCCCGCTGATGGTGAACGGGCGGCAATTCACGCTGGGTGGCCAGATCCGGGACAACATGTTCTGGACGCTCGCCTCGGGCGTCACGATCTGGACCGCCTATGAGGTGCTGCTTCTGTGGGCCATGGCCAACGGCTACGCGCCCTGGCTGACCTGGGCGGCAAACCCGATCTGGTTCGTCGCGCTCTTCTTCCTGATCCCGATCTGGGAGAGCTTCTATTTCTACTGGATTCACCGGGCGTTACACATCCCGTTCCTCTACAAACACGTCCACGCCCTGCACCATCGCAACATCAATGTGGGCCCCTGGTCGGGCCTGTCGATGCACCCGGTGGAGCATGTGATCTTCCTCGGCTCGGTCCTGATCCACTTTGTCGTTGCGGCCCATCCGGTCCACATCCTGTTCCACCTGCAGTATTACGCGCTGACGGCTGCCACGACCCACACAGGCTTCGAGGGGATGGTGATCCGCGACCGCAACCGCCTGAAGCTCGGCACTTTTCACCACCAGATGCACCACCGCTATTTCGAGTGTAACTACGGCAGTCTGGAGATCCCCTGGGACAAGCTGTTCGGGTCATTCCACGATGGCACCCAGGCCGCGCAAGAGCGCATTACCGCGCGGCGCAAGCGGATGCACGGGCGGTAGTGCTACGGAAAACCTCCGCTTTGTCAGGCTTGCCACGAGCCCCCTGATCCGAACACACTGGGCGCACCCTTCTAACACGAGATTTCCATGAGACTTTTTCCCTTTACCCTTGCCCTTCTGCTTCCCTGTTCCGCGGCCTTCGGTGATGAGCTGGCGACCGCGCAGGCCGAATGCTTTGACGACACATTACCGGCGGAGACCATGATCGGCGCATGCGCTGCGGCGATGCTCTATGCAACGGAAGACACCGATATCGCCGAAGCCGCCAATCAGCGCGGGGCCCTACGACAGGTGCAGGGCAACCTCGAGGGTGCCATTCAGGACTACGAGGTGGCCGCAGAGCTTGCTCCGCAAGACATGGTGCCGCACTACAACCTTTTCCTCGTCCATGATGAGCTTGATAATACCGACGCGGCCCTTGCCAGCGCCCAGGCCGCCATCATGGCGCAGCCTGACCGCCCGCTGTCCTATTCCCCGATGATGGCCCTTTCGGTGCGCAACAACGACGCCGAGCAATGCGCGCCGATCATGACTGCCGTGTTGGACCTGGTCCCCGATCCTGCCGGGTGGGGAGAGGCCGCAGAGGGCGACTATTGGTTCATGACCAATCTGGGCGACTGCCTGTATTTTCACGAGCGTGACGAACTGGCCATGGCCGCTTATGAGACTGCCGTCGCCTTGGGCCATGACGATGCATACGTCTATTTGTCCATGGCGCTGACGCACTTCTACCTGGGGCAAATGGATGAAGTAGAAAGCGATGCCCGTGCTGCCCTGGACCGCGACCCGACCTATTTGTATCCGCTTGACCCGCTGGTGAACGCGTATCTTGCGGAAGGCCGGTATGAGGATGTCACCGCAGTGCTTGCCGAATTTGCGCCTGCCCTGGATGCCAGCGACAACGACGTGGAGGTCCGCAATAACATGGCCTGGCGGATGTTCGTGAATGGCGAGGTCGACATGGCGATACCAATCATGGAGGCTTGGTTGGCCTGGGCTGAACCGCGCATGGACGACCAACCCTACCCCTTTGGAAATTCCTTCGACACGATTGCGCACTTGCGGGCCGCGACCGGGGATACTGAAGGAGCGGCCGAGGCCTTCCGCCTCGCGTTTGAGCACTACGAAAGCCCCGAGGCCGCACGTGCCAACTATCGCCCGACGCTGGCCGCCCTCGGCTATGAGGTAGGCGAGGGTGACGCCGCGATTCTGGAGGCGTTGGACGCTTGCGCAGCCACCGGCCCCGCCTGTCGCCTGATCCCGGAGGGCTAAAGACATGGGCCCAAGGGGCGCAGAACGAAAAAGGCCGCCCGGGTGGGGCGGCCTTTCTGAATTCTGAGGGTCGGCGAAGATCAGTTCTTCGCGTAGAATTCCACGACCAGGTTCGGTTCCATCACGACCGGGTAGGGCACGTCGCCCAGACCGGGGGTGCGCACGAAGGTGGCGGTCATCTTGGAGTGATCGGCGTCGATGTAGTCAGGCACATCACGCTCGGCCAATTGCACGGCTTCCAGCACGACGACGAGTTGCTTGGACTTGTCGCGCACGGCGATCACGTCGCCTTCTTTCACCCGGTAGGAGGGGATGTTGACACGCTGGCCGTTCACGGTGACGTGGCCATGGTTCACGAACTGACGTGAGGCAAAGACGGTTGGCACGAACTTGGCGCGGTAGACGACGGCGTCCAGGCGACGCTCCAGCAGGCCGATCAGGAATTCACCGGTGTCACCGCGCAGACGCTCGGCTTCGGCGTAGATGCGGCGGAACTGCTTCTCGGTCAGGTCGCCGTAGTAGCCCTTCAGCTTCTGCTTGGCGCGCAGCTGCAGACCGAAGTCCGACAGCTTGCCCTTGCGGCGCTGACCGTGCTGGCCGGGGCCATATTCGCGGCGGTTGACAGGGGACTTCGGACGGCCCCAGATGTTCTCGCCCATGCGGCGGTCGAGTTTGTATTTGGCAGACGTGCGTTTGGTCACGGCTGATCTCCTTCGGTTTTACGCCACTCCTCAGGTCTGACGACCTTCCTCGCAGCAGATTTGAAGGGCGTTGTCCTTTGTCTTGCGACTGACAGGCATTCCCTTGCGGGGGCCACCAACACCAATAAAAACCCTGGCATCGCTGCCGGGATCTGGGCGGTCTTTAGAGAGGGTTCAGGAGGCTGTCAATGAGCCGCATACATGGAGCGTGCCGCAATCGGTTTGGTCGGCGCGCCATTGATCAGGATCGCGGCCTCGGCCCTTGTCAGCATACGGCGCACGGGGGCGCCATAGGCGTGAGGGTTCTGCGCCAGTTCCGGGCGCAACTCCAACATGGAAGAGCGTTGCAGGTTGGTCAGATGATCAAGGCCCATGAAGCCGGGGTGGAAGCTTTCGACTTCCATGCCATTGGCCCAGACCACCTCGTGGCGGTCGAGCATCAGGTGGATATAAAACGTCTCCCGCAGGGAATGGTCGACAGTAATGCGGCTGTCGCCCACCAGATCGGCGGCGCGCACCAGAACCTCGGCCTCGCCCCACAGATCCATCGCAGCGCGGCCGGTGACCAACACGCGATGTTCGGGCGAGACGATCAGATCGGCATCGGGGCGGTCGATCCCGAGGGCCCCTGCGCGCATGCGGATCGGGCGTTGGTCTGGCATCGCGAAGAGGCGCGCGCCGGACATGCGACGGTGGCCGGACCACAGCACTTCTTGCGGGCCGTTATCGCGGGTCAACACGCGGTCCCCGGTGCCCAGTTCTTCAATTGCGACGTCTCCACCCTCCGTCCGGATGCGGGTGCCGGGCGTGAAACAGATCACCGAGGGGGCGTCAGACGGCGTGGGGGTCAGGGTTTCCTCGTTGCGGTGAACGATCGTCAACTCGCGCCCCGAGGGGGGCGGGTGGCCCACAAAAAGCAGGAGCGGTGCGGCGCCATCTTCCAGAAGGATCGGCACAATCGTGTGAAACTTGGCACCATCGCTGACGATGAAGGCACCGCGAAACAGCGGGTCGGCATCAGAGGCGGCAAATTCGGCGGGGCCCGGCGCGGGGTGCTGCAGGAGTTTGCGCACGACCCGCGCCGCACGGGCACGAAGCTCATCCTGATCCCGGCTGGCCGTTAGGAGCAGGGCCGCCGGATCGCCCTCCAGCGGCATCAGCTGGCCATGCCAGCTCCAACTCATCCCTTCAACCAGTTCTATTTCTGGTTCTGCCGGAAATCCCTCAATGCAGGTCTGCGCCCATGCGATCACGAACGCGCCCTGAAAGCCCGTACCCATAGTGTATGCCCTTGCCTCGCCGGTTTTTGGCGTAACCCGGTGGTTGATCCCCGGGCCTTGGACGGGACGCTAGCAGAGGTGATTCGCTCAAATCAATAGGGTGATTCGCGAAATCGTCCTGGGGTGAGTCGTGAAAGCCTCAGAACCGCAGCATCAGGGAGGCGGTGCCCACAAGCTGGCCTTCCTCCTGACCTTCGAATTCCTCGGACAGGTAGGTGATGCCGTAGAAGAAATCGACGGGGCCGAAGCCCTGGGCGACGCCGCCGCGCAGGCGGAAGCGCATATCCTCGGGCGCGGGGCCGTTGGAGGGCAGGAACACCGAATTCTGGACATAGGCGATATCGCCGCCGAGCGCGAAGCTCCACCCGCCGACGCTGTCGCCGGGAATTGCGACGATGCGCTGGCCCGTGGACACGTCGCGGATCAGGAAGGACTCTGGGTCATAATTGCCAAGGCGCACGTCCGCACCGACGCGTACCAGCGTTTCCACGCCAGCCTGTGCTTCCACAAAGGGACGCACGCTGGCAGTGCCGACGGTAAACGCGCGCCCGGCCTCGACCGTCGCGTTGAGGTAGGTGCCGTCCTCGATCATGAAGTTGCGCAGGTCCACGTCAGAGCCGCCGAAGGTGCGGTGAATGCCATCATGCAGGTTCATCAGCCCGGTCTGTTCACCGGTCAGAACCAGATCCAAACCCGCAGAGACCTCCAGCCCGCGATAGTCGAAGTGGGTCGCCGCCCCGAAATAGAGCGCCGGGGCATAGCGGCGGTCCCCGGGGGCCGGGGCCGCGAGGTTATCGGGCGCGATGATCTCGCCCCGGAAACGGAATTCGATCAACGCGAAAGGCTCGTAGGGCAACGCGCCGTCCCATTCATCGCGGCCCCAAAGGCCGCTGACCTGGTAAGAGCCCGTGCGCCAGCGATCGTAGCGGTCGCCGATGGGCATGCCGAACCAGTCGTTGGAAAAGATCTGCGTGAAGCCAAGGTGCGTGAAACCGCTGTCCTGCGCAGCGGCAGGCCCGCCAAAAGACGCGACCAAAAGGGAGAAGGCCAAAGCCCTGCGTGTTGAGAATGTCATTACAACTGCCCGTATGTTTTTTTCTTTCCGACAGCGGTGTCGGTGATTTGTGGCGAATTTAGCACCGATTGTGGGCAGTCTGCGGGAAATGTGCTGAAGGGGGGCTTAACGTGCCCGGCTGAGGCATCGGGGTGACACCCAAAGGGCAGCCATGGTGTTGCGGACTGCGAGAAGAGGGCTTTCTGAGGATGATCAAATTGCCCAATTTGCACCGCCGGATCGGCGCGGCGCTACTCGCGTTCATGGGGCTTTTCTTCGGCCTGATGGCCTGGGTTGAGGCCCCCTTCATTTTGCGCCCCCATGGAGAGCGTTACGCCGTGGCTGGAACTATGGATTGGATGATCGACACGCTCAGCCCCAGCGGTGCAGCCTTGGCCTTCGCGGTCTTGGGCGTGTTGGCGGCTGTAGTTTTCTGGCGCTTAACTGTCTCGAGCGACTGAGGGCGGATCAAAGAGGTCCCGCAGGGCGGCGGCTTCGCGTCTCAGAGGCTCGGGGATCCGGGCCCAATGGCCGCGCCGCCACAGCAGGCGACCGGAGGCGGTCGTGATCAGATGATCCTCCACCCGCCGGAACCGCATCTTAGCGCCCTGCCCTGTAGATTGCCCCATAGAATTGCCATTTCACTTTTGTAAGCCTTTGAATTCATTCAATCCGAATTTCGGCATTGTAAGACACTTTGCCATTCATGACCCCATAAAACTGCCATTCAAGGGCAAAATCTGAAATTTTAGTCACTTCCGTGTTCTCACCAGGTGTCCCTGCTCTTGAAGCGTACCAATCGCCTTCAGGATTGTTTCGAGTTCTGCTCTAACCACTTCCAGGCTGGCAAACACATGCGCTTCACTGCGTCCCGCGAGAGAAAGCACTGCTAAGAACACCGCATCAGAGTTTCTCATCAGTTCGACCAGATGTTCTCCTGCGGGCGCATGGGTGCCAGAAATCCAGTTTCTCGCGGTCCGTTCGCTTACGCCTGTCCACCGCATCGCCGTCTTGGTCGCCTGATGTGTGCCTCCCAACTCACTCGTTAGTGCCCTCCAAACCGCGTCACGGTATTCTATCGGCCCGTTCTCTTTTGCGCTTCCATTTTGAAAAGTGTTGCCTGTCTTCGGAAACATCTTGCCGCCCTTCCCATGCTAAAAATGGAACAAGGAATCGCAAACGAACTGCGCGGATTTAAGAATTTGAATGACGGAGGGCAGCAGCATTGGGCTGGCCAGAAGATGATCATGAACAGGACGAACGTCGCAAAGCAGCGCAGTACGTCCGCATGTCGACCGAGCATCAGCGCTATTCGACGGCAAACCAGGCGGATGCGATCCAACGATATGCTAATGAGCGCGGCCATCAGATCATCAAGACCTATTCAGATGCGGGAAAGAGTGGTCTGCGCATTCAAGGCCGCGCTGGTCTTACCCAATTGATCGAAGATATCGAAGGTGGCCAAGCTGATTTCCGGACTGTGTTAGTGTACGATGTCAGCCGTTGGGGTCGTTTCCAAGACGCCGACGAAAGCGCCTACTACGAGTATGCCTGCAAGCGCGCGGGCATTTCAGTCGAATACTGCGCCGAACAGTTCGAAAATGACGGCAGTACGATGTCAACGGTCGTCAAAGGCCTGAAGCGCGCGATGGCTGGTGAATACAGCAGAGAGCTGTCGCAAAAGGTTTTCGCAGGTCAGTCCCGCCTTATTGAACTGGGCTACCGTCAAGGTGGTGCGCCGGGATTTGGTCTAAGGCGCATGCTGATTGATGAAGCCGGCAACGCGAAAGGCATCCTATCCCGCGGTGAACATAAGAGCATTCAGACTGATCGTGTGACGCTCGTACCAGGGCCGGAAAACGAGATCGCCGTTGTAAATCAGATCTTCCAGGAATTCGTTCGAGATGGTCAATCTGAGGCCGAAATCGCCGCGGACCTCAATGCGCGCGGGATCAAGACCGATCTGGATCGGAGCTGGACGCCAACCGTCGTGCGGCAAATCCTCACCAACGAAAAGTACATCGGCAACAACATCTGGAACCGCAACTCATTCAAACTGAAGAAGCGTCATGTCCGCAATGATCCCAGCTATTGGGTACGCGCGGTTGGTGCCTTTGAAGCTATCGTCAGTACAGACCTTTTCGAGGCTGCGGGTGCAATTATCGTTGCCCGCTCTCAACGGATGTCCGACGAGGAAATGCTGGAAGGTCTGAAAGAAACGCTGGAACAACACGGATTTCTCTCCGGTTTCGTGATCAACGAGGCCGCTGGTCTGCCGTCGAGTGGCGCGTATCAAAGCCGGTTCGGCAGTTTGCTGCGGGCCTATAGTCTTGTCGGGTTCAAATCAGATCGCGACTATCGCTATATCGAAATCAACAAACGCCTGCGGGGCGTTCATGCTGATATCATTCGTGATGTTGTCGCCGGCGTCGACGCGGTCGGTGGAACGGCTGATCGCGATGCGCAAACAGACCTCATAACCATCAATGACGAGTTCACAGTGTCCATCGTGATCGCGCGTTGCATGCAGACAGGTGCTGGTGCGTTTCGCTGGAACATTCGCCTCGATACCGGGCACTTGCCCGATATGACAATCGTTGTCCGGATGGGGCAAATGAACGAATTGCCACTGGACTACTATTTGCTCCCAACCTTCGAAATCACCCAATCGAAGTTGCGCCTGTCAGAGAACAATGGTCTCTCGCTTGACGCATTCCGTTTTGATGACCTGTCGCATTTCTTCGCGATGGCGGCGCGCGCACCGCTTCTGGAGGTGGCGTGATGAGCGACACTGATCTCAAACAGACGGTACTTGTTCCGGTCGACGCGATCACCGTCGTTAATCCGAGGGTTCGCAATCAAAAGGTCTTCGAAGAGATCAAGGCGAATATCGCTGAACTTGGGTTAAAGCGACCGATCACAGTTGCGGCACGCGAGACCGCGGGGCGATCTGAACCAAGCTATGAACTTGTGTGCGGTCAGGGGCGGATGGAGGCGTTCAAAGCCCTCGGCAAATCCGAAATCCCAGCGATTGTCATCAACGCTAGCAGCGAAGACTGTCTTGTGATGAGCCTCGTCGAAAACTTGGCGCGCCGTCAGCATCATTCGCTCGATTTGCTAAGAGACATCCGGCGTCTCAAAGAAAGCGGATATTCAGAACGGGAGATCGCCGCCAAAACACAGCTTTCCACAAAATATGTGCATGGCGTCATCAAGCTTTTAGAAAGCCATGAACATCGCCTGTTACGCGCAGTTGAAAGTGGAAAGATCCCGGTCAGCGTGGCGGTAGACATCGCCGACGCGCAGGACGTCGAAGTACAGTCAATTCTCAGGCAGGCCTATGAGAAAAAGCTTCTCCGGGGTGGCCGGCTTTTGGCGGCGAAACGTCTTGTCGAAGCCCGTCAGAAGCACGGGAAAGGGCGAGCATCGTCTGATGGCCGTTCCCGCAAGAACCTGTCGGTTGAGAGCCTACTGAAGACCTATGAGAACGATGTTGAAAAGAAGAAGATGCTGTTGCGTAAGGCGCATGCCACACGCAGCGAAATGCTCTTTCTCCTGCAATCGCTCAAAACACTGATGGCTGACGAGAACTTCGTCACGCTGCTGCGTGCTGAAGGATTGGCCAGCCTGCCAAAGACGATTACCGATCGGCTTTCGCATGCGGAAAGTGCGCCGACATGACCACAAACTCCAGCGAAAAAGAGGTCGTCGCTGCCTTCGAACGGGAGCTACTGACGGTTCGCTTTGATCAGATTGCCCCTCTTTACATTGTCGCACCGCAAAAGAAGTCGAGTACAAAGTACAAACAGATCGTCGCCTCGATTCACGAAATTGGTCTTGTCGAACCCATCGTCGTGGCACCAGACAAACATGAGCCGAACCAATACACATTGCTGGATGGCCATCTGCGCCTGGAGGTGCTGAAAGATCACGGCCATTCCGAGACGCAATGCTTGATCTCAACCGACGATGAAGCCTTTACGTACAACAAGCGGATCAATCGTCTTGCGACCATTCAAGAGCACAAGATGATCTTGCGGGCGCTGTCCTTGGGCGTCCCCGAGGAGCGCCTGGCCAGTGCGTTGAATGTGAACATCAAAACGATCAAAGAGAAGCGCCGCTTGCTCGACGGTATCTGCGATGAGGCTGCCGATCTGTTGAAAGACAAGCAGGTCGCGCTGACCAGCTTTCAGATTCTCAAGAAGATGAAACCCATGCGCCAGATCGAAGCGGCGCAGCTTATGGTCGCTATGAATAAATTTACGATCAATTACGCCCGGTCTCTTTTGGCAGCGACAGCGGAAAACATGTTGGTATCCGCTGCCACGCCGAAGAAGATCAAAGGGATTTCGCGCGAACAGCTTGAATTAATGGAACGCGAGTCCGCTAACCTGGAACGAGAGGTTCGGCTCGTCGAAGACAGTTACGGTGCGGACCATCTCGATCTCGTTCTGGCACGCGGATACATATCAAAGCTGATGAGCAGTGATCGGGTCGCGCGATATCTGTCGATGCATCACCAAGAATTTTTGCCCGCATTTGAGAAGATCACCGAAACGGAGGCCTTTGCTTCCTGATTGCCAACGTCGGCCATGACGATTTGGGGACCCGGACCCATGAAGCGCGGGGACCGCAGGAGACGCCGCACTGTGGGGCGGATCAAGCGCGGTGATGGGGATGGCGGCGAACCTGTCTGGGCCCATCGCGCCGCGCCATATGCCCGGCCAATTCTGTTCCAGCCCGTCTGCGCGTGCTCATCATTTTGCGAGTACGCGCAGACAACCCCTGGCAGAAACCATGTGTCGTAACGAACCGTGAACGTCGCTGAACGGGTGTTATGTAAACCGCCTTCAGGTTGAGTGCGGTCACGGACGTTCATCCCAACAGAATGGTATGATTTGGTTTCATAGCTCTTCGATGCTCATATTTGCGGGCAGCTCACTGGCGCGTGTTCGAGCAATCTCAACAAGGTCAAGGTCGTCCAACCGATCCAGCATTGCCTCATATGTCGCCGCTGGCACGAGGTAGGCCATCACCCGGTTGTGGTTTAATATTGCGACGGGACTACCCTCAGCGTCATCTATGACCGCAGTAGGGCTTTTCTTGAGCTCCGATACGCTCGCCGCGATGCTTGCGTCTATCTTTTGCACCTTAGTCTCCCTCGGTCAATTTTGGGCAAGTCCGTGAACGAAAACCGACGGCCATCTGCTGTCATCGTAATAAAATAGTCAATAAGCACGACAAGCGTTCACTTCAATGGATGTGCAGCATTGCCCTGCTATAGCCTCACCTCGAATGCGAACTTCTAATCATGGATAGCCAAACACACCAAAACCCGCTAGGAGACCTAGCATGATGAAATTGCGCAAACATAATACCCATACTTAGCGCCCGAATTAATAGTAGGCGGCTTCGCGCTGTTCGCCTATGATGATCATCATCCCCGCATCCATCCGTCGCCGCCCGCGTAACCAACGCACGACGGAGAACACACATGACCAACTGGTATACTGCCGATACCCATTTCGGGCATGAGAATGTCATTGGATTCTGCAATCGCCCCTTTCGCAACTCGGGACAAATGGATGCCATTATGATCGAGAACCTATGGGCAAAGGTGAACCCTGATGATGACCTTTGGATCGTCGGAGACTTCGCCTTTGGCCCAAAGGCCAAAGAGCTGTCCTATCTCACCGAGATCTTCGGCCAGTTGCCGGGTGCCCACAAGCACTTGGTCGTCGGGAACCATGATCTGGAGCCGACGCTGGCGTTGCCTTGGGATAGCATTTCACACCTCGCCGAGGTCCGGGATGGCCCAAAAGACCAAATGCATACGCTCTACCATTACCCAATGATCACATGGAACCACGCTCGTCGCGAGGCGCTTCAACTCTTCGGTCATGTTCATAACAATTGGAAAGGCTCAAACAACAGCGTGAATGTCGGCGTCGATGTCTGGGGTTTCATGCCAGTGCGGTTTGAAGACGTCGCCCGCCGAGCCCGATCTCTGCCCGCCAACAAGCACTGGGCAGATGTCGAGCACAACGCAAAGGAACTGGAATGATCCTTCGTATCTAGGCCAACATGTCCGGCAAGAGCTTCCTTGTTTCATAGATCGTGCCCACGCACCCTTCAGGCATCCCGAGCGGCGCGATCCCGAGCTTTCTCATCCTCGCCATTACTGATCTGGGCGTGGTGCCATGCATTTCAGCCAGACGCTTTGCGGGGATAAATTGGTCCAGGAACAATGCGTAGTCATTTGGTAAAACAACAGCCGCCGCTTTGCGTGTCACAGGATTGCGTGAAGCCGTGGCGCTTAAATACCCGGCTTCGATCAGAAACTTCACGGCCGGATCGTTGATGCTCAACAACTGCTTGAGCTTCGCCTTTGTATAGCCTTCCACACCGACGCCAGCCAGCTTGCCAGCGAGTTCCGAAACACTCAACCGTACTGCCAAGTAACCTTCGGCCCTCTTTTCCTGAGCGATAACATCCAATTGGTTACGTACGATCAGTTCCACAATCTCTGCCGCACCGCATACCAGTTTGCGGCAGGCGGTCTGAATGTCGACGAGGTAAGTTGGCAGATCACCGATGCATCGTTCTTGGGTCAGCTTTTCCAAGAGCAATATGACATCTGATCTGGCATAGTATGGTGTAATTTCGCCGAGCCCTGGCATCGGCTGCAAAATACGTCCTGAAAGAAGCGCATCAAATTGCGCGCGCGGAATGTTCAGCTGCTTTATGGCCATCCGACGCGTGATGCCGCCGTTCAACTTATCAAGCACCGGCTGTGATGCTTGCGCACAGAAGACTTGACTGATGGGATTGTCACTCGTTGCAATTGATGACCTCAAGAACCCGGCCGCAACAAGAGCTTGTCGAGAACGCTTCGTGGATACGCGGCAATCCCGCGCAAACGTCGATAGATTATGGACGCGGCGTTGTTCGACTATTTGCCCAAAGACGGTTTCCCCGGGGCCAACAGGAAAAGTCTCAACGATGTAGTCACGGATTAGGTCTTTGAGGGGGTCGTATTGCACATCCAGGGCTGAACGGCTGAGCCACTGATACAGGCTGCCCAAATGTGCTTGAGCCTTCGATTTCACCCTGGGTCGAGGCAACTCTCTAAGAGCTTCTACGACGTCCTTGGTGCCGCCAGAGGTTATGCGGTATCCAATATCACCAACCTGCCTCCGTTCGTCATTTGTCAAGGCGCTGATACCGACATCGGCTCCCCGATCCACCAACAATCCAAGAAGCTCACAGAAGTATGCGGCAGCATTGCATTCAAGCGCATCGATCCAACGGGGCAAAGGAGCTCCCATTGCTCGTGCCTCAATATAACTTGAAAGCCCAGATGGCGCAGAGACGGTTGCATCCTCAGCGGCGCGCATAATGTCCCATCTCTGCTCGAGGCACCTCTTTGTAAAATCGTGAACTGACCCCGCATACCCAACGCGCTCAAAGCTCCTGAGAAGTACCCCGTGCTGCGGACATTGGCGCATGAACGGAATGTGCCAAGTCGCTTGACCAACGATACCTTCATCATCTGGATGCATCGTCTGTGCCACGCAACACGGGCAAAGACGCAGAGATGTTCGTACGATCCAACGCCTCTCGATGAGCTGGTTGGCGATACGATACTGCGTGTTCTTCAGTTTTTCGATTGACCAGCGAAATATCTCATCGGATGTCAGCCCTCCGAGGTGGCCGAGTTTCTGAAGCATCCAAGGGTTACCGTCAGCAATACCTTGCATGTCGAGGTCTTGATCGACGCAAAATTCGTGCGCTCCAGACAGGCCATTTTCACATGCGAGGCGGGACACATAGGATGCCGGCGTCTCAAGGCGTGCCAGCGTGGTGCGAATTGGTAATGGCCCTCTCATTTGCCCACCTTCTTCCAGCGTGAGACCGCGCGTTGAATGGTCGTGCCATGCGCATCAGGGCCGAGTGCGGGCAACAAGCGCTGGACGTCCAAATCGTCAAACTTGGGTGCGAGGAACGGGTTTAAACCATCTGGTGCTCCGTTGCGCTTCCCGTAATAGGCTGCGAAATGCGCAACTGTTAAGTGCGTGTCACGTCGGTAGAGACAAACACGAATGGCCTTCTTCACGAACTCAAAGACCAGCCCTTGTTCATACGCGGCAGCATGGAAAAGCCGCATCACAAAATCTGAGGTCTGCACTTCCTCAGATAAGCCCAATGAGACGGCCCCAGCGAGATGCTCAAGCACCATGGGAACACCACCACCTTCTGTGGCGAATGAAACTTTCGGAATTTCGATTGGCTCAACGCGACGTACCAGTTGATTGTCCAAATTGACGAGCTCAACCAGTTCGTGTGTCCCTGTCATGACCACATTAACCGGCCATGTCAGGTTGTTCATCAAGGACTTCATCGCACTCAATGCAAGGCGGATTTCTCGACCGTTTTGATTGAAGATCAGATCCTGGCATTCATCCAAGCAGACAAACTTAATCTCCCGTTTGCGAAGTTGTTTCGCCACAACTTCCCAAACTTCATCCGATTTACCGCTTTTGCGTTTGCCATATCCGACATCTTCTAAGATGCGTTGACCAATCTCCATCACCGTGGTCGTCCCGGGCACGCGCACCAATATGATGTCTAGCTGTCGGTCAGCGGTGTTTCGGCGAATGTCTGGAAGTGACTTAACGACATTTTTCAACAACCACGTCTTTCCGCTACCTGGTGCTCCCGCGAGCAATATGCCCTCGGTTTCTGTGTCCAAATCTGCCTGCGCTTCCGCGCGGCGCTTATACAGCAGCTCTTGGAATTGCGTCTTAAACTGCGAGTAGGTTCGGGTCTTAACGAATACTTGTTCCAATCGCGCGCATTGCGCGGCAACCCATTTATGATAATCCTCGGAAATCTCATTCATAATCGATACTCCAGGAAGTGCCGGGCAGTTCATCATCTGGAGACAACTGGACGTCTTGCCCAGTTTCGCCCGATGGTTCGACTGCTTTGGGGTCGTCATCATCGGGAACAATCAATTCGCCGAACAAGCCATCCGGATCATCGACAACAGGGTCGAACTCGACTGAGACCCCTAGATTGGTTTTCTGCTCTTCCCACGCGATCTGCGCTTGAGTGATATAGTGCTCGGTCAAACTTTGACGGATGTTTGCCTTGCGATCGATCGTTGTGATTTTCAGTAATGAGTTGTCGACTATGCTCTGCACCATGAGTGCTTCACTCCGAAATTTGGTTCGGAAAGCTGTAAGCTGGGCCTGCCAATCCTGCCAAGCCACTCCTTCAAAACCCCGCTTCACACATTTGGAGGGATACCATCTGTCGCCGACCTCGATCGACACGTAACCGATATCCAGCGGATCAACTCGAACGCGAAATTCACGGTCCCAGCTGTGTTTGACGTATTCTCGAAGTTCGTCACAGACGTAGTCTAGACAGGCAAACCTAACCCCTCGGTTGCCAAGCTTGCTGTTGATTTCCAGTCCAAAAATGGCCCGTCGGGTTATTTGATCCACCGGCACCGCAGTGCGGGTTTCAGACAACCGTTTCCAGCAGTTTGCAGGTGTTTCTCCATGCAATCCACCGTGCTCTCGGTTATGATAAACGTCCACGATAAACAGGACTAATATTTGGGTCAGCTCATCATCGGTTAGAGCGGCATGCTTCCCTGGGTCAAAGCCACCTTTCTCCGCGATCGATCCAAAAGTGCGCGCGGTCAGGAGCGGCATTAACTCTGTACCAAACGCGCGGAAAATGCGTTCAACGCGACTGCGCAACCTTGCAACGCCAGCTGGAGTAGTCGTTTTTTCCGCACCTAGATCATTCGTCACTCGCCGCACATCCGGCGCAATTAATGCATTGCCATTATCGTGTACAATCTCGTGCGGATTGCCTCCCATAGGCCAGGCACATGCACAGCCGAACGCTTCTGCGATATCCGTCTTGTCACGCGTCAGCTGTTCGATCACCTGAACGACGCTACCCGCTTGCGGCTCCGCACTTATTTTGACGCCAACGACACACCGCGTCGCGCAGTCCAAAGCCAAAGTCAGCCAGCGACGTCCCTTAGGAATTTTCTTACGAAGATCGTCATCCATCATCTCCACGACAGCTGTGGTTTCAAAAAGCGTTGAAACATCAATTTTCCATTCGTCGATTTCGATGCGTTGCATTGGAAATTCGGCACGCACACCGTCATCGGCAAGGGAAAAGTAATTATTTGCGGCATCGAGCCCAAACCGTCGAGCATATGCAGCAAACGGATCAATACGTTTGACTGCATTCTCAACGGCCTTGCGGCCAGGAACACGCAAAGGGCGTTGGCCTTCAGCCTTTCGCAACCTGTTCTGTTCTCGAAACATCCTTTTGGCATGATTGAGCACATTGGCGGGTGAAGGCTTACGTGTTGTCGTAAATTCCATCGTCGCCTTGTTCAAAAGGAGTCGCGCTTCAACGGCAAGGCGGAGTGTACGATTTCCGCACTTGCGCCATCGAGGAATGAGGGCCGATGCTCGTTTGCCGCATTCCAAGTATGCGTTTGCGAGGTCTCGCGCCCGGCGCGCCCTCGGCACCTTGTAGGCCTTTAGATCGGCAGCCCCCGGATTGTCTCGACCGTATTCTGCAAAGTACTTCTTACAATATTTTCGAACGCGACGTTTTATCTTCTTACGATGTTCCTCATAACTGCGATCTGTTTTCTTCATTCTCCCATCAGCATAAAACTCTAGATAAACACCGCAGAAATAGGCGCGAACAGAGCCTTCAAAGCGCTCACGCGGTGTACAAAGGCTCATCATCAGGTCCAGCTCACGCGCTCGAAGTGTGTCATTCACCTGACTGAAATAGTGTCTTTCGTGCCGCCAGTGTTGGGATTTGAATCTTTCTGCGATCTCATCGTGAGGCAAGGTTATGGTGATGTCGTTTGCATCCAAGCGCTGAAATACAATTCCTTCTTTTGTGGACCGAAGAGGACGGAGATGAATCCCATGATCTGTAACCCGGTCCATCATGTCTAATACGAAGTGGAAGCTCATGATAAGGCTCCCTTCGTAACAACCGAACTTAGTTCAAGGTAGCCCTTGCAGATCTGCTTCAAAGCTCCTTGAAACACGGCCCGGACCACTGCGGCGAAGCTGCGACCAACCAAGCCGATAAGCTTGCAAAGGTTCTCAATAGACACATGTCCGATAAGGGTACTCAGAACATCTTGGAGAGCACTATCTGCGTCATGGTCTGGGGAGTTGGTGAACGCGTGGGAAAGGTCAGCATTGTAAGCTTGTTCCCGCGTAAAACTGCGGTCGGTCACCAACATGAATTTGTCGGCATAACCTTTGGGCATTTGATCCGCCAACCTGCGTAACTCACGCCGATACTCAGCTTTTGCGCGCTCCTCCGGCCGATAGGCAACAGCAACCTTCTTGCCGCAAATCAATGTCAGCAAGAAATCCGGTGTGTGGTGTCGTGTCTTTCCGTCTGAGTCATAGGAAAGCCGATTGGGCTGCTCCCAGATGTCATAAACATTCGGCATGGCCGCATAAAGCAAAAGGCAGTTTCGTTCGCCCCGGCTATGTGTATAGAAGACCCTGTCCTGGCCGTCCGCTTTTGTCCGCAACACAAGCGAACTGCGAAAGCTCCCTCTGGATCTGGCAGGTGGAAGCAAAGTTGCTTTGCTTGGAAGTGGGGATTTGAAACCGTTGATTTCGGCGTCTTGTAGTCTGCTCGTTGTCATTGTCCATCTCTCTGTCAATTTTGTTGATTGAACACAGCGCGAACGGCAGCGCGGCCCACGCTGTGCTTGACTTTTTAGTCCTTTGAAGAGATGCTAGAGACATGTGGTAGGACTGCCTATCTGAAGCGGACCCCTTTGCACTTTGCCGAGTGCGGGGGTCTCTTCTATTTCTGGGTTAGCTGGCTTTACGTGGGTCACCTTCCTTTCGTTCGCAGTCTATCGAAACAAGCGCATCCCGGAACTCTAAGTGCCAGAGTTGTTCCACCGGAACTCCCAAGGTATCTGCAACGAAATGCTGAACGTCAGCATTTTTTCTTTGTTTCTTAAGGGTTTTGCTTACAAGACTCGTAGAAACACCGACCTGGCCCGCGATGTCTGCGAGCGTGAGGCTTTTTTTCTTCAGCTCGAAACGCAAGCTGGCGGCATAGGATTCAGAGTCCACGTCAAAAACACCCCACGGTCTGCATCCAATCGGACACAACATGATGTGTCCATGATTGGACACTACACTAACCGAATCACCAGGGCAAACAATTTATCTTTCCTTATCAATTAGTTAGTTATCATTTTGACTGTTAACTTTAGTTTGCAAAATCTGAACGTTGTTTCACGAACGGCTTCTCCTCTAAACCCGCCAGCATGCGCGGATTGTACGGGATTGGGTGACATTGTCGGTCGAGAGACGAGCGCTTACGGTACGTGTTCGATGCGGGGGACCAAAATCACCCAGATTAACAAAAAAGACCGGTAAACTGCGTCGCCAAGAAAAGTATGGCGGCCAACTTAACTGCGTACTCCCCCGAATTAAACCTAGGGATTGGTTCTCGCTGTTGGCATATTATGCCGCATTCGAGCCAATTCATCTACCAATCATTTGTCAGCTCAATTTGAGTCATAATGGAAGTTGGCCTGAAAGCTTGTGGCGGTTAGTGCCACGTGGGCCTCTAAGGGAGGATGCAATTCGAATGCCCTCGGTTCCCGAGAGAAATTCCAGAGTCTGAAAAGGGTCCAAGTGTCGTGGTTATCCTCTGCGACCGCCAGTTCATTTCGGGAGATGTGAAACGGTGTGCGTTCCCAACCGTTAGTCGTTTTCACTTCAAGCAGGCGGCTGTTTCCTTCGGGTGTGAAGCTCGAAATGTCATATCCTGCACCATCGCCGTCTTCTTGGCTGACCCACCGCACTTTCTTTGCAAGGTCATGTCGGCCCACACTGGTGAGAATGGCACGTTCATGCTGAAGGACGCGCTTCTCTCCAGCCCTTCCCATAGATCTGTTTCTCTCATCTCGACCCGCCACATCAAATTCTCGGGCCACGGCCTGCATTTGTTCTAATTCGTCCGGTGGTGGCGTATTCTGCGTGGTGGGCGGAGTGCCAATCCAGATAGCCCCTGGAGGCTCCGATGCTTCCATTTTGGGTGTTGTTCTCAGTGCAGGCCAGCCACCATGCTGCTGGAGACACCGAGCAACAGCATCCTCCAGGAATTTCTGAAAATTGAAGGCGGGCTTGTATCCGCTGATCCAGGTTTCACCCAGCCCCTTAAGAACCGCCGAGATATTTTGGTGTTTGAATTCGATCGAACCCTTGGAGCGGCCAATCAACACTTGCAGGGCACGGTTGTGAGCCGCTTTGTTGTACCTCGTGCCCGACAACTCATCAATGAGCATGGAAAAATAGTCCGCAACAATGGCGTCATTCTCCCAATCTGACCATTCCTCACCACTCATGCCGCCAGGCTATGCGAAGGGATTTCCGATGTCACGTACTGGAACCGCCGAGCTTGGTAGAGGGTGGCCAAAGGAAGGGGTTTAAAGGAGAAAAGTGCATTGTTTTCTCGATTAAATTTCCCTCTGGTCGTCAGGACAGACGCGTCATTTCCCGTCAAGAAATCTAACCAGCCTCTCTCTAAGCAAGAATTTCTTTCTTGTCTCGCACTCCCAGATTATCAGAACTGCCATCCAAGAGCACAAAGCTCCGAAATTTGCCGTTCATCCCGACCAACATTTTTGGCAAATTTCTTCTCCCAAAACGCAGTACGTGTTTTGGGCATGGTTGTTCGAGAGCAGTTTGCATGTCTGTGCCAGAAGCACCCATGCACAAATACGATTTTCTTGAGACGCGAGAATACTAGATCGGGAGATCCAGGAAGAGTTTTGACATGAAGCCGATACCGATACCCAAGCGAGTGGCATATGCGACGAACTATCATTTCGGGTTTCGTCCCCCGTTGTCCAATTGATGCCATCATCTTGGACCGCTGAGGGTCAACTGGCTCCTGAAAGTCGGGTTTCGCTTTGGCCATATCTCAAAAGGATTTTTCGCGTCTGGAGAGGGGCGTTTTCTCACTTATACGTCAGATCTATGAATAGGCTGTAGTTCAGAGGCACAATCAACGGCCGCGTCCAAACCGGAAAGCCATTCGGCGATTGGTTTCAATAGCGCCGCTGCAAGGTCAACAGGGACAGCGTTGCCTATCTGACGGCCCGCGGCAGTGAGACCACCCGAAAAGACAAAATCATCAGGAAAGGTTTGCATTCGAGCGGCCTGCCGAACCGTGATCCCATGATGTTCCGTCGGGTGGACAAACCGCCCCTTGGACGGATTGATGCAGGCAGTTGTCATCGTCGGCCCCGGTCGGTCGGGGTCAATTCTTCCATACACGTCTTTATGACCGTCGTGTTTCTTGTGGCACGGCAGAATCCTACCCGAGTCCTTGCGCGACCCGCCGTTGGGAGGTGTATTTCGAAACGCTTCGACCAATTCACGTCCATGTTTCATGTGTATGTCGTTGGAATCTTGATCAGGGGGCGATCGGAACACCTCCTTGCAATCCATCCAAGGCGACAGACCGTCATCATAATTGGAGTGACTCGGTGCTGGAGGCCATAAAAATGAGGACGTCGAAATATCAAGTCGCGTTCCTAATATGAACACCCGCTTGCGTCTTTGTGGAACGCCAAAGTCTCTTGCGTCCAAAACAGCAGGAGAGAAAACTCTGTAGCCAGCCTCGTTGGCTCGCGAGTTGAACTCATCCAAGAATTTTTCGTGGCGCGGCCACAATATCCCAGGAACGTTCTCCATAAGAAACGCACGGGGCTGCAGGGCTTCGACGAAATTGAAGTAGCTGAGGATAAGTCTGTTTCTTGGATCGTCAACTCCGGCATCGTTGATGCGATGAGTAGAAAAACCTTGGCAAGGCGGGCCTCCAAGAACGATATCGCATCCGGACTTGGAGAAGTGCTTCTCTACAAGGCATTCAGGCTTCAAATCATTGATGCTGTCATCGTAAAGCGTCGTTCTTAGCTGTCGCTTCTCGATGAAGTTTTCCCGGTAGGTCTCGACAGCATACTTATCGTTCTCAACCGCAAATTCCACATGGAACCCGGCCTTGAAGGCTGCTAGGGAAAATCCTCCAGCTCCACAGAACAAGTCCACTGCCTGCAGCTGGTTGACAGAGTTGTCCCCAGGGACCCGATGTAGGTTGTTTCCTCCGTCCAACCGGGACCCTCCCTTTGATGACTTGATTGTCAATAGCTCATTGCAAACAGTTTTTTATGATCTTAGGGCGTTTAGCGTGATTTTCAAGAAAATGACGGGCGGGGTGGTACTGTGCGCCCACACTTCCGAACAATAATGCAGAAAGAGACCATCGCCACCTCAGTTCCGGTAACTTCTTGGCAGCAACCCGCGACCGGTTGGATGGCTTGCCTGCTTTGAGACGTCGTTTTTCTGGAGGGTAACTCTCAGAGAAGCAACAACAAACAAAATCAATTGAGGGTGTTCGCAACGATGCGTTGAAGGAAGCGCATTCGCAATCAAAAATTGATCGACATTTCCCCAGCAGCGCTTAGAGTTGCTGATAAGTTGATGGGCTGTGCATGCTAGCACCGGTGGGATCACGCAGGTGAGCAGTCTTTTCAGAGAGGTGAAGAAAGTGAATCCCGGCCCCTTTGGCCAATTTGAATGCGACTATCCGTCAAGAAATCGTATTGAGGCAATAAGCATCGAGATTGACGACATTTCCAAGTCAATCGGAGAGAAGATAAATGGGTGGGAGAGCATCCTGCCCGGCATCTCTGCATGTTTGGAGGCATTTGCGGAACTACCAGTCAGCAATGGCTATCAAGTCCTTGGATGGTTACGCCTCGCTGCGGTTTTCAGACGTAAAGCGATAGAGGGCGATGGCACTGCCCGTGACGCATTTGCTGCTCTGTATTTCCTCAACCAAACAAGGAAATCCTGGCAAAAAGAAGAGAAGTTGCGCGAATTGAACTGGGTCCAGGACCGTGCTCTTGATCAACTGGGGATGAACTTCGAAGGCGGCTGGATATACAACGCCATCACAAAAGCAGAAATGCACTCCATCCAACAGACTGTGCTCAAAACTGCCGAGATTGACACGCGACGTGTCGGAGAAATCGCCAACAAGATTTCCGCTCAAGTCAAGACTATACGAGGTCTAAAGATCATCGCGGATATCACCGATTTTGATCAGAAATTGGAAGCATTGATCGAAGCGGCGGGGGGAGATGGCGTTGGATCCAGTTTAGCTCGGGCTGCGCTCGTATATCTTGCGGAAACTGAAGACGTCATACCGGACGGCCTGGGGATATTGGGGCTTCTTGATGATCTCTATGTCATTGAATGGGCCTATGCCACCGTTGAAGAGCAAGCATATGGCCTCCCGCATTTAAGCAGTTTGCAACAACGAATTCCCCAATTGGAAAGCTCATATCTCACAGCGGGCGGTATGATGCTGGATCGCTTCGGCCAGTATGTCGTCGGAAATGCACAAGCAGTGCTTGAAAGCACGCAAAATAACCATATTGCTTTGCGGGATGCAGAAGTCTTTCTTGTGCCTGTAGTCGGGGCAGTCACACTTGCCTCTATGCGCGAAAATGCTCAGACCGGTGCAAGCGCACGATGGGAAGAAGGTGCTATCATCAATCTGCTGAACTTCGGTCAGCGCCCAGAGCGTGTGCGATACTTAGGTAATCAAGTCATCGCAGGTGACGAGAAGATCGTTGTGGAAGTGAGTTCATCTGGACGGTTGTATCTGCCTACAATCCTAGGGGCCTGCATGGAGACATCGCCTCGGCAAGATTACAAAACCTTGTCGAGCGGGCCCGCCGTTTCCGCATGGCAGAAACACCACTCTATCGATCCACTACATTTTCTTTTGAAAGGACGGCCCCGAAGCGATGCGCGGCGTGCCGTACTTGTCGTGGCCCCTCGAAACTTGTTGGAATACTACCTACCTTCCCTGCATTGTCGCGGAGAGGCAATTTCGAAAGTAGTCGGTGCCACTTGGGTAAGCGGAACCGAGCGTGAAGAACCCATGTCACAAAGCGTTATTGAACGAGCGATGATCTACGCATGCGGGTCCGCGATGGTCGCGAGAAATCTGATCGAAAATCCCCCTGCGGGAGTGGTCGGGTTCGATTTGATAGCTTTCGGTTCACAGACCTACCGCGAGATAAATGCCGAATTCGTTGGTCGAGAAGTTCCATCCCTACGGATGCTTTGTTTAGCGGACATTTCGGAAGTACCTGGTCCACCCCGGGATGCCTTGATCATGGAGGATGACATAGTTTTACCCTGGTCACTGAGGCCACGAGGTTTCAGGCAAACTGATCCTTTGGCACGCGGGCTGAAGCGGCAATACAATCATTGGATCGTTGATCGACGCATTCAGGTTTTCCCCAGCCCTGCACTGGCTACAATCAACGAGTTCTTGCAAAATCGACATGATGATCCGGAAGATGACTTCTCTCCGATTGTGCAGCAACTAAGAAGCTTCCTCTCCGATGCGGGCAAGATGCCGCGTCCGGGCAGCTCCGTGGCGGCCAAACTACAAGAACGGGCCTTAGCTCTGTCGAGGGCAGCAAAGGCGGAGGCACTTTATGACCAGTCTCTAGTTGGTGTCGCACACGCGCTTGATGATCTCTCCGAGAATGGTGGATTTTCCCCTGATATCTTTAGTGAAGCAATCGCAAATGAGGGCAAACCGGTTACAATCCTCTGCCGGTCCCAACAGGAAGCCAAAGAAACCACGGCCCTGTTGAACGAGAACGGTTTCTACGGTGCAGGCCTTACCGCGCCAGAATTATTTCGCGTTGCTCCCGTTGAGCATTTGGTCGTCCCCGGCTGGCACGGTGCAGAAACAATGCGCCGGCTCGATACAATCGTTCCCGCAACAAAGTTGGACTATCTTATGTTCAACTTTCAAAATGAATGGCTCGAAAGAGTGACGGATGGTGTGCGCAGGCGCGTCCGCTCTTTCAAAACTCCTATCGAACACTCAAACGAAGGACGCATGCCCATCGGAGATGGAGAGCAGTTGATATGGCCCAGCCCAAAGAGATCCAAACCCACGCCAAGCGACGACCTATCAGAGTTTATCCCACCCACCGAGAAGCGCCCCGACCTTGATCGGCTGTTCAAACGCATCCACCGAACCGCAAATTACGGGAGCGATGCAATGGTCAGTGGAACCCCTGTTATCCTCGACGACTACTCAGCTTACATGTTCTTGCCTCCTCATGCTGACCTGGTTCTCTTGAATAGAGACGCCTCACGGCCAGAAGATGCCTGTATACCCGTCAGCCAATTAGGAGAAGGTGATGTTTTTGTGCTGAAGGATGGCTCTCACCGAGAGCTCTTCCAAGAACTCGCTCCCAACTATTTGAGGGATCCCAGAACTACATTGAAAATGGCCAACCTTTGGAGGCAACCTATGAAGAAAGCCTATGCTGCCGGGTCTGTTCCATGGAGCAATTTTTGCAAACGGTTGGCTGCTGCAGGGTTGCGTCGATCGGATATGGCGTATCGAAACTGGATCAGCGGGCAAACCGTCGCGCCAATGAACTATCGTGCAGTCATTCCGAAAATTTGTGCCCTATCCGATGATCCGGAAATTCAAAAGTCTGGCGAAGCTTCGGCACAGGCCGTTTCAGCGCTGTATGGAGCCCGCTATGAAGCCGCAGATCACATTTTTGAGCAACTTGTAAAAGGAACGGCTGATCAAACCACAGGAAAATTGCGGATAGAAGTGGGAAGCACTTGCATCGACCTCAATATCCACCGCGTGGAGTATGTTGGTCAGGTTGCGACTTGTGCTGGCTCGCTTCTGTGGCAACTGCAGGGGCTTGATCACAGTGCGGCAGCGAGGTTGTCATGACCGTTCACATGATACCTCCCATTTGCAGCCCGAATGCCACCTTTACCGAGCAGCAGATTTTCAACGAAATCAAAAGTATGAAGGCCAAGGAAGAGGTATACTGCTTCCAGTCAGTCGGATTAGAAAGACATGGCACCAAGGAACATGCCGAATGCGACTTCGTTTTGATGACCCCACGTGGAGTTTTCTGCCTTGAGGTTAAGGGGGGCGCAATTCAGCGGAAAAATGGGATTTGGACGATCGGATCTGGGGAGCGTTCGTACACCACCACCGAGGGGCCATTTAAACAAGCCGAAGGTTGTCGATGGGCAGTCTTGAAACATCTTCAGGAACAGCGAGTTCTGTCCCGCAAGGACGCTCTTTTCGGCTGGGGAGTAGTCCTGCCATCCGTCGTTTTCGAATACCAAGACGCGGAATGGAGCCAGGACGTAGTTTATGATCTCCGCGATCAGAAAAATCCATTTTCTGCATACCTGAAAAGACTGGAGGCTTACTTCGCGCACAAGCGGAAAGAGAAGGGTGGAAGAACCATCTCTCCTCTCTCCTCGGAAAAGTTGCGAGTTTGTGCTGACGCTATGCGCCCCGACTTTGAAACCGGGTTGACCGTTTTGGGTCTCGTGATCGCAAGCCAGCGAGAAGCGCCTGCTCTAAGCCGGGAACAATTCCGAGTACTAGACCTTGTCTTGAGTCCACAAAACCCGAGACTGATTTGTTCCGGAGGGCCTGGAACGGGTAAAACAGTACTGGCGTTGGAAGCCGCCCGCCGGATTTCGGCAGAACGACAGAACGTACTCTATCTTTGCTTCAACACCGAACTGGCCGCCCATCTCCCGGTGGAACGCGGCGACGCAAAATACAAGATCGCAACGCTCCACAAATTCATGCACGACATCATCCGCCGTGCTGGTTTGTCACCGGCGGTTCCCATCGGAACTTCAGAAAAGGAGCACTTCTCAACGGTTTACCCAGCACTTTTTGAAGACGCTTGTGAAATCCTATTCGAGACCGATGAGCTTCCACAGTATGACGCGCTGATTGTGGATGAAGCCCAAGATATTCTAAACGAAAGAAATCTTGCTTGTCTGACGTTGATCCTGAGCGGCGGTCTGAAGGGACGCTGGGCCATCTTCTTGGACCAAGGCGATCAGGCAAACGTTTATTCACGCTTCGAAAAACATGCTTTCGACACCCTCATAGAAGCCGGAGCTGTATCAGTTGAATTGAGGGAAAACTTCAGAAACCCTCCGAAGACTTCTGCCGAAGCGTACTTTTTTTCGAAGGCGGCCGCGCCGGAATGCCGCCGTCAGCTCAATTCGCCCGTGAAGTATATCGGCGTCACAACCGACAAGGAGGCTGCTGCCAAGCTGCGCGCCCTTCTTGTAGAATTAATCCGCGACGGCGTTTGTCCTGCGGACATTGCAATACTGTCATGGCGAAGGGCTGGGCAGCGGCTTGTGGACCGCTTTCCACCAAACGTTGGCAAACCATTGGCTGCGCCTCGAGAGGCCCAACCTGATAGGCAACAGATACTTTCCACTGGAGTAGCAGCATTCAAGGGACTGGAATCAGAGATCGTAATCGTCACCGATGTTCCAGATAGCCTCGAAGATGAATGGCAGACCAGCCTTTTACTCGTTTCTCTCACACGTACGCGCACGAAATGCTACGCCATTGTTCCTAACTCCTTCATTCAATGGCGAGCAATTGAAATGCTGAAATCTCAAAAGTGCATTAAGGACTAAACATGAGCACCCTACCGAATGATTTCAGGGAAATGCGTGCAGCAATGGTTGAGGATTTGCAGACCAAGCTCTTTGGCCCGCTGGATCCTATGGATACCAGCTCAATCCGTCTTAATCCGTTGCAACTCTACGCGACAGGAGTCTTGTTTCCTCAACGTATCCTGATGGCCGAGGTGGAAGTTGCCGAAAGCGATGACACTGCTCCTCTTGTTGACGGGGACACATCAGATTCCGGCATATCAGCGGCAGGAAGCTCTGAAACAGATAGAACAGACCACTCATCAGATGCCACAGAACCCTTGAACCTCGCGAATGAGTTCAGCCCTGCTGCCATGGGCCTGACCTTTAGAGTTAAATCAGGAACCGAGTTAAACTGCAGGGTTTGCGCAGCTACCTATAGGTCAGAACCAGATCCTGACAGAGCAAACCGCCAGTGCTATATTAGAGAGCCAATCGACGAGTTAGTCACGATCCAAACAAACCAGTTTGGTGTGTTGGAGCCCGTCCGGGTGCCTACTTTGCGGGGAGATCTCTCGTTCGAGCTCATTATACGAGAGAACGACGGCAGTTCGATTGTATCGGCAATGTTGGTCAACAAAAGAACCAACAGTGAACGATCCGCAAGGTATGATGCCTGCTTCTTCCAGGTTGGTCTCGAAGTGAGTTCGGCAGATGGCGAAGCGGTATTTGAGCCGATAGATCGCCAGGATGGAGGGGTGCGCGAAGACGAATTGGATCAGCTCGAGCTACTTTATCGGCATCGCCGCGCTTTTGCATTGGGACACGGGGTAGCTGCGGACTGGAATCGGAATTCAGTTGCCTCGGAAGATGGGCGCTGCAATTTGGTACGTACGGCCGCACTACCTCAGTATGAAGTGCAACCGGTTGAACCGCGATCAAGACACTATCGAGACGGTTCTACCTTCAATCTTTCCATGGGGTTTCTTTACGCCGGCGACGAGTCTGCTGATCCAGAAGTAGCCATTTTGAAGGTTCTTTCGGGGCTTGTGGACGATTATGCCGCTTGGATTGATGACCTGACACACGAAGCCATTCCAAGTCATTTGCGCTCGGCGTCACAGAGCAACATATCGAAATGTGAAATTTGCCTTGGTCGAATGCGTGAGGGAATAGAAAAGCTGCGCACGGACAAAAATGCAGTGGTCGCATTCCGCTTGATGAACCGAGCCATGTTCACGCAGCAGCAGCGGTCCCGTCTCAAGCCCCGGAAACTTGGTGGAAAGGAGGTCAGTCAGGTTGACTCCGGTTTGGAGAATAAGTGGCGTGCATTCCAGCTTGGCTTCATCTTGATGAACCTGTCCTCAGCCACCAACCCTGATCACCGCGACCGGAAATTGGTCGAGCTGATTTGGTTTCCGACTGGCGGCGGCAAGACCGAGGCATATTTAGGTCTGGCTGCGTTCAGCATTCTAATGCGACGCCTAAGAAACGAAGGCGGTGGAACGGCTGTCTTGATGCGTTACACTCTTCGCCTTCTAACGCGTCAGCAATTTGATCGAGCTTCCGCTTTGATTTTCGCACTGGAGCAACTGCGGCGGGAAAGTGCGATGGGCATAGACTTGGGCGATGAACCAATCACCATCGGAATGTGGGTTGGGACGAGCTTGACGCCCAACCGCAGGAGTGATGCATGCGGGAAGCTAAGAAGCCTGAAAACCAAGCCCTATCAATCAAACCCGTTCCAAATACTACAATGTCCATGGTGTAGGACTGATCTCACGGAAAATAGCTTTCAAGGTTACCGGCAAGAGAACAATCACGATGGGGAAAAGACAGTTCGCTTTCACTGCCCCGAACCGGATTGTGAATTTCACTCCGAACACTTGCCCATTCTCGTAATCGACGACGACATTTACGATGCCCCGCCCACTCTGGTCATTGGCACTGTGGACAAGTTCGCGCAACTTGCTTGGGAGGATCGTACCCGCAACCTCTTTGGCGGTGATGATGGCGTCGCACCTTCACTCATCATCCAGGATGAGCTTCATCTCATTTCTGGGCCGCTTGGTACAATGGTGGGCCTATACGAGACTCTAATCGACAAGCTATGTTCCCGTGATGGCGTTCCTCCAAAAATTGTCGCGTCAACCGCTACGATTAGGCGAGCAGCGGACCAATGCAATGCACTCTATAATCGCGAAGCCTTCGAGTATCCCCCGCAGGGCAACCAAGCCAACGATAGTTACTTTGCGCAGCAAAATGACGATGCGCCAGGGCGTTTATACATTGGCTTTCTCGGCAGCGCTCTTTCCTCGCATCAAACAGCTTTGGTGCGTGTTACAGGGCCGCTATTGCAATTCCCCAACCGTTTTGATCCCAGCAACGAAAAGACAGCCGAACATCTCAATCCCTACGGAACCATGGTATGGTATTTTAATACGCTGCGCGAACTTGGCCATGCTGCAACCCTGTGTGCTGGCGACATTCCGGAATACCTAAAACAGCTATGTGGCCTTGAAAACATCCCTCCTGAGCATCGCCGAATGCTCGATGAACCCGCAGAACTGACCAGCCGCCGCAAAGCTGAGGAGATTCCGGAAATTCTTGACCAGCTGGCATTAGATTGGCGTCGAGGTCAAAGAAACCCTGCCCCGGTGGATATTCTACTCGCAACGAACATGATTGCGGTAGGCGTTGATATCGACCGGCTCGGTCTCATGCTTGTGAACGGCCAGCCAAAAGGAACGTCGGAGTACATCCAGGCCACCTCACGGGTTGGTCGCAAACATCCTGGCTTGGTCGTCGTCGCGTATACTCAGACAAAGAACCGAGATCGGTCACACTACGAGCGTTTCGTCGGGTACCACCAAAGCCTCTATCGCCATGTTGAGCCGACCAGTGTCACGCCTTTCTCACCGCAGGCTCGTAGCCGCGGGATGCGAGGTCTCTTGGTCGCTGTTGCGAGGCACTTGTGCGGTTTTGAAAGTCCAAAAGACATTCAAAACTCCACCAAGGCTTTGAAGCTGGACAACGAGCTTAATTGGATCCTTGACCGGATTGAAGACATCAACGGAGACGAGTGCGAGGATGCCAGGCATGAGCTGCAAGACTGGGTCCGAGATTGGCGGCAATATGCGCCACCTGCCTGGGGGAAAATGGCCGGAAATGTTGAAGAGGCATCCCTAATGTTGCCATTTGGCGCTCCGGCGGATGATCAACTGTTACAAGCCGCATGGCCGGTGATGACCTCAATGCGAAATGTGGACGGTAGCAGTTCGGCCAGCGTTCTTTCGATTTACCCGGAGCCGGATAGATAAAATGGCCAAGAATGAATTCAGAACGTCCCAAGGGATCGTCCCGTTTGGAGTCGGTGCAATCGTTGATTTTCTTGATGACACACTGATGATGGCGGGCCTTGATGCTTGGCCCGTCGCGCAACCCGGTGCTGCTCTCGACCTGGAAAGAGCGACGAAAGTGGTGGACAGTCGCTTGGCGCAACGGTTGAGCGCTGAAATGGGGCGCAAGATTTCTCACTTCCACACACCATCGCTTGCTCGCGAAACTAACGCTGGAGGCATGGCGCCGCAGGAAGACCGCGCACCGATGCCATTTGTTCGATTTCCGCGCTGGCACTATTGCCCCCGTTGCAGGCGTATGAAGGAGCTCGATTGGAATTCCCAATCAAAAGACGAAAACATGCGATGCAGAAACACGGAACGACTTGCAGGAGGACGGGGCAAGACCTGTGGGGAGTTGCACAAGAACGCACGCCCACGATTGATACCGGTCCGCTTCGTGGTCGCCTGCGAAAGTGGTCATGTTTTTGATTTTCCATGGGAACGATGGGTTCACCGGGGTCACAACTGTTCCGAAGGAGCAGCGGAGCTCTACTTCACATCCACAACCCAACCTGGCACCGCTGGTATCCGCATTGTCTGTCGGACTTGTGGGGAACGGAGGTCTATGGTTGGAGCCTTCAATCGCGTGGTATTGGCTGACACCATGAGCGAGGGCTGCCCGGGTGAGCGCCCATGGCTTGGTCCCGACAGCGCAGAGACCTGCCAGCATAGTGCAATGCAAACTATCCAACGCGGTGCCGCAAACGCGTATTTCGCCAAAGTGGCGAAATCAATCCTTATCCCTCCCCATTCTCAACGTGTGATGAAGGTGTTGTCTGAAAAGGGGGTATACAATATCCTCGAAGCGCTTCTACCGGATCCGCCACAACCAACCTTGGTGTACTTGGCCAAGGAGAACGGTATTGAGCCAGATGAACTCCTGAAAGGAGCGCTGGCGTTGAAGGACGGAGAATCGGGTACAAGTGTTGTAACGGAACGCGCCTTTCGCCGAGCCGAGTATGATGCATTTACTGGCCCAAGACCTTCGCCCAGGGATCGGGAAGATTTCGACCTTCGTCCGGTTCAGTTAGAGGATTATGGCACTTGGTTTGAAGATCATTTTGATGAGGTTGCTCTCGTAACCCGCCTCAGAGAAACACGAGTCTTGCAAGGGTTCACCCGATTGCTTCCGCCAGGCGCAAATGAGAATGACCTCGCTCCATTGTCCCTTGGAAGACCAGATTGGCTGCCAGGTGTTTCAGTTCGCGGAGAAGGCATTTTTCTACGGTTTCGGAAAAGCCGGCTTGAAGATTGGGCCGCGAGTGAAATAGTGCAGGAACGATTTGAACAGCTCCGCGTTGCCCATGGGGCGATTGAAGTAGGAATGGCGAGGGTTGATTTGGAAGGAGGTGTGACCAAGGTACTGCTGCATAGTTTTGCCCACCTCCTCATTAGGCAGCTTGCCTTCGACTCTGGTTACGACAGTTCCAGCATATGTGAACGAATCTATGCATCGGATGGGTCCGATGGCATGGCAGGGGTGCTGCTCTATACCGCAAGTGGAGACTCGGAAGGAACACTTGGGGGGCTTGTTCGACAAGGGCGTCCTGAGTACTTACCTTCAACGGTCTCTGCGGCATTGGAAAATGGACGGTATTGTTCATCCGACCCGCTATGTATGGAGAGTACTGGACAAGGGCTCAATTCACTGAATTTGGCGGCTTGCCATGCTTGCTCGCTGTTGCCTGAAACAAGCTGTGAAATGTCGAACATGTTGCTCGACCGCTCGCTTGTTATCGGTCATCCCGGCATTCCCAAATTGGCCTATTTCGAAAGGTAGGGTCAGTCTGAATCCAGGGGCATGTCGAAGATTCTCTGAAAACAATAGCCCCGGGCTTCTAAAGGTTGCGAGCAAAGTAAGTTACTGGGCCGGATGCAATTGTGCAGCTGGTTCATAGGGGCGCGGACGAGAAGCCGAAGCGTTCTAAGGCCAGATGCTGCACCTCAAGGATGAACTGGCTTTACTTAATCGCAAAGCTGACGCTGTACTCTCGGAAGATCGGTTCGCGTTGGCTTGTTGATACCTGCCATATGCTTGGTCTTCTCCTCTTTGATGAGATCCTCTTGTGATCAGATTGAGAAACCCCAATCGTCAAATAGGTGAGCAAGAAAAAATGCGCGGGTCTATCAGGTCGATATCAACATTTGCCAAACGCGCCATCGCCACGCGAGCGGCTTCGTCCTTCCGCAGTGCCTGTAGTGGGCACCGCTGATTGGAACTCCCATGCTTTGGACTTCGATGGCAAAACTATCGGGCCAAAATGGCAATCCCTGGGGTCAAAGTGGCAAGACTATGGGAGCGTCCACACGCCCTCAAGACGAACCTCAACCGCACTTGGAATATCCGCAGTTGGCGCAGGTCAGGCACCCCTCCATCATGCGCAAATCGTATTGCCCGCAGGAGGGGCACGCGGGCCCGGACTTGTGGCCCAGGTTGACGACATCGGCCTGGGGATCGGACTTCAAGCCGAGGCCCTCGCCTGCCAAAAAGCCGGTGGCGATCATGTGTTTCTCGATCACGCCACCGATGGCCGCCAGAATGGAGGGCACGTATTTGCCCTGCATCCAGGCCCCGCCGCGCGGATCAAAAACGGCCTTGAGTTCCTCCACCACGAAAGACACGTCCCCCCCACGCCGGAACACCGCCGAGATCATCCGCGTCAGCGCCACGGTCCAGGCGAAATGCTCCATGTTCTTGGAGTTGATGAAGACCTCAAACGGGCGGCGGTGGCCTTGCAGGACGATGTCGTTGATCGTAATGTAAAGCGCGTGCTCACTATCGGGCCATTTGACCTTGTAGGTATGGCCTTCCAGGTCGTTGGGGCGGTGCAGCGGCTCGGACATATAGACGACCTCACCGGAGGTGGCCTCTGCCGTAACAGGTTTATCCTCGGCCTCGGATACCGAAAGGACCGAGCCCGTCACATCATTGGGCCGATACGTCGTGCAGCCCTTGCAGCCCGTCGCGTAGGCCTCGGCGTAGACGTCCTTGAACGCCTCAAAACTGATGTCGGCGGGGACGTTGATAGTCTTGGAGATACTGCTGTCGATCCACGGCTGCGCGGCGGCCTGCATGCGGACGTGGTCGAGCGGGGCCAACGTCTGCGCGTTAACGAAGTATTCCGGCAGGGGCGTGTCGCCATGCAACTCTCGCCATTTGGCGACGGCGAAGTCGACGACTTCTTCCTCCGTGCGCGAGCCGTCGGTTTGAAGGACCTTGCGGGTGTAGGCGTTGGCGAAGATCGGCTCGATCCCAGACGAGACGTTCCCCGCGAAAAGTGAAATCGTTCCCGTGGGGGCGATGGAGGTCAGCAGCGCGTTGCGCAACCCGTGTTGGGCGATCAGCGCCTGGACGTCCGCGTCCAAGCGGCGGACCATTGGGGCCTTCGCGTACTCATCGGCGTCAAAAAGCGGGAAGGCGCCCTTCTCGGCGGCCAATTCAGCCGAGGCGCGGTAGGCGGCGTTGGCGATCAGCGCCATCCACTCCTCGGTCCGCTGCGCGGCCTCCTCGCTGCCGTACCGAAGCCCGCACATGGCCAGCGCATCGGCAAGGCCGGTGACACCAAGGCCGATACGACGCTTCGCTTTCGCCTCTTGCGCCTGGGCTTCCAGAGGGAAGCGGGAGGCATCGACGACGTTGTCCATCATGCGGATGGCTGTTGCGGTCAGATCAGCCAGACGTTCGGCATGCAGCGTGCCGCCATCGAAGGGGTTTTCCACCAGCTGCGCCAGGTTCACTGAGCCTAGCAGACAGGCGCCATAGGGCGGCAGGGGCTGCTCGCCGCAAGGGTTCGTGGCGGCGATGGTCTCGGCGTAGTTGAGGTTGTTCTCTGCATTAATTCGGTCGATGAAGATCACGCCCGGTTCGGCATAATCATAGGTCGCGCGCATGATCTTGTTCCACAGATCGCGGGCCTGCACGGTCCGGAAGACCTTGTCGCCGAAGACCAGCTCCCATGGGCCGTCGGCCTCGACCGCTGCCATGAACGGATCGGTCGCCAGCACGGACATGTTGAACATCCGCAGGCGGGCGGGGTCTTGTTTGGCGGCGATGAAATCCTCGACATCAGGGTGGTCGCAGCGCATCGTGGCCATCATCGCGCCGCGCCGCGAGCCAGCCGACATGATCGTGCGACACATGGCGTCCCAGACATCCATGAAGCTGAGCGGGCCAGAGGCATCCGCCGCCACGCCCTTCACATCCGCGCCCTTGGGGCGAATGGTCGAGAAGTCGTAACCGATGCCGCCCCCTTGCTGCATCGTCAGCGCGGCCTCCTTGAGCATGTCAAAGATGCCGCCCATGGAATCCGGCACCGTGCCCATGACAAAACAGTTGAACAACGTCACGCTGCGCGCCGTGCCAGCGCCCGCGACGATGCGGCCTGCGGGCAGGTATTTGAAATCCTCCAGCGCGGTGTAGAAGGTTTCTTCCCACTGCGCGGCGTCGTCTTCCACAGAGGCCAAGGCGCGGGCGATGCGACGCCAGGTATCCTCGACCGAGCCATCAATCGGCGTGCCGTCGGCCTGCTTCAGGCGGTACTTCATATCCCAGATTTGTTCGGCAATGGGGGCAGCAAATCGGGTCACAGGCACTAGTCCTTGGGTAGGGAATGTGGGGGTCTACAAGGGCTGCTATATGCCACAATTGTCGTTAATTAGCCAGCCGCCTGTCGCGAATCCTATCATCTTGGTCGGGCAAAGGGAGGATTTGCCATGAGTGTTCAAACCGATTTCCAACGTCGCGGCTATGCCGTGCTGCCAGATCCCATTGACGCCAGCGCGCTTGCTGCCTTGAGAGCGGCGGCGGACGCGCTGATCGCCGAACCCGCTGCAGCGGAGGGCGGAAACCATGACATCAACAAGGGCGCGGATCGGCAGTTCCTGCATAAACGCCACGAGGATTTCCCTCAGGTCGCGGGTTTCCTGTTCTCGGACATGATGCGCGACGTGACCTCCATCGCGCTGGAGGACCCGCATTTGTTTAACGAGCAATTCGTCGTGAAAGGCCCGCGCACAGGGGCCTCTTTCGCCTGGCACCAGGACGGCGCCTATGTGCCCTTTGCCCACAAACCCTACCTGTCGGTCTGGATTGCCCTGGATGATGCCACGCTGGAGAATGGTTCCTTGTCCTGTCTGCCGCGCGATCTGAAAACCCAAGGGCATATCGACCCACACCATTGGGACGATGTCGGCAAGGAAAAGGTCGGCTACGAGGGCCCTGATGAGGGCGAGGCCCTGCCCTGCCCCGCTGGCACGATTGTCATATTCTCCTCCCTGACCCTCCACCGCTCGGGCGCGAATACGACGGACACCGCGCGGCGTGCCTACCTGGCGCAATATTCGGACGGGCCGATCCTTGATCCATCCACAGGAAACCCGCGCAACTTCGCCAAACCACTGACCTGAAGACTTGCCCACGGACTGCGACGTGTTACCTTGCCCTCTACATCATCTTGGGGGATGAGCCGTGGCTGCTACTACACACATGCTAAAACTCTGCGTTGGGGCAACCTGTGTCGAGGATCTTCTGGACTGGCAGGCAAGCCCCCGCGCCAAAGGGGCCGACGGGCTGCCGCGCCACGTCACGCGGATGTGGCCCAAGCGCGCGGAAGAGGTGCTGAACGGCGGATCTTTGTATTGGGTGTTCAAGGGCGTGATCCTCGCGCGCCAACCGATTGTGCGGTTTGATCCCGTGGACCGGGGCGACGGCATCAACCGCTGCGGCATCGTGCTCGACCCCAACGTCACCCGCGTGGCCGCCACGCCCAAGCGGGCGTTTCAGGGATGGCGCTATCTGCAGCCGGGCGATGCGCCCCGGGATTTGCGCGCGGGCACCAAGCAGCAAGAGGCACTGCCGCCTCAATTGGAAAGCGCTTTGGCCGAGATTGGTGTGCTTTAAGCGCACGAGATAAGGCCGGACACCTTTCGATGCCCGGCCCAAGATTTCCTGCGTCACCCGCTTAGAACGAGTTGAACACCGCTGCCACCGCTGAGCGATACTCGCCCCGCGCCACGCGCGTGTTGGAGTTCAGCGCAGAACCCGAGCCGTTACCGATCGGGATCGTCAGGCCCAAAGCGAACCGGTCGATGGTAGGATCAGTCGTCAGACCCAGCACCGACAGATCCAGGTTGGTGCGCGAGTACTCGGCGCTCACATACATCGGGATCGACGCCGCATTGGTCAGGTCATAGGACGCGCCAAGCGTCAGGCCCGTGGCGGTGATGTCATCGGGCGCCCCGATCGCGCTCAGGTCGATGATCGTCTGGCCGACAGAGCCATAGACCGCCAACTCGGGCGTGACGTCATATTCCGCACCGACAGAGAAGGCCGTGAAGTGCAGCTCGGTGCCGCCGGCATCAAGCGTCGTGCGCATAACGCTGCCGAAGATGTCCAACTCAGGCATCGCCTGATAGGAGGCCGAGATGCCGTAGTCCGTGACGTCCACGTCGCCCAATCCGCCCAGAAGCGCGTTTTCGGTGAAATCGGACATGCCGTAGAAGACCTCCACATGGCCCTGGCCGAAATCATAGCCACCGAAGATCCCGTATTGCGAGGTATCCAGGCCAATCGTCACCGGGCCGACAAGGGCCACGTCCAGGTCACCCATGCGGTAGTAGGCACCGACATAGGCCCCGCTGCTGAAGCGGTAGACAGGCTCGACCGACAGGCTGAGAAGGTCGATGTTGACCTCATTGGGCAAGCCATTCACGTCCAAGTTGCTGGACCCGAAGCTGAAGCCAAGGCCGACGCTGAATTCATCGCTGAACCCAAGGTCGCCGTCGAAGTCGAGCGAGCCGCCGTTCAGCGTGATATCGGTGCCAAGATCGTTGATGGTGTTGAAACTGTACCCGAGGGTCACGGCGCCGTCGAAGGTAATGCCCTGAGCAAGGGAAACGGAAGGGAGTGCTGCCAGCACCCCCACTAATATGGCAGGTCTGATCATTTTGCGTGTCCTTTGACCCCAAAACGGGTCTGATGATAAAAAGTAATTGCGGGAGGCAGCTCCCGTTTAAGGTGTGTGCCGTTAACATAACTTAACGAATGGTTAACCCTCAACTGCGGGATTCCAGACCGGCGCTATCGGTCGATTTTTAGGAGGCCGTCGCATTGCGGCCACGTCGGCAGAACTTGGCCTACGCCGCGCCGTGAGCCTCCAGGCGCGCCGTGATGGCGGCAAAACCCGCCCGTTCTGCGTCGCCCCAGGGCGCGATCCGCGACCGGAACAGCGTCGCCTCAGACCGGTGGATCAGCCCGTCGCGCAGAATTGCCAAGTGATTGGCGCGCAAGGTTTCTCCGGTCGACGTGATGTCGGCAATCGCCTCGGCCGTGCCATGTGCGACGGTGCCTTCGGTTGCCCCCTGGCTGTCCACAAGCCGGTAGTCAGCCACACCCTTTTCGCGCAGGAAATCGCGCACAAGGCGGTGGTACTTCGTGGCGATCCGCAACCGATGGCCGTGGGTTGCGCGGAAATCCGCTGATACCGCGTCCAGATCGTCCAGACTGGTGACATCGACCCACCAGGCCGGGACCGCGATGATCAGATCGGCATGACCGAATCCCATCTCGGCAACGACGTCGACGGCTTGATCCCAGGCCGGGATCCGCTCTTGCACCAGGTCACTGCCTGTCACGCCCAGATGGATGCGCCCTGCGGCCAGCTCCCTTGGGATTTCGCCTGCCGCCAGAAGGCGCAGGGCGACGGGGAGATCTGCGATCTCGGCCCCATAATCCCGATCCGAGCCAGTCCGGCGCATCTCGATGCCCCGGTCGGCGAACCACTGAAACGTTTTTTCCATCAACCGGCCTTTGGACGGCACCCCAAGCGTGATCATGCGGCGGCCTCCCTTTCAGCAAGGACTAGTTCCGGCCGGATAACGCCGCCCACGGCGGGGATCTCGCGCCCGCCGCCCAACACGCGGGTCAGCGCGTCGTAGCGCCCGCCCGTGGCAAGCGGCGGCTGGCCCGGCGTCGCCGACAGGATGCCGAAGACGAAGCCGTCGTAATATTCCATCTGGGTGCGCCCGTAGGACGCCTCGAACGGCAGGGTCTCCACGGCGATGCCCGCCTCAGACAGCGCCTCGACCCGGGCGGCGAAACGGTCGACCGCGCCCTGCATGCCCGGCAAGTCCACGGCATAATTCGAGAGCACGGCGCTGGCGTCCGCGAGGGGTGCCTTCAACGACAACAGCTCGGTCAAGACCTCGGCCTCTGCGCTGTCGATAGGCGGCGCATCGGCGTCCGCTTCCAGGCGCTTAAGGCGGGCGGTCATCTCATCGGTGGTGCGCAGGCCGATGGGCGGACCTGCCTGGGCGATCATCGCCGCAAGGCCCGTGTCGCGGGCCGCGTTAAGGTAGGCGTCGCGGCCATGGGGCGCGGGCGCGGCGCCGGTGTAGCGGTCCAGCAACGCCCGGAAACGGCGCGGGCGCCAGACATGGCGGCGCAGCGCCGCCTTGCGCGCGTCGGTTGTTGTCAGCGCTTCAATCGCGGCCAGAAGCACGCCGATGTCGCCTGTGACGGCGCGCGTCGGGATATTGGCAAGCGCCTTGGAGAACAGCGTGAAAACCTCCGCATCGGCCTGCAACGGAGCCGCACGGTCGAAGACCTCGTAGCCCACCTGCAGATATTCCGACGGCAGGCCCGCCCCGGCGCTTTGCATCCGGAAGACTTCGCCCAGATAAGTGTAGCGCGCGGGCTCCGCGCCGCCCTGCATGTGCATTTCCACGACGGGCACCGTGAAGTCGGGGCGCAACATCATCTCGCCGCGGTCCGGGTCGTGGGTGGTGAAGGCGCGCGCGCGGATATCCTCGCCGTACAAGTCCAGCAGCGTGTCGGCGCTGACCAACATCGGCGCATCCACCGGAACGGCGTCGCTGAAGGTGGCCTGAAGCGCCTCTGCCTCGGCCCGTATGGCGGCTTTGGAGGTCACTGGTGGCGGGCGATGATGGCTTGGACTTGGGCGACCAGATCATCCGTGGCGACCTCGGTCTGGGCGGGTTGGGATTTCCATTCTTCCAGCGTCGCGTCCTGCGCCAGCTTCGCGCCAAGGATCAGGTCCTTCAGCTGCACCACGCCGCGCTCGGCCTCATCCGAGCCCTGAATGATAGCCACCGGGCTGCGGCGCTTGTCGGCGTATTTCAACTGGTTACCGAAGTTCTTCGGATTGCCGAGGTAGACCTCGGCCCGGATGCCCGCTTGGCGCAGGGTCGAGGCCATGGCCTGATACTCCGCCATCCGGTCGCGATCCATGACCGTCACGATCACCGGGCCCGCGTCTTCGCCCTTGAGTTTTCCGGTGGCATGAAGCGCCGCCGACAAGCGGTCGACGCCAATGGAGACGCCCGTCGCGGGCACCTCCTGGCCGGTGAAGCGCTTGACCAGATCGTCATAACGCCCGCCGCCTGCGACGGAGCCGAACTGGACCGTCTGGCCCTTTTCGTTCTGGACGTCGAAGGTGAGTTCGGCCTCGTAGACCGGGCCGGTGTAGTAGCCGAGACCACGGACCACAGAAGGGTCGATGACGATACGGTCGGGGCCGTAGCCTTGGGCGGCCAGCAGGTCGGCGATCTGTTCGAGTTCGGCGACGCCGTGGGTGCCAATATCTGATCCCACAGTCAAAGCCTGAAGGTTGCCAATCGTCGTTGCGTTATCCCCAGCGGTTGCTTGCACGAATGCGATGATCTTATCCGCATCCGCCGCACTTATCCCCGCGCCCTTGGTGAAATCCCCGCTTTCATCCTTGCGGCCTTCGCCGAGCAGGTCGCGCACGCCCTGCTCTCCTAGTCGGTCAATCTTATCAATCGCACGCAAGACGATCCCGCGCTCGGCTTCCTTGTCGTCGCCCGCCAGCCCCGCGACCTCCATGACGCCGTTCAAAACCTTGCGGTTGTTCACGCGCACCATGTAGTTGCCGCGCTCGATGCCCACGGCCTCCAGACAATCGGCCAGCATCGCGCAGATTTCGGCATCGGCCGCCACGCTTCCCGCCCCCACGGTATCCGCGTCGCACTGATAAAACTGCCGGAACCGCCCCGGCCCCGGCTTCTCGTTCCGCCAGACCGGCCCCATGGTGTAGCGCCGGTAGGGCGCGGGCAGATCGTTGCGGTACTGCGCCGCGACGCGGGCCAAGGGCGCGGTCATGTCGTAGCGCAGCGCCAGCCACTTGTCGTCTTCCTCAAACGCGAAGACGCCCTCGTTCGGGCGGTCCACATCGGGCAGGAACTTGCCCAACGCCTCCACCGTCTCAACGGCGCTCGTCTCCAGCGGATCGAAACCGTAGCGGTGGTAGACCTCGGCGATTTTGGCGAGCATCGCCTGCCGCTCCACGACCTCGGCACCGAAATAGTCACGGAAGCCCTTGGGCGTCTCGGCCTTGGGACGGGGCTGTTTTTTCTGCTTGGCCATGGGCTGGAATGCCTTCAAATCGCGTCGCGCACCGTCTAACGGGTGGGACCAGCCGGGGCAAGGAGGCCAATGGAGATGTCAAAGACCCTAGAGATGGAAGAGCAACTGGCGCATTTGGCCAAGGCGGTGGAAGAGATGTCCGACGTGGTCGCCCGCCAGGATGTCGAGATCGCGCTTCTGACCCGCCGGGTGGAGATGCTGATGTCGCGCGAGGCTGAGCGGGAAGTGGACGGCAACCCCGGCTCGATCCCCTTGGCGGATCAGAAGCCGCCCCATTGGTGATCGTCCTTCGCGGCGACGCGCCCAGAGCCTTCGAAGGCTCTGGCGAAACTCTTTGAAGAGTTTCAGGCCGCGCTGGGGCGGGCCTCGGTGCGGGGACGGGACCGTAGCAGGATGTAGATCATCAGCCCCACATTCACGGCGTTAAACGCGATGCCGTTCAGGAATGCCCATTGGTACGACCCTGTCAGGTCGTAAATGACGCCCGACAGCCAGCCCCCCAAAGCCATCCCGACAATCGTCGACATGATCACGAAGCCCACCCGCGCACCGGCTTCGCGGGCGGGAAGATACTCGCGCACGATCACCGCATAGGACGGCACGATCCCGCCCTGGCTGAGGCCGAAGACCATCGACACCAGGTAAAGCGAGGTCAGCCCCGAGGCGGGCAGGTACAAGAGCAGGGCCAGCATCTGCAGGGTTGACCCAATCAACAGCGTCGCCACGCCCCCCAGTTTGTCCGCCATCACGCCCGACACCAGCCGGGATGCGACACCGAACAACAGCATCAGCGACAGCATCTCGGCGCCCACGGCGGGCCCGTAGCCGAGGTCCACGCAATAGGCGACGATGTGGACCTGGGGCATCGACATGGCCACGCAACACCCGATCCCGGCGACGGCCAACAGCGCGGTCAGCGCCCTCGGGCTCAGCCCCGTGGTCCGCGCGCGGGCCTGGGCGGCGGCTTCCGAGGTCGCCATCGCGCTTTCGGGGATGCGGCGGCGCAACAGCCAGCATGACGGCAGCATCACCATCACGCAGCTGATCGCGAGGATCACATAGCTCGCGCGCCATCCGTCTGTTGCCAGCGTGCCGGCCAGAAGCATCGGCCAGAGCGCGCCCGACAGGTAGTTTCCCGACGCCGCAATCGCGACCGCCAGGCCGCGCCGTTTCAAAAACCATTGCGAGACGTCGGCGATCAATGGGCCGAAACTGGCCGCTGATCCGAAGCCGATGAAGAACTGCGCCAGGGTCAGAAGCGCAATCGAGGGCGCCGCGAAGGCCGCCCCATAGCCCGCCCCCATCAGCACCGCAGAGGCGGCCAGCGACCACGCGAGGCCGTAGCGGTCCACCGCGCGTCCGATCAGGAAATTTCCGAGCGCAAAGCCCATCATCGTCGCCGCATAGGGCAGCGACGCCCCCGCCCGGCTGACGCCGAATTCCGCCTGCACATCGGGCAGGATCAGGATGATCGCCCACATCCCCGCGTTGCCGATCAGTGACACCAAGAGCGCCAGAGACAGACGCCCCCAGGACGCGCGGGTGTCGAGGATGCTCGAAGCGGTCATTGCGGGACCCTAGAACGCGCGCCCCGGCTGGGGAACTGCAATTCGTGCCGCCCCCCAAAGCGCAAGGTGTTTGCGCGAAATCCCGGCCACAGGCCAGCCGTCGAAAATGGTGAATTGACATGGGCCGGACGCCGCGCTCAAAAAGCGCTATGGATACCAAACGCATTACCCCCGCCCTCGCCCTTCCCTTGGCCCTTTTCCTCGCGGCCCCCGCGATGGCCGAGCCCGACTGTTCCGGTGGGGGCTACGCAGCCGACGCGCTGGTCGTGCCGATGCCGGAAATCGGCGAGATCGAGGTTTCGACCCAATACGCCTGGGACGGCGGCGGCCGCTTGGTGGAGGTCTGCAACCTGCTGACCGAGGGCGGCGATTTCTTCGCCACTTGGTCGCTGTTCTCGGGTGAGATCGACGCCGTCTACCCCGGCATCTGCGTGTCGCTGACCAGCACCCAGGGCGTCGAGTGGTTCTCTTGCGCCACCGCCGACGTCGTTGCCGCCGCCTTCGCCGCCGCGCCTCAGACGGAAGCGGGCATCATCCGGTTCGAGGATTGGCTGCCGCAGGCGCCTACGCTGCAATAAGCTCATTCACAAATGAATGGGTCTTCGGTGGCAACGCCGAGGCCCTAGTCATTCGTGTTGCGTGTTAACCCGCCGGTTCACGCGCCCTTGGTGGGCGCGGTGAACCGGTCAATCAGGTCATCGAAGCTTTCGGGCTCCTGCGCGTAACACATTGTCGGGTCCAAAAGGCTAAGCACCCAAGGCTGCGCACTTCGTGTCCAGATATGCGCGACGGGGCGAAAGCCGTTGATGTCGTCCAATGTCCCCCCCTTCATGCTGAGCATGTCGGGCTCGTCTATCGCGACATTGTAGATCCGGGACCCGCAGGTCGCACAAAAGGCGCAGGTCTTGGGCGAACCGCTGCTGCCTCGTGTGACAAAGACGGCCAATTCTCCGGCCGTAACCGTAAACCGGTCGGCGGGAAACCAAACCGACATGCCGAACGCGCTGCTGGATTGCTTCTGGCAATCCAGGCAATGGCAGCAATAGGCGACGACGGGGTCCGCGTCGATTGCGTAGGTGAGTTGGCCACATTGGCAGCCACCGGTGTACGGCATCGATTCAACCTCCGGTTGGAAAGCACAAATATCTTCGGCAGATTTCGCCGCCCGGTCTTTCAATGGTAGGTCGCACCCTCAAACCTCTTCCACCATCACCACGCCCTCAAGGCTGCGCAATGCGCCTTTGATTTGCGGCGATACCGGGAAGCCGTCGCCCAGGATCACTTCGACCTCGCCGGGCAAATCCGGCGCCATCAAGCACAGGTGGATCGGCCCCTTCGCGGCCTTTGCCTCTTCTTCCGCGGTACGTTGCAACAGCGATTCCACCGAGACGATCCCGGCCTCGTCCTCGATGAAGACCCGCAAGCCGTTGGCCTCCCCCGCAATTGCACCATCCACCGGTTGGATGTTGCGCCCGAGCAGTTTCAGCTGATCCGCCTCCAGCGTCGCCTCGGCCTGGATGATCACGTTGTTGCCCGTCTCCAGGAACGCGCGGGATGCCTCCAGCGTGTCCGAAAAGATGGTAATCTCGTAGAGCCCCGTCGGGTCGGAGAGGGAGACGAAGGCGAAGCGGTTGCCCTTCTGGCTCTTGCGCTCTTGCTTGACGCTGACCGCGCCCGCCATCTTGGCGACGAACGGGCCTTGCTGAACCCGGGCCTCTACTTCGGCCAGGGTCATCACCTTTCGGCGCTTCAGGGCGGGCATGTAATCATCCAGCGGGTGGCCGGAGAAATAGAAGCCCACCGCCTGATGCTCTGCCGCCAACCGCTCGTTCGGCAGCCAATCGGGGGCGGACGACAGGCGCGGTTCGGGCAGGTCATCGCCCGCGTCGCCAAAGAGTGACACCTGGTTCGAGTTCGCCTGATCGTGGATCGCGGCAGAGTACGCCGTCAGCCCGTCCAGACTGTCGAGGATCCGGCGGCGGTTGCGGTCCAGCGCGTCGAACGCGCCCGCCCGGCACAGCATCTCCAACGACCGCTTGCCGACGCGTTTCAGATCCACCCTGCGGGCGAGATCAAAGAGCGTGGCGTAGGGTTTCACGCCCTGATCGGTTTTGCGCCCTTCAACGATCATCTTCATCGCCTCAACGCCCACGTTCTTCAACGCGCCGAGGGCATAGAGGATCTTGCCATCTTCCACCGTGAACGTAGCGCTCGACCGGTTCACGCAAGGCGCGACCGTCTCAATCTGCATCCGGTCAACCTCTTGTTTGTAAACGGCAAGCTTGTCGGTGAGGTGGATATCGCAGTTCATCACGGCCGCCATGAACTCGACCGGGTGGTTGGCTTTCAGCCAGGCTGTTTGGTAGGACACGACAGCATAGGCGGCGGCGTGGGACTTGTTGAAACCGTAGTTGGCGAACTTGTCCAGAAGGTTCCAAACCTCGATGGCCGTCGCCTCATCCACATCGTTCTCAGCCGCCCCGGCCAAGAATTTCGGGCGCTCCGCATCCATCGCTTCCTGGATCTTCTTGCCCATGGCACGACGCAAAACGTCGGCGCCGCCAAGGGAATAGCCCGCCATCTCCCGCGCGATCTCCATCACCTGTTCCTGGTAAACGATGATGCCCTGGGTCTCGTCGAGGATATGGTCGATGGTCGGGTGCAGCAATTCCCGCTCGCTCAGCCCGTTCTTCACCTCGCAGAACTTCGGAATGTTTTCCATTGGACCGGGCCGGTAAAGCGCCACCAGCGCGATGATATCCTCGATGCAGTCGGGCTTCATGCGTCTCAGCGCATCCATCATGCCCGAACTTTCCACCTGGAACACCGCGACCGTCTTGGCCGAGGCGTAGAGATCATAAGAGGCCTTGTCGTCCAATGGGATCAGGTTGATCTGGTTCTCTGTCCCCTCCGCGGGCTCATAAAGCCGCGTCCCATCGGCGCCCTCATGCAATTGCCGTCCCGAGGCATGGATCAACTCGATCGCGTTCTGGATCACGGTCAGGGTTTTCAATCCGAGGAAGTCGAACTTCACCAGCCCCGCAGGCTCTACCCACTTCATGTTGAACTGGGTGGCGGGCATGTCCGAGCGGGGGTCGCGGTAAAGCGGCACCAGCTCATCCAACGGACGGTCGCCAATCACCACGCCCGCGGCGTGGGTGGAGGCATTCCGCAACAGCCCCTCGATCTTCTCCGCATAATCCATCAGGCGACGGGTCGGATTCACGCGCCCATCGCGCTTGTCCTGTTCGCTCTCGCGCATTTCTTCCAGGAACCGCGGCTCATCCTTGATCGCCTGGGCAATGCCCACGGGCTTCACGCCCTCCACCGGGATCATCTTGCTTAGGCGGTCCACCTGCCCGAACGGCATCTGCAACACGCGACCCACGTCGCGCACGGCGGCCTTACTCAGCAACGCACCGAAGGTGATGATCTGCCCCACCCGGTCGCGGCCGTATTTCTCCTGCACATAGCGGATCACCTCTTCCCGGCGGTCCATGCAGAAGTCGATGTCGAAGTCCGGCATCGAGATCCGCTCGGGGTTCAGGAACCGTTCAAACAGAAGGCTGTAGCGCAGAGGGTCAAGGTCCGTGATCGTCAGCGCATAGGCCACGAGCGAGCCCGCGCCCGACCCGCGCCCCGGACCCACGGGAATGTCCTGATCCTTCGACCATTGGATAAAGTCGGCCACGATCAGGAAATAGCCGGGAAAACCCATGCCTTCGATGATCTCCAGCTCGAAATCGAGCCGTGCCTGGTATTCTTCAACGCTGGCAGCATGGGGGATCACCGCCAAACGCTCTTGCAGACCCATGTTGGCCATGCGCCGTAATTCAGCGACCTCATCGTCGGCGAATTTCGGCAGGATCGGATCGTGCATCTCGGCCCGGAAGGCACAGCGCTGCGCGATTTCAACGGTGTTCTCCAATGCCTCGGGCAGGTCCGCGAACAGCGCCGCCATTTCTTCCGGCGATTTGAAATAGTGTTGCGGCGTCAGGCGGCGGCGCGGCTCGGACTGGTCGACATAGGCGCCCTGGGCCACGCAAAGCATCGCATCATGCGCCTCGAACAGATCGGGCTTGGGGAAGTAGACATCGTTGGTGGCAACCAGCGGGATATCCTGCGCGTAGGCCGTCTCGACAAACCAACGCTCCGTCAGGCGGCTAGCTTCGCTGGCCGTCGCGTCGTCGCGCGGGTGGCGCTGTAATTCCATGTAGAGCCTGTCGCCAAATGCCGCTTGCATCCGGTTGAGCAACGCCATCGCCTTGGGCGCCTGGGTCGAATGCAGCAGACACCCCAGCGGACCAAGCGGGCCGCCTGTCAGGCAAATCAGACCGTCGGCATGGGCCTCCAACTCGGGCAGGGTCACATGGGGCAGCGTGCCGTCCCCCCGCAGGTATAGCGCGGAGTTCAACTTCATCAGGTTCTCGTACCCGGCCCGGTTCTGCGCCAGCAACACCAGCGGCGCGGGCGCGCGCGGCTTCTCACCGGGCGCCGCGACCTCATATTCGACGTCGACCTGGCAGCCCACGATGGGCTGCACCCCCGCCTTTTTAGCCATCTCCGAGAATTCGAGCGCGCAGAACATGTTGTTCGTATCGGTCACGGCGACGGCTGGCATGCCCGCTTCGGCCACCATGGCGGGCATCTTCTTCACCTTCATCGCCCCTTCCAGCAACGAATATTCGGTGTGAAGGCGCAGATGGACGAACTTGGGTGCTTTGGTCATGGCGCGACGCTACCCCACCCCCTTGCGGCATTCCAGCGCCCAGACACCAGATCCTGTGGATAAAAAAACTTAGCCCCAAGGCTATCTTTTCCCGATTGCCTATGTTACTTACCCATATGGCTAACAATCTTGACCACCTCTTCACCGCTCTCGCCGATCCCACCCGCCGCGCCGTCATTGCGCAATTGGCGGACGGCGAAGCACCGGTCAAAACCCTCGCCCACCCCCACGCCATGGCCTTGCCGAGTTTCCTCAAACATCTCGCGCAACTGGAGCGTGCGGGGCTGGTGAGCTCTCGCAAAGTGGGCCGCACCCGGATCTGCACGCTGCACCCCGAAGCGCTCGACACCGTGGATACATGGCTGGCAGGTCAACGGGCGCTCTGGTCCGGCAAGCTGGACCGGCTTGAAGCATTTCTAAAGAAAGACTCGCAATGACTGACACGAAAACCCTCACCTTCACCCGGACCCTGCCCGCAGACGCGGCCCGCGTCGCCCGTGCGCTCACCAGCGCCCAGGCGCGCATGGAATGGGGCCCGCCCGATGCTGACATGGTCGTGCTGATCGAAGACCAACCCGATCCCGCCCCGGGAGTGCGTGAGATCTCAACCTGCGGACCAAAGGAAAACCCCTACGTCACCGTGCGCACCGATTGGATCCAGATCACGCCCGCGCGCATCAGCTATGCCGAAACACTGGAAGCCGAGGGGGAGCCCTTCGCCACCTCGCTCGGCATCTTCGATCTGACCGAGGCCGAGGGGTCCACGGACCTGAAAGTTACCATCTTCGTGGCCAGCTTCGCAGGCGAAGAGGTTTTACCCGAGGTCGAAGGCGGCTGGACCCACGCGTTGGAAAACCTCACCCGCCACCTGTCCTAGCCCTACGCGCCCACGCAAGAACACCGCTTGATTATTGCCCGGAAATGGTTTGTCCTACCCAGCAGGTCAGACAATCTGGGCCCGCCCTCTACGCCGCATCGAGGGCCGGATGACCGCCCCACACATCCAGTAACGCGGTGGGCATTGCCATATGACGACCCGGTTCCTTCTGAACGGAGAGCCGCAGACGGTAGAGGCCGCGCCGACGCGCACGCTGCTCGACTGGCTGCGCGAAGACGCCCATCTGACCGGGACAAAGGAAGGCTGCAACGAGGGCGACTGCGGCGCCTGCACCGTGATGGTGACCGACGCCGACGGAACGGCTCGCGCGCTGAACGCCTGCATCCTGTTCCTGCCGCAACTCGAAGGCCGCGCCGTGCGCACGGTAGAGGGCATCGCCGCGCCCGACGGCACCCTGCACCCGGTGCAGCAGGCGATCGTCGACCACCACGGCAGCCAATGCGGCTTCTGCACGCCGGGCTTCATCGCCTCCATGGCCACCGCCCACTTCAACGGCGCCACCGACCATGAAGACCAGATCGCCGGCAACCTCTGCCGCTGCACCGGCTATGCCCCGATCCTGCGCGCCGCCCGCGCCGCCGAAACCGCGCCCGTGCCCGCCCACATGCACGACGCCGCAGCACTAACTCCCCCCTCCTTCCCCGTTCCCGAAAAATCCCAGGGGGAGTCCGCAGGACGGGGGACAGCGTCCCCCCGCCCCGCCCCGGCGGGGCCACAAAAAACCCCCTTCCTCCCAACACACTCCGACGAGCTGGCCCCCTGGTACGCCGCCCACCCCGATGCCACGCTGATCGCCGGAGCGACCGACGTGGGCCTTTGGGTGACCAAACAACACCGGGACCTGGGTGAGGTTGCCTTCCTGAACCAATGTGCGGACCTGAAAGGGATTGTTGCCGATTCTGATACAATCCGCATCGGCGCGATGACCAACATGACGGATGTCCTCGCGGCCCTCGCCCCAAGCCACCCCAGCTATGCCGAGATGATCCGCCGCTACGGCTCGGTTCAGGTCCGCAACGCCGCCACGATCGGCGGTAACATCGCCAACGGCTCGCCCATTGGCGACAACCCTCCGGCGCTCATCGCGCTGAGTGCCACGCTACACCTGCGCCATGGCGACAGCCGTCGCGATCTGCCGCTGGAAGACTTCTTCCTCACCTACGGCAAACAGGACCGCGCACCGGGCGAGTTTGTGGAGGCCATCAGCATCCCGGTGCAACCCGACACCCTGCGGGTCTACAAGCTGTCGAAGCGGTTTGATCAGGACATCTCCGCCGTCTGCGGTGCGTTCAATCTGGTCGCGGAGGGCGGTGTGATCACCAGCGCGCGCATCGCCTTTGGCGGCATGGCCGGCACGCCGAAACGCGCCACGGCGGTCGAACAAGCGCTCCTCGGCAAACCCGCCTCGCTGCAATCGGCAACGGAGGCCCAGCCTGCTTTCGCGCAAGACTTCGCGCCCCTCTCGGACATGCGCGCCTCCTCTGAATACCGCCTGCAAACCGCGCAGAACATGCTGCTGCGGTACATGGCCGAGATGTCAGGCCAAGCCACCGACGTGTTGGAGGTCCGGCCATGAGCGTGCATAAATCCCTGCCCCATGACGCCGCGCGTCTGCATGTGACGGGCGCCGCGCGGTACGTCGACGATATCCCGACACCCGCCGATTGCCTGCATTTGGCCTTCGGTCTTTCGACCATCGCCAGGGGCCATGTCGTTGACATGGACCTCACCGCCACACGCGCAGCGCCAGGCGTCGTCACCGTTGTGGCCGGGGCTGATCTTGCGCAAATCCCCGATTGCTCGCCCTCAAACCATGACGAGCCGCTGCTCTCAGACGGCACGATCCACTACGCGGGCCAGCCCCTGTTCATGGTCGCCGCCCGAAGCCATCTTGAGGCGCGCCGCGCCGCCGCCTTGGCACATGTGGAGCTGCGAGAAGAGGTGCCCTGCCTGACCATCGAAGAGGCGCAGGCCGCCAACAGCCGGTTCGAGGAAGGCCCGCGCGTCTACAGCAAGGGCGATGTGGATGCTGCCTTGGAAAGCGCCGCTCATCTCGTCGAAGGCACCCTCGACATCGGCGGGCAGGAGCACTTCTACCTGGAAGGCCAGTCCGCCCTCGCCCTGCCGCAAGAGGGCGGCGATATGGTTGTGCATTCCTCCTCCCAGCACCCGACCGAGATCCAACACAAGGTGGCCGACGCCTTGGGTCTCCCGATGCACAGCGTGCGCGTGGAGGTCCGCCGCATGGGCGGCGGTTTTGGCGGCAAGGAAAGTCAGGGCAACCACCTCGCCATCGCCTGTGCCCTGGTCGCGGCCCAGACCGGCCGCCCCTGCAAGATGCGATACGACCGGGATGATGATTTCATCATCACCGGCAAGCGCCATGATGCGCGGGTGGCATACCGCGCGGGCTTCGACACCGACGGCCGCCTGCTTGGGGTCGACTTCATTCAGCACATCCGCTGCGGTTGGGCCATGGATCTGTCCCTGCCCGTGGCCGACCGCGCCATGCTGCACGCCGACAATGCCTACCTTTTGCCAGCCGCCCGGATCACCTCGCACCGCTGGAAGACCAACACGCAATCCGCCACGGCCTTTCGCGGGTTCGGCGGCCCCCAGGGCATGGTCGGGATCGAGCGGGTGATTGACCACGCCGCCCATCAGTTGGGGCTGGACCCGCTGGAGCTGCGGCGCTTGAATTATTACCGGGAGGCGCCTGTGGCGGCCGAGGGACGCTCCGCGGGGAGTTTTTCTGGCAAGATGAAGAGAGCGCGATTGGAGACCGCTGATCTGGAGGGGCGCGGCTCGGTGCAAGTGGCCCGCAGCGGCGGGGCCAAGCGGTTCGGCGGCGCGCATTCGCCGGTGGCGGGCGGGGAGGCGCCCAATACCACGCCCTATGGGATGGATGTTGAGGATTTCATCCTCCGTGACCTGCAAGACCAGTTATCCACAAACTGTGAGTTCGAAAATCGTAAGCAAGCTGTGGAGAAATGGAACGCGGAGCATTCGATCCTGAAACGCGGTATCGCGCTGACGCCGGTGAAGTTTGGGATTTCGTTTACGCTCACGCACCTCAACCAGGCGGGCGCGTTGGTGCATGTGTACCAGGACGGCTCGATCCACATGAACCATGGCGGGACCGAGATGGGCCAGGGCCTGTTCCAGAAGGTGGCGCAGGTCGCCGCAAGCCGTTTCGGTGTGGCGGTGGACCGCGTCAAGATCACCGCCACGGACACCGGCAAGGTGCCCAACACCTCCGCCACCGCGGCGTCCTCGGGCACGGATCTGAACGGAATGGCTGTTAAGGCCGCCTGCGATAAGATCCGGGATCGGATCGCAGAGGAGGTGGCCGGCGCGTTGCAGGCGGAGCCTGCGGACGTGGTGTTCGAGGACGGGATGGTCCGCGCGGGCACTGCCGAAATGACGTTTGAGGAGGCCGTGAAGCGGGTCTACATGGCGCGCGTCTCTCTGTCGGCGACGGGCTTCTACAAGACCCCGAAAATCGAATGGGATCGCATCGCGGGCCAAGGCCGCCCGTTCCTTTATTTCGCCTATGGCGCCGCCTGTTCCGAGGTCGTGATCGACACGCTCACCGGCGAAAACCGCATCCTGCGCACGGATATTTTGCATGACGCGGGCGCCTCCCTAAACCCGGCGCTCGACATTGGCCAGATTGAGGGCGGCTTCGTCCAGGGCGCCGGATGGCTGACGATGGAGGAACTGGTCTGGGACGCACGCGGCGCCCTCAAGACCCATGCGCCGTCGACCTACAAGATCCCCTGCGCCTCCGACGCGCCCGACGTCTTCAACGTCGCTCTCTACGATGCGCCGAACCGCGAGGACACAATCTATCGCTCCAAGGCGGTGGGCGAGCCGCCCTTCATGCTCGGGATCAGCGTGTTCTCGGCCCTCGGTCACGCCTGCGCCGCTTGCGGCCCCGAGTTCCCGGACCTGCAAGCCCCCGCCACACCCGAGGCTATCCTGGCCGCCGTCACCCGGGCCCGGGGATGAGCTTTGATCTCGACAGCCTGCAGCAGGCCATCTTGTCCCATGGCCCGACCTGCCGTGTGGTGATTGCGGAGACGCGTGGCTCAACCCCGAGGGAGGTTGGCGCGGCGATGCTCGTCTGGGCGGACGGTCAAAGCGGAACCATCGGCGGCGGGCGTCTGGAGTTTGATGCCGTCAAAATGGCGCGCAAGAACATTGAGCGGCAGATCGTGAGCTCCGCAAAATCCGTGCCCCTCGGGCCTGAGCTTGGCCAATGCTGCGGCGGGGCCGTCACGCTGTCGTTCGAGCTTTTCAGCGATCCGGCGTTGACCTTGAGCTTTCCCTACGCCCATCCCGTGATGGCCGCCCTTTCCCCCTCGGCGGCAGTTGAGGAGGTGATCGCGCGCGGCGTCACGGCGCCAACCCTTGTGGATGATTGGCTGGTGGAGCCGCGCACGGCGCCTTCGCAAAAGCTCTGGATCTGGGGCGCGGGTCATGTGGGGCGCGCACTTGTCCACATCCTCTCCCCAGTCCAAGATATTGAAATCACGTGGATTGACACTGCCGCGGATCGTTTTCCACAGGACGTGCCGGGCACTGTCCAGCAGGCCATCGCCGCTGACCCGCCGCGCCTGATGCCCCATGCACCGTCCGTTGCCCATCACCTGATTGTCACCTATTCCCACGAAATCGACCTGGCGCTCTGCCATGCCGCGCTGAGCCACAGCTTCCAGACCTGCGGTCTGATCGGATCAGCCACCAAATGGGCGCGGTTCCGCAAACGCCTCCAGCAGCTTGGCCATTCGGACGCCCAAATTTCACGCATAATGTGCCCAATCGGCGACCCTGCCTTGGGCAAACACCCCCAAGCCATTGCGATCGGCGTGGCCGCGCGGCTACTTGATAGTCAAACGCTGAAAGAATCAGCAAACATAGCGTCCGGGGGGACATGACCGCACCGCTGCTCGATATATCCGGCTTGACCAAAGCCTACCCCGGTGTCGTGGCGAATGACGACGTGTCCTTCGCGATCCAACCCGGCGAGGTCCATGCCCTTCTGGGCGAGAACGGCGCGGGCAAATCGACATTGGTGAAGATGATCTACGGCCTTGTGTCCCCGGACAGCGGCACCATGACCTTGAACGGCGCACCCTACACCCCGGCAGAGCCGCGCGCCGCGCGCCTTTCCGGCGTCGCCATGGTGTTTCAGCACTTCTCTTTGTTCGAGGCGCTCTCGGTGGCGGAAAACATCGCGCTCGGCATGGAAGACCCGCCCCAGCCGCGCGACCTCAGCGCCCGGATCACCGACGTCAGCGCCGCTTACGGCCTGCCGCTGGACCCTGAAAGCCTTGTTGGAAACCTTTCGGCGGGTGAACGCCAGCGGGTCGAGATTATCCGCTGCCTGCTGCAGGATCCCAAGCTGCTCATCATGGATGAGCCGACCTCGGTTCTGACCCCGCAAGAGGTGGAAATCCTGTTTCACACCCTGCGCAAACTCAGCGCCGAGGGCACCGCGATCCTCTACATCTCCCACAAGCTGGAGGAAATCCGCGCCCTCTGCGATGCCGCCACGATCCTGCGCCTCGGCAAGAAAGTGGGCGAGTGCGACCCGAAAGAGACCTCTGCCGCGCAGATGGCTGAACTGATGGTGGGCAAGTCCCTGGCCGTGCCCGCACGCGCCTCGGCGGAACCCGGTGAGACGTTACTGGCGCTCAATTCCCTGAGCCTCACCGCCACCAACCCCTTCGGCACATCGCTCAAGGACATCTCGCTAGAGGTGCGGGTGGGCGAAGTCCTTGGCATCGGCGGGGTGGCAGGTAATGGCCAGGACGAATTGCTCGCCGTCTTGTCCGGCGAACGCCCGACGCCCCCCGGCACGCTCACCTTTGAGGGCCGTGACGTCAGCGAGGACGGCCCCAACGCGCGCCGCGCCAGTGGTCTGTTGTCGGCCCCGGAAGAGCGGTTGGGCCATGCCGCGGCACCAGACATGTCGCTGACCGAAAACGCTGTGCTGACCGGGCAAGCCCGCAAGGGGCTGGCCAAGAACGGCTTCATCTCCTGGCCCGCCTCGCGCGCCTTTGCCGATGATATTATCGCGAAATTCGACGTCCGCACCCCTGGCAATGGCACCGCCGCGCGAGCCCTTTCGGGCGGCAATCTGCAGAAGTTCGTGATCGGGCGCGAGATCCTGCAAGACCCGAAAATCCTTGTCGTGAACCAGCCCACCTGGGGCGTTGACGCCTCTGCCGCCGCCGACATCCGGCAGGCGCTTTTGAACCTCGCCGAAGGGGGCGCGGGGGTTATCGTAATCAGCCAGGACCTCGATGAGCTTCTGGAAATCTCGGACCGCTTCTGCGCGTTGAACGAGGGCACGCTGTCCGCGCCGCGCCCGGCGCGCGGATTGTCGATGGAGGAAATCGGCCTGATGCTCGGGGGCGCCCACGGGATGGAAGACGCCAAGCCGGAGGCGCACCTATGATCCGCCTCGAAAAGCGCCCGACGCCGTCGCGGTTCTGGTCGCTGTCGACCCCGGTGGTCGCGGTTATCCTCACGATGATCGCAGGCGGGCTGATGTTCGCGGCCCTGGGCCAGGACCCGCTGGAGGTCATCCGCGTGATTTTCTGGGATCCGCTGTTTCACGAACGCTTCGCCGCCTTCTCGCGCCCACAACTGCTGGTCAAGGCAGGCCCCCTGATCCTGATCGCGATCGGCCTGTCCCTGGGCTTCCGCGCAGGCATCTGGAACATCGGGGCAGAGGGGCAATACATCATCGGGGCTCTCTTTGGCGCTGCGTTTGGCCTCGCCCTCTACCCGTCGGAATCGCCGCTGATCTTCCCCGGCATGATCCTTGCCGCGCTGATCGGGGGCACGCTTTGGGCGATGATCCCGGCGCTCCTCAAGGTGAAGGCCAACACCAACGAGATCCTCGTGTCGCTTCTGTTGGTCTACGTGGCCGAGGCCATTCTGGCCTCTGCGGCCACCAACTGGCTTCGCAATCCCGATGGTCAGGGCTTCCCCGGCTCGCGCATGCTGTCGCGCCACCCCGGCACCGACAACCCCGAGCTGATCGCGGGTACTGGCATGCACATGGGCGTTCTGGCGGCCTTCATCGCCGTGATCGCGGCCTATGTGTTGTTCCAGAAACACCTGCTCGGCTACCAGATCAAACTCGCAGGGCAAGCCCCCCGCGCGGCGCGGTTTTCGGGCGTCAGCCCGACGCGGATGGTGGTGCTCTGCCTCGGCGTCTCGGGTGCCATGGCAGGGGCGGCGGGCCTCTTTGAGGCATCGGGCCCCCAGGGTTCCATCACCATCGACTTCAACGTGGGCTACGGCTTCACCGCGATCATCGTTGCCTTCCTGGGCCGTTTGCACCCCATCGGCATCCTTTTCGCGGGCCTCCTGATGGCGCTGACCTATATCGGCGGCGAGCTGGCGCAACTGATGCTGCAAGTCCCCTCCCCCGCGATCCAGGCCTTCCAGGGCATGCTCCTTTTCTTCCTCCTGGCGCTGGACGTGCTGTCAAACTACCGCATCCGCGTCGGACGGGAGGCCAAGGCATGACCGCCACCCGCCCGCCTTTCAGCACGCGCGACCTTCCCGCCACCTTGTTGCTGAGCGCCATCGGCGCGTTCCTCGGCTTCGGCGCCTCGATCCTCGTCTTTCTGACCGCAGATGGGCTGGGGATGATCCTTTGGCTGCTGATCCCCATCGCGATCTACCAGATCGTGGGCATTGGCATCGTGCATCTGATCGTCTGGGCCTGCGCCGCCTCGTGGGCGCTGATCCGGGGCCGCGACCTACCCCCGCGCCCGCCCTCACTACCCGCGCCACACCCCAGGGGGTCGCAACCCTGGCTGAAGGACTATGCGATGCCCATCGCCTTCGCGGTCTCCCTCACGCTGATTGTCCTGAACGCCTGGCGCAACGGCATCTTCACGGAGGGTTTCTTGTGATTGATCCCGTCACCCTCATCGTTGCCCTGATCACTATCTCCACCCCCGTGCTTCTGGCGGCGTTGGGCGAGTTGGTGGTCGAGAAATCTGGCGTCCTCAATCTGGGCGTGGAGGGGATGATGATCATGGGCGCGGTCTGTGGCTACATCATTGCCAACCAGACGGGCTCGCCCACGCTGGCGTTCATCGGCGGCATGGCGGGCGGCGCGGCGTTGTCGCTGATCTTTGCGGTCGTCACGCAATTCCTGATGGCGAACCAGGTGGCATCGGGGCTTGCGCTGACACTCTTCGGCTTGGGCCTCGCGGCGCTTCTGGGCGTCGGGTATGAGGGCCAGCCGATCCCCGAAGTCGCCAAACCCCTGCCCGAGATGCTGCGCGAGATCCCTGTCGTCGGCCCCGTTCTTCTAAGCCATGACATTGTCACTTACCTGGCGATCGCCATGGTCTTCGTGCTCTGGTACGTGCTCAAACACACCCGCATGGGCCTGATCATCCGCGCGGTCGGCGAAAGCCACGACGCGGCCCATGCGCTGGGGTACAAGGTGATCCGCATCCGCTGTGCTGCAATCGTCTTTGGTGGCGCCATGGCGGGCCTGGGCGGCGCGTTCCTGTCGGTGGTTTATGTGGAGAACTGGGTGCAGGGCATGACCGCAGGCGCGGGCTGGATCGCCCTGGCCCTTGTGGTCTTCGCAGCGTGGAAGCCGGGCCGCGTGCTTTTCGGCGCCTGGCTTTTCGGTGGCATCGCGGCGTTGCAGTTGCGCCTGCAAGCGGCCGAGGTGCCAGTGCCCGTCGCCCTGCTGGACGCCTCGCCGTACCTCGTGACCATCGCCGTTCTGGTCCTGATGTCCTCGGACCGGGCCAAGGCTGCGATCAACGCCCCCGCCGCCCTCGGCAAGACATTCCACGCCAGCGGGTAAGCCGATGAAACGGTCTGATATCATCGACATCATGGACGGCACCCACCCCCGCGTCGGGCGCGGCGTGGCGCTGGCGATCTACGCACTGATCTGCGCCTCGGCGGTTGTCATCGCGCTGGAGACGATGCCGGACCTCTCGCCTCGGATGAACGCCTTCCTCGTCGGCGCAGAGATCGCGATCCTGTCGCTTTTCGTGGTGGAATACGGCCTGCGCCTGACCTGTTCCGAGCATCCGCTGAAATATGCCTTCAGCTTCTGGGGCATTGTGGATTTCCTGGCCATTGTGCCCGCGCTGGTGTTCCTGCTGCCGGACTTCGCCACCATCCGCGCCATCCGGCTTTTGCGCATCCTGCGGCTGTTGAAACTGTTCAAGGCCAACCGCGCGCTCGACCGCATCGCCCGTGCCCTGAACCAGGCCAAGGCGGAATTCGCCATCTTCTTCTTTATTGCCTGCGTCGCCCTTTATCTGGCCGCCGTGGGCATCTACCATTTCGAGCATGAAGCCCAACCCGAGGGCTTTTCCTCGATCCCGGAAAGCCTGTGGTGGGCAATCGCGACGTTCACCACCGTGGGCTACGGCGACGTCTATCCGATCACGGCAGGGGGGCGGATCTTCACCGGCCTCGTGATGTTGATCGGCATCGGCATCATCGCCGTGCCCGCAGGCCTTGTGACGGCGGCCCTGACCGAGGCCCGCCCCGCAGACGGCACAAACCAAGACACTGAAAATCCAACAACAGGGGATGAAACATGAAACTGACAACCAAACTTCTGACCAGCGCCGCGCTGGCCGTGGGCCTTGCGGGCTCTGCTATGGCCCAGGACGACCCGTTCCAGGTCGGCTTTGTCTACGTCGGTCCCATAGGCGACTATGGCTGGACCTGGACCCATGACCAGGGCCGTCTTGCCGTGGAAGAGGCTTACGGCGACGACGTCGAGACGGTGTTTGCCGAAAGCGTGCCCGAGGGTGCGGATGCCGAGCGTGTGATCCAGCAGATGGTCCTGGGCGGCGCCGATATGATCTTCACCACGTCCTTCGGTTACGGCGAAGCGACGAATGCCGTCGCGGGCCAGTTCCCCGATGTCTATTTCGAGCATGCGACGGGCTACCTGCGCGAGCATGAGAACGTGTCGACGTATTCCGCGCGCTTCTACCAGGGCCGCGCCGTCATCGGCCACATCGCGGGCCACATGACCGAAAGCAACATCGTGGGCTACATCGCCTCTTATCCGATCCCCGAGGTTATCCGCGGCATCAACTCCGCCTACCTGCACGCGCGCGAAGTGAACCCCGATGTCGAATTCCGCGTCGTCTGGGTCTACACTTGGTTCGACCCGGCGGAAGAAGCGGCTGCTGCTCAGGCGCTGATCGATGCGGGCGCAGACGTGATCATGCAGCACACGGATTCGACCGCGCCCCAGGCGGCGGCTCAGGAAGCGGGCAATGTGTACACGTTTGGCCAAGCCTCCGACATGATCCAGTTCGCGCCCGCGCCCCGGATCTCGTCCATCATCGACAACTGGGGGCCTTACTATGTGCGCCGCGTCGGTGAGGCGATGGAGGGCACCTGGGAGCAGTCCGATACCTGGGAAGGCATGACCGAAGGCATGGTCCTGATCGGCGAGATGACCGACGCGATCCCCGAAGAGGTCCGCGCCTCTGCGACGGCGCTGATGGAAGGCATGCAGACCGGCGACTACCACCCGTTCACCGGCCCGATCAACCGCCAGGACGGCACCGCCTGGCTCGGCGACGGCGAAGTGGCCGATGACGGCACATTGGCGGGGATGGACTTCTATGTCGAAGGCATCACCGGCGAAGTCCCTAACTGATCTTCGGAATGTCGAACATCGAAGAGCCCGCCCTCCGGCGGGCTCTTCTCGTCCGAGAGGGAAATGGCCGGGCTCAAGCCCCGTTGGGGCCCTCGCCCGGCCATGCTGCCGCGCGCGGGAGGCGACGGCGGCGTGTGAGATCTTGGGTTGGTCTCAGGGGCAGCCTTTCTAGGGGCTCTGCCCCTAACCCCGGAGTTGTACGGGCAAGATGAAGGCACCCCGTCCACGCTCCATGTTTCATCTTGCCAAGAAAACTCAAATCCGTGGTCGGCCCTAGGAATACCAGCTTGGGTGTGAGGCAGAACCGCAGCCAAGCCCTGCGCCCGAGGGCCGCGCAGCGGGCCGAGGGCGCCCCCGCCGCCGAGGCAAAGACGCGCGGCAGCGCGTCGTGCGAGGCGGCCCCTTGTCGGGCCAGGCTCTGCGTGCCACCTCTTGGCCCATGACCTACGATTTCCTCATCATCGGCGGTGGCATCGCGGGCGCTTCCGCCGGAGCCCGCCTTTCATCGCTCGGCACGACCTGCCTCCTGGAAGCCGAACCGGCGCTGGCCTATCACGCCTCGGGCCGATCTGCCGCGCTGTTTGAGGCCAATTATGGCCATCCCGTCACCGTCGCCCTAAGCAAAGCCTCGGCCCAGGACCACAATACGCTCGATGGCGGTCTGCTGTCGCCGCGGGGCCTTCTTATGCTCGCAGGCCCGGGCGAGGATGACGCCATGGCGCGCGACATTGCCGCCATGGATCTGGAAGAGATCACGCCCGCCGAGGCGCAATCCTTTGTCCCCATCCTCGACACCGCGCATATCACCCGGGCCGCCCACCATGAGGCCGCCTGGGACATCGACACCGACCGCATGGTGCAGCATTTCGCCCGCGCCATTCGCGCCAAGGGCGCGGTGCACACAGGTCAAACTGTCACGGCCATCACCCGCACCCCTGACGGGTGGGAGGTCACGACGCTCACCCAAACGCTCCACGCCCGCCACATCGTCAACGCCGCTGGTGCCTGGGCCGACCAGATCGCGTCGTTCGCGGGCGTCGCTCCCCTTGGCCTCACGCCCCTCCGCCGCTCCATGGCGCGGATGCCTGCGCCCGGCGGGCACGACGTTTCCGCCTGGCCGATGCTCATCGGAGCTGGTGAGACGTGGTATGCCAAGCCTGACGCGGGCGCCTGGTTGGTATCTCCGGCTGAAGAGGACCCCACAACGCCCCATGACGCTTTTGCCGACGACATGGTGCTGGCCGAGGGCATCGCGCGCTACCAGCCCTTCGTGACCGAAGAGGTCACGCGCGTCACGGCAACCTGGGCAGGCCTCAGAACCTTTTCGCCCGACCGCTGCCTTGTGATCGGCCCCGATGCCGCAGAGCCCACCTTCCTGTGGTTTGCGGGCCAGGGCGGTTACGGCTTCCAGACCGCGCCCGCCGCCAGCCAACTTCTGGCAGACCTGGTCGCTGGCGCGCCGTCGCCGCTGGACAGGGCCACCATCCAAGCGCTAGCGCCGTCACGTTTTCGATAGGTCAGGAAACCCCGAACTTGGAACTTAGCCGCAACGGCCCTATCCTTGCCCCAACGCATAACCCGGAGAACCCCATGTCTCGACCCTTCCTCGCGGCGGGCCTTGCCTGCACGTTGATGATTCTACCTTTCGCCGCCTCTGCCCAATCACAACTCGACCGGTTTGAAGCGTTGAGCGAGCAGATGACGACCCTCACCTACCAGGGCCTCGCCGCCCAATATCCCGTGTTGCAGGGCATCCTGCCCTCGGCCGATTGGGGCCGGCCTGAGCGGCGCGCAGGCCGCTGCGCGCTGCGTGACTATGAACGCGCCGTGGGCGAAGACGGCGTTGAAGCGATGCTGGTGGAGTTTGAGACCGCCATTGCCCGCGCCCGCCCCTCGGACCTTCTGGACGGCACCTTCAGCGCGGGCGTGCCCCAGGGCCTGACCGCCGCCCAGGTCCAGCAGATCAACACCGAATGCGGCCTGTTGGAGCTGCAGATGCAGCGCCTGGCCGAATCCGGCGCCATGCAAGCGTTGCAAAGCCAATGATCCGCACCACCACGGCTCTGGCCACCGCCGTCACCTTTTTGGCCCTTCCAGTCGCAGCTCAATCGACGTTCGAGCGGCTGGAAGCCGTTGCCGTCACCATGAACGGCATGATGTTCGACGCCATGGTCGCCCAGACCCCGGCGCTAGAGGGCAATATGCCTTCTGCCGAATGGTCCGACGGCCTGCGCACCGCCTACCAGTGTATGTACGACGGCTTCGTCGACCGCGTGGGAGAGCCCGCGATGGCGGACATGGTTTCGCAGATGGAAGCACAGCTCGACACCATCACGGCGGAAGAGGTCTTGATGGGCGGCGGCGACATCGAAAACCCTGAAGGCCTCACCGATGAGCAAGCCCAGGAGATCGTGGCCAATTGCGGCATGATGGACGCGTTCATGGCACATATGTCGGCATCTGGCGCGCTTCAGATCCTGATGCAGGACGACTGATGGCCCACCAAGCTGCGGGCGAACCTTCTGCCTACGCTTCTGCGCCCTCTTACGACGACGGGCGCCTTAGTGCGCCCGCCGCCCTGCGCAACCGGGATGCCTTGACGGCGGCGCTTGCGGGAATCGCTCCCGCCACAGGCACGGCCCTAGAGATCGCCTCGGGCACGGGCGAGCATGTGATCCGCTTTGCCCCGGCGATGCCCGGCCTGCACTGGAACCCCACGGATCCGGACCCGGCGCGCCGTGCCTCCATTGCGGCCTGGATGGCGGCGGAACCCTCCCCCAACATCGCCGCGCCGATGCACCTGGATGCCAGCACCGCGGGATGGGCGGCCAAGCACGGGCCCCATGACCTGATCTGCCTCGCCAACCTTCTGCACCTTGTCCCCGATGACGCGGCCAGAACCTGCCTGTTGGAAATGGCCCGTGCCCTGCGCCCGGGCGGGCGCGCTGTCGTCTACGGGCCGTTCCTGCGGGACGGCCAGACAACGTCCCAAGGCGACGCGGCGTTCAATGCCCGCCTTAAGGTCGAAAACCCCGGCGCAGGCTACAAGGATGTCGCTTGGGTGCTGGGACATTGGCAAAACGCAGGCCTCATTGCCGATGCCCCGCAGGAGATGCCTGCCAATAACCTCCTGCTGACGGCCACCAGGACAGAGGCAAACGACGCAACGTAAAGTTACGTTTCGCTTTTATCTAATCCCGTGTTTAGTATCGTTAAATTCCCGCACCGCGCCTTTGCCTGCGCCCTGCCCCTTATTGCTGCGACCCGGAAAGACACTTGATGCAAAGCGATTTTGCGCCCGAAGGCCTGTTTGACCTGCTGCAAGGCCCCGCACTGGCGCGGCTGTCTCAGACGCCGGTGGAACGCGGGGACAGGCTTATCGCCTCGGGCTCCCCCGCCGAGGCGATGTACCTCGTGTTTTCCGGTCGTTTTCGGGTAGAGCGCGACGGCGTGGACCTGGCCGAGATCGGCGCAGGCTCGGTGATCGGGGAGATCGCGTTTCTGACCGGATCGTTGCGCACGGCGGATGTCGTAGCCGCGCGCGACAGCATCGTCTACCGCATCGACCGCCCCACCTATGACGCCCTTTGTGCAGAGGTCGACGGGCTGCCCCAGGCCATCGCGGCGGAACTGGCCGCGCGCCTCGCCGCCACCTCGGCCCGGGTCACCCCTGATCCGGGCCGCCCGCCCGCGCGCACCTTCTGCATTCTGCCCGCCGCCGACGCCCCGCTGCCCGAGCGTTTCGTGCCAGACCTGACCAAAGCGATTGAGGCCCATCACTCCGTCGCCCTCGTCACCGAGGCCGCGTTCACAGAGGCCATGGGCGCTCAGGCCGACCCCACCACGCCCGAGGCTATCGCCTGGCTCAACGCCCAGGAACAGAACGCCCAGATCGTGCTTTTCGTGGCCAATCCTGACGCCAGCCCTTGGTCCAAGGCGGCGTTGAAACAGGCCGACCAAGCCGTGATCGTGGCCCAAGCCATCAACTACCGCGACCCGTCCGATTTGGAGGCCTTCGCCCTAGAGATTCTGCCCGACAGCCAGCGCCGTCTGGTCCTGCTGCACCCACACCGCATGCAGCGCGCACCGGGCACCGGGCGGTGGCTCGATACCCGGCCCGTGTTCCTGCACCACCATGTGGCTTTGACCGGCGGCGATGCCGACATCGCGCGTTTGGGCCGGTTCCTGGCCGGGCGCGCCGTGGGTCTTGTGCTGTCCGGGGGCGGCGCCTTTGGCGTGGCCCATGTGGGCGTCTACCGCGCGATGAGTGAGTTGGGCCTGCCCGTCGACATCGTCGGCGGCACCTCCGTCGGCTCTGCCATGGGCGGCGCGATCGCGCTCGGGGTTCCGGCGGAAGAGATTGGTCCAAGGGTCGAGCAGATCTTCGTGCGCTCCGGCGCGATGCGCAAAATCACCGTGCCGAAATTCGCGTTCCTCGATCACAAGGTGCTGGATGCGGCCCTGCTGGAACACTACGGCGACGAGCCCATCGAAGACCTCTGGATGCCCTATTACGCCGTGGCCGCAGATCTTTCCGCGATGGACAAGACCGTGATCACCCGCGGCCCGCTGTGGGAGGCGATCCGCGCCTCGTCGGCCATTCCCGGCGTGCTGCCCCCGTTCTTTGCCCGCGACGGGCGGATGCTGGTGGACGGCGGATGCATCGACAACATGCCGTTTCGCACCATGCATGGGTTCAAGACGGGCCCCAACGTGGTGGTCAACGTCCAGCGGGCCACCAACAAGGTCATCCATGTGGATTACGCGCGGCTGCCGGGGCGGGGGCAGCTTTTGCGCCAAACGCTCAACCCCTTTGCGAAAACGCCGCCCCGCGTGCCCGGCGTGATCCCAACGGTCATGCGCTCGTTGCTGGTGGGTCAATCCGATATGCTGTCCGACCTGAACCCCACAGATCTGATGATCCGCCCGCCCGGCCTGAAAGGCGCGGGCTTTCTGGCCTGGAGCCAGCACAAGTTGTTCTACGAGATGGCGTACAAACACGCGCTTGAGGTGTTCGCGGCGGAAGACGCAGACGGCTCAACTGCCATGGCCGCCCTCCGCCGCGCAGTGGTCAGTTAACCGCCACAACCGTCGTTTCGGTATCGGGATCCGTTGTCGGCTCGGGCTCAGGCTCCGGCGTCACCTCGACTTCGATGGTGCCGCCGGGGTTGTCGGGATCAGGCTCGGTCGTGGTCAAGGTCGTGGTCTCTTCCATCACGGCCTCGCAGTCACCATCTGCGCCGATGGTAAAGCCGGTTTCACAGGCGGTCTGCGCAAAGGTTGGGCCGCCAAGCGCCAACAAAAGCGCGGCCAGGGTCAGGCTGGATCGTTTCATTTTCGTGTCCTTTGAGTTGCTCGTTCTTGGGATGCCCCGTTGCAAGAACACTTGGTAAGCGCTGCCCCGCCCCCGGCCTAGCAGCACCCGGAGTTTGCGGGATTAGCGGCAAAAGCTGTCCGGCGGATTTGCTCAAAAAAGTGGCACTGGCGACGTGGACGCTGCGGCACAGCTCTGGACAGCCCCGCCAGAGCCTTGTATTGTTGGAATTCTTCTCTCAGAGGGACTACGCCGATGAACAAGTCTGCCTAAGCAAAAATCCGCACGCCGAACCCGCGTGCCCAGGCATTCTTTTTTCGGAGCATTTCCATGCAACCCATCATATATGACGTGGCGGTTTCCGCCGACGGCTTCATTGCGGGCCCCAACTCGGACGTTTCCGCCTTCCCCCATTCCGGCCAGATCGTCGAAGACTACCTCGCGCGCCTTGCCAGCTACACCACGGTCCTCATGGGCCGTGCGACCTATGAGTTCGGGCTCAGCCAGGGCCTTCCCCTGGGCGCAAACCCCTATCCCCAGATGCGCGCCATCGTCGTCTCTTCCAGCCTGTCCCTGCCTGGGACCGACGTTGAGGTCTGGCGGGACCTGAGCAGCCTGGACGCCCTGCGCACAACCGCGCCCGGTCCGATCTACCTCTGCGGTGGCGGGCGGTTGGCTAGTACCGTCGCGGCCTCGGGCCACCTCACCCACCTATCGTTGAAACGGGCACCGGTGGTCCTCGGCTCCGGGGTGCCCCTCTTCTCTGACACCGTGCCCCAAGGGGCCATGACGCTGATGTCACAAACCGACTACGGCGGCGGGCTGCTGTTCCAGGCCTTCAGCTTCGCTGAGGCCGATCGGGCTCGCGCAACCTCCTCTTAGCTGCTCCATCGCGACCTGAAAAATCGCGCGCCTACGGGACGGTGGGAGGGGCGAGGTTTGTGTCTTTTGCCATGCAAAAGATCGCAGACCAGCGTCTCCCCCGTCCCCAGTCACATGCCCGGCGCGTTCACCCGGATCCTTGCGTTGCTCGGATCGTAGGGGCTGTCTTCCACGACCACCGCGTCGAATAACTGCCGGAACATGCGCACCTGCACCTTGGTCCCCACCTCCGCCAGATCTGGCCGCACATAGCCCATGCCAATCTGCTTGCCGAAGGCGACTGAATACCCGCCCGACGTCAACCGGCCGACCTTTTCGCCATCCACAACCAGTGCCTCGCGCCCCCAAGGGTCCGCATCGGCGGGGCCGTCGATCAACAGGGTCACACACTTGCTCCGGATGCCCTTGGCAAGCATCTCATCCTTGCCGTGGAAGTCTTTGCCAAGGTCCACAAACCGGTCCAACCCCGCCTCCAGCGGCGTCGCGTCGCGGCCCAACTCGGTCCCGAACGCGCGGTAGGACTTCTCCTGCCGCAACCAGTTCTGCGCCCGCGCACCGACCAATTTCAGCCCGTGCGCCTCTCCGGCCGCCATCAACTGATCGAACAGGTAGTTCTGCATCTCCATCGGGTGATGCAGCTCCCACCCCAACTCACCCGTATAGGCCACGCGGATCGCATTGACCGGGCACATCTTCAGCTCCAGCTTGCGCGCGGACAGCCAAGGAAACCGCTTGTTGCTGAGCACGCTTTCCGGTTCCGCATCGCGCACCAACTCCTGCAACACGGCGCGAGAGTTTGGCCCCGCAATCGCGAACACCCCGTGCTGGCCGGTGCAATCATCCAGCCACATCGGCCCGAACCGATGCACATTGTCATTGATCGCCTGGGCTAGGAAATCGCTGTCATAGGCCTGCCAAGCGCCCGCACTCACCAGGTAGAACGTGTCCTCTGCCAGCCGCACAATCGTGTATTCCGTCCGTGTCGTGCCCGCCGCCGTCAGCGCATAGGTCAGGTTGATCCGCCCGACCTTGGGCAGCTTGTTGGTGGTGAACCAATCCAGGAACGCCTCCGCCCCCGGCCCGCGCAGTTTGTGTTTGGTAAACGCCGTCGCATCAATCAGACCCGCCGCATTGCGCACCGCCTCGGCCTCGGCCTTGGCATATTCCCACCAGGCCCCGCGCCGGAAACTGCGCGCCTCCTCATCGAAGTTCGACGGCGCATCGAGCGGCCCGAAGTAATTCGGCCGCTCCCACCCGTTCACGCAGCCAAATTGCGCGCCGCGTGCCTTCATCCGGTCATAGGACGGCGCGGTTTTCAGGGGGCGGCAAGCGGGCCGCTCCTCATCGGGGTGGTGCAGGATATAGACGTGGTCATAGCACTCCTCGTTTTTCCGAGCGGCATATTCCGTTGTCATCCAATCGCCGTACCGCCGCGGGTCGAGGGAGGCCATGTCGATCTCGGCCTCGCCCTCCACCATCATCTGCGCCAGGTAATAGCCAGTGCCACCGGCGGCGGTGATCCCAAAGCTGAACCCCTCGGCCAGCCACATGTTCTTCATCCGCGGCGCGGGGCCCACCAGCGGGTTGCCGTCGGGCGTATAACAAATCGGGCCGTTGAAATCGTCCTTCAGCCCGCTCTCTTCACAAGACGGAATGCGGTGAATCATCGCCATGTACTGCGCTTCGATCCGCTCCAGATCGAGCGGGAAGAGATCGGCCCGGAAACTATCGGGCACGCCGTATTCAAACCGGGCCGGCGCGTTCTTCTCGTAGACGCCCAGGATCCAACCGCCGCGCTCCTCGCGCACGTAGCTTTGCGCATCGGCATCGCGGATCACCGGATGCTCGCCATTGCCCTCTCCGCGCCACGCAACCAGCGCCGGATCCTGATCCATGACGATGAACTGATGCTCCACCGGGATCGCGGGGATCTTGATCCCCAGCATCTGCGCCGTGCGCTGCGCGTGGTTGCCGCTGGCCGTCACTACATGCTCGGCGGTGATGACAATCTGCTCGTCCGACGGTACCAGGTTCCCGCCCTTCTCCACCATCTTGGTGCAGGTCACCTCCCACGCGGAGCCGTTCCACGCGAAAGCATCGGCTTGCCATTTCCGCTCAATCGCAACACCCCGCTGCCGCGCGCCTTTGGCCATCGCCATGGTAACATCGGCGGGGTTAATGTAGCCGTCCGTGGCATGATAAAGCGCCCCTTTCAAATCCTCCGTCCGGATCAGGGGCCAACGTTCCTTGATCTCTTCCGGGGTGAGAAATTCGAACGGCACACCCACCGTCTCGGCGGTCGAGGCATAGAGCATGTATTCATCCATGCGCGCGTCAGTCTGGGCCATGCGCAGGTTGCCCACCACTGCGAAGCCCGCGTTCAGGCCGGTTTCGGCCTCCAGCTCTTTGTAGAACTTGACCGAGTAGTCGTGGATATGCGTCGTGGCGAAGGACATGTTGAACAGCGGCAGCAACCCCGCCGCGTGCCAGGTCGAGCCGCTGGTCAACTCATCCCGCTCCAGCAGCACCACGTCGTCCCACCCCGCCTTCGCCAGATGATACGCGATCGAGGTTCCAACGGCGCCGCCGCCAACAACAAGGGCTTTCACATTGGTCTTCATGGCGCGCGCTCCGGCTCAGATGGAATCCTATCCCTACCTGCCTTACCGCAACCCAAAACGCCTCGCCCAGCCGACCGAAAGCCGCAAGAAAGCGACATTCAACGCCCAAGCGTGCCGCTGGACAGGTCCCCTAACCGCCGCCATGATGCCTGCACCGCAGACAAAAAGGCCCCTTTGATGGATATTCTGGCCGAAACCGCCCGCATGGCGCCGATCTACGAGACGGGCCACCCCCTCCACGGGGCCACTGATGTGATCAACACCCAAGGCGTGCAGGCCTACATCATGTCCGATCACTCCCTTCTAATCCCCGGCACCAACGCCAAAAACGATTGGTGGAGCTTCAATCTGCAATTCGGCACCGTTCTGGGCTCGCAAATAGGCTGGGCCGAGTTGGAGAGTTCCGTCGGCACCGCCAAGTGGTATCGCGGTTTCGCCAAACACGCGCGCATCCTTTATCTTGCGCTCAACGGCTGGAAACCCAAGCGCATCATCGGCCATTCCCTGGGCGGCGCATCGGCGCAAATCCTCGGCGCGTTTTACGGTGTGCCGACCCTTTCACTGGCCGCGCCGCGCCCGCGCAAAGGCTCTGCCAAGCTCAAGAAAGAGGGATGGGTGCTCAACATCACCTATGAGAAAGACCTCATTCAGGCCGCGCCCCCCTATGAGTTCGGCTACCGCTATGTCGGCTCGTCCCGGATCATGAAGGCCGTGGCCGGATCGTCAAAGGCGTTGCATTCGCCCACCGACTATTACCCCATCGTCCAGCGCGACATTGCCTCGGGGCGTCTTCCCGCCCAATGGCCGCCTTAGCCCACGCTCTTGCGCAGCATCGCCATGACGGACCACAGCAGTAGCGCGGGCAGCACCAGCGTGCGCAGAACGAAGATCCCGATGATCGTCAGGGTCGCGCTGAACAGCGCGTCGGCCTGCTGAGTGAACACCCCGGCCGCCTCAACGTAGTTTTGCACCGATGTCGTCGCGTCGGTCAGCGCGGTCAGGAAGCCCGAGAACAAGCCGCCATCCTCTGGGTCAGCCAGCAGTTCCTCCTCGCCCGCGCCGATCAGCACCCGCGCCTCGCCGGTCACCTGTTCCAACTGCGCCATCGCCGCGTCCCATTGCGGCGCGGTCGCGCGCTCTCCCAGCCAGACGCCGCCTGCAAAGACCAGCGGCAAGACCAATCCCAGGGCCGCGCCCAGCCGTACGGCCCGCAAGCTTGCCGCCGCGACGGAGCCTTGGCCCATCACCGCCGCGCCACCCATGCCCAAAAGGCCCACGCCCAGCACGACCAGGCCAATCGCCGCCACGGGCTCCAGCCCGACCGTCGCCAAAGCAGCACCCGCCGCCACGGCAAAGACCACGTCGGCCACCCGCTCCACAGTGTCATCGACCGGCTCCAGCACCTTCAACGGCTGCAGCGAGGCCTGCGCGCCGATGGAAGCCCCAATCTCGACCTCCTGCGCCGCCGACAGGGCTGCGTTGATCGCGCGGAGTGATACGTAGACCCCGGCCGTGACCACGGCGATGTCTTCCGCCGCGCTGACCGCCGGTGGAAGGGCGGGGTTCACCCCGCCGCCCCGCGCCAGATCCAGCAGGCCGATTGCCAGACAGATGATGCCCGCAACGGCAAACAACATACCCCGGAGGGCGGGGTTCACCCCGCCGCGCGTCTTGTCGCCTCCCCGCCGCTCGCCCTGCAACACGGGGCGTTCAGGCGCGGGCGGCGCGCGCAGCGGCGGCTCTTCGCGCCCGCTCACAGCATACTCGGCACCACCAGATCAGGTGGCCGATGCCCATCGGCGAAGGTCTTGATATTGATCAAGACTTTCTCTCCCATTTCAGCCCGCCCCTCGCGGGTTGCGGACCCCATATGCGGCAGAAGCACCGCGTTTGACAGCTCTCGCAGGCGCGGGTTCACCTCACGCCCCTTCTCGAAGACATCCAGGCCTGCGCCCGCGATCTCCCCGCCACGCAGCATCCGCGTCAGCGCATTCTCGTCGATCACCTCACCGCGCGAGGTGTTCACGATCACCGCCTCCGGCTTCATCAGTTTCAACCGCCGCGCATTCATCAAATGGAACGTGCTCGGCGTATGGGGGCAGTTCACGCTTACCACATCCATGCGCGCGATCATCTGGTCGAGGCTTTCCCAATAGGTCGCCTCCAGCGCGCCCTCGATATCCTCATGGAGCCTGCGGCGGTTGTGGTAATGCACCTGCATCCCGAAGGCTCCCGCCCGCTTTGCGACCGCCTGGCCGATACGGCCCATGCCCAGAATGCCCAATCGCTTGCCGCCAACGCGCCCGCCCATGAAGGCCGTGGGCGCCCATCCGGCCCAATTGCCTTCCTGCATCACCGCCATGCCCTCGGGCACGCGGCGCAGCACGCCGAGGATCAGCGCCATGACCATATCCGCCGTGTCGTCCGTCATCACCCCCGGCGTGTTGCTGACCAAAACGCCCCGCTGCCGCGCCGTAGAGACATCCACATGGTCCACCCCCGCGCCGTAATTGGCGATCAACTTCAGCCGCTCGCCCGCCTGGGCCAGCATGCTGCCGTCGATCACGTCGGTGATGCAGGGCACCAGAACATCGGCGTGTTTCATCGCCGCGACCAGCTCTTCCCGGGTCATCGGGCGGTCATCTTCGCGCAATTCCACGTCGAACAACTCGCTCATCCGCGTCTCCACCGCTTCGGGCAACCGTCGCGTAACGACAACACTTAATCGCTGAGATGGCATCTGTGGGCTCCGCCTTGTGGATTTTCACCTGTCCTCGTGACACTCTCCCATCGTTACCCGAGGCGCAAGATCGCGGGAACAATTGAGGACACCCCGGGGACACTTCCCCCCAGGATCGAGGCAGCACCCATGCGGATCATTCTGATCGGCCTTTTCACCTTGTTCGCGGCCCTCGCCGCGCCCGCCATCGCCCAGACCGAGGCGCCCTCCGAGGTGCCCGATGCCGCGTCCCAGGCGCGGGTCGGGCCCGTCACCGGCTTTCCCTTGCCCCGCTACGTCACCATGCGCGCGACCGAGGGCAACGCCCGGCGCGGTCCGTCACGGTCGCACCGCATTGACTGGGTCTTCACGCGCCGTCACATGCCAATGATGATCGTCGCCGAACACGGCCATTGGCGCCGCGTGGTGGATCGCGATGGCGCGGGCGGTTGGATGCATTACTCGCTTCTGTCCGGCGCGCGGTCGGCGATTGTCGAGGCCGACATGCTACCGCTTTACGCGCGCCCCGACACCGGCTCCAACATCCGCGCCCATGCCGAGGTTGGCGTCACCGGACGGCTGGAGGAATGCATGCCCGGTTGGTGCCGAATGGAAGTCGGCGGGTTCGAGGGCTGGGTCGACGCCTCCGCCCTCTGGGGGGTGGAACCGGGCGAGACCTTCGACTGACCTCGCCCGAGGCCTTTTTCAAATTGATTTACGATTGATATACCCGCGGCGGCACCGGCGGTGCGCAGAATTGATATATCATTGATATACCCCGAGCCTCTGTAGACCGGGCTTCAACCCACCGCACGCCTCACGCTACGCGGTCCAGCCCACGGCCTTTCAGAAGAGCCTTCACCCCCGGCATCCGGCCCCGAAACGCCTTGTAAAGCACATCCGCCTCCTGGCTGCCGCCCGCAGAAAGAATGTTCGTTTCCAACGACTTGGCAAGGGTTGGGTCGAAGGCGCTCCCCGCCTCCTCAAAGGCAGCAAAGGCATCTGCGTCCATCACCTCAGACCACATGTAGCTGTAATACCCACTGGAATAGCCATCGCCCGCGAAGACATGGGCGAATTGCGGCGTGCGGTGCCGCATCTCAATCGCGCGCGGCATCCCCAAGCGCTCCAGTGTTTTCTTCTGCGATTCCATCGGGTTACCCGGCGCGTTCCCGTCGTGGAAATCCAGATCTACCAGCGCAGAGGCGACATATTCCACCGTCGAGAAGCCCATATCATAGGTCTGCGCGGCCAACAGGCGGTCCAGCAAGGCCTTCGGCATCGGCTCTCCGGTTTCGACGTGAACCGCGAATTCCTCAAGAACTTCAGGCACTTCCAGCCAATGCTCGTAAAGCTGGCTTGGCAATTCCACAAAATCCCGTGCCACGGAGGTGCCGGAAATCGACCCATAGGTCACATCTGAAAGCATCTGGTGCAGCGCGTGACCAAACTCATGAAACAACGTCCGCGCATCGTCATAAGACAACAAAGCCGGGTCGCCCTTGGCGAAGTTGCAGACGTTCACCACAATGGGCCGCGTATCGCCACCCAGCTTCTTTTGCGACCGCATGGCCGAGCACCACGCGCCAGAGCGTTTGGACCCGCGCGCGAAGTAATCCCCAATGAAAACAGCCACATGCTGCCCGCCCCGCGTGACCTCCCAGGCCCGCGCATCGGTATGGTAAAGCGGGATGTCGAGCGCCGTGAACTCCAACCCGAACAGCCGGCTCGCGCAGGCAAACGCCGCCGCGATCATCCCGTCCAACGACAGATACGGCTTCAGCGCCGTCTCATCCAGGTCATGCTCGGCCTTGCGGCGCTTCTCGGAATAATAGCGCCAATCCCATGGCTCCAACGGGCCATTCACCCCATCGTCAGCCATCATCGCGGCCAGTTTTTCGGCATCCGCCTCCGCCTGCGCCTTCGCGGGCTCCCACACGGCCATCAGCAGATCGCGGACGTTATCCGCCGATCCGGCCATCTCAGTCTCCAGCTTGTAGGCCGCAAAATCCTTGTAACCCAACAGCTTGGCGCGCTCTTCCCGCAACGCGAGCGTCTCCGCCGCGATCCCCAAGTTGTCGGTTTCACCGCCATTGGCCCCGCGCGCGGCCCAGGCCTTATAGGCCTTCTCACGCAAATCCCGACGGGGCGAAAACTGCAGGAACGGCACGATCAAGGACCGCGACAGTGTCACCACCGGGGCGCCTGCGCCCTTCTCCTCTCCCGCCGCGCGGGCCGCATCAACGACGAAGTCCGGCAAGCCCTCCAGATCGCCCTCCGCTAATTCCATGAACCACGCGCGCTCGTCGGCCAGAAGGTTCTGCATGAACGCCGTGCCCAATACCGCCAACCGAGACTTCACCTCCGTCAACCGCGCGCCCTCGGCCCCCTCAAGGGCCGCGCCCGAGCGCACGAAGGACCGGTGCGTCAGATGAAGCACCCGGGCCTGCTCAGCCGTCAATCCCAGCGTGTCCCGGCGCTCCCACAGATCATCAATCCGAGCGAACAGCTTGGTATTATTGGTGATTTCCGAGGAATACGCCGCAAACTTTGGCGCATAGTCCCGTTGCAAAGCCTCGCGCTCCGGCGTCGCATCGGCGCCCGCCAGGTTGAAAAACACCCCCGCAACCCGGTCCAACAAGGCATCCGCCAGCTCCAGCGCCTCGACCGTATTCTCAAACGTCGGCGCCGCATCCTGATCCGCAATCGCCGCGATCCGCGCGCGCCCCTCGTCCAGCGCAGCGTCGAGCGCGGGCGCGAAATCCGCGTCACCGATCCGCTCAAACGGCGGCATCTCGAAAGGCGTATCCCAGGTTTCCAACAGCGCATTTGTCATGGCGAAATCTCCTTTGCACCCACACATAGGGCCAATCGGGCGCGCCCACACCCCTTCCCCGTTCTCAAATATCCCAGAGAGCGCGAGAGACAGCGTCTCTCGCTTGCGCCGCAGGCGCAACTACCGCCGCTCCCCCTGCCGCATCCGCTGCTCCATCCGCCGCAGCAGGATCGACAACGTCACGGTGATCGACAGATAGATCAGCGCCACCACATTATAGGTCTCGAAATACCGGAAGTTCGACGCCGCCGTCACCTTGCCAAGCTGCGTCACGTCCAACACCCCCAGGACCGAGACCAGCGAGGAATCCTTCACCATCGCCACGAAATCATTGCCCAAGGGAGGCAAGATCGTACGGATCGCTTGGGGAAAGATGATGTGCCTGAACCGGTTCCACCGGTTCAACCCCAAGGCATTCGCGGCCTCGATCTGGCCCGGATCGACCGATTGCAACCCGGCCCGAAAGACCTCGGCGATGAAAGCGGAATACCCCACCGCCAAAGCGATCACCGCGCGCCACAGAAGAGGGAAATCCCTCGTCCGGATTGTCTCCAAGCCCACCGCCTCTGCCATCCAATTATAGGCCACGACCATACCCGGCGCGAATACGAAGGCGACGTAGAGCAACAAGACAATGATCGGCACGCCCCGTACGACCTCGATATAGAACCGCGCGATCTGGCGCAGGATCAGGCTACGTGACAGGCTCATCAGCGCCAGGCCCAGGCCCATCAGGCTGGCCGTCGCAAACCCCACCAATGTCACGATCACGGTGATCCAGATGCCCCGTCGCAACGTCGTAAGCACCTGCCAGTAGATCTCGCTGGTCCACAATTGCCAGACGGCATAGAGCGCAAAGCCCGCCAACGCGACGAGCCACCACGGGAAATCCTTGTCCTGGGGGGAGCGGGAGAGCATCAGGGGCGGCGCGCCAGAACCATCCGGCGCGCCAGATTTTCGTTATTGACCAAGGGCGTAGTCGACAAACCAGCGCTGATCCAATTCAGCCAGCGTCCCATCCTCGCGCATGCTTTCAAGGCCCGCGTCGATGGCGGCAACCAGCTCACTGTCGTTGGGGAAGATGAAGCCGAACTCTTCGGTCCCCAAGGGCTCACCAATCATTTGCAGGCGGTCGGGGTTGGCGCTGACATAGCCCTGCCCCCCGGCGCTATCGGCCAGCACCATGTCCACATCGCCGGTCATCAGCGCCTGGATCGCGGCGGGGATCGTCTCCAGCAGCACCAGGCGTGGGTTCGCCTCGTCGCCATCCAGCACATCGTAGACGCCCACGTAGAACGGCGTCGTGCCGGCTTGCGTGCCGATCAGCAGGTCTTCGTCAGCGGCAAAGCTTTCAGCATCGGTGAAGCGCGTTTCATCGGCGGCGACCAGCATCCGCATCTGGCTGACCATGTAAGGCACGGAGAAATCGACCAATTCATCGCGATCCTCGCGGATTGTGATCCCGGTCATGCCCATGTCGTACTGCCCGCCGGACACCGCAGGGATCATCGCATCCCAGCTGATGTTCTCGATCACCGGCGTGAAGTTCAGCCGCTCTGCCAGGATCTCCAGCGCGTCATATTCCCACCCGATGGCGAGGCCCGAGACCGGGTCGATGAACTGCAGTGGCGGGTAGGCGTTTTCCGTCACCACGACAATTTCCTGGCCGCCCAGGTCGGGCAGATGCCCGTCGGCGGCGGCGGTCAGCGGCATCATGGCAACCAAGGCTGCGGCGATAAAACGAGTCATAGCAAGCTCCCTATTGATTGCGGCCAGTATGGCGTGCCCGGGCGCGCCGTCCAGCCCCGAGCTTAATCGCCGCCACAAACCGCGCAATCGGCGCGGCGCTGCACGGCAATCACGCGGGTTTCCACGTGGAGTGCGTCGTAAATCAGCATCCGACCGCGCAGGCCCTCTCCAGCGCTTGTGATCTCCTTGATGACCTCCAGCGCCATCATCGACCCGATGATGCCCGGCAGCGCGCCGACCACGCCCGCCTCGGCGCAGGTCGCCGACAGTCCGGGCGCGGGCGCGTCCGGGAAAATGCAGGCCATACAGGGCGCGCCGCCTGCGGGATCATATAGGGTCACCTGCCCCTCCCATGCCGAAATCGCGCCCGCAATCAAGGGCCGTCCCGCCGCCACGGCGGCGCGGTTCACCATCTCGCGCACGGCGAAACTGTCGGTGCCGTCGACGATCAGGTCATATTCCGCGAACAGCCCTTCCGCGATATCTGCCGTCAGGGCCCGGTTGTAGGGCCGCACCTCGACATGGGGGTTCAGCGCTTTCATCGCGATTTCCGCCGAGAAGACCTTGGCCATGTCACTGCGCGCGTCGGTGTGGATCACTTGACGCTGCAGGTTCGACAGGCTGACCGTATCGTCATCAATCACCCCGATCCGCCCGACCCCCGCCGCCGCCAGGTACAACAACACCGGAGAGCCGAGGCCACCCGCCCCAATCACCAGCACGCTCGCGTTCTTCAGTGCCAACTGCCCGTCGCCACCGATGTCTGGCAGGGTGATGTGGCGCGCATAGCGCTCCAACTCCACGTCAAGGAAGGGGCCAGAGGGCGCCGGCGCTTCCGCCTCTCGCGCGGCCTCGATCCCCTCGGCGCGGCCCCGCAGGCGCACCAGCAGCGCGCGATAGGCCAGGACCAGCACCAAGGCGCCGCCCAACAGCAACCACAATGCGACCGAGCCGCCGGTCATTTCGCGCAACGGATGCCCGTCAGGCAACGCCAGTTGCACGGCCAGAACGGCCACGTAGAGGAGCCCCAGCATGTTCAGACGCGCCGCCACCGGCACCTTCATCACGTGGCCGATGCCCCAAAGGACCCCGGCAAGGATCAGAACGAATAGCATCAGCGCGTCCCCGTCGAGCCGAAGCCCCCCGCGCCCCGGTCCGTGGCATCCAAGGCGTCGACGACGTCAAATTCAGCCTGCACCACAGGTGCCACAACCGCCTGGGCAATCCGTGCGCCGTGGACGATCGCAAAAGGCTCCTGCCCCAGGTTGATCAGGATCACACCCAACGGACCGCGGTAATCTGCGTCGATGGTGCCGGGCGCATTGGCCAATGTCACACCATGCTTCAAAGCCAGGCCAGAGCGCGGCCTGATCTGCATCTCATACCCCTCCGGGATCGCCACACGCAGACCGGTCGGCACCAGAACCCGCGCGCCAGGCGCCAAAACGACCTCTTCGCGATGCTCAAAATTGGCACGCAGATCAGCCCCAGCCGCGCCCGCCGTGGCATAATTCGGCAGGGCAACCTCCGTGTCGGCCCATTCTTCTCGCATCACTTCGATCCGCACGCGCCGCTTCCTCTTTCATCTTGCCAGGAAAACTCAATCCCAACGCTATCAACCCGCACCAATCGTCTCCGCGATGCGCAGCGCCAGCCGCCGGGCGACCTCTTCCTTCGGCAATCTAGGCCACACGTCCGCGCCGTCATCATCAATCAGCACAATCGCGTTCTCTTGCCCGCCCATGATCCCCGTCGCGGCGGAGACATCATTGGCCACGATCCAGTCGCATCCCTTCCGCGCCCGCTTGGCAGTCGCGTTAGCGATCACGTCATCGGTTTCCGCAGCAAAGCCCACGACCAACCGGGGCCGCCCCTCGCCCATCTGCGACACCCCCGCCAAGATGTCCGGGTTCTCCGCGAACTCCAAAGCGGGCGCATTGCCCGAGCCATCCTTCTTCATCTTCGAGCCGCTGGCATTTTCCACCCGCCAATCGGCCACCGCAGCAGCAAAGACGGCCGCATCGGCGGGATGTGCAGCCTGAACCGCCGCCTGCATCTCACGCGCTGTCTCAACCTTCACGACGGCGACCCCCGCTGGGGGCGGAACATCCGCTGGTCCCGTCACAAACGTCACCCGTGCGCCCAGATCACGCAGCGCCGCTGCCATCGCCGTCCCCTGAGCCCCGGACGAGCGGTTCGCGATGTAGCGCACCGGATCAATCGGCTCATGGGTCGGGCCGGAGGTTACAATCACATGACGCCCCTTCAACGGGCCGTCACCCAATGCCGCCCCAATGGCGCCAATGATATCAGGCACCTCAGACATCCGGCCGGGGCCAAATTCGCCGCAGGCCATATTGCCCTCATCCGGACCTGCGACCATCACGCCATCGCCCTGCAACGCCGCGAGGTTTCTTTGGGTCGCCGGATGTTCCCACATCCGCACATTCATCGAGGGCGCAATCAGCACGCGTTTGTCGGTGGCCATCAGCAGCGTTGAGGCCAGATCGTTCGCATGCCCCCCCGCCATCTTGGCCATCAGATCCGCCGTCGCAGGCGCAACCACGACCAGATCCGCCGCGCGCGACAGTTCGATATGCCCCATCTCGGCTTCGTCAGTCAGGTCAAACAGATCGCGGTAGACCTTCTGCGCCGCCAAAGCAGACACCGACAGCGGCGTCACGAACTCCTCCGCCGCTTTCGTCAGCACCGGCACGACCACAGCCCCCTCATCGCGCAGACGCCGGATCAGGTCCAAAGACTTGAAGGCCGCGATCCCGCCGCCGATGATCAGAAGTATCCGCTTGCCTGTCAGCATGTCCGTCCCCGCGCTAAAGCGCCCACACGGTAGGCGCGCCGCCCGCGCCCTTCAATCGGAAAAGGCGGGCGGCAGTGTCATGCAACTGCGCGGGTCGCGCATCGGCGCGTTCAGATGCAGGAGGCGCTCCATCGTCATGCCGGGTTGGGCCAGAACCATCGTGACGCAGGCCCGTTCGATGGGGTAGGAACCGAAGCGGTCCCGCGGCAAGGCTTCGCCCGCCATCGCAGCCGCCATCAACGCAGGCTCGGCCAGGCCCAGGGCGGCGACATCCGGCATGCCTTCCCGCACCCAATGCGGCGTGCGCAGGAACCGGATCCGGCCCAGTTCCTCTGCGTGGCGCAAATGGGTCATTTCGTGCACAAGGTAATAGGTCAAATCGCGCGGATCTGGGATCGGGCCTTCGCTGCCGATAAGTCGCCCGGCCTCCAGGTCGACGTCACGCAGAAACATCATCTGCGTCGACAGGATCGGATAGGTCAAACCGCCGGCCCAAAGAGCGGGCCGGAAGAACACCTGGTGCCGCCATCCGCGGCCCCCGGTCACATACACGTCGATCTGGTGGTCCGGCTGCCCAAACGGCGTGTCCTGCATGGCGGCCCAGGCCTCGGCGCCCGCGCGCAGGGCGGCCTCTTGGGACAGGGGTTCCGTGGCGTGGAACATGATCCGCCCGTCCCCGGCGGAATGGGCAAAGGCAAGCTGCGGCGCGGACATCAGCGTTGAGATCGCCGCCACGACGAACACGCAGACGCCCCCGACCAGAAGGGCGAGGGCGTTGACGATCTTGTTGGTTTTCCGCGATGCCATCCCGTCCATGTGGGACGGCTTGGTCCCAGTGTGAAGGGGTTATTCGGACACAATCATGCTGGACATCCTTTCGACCGACGCGCCGGAGGGCGGCGAAACCATCAGCGTGACGACAAAAAGACCGGCCAGAAGCGCCAGGGGCGCGTGGTAAATCAAACGGCGAGGAATGACCGAACCTCCTTCGATTGAGCTTCCAGCGTCTTGCGCATTTTGGCGAAGGCGGCGGCCTCAAGCTGGCGCACACGCTCTTTCGAGAGGCCCAGTTCCGTGCCCAGGCTTTCCAGCGTCCGGGGATCTTCGCGCAGCTTCCGCTCGCGGACGATGAAACGCTCGCGCTCGTTGAGGGCATTCATCGAAGCAATCAACCATTCGCGCAACTGCGCGGTGTCATGGGAGTGCTCCACGATGTGTTCGGCCTGCTCGCCGTCATCTTCCAGCGTGTCGATCCATTCGCGGCCTTCGTCCTCGGCAGATTGGGTGGCGTTGAGCGAATAGTCCGACCCCGACAGGCGGCCTTCCATCATCTCCACATCATGCAGCGGCACGCCCACTTCGGTGGCGATCATCTGGCGCAACTGATGCTTGTCCAGCGTCTCGCCGGTCTTCATCGCTTCGCGCTCCAGCCGGGCCTGAACACGGCGCATGTTGAAGAAGAGGGACTTCTGGGAAGACGTGGATCCAGTGCGCACCATCGACCAGTTGCGCATCACATGGTCCTGGATGCTCGCCTTGATCCACCACACGGCATAGGTCGAAAAGCGCACGCCACGGTCCGGGTCAAACTTGTCGGCGGCCTTCATCAGGCCAAGGCCTGCTTCCTGGATCAGGTCGTTCATCGGCGCGCCGTAACGCTTGAACTTTGCCGCCATCGAAATGGCCAACCGCATGTAGGCCGTCACGAGGCGGTGCAGGCTTTCCTCGCACCGTTCGTCGCGCCAGGCATAGGCCAGCCGCAACTCCGTTTCTGCATCCAACAACTCCGCCTTCATCGCGCGACGTGACAGGTTGTGTTCTCCACCCATATCAAATGCCATAACGACCCCCGGTTTTCTTACTCTGTTTCGAGACGCGTTTACCGCGCGTTCATATGTGTTACGCAGGGTTCAACCGTTTGGATCACACGTAGGGACATAAAATTGCGCCTGCCCCCCCTCAGCCTTGTTCTTGGTGGTGCCTCCAGCGGCAAATCCGCCTTTGCCGAACGCATGGTGCGCCAGTGTGGCTTGGCCAAAGTCTACATCGCCACCGCCGAGGCCCATGACGGCGAGATGAATGAGAAAATTGCCGCGCACCGTGCGAAACGTTCAGGTCACGGGTGGCGCACCATGGAAGCGCCCCATGAAACCGCCAACGCCTTGGCCAGGATTGAGGCCGGAGAGGTCGTGCTGCTGGATTGCATCTCCTTCTGGCTGACAAACCTGATGATCGACGACGGTGATTGGGATGAAGAGCTGGAGACCTTGCTGGATGTGCTGATCCAGATGCGCGCCCCGGTTGTGCTGGTCAGCAACGACGTATCGGGCGGTGTCGTGCCCGAGAACGCGCTGGCCCGCGCGTTTCAACGCGCCCAGGGCGAGGTGAACCAACGGCTCGCGGCGCAAGCCGATCTTGTGGTCCATGTGACAGCCGGTCTGCCCCATGTGCTGAAGGGGAAACCGCAGCTTGATGATGTGGATGACCCTTGGTGAGACGCCTCTTCCTGATCCGCCACGGGCCGACCCACCAGACGGTCTTCACCGGCTGGCGCGATGTTCCTGCGGACCTGTCGGACACCGCCGCCGTGGCGCGGATGCGGGATCACCTGCCGCTCGGCGCGCCAATCGTCTCGTCCGACTTGATCCGCTGCGTTGCCACCGCAGATGCCATCGCCGGGGACCGCCCGCGCCTGCCCCACGACGCCGACCTGCGCGAGTTCGATTTCGGGGTTTGGGACGGCATGGGGTTCGAGGCCGTGGGCGAGCGCGACCCGATCCTGAGCCGCGCCTTCTGGGATGATCCCGGCGACGTGACACCGCCGGGCGGTGAAAGTTGGAACGACGTGGCAAGACGCGTGGGGGCCGCGATTGCGCGTCATATGGCGGCGCAGCAGGGTGATCTGATCGTCGTGGCGCATTTTGGCACGATCCTCTGCCAGATCGGTGCGCTGATCGGACAGGACCCCAAAGCAATGATCGCCCAGAAGATTGACCCGCTTTCGGTGTCCGAGCTGCACTTCGACGGGGCGGAATGGGCGTTGGCGTCCGTCAACCATAACCCGTGATCAAGGACGTTGATCAGCGGCCTTGATCTCCTCCATCAGAGCCTTTCAATTGACGCCGCCAGCGCCCCGCGCCTAACTGCCGCCATGACATATGATCTTCTTATCGGACAGCAGTCCTACTCCAGCTGGTCCCTGCGCGGCTGGCTGTGCTTCGCCCCTTTCGACATCCCGGTAGACCTCCACAAGGTGGAGATCTATGGCGACACGTTCTACGAGGACGTCGCAGCCTTCGGCGCGGCGCGCACCGTGCCCGCCGCACGCACGCCTGAGGGCGGGATGCTGACGGATTCCATGGCCATCCTTTGGCATGTGTCGCAAACCTTCGCGGATCGGGGCGTCATGCCTGCGGATGCCGTGGAGAAGGCAGAAGCCATGTCGATCATCGCCGAGATGCATGATGGTTTCAAAGCCCTGCGCGCCGCCTGCCCCGTGAACCTGCGCACCGCCTGGGCCGGGTTTGAGCCCTCCGATGCCGTCCTGGCCGACGTCGCCCGGTTTGAGGATATCATGGCGCGTGCCATTAACCGCTCCGGCGGGCCGTTCCTCTACGGCAACTTCACGCTCGCCGATGCCTTCTACGCGCCCCTGGCCACGCGGCTTTTGACCTATGGGCTGCCGATGTCTGACACCGCGCAGGCCTATGCCAAGGCCATCGTGACCCACCCGTCCTTCGTCGAATGGCGCACCGCGGGCATGAAGGAAACGCAAGAAATCGCCAAGTACGACCAAGCGCCCTTAAAGCGGGTCCCGTTTCCGACCTTTGATTAGCATTTTCCGGGTGCCGTTAACCATTCGCTAACCGTTATGGCGACAGGGTTGGTTGCATGTTTGAAGCTGCCAGCCCAGATGCCCTCGCCCTGACCCACACCGTGGCGTTCGAGGGCCTTGATGCCCGCCGGGTCGAGGTGCAATGCGCCGTCACCGCAGGCTTGCCGGGCTTCGCCATCGTCGGCCTGCCCGACAAGGCCGTGTCCGAGGCGCGCGAGCGGGTGCGCACGGCCTTGCAAGCCATGGCCATCGCTCTTCCGTCGCGCCGGATCACCGTGAACCTGTCACCGGCCGATATCCCGAAGGAGGGATCTCACTTCGATCTGCCGATTGCCTTGGCCCTGTTGGCGGCCCTTGGGATCTTACCGAAAGAGCGGGTGGAGGGCGCGTTGTCCCTGGGCGAGCTATCCCTCAACGGGCGTTTGGTATCCGTTCTGGGCGCGTTACCTGCGGCTTTGGCGGCGGGAGAGGACAACCGCACGCTGCTCTGCCCGTTGGGCTGCGGCGCCGAGGCGGCCTGGGTCGGGGCCACGCCCGTCTTTGCAGCGGCGTCCCTGGGCGATCTGATCGCGCACCTCACTGATCGCGCACCGCTTGAGCCTGCAAAACCCGGCGAGGTTGCCGCCGACCCCGGCCCGAAATGCCTGTCAGAAGTGCGCGGCCAGGAACGGGCGAAACGGGCAATGGAGATTGCAGCGGCGGGGCGGCACCACCTGCTGATGGTGGGCTCGCCGGGCTCCGGCAAATCGATGCTGGCCGCTCGGTTACCCGGCATCCTGCCGGCTCTGTCGGCCGCAGAGGCGCTAGAGACGTCGATGATCCATTCCCTTTCGGGCCTTCTGGACGAAGGCGGCATTTCGCGGACGCGGCCCTACCGGGCGCCCCACCATACGGCGTCCATGCCCGCAATCGTCGGCGGCGGACGCGGCGCGAAACCTGGAGAGATCAGCCTGGCCCACAACGGCGTTCTGTTCCTGGATGAGCTGCCAGAATACCCCGGCATTATGGAGCAAGCTCACCAAATAAGGTTATAGACTAACCGCATATGGTGATGTACTTTCACGCCATGAAAGATTGTATCGAATACGAACGCCCGAACACTGTATCGGGCCTTGTCGCAAAGCACGCTGAGCTATCCGCGCTGCGCGACCGCTACAAGGCTGAGATTAAGAAGCTGACGGTGGACATAGACCACCTGGACGCCTCTATCCGACTGTTTGATCCAGACGCCGACACTTACGCCATAAAGGAATATGTGGTGAAGCACCGCGCCCAGAAGGGAAGTGTTAAGCGTTTTGTTCTAGGGTGTTTCCGCGACAGTGCGAAGCCGCTCACGTCTCGCCAGATTACTGAGGCGTGGGCGGCTGACAGGGGCCTTGCGGTTGACGAGGCCACCCTGAGCATACTGCGTAAGCGCATTGGGGCCTGTATAAAGTCCTGCGTGAACCAAGGTCTGATCGAAGACGTGGGCTGGACCAAAGATCACGGCGAGAACGGGCCGTACAAACTGTGGAAATTGAAAGAGGGCGACCAATGAGCCGCCCTCTCCATTTCTTACGCCGCTACCGGGAAGTCGTCCGGCAAGTCGTTTGCAGGCGGCACGTTCGGGTGCAAGCGCCCCTTCATCACGTCCGCGATGCGGCCTTGGTTAATCACCAGATAGCTGGCGATAATCGAGTAGTTGATCTTCAAAGCTCTTGCGAGTTTGATGATCGCTGCCATTTCGGCAGTCACTTTTCGGTCTTTCATAGCCTTATTTCCTTGGCTGTGACCGATCTGCGGTTGACGGATTCACCGAAATGAACCATCGTTCAATTGTTGTATTGTCCGCATCACGGTCAATGAATGTTGAGAGACCGGGGCGACTGCCCCGATCCCCTTAAGCCCCATCTGCTCGACGCTCGAACGCCTTGCAGATGGGCACCTCTATATTTGCCCCATCTTCATAACCCCCGCTGGTTGGCCCAAATGTTGTGGGTCTGGCAGTGAGTTACACCATAGGCGATTCCAATCGACGGTCAAGCATCTGATTGCCCCAATGCGCTATCTAATTGCTTGCGGTGAATGCTCGTGATACGAGTGCAGAAGAAGCATTCATGGTGGAGCGCAGCAATGACCCAGAAACATAGTCCGGCCTATCCAAATTTTCCGCTTGAGAAAGCCATCCAAATGGCATCACAAGTATTTGAAAAAGATAGAAAAAATGAGATCGATCGAGAAGTTGCCGCGCAACACATCGGGTACAGTGGGCTAAGCGGCGCGGCGGGAAAGAGTTTGGCGACGCTTGCTCACTACGGACTTGTTGAAAAGGCTGGCAAGGGGCAACTTCGTGTAACGCAAGTGCTGGTGGATATCCTTCATCCAGATAGCGAAGATGATCGCCGGGAGGCCCTCAGAACGGCGGGCTTGCAGCCTGTTGTGTTTCAGCAGATCAGAGACCGATTCCCGGACGGAACGCCATCCGAGGCCGCTCTAAAATCATGGCTAATGAGAGAGGAGTTTCTCGATCGCGCTATCAATCCGGTCGCAAAGGCTTACTTAGAAACCGCGCGATACATGGAGCATTCCGGCGCATTCGAAAGTGATGGCGTCCATGGCCCAGATGGCCCAGAATCGGAGGTGAAGATTGAAAATATGGAGAATAATCAAGTGATTGCCTCACATTCAACCACCATTCAGCCCGCCGCTGCGCCAGTTCCTGACGAGTTGAACAAGATCAATGCTCAAATCACAGGAGATACCGTTCAGGTTTCCGCCCTATTGGACCTTGAGGGTCTTACTAAGCTTGAGAAGAAGATTGCCGCTCTTAAAGACTTTCTTTCAAGTTAGGCTCGCCGCTGCCAGTACCCGCACCAGCGGCGTGACTGAGGCGCGGCGGCTACAGCGCCCATCACCATCGCGAATTGGTGGCCATTGGCCTCACGACGGCAATCTTCACGCCATGCCATTTCAGAGGCGTAGAGGTCCAGATACTTGCCCGCGATGTGGTGGTGAGTCCCAACCTCAGCGCGGCGCAGGCGGCTAAAGAAGCTTTCCGCCATGTTGGTGCAGGCTCCGTCCTTGGAATACGCCTCTTGGTGGTTGATGCGCTTTATCGGGAAGTAAGCGGCCAGCTTATCCCAATGGGAGGCTTCATCAGCGTGAACCGTTGCACCATGTTCAACGTTGGCTGCGACGTGTGCCACGCCTTCCGCTTCCGTTGCGGTGATGTAGGTGCGGGTGATGCCACCACGCTCACGGGTGACGATAACGCTTTGGCGCTTGCCGGACTGGTGGGCTTTCTTTCGGCGGTCCTTGCGATCTTTCTTTTCGTTGGCAGGCTTCACGTAGCCACCAAAGTAGGCCCCATCTACCTCAACATTGCCAGACAGCGCGCCCTTGTCGCGGGCAAGCTCTATGCTTTCACGCACCTTATGCAGAAGCACGAACGCGGTCTTATAATCGACTGCAAGATCACGAGATAGTTGCAGAGCGCTGTAGCCCTTCGCGCCATTTATGAAGATCGCGATCGCTGCGAGAATGTCGCGTACTGCCAGCTTGCGGCTGGCGAAGATCGTGCCGGACGTGATGCTGTATTGCTTGGAGCAACCCTTACACTTGTAAACTTGGCGGGTCGCCAGGTCATAGGCGTCCATGCAGCCACACTTGGGGCAATAAGGCTCACCATCGGTATCGGCCCAACGGATATTGCGGAACGCCGCCCGTGCTTCATCGTCGGACATGCGCATAACCTTGACTAGCGAGAGGGTCTTGGCGGCAGGTGAGAGTAGGAAGTGTTGAGACATGATACTAACCTTATTTGGTGAGTATGTTATGCCAGTGGACAGAATCTCCGTCAACACTTATATTCACCATATACGGTGAAACAATAGGTGCCGAATGAATGTTATGGATAAGGCCTCGCGGCCTGCCCCGCCAAAACCGACCCCCCGTAAGGAAAGTCCAGTAAACAAGGCGTTTCAAGACAAAGCCAAGGATCTGGTTCGCTCGGCTATGGCTGATCAAGGGGTGACTGTAGAAGAGCTTACGCGTCGTCTCTCGGCCATAGGTGTGGATATGAGCTCAGGCGGCGTGGCGAACAAGATAAGCCGTGGTGGCTTTAGCGCTGCATTCTTGCTTCAATGCATGAAGGCATTAGGCGTGGAGATCACACTCCAGTAGCCTCAACTTGCAAAGCAAGGTTCTTGTTTCTACTTGAGCACAGTTAAGTAAAATTTTACACATCAGTTGATGAAATGAGTCGGAATTGACCAAAAAAGCCATATTTGTTTACCAAATGTGACGTAATTGACAAGACAATGGGAGTATGGATGTGAGACTAGCCCTTGATACATACCGAGACGTTATTTCCGGTGACCCTGACCGGAGAACGCATGCAGTATTCACTTTTGTGATCTGGTTTGCCGCCGGGGGTTTTCTGCTGTCCTCACTTAGCTCGTACGTTGATTTGCTGGAATCCACTGCTTCAACAGTCGTGGGTGCCGCTGCTGTGTCCGCAATAGTTGCCGCTATCAAACTAAGTTAAGCAACTAGAAGTGCTGGAAGGGCCTTGGGCTTGGGTCGCATGCATCGAGGCGTCTATCGCTGTTGCGGCCATCGCAATAATTTTTCTGGTTAAGAAGGGCTACCATCGCGACACGAAAGGCGCGATCACGCGACGAAGGCTGGCTAGCGTTTTAGGCCTAGCGGCCTCGTCATACACATTCATGGTATGCGTTGTCGCACAGCTGTTGTTCCGCGGCGAGCCTGGAGTTTCAGACCTGATCAGGAATGGATTTGGCGATGAACGCATAGCGTGGTTGCTGTTTCTCGTGACGGCGGACCAGGTCTTTCGCCTGTGGGATGAGTATCGGCCAATTAACGGTTAGTCTATAACCTTATTTGGTGAGCTTGCTCCATAATGCCGGAATACCCTCGCGCGGTGCTGGAAACCCTGCGCCAGCCGATTGAGACGTGCGATGTCGTGGTCGCGCGCGCCAATGCCCATGTGACCTACCCGTGCCGCTTCCTGCTGATCGCCGCGGCAAACCCCTGCCGTTGTGGCAACCTTTACGACGCGGACGCCGCGTGCAATCGCGCGCCGATCTGCGGACAGGATTACATGGGCAAGATCTCCGGCCCCCTTATGGACCGCTTCGATCTGCGGCTCGAAGTGCCCCCGGTGGCCTATTCGGATCTCGACCTGCCGGCCTCTGGCGAGACCAGCGCGGTGATCGCAACGCGTGTTGCACGGGCGCGCGAGGTGCAGGCGGCGCGCTTCTCTGCGCTTGGTGTGCCCGCGCGGGTCAATGCCGATGCGGAAGGCGCGTTGCTGGATGAAATCGCAACGCCCGATGCCGAAGGCAAGGCCCTGCTCCTGCAAGCGGCCGACAGGTTCAAGCTGACGGCGCGGGGGTATCACCGCGTTCTGCGTCTCGCCCGCACCATTGCGGATCTTGAAGGGGATGAGACCGTAAGCACCCCGCACATTGCCGAGGCCGTCGGGTATCGCCTAATCGGCGCGCGCGAGGTCTAGGGCAGCGCGGATAAACACCGCCGCTTTAGCGATCGCCTCACGGGATTCGGGCACGGCGGCGCCGAACACCTGCCAGGTATGCGGCGCGTGGGGCCAGCTTTGCACCTCCACCCTGCCTCCAGCGCTGCGTAACACCTGGACCATGCGCAGGGCGTCGTCGCGCAGAATTTCGGTTTCGGCGAATTGGATCAGCGTTGGCGCTGGGTCCTCGAAGGTCGCGAAAAGCGGCGACAGGCGCGGGTCGGTCAGGTCAGCGTCGCCTGCTGCGAAGCCGATCAGATCCGGCAAGCGTTCCGCGGGCAACAGGACGTCGCGACGCGCGTTCTCGACCATCGACGCGCCGGACCCGGTCAAATCGGTCCAGGGGCAGAAGGCAACGCAGGCCGCCGGGCGCAAGCCCTCGGCGCCCAGTTCGGCCATCAACGACAGCGCCATGCCTCCGCCCGCGCTGTCACCGGCCAGGACGATGTCTGACGGGGCAAGGTCCTCGGTGATCAATTGATCCCAGGCGCGGCGGGCATCATCTTGGGCCGCAGGCAGTAAAAACTCTGGCCCCAAGGCGTAGTCCGGCACCACGACGCGACAGCCTGAGCGGCGACACAGCGTTCGGATCAACGCGATATGGGATTGCGGCGAGCCCACGATGAAGCCGCCGCCGTGGAAGTAGAGCACCACGCCCTTGCCGCCCGCCTCGGGCGCCACGATCCGGCGGGGCGGCGTGCCGGGCTCATCCCGCTGGATCAGCCCACGCCCGCGGCCCCCAAACAACGTGCCGACGATTTCAAAATCCTTACGCTGGCTGCCGGGTTTCTGGACATAGCGCAGCCGCGTTTTGCCGATCATCCGGCACCCGAAGTTCAGCAGCAACAGCCGCAGGCTCATGCCTTGGCTTTCGCTTCAATCGCCTCCCAGATCTTGGCGGCGATGTTGACGCCGTCGAACCGCTCCAGCTCTTGGATGCCGGTGGGCGAGGTCACATTGATCTCGGTCAGCCAACCGCCGATCACGTCGATGCCCACAAAAATCTGGCCCATTTCCTTGAGGCGCGGGCCGATGATGGCGCAAATCTCACGCTCGCGCTCGGTCAAGGCCGTCGGCTCCGGGCGCCCGCCCACGTGCATGTTCGAGCGGACTTCGCCTTTGGCGGGCACACGGTTGATGCCGCCAACGGGCTCTCCATCCACCAGGATCACCCGTTTGTCGCCCGCGGAGACATCGGGCAGGAATTTCTGCATGATCAACGGCTCTCGATTAATGCCGGTGAACAGCTCATGCAGCGAGTTGAGGTTGCGATCCTCCCGCGTCAGACGAAACACGCCCGCACCGCCGTTGCCGTAAAGCGGCTTTAGAATGACGTCGCCGTGGTCTTCCTTGAACGTCTTCAGTATGTCGATGTCGCGGGCAATCATTGTGGGCGGCGTGAGGTCGGGATAGTCGAGGACCATCAGTTTCTCGGGCACATTGCGGACCCAAAACGAGTCGTTCACGATCAAAACCTGCCCGCGCAACCGGTCAAGCAGATGGGTGGTGGTGATGTAGCCCATGTCAAAAGGCGGGTCTTGGCGCAGCCAGATGGCGTCAACACTGGCCAAATCCACGATCTCGGGCGCCTGCGCTGTCACGTGATCGCCCTTGACCCGCTGCACCGTGATCCGCCGCGCCCGGGCGTAAACCTTGTCTTCGCGGTAAAACAGATCATCCGGGGTGTAGACGATCAGTTCGTGGCCCCGCGCTTGGGCTTCTTCCGCCAGGCGGAAAGACGAATCCGCATCGATATCCACGTCCTCGATCGGATCCATTTGAAATGCGATCAGCATGTCTGCCCCTCCGGTTCTGTTCTCTCCACTACTTGGCGTGGCAAACCTTCCGGTGCAATGGCAGATCGGAGCTGTTCAGGCGGCGAGGGCGTTCACGATCACGTCGAACCGGCCCTGGCCATCAATCAGCGCCACGTCGAACCGCATGGGCGTCGCAAGACCCTTCGGGAAAGAGCCAAGGCAGTGCTCCGCCGAGCGCAAGAGCCGTCCAATTTGTCGCTTCGAGAGGGCTGCTGCCGCCTGCGCATGGGTGCGAGAGGCTTTCACTTCCACGAAAATCACCTCGCCGTCCTTTTCCATGACAAGATCGATTTCGCCCGCAGGGCCGCGCCAGCGGCGCGCCACGAGCCTGTGGCCGTGATCAAGGTAGACGCGCAGCGCGCAATCCTCGGCGGCCTTGCCCTTCAGGTAAGAAAGTTGTCCTTTCAGCCGCCGTTTTTCAGCTGAAGGCCCAGTTGATACACGTCCCGCTTGGACATCCCCAGCGCGTCCGCCACCTGGGCAGAGGCCGCCTTCAGGGGCATCGTGTCCATCGCCGTTCGCAGGGCCGCTTCCACGTCCTGCGCCGAGGGTGCCTGGGCTACGGCGCGGCCAATCACCACCACGATTTCGCCCTTCAAGACCCTGTCCTGCAGTTGGTCGCGGACCTGCCCACAGGTTCCGCGAACCACCTCTTCGAAACGTTTGGTCAATTCCCGGCAAATCGCCACCTCTCGGTCATCCCCCAACATCTCGCACAATTCACCTAACAATCGGTGAACGCGTTTCGGGCTTTCATAGGCGATCACTGTGGCACCTGCCGCATCAAGCCCGGTGATCCACTTCGCCCGTGCCCCCGCCTGGCTTGGCGCAAAACCCACGAACAGGAAGCGGTCCGAGGCAAGGCCTGAAACGGTGAGGGCCGCCAGTGCCGCCGAGGGGCCAGGGGCCGAGAACACCGCGAAGCCTGCGTCAATCGCCGCGCGCCCCAATTGGTAACCGGGATCGGCCACCAAGGGCGTGCCGGCCTCGGACACATAGGCGACCGACAGGCCCTTTTCCAAAGCGCCGAGGATACGGGGCCGGGCCTCGGCGCCGTTATGGTCGTGATAGGGGATCATCGGGCGCCCGTTCACGGGAACCCCGTGGATTTCCATCAGCTTGCGTGCGGTGCGGGTGTCTTCTGCGGCGATCACATCTGCCGACCGCAAGACATCCAGGGCCCGCAGGGTGATATCGCGGGCCGAGCCGATTGGCGTGGCCACAAAATGTAGGCCCGGCGCCACTGAATGCGCCACGCTCATGGGCGTGCCTCCGCCGGAGCTGACGTTTGCGTGATCTGCGCCATTGCCTTGCGAGGGCAATCCGGTCCATTAGCCGTGCCGAGGGCAAATCGGCTCTGGCTGCCACGTTTACTTGAACGGTTAATCGCCGTAGCGTGCATTCGCGGGCCTCCCGCCACGTCTATCTATGTTACGCCTCAAGGGGAGGGCCTACGTTCTATGGTTTCCGGTTTCAGCATTCTTCGCAACCCAGCTCGTATTCTGACGGCCCTTCTTTTGTCTCTGGTCCTGACAGCTTGCCAGATCGGCGGTGGCCCGATCGGCCTGGGTGCCGGTCCCCGTGTCGGCCAAACCGTTCAGGTCGCCATGCTTCTGCCCGTCAGCGGCTCGGGCGGGGACGCGCTTTTGTCCCGCAGCCTGGAGAACGCGGCGCGGCTCGCGGCGTCAGACGTCGCGGCCAATGCAACGATTGAAATCACCGTCTACGACACCGCGGGCAATGCCGCGACCGCTGCCACGCGCGCGCAAGAGGCCGTCTCGGCCGGGGCTGACGTCATTGTCGGGCCACTGCGCTCGGACGCTGCGGCTGCCGTGGGCGTTGCCGTCGCAAACTCCAACGTGGCGGTGCTCAGCTTCTCCAACAACACCGAGATTGCGGGCGGCAACGTGCTGGTTCTGGGCTATACGTTCGCCAATACCGCCAACCGCATCGTCGGCTATTCGGCCAGCCAGGGCCGGGGAAATATCGTTCTGGTTCATGCCAGCAACCTTGCCGGTGAAGTCGCCCGCGACGCCGTGCGCACGGCCGCTGCCCGTTCGGGCGCGACGATTGCCGCCACCATCCCTTACGAGTTCAGCCAGATCGGCGTTGTGAACGTCGTGCCGGACGTCACCTCTGCCGTGCGCTCGGGCGGTGCAAATGCTGTGTTGCTGACATCCGACAGTGCCGGCGCCCTGCCGCTTTTCGCGCAACTGCTGCCAGAGAACGGGCTCAACACCTCGGCGGTGCAGTTGATGGGTCTGACCCGCTGGGACGTGCCCCCGGCGACACTGGAATTCTCCGGCCTGCAAGGTGGGTGGTTCACCCTGCCTGATCCCGCCGCCGCCACTGCCTTCAACAGCCGCTATGCTGCCGTCAACGGGGGCGCGCCCCATGCCCTTGGCGGGCTGGGATACGACGCGATCCGTGCGATTGCCGCCGCTGCCCCCTCGGGTCGCATGGGCACCGTCGACCTGGTCGCAGCGGGCCAGATCGACGGCGCGGGCGGTGCGTTCCGCTTCCTCAACGATGGCACAATCGAGCGTGCTTTGGCCGTGGCCGAGATCGTCAACCAACAGGTGAGTGTCATTGACCCTGCCCCAAGACGTCTTGGCGGTGTCGGTTTCTGACCGCGCACCTGCCCAAAACCAAAACCCCAGCCTCTCTGCCGCGTCTTCCCCGGGCACGCTTCTGCTGCCCGGCGACGCGATCATTGATCAAGCGGCCCTGGCCGCGCGGCTAGACGCAGCCTGCACCCAGGCCAGCGGTTCCGCCGCGATCCGCGCCGCAGCCGTTGCGGAACTCTCCAAAGCGCAAGAACACGGCCGTGCCGCCCTGGCAGAGGCTGTCGCGGCGCAACCCCTCGCCGCACGCCGCGCGACCCGGTCCTATGCCTTCTTGACCGATGCCCTTGTGATCGAGGTCTTGCGCGTCGCCCAAACCTACCTGCACCCCACCAACATCCAGTCCGAGGCCGAGCGGATTGCTGTCATGGCCGTCGGCGGCTATGGCCGCGCCGAAATGGCGCCGTCCTCTGACGTGGATCTGCTGTTTCTGTGTCCTTGGAAAGTCACGGGCAAAGTCGAGTCGATCATCGAATCCACGCTCTACATGTTGTGGGATCTGCGCCTGAAGGTCGGGCATTCCTCGCGCACCATCAAGGATTGCCTGCGCCTGGGGCGCGAAGATTACACCATCCGCACCACCTTCCTGGAGATGCGCCACCTCAGCGGCGACGCCGCGCTGGCGGCTGAATTGCAGGACACCCTGCGCGCACAGCTTTTCAATGGCACCATCGGCGAATTCATCGAGGCGAAACTGGAAGAGCGCGCCAATCGCCACAAGAAACAGGGCGGCCAGCGCTACATGCTGGAGCCTAACGTGAAGGAAGGCAAAGGCGGCTTGCGGGACCTGCAAACGCTGTACTGGATCGCCAAATATGAACATGGCGTGGTGAAAGCGGGCGAGTTGGTCGAGCTCAATGTCTTCCGGCCAGAGGAATTTGCCGCCTTTGACGCCGCCGAACGCTTTGTCTGGGCCGTGCGCTGCCACCTGCACCTGATCGCCGGGCGCGCACAGGACTTGCTGTCCTTCGACATGCAGGTCGAAGTGGCGCAGCGGCTCGGATATGAGGACCACTCGGGTCGCCGCGCGGTCGAACACTTCATGCAGGATTACTTCCGCCACGCCACCATGGTCGGTGAGTTGACGCGGATCTTTTTGACAGGGCTGGAGGCGCGCCACGTCAAACAAGCCCCTGCCATCTTCGGGTTCCTGCGCGGACGCTCGCGCCGCAAGAAGTTGAAACCGGGGTATGTCGTGTCACAAAACCGGCTCGACATTGCCGAGCCAGAGACGTTCTTTGACGATTCCCTCAACATCCTGCGCCTGTTCGAAGAGGGCCTGCGCACCGGTTATTTGATCCACCCCAATGCGATGCGAGAGGTCTCGGCAAGGCTGGACCTGATCGACGACGCAATGCGCACGGACCGCGAGGCCAACCGCATCTTCCTTGACGTGATGCTGAAGCACGGCAACCCGGAACGCGGCCTGCGGCGGATGAACGAATTGGGCGTTCTGGCCGCCTTCCTGCCGGAATTCGCGCCCATCGTGGCGATGATGCAGTTCAACATGTATCACAGCTACACGGTGGATGAGCACACCATTCAGGTCGTCTCCACCCTCGCGCAGATCGAGCGGGAAGAGCTGCTGGAAGAACTGCCGCTGGTCTCGGGCATCCTCAAGCGCGGCGTGAACCGCAAGGTGCTGTTCCTCGCCTGCCTGTTGCACGACATCGGCAAGGGCCGGAACGAGGATCACTCCATTCTGGGCGCCCGCATGGCACGTACGATTTGCCCGCGACTTGGCCTGAAGCCAGCGGAATGCGAGACTGTTGAATGGCTCGTGCGCTACCACCTTCTGATGTCCGACATGGCCCAGAAGCGGGATATCGCGGACCCGCGCACGGTGCGGGACTTCGCTAAGGCCGTGAAAACCCGCGAGCGGCTGGACCTGCTCTGCGTGCTGACGGTCTGCGACATTCGCGGCGTCGGCCCAAACACCTGGAACAACTGGAAGGCGACGCTTCTGCGCTCGCTCCACCGGTCCACCGCCATGGCGCTGGAGACGGGCCTTGAGGATCTCAACCGCGGGCAGTTGGAGGGTGAGGCCAAGAAGCGTCTGCGCGAGGCGCTCAGCGATTGGACGAAACCCGCGATCAAGGCCGAAGTCGACCGCCACTACGGCCCCTATTGGCAGGGCCTCGACCTCGGCACTCAGGTGGCCTTCGCCAAGATGCTGAGCGGCCTCAAAGATGATGAGATCAAGATCGACACCAAGCAGGATGAAGACCGCGACGCCACGCGAGTTTGCTTCGCACTGGCCGATCACCCGGGCATCCTCACCCGCCTGTCGGGCGCCCTGTCGCTGGTTGGCGCCAACGTCGTTGACGCGCGCACCTACACCTCCAAGGACGGCTACGCCACGGCGGTGTTCTGGGTGCAGGACCGTGAGGGCGCCCCGTTCGAGAAGGCACGCCTGCCGCGCCTGACGACGATGATCCGCAAAACCCTGAAGGGGGAGGTCGTCGCCTCGGAAGCGATGGAGAAGCGCGACAAGATCAAAAAGCGCGAGCGTCCCTTTAACGTGCCGACCACGATCACCTTCGACAACGACGGGTCCGAGATCTACACGATCATCGAGGTTGATACCCGCGACCGTCCGGGCCTGCTGTATGACCTGACGAAAACCCTGGCCGCGTCGAATATCTACATCGCCTCGGCCACCATCGCGACCTACGGTGTGCAGGTCGTGGACACCTTCTACGTCAAGGATATGTTCGGCCTGAAACTGCATTCCGAGGGCAAGCGCGATGCGCTGGAACGCAAGCTGCGCGACGCCATCGCGCGGGTCGCGGAACGGGCCGGAGCATGAGCGAGACCGACCCCTTCCACGTCCCGCCTCGGCCCCCCGGCGGCCCAAAATCGACCGCGCCAAAGCCGATCCGCCTGATTGCGGGCTTCTTCACGGTCGGCTTCTGGACCATGGCCAGCCGCATACTGGGCTTCGTGCGCGATATCCTGATTGCGGCGTTCCTGGGATCCGGCCCCGTGGCGCAGGCCTTTCTGGTGGCGTTTTCCCTGCCCAACATGTTCCGCCGGTTCTTCGCCGAGGGGGCCTTCAACACCGCCTTCGTGCCGCTGTTCTCCAAAAAGGTGGAGGGCGGCGATGACGCGCAGGGCTTTGCGCAGGATGCCTTTTCCGGGCTCGCCTCCATCCTGATCCTGCTCACGGTTGTTGCCATGGTCGCAATGCCCGCGCTGGTCCTGGCCATGGCCAGCGGCTTTGTGGGGGACGCGCGGTTCACGCTGGCGGTGGACTTCGGGCGGATCGCCTTTGTCTACATCGTGTTCATCTCATTGGCGGCGCTGTTCTCGGGCATGCTCAACGCGATTGGCCGTTTCGCCGCCGCCGCTGCCGCGCCGATCCTGCTCAACATCATCCTCGTGGGCGTGATGCTGGCCGTCTACTGGACGGCCCCGGACGGCAAGATGACCAATATCACCGACCCGGCCGAGGCCTATGGCCGGGCCCTGTCCTGGGGCGTGCCAATTGCGGGCGTGGCGCAAATGGCGCTGGTGTGGTTCGCGGTCACGCGCGCGGGCTACAAGATCAGGCCCCGCCTGCCGCGCCTGACGCCGGACATGCGCAAACTGGCCGTGATCGCCTTGCCCGCCATGCTGGCGGGCGGTGTCGTGCAGGTGAACTTGCTGGTGGGCCGCCAGGTCGCAAGCTTCTTTGACGGCGCGATCGCCTGGCTCAGCTTCGCGGACCGGCTTTATCAACTGCCGCTTGGCGTTGTTGGCATCGCCATTGGCATCGTGCTGCTCCCCGATCTGTCGCGCCGCCTGCGCGCGGGCGATACTGAAGGCGGCCGCCACGCCCTGTCGCGCGCCGGAGAGCTGGCGATGGCCCTGACCATTCCCGCCGCCGTGGCCCTGATGGTGATCCCGGTGCCGTTGATCTCGGTCCTGTTTCAGCGCGGTGAGTTCACCGCAGACGACACCGCCGCCACCGCTCTGGCCCTGACGGTCTACGCGATGGGATTGCCCGCGTTCGTGCTGCAAAAGGTGCTGCAACCGGTCTATTTTGCCCGCGAAGACACGCGCAGCCCGTTCCGCTTTGCGCTGGTGGCCATGGTCGTCAACGCGGTGGTGGCCATTGGGCTCGCCTCGGCCATCGGGTTCCTGGGGGCCGCCATCGGCACTACGGTCGCCGCCTGGATCATGGTGGGCCTTCTGTCGCGGGGCCGCGCGGGCCTGGGCGATGTGGCGCAGTTCGATGACCGTTTCCGCGCCCGGATCTGGCGCATCTGCGCCGCAGCCATCGCCATGGGCATCGTGCTTGTCGGCGCCGAGCTGTTGATCGGCCCCTTCCTGGGCGAGCCGGGCCTGCGCTACCTGGCCTTGGCGCTTCTGGTGGCGCTTGGCATCGTCAGCTACTTCGGTTTTGCGCGCCTTTTCGGGGCGTTCAGCCTAAGCGAGCTGCGCGGCACCATGCGCGGGCGCTGAGCGCTCACATCGGTCGCAACGTGCCCGAGTAGCGATCCAGGTTCCCCGTGGAGCCGTAGAAATTCAGCCCCACTGAAGTGCCGCGCACGGCAATGTCGAGGCAATCTTCCTCGTCCGCCGCGCGCAGCGCACCGCCCGCATCGGGGATGGCAAAGGTCGTGCAGAACTGCCCCTGCGGGCTGACGCGCCAAAGCACCCAATTCTCTTGCACTTCGTCGCCCTCAAACGCGTTGAACCGGATCCGCGCCGCGCCACTGTCGAAAAGGTGCAGGGTCACGGTTTCCCCGGTCGGGGTCTGGGCATCATCGTAGCCGCGCAGGCTCATCACCTGGCCTGTCAGCTGCGCGCGCAGCTCGTCTGCGCTTTGCGCCGCAACTGGCCCCGCCAGAAGCGCGGCCAATGCCGCCCATACCAAGTGTTTCATGTTCTTTCCTCTCACCGCTGCCGCATCCGGGCCAGCACTCTGCTCCAACCCCCGGGGCTGACGACAAACGACAAGACAAGGCCCGTCACAAACCCCGAGAAATCCGCTACGACGTTGCCGAACTCACCGTTCAGAAGGCCGAACAGCAGTTGAATAGCCAATAGCGCCCCGATCAAGGCGAAGGCGCGGAATTGGCCCGAGCCCTGGGCCTCGGCCCGCATCCACATCAAAAACGTGAACGCGCCGATCAGCCCGTAGACGCCGGGATAGCCGCCCACCAATGGATACTCACTGTCCATCAGGACGACAAACCCCAGGGCGCCCATGATGGCCGAGATCCAGAAGACAGCAAGGAAGGCCAGCACGGAGTAAACCTCTGCCACCATCTTGCCGAGGGCAAGGATGAACACGACCACGAAAGCGGCATGGACAAAGCTGCCGTGGATCAACGGATAGGCGATGAAGCGCACCAAATGCTCTGTCGGGAATTGACCGGTGTCGATCATCCAGTCCCACACGGCGTTCAGAACGGAATAATCCTGGATCGCGGCCAGACGCCAGCCGATCCCGCCTTGTCCGCCAAGCATGCCTGCCGTGGCGGCCTGGAACATCATCTCCAGCCCGAAAATCACGACCGCCAGGGCAATGACCACCGGCGGAAGCGCGTTGAATGGCGAGACGTTGTGCTGATCCATGGACGCGGGCCTTTGGTTGACGATCCTGGTCCCCATGGGTAAGCCCGTCGGCGCTAAATGGCCAGTGGGGCCAGCGCATTTCAAGGACCAAGCCAATGGCCGAGACCCAGTTCACCCCCCGCGTTTTCTCGGGCATTCAACCCTCGGGCGGATTGACCCTCGGCAACTATCTGGGCGCCATCAAGCGGTTCGTGGAGATGCAGGATGCAGGCACCCACGAGACGGTCTATTGCATGGTCGATCTTCATGCGATCACGGCACGCCTGCTGCCACCAGAGGAGCTGCGCAACAACACCCGCGAGCTATGCGCAGGTTTCATCGCAAGCGGGATCGACCCCGAGAAATCCATCCTGATCAACCAGTCCCAAGTGCCCGAGCACGCGCAGTTGGCGTGGATCTTCAACTGTATCGCGCGGATGGGTTGGATGGGCCGCATGACCCAGTGGAAGGACAAATCCGGCAAGGACGCGGAAGGCGCGTCCCTGGGCCTCTTCGCCTATCCTGCCCTGATGGCTGCCGATATCCTGCTCTACCACGCCACCCATGTGCCGGTCGGCGATGACCAGAAGCAGCATCTGGAGCTGACCCGCGACATCGCTGCGAAGTTCAACCACGACTACGGCGTGGACTTCTTCCCGATCACCGAACCGGTGATCGAAGGTGCCGCCACACGGGTGATGAACCTGCAAGACGGCACCAAGAAGATGTCGAAGTCCGACCCGGTGGAAAAGACGCGCATCAACATGACCGATGACGCCGATGCCATCGCGAAGAAGATCCGCAAGGCCAAGACAGACCCCGACCCCTTGCCTGACGCGGTCGACGGGCTGGCGGAGCGTCCGGACGCCCGCAACCTGGTGAACATTTATGCCGCGCTGGGGGATATCACGCCGCAAGCGGTGCTAGATGAGCATGCAGGCGCGATGTTTGGTCACTTCAAGGTCGCCCTGGCGGACCTGGCCGTGGCCAAGCTGGCACCGATCTCGGGCGAGATGTCCCGCCTGATGGACGACCCGGCCGAAATTGATCGCATCTTGGGCCGCGGCGCAGAGCGCGCGCGGGAGATCACCGTGCCGATTCTGGAGCAGACCTACGACATCATCGGTATGCTGCGCAGCTGATCTGAATTGAGCGCAAAAGCGCACATCTCTGTGCGTCGGTGCGATATTGTGCTGATGCGCACAGAGACATAGGTGACGCTCCTAAGGAGTTTTACCATGTCTACCAACATCGCATCTCCGCGCGCCGACGCCACCCAAACCCCACGCTTCAAGGCGGATCCCGGCCTCTCGATCGGGCATGTCCACCTGAAGGTCTCTGACCTCGACCGTTCCGTCGCCTTCTACCGGGACGTTCTGGGGCTGGAGGTGATGGAGCATCTGGGCGACCGCGCCGCGTTCCTGTCGGCGGGCGGCTACCACCATCATCTGGGCCTGAATACCTGGCACAGCAAAGGCGGCCCGCGTCCTGCGCAGAACGCCGTGGGCCTCTTCCACACGGCGTTCCTCTACCCCTCACGCGGTGCCTTGGCCCGTGCGCTGCAGAACGTTCTCGATCACGATGTGACCCTTGAGGGGGCCGCAGACCATGGAGTGTCCGAGGCGATCTACTTCAGCGACCCGGACGGCAATGGAATCGAGATCTACCGCGACCGCCCGCGAGCGGAATGGCCACTGCGGTCAGACGGCTCCTTGAGCCTTGAAAGCGACCGGCTGGACCTTGATGCATTGCTCGCAGAGGCCCCATGAAAATTCCGTTTGCGTCATGCTAACGTCGCAAACGGGCATTAACTGGACATTAACCCGCTCCTCGGTATACAAGGACACAGAAACCACACATCGCGATCCATTTAGGGGGAACTGTATGAACAGGCGTCTCGATACACGTGTCGACTCCATCCGCGCGGACAACCGCGTCCTTGCAACTCCAACCTCCGCCCGCGCCAAGCAGCCCAAATGCGCGCGGACCGATCACAAGACCACCCGGGCGCCCCTGCGCGTTGCCAAGCCGAAGGCGGCCAGCATGGACTACCAGATGGGCTTCACCTCTGGACCTTCGGTCTAACCTACGCCACCCTTCCCCCTGACGCTTCAAAGGGGGAAGACCATGGCCAATGGCACCAACATCAAAACGTACTTTGACGGCGCATGGCATGATGCAGACGTCCCCGTCATGCGTGCCGCCGACCATGGGACCTTCCAGGGCACGACGGTCTTTGACGGGGCGCGCTATGTCTACGGCCTGGCGCCGGATCTACAGGCTCATTGCGAACGAGTTGTGCGGTCCGCGCGGGCCTTGTCGCTCAACCCCGGGAAAACCGGGGAGGAGATCTTTGACATCGTGTGGGAGGGTCTGAACCGCTACCCGAAGGAGACGCCAGTCTATATCCGGCCCAACTTCTTCGGCATCGACGGCGGCGCCTACGGCATCATCCCCGCCGAGACAGAGGCCGGGTTCTACGTGGTGTTGGAAGAGGTCCCCATCGGCGCGCCCGATGCGGCCTCCACTCTGACAACCACACGCTTTCACCGCCCGACGCTGAGCACCGCTGTACTCGACGCCAAGGCGGGCTGCCTCTATCCCAACAACGCGCGCATGCTGATGGAGGCACGCGCCAAGGGCTACGACAATGCGCTGGTGACGGATGCGATGGGCAACGTGGCTGAAACCGCCACGGCCAACATCTTTATGGTGCGCGACGGTCAGGCGTTTACGCCGATCCCAAACGGCACTTTCCTCAACGGCATCACCCGCCAGCGCCACATCTCCAACCTGCGCGCGGACGGCATGACTGTCACGGAAACGGTGCTGACCTTCGACGATTTCCGGCAAGCGGATGAGGTGTTCATGACCGGCAACCTCAACAAGGTCACGCCAGTGCTGGAGTTCGATGGCACCCATTACCAGCACGGCCCCGTCACGAAACGTGCGCGCGAGCTATACTGGGATTGGGCGGCCTCAGCGGCCTAACCGCGTGGCAGGGTGCGCGCTTCAATGAACGGGATGGCAACGAGGCCCACAAGGGCAAACCAGGCGAATACCAGCACAAGTACGATCAGTAGGCGGATCCCGTGGGCGCGCATGAAGCGGATCCGGCGCGGCCCGTCGAGCGACATGGCATCCGCCCAATCCTGCCGTCCCATTCGGCGTCTGACATACCACAGGGCCAGCGCGCCAGCACCAATCAGCCCCCCAAGCATCAACGCCGCGATCAAGGCGTCTGCGGTTCCCGGCTCCAACAAATCAACACTCCCCTTGCTTTCCCACACAACGCGCAACGCGCCCGGATCATTCGATGGTAGACAGACCGGCGCGCCTCCGTCATCCTCTGCCTTCGGAAAAGGGACAAACCGATGCGCAAATTTCTGGTCATTCTAGACGACACCCGCGAATGCCTTAACGCCATGCGGTTCGCCGCCATGCGCGCCCACAATACCGGCGGCGGGGTCGAGATTCTCTCGGTGATTCCACCCGACGAATTCAACCATTGGATCGGCGTGGGGGACATCATGCGCGCCGAGGCCCGCGAGCGGATCGAGGCGCATTACAACGTCTTTGCCAAGTGGATGAAGGACAAGCAAGAGATCGACGCGACCCTTGTGATCCGCGAGGGCGTGCCAGAGGAACAGATCCTCGCCCATATCGCGGAGAATGACGAGATTGGCGTGTTGGTCCTTGGGGCGAACTCGGGCAAGGGCGGGCCCGGGCCGCTGGTGACGGCGATGACCAAATCTGCGGGCAACCTTCCAGTGCCGCTGACGATCGTGCCGGTCGAGTTGAGCAAGGAGCAGTTGGAAGCGATCACGTGAGCGTTCAGCCCCTCCTCGCTTCGCTCCTCGCAGCTGCCCCTTTTAGTTTAGAACGATTCCAGTTCACTTGACTCTTTCCGCCTGCGGTCGCATATCTGAGTGAACCAGTAAGGATATGCCGCCATGTTCATCCAGACCGAATCCACGCCCAACCCCGCGACCCTGAAGTTCCTGCCCGGCCAGAGTGTGCTGGAAGTGGGCACTGCTGATTTCCCCTCTGCCGAGACGTCCGAGAAATCGCCCCTTGCGGCGCGGATCTTCGCGGTCGAAGGCGTCACGGGCGTGTTCTTCGGCATCGATTTTGTCACCGTGACCAAGGCCGACGCGGTGGAATGGGACCATGTGAAACCCGCCATCCTCGGCGCGATCATGGAGCATTACCAATCCGGCGATCCGGTGATGGACGAGGGCCATAAGGCCAGCAGCGGCCACGCCGAGCATACCGGTGAAGACGGCGAGATTGTGGGTCAGATCAAGAGCTTGCTGGACACGCGCGTGCGTCCTGCGGTGGCGCAAGATGGCGGTGACATCACGTTCCACGGCTTTGATCGCGGCGTGGTTTACCTGCATATGCAAGGCGCTTGCGCCGGGTGCCCCTCGTCCACATTGACGCTGAAGATGGGGATCGAGAACCTGCTGCGCCACTACATCCCCGAGGTGGTCGAGGTGCGTCCTGTCAACACCTGACGCGACACCGGCCTCGGGACCAATCACCGGCCGCTGTTACTGCGGCGCGGTGCGGATGAGCGCCACCGCGCGACCCCAAACGGTCACCTATTGCCACTGCTCGGACTGCCGCCGCCTTTCTGGCGCGCCGGTGGCTGCGTTTGCCGCGTTTTCCATCGCCGATCCCACGTTTGACCCGCCCCTGGGGGCGCCGAATTTCCGCCGCGCTGGGGTCGCGCGCTGGTCCTGCCGCACCTGCGGCACGCAGCTTGCGGCGACCTACGCGTATTTGCCGGATCAGGTCTATGTGCCCCTCGGGCTGTTGGATCAGGCCGATACCCTTGCACCCGAGGGCCATGGCCACACCGACAGCGCGCTGCCCTGGTTGCACATCGAAGACGATCTGCCCCGCGATGGCGCCTCGGCCCGGGCGCGCTTGCAAGACGCCGGCCCAAAGGGCTAAGCCCGCCCCATGATCCTCGGTTTCGATACCTCCGGCGCCTATGTCGGCACGGCCCTGTGGCGCGACGGCGACGTCCGCGCGGCGCATTACGTCGACATGGCGCGCGGACAGGCAGAGCATCTGATGCCCCTGATCGAGCAGACGCTTGACGACGCGACAGCCAGCTTGGCGGATCTGAACGCCATCGGCGTGGGCATCGGGCCGGGGAACTTCACCGGCATCCGGATCAGCGTTTCGGCGGCGCGCGGGTTGGCGCTGGCGCTTGGGGTTCCGGCGATTGGGATCTCACTGCTGGACGGCTTGGCGCTGGATGCGAAGGGGCCAACGCTGACGTGCCTGAAAGCCCCGCGCGGGGCGTTCTACCTGCAACGCCAAGGCGGGGGCCTTGACCGCGCCGCCGCGCTGGTCGCGCAGGAAGATCTAAGCGCATGGGGCGCGCCCGGCGTGACGGTGATTGGCCAAGACAGCGCCGCGCTGGCTGATCGCCTGGGCCTCAAGAACGCCCCATCCGCCTATGCGCCCGCCTCTGCCATCGCGCGCCTGGCCGCGATGCGCGCGGACACGCCCCAGCCACGACCGGCACCTCTCTACATCAAACCCGCCGACGCGGCCCCCTCACGCGAACAAGGCCCGACGATCCTGTGACACTGGCCGAGACCCTTGCCGCTCTGCACGCCGCCAGCTTCCCACGGGGTTGGTCTGCCCATGAATTCGAGGCGCTGCTTGCCAACCCCACGACCCATGCCGTCACCTCGCCCCACGGCTTTGCGCTGATGCAGATCATCGCGCCGGAGGCCGAGTTGATAACCATATCGATCCTGCCCACGGCGCGCGGGCAAGGACATGGCCGCGCGCTTCTCGGGCAAGCCATCCAAGCCGCGCAAAAACACGGCGCCACCACGATGTACCTGGAGGTCGAGGCCGATAACACCGCTGCCCTGGCGCTTTACACCGCCGCGGGTTTCGAGACGACCGGTCGGCGCGCGGGCTACTATGCTTACCCGGATCAAGATGCGGTCGATGCGATCACCATGGCCTGCGCCCTTCAAAGCGGCACGTAGCGTCACCCAAACCCTCAAGGCCCGCCAAAACATCGGAATCGGGTTGACCCCCCGCCTGCCCTTTGCCCTTATTCCCCATGAGGATTCCGTTCACGCACGGGATTTCACGCGTTTGGGGACGCACGGCCACCATAAGGCCAAGACCTGCGCCCCGTATTCAACCGGGAGACTACCTATGACTATGATGAAAACCCTGCTCGGCGCTGCTGCCACGCTGGCCTTCTCTGCCGCTGGTGCGCTGGCCGATGGCCCCGCCGTGATCTTCGACCTCGGCGGCAAGTTTGACCGCTCGTTCAACGAAAGCGCCTTTAACGGGGCTGAGCGTTGGGCCGAAGAGACCGGCGGCACCTACCGCGAGATCGAGCTTCAGAACGACGCGCAGCGCGAGCAGGCGATGCGCCGCCTCGCCGAAGCCGGCTCCAACCCCATCGTGATGGCGGGCTTCAGCCAGGCCTCTGCCCTGGAAGTTGTGGCGCCCGATTATCCTGATACGATGTTCGTGATCATCGACGGCGTGGTGGATGCGCCCAACGTGCAATCCATCATCTTTTCCGAGCATGAGGGCTCCTATCTGGTCGGCATGATGGCCGCGATGGCGTCCGAGACGGGCACCGTTTCGTTTGTGGGCGGCATGGATATCCCGCTGATCTCGCGCTTTGCCTGCGGCTATGCCCAGGGTGCGGTCGCGGTGAACCCCGATGCCACCGTCATCGCCAACATGACCGGCACGACGCCCGCCGCCTGGAACGACCCCGTGCGCGGTGGTGAGTTGACGCGCGGCCAGATCGGCCAGGGCTCCGACGTGGTCTTCGCGGCCGCGGGCGGCACCGGCCTCGGCGTTCTGCAAACCGCCGCCGATGAGGGCATTCTGTCCATCGGCGTGGACGCCAACCAGAACTACCTGCACCCCGGCTCGGTTCTGACGTCGATGATCAAGCGCGTTGACGTGGCGGTCTATGACAGCTTCACCAACGCCGATGAGATCGAGGCAGGCATCTTCGTCTACGGTCTCGCCGAACAGGGTGTTGGTTTTGCCCTGGACGAATTCAACGCCGAACTGGTCACCGAAGACATGGTCGCCGCAGTGGAGGCCGCGCAGGCCGAGATCATCGCCGGTACGCTTTCGGTGCACAACTTCACCGACGACGGCTCCTGCCCCGTCGCGATGCAGTAAGACCCACGACATGCCGGGCCGCTTCCTTTGATCTGGGGCCCGGCAGACACGCACTCGGGCCGCGCCCCTTACCCGGTCGCGGCCCGTTTCATATCCTCTCAAGGACATGACCATGACGACGGCGCCTGCCCCCGCAATTGAACTCAAAGGCATCTCCAAGGCCTTCGGCCCGGTTCAGGCCAACAAAGACATCTCGATCTCGGTTACCAAGGGCACGATCCACGGCATCGTGGGCGAAAACGGCGCGGGCAAGTCGACCCTGATGTCGATCCTCTACGGCTTCTACAAAGCCGACGCCGGTGAGATCTGGATCAACGGCACCCAAACGCCAATCCCCGACAGCCAGGCGGCGATCCGCGCCGGTATCGGGATGGTGCACCAACACTTCAAACTGGTCGAGAATTTCACCGTCGTCGAGAATGTCATCCTCGGCGCCGAAGACGGCGCGCTGATCCGCCCCTCGGTTGCAAAGGCCCGCAAACTGCTGCTGGAGCTAGAGAAGGAATACGGGCTGGAGGTGAACCCCGACGCCGTGGTTGAAGACCTCTCCGTCGGGCATCAGCAACGCGTCGAAATCCTGAAACAGCTCTACCGTCAGGCCGAGATTCTGATCCTTGATGAGCCCACGGGCGTACTGACCCCGTCCGAGGCCGATCAATTGTTCCGCATCCTTGCCCGCCTGAAGGAAGAGGGAAAAACCATAATCCTGATCACGCACAAACTGCGCGAAATCATGTATGTGACCGACACCGTCAGCGTCATGCGGCGTGGCGAGATGACGGCCACCGTCAAGACGGCAGAGACCTCGCCTGCGGGCTTGGCCGAGCTGATGGTCGGCCGCAAGGTGCTGCTGCAGGTCGACAAGGCCCCCGCCAACCCCGGCGAGGTCGTGCTTGATGTGAAGAACCTGCGCGTCGTCGACGGCACAGGGGTGGAGCGGGTCAAAAGCATCTCTTTCCAGATCCGCGCGGGCGAAATCCTTGGCATCGCGGGGGTGGCGGGCAACGGTCAATCAGAACTGCTGGAGGTTCTGGGCGGCATGATCCCCGCAACCTCCGGCGACATCAACCTCCATGGCGAACCCATCGACATCACCGGGCGCGAAAGTGACGGCCAGTCCCGCCGCGCGCGCGGCATCGGCCATGTGCCCGAGGATCGTCAGGTCGAGGGTCTGATCATGCCCTATGAGGCCTGGGAAAACGTGGCCTTCGGCTACCACCACGACGGCAAATACCAATCCGGCATCCTGATGAACAACGCCGCCATCAAGGCCGATTGCGCCGAGAAGATGGAGCGCTATGACGTCCGCCCCCCCAACCCGCGCCTGCCCGCGCGGAATTTCTCGGGCGGGAACCAGCAGAAGATCGTCGTGGCCCGCGAGATGGACCGCACGCCCGAGCTTCTGTTGATCGGCCAGCCCACCCGCGGCGTCGATATCGGCGCGATCGAGTTCATCCACAAACAGATCATCGCCCTGCGCGATGCGGGCAAGGCGGTGCTGCTGGTCTCCGTCGAACTGGACGAGATCCTGGGCCTTTCAGACCGCATCGCCGTCATGTTTGACGGCTCGATCAGCGGCGAACGGCTGCCCGAGAATACCAACGAAGGTGATCTGGGTCTGCTGATGGCAGGCGTCACCGAAACGCAGGGGGCCGCATAATGGACAAGATGCCAAAATGGGCCGACGTCATCCTGATCCCGCTGATCAGCGTGATCCTTGCGCTCTTCGCCTCGGGCGTTGTCGTGGCCTTGATCGGTGAGGACCCGTTCCGCGCCATGGCGATCATGGTCAACGGCGCGTTTGGTTCGGCCTACGGTTGGGGCTACACGCTGTTCTACACCACGAACTTTATCTTCACCGGCCTCGGTGTGGCCGTGGCCTTCCACGCCCGGCTGTTCAATATCGGCGGCGAGGGGCAGGCCTATGTCGCGGGCCTGGGCGCCGCCATCGTCTGCCTGCTGATCCCCTGGCCGCATTGGTCCCTGGCCCTGGTGGCCACGACGATCCTGGCCGCGGTCTTCGGCGCCGGATGGGCCGCGATCCCCGCCTACCTACAAGCCAAACGCGGCAGCCACATCGTCATCACCACCATCATGTTCAACTTCATCGCGGCCTCGCTGATGATCTACATGCTCAACAACGTCTTCACGATCCCCGGCTCCGCCGAGACCGCCTCCATCCGTTTCCCCGAGACGACGCATCTGCCCAACGCCGGAGAGTTCGCGGGCTTCCTGGGCTTCCGCGCCTCGACGCCGCTGAACGTCAGCTTTTTCCTCGCGCTTCTGGCGGCGGTCGGTGTGTGGGTTCTGATCTGGCGTACCCGTCTGGGGTACGAGATCCGCGCCTTCGGCCATTCTGAGACGGCCGCCGTCTACGCGGGCATCAGCCCGGTGAAAATCACCATGATCGCGATGCTGATCTCGGGCGCATTGGTCGGCCTGATGGCGGTGAATGCGGTGCAGGGTGAAAGCGAGCAACTGCGCCTCGATTTCGTCGGCGGCGCGGGTTTTGTCGGCATCGCCGTGGCCCTCATGGGCCGCTCGCATCCGGTCGGTGTCTGCCTCGCGGCGCTTTTGTTCGGGATGCTCTACCAGGGCGGCGCAGAGCTGGCGTTCGAGATGCCCGCCGTCTCGCGCGAGATGATCCTGGTGATCCAAGCTCTGGTGATCCTCTTCACCGGCGCGCTCGACAATATGGTGCGTATGCCCATCGAGAAACTGTTCCTGTCGCTCCGGCGGGAGGGATAACGCCATGGAAACGCTACTCCCCTTCCTGCCCGCCTTCGCCATCGCCTACGGCATCCTTCTGGTCGGCGCGTCCTCGCCCGGCCCCGCCGTGGCCATGCTCATGGGCATCTCTGTCAGCCAGGGCCGCAGCGCCGGTCTGATCGCCTGCGCGGGGATCGCAACGGGCTCGGCCACGATCAACCTGCTGACGATCCTGGGCGTCGGGTTGATCCTGTCTCAAGCCGCCTGGGCGATGATGATCCTGAAAGTCGCAGGCTCCGCCTATTTGGCCTACCTCGCCTACGGCGCCTTTAAAAAGGCGCTGGACCCGCCGAGGATTGCCGCTCAAACCGTCGCGCGGCAAAGCTTTTCGGCGCTGTTCACCAAGGGCTACCTGCTGCAGGTGACCAACCCCAAGGCCATTGCCTTCTGGCTCGCCATCGCGGGCGTGGGCGCAACGGCCAATGCGCCGCTTTGGGTGATCGGGCTGTTCATGGTGTCAATGTGGGTGATCTCTTTCGGTTGCCACGCGGCCTGGGCGCTGGCCTTGTCGGCCGCCCCGGTGCGCTCCGCCTACCACCGCACGCGCCGCTACATCGAAGGCGCCCTGGGCGCGTTCTTCGCCTTCGCGGCCTTCAAATTGATCACGGCGCGCACATGATCGGCGCGCATCTCCCCGATCTCCTCGCAGCCCTCAGCCTCTTTCTTCTGGGGTGTCTCGTCATCGGGCCCAACATCGCGGCGATCATGGCCACCTCGATGCATCAGGGCCGCGCCAGCGGGCTGCGCCTGGCCCTTGGCGTCGGGCTTGGTACGGGCATCTGGGCGTCCCTGACGGTGGCCGGGTTGGCGTCCTTGCTGACGGCCTATGCCGGTGCCGTTCTAGCCCTGAAGCTCTTTGGCGCCGTGTTCCTCCTGTGGTTGGCCTTCAAGGCGTTCCGCTCTGCCCTGCGTGCCGATGCGCCCCTGCCCGAGGCCCGCGCCATCCCGGCGCGCAACCTGTTCCTCACCGGCCTGACAATCCAATTGACCAACCCCAAGGCGGCCCTGCAGTGGATCGCCATCGCCGCCGTGGCGATGAACGGCGACGCGCCCTGGACCATTGGGATGCTGTTGATCGTCAGCGCGACGGCGCTCTCGGTCCTGTGCCACAGCGCCTATGCGATGACCTTTTCCGCCGCGCCCATCGTGGCCGCCTACGCCCGAGCGCGGCGTTGGATCGACGGGGCGCTGGGGCTGTTTTTCACCGCCGCCGCCTTCAAACTCGTGACCACTCGGAGCTGAGCCCATGGATTTCATGACCATCCTGCAATTGCTCGACTCAACGGTCCGCCTCGCGACGCCGCTTCTTCTGGCCTGCCTCGCCGGGTTGTTTTCCGAGCGCGCGGGGATCTTCGACATCGGGTTGGAGGGCAAGATGCTGGCGGCGGCCTTCTTCTCGGCGGCCATTGCGTTTGTGTCCGGTAACGTCTGGATCGGCCTGGGGGCCGGCGTGTTGGCCTCCATCGTCCTGTCACTGTTGCACGGCGTGGCCTCGATCACCTTCCGCGGCAACCAGTTGATTTCCGGCGTGGCGATCAATTTCCTTGCAGCTGGCCTGACCGTGGTCATCGCCCAGACCTGGTTCAGCCAGGGCGGGCGCACGCCGCCCCTGACAGGCGACGCGCGCTTCAACGAAATTGTCCTGCCCGGCGCCGCCTCGCGCATCCGCGACATCGCGCAGCAAGATCCGCTGATGCAGATCTATTCCGAGCTGATCTCCGGCCATTCCATCCTCGTCTACATCTCCCTCCTGATCGTGCCGCTCAGCTGGTGGGTCCTCTACCGCACCCGCTTCGGCCTGCGCCTGCGCGCGGTGGGCGAGAATCCGGGCGCCGTGGACACGGCGGGCATCTCGGTGGTGGCCCTGCGCTTTGCAGCGGTGATCATCTGCGGCGTGCTCTGCGGGTTGGCAGGCGCCTACCTGGCGACGGGCCTCTCGGCCGGTTTCGTGAAGGACATGAGCGCCGGGCGCGGGTTCATCGCACTGGCCGCGCTGATCTTTGCCAAATGGCGCCCCTGGTACGCGCTCTATGCCTGCCTGTTGTTTGGCTTGCTGGACGCCGTCGGCAACCGCTTCCAGAACATCGAGGTCTTTGCCGTCACCGTGCCTGTGCAATTCATGCAGGCCTTGCCCTACATCCTGACGGTGATCATCCTCGCAGGCTTCGTCGGCCGCGCCATCCCGCCCCGCGCAGGCGGTGAGCCGTATGTGAAAGAGCGCTAAGGCCTGCGCGCGCGCCCCTTCTCCAACGCCCGTACACTTGGCCGAAGGCAGGTTTGAGTTGTATTTGGCAAGATGAAGGGGGGAGCGGCGCACCCAGAGCCCCCAAGGCAAGCTCCGCCCCGGCCAGGGCTTTTCCGGGTTGGCTACCGGGGTGTCCGAGGTCCGGGGCTTCACCTTGCACGCCGCTTCACTCTCCAGCTATCGGCGCAGGCTCACCCTAGCGCGTTAACCTTAACGAACGGTTGACCCAGGGGGGATCCGGTCGAACAACTCACAGGCTCCCGTCTTCATCTTGCCAGATACACCTCCGGGGGAGGCCACGCGCCAAAGGCGCGGGGACGGGGGCAGAGCCCCCCGAACACCCCCAGCCTAGCGAAACCAGAACTCCCACCCGCGCTGGTAGGCCGCCACAAGCGGATGGCCCTGGATCGTGTTCACCGGCACCGCCTCTGGCCGCGCCTGGTCCGCGCCGAAGACCTGGGACGCGGTCCAAACATCTGCCGTCATGTAACGCAATCCATCCGGCAACTCGGGCACCCGCGCCTCATCCGGCAGAACCTGGCCCGCCATCACAAACCCCCAATTGCCGAAGCTCGGCAGGTAAGTCTGATAGGCGATGGTCTGCAAGCTCCCTCCCGGCGCCACCGGGTTGCGGGTTGCCGCCAGGGTCGCCTCGGTGATCCAGAACGCCTCGGTCGCAAAGGTCGGCGAGCCCGCTTGCGTCACCAGCAATCCGTGGCTCGACAACCGCTCCATCAGCATGCCGTAGAACTCCACCGAGTAAAGCTTCGACAGTGCGATGCTCTTGGGGTCCGGCAGGTCGGCGATGATCACATCGAAGGGCGCCGCGTCGGCTTCCGCCGCCCAGACCCAGGCGTCGGTGTTCACCACCTCTACCCGCTCGTCCAGCAATGCCCCCCCGTTCAAAGCCACCAGATCCGCGTTCGTCGCAAACAGTTCCGTCACCCGCGGGTCCAGATCCACCAGCGTGACATGCTCCACCCCCTCGTGGCGCAACACCTCGCGCACCGCCATGCCGTCGCCGCCGCCCAGAACCAGCACCCGCCGAGCACCCGCGACCAAGCCCATCGCCGGATGCACCAGCGCCTCGTGATAGCGGTGCTCGTCCAATGAATCGAACTGGATCGAGTGATCCAGGAACAGCCGGTAGCGCTCGTCAAACCGGGTGATCACGATGGACTGGTAAGACGTCGTCTCGGACAAGATCACTTCGTCCTGAAACAGCCGCGCATCGACGGCAGAGACCATCCGCTCAGACATGCCAAATGCGAGGAGCGTAGCGAGGAGGAGCGCGGCCCAGGGCAGCCACAGCCCGCGCCCCAACCGGTCGCGGAACAGATAGATCGAGAACCCCGCCACCAGCAGGTTCAAAAGCCCAAAGGCCAAAGACGCGCTCATCAGCGGCAGGTTCGGGACGATCAACAACGGGAAGGCCAAAGACGCCGCGAGCGCGCCGATGTAGTCGGCGGTCAGCACATTCTCGAACCGGAACTCCGCCGCGCCGATCTCTTTCATTACCCGGCTGATCAGCGGGATCTCCATCCCCGACAGGACCCCGATGGCAATCAATCCGCCATACAAGGGCAGCCCCACCGCGCCGTAGATCGCGTAGCTGAAAAACAGCACCGGCCCCAGCGCGCCGCCAATGGCGCCAAGGGCGATCTGCGCCCGCACAAAGCCAGACAGCGCGTCGCCGACAAAACGCGACGCCCAGGCGCCGACGCCCATGGCGCTCAGGAACACACCGATGACGAAGGAAAACTGGCGGATTGAATCGCCGAGCAAGTACGAGGATATCGTGGCGGCGATCAGCTCGTAGATCAGGCCAGCCACGGCCACGATGAACGTGGCGGCCAGCAGCCAGGCGACCTTCGCCTCAACCTTGGAGGCTCCGCCCCCGGGTGGGGTCAGCTCAGGGCCCGCGTCGCCGGCCCCTTCGGTCGAATTCACGAAAGGATAACAGCCGCGATGATGATCGCCATGGACATGAACACCGACCCGATCAGGATCGCGAGGGACGTGTTCTGATCCTCTTCGATCTCTTTGACGATCGGGAACGGCGAGAGGATTTCGATGATCTTGTAGGCGGCATACATCAGGATCATGCCGATGACGCTGTAGAACAGCATCGAGATCAGTTCAGCGAGGATGATTTGGTCAAACATGGCGCAGAGGCTCCTGTTGCAGAAATGCTGTTACTTGATCCGACCGAAAGCGAAAAAGCCTCCGCCCGAACCGGTTGATCCTGTGCGCACCGACGGCGCGCTGGCGGTCAGGTCGCGGGTCTCGCGGCCCACCCCGTAGTAGCTGAGGTAGCCTGCGCCCAGAAGGGCGATCACGGCGCCACCGATGATGACAAGGCGAATAGGTCCCATCAGTCGTTCCAATCCGAGCCGGAGAACCGGAGTTTAGAGTGCATCGCCCGGCGTCCCGTCAACAACAGCCAGCCCAATCCGGCAATGACGGCCAGCGCCATCAACCAGAAGGCCGTGGGCTTGCCTTCGGAAATCCGCAACGCAACATCGCCCACCGTGGTGCTGGAACCTTGCGTGACCGCCAGCGATGCCGTGTAGGTCCCGGCCTCTGAGGGTCGGAACAGGATATCGCCGCTGCGGTTGCCCTCAGACCAGCTTTCCCCGCCCGAGCGGCCGGAATAATAGGAAATTGTCCGTTCTGCTGTCAGCACGACGTCCCCATTGGGCCCGCGCACCTCGGTGCCGAAGGTGTTCCATTGGTTGTTGATCGTGGTGTCGAACCGCAGCCGCACCAATTGTGCGGTATCCTCGATTTGGAACTCGAAGGTCTGCGGCAGGCTTGGGAGCGGCATCGCATCCGTCACAAGGACTTCCCGGCCAATGTTGATGTAGAACAGCCCGCCCAGGATCAGCGCACAGATCGCAACCACGGCGCACACTTTGCGCAGCAACCCCTCTTCGGGCAGCGGCGTGTAGGGGGCCAGCGGGTGTTTCTTGCGGACCGAGCCCAGGGCGCTTTCGTCAAACCCCAGGTCTTTCGCGGTCTCGGCGCGCGGCAGAAGGCGCGTCAGCTCGACCTCGCGCTCGGTCTGGGATTTGACCAGCGACAGCATCGCGTCGGGGCCCAGAAGGTTCACGACGTTCTTCTTCTCGCCCAGTTTCGGGACCCAGTTGAACTCGCCCTCCATGAAGTCGATCTGCGTGACCGACATGTCATAGTAGCGGTATTTCTCGCCCTGATACTGCCGCGTCGGCGGCACTTCCGAGCGTTCGACGGTCGAGGCGCTTAACCAATGGCCCATGTTGAAATCGCGCACCTTGCGCGAGTAGGTCAGCTGGCCGTCTTCCACGTTCAGCCACAGATACCCGTGGGTGGGTGAGAAAATCTGATGCTCCACCCATTTCCAGGTCTGCCCGCCATAGCGCTCCACGATACCCAGGGTGCCGATGACCGTGAACTCCACCCCTTCCAGGGTCAGCGTCTGGCCGATCTGCACCGGGCTGTCGGGGTGGTTGCGCTTGCCGATATTGTCGACTTCTTTGTAGTTGTCCTGGGCATCCAGCACGGCACCACAATAGCCGCAGACGTGGGACAACACGCGCCCGCCGCCCAGAACCGACAGGCCCGCGCCGCAAGACGTGCAATTGACAGAACCCAGCGCTGCGCCAGTCATCGCCCACTGCTCCCGTCCTGGCGATCCACCTTTACGGTGAACGGATCAAGCCACGTGCCCTCGTACCATTGGTGCCCGCCTTCCCAGAACTCGCCGGATAGAAGCTGACCCGAGGGGCCGGAGGCGTTGATGAAGTAATGCTCATCGTCGACTTGAACCAGTTCCGGAAACTGTCCGCGCACCGCGATGCACTTGGCGGTATCCGCCTCGGTCACGGTGTAGTCGGTCCCGGAATATCCGAAGGTGTCGCCCACCGCGGGCGGCTCCGTCCGGCGGGGGCCAGCGTTGCCTTCGTAGGGGTATTGGACGACCACATCGCCCTCATCGATAGAGATCCAGGCGCCCTTGCCGTCGCCCGCCTCGCCGTACATCTCATCCCAGGTGCCGCGCCCGTAGTCGTAGCGCGCGTGCCCAACGATGGTGTATTTGACGCCCTCAGCCGTGACAGCGTCGCCCAGGCCAAACAGCATCGGATAGTCGTGCATTTCGCCGTTGTTGCCCATCGGCGCCAGCTGGTCTTCGTCCCGGAACACCGTGGTGCCGCAGGCGGGACAATCAAACATCCGCGTGGATTTACGCAGGTTTTCAAATCCGTAGCCGCAATTGGGGCAGGAGACGTGGGTGTCAGCCATAAAGGTAAACGGTCCAAAATCGGGTTAATCAAGAATAGTTGATACTAGTCAAACCTTTGGCACCGCGTAAAGGGGGAAGCGCCAGTCAAGCTTCCCCGCCTTGCCCCTGGCGGGGCCGGGTCCATCAGGCGCGGGGCCATAGACTCGGGGCCATAGACTCGGGGCCATAGACTCGGGGCCATAGACTCGGGGCCCGTTATCGCCAGAATGGGCGAAACCCTCCTTTCCGCGACATCAGACAGGGGCAAACGACATGAAACTGGTGAGTTCCTTTCTGCTGGTGATGGGTCTTCTGACCGGCGCCGTGACGCTCTTTGAATGGGTGATGGCCGACCGCGCCTTGCCTATCTTGAGCGATCAGAGCGCCGCCTTTCCAGCCGCCCTCCAGACGGACCGCGGCGCGAGCCCAGTGTTCCTCGATGTCACCTTCAACGCCGCGCACATCCCGCCCCCGGCCTGGGCAGACTACGCCGAGACCTATGTGCAATACCTGTACCCAGGCGCAGAGGGGGCCTTCCCGGTCCGGGTCTTCCTCCCGCTGCTCGATGACAGCCAACTCATGGATGTCACGGACGAACGCGCAGAGGATCAGGCGCTTTACCTGGAAGGGGCCGCCCTCATCCGCATCTCGTCAGAAGAAGGCATCGACTACGTCGAAATCCGACCGGCTGCCTTTTCCGAACAGCTACGCCGCCAGGTCACCTGTTCTACCGCACTTGCCGGCACCAGCGGCGTCCCCAGGGTCACCGCCTATGTCAGGACCTGCATGTTGGGGCTTTCGACGTAAGCCCCTGGCCTCAACCCGGGCGTTCCCCGTCTATTCCTTCAAAAACCCCTCCACGGCTTTGGCCAGGGCATCCCAATCGGTAAACTCATGTTCCTCAGCCGTGCGGTCATAGTCCCGGCCCCGCATGACGACGTGCTGCACCACCTGTTTGGCGAAGTAATCATACTCGCTCGTGCGCACTGCGCCCGCGACCAACACCTCGGCGTCCGGCGCAAGGCCCGTGCGCATCTTCATCTCCAGCACATAGTCTTCCGCCTCCTCCCGGCCCTCGGGGAAGGCCGCGTTCAGGCTGACCGACAGCATCAGCACCTTGCGCTCGGCCAGGTCATCCTTGCGCGCGCTCAGCAGCGCCTCGAAATTCCGGGGGTGGCGCCTTTGGTGGACCGAGGCCGCCAGGATCACGGCGTCCGTGCCCTCAATCGGCAGCTGCACCGGGTCATCGGCATTGGCCAGCGTCGCCCCGTGCCCCAGCTCTTCCACCCGTTGCTTGACGAACCGCGCGATCTTGGCGGTTTGCCCCTCGACACTTCCATAAAGGATCAGAACGTTCATTTTCGCCTCCTATCCCAATCGCGCCAACCGCCAATTGGCGGCCAGGTCCGCCCCCCTGCATAGCAGGCGCCGCGACCCCGGGGCCTTGTTCTGGATCAAGGCTGTTTGCAGGCGTTACCCCAGAACCTCGGCCACCGCCTCGGCGGTGACACCGACGATGGTGTCGGCCTCGGCATGGGTCAGGCACAGGGGCGGAGAGAAGCCGACGATATCGGCCTGGGGCATGGCGCGCGCGATCACGCCGCGCTTAGCCATGGCTGCCACGATCTGCGGCACCACCTTGGCGGCAGGGTCAAACCCCTCCCGCGTCCCGGGCCGCGCCACCAGCTCCAGCGCCGTCAACATGCCCACACCCCGGATCTCGCCCAGATGATCATGGCCGCCCAGCGCCGCGCGCATCTGCGCCGTCAGGTAGGGGCCGACGTCGGCGGCATTGTCCACCAAACCCAGCGAGTCCAGCAGCTTCAAGTTCGCCACCCCCGCCGCCGCCCCGATGGGATGGGCCGAATAGGTCCAGCCGTGGCCCAACGGTCCGTTTTCATCGGTGCCGCGGGCCAGGACCTCAAACACCCGATCATGGACGATGGAGCCCGAAAGCGGCGCATAAGCGCTCGTCAGCCCCTTGGCGATCGTCATGATGTCAGGCTCCAGGCCGTAAAGCGGCGCGCCGAACATGCTGCCCAACCGCCCGAAGCCGGTAATCACCTCATCGACGATCAACAGGATGTCGTGCTTTTTCAGGATCGGCTGGATCGCCGCCCAATAGCCCTCCGGCGGCGGCACGATGCCACCCGTCCCAATCACCGGCTCTGCGATGAAGGCCGCGATGGTCTCCGCTCCCTCACGCGCGATCATCTCTTCCAGGTCGGCGGCGCACATCGCCACAAACGCCGCCTCGCTCTGCGCCTCATCCCTGCGCTGGAAGTAATACGGCGCGGTGGTGTGGCGCACGGTACCCAGCGGCAGGTCGAACTTCTTGTGGAACAGGCTCAGCCCCGTCAGGCTCCCACTCATCAGCCCCGACCCGTGATACCCCCGCCAGCGCGAGATGATCTTCTTCTTCTCAGGCCGCCCCAGGATGTTGTTGTAATACCAGACTAGTTTGATGTTGGTCTCATTGGCATCCGATCCGCCCTGACCGAAATAGACCCGGTTCATCCCCTCGGGCGCGCGGTCCGTAACCATCTTGGCCAACGTGATGGAGGCCTCGGTGCCATTGCCCACGTAGGAATGGTAATAGGCCAGCTCCCGGGCCTGCGCGGCGATGGCTTCCGCCACCTCCTGCCGCCCATAGCCGATGTTGACGCAGTAAAGCCCCGCGAAAGCGTCCAGCATCCTGTTGCCGTTGCGATCCGTGACGTGGCATCCCTCGGCCGATTTCACGATCATCCCCGACGCCTCGCCGCGCGCATGGGCGCCCAGCGCCGTGGAGGGATGGAAGAAGTGGTCCTGATCCCACTGGCTCAATTGGTCATTGGTCAGCATCTGCACGTCCCCCAGCCTGTTCCGTCTGCGCCACCTCAAGGCAACGGCGGTGCCTTTGCAAGCGACAACGCGTGATATCAAGTTTCACAGAATTTGACCTAAATGCCCGCGTCTTGGCCACAATTCGTTTCTAGCAAGAGCCTAACGAAGAGTTTTTCAAGGAGTAACGCGTATGACGCTCAAAACATTCATCCAGTCCGATAGCGGTGCCGTCACCGTTGATTGGGTTGTTCTCACCGCCGCCCTCGTGGGTCTGGGCCTTGCCACCACCGCTGTTGTGTCAGGGGGCGTGTCCGCGCTTTCCAGCGACATGGATGACCAGCTGGTCAACCAGGGCATCATCACCGAATTCGCCGCCGCCGTCGCGGCGATGGATTGGGCAAGCTACGATTACCTCGCCGCCCAGCACGGCCCCTCCTGGGGCACGGACGCCGAGGGGCGCGGGTGGGCCGAACACACCTACGCCCAATGGTCTGACCCGAACATCCTCAGCGATGCAGAGCTGATGGCGCAATATCAGACCCACTACGCCTATGCGACGACCGGCTCGCCCACCTCGATGGAGACCCAGACCCGGGCCGACTACATCGCCATTCAAGAGCAGATCATGTTGGAGCGGGGCCTCGAAATCCCCGAGGGCAACCAATCCGCCGAAGAAGTGCGCGAGCGGTTCTCCTAAGCCACGCCTCTCGTCCCGCCCCCGCGCGATGTCGCAAAGGGGCTGGACCGCCACCCGACTTACGGACCACTCTCCCCTCAGACTGGGGGGAGAGGCCATGCCTGACCGAATTCCGAATTTTTCCCATGGCGAATACGCCGCGCGTCTGGCCAAGACCCGTGCCGCGATGGCGGCGCGCGATCTGGATTGGTTGATCGTCACCGATCCGTCCAACATGGCCTGGCTCACGGGCTATGACGGCTGGTCGTTCTACGTGCATCAGGCGGTGGTCGTCGGCCCCTCGGGCCTTCCGCTTTGGTGGGGCCGCGCGATGGACGGCCTCGGCGCGCTGCGCACGGTTTACATGCCCGACGATCACGTCGTGGGCTATGACGATACCTACGTCCAGAACCCATCGAAGCACCCCCACGCAACGCTCGCGTCGCTGATCGCCGAGCGCGGCGGCGCCTCGGCGTCCATCGGCGTGGAGCTGGACAATTACTACTATTCCGCCGCCGCCCACGCCGCCCTTCAGGCCGGTCTGCCGCACGCGCAGTTGCACGACGCCACGGGCCTGGTGAACTGGCAGCGCGCCGTGAAATCCCCCGCCGAGATCGCGCGCATGCGCAAAGCGGCCTCCATTGTAGAGGCGATGCACACCCGCATCCTGGAGGTCGCGGAACCCGGCCTGCCCAAGCACCACCTGGTGGCCGAAATCCTGCGCACCTCGGTTCTGGGCACGGATGACGCCTGGGGCGATTATCCCGCCATCGTGCCGCTGACGCCCTCGGGCATGGACGCCACCGCCCCGCATCTGACCTGGGACGACAAGCCGATGCAGGAAGGCGAGGCGACGTTCTTCGAGATCGCCGGCGTCTACCGCCGCTACCATTGCCCCCAGTCCCGCACGCTGTTCCTTGGCACCATGCCCGACGCCTACAAACGCGCCGAAGACGCGGTGCTGGAGGCCAGCGCCAAGGCCCTCACCGCCGCCAAGCCCGGCAACACTTGCGAAGACATCGCGAACGCCTTCAACACCACCCTCAATGCGCGCGGATACGAAAAAGACAGCCGCTGCGGCTACGCCATCGGCCTCAGCTACCCCCCCGATTGGGGCGAACGCACCATGTCCTTCCGCGCCGGGGACACCACTGTTCTGGAACCCGGCATGACCTTCCACTTCATGCCAGCCCTCTGGCTCGACGACGGCGGCATTGAGATTACCGAGCCGATCCTGATCACCGAGACCGGCGCAGACTGCCTCTCCTCCCTGCCGCGCAAGGTCTTCGTCAAATGACCGCTGCGAGGAGGGTCCAAAGGACCCGAGGAGGGGCCGAACCCGCACAAAGGTCGCAACCATGACCCTCACTATCCCCCTCGACCGCCCCGGCAAGCACTACGGCCACATCCGCATCCCCCATTCCGCCGATGACAGCGCCTGGGGCCACATCATGGTGCCCCTCTGCATCGTCAACGGCACCCGTGTGGGCGCCACCGCGCTGATCACCGGCGGCAATCACGGAGACGAATATGAGGGCCCCATCGCCATCCGCCACCTGATGAGCCATGTGGACCCCTCCGACATCACCGGCCGCCTGATCCTGATCCCGTCCCTCAACCACCCCGCCTTCCTGGCCGCGACCCGCAATTCCCCCATCGACGGCGTCAACATGAACCGCGCCTTCCCCGGCAACCCGGCAGGCACGCTCACCCAGAAGATCGCGGCCTTCTACAATGACGTGCTGATCCCCGAAGCCGATCTGGTGATCGACTTCCATTCCGGCGGCAAAACCCTCGATTTCCTGCCCATGGCGATCAGCCACATCCTCGATGACCCCGACCAGGACGCGAGCTGCGCCGCCGCCGCCCGCGCGTTCTCCGCCCCCTACACGGCCCGCCTGCGCGAGATTGACGACACCGGCATGCTCGACGGCGCGGTTGAGCGGGCGGGAAAGACCTTCGTCACGACCGAGATCGGCGGCGCCGGCACATCCACGCCCCAGTCAGCCGAGATTGCCATCTCGGGCCTGCGCCGCGCCCTGGCCTTCCACGGCATCTACGACGCCCCCGCAAGGCCGGTCCCGTCCCGGGCCCTCGATCTGTCAGATCCGCAAGGCTTCCACTTCGCCACCCACGGCGGCCTCTTCCACCCCCAGGTGGCCCTCGGCGACACCGTCGAAGAAGGCCAACGCCTGGCCCATATCTACGACCCGCAAGACCTCACGGCAGCGCCCAAGGTGCTCACCGCCCAACGCGCAGGCCTGCTGGCCGCGCGCCATGTGCCCGGCCTGATCAAGCCCGGCGATTGCGCCTTCGTCATCGGCACCGACGGCGGGCCGCTCCCCGCCTGAAAAGTTAACCAAATCCCTAAAATTGTCTGTTTCCAAACCCGCGCTTGTCCGCATCCCCGCGCGCGGCTAGGTGCGTTGTGCTCACCAAAGCAGACGCCGATGAAACCGGCCACCTTGCGGGAGAACCCCGGTCACCCTTCCTTCTGAAATGGACGGCCTTGACCGAACTCCCATGCGCAAAGACACCGAGACCCTTCTGGAACACGTCCTGGCCGCCGTCATGGCGCCCGACAACGACGCCCTCACCCTTGCCACCACCCTGCGCAGCGCCGTGCCCGATGCGCCCGCCATCTCGGTCATCCGCGCGCTTCTCGCAGCCGACCGGGTGATCATCGAGACGTTCAACGGCAATGCGCCGGCCCGCGTCGATGCGCAACTGGCCCGGTCGCTTGCGTTAACCTTGGCCGAGGCCACCGACGACCTCTCCGATGCCCGCGACGCGTCCCCGATCTTGTTGGCGGATGTGTTGCTCTAGGATCAGCGCCCTAGCCCCTACCCCTCCCCCACCGGCGCAGGTAGGGTCCGCCCATGAATGTACCCGCCCCCACCTTCTCCGAGGATCAGGCCCAGGCCCACGACCGCATCGCCGAGGTGCTGCGCGACATGGGCGTGGATATCGACGACGACACGCTGGTGCCCGCCAAGGACACCGCCGGGGCCGTCCTTGCGGTGACCGGAAAGGCGGGCTCGGGCAAGACGTTGCTGCTGGCGGAACTGGTCAAAGCGCTGGAGCGTACCGGCGTCGAAATCGTCTCCGGCGATTGGGAGGGCAAGCGCCGCAAGGAACGCCGCACCGTCGCCGTGCTCGCGCCCACCAACAAGGCCGCCAGCGTCCTGCGCAGCCGCGGCGTGCCCGCCACGACAATCCACCGCATCCTCTACACGCCCGTCTATGACCCGGAGTTTGAGAAGGTCGCCGAATGGATGGCAGGCCAGGGCGAACGCCCGGTGATCGAAGCCCTGACCGATGCCGCGCTCGACCGCGCGAAAGAGGTCTATGACACCACCAAATCCGTGCCCGCGGCGCTGGCGTCCGCAGGCCTGCGCGGGTCCGATTTTATCACCGGCTGGAAGCGCCGCGAAGATGGTTTGGACATCGGGCTGGTCGACGAATCCTCCATGCTCGACGACAAGCAGTTCCAGGACCTGAAAGAGATTTTCCCGACACTCATCCTCTTCGGTGACCCGGCGCAGCTCGCACCCGTGGGCCAAAGCGGTGAGATGATCTTCGACCGCTTCAAGGGCGACAACCTCCTGCACCTGGGCCGCGTCCACCGCCAGGATGCCGACAACCCGATCCTCGATCTCGCCCACGCCCTCGGCGATCCAGAGCTGGAGTTCCGTGATTTCGAGCGGATGATTGAAGACGCCGCCGCCCGCGACGACCGCGTTGTCGTCTCCCCCCGTGCGAACTCCGATATGATGGCGCGCAGCCCGGTGCTGGTCTGGCGCAACGCCACCCGCATCCGCCTCATCGCCGCCTTCCGCGCCGCCTTCGGCGCAGGCGACGACGAAATCCTGCCGGGAGAGCCGCTGATCTGCGACGGCATCGAGCTGCCCCTCAAGCATCGCAAGAAGCGCATCGACCTGGAAGCGCGCGGGTTGATCAAGGGCGCCCCCGTCGTCTACCTCGGCCCCGGCAACAAACCGGGGTTCTCACGCCTCCACGTGTTGGGCGCCGAAACCCCCCGCTTTTCCGCCGCCTCGATCGTGAAGATCGAAAAACCCGGCGAGGAAGAACCCTTCCTCCCCTACGCCGCCCGCATGGGGGCCGCGTTCCTCCACGGCGCGGCGGTGACGATGCACAAGGCCCAGGGCTCCCAATGGCCCGAGGTGCAGGTCTTTGCGCCCGATCTCTACGCCGCCTCGCGCGCGGGCCGGATGGAGGCGGGCCAGGCGCTGTGGAAACGCCTCGCCTATGTCGCCATCACCCGCGCGGAAGAGCGGTTGATCTGGGTCACCCGCTACATGCTGTCCCGGCCCACGGGCGATCTCGGCACCGACGATCTGGTGGCCAGGGCCGCCCCCCTGACCCTGGAAGCAGAAGACACCGCCGAGGGTCCGCCCCCCGGCTGAGACAAACACCCTTCGGTGTACAGGTTGTGTACGCCTTGTGTACGGATGTCACAGCCCCCGTTCAGGCCCGGATCAGACCCGTTTCACGCAGGAGACCCCCCATGAAAACCATCCTCATCACTGGCGCCAGCTCCGGCATTGGCCGCGCCACTGCAGACGCGTTTTTGGCGGACGGCTGGAACGTGGCCCTCCTCGCACGCCGAAGCGCGCTCCTCGCAGAGGTGGCCTCCGGCCATGACAATGCACTCGCCCTACCGGGCGATGTCACCCAGTTGGACGCGGTCGAAACCGCCGTAAAAGAAGTCGTCTCCAAATGGGGCAGGCTAGACGCCGTGTTCAACAACGCGGGCATTTTCACGCCCCAAGGCACCATCGACGAGATTGACGTAAACGACTGGCATCAAAGCCTTTCTGTGAACCTGACCGGCATGTTCAACGTGGCCCGCGTGGCCTTCGCCCAGATGCGCGCCCAGGACCCGCAAGGGGGCCGGATCATCAACAACGGCTCATTGTCGGCCCATTCCCCGCGCGAAGGCTCGGTCTGCTACACGACCACGAAACACGGGATCACCGGCCTGACAAAAACCCTCAGCCTCGATGGCCGCCCCTTCAAGATCGCGGCCGGTCAGATCGACATCGGCAACGCCCGCACCGATCTGGTGGACGCCCTGAACGCGCGTCGCATCGCAGACGGTAAGCCGTTGATGGATATGATGAATGTGACTGAGGCCGCAGCATCGGTCCTGCATATGGCCAACATGCCGCTTTCCGCCAACGTCCTGTTCCAAACGGTGCTGGCCACCAACATGCCCTACGTCGGGCGGGGCTGACTTCATCTTGCCCGAAAAACTCCGGGGGTGAGCGCCTCCTTCAGGAGGCGCAGAGGGGGCAGAGCCCCCTGCAACGCCAATCCCTAGCGGCCCGGCACCCGAACCCAGGGAGCCCGCCACGTCGGCGCTTCAAACGGATCGGGCCAGAACTCCCGTTGCAAGGCGATCAAGTCGCCCCGCACCGTGTGAAACGTCAACGCGGTCGCCCGGATGACGCCGTCACTGACGCCCACCTCGGTCACGATCTGATCGCCTTCTCCCACGATCCGGCGCAAATCAAATGTCCATTTCCCCTGCGCAGGATACGCTGAATTGAGCGCCGCGAAGTTCTCACGCCCCTCGATCATCTCGTCGGACTGAGGCCACTGAAGGCGAAAATCTTCGGTTAAACAGAGGCTTGCGGCGTGGAAATCATTGGTGGCCATCACCTGCCAGAACCTGCGCACGACCTTCTGCGCGGCCGCACTCACGCGCGAATGTAGCGGAATACGGCAGAGGCCAACCACCCCGCCAGAATGGCGATGGTCAGCGACAGAATGCCGTAAACCAAGGGCCTCTCGTGGGCGAGATTGTAGATGAACCGTTCCAAACCGACTTTCCGCACCGCAATATCTTGCTCATAAACGTCGAGGACTTCCCCCCCACGGGTCAAGAATATGCGGGTCCGGTAGTCACCTTCAACCAGGTTTGCGGGTAATTGGATGGATGTGTCGAACAAGGTTTCGTTACGAAGGGTCACGTCACCCTCGTTCAACTGGTACAAATCCTCGGACGAGCGGATCCGGATCAAGGCGTCCGTGAAAGATTCCCCATCCGCTACGCCGATACCTACAGCCCTGATTGCATTGGGAATTGAGACGTGGTGGCGCAAGTCTTCCGTGGCCGAGATCACGTCCCCGAACGCCGACGTGGTCGAAATCGCATAGAACGACGGCGCGGCGTCGACCTCAATCGCATCGGTATTAACCCAAATCCCGAAACGGCGGTCTTTTCGGCGGACGGCCACGGGCAAAGAGGGCCCTTCGATGGTAACGATCACCTCGAGGTCGCCCTCGGGCGCGGGCGCCACCCGGCTGACGGCGCCGAAAATCAGGATCTCCGATCCCTCAAAGTTCGCCGTGATGTTGATCGCATCCTGGGAGAGACCCGCAACGACCTCTTCGGCGGCAGCCGCAGTGACCCCTGCGAGGAGCGTAGCGAGGAGGAGCGCGAGGCGTCTCAATGCCCTGCCCCCGCGCCAATGGAGTAAAGCTCCGACGGCATCACCAGCAGATCAAACGCCAGCTTGCCACAGACCGCGAGGACCATGATCGCCAGCAAGATCCGCAACTGCTCGGCCTTCATCTTCACGCCAATCCGCGCCCCGATCTGCGCGCCGATCACACCGCCCACCAGCAGCAGAACCGCCAGCACCATGTCCACGGTGTAGTTCGTCGTCGCATGCATCAGCGTCGCGAAACCGGTCACGAAAATGATCTGGAACAGCGAGGTTCCGACCACCACCTTCGTGGGCATGCCCAGAAGGTAGATCATCGCGGGCACCATGATGAAGCCGCCACCCACACCCATGATCGCCGCCAAAACGCCCACGAAAAGGCCCACTACCAGCGGCGGGATGGCCGAGATATAGAGCCCCGAGGTGCGGAAACGCATTTTGAACGGCAGCGCGTGGATCCACCCGCGTTGGCGCCGCTTGGGCGGCACCACGCCACCGGCACTGCGCGCCTTGCGGATGGCGTTGAGGCTTTCGACGAACATCAGCGCGCCGATAATCCCCAGGAAAATAACGTAGCAAAGCTTCACCAGCAGATCGACCTGGCCGATCGCCGTAAGCATCGCAAAGACCTGCACCCCGATGGCAGCCCCAATCAAACCGCCGATCAACAGGACGGTGCCCATCTTCAAATCAACGGTTTTTCGCTTCAGGTGCGCGAGCACGCCCGAAAAGGACGAAGCGACGATCTGGTTCGCCTCGGTCGCGACCGCAACCGCCGGGGGAATGCCGATGAAGAACAAAAGCGGCGTCATCAGAAAACCGCCGCCGACCCCGAACATACCCGACAGAATGCCGACGAGCCCGCCCAATCCCAGCAGAAGGAACGCATTCACGCTCACCTCGGCAATGGGTAGGTAGATTTGCATGTCGGACGGGCCTCTGAGTCGCGGTGATTGCGTGTAACCTGCCTATGCCCACGAGCGCCAGTGCGACACTTGCGGCGAATGACCGAAACGCAACAAGGCCCTGCTTTGGCCCCCGCGCCCCCTTGAGGTCAAGCTGTTTTTGAGAACATCGGTCTCAATTTCGACCTTCCCTTGAAAAACCTCAGAAATTTTTCGGATCCGCACCCAAGGATCGCCAGCCCCGCCCCGTCATAGGGTATGAGATGCGCATGAATGTGAGTGATGAAGACCTGGCCCTTGCGGCAGCAGGCGGCGATGGGGCGGCGTACCAGCTGCTGTTGACCCGCGTCTATGACCGTCTGTTTGGCCTGTGTTTCCGCCTGACCGGCAGTCGCGCCGAGGCCGAGGATCTGACTCAGGACATCTGCCTCGCCCTGCCCGGCAAGCTTGCCGGGTACCGCGCGCAGGCGAAGGTCACGACCTGGCTCTACCGGGTGGCCGTGAACGCGGCCACAGACCGGCGCAGGCGGCAGGCCAGCTACACGCGCGCCACCGACGGGTGGGCCGATTGGGAAGTGGACCGCCAGCAAACGGCGGCAGAAGCCGCAGATGGCGCGGCGTGGCTTTACGGCGCGATGGCGCGGCTGTCGCCGTCGCTGCGCGACACGCTGGCCTTGGTGCTGGATGACGTCACCCACGGCGATGCGGCAGAGATCCTGGGCGTGTCCGAGGGCACCATTTCGTGGCGTGTGGCCGAGGCCAAGAAGAAGCTGCGAGAGATGAAACAAGAGGAGGAGAAGACCACATGACCTCCAACGAATTCAACGATCTGGACGACCTGAAGCGCGCCATGGCCGAGGCGACGCCCGCGCCGGATGCTGCGCGCAAGGGCGAGTCGATGGCACGTTCAATGGAGATTTTCAACGCCGCCCAAGGATCGCTGCAAGCGGCGCGTCAAAGCTCTGAGACCCCGAAAAACCGGGGCTTTTTCAAAGGAGCTTTTGATATGTTGATTACAAAAACCACCGGCGCCCAAAAGGGTATGCTGACCGCCACCACAGCCCTCGTCGCCGTGGGCTTCCTGTACCTCAGCCCCCAGGGCCAACAGATGTTGCAGGGCCCCGCCCCAGTGATGGAAGTCCCGGTGGTGGAAGCCCCTGTGACAGAGGCCTTTCCATTGAGCGTAGGCGAGACGGGAGAAGCCGAACCAGCCCCGATCATGCCCGCGCCCGCGCCGCTTTTCGCCGATGCAGAAGACCTCGGCACCCGTGCGCCTGCGCCCACGGACCTGGGCATCCTCGACATGATAGTTGCGGATGGCGAGGCCGGGGTTGGGAATACGTCAACTTTGGGCCGCGTTGCCCCGACGGGCAGGTTCAACACCGGCGTGGTCGCGCAACACGGCGCGGGCAACACCGCCTCGGTGCTTGTCGCGCCCAGTGAACAGGTGCTGCGGCCCGCGCCGCTCCGCGAGGAGTTCGCCAACGCCGATGCCAACCCGCTCCAGATCGTGGCGGAAGACCCTGTCTCGACCTTCTCGATTGACGTCGATACGGCGTCCTATGCGCTGCTGCGCTCGACCCTGAACCGCGGCGCCTTGCCCGCGCCCGACGCCGTGCGGATCGAGGAAATGGTGAACTATTTCCCCTACGACTACCCGGCGCCGACCGCGGATGACATCAGCCCGTTCCGCCCCACGGTGCAGGTGTTCCAGACCCCCTGGAACCCCGACACGCAGCTTTTGCACATCGGCATCCAGGGCGAGATGCCTTTGGTGGAGGATCGCCCGCCCCTGAATCTGGTGTTCCTGATCGACACCAGCGGCTCGATGAATGACCCCGCGAAACTGCCCCTTCTGATCCAATCGTTCCGCCTCATGCTCGACCGTCTGAACCCCGACGATGAAGTCGCCATCGTGACCTATGCCGGCAGCGCCGGTGTGGCGTTGGAGCCCACGGCGGCGAGCGATTTGGCGACGATTTCCGCAGCACTCACGGCGCTGCAAGCAGGCGGCTCCACCAATGGCGTCGGGGGCCTGGAAGAGGCCTACCGCCTCGCTGCCGAGATGACCGAGGAAGGCGACGTTTCCCGCGTGCTGCTGGCCACCGACGGTGATTTCAACGTCGGCCTGTCAGACCCGAATGCGTTGGAGGATTACATCGCCGACCAGCGCGAAACGGGCATCTACCTGAGCGTCCTCGGTTTCGGGCGCGGCAACCTGCAGGACGACACGATGCAGGCGCTGGCCCAGAACGGAAACGGGACGGCGGCCTATATCGACACGCTGCACGAGGCGCAGCGCGTGCTTGTGGACCAGATGGCGGGCGCGCTCTTCCCCATCGCTGACGACCTGAAGGTGCAGGTGGAGTTTAACCCTGAGGTCATCGCCGAATACCGCCTGATCGGCTATGAGACCCGCGCGCTGGCCCGCGAAGACTTCGCCAATGACGCAGTGGATGCGGGCGACATCGGCGCGGGCCATTCCGTCACCGCGATCTACGAGATCACGCCCGTTGGCTCTCCGGCCATCTTAGTGGCACCCCTGCGCTATGCGGCGGACGCGGGCGAACAGGCCGAGGCCGCGTTCAGTGACGAATTGGGCTTCATCTCGCTGCGTTGGAAAGAGCCGGGCGCGGAGGACAGCCAACTGATCGATTTTCCCATCGCGACAGCCATCGCTGATCCCGGCACAGACGCGAGTTTCGCCGCCGCCATTGCGGGCTTTGGCCAGCTTCTGCGCGGATCGGACTTTCTGGGCGATTGGGACTACGCGGACGCCATCGCCCTGGCCAATGCCAACCGTGGCGACGATGAGTTCGGCTACCGGACCGAGGCCATACAGCTGATGCGGCTGGCCGAAAGCCTGGCGCAGTAGTCACCCAACGGACCCGCCGCGCCAAGTATTGTGGCGCGGCGGGCTTGCACCGCCGCGCGACATCGGCCTGAGTGACGCACCCGTGCCCTTTCCCACCAAGGCCCCCCCTCCATGCCCGCCGTGTTCCAGCGCTTCAGCGCGATCCAATACTACCTCGCCCACGCCCGTAATTCCGTCCATGCGATTGCCGAGGTCGACCACGCGGTGTCCGAGGACGCGTTCCGGTCATTGGTGGCCGATATCGTCGCTGCCGCGCCGCAACTTCTTTGGCGCGAGTCGTTGAAGGAGAGCGGCCATTTCAAAGCCACCGATGTCGATTGGGGCGCGCAATGCGCCTTCAGCACCCCAACCTCTGGAGCCGAGGCCGCGTCTGAGCTGCACAAGACGCTTTCCACCCCGCTCCATGACACGGATCGCCCGGCATTCCGCGCGCTTTGTCAGACCCTCTCGGGCCACCAGGCGCCGAAGGCGCGGATTGTGATCGTGACCACCCACGCCTTGATGGAAGGGGGTGACGTGGCTGACCTTCTGCGCGGTCGCAACAGCGAGCACGCCGCCCGCCCCGTGACAGACGCGGGCCTGCCCCTGGGCGCGCGGCTTGGCGCGCTGGCTATCTCTCCGCTGTTGTGGGCGCTCAACCTTGCTGCGGCACGCTTTGAGACAAAGGACCGGGCGGCATTCGGGTTTGCCGCGCTGCGGTTTGACCGTGCGGACCTGCGCCGCGTGGCGCGGTCCCTGAACATGGGACAGCGCGATTTGGCCTTTGCCCTCGTGTCGTACCACCGGGGCCAGCTGCCCAAACCAAAGGCCAAACTGCACGCCGCCTATTCCTCCCGCCCCCATGCGCGCGTTCGGCTGTGCGACGACGAAGTGCTGAGCCTGCGGATGGATGAAATCACCGTCGCCCATGCCGAGGGCTTCCCGACTTTTGCCACCCGGATGCGCGATGCCCTGACCCGGCGCGGGCCAGAGCCGATGTTCGTCCAGACCTGGCACCGCAGGCTGAACCAGATCCACCGCTTCCTGCACCCGCGTGTGCCGTGGCTGTACCCAAAGGCCCTGTTCGGTTTCGCCCCCTATGACGTCGTGCTGTCCCTTCTGCCGCCCGTTCAAACCAAGAGCGCAGCCTTGGACGGCGCCGTGATCTATGCGGGCAGCGACACGGGTACGGCAGAAAGCTGCATTTTCGCGGCATGTGCGCAGTCCTTCACCGTCACCCTGTGGAGCGGCGCGGAGCGAGCCGGTCACGTGGCAGAGATCGAGCGGACGGCGCAGGCGATGGGGATCAGGGTGTCGCGAGCTTGGGGACGCTTGTGAACTGGCGACATTGTTCTGAGCACTGAGGGTACCCTCTCGGGACATTTTCTTTCAGAAAATACCCAGCTGGGCCTTCGCTCTTTGCTTTGCAAAGAGCTTTTGGTGGAGCCTAGCGGGATCGAACCGCTGACCCACGCGCGTTTCGCAGAAACCGCAAGGGTCATGCGTTTAGCCAAGGCTAGGACGATTGGGTGTCGCGGAACGCGGTAGATTTGTGCCCTTTCGGGACATTTTCTTGCAGAAAATACCCTGTCGGGCCTTCGCTCTTTGCTTTGCAAAGAGCTTTTGGTGGAGCCTAGCGGGATCGAACCGCTGACCTCCTGCATGCCATGCAGGCGCTCTCCCAGCTGAGCTAAGGCCCCATTGGCGGGCGGTGTAAGGCCGGGCTGCGGGCCGTGCAAGCGAAAAATCCGCTTGGCCCCGACAGATCCCCGGCCTGACCCCTACCCTTTGGTCATTCGTCGTCGTTGGCTGCGACGTCGGCAATATCGTCCAGCGCGACGGTGTCCTCGTCATCATCGTCGAGCACATCGTCATCGGGCAGATCCGCGTCATCGTCATCATCGATGTCGATGTCGTCGTCCAGCACCAGATCCTCGTCGGCATCCTCGGCGTCTTTGGCTTTGGTCGCGGCCTTGTCGGCCACCAGGCTTTGGGCGCCGCCCTTGCCGGTTTCCAGCACCACAACCTCGCCCGTGTAGGGGCTGACAATCGGGCTTGCGCCCAGGTCATAGAACCGTTTTCCAGTGGTCGGGCAGACGCGCTTAACGCCCCATTCCTCTTTAGGCATGACAGCCCCTTCAATTCATCGGTATCGCGGGAACTCGCGCTCTGCCATAGTGACAAAGGACTGTCAAAGCCTTTCACGGCCGCTGCGCATTCTCGCTGTTTGGAGCTTCACATTTGGTCGCCAGATCGCCCGTTTCAACCCATACCCTGCCCGGCGACCCGCCGGTAGAGGTCTTGCTGCGCCGCAACGCACGGGCCAAGCGATTCTCCTTGCGGGTCAGCCGGGCGGACGGGCGGGTCTCGCTGAGCCTGCCGACCTGGGCGCCGGAAGCCGAGGCGCTGGCCTTTCTGCGGGCGCGCGAAGACTGGGTGCGCGAACATCTGGACCGGGCGCCGGGGGTGAAACGGGCCAAGATCGGGGCCGAGATCCCAGTCTGCGGCACCCCGCGCCCTATCGTGGCGGGCACAGGCCGGGCCGCCCGCTTTGAGGACGGCACGCTGCGCGTTCCAGAGGGCCCCCGCGAAGGGCCCCGGATCAAGGCGCTTCTGACCGCCATGGCGCGCGAACGTCTGGCCCAATCCGTCGCGGTGCATGCGGGCGCCATCGGCAAACGCTACGGCAAAATCACCCTGCGCGATCCGCGCTCACGCTGGGGCAGCTGCTCGTCCAAGGGTGATCTGATGTTCTCCTGGCGGCTGATCATGGCCCCGCCGGAGGTGCTGGACTACGTGGCCGCGCACGAGGTCGCGCATCTGGTGGAGATGAACCATTCCGCCCGGTTTTGGGCGCTTTGCAAGCAGCTTTGCCCAACGACGGACCAGCACCGCCGCTGGATGCGCGCCAATGGGGCCGAGCTACAGGCGTGGCGATTCGAGGCCACGGAGTGATCGCATGTTGATGAACCCCCGCCCCACTGAGACCGGCGCCGCCGTGGCCCATGACCGGGTCTACCGCGCTTTGCGCTCGCGCATCATGTACGGCGAGGTTGGCCCCGGAGAGGCGATGACCCTACGCGGTGTGGGGCGCGAATTCGGCGTCTCGATGACCCCCGCGCGCGAAGCTGTGCGGCGTCTGGTCAGCGAAGGCGCGCTGTTTTTGTCGGTCTCGGGCCGGGTCTCGACGCCGGAACTGTCGAATGAGCGCATTGAAGAGCTGGCCTCGATCCGAGCGCTGCTGGAGCCGGAACTGGCGTCCCGTGCGCTCCCCCGCGCGCACCCGGCGCTGATCGAGCGGATGGAGGCGATCAACGCCCAAATCGCCCAGGTAATCGCGAAGCGCGATGCGGTGGGCTACATCCGCTCGAACCTCGAATTCCACCGCACGCTCTATCTGCGCGCCCAAGCGCCCGCGATGCTGGCCCTAGCAGAGACGGTCTGGCTGCAGATGGGGCCGACGATGCGGGCACTCTACGGGCGCCTCGGCCGCACCGAATCCCCACCACATCACAAGTTGATCTTGGCCGCGCTGAAGGCGGGGGATGAACCGGGGTTGCGGCTGGCTTTGCGCGCGGATGTTACCCAAGGGCTGCGTCTACTAGCGAATTAGCGGGACGCGCGGTGAGTATGTGACACCCGACGGCTGTCGCCTGTTCAAATCGGCAAAATGAAACTCACGACGAACCGCATGATCCCGGCGCTCGTAGAGGACCCCCGTTTTTCAGAACTGTCCCAGACCACGCTATCGGGCGGGGATTTCTTGATGACATATCCACTCAGGAACGTGTCGACGACATTCATTTCCGCGCCGACAAGGAAACTCGTGTTTGAGCCAAAGGCCACAAGCTTTGGCACCGCCGTGGGCTGATTTGCAGCCGTGCTGGGGCTGATCCTGGCGGCCGCGCGGGTGCGAAGCAGCAAGGTGCCCGGGCCCTCGGCCACGTAGAAAATCATGCGACCCAGGATCATGGTCGAGATGCTCAGGCTAACCACCCTTTCCAATCGCAAGCCCTCCGACATCCCCACGAAATCGTCGAACGTGAACACCGCACGCTCCTTGCTGCGCAAGGTCCACGAGACGATCTCGGCGGGTTGATCCACCTCGACCACGGCGGAATGATGGTCCGGCCCTCGGCGCGGTTGCTCCACAAAATCCGCGTACCAGCGGCGGTGAATGAGACGCGCCAAAGGCAGCCGCCACCCGCAAAGCGACCGCCGACGGGGCGGCACGCCAGACAAACTGACCCCGCGACGCGTGATCATGAACGACGTCGTGGAATCCTTCCGAATGGTCATCTTCTGTTTGTGCGATTTCATCGTCACGCTGCCGCGTGGCTTACGATCCATCTGAAACTTTGCCGCGACAGATTGCTCGGTTCTGATGTTGAACAAGATGCGAGACCAGGCGATCAAAAAGGTCTTGATCAGAATAATGACCGAATAGATGATCATCGCCCGCGACATCCAGTTATACGTGGCGTCGATCCGATGAACCGTGGCATTGGTCTGCTGGTTCAGGTCAGCCACCATGGTTGTGACTTCGCGATTAACCTGCGCCGCGATATCTGTGGCTTTGGTCAAGCCGCTTTCCTCCAGCCTGTTGGCCTCTTCGCTCAAACTCGACAGCATGCTGCGGCGGGTGGATTGATAAACGCTCCACGCGGTCGATTTCATGGCGTTCATGACCAGACAGCCAATATCAAAGAACCCGCAGCGCTGGGTTTGCAGCGACGCCGGGCGCTGACCGGTCAGCTCATCCACCTTGGCAACAAGCTCATCCGCTGTCCCGTCGTTGGCGAGGACCTCGTTGCGCGCCGCGAAGATCTGAGCGGTTGCGTAGGTTTGCAACACTGCAAACTCGTGATCAGCGCGCAGTTGAAGGGCCTGCCGGATCGTGTCAGGCGGCTGCCCCGCCACCCGAAGCGGCGCGGCGTTCTCGCGTTGGGTGACGCCCGTGATGACCGCATCTTTCATATAGACAGACAGAAGCACGGCCCAAAACACGCTGAACGCGATGAAAATCAGGGGCATTGGGAACCAGATCTTGACGGCACCCCAAAGTGTCTTGCGCAGAACCTTACCTGACAGGCTGGCGATCAAAGCGCGATTGTCGCGGAAAGCGAGCAAGATCATTTTCAGCATTACCGCGAATGCACCCAACAGGATCGTTGTCGGCAGGGACGGAATGTAATTGTCGAAAAGAAGCCCCATGGCATTGAGCTGACTTCCCGCCCTGTCCCCAAGGCTCAGCGCCCAAACCGTGATCGCGTCAAAAGACAGGACCATCAAAAAGATCGCAAAAGGCACCGATAAAAGGTGCCCGCGCAAAAGATACAATAGGATCGATACGCCCGCGACCGCGCAATACCCGGCAAACAGGCCGGTTTGGAGCATCGTTAAGTCTGCTGAGCCGTTGTATTGGTAAGAAAATGACGCAAGAAGCGGGGCCGGCACCGCCAGCAACCACCCCCATTTGCGCAGCGAAAGGGCCAGCACCGCCATCAAAAGCGCAATGATTGAAAACGTCCCCACCAATGGGTGGTAGAAATAGCGCTGCTCCAGCATTTCAAGGACGGGTTGACTGTCTGATACCAGCCCAAAAGGGGCGAATATCGCATCGAGCGAAAATGACAGACTGTGGCTGAATGGCAGAATAGACAAAAGAAGCAGCCCCCAAAAGGACTGTTCAAAGGCTGCGCGCTTTCCGGACGATTTCACTCTGTAAATCAACTAAACTAGTAAGTTCCCTCACGTCACTGTGAGTTTTGATCCGTCAGAAGTCCAGTGCTGCATTTTCCCTATTCGCAAAGGCTTAGGCGTGGATCGCGCCATCCCCACAGGCCAGTGCTGCTTCGCGCACTGCCTCCGAATACGTCGGGTGGGCGTGGCACGTCATCGCCAGATCCTGGGCGGAGGCGCCAAACTCCATCGCCACACAGATCTCATGAATCAGATCCCCCGCCATGGGGCCAATGATATGCGCCCCCAGGATGCGGTCTGTCTCGGCATCGGCAAGGATTTTCACAAACCCATCGCCTGCGAAATTCGCCTTCGCGCGGCCATTGCCCATGAAGCTGAACTTGCCGACCTTGTAGGCGCGGCCCGCCTCTTTCAGATCCTCTTCCGAGGCGCCCACATTTGACACCTCCGGGTGTGTGTAGATCACGCCGGGGATCACACCGTAATTCACATGGCCATGCTTGCCTGCAGCGACCTCCGCCGCAGCCATGCCCTCGTCTTCGGCCTTATGCGCAAGCATCGGCCCCGCGACCGCATCGCCGATGGCCAAGATGCCCGGCACGTTCGTGCGGTACTGACCGTCAATCTCAATCTGGCCGCGGTCGGACATCTTCACACCCAAGGCCTCCAGACCCAGCCCGTCCGTGTAGGGTTTCCGCCCCGTGGCAACCAGCACCACATCGGCGTCGACCGTGACCTCGGACTCGTCCTTGCGCAGCTTGTACGTCACCTTGGCCTTGGTCTTGGTCGTGGCCACGCTTTGCACCGCCGCGCCAAGCGTGAACCCGATGCCCTGCTTCTTCAGGGTGCGTTGGAACACCTTGGAGATCTCTGCGTCCATCCCCGGCGTGATGTGGTCGAGGAATTCGATCACCTCCACCTCTGACCCCAAGCGGCCGTAAACCGAGCCCAGTTCCAACCCGATCACGCCCGCGCCGATCACCACCATTTTCTTGGGCACCTTCGGCAGGCTCAACGCGCCTTCGCTATCCACGACAACTTTCTGGTCAATCTCGATCCCCGGCAGCGACGACGGCTCGGACCCGGAGGCCACGATGATCGTCTTGGCCTCATGCACATCGTCCCCGACCTTGACCTTGCCGGCCTCGGGGATGCTACCCCAACCTTTCAGCCAATCGACCTTGTTTTTCTTGAACAGAAACTCGATGCCCTTGGTGTTTTGTCCAATCACATCAGTCTTGTAGCTCTGCATCTGGGCCCAATCGACGGAAGGGCTTTTGCCCTTCAAACCCATGGCGGCGAAGTTATGTTCGGCCTCATGCAGCATATGCGAGGCGTGCAGCAGCGCCTTGGAGGGGATGCACCCGATGTTCAGGCAGGTCCCGCCCAGGGTCTCTCGCCCCTCCACGCAGGCCGTCTTCAGGCCGAGTTGCGCGCAGCGGATGGCGCAGACATAGCCGCCGGGGCCGGAGCCGATTACGATAACATCATAGCTGGACATGGGATCTCCATCGGGGTCAGTCGTTTCCCGCACGATAAGCCCGCACCCCCGGCCACACAACCGCAGCTTGTACCCGGATCAAGCGCCTTTTGTCACTGTTAGCGCCCCCTTTCGGGGTCACACCAACGCTGCGATGACCATCGCTGCCGTCGCCACGAAGCCCACGGCCCAGATCAAGCTTCGCCACGGCGTCCAGCCGAACGCATAGGCCGGCACATACAGCACCCGCGCGCCGAGGTAGACCCAGGCACAAGTGGCCGTAAACGGCGTCGATTGCTGCGATAGTGTCACGACGACCACGGCGATGGTGAACAGGATCAGTGCCTCAAAGTGGTTGTCCATCGCCCGTTTCAGCCGCGCCGTGCGGGGGCTGAGTTGCTCTTCCAGCGACCCACCCAACCGGTCCCGGTCGCGCGGCGACAGGGTCTTGCCGGTGCCCACCTCCAGGTTCGCGGGCACGGCCATCAGAACGAATTGCACCCCCTGCAACAGCGCCGCGAGGGCAAGGACCGTTAACTCTGGTGTCATATGCGCCTCATCGGGGTTGGTCGCCCGACTCAATCAAATCGCGCGCGCAGAGGCAACTGCGCGCGCGATGTGACCCAAGGTCAGGGAGATCAGGCGGCGTCCAATTCGAACCGCAGCGCCGCGCCATTGATGCAGTGGCGCGTTTTGCCCTCGACTGTCAGGATATGGCCCAGATGGCTGCCACACCGTCGGCAATGGGTTTCCATCAGGGCGGGTGTCGTCGCCATTTCTTCGGTGCCGCCGTATTCGGCGGGCAGAATGTCGATGCCCGTCATCGTGGCATTGACGAAAGAATGGTCGAAGAAGACCCAGCCCACAAACAGGACCTCTTTGTAGGTGTTGTCATAGACCGGCAGGTCGCAGCCGCGGCAAAAATAGGTGCCGTCACGCTCTTCTTCCCACAGCTCCGAGCTGAACCGCGCTTCGGTCCCGACCTCGCGCAGAATGCGGTATTCCTCGTCCGTCAACATGGCGCGCCACTCCGCCTCGGTGCGCTGGATCTCATAGGTGTAATTGTCCGATGTGATGATCGCCTGCGCCTCTGCCGTTCGGGCGAATTGCGTCACGCCCAGGGCAGCGACGGCAGCACTGCCGAGGAAAGCCCTTCGGCTTGTCGTGTGGTTCGATTGATCTGTCATTTCCCGTTCTCCTTGTCCTGCCGGGACACTGGCACGGGCAAGCGATCACTGGGAAAACACGAGGGTGAGAGGGAACGGGAGTGTGAAGGTTATGTCAGACCACGTCAGGCACCAGGCCATTCAACGTCACGCTCCAGAGAAAATTCAACGATATCGGAGGCCATATCTTTTGGGTCGCCGAGGATCGCCGAAACGGACGCCTCGTTGATCCAATCAGTCTCAAGGATCACAAGCTTCACGGCCTCGAAGATCGCCTTCGCGTTGGGTCCGTAGAGGAACACGAAAGCATCGGCCCCGCTCAATTCAATCTCGTGGCCACCAACTTCCCCAATCGGAGGGCGCCCCAAAGCGGCACTCAGACGATGCTCAAGCATATCCATATCGCTGAGCGATGCGGGCGCGGGCACGACCCTGAAGGTCAAAGACTGGATTTCGCTCTGTTCAGGCGCGATAGGGGCGGGAGCGGATGTGTTCACCCGCTCCCCCAATCCAACTAGCCGTTTCAGCATACTGAACACGCCCGCCCCTTCTCTGCTTCCCTCACAAATCCATCAGCAACCGCCGCGGATCCTCCAGCGCCTCTTTCACGCGGACAAGGAACGTCACCGCCCCTTTGCCGTCGACGATCCGGTGGTCATAGGACAGCGCCAGATACATCATCGGACGGATCACGACCTGCCCGCTAATCGCCATCGGACGGTCCTGGATCTTGTGCATCCCCAAGATGCCGGACTGCGGCGGGTTCAGGATCGGCGACGACATCAGCGAGCCGTAGACCCCTCCATTGGAAATCGTGAAGGTCCCGCCTTGCATCTCGGCCATCGACAGCTTGCCGTCGCGGGCGCGGGCGCCCTTCTCCCCGATCGCTTTCTCGATATCGGCAAAACCCATCTGATCCACGTCACGGATCACGGGTACCACGAGGCCCTGGGGCGTGCCCGCGGCGATGCCCATGTGAACGAAGTTCTTATAGACGATGTCAGTCCCATCGATCTCGGCGTTCACCTCTGGCACCTCACGCAAAGCGTGGACGCAGGCCTTGGTGAAGAACGACATGAAGCCAAGCTTCACCCCATGCTTCTTCAGGAACAGATCCTTGTATTCACTCCGCAGCGCCATGACCTCGGTCATGTCGACCTCGTTGAACGTCGTCAGGATCGCCGCCGTGTTCTGGGCGTCCTTCAGACGCCGGGCGATGGTCTGGCGCAGGCGGGTCATCTTGACCCGCTCTTCGCGCGCCTCGTCACTGGCCGCCACGGGTGCGCGTGGTGCAACGGCTGCGGGCGCAGGCGCTGCCACGGGGGCCACCGCCGCCTTCATCACGTCTTCCTTCATGATCCGCCCATCACGGCCCGTACCGGTCACCTGATCCGCAGACAACCCTTTGTCCGCCATCATTTTCTCCGCCGACGGCGCATTCGACACGTCCTTGCCTCCGGACCCCTGCGAGGAGGGCGCGGCAGCGTCCGAGGAGGGGGCGGAAGCCGCCACGACCGCGCCGCCGATCACCGCCAGCTTGGCCGAGGCTTCCACCGTCGTGCCTTCCGCTGCCAGGATCTCGCTCAACACCCCGGCCGCAGGCGCGGGCACCTCGACCGAGACCTTGTCGGTCTCCAACTCACACAGCATCTCGTCCTGGGCGACCGTGTCGCCCACAGCCTTGAACCAGGTCGATACCGTCGCTTCGGTCACCGACTCGCCCAAGGTCGGCACCATGACATCTACCGCATCACCCGACGGCTCAGCCGCCGCAGGCGCTGCTGCCGGGGCTGCCGGAGCCGCCGCCGGGGCGGCGCCTTCCCCGGCGCTCAACGTTGCCAAAAGCGCATCCACGCCCACGGTCTCGCCTTCTGCGGCAACGATCTCTCCCAAGGTGCCAGCGGCGGGTGAAGGCACTTCAACCGTCACCTTGTCGGTCTCCAACTCGCAGAGCATCTCGTCAACGGCCACGGCATCGCCCGGCTTCTTGAACCAGGTCGCCACGGTCGCCTCGGTCACGGATTCGCCTAAGGTCGGCACTCGAACTTCTACAGACATCTTCTCTTACCCTTCGATGGTCAGCGCACTGTCGATGAGTGCTGCTTGTTGGGATTTATGGGCGGAGGCCAGGCCCGTCGCGGGCGAGGCCGAGGCATTGCGACCCGCATAACGGGGGCGGGTTGTGGTGGCGCCGATGCGTGTCAGCACCCACTCCAGGTTGGGTTCAATGAACGACCAGGCGCCCTGGTTCTTGGGCTCTTCCTGGCACCAGACGATCTTGGCCTGCTTGAAGCGCTCCAATTCCTTGGTCAAAGCCAGGGCCGGGAACGGGTAGAACTGCTCCAGTCGCAGCAGGTAGACGTCATCGATCCCGCGTGCGTCGCGCTCTTCCAGCAGGTCGTAATAGACCTTGCCCGAGCAGATCACGACCTGCTTGATCTTGTCATCCGCCACCAACTCGGTGTCCGAGTTGCCCTTCTCCGCATCGTCCCAGAGGCAGCGGTGGAAGCTGGACCCGGTTGTGAAATCCTCCATCTCTGAAATCGCTAGCTTGTGACGCAGCAGAGATTTCGGCGTCATCAACACCAGCGGCTTACGGAAATCCCGGTGGATCTGACGGCGCAGGATGTGGAAGTAATTTGCCGGGGTCGTGCAATTGGCGACGATCCAGTTGTCCTCGGCGCACATCTGCAGGAACCGCTCCAGCCGTGCCGACGAATGCTCGGGCCCCTGCCCCTCGAACCCGTGGGGCAGCAGCATCACCAAACCGCTCATCCGCAGCCACTTGCGCTCGCCCGAGCTGATGAACTGGTCAAACATGATCTGCGCGCCGTTGGCGAAATCACCAAATTGCGCCTCCCACAGCGTCAGCGCGTTGGGCTCGGCCAGCGTGTAACCATACTCGAACCCCAGCACGGCATATTCCGACAGCATCGAGTCGATGACCTCGTAATGCGCCTGCCCGTCCCGGATATGGTTCAGCGGGTAATACCGATCTTCCGTGACCTGATCGATAAGGCCCGAATGGCGTTGGCTGAAGGTGCCGCGCGTGCTGTCTTGCCCCGACAATCGGACCGGGTAGCCCTCGGTCAGAAGTGAGCCGAAAGCCAGCGCCTCACCGGTCGCCCAGTCAAAGCCCTTGCCGGTCTCGAACATCTTGGCCTTGCTCTCCAACAAGCGCCCCACCGTCTTGTGCAGGTTTACGTCGTCCGGCGCCGTGCTCAGCGCCTTTCCGATCTCTGCGAAGGTCTCTGGCTTGATCGCCGTGGCGCCGCGCTCATAGACGGACTCGTCTTTGCGATCGAGGTGCGACCAGCGGCCGTCGAGCCAATCGGCTTTGTTGGGCTTGAAGTCTTTCCCAGCCTCAAACTCTTCATTCAGGTAGGACTGGAACGCCGCCTTCATATCCTCGATCTCACCCTCGGGGATCAGACCGTCCTTCACCAACCGTTCGGTGTAAAGCGCCAGGGTCGTCTTCTGGGATTTGATCTTCTTATACATGATCGGGTTGGTGAACATGGGCTCATCGCCCTCGTTGTGGCCAAACCGGCGGTAGCAGAAGATATCGAGCACCACGTCCTTGCCGAACTTCTGCCGGAACTCCGTCGCCACGCGGGCGGCGTGAACCACAGCCTCGGGGTCATCGCCGTTCACGTGGAAAATCGGCGCTTCCACCATCAGCGCGATGTCCGTGGGATAGGGGGAAGAGCGCGAGAAGTGCGGCGCGGTCGTAAACCCGATCTGGTTATTCACCACGATATGGATCGTGCCGCCGGTCTTGTGCCCGCGCAGGCCCGACAGGCCGAAGCCCTCAGCCACCACGCCCTGGCCCGCAAAGGCCGCGTCACCGTGCAAGAGCACGCCCATAACCTTGGTCCGCTCGGTATCGTTCTTCTGGTCCTGCTTGGCGCGGACCTTGCCCAAAACCACCGGGTTCACCGCCTCAAGGTGGCTGGGGTTGGCGGTCAGCGACAGGTGAACGGAATTGCCATCAAACTCCCGGTCGGATGAGGCGCCCAGGTGGTATTTCACGTCGCCCGACCCATCCACATCCTCGGGCTTGAAACTGCCGCCCTGAAACTCGTTGAAAATCGCGCGGTACGGCTTGGCCATCACATTGGCCAGCACCGACAAGCGGCCCCGGTGCGGCATGCCGACGATGATCTCTTCGATCCCCAACGCGCCACCGCGCTTGATGATCTGCTCCATCGCTGGGATCAGGCTTTCGCCACCATCCAAGCCAAACCGCTTGGTGCCCATGTATTTGACGTGGAGGAATTTCTCGAACCCCTCCGCCTCGACCATCTTGTTGAGGATCGCCTTGCGCCCCTCCTTGGTGAAGGCGATTTCCTTGCCGTAGCCCTCGATCCGTTCCTTCAGCCAGGAGGCCTCAACGGGGTTGGAGATATGCATGTACTGCAGCGCGAAGGTGCCGCAATACGTCCGCCGCACGATCTCCACGATCTGCCGCATGGAGGCCATTTGCAGCCCCAGCACGTTGTCGATGAAGATCGGGCGGTCCATGTCGGCTTCGGTGAAGCCATAGGAGGCCGGGTCCAGTTCCGGGTGCGGGGTCTGGTCGCGCATCCCCAGCGGGTCCAGATCGGCCACCAGATGGCCCCGGATCCGGTAGGCGCGGATGATCATCAGCGCGCGGATGCTGTCCAACACGGCGCGCTGGATCTGGTCATCGGTCAGCTCAACGCCCTTCTCCTCGGCCTTGGCCTTGATCTTCTTGCCCGCTTCCTTGCCCTCAGCCGCGACCGGGTACTCTCCCGTCAGGGCCGCCGTCAGGTCATCGCCCGGAACCGGCGGCCAATCGGTCCGCGCCCAGGACGGCCCGGCGGCAGGCGCCAGGGCGTCCGCGGCATCCCCCAGCTGCGCAAAGAAATCAGCCCAGGCCGCATCCACCGCGCCGGGGTCCTTGGCGTATTGGGCATAAAGCTGTTCCAGATACTCAGCATTGTGCCCCTGCATGAAGCTGGAGGCATGGAACGTATCGTTGGGAGATTGGTCATTCATCGGTAAATTCCTCGGGTTTGAGGGGGATACGGGAGACATTTGGAACGGGAACGGCGGGTCATTGCGGGGCCTCGTAGCGGTAGGAAACACCGATCCCTTCACGCACGGAAAGCGGTGCAAGCACCGCCGCATCGCCGGTAAAACGGATCGCGGTGACGGTCAGTCTGGTGGCTTTCTCGGGCAGCGCCACATCCGCCGCGCCGATCGACACGGCCAGGTCGTCGATGACGGAATCGGCGTCGAACATGGCATCGGCCCCCGGCACCTCCATGCCCGCGAAGCTGCAAAGGACACCCATCTGGCCGGGCTCATATTCCACCGCCGACAGCGAGGCCGAAACCCCATCGCGGGTGAAAACTTGCACGAACTGCACATCCTGCGCGTACCATTCCGCCGCGCGCGCCGCAAAAGCCTGGGCGTCGCGCGCGCTGCCGAACTGGCTTGGGAGAGAGGTGCTGCCCGCCTCATATTCCGCCAGCGCAGCCGTCACGTCGACGGTCAGCGCAGCTTGGGGCACGTGGGCCCAGCCCGCCGCCTCCATCGCGCTGATGTAAGGATCGACGTTGCCGAATTCTTCGGGCGCGGCGAACTGCGCCAGACAGGGCGCATAGATCGCCTCATCCTGGGCCAGCGCGGGCGCGGTCATGACAAAAAGAGCAAGGATGGCGTGCCTCATTGCAACGGATCCTCCCCAAATCGGTTGGCGCGCGGTGTGCCCTTGGTCGCCCAAAAGACGATGTTGAGGATGCACAGGGCGCCCGTGACGATGAACAACCCCAGGGGCAGCGGCGGGATGCCCGCGCCAAAGGGCACGCCCGTCATGATCGCGAAGCCTGCGATCAACGGGACCAGGGGAACCAATGTCCAGGCGCCGGTGCGGTCGATGTCGTGCAAGCGCCGCCAGGCCACGGCGGCATAGGGAAGGATGGTGCCGAGGTTCCAGATCCCCGACGCAATGTCCGAGACAAAGGACAGGACCAGATCCACAATCGCCAGAAACAGCGCGAACCACCAGAACTCGGACCGACGCGCGCGGCCCGAGAAGGTGGCATATTTGCTGAAGCAGGTGCTGATGGAGTCTCCGAACGTCATGCCAGCGGATCCTCCCCGTATTGGTTCGGCCCATCCGTGCCCTTGCTGGCCATCCAGATGATGATCAGCAGGCTCGGCAATGTCTGGATGCCCGACAGGATCGAGGACGTGCGGTTCAGCTGATCCACCTGCGCCAGCATCGCGTTGACCTCGGCCATCGACGGGTTGGGATCGAAGGCGATCATCATCATTTCCGCCGACTGCGGACCCACGACCTGGAACACGACGACGGACATGATCGTCACGAAGATCACGGTGGCGATGAACCACCAGGCGGGGCGGTCGCAATCATGCATCCGGCGCACGCCGACGGCCAGCATCGGCAGGTAGTTGAGCAGATACCAGAACGTCGTGATCGGCATCACGTTGATGTAGAAATCACTGATCGACCCGAAGCTTTCCACCAGGAACGGCCCCATCAGGTCCAGCGAGGGCCAGAAGATCATGAAGTCGAGGATGAAGGTCACAATCGAGCCCAGGGTGATGAACAGGATGTACCACCAATAGGCCGAGCGCGGCGCGCGGCCCTTGAAGTTGAGGCATTCTACGATGTTGGTGCGGATGGCTTCAGAAAACGTCATGGCAAAGGCTCCGAATTGCATTGGGGCAAATGCGGAGAGTGTGCCGCGAAGTCAGTGCGCGGGGATAGGTCAGGAAAGGCGTAGGTCAGCCGGTTCATGGGGATCTCCACCACGCCAGAGTCGTCTCGGCGCAGGCCTGCAACTCGGTCCAAGTCGCGTCGATATAGGTCTGCGCAGCCTCCAGATCGGTCGCGCGGCGGCTCAGCTGGCGCGCCTCGCTCAACACGTTCTCATGAAGGTCACCGGAATTCGGCACGCCGTAGGTGATATCCAGCATCATTGCCGCAAGGTCGGTGCGGGTGCTGTCCAGTTCGTCGGCAAACGACGGCTCGGGCAGGTCGTCCGGGGCATACCTCAAGAAGTACTCCGTGAAGGCCTGGCTTTGCGCGGCGCAGACAATGGCGGGCCGGGTCATCGGGTCAGATGCCGTCTCTGTGTCGGTGTTCAAAAAGGTGCCGAACCCGATCAGGGCCGCCCCGGCGAGGACGGCAAGCCAGACCTTGGGTTGCAGAAGACTATCAAACATGACGCCCTCCCCTGCAGGACGGAAAGGCCGCCCCCTGGGCAGCCTCCCGTAACGCATATGCAACCCGTGCCGGGTGCATCAGCCGATGGCTTCCAGCACAGCCTCACCCAGGGTCGCCGGGCTGTCGGCCACGATGATGCCCGCGGACTTCATCGCTTCGATCTTGTCTTCGGCACCGCCCTTGCCACCGGCGACAATCGCGCCCGCGTGGCCCATGCGACGGCCCGGAGGGGCCGTGCGGCCGGCGATGAAACCCGCCGTCGGCTTCCAACGGCCCTTCTTCTTCTCATCGGCCAGGAACTGCGCGGCTTCTTCCTCGGCGGAGCCGCCAATCTCACCGATCATGATGATCGACTGCGTCTCATCATCGGCCAGGAACCATTCCAGCACGTCGATATGCTCGGTCCCCTTGATCGGGTCGCCGCCGATGCCCACGCAGGTCGACTGACCCAGACCCACGTCGGTCGTCTGCTTCACGGCCTCGTAGGTCAGCGTGCCAGAGCGGCTGACAACGCCGCAGGACCCGCGCTTGTGGATGTGACCCGGCATGATGCCGATCTTGCAGGCGTCCGGCGTGATCACGCCGGGGCAGTTGGGGCCGACCAGCTTTGACGAGGACCCTTCCAGCGCCCGCTTCACGCGCATCATGTCGAGCACCGGGATGCCTTCGGTGATGCAGATGATCAGCTCCATCTCGGCGTCAATTGCCTCAAGGATCGAGTCGGCAGCGAAGGGCGGCGGCACGTAGATCACCGACGCGTTCGCCTCGGTCACATGCTTGGCCTCATGGACCGAGTTGAAAACGGGCAGGTCCAGGTGGGTCATGCCGCCTTTGCCGGGCGTCACGCCGCCCACCATCTTGGTGCCGTACTCAATCGCCTGTTCCGAGTGGAACGTGCCTTGAGATCCGGTGAAGCCTTGGCAAATCACCTTGGTGTTTTCATCAACGAGTACGGCCATCGGGGCCTCCTGTGGTCGTTTGGGTAAAGTGGGTCATGGATCGGGCTGCAACGCAGGTCCGCCATGGGCGATTGAGTATCGGTGCAACAGAGCGCTGACCTCTGAGATCGGCAGCACGTGGCTTGTATCGATCGGCACAGATGTCATCCCGCCCCCTCATTCGACCGGCTCCAGCGGGGTCATCCGCTCGACCAGCATGAAGGTCTCGATGCCGTTGGGGCCGGGGCGCGTGCCCACATGCACAACGGCGACGCGGCGGGGGTTCAGGCGGCGCGCGGCCAGCAATTCCGTGCCATCGGTCCGCTCATAGCGATCCGGCACGGGCGAGGTCTGATCGATCCCCTCCATCTCCAACCCCGCGACGGCAGCACTTGCCGCCAGCCGCGCGTGATCGCCGTCAAAGGCAACCTCGCAACGACGGTCCGTGCCCGGGGTCGCGGCACGGCCCGTGACCGGGCTGGGATCAGCGCTGGAAAAGGGGTCAAGGTCGTAAAAATCCACCCGCACACCGGGAGAGGCCAAGACCTCCTGCGCGCGCTCTGCCGTCATGAAGGGGCTGAAACAATGGGACGCGAAGGCCGCGCTGCCGGTATGTGGCACGGCGACCTCATCAGCCTCCACCCGACAGCCCGCCATGGCCATCAGCCCGACGGCGGCGATCAGCTGTACCGCGCCCCAGAGGGCACTTTTGCGGTTCGGGCGTGTCATGCGGCGCGCCTCTCGAAAAGGGCGTTGATGTTGTCGTCCATCGGCAGGCGCAAAGGGTTCAGCAAGCGCACGGTGAACCCGGTCCGCGCCGCCAGATCGCGCAGGGTGGCCAGGGTGAAATACTGCACATGGTCCGGATACCGCAGCCCGACCCAATTGCGCCCGAAGATCCGCTTGCCAAGGCTGCCGAAGTTCGGCACCCGCACATAGGCGCGGCCCCCGGGCTTGAGGATGCGGGCGGCTTGCTCCAGCACCGGGCGGGGGTGTTCCTCATGCTCCAGGTAGGAACGCAGGATGATCCCGTCGAACATCTCATCGGGGAACTCCCGGATCGCCTGCGCGCCCGGCCCGTGGACGCAATAGCCGCCGTGGGGGGCGAGGTTGGTGTTCGCCAGTTCGGCCAGTTCTGCCGAAATCTCGATCCCGTATTGGGTGAAGCCCGGGAATTGCGCATGGGCGCCCGCGCAGCCGACGTTCAGCAGATTGCCGCTGCCAAACCACTCCGCATAGCGCACCGCGTCGGGCTTGCGCCCGATCTTGTGCCGCCAGCGCGTCGCCAGATCCGCGCGCTGCATCAGGGGGCGGGCCTCCAGCCGCGCGGCCTTCTCGGACGCCCAGGTTTTCTCCCAGGCGAAATCCTCCACCAGCGCTTCATAGCCCGGGGGGTTCAACAGATAGACCAAGTCGCACACGCGGCATTGCCCCATGCGCCATTCATCGCGGTGCAGGTCCGGGTAATCGGCCGGGTCCTCTGCCGCGCAGTTGGGACAGGGTCGCGTCATCTGAAGGGCGGGAGCGTTCACCACGACACCTCGATCCGCGCACGCACGTAGCTTTCCCCACCGCTTTCGCGCACGTTCATCGAGAACGTCGGCACCTGCGCCCCGTGGGTCTGAACCATTGACGCCTCGAACGCGGCCATCGCCGCGTCGTCCTCGAGATCCGTGACAAACACCATCGAGCAGCCGCCCCCTGTCGGGTTCACCGACAGATCGAAGAGCTGATGGAAATATGTCCCCGTCTCAGGGTTGGGGACCATGCCGACCTCTTGCAAGCTCGCCTCCACCCCGGCGCCATCGGTGGCGGCGACGCAGACATTCGCGAACATCCGCCCCAGCACCGTCGGATCAGCGATGACCGACCCGACCGACGGCGTTTGCGCGGCCATGGGACCCGCGAAAGCAAGGAAGGCCCCTGCAGTTCCCGTCACGATATGCTGCGCAAATCCCATCGCCTAACGCCCCCGATGGACCAAATCGAGCTCCCAGATCGCGCCTCTGTAGGGCGCGATGCGGGGGCCGAAGGCGATGCCAGCGTCGATCGTGTCATGCTGCAACCAGATCGTGCCATGCCAAGCGGGACCCGTGCCCGCGACAAGCACTCTGCGGAAGGCATCTTCGGGCACGAACTGCGGGTTCAATTGTTCCAGGATCTGGTACGCGACGCCCAGAACGCGGTCTTCTTCGGACAAGGGCACGCCCAGGATCGCAATCTCGCACTGGCGGTTGGTTAGCCGCACGGTCATCGACAAGGCGTCATCGTCGGGCACTGCTGCCGTTCCGGCGGTGGAGCCGCTGTAATTGACCCGCCACGTCCGGCGATCCCCGCGCGGCTGCGCCAGAACGTCCACCGTGCCGAAGTCGGTCAGGGGCACCTGAAACCCATAGGCCTGCGCCAACTGATCCCGGTCCGCCCCGCCCGCCAGCACCTGCGCGCAATACGACAGACCCCGTACCGCAGGCCCGTTCGACGCATAAAGCACATCACGCGCCGACTGTGCCGCACCGGGTGTCGCCAAGGTGGCCGTCCATACCGCGGCACAGGCCGCAAGAACGAACCGCGCCGCCACGCCGCGAGCGATACGGAAAACTGGGCACGCATCCATCACGGAGAAGGCCTGCCTTCCAACACGGCACCCAATTGCTCATGGCTCCACAAGCCCATCGTGCGCCGACGCTTCCACGGCCCCACGCCTGCGTCGGTGACGTCCTTGTCGAGGTCCAGCTCGTCGTGAGACTCGGGGATATGCTGTATCGGCTTGGGGAAATTGAACGGCGCCATCATCGGGTTGAAGTTGGCGTGCTGGCCGTTTTCAGACAGGGGACGGTTTTCATCGACCAGATCCACTGTCAGCAACAGATACGGGATCTTCGCCTTGTAAATGTTCTCGATCACCTTCCACCGGTTCACATCGGTCAGGTGAATGAGACACTCCCGCACCATGATCAGCTCGCACTTGGGCAGCTTGTCTGTCGCCAGATCCAGATGAACAAAGCGCCGACCGGGACCGCCGTGTTTTGCCTTCACTTCGTCGATCAGCTCTTTGGAGATCTCGCCGCCGATATATTTGACGCCGCTCAGATCGACCTCGACCATCCAGTTCCAGTCACCGCAGGGTGCATCCAGGAAGGTCTTCACCTCCAGATCCCGCAGCAGACCAGGCAAGGCCCGGCGCAACCGCCGCGTACTGCGCACGGTTGACCCCGAACCGCTGCGCGGCTTGCCTTTGGCTTCATCCGCCCAGGTCTTGGTCTCGAAGGCGTCCTGCAGAGCGCGATCCATGGCTCAGCCCTTCACAGCCTTCACGATCTTCTGCGCGCCGTCTTTCAGATCATCAGCGGCGATCACGTCGAGGCCGGAGGAGTTGATGATCTCTTTGCCCTTCTCCACGTTGGTGCCTTCCAGACGCACGACCAGCGGCATCTGCAGACCCACCTCTTTCACCGCCGCGATCACGCCTTCTGCGATGATATCGCAGCGCATGATGCCGCCGAAGATGTTGACGAAAATGCCCTTCACCTGCGGGTCGGAGGTGATGATCTTGAACGCCTCGGTCACCTTTTCCTTCGTGGCGCCACCGCCCACGTCGAGGAAGTTGGCAGGCTCGGCCCCATACAGCTTGATGATGTCCATCGTCGCCATCGCCAGACCCGCGCCGTTGACCATGCAGCCAATCTCGCCATCCAAGGCAATGTAATTGAGGTCGAACTTGGAGGCCGCCAATTCCTTGGCGTCTTCTTCCGTCTCGTCGCGCAGGCTTGCCACATCGGCGTGGCGGTAGACGGCGTTGCCGTCGAAGCTTACCTTCGCGTCGAGCACTTTGAGGTTGCCCTCATCTGTGACGATCAGCGGGTTGATCTCCAGCATCTCCATGTCCTTCTCCTGGAAGGCATTGAAAAGCTGGCCCATCAGCTTGACGCATTGCTTTACCTGCTGGCCCTCAAGCCCCAGCGAGAACGCGACGCGGCGCCCGTGATAGGGCTGGTAGCCCGTGGCCGGATCGACGGAGAACGACAAGATCTTCTCAGGCGTCGCGGCGGCGACTTCCTCGATGTCCATGCCGCCCTCGGTCGAGCAGACGTAGCTGATCCGGCTGGTCTGGCGATCGACCAGAAGCGCCAGGTACATCTCGGTCTCGATACCGCTGCCATCTTCGATGTATATACGGTTGACCTGCTTGCCCGCAGGCCCGGTCTGGTGCGTCACCAGCGTGCGGCCAAGCATCTTCTTGGCCTCGTCGGCCGCTTCCTGCGCCGATTTCGCCAGGCGCACGCCGCCCGCCTCACCGGCATCGGCTTCCTTGAACTTGCCCTTGCCGCGTCCACCGGCGTGGATCTGTGCTTTCACGACCCAAAGCGGCCCGTCCATTTCGCCCGCAGCGGTTTTGGCGTCTTCCGCCTTCAAAACGACGCGTCCGTCAGACACCGGAGCGCCATATTGCGCCAGGAGGGCTTTTGCTTGGTACTCATGAATGTTCATGAAAAAGGTCCGTTCTTTGGGTCATGTTCAAGCGACGTAAACACAACCCATGCGAGCAATGGAACGGTAAATTGCCCTATTCCATAGGATTAGCCACAAAATCCGACATTTGTGATCACAGATATTTTTTGTGTGATCACAAATTTTCTTCCCCGGTGAGACCAGAGCCGACTCACACCCCGTCCTGCGCCCGATGAGGGGCGTTCAGCCGCCCGCTGCCTCAACCGCTGTTAGGAAATCCGCGAAGTTCACATTGGCGCTCTTCCAGCCAAAGGTCCAACCCGCGTTGGGCACCCGCCAATCGGCCCCGTAGTTGCACACCAACATCGCCTCTGCATCGGCGGGAAGGGACAGGCCCGTGGCCGCGTGGCGGGTGTAGGGCAGCAGTTGATCGCGCGTCATCGCGCCGTAGGTGTGGGGGTAGACGAACAGCTTGTCGTCGGCATCGATCCAGGCCGGGAAAAGATCCACCCCGAAGATGCCGATCTTCTGCATCTTCAAGGTCACCTTGCTCCAGGAACTGCGCTGCACCGCGACGCCGTCGGCGATCAACCGGTCACACAGCGCCAGCCACTCCGCCGCGGCATCCTTCTCGTTGCGCGCCTCCAGCAGCACGCCCAGGTCGACGTCGTTGTCATGCTCCAGCAGAGTGCCTTCGCGAATAATCCCCAAGAGCGTGCCGGAGTTCGCGAAAACCTCCAGATCCAGCGCCGCCAACCGTTCCGCCAGCTCCTTGGTCCCGCCGATGACCGCGTCCACATCCGCCGTGCGAAAACTCTCGGTGTAGGCGCTGCCGTTGGGCAGGTAGAAGCCCAAGTCGTCCTGTAGATGGCGCAGAAACTCGTTGAATTCGTCCATCGTGCCGAGCTTCAGGCACTGCTTGGAATACCGCGACATCAGCCGTTGCGTCGCAAAAGCCTTCTGCCGCGTGGCGCAATTCAGCGCGATCCACGCCTGGATCCACTTGGGGTCGCGCGGGTCGCGCACCGCTTCCAGCGCGTCGTGCATTTCCTGGAAATCGGCCTTGGGGATCTTGTCGCCCCGGACCCGCTCCCACACCCGCTCAATCAACTGGCTATCCATCGCGCTACAGCCCCGCTGCTTTGACGTTCAACGTCTCGATCAAATGCTTGACCTCTTTCAGCTGCTCATCGCGCAGCGCCTCCATGAACGCCTTGAGAGAGGTTGAGGACACATCCTCGGTGCGCGGCAGGTAGAAGACCTCGCACAGGTCGCTGAGGTCGTTGAACTTGCCGCTCCAATCGTCGCCCATGGCGAAAATGTCGATCTTCTCGCGCACGATATCGTCGCGTTTCTGCGCCCAGTCGTTCTCGGGCAGCACGTTGTCGACATAGCGGCAGGCTGCCACGATCTCAGCGCGCTGATCATAGGGGATCACCGTCTTCTTGCCCTTGATCGCGTTGAATTCGTCCGAGGACACGCAGACCGTCAGGTGATCGCCCAACGCCGCCAGCCGCTTGAGAAGCCGCACATGGCCGATGTGAAACAGATCGAACGTGCCGTAGGTGATGATCCGCTTGCCCAATGCTCCGCCTCTCGTGCGTTGTTTTGCGCGATTGAATCAACTTCGCTTGGCCCCCGCAAGGCTTTTCTGGGCCGGGGTCAGCGCACAAAAAAAGGGCCGGATCCACAGATCCGACCCCCTATTTCGCGTTTGAAGGCTTTAGCCCAACGTCTCGTCAATTGCCTTGCAGGCATCGACCAGGCCGTTCACGGCGGCGACGGAATTGTCAAACATCGCCTGCTCTTCCTTGTTCATTTTGATGTCGACCACACGCTCCACGCCGCCAGCGCCGATCACGGTGGGCACGCCCACATACATGCCTTTCAGGCCCAGGGCGCCGTCGACGTAGGCCGCACAGGGCAGCACACGCTTCTGGTCCTTGAGGAAGGCTTCCGCCATCTCAATCGCGGAGGTTGCGGGGGCGTAGAAGGCGGAGCCCGTCTTCAGCAGGCCCACGATCTCGGCACCGCCATCGCGGGTGCGCTGAACGATGGCGTCCATCTTTTCCTGGGTGGTCCAGCCCATCTCGACCAGGTCAGGCAGCGGGATACCGGCAACGGTGGAATAGCGTGTCAGCGGCACCATGGTGTCGCCGTGGCCGCCCAGAACGAAGGCGGTGACGTCCTTCATGGAAACGTTGAATTCCTCGGCCAGGAAGTGGCGGAAGCGGGCCGAGTCCAGCACGCCCGCCATGCCGCAGACCTTGTGGTGCGGCAGGCCCGAGAACTCGCGCAGCGCCCAAACCATGGCGTCCAGCGGGTTGGTGATGCAGATCACGAACGCGTCCGGCGCGTGGTCGCGGATGCCTTCACCAACCGATTTCATGACTTTCAGGTTGATGCCCAACAGGTCGTCGCGGCTCATCCCCGGCTTGCGGGCGACGCCCGCAGTGACGATGCACACATCCGCGCCAGCGATGTCAGCGTAGTCGCTGGTGCCGCGCAGGGACACGTCAAACCGCTCGGACGGGCCCGATTCCGCGATGTCCAGCGCCTTGCCCTGGGGCAAACCATCCGCGATGTCGAAGAGGACGACGTCCCCCAGTTCCTTAACCGCCGCAAGGTGGGCGAGCGTGCCCCCGATGTTGCCTGCGCCGATCAGTGCAATTTTGGGTCTGGCCATAACCTTTGGTCCTCGAATGTGGTGTTCAGTCGGGCGGAGGGGTAGCCCCAGCACGGCGCGCGTGCAAGGCACACGTGCGCGACCGATAGCCCCAACATCACAGTTCAAGGTTGTTTTTACAGGTCTTCGCCAGGGATCTCAGGCGCCATTTGCGCGAAATGCTGGCCCGCTGCCATCAGGCATGTGGTGCCATCGGCCGAGGTCACGGTGATCGTCCAAGACCCTGTTTCCTCAGACACATAGACCTCCACAATGCGATTCTGATGCGCCAGGCCCATGCCGTGAACCTGCTCTCCATAGCGGCCGGTCAACTCGCCCACGATGATGCTACGATCCGCGCAGAGCATCTGGAGGCCACGATTTTGGGCATTTGCGGGCAGGACCGTCAAAACGGTCAACACCACCCAGGCGCAAAGTGCGATTCTTTTCATAGCGATCGTCCCTTTTCCATTCGGGACGCCAAACGCAATCGAAGCGACCCGGTCCAAGTGGACCTCCCTCCAATCACGCCGCACCTCTCGCGGGTGCCTGCTACTCGACATTGCGCGATTGTCATTAAGATATGGTAAAACTGTGGCGAAATTATGTTGCGTGGCTTTCTGCATTGCAGCAAGACCCTTGCTTTCGGGTCCGCTATGTGGTCCCAAAAGGGCGATATTCACCAAACCGCGATGACCATGATCCAACCCAGCCGTTCCGTCCTCTACATCCCCGCCTCCCGCACCCGCGCGTTGGAGAAGGCGAAAACCATCCCGACCGATGCGATCATTTTCGATCTGGAGGACGCCGTCGCCGCCGATGAAAAGCCCGCCGCGCGCGAGACGCTGAAGACCGCGCTGCAAGACGGCGGCTACGGGCCCCGCCTGCAGATCACCCGGATCAACGGCTTCGACACCCCCTGGGGCGCCGATGATCTGGCCACCATCGCCGAGGCCGCGCCGCAGGCCGTCCTGCTGCCCAAGGTGGGCAGCGCCAAGGATATCGAGGCGCTCGCCGCCCGGCTCGACGCCCACCCCAAGACGCACGACACCCAGATCTGGGCGATGATGGAAACGCCCCAAGGCATCCTCAACGCCGCCGAGATCGCCAGTGCCCCGCGCATGGCCGGTTTCATCATGGGCACCAACGATCTGGCCAAGGACCTGAACGCACGCACCCGCGACGCAATGCTGACCTCGCTCCAGCTTTGTGTACTGGCCGCGCGCACCCATGGCATCCTCTGCATCGACGGGGTCTATAACGCCTTCAAGGACGAAGACGGGCTCCGGGCAGAATGCCAGCAGGGCCGCGATTTCGGCTTTGACGGCAAGACCCTGATCCACCCCGCACAGGTGGCCAGCGCCAATGCGGCGTTTGGACCCACGGCAGAGGATATCGACCTCGCCCGCCGCCAGATCGCGGCCTACACCGAGGCGCTCGCCAAGGGCGAAGCGGTCGCCGTGGTGGACGGCAAAATCGTCGAGAACCTGCACGTTGAAACCGCCCGCGCCACCCTCGCCAAGTCCGAGGCCATCGCCGCATTGGAGGCCGCATGATGTCCTGGATCCTTCTGATCGCAGGGCTCGCCCTTTGGTACGGTGCCCACTTCTGGAAACGCCTCGCCCCGGCCTCTCGCGCGCGCATGGGCGATCCGGGCAAGGGCCTCGTGGCGGTCCTCGTCGTGCTGTCGATCGTGCTGATGGTGCTCGGCTATCGCGGCGCCTTTGGCCCGGTCTGGTGGGGCCGCAGCGGCGCTTTGGTGGGGATCAACAACCTGCTGATGATCCTGGCCTTCTACATCTACGCCAGCGGCGCGACCCCGCCCGGCCGCCCGCGCAACACCGTCGGCACCAAACTGCGCCACCCACAATTGGTGGGCTTCTCGATCTGGGCCGCGGCCCACCTGATCCCCAACGGCGACCTCGCCTCCTACATGCTCTTCGGCGGCTTGCTGATCTGGGCGCTGATGGAGATGGCGCTGATCAACCGGTCCGAGCCCGCCTGGCAGCCCCCGGCATGGGGCGGACGCGCCTCCGAGATCAAGATCGCCGTCATCGGCCTTGTCGCCCTGATCGTCACCATGCTGATCCACTACTGGCTCGGCGTCACGCCCTGGGGGTAAGCCGATGCAAATCTACCGTTTGCTGACCGAGGATGACACCTCGGCCTTCTGCCACAAGGTGTCAGAGGCACTGTCCAAAGGCTGGGTCCTGCACGGCGACCCCACCATGGCCTTCGACGCGGCCCGCGGCGTGATACGCTGCGGCCAGGCCGTCACCAAGGACATCGACACGCCCTATTCGCCTGACATGAAACTGGGACAGCAATAATGTCGAAGACCAACGCCGGGTATTTCTTCGAGGATTACCACGTCGGCCAAATCCTCACCCATGCCACGCCGCGCACCCTGACCGAGGGCGATAAGTCCCTCTACACCGCGCTTTACCCCACGCGGTTCTCCATGACGTCGTCCCAGATGGTGGCCGAGCGCGCCGGTTTCCAAGGCGCGCTCTACGACGACCTGATCACGTTCCACACCGTCTTCGGCAAGACCGTCCCCGATATTTCCCTGAACGCCGTCGCCAATCTAGGCTACGCCGAGGGGCAGTTCTTCAAGCGCCTCTCCGGCAATCCGACCCTCTCCGCCACCTCCGAGGTTATTGGCCTGAAGGAGAACTCCAACGGCAAGACCGGCATCGTCTGGGTGCGCACCACGGGCCGGGATGAGGACGGCGATACCGTCGTCTCCTACGTCCGTTGGGTCATGGTCCGCAAAGGCGACGCCTCTGCCCCCGCGCCGGACCCGGTGGTGCCCGACCTCGCCAAAGCCGTCTCCGCCGACGCGCTGCACATCCCCGATTGGCTCGACTGGTCCACCTACGACGTCGCCGCCTCGGGCGAGCCGCACCGCTTTGGCGACTATGCGGTGGGCGAGATCATCGACCACGTCGACGGCGTGACGCTGACGGACCCCGAGCACATGATGGCCACCCGCCTCTGGCAGAACACGGCGAAGGTCCACTTCGACACCTCCGCGCGGCCCGACGGCAAGCGCCTGATCTACGGCGGCCACATCATCTCCATGGCCCGCGCCCTGTCCTTTAATGGCCTCGCCAACGCACAACTCCTGGCAGGCATCAACGCCGGCGCCCACGCCAACCCGGCGATGGCGGGCGACACCGTCTACGCCTGGTCCGAGGTTCTGGACACGGCCGAAACGAGCAACCCCCACGTCGGCGCGCTACGTCTGCGGCTGGTGGCAACGAAGGGCAAGGCTGGGGCGTTGCGGGGCGACGACGGCAAGTATCTGCCGGAGGTTCTGCTGGACTTGGATTACTGGGCGCTGATGCCGAGGTAGCCTCTTTTCGCACGACTAGATTTCCGCGGGGAACGACGGAAACTCATCAAGAATCAACCGCGTAAACGCAACGATTTCGCTGATCGCTATGTGTACGTTGTCTTGGTGCGTCGCACCTTGCGTATTTCGCAGCGTCCACGTCGGAAGCGCCAAGAGCTTATTGTACTTAATATCGATAAGCTTGCGTGTTTTTGTGTGGACTGAAAGGTTGGCCGTTAGGGGCGAGTGGAAGTCGGGGCTCGTTCGAAAACTGAACCTTACCGTTGGTCCTCCGGCTGAAATGTCCAAGACGGCAAGGCCCGTAAACCAAACGGAAGCGTAGCGTTCTACGGCGAACCTCCAATCCAACGGGAGGCCAGCTTGTTGCGAGGCTTCTTGAACAATTTCAGCGAAGCTATCCGTCGACATGTGGCGATCCGCAAGGGCTTGGCACATGTCATAAGTCGCCGCAAAATCTTTCCAGTGTGCACTATATGCGGAAACGAAATCGTACCACAGATCGCCGGGCTTCCTGGGTGGGACGTGTGGCCCCGCAAGCACTTGATTGATGCAGAAATCCACCGGATGACAGTCCAACTGCCTTTGCTCGATTATGCTTGCTGCGATATCCAGCGCGACTTTTGGGCTTCTGAAATTCGCGATGGCTGGCTCTTGGTATGCCTTCGACATGAATCGTCGAACCCAAGGTTGGAGTTCCTTTAAGATCATGTCGCGCGTCCACGTGTTTGCTTTCCTCGACGCTGACTGGATGCCGCCTTTCCGTCAAGTCGGTCAAAAGGCGAACACCCACGCAGCAGGTTGCAAGCATTGTGATCACACTCTCCAATCCTGTGATCACAACGCCCCATTCTGCGGCGTTAAGCCCCACACTTCCTTCGAAAAATACAACCCTAGCGCGTGACTACGCGCGAAAATCCCCTTACTTCTGTTCAGAACGACCGGAACCAGCCCGACCCGACGGCAATCTTTAAGGGGGACTCCAGCCATGGCCGACGTCAACCGCGGCAATCGCCCGCTTTCACCTCATCTGACGATCTATAAACCGCAGCTGAACTCCATCACCTCGATCCTCGTGCGGATCACCGGCAACGCGATGCTGGTCTCGGCGATCCTGGTGGTCTGGTGGTTGATGGCCGCGGCCTCGGGGCCTGCATATTTCGCCACGATCGACGGGCTGATCACCTCCTTCCTCGGCGATATCGTCATGTCGCTCTCCGTCCTCGGCCTCTGGTTCCACGCGCTTGGCGGCGTGCGCCACCTGGTGTGGGACGCGGGCTACGGGCTTGATCCAGAGACGGGCGACAAGATGGGCTGGGGCATGATCATCGGCTCCGTCGCGCTCACCTTCCTGACGCTCATCGCAATCTGAGGAGACGCAAGATGGCTTATGTAACCGACCGCAAACGCGTCTCTGGCCTGGGTTCCGCCAAGGGCGGCACGGCGCAGCATTGGACGATGACCGTCACCTCGGTGGCGCTTTTGATCCTGACGCCGTTCTTTCTGGGCATCATCGGCTCTGCGCTGGGGACCGAGCACGCGAGTGTTGTGGCCACCCTCGGCAAGCCCGTGCCTGCGCTGATCGTCGCAGCCTACCTTGTCGTTGGCATGCACCACCTACGTTTTGGGATGCAGACCCTGCTGGAAGACTACACCCATGGGCTGACCAAAAAGGTCTCGATCATCGCGACCACCATTATCGCCTACGGGCTGGCCGCTGGCGGCCTTGTGGCCCTGATGCAAATCGCGCTTTGAGGAGCTGACGATGAAAGACACTCAATCCCCCGCCTACGCGCTGACCCACCACACCTATGACGTTGTCGTCGTGGGGGCTGGCGGCTCTGGCCTGCGCGCGACCCTCGGCATGGCCGAACAAGGCCTGAAAACGGCCTGCATATCCAAGGTGTTCCCGACGCGCTCCCACACCGTGGCCGCGCAAGGCGGCATCGCCGCGTCGCTCGGCAACATGGGGCCGGACCATTGGCACTGGCATATGTACGACACCGTTAAGGGCTCGGACTGGCTCGGCGACACCGATGCGATGGAATACCTCGCGCGCGAAGCCCCCAAGGCGGTCTATGAGCTGGAACATTACGGCGTGCCCTTCTCGCGCACCGAGGAAGGCAAGATCTACCAGCGGCCCTTCGGCGGCCACACGACCGAGTTCGGCGAAGGCCCCCCCGTGCAGCGCACCTGTGCCGCCGCCGACCGGACGGGCCATGCCATTCTCCATACGCTCTACGGCCAGAGCCTCAAGAACGACGCGGAATTCTTCATCGAATACTTCGCCACAGATCTGCTGATGGATGACGAGGGCCAATGCGTCGGCGTCGTCGCCTGGAAGTTGGACGACGGCACGATGCACGTCTTCCACTCCAAGATGTGCGTGCTGGCGACCGGCGGCTATGGCCGGGCCTATTTCTCCGCCACCTCCGCCCACACCTGCACCGGTGACGGCGGCGGCATGGTCGCGCGGGCGGGTCTGCCCCTGCAAGACATGGAGTTCGTGCAGTTCCACCCCACCGGGATCTTCGGCGCTGGTTGCCTGATCACCGAGGGCGCGCGGGGCGAGGGCGGCTACCTCACCAACTCCGAAGGCGAGCGGTTCATGGAACGCTACGCCCCCACCTACAAGGACCTCGCGTCGCGCGATGTGGTGTCCCGCTGCATGACGATGGAGATTCGCGAAGGGCGCGGTGTGGGGGCGGACAAGGACCACATCCACCTGCACCTGAACCACCTGCCCAAGGAAACCCTGGACCTGCGCCTGCCGGGCATCTCGGAATCCGCGCGCATCTTTGCGGGCGTGGACCTGACGAAAGAACCGATCCCGGTGCTGCCCACGGTCCACTACAACATGGGCGGTATCCCCACCAACTACCTGGGCGAAGTGCTGAACCCCACCGCAGATGACCCGATGAAGATCGTGCCCGGCCTGATGGCCGTTGGGGAAGCGGGCTGTGCCTCCGTCCATGGCGCCAACCGCCTCGGCTCCAACTCGCTCATCGACCTCGTGGTCTTTGGCCGCGCCGCCGCGATCAAGGCGGGTGAGGTTGTGGACCCGAACTCCAAGAACCCCGACGTGCCGCAAAGCCAAATCGACAAGGCGCTGGCGCGGTTCGACGATGTGCGCCACGCCTCTGGCGCGGTGCCCACGGCGGAACTGCGGTTGGAGATGCAGAAAACCATGCAGGCCGACGCCGCCGTCTTCCGCACCGACAAGACCCTGGCCGAAGGGCTGGAGAAGATGGTCGGCGTGGCGGGCAAGATGGACGATGTGGCCGTCACCGACCGGTCGATGGTCTGGAACTCGGACCTGATGGAAACGCTGGAGCTGACCAACCTGATGCCCAACGCGCTGGCCACGATTGCGGGCGCAGAGGCGCGCAAAGAAAGCCGTGGCGCCCATGCGCACGAGGATCACCCTGACCGCGACGACGAGAACTGGCGCAAGCATTCGCTGGCGACGGTGGATGGCAACAAGGTCGACCTCGACTACCGCGCCGTGGGCCTGTCGCCGCTGATCGGCCATAACGAGGGCGGCATCGACATGGACAAGATCAAGCCGAAGGCGCGGGTCTACTGATGCGACTGGCGCTTCTGATTTCTCTGCTCCTTGCCGCTTTCCCGGCCCTTGCCGACACGTCGGTCGAGCAACTGCACGGCCAGATCGTGACCGACACAGTGGGGGCGGGCTTTACGGAGGCGCAGGCCCAAGCCATCGCGACCTGCTTCACCTCTCGGATGACTGAGGCAGAGGCAGAAGCCGTTCTTGCAGATTCGGAGCTGGAAGCGCAGCAACAGGCATTGGCCCAGATGGCCGACTATGACCAAGCCCTGGCCTGCACAGTGGAGACCCTAGGATGACCCGAGCCCTCTTTTGCACCCTCAGCTGCCTCGCCCTTGCGGGGTGTTTCTCGTCCAACGAAACGCGCGTCATCGTGCCCCAACCGGCAGCGGGCGCGTATGAACCTGCGGCGGGCTGCGTGGACGGCTTTGGCGCGATCCAGTCCGGGACATCGATCTGCGTGGGCGCGTCTGGATGAAGACGAGCGCGGTGATCCTGGGCCTCGCTCTGCCCCTGACGGCCTGCGTCGGGTTCCAGGACGTGGCCGATCAACTGGCACGCCAGCAAGCGCGGACGTTCGTGAATGCCGAGGTCGAGCAGCGCTTTCCCGGCGTGGATGCCACGCCGATCACCAATTGCGTCATCGACAACGCCTCGGCCCAGGAGATCGTGACCATTGCGGGCGGCATTGCCCTCGGCAATACCGAAGCCGCGTCCAACACTGTCAGCACCATCCTGCAACGTCCCGCAACGCTGCAATGTACCGCCGGAAACTACCTCGACGGCCTGTTCCGGGGGCTGTCGTGATGCGTGCTGCCGCACCCCTCCTCGCGTCTGCGACGCTCCTCGCAGCCTGCGGGCCCGGGCAGGCGCCATCACAAGCAACGGCCGAGCGGTTGTGCGCCCAGGAGGCGCGGCAAGCCGATGGCATTTCCGGCAGCATCGGCGTGGCAGGCGGCACCGGCGGCCCCTCGGCCTCGGGCCGCGTGACCATCACATCAGACATCCTGAACCCAAGATCCGAGGCCGACGCGCTGGCCGACTGCGTCGCCCGCCGGATGGGCGGGCAACCTTCGCCCCGCGGCGGCGGCCTGACCGTCGGCATTTCAGCCGGTGGCAGCCTATGACACATCAGAACACCCCCCGAGGAGACATCCCAAATGGTTGAACTCACCCTCCCCAAGAACTCCCGCATCACCCGCGGCAAGACCTGGCCCAAACCCGAAGGTGCCACGAACCTGCGCAAGTTCCAGATCTACCGCTGGAACCCAGATGACGGAAAGAACCCTTCCATCGACACCTATTGGGTCGATATGGACACCTGCGGCCCGATGGTTCTGGACGCGCTGATCAAGATCAAGAACGAGATTGACCCGACGCTGACCTTCCGCCGCTCTTGCCGCGAAGGCATCTGCGGCTCCTGCGCAATGAACATCGGCGGCGTGAAGTCCAAGGGCACCAATACTTTGGCCTGCATCTACGGCATGGACGAAGTGCAGGGCGACATCGCCATCTACCCCCTGCCTCACATGCCCGTGGTCAAGGACCTGATCCCCGACCTCACGCATTTCTACGCGCAACACGCCTCCATCATGCCCTGGCTGGAGACGAAGACCCGTAGGCCCGAGAAGGAGTGGAAGCAATCCGTGGAAGACCGCGAGAAGCTCGACGGCCTTTATGAATGCGTCATGTGCGCCTGCTGCTCCACCTCCTGCCCGTCCTACTGGTGGAACGGCGACCGCTACCTCGGCCCCGCCGCCCTGCTCCACGCCTACCGCTGGATCATCGACAGCCGTGATGAGGCCACGGGTGAGCGCCTGGATGAGCTGGAAGATCCCTTCAAGCTCTACCGCTGCCACACGATCATGAATTGCACCAAGACCTGCCCCAAGGGCCTGAACCCGGCCAAGGCGATTGCGTCAATCAAGAAGATGATGGTCGAGCGGACCCACTAGGGCGCCCCGCCATTGGGGGCCATCCTCGCGATTTTGGGCTTGGCTTGCGTGCCCGGCCTCTGGGCCATCTGGCTGCTCGCCTTGCGCCGCGCGCCGCGCCCCTGGGCGCTGCGCCTCGCCTTGGGCTGCTTGTTCATGACGGGCGCGGCCCTTGGGCTGACGATCCTGTCCGGCGGCTTTGGGCATCCGTTGGAATTCGTGTTCTCAAGCCTTGCCGCACCAGTGCTTTTCCTGGTTGGTTTACTGGAAGCTACCTTCGTTGGCGCTTTCGTGTCGTGCACAATTGGCGCCATAGCACTCGCCGTGTGGCTGACCTTCTGTACCCGGCTGCCCCGCCCCGCCGCCATCGTTGCGGCACCGGTCCTCGGCGCGCTCACGACGATGGGGGCAATAACGTTGGAAGACAGGGTTCAAGCGGCGCGTATCACAAATAGCGCACAGGACAGGGGCGCCACCTGCTTCGTGCTTCGTCAAAGCTTTTCCGAGGCCTTGGCCCGCCAGTGGCAGGATTTATTCCTGACACGTGTCATCCCCTACGCGCACGCGGCGGCAACGATCGACGGCGTCGACCATATCTGGAGCTATCGCGAGGGCCGTTTCGTTCCCCAGCACCGCGGCTCCCCATGCCAGGCCCCAAGGAACTGAACCCGGCCAGGGCGCTTGCGTCAATCAAGAAGATGATGGTCAAGCGGACCCGCTAGGGGCGCGTGCTGGAGAACATCGGTTTGTTGTTGGTCCGGTGCCGCTGGACCAACCGCCGCACCCGCTTTCCCTTCTCGGGAATATGGCGCGCCGGAGGGGCCAGAAAGGTGGCCTCGCCCATCTGCGGGAACAGCATGTTCAGCTCTCCGCGCGCCTCGGGCGACACGGCTTTCAAGGCTTCCGGCCCGGTGTAAAGGCTCTCGGTGGGCATGCCGTTTGACCAGATGATCTGGTGGCTGTCGCATAGGAAATGCCAGTACTGCACGCCGGTACCGTCATCGCGCAGCACCTCCACCCCGTCGAGGGGCAGCAACTTGTTGGCCGCGATCAGCACCTCCTTGCGCCCGAACATCCGCATCGCCACGGCAGACGACACCAACACCCGGTGCTGCGGTGAAACGACAAGGTCCTGCCGCGGGAAGCCGGGCCCCAGGGCATCGGCGCGGATCAGGATCGGTCTGAGCCTGGGGTTCGCCCGCAATTGCGCCACGCCCACATCGCAGGACCCAATCCAGAGGATCGGCTTGAACGCCTCCTCCAGGGTGCGCACCTTGTCGCCAATGCGCAGGTGTTCCACGCGCACCAGCCCGCTTTCGGTGTCGATCAGCGTGCCCGCCGCAAAACAGATCACATCCTCAAAGTCCCCCGCCGCATTCGTCGGCCCGGTGACCTTCTGCCCCATGGTGATCGTATTGGTGCCCGGATCGTTCCAGGCGGCCGCAACGGCGGCGGTGTTCACCGTCATCCCATTGAACACTTCCAACGGCACCAACGGCCCGTTGGTGGTCTTGACGCCCCAAAGCAGGATCGTCCCGTCGGGATTGATCTCCAGCCGGACAATCGGCTCTCCGTTGGTGTTGCCCTGTTGCCAGATCTCTTGCGTGTCGACGGCGTAGATATCGCCATCGGCAAAGCGCACGGTCTGGCCCGTGGTGCCGCTGGTCTGAAACTCCAGCTCGTTTTCCGAGCCCGCGGGCCCGCCCACGAACAATTGCACGCCGTTGATTTGAATGTTGAAACTGTTGTCGAGGCTGTCGAAATCGATGACCACCCCGGTGCCGGGTGTCGTGTCGGAAAAGCTGGCCGTGCTGCCACTGGCCGTCGAAAAACTTGGCATACTTGGGTCTCTTGAACAGGATGCCTCGGTCCTTCAACGGGTCACGCCCTGTGCAAGCGTGGCCCATCAACATCCCCAAAGCCTAAGGCTCAGGTCGTCCCACGCGGGGACGTTCAAAATGCGGCAACACTTTGAATAGATTCTGATCGAGCTCCGGCACGGCGCAGAAGGGCTTACCCCAGCCCCACCAACTCCTCAAACCAGGTCATATCCGCAAACTCGCAGAACGCAGGCGCGCGCAACGGCAACGCCTCCGTGCCCAATTCCGCCTCGATCTCAGCCAAGGCCTCGCGCCACAGGGGGACCAACGCGTCGGGCAGCCAGCTGATCGGATAGGCGAAGGTCAGGTGGTGTTTGTAGGCGTCATGGGCGGCCTGGCAATACCCGAACACGCCGCTCAACGCCTCCCGCCAGGCCAATAGCGCCGCCGCATCCGCGCGCGTCGCCCCGCACAGCTCCAGCCCACCGGGGCGCACCGCCTTCACGCGCACCTCAAACGCGCCGGGCGCGTCAAACCCCGCCAACCGCTCCCGCATTTCCGCCGTCACCGCCGCCACCGAGGCATCGCGCGCCATGAATGCAGGCCAGGCATCCGCCGTCCGCCGCGCGTCCAGCACGCCCTCAAACACCGTCATGTGCAGGCTTTCGACCGGCGTGAACAGCAAGTGTTCCGCCCCCGGCAACCCCATGATCCGCTCCCGCGCGCGGACGACAGCCCTGCCGCCAGGCGTGTCCAACTCCAAGTGACAGACCACCGTGTTTCCGGGATCCGGCAGAAACCGCTCCGCATCATGGCGCTGCCCCAGCCGCATCGGGGGGGCCGCCTGCGCCGAGGCTGCAAATTGCTCCAGATCCATCGCCTTGCACCTCCGTGACCTGCCCCTATCCTAGCGCCACCGAACGGAGACGCCCATGCCCAACCGCCGCCCCAAGCAATCCCCCGCGCCCTCCGATGCCGAGGCGCGGCGCGCCATAAAACCCGTCGTCTGCTATCCGCCCGACACCCTGCCCGAGCCGCCAAACCTCGGCCCCACCACGCCTTTGGGCCCCATCGCCACAAGCATCGCCGCCCCGCGCGAGGCGGCAAGCTTCCACGCACGCGCCGGCCAGACCATCCGCATCACCTCCGTCGACGGCCCCCAAGTCGGCGATCTGAACCTCTGGAACGCCCACGACCTGACCGAGCGCTTCTTCTCCGGCAAAACCCGCGCGCTGCACGGCACCCATGTCACCACCGGCGACACGCTCTGGTCCAACCTGCCCCACCTGCGTGCCATGGCCACCGTCACCCACGACAGCCTGGATTGGTACGGCATCGACGCCTACGGAGGCGCCGTCCACGACGTCATCGGCACCCGCTGCGACCCCTATACCAACGCGCTCCTCAACAGCGGCGACCAATACCACCACTGCTGCCACTCCAACCTGACCCGAGCCCTCGCCGACGCCGCGCAAATCCCGCTGCACGCGGCCGAGCCGCACGTCCACGACGTCCTCAACGTCTTCATGTGCACCGGCTTCACCCGCGACACGGGGCAATATTTCATGAAAGCCTCCCCGGTCCGCCCCGGCGATACCCTTGAATTCCGCGCCGAAATCGACCTCCTCGGCGCCCTCTCCGCCTGCCCCGGCGGCGACTGCGGGGCGGAACACAGCTCCGACACCACCCCCTGCTACCCCCTCCAGATCGAGGTCTTCAACACCGTCCACACGAGCCTCCACACCAAGCCTCAACCCAACCCCTACAACCGCACCCACGGCCGCTAGTCCCACGCTCCGGCTCCCCTTTCATCTTGCCAGAACAACTCCGGGGGAGCGGCGCATTCTCCTAATGCGCTGCGGGGGGCAGAGCCCCCAAAACCCCGCCCCCAGAAAAAAGAAACCACACCGCAAAAAAACGTCTTGATCCGAATCCCAAACTGCCCCATCTGCGCTCCATAGACGCCAACGCACGCGCCTCTGTCACGGGTGGTAAGCTTGTCATGTTTCAAGGTCTTGAAACAGACACGGGATAACCATCGCAGTTACGTAGCGACGGTAACGTCTCCCTCTGTCCGCAACGCGTCCCCTTTAATGGGGCGTTCCGTCCACTTGGAGAACGTGATGACCGCTACCCTGACCGCCCTCACCGGGGCGCCCGTTTCCGTATCCCGCACCGAAACCTTCGCCCGCGCCCATACGTTCGAGCGTCCGACGCTGATCCTCGACGTCGACCACGTCGCGCAACAATACCGCGCGCTCGCCGCGGGCCTGGGCACCAATCAAGGCGGGGCCCACATCCACTACGCCGTCAAAGCCAACCCCGCGCCCGAAATCCTGGCACGCCTGGTGTCCGAGGGCTCCGGCTTCGACGCCGCCTCCCGCGTGGAAATCCAGATGTGCCTCGACGCAGGCGCCGCCCCCTCGCACATCTCCTTCGGCAATACCGTCAAGAAACCCTCCGACATCGCCTTCGCCCATGCCGTCGGCGTTGACGTTTTCGCCGCCGACGCGGCGGAAGAACTGGACAAAATCGCCGAGCATGCCCCCGGCGCGCAGGTTTACATCCGCCTGCTGGTGGAAGCCTCCGGCGCGGACTGGCCGCTGACCCGCAAGTTCGGCACCACCAAAGCCAACGCGCTGTCCCTCATGGCCCACGCCAAAGCGCTCCACCTGCGCCCCGTCGGCCTCAGCTTCCACGTCGGCTCCCAAACCCGCGACCCCGCCATGTGGGCGCCGGTGCTGGACGGCATCGCCGACGTCTGGACCGCCGCGCAAGCCGCAGGCTTTCCCCTTGACCTGCTGAACATCGGCGGCGGTTTCCCGGCGTTCTACGGCGACGACATCCCCCACCCCACGACCTATGCTGCAAAGGTGATGGATCTCGTCCACGCCCGCTTCGGCAATGTCCCCCGCGTAATGGCCGAACCCGGCCGCTCCATGGTGGCCGAGGCCGGCATGATCGCCGCCGAGGTCCTGCTCGTGTCTCGCAAATCCCCCGACGACCTGCACCGCTGGGTCTACCTCGACATCGGCAAATTCTCGGGCCTGGCTGAGACGATGGACGAAGCGATCCGGTACCAATTCGCCACCGACCGCGACCATGAGGCCACCGGCCCCTGCATCCTTGCCGGGCCCTCCTGCGACAGCGCCGATGTTCTCTATGAAAAACGCCCGGTCGCGATGCCCCTCGGCCTCAAAGCCGGGGACCGGATCTGGATCCGCAACTGCGGCGCCTACACGACAACCTATGCCTCCATCGGCTTCAACGGCTTCCCGCCGCTCGACGTCGTGATCCTGGACTAACCCCTACGGGACGGCGGGAGGGGCGAAGTTCATGCTCTTTGCTCAGGCAAAGAGCAGGGGCTAGCGTCTCCCCGCCGTCCCCTCCTCACCCGTAAATCTCAATCCCCGGCCAGGTCGTCCCGCCATACCGCGCCCCATGGGCAAACCCCACCGGCAACAACCGCTCGATCTGCGCCAAATCATCCGCGCTCAATTCAATCTCCAAAGCGCCCACCAGCTCCGCCAAATGCGCCGCCGACCGCGTCCCGGGGATCGGCAAAATATGCGCCCCCTGCGCCAAAACCCACGCTAAAGCTACCGCAGACGCAGCCCACCCCCGCCCCGCACACCACTCCTTGAACCCGCCAATCGCCGCCATATTCGCCTGATAATTCGGGTCCGAGAACCTGGGCGAGCCCTTCCGGAAATCCCCATCGGCAAAGGCCTCCCGCCCAGGGAACCCATCGCTTAACATCCCCCGCGCCAGCGGCGAGAACGCCACAAACGCCGCGCCCAACTCCGCACAGGCCTGCAGCATCCCCAATTCCGGCTGCCGCACCCACAGCGAATACTCCGACTGCACCGCCGCAACCGGGCCAACAGCCGCCGCCCGCCTCAACGTAAACGGCGCGATCTCCGAAAACCCGATCCCGCCGATCAGACCTTCCTCCATGAAGCCGACCATGGTCTCCATGACCCGCTCGACCTCAATCGAATGGTCCCGCCTGTGCACATAATACAACTCAACCGACGACCGCCCGAGACGCTCCAATGAGCCCTCCAAAGACGCCCGCAACCGATCCTTCGCATTACTGAAATGCCGTTCCGGCAAGCGGTAAATCCCGCCCTTCGTGGCCAGCGTCACATCCGCCCCGGTCTCGGCCAAAAACTTGCCAATCACCGTCTCGGAAACACCGTCCCCGTAGACCTCGGCCACATCCCAATGGGTGACCCCAAGATCAAGCGCCGCCTGCATGCAGGCGAAGCTCTCTTCTTCATCGGTGGCACCATAGATGCCCCCGAAACTCATGCAGCCCAGGCCAATCGGCCCAACGTCATGCCCGGCCAAAAGCCTCACGAAAACGCCGCCTCCAGCGCGATCTCCACCATGTCCGAGAAGCTCGACTGACGGTCCGCCGAAGGCAAAGCCTCTTCCGTCAGCAAGTGGTCCGACACGGTCAAAACCGCCAAAGCGCGGGCCCCGTGGCGCGCGGCCAGCGTGTACAACTCCGCCGCTTCCATCTCCACAGCCAACACGCCGTGGCGCACCATCTGCTCGTTCAGGTCCGGGCGCTCGTCATAGAACACATCGGACGAATAAATCCCGCCCACATGGATCGGAGATCCCTTCCCCTCAGCCGCCCTATAGGCTGCCTGCAACAGACCGTAATCCGCACAGGGTGCATAATTCAGCTCTCGGAAAATGCCCGAAGATGGGGTCGACAAGGTCGACGCCGTCATCGCCAGGATCACGTCGCGCAGCTTCACAGAGTTCTGCATCGCCCCGCACGAGCCGATCCGGATCAACGTCTTTGCCCCGTAATCGCGAAGCAATTCGTTGGCGTAGATCGACAGGCTTGGCATTCCCATGCCCGAGCCGTGGATGGTGACGCGATTACCGCGCCACTCCCCCGTGAACCCCAGCATGCCCCGAACTTCATTGACGCAGACCGGATTTTCCAGAAACCGCTCTGCCGCCCATTTCGCCCGAAGCGGATCGCCCGGCATCAATACCGTTTCCGCGATATCGCCTGCTGCAGCCCCAATATGGACCGTCATCAGATCGCGAACTCGTCCAATGATTTGCCAGCGGCCAGCGCGGACTTGATCCAATTGGGCTGACGCCCACGCCCGGTCCAGGTCTGGCTTTGATCTGCCGGGTTGGCGTATTTCGCCACGCCCTTGGGCCCGGATTTCGAGGCGGATTTGCCGCCCGTGAAATCATCGAGAGAAAACCCGTGCTTCTTTGCGACGGCTTTCAATTCCGCGAGGCACTCGGACCTGCGCTTCTTTTCATAACCTTTGATGGTAGCCTCCACGTCCCGCTGATGGGCTTGGAGCTCTTCCAGGCTCATTTTTTCCAGTGATGATGTTGCCAAAACGAATTCCCCTTCACTTATGGCGTCTAGTATTTAGGCACATGCAGAAAAGACACACCAAAGGCAAGTGCCCTTTTAGACATGTCCTTTTTTCGGCGTGAAAAGGCTTAGTGTTATTCTGCGGCAATTGCCGTAGGGTCAACCAACTCGACAATATCCATCATGATCCGGTTCAACTCGAAATCTTTTGGCGTATAAACACGGGCCACCCCGTATCCCAAAAGCGTTGTCCGATCCTCGTCGGGAATAATTCCCCCCACCATTACCGGAATATCCAGCTCTTCGGCCCTAATCAACGCCATGACTTCCTTGATAAGCGGAACATGGCTGCCCGACAGGATCGAAAGGCCAATAACATGGGCATTCTCGGCTTTCGCTGCGGCAACGATTTCCGTGGGTGTCAGGCGAATGCCCTCATAGCTGATGTCCATGCCGCAATCGCGCGCCCGGAAGGCAATTTGCTCGGCGCCATTGGAATGGCCATCGAGGCCCGGCTTACCGACCAGGAATTTCAGGCGGCGGCCCAGTTTGTCGCTCACCAGATCAACCGCCTCGCGGATCTCCTCCAGCCCCTCGGTCTTGTTGGACACAGCGCCCGAGACGCCCGTGGGCCCCCGGTATTCCCCATGGACGGCGCGCATGACCCCGGCCCATTCGCCGGTGGTGACGCCCGCCTTGGCGGCGGCGATGGAGGCGGGCATGATATTGCGCCCCTCGCCCGCCGCTTCGCGCAACTCCGCCAGGGCCGCCGTCACAGCGTCTGCGTCGCGTCCCTCGCGCCACTGATCCAATCGCGCGATCTGGTCCTGCTCCACCGCCGGGTCAACGACCATGATCCCGCCGTCCTCCCCCAAAAGCGGCGATGGTTCCGAGGCAGTGTATTTATTCACCCCCACAACCACCGTTTCGCCCCGCTCAATCCGGTTCACCCGGTCGGCGTTGCTCTCCACCAAACGGCCCTTCATGTAATCAATCGCCGCAATCGCGCCGCCCATCCCCTCCAGGCCCGCCAATTCCGCCCTTGCGCCCTCTTTCAATTCTTCCACCTTGGCATCCACCACCGGATTGCCATCGAACAAATCGCCGTATTCCAGAAGGTCCGTCTCGAACGCCATGATCTGCTGCATCCGCATCGACCATTGCTGATCCCAGGGGCGCGGCAGGCCCAACGCCTCATTCCACGCAGGCAATTGCACCGCGCGCGCGCGCGCCTTTTTGGAAAGCGTCACGGCGAGCATCTCGATCAAGATGCGATAAACGTTGTTCTCCGGCTGCTGCTCTGTCAGACCAAGGGAGTTCACCTGCACGCCATACCGGAACCGCCGAAACTTCAGATCGGTGACGCCATAGCGCTCTTCACAAATCTCGTCCCAAAGATCGACAAAGGCGCGCATCTTGCACATCTCGGTCACGAACCGAATGCCCGCATTCACAAAGAACGAGATCCGCCCCACCAGCGTTGGAAAATCCTCAACAGGGACCCGAGGCCGCAATTCATCCAGGACCGAGACAGCCGTCGCCAGCGCAAACGCCAATTCCTGCTCCGGCGTCGCGCCTGCCTCCTGCAAATGATACGAGCACACGTTCATCGGGTTCCATTTTGGAACCTCCTTGTAGCAATACTCCGCCACATCCGCGATCATCGCCATGGAGGGCTTCGGCGGGCAAATATACGTGCCCCGCGACAGGTATTCCTTCATCAAATCGTTCTGCACCGTGCCCTGCAGCTTGGAGACATCGGCCCCCTGCTCCTCGGCCACAGCAATATACAATGCCAACAACCAAGGCGCCGTCGCGTTGATCGTCATCGAGGTGTTCATCTGCTCCAGCGGGATGTCCCGGAACAACGTGCGCATATCGCCCAGATGCGAAACCGGCACGCCAACCTTGCCCACCTCGCCGCGCGCCAGCACATGATCGCTGTCATAGCCTGTTTGGGTCGGCAGATCGAAGGCCACCGAAAGACCGGTCTGCCCCTTCGCCAGATTGCCCCGATAAAGCGCGTTCGAGGCCTCTGCCGTCGAATGTCCCGCATAGGTGCGGATCAACCAGGGCCGATCTTTCTGGGCGGACGTCGCATCTGTCATGGGGGGCTCCGACTCAATTTCAGCAATATCGTTTCGTCAAAACGCATCTACGCGGAATAATAATACCCTGTCAATTCGCTGCACCCGCAAAGCCGCACCGCAGCACGACCCAATACCCCGATGCCCCCCATTTCCCCGTTCTCCAAATATCCCGGGGGGCAAGGGGGCAGAGCCCCCAATAGGGGTGGGAGGGTGGGCCCTCCCACCCCTTCAAAAATAGCAACCTCGTCAGCAGCACGCTCCCCCAAAAAAATTGCACCGCCCCCCATTTCCTGACACCAATCCCCCATGACGACGCCCATCACCCTGCCGCTCTGGCTCTTTATCCTGATCCTGCTCTTTGCAGCCGTCACCTTCGCGTCGCACTTCCTCTTCCCCTCGGTCCGCTGGTTCCTGCGCCGCCGCCTGGAACACGCCGTGGCCGAACTCAACAAACGCCTCAAAACCCCGATCCAGCCGTTCAAGCTGGCCCGCCGCATGGATACCGTCCGCCGCCTCGTCTATGACCCAGAGGTTGCCGCCGCCATCGTCGAGCACGCGAAATCCAACAACATCCGCGAGGACGTCGCCGCACAGACGGCCGAGCGCTATGCCCGCGAGATTGTCCCGGGTTTTTCCGCCTTCACCTATTTCTCCTTCGCCATGCGCGCCTCGCGCATCCTCAGCCAGTCGCTCTACCGGGTGCGGCTGACCAACCCCAACAACGATGCGCTCGAAGCCATCCCCGATGACGACACCGTCATCTTCGTGATGAACCACCGCTCCAACATGGATTACGTGCTGGTCACCTGGCTCGTGGCCGAACGCTCTGCGCTGGCCTACGCGGTGGGCGAATGGGCCCGCGTCTGGCCGCTGCGCGCCCTCGTGCGTGCGCTCGGGGGCTACTTCATCCGCCGCCGCCACAACAACCCGCTCTACCGCAAGGTGCTCGCGCGCTACGTCCAGATGGCGACCGAGGCGGGCCTGACCCAGGCCGTCTTCCCCGAAGGCGGCCTTTCGCGCACCGGGGGCCTGGGCAAACCGAAACTCGGCCTCATCTCCTATATCCTCGACGGCTTTCAACCCGGCAAATCGCGCAACGTCACCTTCGTGCCGGTCGCACTCAACTATGATCGCGTCATGGAAGACCGCAACCTGATCGCCGCCCAAACCGGGGGCACGGCGGGGTTCAGGTTCACCCTCCTGCCGATCTACCGCTACCTGCGCCGCCAGATCTGGCACCGGATCACCGGCAAATTCCACCGCTACGGCTATGCCGCCGTGTCCTTCGGCGATCCCCTCTCGCTGAGTGATTTCCTCACCACCCCGCACACCGACAGCGCCGAGGCTTTGGGCGAGGCGCTGATGGCGCGCATCGCCGCCGCCACGCCTGTTGTCCCCGTCCCCCTCGTGGCCCATGCCCTGCAAGGGGGCGCCCGCACGTCGCAAGACCTCAAGGCCGCCGTCCAGACCCGCATCACGCTTGCCGAGACCGAGGGCGTCGGCATTCACCTCGCTCGGGACGATCTGGACTACACGATCGAGGCCGGCCTGCGCGCGCTGGAAGAACGCGGCTTCATCGACCGCGAGGCCGAGGCGTTGACCGTGACCGAGCGGGGGGAATCCGTAGTCGCCTACTACGCCGCCTCGGTGCATCATTTGCTCAAATCAGCACCTGAGACGCCCGCCCATGAAGATCCTCTCCAACACCCCTGACCGTCTGGTCCTCAGCCAGAAACCCGGCTTCACCCTCCCCATCGCCTTCTGCGCGATCTTCTTCGCGCTGATCGTCCTTTTCGTCCTCTATCCAGAGGTCGCGGACGGCGAGTTCGTCGCCTATGGCCTCGGCTCCACCGCCTTCATCACCGTCATGACCCTCGTGATGGCACGCCGCGCGGCCCACTCCGAAATCATCTTCGACCGCACCGAAGACACCCTGACCATCAACTGGCACCGCAGGCAGGGCACCGAAACCCAAACCGTGCCGCTCTCCACGGTCACACGCGCCCACCGCAGCAGCCTGGATCGGTCCTACCGGATCGAGATCCGGGTCGAGGATGGCCGCACCCTGCCCCTGACCCCGCTCGACCGGGACGGCAATCAACTTCGCGCCATCAACCGCATCAACGACTGGCTGACAGCCGACCGCTGAGCGCTGAATGATCCGCCCCGCCTCCGCCGGCGACGGCTCACACACCCCAGACGACATAAAATTACCCAAACCGCCACTCAAGGGTTGCAATCTTGCGCACCCGCCCATATCCCTCGCAGCAGCAGCATTTGATTCCGCACCGCGGCATCACCGCCCGCGAAGGACACGTAACATGACGGAGAGCACCATGGCCCTAGATGCCCCCACCGCCGCCTACGACGCCCCGATGAAAGACCTCTACGAGATGGGCGAAATGCCCCCGATGGGCTACGTCCCGCCCAAGATGTATGCCTGGACCATCCGTCGCGAACGCCATGGCGAGCCGGACCAGGCCTTCAAGGTCGAAGTGGTGGATACGCCGGTGCTCGACAGCCACGAAGTGCTGGTCCTCGTGATGGCCGCAGGCGTCAACTACAACGGTGTCTGGGCGGGCCTCGGCCAGCCGATCAGCCCGTTTGACGGCCACGGGGCCGACTACCACATCGCGGGTTCCGACGCCTCGGGCATCGTTTGGGCCGTGGGCTCGGCGGTGAAGCGCTGGAAGGTCGGCGATGAGGTCGTCATCCACTGCAACCAGGACGACGGCGATGATGAGCATTGCAACGGCGGCGACCCGATGTTCTCCACCTCGCAGCGGATCTGGGGCTACGAGACGCCCGATGGCTCCTTCGCGCAATTCACCAACGTCCAGGCGCAGCAGCTCATGCCGCGCCCCAAGCACCTGACCTGGGAAGAGGCCGCGTGCTACACCCTTACGCTCGCCACCGCCTACCGGATGCTGTTCGGCCACGAGCCCCACGACCTCAAGCCGGGCCAGAACGTGCTGGTCTGGGGCGCCTCCGGCGGCCTCGGCTCCTACGCGATCCAGCTGGCCAATACCGCAGGCGCCAACGCGATTGCGGTGATCAGCGATGAGAGCAAACGCGACTTCGTCCTCTCCCTCGGGGCCAAGGGCGTGATCAACCGCAAGGACTTCAAGTGCTGGGGCCAACTCCCCACCGTGAACACCCCCGAATACGCCGAATGGTTCAAGGAAGCCCGCAAGTTCGGCAAGGCGATCTGGGACATCACCGGCAAGGGCGTCAACGTCGACATGGTCTTCGAGCACCCCGGTGAAGCGACCTTCCCGGTCTCCACGCTGGTCTGCAAAAAAGGCGGCATGGTCGTGATCTGCGCGGGCACCACCGGCTTCAACTGCACCTTCGACGTGCGCTACATGTGGATGCACCAAAAGCGCCTGCAGGGCTCTCACTTCGCGCACCTCAAGCAGGCCAGCGCCGCCAACGACCTCATGGTCCAGCAGCGCCTCGATCCCTGCATGTCCGAGGTTTTCCCCTGGGATGAGCTGCCCGGTGCCCACACCAAGATGCTGCGGAATGAGCATAAGCCCGGCAACATGTCCGTTCTGGTCCAGGCCCCGCGCACGGGCCTGCGGACCTTGGCCGATGTGCTGGAGGCCGGACCCGCAGCCTGATCAACCAGGCTGCAATCACATGAAAAGCCCCGCGCCAGGACACCGGCGCGGGGCTTTTTCGTGGGAAACGTCTTGGCGCAGGGCGGCCTAGAACATGAAGTCCGCGCCTTCGGCGAAGCCGACCTCGAACTGGTCGTCGGGCGATTGCATCGCCTTGACCTCGACAATGCCGGGCGCTTTGGTCTGGTTCATCCCGCCAAAGCCCACGTCCTGCATCAGCTTCTGCGCGGCATCGCGGGCGGCGTCGTCTTCATCCTTGAAAATCATCTCGTCGAAATCGCCAAAACGAAAGCCTCTCATATCATCGGCCATGGGGTGCTCCTTTCAATCAGATGGGTTGACTAAATTAGGTGATCAAATGTCGTAAAATGCGTCTTAAATTGCAGGGTCATTACACCATCTGCGCGGCGTCCTGTCAGGTACGGGAATCCCGAAGCGGTCAGGCGTGCCAGCTTGCGGGCACAGCCTCGCCAAAACGCTCCCGGCAGAAGGCGTATTGCCCTGCCAACACCTCCCGAAACGCCGCCTTCGCGTCGTCTGGCAACGGGGTGTCGACCCGCGTGCGGTTCTGGCGCTGGTCCGTGTCGCCGGGCTGATAAGGCACATCGGCAAAGGCACATAGGCGCTGCAGTGCGGGCACGGTGAACAGGTCCTCATAGAACAAGTAGAGGACGTCATCAGGCGGAAACGTGATCTCCAGATCGTCAATCGTGCCCGCGTAATCGGCGCGCGCCAGAACCGAGGGCGACCGGATCGCCTCCGCCCACCGCGTCGTCGCGGCGCTGGCGGGATTGACCTCTTGCAGGTGGCGCAATTGCGACCACAGCCGATCCACCGGGTCGCGCAGAATGTAGACCAGACGCAACCGCAGATCAGGCTGCGTGGCAAAGAAATCACGCATATACGTGAACCCGTTCAAGCCCAGAACCGAATAGGCCGGGGTCACATCGCACAGCGTCCGCGTTGCGGGCCCGGACAGCCGGGCGAAATGGCTGAAATAGGCGTTGTCGTCATAGATCATCTGCATCCGGTCAACGCTGGCCTGATAATCCGCACTCTTCAGCAGCGTTTCGACTGGGTTGCCGTCCCGGTTCAGGTGCAATCCCACCCGCTTGATGGCCAGCGCTTCCATGTCGCCCATCGCATGGGCACCGAACTTGGCGTTGAAAAAATGCAGCTCTTTCAGCGGCGAGACCGCCATTCCGGGCAAACCGGCAAAATAGCTGTGCAGCCAGCTGGTGCCGCATTTCGCCGCCCCGATGCAGACCAGAAAGGTCTTGCCCGCCAGCGCATCGACGGTCTGCAGAACCGGTTCATTCTGCGGCATGTCCCCTCTCCCCTCGTCGCGGGCCCGGCGCGCACGGCACCTGACCCGCAGCCTACATCAGCGGTCATGTCACGCGGAAGCCCATGGCGGCGGCATTTGCCAGGAACAGACTAGGCGCAGCAGGGATAACTTGGTAGCGTCCCAGCAGGAGAGACGATGGACGCTACCGTATTGACGTTTGAAATGACCGCAGTCCTTGTGCTGCTGGCGTTCACGGTTTTCCTATTTGTCTCCGAAATTATCCGCATCGATCTTGCCGCGATCCTGGTGATGTTGATCCTGGGGGGGCTCAGCACCCTGCCGGGGCTTGGCAACCTCGCCAATGGGGCCGAGCTGTTTTCGGGGTTCTCGTCCAACGCCGTGATCTCGATCATCGCGGTGATGATCATCGGGGCGGGCCTGGATAAAACCGGCCTGATGTCCAAGGTTGCCGGCCTGATCCTGAAACGCGGCGGCACGACCGAGGCGCGGATCATTCCGATCGTCTCGGGCACCGTGGGGGTCATCAGCTCGTTCATGCAAAACGTCGGGGCCGCCGCCCTGTTCCTGCCCGTAATCAGCCGCATCTCTGCGCGCACCGAAATCCCGATGAGCCGCCTGGCCATGCCGATGGGCTTCTGCGCCATCCTGGGCGGCACGATCACCATGGTCGGCTCCTCGCCGCTGATCCTGCTCAATGACCTGTTGATCTCGGCCAATCAGACCCTGCCCGATGATCAACAGATGGAGACGTTCGGCCTGTTCTCCGTCACGCCCATCGGCGTGATGCTGGTCCTGACCGGGGTGCTCTACTTCGTCCTTCTGGGCCGCTGGATCCTGCCCGTGCAGCGCGGGCGCGGGGCGGACGCGGGCGCGGGCCGCTCGATGCAGAGCTTTGTTGAGAATACCTACGGGTTGCGGGCGGACCTCTTTGAAGTGCGGGTGCCCGAAGGCTCGATCCTGGTCGGCCATACGCTGTCGGACATCATGGTCGCCCACCACATCTACATCCTGGGCACCTCCTACCGGGGCCACAAGGTCATCGCGCCAATGGCCGATACGGTGATCGAGGCGCCCGCGAGGCTGGCCGTCCTGGGCCTGCGCCGGGTGCTTCAGGATGAGTTCGCCGACCCCTACGGGCTGGAGATTCTGCCGGCCCTCGACGTCTTCGCCGACGATTTCGCCACCACGGAATCCGGCGTGGCCGAGGTCGTGATCCCGCCCGGATCCGCCGTCATCGGCCAATCCCCGATGGAGCTTCGCTTGCGCCAGACCCATGGTCTGTCGATCCTCGCCATCCACCGCGGCGAAGAAACCATGAGCCATGTGGAGACCGAGGATCATCAAGCCACCCATATCGGCGTCGTGCCCTTACAGGCGGGCGATACCTTGGTCGTCCATGTCCAATGGGAAAGGTTGACGCGGCTCAAGAACGATCAGGATTTCGTCGTCGTGACGTCCGATTTCCCGCAAGAGGAACTGCGCCCCCACAAGGTGAACTGGGCGCTGGGGTTCTTCGTGATGACCCTTGGGCTGATCCTGTTCACGGACCTGTTGTTGTCGCTGTGCCTCCTGGCGGGCGCCGTGGGGATGCTTCTGTCACGCGTCCTGTCGGTGGATGAGGCCTACGCCGCCGTCAGTTGGAGCACGGTGTTCCTTCTGGCCTCCCTCATTCCCCTGGGCCAGGCGGTGCAGAATACCGGCACCGCCGCCTGGATCGCAGAGCAGATCCTGTCTCTGCTCAATGGCTGGCCCCTTTGGTCCCTGCAGGTGGGTCTCGCGATCCTGGCCACGATTTTCACGCTGGTGATGTCCAACGTCGGGGCGACGGTCCTGCTGGTGCCGCTTGCCGTCTCCATCGCGATCACCGCAGGCGGCGACCCGGCGGTCTTTGCGCTGACGGTTGCGATTTCCACGTCGAATTCGTTCCTGATCCCCACCCATCAGGTCAACGCGCTGATCATGGGGCCTGCGGGCTACCGGGTTGTGGATTTCGTCCGATCCGGCGGGATCATGACCGTCCTGTTCCTGGTCGTCTCGATGATCGGGCTCAACCTGTTCATTTAGGACGCGCTCACGGCGCGGCGTGAACCCAGACCTCGGCCTCCGGCTCATGGGACGCGCGGGTGCCGTCCGTTGCCGCGCCCAGCCTGCGCGCCACGGCCTGGGACTTCGTGTTCGTCACATCGATGTAGCTGTGCAGCTGGTCCAGCCCAAGCGCCTCAAACGCCCATGCCTTCACGGCCCGCGCCGCTTCCGTCGCAAGGCCCTTGCCCTCTGCCCCCTCAAACAAATGCCACGCCAGTTCTTCGCTCGGCCAATCGGAATGCTTCAGCAAGCCGACCCGCCCCACGGGCAGCCCCGTCCGCCGCTCCACAACCGTGAAGAACCCGAAACCGTGCCATTGCCAATGGCCGATGCCCACAAGAAACCCGAACCAGGCCTGCTCTGCCGTAATCGTCTCGCCCTGCGCGATCATCGAGGGGGCGCTGGTCATGAACCGGGTAAAGGCCTCAAGGTCATCGCGCTGGGGTCCGCGCAAGATCAACCGTTCGGTCGTCAATGTCGGTGCGTTTGAGAGGTCTTGCATAGGGTGCCTTTCCCGGGGGGCATGCTTGAGGTGTTGGATCACTCTAGCGCCCAGTCCCGCGCGACCGAAAGGCATCACTCAGACGGGGGCGTTGCCACGCCTCTTGACGCACGACAGCCTTAGGGCCTTGATAAACCTGTAAAAGACGGCAGGAGACGGAAAATCGAGGCATTAGCAGGACTCTTGGCCTTCGGGGTGATCGTCGTCTTGGCAGTGGCGGTCTTTCGGCGTGGCAGCCAGCCGCCCCTGGATCAAGACTGGCAGAAGCGCACCAAACGCCCGCCGCCGCCTGCACATAAGCCCCCGATCCGTCCCGTGGAAAAGCGCCCCCGCCGCCCCGCACAAACGAACCGCGTGCCCGAGCGCATATCGACCCCTGCGGGCGCGGCCTATGACCAACGCAATGGACGCGCCTGCGCGTCGCCGCCCACCTCCTTCGATCCCGAAACCGCCAGCCCGCCGCAGCACGTCCGCACCTTGCGCGGTCGCGCCTATGTGGTCGACGGCTACACCCTCAAGATCCAGAAAACCCAGATCCGCCTGTTCGGCGTCGACGCGCCCGAGATGAACCACCCCTTCGGCAAGCGGGCCAAATGGGCGATGTTTGAACTCTGCAAAGGTCAGATGGTGACGGCAGAGGTGCTGGAGGTCGACGACCACGGGCGCACGGTTGCCAAATGTATGCTGGACGACGGGCGCGATCTCTCGGCAGAGCTTGTGAAGCAGGGCCTGGCGCTGGATTGGCCGAAGTATTCGGGCGGCGTCTACCACCACCTGGAAACGCCCAATGCCCGCAAGAAACTGTGGCTCGCCGCCGCGCGGCAGAGGGGCCATATGCATGTCTGGGACAAGTTCGACGCCCAGCAAAAGGCCAAGGCGTCGAACGGGTCACGGTGACCGGCAACACCTGCCCGATTGGCGGTGTGCGCACACCTCGTTAACTATTTTTTCTTTATGTATGAGGGGTTTAACCCCTTGCTCAAGCTTGAGCAGCCCCCCGGATCGCTCGGATGTTCTCACCATAAGGTGCCGGATCATCCACCGATCCGCCCCGGAACACCGCCGATCCCGCCACCAGAACATCCGCCCCCGCTTGGGCGACCAGCGGCGCCGTGCCCACGTCGACGCCGCCGTCGATCTCGATATGCACCTCCCGGTCGCCGATCATCTCGCGCAGCGCCCGGACCTTGCCGGTCATGTCGATGAAGGACTGCCCACCGAACCCGGGGTTCACCGTCATCACGCAGACCAAATCGCAGAGGTCCAGCACCTCCGCCACAGCGCTCGCCGGGGTGCCGGGGTTCAGCGCCACGCCCGCCTTCATCCCCGCGCCTCGGATCGCCTGCAACGTGCGGTGAATATGCGGCCCGGCCTCCACATGCGCCGTCAGCACATCGGCGCCCGCGTCGGCATAGGCGTCGATATAGGCATCGACCGGAGAGATCATCAGATGCACGTCCATCACCGTGCTGACGTGTTTGCGGAGCGCCTTCACCATCGGCGGGCCGAACGTCAGGTTCGGCACGAAATGCCCGTCCATCACATCGATATGGATCCAGTCCGCGCCCTGCCCCTCAACGGCGCGCACCTCGGCCCCGAAGTTGGCGAAATCGGCGGCGAGGATCGACGGGGCGATCTTGATGGAACGGTCAAACGGCATGGCAGCACCTCCTCTGTGCGGGTCTGTTAGCCCCTGCCCCGCCCCTTGGCAAACCGAACCGTCGCGCGCAGACTTCGCCTCGCCCAACCCGGAAGGCTCGCCCATGACCGCGCAATACCTCACCGCCCTGATCCTCGTGACAATCGGCGGGGCCTGCATCGCCACCCAGGCGGTGATCAACGGACGCCTCAGCACCCACGTGGGCGACCCGGTGACGGCGGCAGCGATCTCCTTCATTGTCGCCGCCGTTCTGTTGAGCGTCATCGTCGTGGCGCGCGGCGCCGTGCCCTCGGGCGAGACACTGGCCAGCGCGCCCTGGTGGGCATGGGTCGGCGGGGCCTTGGGCGCGTTCTATGTCTGGTCTGCGGTGGCCTCCGTCGGCACGCTGGGGGTGCTGACGCTGATGGCAACGCTGGTGTTCGGGCAACTCATCGCGGCGCTGATCCTCGACGCCATCGGCGCGTTCGGCCTGCAGCTGCGCGAGATCTCGTGGACACGGATCGCCGCCGTGGCGATGGTGGCGGGCGGGCTGTTCCTGTCGCGGATCTGATTTTTGACCGTTTGGTCAACCTTGCCTTTTCGTGCCACCCATGGGACCGTGCGGAAACATCCGGAAATCGCCCCATGACCGTGACAACACAAACCACGTCCCTGCAAACCGACCAGCTGCCCCAGGTCCACCTGCCCCGCAACGCGGGGCTCGATCTGGACATGGACTGGGTCGCCCGCGTTCAGGCCAATACCTCGGCGATTGAACGCCGCGCGGCGACCCTGCCGGGGCGGCGGACGGTGAAGAAGACCCACCAGGCGGCGTGGCTGGCAAAGGCCATCACCTGCATCGACCTCACGACGCTCAGCGGCGACGACACGCCGGGCCGCGTCCGGCGGCTCTGCGCCAAGGCCCGCCAGCCCGTCCGCGCCGATATCCTCGACGCGCTTGGCCTGCCCGCGATCACCACGGGCGCGGTCTGCGTCTATCACGAGATGATCGAAACGGCGGTTGAGGCGCTGGAGGGCACCGGCATCCCCGTCGCCGCCGTCTCCACCGGGTTTCCCGCGGGCCTCTCGCCGTTCCACCTGCGTGTCGCCGAGATCGAAGAGAGCGTGAAGGCAGGCGCCGCCGAGATCGATATCGTCATCTCCCGCCGCCATGTTTTGACGGGGAACTGGCAGGCGCTCTACGATGAAATGCGCGAATTCCGCGCCGCTTGTGGCGAGGCCCACGTCAAGGCGATCCTCGCTACGGGAGAGTTGGGGACGCTGCGCAACGTCGCCCGTGCCTCACTAGTCTGCATGATGGCGGGCGCCGATTTCATCAAGACCTCCACCGGCAAGGAAAGCGTCAACGCGACGCTGCCCGTCTCGCTCACCATGCTGCGCGCGATTCGTGAATATGAGGCGCGCACGGGCTACAAGGTCGGCTACAAACCGGCGGGGGGGATTTCCAAGGCGAAGGACTCGCTGGTGTACCTGAGCCTGATGAAGGAAGAACTCGGCCACCGCTGGCTCCAGCCCGACCTCTTCCGCTTCGGCGCATCATCGCTTCTGGGCGACATCGAACGCCAGTTGGAGCACCACGTGACCGGGCAATATTCGGCTGGTTACAGGCATGGGATCGGGTGACGCCATGATCTCCTTTGGTGGTGCTTTCATCCTTATGTGGGCCGCTTTGGCCAATGGCGTGTTTTTATTCAGTTTCCTCGTCGCACTTACCATGCCAGCCTCTTCTCCCGGCAATCAAGATGACCTTCGGCCGTTGAAAAGACTCCTCAAGATCGCGCGGATCCTATGCGTCATCATCTTCATACTAACTATGCCTGCATGGCTGTTTTTGGGACCTTAGAGCTGTAGAATGCCCTTCAATCTCATCCTCCTGATCATCGTCGTGGGCTTCTGCCTCTGGATCATGATGCGTGTCTCGCGTCCGTTGCGCGAGGAATCCATGAAGCTGACCGTGGACCAGGCGCGCACCTTCAACAAAAAGTACCGCAACAAGGCCAACCGCGCCGACATGCCGCCCGAGTTGCAACGGGTGGCCGAGGCCAGCGACCGCGCGCGGCCTGTCACCTATGCGGCCTGTGCCGCCAGTGCGGCCTCCATCGCCGCCTACATCCTGATCGGGGGATAGACAGTGACTGCGCCCTTCATGCCCCTCTCTGACCCGCCCGACGTGACGGCCTTTCTCCCGATGGCAGAGCCCTTGGTCACGACCTATACGGACGGCCGCATCGACGCTGGCTATTGCCCCTACCTCTACGCCGCCTCCGAGCGTCGCATGACCCCCGATGGAACAGCGCTTCTGATCGGAAGCGCAGGCATGGATGGGGTGGAGTTCGCTCTCAAACGCGGCGAGCCAGGCGTCTGGATCTACCATCCATACGATGACGCCTGGACCACAATCGCCCCCGATATCGCCACTTTCGAAACCCTTTGGCTCGCGGGTCAGATCACCGTCTGACCGCGCCGGGAGACCCCCATGACAACCGCTGAAATCTTCGAGACCATGGACTACGGCCCCGCCCCCGAATCCAGCGCCGAGGCGCTGCAATGGCTGGCGGACCGGGGTGGCATCGCGGGGCCATTTGTGAATGGAACCTGGGGGCCGCTCCGCGATGATTTCGCTTCCAACAACCCGGCGACCGGGGAAAAGCTGGCAGGCGTGACCAAATGCACGGCCGATGAGGTCGCCGCTGCCGTCAAAGCCGCCCGCAAGGCGCAGGGGGCCTGGGCCAAGGACCACCACAAACGCGCCCGCGTGCTCTATGCCATTGCGCGGCTGATGCAGAAGCATTCACGCCTTCTGGCGACGATGGAAACGCTCGATAACGGCAAGCCGATCCGGGAGAGCCGCGATATCGATGTGCCGCTGGCGATCCGCCATTTCTACTATCACGCGGGCCTGGCACAGCTGCTGCCCACGGAAATGCCGGGGCATTCTGCGCTGGGTGTGTGCGGCCAGATCATCCCGTGGAACTTCCCGCTGCTGATGCTGGCCTGGAAAATCGCGCCCGCGCTCGCGGCAGGCAATACCGTGGTGCTCAAACCCGCCGAATACACAACGCTCTCGGCCATGGTCTTCGCCGAGATCTGCGTGGAGGCGGGCGTGCCGCCCGGCGTGGTCAACATCGTGACGGGCGACGGCGACACAGGCGCGGCCTTGGTGGCGTCCGATGTCGACAAAATCGCTTTCACCGGCTCGACCTCCGTCGGCCGCCTGATCCGGGAACAGACGGCAGGCACCGGCAAACGGCTGACGTTGGAACTTGGCGGCAAGTCCCCCTACATCGTCTTCGACGACGCCGATATTGACAGCGCCATCGAAGGCCTGGTGGACGCCATCTGGTTCAACCAGGGCCAGGTCTGCTGTGCGGGATCGCGGCTGTTGGTGCAGGAAAACATCGCCGAGGATTTCCACGCCCGCCTGAAGGCCCGCATGGCCAGCCTGCGCGTGGGCGACCCGATGGACAAATGCATCGACGTGGGCGCCATCGTGGACCCGGTCCAGCACGCGACGATCACCCGGCTGGTGGCCGCCTCGGACGGTGACATCTACCACGCCCCCGGCCCGATGCCTGAGGGCGGATGCTTCTACCCGCCGACGCTGATCACCGGGCTGCACACGGCCTCGCCCCTGATGCAGGAAGAGATCTTCGGACCGGTGCTCGTCTCCACCACCTTCCGCACGCCCGCGGAGGCCGTGGAAGTGGCCAACAACACGCGCTATGGGCTGGCCGCGACGCTCTGGACAGAGAACGTGAACCTGGCGTTGGACATTGCGCCCAAGCTGGTGGCGGGCGTGGTCTGGGTGAATGCGACGAACCTCTTTGATGCCGCCGCCCCCTTTGGCGGCGTGCGGGAATCCGGCTTTGGGCGCGAGGGCGGATGGGAGGGCCTCGGGGCCTATCTGAAGGCCGATACCAAGCCCCTACCCACCAAGCCCCTGACCTTGCCGAATGCGCCAGACACCCCCGCCACGGCAGAGCTCGACCGGACCGCGAAGATGTATATCGGCGGCAAGCAGGCGCGGGCCGATGGCGGCTATTCGACGGGTCATTATTCGCGCAAGGGCGCGCTTTTAGGGCATACGGGCAACGGTAACCGCAAGGACATCCGCAACGCGGTGGAAGCCGCGCGCGGGGCCGCGAAGTGGGGCAAAAGCACCGGGCATCTGCGGGCGCAGATCCTGTATTACCTGGCCGAGAACCTGTCGGCGCGCGCAGAAGAATTCGCCGGGCGCATCGGCGCGTGCCTGGGCACGTCGGGCGGCAAAGCCTCGGCCGAGGTCGACGCCGCCATCGCCACGCTTTTCACCGCCGCCGCCTGGGCCGACAAGTTCGACGGCACCGCCAAGGGCGTGCCGCTACGCGGCGTGGCGCTGGCGATGAAAGAGCCGGTGGGGATCATCGGTGCACTCGCGCCCGATGACGCGCCCCTCCTCGCGTCTACGACGCTCCTCGCAGCGGCCCTGGCGATGGGCAACCGCATCGTCCTGACGCCCTCTCAAGCCGCGCCGCTGGTGATGACGGACTTCTACCAGGTGCTGGAAACCTCGGACGTGCCGGCAGGCGTGGTCAACATCGTGACCGGGGCGCATGCGGACCTCGCGCCGACGCTGGCGGGTCATATGGAGGTTGATGCGCTGTGGTCGTTCTCGCCCCATGCGGACCCCGCGGCCTTGGAAAAGGCCTCTGCCACGAACCTCAAACGCAGCTGGACCAACACCGGCGGCAATCCCGATTGGACCTCGCCCAACCTGCGCCCGTTCCTGGAGGCCGCGACCGAGACGAAAACCGTCTGGATCCCCTACGGCGAATAGCGCGCGCGGCCTCCCCTCCGGGCGCAGCTCCCCCCTTCATCTTGCCAGAAAAACTCCCGCCGGAGGCTCCGTATTTCGCATCCCGCGCTTTCAATCGAAAGTTGAGATCACCGCCCGCCAAGGCGATCCTTCAGCTTCGCCCACCGCACCGCGAGCCCGTCAGTGATCGGGTTGATCACCCGATCCTCAAACCGTTCCCACATCCGCCAGATCATCAGCCCGATCGCCAAAAGCACCAGCAGCACCGCGATCGCGGGCCAGGGGATCAGCGTGACATCGGGGCCGTCGACCTGCCGGATCGACAGCGCATTTGGGTAGGACGACAGGATGTTGTTGCGCCAGCCATAATGCGTGACCGCAACCCAGATCGGCGCGTCGCGGGTCGAGCGCAGGTCCTGCGCCTCGGTCTGCAGATCCTGGCTGTCGATCTTGAAATAGGGCGGCCAGCCGAAGATCCCGGTGTCTTCATTGCGGAAATCGAGCGGGCTGCCATCGGGGCGCACGGTGCTGATGATGCGCACGTCGCGCTGCACGGATGTGCCCGCCGCGCCGCTGTCGGATTGGGCGTAAAACCACGCGCTCCACCCCGAGATCTCGGTCAGTTGCAGCTGCGTGTCGGTGATCCGCACGACCTCGCGTTGGGGCAGCGTGTAATGGGCGAAGGCGCCCAGGATCGACAAGACGATCAGCAGAATGATTATCCGGGGCCAGCGCATGGGTCGTGTTCCTTCAGTTGCTCAGCCAGACAAAGGCCACCAATCCAACCAAAGGCATGACATAGACGCCGAGCACCAGCCAGACCCTTATGCGAGAGACTTTCGGCCCGATCCGCTCATTTATCCAGGCGTCCCGGTCGCCGGGGCGCCCCTCTCGCACCCAGTCCTCTTCCAGCGTCATCCGCGCGCCCGAGCGCAGGTAGAAAAACATGCAGACGTAAACGACGGTCAGCGCCACCATCATGACGATCGCAACCCGGCCCAATCCCAGCATCCTCGGTGTCTCCCGTTTTCGCGTTTTGCTACATATAGGTCATGGGGGCGGCGAATGGCAGGGCTTGCGGCGACATCGCGCGGGGGCGGTGAGGTCGAGAGGGTCCGCGCCGTTCCGAGGTGGCTGCGCTGTGCGGAGTTCTGCAGAAGGTCAAAGCGCCAACGCCCGACTTCCAGTGCGGGTTGGAAGAGCTGTGGAGCGGATCCCCCAAAATGACAGTTCGTGATGCGACCGGGGGGACACCGATCGAGGCCGCAGCGTCCAAGACATTGAAAAAGGGGGCAGAATTCGTGGCGCTTCGGAGCCTACAGGTCAGGAATCCTTGACCTCGTCCAATGGCCAAACCAATGGGCGAGCGTCCAAAGCAGGCAAGACTGCGCCAACATCACAGCGCTGTCGCTGGCGGAACTTCTTCTATAAGAGGGCAGCCGTATCGCCCTAGGCGTATTCGGGAAAGCCCAGATGCTGCAACGCGCGCGAGGCGCGTTGGCTGGCGGCGGCGTCGCCGGTGATCAATAGCTCATTCAGATGCTTGACCAGCGCGCTCAGGGTCTTGGCCGAGGCCTGATCCTGAATGAACGCTGCAACCTTGGTTCTGTCGATCGACAGAATGTCTTCCGGACTTGGCATGGGTATCCCCTCCCCAACAAAGTGGCCGTCGCGCTAGAGAAAATATTAACCCGATTCTCCCCCTCCGTCTTCGGTTTCGTAACAGTTTTGAAACGAATTTGACTTACCCACAGGCGGTGCTCAATTTCCGGGCAACTTGTGTCGCCCCGGCTTTGACCGCTAAGCTTCTGGGGTGCAAAAAGAATTGGATCACCGCCGCGATGTCAGAGCCCAAGACCTTCGATCATCTGCTGCTGGGTGTGGGCGCGATGAAAGCGGGCACGACGTGGATTTTTGACGCGCTGCACCGCCATCCCGACATCTATTTTTGCCGCGAGAAGGAGATTCACTACCTTTATGCGCGCCACGTAAACCCCGGCATGTTGTCAGACAAGAACCGCATGCGGCGCGCGCGAGATTATCTGTATTTCGACCCCGAAGTCTCGTCCAAGCCGGTGCTGCAAAAGCGCGTGCAATGGGTGGCCCATTGGCTGAACGGGCCAGTGGACGACGCCTGGTTCAACAGCCTGTTCGAGCAGAAGGGCGGCGCCACCTGGGTGGCGGATTTCTCCAACATGAACGCGCTTGTTCCCGAGGAAGGATGGGCCGCCCTTCACGCGCGCACGGAAAAACTGCGCGTCCTCTACACCCTGCGCGAGCCGTTGGATCGGTTGTGGAGCCATGTGAGGTTTCACCTGAAAATGCAGGGCGCGACGGAGAAGCTGGACGAATGGACGTTGGACGAGCTGGAAGACCATGTGCGCCACGGCGCCGATTACCTGACCCACAACGATTATGCCGCCGCCATCGCCCGGATGCAGGCCGCCCTGCCCGCCGAATGCCTGCACGTCGACTTTTTCGACCGGATTTCCCGCGAACCCCGCGCTTTCATTGCCGATGTTGAGCAGTTTCTGGACGTGGCCCCCCATGACTTGCCCGACGGGATCGTTACCCGCGTCGTCAACCCCTCCCCTCCGCGCCCGATGCCAGCGGGCTTCGCCGACAGGTTCGCACCCGACATCGCGCAGCAGATCGACGCGCTGAAAGGCCTGGGTATCGCGGTGCCGGACAGTTGGGGGTAACTTTTCGGTAGGCGTCCCGCATTCGCTGCGGCACACTGGGACCAAACCAGACGTCAGGGAGAGAGACATGACCAAAACGTTGACCATGGGTGCCGCTGTGCTGGCGCTGACCGCAGGCGCCGCGATGGCGCAGCAGACCTCCATCACCATCGGGATGCAGCTTGAGCCGCCGATGCTGGACCCCACGGGCGGTGCCGCCGCCGCGATTGACGAGGTGGTTTATTCGAACGTTTTCGAGGGTCTGACACGGTTTGCCGCCGACGGCTCTGTCGTGCCGGGCCTGGCCGAAAGCTGGGAGATTTCCGAGGACGGCACGGTCTATACGTTCAACCTGCGCGAAGGCGTCAGCTTCCATGACGGCGCAGCGATGACGGCAGAGGATGTTGTGTTCTCGCTCGACCGCGCCCGCGCGGAGGGCTCCACCAACGCGCAGGCCGCACTTTTTGCCAATATCGTCAGCGCAGAAGCCGTGGATGACACGACGGTCGCCGTCACCCTGGACGGGCCGGACGGCGCGTTCCTGTTTGACATGGCCTGGGGCGACGCGGTGATCGTGGACCCGGCCAGCGCCGAGACCAACGCGACCAACCCTGTGGGCACCGGCGCGTTTACCTTTGGCGAATGGCGCCAGGGCGACAGCGTGACGCTGACCCGCAACGACGCCTATTGGGGCGAGCCCGCCGCGCTGACGGACGTGACCTTCCGCTTCATCAGCGACCCCAACGCGGCGCTGGCCGCGATGATGGCGGGCGACGTGGATGCCTTCCCGGTCTTCCCCGCGCCCGAAAACCTGGCCCAGTTCGAGGCCGATCCCCGCTTCAACGTCATCGTCGGCTCTACCGAGGGGGAGACGATCCTGTCGATGAACAACGGCTCCGAGGCGCTCTCCAACCCGTTGATCCGGCAGGCGATTTCCCACGCGATCAACCGTCAGGACATCATCGACGGCGCGATGTTCGGCTATGGCACCCCCATCGGCACCCACTTCGCGCCCCACAACCCGGACTACGTGGACCTCACCGCACAATCGGCGTTTGACCCCGACCGCGCCCGCGAGCTGCTGGCCGAGGCGGGGGCCGAGGACCTGACCCTGCGCCTGATGCTGCCGCCGCCCTCCTACGCGCGCCGTGGTGGAGAGATCATCGCCAGCCAGCTGCGCGACGTGGGGATCAACACGGAAATCACCAACCTCGAATGGGCCGGTTGGCTGGAGCAGGTGTTCCGCGGCTATGATTTCGACCTGACCATCGTCAGCCACACAGAGCCCGCCGACATCAACATCTACGCCCGGCCCGACTATTACTTCCAATACGACAGCGCCGAGTTCCAGGCCCTGATGGAGGAGCTTGCCGTCACCACGGACCCGGCAGAGCGCACGCGGATCAACCGGGCAGCACAGCAGATGATCGCAGACGATTACGTCAACGGCTACCTGTTCCAACTGGCGAAAACCGGCGTGGCGAACGCCAATATCGAGGGCCTGTGGGAAAATGCGCCGACCCAGGCCAACGACCTGACGGCAGTACGCTGGACGCAATAAAGCACCGGGCGCCGGGGGGCCATCACCCCCCGGACACCCTGCCCAAAGGCTCAACCATGCGCCTGACCCTGATCACTGCAGCCCTACTGCTTGCCAACCCCACCGCCGCCGACACGCTGCCGCAAGGCCGCTTCATGTTGGGCAGCTACATCTGGCCCGAAGGGGCGATCCCGTACAACGCGACCCTGCAGATCGAGGGGGCGGGCATCGCGATCTCCCTCAGCTCAGCGCGCGCGTTGAACCTATCGGAATGTGACGCCACCGGTGATTGCATCTACACGCTGCCCATCGCGACGGCGCAGGGCAGCAGCGACAGCCTCTCATTGACGTTAAGCGATGTCGCGCTGATGCCCACGCCCGAAAGCCTCTGGTCCGACAGCATGCCCACAAGCGTCTACGCCGACCAATTGATAAGCGCCTTGCACGACACGGCCATCCTGACGGAAGACCACGGCTTTTCCGTCCTGTCGTCTTTCGGTCCGCTCCACTTCTACAACGTGGACACAGGCGGGCAGGAGGCGATCAACGCCTACCCCCTCCACATGGAGATGTCGCGCCGGGATCTGGCCCATTGCGACGTGCGCCAGATCGCGCCGCTGTTCACCCGAAGCGACCTGTCACCGGGAGAGGTCGCGTTCCGCGACGCCCTGCGCGGCATGGCCTACAGGTGGGCGCTGTCGGCCAAGATCGACACGCTGGTGCCGCTTTACGACACATTGGGGCCTGCGGTCCTGGAGGAAACGGACGCGCTGGCCCAGGCCGCTCTGCTGCCTGTCCTGCTCGCGCTGGAGCCTGAGGGTCCCACTGTCATCGAGCAGTTCTGGGAAGGCCCGGGCCGCGCGCGGCTGGATGATCAGCGGCCCGCCTATGACGCAATGGTCGCGCAATATGGCGGCACGTTGGTGCCCCTGGCCGACTTCCTGCGGCATCTGGCGCAGAACGACGCACCACGCCGGGTGCAACCGCCCTGTGATGATCTCAGCTTCGGGTACATCGCGGCACGAAACGGCGGCTGAGGGCCGTGCGAAAGTGCTTTGTCATCGGGATGTCATAGGGGAAGATTAACGCTGCGGATGCACGCAATTTGACCAAGGGATTTCCATGACGCTCTTCTCTCGCCTCTCCGCCAGCGCCGCCACGGCGCTGTGCCTGACCGCCCCGGCCTTCGCAGAAACCTTGATGGTGACGAACTTCAACGCCACGGGCGAGGGATCGCTGCAAGCGGCGCTGGATGCGGCGGGGGCCTCGAACGCGCGGTCCGTGATCTTGGTGGCAGAGGCCGACGGCACGATCACCACGGACACCGGCCTGCGCTATGAGGGGGCCGCGCCCGTCGTGATCATGGGCAATGGTGTCACCATCGCCTCGCCCAACGACGTGACGCTTTTGACCGCCATCGGCCCGCAGGTTCTGGCGATCACCGGCGCGCGGTTCTCCGGGCCGGGGGGCTTTTCGATCACAGAACAAGGCACTACGGCGGGCAAGGGGATATTCCTCGACGTCGCCGAAGACGCGGAGGGCGTCGTCAGCCTGGTGCTGACCAACGTCGCCGTCTCGGGCGTGGCCGGGCACGGCATCCACGTCTCCGACTGCACATTGGCCGATGAATGCGGCGGCGGAGAGGGCGGCGCGGGCGAAGGCTCGGGCGCGTCGATCCAGGTGGAGCTGAGCCGCGTGGTGATCAGCGACGTGGGTCAGGGCAGCTTTGACGCCGACGGTTTGCGCGTCGACGAACGGGGCCCGGGCGACATCAACCTGACGGGCATGATCGTGGAGGCCACGGGCGTGGGCGCCGACGGGATGGAGCTGGATGAGGGGCAGGAGGGCGACGTGATCGTCGACCTGATCCGTGCCAATTTCATCGAGAACGGCGATTATTGTGACCCGGCGGTTCTCAGCGCCTTCCTGCCGGAAGAGGACGAGGGGGAATTCGATGCCGGGCTGCTGGCCATGGCGGACGTCCCGCAACCCGCCGACGACACCCCCGACATGAGCTGTTTTGAGCTGGAGGTGGACACCTATGAGGACGGCAGCGTCGAGGCCTATGAATACGGTATCGACGTGGACGACGGGTTGGACATCGACGAGGCGGGCCCCGGCAGCATCATCGGGACGTTCTCGGTCGGGCAGATGCTTGGCAATTTCGACGAGGGCTACGACTTCGACGAAGCGGGCCCCGGCGACATCGACGTGGTGTTCACCGGCATCATCGGCAACGGCAACACCGACGACGCCATCAAGCTGAGCGAGGCGGGCATGGGCTCGGTCTACCTGACGGCCACGGCGGTGGAGGCCTCGTCCAACGGCGGTGTCGGCATCGTGGCCGAGGAAGAGGATCGCGGCGATGTCTTCGTGGCGCTGATCAGCGTCGCCACCGCCGGGAACGACGGCGGCGAGTTGGGCGTCGAAGCAGTCCAGGAGGACGAAGGCGAGGGCAACGTCTACGTCATCGACAGCGAGATCGCCGACGGGATCGAAACCGACGGCGCGACGCTGGACGCGGACTAGCCCTCACCCCGCGCGCGCCCCCTGAGGACAAGATCACCCCAGGGGACGCATGCTCCCCCCTTCATCTTGCCAAATACACCTCCGGGGGAGGCCGCGCGCCATAGGCGCGGGGGCGGGGGCAGAGCCCCCTTCCCCCCTCAGCCGACCACGTTGAACGCAGGCCCATAGGGATAGCCGGTGATATTCTCGGCCCCCTCCTCGGTCACGATCAGAATGTCGTGCTCGCGGTAGCCGCCCGCGCCGGGCTGCCCGTCGGGGATCGTCAGCATCGGCTCCATCGAAATCACCATACCGGGTTCCAGCACCGTGTCGATGTCCTCGCGCAGCTCCAGCCCCGCCTCGCGCCCGTAGTAATGGCTGAGGATCCCGAAGGAGTGGCCGTAGCCGAAACTCCGGTATTGCAGCAGGTCCCGCTCCGCAAAAAACCCGTTCACCCCGGCGGTAATCTCGGCACAGGAGGCACCGGGTTTGATCAGGGAAATCCCCAACTCATGGGCGGCGACATTGGCCTCCCAGATCTTGAGCGACGCCGGGTCGACCTCTTCCACGAACAGCGTGCGTTCCAGCGCCGTGTAGTAGCCCGAGATCATCGGGAAGGTGTTAAGCGACAGGATATCGCCGCGCTGCAGGGTCCGCGCGGTGACGGGATTATGGGCGCCGTCAGTATTGAGGCCGGATTGGAACCACACCCAGGTGTCGCGGTATTCCGCGTCGGGGAAGTTCTCGGCGATGTGCAATTCCATCGCGTCGCGACCCGCCATGGCGATGTCGATCTCGCGCGCACCGGTGCGAATGGCCTCGCGGATCGCATAGCCGCCGACGTCCGCCGTGGCGGCGCCTGCGCGGATCAAGTCGCGCTCGGCGTCGGATTTCATCATCCGCTGACGCATCGTGGCGGGCGCGATATCGACCATGCGCGCGGGCTTCAGGAAAGTGTCCAACAGCGCGTGTTGCGCGAGCGTCAGGTGATCGCCCTCAAACCCCACCACGCGGCCTTCGCCCGCCACGTGGCGGATCGTGCGCCAGTAATTGTCGCGCTCCCAATCGGTATAGGTCAGCGCTTCGTGGGCGCATCGGCGCCAGGGCTGGCCCGCGTCGATACCTGCGGAAATGACGACGGAGCGGTCTGCCGTGACAACCAACCCATAAGGCCGCCCGAACGCGCAGTAGAGAAAGCCCGAATAATAGGCGACGTTGTGCATCGAGGTCAGCACCGCAACCTCCACCCCCTCGCGCGCCATCGCAGCGCGCAGGCCCTTCAGGCGGGTGTCGTATTCGGCCAGATCGAACGGCAGCGCCGCTTTGGACCCATTGTGCATTTCGTAGAATTGGGGGCGTGACATGCGCGACCCTCCTTTGACAGAAGGCCCCGGCGTTCAGGGCAGAACGGCCTATGAGGGTGACGCCATCACCTCGGCACTCATGTTGCATTAGCCGAGCGCCCCGCCCTCTGGCAAGTCCCTGGATCAGGCAACGCGGGCGGGCAGAACCGCGTCGAATCGCGGCCTGTAGGCGCTGAGGTCGGCCAAGGCCACGCGCGCCTCGTGCCTGCTGGCCACCGGCAGGCAGGTCCTGCCAAGGGCACTGCCATCGCGGGTGAGATCGGGGAACAGACCGGCGATCTCGTTATGGGCTGCGTCAGAAAGATCGCCCAGGGTCGTGTCGCCCAGAAACAGCGTCTCCGACCACAGACCTGCGGCGCATACGAGGCCGTGATCCTCCAGCAGGATATGGATGTAGCTCACCTGCCGGGCCCGCGCGTCGACACTGACGCCCGCGCGCGGGGTCAGGTGACAGGCCGCCACCAGCACGGCAGAGGCCCCGAGCGCGATGCCGCTGGCACCGGTCGCTAGGGCCAAGCGGTGTTGGGGGGACACCCGGACGGCACGCGAGGGCACGCCGGGCCCAAACGTGCCCGGCGCGATCACGACAGGGCGCAGGTGCGGGTTCCGGGCCAGCGCACGGGCATCCAGATGCCGCTGGCCGATCCATTTGATCGGCTGCGCGTGCCCCTCAGCGGTCAGCACCAGATCGCCCGGTTTCAGCCGGTCGATCACCCGGGGGCCCGTTGGGGTTTCAATCAGCGTGTCGCCCGTGAAACAGACGTAATCCGGCAGGGTGTCATAGGTCGTGGACGGCGCGGTGACGATCGTGCTGCCGGTGCCGGTGATCGTGTCCCCGACATCGAATGTGCCCTGGGTGGCAATGATCAGCGTCGGTGTGGAAAACTGGATCAGCGTGAAAGACACCGGCGTCGCGCCGATATTGCCGCTGTAGGTCTCGAACACCTGAAAGTTGGTGGAATCGCCAATGAACCCCGGCGGAAGATCCGCGGCATCCAGCTGCGCGCCCGAGCCGTCGCTCCATTCCAGCAGGGTATCATCGTCGGTGACATCGACGATGTATTCCTCCAGCACCGTCACATCCGACGTGCTGAGGGGGTCTGCGTTAATCCGGTAGACGACGAGTGTCGGCATGGGTCCAGTCTTGCTGCGCTGCCTCGGGCCGGAGGGGCCCCGAGGACGGTTTCCTACAGTTTGAGAAGACCTTGAGACTTTGCCGTTTATTGGCCCGTCCTGTGATGAAATTCAGAAACCTGCGCGCCATTGTCCACAGGGGCGACACAATCGCGCCGAGGCAGACCAACGCCCTATGGCACCGCGCGGGAACTCGGCTTAACGTCGGCCCATGGCCCGCTACCTCCTTACCCGAGCGCTTTCCCTGAGCCTCAGCCTGATCGTGGCCAGCGCCGTGATCTTCGCGGTGATCGAGGTTATTCCCGGCGATCCCGCCGCCTTCATGTTGGGCCTGAATGCCACGGACGAGGCCATCGCCAACCTGCGTGCGGAGCTTGGGTTGGAGGGCAGCCTGATCCAGCGGTATTTCAACTGGGTCACCGGCATGGTGCAGGGCGATTTCGGCACGTCGTATAACTACCGCGTGCCAGTGGCCGAGTTGATCGCGGACCGGATCTGGGTCTCGGTCCCGCTGGCGGTGCTGGCGCTGATCCTGTCGACGCTGATCGCGGTGCCGGTGGGCGTTCTGGCCGCCGCAAACCGGGGCCGTGTGGGCGATTACATGACCATGGGAGTCACGCAATTGGGCATCGCAGTGCCGAACTTCTGGTTCGCGATGTTCCTGGTGTTGCTCTTCGCCGTGCAGCGGCAGTGGTTCCCCTCGGGCGGGTTTCCGGGCTGGGAAGAACCCGGCGCGGCGCTGCGGTCCCTGACCCTGCCCGCCATCGCGCTGGCCCTGCCCCAGGCGGCGATCCTGGCGCGGGTGATGCGCTCCGCCCTGATCGAAACGCTGGACCAGGACTATATCCGCACCGCCCGCGCCAAGGGCCTCAGCCCGCGCCAATCGGTCCTGCGCCACGCCCTGCGCAACGCGCTGATCCCGGTTCTGACCATCATCGGGCTGCAGTTCAGCTTCCTGTTGGCCGGCGCGATCATCATCGAGAATGTGTTCTACATTCCGGGCCTCGGGCGGCTGATTTTCCAAGGCATCACCCAGCGTGATCTGATCGTGGTGGAAAGCGTCACCATGCTGCTGGTCTTCGCGGTGATCGTGGTGACGTTCCTCGTGGACGTTGCCTATGCCCTTGTCGACCCGAGGCTGCGCCGCGCATGAAACACTTGCCTGCCTCCCTGATCTTCGGTGCGATCATCACCGCGTTTTTCATCGCCACGGCCCTTCTGTCGCTGGTCTGGACGCCCTACGACACCGCCAGCCTGTCGATCGCCGACCGGCTGCAACCCCGCTCTGCCGCCCATTGGTTCGGCACCGATCAGTTCGGGCGCGATCTGGTCTCGATGCTGATGGAAGGCACCCAGACCTCCATCGCCGTGGCGCTGATTGCGGTGGGCATCGGTGTGGTTGTCGGCGTGCCGTTGGGCCTTGCGGCGGCGGCCTCTCGCGGGTCATTGCTGGACGAGTTGATCATGCGCGGCAACGACCTGATCTTCGCCTTCCCCTCGCTGGTGATCGCGATCCTGATCACCGCGATCTACGGCCCCTCGGCCACCAATGCGATCCTGGCGATCGGCATTTTCAACATCCCCGTCTTCGCCCGCGTGGCGCGCGGCGGCGCGCTGCCGATCTGGACGCTGGACTACATCCTGGCCGCGCGCACTGCGGGAAAGACCCACGCGCGCATCAGTTTCGAACATATCCTGCCCAACATCGCCAATCTGCTGATCGTGCAGGCCACGATCCAGTTTTCACTGGGGATCCTGGCCGAGGCCGGGCTGTCCTACGTGGGCCTCGGCGCGCAGCCACCCACCGCGTCGCTTGGCAAGATGTTGGCCGACGCGCAGACGATGATCTATTCCCACGCCCATCTGGCGCTACTGCCGGGCCTGTCGATTGTGGTGCTGGTCCTGGGCCTCAACCTGATGGGCGACGGGCTGCGCGACGCGCTGGACCCGCGCCTGCGGAGGGCCCGGGAATGATCGAGGTTTCGGGGCTAGGGCTGGAGATCGGGCACACGCGCATCCTGGAGGATGTGGCGTTCTCCATCCCGGCGCGACAGATCTTCGGGTTGGTGGGCGAAAGCGGCTCGGGCAAGTCGATGACGGCGCTTGCGATGATGGGCCTGCTGCCGCGCCGCGCCGTCACCCGAGGGGCTGCGCTGCTGGACGGGGTGGACATGCTGGCGCTGGAGGAGGCGCAGCTGCAAAAGCTGCGCGGCAACGACATCGCGATGATTTTTCAAGAGCCGATGACAGCGCTCAACCCGGTGCAGACCATCGGCGATCAGGTGGCCGAGACGCTGCTGATCCACACCGAAACCAGTCGCGCCAACGCGCTGGCCGTCGCCCGTGACCGGCTGGACCGCGTGGGCCTGAAGCACATCGCGCTCGACCGTTACCCCCATGAGCTGTCCGGCGGGCAACGTCAGCGGGTCTGCATCGCCGCCGCCATTGCCCTGCACCCCCGCCTGTTGATCGCGGATGAGCCGACGACAGCGCTGGATGTCACCACCCAGGCGCAAATCCTTGATCTGCTGAAAGAGCTGGTGGCCGAGGAAGGGATGTCGCTGCTGCTGATCACCCACGATCTGGCCGTCGTATCCGACATGGCCGATCATATCGCGGTGATGCAGAAGGGGCGCATTGTCGAACAGGGGGCGACGGCGCAGGTGCTGCGCGACCAGGCCCATCCCTACACCCGCGCGCTCTTTGCCGCGTCCTCCCATCAGCCGGACCGCGCGGCAGAGGCGGCTTCCGATGCGATCTTGGACGTCGCAGACGTCCACCGCCACTACCCCGGCCCGCGCCAGGGATTCCGGCGCGGCCCGCCGGTGCGCGCCGTGAACGGCGTGTCTTTCGCGCTGCAAAGGGGCGAAAGCCTGGGGCTGGTGGGCGAGTCGGGCTGTGGCAAGTCCACCCTGACCCGCGCGATCCTGGGCCTTGATCCGGTAACCTCGGGGGCAATCACGCTCAACGGCCACGCCGTCTCGCCGCAGATGCCGCGCAGCCTGCGCGCGGATGTGCAGGTGGTGTTCCAGGACCCCTACGGCAGCTTCAACCCGCGCTGGCGCGTCGACCGCATCGTGAGCGAGCCGTTCCACCTGCTCGACACCAAACCCGAACGGGCCTCCGCCGTGGCCGAGGCCCTGCACGCCGTGCGCCTGTCGCCTGAGGATGCGCACAAGTACCCGCATGAGTTCTCGGGCGGTCAGCGTCAGCGCATCGCCATCGCCCGCGCGCTGATCACAAGGCCCAAGCTACTGGTCCTCGATGAGGCCGTCAGCGCGCTGGATGTCTCCGTGCGGGCGCAGATCCTTGATCTGCTGGCGGATCTCCAGACGGAATTCGGCCTGTCCTACCTGTTAATTTCTCACGACCTGACCGTCGTGCGCGCCATCACTGACCGCGTGCTGGTGATGCAGGCCGGTGAAATCGTCGAACAGGGCGCGACGGAGGCTGTGTTCACCGCGCCGCAGCACCCCTATACACAGACGCTTCTGAATGCCGCGCCCACCTTACCCGGAGACCTCGATGCAGCTTTGGTTTGACCCCTCGCTCATGTTCATCGGCGGCGCATGGCGCCCCGCCACAGACACGCTGCCCGTCCTCAACCCGTCCAACTGCGAGGAGATCGCGCGCATCGCGCGCGGTCGAGGAGGGGACGTGGACGCCGCCGTCAAAGCCGCGCAAGCGGCGCTGGAGGGGGCCTGGGGCGCCCTGACCGCCGCCGAGCGCGGGCGCATCCTTCTGCGCCTGGGGCAGTTGGTCCTCGACCACGCGAACGCACTGGCCGAGATGGAGGCCACGGATGTCGGCAAGCCCCTCACCCAGGCCCGCGCCGATGTCACCGCGCTCGCGCGTTACTGCGAGTTCTACGGCGGTGCCGCCGATAAGCTGACCGGCGAAACCCTGCCCTTCAACGCGGGCTACACCGTCTACACCCTGCGCGAGCCCCATGGCGTGACAGGCCATATCATCCCGTGGAACTACCCGATGCAGATCATCGGGCGGTCCATCGGCGCGGCGCTGGCCACGGGCAACGCCTGCGTGCTGAAACCCGCCGAGGACGCCTGCCTGACAGCGCTCGCCTTCGCCGACCTCGCCCATCAGGCGGGCCTGCCCGCGGGCGCGCTGAACGTGGTGCCGGGCCTGGGGGCAGAAGCCGGCGCGGCGCTGACCGCGCACCCGGGCGTGCGGCATCTGTCGTTCACTGGATCGGTCGCCACCGGCAAGCGCGTGCAGATCGCCGCAGCCGAGAACATCGTGCCGGTGACGTTGGAGCTGGGGGGCAAGTCGCCGCAATTGGTCTTTGCCGATGCGGACCTCGACAAAGCGCTGCCGTTCCTGGTGAACGCAGGCATCCAGAACGCGGGCCAGACCTGCTCGGCGGGCTCACGGATCTTGGTGCAGCGAGAAATCCATGACGAGTTGGCCACGCGCCTTGCCGCCGAGATCAACGCCCTCACCGTTGGCCCGGCCATGGAAGACGCACGCCTGGGCCCGCTGGTCTCGGCGCGCCAGAAGGGGATTGTCGACGGCTTCCTGGCGCAAGCCGCGCCGGATCAAATCCTGGCCCAGGCCCCCCTGCCCGAGGGCCTGCCGGAGGGGGGCAACTACGTGTCGCCCACCTTGATCGGGAACATCGCCCCGGACCATCCGCTGGCCCAGGACGAGATCTTCGGCCCGGTCCAGGTGTTGATCCCGTTCGAGGATGAAGACGACGCCGTGCGCATCGCCAATGGCACGAAATACGGCCTGGTCGCCAGCGTCTGGAGCGCCGACGGCGGGCGGCAGATGCGGCTGGCCAAGCGGCTGCACGCGGGGCAGGTGTTCCTCAACAACTACGGCGCGGCGGGGGGTGTTGAGCTGCCCTTTGGCGGCGTCGGGCATTCGGGCCACGGGCGCGAGAAGGGGTTTGAGGCGATGTATGCTTTCACGACGCTGAAGACGGTGGCGGCGCATCACGGCTGAGCGCGGAGCCCGTGGCAGACCGACCCTCCGGGGGGAGGTGTTTTTGGCAAGATGAAAGGGAGGCCGCGCGCCCGGATCAGCCATAGACGGGGTGGAGGGGCACGGTTAACCTTGATGGGGAGTTAAGGGGGCCGCACCGATGGGAAAATTTCCGACGTTCTTTCTGCTGTTGGGGGTGGCGGCTTTGGCGGCGGCGCTTTTTGGCGCGTTGCACAACCAGTTGAGCTACACGGTTGGGGCCACCTATTTCACCGAATTCAAGTTCCAGCAATTTGCCATTGGGGAGGGCGTCCCAAACCGGCTTGGCGCGGCTTTGGTGGGCGTGCAGGCCAGTTGGTGGATGGGGCCGATCATTGGCCTGCCCGCGTTCATCTACGGGCTATTCGCCGTCCCCACCGCGCGCAGCTATTTGGCGGCGGGGTTGGGATCTGTCTTTGTTGTCATTCTGCTGGCGACTTTTGGCGCGCTCGCGGGACTTCTGGGCGGCTTGGTCGCGGACAGCACGGGGTTGCTCGATGAGATGATCACCTTCCCCACGGGCCCGACCCGGCAGGATCTGCTGCGCGCGGGCTTCATGCATGATGCAAGCTATATCGCAGGCGCGCTGGGGCTTCTGGCGGCCTTCATCCCGATGCGCCACGCGCGCAAGATCGACACCGCCCTGGCCCGGAAGGAGGCCGCCCATGCGGCTTGAGGGGAAGACCGCCATTGTGACCGGAGCGGGATCGGGCTTTGGGGCTGGCATCGCCCGGATCTTCGCGCGGGAAGGCGCAGAGGTGCTGGTGGGCGACGTCAACGGCGACGCGGCCAACACAATTGCCGAAGAGGTCGGCGGCGTGGCGATCTGCACCGATGTGTCCAAGGGCGCGGATGTGGCGGCCATGGCGCGCGCGGCGATGGAGCAATGGGGGCGCATCGATATCGTGGTGAACAACGCGGGCATCACCCATGTGCCGACGCCTCTGGAAGATGTCAGCGAAGAGGAGTTCGACCGCGTCCTGGCCGTCAACGCCAAATCCGTCTACCTAACCGCGCGCGAGATTGTGCCCGCCATGAAGACGGCGGGCGCGGGTGCGATCCTCAACATCGCCTCGACCGCCGGGCTCAGCCCGCGCCCGAACCTGAATTGGTACAACGCCTCAAAGGGCTGGATGATCACCGCCACCAAGACCATGGCGGTCGAGCTGGCGCCCTTCGGCATCCGGGTCAACGCGCTCTGCCCCGTGGCGGGCGAAACGCCGCTGCTGGCGAGCTTCATGGGCGAGGATACGCCCGAGATCCGCGCGAAGTTCCTGGCCACGATCCCCCTGGGCCGCTTCAGCCAGCCCGAGGATATGGGGGAGGCGGCGGCGTTCCTCTGCTCGGACGCGGCCTCGATGATCACCGGCACGGCGCTGGAAGTGGACGGGGGGCGCTGCATATGAGCGCGATCAACCTGGCTGACAAACTGGCGCAGTTCAGCGACCACTGGAGCCCCAAGGTCGTGGGCGGCTTCAACGGCCACGACCTGATGGTCGTGAAGGTGGAGGGCGAATTCGTCTGGCATTCCCACCCAGACACGGACGACTTCTTCATGGTGCTGAAGGGAGAGATCGACATCGAGATGCGAGAGCGCACGGTAACCCTTCGCGAGGGCGAGGTATTCGTCGTGCCCGCGGGCGTGGAGCATCGCCCCGTCGCGCGGGCCGAGGCGCATCTGTTGTTGATCGAGCCCGCGGGCACGCCCAACACGGGCGATCCCGAAACGGCGGCGGTCAAGGTGGCGCTGTGACCGCCTACACCCGCACCAATCTGCCCGCCGATATCGCCGTTTTTGCGGGCGATTTCGCCAGCCAACCCCTGGTGTTCGCGCATTTGCTGGACGTGGCGCCCGGCTTGGACCTGACCCATGTGGAGGTGATCCAGAACGGCCACGGCGCACGGTTGGGGGTGTATTTTGAGGCCGACGTGGCAGCGCGGCTGGCCGACGGGGCCAAGACGCTGGTGCTGGTCCTGCCGGCGGCGCATCCTGGGCTCGATTGTCCTGTGCCAGAGACGGCGCATTTGGTGCCTCTGGGGGTGCAGCGCGGCACCGTTCCCCACCTGAGCCCGCAGCCATGATGGTGCCGGGGCCGCGCAATCTGATCACCGATGTGGCGGGCCTGCGGGTCGGCAACGCCCAGAACGATGTGATCAAAACCGGGGCAACGGTGTTGGTGGGCGACGCGCCTTTCGTGGCGGGTGTCCAAGTCATGGGCGGCGCGCCGGGCACGCGAGAGACGGACCTGCTGGCGCCGGACAAGACGGTGCAAAGCGCGGACGCGCTGGTGCTGTCGGGGGGCTCGGCCTTTGGCCTCGACGCGGCATCCGGCGTGGCGGACGCTCTGCGCGCGCAGGGGCGCGGCTTTGCCGTGGGGGACCAGGTGGTGCCGATTGTGCCTGCGGCGATCCTGTTTGATCTGATCAACGGCGGCGACAAAGGCTGGGACGCGAACCCCTACGGGGCGTTGGGACGCGACGCCTTGGCGGCGGCGGAGACAGACTTCGCTCTCGGCTCGGTCGGGGCGGGCACGGGCGCGTTGATCGCGGATCTGAAGGGCGGATTGGGCTCTGCATCCTTGCGCGTGGGGGCCCATACCGTGGGCGCTTTGGTGGCAGTGAACGCGCTGGGGCGGGTCACAGTCGGCGACAGCAAGCATTTCTGGGCGGCGCCCTTCGAGATGGCGGGGGAGTTCGGCGGCCATGGGCCCGCCCCGGCCTTCGACCCGCAGGCACTGCCCCCAGTCAAAGGCGGAGCACAGAACACGACGATTGCGATTGTTGCCACGGACGCGGCCCTGACCCAGGCGCAGGCCACGCGCCTGGCGGTGGCGGCCCACGACGGGATGGCGCGCGCGATCTACCCCAGCCACACGCCGATGGACGGGGACCTCGTGTTCGCCGCCGCCACGGGTGCGGTTGAGGGCGAGGCCGACACCTTGTTGTTGGGGCACGCGGCGGCGCTGTGCCTGTCGCGCGCGATTGCACGGGGCGTCTTTGAGGCGACGACGGCGGAGGGGGATGTGATGCAAACCTACCGAGATAAGTTCGGGTGAAGCCCGAGGGGGACCCACAAAGAGAGCCGTTTTTGCCGCTCCGATCCTCTGGGTGAGCGCGCCATTTGCCGTGGCGCAATAGATTAGCACGGAGCGGCTTGTCGTGCCGCAGCCCGCCCCAATTCCGATGCAGCGGTTGTTCTCTATTTGCTCAAAGGCGGCACCATGGGTGACATGATGACCCTCAGCAGAGGCACCCGATCCCCTTAACCTGCTGCAATCGCATGATATCTGGCGCGCCAAGGCACTGGCTTGGCTCATTGAAAGCCTGCGCCTATCATTGCGGCATTCAAACCACCGGAGATTTGCCATGCGTGCCCTTCTTGTTTCAGCCCTCCTTCTTGCCCCCCTGCCCGCCGCTGCCGACGACATCACCGACGCCCTGAGCGCCGCGATTGACGCCTATGAAGAGGGGGAGATCGGGGATGCCCTGGGCGAAATCGCCTATGCCACTCAGCTTCTGAACGCGCTGCAAGCCCAGGGCTTCACCGCGTATCTGCCCGAGCCGATGCCCGGCTGGACCCGCGAAATCAGTGACGATATCGGCGCGTCACTTGGCTTTGTGGGCGGGGGCACCGCCGCCGAGGCGACGTATACGGGGCCCTCGGGCCGTTTCACCATCACCATGATGGCCGACAATCCCATGGTCATGTCGATGGCGGCGATGCTGGGGAACTCTGCCCTGATGGCCTCGATGGGTCAGATTGAGCGGATTAATCGAGAGAACTTCCTGAACGACAATGGCGATCTGTCGGGCCTGATCGGCGGGCGGATCCTGATCCAGGCGGAGGGGGGCAACAACCTCGATGATATGGTCGCCCATCTGGAGCAGATCGACTTCGATGCCTTGGAAGACTTCGGGCGCTAAATCGGCCTTCAGGTTCTGACCAAACAAAAAGACCCCGCCGGGTGTGGCGGGGTCTAAGGAATGGGGTGTCGCGGGCGACGCTTAGTGCAGCTGGCGCCCGACTTCATCGATGGCTTCGTCGATCATCTTGTTCTGGTCGGCGGCACTGGTGCCCCCGGCGATGACCTCTGCCGCTGCGGCGACGGCTGCGGAGGCGGCGCTGTCGCGCACGGCACGGCTGGCTTTCGCCTCGGCCGAGGCGATCTGATCTTCGGCGGCGGCCAGACGGCGGGTGATGGAACGGGCGATCTCGGCCTTGGCTTGCTCGGCCGCGGTTTCGGCGTTCACCCGGGCCTCAGACACGATACGGGCCGATTGCTCTTCCACTTCGCGGGCCTTGCGCTCGTAGGAGGCGAGAAGTGTTTGCGCTTCTTCGCGCAGGGCGCGGGCTTCATCAAGCTCCGAGCGGATGCCATCGGCGCGCTTGTCCAGCATGCCGCCAAGCATGCCGGGCACGCCGAAGTAGAACAGGATCGCAAGGAACAGCATGAAGCCGATCATCACCACCCAGTCGGTGTTGAAGAGCGATACGAGCCCGTAATCACCGGCGGCGAAGGCCGGGGATGCGATCAGGGCGAAGGCGGACAGGAGGGTCAGTTTTTTCATCGGCTTATCCCCTCACCCGGTTGGCAACGGCGCTGGCAATCGCGGCGGTGTCCACATCCTTGCCCGGCCCGAGGGCACGGACGATCTCGGTGGCGACGTCGCGGGCGACTTCTTCCGCCGTGGCCATGGCGCCTGCTTCGATCTCGGCGATGCGGGCTTCGCCTTCTTCGGCGCGGGCCGCAATCTCGGCGTCGGCCTTGTCAATCTCGACCTGCAGCTGCGCCTGGATTTCCTCGCGGGTTTCCTGGGCGATCTTGGAGGCCTCGGCGCGGGCGTTGGCCAGCGCAGTGTTGTAGCTTTCCTCGGCCTCGGCGGCCTGACGCTTGAGGTCTTCGGCCGTGGCGAGGTCATTGGTCAGCGTTCCCTGACGCTCGGCGATCACTGAAGATATTCGAGGCAGGGCAATCTTGGACAGCACGAAGTAAATCGCCAGAAGCGTCAGAACCAGCCAGAAGATCTGGTTGGGGAACGTGGCGAAATCGAGCTGCGGCATCCCCGGAGAGCTCGCGTAGGCAGCATCTGCTGCGCCATGAGCGGCATCGGCAGCGCCGTGGGCTGCGTCTGTGGTTTCGGCTTCATCAGCCATGGTCATCCTCCGGAGCGGGGTATGGGGTATTTCGGGGCTACGGTGGCGCGCTGCTTTGACAACAGCGCGCCGAACGTAAGGATCTTATGTCAGCTGTCTGGGTCTTAGACAGCGAACATCAGCAGCAGGGCAACGAGGAAGGCGAAGATGCCCAGGGCCTCGGCGAATGCGATGCCGATGAAGAGGGTTGCGGTCTGGCCAGCAGCCGCAGAGGGGTTGCGCAGGGCGCCGGCGAGGAAGTTGCCAGCCACGTGGCCCACACCGATAGCGGCGGCACCAGAACCGATGGCGGCCAGGCCGGCACCGATGAATTGACCCATTTGTGCGATATCGCCTTCCATGATGTATCTCCTTACGATTTGGAAGTTAGTCCGTAGGGTGCACATTCATTGTGCACCTTAACTTTAGTGAGCGGGATGCAGCGCGTCCTTCAGGTAGACACACGTCAGAATGGTGAACACGTAGGCCTGGATGGCCGACACGAGGACTTCGAGCCCGTAGATCGCGACCACACCGACGATCGGCGCGATCCCCGCGAGGCCCAGGGCACCGGCGAACCCGGCGAAGACCTTGAGAACCGCGTGGCCTGCCATGACGTTGCCTGCCAGACGAATGGAATGGCTGACGGGGCGCACGAAGTAGGAAATCAGCTCGATGATGGCCAGGATCGGCCGCAGAACCAGCGGCGCGGAGGACACCCAGAAGAGGCTCAGGAATCCGGCGCCGTTCTTGACGAAGCCCAGGATCGTCACCGTCAGGAACACGCCCATCGCCAGAACCGCCGTCACCGCGATATGCGAGGTGCTGGTGAAGCTGCCGGGGATCAGGCCCAGGAAATTGGCGAAGAGGATGTAGAGGAACAGTGTGAAGATGTAAGGGAAATAGGGCAGCGCGTCCTTGCCGGCCACGTCTTCCACCATCTGCCGCACGAAGCCGTAGGCTAATTCCGCCACCGACTGGCTGCGCGAGGGGATCACGGCGCGCCCGCGGGTGCCGAAGACCATCAGCGCGATGACGCTAAGAACCGCCAGCCCCATCCAGACCGTGGAGTTGGTGATAGTAAACAGCCCCACCTCGGATCCGCCGAAAAGCGGCGAGATCAGGAACTGATCCATCGGCTTGATCGACATCTCACCGGCGTAATCATCGAGGTAGCCCGCGACAAACGCAATCGCGGCCAGGCCGATCAGAACGAAGGCGATCATGCGGCTGGTGCCGCTTTTGGCCTCGGTGTTGGTGCTGTCAGTCGCCATCCTGCGTCCCCGTTTCCTCTGCCCCGCCGGGGCGGGTTGCTGTCTTCTCGCGCGCCAGCGCGTCTCGCTGAAGCTCATTGGCCGAGCGGATCATCGTTTTGACCCCGGCGATAAGCCCCAGAATAACAAACACGACCATCAGCCACGGGGTGGTGCCCAACAACGTGTCGAGCCCGTAGCCTATGCCGAAGCCGATGCCCAAACCGGCCACCAACTCGATCACCATCCGCCACGCCAGTTGCGCTTGAGAGTGGTGTTCCTCCACCTTGGACCGCTCTGGACTGGCCCGGGACTTTGCCGCCGCAATCCGCGCTTCCAGCGCTTTCATGCGGTCTTCGTCGCTCGAAGCCATAGCCATACCGCCTTGGTGGACAGGTTGCGCGGAAGCTAGGCGGCGCGTGCAGCAGAGTCAACGCGGATGAACGCGCGCTATCCTACTGTTATTACTACGCTTTCTCTCAATGCGACAATCCCGTCCGGCGCAATGCGGCCCTGCAGCATATTCAACCAAATGGTTGACGATCACGCCCCAAGCGCCCTACTGGCCCCATGCCCCGCGCTCTGCACCCCTCGCTCGACACCATCTTCGCCGCCCTTGCGGACCCGACGCGGCGGGCGATCCTGTCAATGCTGCTGGAAGATGACATGGCCGTCACCGACGTGGCAGAGCCCTTCGACATGAGCCTCGCGGCGATCTCCAAGCACCTCGTCGTGCTGAGCAATGCGGGGCTGATCACCCAGGAAAAGCGCGGGCGGGTGAAGTGGTGCAAGCTGGAACCGGACGCCCTGAAGGGGGCGTCGGTCTGGATGCAGGGGTTCGGGCAGTTCGAGCCGGTGAACCTGGACGCGTTCGAGGCGTTTCTGGAGGCAGAGCTGGGTGGGGAATAGCCTACCCGACAGGCCGCGCCCCTTCTGCTAGGGTAGGGGCCGCCGAAAGGATTTTTCCCATGCGCCACGCCCCTGCCATCGCTGCCCTCCTCGCTCCGCTCCTCGCAGCAGCCCCTGTGTTTTCGCAGGCCACCTGCACCGCGCCCACGGGACCCATCGAGACCTGTCTTGTCGGCGCCTGGGTCGGTTCCTCCACCATCCCCGAGGCCTTGCAGGCCGCGATGAATTCCATGCCCGACGCCGTGCGCGCCAACTTCAGTTCCCTCGGTGCGCCAGTGGGCATGATCATCTACGACGACGGCTTCTTTCAGACCTTCCCCCTGGGCGCGGAGGGCGCGGCCCAGTTCCAGGACGCTGAAGGCGACCTGACCACGTTCGAGATGACCGGGCAGACGGTGACGACGGCGGGCTACATCAGCGCCATGGGCAGCACGCTGGACCTCTGCTACCTGCCCGCCGCCCAGGGCAACCTGACCGGAGAGATGACGGTGACCTCCGACGGCACCAGCACCACCGTGCCGCTTTTTGCGATCCCCGAGAACACCTTCAACCCGGTGATCACCTATTCCTGCATGGGCGACGTGATGCAGCAGGACGTCGCCCTGCCCGCGCCCATCGGCACAATCACCTACACGCTGGTCCGCGTGCCGCTGGAGGCTTTCGACGAGATCCGGCGCGACGGGGGTTAACCCGCCGCCTTCAAGACGCTGCGGATGTATTTCGCGGCGCTGCGATAATGGCTCGGCCCCGCCGCCTCCGCATAGCGCCCCGGCGTCCAGCCCGTGCCGCCAGGCATCGGTTCACCGTAAAGCGCGGCGTCGTCGCTCTGCGCGATCCAATCGCGCAGCCGCCCGTGGGCTTCTGTCAAACCGGCCCGCGCCGCGTCCCATGTCACATCGGCATAGCGGTCCCGCAGTCCGGCGTTGTAGGCCTTCAACTCGTTCCACTTCACCCCATGATCCGGCATCTGCGCCGCAGCGCCCTCTTCCAGCCACTGGAAAAAGAGCCCAATCCAATGGGCGCGGTGGGTGAGAATATCCTTGATGCAGGTGTCATCGGCGTCTTTCGTCTCCGCGAGGTCACCCGGCACCTTTTCCAACAGCGCGTTGAGCTTGGTCCATTCGCGGTCGGTCACCGTCATAAGGTCGGCCTTGGTTGTGGCAGCAGGCATGGGCGGGTCCTCCTCCCCATCAGGTTAGACTGAGCCCAAACCCCGCGCTTTGACGCGCATCAAGGGGTTAACAAATCGTAAACAAAAATGGCTTTTGCTGATATTTCATAGGCTTAACCTCCTGCTCAAGCTTGAGCAAAGCCGCGTTCTCAATCTTTCAACAACAACGCCAGCGCCCCCACCGTCAGCCCAACCCCCACCAACACCAGCGCCGCAGGCACAGGCTGACCGAGGGCGATCTCCCACAGGATCACCCAGGACGGCGTCAGGTAGGTATAGGCCATGACCTTGCTCGACGGCAGCCTGAGCGAGGCGAATTGGATCAGGAATACCGTCGCAGCGCTGGCGAAAATGGCGGTGTAGGCAATCGCGATCCAGACCATGGGGCGCAGGCCCGCCCAATCGGCCGCCGCAATATCGCCCAGGCCCCAGACGGTGATCACGCCCGCGCAGGCCAACAGCGTGAGGAACGAGAACGCCAGCACAGGCTCGCCCCGGTTCAGCACCCGCACCAGCGGCGTGTAAAGCGCGTGGCCGATGCAACCGATGAAGTAGATCACCTCGCCCCGGCCCACCTCAAACGCCAGAAGCGCCGACAGATCCGCGCGGAAAATGACCCAGGCCGCCCCCGTCGCCCCGATCGCCAGCGCCGCCGCGATGCGAGAGCTGACGACCTGACGCAGCAGGATCCAGCCGAAAAGCGCGCTCATCACCGGGGTCAACGTGAACACCGCCGCGGCCGAGACCGGGGGCGCGGTCTTCAACCCCTCGAACATCAGCACGAAGTAGAAAGCGAAGATCCCGCCCAACACCAAATAGCGCCAGGGCGCCGCCAGGGCCGCGCGCGGCACCCCGCCCCGCGCATAAACCACGGCGCCCATGATCACCGCCGCGATCCCGAAGCGCACCGCGTTCAACGCCGTGGGTGCCAATTCGTCCGCCACCTGCCCGCCAAGCGAGAACGACCCCGCCACCAGCGCCGAGAACGCCAGCATCGCGATATGCCCTGCCCGGGCCGAGCCGACAGCTTCCCTCACATCAACCCCGCAAGACCGCGCCCCTGTTTCCCCGTTCTTGAAATATCCCGGGGGGCGGCGGCCTTTTTGCTCGCAAAAAGACGCTGGGGGGGCGGCCCCCCCCGTGGCACGGCCTTAACCAAAAGCGCAAAGCGTCACTCCACGGCCCAGGTCTTCACCTGCTCTTTGAGATGCCGCACGAAGGTCTGCACCTTGGCGGTGCGATGCAGGTCCATGTGGGTGACAAGCCAGATCTTTGCGGTCCAATCCTCCAGCGGGGGCAGGATCTCCACCAAATCCTCGGTCCGGTCCTGATCCCACGACGCCACGAAACCGATGCCGATGCCCGCCAGAACCGCCTCTTTCGCGGCCACCATGGAGGAGGCGCGGAAATAGATCGTGGAGGACGGCACTGTGTCGGCCAACCACTTGAAGTAGGGCGCGCGGGGCGTCTCGTCGGTGGAGCCGACAAAGCGGTGATCGCCCACGTTGTCGCCGGTAAGCGGCCCGAACCGCTCCACGTAACTCTTGCTCGCGACGAGCTTCAGGGTCTGGGTGAAGAACGGCTGCACGATGTTGTCGGGCTGATCGGGCAGCTTGCCGGCGCGGATCGCCACATGGGCCTCACCATACTCCAGGCGGAACAGACGCGCATCGCTGACCAGACGCACCCGCAGATCAGGGTGGCGCTCCTGGAACAGCGCAATCGTGGGCACCAGCAGGGGCGACAGCGCACCTAGGGACGTTACGATCAACTCGCCCGTCACCTCATCGCCGCGGCCCTTGATCCGGCCTGCAAGCTGGGTGAACTGATCATCGGTCTGGCCCGCGACGGCCAGCAGGTCCTGGCCCGCCTCGGTCGCCGTGTAGCCGCGCGCGTGGCGTTGGAACAGCTTCGCGCCCAGGCGCGCCTCCAGCGCGTCGATATGGCGGATCACCGTGGCGTGGTGAACGCCCAATGCCTCTGCCGCGCCAGACACGGTACCGACTTTGGCGACCTGAAAGGCGGTGCGCACTTCATCCCAATTATCCATCGGCTTTCTGTGCGCTCCCTCACCAACCTTCGCCTTGTGGTCACAATGCGTGCAGGGGGTCGCAAAAGCAATGGCTCGGCTTTCTGTGCATTCACGCGCATAAACCCCGCAGGATCGCAGATTGTGTGAGGTGATGCTAAGCCAACATAAGGGTGCATCTTTCATGCTTCCCAAGAGGACCCGACCATGACCCACATTCTTCGCATCGACGCCTCCGCCCGCCGCACAGGCTCTGTCTCCCGCGATCTGACCGACAGGATCATCGCGCAGATGGCGCCCGCCCAGGTCACCACCCGCGACCTTGCCGATGGCGTCCCGCTGCTGTCCGAGGACTGGGTTGGTGCCAATTTCACCCCCGCTGGTCAACGCTCCGCCGATCAGGCCGACACGCTGGCGCTTTCCGATACGCTGGTGGCCGAGGTCAAGGCCGCCGATACGCTGGTGATCGGTGTGCCGATCTACAATTTCGGCGTGCCTGCTGCCCTGAAAGCCTGGGTCGACCAGGTCGCGCGTGCAGGCGTCACCTTCCATTACACCGAGACCGGCCCAAAAGGCCTGCTGGAGGGCAAGCGCGCCGTGCTGGTCATCGCGTCGGGCGGCACGGAATCCGGGTCCGAGATCGACTTTGCCACCAACTACATGCGCCATGTCCTTGGCTTCATCGGCATCACGGACGTCCACGTCGTGACCGCCGACCGCCTGATGGTCAACGCGGACGCCTCAATGAAGGTGGCCAACGATCAGATCGCGGCGCTGGCCGCTTGAACCCCAGGAGAATGACCCATGGATAACCTGCAAAAATACGGCCTTCTGGCGATCAAGGCGCTGTTGACCCTCGCGTTTGGTGCGGCGGGAGCTGCCAAGCTGATCGGGGCCGAGATGATGGTCGCCACCTTTGAGGCCATCGGATGGGGCCAATGGTTCCGCTATGTCACCGGCACGATCGAGGTGGCGGCGGCCGTGCTCTTGTGGGTGCCGGGCCGGCAGGCGATTGGCGCTGGGCTGCTAACCGCCACGATGATCGCGGCGGTGGTGTTCCACTTGCTGGTGCTCGGGCCCTCGGCCCTACCCGCGCTGGTTCTTGGTGTGCTCAGCGCAGCCGTCCTCTACACCCATCGCCGGCAATTGATCGGCTGACGCAAATGCCCCCCCGCCCCAGCGGCGGGGGGCAAGGAAACCCCGAATAGACAAGGCGCAGAATCTGCGCCAACTTCTTCCCTATGAAGGTTATTTCCAACTCCCCCGACCGCCTTGTCATGGGCAAAACGAACCTTGTCGGCGGCCTCATCTGCCTCGCGATGACGCCGCTTACCGGGTTCCTTGGCGTCATGATGATCCTTGACGAGCCGCCTGCCCTGGGGTGGGCGCTGATCGTGTTGACCGTGCTTATGGTGGGTCTCGCGATCCTGGCGATGCAAAGCAAAGTGCGCCTTGTGCTGGACCGGTCAGAAGACATCGTGCGGCTTAGCCATATTGCCCCTTGGCGCCGCACCCACGAGGAAACCGCCCTGTCCGGCACGGCGGGCGTGTCCCTGGTTCAAGATGCCAGTGGACGCACAGGCAACGTGGAGGTTGTCCTCGTGCCCGCAGAGGGCCGCGATCAACCCCCTTTCCGTGTCGGCTATTTCGCCGCCAACGGCCCGGCCGAGGCTCAGGCCGATCACATCCGGCAATGGCTTGGCCAACCCACGCCCGAGGTTTGAGACGGCACTTGGAATGTGCTAGCGTCTCGCCATGCTTCGACTGATCAGCCTTTTTGCGGCCCTTCTCGGCCTCTCCGCCCCCGCCACCGCACAGACCTGCCGGATCGACTTCACCGTCGAGGTCACCCAGGGCGTGGGCTTCATCCGGCCCGGCACGCAATTGCCCGGCACGGCGGAGTTCGTCACCAGCGGCCAAACCTTCCGGCAGGAAGGCGGCACCATGGCCCATTATGCGACGGGGCAAATGACCATCGGCGACGGCATCACCGGCCTGATCTGGACGCTGATCACAACGTCCCGCGGGTCCGCCGCTGATCTGGTCGGCGTCTACGCCAACGACGTCGAGGGGTTCTCTTTCGCCGGAGAGGATTATGAGGGCCCAATGGCCCTGACATTGTTCGGAGAGCCCGGCACGCGCCCGACCACAGCGCCCCCGATGACGCAGGTGGAGTGGGACGAGATGAACCTGCGCCGAGCGTTCTCGCTCCATGCCGATGGCGACATGCTGTCCGGTGAGGTGGTCGACCTGACGGTCGAATGCACCTGAGCGCGCCATGCAGATCACCAAGAAGACAGACACGCGCCTTGTCCTGAAGCAGAACAAGGCTGAGAAGCGCATTGTGGCCGCGTTGGGCGCGGTCGGATGCCTGGGAATGGGTGCGTTCTTTCTGTTCAGCGGCGACGCCGAGGCTGCGATCTTCGGCTACATCTTCGGCGCCATTGGCGTGCTTTTCCTGGTGTTGCTGTTCATGCCCACGGTGACCGAGACGCTGATCCTCGATACCGAGGAGGCGCTTCTGACTCTGCGCCTGCCAAGGGGCCGAGGGCGGCGCGTGATCACCGTGCCTTTCGACCAGATCGCAGGCGTCAGCCTGAACGAGCGGGGCAACCACTCCACGGGCTTCTACCAGCAGGTTGATTTTGAGATGACAGAGGCGTCTGGCAAGCCCGCCCTGCGCCTGCCCGTCGCGATTTCGGGCATGTCGCAGGAAACCATCCATGGCACCATTGCCGCCTGGGCCCGGCGCAACGGCGCCTTTCCCGTCGCTACCGCGTCTGATTGATTGACTCCCCAGCCGTTTCTGCCTATCCCCCGCCGCAGTAGCCGGAAAGCCAAGCTTCCCGGTCCCGCGCGCGTTCGTAGGATCGCCCCCCGTCAGCGAGTTTCGCCCACGGGGGCAAAACCCGTTTGGGTGTTGCCCCCGCCTGAAATGAACACTTGGGGTCGCAGTGCATTGGGACTTGGGTTTGTAAGGTACGCCCTTATCTTCAGGGGGAGATTTCCGGGATCGCGAAAGGGGCCAGGCCCATGTTTGAGAATCTATCCGAGCGCCTTGGTGGCGTCTTTGACCGCCTCACCAAACAGGGTGCGCTGTCCGAGGATGACGTCCGCACCGCCTTGCGCGAAGTGCGGGTCGCCTTGCTGGAGGCTGACGTCTCCCTGCCCGTCGCGCGGAGCTTCATCAAAAACGTGGAGAAGAAGGCGACGGGTGCTGCCGTCACCAAGTCGATCACGCCGGGCCAGCAGGTCATCAAGATCGTCCATGACGAGCTGATCGCGACGCTCCGCGGCGACGCGGACCCCGGCGTTCTGAAGATCGACAACCCGCCCGCCCCGATCCTGATGGTGGGCCTCCAGGGCTCGGGTAAGACGACGACGACGGCGAAACTCGCCAAGCGGTTGAAGGACCGCGAGGGCAAGAAGGTGCTGATGGCTTCGCTTGACACCAACCGCCCGGCAGCCATGGAGCAGCTGGCGATCCTCGGCACGCAAATTGGCGTGGACACCCTGCCGATTGTGCCCGGTGAAGACCCCGTCCAAATCGCCAAGCGCGCGAAGACCCAGGCCTCGCTCGCAGGCTACGACGTCTACATGCTCGACACTGCCGGCCGGTTGCACATCGACGCAGAGCTGATCGCGCAAGCCGCCGCCGTGCGCGACGTCGCCAACCCGCGTGAGACGCTGCTGGTGGTCGACGGCCTTACCGGTCAGGACGCCGTAAACGTCGCCACGGAATTCGACGACAAGATCGGCGTCAGCGGCGTCGTCCTCACCCGGATGGATGGCGACGGGCGCGGCGGTGCGGCGCTGTCGATGCGCGAGATCACCGGCAAGCCCATTCGCTTCGTGGGCCTCGGCGAGAAGATGGACGCGATCGAGACGTTCGAGCCTGAGCGGATCGCGGGCCGCATCCTTGGCATGGGCGACATCGTGGCGCTGGTCGAGAAGGCGCAGGAAACGCTAGAGGCCGAACAGGCCGAGCGCATGATGAAGCGCTTCCAGAAGGGTCAGTTCAACATGAACGACCTGATGGGCCAGTTGCAGCAGATGCAGAAGATGGGCGGCATGCAGGGCATGATGGGCATGATGCCCGGCATGGCCAAGATGTCGAAACAGATCGAAGAGGCTGGGTTCGACGACAAGGTGATCACGCGGCAAGTGGCGCTGATCCAGTCGATGACCAAGCGCGAACGCGCCAATCCTGCGCTGCTGCAGGCCTCCCGCAAGAAGCGCATCGCGCGCGGTGCTGGCCAGGAGGTCAGCGACCTCAACAAGCTTCTGAAGATGCACCGCCAGATGGCGGATGCGATGAAGAAGATGGGCAAAATGGGCAAGAAAGGCCTGATGCGCGGCGGTCTCGGCGCGCTGATGGGCAAAGGCGGCGGCATGCCAGCGGGCATGGACGCAGGCGGCATGGGCGGCATGGACCCCAAAGCGCTGGAGCGCGCCGCCAAACAGATGGGCGCGGGCGGCGGTGGCCTGCCGGGCCTGGGTGGCATGGGTGATCTGAGCGGGCTTGGGAAGAAAAAGTGACCCAGGTTGAGTTCGCACAACTGACCGAGCTTCCCCTCAGAGAGGCATGGAAGCACGAAGCCTTGGAATTCACTCCATGGCTTGCGGAGAATATTGGTTATTTGTCGGACGTGGTCGGCATGCACTTGGAGCTGACTGGCACGGAAATCGCAGTGGATTCATTTTCGGCGGATATTCTCGCACGCGATGCCCAGGATGGAACGATCGTGCTGATCGAGAACCAGCTAGAAACCACCGATCATACCCATCTCGGGCAAATCATGACCTATCTGGCGGGTTTGGACGCCCAAAGCGTGATCTGGATCGCGCCACGCTTTCGCGATGCTCACCTGTCGGCGATCCGCTGGCTCAACGACAACACCGACGAAGGCCTCTCATTCTTTGCCGTCAAGGCCAAGGTTGTTCGCATCGGCAACAGTCCTTTTGCACCGGTGTTTGAAGTCGTCGAGAAACCCGATCTTTGGGAGCGGTCCTTCTCAGGCAAAAAGGCCGCCATGTCAGGGGCAAGCGACGCCCTATCCCTGACACGCGGCGAGTTCTGGGCATTCTATGCCGCTGAACACCCCCAAGCCGTTGACGCTGGCCTGAAGCCGACGACGGGATGGAACACCTACTACCCCACGCTTGACGGTGCGGTTCAGGTCTCACTGTGGATCGGCGAAAAGAACAGCGGTATCTATGTTCGCGGAGGCAGCGGGCCCAAGAAGTATTCAGCACGTGATTTGCTGAACCCAATAGCCGATGTCATTGCCGCTCGACTCTCCGTCCCATGGCATGGCGATAACCTGATGGGTCACGTTCTGTCCGAGCAGCAGGCACTTGGTTATAAGGATCGAGGCAATTGGCCAGACATGGTCAGGTGGATGGAGGCTCGTCGCCTCGCCTACCTTGATGTAATCCAATCTGTCTACGGGGCTTCGCAATGACCCCGCATCTGGCCCATATCCCGGCGCAGGAGACCGAGCGCCTGACATTCCGCGCGCCCGAGGCGCAGGACTTTGAGGCGTTCAAAGCCTTCGCCCTGTCCGAGCGGGCCGACTTCGTCGGTGGCGGGCCGGACAAGGACGTGGGCCATGCCTGGCGGATGCTGGCGGTGATCACCGGCCACTGGCAGTTGCGTGGCTACGGCTGCTTTGCCGTCCTGCGCAAGGACACCGGAGCCATCATCGGCACCATGGGGCCGTGGCATCCGGAGCCCACCCCGCAGCAAGAGCTGAGCTGGACCATTTGGGACCCGGCGTCCGAGGGCAAGGGCTACGCCTTTGAGGCCGTCACCGAGATCCGCCGTCATGTCTATGCCGACCTCGGCTGGACCACCGCCGTCAGCTTCATCGACGCCGAAAATACCCGCTCTGCCGCTTTGGCCACGCGCCTTGGCTGCGTCATCGATGAGGCCACGAAAGGCCCGCACCCCGACGATATCGTCTACCGCCATCCCTCGGCGGCGGAGGTGCTGGCATGATGATCATCCCGACCCTCCTGTCCGAACGCCTGACGCTGCGCGCACCGTCGCTCGGGGATTTTGAGGCCATCGCCGAATTCCGCGCCTCCGACCGGGCGCGCTTTGTGGGCGGCCCCTCGACCGAGGCGCAAAGCTGGCAATACCTCGCGGCGCTGATCGGCCATTGGCAGATGCGCGGCTATGGCCGCTGGATCGTGGCCGAGACCGGCGCGGAAGACGTGGCCCTTGGCATTGTCGGCCCGCTTTTCCCCGTCGATTGGCCCGAGCCCGAGATCGCCTGGACCCTGTTCGAGGCCGCCGAAGGCAAGGGCTATGCCTATGAGGCCACGCGCCTGGCCCGCGACTACGCCTATCAGACGCTGGAATGGACGACCGCCGCCAGCTTCGTGAACCCCGCCAACACCCGCTCTGTCGCGCTGGCCCAGAAACTCGGCTGCACGCCCGATGGCAGTTTTGAGCACGGCGTGTTCGGCACGATGCACATCTGGCGCCACCCCTCGCCCGAGGAGGTGCTGGCATGATCCCGGTTCTGCACACAGACCGCCTGACCCTGCGCGGCCCCGAGGCCCGCGACTGGCCCGCGTTCCGCGACTTCTTTGCCACCGACCGCGCCGCCTACACGGGCGGGCCCAAAGACGCGAAGTCCGCGTGGATCCTGTTCGCCGCAGAGCTTGGCCATTGGCAATTGAACGGCTTTGGCATGTGGACCGTGGAACACGCGGGCGTGCCCATCGGACTGGTCGGCTGCTGGTATCCCGATACCTGGCCCGAGAAGGAGCTCGGCTGGCTGATCTGGGACGGCTACGAGGGCCAAGGTTTCGCCTTTGAGGCCGCCGTCGCCGCCCGCGCCCAGTGCTACGGGCCCTTCGGCTGGCCCACCGCCGTCAGCTACATCCACCGCGACAACGCGCGCTCCATCGCGCTGGCCGAACGGCTCGGCTGTGTCCGTGACGCGGGCGCCGTCCACCCCAACGCCGATGCGCTGGTCTTCCGCCATCCCTCACCGGAGGCATTGGCCGCATGACCGAGCTGAAAACAACCCGGCTGACCCTGCGCCTGCCCACGCTGGACGACTGGCCCGCCTACCGCGACTTCTACATGTCCGAGGCGAGCGCGTCCGTTGGCGGGCCGCTGCCCCTGAAAGAGGCCTGGACCCTGTTCGCCAGCGACGCGGGCCACTGGGCGCTGCACGGCTACGGCTGGTTCGTGCTGCACGACGCCACCGGCCCCGTCGGCACCTGCGGCATCCACTTTCCGCCCCGCCACGCCGATGTGGAAATCGGCTGGAACACCTTTGCGTCCGGCCAGGGCAAGGGCTACGCCACCGAAGCCGCGCACGCGGTGTTGGACTGGGCGCCCTCGGTGATCGGCGATCAGCCCATCGTCAGCTACATCGGCCGCGACAACGCGGCGTCACGTCGGGTGGCGGAAAAGCTTGGGGCCACCGACAGCGGCAAAGCCCCCGCCCACAACGACGATTGCACCGTCTGGATCCACAAAGGAGGCCGCCCATGAGCGACGCCGTGACCCGCGCCGCAGAGGTCCTCAAAGGCCACCGCGAAAGCATCGACCGCCTCGATGCCATCCTCATCTACACCCTGGGCGAGCGCTTCAAGCACACCCAGGCCGTCGGCGCGCTCAAGGCGCAACACGACCTTCCCCCGAGCGATCCCGCGCGTGAAGCCACGCAGATCGCCCGGTTAGAAGACTTGTCACAACGGGCCGATCTGGACCCCGATTTTGCCAAGAAACTCATGCGCTTCGTCATCGACGAAGTCATCCGTCACCACGAACAACATCAATCGTAGGGTGGGTGAAACCCACCTTTCCCAAGACAAACTAAGCGCCCTCAAGCAACGAAGTGATAGGGCACAAAAACCTAAGGATACTACACAATGGCTATGAAAATTCGTCTCGCCCGCGGCGGCTCCAAAAAGCGCCCCTTCTATCGCATCGTCGCCTCCGACAGCCGCATGCCCCGCGACGGCCGCTTCATCGAGAAGCTCGGCACTTACAACCCGCTCCTGCCCAAGGACAGCGAAGAGCGCGTGAAAATGGACATGGAGCGTGTGCAGCACTGGCTCGACCAGGGCGCGCAACCCACCGACCGCGTGTCCCGCTTCCTGGAAGCCGCCGGCGTCACACCTAAGAAAGAGCGTGCCAACATGAAGAAGGCGCAGCCCGGCAAGAAAGCCGTGGAACGCGCGGAAGAGAAAGCCTCCAAAGCCGCAGCCGCCGCTGAGGCCGCCGCCGCCCCGGCGGAAGAGCCCGCAGCCGAAGAAGCTGCCGCAGAAGAGTAAGACCCATGTTGGGGGCGCTCCTTGTCGTCGCGCTGGCAGGCCTTGGCTTGCTGGTCGCGGCGCGGCGCGCGGCCCTGCGATGGCTGGGGGCAGGGCTGATGGTCCTGTCCCTGCTCACCCTGGGGTGGATCATCGCGCTCCTGCGCGCCGACGGTCCCCCCGATCCCCTGCCCGAAGTCCACCGGGTCCCTGCCCTCCCCTTCAACGCCTGAGACCAAGATGACCAAACCGGACCATACCTGCGTTGGCGCGATCTCTGGCTCCTTCGGCGTGCGCGGCGAAGTGCGCCTGAAAAGCTTCTGCGCCGAGCCCTCGGATATCGGCGCCTACGGCCCGCTCTGGACCGAGGATGGCACGCAAAGCTTCACGATCACCCTGACCCGCCCGGTCAAATCCGGCTACGCGGCGATGCTCTCGGGCATCGGCACCAAGGAACAGGCCGACGCCCTGCGCGGCACCCGCCTCTATGCACCGCGCTCCGCCTTGCCGTCCCTGCCCGATGATGAATTCTACCACGCCGATCTGGTCGGCCTCACCGTGCTCGACACCGGCGGTGAGACCCTCGGCAAAATCGCCTCGGTCGCCAACCACGGCGCGGGTGATATCCTTGAAATCAACGGCCCCGGCCTGCCCCAGGGCCTGCTGATCCCCTTCACCTTGGCGGTCGTCCCCACCGTGGACCTCGCGGCGGGCCGGGTGATCGTCGACATGCCTGAAGGCCTCATCGGCGGCGACAAACCGGACACGCCCGATCACAACACCCCCCTGGGCCAGGACTTCGACTAACGCCAAATACCGCGCGCGGCTCCCCCTTCATCTTGCCCGAAAAACTCTGGGGGTATGCGGCCTTTTCCGTCAGGAAAAGACGCGTAGGGGGCTAGCCCCCTTCCCACACCCACCCCCAAGTGCCACCTCGCAGAATGGATACCCCGCCGAGCGCGCCGCAGGCGCGCGAGGCCCCCGGGCGACCCTGCGTTGCCCCCGCAAGGGGGCAAACGCTTGGGCGCAAACCCTCAGGCGCGGATGCGCCAGCCGGTCTTGAAGATCCACCCGATCACCAGGATGCAGGTGCCCGTGAAGCCGAGGATCGCGAAAATCGACCAACCCAGTGCCACATCGGCGACCCCAAAGAAGCTCCACCGAAAGCCCGAGATCAGGTAGACCACCGGGTTGAACAGCGTCACCGTCTGCCAGCTCTCGGGCAGCATCGAGATCGAGTAGAACGCGCCGCCCAGGAACACCAGGGGCGTCACCGCCAGCAGCGGGATCAGCTGCAATTGCTCAAAGTTCTGCGCCCAGATGCCGATGATGAAGCCGAACAGCGAGAACGACAGACATGTCAGAACCAGAAACGTCAGCATCCAGATCGGATGCAAGATCTGCAGATCCACGAAGAAAAACGCGGTGCCCAGGATGATCAACCCGATCACGAAGCTCTTCGTCGCCGCCGCCAGCACGTAGCCTGCGGTGATCTCCAGGAACGAGGCGGGCGCGGACAGCAGCTCGTAGATTGTGCCGATGAACTTCGGGAAATAGATCCCGAAGCTGGCGTTGGAAATCGACTGGGTCAGCACCGTCAGCATGATCAGGCCCGGCACGATGAACGCGCCGTAGCTCACCCCTTCCACCTGATCGATCCGCGAGCCAATCGCCGTGCCGAACACGATGAAATAAAGCGACGTCGACAAGACCGGCGACACGATGGATTGCGCCAGGGTGCGGAACGTGCGCGCCATCTCGAAGACGTAGATCGACTTGACCGCTTGAAGGTTCATGCCTCTTCTCCTTCGCTCACAAGGCCCACGAAAATCTCTTCCAGGCTGCTCTGCTTGGTTTCCACATCGGCGACTACCAGCCCCTCGGCCTGCAGGGCGGACAGCAGCCGCACGATCCCCGTGCGCTCGGCTCGCGTGTCATAACGGTAGACGAGGCGTTTGCCGCCCTCCTCCAGTTCCAGATCCTTGTCCGCAAGCGCGTCCGGCACCGCGTCAATCTGGCTTGCCAGGTCAATGCGCAGCTCTTTCTGGCCCATCCGGGCCATCAGCGCGCTCTTTTCCTCCACCAGCAGGATCTTTCCGCCCGCAATCACGCCTACGCGGTCGGCCATGGCCTCGGCTTCCTCGATATAATGCGTCGTGAGGATGATCGTGACACCGCTGTCGCTCAGCTCGCGCACGATCTCCCACATGTCACGGCGCAGCTCCACGTCCACGCCTGCCGTCGGCTCATCCAGGAACAGCACGCGCGGCTCATGGCTCAGCGCCTTGGCGATCAGAACCCGCCGCTTCATGCCCCCTGACAGCGTGCGGATCGCGTCGTCCTTCTTGTCCCACAGCGACAACTGCCGCAGGATCTTTTCCAGATAGGCATCATCTCGCGGCTTCCCGAACAGCCCGCGTGAAAAGCGCACCGTGTTGATCACCTTCTCAAACGGCTCAAGGTTGATCTCTTGCGGCACCAGCCCGATCAGCTTACGCGCCTCGCGGTAGTCGGCCTGAGTATCGTGCCCGCCCACGGCGACGTTGCCCGACGTCGGCTGTACGATCCCGCAGATCGTTGAAATCAGAGTGGTTTTCCCGGCACCATTGGGCCCCAGAAGCGCCAGGATCTCGCCTTCCGCGATCTCCAGCGACACGGCATCGAGCGCTGTGAACCCGCCCTCATAGGTTTTGGTCAAGTGCTCAACTGTCAGGATGGGCGATGTCATGGGGATCTCCTTGCCGAAGGCCCAACCTATGTCTGTGTGCGGCGGGTCACAAGGTGCGCGCACGCATGCTCCTGACATCATCCTGCGCGACTTTGCCTGGGTGGGCCTGGGGGTTTCCCACCGTTTTGCGTCGCAAAAGTTCCAGCTAGACAAGCCCATCCCGCCCCCCCTTCAAAGGAAGCCGCCCATGTTCTTCGTTTATGCCGCCCTTGGCGCTGTTGTCGCCGTCATCACCCTCGCCATCATGCGCGCGCGTAAGTCCGACGATTGATCCGCCCCGCCGCCCCGCGTAGACGGGCGGCATGATGAAGCCCACCAAATCCCACGGACGCCTCTCGCAATCGGCAAGCCTGAAACCGCGAGAGTTGATCACCGACCGCCCGCGTCTGGCAAAAGCCTGGTGCGCCAAGGTCATCACCCTGTTCCCCGAGACATTCCCCGGGGTCCTCGGTGCGTCGCTCACGGGCAAGGCCCTGCAAAAGGGCCTCTGGGCGCTGGAGCCCATCGACCTGCGCACCTTCGGCACCGGCAAGCACCGCCAAGTGGACGACACCCCCGCCGGTGGCGGCGCGGGGCTTGTGTTGAAACCCGATGTCATGGCCCGCGCCCTGGACATGGCGGCGGCAGGCACGTCCGAAGATCGCGCTGAATGGCCCCTCGTTTACCTGACGCCGCGCGGCAAACCTTTCACCCAGCGCGACGCCGAACGGTTTTCGCGTGCCAGGGGCATGACGCTGGTGTGCGGCAGGTTCGAGGGCCTCGACCAGCGGGTGATCGATCACTACGCGATGGAAGAGGTCTGCGTTGGCGATGCCGTCCTGACGGGCGGCGAGATTGCCGCGCAACTGGTGCTGGACGCCACGACACGGTTGATCCCCGGCGTGCTGGGAAACGCGGAATCGACCCAGGAAGAGAGTTTTTCCGAGGGCCTGCTGGAGCATCCCCAATTCACCAAACCCGCCGATTGGCGGGGGAATGCGATACCGCCGGTCCTGTTGTCCGGGGACCACGGCAAAGTGGCGGAATGGCGCAAGCAGCAGGCCGAGGCTCTGACGCAGGAGCGGCGGGCGGATCTGTGGGCGGCTTACCGGGCGGGTCGCGAGTAGCCCTAGGCGAGGCAACCGGCGCGCCTTGCCATCGCAAACCCCGTCGTCGGATCGCGCGCACCGAGGCGCGCGACCCGGTCGCTCTCTACCCCAAGGGGATCAGCGGCAGACCCAGCAGAGCCTGGGCAAAGACCGCAAGCGTAACCGCCGCATAGCCCATGCTCGCCCAACGGATCGTTGTCACAGATCCAACTTGCCCGCCGCGCTCCAGCCAAAGGGCCAGCAGCGGCAGCGCCTGCATGGCGTGCAGCGACGCGAAATGCGCCGGGCGCAAGTCGCCCGTGACGCCGGACCAGCCGACCAAAGGCAGGGTCGGCGCGCCTTCTGGATGGACGCCCACGAAACGGGTGCTGCCCGAACTCATGTAGCCCGCCACGATCATGGTGAGCACAAAGGTCAGCAAGAAGCCGAGCCAGATCGCCTCGCGCAGGGCCGGGCTCAGATCCGCGTCCTTGTCGCGTTTGGCCAGCCAGCCGATGACGCCCACGCCAACCACCAGCGCCACCGCGCCTGCCGCCATCACGACGGAGTACATGAACTCATTGAACGGCGTGGAAAGGTTGAAGTGCGAGGCCTCGGACCGGCCGCCCTGGTACATCATGTAGGCCATCTCGGACAGGAAGGCGGCTGCCATGACCCAGCCGGTGATGCGCAGCGTCCAGCCATTGCGCACCGCGCTCGACAGGCGCGTTTCAAGCAGGGCAATCGTCGCGAAGAGCGCGGCAAAACTCAGCGAGAATTTCAGCGGCTTCATCCAGACAGGGACACCCTGGATCATGCGGGGGTCGACCAGGCCCCACATCCCCGACAGGGCGATCAGAACAAGGGCCACGACGGTGAGGGTAACGAACTGGGACGGGGGCGTGTCGCGGATGGCGGGTACATTGGCATCAAGCAAAGACATCGGTTTTTCCTTTCAGAAAAGCGGTTTGGGTGGGGATTTTGCGGGCGCGCAGCCCCAATTCGGTCAGGCCCGCGATCAGGAACCCAAGCGGGCCAAGCATGAAGGTTGCGCCCAGGATCGGGGCCTGAACCAACCGGCCCACGCCGACGCGGTCCATGCGCGCGGCCATGACCGCGCCCACGAACAGATCGAAGGCCAGAAAGTGGACCCATCCGGCCAGCAAGGCCCAGTCGTTCGACATCAGGATCGCGACATTGGCCAGGCTGTCGAACCCGCCGCCGATGCCGGAAAACCGGCTGAAGATCAGCGCGCCATAGACGGCGGATAGGCCTGCGGGAATGATCCAGAGCGGGATCGCGTTGACCCAGCCAAACCGGCGCGGGCCAAGTACAAGCAGGGTCCAGCCGATCATCGCCGCAGTGCCGACGTGAGAGAAGACTATCTCAGGGGTCATCATATATCTCCACTGTAAATTTCCACTGGTAACTTACTGAGCGCGGCAGCTTGCAAAGTCCAGAAGAAAAATTTACACTGGAAATATAAAGGTGCCAAAATGCTGAAAAAGAACGAAAAAAAGTATCACCACGGTGACCTGAAGAAGGCTTTGATCGATGCCGGGTTGGCCGAGATCGAAGAACAGGGGCTCGAATCCCTGTCGCTGCGGTCGATCGCGGCGCGCGTGGGTGTCAGCCACACGGCGCCCAAAAACCACTTCAACGGGTTGCGCGGCCTGCTGACCGCAATCGCCACGGTCGGTTTTGAACGACATGCCGCCGAGATGCGCAAAGATGTCGAAGATCATCCGCCGGGCAAGGCGCGGATGGATGCGGCGTGCAACGGCTACCTGCGCTTTGCGCTGCAGCATCCAGAGCTGTTCAAGCTGATGTTTTCCAACACGCTCTGCGATGCCGATGATCCGCAGCTGAAGCAAGCGGCCTGGGGCAGCTATGACGTTCTGCGCGGCATTGCCCATGGGCTGGATTGGGACAAGGCCGACCTGCCGGGCGGCCCCTGGCGGACCGAGTGGATGCTGTGGAGCATGGTCCACGGCTACGCGATGTTGTTGATCGAAGGACAACTCGCCCGTGAAGAGGACGGAACGCCTATGTTCGGCATGAGTGAGCTGATGCCAGACTTCGCGTATAAACCCGACGCCGCCGCCACACGGCCCAAGCCTTTTGCGGGCCGCGACGGCGCCTGACGAGGGGCCCTACATAACCCATCCAAAGACATATCCCGCCGCCAAAGAGCCGGTCACCGCAAGCAGCAGGTAAAGCAGAAACGGCCTCAGCTTCAGGACCGGCGCGATTGCCATCGCGCCCCAGATGCTGACCACGCCGCCCGACACCAGGAACGCCATGGCAGCGCCCTGGGACATGCCGTTGTCGATCAGCCCACGGGTCAGCGGAAGCGCGGCGTAGCCGTCAATGTATGCAGGCGCGCCAACGAAAACCGCTGCGGGAATGGCCCACCATTGATCCTCGCCCACATAGGCCGCAAGCGACCCGGGGGTCAGCGCCGCGTTCAGGGCGTATTCGGCGGCAAAGGCCGGGATCAGGCAGATCAGGATCAACCGCGCCGTGGCCCGGAATTGAGCGCCAAAGGCGGCCCGTCGCTCCGTTGTGCGCCAGACCCAGGGGTCAAACGTGCGATCCTGGCCGCACCGCGCCGCGCTCAACCGCCGCGCCAACCCATTGTCGCGCAGCGCGCCCAGGGCCCAGGGGCTTTTGGCAAAAAGCCCGGTCACCGCGCCGCCAAACAGACCCAACCCAAAGGCCGCAACCGTCTTGCCCACCGCAAAGCTCACCCCAAGGGTTGCAGCAGTCGTGGCAAGCATCGCGGGGTCGGTGATGGGCGAGGACAGCCAGAACGCCATGATCGGCGCCAGGGGCACGCCCGCCGCCAGAAGCCCCGCCATCAAGGGCAGCACCGTTACGCCACAGACCGGCGTGATCGCCCCGATCAGCGAGGCCGCGACCACCGTGCGCAGCGTCCGTCCCTCAAACGCGCGGGCCACATGGGCATCGGCACCGCTTGCGATGATCCACGCCGCCAGCACGATGCCCGGGATGACGATGGGCGCGACGGTAACCAAGCCCCACAGGACAAACTCTGCCGCGCCAACCGCGTGGCCCGGCCAGATCACGATGCATCCGAGGATCAGAAGGCAGATCCCCGCAAGGACATACCGTTTCCCGTTGCTGGGGCGCTGTGCTGTCTGATCGGTCATGGGACCCTCCTGTGAGGTTGAAATCTAGATCCCCGCAAGGCATGTGTGAAACGAATAGGATGAATATCAGGTATTGGAAAAACAGATGCAAAGCCTCGACAGTGACCTGCTGCGCACCTTCGTCGCCGTGTCCGAGGCCGGCAGCGTCACGGACGGCGCGGCCCGCATTTTCCGCTCACAATCGGCGGCAAGCCTGCAGATCAAACGGCTGGAGGCCATTCTGGGCCAGCCGGTGTTCGAGCGGCACGGGCGCGGGGTGATCCTCAGCGACGCGGGACGTCGCCTGTTGCCCGTTGCCCAGGACGTCACCGCCCGCCTCGACGCCGCGCTGCGCGACATTTCACAGACCACGGTCACCGGAAAACTGCGCCTTGGCGTGCCGGATGACCATGGCCGCGCCAAGCTTGCCGGCATCATCGCCACCTTCACCCGTCATCACCCGCAGGTCGAACTTGATGTCACCTGCGCGCTAAGCACCGGGTTCCCGGAGGCGTTGGAGAAAGGCGCCCTCGACCTCGCGGTCTATGAGGTTGAACACCCCAAGGGCCGTGAAGAGCTGTTGTTTGAAGACCCGACCTGCTGGGTCGCATCCTCCCACCGCACATTCGCACCCGATGACTGCCTGCCGGTCGCCCTGTTCGATCACGCCTGCTGGTGGCGCAGTGCGGCAATCGCCTCGCTCCAACGGCGCGGCAAGCCTTACCGGGTGGTCTACTCCAGCCAAAGCGTTGCGGGCGTGATCGCCGCCGTGGACGCCGGGATCGCCGTGGGCCTCTTAGGGCGCTCCTCGCTGCACGCGGGTCTTTCCAACGTCGGCGAAAGCCTTGGCTTCGCGGCAACGCCCACGTCAAAACTGGTCATGGCCGCGCGGGGGGCGGAAGACACGGGCCCGCAGACCGCGATGAAAGAGGTGATCCGCGCGGCATTTCTGGCGAACCGATAACGGTGAGGCTGCGGCGCGCCGCCAGCCCCGCGTCCTCCCGCCTCTTCACCCCCCAAAATGCCTTGATCCCTTGGCCCCGCCCCCTTATACGCCTGCCATCCGGGGCCGGAATCGGCCAACTGGATTGCTTTGCATTGCCTATGGCCAAACTTTCGGGGCCAACAGCGGGCCGCAGAGCCACGAAAAAATGAACGCATGTGCGTATCTCTGGCGGGCGCCCCCGAATGGGACCAAGGCGGACCCGGTCGAAGACCAGAGCTCTGGGACGGCAATATCCGCGGGCAAACCGCGCCAGAAAAAGGAGCGTTTCAGATGAACCTGATCGCACAATTGGAAGCCGAGCAAGTCGCCGCACTTGCCAAGGACATTCCGGATTTCAAAGCGGGCGACACCGTCCGCGTGGGTTTCCGGGTGACGGAAGGCACACGCACCCGTGTGCAGAACTACGAAGGCGTCTGCATCGCGCGCAAGAACGGCCACGGCATCGCCGGGTCCTTCACCGTCCGCAAGATCTCCTTCGGTGAGGGCGTGGAGCGTGTGTTCCCCCTCCACTCGACCAACATCGACAGCATCACTGTCGTGCGCCGTGGCCGCGTGCGTCGCTCCAAGCTGTACTACCTCCGCTCGCGTCGCGGTAAGTCCGCGCGTATCGCCGAGGATACCCGTTACAAGCCGCTCAAAGCCAAAGCCTGAAGGAGATCACGAGATGAAAAAGGACCTGCATCCCGAGTACCACGTGATCAACGTGAAGATGACCAACGGCGATATCGTTGAGATGCGTTCCGCCTGGGGCGCCGAGGGCGACACCCTCGCGCTCGACATCGACCCCACCGTTCACCCCGCCTGGACCGGCGGCGGCGCCCGCCTGCTCGACACCGGCGGCCGCGTGTCGAAGTTCAAGAAAAAATACGAAGGCCTGGGTTTCTAAGATCCCGCCTTTGCTATGGTTTAAGCGCCGCTCCCCCGGGGGCGGCGTTTTTCGTTTAAGGGGCCTGACATGCGCTTTCGGCTACGCTCAATGCGCTCGGCCGGCCCGCCCCGAAGGCAGAGACCCGTACAACAAAATCTTGACCGAGTGATCTGCGTGAGCGACCCTCTCGGGACGCAGTATCGCGTATCCATAGCTTTCGCCTAAAGGAGTAGACCATGAAGAAGCCCACGCTCATTCAACAGAAGCCACGTCCCTCTATCGGTGCAGGACGGCTTCCTGTGAAACTTCAGAAGTGATCGATTTTCCGGGGCCGCCCAACAAGCCCCGGAAACAACAAGGCCAAGCCGACCGGCCCTATGATGGCCAGCGGCCACCAGATGAACGTCTGGTCGGACGGCAGCAGCCCGAGGGCCGCAAAACCTGCCAGGCTGCCCAACTGGATCATGAAGAACATCCACGTTTTCTGACGTAGGCTCATCAACCTCCCGTGCCGTCCAAGCAGCATGGCGACGAATGCGTTGATCCCGATCTCCAGAACCGCAAAGACAAGGACGCTTGGCGCAATCACCACCAACCCGCTTGCCGCCCCAAGACAGCCCGCACTGAGGATGGCAGAGCGCAGGGTTTCGGCGGTCTTCATCATGCGGCTCAGCCGATACAAAACCACCGCCGCGATCAATTTCCCCAAGCCCATCTGCAGCAGCGTCTTGTCTGCGGACTGGTGGTCGATCATCGCTGGCAAGATCGAGACAAACGGCAAAAACACCGCGAAGAACAGCAAGACGGACAGGAAGGCCGCGTACGGCGACGGCGCGCTCGCCTCAGCGCGATCTGGATTGGCACTCTGCCGGTCCGACGCATCAGCTTGCATGGGTTTGACAATGAACCACACGGCCAAGGTGCTGAGCAGAAGCAGGCCGGTGATCCCATATTTCAGGGCGTCATAGCCAGTTTCGACCCAGATGGCAGAGGTTGCGATGATGGCTCCGGACACGGCGAGGGACAACGACAGCCGCAATTGTGAGGCTTGCTCGGGCGCGTCGTCGATGACTGCGAACGTAGTCCCGAAATATTGCAGCATTCCCGCCGCGACCCCGATACCGCACCAACACACCAAAGACAGCGGGCCCGGATAGATCGAGCTGACCAAGAAGAGCAGCGCGAAGGCGACCGCAACCGCCAGGGCCGTCGTTGGCTTGAACTTGTCGCCAAGGGCCAGCGGACAGAGCGCGCCCGCAAGAAGCTCCCCAACCGTGAGCGCGATCGCGATCATCGCCAGGGTTTCAGCGGCATCCAGCCCGGCGGCCATGGCCGTGCCCGCGATACTCGGCAGGATCAGAAACGGCAGGGCGCCCATCGCCGACAGCAAGCCATAGGCCCAAATCGCGCGGCGCCCCGAGCGCATCGCTATTTCCGCCGCTTACGGACGCCCGTCCCGTATTGCCCGGCCGGGATCCGCTGTCCGGCCTGCCGGCGCAGGGTTTGCGTCAAACCCTCCTTCGGGAAATCGTCATCGAAGACAGAGCCCGACCCGGCCTCACGGTTGAGCGACAGGATCGAACTCGGCACGCATGACACCTGAAACAGGGGAAACTCGCTCGGGAAATAGATCTCGCTATTTGTGCGCGTCAGATGAATGTTCACGAAAAGCGGCATAGGCGTGAAGCTGTCGGTCTCCACGATACCCTCATAGCACCAGTAAGAGCTTTTCACGTGGATATTGACCAAGGGCCGAATATGACACCACGCGCCGGGGGATGAGGACACGAACAAGCCGGTGAAGACCTGGACAATTCCGGTGTCCGTGAAGTCCGTCAACATGCTGGGGCAAGGCCCATATGACGCTTCATACCGCGTTGACCAATCTGCCTCATACTCGGCTGGCAGCGGTTCCGTTCGCAGGGCACGCCACTCCCCATCATCGGCAATGAAGACTTCTTTCCCGTCGAAATAAAGGCTGAACTCGGTCGGGGGAAACACATACCATCCCAGCGCCGACGCGGTGCGCAGAGCCTCACAATACTGGAAGGCCGAGATTGGGAGGCGCCCCAACGCGGCAGTATCCGCGCGCACCGGCTGACGGATATCGGGATGGATGGCATGGAACGTTAACAGGGCCGTAATCCTCCGGAAATCGTCGAAGCCGCTGGCCGAGCATACAGCGTCCGACAGGCAAATGAAGATGGGTGTTGTGACGGGGAATCGCAGCCTACACGTCGCGAAACGGGGTTCGCCGGGCCACCGGCCCACTGTCTGAAACCCTCAAGAAGCCGCAATCGCCCGCATGTGCCGCATATCCGTGCCGCAGCACCCGCCCAACACCCGGATCTGTGGGAACCGCGCCCGCAACCCAGCCAACTGCTGTCCCAACTCCTCCGGGTTGCCGTCGTCCAGCACCTCGGCCTCATCCAGCTCCGCATGGCTGCAGCGCGAGGCATTGGCGACCAGCCCGCCGAGGCGGTTCATCCAGGCGCCCCCGTCCAACACGCCCTCGAAGTGGTCGGGGTGGGCGCAGTTGATCATGTAATACGCAGGGTAAGCGCCCGTCTGGGCATCGACCTCGGCGATGGCATCGGCCACGGACATGCCGGTCGGCAGGCACCCGTCCAGCTCCACCGTGAAGGCAATCACAACCGGCAAACCGCAAGCCTTGGCGGCCCGCGCGATCCCTGCGGCCTCGGCGGCATAGGTCAGCGTATAGCCGCTGATCACGTCGACGCCGCGCAGGGCAGACACCTGTTCCAAATGGTAGGCCTCGGCCTCCGCCACGCTCATCTGCTCGGTCGGCGCATAGGCATCGGCGCGGGGCCCGATGTTGGCGCTCAGCACGACCGGAACGCCCGCCGCTCCCTCCCGTACCTCCTTCATCAGGCCGACGGCGGCCGCGTTCAATGCCCCCAGCCGCTCTGCCGCATATCCAATCGCGGCACCCCGATCGCGGTGCGCCACCCAGGTGGGGCTTTCCAGGATCACGCCCGTCCCGGCCTCACGGCCCAGGTCAATCATCGCGGTGAAATAGGACTGCAGCAGGCGCTGCCCCTTGATCGTCTCCATCAACGGGTAAGAGGCGAACCCCGGCAATTCCATCCCATGGGTGAAGATCAAATCGGTTTCCATTCCGGCATAAGCCAAGAACAGATCCGGACTGTCGGGAAGCAGCGTCACGCCGCAAACCCCTGCACCGGCGCGCCTTGGGCAAAGACCGGGCGCCGCGTGGCAATGGCGCGCGCGGCCTCGTCCCGCGCGCCCGTGCGCATCAGGCACAACAGCCACGTCAGCTCCAACAGATCCCGCTGCGCCCGCGATCCCCCAAGCCGCGCATGATCCGCCATCACCGGCGTCAACGCCGCCAGGGCGCCCTCGAAGTCCTCTCGCGCCACCGCCCCCCAGGCCCGGGCCACCGGCGCGACAAGATCGGCGGCGAACCCTTTTGAGGCCTCCGCAATCCGCGCCAGGGCGGCACCGTCGCCCGCCATGGCATGGGCCAGGGAGGTGTGATAATCGGCAAAACTCTGCCCGGGATCCGGGAAATACCGGGTCGCATAGGCGCTCAGCCTCTGCCAATCCTCTCGCGGGACATCGAACCCGGCCAATTCCGCGCGCCACAAAAGCGCCGCCGCGTCCGAGACGGTGTTGATCGGCAGCGCGAACCCTGACCCCGGCGCGATCGCGCCGCGGTAATGGGCCCACATCGCGTCTTCGTCGCCCTGCTCCAACGCCCAAAGCGCCTGGTGCCAGCTAAGGTGACCATGCAGGACGGCCTCGGGCTTAAAGCCCACCATCCAGGCATCAAGGTAGGTCCGCCCCTCCACCGTGCGCCCCTGTTCGTAAAGCGCATGGGCCTTGAAGTGAGAGCCATTGGCGTTGCCATTGTTGCGCTCAAGCGCCGCCTCCATCAGTTCAAGCGACGCGTCGGTCGCGCCGACCTCGCACAGCGACAAGGCATGCATCGACATCATCCACCAGTCGTCGCCATAATGCGGCAGCAAGGACCCGGTATAGGCCAGCAAAGCCGCTTCGCGCCCGGGCGCGCCGGACATGGCGATCAGCCCAAGAATATTGGTGCACAGCTGCGCGATAATCGCATCCCGGGGGTAGTCGCGCACATGGGCCTCCACCGCCGCGCGCGCTTGAACGGGTTTGCCCGACAGCAAAAGACCGTAGATGGCCACATGGGCCTGTTCCCGCTCAGACGCTCCCGCAACGCGCCTTTGCGCCTGCGCCAGCGCCGCCTGCGCCGCCGCCATATCGCCCGCGTACATCGCAGCCCGAGCCGCCCCGATATGGGCCAGCGCAAAGCCCTCGTCCTCGGCTATGGCCTGCGCGAAGGCCTCAGCGCCCCCGGCACTGCCTTCCAGAATATGGTCCACACCCGCATCGTAAGCTGCCGCCGCCACGGCGCTATCTGTCGCCAAAGCGTTCCCATACCGGTCCCGTTGCATCCACGCGCCCTCCCTGCCGTTGCGACAAAAGGGTCGCACGGGCCGTGCGATCCGTCCAGCATCATGGGCTTTGCGCTTAACAACGCGCCCTCCCAAGCCCTATATTGCGCAGGAGCGGCCCGCGTGAAATGAGGCTGCAACGGGCAAAAGGCGGATCGGGCATGGCGCATATCATTGTTCTGGGGAACGAAAAGGGCGGATCAGGCAAATCCACCACCTCCATGCATATCGCGACGGCACTGGCCCGGATGGGCCACGTCGTCGGCGGCCTCGATCTGGACCTGCGCCAGCGCAGCTTCCACCGCTACCTCGACAACCGCCGCGCCACGGCCGATCGCAAGGGCCTTGATCTGGCCTGCCCGATCATCCTCGACCTGCCCGACGCCAACCCCGAGGATATCCCCGAGGGCGTGAATATCTACGACCACCGCCTCTCCGCCGCCGTGGCCGATCAAGAAAACCGCTGCGACTTCATCGTCATCGACTGCCCCGGCAGCCACACGCGCCTCTCCCAGGTCGCCCATTCCCTCGCCGATACGCTGGTCACGCCCCTCAACGACAGCTTCGTGGACTTCGACCTGCTAGCCAAAGTCGACCCCGAAACCATGGCCCTCAAAGGCCCCTCTGTGTATTCCGAGATGGTCTGGCACGCCCGCCAACTCCGCGCGAAAGCGGGCCTGCAGCCCACCGATTGGGTGGTCGTGCGCAACCGCCTGCCCGCCCAACAAATGCACAACAAAGCCAAGATGGGCCGCGCGCTCGAGGAGCTTTCCAAACGCATCGGCTTCCGCGTCGCCCCGGGCTTCTCGGAACGCGTCATCTTCCGCGAGCTCTTCCCCACCGGCATGACGCTGCTGGACCTGCGCGACATGGGCGTAGAACGGATGAACATCTCCAACCTCGCCGCCCGCCAGGAACTCCGCGATTTGATCACCGCCCTCAACCTTCCGGGCGTCACGGCAGATTTCTGAGCCCTCCCCCCAAATTCCCCGTTCCAAAAATATCCTGGGGGTGAGCGCTCTTTTCCCAAGGGAAAAGAGCGCAGAGGGGGCAAAGCCCCCTCCCCCTTAACAAAAAGAATGCGCGCTCGCGCGCTCCTTTCTGAACGGGCCGGGCGGTCAGTCGTAGCGCAGCTCCGTCGCCTTGCCCCGGAAGATCGTGTAGGCAAGGATCGAATAGCCGCCGATCACCGGCACCACGACACAAGCGCCGACGAAAATGATCAGCAGGCTGTGGGCGTCCGATGCGGCCTCATAAATCGTCAACCGCTCCGGCACCACGTAGGGGTAGAAGCTGTACGCCAGGCCCACATAGGCCAGCGAAAAGAGCCCCGTCGCCACCGCAAAGGGTTGCCACGACCGCGCGTCGCCCGCGTAGGGCATCACCCGCACCATGCGCCACAGCCACAGGACCAACAGGCCCGAGATGATCGGGATCGGCGCCAGCCACAACGCCTCTGGGAACTGCAACCACCGGTCAAAGATCCGCGTGGACACCAAAGGCGTCGCCAGCGACACCGCGCCAATGCCCAGGATCACGCCCCACAGGCTCTCGCGCGCCCATTGCACGGATTTCAGCTGCAACCCGCCCTCCGTCTTGTGGATCAGCCAGGTCGCGCCGATGAAGCTATAGCCCACCGTCAGGAACACGGCCGTCAGCGCGGCGAAACCATAGGTCGCCCAGGTCTGCTCCAACCCCATGATGTAAAGGCCCAACATGAAGCCCTGGCTCAGCGCCGTCAGGGTGGAGCCCGCAAAGAACAGGTTGTTCCAAAGATTCTTGTGCTTGGCGTGCGCCTTGGCGCGGAATTCGAACGCCACGCCGCGCAGGATCAACCCGATCAGCATGATGAACACCGGCAGATAAAGCGCCGTCAGGATCATCCCGTGGGCGCTCGGGAAAGCCACCAGAAGCAGCCCCACCGCCAGCACCAACCAGGTCTCGTTGGCGTCCCAGAACGGCCCGATAGAGCCGATCATCCGGTCCTTCTCGGCATCCTCCGCGAAGGGAAACAGGATGCCGACGCCCAGGTCGAACCCGTCCAGCACCACGTAAACGAGGATTGAAAACCCCATCAGCGAGGCAAAGGCCCAGGGCAGCCACTCGGCGGGGTTTGCGAAATCAGGGAACATCAGATCACTCCGCCGGTTGCAGCAGTTCGACCTGCGCCTTGCCCGAATGGGCCATGTCATTGGCTCGCCCGTCCTCGCCCCGCGCGGCCTTGCGCGCGAGGTAGACGATGACGCTGATGTAGGCGAACAGCAGCAGGCCGTAGACCACCAGGTAGCCCACCAGCGTGCCGGCCACCATCGGCGCGGGCACGTCGGCCACGGCCATCTCGGTCGTCATGACACCCTGCACCAACCACGGCTGGCGCCCGATTTCGGTCGTGTACCAGCCCGCCAGCGTCGCGACCCAGCCGCTGAACGCCATCGGCACCAGCGCCCAGAAGACCGGCTTGGGCAGGCCTTCCACGGCCAGCCAATGGCCCGCCTGGGCATCCACGTGCATCCGGCGTCGTTTCCACATCAGGAACACCGTGGCCCAGGATAACAGCAACATCGCCATGCCCGTGCCCACCATCACGCGGAAGCTGTAGAACACCGGGGCCACGGGCGGGTGCATCACCGTGCCATCCTCCGCCACGAAGTCGTTGAGGCCCGTCAGCTCTCCGTCCCACGAATGGGTCAGGATCAGCGAGGCAAGGCCCGGAATGGCCACCTCCATGCTGTTCTCCCGCGCCTCTTCATCGGGGATTGCGAACAGGATCAGCGGCACGTTGGTGCCCGTTTCCCACAGGCCCTCCATCGCCGCGACCTTCGCGGGCTGGTACTCCTTGGTGTTGAGCCCGTGCAAGTCGCCCAGGAAGATCTGCACCGGGATCAGGCAGGCACCAATCGAGATGCCCACTTTCAACGCCGTGCGCACATCGCGCGAGCGATCACCCAGCAACCAGCGGAATGCCGAGACACCGGCGATCAGGAAGGCCACCGTCAAGCCGCTTGCAATCCACATATGGGCGAAGCGGTAGGGCATCGACGGGTTGAAGATGATCGCCCACCAGTCTGTCGCGAACGCCACACCGTCAATCATTTCAAAGCCCTGCGGCGTGTGCATCCAGGAGTTCAGCACAATGATCCAGAACGCCGACACGGTCGTGCCGAACGCCACCAGGAACGTCGCCAGCATGTGCAACCAGCCGGGCACACGGCTGAACCCGAACAGCATGATGCCGATGAATACCGCCTCCAGGAAGAAGGCCGTCAGCACCTCATAGGCCAACAATGGCCCCGCGATATTGCCCACGGTTTCCATGAAGCCCGGCCAGTTGGTACCGAACTGGAACGACATGGTAATGCCGCTCACCACACCCATCGCGAAGGACAAGGCAAAGATCTTCACCCAGAAGCGATAGATGTTCATCCACTTCTCGTCGCCCGTCTGGGCAAAGCGAACGCGGAAAAACAACAACACCCAGCCCAAGGCGATCGTGATCGTCGGGAACAGGATGTGGAATGAGATATTGGCCGCAAACTGAATGCGGCTCAGGATTAATGTGTCGAGACCTTCCATCGGTCTAACCCTTTCGTTTCGTTAGGGAAAGCGCGCCACTGGTCTTGTCGATCAACCCGGCGATCTTGCTTCCCAAAGTCATCATTTTCACAAGCCGTTCTGTCTCCAGCTTCTCCATGTCGTCATAGAAGCCGGTCATCAGCTCAATCATCTCTCGCAACTCGGCGATACGCGCTTCGGCGTAGTCATCGCCCTTGGGCCCGGCCATTTCCAACTCGCGCAGCTTGGTCAGGGTCGGGTCGATTTCGCGCTTCTTGCGTTCTGCTATAAGAATCCGAGTGATCTCCCACAGATCCTCGGGCGTGGTGAAATAGTCGCGCCTATCCCCGGGGACATGGCGCAACCGCACCAGATTCCAAGCCTGAAGTTCCTTCAGCCCCATCGAGGTGTTGGATCGGCTGACCCCAAGCCCGTCGGTGATCTGCTCCGCATTCAGCGGGGCAGAGGACAGAAACAGCAGCGCATAGATCTGCCCCACGGTGCGGTTGATCCCCCACCGGCTGCCCATTTCTCCGAAATGCAGGACAAACTCCTGCTGTAGGTTTGTAAGGTTCATCTCAGTCCCGTTCGCGCAAAAGACCAGGCATGCCTGTGATTTCAGTAATTTCTGAAATTGATATAAAGCTTGTCGCTGCAAAGGCAACGCAGTCGGGTGCGACATGGTGGCTTGGGCCGATTTAGGCGGGCTTAAGATCGTTTAAGGCGTGGCTAAAGGACGTTTTATGCGGCTCTACGGCACAAAGGATGCATCAGATCACACCCGATAAGGACCGCATCCCATGGCCGCTTTCACCACCAACACCACCGTCCCCGCATCTTCCCTCACGACCGTGGCGAAGGCCGTCCTGAGCCACCTGGCCGCCCTGCGCCCCACGCCCAAATCGCCCGAAGATCACCTTGCCGCCCAACAGCGCCGGGACGCCGCCCGCGCCCGCGTCGACACCCTGCTGCGCTAATCTCCCGCGCTGGTCTCAGGAAAGCCGAGATCGCGCATCGCCTGAACGGTCAGGTCGACATAATTCTTGCTAGACAGCTTGAGGTGGGTCCGAAAGCTCTCGATCGTTAAATCTGGAGCCCGCTCGCGGTATGCGCGGGCCAGCTCCGCCGCCTCATCCAGACGTCCCAGCGCGTGGTAGGCCGTCATCAGCCCTTGGGTCGAGGTCATGAATTCCGGGTATTCCGCCAATGCCTGCTCAAAATACGCTGCCGCTTCTTCAAGCTGCTCCCGCTCCAACGCCACAGCGCCGAAACCGGCCGTCATGACGCCGATGTTCGGATGCAGCGGGCTCAACCGTTTGGCCCGTGTCAGGCAGGCAGTCGCTTGGTCGGTCTCGTTTCGGTAGAAATGCACCCACCCTTTCAACATGGCTGTCGTGGCTGAGTTCGGGTTGATCCGCTCGGCCTTGGCCAGTGCCGTCACAGCTTCGGTGTAGCGGTGGTGCACATAGGCCAGGTAGTGGCCCGCGTAGGTGAGGGCGACGGGGTCATCTTCAGACAAATTCACCACATCCAGCGCATGGTCCAGCGCCATGCTGCCCTTCTCAAAGCTCCAATACCGGGTCGCAACCGCCGCAGTGCAGCCATAGCAGATCGTCGCTTTGGCCAGGTTGTAGTCGGGGTCCAACGCCAACGCCTGCTGCAACAGGCCCATCCCCTCCTCCAGCCGCGTCAGTGAATCCAACCGCGCCACCATGGGAATGGCCTTCAGGCAAAGATCATAGGCGCTGAGGCTGTCGGTCGGCTTGGCCCGCGCGCGTGCGGCCTCGGCCCAGACCAGCTTCGGCTCCAACGCGCCCGCCACATGTTCAGCCACCCGGTCTTGCAGATCAAAGATCTCGCCCATCTCGCCGTCAAACCGGTCCTGCCAGATCATCCGCCCCGTTTCGGCCTCCACCAGTTGCGTGAAGATGCGGATCCGCTCACCGGCCGCCTGGATGGAGCCTTCCAGCACATACCGCACCCCCAATTCGCGGCCCACCTCCGCCAGATCCACCGCGCGGCCCTTGTAGGTGAAGGTGGAGGTCGAGGATGTCACGAAGAACGACCCCACCCGCCCCAACGCGCCGATGATCTCGGTCACGATCCCGTCCACCAGATACTCACGCTCTGCGCTGCCCGTCAGGTTCGCGAAGGGCAACACGGCGAGCGAGGGGACGTCGGGCACCGCTGGCCCCTCCACGATCACCGGGGCGGCGCCCACCGTCAGGCGGTAGCCCACGCCCGGCACCGTCTTGATCGCCTCGCGCCCCAGGGCCTTGCGCAGCCCCGTGATCTGCACGGCAAGGTTGCCCTCTTCCACCACCATGCCCTGCCAGACATGGTCCAACAGCTCTGCCTTTGACACCACGCGGTCCGCGTGGGCGTGCAGGTAAACCAGCACGTCCAACGCCCGCGCGCCAAGGCTCAGCGGCGCGCCGTCAAGGGTGACACGGCGTTGATCAATCTCGATATTCAGGTCCAAGGGGCGCGCACTCCGCTGCTGCTGCAATAGCGATGCACGCCCGGCGCGGGCCTGTCAAATCAGGCCGCCGCCAGGGCCAATCCGTCCACTACCGCGGTAAACGCGTTCGACCGCAACACCTGCGCGTCGGGGCACATGCCCTGCGCCTCCTCGGCCACGAAGCCCATCAGGCTGGAGCCGCCCACCAGGATGATCCGCCCGATATCCGGCCCCGCGACGCCCGCTTGTTGCAACGTTTCTGCCATGGCTACGCGCAGCAGGCCGCGCGTCGGTTCAAGCACCGCCTCCAGCCCGCCCGCATCCAGCGCCACGCGTAACCCGCGCTCTACCATGCCCATGTCAATCGCGGCCCCCACCGCCCCGTCATTGGCCGCGATCTTGCCCCGCTCCACCGCGAAGGCCAGCTCGTGGCCCAACTCCATCTCCAACACCTCGGCAAAGCGTTCCATGGCGGGCGTGTCGACCGCGTGGCGCACCATGTCGGCGACCATCCGGCGGGTGTCCTGGGTGTAGAGGAACGGGATCTTCGCCCAGGTCGACAGCTCCACATAGGGCGCGCGCGGCACCGGCAGCAGGCCGGCCCCCAGGGTGCGCCGCAACTGGCCGCCCAGGCCCAGAACCGGCATCGCATGGGCCATAGAGACGGCATGGTCAAAATCCGTGCCCCCCAGCCGGATGCCGTGGCTGGCGCGGATGCGAAACCCCGTCGCCCCGCTCTCAAACACCGAGAAATCCGAGGTGCCGCCGCCGATATCCACGATCAGCCCCAGATCCGCCTGCGCGCCCATCCCCTGACAAGCCAGGGCGGCGGCCTCGGGCTCGGGCAAAAAGTCCACATGCTCGTACCCAGCCGCCTCATAGCACCCGCGCAAATCCGCCTCCGCCTGGGCATCACGGGCCGGGTCCGCGCTGTGGAACCGCACCGGGCGGCCCGACAGCGCGCGGGTGATGGCGCCCCCGGTCTGCGCCTCGGCCTTCGTGCGGATCACCGTCAGGAAGGCGGTAATCACCTCGGCCACGCTGCGCCTGCGCCCGCTGATCAACCGCCTCTCGTGCAGCAGCGGCAGCCCGAGGATGCTTTTGAGGGCGCGCATATACCGACCCTCTTCCCCCGCCACCAAGGACTGCGCGGCGCGGGTGCCGATCTGCATCGGCCCGCCATCCGCCGGGAAGAACACCGCCGTCGGCAGGGTCTCTGCCCCGTCCTCCACCGCGATGCGCACCAGCGCGCCGTCCCTCATCACGGCAGCGGCAGAGTTGGAGGTTCCGAAATCCACGGCGATGGTGTCGGTCTGGGTCACGGGTGCGGCTCGGGCAAAGAATGGGCAAGGGTTGGGCGACGTACCCGAGTTTCCCCAAGCCCGCAACCCGGCGCCCGTTCAGTGCGCCTCGAAGAACGCGATCACCTCGGCGGCAATCATCGCGTGCTCTGCCGCACGCGCCGCGCCGCCGTCTTCGCAGATGAAGGCATCGTCGGGCTCTTCCTCCTGCAATATCGCCAGCCCCTGCGCCGTGCAAAGGCCGAGGAAGTCGAAATGCGCCAGCGTTTCGGGCTCAAGATACGGCGTGCCCTCCGGCAGCATCTCCACCAAGGCGCGCGACTCCAGATCAATGTTCAGGCCCGAGTTCGCAATCGGCGCGCCGATCACCAGCATCGGCGTGTCGATCGCCCCATAGCTTTCGGGCGCAAAGGCCTGCGTGCCGCCCAGGTCAAACACCGCGATCCCGGCCAGGCGCGAGTCAGACCAATCCTGCGCGATGGTCTCCCGGTCCGCCTCGGACACGGCCACGTCCCACATCGCGAGGATCCCGCAGACGAGGTCATCCAGACCCTCGGCACAGAACCCGTCGATCCGTGCCGGATCATAGCGCGCGCCGGCCAGCATCACCGCCGTCAGACCACCCAGGGAGTGCCCGGCCATGTAGATCCGGTCCGGGTCCACCCGCACGTCGTCGCGCGCCAGCAGATGGTCGATGGTGCGCGAGATATCCCGGGGCCGCTCCCACATCTCGCGCGCATCGTCGGGGTCGCGCAGGAAGGTGGAGGTCCCGGGGTGGTCAATCGCGGCCACGATATAGCCCGCCTTGGTCAGTTCGGCGGCCAGCCAGGCCTGATTGCGGGCGTTGCCGTACATGCCATGGGACAGCACGACCAACGGGCGCGCGCCGCCCGCAGGCGCCGCATAGGGGATCACGCGAATGGCCTCCCACACCGCATTGCCATGCGCCCGGACCGAGGCGTCGTCGGTCTGCGTCGGATACCACAGGAAGCCCTCCAACGGGCGGGTGTCATGGGCGATGTCCAACTCTACCATTCCGGTGCGATAGGTCTCGGTAGCGGACGCGACACTGGTCAGGGCCAGAAGGGCTATGGCGGCGATGATTGGCGTTTGGCGTTGCATTGGGTACTCTCCTGCAATGGGATGTGCGATGGCCTTGGATGTCACCACAAACGCCTTGAAAACAACGGGTTGCACCCCCACTTCCCGTCCTTGATCGTGATGCAGGACAAAGCCCGCGCGATAAAGGACAGCCGCGCGCGCGATAAAGGACGAACATGCAGGCCCTGCCGCTTCCCATCCTCAGCTTCATCCTGTCCGCCGCCGCCTGCGTGATGGTCTGGCGGCTGGAGGTCGGCAGCGCGTTGGCCCGCGCGCTGTTCACCACCGTCTTCGCCCTGATCGCCGCCACGACGCTTCTGACGGGCATCCGCTTCGGCTACGGGGTAGAGGGTTTCGCGCCGATCCAGCGGATCATCCCGCTCTTCATCGGGCCACTGATCTACCTTGGCTTTCTCAGCTATAGCCGCCCGCCTGCGCAGATGCGCCGCCCCATCGCGTTGCACCTTTCGTTCTGGGCCGTCATCGCTGTGCTGCCGCAGGTCATCCCCAGCGTGCGCGTCGCCTATGACGCGGCCATCGGGGCCAGCTATCTGATCGCTGGCGTCGGACTTCTGCTGTTGTGGCGGCGCGGCGCAGACGCGCTCGCCCTCGCGCCACTGCACCTGACCCGCGGCCTGCGGGTCTGGATGCTGGTAGCCGCCGCCATGCTTCTGGTGATGCTGGTCTTTGACGCGGCCATCGCCGTCAGCTTTGCCACCGGCCAGCGCGACGATGCGCTGACCCTGATCTCGGCGGGCTCTGTCGTCACCGCCCTTGGCCTTCTGGCCGCGATCATCAGCTTCTCCAACCGCCGCGCGCCTTCGTCCGCGCCCGCCCTGCCCGCCAGCCCCACCGGCGAAGCGGCAGAGCTGGAACAGCGCACCGCCGCCCTGCTGAGTGAGACGCAGCTGTTCCTCGACACCGATCTGACGCTCGACCGCCTCGCCAAACGCCTCCACGTACCCGCCCGCGCCTTGTCCGAGGCGATCAACCAGACCCAGGGTATCAACGTCTCGCAATATGTGAACGGCTTCCGCCTGACCCATGCGGCCCACCTGCTGGAGACGACGGAGCTACCCGTCACCCAAGTGACCGAGCAATCGGGCTTCCTCACCCGCTCTAACTTCTACCGCGAGTTTGAACGGGTCTTCGCCATGTCCCCAACCGCCTACCGCCGCAGCAAACGGCCCTAATCCGCCACCCATTCAAAGGCATCGCCCTTGGCGCGGATGCGACCAATCGACGGCAGTTGAAAATGCGTCCCCAGAACCCGCGCGCCACTCCCCGCCACAGTCTCCAGCAGATGCCTGCGGGACGTCACGGCGGTTTCCGCATCGGCGTCGTAGATGAAATGCCATTCGGGATTCTGGCACTGCGGCGTCACATGCAGCGCGTCCCCGGTGATCACCGCCTCTTTGCCCTGGGACCTGATCCGCACGCTGACGTGGCCCGGGGTATGGCCCGGCGTCGGGATCAGATCGATCAGATCGCCCAGGGTGTGATCCACCGTCACCTCCTCCGCCTGCCCCGCCTCGATCACCGGCAAAATGCTTTCCACATAGGACGGATGCGGGTCGTCCAGGGCCTCATACATCGCGATATCCGCGCCGGGCATCAGGTAGCGCGCATTGGGAAAGGTCGGCACCCAGCGCCCGTCCAGCTTCTGCGTATTCCAGCCGATGTGATCGACATGCAGGTGCGTACACATGACGTAATCGACGTCCTCTGGCGTGATCCCGGCCGCACTCAGCGCGGCCATGAAGCGCCCGTCTTCGCGCATGTGCCAATTCGGGAAGCTCGCCGTCTTGTGGTTGCCCACGCAGGCATCGACCAGCACGACGGCATCGGGCGTCTTCAGCAGGAACCCCTGCACCGGCAGGATCACCCGGCCCGTGCCCGCCTCGATCACGCCGGGATCCAGCGCCTCGATCACCTCCGCCACATCCGTGCCCGCGTTGGGAAACAGCGTCGTGGCCTCGCGGAACGGGCCGTTCATCTCCAGAATGCGCCAGACTTCAACGTCTCCGATCTTGCACAGCATCCACATTCTCCTTCACGAATGCCCCCAGGCTACAGCGGATTGACCCGGTGACAAGGGATCGCCTTCCCCCCGCGCGCGCCCTATAATCCGCCGCGCCACCCTAACCACAAGGACCCACCGCCCATGTCGCTTCATCCCCTCACGTTGGGCGCCCTTGTCGCCGATGCCGCCGCCATGGGCCTGCACTGGATCTACGACCAGCGCCACATCGCCCTCGTCGCCCCGCATGAGCCCGTGTTCTTCCATCCCTCTCCCGCCAATTACGACAACACCCAAGGCTACTACGCTCACCCCCACCGCACCTCCGGTGACCAATCCCAATACGGAGAGCAGGTGCTCGTCATGCACCGCGCGCTCGAAAACGGCGGCCTCAAGAACGGCACCTACTACCCCGCCGCCTACGCCCGCGCCTTCCACGCCCATTTCGGCTATGGCGGCGCCTACGTCGGCTACATCGACCGCGCCACCCGCGACAGCCTCAACAACGCCATCGGGGTCGAGGATCTGACCCAGGCCAAAGGCTCGGACGACGTGCAACTGCCCGCCATCGCCAAGCTGCCCCCCCTTGTCGCGGCCCTCCTGGAGGCCGAAGACGACGCGTTCTTCAAAGCGGTCGACGCCGCCGTCGCCGTCACCAACGACAACGACATCTCACGCGAATACGGCCGCATCTCCGCCGCGATGATGCGCGCCGCCGCCCGCGGTGCCTCGGCAGCAGAGGCCGTCGCCGCAGGCCGCGCCCACGCCAGCCCAGAGGCCGCCGCCCTCATCGACGAGGCCGCGACGATGGCAACCCAAACCCACAACAACGCCGCCGCCGCCCACTTCGGCATGGCCTGCCACCTGACCTCCGGCATCCCGGTGGCCGTGCACAACATCCTGCTGTCCCAAACCTACCCCGAAGCCATCCGCCGCAACATCTACGCCGGCGGCGACACCTGCGGCCGCGCCATCCTCATTGGAGCAGTCATGGGCGCACTGCACGGCGAGGGCAGCGAGACGGGAATCCCGAAGGTTTGGGTGGGATATCTGACTGAAGATCTGGACTGAGTTTCCTTTTCAGCTGTTCAGGTTAACCGCGAGCAAGGCACGGCGCACGCTGAGACCATGCAATACTGGCACAAGATTGGATGAGATGCAGACTGCAAGGCTTCCCAAGGCCAGTGGCATGAGCAGCATGTCGTGCCGCTAAAAGAAGTGGCGCCAATCCGAGCACTCAAAGCGCCTGAACGACTGTAACTTTCAAGCGTTCTTCAGATCTTGCGAAGTCGTGCAGTTACCGTTGCCATGCAGGCCCTTCACCCCGTCTAGGCCGCGCGCGGCCTTAGGATGGCGGAGCACCAAAGTGCCAATAGCATCCATCCTCAACACTCAGATTGTAGGTGGTCTCGCCATTACTCTTTGCGATCAGCCACTTGTCCTCATGCCACGCGTAGACGGTGTACAGCGTTTCTCTGGATGCTTCGACTGGAATAAGCCGCCATTGCGCGCCAGAGTTCCCGGCTTCGATGCCGCCCACCGTGAGGGAAGGGATGTTAAATCCGCCGTAGACGACAGCGACATACTGCTTGTCCCCCCCATTTCCCTCAACATCATAATAGAGCCGCACCTCCCCACCATCAGTCCAAAGAAAGACGGTCTGGTCGACCGGGTTGCCCTCCTGCTTGGCCATGAACGGCACGGCCATGTTTCCAGAATAGCTCATAAACTGCCGATCAGACCCAGACATCGAGAAACTGGAGTTGAGCATGGCCGTTGGCGTTACGGTGGCGCTGACCAGGTATTGTGCAATGCTGGGGACCAAGTCCTTCAGCATCTGGTTTTGCAGATCCAGTGCATTGGTCAGGTTCTCCAATGCGATCTTAATCTGTGCCTTAACATGTTCGGGATCGCTTGCCTTGCTGCCCGTGGCCTTCATGGACAGATAGCCGTTGACGATCATCATCGTGCCATTGATCTGAAGCGCAAACAGCCGCGTCATGTACGCGTTGGAAGCATAATAAAGATCCTGAACGACATAGCTTCCCGTCGGATTGTCGCGAATGTAGTCTACAAACTTCGAGACGTATTGACCGATGACCGTGTCACTGGGAACCGGTTTGTCCGATGGTGAGAACGGCTGATTTCCAAGGATTGCTCGCCCGAAAGTCTTCAATGTGTCGGGCATTTTTTTGCAGATTTCTTCGTATTGTGCTTCCAGGCCCTTGGGATCGTTCGCGTTCTGCTTAAGATCGACGACCTTGTTGGTGATGTAATTCCAACTGTCCCAACCCTCGATATTGCTGGTGGAAAACTGAATCTCTGCCTCGATATCCGCCAACAATCCCACGATTTCTTCTTCCAAGGCGATGATCTGTGCATTCTGGTCGTCGCCGCCGGAGAAGCCCAATGCGCTGAAGAGCGCATCAACAATCTCGTCCTCGGCCTTATCGATCACCTTTTCGAGGATATCGGTCAGGATTTTCTCCGGAGCAATAATATCGTCAAGTGAGTTGGAATCCGCCATTGTTTTATCCCCTCCGCATAATTCGCTATATCATTAACGAAAATCTGCCGCCTTACGTCACGTAAGTCCAGAAGACTCGCGCACCTGCCAGAATATGCTTCGGTGCTTCTTTGGCATCAGGGTAACAAAAAGACCCCGCCGTCCCCGGCAGGGCCTCTTTTCCATCACAGCGCGCTCAGTCTGCCGCCGTTGCCTCGATCTCGAACATCAAGCCCGGGATTGCCAGCCGTTGGACGCCCAGCAACGTCATCGGTGGCGCGCTTTGTTTGGGGCCGAACCGCATGCCCATCAGGTCAAAGTTCTGCAGCGCCGCGTCCACGTCCGTGGCGTAGACGCCCAGCCGCGTGATGTTGCTCAGGTCCATGCCCGCACCCGCCAAGACGGCCTCCAGGTTGTCCAGCGCCAGGGCGATCTGCGCCCTCATGTCGTCCGGGTGCTGGGGGGCGCCGGTCTCGTCCACGGCGGTTTGACCCGCGACGGTGACCTGGCGCTTGGCGCCGGTGATGACCTCGGCCTGGTTGTATCCCAGCTTCAAAGACCAGTCCCAGGGGTTAACAGCTTTGCGTTCCATCGTTTCAACTCCTTGTTTTCATGTTGCTGAAATCGGTATAGATCTTATTGGTGCCAAAAAATGGCACTATTAATGCTAAGGTGGCAAAATGAATGTCAGAACCAGACAGGACGCCATCGTCCGCAGCCTTCGCCGCAACGGAACCAGCACCGTTGATCTTCTAGCCGATGAAGTCGGCGCGTCCCGCCGGACCGTGCTGCGCGATATCTGCGCGCTGCGCGATGAGGGGTTCGTGATCCATTCCGACGTCGGGCGCGGCGGTGGCCTACAGCTTGATCCGCAGTCGATGCAAACCACTGCGCGGCTCTCGGTGGCGGAGGTCTTTGCCCTGCTGATCTCCGTCGCTGCCGTCCGCGCCGCCGGCAATCTGCCCTTTGCAGAGCTCGCCGATGCGGGCCTCGCCAAGATCGAGCGCGCCCTGCCGTCCGACAAGGTGCGCGACCTGCGCGCCTTCCTCGATTGTCTGCACATCGGCCAGCTGTCGCCGCTGCAAGACCTTTCGGATCTGGGCACCATGGACGCAGAGCTGCTGCCCGCGTTTGAGGCCGCCTTTCTGGGGCGGCATCTGCTGCGTTTTGATTACCGCGACGCCAAGGGCCGCGTGACGCGCCGAGAGGTTGAGCCGCAGGCGATGCTGATCCTGCAGCCGCTCTGGTATCTGGTCGCCTGGGACCCCGCGCGGGACGACTTCCGGCATTTCCGCATGGACCGCATCAGCGCGCCGTCAGGCGTGGAAGGCACCCGGTTCCGCCGCCGCCATGTGCCGTTCGAGGAGGACGTCTGCCCCTACAGCCAGCTGGTTACGTGACGGTGCACGCGCGGTGGAAAAAGGGTTAATCGAAGGTTAACAGAATCCAGTTTTTGTTTTTTGTCAGTGGTTTAGATCCCTGCTCAAGCTTGAGCACCCTTGATCACACCGTCCCGCGACGAAAAAAGGCCCCGCCGTTTCCAGCGGGGCCTTCTTCAAATCTCAGCCGACAGGATCAGTCGTCCTGCTTCAGCGCCGCGCCCAGGATATCGCCCAGCGATGCACCCGAGTCGGACGAGCCGAACTGTTCCACGGCCTCTTTCTCCTCCGCGATCTCCCGCGCCTTGATCGACAGGCCCAGACGACGCGATTTCGCGTCGATGTTGGTGACACGGACGTCCAGCTTGTCGCCCACGCCGAAACGCTCAGGACGCTGCTCGGAACGGTCACGCGACAGGTCAGAGCGGCGGATGAAGGACTTCATGCCCTCGTAGTCCACCTCGATGCCGCCATCCTCAATCGCCGTCACTTCCACGGTGATGATCGAGCCGCGCTTCACGCCTTCGATGGTCTCGCCGAAGGGATCGCCGTCAACTGCCTTGATGGACAGGCTGATACGCTCCTTGTCGGTGTCGACCTCGGTGACGACGGCCTTCACGATGTCGCCCTTGCGGAACTCACCGATGATGTCCTCGCCCCGGCCTTCCCAGGTCAGGTCGGACAGGTGCACCATGCCGTCGATCTCGCCTTCAAGACCCACGAACAGACCGAATTCGGTGATGTTCTTGACTTCACCCTCGACCTGCGTGCCCTCGGGGTGGCTCTCGGCGAACACTTCCCATGGGTTGCGCATGGTCTGCTTGAGGCCAAGGGAGACGCGACGCTTCACGGTGTCGATCTCCAGCACCATCACTTCGACCTCTTGCGAGGTGGAAACGATCTTGCCCGGATGCACGTTCTTCTTCGTCCAGGACATCTCGGACACGTGGACCAGACCCTCAACACCGGCTTCCAGCTCAACAAACGCACCGTAATCGGTGATGTTTGTCACGCGGCCCGTGTGGACAGTGTCCAGAGCGTATTTGGCGGCCACGGCATCCCACGGATCTTCCTGCAGCTGCTTCATGCCAAGGCTGATACGGTGCGTCTCTTTGTTGACCTTGATCACCTGCACCTTGACGGTCTCGCCAATGGTCAGGATCTCTTTAGGGTCGTTGACGCGGCGCCAGGCCATGTCGGTGACGTGCAGCAGGCCGTCCACACCGCCCAGGTCGACGAATGCGCCGTACTCGGTGATGTTCTTGACCACGCCGTCCACAACGTCGCCCTCGTTCAGCTTGCCGATCACCTCGGCGCGCTGCTCGGCACGGGACTCTTCCAGGATCGCGCGGCGCGAGACAACGATGTTGCCACGGCGACGGTCCATCTTCAGGATCTGGAACGGCTGCTTGAGACCCATCAGCGGGCCCGCATCGCGCACGGGGCGCACATCCACCTGAGAGCCGGGCAAAAACGCAACCGCGCCGCCAAGATCCACGGTGAAGCCACCCTTCACACGGCCAAAGATCGCGCCTTCGACACGCTCTTCCGCGGCATAGGCCTTTTCCAGACGATCCCAGGCGGCCTCACGGCGGGCCATCTCGTGCGACAGCACGGCCTCGCCCCGAGCGTTCTCGACGTTGCGCAGGTAGACTTCCACCTGATCGCCAACGGCAATCGAGGGCGCCTCACCGGGATTCGCGAATTCTTTAAGTTCGACACGGCCTTCCATTTTGTAGCCGACGTCGATGATGGCTTGGCCCGCTTCAATCGCGATGACCTTGCCCATGACCACCGAGCCTTCGTCCGGCGTGTCAATTTCGAAGCTTTCGTTCAGGAGGGCTTCGAATTCCTCCATCGATGCTGTTGCCATGTGGCGTCTGTTTCCTATCAATTTGATGCTGGCCGCGCGGTTGTCTCCGCCGGTCTTGATTTGTTTTGCGCTACCGCCCTTCGGGCTACTTGAGCGCGGTTGTTCCGTCCATTCTTCCACGACAATGACCCGAAAACGAAAGAAGGCGGGACGTATCCCACCTGCCTGTACCTTCGCCCCCGATTTATACATCGCCTTGGACAGGCGCGCGTATAGCTGGGGTTTGCCTTATGTGCAAGGCCCGCCCTGCAATCCCGTAGGGTGGGTGAAACCCACCGCTCCGCCCTCCCCACTAAGCCGGTCCATCGCCGTCACGCCGGGGTGGCGATCCAACACCATTCACCTCACTTTATGCCAGCCAAGGAAGCGCGCCGCCCCTTCGTCGCACCCAACTTCAACAAATCGCCGCCCCGAGGGGGCGTGACGGCGATGGACCGGCGGCCTACGGCCTTGATTCCGGTCCGGGTGCAAATCAACGGTATCATTTGCGATTGGTTTATCGCTCCCCTACCCTCTTCCTAACGCCTCCTCAGACCCAAGGCATCCAATGCGAACATCATTTTTCAAGGCTCACGTCGCAGACTCGGTCCTTGGGCGGACAGGAACAACGATGGACTGGCCCAGATCGCTACCCGAATACGATTTTCCGGGCTGGGGCAATTTTATGAACCAGCCTCCCAGGGATTGGGCTTGGCAAGATGTTCTCAAGGCAGGCTCAACGCTCATCGCCCGAAACGCCGTAAAGCCGTTCGCGCTGTTCTTTGAAAGCAACTGCAATTTGATCTTGATGTCCGAGGATCTGTTTCAATCCGTCCCCGATTGGTCCGACACTTTGGAAGATGTTGTCACAGGCGAAATCTCATTCGGTAAACGGACCAAACCCTACCGGTTCGCCTGCCTCGTCTCCAACGACATCCTGACTGCCCCACCGCTCTCCCCCAACAGCAAGTTTGCCATTGTTGACAATAGCAAACTTCACATCCACGGCACGCAATTGATGCGTGGCCAAGAGACGACGGTCCAATTTCCGGAACCCTTTGCATCAGGTCTCACCTTCGCAAGTTACGATGACTTTCTAGAGACCGAGCGTTCCGAGACAATGAGCCTGAAATGGTTGCTTCCCACGCACCTCGACCTTCGCACTGAACGCAGGCCTTTGCTGTTCTCTTTAAGCGTCGATTTATATGCGCAGAACGATCTGGCCGGCGTGATCCAGGAACAGAAAACGCCCGGAATTGGCTTTCCATTTCCGCCGGTCACCGTCGATCTTATGGGCGGGCATACGGGACCCCCAATCTGAGAAGCCGATCCCACCCGCTGAAAGTCTCCCGCGACTGGCAGTCCACTCCAAATTGACCTCCGACACTCCCGGGGATGAAAACTCTTGTCGGGTCGCTTACCCGCTAACCGTTTTGACAACGTGCTCAGCCGCACTCACTAAAGGCCCGCGTACCGTTAGGCTCCCCCAATGCCCCCACCAGCGCCCCGATGAACGTCACCACCGGATCGCCGGAATGGTCGGACTGGCGCGCGTCAATCTCCACGACGACCTCTCCTGCGTCGCGCAATTGCCCGGCCCAGCGTTCGCGAAAGAACGTCTTTCCCCGCCCGAACCCGGCCTCGATGGAGATCACCTTTGGCCCCTCCATCGACTGCACCAGCTTGGTAAACGTCGCGCCGAGGGTCTCGAACCCCAGGTGGTCATCCTTGAATGTCTTCTCGGCCACAGCGCGCCTCGCGTGTCGTCTGAATGGCCGTTGAACGTAGCGAGCCTCCGGCTCCGAAAGCAAGCGCACTTGCCCGCGGACCCACGGTCAAGTGCTTAACAAAACGTTAAGGAAAAACTGAATATGTAAATATATCAATGTCTTAACATAGGTGCTCAAGCTTGAGCATTCACCTAAGATTTGTGCACCGCCCTAGCCCCGCACGCGTAAACCGGCGCGGGTCTTGCATCGGGTCCCACTTAAGACCCCGACGGACCGATCATGCCGACCCGAAAACGGAGACTTGCATATTTCCAGATGAGATCGCGAAAAAATCTGGTACGTTTTGCTCATTGATGACCTTCGCGCCCTAATTCCTGAGACCGCCAATTGCCCTCTAAGGAACAAAACCCCGCATAGGCACCCCTTGCCTTAAGAAAGCCCCAGCCCATTCCAGATCTCCTGCCTTTTCAAACCTCTCAATCGGAGCCCTCTTGAAACAAGCCATCGTCATATTGCACGGCATGGGCGAACAGATCCCGATGCAAACGCTCAACGCCTTCGTGAAGTCCGTTTGGACCACTGATAGCAGCCTCGTTGACCCCGCGCGGCCCGACCCGGATACCGGCGGGCGGCGAACGGGCAATGCGTCCTGGGCCAAGCCGGATCAGCGCAACAGCTCGACCGAGCTCAGGCGGATCACGACGGAGGCGGACAGCGCCGGCAATTATACGGATTTCTACGAGTATTACTGGGCTCATATGATGCAGGGCACCACGTGGGAGCATGTGACCACCTGGATCCGCGATCTGCTGCTGCGCGACCCGCGCACGCAGGTGCCGCGACGGATTTTCCACGCCTGGGTGGTGCTCTGGATCATCGCTCTGGTCGTCCTTGCGGTCTGGATCTGGGGCCTGTGGCCAAGGCCTGCGGAAACCCGGCCCTGGGTCATCATCGGCGCCGCCGTCTTCGGCCTCGCGGTCTCGGCCTTCGTGTCGAATGTGCTGATCAAACGCTTCGGCGACGTGGCCCGCTACGTGAAGGCCTGGCCGCCCAATGTGGCGAAGCGCCATATCATCCGACAGACCGGCGTCGACCTGTTGGATCGTTTGATCCAGTCCAAGGAGTACGACAGGATCGTCGTCGTCGCCCATTCGCTTGGCACAATCGTGGCCTATGACATCCTCGCCATGCTGTTCGCCAAGTACAACACTGTGCTCAAGGACGGCACACCGTCCGAGATGCCCCAACCCGAGCGGAACCGGCTGGAGGAGATGATCCGCGAGGCCGAGGCCAGCGGCGGTGCGCTGGACCTCGATGCCTACCAGGCCCAACAGGCGCTGGCGTTGGAGGAGGCCAAGGATCAGGGCGCCAAGTGGAACGTCAGTGATTTCATCACCCTCGGCTCGCCCCTGACCCATGCGGAGTTTCTGATGGCCGAAAGCCACGACGACCTGCGTGCGCGCCAAGCCCGGCGGTTGCTGCCGACCTGCCCGCCGACCCTGGAATTCGACGGCACGACCCAGCTGTCGCATTTCACCTACGCCCGCCACAAAGGCCGCGTGCCGCTGGACCGCCGCGTGCCGCATCACGCGGCCCTTTTCGCCTACACCCGCTGGACCAACCTCTATTCCGAGGAGAAGGGGTTATTGACCGGCGATCTGGTGTCCGGCCCGGTCGCGGAGGTCTTTGGGCTGAATTCAGGAGTGACGGGCATTAGGGACATCGCGGTCCTGCCCAAGCTGGAAGACGGCGCCGTGGCGAAGGGGCACAAGCGGAGCTTCTTTTCGCACAACAACTATTGGAAGCTCCACGAGGGTACCGAGACGGGCCCGGTCGACACCCCGCATCACATCGCAGAGCTGCGCAAAGCTCTGCAGATCTTGCAATAGGAGGCGACGGCCATGCGCTTCATCAACCGCAGCACCATGCAACCGCCCGAGATCCTGTTCAGCAAACGGGCAGAGGAATCACGGGGTGAGGTCGAGGCCTTTATCAGCGAGGCCGGGATGAAGGGCGAGACGCGACGCCTGCCAGACAACAGTTGGCTGGATGAGGATGACGCCTTCAGGGGCGAGATGGAGAAGAATTTCCAAGGGATCTGTGCTTATTGCGAGGAGGGGACCACCAATAGAACGATCAAAAGCAAGCCGTCCTACCTCGGCAGGACCGACGCGGTCATTGGCCGCCACCGCCCGGAAGCGTTGGCTCAGGATGAGGAAGGTCATACCGCTTTCCTGGCATATGCTTGGCTTTCCAGTGACTGGGAAAATCTGCTTTGGATCTGTCCAACTTGCAAACGGAATAAGGGCAATCGGTTCTACGTCGAAGGCCCGCGCGGGGAGGTTTTCGCGGGGATAGAGGATCTTCGGCGGACCGAGCAGGAATTGCTGATTGATCCCTGCTTTCATGATCCTAGGGATCATCTGTCGTTTCGTCTGGACGGATCCGTGAATTGGACAAGCTCTGCGGGGCACGCAACTGTTGAAGTGCTGGACCTGAACCGCGAGCAGCTAATCAATGGGCGGAAAGCGGCCATCTTCGGATTGGCGGTCAGCCTTGAGGCAAAAAACGCGCAAGCCTTCGTTTCAGACGGCGCGCCCGCGTACTTGTGCGCACGCGGCGCTAATCTTGGCCCCGATCCCCATTGCGGCGCGGCCACGCAAGCTGTGCTGTCCTTTGCGAATTACCGCGGCATGGAGGTGGATACGGCTGAGAGCTTCCTTAAACTGCTCTACGGTTTACCCGGCGACGACTTCCGCGCATTCCTTGGTGACATGGCCGCGCAGTTCGAAACCGTGGCAGCACAAGAACAACCGGTCATTCATGCGGACTTCGAGGCGCTGGCCCAACCCAAACCCACCCGCATACCCGACGTCCAGACCCTCCCCAACGCCCTGCGCCCAATCACGCGCGTGGAAATCTCCAACTTCAAGGCCCTGCGCACGATCTCTTTCGATCTGCCGGAAACCGTCGAAGACCCCGAGCAATCGCCCTGCATGTTGCTGCTGGGGGAGAATGCGACGGGCAAATCATCGGTGCTAGAGGCGATGGCGCTGGCCATTATCGGTGTCAAGGAAACCGCCGCGCTCGACGCGCTGGTTGATGACACGACGATCACACCCAACGGTCTGATCCACCGGCCTGATCCGTCGGAATGGTCCGAAACGATGGATGCCGTTCGGGTCAACCTGTCGTTCCTCGATGCACATACCCCCGTCACCCTCCACGGCCCCGCCGAGGCGACTGCGTTTGAGGGCAATGAGACCTGCGCCAAGGTCATCCTCGGGTACGGTCCGCGTCGGTTTTTCACCTCTCGCAAGTCCCGCCGCCTGCGGGCGCCTGCGCATCGGGTCAAATCCATGTTCGACCCGCTCGATGTGATCGCCAACCCGATCCACTGGCTGTCCACCCTGCCCGACCCGCAGTTCTACGCCGCCGCGCGTGCGTTGCGCGAGATCCTGATGCTCGACCGGGACGATGATTTTGAGCGGGAAGACGACCCCGATGAGCCTCGCATCTACATCCGCCAGGGCGGACAGCGGGTGGCGATGAAGGACCTCTCCGTTGGGTTCAAATCCATCATCGCCATGACCTGCGATATCATTCGCGAGATGCTGTACCATTTCGACAACCTCGAATTTGCCAGCGCGGTCGTTTTCATCGACGAGATCGAGACCCACCTGCATCCGCGTTGGAAAATGCAGATCATGACGCTTCTGCGCCGGGCCTTCCCCAAGATCCAGTTCATCGTGACGACCCATGATCCGCTGTGCCTGCGGGGCATGTATGACGGTGAGGTTTTCGTGCTTCACCGCGCGGGCGAGACGGATCTTGTGGAGCGGGTCGAAGATCTGCCCTCGATCCGGGGCATGCGGGCCGAACAGATCCTGACGTCGGAGTTCTTTGGCCTGGGCTCGACCGACCCCGAGACCGACGCGCGCCTGATCCGCTTCAACCGCCTTGCGGCGCGGATCGAAGACCTGTCGCCCTCTGAACATGACGAGATGCAGAGCCTCAGCGCGGAACTTGACGATGGTTTGGTGATCGGCACGACGTTGCGCGAACAGGCCTATGCGGAGGCGCTGAAAGACAAGGCCAAAAGCCGCACCGTTGCGCCGACGAAAGCGCCATCGCCGCGGCGGGCAGAGTTGAAGTCTGAGTTTGCGAACCTCTTCGCGCGGCGAGATGACGGATGATCAAGGTCGAGCGTACCCCCTGCCCCCCGTCCCTTGACCCCGCCGACCCCAACGCGGCGGGCCCGCGCGAATTGCGCCGTGTGGCCGAGATGATCGAACGGGGCGAAACCGTGGGCAGCGACGAGTTTCAGGCCTACCGCGACCGCGATGTGCGCGAAGCCCTGCGCGAGATGTTCAAAGGCAAATGCGCTTACTGCGAAAGCAAGATCGCCGGAAGCCAGGACACCGATATCGAGCATTACCGCCCCAAGAGGGGCGTGTCAGAGGCCAAGAAGGCCGGTGTCGATCACCCGGGTTACTGGTGGTTGGCGATGGTGTGGGAGAACCTGGTGTTGTCGTGCCAGCACTGCAATCAGGTCCGATCCTCGCTGGTGATCATCCCCGACGATGTGAAAACCCAGGCCGAACTGGTCGCGTTTCTGCAGGACCCGCCGCTGAGCCGGGCAGGCAAACTCAATGCCTTCCCGACCGAAGGCGATATCTGGATTACGGACGCCGGCGGCGATCTGGCGGATGAGGTGCCCCTGATCCTGAACCCGGTGGACGTGGACCCGGAGCCGCACCTGGATTGGGTGTTGTTCCAAGGCGCCGCGACCGTGCGGGCCAAGAACGAAAGCCCGGCGGGGGAGGCGACGCGCACCATCCTTGGCCTCAACCGCCGCTGGCTGGAAGAGGACCGGCGCATTCATCTTCTGGAGATGCGCGAAGACCGCAACGACATCATCCAAGCGATTAATAATTGGCTGGAAACCGAAGACCCGGTGGACCAGCAGCGCTGGAAAGACTTCGCCGATCGCGCGATTGAGCGGCTGTGGCGTCGGACAGGCGGTGGCCAGCCTTTCTCGGGCATGGCCAAGGCGTTTCTGACGCTCGTTCAGCGGGAAGTCGAAGACATGATGGTGCCCCAGGGCTGAGCGCCGCACCAAGCCTTCCGGTTCCGCGCGGCGCTACGTCTCAGCGCGCGCATGGCCCGTCCGAGCGGCCCTCGCAGGCCGCTTCCAGAACCGGCGCGAGCCAATCCGTGGCCACGATCCGCTCGGCGATCAACGCCGCGCCGGAGAGTGTCCAATGGCCGTAATCGTAAAGCGTCTTGCCGCCACCCGGCAGGCGCAGGGTGCACACCTGCGCCTCGTTGGAACACAGCAGCGCGCGGCGCGACAGGTAGTGAACGCCGCGCGCCTCTGCGATCTGGCGGAGCGATTGGTTCAACGGATCAACGCGGGGGTTTTGGGCCTGAAATGCGATTGAATTTATGGCGTCCATGGGCCCCAACTCGGCTCCGCCGCGCGCGATGTAGTCGAACAGGGGCACCTGCCCGGGCGTCTCGAATTCCGCCGTATTCCCAACCAGAACCACGGTCTTGCCCGCGTCCAACAGGTCATCAATCAGCGCGTTCATCGCCGCGTCCAACCCCTGATCGTTGTAGCGGGAGGCGATCATGACCACATCCGCCGCTGCGAAATTGGGCGTGGCCAGCATCTCGGCGCGCTGGAAGTCAGGGAAGAGGGTCAACATTCCGAAGCGCGCGACCTCAATCTGAGGGATCTGTTCCGCCACGATATCCATGGCGTTGAACATGTCGCGGGAATGGGAATTGCCGATCACCAGAATATTGAGGGCGGAGGGGTCTTCAAACCACAGCCTCTGGATCTCATCATCGGACGGGCGGCGCGCATTGGGCCCGCGTGCGCCCTCGGTCTGCTCTGCCAAAGCGTTAAGCCGGTCCCAGGTTTGGGCGTCGAGAACCTCATTGTCGTAGAAGTCCCCGCCGTAGATCTCGCTCAGTTGCGCGGCCCGGTGGGCGCTTAGGACCTCGGTCCGTGTGCCCAGAAAAAACACCGAAGTTACCGCGATCAACCCGCCGCAAAGGCTCAGCATGACAATACGTTGGTCGAGTTTGTGCCGGAACGGGCGCTCCACCACGTAGTACCCCGCCACGGACAGAAACAGCGTCAGGATCAGCCAAACCGCCATGTCCGCCGCACCGACGACCTCTACCGTCGACAGCCTGCCGTAGGCGAAGACCGGGAAGTGCCAGAGGTAGAGGGAGTAAGACAGCCGCCCGATGAAAACGAATGGCCCGGTGGACAGCACCCGTGTCGTGACCTCCAGGCCGCCCGCGCTCCACAGGATCGCGACGGTTGCAAGGACCACGGGCGCTGTGACCAGCCCGGGATGCGCGACGGCGTCGAGATCGATCACCACCATGCTTATGACCAGCACCGCTACGCCCAGTTTGGGCAGGACCATGCGCAGGATCGGGGGTGGAGAGGCCCGTTGTGGGAAATGCGTCAAAGCCAGCGCCAGCAATGCGCCCGCCAGCATTTCCCACGCACGGCTGAGCGGAGAGTAGAAGGACATCGGCTGCAGGAAGGCAGTCGTCCGCTCTGCCGCCACGAGGGACGCAATCAATAGCACGACCAGCACCACGGCAGCCATGACAGGCCAGCGGGAAGGCTTGATGAGCAGCAAGACAAGGGGGAAGACGAGGTAGAACTGCTCTTCAATCGCGAGGCTCCAGGTGTGCAGCAATGGCTGTAGCAGGCCGACTGGGGCGCCGTAGCTTTCCAGCTCGAAGAACCAGTAGCCGTTGCTGACAAACAGAAGCGCCGCCATGGCAGACTCGGTCAGGCGGGCCATCTCGGTCGGTGTGAGGATGAAGATGCCTGCAATGACAGAGGCGAAGATCACGAGAAACAGCGCCGGCAGGATGCGGCGCGCGCGGCGGATGTAGAAGTTCGACAGGCTGAAGCGGCCTGTGCGGGTCATCTCTTCAAGGATGATCTTGGTGATCAGGAAGCCCGAGAGAACGAAGAAAACATCGACGCCCAGGAAGCCGCCCGGCAGCACATAGCCGTCACCGAGCGGTATCTTCAGGTGATAGATCACCACTGGCACAACCGCGAGTGTCCGCAAACCGTCGATTTCGCGCCTGTATTCCATGGGGACTGTCTAGGGCGGGGGCGGGCGTGTGGGAATCCTCAACCACGCCCGTGCGGCCAACGGGCGACGGCATGTTGCGCCAAATCCACGAGGGTGCCTAAAGCTCTTCGCCCAACTGTTGCAGGCCCTCGATCAGGCTGCGCGTGTCCCCGCCCTGAAACATGATCGCGCCAGAGGTGTAGGTGTCCCCATAGGTCTGGGCCAAGGTGACGGTCTGTGCCAGGCCCGAGATCAGTTGATCCGTCTGCAGCTCGGCCAGCGGGTGGATGAAGGTGGACCAAAGGCGACCGTGGGCGACGGCATAGCGCGCATCCAAGGCGGTGTCGAAATTGGCCTGCATCAGGCGCATCAGGTCTTCCTCGGAAAGCCCCGCAGAGGAAGAGATCGGCACCAGAACCCGCATCCGATTGGCGCGCGGGTCCACCACGACGGTCACCGGGATACCCGCGATGGTTAGCGTGATGCCCTGCGCCTCGACGGTGGCGTTCTCGTCAATCGCGGTGAGGATCGAGGCCATGCGGGGCAAGGTCATGGGGCCTTCCACTTCCGCTTCTATTTCCGGCGGTGTGACCTGTTGCGCATGGGCGGGGGCCACCACGGCAAGGGTCAGCATAACAAGGGCAAGGGCGCGCAGCATGGGGACCTCCGGCGGCATGGGCTTTGTCCCAGGCTAGCCGCAACCGGGCGCAGGACCTAGAGTGGATTGGATCACCCGCGGTCACGCCTGCGTGGGGGCCTAGACCAGGCGCAGGGTCAGGTAGGAGTTGCGGCCCGCCGTGATCGCATAGTCCGACCGCATCGCGCCATGGGTGTTGAAGACTTCGACGCGAACCGTCTCATCCGCGCGGGCCTCGATCACGATGGGCTGCGCGCGGGTCCAGTCGATCCGGGCCCCGATCACATGTTGGCCGATGGGGATGGTCAGGTGCAGCTCGCTGTTGCGCTTGATCCGACCCATCTCGATGTCATCGACAAGAATACGGTAGGCGCGCAGGTAATCTGCGTATCCGCCGGCGCGGGTCACGATCAGTTGCGCCGTCTCACTCACCCGCGCTTGGCCTCCACGGCTGCAATCGCCACGGCAATCGCGGCCTCGGCGGACATCTCGCTGGTGTCGAGTGTCAGGGCATCTTCGGCAGCGAGCATCGGGGAAGTCGCGCGATCCGTATCACGGGCATCGCGCGCGCGGACGTCTGCCAGGACCTGATCGTAGTCGGCTTCAATGCCCCGGTTCGCAAGCTCATCCATGCGGCGCTTGGCGCGGATCTCGGCACTGGCGGTCACAAACAGCTTCACCTCGGCCCGGGGGCAGATGGTTGTGCCGATATCGCGCCCGTCCAGGACGGCGCCGCCGATGCGGTGGGCGAAGGCGCGCTGAAACTCCAGCAGGGCGGCGCGCACCTCGGGGATCACTGCGACCTTAGAGGCCGCCTGCGCCGCATCAGGGGTGCGCAGCACGTGGGCGTCGGCCAGATCCTCCGGCGTAAGGGCAAGTGCTGCCTCTTCCGCCCGCTCGCCACGCAAAACGCGCGCACCCACGGCGCGGTACAACAGCCCCGTATCGAGGTGTGCGAACCCGAAATGATCCGCTACCGCGCGGCCAATCGTTCCCTTGCCCGCCGCAGCGGGCCCATCAATGGCAACCGTAAATCTCATGGCCGCTTGGTTGTCACAAACACCGCCCCCAGTGCAATCACGGTGACTATCAAAAATCCGTATTTCGCCACGGTTGCCTGGCTGGCGGCCTCGATCATCTGATCGGTGGGCGCGGCGTGCAGCAGGATGGCGGCCACGCGGGCGTTCTCCAGCAAATCCGCCCCGAGGTAGGCGATGGGCAGCACCGCCAAGGCCCCCCAAGGGCCGGGTGCCAGACGGACCAGGAGCCAGCCCAGAAGGGCCGCAAGGCTGATGGGAAAGATCGTATCGAGCATGCGCACGTCGTTCAGGTAGACCTGACGCGCTTCGTCACTGAGGGCCGCAAGATAGGCCTGCCCCTCTGCCGCCGTATAGCCGAAAAACCGCGAGTCGAAGGGTTGCAGGCCGCCCGCGCCGGGGATCAGCTCCACATACCAAAGCCACGCGAGGCCGCTGTAAAGCATGGCGGTCAGCATCGCGAGGCCCTTGATCGCCCGCGCCGCGTTCAAGGGTTGACCTGGGTGGTCAGCACGGGATCGTAGCCGCCGACCTGGGGGACATCGTCGGCAATCGAGTAATAGCTGCCCTTGTCATCACAGAAGATATGGGCGGCCAGTGTCAGCCCCGGATCGCCGTCAAACGTGCCTGCGAAGATGGACATGTTCACCCCCGCCCCGTCCCAGAAAAGGTTCGAGCCACAGATGCCGCAGAACCCGCGCCGCGCTGTCGGCGAGGACACATACCATGTGACCTCCCCCTCGATCTGCAGGTCATCCCGCGCCACGGACGTTGCGGCAACGTGATGGCCCGAGGTCTTGCGGCATTGGGTGCAATGGCAGGCGATCACGGGCCGCAGGGGGCCCGTCGTCGTGTAGGTCACTGCCCCGCACAGGCATGATCCGGTGTGTTTGGTCATAAGCGACGCTCCCGTCTTTCCCTCAGGGTGACCCTGAGAGGCTATGTGGGACGCGTCAAGGAGCGGTGGGATCAGGCGCAGAGGCGACATCCGGGGCGTCTGCAGCCTCCATTTCTTCACGCACCTCACGGCGCAGCGCACGCGATGGCGGGCAGACTTCCTGCATGAAGGTCCACAGGTGACCGGCCAGTTGGTCCTGCTCCATCCCATACAAAATGAACTGACCCTCACGCTTGCGCCAGATCAGCCCCGCCGATTCGAGGATCGACAGATGCTTGGAAACCGCCGGCTTCGACATCTCGAACCGATCCGCGATGGCACCGGCGTGCAGGGGCCTATCCCGCAGATATGCAAGGATTTTTCGGCGCGTGGTCGAGGACAGGGCTTCGAAGACTTTATCAGGGCTTGACATATTTCACCAATTAACTCACCAGTTAAATAGAGATTTCACTTATTAATTAAATGATGAAGGGTGGAGATGCAAGTGATGACCTTGAGACAGACGGATCGTGTAACCCCCCTTCCCGACAGCTCTGCCACCCAGGGCCGCGTGGTCTGGGCGCCTGCGAAATCCTTGTGGTTCAGTGGCATGGCACTGGCAGGCCTTATCGGCGTCGTTTTCTTCCCCTCCTGGGAAGCCGCGGGCGTCACCTTCGCGCTGATGCTTCTGACGCTGTGCCTCGGCCATTCCGTGGGCATGCATCGCCTGCTCATCCATCGCAGTTTCAGCGCGCCCTTGTGGCTGGAACATGTGCTCGTCTACCTCGGGACCCTCGTCGGCATGGCGGGCCCCATCGGCATGTTCCACATCCACGAGATCCGCGATTGGCAACAGCAGCAGCCTGACTGCCATTCCTTCGCCAAGCACGACGTGGGCCTGTGGCGCGACGCCCTCTGGCAGATGCATTGTGAGCAGCGCCTCGACCATCCCCCCGCCCTGCATATCGAGCCGCGCGTGACCGAAGATCGGTTCTACCGCTGGCTGGAGGCCACCTGGCGCTGGCAGCAACTGCCCCTTGCCCTCGCGCTATTCGCGGTGGGTGGCATCGGGTTTGTCCTTTGGGGCATCGGCCTGCGCATCGCTGTGTCCCTGGCGGGACATTGGGTGACGGTTCACTTCGCGCATACCAGCGGCGAGCGCCCGTTCGTCCAGGACGACATCGCCATCGACGGGCGCAACCTGCCGTTCTGGGGCCTCTTCACCTTCGGCGAGGCGTTCCACAACAATCACCACGCCTTTCCCCGGTCGGCCCGGATGGGCCACCACGCGGGCCAGATCGACTCCGGCTGGTGGGTGATCCGCGGGCTCGCAGCCCTGGGGCTGGCCTGGGAAATCCGCACGCCGGACGGCGCGCATTACGCTCAGCCACAAGGAGCCCTGCAATGAGCCTGATCGACACAGACCGCGTCTTCGCGCGCGCCGAGACCTCCGCCACGCAAGGACGCATCCTCTGGTCCCCGGCAAAATCGCTTTGGCTCTTTGCGCATATGGCCGGCGGGGTGGCCGCGCTGACCGTGTTCCCGTCCTGGGGCGGGGTCGCGGCCTTCCTGATCCTGTCTGCGATCACGCTCTGCGCGGGCCATTCCGTCGGCATGCATCGCTTGCTGATCCACCGCAGCTTCACCGCGCCCAAGGGGTTGGAGCGGCTTCTGGTTTGGCTCGGCACACTTGTCGGCATGGCGGGCCCCTTCGGGATGATCCGCGCCCACGACATGCGCGATTGGCACCAAAGGCAGACAGAATGCCCGCCGCACCCCTCCCACGGCGCGGGGCCGCTGCGCGATGCCTGGTGGCAGATGCATTGCGAGTTTCGCCTGACCCACCCGCCCCGGTTTGAGATCGAAGACGAAATCGCCAATGACCCCGTCTACCAATGGATGGAGCGTCACTGGATGGCGCAGCAGCTGATCCCGTCGCTGGTCTTGTTCGTCCTCGGCGGCATCGGTCTGGTCCTGTGGGGCGTGTCCCTGCGTATCGCGGTCTCATTGATCGGCCATTGGGCCGTGGGCCACGCCGCCCACAAGGGCGGTCATCAGGGGTGGGAGGTGCGCGGCCTGCCCGTTCAAGGCTACAACCTGCGCGGCCTTGGGCTTCTCAGCTTCGGGGAGAGCTTCCACGGCAACCACCACGCCTTCCCCCATTCCGCCCAACTAGGCGTGGAACAGGGACAAGTTGACCCCGGTTTCTGGTTCATCCGTGCGCTTGAACGGCTTGGCCTGGCATGGGACATTAAGGGGCCGTCCTCGGAACCCGCTCGCGAGGGCCTTGCCCGATGTGACACCGGGCCCGCGCACCGCCCTGTTGAGGAGCGTTTGATCCATGCAAGCTAAAGACATCCTGCGCGGTGCGCTTCAGGCCTATCTGGCGGGCCTGGCCCTCCATATCCTGGGCCTCGTGGTGCTGACAGGCCTCTGGTCCGAGCCGCAGGCCATCGTGTCCTTCACGTTCGCCTTTGCCGTCGTCGGCGCGGGCGTCGCCATCCTGTTCACGGGCGCCTCCTTCACGCTTCTGGCCCTGCTGAAGTCCCGTGTGCGCAGCTTGCCCTGGTGGTCCGCCCCCCTCACCACCACCACCTTGAGCCTCCTGTGCGTCATGCCGTTTTTCGTGGGCGATCCAGAGTGGTTCATTGGCCTGGCCTACGGCGTCCTTGTCGGCCTGGTCACAAGCCTCGCGTTCTGGCACGGGGCGGTCGGGTGGTCTCGCACGCTCATCTTCGCGGAGCCCGCGGGTTGATCCGCCGCCTCGCCCTTCTCGCCGCCCTTGCGCTGGCCCCGGCACCGTCTACGGCCCAGACCCATTTTGGCTATGTCGGCATCCTCTGCGGGCTGGAGGCGAAGGGAGAGGATTTTGCCGCCGAGGTCGCGCCGTTCACCAACATCGCCCATGTCTGCCCCTCGGGCGATATCGCCACCGATGCCGCGCGTCTGGCCCGCGCCTGGGAACTGGGCATGACCCCGCTCTACCATGTGGAGCCGTTCTTCTTCCGCCGCACGGAGACTTCGCTGCGCCGGTTGCGCAGCTATGACCTGTGGCAGCAGGCCCTCCTTGCGATTGCCCAAAGCGGTGTTCCGACGGAGGCGTTGATCCTTTACGTCGCCGACGAGCCATCGCTGGTGCGGGCCGACACCTGGAACATCTACAACGTCACCCAACGCATCCAGGCCGATTTGCCCGGCGCGCGGACCATGGTGATCGACGCCTACCGCGAGCGGTTCCGTCCCCAAATCGCCTGGGGCGTCGATTACTGGGGGTTCAACCGGTACCTGGTTAGGGACCCGGCGAATGACCCGGTGTTCATGGATTACCTGAGATCCGTCATCAACAACACGCCCAACTACATCGAATTGGTCCTGGTGATGGACAGCACCCACACCGAATACCACGCGGAGGCCGGGATCACCTCCGAGGACATGGCCGAGGTTGCACGCAACTACGCAGCGCTTGCCGCCGCGACGGATCGGGTGGGGATCCTTATGGCCTATGCCTGGCCAAGCGACATCGATGGCACCCGAGAGCGCGGCGCCCGCGATCTGCCCGCCGCCGTGCGCGCCGCCCATGAAGAGATCGGGCGCGCGATCACTGGCCGCTAAGCTTTCGCAAGATCCAAGTGCGCCCCAAGGGTCCGCATCAACGGCTCGAAAATCGGGAAGGACGTAGCGATGGGCCCGGCATCGTCGATGGTGATGCCCTGCTGGCTGGCAAAGCCCGCGCAAAGGAACGACATCGCGATGCGGTGGTCGAGGTGCGTGGCGACCATCGCCCCGCCCTTGATGCCGCCGGGACCGCGCCCGTGGACGATCCACCAATCGGGGCCGTCCTCAACCTCTATCCCGTTTAAGCGCAGCCCGTCCGCCATGGCGGCAATCCGGTCGCTTTCTTTCACCCGCAGCTCCTTCACGCCGCGCATCACCGTTGCGCCCTCGGCATTGGCCGCGACGACGGAGAGGATCGGATATTCGTCAATCATGCTGGCGGCGCGTTCCGGCGGAACCTCGATACCGCGCATGTTGGGCGAGAAGCGCGCGCGCAGGTCGGCGACGGGTTCGCCGCCCTCTTCGCGCGGGTTCTCATAGGTCAGATCCGCGCCCATATCGCGCAGGGTCTCGAACAGGCCCGCACGCGTGGGGTTGAGGCCAATGTTGGGTACCAACACGTCCGATCCTTCGGTGATGAGCGCGGCACAGACGGGGAAGGCCGCCGAGGACGGGTCACGGGGCACGGCAATGGTCTGGGGCCTCAGCTCTGGCTGGCCTTGCAGCGTGATCACCCGGCCCTCGTCTGTCACCTCTGTGCGGATCGTCGCACCAAAGCCTGCCAGCATCCGCTCTGAATGATCGCGCGTGGCTTCGGCCTCGATCACCACGGTTTCACCCGGCGCATTCAGCCCCGCCAAGAGCACCGCAGATTTCACCTGCGCCGAGGGCACGGGCGTCGTGTAGCGGACAGGCATCGGCTCTGCCGCGCCCACCAGCGTCATCGGCAAGCGCCCTTGCGCCCGCCCGTAGGCCTGCGTGCCGAACAAAGCCAGCGGATCCGTCACCCGCGCCATAGGCCGAGAGCGCAACGAGGCGTCTCCGGTAAACGTCACACTGATCGGCGTCGTCGCCATCGCCCCCATCAACAACCGCACCCCGGTGCCCGAGTTGCCGCAATCCAACACGTCCTCAGGCTCCGCAAAGCCGCCTACGCCCACGCCGTGAATGGACCAGGTACCGCCTTCTTCCCGCGTGACCTCTGCCCCGAACGCCCGCATGGCAGAGGCCGTGTCCAAGACATCCTGCCCCTCCAACAAGCCCGTCACCCGGGTCTCCCCCACGGCCATGGCGCCGAAGATCAACGAGCGGTGCGAGATCGATTTGTCGCCCGGCACCTCCGCCGTGCCCTTCAAGGCACCGCCCTTGCGGGCCGTCATCGGTTTGGGGTCGCCGTGTGCAGACATCTACGTAGCCTCTCGGTCAGGGTCGCGGCAGAGATAGACGCAGGCCTCGCGGGCGTCCACTCCCCAAACGCGCGGACCCTCCCCTTTCATCTTGCTAGAAAAACTCCGGGGGTGGGCGCATCCCAAAGGATGCGCAGAGGGGGCTGGCCCCCTCAGCAACGCTTACCGCTTGCGGAACGTCATGTAATGAGGCACCCGGCCCTCGCGCAGCGCCTTCTGCTCGTACCGCGTCGATAGCCAGTCGCCCCAAGGCTGTCGCCAATCCGAAGCACTCTCGGCCATCCACTCGAACCCAGCCTTCGGAACCTCCTCCATCGTCTGCCGCACGTAGTCTTTGATGTCTGTTGCGACGCGAAACTCGGCGCCGTCCTTCAGCGCCCGATGAAGCGGCGCCAGGTGCTCCGGCGTCACGAAGCGGCGTCGGTGGTGACGCGCTTTTGGCCAGGGGTCGGGATAAAGAAGAAACGCCTTCGCGACAGAACCCTCGGGCAGCACATCGAACAAATCCCGCGCATCGCCAGGATAAACCGCGAGGTTGCTGACCCCCGCGGCGCGGATCTTGCCGAGCAGCATGGCAACGCCGTTGATATAGGGCTCGCACCCGATGATCGCGATGTCGGGGTTGCGGGCGGCCTGATGCACCAAGTGCTCTCCGCCGCCAAAACCCACTTCCAGCCAGACGTCCCTCCCGCCGAACCGCTCCGCCAAATCCAGCGGCACGCGGTCGGGGTTCACGTCCCAATCGACCGCCCCGGGCGACAAACGCGCCAGATCCTCCGCCAGGTAGCGTTCCTGGCTATCGCGCAGGTCATGGCCCTTGCGGCGGCCATAGAAGTTGCGGTGGGGACGGTTTGGGTGGGGATCTGTCATGACACAGAATGTGCCGCCCCTCCGACATCGCGGAGGGGCGAGACGCGTTTTACAGCGCCGCTTTGATCGCGTCGGCCAGGTCGGTCTTCTCCCACGAGAAGCCGCCGTCGGCCTCCGGCGCGCGGCCAAAGTGGCCGTAGGCTGCGGTGCGGGCATAGATCGGGCGGTTCATGCCCAGGTGCGTGCGGATGCCGCGGGGCGTCAGGTCCATGACCTGCTCCAACGCGCGCTCGATCTCGGCCTCGTGGACCTGGCCCGTCTGATGCGTGTCGCAATAGATCGACAGCGGCTTGGCCACGCCGATGGCGTAGCTGAGTTGGATCGTACAGCGATGGGCCAGACCCGCAGCCACAACGTTTTTCGCCAGATAGCGCGAGGCATAGGCCGCCGAGCGGTCCACCTTGGTGGGATCTTTGCCCGAAAACGCGCCGCCGCCGTGGGGGGCCGCGCCACCGTAGGTGTCCACGATGATCTTGCGACCCGTCAGGCCCGCGTCGCCATCGGGCCCGCCGATGACGAACTTGCCGGTCGGGTTCACGTGCCATTCGGTCTCGGCAGAAATCCAGCCCTCGGGCAGTTCGCCGCGAATATAGGGCTCAACAATCGCGCGCACGTCGTCAGAGGACAGCGACGCGTCAAGGTGCTGGGTCGACAACACGATCGACGTCACGCCAACAGGCTTGCCGTCTTCATAACGCACCGACAGCTGCGACTTGGCGTCGGGGCCAAGCACGGCCTGCTCGCCGGATTTACGCACCTCGGCCAGGCGCTTCAGGATCGCGTGTGCATAGTGGATGGGGGCGGGCATCAACTCGGGCGTTTCAGCCACGGCGTAGCCGAACATGATGCCTTGGTCGCCGGCGCCTTCGTCCTTGTCTTCGGCCGCATCCACGCCCTGGGCGATATGGGCGGATTGTTCGTGCAGCAGGTTGGTGATTTCCACGGTCTCGTGGTGGAACTTGTCCTGCTCGTAGCCGATGTCCTTGATGCAGGCCCGCACGATGGGATCAACCTTGCCCATGTATTCGGCCAGCTTGTCCTGATCGCTCAGGCCGACTTCGCCGCCGATCACGACGCGGTTGGTGGTGGCGAAAGTCTCGCACGCCACGCGTGCCTCGGGCTCTTCCGACAGAAACGCGTCCAGGATCGCGTCAGAGATCCGGTCGCAGACTTTATCGGGGTGGCCCTCGGAAACGGATTCCGAAGTGAACAGGTAGTTATTACGCGCCATGGGAAGTGCTCCATTGAAGTTTCCCCCACGCCAGGAAGCCGTTGTGGGGAGATTGACGCCGCTTACGCCGCTTTCGAGCCGGGTTCAATGGGGGGTAAGCCGCCGCGCAAAGGCAATTCCGACTAATGTGGCAAAAACCGCAAAAAGAAGCGCGGGCAGGTCGCCTGTGCGCGTATAAAGCGTGGGCGGCAAGGCCTGCGGCAGGCGCGCGTCGAGCACGCCTTGGGTGTCCATCGGCAAGGCGTGGGTCACGGTGCCCCGTGCATCGATCACCGCCGAAACGCCGGTGTTCGCCGCCCGGATCAGCGGGAGCCCCTGTTCGGCTGCACGAAGCCGCGCCAGCGCGAGGTGCTGATAGGGCATGGCGAAGCTGCCAAACCACGCATCATTGGTGACTTGCACCATCCAGTCGGGGCGCGCGACGTCGCGGATGTAGTGCGGAAAGATCGCCTCGTAACAGATCATCGGGAAGGCTTGGCCAAACGCCCCCAGATCGATCAGCGTGGGGCCGTCGCCAGGCCGGTAGCCGCCCGATAGCTGCTGCGCGAGGCCTTGCAGGCCAAGCTGATCCGCCAATCCCCGCAAGGGCATATATTCGCCAAACGGCACGAGGTGATGTTTGTCATACAGGCTGGCAATGCCGCCGTTCGGGTCCAGATGCGCCAATATGTTGCGCGGCTCCAGCCCGGCATAGCGTTGCGCGCCGATCAACACGTCAGCCGCGCCGGCGGCCTCACTGATACGAGCGCGTGCGTCGTCAGATCGGCCAAGGAGGGTGGGCAGACTGGTCTCGGGCCAGATGATCAGGTCCGGCGGGCCGAGGGGGCCCGGCGCGCTGGCCGTGAGGGTCAGGCCCCGGTCGAAGAACACCGGGATCATGTCGCTTTGCCATTTCAGATGTTGCGGCGCGTTGATCTGCACGATGCGCACAACGGGCGCGTCTTGTGCGGGGACTGCGATGGTGGTGGGCACTGCCAAAGAAAACGACCCTGCGGCCAAGCCGATGACCAGCGGGACACAGGCCCAAGCCGCTCTTTGCAAAACGAACAATGCGGCGGTTGCAGCAGACAGCGTCAGCACCAGCAAAGTCAGGCCGTGTGACCCGCCGTAAGCCGAAAACGCAAGCGCTTCGCTCCCTACAAGCCCATGGCCGGGCTGCGCCCAAGGCAGGCCCGTGAAGATGTGGCCGCGCAAGGCCTCGGTCAGGGTCAGGAGCCCCGCGAAGACCAGCGTGCGCCATGGGCCATTGGCGAGCCGGGCAGAGAGCCATCCAGCCAGTCCCCAGAACAGCGCCAGACCACCCGCCAGCAGGATCAGCGCAAATGGCGCCATCCAACCTGTCACGGCGGCATCCACGAAGAACGGCTGCACAATCCAATGCATGGAGACGGCGAACCACCCGGCGCCCGCCGCCCAGGCCCGAAGGGCCGCCGCCCGGGCATCCGGCGCCGTGGCCACCAGGGCCGAGACCAACGCAAACGCCGGAAAAATCGCAAACCAGGCGTCAAAGGGCGGCAAAGCAAGCGCTGCAGCGCCCCCCGCGAAGGCCGCCAGCGCCCGAGCCTGCCAGCGCCCGAGTGATGTCACTCAGCGGCCTCGGACGGCAGGCGAACGCGCAATCGTTTGATGCGGCGGGGGTCGGCATCGATCACCTCGAACTCCACGCCCGAAGGATGCGGCACCACTTCGCCGCGCGCGGGGACACGGCCCGTCAAAAGGAAGACCAAACCACCCAGTGTATCGACCTCTTCTTCTTCCTCCTCATCGACCAATTCCATGCCGATCTCGGATTCGAAATCATCCAGCGGGGCGCGTGCGAGCGCCAGGAACGCGCCATCCTCTTCCCGGACCCAAGGCTGCGCCTCTTCGATGTCGTGTTCATCTTCGATCTCGCCGATGACCTGCTCGATTAGGTCTTCGATGGTCAGCAAGCCGTCCACACCGCCATATTCATCGATCACCAACGCCATGTGGGTCCGGTCCGCCTGCATCTTGGTCAATAACACGCCAATGGGCATCGACGGTGGCACATAGAGGACCGGACGCAGGGACTCGGACAGGGTGAAGGGCTCATCGTCACCGTTGAACCCATACCGAAGGGCGATATCCTTGAGGTGGACGAGGCCAATGGGCTCGTCCAGCGTGCCGTCGTAAACGGGCAACCGCGTGAGGCCACTGTCGCGGAACACCTGCACAAGATCGGGCAGGTTGGTGTCGCTGGCCACCGATGTGATCTCGGCCCTCGGGATTGCCACATCCTCAACCCGCATGCGCCGAAGGTTGGAGATGCCCGGCAGCCGGGGGCCTATGGTTTGGGGGCTGGAGGTGTCACTGGTCAGAACATCAGCATCGGGGTTGGGTCCCGACGCGTCTGCGCCAAAAATGCGGGCAAAGAACCCGGGCCTTTGGGCCGGGGCTTCTTCGTCGGTCTCAAACTCGTTTGAGGGCGCGCCACGCGCCGCGGGAGACGACGGATCAGGGTTTGAGCTCATGGCTCCTTTCCAACAGAAAACCGGGCCGGAATTGCCCGTTGGTCCTAATATGGGTCAGGGACCCCCAGTCTGGCAAGTATCCGCGTTTCCGTCGCCTCCATTAGATCGGCGTCCGCGTCGGTTTCATGATCAAATCCAAGGCAATGGAGTAGGCCATGCACCAGCAAATGGCTCAGATGATGGGCCAGCGGTTTACCGCCGTCCCGCGCCTCGCGCGCGCAGGTTTCGAAGGCAAGGGCAAGGTCCCCCAGCTCATTTGGCAGGTCTTCAAGGTCGGGCATCGCGCCGGGCGTGTCAGGCGCGCGGTCCTCTGCGGGCCAGCTGAGCACGTTGGTGGGCGTGGGCTTGGCGCGGAAATCGCCGTTCAGGGTGGCGATGCGCGCGTCATCGCAGGCGAGGATTGAAAGGGAAAAATCGGTGGGGTTCAGGGACAGATCCCGCAGCGCAGCAATGCACGCGGCCTGGGCCAACCCCTCAAGGTCCAACGCGTCCCACTCCGGCGCCTCAATCAGCACATCGATCTCCATGGCGCGGGCTTAGGATGCGCGGGCCGCCAAAGCAACGTTCGTGACGGAACCGCTGGCCTTGCCCCCGAAACAAACGCCCCAATTTAACCACATTGTTTCGACACCCTGTAGCTCGTCCGAGAATCACAACAGGTAAGGCAGGCCAATGCAAAATACGGGTTCCCTGATCAACATCAGCAGCGCGATCGCCGATTTTCAGCACCTTGAACTTGGCCTGGCGCTCACCTTCATCGGGTGGATCACAGTCTCCTGGCTGCTGCGCAAACGCGAGACCGACGGCTAAACGCCTAGTACTGCGGCACCTTCTCGCCCCGCGCGGCGTGATCGGCGATGATGCCGATGCGTTTAGCCCGTGTCTCTGCCCGCTTTGCGCCCGCCATGAAGCGCAGCACATTTCGCCGGTACGACGGCGCAGACGCATCAAACCAGGGGCTGGCGCGACGTTCATCAAGTGCAGCACGCAGATCCTCGGGGACTTCCAAATCATCAATCCCGTCCGAGGCGGACCAAAGCCCGCTGGCTTTGGCGGCTTCCAACGCCGCCAGGCCCGGTGCCCGCATTCGGCCCTCTGCGATCAACCGCTCGGCCCGGTCCTTGTAGGTCCGCGCCCAGACCTGCGCCGCGCGCGGCGCGATCAACTGCATGGTCCTTTCGTCATCAAGCTTCATCCGCCGCCCGTCGATCCAGCCGTGGGCGATCAACGCATCCAAGACTTGTGACCGGCTCAGATACTTGCCCGGATGTGCTGCTTTCCACGTCACAAGCCAGACAGAGGGGCCCGAGTGGTTGGCCGCCATCCAATCCCACAAGGCCTGTTCAGATGTCACTTCAACTTGGTCGATCTGCGCCATGCGCGACACATAGGTCGCGCGGCGCTACCCGACAGGGCCGTCCTTGTCGTAGGCTTGGATGATCTTGGCAACCATATGGTGGCGGACGACATCTTTGGCGGTGAAGTAATTGAAACTGATGCCTGAGACGTCCTTCAGGATCCGCTCCGCGTCAGACAGACCCGAGGTGACACCGCGCGGCAGGTCGACCTGGGTGCGGTCACCGGTGATCACCATGCGCGATCCCTGCCCCAACCGGGTCAGGAACATCTTCATCTGCATGGACGTGGCATTCTGCGCCTCGTCCAGTACCACGTAGGCATTCGACAGCGTCCGCCCGCGCATGAAGGCCAGCGGCGCGATCTCGATGGTCTTTTCCTCGATTAGTTTCGCGAGCTGTTTGCCCGGCAGGAAATCATTCAGCGCGTCATAAAGCGGCTGCATGTAAGGATCGACCTTGTCCTTCATGTCGCCGGGCAGAAAGCCCAGGCGTTCGCCCGCTTCCACCGCAGGGCGGCTGAGGATGATCTTGTCAACATGGCCGGACATCATCTGGTTCACCGCAACGGCCACGGCGATGTAGGTCTTGCCGGTGCCTGCTGGGCCGATCCCGAAGGCCAGCTCGTTGCTGTAGAGCGCGCGGACATAGTCCTGCTGTGCCTGGGTGCGCGGCTCGACCGTCTTCTTGCGGGTGCCGATTTCCAGCGTGCCGCCTTTGAACATCTCGATCTGGTCGCCGTCGCGCACGCCGGTGCCGTCGGCCGATCCGCCCATGCGGACGGCCGCGTCGATGTCACCGGGTTCGACCGTTTTTCCCTGCTCCAGCCGCTCATAGAGGCCCTGAAGGATCGCCGCCGCGCGGTCGCGCGCCTCGCCCAAGATCGCGAGGAGGTTGCCGCGTCGGTTGATCTGGACCGAGAGCAACTGCTCGACCTGCGCAAGGTTGCGGTCGTACTCTCCGCATAGCTCGATCAGCAGGCGATTGTCGGAAAACTCAATGGTGCGTTCCAGAGATTCGGGGGCAACAGAGGGGGCGCTGGACGGGTCCGAGGGGGGCAGCGTGTTGATTGCCAAAGACTTCTCCGGTGGGGCTGATGCGTCCCGGACCACCCGAGGCGCCTGTTACGTTCGATTCTGGCGTTGAGCAAACGCGTTGTCCACATCACAAACGGGCTTGGCTCCAATATTTTGTGTGTGCGGGGCATTCGGCACGCCATACCTGCCCATTTCCAGTGCAAATGTGCCGACAAAAAAAACGGGCGACCCAAGAGCCGCCCGACTGTTTCGATCATCCGTTGGACGCGCCGTTAACGGACGCGCGGCACGAAGTCCGGGATGCCGGGGCTGCCCGAGCTGTAATCGCCAATGACCGACCCGCGCGGCGCGGGCTCGGTGCAGACCGGCAGACCCGAGCGGGGGTCCAGGCGGCGCGACCAGTAGCCTTCGAGGCCGTCGTCGATCATCCAGATGTGGCAGCCATCGGGGTCGATGTAGATCCCCGCCTCAAGCCGCGAGAGCGAGCCGGAATCGCGGCCCCGGTCTTCGCCGATGGCAATCACCGGCGGCTCACCGTTGGGACCCGTGCGGGCCGGACCAACGCCTTCCACGCAGCCCATCAGGGCGAGCGGGAAAGCCATCAGCAAAGGAAGTTTAAACATGTTCATCTTGTAGTCCCTTCCTCCGCCTCAGCGGTAGCACACGATTTCAACGCGACGGTTGCGCTGCATGTTTGCAGCCGAGTTGTTCGGCGCAACCGGACGACGCTCGCCGTAGCCGATCTCACGGGCGACACGGGCACCGACGGAACGGGCAACGTTCGCGACGGCGGCGGCGCGACGCTCGCTCAGACGCATGTTGTATTCGTCCGATGCGCGGCTGTCGGTGTGGCCGTAGATGGCATAGGCATAGGCGCCGGCCTGGGTGAAGAATTGCTGCAGGTACTGACGGCCCGAGCCGGTCAGACGCGCACTGTCGGTGTGAAACATCGTATCGGTGTTCGCGACGCCGCAGGCGTTCACATCCAGACACACAGGCATGCCGTTGTGCGGGTTCACGCGGCCTTCCATGTAGCCCTCGATGCCGCCGTCGGCGACCCAGTGCAGACACCCATCGGGGTCCACCCACAGGCCCGGCTGAACCGTGCCACTTACGATAATCTGCTGTTGAGCCGCTGCCGGCGTCGAGGTGGCAATGAACGCCCCCGCAACCAGGGCAGTGACGCCAAGCGTGCTAGTCAGTCCCCGCGTCAAACCGCGTGTCAGAGCGTCAATCACTCGTGCATCCCCCTTAGTTCCGAACCCAAGAGGCGCCTGATGCGCCCAAGGCTTCGATCAAATGATTCCTGCATTGTTCCGGTCAGCTTGCAGCGCCGATTCAGAAAACGCGTAGATTTCAGAAGGATAGCAACTTATCCCCAGTTGGGAAGAGCTTTATTCGCGCTTGGGTTGCGGATTCGGAAACAGCAGGGGAACGATTCGGCCATTTTTGCCTGTTGGCGAACGGAAGCCCCTAAATGTAGTCCCCCCTTGCTCAAAATAATTGCCACACTGTTCCCGGTTTCGCGACGATCCGGCGAATCGGTCGGGTTTGTTTCCGCGATTTCCGAATCTTAACCAGCCCTGAAAATGTGATGGCGGCCAAGCGTTAACGTTGTGTTAACCTCTTGGCACATTCGGAGTCGGATCTTGGATCTCTGCACTTGGGTTTTGGCCCTTGGATCTACGCGGCTTCGGTAAATCTGGGGAATAGAAATGAAAAACAAAATCGCATTTGCCGCCCTTGGGGGCGCACTTCTGCTTGCTTCCGTCGCACCGGCGGCGGCGACCGGCTACCACTACCCGACCGTCGTCAACACGGTCCAAGTCACCGTAAGCTGCTTCCGGGGTCCGTGGAGCGAAGTCATCTGGGACCGGCCCAATCCGATCTTCATCGATAGCCTCGTGAGCGTCGGCTACACTTTCCCTGAAGCCCACGCCATCGGCGAGCGTGTCTGCCGCGACGCCAGCACGGTCGACCGCCCGGACCGCGCCGTGCAGGTGATGCATCAGATCATCGCGCAGAACCCGCCGCGCTAAGGCAGGGGGGCGGGCGCTTTGCCCGCCCTTAGACCAGCCGCCCGGTCAGGGAGTTGGTCTTGCTTTCCACAATCTCGACCTCGGCGATCTGCCCGCGCAGATCCTCGGGGCCGTCGACATGGACGGAGTGCAGGTAGTCGGACTTGCCGATCATCTGTCCCGGATTGCGGCCCGGCTTCTCAAACAGCACCTTCACGCGGCGTCCGACCATGGCGTCCTGCGCGGCGCACTGCTGCTTTGTCAGAAGCGCTTGCAGCCGTTGTAGCCGTTCACTGGCCTCAGCTTCGCTAACCTGCCCTTTGCGCTCTGCCGCCGGGGTGCCGGGGCGGGCGGAGTACTTGAAGGAATAGGCCGTGCCATAGCCAACGGTTTCGACCAGATCGAGCGTGGCCTGGAAATCCGCCTCCGTTTCGCCAGGGAAACCGACGATGAAATCGCCTGAAAGGTGCAGGTCCGAGCGCGCGGCGCGGATGCGTTCGATCAGGCGGATATACTCCTCGGCCGTGTGCTTTCGGTTCATCGCCTTCAGGACCGTGTCGGACCCCGCCTGTACGGGCAGATGCAAGTAGGGCATCAGTTCGGGGCAATCGCCGTGGGCGGCGATCAGATCATCTTCCATGTCGTTGGGATGGGATGTGGTGAACCGCAACCGGTCCAGCCCGTCGATCTCCGCCATCTCGCGGATCAACCGCGCAAGGCCGTAGTCGCCGTTGCGATAGGCATTCACGTTCTGACCCAGAAGCGTGATCTCGCGCACGCCGCGCGCCACTAGGTCCCGCGCCTCCCCCATCAACCGATCCGCGGGGCGCGAAACCTCGGCGCCGCGCGTGTAAGGCACCACGCAGAACGCGCAGAACTTATCGCAGCCTTCCTGCACCGTCAGAAATGCCGTCGGGCCGCGTGTGGCGCGCGCCTTGGGGAGCTTGGTGAATTTGTCTTCTTCGGGGAAGTCTGTGTCGAGGGCCTTTTCGCCCGCGTTCACCGCTTCCATCATTTTCGGCAACCGGTGGTAGGTCTGTGGCCCCACGACCAGATCCACCAACGGCTGGCGGCGCATGATCTCTTCACCCTCGGCCTGGGCCACGCAGCCCGCCACGCCGATCTTCAGATCCGGGTTGGCATCGCGCAGGGGGCGCAGGCGCCCCAGCTCCGAATACATCTTCTCTGCCGCCTTCTCGCGGATGTGGCAGGTGTTGAGCAGGATCATGTCAGCGCCGTCGGGGCTGGCGACCTGTTCATACCCCTCGCCGCCCAAAGCCTCGGCCATGCGCTCACTGTCATAGACGTTCATCTGACAGCCATAGGTCTTCACGAACAGCTTCTTGGTCATCGGGGCGCCTCACGCAGGATCAAGGAAATCGCAACGGATGGGGTGTATCGTGCGGATGCTTGCGGTTCAACCAACGGCGCAATTGCAAAATCAGGACGGCGCAGGCATCTTGTCGCCAAAAGCACCGAGCAGCTGACACCCATGAATTTCGAGACTCTTTCCAGCTTCAAGGCCGCCCCCGCAACGACGTTCGGCAAAGGGCCTTTCGCCGTGCTGATTGCGGAGGACAGGGTAGAGCTTGCCTCAAGCCTGGATCATCTGCACTCGCTGGCGTTCAAAGGGATCTTCATCCTCGCCCCGGAAGAGGTAGAGGTGCCCGATGCCCCCAAAAACACGAAATGCCTGCAATACGTCATCCGCCACCCCTCGCGCCAGCCGGGCGCGACACAGGACATCGTGAATGCGCTGATCGAGAAAGCGCCGGGCGAGTGGATCCACTACTGCTATAACGGCGAATACCTTTTCTTCCCGTTCTGCGAAGACCGGACGATCGGCGAATTGGTCACCTGGGTGATGGAAGAACGGCGCGAGTCTGTGCTGACCTACGTGGTTGACCTCTACGCGGGCGATTTGTCCGCGCATCCCAACGCCGTTGATCTAGACGGCGCGTTGCTGGACAGCTCCGGCTATTACGCCGAAACTCGGCGCGGCGGGCCCGAGCAAGACGAGGTCATGGACCGCCAGTTGAATTTCTATGGCGGCCTGCGGTGGCGGTTCGAAGAACACGTCGCCAAACCCAAGCGCAAGATTGACCGCGTGGGCCTGTTCCGCGCAGCGCCGGGCCTCACTCTGCGCGAAGACCACACCCTGTCCGATGAAGAGCTGAACACCTATTCCTGCCCCTGGCACCATTCCCTTTCGGCGACGATCTGTTCGTTCCGGGTGGCCAAGGCGCTGCGGACCAACCCCGGGTCTCGCCACGACATCCCTGACTTCCGCTGGCACAAATCGGTCCAGTTCCACTGGTCCTCCATGCAATTGATGGAACTGGGCCTGATGGAGCCCGGCCAGTGGTTTTGAGTCAAATTCGCTGCATTTAGACGCCCCATTTTAAGACAGTTTTAGATCGTTACCCCGCTTCTGTTGCCCAAGTTCAGAACGCACAGCGGGACCTTTCGGCATGGCCACGATCAATGGCGACAACAACGGCAACAACCTCGACGGCACCGACAACGACGACACCATCAATGGCGAAGGTGGCAATGATCAGCTTGACGGTAAAAAGGGCAACGACAGCATCGACGGCGGGTCTGGCAATGACACGCTGAAAGGCGACGAAGGCAACGACAGCATGGATGGCGGCCTCGGCGACGACCAGCTCGAGGGGGGGAAGGGTGATGACACCCTGATCGACGACCACGGCAACAGCACCATGCAGGGCGGCGAAGGCAACGACGAGATGTATGCCAACGGCGACGCCAGCTCGCTCGATGGCGGAGAGGGCGACGACTACATCGCCGCCAGCAGCGGCGACGACACCATTGAAGGTGACAAAGGCGCCGATACGATCTTCGCCAACGAGGGCAACGATTCCGTCAGAGCGGGTGAAGACAACGACGAAGTCTACGGCGGCGGCGGAAACGACACCATCGACGCAGGCGAAGGAAACGACACAGTTTCCGGCGGGGACGGCGACGACACGATCTTCGGCGACAAAGGCGCCGACGTCATCTACGGCGGCGAGGGCAATGATACCATCGACGGCGGGGAAGATAACGATGCGCTGAGCGGCGGCGCGGGCAACGATTCCATCACCGCAGGCAAAGGCAACGATACCATCGAGGGCGGCGAAGGCGACGATACGATGCGCGCCGGCGAGGGAACCGATACCTTCGTCATCCGCGACGGGCACGGCAGTGACCGCATCCTGAATTTCAGCTCTAACGACATCATCGCCTTTGATATGGCCGAAATCACCAGCTACCAGGATGTGCTGGACCGAATGTCAGGCGACGACACGACCGTCATCACCTTCGACAATGGCGACACCCTGCGGTTAGTGGATTTCGAGCGGGAAGACATCGGCCCCTCCAACTTTGCCTATTCCGCCGGCCCGGTCTGCGTTCTGGAAGGCACGCCGATCCGCACCGAACGCGGTGACGTCGCGATTGAAGATCTGCGCCCCGATGATATCATATGGACCAAGGACAACGGGTGGCAGGCGATCCGCCTTCTTGTGCGCGAAACCATCCACTTTTCGCACCGCGACGATCCCGGCAAACCCATCCTGATCCCCGCCGGCGCTTTGGGCGACAACCTTCCGGCGGAGCCGCTGATCACCTCCCCCCAACACCGCGTCCTGCAAAGCATTCCCCACACCGAGGAAGAGGTTCTGGTCCCCGCGGTAAAGCTGATCGGGTCCAACGGGATCCGACGTATGCGGGGGCGCAAATCCGCCAGCTACTATAACGTGGTGATGGAACGGCACTCGATCATCCAAGCCGCCGGGTGCTGGGTTGAAAGCATGCTGGTGACCACCCAAAGCCTGTCGCGCCAACATGCTGCCGCGCGCCGATTGCTGGATCACTGCCTGGGAATGGAGCCCGCCCGTCGCATCGAACGCAAAGGCACCCGCCCCCGGCGCTTGAAGCTGGCATGAAAAAGGGCGACCCAAACGGATCGCCCCCCACTTCTTTGCGTGCAGTAAATCAGGCTTCGACGGTGTCGCCCTCAATCGCCTTGGCGCCGCTGGTCCCGATCTCGATCCGGCGCGGCTTCAGCGCCTCGGGCACCTCGCGCACGAGGTCGATGTGCAGCATCCCGTGCTCGGCCACCGCACCCGTCACGCGGACATGGTCGGCCAGTTGGAAGCGCTTTTCAAACGCGCGCGTGGCGATGCCACGGTGCAGATAGGTGCGGGCGTCCTCGTCCTTCTCACGCTTGGCCGAGACGACAAGCTGATGCTCGCGCTGCTCCACGTTCAGATCGGCGTCCGAAAACCCAGCCACGGCGACAGAGATCCGGTAAGAATTCTCGTCCAGCTTTTCGATGTTGTAGGGCGGGTAGGTCGACTGCGTGGAATCCTGCGTCAGAACGCGGTCCAGCATGTCCGCCACGCGGTCAAAGCCGACGGTGGCACGGTAGAGGGGGGAAAAATCATAGGTTCGCATGGGTCATCCTCCATTGAGCGATAACGATAATTTGGGCTGCCCTGATGGTCAGGCGCAGGCCCGGTTACGGGTATCGGCCCGCTTGGCGGCACCGACAGGACTGATTTGGGAAGGCGGAAATCGGGTTTCAAGACCCCTTCGACTAGGGCCGAATAAATCGAGCACCGATGTTGTCCCGCGCATCCGCCCCCTGAAGGACGAACGACGGCGTACCGCCAAGGGCGGTCACGGCGGCAGGGGCCGATGCGCCACGCTGATACTGTGCCATGAGCGTATCAAGATGCCCCTCCAGCATCACCGCAAGGGAAATGTCGCCGTCATGGTTCTGGGCGCTGGCCGAAATCACCGCCACAACCTCTGCCCGCCCCTGATTGACCCGCAGAACCGGCGAGCCGGACGAGCCGGAGACAACCTCACAGGTCAGGGAGCGGACCGACTCCTGGCGTTGCAGGATTTCGCAACCTTCCTCAATCGAGGCATATCCTTCCCGCTCGCGGCCATATGACACCACGGTCACACGGCCCTCTCGCCACGGAGTTCGCGCCACGGAGATCGGCACGATAGACGCCATAGAGACGGGAGCTGACAGCTCCAGCAGCGCGATGTCGCGACCGATCATGTCAAAGTCGGGACCCTGCTCGGGGCGGTAATCGGGCAGAACCATGATGCGGCGCACCCGCCGGATGGCTTCCGCATGGCCGTTGCGAAGGCCCGCGAAGAACGTCAGATCCTCCGGCGCAAAGGCGCGCGATGTCTGGGGATGGTACACGCAATGGGCGGCGGTCAGGACCAGATCTTCGCGGATCAGCGTGGCCGAACAGAACGATGCGCCAGTGTCCAGCCGCCCCACGGCACGCCACAGCTGAACCTCCGTGCCGCTGTTCAAAGCGCGCAGATTGCCGTGGCCCTCTGTCAACTGCACCTGCGGCAGACCTTGCGCTTGCACGCCGTTCAGGCCGCCAAAGGCAAGACCCAATGCACATAGAAACCCTGCGAAAAACGTCCGCTTCATGGACGACCCTCCTGACATGATGCCAAGGGCATACCGAGGAAGCTGGGCGAGAATATGGCCGTTTCATCGCCCCCATCTGCCATTCAGGCGCGGAGGCGGGCGGGGGCGGGTCGGTGGGACGCCCGCCTCCGCGCCTGTTAGCGCAGCATCGGCACCGCAGGCTCGTCGCGGTTGCGATCCAGCGCAGCGGGACGCGGCCCGCCTGTGGCCCAATCCAGAAGCTCGACCGTGTGGACAATCGGCACATCGGTCCCGCCCCCGATCTGCATCATGCAGCCGATATTGCCGGCCGAGATGATGTCGGGCCGCGTGGCCTCCAGTGTCTGCACCTTACGCTCTTTCAAATGGCCCGAAATCTCTGGCTGCATCAGGTTGTACGTCCCCGCCGATCCGCAGCACAGGTGGCTGTCGGCAGGCTCCAGCACCTTGAACCCGGCGCGTTTCAACAGGTCCTTGGGGTAGGTCTTGATCTGCTGCCCATGCTGGAGCGAACAAGCCGCGTGATAGGCCACGCGGATGCCGTCGCCGTTTTTTTGCACCACATCTTCAGGCATCAGGTCGATCAGCACCTCGCTGATGTCCTTGGCCAAACCTGCAACGGCCGCCGCGTCCTCGGCCAGTTTTGCGTCTTCTCGGAACATGTGACCGTAGTCCTTCACCGTCGTGCCACAGCCGCTGGTATTGATCACAATCGCGTCCAAGCCCTCACCGCGCATCTCCGCCGCCCAGGCGCGGATGTTCTTTGCCGCCGTTCCGTGGCTTTCCTCGGTTTTGCCCATGTGATGGGTCAGCGCCCCGCAGCATCCGGCACCCTCGGCCACCACAACCTCCGCCCCCAAGCGGGTCAGCACCCGGATCGTCGCGTCGTTGATATCGGTGTTGAGCGCTTTCTGCGCGCAACCCGTCATCAGTGCCACGCGCATCTTCTTCTGGGTCGCAGGAAACGTCTGGGGGTCGTCATTGCGACTTACCGGAGGGATGTAATCCGGCGCCATCTCCAGCATTGCGCGCAGGCGCGCGTCAGGCATCAGGCGCGCAAAGGGCCGCCCGATCTTGGCGCCCAGAAGGGCCAGGCGGAACCGCATGGGATAAGGCAGGATCTGCGCCAGGGTCCAGCGCAGCACCCGCTCGAACCAAGGTCGCTTATAGGTCTGCTCAATGTACTCGCGCGCGTGATCGACCAGGTGCATGTAATGCACACCCGATGGACAAGTTGTCATGCAAGCCAGGCAGGACAGGCAGCGGTCGATGTGCTTCACCGTCTTCTCATCGGCCGGGCGATTGTTTTCCAGCATATCCTTGATCAGATAGATCCGCCCCCGCGGACTATCGAGTTCATCCCCCAAGACTTGATAGGTCGGGCAGGTCGCCGTGCAAAAACCACAGTGGACGCAGGTCCGCAGGATCTTGTTGGAACGGGCGATCGCCGGGTCTTTCAACTGCTCGGGCGTGAAGGTGGTTTGCATATTAGGCGGCTCCCATCAGGCCCGGGTTGAGAATGCCGCGAGGGTCGAATTTCGCGCGCAACCCTTTCGACAAAATGGCAACGCCGGGCTCCTCCGGCTGGAAAACGCTGACACGCGCCAAAACGGTCTCGGGTGCCTTGAACAGGGTCGCATGGCCGCCCCCGTGGGTAACGACGCCGGATTGAATGGCATCGTGCATTTCCACGATTTGCGCGTCATCTGCCGCCGCGCCCATCCGCAACCATGCGAGACCCCCGGCCCAATCGTATTGCACGTCCAAACCACTGCCGAGCGCGGGCACCAGACCGGACATTAAATCGGACGGCTTCATCGAAACGCGCCACACCGCGCTGGACCCATCGGCGAAATCCGTCACATCGCGCATCCGTTTCCACAACGCGGCTGAGGCACCGGGGTCCGAGATCACGTCGATCTCTCCCATTTTGCCCAGAAGCGCGCGCAGTTTTTCGGTGCGGTACTGGACCGAAACCTCAAGCCCTTCCAACCGAAGGAACACCCCCTCACCCGGCACCGAGGCGGCGCCCGATACTTCAAACGGCGACATCATCGCTTCGGTCATCACCGCAAGCGCGTTCGCGTCGCGCACAACCACCGTGGCGCCATCGAGTTTCGGAAGCACTTTCAAAGCGACCTCTGACATGACGCCCAAGGTGCCATAGGACCCTGCTATCAGCTTCACCAGGTCGTAGCCGGTCACGTTCTTCATCACACGGCCCCCGTTTTTCAGCACGTCCCCGCGCCCATCAACGAACCGCACGCCCAAAAGCGCATCGCGGCAGGCGCCAGCCAGCAATCGACGCGGGCCCGAGGCATTCGCCGCCACGACGCCGCCAATGGTGGATGCCCCATCGCGGCCCAAAAGGCTGCGCATGTCAGCGGGTTCAAACGCCAGCATCTGCCCCTCGGATGCCAAGGCCGCTTCGATGTCGTCCAGCGGCGTGCCCGCCTTGGTCACCAGCGTCAGCGCGCCGGGGTCATACATCTCGATCCCCACAAGCTCTGACAACGACAGAACCTCGCCTGCCCCTGCCGCCCCGATGGACCGCGTTCCGCCGCCCACGACCCGCAGAGGGCCCGTTGCCCCGGCCACCGCGTCGCTTAATTCGGCCTCGCTCACAGGGCTCAACATCGGGCCCGCTCCTTCATCTTGCCAGAAAAACTCTCAGGGGGGGTCTGGGGGGATGAAATCCCCCCAGCGCGGTCGGCCTGGCCCGCGCGTCAAGCGCTGGCTTGGGCGAGTTCACTTTCGCGGCGGGTGCGCGACGTCTCCAATGGGAACACCTTTGCGGGGTTCAGCAGCCATGCGGGGTCAAAGACGTCCTTCACTCGCATCTGCGCCTCCATATCCGCGTCCGTGAATTGCGCGCCCATCAGGTCACGCTTCTCCACGCCCACGCCGTGCTCACCTGTCAGACATCCGCCCACCTCAACACACAGCGTCAGAATGTCTGCGCCACATTGCTCGCACAGCTCCAGATCGCCAGGCTTGTTGGCGTCGAACATGATCAACGGATGCATGTTGCCGTCGCCTGCATGAAACACGTTGCCGACCTTCAAGCCGTATTTGTCGCCGATGTCCTTGATGCCCTTCAGCACGCGCGGCAGCTCGCCCACCGGGATCGTCCCATCCAGGCACATATAATCCGCGACCTGTCCCACCGCCCCAAACGCGGATTTACGACCCAGCCAGATGCGCGTCGCTTCTTCCGCCGTCTCAGCCTCGCGCAGCTCCACCGGGTTATGGGACCGCGCAATCTGCTTGATCAGGCCAAGCTGCGCGTCAATTTCAGCCGGAGAGCCCTCCACCTCCACGATCAACACTGCCTCGCAATCGGGGTAGCCCGCCTTGGCGTAGTTCTCGGCGATCTCCAGGATCGGACGGTCCATGAACTCGATGGCGACGGGCAGGACGCCTGCCTTGATGATGTCGCTGACGCATGCGCCTGCGACCTCATTGCTGTCGAAGCCAATCAGAACGGGTCGTGCGCCCTCGGGCTTGCGCAGGATGCGCAGGGTGGCTTCCGTCACCACGCCCAACTGCCCCTCGCTGCCGCAGATCAGGCCCAGAAGATCATAGCCACCACTATCAAGGTGCGCGCCGCCGATCTCGACCACCTCGCCTTTCATTGTCACCATGGTGACACCCAGAAGGTTGTTCGTCGTCACGCCGTACTTCAGGCAATGGGCCCCGCCCGAGTTCATCGCAATGTTGCCTGCGATGGCACAGGCCAACTGGCTGGAGGGATCCGGGGCGTAGAAGAAATCCTCGGATTCCACGGCTCCCGTCACCGACAGGTTCGTGCGGCCCGATTGCACCCGGATGATGCGGTTCTCGTAGTCCGTCTCCAGCACCTGGTTCAGCCGTGCAACGCCCAGGATCACGCTGTCTGCGGTGGGCAACGCGCCCCCCGCCAGCGATGTGCCCGAGCCCCGGGGGACGACCGGCACCCCTTCTTCATGGCAAATCTTCAAGGCCGCCGCGACTTCTTCCGTGGTCGCTGGAAGCACGACGGCGAGCGGAGGGCATTTGTAGGCGGTAAGCGCGTCGCATTCGTAGGCTTTTGTCTGCGACGGATCATGGATCACGGCCGTCTTCGGGAGCACGCTCGACAACCGCTCTACAATCCGTGCCTTGCGGCTTAGAATTCCAGCGTTCGGTGTTGGCATCTGCATCAGCATGTCCTCCCATCTGGCGGGCAACCCCGCGAATTGGTAAACTAATATAACCAATATCCGCATTAGGCAATTGTTTTTGCTCAGGGGCAATGTGGCATCTTGCGGCGCATCCTGTTCCTGACCAGAAGGTGTCGCCATGGAATGGGTCAAAGTCTTGCATCTGTTGTGCGTTTTGGGGTGGATGACCGGCATCTTCGCCGCCCCGCGCGCAATCATCTTCTGGAAGCGCGAATGGGAGGCCCAGGGCACCTTCGGCCCGACCGGGGATCTGACGATCCGCATCTACCGCTTTTCCCTTGGTCTGGGTGTTATCGCGATTCTCTCGGGCCTTTACCTCGCGCACCTCTGGGGCTGGCCCAAGTGGTCTTTGCTCAAGATCTGCGTCGTTCTGGCCCTGGCCGTGCACTACGGTTGGACCGGTCGATTGGTCCTGCGCGCCCGCAAGGGCATCTTTACGGAATCCGACCGCTGGTTGCGCGTTTACAATGAGATCAGCGTTTTCGGTACCATCGGCGTGTTGATCCTTGTGGTTTACAAACCGTTTTAAGGCCTCACGCAATCGTGGCTGGCACGCCGCGCAGCGGCGCGTATCGTGTCCCCATGAAGTATATCATTCCTTTCTTGCTCGCCGCCACGCCTGCTTGGGCGGATCCCGCACAGGTCGTTGGCATCGACGCCACGCCCGGCGCGAACGGTTGGCGATTTGACGTGACCATTGCCCATGGCGATACGGGGTGGGACGATTATGCCGACGGCTGGCGGGTCGAACTGGCCGATGGCACGATCATCGGTAACCGACCGCTCGCGCATCCCCATGTCGAAGAGCAGCCGTTCACGCGGTCTACCTCAGGCGTAGAGGTTCCGGACGATACGACCGAAGTCTTCATCCGCGCCCGTACGAATGTTGAGGGATGGGCCGACACCACGACAGCGTTTACCGTTCCAACCAACTAGCGCGCCGCATGATCAAAGTGCTGGTGGGGGGGAGCGCGAGGGGGTTTCCCCCTCGCCACAGTCGCGCCTGCGGCACGCAGGGCGAAACTGCTACTGGCGCCCTTCGCGCAACCAACCGGCCAGCATGAGGCCCGCAGCCAGCAACAGGAACACCCAGGCCTGGATGAACGGCGTCACCGTCACATCAGTCGTCACGTAAGCCTCCCGCGCGGTCAGGCCGAGCCAGCCGCGCCCATGGGCCGTGCGCCCCTCCGCCACGCGGCGCAGGTCCGGAAGACCGTCTTCCAATCGGACAGACCTCCCCCCCTCGGCGTCAAGAAGCGGGTCAATCTGATCCGTCCCCGCAATGGTCACTTCAAACTCTCGCGGGGCCGCGGGCCCAAGCGCGATGACGCGCTCCAGATCGCCTTCAACCAAACGGTAAAGCCCCTGCTCCTCGCCTTCGATTTCTGCCGTGAACGCACCTGGTGCCGTTTCTTCCAACAGCACCTCCAGATGTTCTCCATCGGGCGTCGTCACCACGACAGAGCCGGTCTGATCGGCGAGCGTGCGGCGCGTGATGTTGATCGTCTGCCCATCAACCTCCGCGACCAATGCCTCTTCCTCCAGGTCCGGCTCGCCCATCATCCAGTGGGCGAGGCGACGCAGCAGCTCCAACTGCGGGCCACCGCCTTCATAACCGCGATCCCAAAGCCAGGCGTGATCTGACGCCAGAAGCGCCACGCGCCCCTGCCCCACGCGGTCCAGCATCAACAAGGGCGCGCCATTGGCCCCCTGCATGACGGTCTGCCCGCCCTGCTCCGTCAGTTCAATCTGACGCAACCACCGACCCCAGGGATCGTCGCTGCCAAGCAGTGGCGTGTGCTCGCCCTCCAGCCCCGTCGTCACCGGGTGCCGTTCGCCCAGGGTGCTGATCATCGGCACATAGGGTTCTTCAATCACCCGCGCGGTGGGGCGGCCCGGCAAGATGTCCGACAGGGGCGTGCGATAAAGCGACGAGGCGCCCGCGAAGTCGGGTCCTGCAGCAAGCAACAGCGCACCGCCATCTTCGACGTAGCGGCGGATATTGTCGATGTAGACCATCGGCAGGATGCCCCGGCGTTGGTAGCGGTCGAAGATGATCAAGTCGAAGTCATCCACCCGCTCCATAAACAATTCCCGTGTGGGGAAGGCGATCAGGGATAGCTCAGACACCGGCACGCCGTCCTGACGGTCGGGCGGACGCAGGATGGTGAAATGCACCAGATCGACCGAGGGGTCCGACTTCAACAGGTTGCGCCAGGTGCGCTGGCCTGGATGTGGCTCTCCCGACACCAGCAGCACCCGCAGACGGTCGCGGATGCCATTGATCTGCACCACGGCGGCGTTGTTGCGCGTGGTCAGTTCGCCCAATGCTTCGGGCACGGTGAACTGGATCACGTTCTGCCCCGCATGCTCCAGGGTCAGGGGCAATTCCAGGCTTTCACCGACGGGCACCGTGTAGGTCTGAGGCGGGCCGCCATCGACCGCGATCACGATCTGCGAGCGGCCTTCCTGCCCGGCGGGCACGGCGCCTTGGTCTTCCAGCCGGATCGTGAGCAAAAGTTCCTCGCCGATGATCCCGAAAGCGGGCGCCGTTTCGACCACAAGGCGGCGGTCCCAATCTGTCGCGCGCCCGGTGATCAGCGCATGGATCGGCGCGGGCATGTCCGGGACCAGTTCAGGATCATGGAGCCGTCCGTCGGTGATTACCAAGGCCCCGGCGATGCGCGCGCGCGGCTCTTCCGCCATCAGGCGTTGCAACTCTGACATCAGAAGCGTGCCAGAGTTGTCATCGGCATCCCCGACGCGCGCTATGCGCGTTTCCATCCCTAACGCCTCAACCTCGGCCTCCAATGTGGATAAAGCTTCCGCCGTTTGCTCGGGCCGGTCCGCGATCCGTTGACTGGCGCTTTCGTCGACAACCAACAGAACGATGTCGGACAGAGGTTCCCTGTCCTCGGTCTGAAGCGAAGGATTGATCAGCGCCGCCAGAAGCGCCGCACCTGCCAGCAGGCGGTAGGGCCACCCGGTCAGGCCACGCCAGATCGACAGCGCGATGATCAGGATCAGCGCGGCCGCGAGGCCGTAAATCATGGGCCATGCAAGATGCGGATCGAACAGGATTTGGCTCGCCATGTTCATTGCCCCAACCGATCCAAAAGCGCGGGCACGTGGACCTGATCGGACTTATAATTGCCGCTCAGCACATGCATCACCAGGTTGACGCCAAACCGCAGCGCGATCTCGCGCTGACGCTCTCCGGTCTGACCACGGCCCACGGGGTAGAGCGGTCGCCCGCGTTCATCCTGCGCCCAGGCCGCGGCCCAATCGTTGCCGCCAATCAGCACCGGCGTGACACCGTCGTTGAGGTTGCGGAACGGCATGCCTTCGATCTGCTCCGCATCGGGCGGCGCGGCCTCGACCCAAACGTCGCGCGACAGGTGCCGCCCAGGGAAGTCCTGCAATAGATAGAATGTCCGCGTCAGCACGTGATCCTCGGGGATCGGCTCAAGCGGCGGGATATCTAGCGGTGCTGCGATGATCTGCAAACGGCGCCCCTCCGGCGTGCCGGATCCGAAGCCGCCCACATGGGCATCCCTTGTGTCAAACACGATCATGCCGCCGCCGCGCAGATAGTCGTTGAGGCGACGATAGGCATTGGCCGAGGGGATCTCTTGGCCCGGCGTGATCGGCCAGTAGATCATCGGGAAGAACGCTAGTTCGTCGAGTTCAAGGTCCACCCCGATGGGCGGTGCGGGCTCCACCGACGTGCGCTGGAACAATGTATTCGACAGGCCCTGAAGCCCGGCGTGAGAGGTCTCGTCCACCTCCGCGTCTCCGGTCAACACATAGGCGAGCGTCGCCTCGGACGTCGCCAATAGCGCCAGTTCTTCGGCGGGCGTCATCTGTGCCTCGGCCTGGGGCGCGATCATCATCGCGGCGGCGAGAACGGCCGCGCTGCGGGTCAGCCCGCCCAAGCGCCCGGCCAGCCACAGCGCTGCGATCGCGTCGAGCAACAGAAGCACCAAGGCACCGGTCAGGAAGCTGGCCATCAGGTACGTCGGCAGCGTCACGGACATCCCCTCCACCGGCACGTCGGCGGGCCATTCCGCCGCTACCAGCCCCGCGTCCTGCGCCATCACATTGCGCGCCAAGCGGCGGTCCTCGCCCGAGTAAAGCCCCGGCAAGATCTGTGCTGACAGCGGTGCCGAGGCCAATTCTTCCCCCGCTACACCTGGCCGGGTGCCTGCGTCGCGCAGCACGCCGAAACCGTCCAAGACCTCTTCCGGGATCCAGATCGTGCCCTCCAGATCCTCTGCGTCCGGCGCCACAGGGCGGGTCGAAATCGCCAACCGCTCCAGCATCTGCACGAAGAGGCCCGAGAGGGGCAGTGTCGACCATTCAGCATTGGCCGTGACGTGGAACAGGATCACCGACCCTTGCCCGAGGTTTGCCCGGGTGACCAAAGGCGTGCCGTCCGACAGCGACGCAATCGTGCGTTCCCCCAGAGTTGGGTCGGGCTGCGCCACGACCTGGCTGGTCACTTGCACGTCGCCCGGGATCGCAAGGCCGAAGAAGGGTGAGCCTTCCTCAAACGGGCTAAGCTCTTTCGGCTCGCCCCAGGACATGGCACCGCCAACGGTCCGTCCGCCCACGCGCAGGCGCACGGGCATCAGGGGCCCGGCCTCATCACGCGCGATGTCCGAGCCTGCCATGCGCGGCCCCGCGAAGCGGACCAAGAGGCCGCCGTTTTCCACCCAAGCCGTCAGTCCTTCCTCCTCCTCCGGGGAGAGGGTGGCGATGTCGGCCAGCATGATGACGTCAGGGCTGGCGACGAGGATATCGCTGAGCGCGCCTTCCATCAAATCCGCCGTGGGTTCCAAGGCCTGGCGCAAGTAATGCAACGGTGACAAAAGCGCCTGCTGCTCGTCATCCGCGCCCGCTGCGATCAGCGCAACCTGGCGGCGCTGCAGGGCGTCATCGGTCAGGGCAATCGCGCCCGCGTGGCGCTCACCGGACAGTTCGAACCGCGTGATCCGGTTGCGAAGCTCTGGCGGCAGGTCGAATTCCACCTGTGCGACCATCTCACCGGCATCAAACGTTGCGGTGGCTTGCGCGAGGGCGCGGGGAAGACCCGCGGGGTCGAGGCCATGGGCAACGACCGTCACATCGCGCGGTGTCTCGGCGCCAAGGCGCGAGAGGTCGCCTCGCACCATGCCATCCTCGAACCGGGGGGGCGCCAGCGCGATAAGGTCGCGGTCGCCCTGGAAGACCGATAGCGGGCCAAGATCTGCAAAGGCATCTGCCACGTCCTCGCGGTCGACATAGGCAACACCGTCCGAGAACCAGAAGACTTCGACGGGCCCTTCCAGCGTGTCGGCCCAATCTGCGGCTGCCGTCATGTCGGGGCCGTAGGGTGCGGGTTCCAACGTCGGCACACGCGGGGCCCAGGCGTTTGCCGCTTGGAACAGGGGCGCGCCCGGCGGCAGGTTCGTCAGTTGCACCAAGGCAACCTCTCGCCCCGCACGGGCCGCATCGTCCATAAGAACGGCGACGCGGTCCAGCCGCGCGGGCCAGTCCCGTGCCGAGGCCCAGGAGCCATCCATCACGATCAAAAGCGGGCCGTCGCCCGCCGCCCGCTGCTCTTGCGGGTTCAAGACCGGTCCCGCGAAGCCGATGATCGCCGCGGCGATGGCTGCCATGCGCAGCAGCAACAGCCACCACGGCGTCTTGTCGGTCTGGCTTTCGTCGTCATTGAGCCCCAACAGCAGCGCGATACCGGGGAACCGCCGCTTGATCGGCGCAGGTGGGACCGCGCGCAACAACCACCACAAAAGCGGCAGCGCGATCAGCGCCAGCAGAAGAAGCGGCGTGGCAAAACCGAGGGTGCCAAACATCAACGACGCTCCAGCGCTTGATAGAGCCACAGGAGCGTCGGCTCGGCCGGTTGATCCGTGTGATGGACGTGGAAGCGCCAGCCCGTGCGCCGGGTCATGTCGCGCAGGGCATCTTTGCGGGCTGCCAGCCGCGCCAGGTATTCCTCGCGCAGGGATTTGGCCTTGAGCGTTTCAAACCGGATGGTGCCGGACATGCTTTCAAACAGGGTACGCCCGTCGAAGGGAAAGGCCTCTTCATCGGGATCGAGGATCTGGACCAAGGCGCCTTGCACCCCGCGATCTGCCGCGCGGCCAAGGACAGATTCAATCGCCGCCGGATCACCGAGGAAATCGCTGAAGAACACGGCGCGTGCGCCTGCAGGCATCACTTGCGGCTTGGGCGCGCCGTATTCCGGGCGGTCCACACCGTCCATCAGCGCCGCAGCCATCCGCATCAGTTGTGCCTGACCGCCGCGGGGCGGCTCTGCCAAATGGGTCAGGCCCACGCGCTCTCCGCCGCGCACGGCGATCACGGCCAAGGCCATCGCCAGGGTTTGCGCCCGACGCAGCTTGGAGGGGCGGGATTTAGCGCCCGCATAGGTCATCGACGCGGCATCATCGACACCGATCATCACTGATTGGGCCGCCTGCCATTCCGTCTGCCGCAGGAAATGCCCATCGGACCGCGCAGAGCGGCGCCAGTCGATGGACCGGTAGCTATCGCCCTGCTCTGCCGGGCGATACTGCCAGAACTCATCCCCCGTGCCCGCCCGTTTGCGGCCATGCACCCCCAAAAGCACCGTCGCGGCCAGATGCTGCGCATCGGCCATCAGCGGGGGGAGCGAGGCCGCAACAGCCTCGGACCGGGATCGCAGCGACTCCGGCGTGTGGAGGGTGAGTTCGCTCAAGCTGCAGCCTCGATCCGGGTGACGCGGGCCGTGACTTCGTCAATCACTTGCTCCAGCACTGCCCCTTCCGCGCGGGCAGAGAACGACAGCGCCATCCGGTGGCCCAGAACCGGCCGGGCTAGTGCCGCAACATCATCAACCGAGGGCGCAAGTCGACCATCCAACAAGGCCCGCGCGCGCGCTGTCAACATCAGCGACTGCGCGGCACGGGGACCGGGCCCCCAGGCCACGGTGCGCTTCACGATATCCGGCGCGTCGCCCTCCTCCGGGCGGCAGGCGCGGACCAGATCAAGGATCACTTCGACAATCGCCTCGCCCACCGGCATCTGTCGCACCACTTGCTGTGCGCGCATCAACTCGTTTGGCGTGAACACCTCTGTCGATGTCGCCTGTTCCGTACCGGTGGTGGCGATCAGGATGCCACGCTCTGTGTCGCGGTCTGGATAAGGCACATCGATTTTCACAAGGAACCGGTCCAACTGCGCTTCGGGCAAGGGATACGTCCCCTCCTGCTCGATCGGGTTCTGCGTCGCGAGCACGTGGAACGGCGCAGGCAGCGCCCGGTGTTCGCCCGCAATCGTCACTTCCTTTTCCTGCATCGCCTGCAACAGCGCCGATTGCGTCCTGGGCGAGGCGCGGTTGATCTCATCGGCCATCAGAAGCTGGCAAAAAATCGGCCCTTCCAGAAAGCGGAAATTGCGCGAGCCGTCGTCCCCTGTCTCCAAAACTTCCGAGCCCAGGATATCCGCCGGCATCAGGTCCGGCGTGAACTGCACGCGGTTGGCTGACAGGCCCATGACCGTCGAAAGCGTATCGACCAACAGCGTCTTGCCCAGGCCCGGCAGACCCATCAGAAGCGCGTGACCGCCCGACAACATCGCCGACAACGCCAGTTCCACCACCTCGTCCTGGCCGATGATCCGCTGCGCGATAGAGGCCTTCGCCTCACCCAGTTTCGCGCCTAACGCTTCAATCTCAGCGACGAGTTGTTCGGGCTCAGTCATGGCAATGCTCCGCGTGGGTGTTAAATATAGCTACAACAGGTAACAGACCTATTCCTCGGACCACAAATGGCAAAAGGGAATGGGGGACAAATCATCGTGACTACCGGCATGCGGTGCACAAAAAACCGGACCGTATAGGGCCCAGAGGACAGATAAAGAATGACACCCGCCACCGATCAGCTGCTCAAAGCCGCCCAAGATGCCGCGAAACAGGGCAAACTGCCGCCAGTGCACCTGTGGAACCCCGATTTCTGCGGCGACCTGGATATGGAGATCCGCCGCGACGGGACGTGGTTCTACGAAGGCACGCCAATTGGCCGAAAACCGCTGGTGCGGCTGTTCTCGACGATCCTGAAGCTGGAAGACGGCAAATATTTCCTTGTGACCCCGGTCGAAAAGGTCGGCATCCGTGTTGTAGACGCGCCGTTCGTGGCGGTGGATATCGAGCAATCTGAGGCAGGGATCACCTTCACCACCAATGTCGGCGATACCGTCACGGCTGGCGACGGCCATGCGATCCGCGTGGAACGCGACGCGGACGGAGAGCCGTCGCCCTACGTTCATGTCCGCGCGGGCCTGGAGGCGTTGATCGATCGCAAAAGCTTCTACCGTATGGTGGATATGGGCGAGGCCCACACCGTTGAAGGCACGCCCACGTTCGGCGTCTGGTCGCGCGGCACGTTCTTCCCGATCATCCCCATGGCTGAGTTGGAGCTCTAATTCAGCGGCCCTGACACGCTCCTGACACGACGCTGTCAGGAGGGGGGTGCTAGACCTCCCTTCATCAACAGATGAAAGAACATCCCCATGACGACACAAGCACAAAACTGCGCCTGCTGGTTCGAAATCGCGGTCAGCGATCTGGACGCCTCGATGGCCTTCTACGGCTCGGTCCTGCAACAGGAGTTGAGCATCGACAACTCCGGTCCGAACCCGATGGTCATGCTGCCCTTCAACGATAACACCCCCGGGATCGGCGGCCATCTCTACCCCGGTAAGCCGTCCCGCGAAGGCTCGACCATCCACCTGGTCGTCGATAACCTGGATGCCGCGCGCGAGCGGATCGCCGCCGCCGGGGGCGAGATTGAAAGCCCCGACATCCAGATCCCGCCGGGCCACTTCTTCTATGCCCGCGATATCGACGGCAACTCTTTGGGCATGTTCAAGTTCAACGGCTGATGCGACGGGGCCGGGGCGTTGCCACAAGTACCCCGGTCTCCAATCACGCGCGCCTCCCCAATTCCCCGTTCCCCAAATATCCCCGCCGGAGGCTCCCATCGCGGGCCCCAGGCACCGCCCTCGTCGATCCATCTCTTCCCCCCACATCACGCCCAAGGTAGCCTTTCCCCATGCGCCGCGCAGATCGCCTTTTCCGCCTCATTGACCGCTTGCGCCCCGGCAAGCTCACAACCGCCCGCGCCCTGGCGGAGGCGATGGAGGTGTCCGAGCGCACGATCTACCGGGACATCGCCCATCTTCAGGGGTCCGGCGTGCCCATCGATGGCGAAGCGGGCCTGGGGTACATGATGCGCGACGGCTACAACCTGCCGCCGCTGATGTTCACCGATGAAGAGATCGTCGCGCTCAGCGTCGGTGCACGCATGTTGCAGACCTGGGGCGGCACCTCGATGGCCCGCGGCGCCGATAGTGCGCTCGACAAGATCACTTCCGTACTGCCGGACGCCACCCGAACCCGGGCCGAGCGGTTGCGCTTTGAGGCCTGGACGACAAATCCGCTCGACGCCAAAACCCGAGCAACCATTGATACCGTCGAGGCCGCGATCCAGGCGCCAGAGCGTTTGGCCATCGATTACCGAGACGACAAAGGGGCCACCACCGAACGTATTCTGCGCCCTTTGGGTCTGTGGTTCTGGGGCTCTGTCTGGACCCTCGTGGCGTGGTGTGAATTGCGGCAAGCCTTCCGCATGTTCAGGCTCGACCGGATCCTGGACGCCCGAAATCTGGGAACCTATACGCCCGAGCCAGACCAGACACTGGAACAATTCTACGCCACGGAATTCGACCGCGGCTATCGCAGCGCCGCTGACTTCAAGCGGGCGTGAAAGGGCCTGAGTCTCTCTGCATTTGTGAGCTAGGAACTCCTTGAACGGCCTCACAAAGCCAAGGGGCCGGAAGGCGCGTTAGCCGTTCGCGAAAGCGGGCTCGACAAGTCCCTGCAAGACCTGTTCAGCGGACGCCAACCCGTCCACGACGCCGTCGACATCGGGCAGTTTTTCCATTACTTCGCGGTCGTTCAGGACGTTGCCCGACAGCACAATGCGCATGTCCGGGCGGAGGCGGCGCACCTCTTCCACCAGCATATGCAAAGCATCAGACGAATGACGGCCTGCACAACTGAGCGCCAGCAATGTGCGGTCATCACGACGGATCTTTTTGCACATCTCACCGTGCTCCATTCCGATCAACAGCCCCACATCCCACCCCATGCGGCGGAAATGATCAGCGGCCATGATGACGCCCAAGGTATGAGTCTCTCCGGGGACCGCCGCGAACAGCGCCCCCTTGGCAGAGGTTTGGGTTGCCGCCAGGCGCGGGGCCGGGACATTGCGCAGGATGGATTGGATGCGCGACGTCGCCATGGTGACATCCGCGAAATGCATCGCATCCCGTTCCCACCGCTCACCCAATTCGCGGGCCGCAGGGGCAAGATGATCGAGGCACAGATCTTGGACGCCGACGCCGGACCTCAGCAGATCCGAGATCCTGGCCTCGGCCCTCGTATGATCGACGTCGGAGAGGACATTGGCCATTTCCGCAACATGGGGCGCGGGCGATTGTCCTTCAGCCTGTTGGCGTGCCACGGCATCGCGCGACTCCGCCACGACCTGTGACATCGCCTGGCTTGCAAGATGCAGGATCGGATCGACCGCCAGCCTTTCTCGGACAGCAGAGGACAATTCCTCGACCGCCGGGGCATTCTCGCTGTTGGCTTGATTGGTCACGGTTCATCCCCTCAACCACACCGCATAGCAGGTCTAATGCTATTGGGACATGCATCCCCGTGTGGTCCACCAATGTATACCACAGCTTTCACTCAAAGTGTCAAACAAAGTTTACACTTTTCCTGGTTCGCTATTGACCGACCCCGTGAGCGGCGCTGACCTTGGGCTGTCGATATCAGGGCATGCACGACACGCGCAACAACACCATGATACCTATGGCATTTCCCAATGCCTTAGGGTTGCCCTATCGCCAATTGCATTTGGCGCGTTGCAGTGCGGCGCTGAGCTGACGCGCCACATGCAAGCCTTAGACATTTTGACGCGTCTGCTTCCCTGCGCGCCGCCTCACAAAGGCCGCGCCGAATCGAAGGACGCCGCCGTTGCCCCCCTTGCAGCGCACGATGCAGAGCCCAATAGTGGTACAGCCAGGGGAGGTCATCACATGACGGACGTTTCGGGATTTGATCTCAATAAAATCGATGCCGCCTTCATCGAAGACCCCTACCCGACGCTCAAGGCGCTGCGCCAATCTGCCCCTGTGCATCGCAACGCGGACGGCTCTGTCTATCTCACCCGTCACGACGATTGCCTCGCCACGTACCGCGCGCGCGATATGCTGTCGGACAAGACAGAAGCGTTTGGCAAGAAGTTCGGCGAATGCCCCCTCAAGGTCCATCATACGACATCGCTGATTTTCAACGACCCGCCCTACCACACTGTCGTGCGCAAGTTGATCTCGGGCGCGTTCACGCCGCGCAAGCTGAAAGAGATGGAGCGCGCGATCGAGCGGATCGTGTCACGTCTGCTGGACCGTGTTGAAGACCTTGGCGAGTTGGACCTGATCGCCGATTTCGCGATGATGCTGCCGACGGAAATCATCTCGATCATGCTCGGCGTGCCCGAGGCCTACAGGGCGCAACTGCGCGGCTATTCTACCGCTATTCTCGGCGCGCTGGATCCCGTGGTATCGCCGGAACAAATGGCGGCAGGCAACGCCGCCGTGGAGGAATTCGGCGCCGTATTGGACGAGTTGATCAACCACCGCCGCGCGCACCCCGATGCCGCCGCCGAAGGAGAAGTGCTGGAGGCGCTGATTTTCGGCGAACACGAGGGGCGGCGGCTGAGCCAGGAAGAGCTGGTCCAAAACTGCATCTTCCTGCTCAACGCGGGCCACGAGACAACAACATCTTTTGTCGGCAATGCCATTTCACTGTTGCTCAACAATCCCGGCGAACATCAGAAGCTGATCGAGGACCCGTCGCTGATCGGGACGGCAGTGGAAGAGACCCTGCGCATGGAAAGCCCATTGCAGATCGGCAATCGTCTGGCGGGAGAGGACATCACCCTGCCGTCCGGTGCGTTGGTGGAGAAAGGGACCTACATCCACACGTCAATTGCCGCCGCCAATCGCGACCCGGCTGTCTTTGATGATGCGGATCGGTTGGATATCACTCGCAAGCCCAATCCCCATATCGCCTTCATCACCGGCATCCACGTTTGCCTTGGTGCGTCGCTGGCGCGGATGGAAGGGAAGATCGCCCTTGGCGGTTTCGTGCAGCGGTTCCCGAAGCTGGCGGCGGACGGGCCCGGAGAACGGCTGGGTCTTGCGCGGTTTCGCGGCTGGACATCCCTGCCCATCCGCGTGGGCTGACGCCAGAGCCTTCGAAGGCTCTGACGAATTCCTTCGAAGGAATTCGCGCCCCTGTCAGGGGCCGGGCTTCCAGTCGGCGAGGGCAAGGCCCTTTTGCGCGCATTCCGCCAGCACCGGGCTGACCGCCCAGATGATCGGATCCTGGGCCTCCAACGCGCGCAGCTTGTCCACGATCTCTGCCACGCCCCAGGTATCTGCGTAGTGCATCAAACCGCCCCGCCACCGGGGAAAGCCGTAGCCAAAAACGGTAACCAGATCGATGTCCGCAGCGGAGCGGGCAATGCCCTCGCCCAGAATGTCAGCCGCCTCATTGATCATCGCCAAAAGCAACCGTTCCCGCACGACATCATCCGGGATGTCTTCACGGGTGACGCCGGCAAAATGCGCCTCCTCCGCGATCAGATCTTCGATGAGGGGGTCGACGACCTTGCCGCCGCCGCCGGGGTATCGATACCAACCGACGCTGGTTTTTCGCCCCAAACGTCCCTCATTTACCATCCGGTCGGCAATCGGAACATAGCGTCGGTTGGGGTCACGCGTCGCGTCTTCCCTGCGTCGTTTCGCGAAGCCGATGTCGAGCCCCGACAAATCGCCGACCTCATAGGGACCCATGGCATACCCAAAGGCTTCCATCGCCTCGTCGACCTCCCACGGGACGGCGCCATCCATCAGCAGGAAGTCCGCCTCTTCCTTGTAGCGGCTGAAGATACGGTTGCCGATGAAGCCGTCGCAGACGCCCGCCAGCACGGGCACTTTCTTGAGAATTTTGGCCAGCCCGAACCCCATCGCCAAGGCTCTGTCGCCCGTTTGCGCGCCTCGCACGACCTCGAGCAGGCGCATGACATGGGCGGGCGCAAAGAAGTGCAGGCCCAACACACGCGACGGATCGCGGGTGCCCGCAGCGATCTCATCCACGTCGAGGTAAGAGGTGTTGGTGGCCAGAACGGCGTCTGCTGGCAAGGCGGCATCAAGCTTGGAGAAAATCTCTTTCTTCACCTCCATCGCCTCGAATGCCGCTTCAATGGCGAGGGTTGCCTCGGACGCCGCGCCGTAATCGTCACTGATCACCAGCCGCGCGCGCAGGGCCTCGGCCCCGCTGTCGTCCAACCGACCGCGCTTGATGCCTTGGCCGATCAATCGCTCGATATTCTCGGACGCACGCGTAACCGCCTCTGCATCTGTTTCCAACAGGACAACCGGCAGGCCGATTGAAAGGCAGGCATAGGCGATGCCCGCGCCCATCGTGCCGCCGCCGACGACGGCCACCTGAGCGATCTCGGGTGACGTCGGCAGGTCTGCGGGTGCCTTCGCGGCCCGTTCACTGAAAAACATGTGGCGCAGAGCGCGCGATTGATCGCCGCCTTTTAGCTCCAGAAACGTGGCGCGTTCCAAGGCCATCGCCTCGGCGAACTCCAGGGAGAGGCTGGTTTCGACCACGTCCACGGCGCGTTGCGGGGCGATCTGCCCGGGCGTGCGCCTTTCCAACATCTCCCGAATTGTCGCGAATGCTGCGGCGTCAGGATCCGGCGCAGGCAATTCCCAAGTTGGAACAACACATAACAGCTCTTCGGTGTTCACCATATCGGCGGCGTCTACCGGATCGTCTTCCACCGCGTGCACAAGTCCCGACGCCAAAGCGGCCTGTGCGCCCAGGGGTTTGCCGAAGGCAATCATCTCCAACGCCGTTTCCAACCCGCAAAGCCGCATTGCCCGCTGCGTGCCGCCTGCGCCGGGGATCACGCCAAGCGTCACCTCGGGCAAGCCGATCTGCGCGCGCAGCCCCATGATCCGCATCCGACATGCCAGCGCAATCTCGGCCCCGCCGCCCAGGGCCACGCCATTGATCGCCGCAATCCAAGGGACGAACGACCGCTCAATCGCGTCCATGACGTCGGGCAAAAAGGGCTCCATCGCCGCGCCATCGAATTCCTTTGCGTCTGCCCCCGCCGCGAAAGCGCGCCCCGCGCCGGTGACGATGACGCGGTCGAGGTTCAGCCCCTCGGCCCAAGCCACCGCGTCCACCAAGCCTTGGCGCATCGCGCGACCAATGGCGTTGACGGGCGGGTTGTCGAGGGTGACGAAGCCGGTCAGGCCGTCCTGGGTGCAGGTGACGCTCATAGAATGTCCTTTGGGATGAAGCCGTTGCGCTCGATCAACGCCAAAAGGGCCTTCAGCGATGTGGAAACCCTTTGGCCGCCCGTGTCCAACACGGCGTCGGCGCGGGCATATTCCGCCTCTCGGCTGGTCAGGATCAGGCGCAGCTGCGCCATGGCCTGGGGGTTGCCTTCCATCGGGCGGGTGTCGCCCTGGGCGCGGACGCGGGCCATGTGTTCCTCGGGGGAGGCCTTGATCCAGACCGTGTGGAACCGGTCCAGCAGACGATCAAAGGTCTGCACTTCCCCCACAATGCCACCTGCCACCGCGACAACGGCGCGGTCCTGCTCGGCCACGATCTTGTCGAGCGCGTCGGCCTCTAACTGGCGGTACCCCTCAGGGCCGTAAAGGCCCATGATCTCGCTGATCGGCATGCCACCTGCCGCCTCGATGGCGCGGTTCAACTCGATGAAGGGCGCATCCAGCGCCTTGGCGGCGGCCGCGCCCAGGGTCGATTTTCCCGCCCCACGCAGGCCAATCAGGCAGACCCGCCCCGCTTTGGTCGCGGTCCCGGACAACAGTGTGCGCACCTGGGCCTGTGTATCGGCGTCGGCCCCTGCGAAGGCTTCGGCCATGCGACGCGCCTCAGCCGTCAGATCGTGGGGAGAGATCAGCATTTCCATCGACACGCCCAGGGCTTCGGCCACCCGAAACAGCAACCCGATAGAGATGTTTCCCTCACCCCCCTCCAGCTGCGCCAGATAGCGGGGCGAGACGCCGGACACCTCTGACAACACCCGGCGCGACATGCCACGAACGGTTCGCGCGCCGCGCACGCGGTCGCCGACGCGCCCCTGCAGGGCGAGGATCGCGGCGTCTAGCGCAACAGGGGGATGGCGATCTTCGCTCGACATGGTTCAGGCCGGAATATGGGGTTCGATCAGCGCGCGCAGGTGATCCGGCGCGGCCTGGGATTTGAACTGATCTGCAATGATGAATACGCAGGTGAATGCGCCCTCAAAACAGGTGACGCCATCCTGCACGCCGTCCACCCGAAAGGTGATCGACTTGGTGCCAAGCTTCGACGGCCATGTGTGGCACTTCAGCATGTGACGCGGTGTGACTGGAGATTTGAAATCCATTTCGAGACGCACGAAGGGCGTTCCCACGTTGGTGTCCAGTTCCAGATGGAACCACCCGCCGGGGCCGTGAAACTCTGACCACCACGCGTCAATCGCGTCCAGCGCGAACCAGGGCAGCCGCGCGGTGTAGGCGATCCGTGCCGGATCGCAATCGCCCCATGTGACGCGAACGTCATGGACAAAAGCCGTTTCGGGGCGCGGTTGCATCAGGCCGCGCGCGCTTTGAGTTGCGAGATCACATCATGCGCCCAGGGAATGCCCAGATCTTCCGGCAAATCCGGCGAGGATGCATCGTGAATGCAGCGCTCGCCCACCATCGTGGCGCCCTGTTCCAACAGTTTCTCCATCAGGATCTTGGAGCCAAAGGCAAAGGTCTCGGCAAAGACCATATCGCCGAGGCCAAAGACCGCGAAGCGCACATGGGACAGGTCCACGCCCTTCTCGACAATGGCGTCATAAAACGGCTGCGCGGTGACAGGCAGATCACCATTTCCGTAGGTGGAGGAGACGAAGAAGTAGAAGGTATCGCCGTCCAGCGTCGCCGGGTCGACGTCACCCAGCGAGGTGATTTCGCACTCAAATCCCTCGCCCAGATCGTCGCGGATATCCTCGCACAGCATCTCGGCAGAGCCCGTCTCGGTGCCGAACAGAAAGTGGATGTTCATAGGTCTTGATCCTTTTTTCGGGGGTCCAGCCCCTTATCATTGGCTCTTTCAAGAGCGCTAAACGAAGGGCGTTGCCGCCCAATCATATTCAAAGCACCGTTCTTGTTCGGCCCGCAGTGCAGACTCGTCCATGTTGTGTTTCGCGTAGAAGCCCGCGTCCGGCGATGGCAAGGTTGACCCCTTCGTGACGACAAGTACCGGTAGGAGCGGCAAGCCATTTTCGGCGAGACGTTCGCACATCGCACTGAGCTGGGGGCCACACTGATTGGGCAATCCGAATTCCGCGGCAAAAACTCCGTAGGTGACAGTTTCCCGCTGCCTAGCAATTTGGACAAGGTAGCGGGCTTCGTCCGGAACGAACCGTGTTGATTTCGGCATCCCTTGCCTCCCATTTCAGCGCTACGCCATGTGCAGTTTCACGTACTCGAAGTCGCCGGGTTTGTTGTCGATGCCGACCTTGGGGGGCGCGATCCAGCCCGCGAATTTTCCGGGCTCAAAGCACGGCACCATCAGCGAGGTGATGAAGGCCGCGTCGTCCGTCGTCGGCAGCCATTCATGGGCATTTGCGTCCCAATCGGCCTGGCTGATCAGGTTGCCCTCAGGGTCCGCCTTGATCGCTGCGAAGACGCCGATCTGGCGGTGGAAGGCCTGGTCCGGCAACTTAAGCTCGAACTCGATCCCGGTGCGCTGGATCATCTTGTTCCAACGGCGCAGGCCCCCGCTGGCGTCGCGAATGTAGTCATCGCGCAGGCGCATGTTGATCGCGGTCAGGGCGGGCACTTCCTTGTCGAGGATCTTGCCGTCCTCAATCAGCTTCACGGTGTACGTCGCGTCGGTCAGCTTATGATCATCGTCGATCCGCATCTCCATATACCGGCCCTTGACGCCCGCGTTGAAGGCGTTGGCAGCATTGGTGGAGACCTCTTGCCCGAACAGATCGAGTGACAGCGAATAGTGCATGTTCAACTTCTTCTGAATCGTCGGCAGGTCGATCACACCAAGATCCCGAACGCGCCCCACGTCGTAGGGGTCGCTGATGCCCGCCTCGACCATCGCTTCACAGGTGCGCTGCACGATCCGGCCCACGCCGGTCTCGCCCACAAACATGTGGTGCGCTTCCTCGGTCAGCATGAAACGGCAGGTGCGGCTGAGCGGGTCGAACCCGGATTGCGCGAGGCTTTCCAGCTGCATCTTGCCGTCCCGGTCGGTGAAATAGGTGAACATGAAAAAGGACAGCCAATCGGGCGTTTCTTCGTTGAACGCCCCAAGCATCCGCGGCGCTTCATCGCTGCCTGAGGAGCGGCGCAGCATATCGTCCGCCTCTTCCCGACCATCCTTGCCGAAATACTTCTGCAGCAGGTAGACCATCGCCCAAAGGTGGCGGCCTTCTTCTACATTAACCTGGAAAAGGTTGCGCATATCGTAGAGCGACGGTGCGGTCAGGCCGAGGAAGCGCTGCTGCTCGACCGAGCCGGGCTCCGTGTCGCCCTGGATCACGATCAGGCGCTTGAGCATGTTGCGGTATTCGCCCGGCACCTCTTGCCACGCGAGCTGACCGGCGTGCTCGCCGCAGGGGATGGTACGGCCTTCGATTTCAGGGGCCAGCAAGACACCCCAACGGTATTCGGGCATCTTTACGTAGTCGAACTTCGCCCATCCTTTGGGATCCACGGACACGGCAGTGCGTAGGTATACCATGCTTTCCTGGAAATTCTGCGGGATCAGCTTGTTCCACCAATCCAGGTAGCCGGGGTGCCATTTCTCAAGCGCCTTCAGAACCTTACGGTCCTGGCCAAGGCCCACATTATTGGGGATCTGCGTGTCGTATTCTACGTCCATTGCGGTCATGTGTCGTCTCCCAAATGGTGCGCACCAAGGGCGCACCCTACGGTTGCAATGTAGGGTGCGCATTCAGTGCGCACCGTGATGTGGGCCTACACCCGTTCCATGTTGTATTCGCCTCGGATACCGCTGCCGTAGCGTTGCAGCGCACCGTTTTCGCCGACCGCATTTGGCCGATTGAAAATCCAGTTCTGCCAGGCCGTCAGCCGCCCGAAGATCCGCGTTTCCATCGTCTCGGGCCCGGCAAATCGCAGATTTGCCTCCATTCCCGTCATCGCATCCGGCGAGAAGCTTGCACGTTCTTCTAGAATAATGCGGATCTCATCTTCCCAGTCGATGTCGTCCATGATCATCGTCACAAGGCCATGCTCCTGCGCATCTTCCGCTTCCATGGCCTCGCCAACAGGCAGCCCCTCCACAACTTCCGGTGCTCCAAGAAACCGCGTCTGCAAGCGCGTCAGCCCGTTGCCCATGGGGTAGGTTCCAAAGTTGCCTTCGGTAAGCGTGATCGTCGCCATCGGCCGGTTATCGCCCTCGAACTCATCTTCCATCATGTAACTGCGGTCGGCAGCCCAGATCAGCTCGGCTAGGACACCCGCAAAACAACTGCCGTGCTCAACCAACGTGACGAGGCTGCGGGACGTCACGTCCAACCGCTTCAACGTCCGCTTCCAGTAGGTGCGGATCTCAGCCGCCAGCCAATGGTCTTCCGCCAAAACCGCCTCATGGGCAGCGAGCAACTCGGGATCGCCCTGGGTGCGCAGGGTCCACAAGCCGCATTCCATTTCGTTCAAGCGCAGATGCAGGATCGCGTCCTCAAACTCACGCGCCAGGCGCAGCATGTAGGCCTGATCGCCCTGCTTCTGAAGCGCGGTCATGTCGCTGGGGGCGGGCTCTGACGGCCCCTTCAGGGTGATGACGGCGGTCCGCGCCTCGCGGTCCACGGACACTTCGACGAACCCGTAAGAGACGGACCCGTCGTCGGAGATGCTCCGCTCCAGGGGCCCCAACGTGATGCCCTTCACGTCACGAGGATTTGCGGCGGCAAACTCCGCCGCGCGCTCTGCCACAACCTCGTCAAACCGAGAATTCGGGACGACTTCATCCACCAAACGCCAATCCGCCGCCCGCTTGCCCTTCACGCCCTCTTCCGTAGCGCAGAACACGTCGGCCAGATCCCGGCGCACCTTCCGCTTGTCCGTCACCCGCGTCAGCCCGCCGGTGCCAGGCAAGACCGCCAACAAAGGGACCTCCGGCAGTGAGACCGAGGACGCCGCGTCATCGACCAGCATGATGTGATTGCACGCAAGGGCGAGCTCGTAGCCGCCCCCCGCGCACGCGCCCTTGATCGCGGCGACGTACTTCTGACCGCTCTCGGCCTCCGCCGCTTCATAGGCGTTCCGCGTTTCATTCGTGAACTTGCAGAAGTTCACCTTGTGGCTATGCGCAGCGCGCCCCAGCATGCGGATGTTCGCGCCCGCGCAAAACACCTTATCCTTGCCCGATTGCATGATGACAACGCGCACCTCGGGGTGTTCAAACCGCATCCGCTGCACGATGTCGTTCAGCTCGATATCCACGCCCAAATCGTAGGAGTTCAGCTTCAGCTGGTAGCCCTCGAACAACCCGCCATCCTCGTCGACATCCATCGTCAGCGTGGCAACAGGGCCGTCGTACGTGACCGACCAATGGCGGTATTTCGACGGATCCGTCCGGAAATCGATAACCTTGCCCATGCGCGCGCTCTCCCCTTGGGTCGGTGCAGGATAGCGCAGAGAGCGGTTCAGGCAAGCGGTATAATGCTATTTCCTAGGCACATCATCGTGTAGAATTGCATTATCATGCAAAATACTCACGATCTCCGACAGAACCGCTTCCGGTTTCTCCAGATGAGGGACGTGTCGGCAGTCTTCCAGAATCACCGCCCGCGCGCCCGGCACGCGGTCCGTCACCGCCGCCACTTGTTCCAGGGTGCCGTACTGGTCGTTCTTCCCCTGGATCACCAGCACCGGCGCCGTGATGCCGTCCAGCACAGCTTCCACATTCCACGCCAGAAACCCCTCGGACAGCCAGGCATCGGCCCAACCCCGAAACGTCGCAACGGGATCGCGATGATACTTCCCCATCCGTGCCGCCAGACCCGCCGCCTCAAACCCCGCATCGGCCCGCGCGATTTCGGCCAGACCCATTTCCTCTGTGAAGAAATGCGGCGCCATCAAGACAACTGCGAGGACCGTTCGCCCCGACGGGGCGATAGGGAGGAGGGGCTGGCCCGCCGCGATAGCGGCAATCGTCGCCCCGTCCGAATGTCCCACCAACACCACACGGATCAGGTCGAGCGCCGACAAGACCTCACCCAGCACGGCGGCTTCGCGTGTCATCCAGTCCAACGGACGCGGCAGGTCATCGGGGTCCGATCCCCCGTACCCCGCCCGAGAATACGCGAGGACCGGCAAACCAGTGGCGCGGTGCAACGCCTCTGGAAAATCCTTCCACAGAGCCACGCAGCCCAAGCCTTCGTGTAGTAGAACAAGGGTCGCCCCCGGGGCATTGCGCGCCCAAAAGCGGTATTCCAACCGTTTCCTGCCCGCGCAAACGAAGCCGTCTTCAACTTTCATCCGCGCAGCTTGAACCGCTGGATCTTGCCTGTCGCTGTCTTTGGCAGATCCTCCACGACAGTCACCCATCGCGGATACTTCCACATCCCGATCTTGTCCTTCACGAAGTCCTTCAGCGCCTCCGCATCCGGCAAGTCCGCGCCGTCTTTCAACACCACGAACGCGGCGGGCTTGTCCAAACCAGACTCATCGGCGCGCGCGACAACGGCGGCTTCCAACACGCTGGGATGGTCGATCAGCGCAGATTCCACCTCAAACGGCGACACCCAAATGCCCGAGACCTTGAACATGTCATCCGTCCGCCCGCAGTAGGTGTAGCGCCCGTCTTTGCGCTCGTATTTGTCACCCGTCCGCGTCCACATCCCCTCGAACGTCGCCTGAGATTTCTCGCGCCGGTTCCAATAGCCCTCCGCACTCGAAGGCCCGCGCACCAACAATTCGCCCACCTCGCCGTCGGCGACTTCTTCGTCATGCTCATCGACCAGCCGTAGGTCATAGCCCGGCACCGCTTCACCGCTGGTGCCGTAAACGCATCCTCCGGGGCGGTTTGACAGGAAGATGTGCAGCATTTCGGTTGAACCGACGCCGTCCACAATCTCGACCCCCGTCAACTGTTCCCAACCCTCGCCCACATCGCGGGGCAAGGCCTCACCGGCAGACGTACACACGCGAAGACCATTCTCGGGAGGACCATCCGCGGCTTGAACCATCGCGGCGAATAGCGTCGGCACGGCGCAGAGGATGCTTGGCCGGTGTTGCGCCATGATCCCGTAGACCGCCCCCGGCGTGGGCCGTCCGCCAAACAGCAGCGTTGTGGCGCCGACGGATTGCGGGAACGACACCGCATTCCCAAGCCCATAAGCGAAGAACATCTTCGCGACCGAATAGACCACGTCATCCTCGCGGATCCCGAGCACCTGGTCTCCAAACGTGTCGCACGTCGCCTTTAGCGCGCCATGGACGTGGCGCACGCCCTTGGGTTGGCCCGTGGAGCCCGATGAATACAACCAGAACGCCAATTCGTCATCATGGGCCGCCACCGTCTCCAACACCGGCGCGCCCGCGGTGAAGTCGCGGTAACTTTCCGTCATCTCGGGCGCGTCGCCGATCACCAGGATCGCCCGCAAGAACGCGTTCTCGCGGGTGGCTGGCTCCACGACGTCCCACATCTCTTCACTGACCACGAGGATGGAGGCTCTGCTGTCCGCGAGAATGGTCTCATAGACATCCGCGCTCAGCAAAGTGTTGAGCGGCACCGGAATAGCCCCGGCCTTCATCGCGCCCCAAAACACCACCGGCCACTCGATCTGATCGCGGACTATCATCGCAATCCGCTCTTCCCGCCGCACCCCGTGCCGTCCCAGCGCCCCGCCAAAGCGCCCGGCCTCCTCATATAGCTGACCATAGGTCAGGGTCCGTTGCTTGCCGTCGGCCTCAACGAACGCAGGCTTCTCCCCGCGCCCCTCCGCGATATGTCGATCCACGAAAAACTCTGCCGCATTCGTCATTTCAAATCCCCCAAAACCCTCGTTTCCCCCTCGTTTCGCCGCCGTGCGGGCTAGCCGACCCGCAGCACCACAGCCATAGCCGAGTCCCCCGCCGCGCAGCCCTGGAAAAGCCCCACGCCACCGCCCTTTTGCGCCAATTCTTCTATAAGTTCTATCATCGCCCGCAGCCCGGTCGGCCCCTGTGGATGTCCCCAGATCAATGAGGACCCATAGTTATTCATGCTCCGCCAATCGATCCCGAACGCCCGCGCAAATGCGATATCGTTCACCGCAAACGGATTGTGAGATTTGATTGCGTCAACGCGCTCAATCCCAAGACCCGCTCGCACCAAAGCAACCGCTGCCGCCTTGATCGGGGCCGCAGGCATGAACCCCTTCTCTTCGCGGGCCTGACCCGCGGAGAGCACCTCCACCACAGGGCCGTCATTGATCTCCAAGGCCCGGGCCCGCTCGGCCACGACAACCATTCCCGCGTTGCCATCGGCCGGGTGGGTTTGCCCGGCGAACGTGATGGTTCCACCCGGAACCACGGGCTTCAACCGCGCTAATTTATCGGGGTCCAGCGGCTCCACGCCTTCGTCCGTCTCCAACCGCGACAGCACCTTGCGGAACCGCGCGTCCGGCACCTCAAGGACAGGCATGTAGCGGCGTTGAAACGCCCGATCGTTGGCCAAAGCATCCTCATATTGGGCTCGTCGCTGCACGACCAGATCGTGCTGTTCTTCCGTGCTGATCGCCTCTCGTTTCGCCACATTCTCCCCGGTCTGGATCATCGCGTTGCAGGCCCAGGGGTCGTGGCCAAAGTTGTCCATCACGACGTCTTCATGGGTGCCCGTTCCCCCCGGCCCGCTTGGCGCAGGGAAATACACATGCGGCCCGTTTGATGTCCGGTCCCCGGACACGATCAACGCCTGCTGGGTGCCCTGTGCGATTTCTCCCACCGCTGTCGACACCAGGCGCGCACCCGTGGCGCAGGCCTGGCTTACCATCGGCGCCGCCAACCCCTCTGCCCCCAATAATGCGGTGAACCAGGGCCCGCCGAAAAAGCTGCCCTTCTGGATGACGGTCTGTCCGAAAGCCGCGAAATCGAAGCTGTCGGCTTCCAACCCCATCCGCGCAAGCTCTGCGCGTCCGACGTGGGCGGCAAACTCAACCGAGTTCAAATGCGCCAACGCCCCCTGCCAACGCGCAAACGGGGTGGACCAATAGGCCCCATACGGAATGAACGCCATCAGCTCTCTCCCACTAAAAACACACCCTCACCATCCGCATAAAGCCGCTCGATCAATGCTGCGCGGCGCGCCTTGATCCGCGCGAAATTCAGATTTCCTTTCGCGGTAATTTCACCGTCCGCGAGGCTCGGAGGCTCTGCCATCACCATGACCCGCGCGACCCGCGCGGCAGATCCGCCTTCTAGCGCGCCCAACCGCTCCGCTGCTTGTTCCGCCGCGTCCGCGCAATCGGGTAATGGCACGATCAACGCCCCAACTTCACTGTGCCCCTCGCCCACCAGAACGACGTCCTGGGCGAGGCCCTTAAGCCGATCCAGCACCGCCAACCGCAACGCCGCTGCCCGCACCCAAATGCCGGTCATCAGCTTGAAGTCCTCGCCAATCCGACCGTCGAACTTCAGCCCTAGGTTTACATTATCCGGATCCACGAACGCCATAGCATCGCCGGTGCGAAAGAAGCCCTTTTCGTCAAAGGCCTCTGCGGTCTTCGCCGGATCGCCCAGATACTCCTTGAAGATCGACGGCCCCTTTACCCGCACCTCGTAGCGGTCCTCCACCGGGATCAGCTTCACGTCAACGCCCGGCAACGGCACGCCGACCACACCCGACCGATCCGTCGGCTCGTGCTGGAGAAGCGCTGCGGGTGCCGTCTCGGTCAGTCCCCAGCTTGAGGTGAATAGTGGCAAATCCTCTCGCACGTCCAACGCCATCGCCTCCAGATCCGCCCAGACATCCTGTGGGAGCGACGCGCCCGCATAAAACAGCATGTCCAGATCCTCGAAGAACGCCCGCGCAAAGCCCTTATCCGCCTTCATCGCGTCACGCAGCGCTGCAAATCCCACCGGCACGTTGAACGAAATCGTGCCCTGCTTCAGCCGATTGTTTTCAATCGTCTTTCCCACCAGCGCCGGCACCGGCTTGCCCCCGTCGATATACAGCGAACCGCCATTGGCCAGAACCAGATTGAAGTTGTGCGAGCCGCCGAACACGTGGTTCCAAGGCAGCCAATCCACCAATACCGGAGGGCGCTCGCGCAGGAACGGCAGGCACGCGGCGATCTGCGCCTGATTGGTGCACAACATCCGATGCGTCGTCAAAACGCCCTTGGGCGCCGTGGTGCTGCCGGACGTCATCAGGATCTTGGCGACGGTTTCTGGCCCCACCTCCGCGTCCAAATCTCCGCCCACGCGCGCCAGCGCGTCCAGCGACTGCCCCGTCAGGGGCCGCGCGCCGCGTAATGCTTCGCGTTCAAACACATCCGGCATCGGAGATGCTGCGAAGACAGCCGCAGGCTGGATGAGGGCCGCGATCTGATCCAGTTGCCCGCGCGCCGCAGGCAGCGCCGCATATTGCTCGGCCACTGGCACCACAGGCACGCCCGCATAGAAGCACGCCAGCGCCAGAAGCCCATGGGCGACCGAATTGCCGCTGATCACCATCAAGGGCCGTTCCGACCCCAACCCCATGTCCAGAAGCCCCGCCGCCATTGCCCGCGCCTGATCCCGGGCAGCGCCGTAGCTGACCTCGCGCCAGCCTAGGCCATCCCGTTCCGCTAGGAACACTGCCTCTGGCGTGGCCTCTGCCCAATGGTCCAACCAATCCGTCACTCGTTCTACCACCGGACCCAGTTCGGCCCGCGCGCGCAACACGATGGCGCCGTCGTCCCGGTCTTGCCGGATCACGTCATGTGGTTGATATTTCCCCAACGTCCCGGCCCTCCCAAGCCACTGCGCCATTCTCTTCCACCCGCCGCAGCGCGGCGATGAACGCCGCTCGCTCTGCCGCTGAAAAACCTTCCGTGAGCCGAGCGTCATAGGCGCGCAAGACCTCTCCCGCCTGCGCCACCCGCGCCAATCCGGCCTCTGTCGCCGTCAGCAGATAGACCCGCCTGTCTGCCCCGTCGCGCGCTCGCTCGATCCACCCGGCGCGCTGCAACTCGTCAAGGATCTGCACAAGGTTGGGCCGCTCGATGGCGAGCACATCCGCCAATTCAGACTGCCGGATCCCCGCATTGCCCGCGATCACCGACAGCGCCGAGAACGTCGTGCGCCGCAACCCGAACCGGCCCAACAGCCGCTCCACCTCACCCATCACAGCCGAGTTCGCACGCTTCACGCCGTAGCCCACCAACGCCCGCAATTCCGCGTCGCGCTCTGTCATCCGAAATCCGGCGCGCGCTTTTCAAGGAAAGCGCGGAACCCCTCTTTCGCATCCGGTGAGGTCTGCGCCATTGCGCTGCAGAGCGCCTCGGTAAAGAACCCCTCCTCTGGCGCCATCGCGGCAATTTTTGCCACGCCATGGATCGCGAAGTAATTCGACATCTGCGCGTTTTCCGCGATCTGCTCGGCCAATTGCCGCGCCCGCGCGAGCGGGTCTTCCGCGATGTAATGCGACAGGCCCAAGGCCAACCCGTCGTCAGTGCCATAGCTGCGGCCCGTCAGCATCATCTCTGTCAACCGATCCGGCCCGATGATCCGCCCGACGCGCACGGTCGCCCCGCCGCCCACAAAGAACCCGCGCTGCCCCTCGGGCAGCTGATAGCGCACATCAGGGCCAGCCACGCGCACGTGACACGCGGTGGCCACCTCTAGCCCGCCACCAATCACGGCACCGCTCATCGCGGCGACCACCGGCAATCCGCCGAACTGCACCCGCTCCAACGCACGGTGCCAGCTGCGCGAATGGGCCATTGCCTCGCTCGTGTCCCGGTCATGCTGCTCCGCCAGATCTAGCCCTGCGCAAAAGTGCCCGTCCGCCCCGGTCAGGACTATCACGCGCACGCCCTCAGGCGGCGCATCGCAAAACGCGGCCAGCTCCGCCATCAGCGCATCATTCATCGCGTTGCGCTTCTCCGGGCGGTTCAGCGTCAGCGTCGCGACGCGGCCCTCAATGTCCACCAACAGGCTCATTTCGGCGGCAACCGCGTTGCGCCGTCCAGCCGGATCACTTCGCCGTTCAAATACGGGTTCTCGATGATCGACGCGACCATTTGGCCAAACTCAGCCGGGTGCCCTAAGCGCGCGGGAAATGGCACGTTCGCCACAATCGCCGCCGTGGTTTCCTCGGGCAAGCTCTCCATCATCGGGGTGTTGAACAAGCCAGGCGCAATCGCGTTCACCCGGATCCCGGGCCGCGCCAATTCGCGGGCCAGCGGCAGGCACATCGAGGCAATGGCGCCCTTGCTGGCCGCATAGGCCGATTGCCCCACTTGCCCGTCCTGATACGCCGCGCTGGCCGTGTTGATGACCACGCCCCGCTCGCCCGTTTCCAGCGGCGGCAGGTCCATCATCGCCTGCACCGCATAGGTCATTATGTTGTAGGTGCCGATCAGGTTGACCTCGATCACCTTGCGAAACGTATCGAGCGAGGTCTTCCCCTCCCGCCCCACGATCCGCGCGGCCAGTCCAACACCCGCACAATTCACACAGATCCGTGCCGCTTGCCCGAAGCGCGCCATGACGCTGGTCACGGCGGTAGCCGCGTGTTCGGCGTCCGTCACATCGCACTGCTGGGAGTACCCGCCGATCTCGGCTGCGACGTCTCGCGCGCGATCTCCGTTGTGATCCAGAACAGCCACATCGCAGCCCTTCGCTGCAAGATACCGCGCCGTGGCCTCCCCCAACCCGCTGGCGCCACCGGTGACGATGGCCACCTGTCCCTCAAGCTGCATGAATGATCCTCCCAAATCGATTCTGCAAAATCGTTATATCACATAATCAATTTTCTTGTCGCGCATTCGTTTACGCCAAAGTTATCTCATTAGAGCGAAGGGCTGCCCCCGGCCGCCGGGTGGAACTGGACCCAGCCCACCGTCACCACGTAATGAACATCAAGGTAATCACCGGGAACGCCACCAACAGCACCACGCGCAGCAGGTCTGAGGCGACGAAGAACATCACCGCCTTGTAGGTCTCAGTCATCTTTGTCGTCTTCTCCATCGCGTTGATGATGAACAGGTTCATCCCGACGGGCGGCGTGATCAGACCGACTTCGACGACGATCAGCACCAGAATGCCGAACCAGATCGCCACCATTTCCGAGTTGATCCGGTTCAGCGCACCCTGGTTGACCCGCCGCAGCTCCAGCGCGCGGGTTTGATCACGGGTCAATTCCTCACCCGCAGCCAGCGTCTGCAACGCGCCGTCGAGCGCTACGATGTCGGCATCAAAATGCGTCCGGATAGCATCGAAATGGACCGTTTGCGCGAGGGTCAGCTCCACGCCCTCGCGGTAGGACGCAATCAGCCCGTCGATGATCGGCGCCGTCATGTCGGGCACCGCCAGAAGCGCCTCCATCGCGCGGGCGCTGTGCAAATCGACCATCGTGACGAAGCCAAAGTCCAAGCCCTGCATGACCGGCCAGAAGATCGGGATCGTCAAAAGGATCATCGATAGGCTGTCCATGAAACAACCCAGGATCAGGTAGAAAATCAGGATCATGATCAGGATCGTGTAGGGGCTGAAGCCGCTGGTCCCGACCCATTCCGCAATGCCCTGGGGCACTTGCGTCAGCGCAAGGAACCCGTTGTAGAACGCCGCGCCAAGGATGATGAAGAAGATCATCGCGGTGGAGCGTGCCGTGACCGTGAAGCTTTCCACCAGTGTCACACGGGTCAGACCGCCGTTGGCCCAGGCAATAAGCCCGGTGCCAAGGGCGCCCACCGCCGCCCCTTCCGTGGGCGTGAACCAGCCCGCGTAGATGCCGCCGACAACAGCCCCGAAGACCACCAGGACGGGCCAGATCTTGACCAACGCCCCGAAGCGCTCACCGTAAGGGACACGGGGCATGGTGCCGCCACGCTCTGGGAACAGGCGCACGTAGATCGAGATCGCCAACACGTATCCCAGCGCCGCGATGATCCCGGGGATGAAGGCCGCCAGGAACAGCTTGGCGATATTTTGCTCCACCAGGATGGCGTAGATCACCAGCACGATGGAGGGTGGGATCAGGATGCCGAGCGTGCCGCCTGCCGCCAGAACCGCTGTCGAGAAGCCGCCGTCATAGCCGTAGCGCCGCATCTCAGGCAGGGCCACACGGCCCATGGTGGCCGCCGTCGCCAAGGACGAGCCACAGATCGCTCCGAACCCGGCACACGCCCCGACGGCCGCCATCGCCACACCACCTTTGCGGTGGCCAAGCCAGCCCTCGGCGGCCTTGAAAAGTGCCTGAGACATGCCGCCAAGCGTCGCGAAATGGCCCATCAGCAGAAACATCGGGATGATCGACAGCGAATAGCTGGAGAACGTCGTGAACGTCTCGGACTTGAGCCGCCCGAACGGCACCTGCGTGCCGTCTGTCACCAGGATCAACCCGATCAGGCCGGTAACGAACATCGACAGGCCAATCGGCACCCGCAGGAAAATCATCGTCAGAAGGACAGGGAACGACAGGATCCCGATCAGTTGGTCGCTCAATGCTCTGCCCCCAGATCGGCGGGCAGGCGCTGTTGTCCCGTCACCATCTCAATCAACCGCACCAACGCCAGGTAGATCGAAACGACCGCCGCCAAAGCCGCCCCCGCCAGGCCAATCGCGTAGGAGTACCAGACCGGGAATTGCAGCTCTAACGTGGTCTGGCCGCTGTTGAATTTCGTCAGAAGCCCGCCGTAAAGCTGCACCGCGATCAGCACCAGAACGGCGGCAAAGACCACCTCGGTGATCCCGCGCAAAACGCGGTTCGTGCGCTCGGACATGGCCGAGGTGAAGATATCCACCGTCGCATGGCCGCCGGTGATCTGGCAGATCGGCAGGAAGGCGAAGATGACGAAGCCGATGCCTGCTTCGATCAACTCGAATGTTCCCAGGATGGGCCCGACGCCCGCGTCGATCAGGCTTTGGCCAAGGCGCGCCATCACGTCGGCCTCCACCATCCAGTGGAACAGCCGGTCCAAAAGCCGCATCACGATGCCGAAGACCGTCAGCAGGATGACCGCCGACAGCATGACACCGCCCAGGATCGCCATCAGGCGGGCAAGAAAGGTTAAAGCGCGGTGCATGACCCCTCCCCGGGCGCTGCAAGTCAAAGGGCCGCGGCAGTTGCCCGCCGCGGCCCGTGTCGATCAGGGGATTACTGGGCGCAATCGCCCGCCATCAACTCGCGCGCGCGGTCGATCAGCGCTTGGCCGTCCAGCCCGCTGCCCGCCACATCGGCGATCCAGGTGTCATAGATCGGCCCGACAACGGGTAGCCACTCGGATTCTGCGGTAGCTTCATCGATCATGATGATGTTGTTGCCCGCATCCACCGCCAGCTCCCGCGCGGGGCCGTCGGCATCGGCCTGGGTGCCGCCCGCGAAGATGGAGAAGTCGAGGCCCGAGTTATCGTCGAGGATCTGCTGCAGATCTTCGGGCATCGCATCGTAGGCGTCGTTGTTCATCGCCAGGACAAAGGTCAGCGTGTAAAGGCCATTGCCCTCAAACCCGGTGTGGTTCTCGACGAGTTCCGGCACGCGCAAGGCGGCGGTAACTTCCCAGGGGATCGTGGTGCCATCAATCGTGCCACGCGACAGCGCTTCCGGCACGGCGGGCACGGGCATGCCCACGGGCGTCGCACCCGTCAGCTCCAGCAATTGGTTCACAAGGCGCGAGCCGCCACGGATCTGCATCCCCTCAAGGTCACTGGGGACCTCAACCGGATCGGCGGTGTGGAACATGCCGGGGCCGTGGACCCAAGTGCCGAGCAGGTGCACGGCAGAGAATTCTTCCTGCATGCCTTCTTCATACATCGTCCAGTAGGCGCAGGACGCAGCGCGGGCGTCGGCGACCATGAACGGCAGCTCGAACACTTCCGTGCTGGGGAAGCGGCCTGGCGTGTAGCCGACCACGGTCCAGACGATATCGGCCACGCCATCGATGGCCTGGTCCATCAACTCGGGCGGGGAGCCGCCAAGCTGCATCGACGGATAGCGCTCAATCTCGATGCGCCCACCGGATGCTTCCTCGACCTGGTCGGCCCAGACATCAAGGACCAGCGCGGGCACGTTGGCCTGCGCGGGCAGGAACTGGTGCAGGCGCAGCGTCACCTCTTGGGCCATTGCGCCGGTGGCAAGCATGGCGCCCGCAGCGACCGTCGTCATCAAAAGTTTCGTCTTCATGTTGATCTTCCTCCCAGTGGTTTTTCGGTGGCGGTTGCGCCGCCTTATCTCCGAAATGTTTGCAGCCGCATTTCTGGAACACAACCGCAAGATGAATAGATATGGAGCATAACTATTATGTCATGTCACCAGTTTTCGCTCGATCCTCCCGATCTGCGCGCCCCCTTTGCAAAAAGAAAGCGCACTTATCATTCCCATGGTTGCCGCAGTGATAGGACCGGGTAGAATCACTTCCATGACTGAAATCTACACGATGCCCGGCCATCTGATACGGCGTTTGCAACAAATCTCTATCTCGGTGTTTTCGGACCGGATGCGCGCCTTGGGCCACGATCTGACCGCGCCGCAATTTGCGACACTGGCCGTGTTGGCGCGCGCGCCCGGCATTGATCAGGCGACGATGGCAGGCCTGATTGCCCACGACCGCCCCACCATTGGCGGCGTGGTGGAGCGGTTGGAGGCCAAAGGCCTGGTCACCCGACACCAGAACGAAAAAGACCGCCGCGCCAAGGTCTTGGCGCTGACCGAAGCGGGCGCCACCCTGCTCGACGCGCTGCTGCCCCACGTACGAGAGATCCAGGCCGATATCCTCCCCGGCCTGTCTGAGGCCGAGCGTGCCGAGTTCATTCGCCTCGCCGCCAAAGTGGCCGAGGCCGGCAATGCGACGGCCCGCGCGCCGCTGATCACAAAACCTGTTCATGGCACACCCTGAAGGAATTCGGGCGCGACCGGGCCCAGCCTGTCCAGCATCGCGTGGACCCGCGCGCGGCACCGCGTCTCGGCCCGCGTGTCGCCCAGGGCGGCCTCCGCCGCCGGGTTGGACCTCAGGGCCAAACGGCGCCATCCGTGCAGCACCAGGACCCGCAGGGCAAAGCGTTCGGTCGGATCGTCAGGCAGCACGTCAATCGCCGCAATCGCCTCCTCAAGCGCCATGAACTCGCTCTCGCATCCGGCCTCGGCCAGGACGTCGCGCACCCAGGCCGGCAATCCGCGCGGCCCCGGTGCGGTCACCAGCCAGGCCTCGGGCATGTCCTCCACCGGCCCGAACGCCAGCGCAAAACTGCGCGAGATTGCCACGGCCGAGACGCTATCGGGCAACACCGACAGGCCATCGGGCATGTCCGGTGGCATGCCCACCAGATGCCATTCGTCTGACCCGGCTGCGGGCCCATAAATGCGCTCTGCCACGCGCCAGGTCTGTGCCAAGGCGGTCTCTGACAGGCGGTGAAATCCCACGCGCCCGTCGCGGCGGCTTTCGACCCATCCATCCCGTTTCAACCGATGTAGCGCCACCCGCATCGCCTGCGGCTGCAAGCCGACCCGCTCCACTAGGGCGGACAGCGCGATTCCCGACACTTCGACCGAGCCGTCCCGGCTCACGTCCCCCAGGCAGGACACCAACACGGACCACAGCTTCAGCGGTGCCTCCGCGTTCAACGCCTCTGCCAATTGGCGGACCGGGTCGCTCACTTTGCAACCATCGTCAGCAACTCATATTCCGCCACGGCCTCGCCCTCCTGATTGGTGACCCTCGCATGCCACCGCACCTCGCCGTACACCTCGTTGCGCGATTTGCGGTCCATCACCGTAAGGTCGACAACTATGCTGTCGCCCGGCACCACAGGCTTAAGGAACCGCAGGTTGTCGAGCCCCGTGTTCGCGAGAACAGGCCCCTCAGCAGGTTCCACGAACAGCCCCGCAGCAAACGAAAGGATCAGGTAGCCATGGGCCACGCGCCCCGGAAAGAACGGGTTTCGCTCCGCCGCCGCGTCATCCATATGGGCGTAGAACGTGTCCCCGGTGAAATGGGCGAAGTGTTCCACATCCTCCAGCGTGATCACGCGCGTCTCGGTCCTGAGCGTTCGGCCCAGCGCGAGGTCCCCAAACTTTACCCGGAACGGATGGACATCCACCGCGGTCTTCGCCGCCCCCGGCACCCACCGCCCCGTCACAGCACTCAGCATTGAAGGCGAGCCCTGAACCGCCACCCGCTGCATGTAGTGCTTCACCGCGCGGATGCCGCCAAGTTCCTCGCCACCGCCAGCCCGCCCCGGCCCGCCGTGGGTCAAATGCGGCATCGGCGCGCCGTGGCCCGTGGCCTCGCGCCCGGTGTCGCGATCGTTGATGTAGACGCGCCCATGCCAGGCCCCAATCCCCAGAGCGACCTCGCGCGCCACATCGCCGCTATGGGTGAACAGGGAGGCCACCAGCGATCCCTGGCCTTTGTTGGCCAAGCTGACGGAGTGATCCAGATCGCGGTATCCCATGATGGTTGAGACAGGCCCGAAGGCCTCCGTCCCATGCACAGCCTCCGCCCCATCGGGATCGGCGCAATGGAACAGTTTGGGCGACACAAACGCCCCCCGTTCCATCCCATGCTCGCCCTCAAGCACGCATTCCGCCTCCGCGCCGATGGCCGCCGCCTTCTCCAAAACATCGCGCTTTTGCGAGGCTGACACGACAGGCCCCATCCGCGTCCCCTCGTCCCTCGGGTCGCCCACCACAACCCGGGACAGCTGCGAGGACAGCCGCTCAACGAGCGGTTGGAGGAGGGGCTGAGGCACCATCACCCGCCGAATGGCCGTGCATTTCTGCCCCGCCTTGGTGGTCATCTCGCGGACCACCTCCTTGACCATCAATTCGAACTCGGGGGCCTCCACCGTCACATCCGGCCCCATGATCGACGCGTTGAGCGAGTCCTGTTCCGCCGTGAACGGCACGCCGCGTGGCAAGGCCCCCTGCACGATCCCCGCCGTCGCGGCGGATCCGGTGAACGTCACCGCATCCTGCGGCCCCAGATGCGCCAAGCCATTGCCCACACCGCCACAGATCAGCTGCAACGCGCCGTCCGGCAACACGCCGGCGTCCAGCATCAACCTGACGCACAGCTCTGTCACATGGCACGTCGCCGTCGCCGGTTTCACAATGCTCGGGACGCCCGCCAGAAGGGCCGGGGCGATCTTTTCCAGCATGCCCCAGACCGGGAAATTGAACGCATTGATATGCAGTGCCACGCCGAGGCGCGGCGTGTAGATGTGCTGCCCCCCAAACGCGCCCGTGCGCCCCAACGGCTCAAACCCGCCGTCGATCAACACATGCCCCTCCGGCATTTCTCGCCGCCCCTTGGAGGCGAAAACAAACAGCGTCCCGATCCCGCCATCGACATCAAATCCGTGGTCCGCCTGGGTCGCCCCTGTGGTGAACGACAGATCGTAGAGAGCCTGCTTGTGGGCGTTCAAATGCAACGCCAACGCCTTGAGCATGCGCGCGCGATCATGGAAATCGAGCGCCCGCAGGCCCGGCCCGCCGACATCCCGCGCGTAGGCGATCATTCCTTCCACGTCGAGATTATCGTTCCCCGCCAAGGCGATAACCTGCCCCGTCGCAGCATCCGCAACTTCTCGTGCGCCCGCGCCCGCAGAAATCCAGCCGCCTTTGGCGAAGCTCCCAACGTGTTGCATGATTTCTCCCTCCCGAAAAATCTTGTAACACTTTGCGCGATGCGGCAGGGTGCCGCAAGGGAGAAGTTTCGCATCCTGTCGGGGAGGGGCACATGCGTTTAGATCGCCAATCATTCACGCGAGCGGCTCGATGACGCCGAAAGAGCGCGCAGAGCGCAGCGCGGCGGCGATGTGGAAAGGCGACAAGGCCTCCGCCTGGGTCGGCATGGAAATCACCCATGTCGATGAGGGCACTGCGACCCTCACGCTCAAGATCCGCGAAGATCACTGTAACGGCCATGGCATTGGCCACGGCGGCGTCACTTTCATGCTGGCTGACTCAGCCTTTGCCTTCGCCTGCAACTCTCGCAACATCTCCACCGTGGCCCAGCACAACACCATCAGCTTCCTGGCGCCGGTCCGTCTGGGTGACACAATCACCGCCACAGCAGTTGAGACGACGCTGAAGGGCCGCTCCGGCATCACCGACGTCACCGTCACCAATCAGTCCGGCGAGACCATCGCCCTGTTCCGCGGCGCCTCTCGCGCCATCGGCGGGCACCTGTTCGAGGAATAATCCATGCGCGACCTGACACCCCCCCGTGACACCCTCGACCCGATCGAGACCGCCTCTCGCGACGAAATTGCAGCCCTGCAGCTGAGCCGCCTAAAGTGGTCCTTGCAACACGCCTACGACAACGTCCCCTTCTACCGGGCGCAATTCGACGCCGTGGGCGTCCACCCCTCGGATCTGCAGAGCCTTGCAGACCTCTCCAAGTTTCCCTTCACGGTGAAATCGGACCTGCGCGACAATTACCCCTTCGGCATGTTCGCCGTCCCGCGCGACCAGATTACCCGCATCCACGCGTCGTCCGGGACCACCGGCAAGCCCACCGTCGTGGGCTACACAGCGAGCGACATCGACATGTGGTCGAACATGGTCGCCCGCTCCATGCGCGCCTCGGGCACCGCGCCGGGTGATATGGTGCACATCGCCTATGGCTACGGGCTCTTCACCGGCGGCCTCGGGGCGCATTACGGGGCCGAAAGGCTCGGCTGCACCGTTGTGCCGGTGTCAGGCGGCATGACCGCGCGGCAAGTCACTCTTATAGAAGATTTTAAGCCGACCACGATCATGGTCACGCCCTCCTACATGCTCAACCTGCTGGAGGAATATCACCGCCAGGGAATTGATCCCCGCGCCAGTAGCCTGGAAGTAGGCATTTTCGGCGCAGAGCCCTGGACCAACAAGATGCGGTCCGAGGTCGAGGCCGCGTTTGATATGCACGCTGTAGATATTTACGGCCTCAGCGAAGTTATGGGCCCCGGCGTCGCCAACGAATGCGTGGAAACAAAGGACGGCCTGCACATCTGGGAGGACAATTTCTACCCCGAGATCATCGATCCCGTCACTGGCGACCCTGTTCCCGATGGTGAAATGGGCGAGTTGGTCTTCACCACGCTCACCAAGGAAGGCATGCCGATCATCCGCTACCGCACGCGCGACCTGACCCGCCTTCTGCCCGGCACCGCGCGGAGCATGCGGCGGATGGAGAAGATCACCGGACGCTCCGACGACATGATCATCCTGCGCGGCGTCAACGTCTTCCCAACCCAGATCGAGGAACAAGTCCTCACCGTTGAGGGCCTCGCGCCCTATTACCAGATCGAGTTGATCAAGGACGGCCAGATGGACGCCATGCGTGTCCACGTTGAAAGCCTCCCCCATCATGGTGATGGGGAGGCCCGGGCGGTCCAGGCCGCGACCCTGGCCCATCGCATCAAGGAAGTGGTCGGGATCTCCACTCAGGTGATCGTCGCCGATCCAGGCACGGTGGAGCGCAGCCAAGGCAAGGCACGTCGCGTGATTGACAACCGCAGTTGAGGGGTTTCGCCCCGGCTTGCGCCGGGTCGACCAATGCGAGGGGCCCTGCCCCTCGCGCTCCCCGGGATATTTCGGGAACGGGGAAAGGGCTACATTGTGTTACAGGTTTTCCGAGTTTTGCGAGTTTCGGTAACATTACGTTGGACGGGCAGTCGAGAATCTGGTAGGCACAGACGTAAGAGGGAGTGAAGTATATGTACGCTCAAATGGTGAAATCCGAGGCGAGCTCCGACGATCCGGAGAAGCTGGCCGCCTTTCAGGCTCGCATCGATGCGGGCGAGAAGATTGAGCCCAAGGATTGGATGCCGGAAGGCTATCGCAAGACCCTGATCCGTCAGATCGGCCAGCATGCGCATTCCGAGATTGTCGGCCAATTGCCCGAGGGCAACTGGGTCACCCGCGCGCCGACGCTGGAGCGCAAGGCGATCCTGCTCGCCAAGGTGCAAGACGAGGCCGGCCATGGCCTCTACCTCTATTGTGCTGCGGAAACGCTTGGCGTTTCGCGCGATGAAATGACGGAAATGCTGCTGGATGGGCGGATGAAGTATTCGTCGATCTTTGCCTATCCGACGCTGACCTGGGCCGACATGGGCGCGGTGGGCTGGCTGGTTGATGGCGCCGCGATCATGAACCAGGTGCCGCTGCAACGGACGTCGTTTGGGCCCTATTCACGGGCGATGATCCGGGTGTGCAAGGAAGAAAGCTTCCATCAGCGCCAGGGCTTCGACATCATGATGAAGATGTGCGCGGGATCTGAGGCGCAAAAGCGGATGGCGCAGGACGCGCTCAATCGGCTTTGGTTCCCGTCCCTGATGATGTTCGGCCCCAGCGACAAGGACAGCGTCCATTCCAGCCAGTCCATGGCTTGGAAGATCAAGATGAACACCAATGACGAGTTGCGCCAGAAGTTCGTCGACCAGACGGTCCCGCAAGCCGAATACCTCGGCCTGACGATCCCGGACGAGACGCTGAAATGGAATGACGAAAAACAGGGCTATGACTTCGCCGAGCCCGATTGGGATGAGTTCTTTGACGTTTTGAAGGGCAACGGCCCCTGTTCGGTCGACCGCATCGCCACCCGCAAGAAGGCATGGGACGACGGGGCCTGGGTACGCGACGCAATGGTCGCCCACGCCGACAAGAAAGCTGCCAGGAAAGGTGCGGCGGCGTGACGCAAACTCTTGCAAGAGTTTGCCGCGACCCTTTGAAGGGTCGCCCGGCCGGACGTCCTTCGAAGGACGTCGCAAGGCTCTTGCAAGAGCCTTGCCCGGCCCCAACCCCACGGAGGACCCCATGACAGATAAACGCGAGTGGCCCCTGTGGGAGATCTTCATTCGCGGCCAGCACGGCGCGTCCCACCGCCATGTTGGCTCGCTCCACGCGCCGGATGCCGAGATGGCGATCCTGAACGCGCGCGATGTCTACACGCGCCGCAAGGAAGGCGTCTCGATCTGGGCCGTTCCGGCCAGTGCCATCGCCGCTTCCAGCCCCTCTAAGAAGGGCCCGCTGTTCGACCCGGCCGAGGACAAGGCCTACCGCCACCCGACGTTCTTCCCGATCCCCAAAGAAGTGGGCCCAATGTGATGCAACAGGACGCGGAAAACACTCTGTTCGAGTTCCTCCTGCGCATGGGCGACACCACTCTGGTTCTCGGTCATCGTCTGTCTGAATGGTGCGGCAAGGCGCCGATCCTGGAGGAAGACATCGCCCTGGCCAACACGGCGTTGGATTTCATTGGCCAGACGCAGATGTGGCTCGGCCTGGCGGGAGAGGTCGAGGGGGAGGGCCGCAGTGCCGACGATTTGGCGATGCTCCGCGATGCCTGGGACTTTCGCTGCTGCCTGTTGGTGCAGCAGCCCAACGGTGACTTTGCCCAAACGATCATGCGGCAGTTCCTGTTTGATCACTGGCATTTGGCTATGTTGCGCAAGCTTTCAAACTCTGAGCATGACCAGATCGCTGCCATCGCCGCCAAGGCTTCCAAGGAAGTCACCTACCACGCCGAGCGCTCCACTGATCTGGTGATCCGCCTTGGCGATGGGACCGAGGAAAGCCACGGCCGCATGCAGCGCGCCCTCGACCTTCTCTATCCTTTCGTGGGGGAGCTCTTCGCCCCCGACACCACCCTGCCCGGCATCGCTGAAAGCCCTGCCGATCTGCGCCCGGCCTACGACGATACCATCGGCGCGATCCTGTCTGAGGCCACGCTTAGGGTCCCTGAAAGCCGCTTCGCGCACCACGGCGGCCTGACCGGCGCTCGGCATTCCGAGCATCTGGGCCACCTTCTGACGCAGATGCAATGGCTTCAACGCGCCTACCCCGGCGCCCAATGGTAAGCGCACCGTGAGGCCCTCCACCGATCAAATCTGGACCTGGCTCGACGCCGTTCCCGACCCGGAAATTCCCGTGATCTCCGTGGTTGATCTTGGCATCGTCCGCGACGTCGCGTGGCAAGGCGACACGCTGGAAATCACCCTCACGCCCACCTATTCCGGCTGCCCGGCCACCGCCGTGATTGAGCTGAGCGTCCTTGAGGCGCTTCAAGCCAAGGGCACCGCCCCTCAGATCAAGCGCCAGATCGCGCCGCCCTGGACGACGGACTGGCTGTCGGACAAAGGCCGCGCGAAACTCGAAGAATACGGCATTGCCCCGCCCAATCCCGCGGGCGGCCCGGCGCAGTGCCCCCGCTGCCAGTCCACGAACCTCGAACGGATCAGCCAATTCGGCTCCACCCCCTGCAAGGCGCAATGGCGCTGCATGGATTGTCTGGAACCCTTCGACTATTTCAAGTGCATCTGAATGGCCAAGTTCATCCCCCTGACCGTCACCGCGATCCACCGCACGACGTCTGACGCCGTGTCGGTTCAACTGGTCCCGCAAGACGGCTCCACCTTGCCGTTCATCCAGGGCCAATACCTGACCTTCCGGCAAGTCATCGACGGCGTGGAGCTTCGCCGCGCCTATTCTATCAGCGCGGGCGTTACCGATGGCACGCTGGAGGTCGGGATCAAGAAAGTTGCGGGTGGCGCGTTCTCTACCTGGGCGAATGACACCCTTGCCGTTGGGGACACAATCGAAGCGCTGTCCCCGATGGGCAGCTTCCACACGCCGCTCAACCCCGATGCGAAGAACCACTACCTGGGGTTCGCCATCGGCTCTGGCATCACGCCCATTCTGTCGATCCTGCGCAGCACGCTGGCGGTGGAACCCGGTAGCCGCTTCACCCTGATCTACGCCAACCGAACCGCGCGTGATGTGATGTTCCGAGAAGAGCTGGAGGACCTCAAGAACGAGAACCTCACCCGCCTCAACATCATCCACATCCTCAAGAACGACCCGACGGGCATCGACCTGTTCACGGGGCGCGTGGACGCCACCAAACTGGACGCGATGTTCACCCAATGGATTGACGTTGAGACGGCCGACGCCGCGTTCATCTGCGGGCCGGAACCCGCGATGGAGACCATCGCCGACCGCCTCGCCCACCACGGTATGGCGAAGGCCGCCATCAAGTACGAACTCTTCGCCGCGACCCAGCAGGGCCAGCTCCCGCAGAGCCATGCCCCCGATGAGAGCGCCACCCAAGCGACCGCCACGATCATCGTTGACGGCACCGCCCAGGAGGTTGCCGTTGACCCCGGCGAGACGATCCTCGCCGCCGCCCTGCGCGCCGGTCTCGACGCGCCCTATGCGTGCCGTGCGGGGGTCTGCTCTACCTGCATGTGCAAGGTCACAGCGGGTGAGGCGCAGATGATCACGAACCACGCGCTGGAAGACTATGAGGTCGCGCGCGGCATGGTTCTTAGCTGTCAGGCATTGCCCTCAACGGACAAGATCACGGTGGAGTATCAAGACCATTGAGGGGGGTGCTCAAGCTTGAGCAGGGTAGTCAAGATACTGATTTATAAAGATATCGTTGTTATTGTATAAGAATTTTCAGGTGGCTTCCAGCGCTACCGCAATGCCCTGCCCGACGCCAATGCACATGGTGGCCAGGGCCCGCTTACCCCCGCGCAGGCGCATTTCCAGCGCCGCTGTTCCGGTGATCCGCGCGCCTGACATGCCCAGGGGATGCCCCAGCGCAATCGCGCCGCCGTTGGGGTTCACGCGTGGATCGTCGTCGGCGATCCCCAGGCCCCGCGTCACGGCGAGACCCTGTGCTGCGAAAGCCTCATTCAACTCGATCACGTCGAAGTCGGCGATCCCAAGCCCCAGCCGCGCCATCAGCTTTTGCGAGGCGGGCAAAGGGCCGATCCCCATCACGCGCGGGGCAACCCCCGCAACGGCACCGCCCATGATCCGCGCGATGGGCGTCAAGCCGTGCTTCACCGCCGCCGCCTCGGACGCGATGATCAGCGCCGCCGCTCCGTCGTTGACACCCGAGGCGTTGCCCGCCGTCACGCTGCCGCCCTCCCGGAACGGGGCGCGCAGCTTGGCCAGCGCCGCCGCGTCGGTATCAGGGCGCGGGTGTTCATCCTGCGCAACCACTACCGGCTCTCTTTTACGGCGCGGGATGCTGACCGGCGTGATCTCTTCCGCCAATCGGCCCGAGGCCATCGCGGCCCCCGCCCTTGCCTGAGAGCGTGCGGCGAAGGCGTCCTGATCTTCGCGCGACACGGCGTAGTCCTCGGCCACATTCTCTGCCGTTTCGGGCATTGAATCGATCCCGTACTGCGCCTTCATCACCGGGTTCACGAAGCGCCAGCCGATGGTGGTGTCAAAGATCTCGGCCTTGCGAGAGAAGGCCGCATCGGCCTTTGGCATGACGAACGGGGCGCGCGACATGCTTTCGACGCCACCGGCCAACATAAGCTCTGCCTCGCCCGCCTTGATGGCACGCGCCGCCGCAATCACCGCATCCATACCTGAACCGCAGAGCCGGTTGATCGTGGTGCCCGGCACCGCTTCCGGCAGGCCCGCCAGAAGCGCCGACATGCGCGCGACGTTGCGGTTGTCTTCGCCCGCCTGGTTGGCGCATCCAAAATAGATGTCCTCAACAGCGGACCAATCGACGCCAGCGTTCCGCGCCATCAGGGCCGCCAAAGGCACAGCCCCCAGATCATCCGCCCGCACCCCGGACAAAGCCCCACCGAAGCGCCCGATGGGCGTGCGGATGTAGTCGCAAATAAAAGCCTCAGCCATGGCGTCTCTCCCCATTGAACGCCTCAGGGTAGCAGGCGCCAGAGGGGGAGGAAAGCGTTACGCCTACAGGGTGGGCAGGCGCAGGTGCGTAACGTAAAAACCGGAAAGGACACTCCCGCCGCCATGACCGTGACGCGAATGCATCGTCGCGAAACAAAGTGTTCGGATTTTTTCGACAATAGCCCCGTGGGCGGTGTCACGGGCGTCGGGATCTGTGTAGGAAGTGCGTAAGCAAAGGCCTGATCGAACCTCCGAAAGGGCCGCAGGGGGAAATTGATGATGAAGCTACTACGCGCGGTGATGGCGGGCTTGGGGATGTTGGGCTTGTCGGCGTGTGGGTCGGCGTATGTGTCGCCGGATGTGTCGGAGTTTGGCGGTGAGGACGGGGTTCGGGTGGTTGAGTTGTCGCCGGCGGTGGTGACCCATGCGAACCGTTCGGCCTATCAGCCCCAGGATCTGCCGGCGGCGTTTTCCAGGATTGCCGGTGGCGGCAGCGGCCCGCGCGGCGGCGCGCGGTTGCCGGACCCGGTGTTTGACGCCCAGGCGCGCCCCGGCGCGTTGGAGCTGCGGGTGCCGCCCCAGGTCAACCCCGGCTCGTACCGGATCGGCGTGGGCGATGTGCTGCTGCTGGCCACGCCGCGCGGCGAATCGACCGTTGAAGAGCTGGCCGGGCTCGTGGCCGCCCAGAACCAGCGCCAGGGCTATACCGTGCAGGACGACGGCGACATCGCCATTCCCGATGTCGGCCGGATCACCGTAGGCGACATGACGCTGGCCGAGGCCGAGGACGCGATCTTCGAGCGTCTGATCGCCGCGCGCATCGACCCCTCGTTCAGCCTGGAAGTGGCCGAGTTCAACTCGCAGCGGATCTCGGTCGGCGGCGCGGTGCGCAGCCCGGGCGTGGTGCCCGTGGGCATGACGCCGGTCTATCTGGCCGAGGTTCTGGCCTCGGCGGGGGGCCTGGACATCAGCTCGGACGATTTCGCGGTGATCCGCATTTACCGCGACGGCAACCTCTACCAGATCCCGACCCAGGACCTCTATTCCAACCAGGGGCTGCAGCGGGTCCGGCTGATTGACGGCGACAGCCTGTTCGTCGACACCGCCTATGATTTCGAGCAGGCCCAGGCCTATTTCGAAGAGGTCATCGCGCGCGCCCAATACACCCAAAGCGCCCGGGCCAATGCCATCGCCGAGCTGCAGACCGAGGTCTCGATCCGCCGCGGCGCGCTGGACGAGAGCCGCCAGAACTTCCGCGACCGGCTGGAGTTCGGGGCCGAGGGCGGTGAGTACGTCTATATCGCGGGCGAAGTGACCTCGCCGGGCCGCTTCGAGTTGCCGTTCGAGAACCGCGCGGTTCTGGCCGATGCGCTCTTTGATGCGGGCGGCTGGAGTGCGAGCACCGGCAACCCGTCGCAGATCTACCTGATGCGCGCCCAGGAGAATTCGTCCTACGCCAGCTCGGTCACGGCCTATCAGCTGGACGGCTCGAACGCGGCCAACCTGGTGCTGGCCACCCGGCTGGAGCTGCGCCCGGGCGACGTGATTTTCGTGGCCGAACAGCCGGTGACGCGCTGGAACCGGGTGATCAACCAGATCACGCCGACGATCCTCAACCTCGGCGCGACGGCGGTGAACTGAGGCCACAAGCGCGGCCCCAAAAGTGGGCACCGGTTTTGGGACAAGCTGCGCGGTAAAAAAGGCCGCAGCCACCTGAAGCAAAAGCACACAAAAAAGCCCCGCCCGGATCACAACCCGGGCGGGGCTTTTTCAATTATACGGGCGCTGATCGCGCAGGCGCGGCCGCCGCTTAGTTACTGCCGTCGGAGGATGACACGGCCGCAATCGCGATTATGGCCGCAACCCCGACCGTCGCAGCGATCAGCCCAGCATCGCCCAAGCCCTGAGTGCCCACGGTGACATCCGTTGTTGGGGCGTTGGTCACGGGCGCAATGCCCTGCGCCACAGCGGTCGAGCCAAGCGCGGCAATCAGGGCGGTCGACAGAAGGACCTTTTTCATGGCAGTTCTCCAAATGAATTAAGCAGATTGGAAATAAAAATAACTCAAGATCAGCCCCATGACAACGCAGATAAACGCTGCCTCAAATGTGACTACGCAAATGGCGAATTGACCTTAACGCGCGTTTCTCAATCCCGGGCGCAACGGGTGCGTCCTGCTATAATATTGCTTCCACCCGACAATTTGAACAACGCCTCCCCATGAACAGCTCCGAAGGAAAGACTCGCTTTTCACAGAGCTTCGGTGCAACACTACCCATGACGTATTGTTTTTGTTTTCGTCTCGTTCCCTTTCTCCATTTGACTGGAATACCATGGCTTCCAACTATCTTGCGCTTAGCGCAGGCGACGACGGGTCCGCTCAGACCTTCATCGACACCCTCGGCCAGACCCCCACGCTTTCAGCGGAGCTTTCTGCCAATCTCACGAAAGTTAAGGACGACCTTGCCGAGATCATCAAGGTCCTGACCTACCCGAAGACCGTTGCCACGGACCTGGGCAAACTGTCCAAGGTGATCGACACGATCGATCCCGTCTTGACGGCGGTTTCGATCATTCCGGAGATCGGAAGTGAGGTCAAAGTCATCCAGGAGGCTTTGAAGACGATCAAGACGGAGGTGGATCAAGCCAAATCCGTCGCCGACAAGATCGAAGCCCGCGTCAAGCCGATCCGCGAAGGGCTGCAGAAGCTGCAGCCCCTGCTGGCCGATGCGATTACGGCCACGAACAAGATCAACACCACCTCGACGTCGTTCCTGGCGCATTTCAAGGAGATCAACACCTGCGTGAACTCCTTGCCGGATGGCCCGCCGAAGACCGCAGGCCTGCAGTTCATCGCGGCCTTTGCGGCCAATACCACGCCGCTGGTCGCCGATTTGAACAGCGCGCTTTCCACCACGAATGATGAGATCAACAAGTTCTACGCGGCGATCAACGACCTGAAAAACAAGCTGAACTTCCTGTCCGAGATCTCGGATGCGGTCTCCAGCCTGCTCAACGACCTGTCGCCGTTGCTTGGGCCGTTATCGAACCTGATGTCGGCGCTGAACTTCAAGATCACCATTCCGACGCCGGTGCCATTTTATGGCGTTCACGTCAGCATCAAGGACATCCTGGACCAGTTCAAAGCCTTCACGGATCTGGCGATGGAAATCCTCAATCCGATCCTCGCGCCGATCCTCGACCCGCTCAAAGAATTGGCGGCAAGTATCCTCAACGAGATCCCCGGCATCAAACAATTGCTCGCGCTGGCCGATATTCCGGTGCCATCGCTGCCGGATTTCGCGTCGATCTTCAGCGCGCTGGAGGCCTTGGCGCAAAAGCTGGAGGCGGCCATTCCGACGTTCACCCTGGAATGCCCCCCAAGTGCTGCCCAAAGCACCTTCTCGGAGGCGTTCAAATCGCAACTCGGCGATGTTGCGAGCAGCTTCGTGGGCGGGCCGAATTTCCACATCCTGGCGGCGGAAAACGCCTACCTCATCGGGCAAGGCACCCGCCTGACAATCGTAGAGGGCGTCGGACCGGGGAACGAGACCGCTTTTGCCGTCACGCTGGATGCAAGCCGCCGCGTGGTGATTCAATCGGCGCATGGGCGCCACATTTCGGTCACCAAAGGAGCGGGCGCCATGGTGCCGGGCCCGGTGACGAAAGCGTGCCATCTGGTCGTGGAGCCTGCCGCCGATGACGCTTTCAAGCTGATTGGCCCGGACGGCGTCGCGTTGTCCGTAGACGGAATGGACACGTTCAAATCGGTTTCGATCACATAGTGACGCTGAGCCAACTGGACCAATTCAAGGATCCCGCTTGCAGATCTGGCACGTCAGATCGCAAGCGGGTTCTTTTTTTCTACATGGGCGGGGTCATGGGCCATATGGTCCGCGTTATGGCCCTTGCCGAAGCCGTTGCCCGGGAAGGGCACGACACCTTCTTGGCGACATCAGATCCGGACAGCCCCTTGATCAGGGCAATGGATCCCGCCGTGCAACGGGTGGCGACGGTGCAAAGCGCGGCGCACCAAGCGGCTGGGTCACGGATTGCATCCTTTGACCCGGGCCTTGCCGCTGATCGCGCCAATCTAGCGGGGCTTGGGCCATCTGACCCCGGTGAACTGACGGCCTTGGCCGAAGATATGGCCGAAATGGCCGCTTCGGATGCCAAAGTTATCGAGACGGTGCAGCCCGACGTCATTGTCTGCGATCATCGTCACATCGTGGGTTCCGCCCGCAAAATGCACGCGGGAAAGATCCTGCATATCGCGAACCTTATCGGTATCGCATCAATCCATCGCCGTGCGACGGGGAAGCTTCCCTACCCCCTCGACGATGCGCCCCTTCTGGTGCCGGGCATCGCGGAGATTGAGGCCCTTGGCGGGACCGAGCCCTCACGCCCCGTCCACATGTGCGGCCCGGTCCAATGGCAGGGCTGGTCCCGATTGAAGGCCTCCCGCACGCCTGATTTGCGCAAAAAGGACGTCTGCGTCTTTTTTGGCAGCACCGGCAATGGCTCGGAAAACCTGCCCCTGCTGGAAGACCGGCTTTCGGGACACCTGAGTTTCAGCCGGGTGGACCTGCGCGACGTCGATCTTGCAACGGGCCTCGCGCATGCCTCCTGCCTTTTGTGCCACGGCGGGCATGGCACCGTGATGGCGGCTTTGGGTCACGGCGTGCCTGTTATCGTCTTCCCCACCAATCCTGAGCAACTGGAGATTGGCCGCCGCCTTCAAGCCCTCAATCTGGGGCGTTTGGTGATCGAGCCTTTGGATGGGATCACGGGGCCCGACCTTGCCGCGTTGGTCCACGAATTGCGGGGCGACCCGAGGGTCAAGACTGCCTTAGACTGGATAAAGACGGCTCTGGACCGCGAGGGCGACGGCGCGGAACATGCCGCGAAAATCATCTTGCGTTATGCCTCGGTCGATGTAGCCTAACCCTCTATAAAAAAAGAATATTACGTGGACATCGCTTTCTACTTTCAGCCCACCGGGGTGCCAAGCTACGGCGAAATGCAACAGGCCATCGGGTTTTCCCGGGACCTGACGGCGGCTGGATATCGGTGCTGGTTCGTAGCGCCGGAACGGCTGTCGGGCCAATTGGCGTTGGCCCGGTTGAGCGTGGTGACCTTTGACAGCATGGAACTGGCGGAGGAGGTGATCGAAGACCTCGACCCAGCCCTTATTATTGCCTGCGAAATCTTCGGCATGAGCGACGAGACGGTGGCCTTCCTGGATGGCCTCGGGCGACCGCTCGCGACCATTGATGGCACGGGCATGGGGCGCGAGATCGCCTCGGATCCCTTTCATCTGCCCAAATACGCCCGGCCCCTGGGCCTGCCTGCGGGGCTGAAATATCTGCGCGTCTGCCCGGTCCATGATCAACAGCCCAACACCGACCAGCTGTTCCATTGGGCCGGATACCCCGGGGCCGCGCGGTCCGAAAAATCAGCCGAGAAATACGAGGCGATGGGGCTCGACCCGGAGCGCAAGACGGTCCTTTTGGCGATTGCCTCCTGGGCGCATCACTTCGCCGATCTGCCCGAGCCGCCGTTCGACAGCCTGGTTGGCTACCACGACGCATTGGTGACGCGGCTGGCCGAGGCGTTTGAGGCCTGGGAAACGCCGGTGCAGCTGGCCGTCGTGTCCCACAAATTGCCGATGGTATTTTTCGACGGCGAGGTCTCGGTCAAAGGGTTGGGGATCCTGCACTACGATCTGTTCGACCACCTGCTTGCCAGCTGCGACTTGATCGTATCCGACAACATCATTCAGGCCTCCGTCACCCGGGCCATTGTCGCGGGCACGCCGCATCTGATCGTGGAAAACAAGGCGGCGGACCGGTTGCCCTACCCCTCCAACGTGTTCCCCCTGGCCCAGGTTTTTCCCGATGACCGCGCTTACACGAAGACCATCGACCGGGTTGAACTGACCGATGACGCGGGGCTGCGTCACGCGGTGCGTCAGATCGCCGAAAAGGGCTTTGCGGACCCGGAATGCGCTGCGGCCAGGGCGCGGTATGTGGAGGGGCTTGCCGCGCTCGACAAGCCTGCGGACATCGTAAGAGCCATCGTTGGACAGGCGGAGCCTTTGACGCTGGAGCCGCGCGACCTTGGCCGCCCGAACCGCGACGTGGTCTTCTATATCGAGATCTGGTTCAGTTTCGGCGAGCGGGAGCATGCCCTATCCCTCGCGCGCTACTTGCAGTCCGCCGGATACCGCCCGCGCTTTGTGGTGCATCACAAGATCGCCGAGCACATCCGTTCCGCCGGGTTTGAGCCGGTGCCGTTCTACTCTCCGCTGCTTGGCGTCCAGCGGGTCCGCCAGATCGCGCCTGCGCTGATCATCGGATGCGAGCTGTTCAATCTGACCGATCTGTCGATGAAGGGCCTGTCGGCCTTGGACATCCCGATTGCGACGATTGATGGCACGTCGCTGGGGGTGGAGATCAACACCGATCCCTTCCTGCACCCCAAGCTGACGCGCGACCTGAACCTGCCCTCGGAATTGCCCCGTTTCAGACCCGCGCCTGTCAATGACGTGCAGGGGGCGGACCCGCTGAACTGTCATTTCAACCTGTTCCCGGACATCGCCCCTCAGCCCAAGGACGCGGAGATCTACCGTGACCTCGGCCTCGATCCGAGCCGAAAGACGATCCTTCTGCCGATTGCGCTTTGGGCCGTGACGGGCTCGATGCTATTCGAGTTGGTCCATTACCACAAACTGCTGGTGGACCGCGTCGTGCAGGCGCTGGACAAGATCGAGATCGGCGTCGACCTGCTGGTCGTCGGCCTGCAAGATGAAGGGGTGGAGGCGCAGGGTTGCGTCGCGCAGCATGTGTTTCCCCTGCTACCCTACCCCCAGTTCGACCACGTCCTGATGAGCTGTGATCTCGTTATCTCGGACAACATTATTCAGACCAGCGTCTCGAAGGCGTTCGCGATGAACAAACCCCATCTGGTGCTGCAAAACCTCGACCCGTCCGAAGTGCCGTTTCAAAGCAACATCTTTCCTCTGAAGCTCTTGTTTCCGGCAGATCGCGAATACGCGCAGGCGGTGGAGGTTGCGGAGTTTGGCGACGTGGACGAGATCGAAGAAAGGCTGCGCGATATCCTGACCAAAGGCTACAGCGACAGCGCCAGGAAGGCCCGTCGGGAGGCGTACCTGGAACGGCTGGCGCAACTGCCGTCCCCGGCGGGGGTCGTGGATCATATCATCGGCGCGCAGGGGGCTACGTCGCCGTCGCGCAAATCCTCAACATGAGGTTTCGGATCAAATCCCCGCGTTGACCGAGCAGATAAGTCTGGGCTTCCGGCGTCGGTTGATCCGCAATCGCATGGCCCCAAAGCGACAGCTGATAGTGGACAAGGTTTTCCAGAAGACGGTGCCAATCGATAGAGTGATGGGCGCCGTAGGTCGCAAAAAATGGATTGCGGCGAACCTGGTCCAGCGCGGCCCCCTCAATCCCCGCCGTCTCAAGCGCCCATAGCGCGCCTTGCGGGCAAAGCTGACTGGCCAAATCGACGTTGGGGCTGCGGTAGCAAACCCATTCCAGATCGCACACATGGGCAAGACGCCAGCCGTCCCCCTCTGGCTGGAAAAGTAAATCAGCGTCCATGAAACAGAGCGCCGGATCAGCGCACTGCAAACTCGGGCTGTTCTGGAGCGCTGCGATCACCTCCGCTACCAGGGCCGGGTCCACGAGGTCCGCATGCCGGGCCGCCACCTCCTGTAGTCTGTAGATGCCAAAGAGCACTTGACGCTCCTCTGCCCGGCCGTCGCTTTGGGGCTTTCTGGCGCGGTGGAGATCGGCGAAAAACTGGCCTGTGTCGCGATGGATGTCAGCCTTCTGGGCGTCGGTCACTTCGGGATTGTCCGGGTGGGTCAGGAAACCCGCAAGCTCTCCGGTGATGTGTTCCATCACCATGAATTCCGTGGGCGCAAGGCGCAGGCTTCGATCCACGTGCAGCACATCTGGCCCCCGCACGCCCGTCGCCGCCCGCACATCCGCGTAGTTCTGCTGTTCCTGCACGAACACGTCCTGACGCAGGCCCCGGTTGAACCGCACCACAATGGGGGAAGCCTCGGTCGACAGGGTGAGTTTGTAGATCAGGTTGCCGGTAAATCCGCCACGTCGCGCCAGACCGTGGCGCGTGACGGGCCCCAAGCGCTGAGCGTCGGTGATCCTGGTGGCCGCGCCGAAGACGTCCCGCGCGATCTCTGCCAGTACGTCCCGGGGGATCTTTGTCACCTCGACGCTTTTCTCAGGCGCCGCGATGCCCAGGATGCGGTCAATCTCAGCACCGCTCATCCCCTGCTGCGCCAGTTGCAACGCCCGGTCCACGGTCGGCGCAGTTGGCGTGGCGCGCTTGCCTGACATGTCTGCCCCCCTGCTTACCGTGTCATGGCACCTACTGCTGCGGCGGACCGAAGCTTTGCTCATGCAAAGCCGTTTCCCAAAGCGCCGTTCCGGGGGCAAAAACGTTCCGCTCCACCACCACATCACCGCGCCAAATGACCTTCGCAGGCTTCAGATCACAGGCATTGCACGTGTCGCATATCCTGGGCTTCGCACCGACCCGGTCCATCATCAGATCGGGCAATTGATCCACGGGGATATCGGTGAACGTCCCATAAGACGTTTCGCCCGCGAAATCGTGCATGCAATGGGTCAGCTGGCCGTGGACATCAATCGATAGGAAGTTCACCGGCACGCGGCACTGGAAGGCGCCGGTTTGTTTGACGCCAAAATTGCAGGAATTGAACGAAACCCAGGCGTCGTTCTGTTCCGCCGCCATACGCGCCGATAGATCATCAATGTCCGCGTAATGAAGCGCGGCATAATCCTGCAGGAAGCCGCTTTTGTTGGAGCATTCGTTGAAGGTGAAAACGCGCACGCCCAGGTTCGCCCAATAATCCACAAGGCCCGGCAATTCGTGCTGGTTCCTGGCTGTGATGACCCCCTGCAAGGACACCGCCTCGGGCTTGATCTTCAAAACCTCTTTCAGGTTACGCGTGACCTTGTCGCGATCAAGGTACTTCATATGCTCTTCATAGACGCCGTTGGAGGTGCCGTTGATGCTGACGTTGACCATCGACAGACCGGCATCCAGAAGCTCTTCAAAGCGCGCGCCGGTCAGAAGCTGGCCGTTGGTGTTCACCCCCACCGGGCAGCCCACCTCGGTCGAGACGCGGCGCACGACGTCGACCAGCTTCTTGTAAAGAAGCGGCTCACCCACGCCGCAGAGGTACACGAGCGAGGTATCGAGTTGCGCAATACGCTCCAGGATCCGGTCAAGAACCTCGTCGGACATCGTGTTGCCCAGGCGATCCATGTCCTGGATCGGGCAGAAGTTGCAGCGCGCGTTGCAGCGCGAGATCAACTCAAGCTCAAAATTCAAAGGAATATCAGACGGCTGGATGCGGCCCTGGATGGTGTCGACCTCAATGGGAACGAATGCGCCCAGAGGTTGCGACCATTCCGCGTCGGGCATCATGACGCTGTGGATCATGATCGGCTTAGCGGATTTGGCAGCCACCAGGTTTTGGACCGACGCGAGCAGGCTGTCGCCCGGCGACGACGACACCAGGATCATGTCCGGCGTCGCATCGTCCCACGCAGTGGCCAATTCCTCAAGGCTCTCGACAACATCGAAGTTCCGGTAGCCCTTGTTCACCATACCCCAGCGCAGGTTGTAATACTGCTCTGGCGTGCGGGCGACGACCAGGATCCGCGCGAAGAGTTTAGCCGAGATATCTCGCGGCAGCGCGGTTTGCAGGCCGGGCCCGGAAGCGGGGCGTCCCGTCAGCTCTAATGTGGTCAAAGCGCATGCTCCTGCGAAGGGGGAGGTTCAAATAATCCAGCGGCCGACAGCTCAAAATCCGTGCATTTAGTGCAGATCTCGTAGCCTTTGAAATCACCGGCTTGCAGCTTCTGTTTCTCTGCAATGATTTCCTTCAGCGGGGTTGTGCGGCAGTCGCCGACGACATGTTCAGACCGCACGTCGTGGCAACATGACAGCACCTTGCCGTCGCTGGAAATGAACGTGATCAGGTTGAAGATGCCACAGCCTTTGAACTGCCGATACGCGCCACGGTAGGCGCGGGGATCGTCCAGATGCCCGCCGCGGCTGTGCAGCGGGCGCGACGTCACCTCGACCCCGCGGTCGGACCAATAGGCCACAAAGCGCGCGTGCTCTTGCCTGTCCTCTTCGCGGTCAAACTCGATGGATCTGATGTAGACCTTGCCCGGCATCGCCTTGGCCATTGCGGTGATATTCTCGACCACAGGCGCGTGTTTCAGGCCGTAGACTTCCTCATATTTGTCGGGGTCCATGCCGGTGATGCTGACCTGTATGCCGTCCAAACGGCGGAAGGCGTCATTCTCCAGCAGATCAGGCGTCAGCCGCGCGCCGTTGGTCACCAGCGTCGTCGTCACCGCGCCATCTGAAAAGCGCTCCAGATTCTCCAACGCGCGAAAGAGCAGAGGTTTGCGCAAAAGGTTTTCGCCCATGCCGCAGAAGACGGCGTGCACCGTCTCGTCACGGGCCATATCGCCGATTTCCCGGGTGATGTTGTCCAGCAGCGCTGCGTCGATGAAGGGCGTGTCCCGTTTGACGCCAAACCAGTTTTGGGGACAGAAGCTACAGCTCGCGTTGCAAGGGCTTGCCAATTCCAGATCAAATATCTTCACGAAAAATTCCCAAAAGTGTGGGATCTCTGGTGCCGCAGAGGATCCCCTGCCGTCACCATTTTTCCCTGCCTTAGGGGTAACATGGGATATCAGAATTCTCTAACGAATTGTGATGGTTCAAGGCATTGGCCCAGCGCCGTTTGGCGCTGGCCCTTGCACACCGCACAGGACGTGCCATCTGGAACCAACCGATAGGGACGATGCCGGCGGCACGCATCCACACACGAAGGGCATGAAATGGCGGATTGGGGAATCACTCCCGGGTTTAACGGAAAGCCCCCTCGTTCTTTTGCCACGCTTCGCCCGTCATATGCGTCCTATGGACCTGAATCTGGTTGTCAGTTAAGCAAAGTTTGGTCTGTTGGCTTGGGTCACTTTGCTGCGCCACGCGTTGGAAGCTTAAGCTGGTGTGAAATGGGGGCTCGCAATTGAAATTGGTCATGACCTTGCTCGTCCGAGATGAGGCCGACATTGTCCGTGAGAATATCGAGTTTCACCTGTCGCAAGGCGTCGACTACATAGTTGCCATCGATAATGGCTCGCAAGACGGCACCAGGGACATCCTGAATGAATACGAGCGGCTTGGCGTGCTGCATCTTTTGGACGAGAAGGGGCGGGATTACGCGCAGTCCAAATGGGTTACGAAGGCAGCCTTGCTTGCGCGTGAGGAGTTCGGGGCGGACTGGATCTTGAACAACGATGCGGATGAGTTCTGGTGCCCTTCTGGCGGAAACTTCAAGGCCGTGCTGCAAGACCGGACAGCGGCAATCCTGAAGTGTCAAAGGTTCAACATGATCCAAGCCTATGACGGGCCCGAAGACACACCCTGGTTTGAGCGCCTCACCTATCGGGCAGCGCAACCCGTTACGCCTCCGAAGTTGGATGACTGGTATTCGAGCCCACTACCTTGCCCTTATTTCTACTTGGACTTGCCCCCGAAAGCGCTTGTGCGGGCAAAGAAGCTCACGAAAGTGACGCAGGGCAATCACGATGCGCGTTTCAGCGGATGGATACGGAAAATCAGGACCGAAGATCGGATCACGATCTTTCACTTTCCGTTTCGCTCAAGAGAACAATTCGAGCGCAAGATCGTTAACGGCGGGCAAGCCTATATGGCTAATTTGGAGCTGACAGAAGCGTCTGGATGGCACTGGCGCCGGTGGTATCGCCTGATTGTCGAACAGGGGCTGGACGCAGCATTGGCAGACGCCTTGCCGAGCCAGGAAGAATTGCGGGAACACCTGCGCGCTGGTCGCGCCCTCGAAGACGCCCGTTTCCGCGAACTCCGGAACACCATCGCCCCGCTCTCTGCCGCACAGGGCGCGGCGCCATGAAACTATGTATCGTTGGCACCGGACGCTGTGGCACCACGTTGCTTTGGCGCATGCTGAACGATCATCCGGACCTGTTCGTCTTCAAGGAAACCCATTGGCTACCAGCCCTGCACGAGAGTTTCGGCACCCTCGTCGCAGACACATCGGAGATGCTCGGGATCGTCAATCGGACGCACTTCGTCACGGGGCAACCAACCACCGATCTGGACGTGGACGCATACCGGAGGAGTCCCCTTTATTCTCCTACCATGACGGTGCCTGAATTCGCCGATTCACTCGGAAGGTTCTTCGCACGTGCCCAAGGGAAACCGGGTTGGGCCGACAAGACGCCCGATTACGGGTATTTCTTGTCAACAATTCAGATGTATTGGCCGGGCTGCAGGATCGTCCACGTCATTCGAGACGGGGTTCGCACCGCAACGTCGATGTCGCGCCATCCCGGCTACCAGGCGCTTGCTGCAATGGGGCGCACCCATTGGTCTCCGCTGGCGCTGGACTACCAGCCCCCCGTGCGTCCTTTCGCGAAGGCGCCAGCCGGGGCGTATTCGAAACTCTGGTATGATCGTCTCATGCGGATCCGTGACGAGGCAACGCGCCTGCGGCCCGGCAGCTATATCGAAGTACGCTACGAGGATCTTCAGAAGGCACCGAAGGAAGAACTTTCCCGGATCGCGCGTTTCGCGGACCTTCGGGAAGATAAGGCCTGGCTGAGGAAGGCTGCCGGTCAAGTCCGCACCCGAACCGCGGCGCCTCGCAGGGTCGACGACGGGATGCGTGATTTCTTCGAAGCGTCCCATCTCAGGCTTCTGGAAGACCTTGGCTACAGTATAGAAACCTGAACTTGGATCATCTCCAACATATCTCGGGCAATCCTCAGGTCTCGGACAGCGCAATCCTCGCGGTCGCTTGTGTGCGCAACGAAGCACTTCGCTTGCCGGATTTCCTGGCCCACCACCGACGGCTTGGCGTTGACCGCTTCTTTATTGTCGACAACGCGTCTGAAGACGGAAGTGCCGCCTACCTCGAAAGTCAGCCCGACGTTTGCCTGTTCCATACGAGCGCACCCTACTCAACAAGCAATTGCGGCATTGACTGGTTAAACGACGTGCTGCTTGCGCACGCCGTCGGACATTGGACGTTGATCCTGGATGCGGACGAGTTGTTCGTGTTTCCTGGATACGAGACGATCCCATTGGCGGATTTCCTGTCATGGGCCGAGAGCCGACGGGCCGATGCCGTGGCCGCGCCCATGCTGGATATGTATCCCGAAGGACCCCTGAACGCGCTTGAATACCTGCCAGGTGACCGCCTGATCGACGCGTGCCCGATGTTCGACGGAAGCGGCTACAACACGCTTCGCGTAGGCCCACGACATCGGGTCATCAATCGCGGTGGCCCGCGGGCGCGGCTGTTTTGGGACGAAAGAGACCTTGGCTATCCGCCCCCAATGCTGTTCAAGATCCCGTTAATCAAGTGGACCGCCGCAAGGAAACTAACGGCGTCGACACATAATCTGACTGGCGCGCGGCTCGCTCCCGCGAACGGGCTTTTGCTGCATTTCAAGTTCCTGCAGGACTTTGCCGCAGAGGCCGCACAAGAGGCGATGCGTAAGGAGCATTTCATGGGTGCCAGACAGTATGATGCCTACAACGCCGTTCTTTCGACTGTTTCCGATTTTACGGCAGCGTTCGAAGGCTCCATTCGGTATCGAGACAGCTGGCAGTTGGTGGAAATGGAGTTGATGCGGGTTCCCAGGCGCAGTTCCTTCTGGTCGACCGCCATCCGTGCCTACGCTACTCAGGGACGAAACTAGGGGTTAACGCGCATGATGGGAAATTGGAAAGACTTCTTCGTGGTCAGTGACCGCCAGAAGGATCTGGGTGGCAACCTGCGGCACGGGGACGGCAAAACGATTACGCCGCTTCTCTGGCAGGCGCTGATCGATCGGTTTGCGCCAAAGTCGATGCTCGACGTTGGCGCGGGCGAGGGTCACGCGGTGGCGTTCTTTGCGCGCAGGGGGGTTATCGCCCACGGTTTCGATGGCCTCGAAGACAACGTCTTGAACGCCCTCTACCCGATCGCTTTGCACGACCTCAAACGCGGTCCCTACATCTACCCTTGCGACCTCGTCTTTTGCACCGAAGTCGTTGAACACATCGCACCGAAATATCTCGACAATCTTCTTACTACGCTTAGCAACGCGCCCGTGGTCGTGATGACCCATGGTTTGCCAGGCCAGAAAGGGCACCATCATGTTAACCTTCAGACCCAGGATTATTGGGTCGGAAAGTTCGCGCAACGTGGGTACAGGCCTTCCATGGACACCCAACATTTCCGGGACATGGCCCGCGCCGAGCGCGCGGACAGCTTCTTTGCAGAGACCGGGCTTGTGTTCCTGAAGTCCGTTGGAACGGGGGAGAACGCATAATGACCGAACGAGACGACAAATCGGCCTATGCCGAGACGTGGGACCGATATGTGAAGGAGGACTTCGTTCGTATCCAGAGCGACCGTCCAAAGACGCCCCGCGATTTGCAGCGATGGCAGGTGCTCAATACTTCCGACGACAGCTATGCCTGGCCGGGCGATGAATGGGGGGACGCTGCGGCTGTCGACCACATACTAAAGACCTGTGTGTTTGACCCGATCGGACAGGAAACGCCCGTTCATATCTGCGAGCTGGCAAGCGGCGCCGGACGCTTCACCGTGCCGGTTCTTTCCCGATGGCCTGACGTCAAGATAGACTGCTTCGACGTCTCGCAGGCGTTTCTCGACCAGATGCATCTCCGTTTCGAAGGACCCATCGCTGACGGGCGTTTGGAAACGCATCTGCTGGGCTCGAACCCGACGGGCATGTTTGAAACCCTGGCGAACAAGCGGCTTACACGTCGGGTCGACGCGGTATTTTCCTTCGACGCCATGGTTCACGTCGAGTTGCATTCGCTTGCCGTATACATGCTGACTGCCGCTTTCGCGCTGCGGCCAGGCGGCCTGCTTGCCATGAATGTTGCCGACGCAACCAATGCCAATGGCCTTGAAAAGCTGCTGTGCAACGCGCCCGTTGGATTCCAGCTTGGCGGGAGCGTTGGTCCACAGTTCCAGTTCACCTCGCCCGAGATTGTCAGCAAGCTTCTCCACAGCATGGGATTCGAGCACACGTTCCACGATTTGAACGGGCGCGACCTGTTCATTGTCGCACACTTGCGGGACGTCGATGCCGCACAGCAAAGCCTGAGGAGCGCGGGCGCCAACTGGTGGCCTACGGGCAAGTGGCGGCGTCGGGCGCAGACCTTGATGTCAAAGTTTGGAAGAGAGGAACCCAGCTGAGATGCCGGGCGCCCGAGTATTGCGCCGTCTGCGGCCGGACAGAGTTCTCTCCCGGCTGTCGGCACTTTGGACAGAGCGGGTGATCGGTAAGAACAGACTTGGCGTTCCCGAGACGGAATTGGCCACAATGCGGGCCGATATATTGGAACGTCGGGCTTTGATGGACCCGGCCTATCTGGCAACCCGCTATCGCGCGATGGGTTTACGCGTGATTACAGACCCATTTGATCGCGAAATTGTCGTGCCCGTCATTGCCGCGCTTCAAGCAGGAGAACCCTACCTGCTTGTCCGGTTGGGCGATCGCGAGATGAACCTGTTTTCCTATGGTGCCGATCCCGGAACCCCTGTTCTGGACTCTGTGGCCATGGAGCAGGCCGTCATGATGTGTGCGGATCGGTTTCGTGTGACGGACGGGCAGGCTTTGCGGGTGCGCGACGCAATGGTGGCATCGGTCGAGGCCGCGGACTCAGTCGGGGTCGTCGGACTATGGCGTGCCCGTCCGGCCAGCGTTGACGATATGACCGAACACGCCGTTAGGACCCTGCACAAATCGGTAAGAGCGACTTCGGGGCATTGGCGCGGAATAGCGCAGATGCTCAACTACGCCGAGGCGGGCGCCCTCGCCGGCAAACTGATCTGTTCGGCGCACGCCTACTTTGGCGTTTCGCACTTTCTGCCGGATCTGATGGCCGCTGCCCGGAAGGTTCTGTGCATATGCAACCGCCCAGAAGCTGTTGGGCGCCTTCGTGCCCTTTTCCCTGACGCGCTGGTGGATCTTATTGAGCTGAACGCTGACCAGATACCGGAGGCACAGCTTGCCGACACTCCGTTTTTCCTAAGCGCGGTCGAGGCGAGATTGAACGCTGATCTGTCGGGAACCCTCGTTCTGCTCGGCGCCGGGCCCTGGGCTGAAATCTACGGCGAAATGGTGCGGCGGCGCGGGGGCGTTGCGGTCGACATCGGCAGCGCTTTTGATCTTCTCAACGGCAATCGTTCGCGTCGTATTCACAGCCATTATCTGGACGACCGTGGCCTCGATTCCTTGGACTTGTTCGGAGCGGATCGCACCCTCCCCTAAACCGACCGGCATTTCCCCCATGACACCACATAGGCCACCGCCAGTATCGCTTTGAGTGTATTCCGGCCGATTGGGCGCTTTCGTTTAGCAGCGCAACATCCGAGCAATTCTGGCCTTCAGGCTTGTTGGCAAGGCACGCAGGAAGGGCATCCAGCGTATTGCGGCGCGCGCGGTGTGATAGAGGGATCGACGTAGCGAGAATGGCTGCCGCGCGCGGCTCAATGCGAGGTTGAGACTGTCAATATGCCTGAGGGTTGGTGTCAGCCGATCAACCTCTGTCGCCCAGTCTTCCACGAGTTGCTGATCGAGTGTCCGGGAGGCGGAGGCCACGCCGACCAGGTGAGAGTACATTTCTTGCACGATTTCGGGACACTCGGCATCCTCCCTCAATTGCTCATCTGTAAATTCAGTGTGCCTAAGCTCGGGGTCTAGAATGCTGCTGAGGAATTGCGCGCGTTCGTCGGTGTCGACGCTCAACTCAAGAGTTCTTGCAATGCGATCAAACTCTTGCTCGGGCGACTGGATCATCCGGTCGTAGGCGACGACGACGTGCCTCCTTCCAACGGACATCTGGGCTGCCGCAAGAACATGGGTCATCCAAAGTAGGTAACTCTGTCTGACGGGCATTGCGTTGCGTCGTTCCAATGACCGCGCAACGCTGAGCGGATGGCGCACCGTCAGAACCGCGTCAACGGCACCCCCCATCTCGGTTAAGGCCCGGTCCCAGAATGGCTTGAGCCGCAGCATCCTGGGGTTCTTCACCGCCACGATATCAGCCTCATCCAGTTTCCCAGATAACAGCGATGTGGCAGCAGCCAGAAAACCAAGGTCGATAAGCCTGTCGAGGTCGCTATCCGTGATTGGTGCAAGGCTGTCCCACGTTGTGCCAATGGCAGCCAAGGCATCGACGTTCAGGGCGTGGACGCTGGTATCTTCCCAATATCCCGTCGGGTTGGCCCAATTGGGCCGCGCCATGTCTTCGCCAAGTTGCGCGCCCAGCACCTGCAGGGACCGCGTCACCAGACTGGTGCCGGATCGGTGCATCCCGAGGACGGCGATCAAACGCGGTGCCCCGCCGACGGTTGCCGAAGCGGATGTCACGAGAGGAATACACCTTGCGTCATAGATCGCCACTCCGTTCGACAATACGTCCGTCGCGCACGTGGACCGTCCGGTCGCACATCGCAATCGCGCCGGGACTGTGCCCAATGATGATAATGGTCATGTCCTCGTCCAGATTTCTAATCGAGTCCATGACGTCAGCCTCTGTCTGATTGTCCAGCGCGCTGGTTGCCTCGTCGAGGATCAGGACATCCGCGTGCCGATAGATTGCCCTCGCGATCCCTACGCGCTGCCTCTGGCCTCCGGAAAAACGAATGCCACGCTCGTTGATGATCGTATCATAGCCCTCGGGAAGGGTTTCGATAAACTCCGACAGCGCCGCCAGTTTTGCCGCGTGCCGCACGAGCGCCCAGTCTATTTCTTCCGGTGGCACACCAAACGCGATGTTTTCGGCCAGAGAGGCGTCGGTAAAAAAGACATCCTGCGCCACATGGGCAATGTGTGCCTGCCATGCGCTTCGGTTGCTGTGGTCTATAACTTGGCCGTCGACAGAAACGGCTCCGGAAGTCGGCTCCAACACGCCGATGATCAAATCAGCAATCGTACTTTTTCCGCTTCCGGTCTTGCCTACGAGGGCCAGACGTTCGCCTTTCCCAACTACAAGATTGATATCGGACAGCACCACTGGCGAATTCTCGCTGTATCGAAACCCGACATTTGTCATACGAATTTCTTGATTGAAGGCGAGGGCCTCAACGGTCGCAGCCGTTTCCACAGGCGCATCAATCAAATTCACAATATCCCGAAGGTGGTCGTGGTTGGATTTGACGTGGACCCAGGCAAAATAAAGCCGATGAATCGCTGGCAGAATACGTTGCGCCGCGAGGGCGAAGGCCCCCAAGATCGGAATCGTCGAGGCTGGTTCTTCGGCGCGAAGCGCGAATATCAGGGCAATCAGCATCATGACAATAATGCTCAGCGCTTCAATTGCGTAGCGGGGCGCAGTGCCCGTAAAATTGCTACGCACCATTGCAGTGCGCAGCTCATGATCAAACCGGACGAAACGCGCGATATGAGAAGACTGAGATCGCGCCACGATCACGTCGCGAATACTGCCCAACCCTTCCTGTACTGCTTGGGTTCGAAGTATGAGCTTCTTGGACATCGTCTTACTATAGGTTTCCAATCTGGTTTTCGAGATAGCCACCAAAAGTGCGTAGCCCATACCAAAAAGGAAGCCGATAATTACGAGAAACGTAGTATCAATAATAAATAGGCCGATAATCAGGGCAATCGCGATCGTCGAACTAATGACGGCATAGATCAAAGGAGAAATTACCTTTGTTGCAACGATATGCGCCTTGTTAACGCCCTCGATAATCTCGCTGGTGTTGGTCGTGACGTGGTAAAGATACGGGCGGTGCAATGCGGATCGGTAAACCGAAACAGCAAGGTCATGCCCCAGACCGAAGACGAACCTATTCCCGCTCCATTCGGTTATGATCCGGATGACCCCTGCCAAAAGCACAGCGCTACTAAACACGGCTGCCAATGCCAAAACCCTCTGAGTCGAGTCTGCCGGACCTAGCCTATTTAGCGCATCCTGGACGAGGGGGTGCGACGGAACCCAGCCAGGGTCGAACACCAGCGCCAGGAAGGGGATGATGGACCCCAGGGTGACGAGTTCCGCAAGCGCAGACAGAAACACCAGAACGATAAAGGTGTACATCTGGCGCTTCCGAACGGGCGCCATGGTTCTCAACACCCATTTCAGGGAGGCTCTGACACTTGGACTGCTTTGCACTCCGTCCCCCGTTGCTCCCTTTGCAGTGCTGTGATCCTTGATGGACACCGGCAAGACCGTCAGGTTACGCGGAACAAGCAATCAACGTGCATTGCCACATTGCTGCGAAAAGTCCGCGCATACACACCAGACTTCTTGAGCGCCCGGATGCGCTTAAAGACCGAGGCGCCGTTTCGGGACGCTTTGTATTCTTTCAATACCAAGCGCGCCTCGGGCGTCAGGTGGTCGATGCAACTCTCCAAGGCCGTGATTTTCTTGTCGATGGCCTGCCGCATGCCTGCCCGTTGTCGTTCACTCAGCCGCCACATCCACGAGGTAAGCGGCGTTGGGACACCTGAAACGCTTGCATTGTGCTGGCGGTAGGAGACGCTGGCCTCATCCGAAAAGTGAAAAATGCCTCCAGCCCCTGTCACGATCAGGTACAGCCATCCATCGTGGCTTACAGGCCCGACACTTTCCGCGGTCTTGCGGAACAACTTCATGGCGGCCTGATTCATCACCATCGTGTTCCCGCCCGCGATTGTTTGCACGAGGGCGTTCGCAAAGCTTGGTTCTCGTCCGAACGCATGTGAAATACGTAAAAACTTGCCGCTCTCATCGATCCAACGGGTGCGAGATGAATAGACTTGAGGGATTTCGGGGTCGAACTTTGCGCTCCAGCGCAAGGCGCGTTCCAGCTTGTCGGCATCCCAGATGTCGTCTTGATCGCAGAAGGCATAATAGTCTGAATTCAGATCGCAGCGCAGCGCAATAGAGCGGAAATTCGACCGATAGCCCACACCGGGCCCTGAGCGGATGTGGAATTCCCCTTTGTCCCAGTTGGTTTGCGCCTCTTGCAGCACTTCAAGTGTTTGGTCCGTCGAACCATCGTCTGAAGCAAAGATGCTAATGTCCGGGACACTTTGATCATAGAGAGACCGAATCTGCTCTCCCAGGAACCGCGCACCCTGATAGGTTGCAAGGAGGATCATGACCGAGCGGCTTACCGGGGGCGGGATGGCCACGTCCGTCCCATCGCTACTGATTGATTCCAGGGGCATTTCAGTAAGCTTCTTCGTTCAAGGCCAGCTTCGTACTAAGTGCCGAGATGCCTACAGCAACAGGCAGTCTCTCGACTTTGCTCAAAGCCCACAAGCGATCCGGGCCGCTCACAAACTTGACCCGCCCTACAGTTGTTGTCGGATGAAGTCGAGCCAGTCTTGGCCAGGACAGCGCGCTGGCCTTGGATTTGGCAAAAGGACCCGCACCCCGCGCTGGCTCACGCGATCAGTCGGCATCCGCCCAAGGCAACCCGCTTAGTTTTCGAGAAAGTGGTAAGTGGCGGACTGGGGATCCGCAAAACAATTCCCCCAAGTAACTGTTTTAGTTTGTTTATTTGGTCACTCTATTTGTTTCATACCACAAAAAATACCACCCAAGGCTTTAGAAATAGGGATTCGGAGGGGGTGAATGTAACGCGGATGAGCGTCGCTGCATTTTTGATAGCCGAATCCACACCGCAAAGCCATTCACATAGTTGAGCTACTTTTTCCCTTCAAAGTGACGGCGTAGAAAAACCGGGAACCTGCGCGGTCCCGCCCGCCATCCAACCTACTTTGTGCCACCCCCTCCCCTCGTATTGGGCGACGCACAAAGTGGGAGGGCTGAGCCAAGTGCTGACATTCACCGCAGGATGCACAAAGGTCCGCTGTGCGGACCAAGCCGACGTCCATCGTTGCAAGAGGAATGACAGCTTTGACGCCGCGAGGCTTGGCTGGTGGTTTCGACTGAACTAGCCTGATTGCATGGGTCAGGTCACTTCTCTCTTTGCTCGGAAAGTGGTTGGCATTGCGGGTGATGCCATCGATGCACGCGCTGTGCTGGCATCTGTTGGCGTGGATGCAGACGATCCATGGGACCCTAAGCTCATGCTGGATGAAGGTGACTATTACGGCATGATCGAGTTGATGGCCGATCAGATGGATATTACGCGCTTGCCCCTCATCGTGGGGGAAGCGATGCGCCCTGATGAATACGGCGCACTCGGCCTTGCATGGAAAGCCGCGCCGAACCTCCTCGGCTCGCTTTCTCGGGTGGTGCGATATTGGCGGCTATGGACCAGCGTAACGCAATATGAGTTGGAAGAGACTGAGAGCGGCATCCTCTATATCCAGCATCGCGAAGGCAGCCGGCGGCTGGGCATGCGCATCTCGATCGAGGCCACCGCAGCCAGTACCGTATCGCTTAGCCGGCAAGTGTCGCCGAGGCCATTCGACCCGATCGAGGTGACTTTCAAACACGCCGCGCCGAAAACGATCGAGCATCATGAAGCGTTCTTCGGCTGTCCTGTGCTGTTTGGAGCCGATCGGGATGCGATGCTTCTATCCCACCAGTCTATTCAGCAGGCCAATCTCCTGGGCGACGACGGCATTACCCAATTCCTCGTCTCCCATCTTGATCGTGAGCTGGCCCAGATCGACGACACTCCCGCCTTGCGCGCGCAGACTAAAGACGAGATCGCTCGCGCGCTCAGTGAGGGCTTGCCGAATATGGCCGACATTGCGCGGCGGTTGGGGTTGAGCGCCCGTTCTCTTCATCGACGTCTTGCCGATCATGGCCTCAGCTTTCAGACACTCACCGAAGAGACCCGCCGGGAAATCGCAATCGGCATGCTTCAAGACGAAGCGTACGCCTTGTCTGAAATCGCGTTCCTCACAGGGTATTCAGAACAAAGTGCCTTTAATCGCGCGTTCAAACGATGGATGGGTGTCACGCCAGCAACTTACCGGAAATCTCTCAAGTGAAGGTCTGCGGCCAGCGGCATTGGCAGCGAATGTCAAAACCTCGGCGAGAGCAGTCAATACCCGCGCCCACCGGTCTTTCTAAACCTTGGTCATCAACTTGACCCAAGGAGACTGAAAATGACTGCACTTATTGTTGCACGCTTCGACGTAAAAGACGCCGAGAGAATGGATGCCTACGCCACCGCGGCAGGCCCGGCTGTGCTGGCCTACGGTGGTGAGTTTGTCGCGATCGGCGAGAAGGTCGCCGCCCTCGTCGGGGAAAACGCGATGCAGTCCATTGCGATTGTGCGCTTTCCGGATGTCGCATCGGCCAAGACCTGGTTTGCCTCGCCGGAATATACCGCCTGCAAGCCGCTACGCGAAGAAGCCGCGGAGATGCAATTCACACTCTACGAAGCAGAATAACCAAATTAGGCAACTCAGACCGAGACGGACGGCGTAGGACATTCCGGCGCCGTCCTTCGTTTTGCGGTAGGCCTCATGCCAAACCGGATTGGCAGCGGATGTCAAAACGCTGGCAAGTGCGGTCAATACCGGCGCGGCTATCTCCTTCTAATCCTTGGTCATCAACTTTAACCAAGGAGACAGACCATGACCCATCACCCCATCCTCGTCATCGGCGCCACCGGCAAGACCGGCTCTCGCGTTGTCGCCAAACTCGAAGCCAAGGGCGTCGCCGTGCGGCGCGGTGCCCGGCGGTCGGAGACCCCGTTCGATTGGGAAGTCCCGGCAACCTGGGCACCCGCACTCAGCGACGTTTCAAAAGCCTATGTGACCTATTTCCCTGATCTCGCCTTCCCCGGCGCAGTCGAGAAACTTGAGGCCTTCACCAAGGTTGCTCTCGATACCGGGCTCAAGCACATCGTCCTGTTATCCGGCCGCGGTGAGCATTTCGCCAGCATGGGCGAGGACATCGTCCGCAATTCCGGCTTGCCCTTCACAATCGTACGCGCGGCGTGGTTCGCGCAGAACTTCAGCGAAGGCTACCTTCGTGATCCGATCCTGGGTGGCGTTCTTCCGATGCCCGGCGGTGATATGCCCGAGCCGATCATCGACATTGACGACATCGCGGATGTCGTGGTCGCTGCCCTGACCGAAGATGGCCATATCGGCGAACGCTACGAGGTCACGGGCCCGCGCCTGATGACGTTCGCAGAGATGGCCGCCGTGCTGACGACGGTACTGGGCCGTCCGATCCAGCATATCCCGATCACGTTCGAGGACTTTCACGCCAATGTCGCTGCCTCGGGCGGTGACTTCGTGGCCGAGGTGTTCACGCAGATCGCCCGTGAGACGCTGGATGGCCGCAACGCGTACACAAGCGACGGTGTAGAGCGCGCCCTGGGCCGCAAACCGCGCGACTTCGCGGCGTTCGCCAAGACCGCCATGGCCGCAGGCGTCTGGTCAACCGCCGCTTGATCCCAATCAAAGCGGCAGGAGGCTCGCGCTTTGCCGCCGCATCGTCCCCAATCTGGAGTACCGACAATGTCGACCGCTTTCTTCCTTCTCATGCAACTTGCAATCATCGCCTATGCCCTTGTGGGTGGCGTGTTTCTCGCCTTTTCCGACTTCATCATGCGGTCTCTCGCATTGACTGGCGGCCATGGCGGCGTCGAGGCCATGCAGGTCATCAACCGCGAGGTGTTTCGCTGGGTGTTCATGGCGCTGTTTCTCGGCATGGCCGCCGTTTCGCTGGTTGTGGCGGGCTATGGTGCGTTTGGCGTCTCCGGCCCTGCGGGAACGCTGATCATGATGGCCGGGCTGGTCTATCTGATTGGCACTTTCGCGGTCACAGTCTTCTTCAACGTGCCCATGAACGAGGCCCTTGCGGGGATGGAAATGTCATCAGGCGCCACGCGCGATTACTGGCTCCAGACGTATGTGCCGAGGTGGACGTTCTGGAACTCGGTGCGGACCTTCGCAAGTGCCGCGTCCGCTGCGCTGCTTCTTTTTGGGCTTGTGTGGATGACCCAAAGCCAGTCGCAGTCAGTCTGAGGCGCGGTCACGTAAGGGCGGTGCGTCACCTCCGCGCACCGCCCGTCTCACCAAACCGCAGGTCAGTCCGAAAGTGTGAAGGCACCAACGTCATGAACATCTTTGAAAAAGTGAACATCCTCATATTGCTGGTCACGATTTCGTACATGATGGCACTCAGCAATCTGCTTACCAACATCGAAGACATCCAACCCACGGTCAGATGGCTGATCACGGTCCTTACCAGCGTTGGGCTTTTTCGATTGTTAATCCTGCTGGTCTACTGGCTGATCCATCGCTTGGACGTCCTGCTTGCACTGTATCACCGCGGCAAGTTCGTGAAAGGCCTTTGGACCTACAGTTATGAGGCAAACGGCAAGCGTCACCTTGGCATTTGGCGCATCTCCCAGGACGTCGCTTCGCTGTCCATCACCGGGTATGGGGTAGACGAGGACGGAAAGATGGACTCGCACTTTCGCAGCATCACCCAACCCTTCGAACATCAAGGCGTGGACGAGATCATGTTCGCCAGAACGGACATCGAAAGCGGAGATGAGCACTATTCCAAATCGACGCTCTACATCGATCCGCTGAGCCGCCGCACATGGTTGTGCGGCCCAACAGACATCAGAGCCCAGTCGGTTCTTTATGGATACGATGAAGATGGCGTTCGGCATGCGGAGCTTGTCTTGAAACGCGCGGGAAAGGGTTTGAGCGAACGCGAGATCGTCGAAGACCTGAGAACCGAAGCCCAGAAGCTCATCCTGAAAGCACGAGAAGGCGTTGATGCGCGTTGAAGCCAAAATGGAGAAACGTTGGCGATGCGGATCGCAGCGCCTATTGCAGAGCCCGCGGGTTGGTCATTCGCTGCATCGCAGTACTTGGGCAAAATTGGGCTCAGAGCGGTCGAACAGAGAGCTCGACTCTTAGCTGTGTTGCGGGCTGATTGGGGCACCCTGCATCATCGCAAATTCATCTAAGTTTCCCCTTCAGAACCTCTCAATGATGAAGTAATGACTCCTGAAGGCCTCTCAAAAACGTTCGTTTTCAAAAGGCTAGATGTACAGGCCGTTCGGAGAGGATCTGAGTTCAGTTCGGATTTCGATAGGCAGCGATGAACCACCTCCATCAACGGATCGCTTCCAACAACCATCGGATGAGTTGATCATTCGACGCCTCCGGCAAATACCGGCCGCCCCAATGCAAGCCTAGCGGACAAAACTACCCGTCTCACACGTCCTCTTCTGTCCTTTTCGACGGTGTCCTCCTTCTGATCGAGCCTTAGGATGCTCGGACGGAAAATGTGGGATGGATGCCTGCGCATCAGCGCAGGTAAGGTGTTTCGATAGAGCGTCATCCGGCTGCGGCGTTTTGAAATGGCAACATCGAAGGGACCCGAAGGCGATGGAGATGACGATCGCGGCTAGCCTGGCCGCCTCCTTCGTAGATTTTGCGGAAGAGCGCGGCGTTGACCGGGGTGAAATGCTCTCCACTGCGTCACTATCGGAAGCGGACCTACGTGACCCCGATGGGCGCATCTCTGCGGACGCCTATGGTGCGGTTCTTGACGTAGCGATCAAGCTGACAGGCGACACAGGTTTGCCCATGCGACACGCGGCTGATCGGCGCTTGGATCATCTTTCGATTGTCGGGTTGATCGTAGCGACCGCTGGACCACTTTCAGAAGTCATTCCGCAACTCAATCGCTACGTACGGCTGGTTGCTGACATTCCATTGCGCCACACGGATCACCGCTTCGAACTGGCGCAATCCGGTGCTGAGACATGGCTCGTGGATACGCTCCCGGTCGATCTGGCCGGCGCCGATGCAATCGAGGCAACCTTTGCCGGCTTTGTGTCCAGCTACCGCAAAGCGGAGCCAGCTATCCCACTGGCCGTCGAAGTCACTTTGACCTACGACCGCCCGCTCCACGCCGAGCTCTACGAAGATATCTTCCGGGTCCCAGTAAAATTCCGTGCAGATCGCAATGCGCTGCGCATTCACCCCCATTGGGTAAACGTCACTGACCGCGACGCGAAACCCTATGCGCTCAATCTCTTCATCGACCATGCCGAGACTCTTCTGGCGTCGCTGCAAGAGACAGCGACGTTCCGGGCCCGCGTTGAGGAGCAGATCCTGCGGGAGCTGCATCGTGGGCCCGTCGCCCGAGAACGCGTCGCGCGTGATCTAGCCGTAAGCGAACGGACCCTACACCGGCGCCTCAAGGACGAAAGCCTGACCTACGCTGAGGTTTATGACGGCGTTCGAGACAGGATGGCGCGCGAATACCTGAAATCAGACAGAGCTACAGTGGCTGAAGTAGCCTTTCTGCTGGGGTTTTCTGAGACCTCGGCATTTGTGCGCGCCTTCCGTCGCTGGACCGGATTGAGCCCCTCGGACTTCCGCCAAACTCTGATTTAGGGCTCCAGCGGCCAACTTGGCCTCATCGGTCAGCAGGTTGGCCGGAACGGTCATCCCGGCGCGCTGCCGGCTTGGCTACCCCATCTCCATCGACACACTCGGGCCGCAAGGCCACGACGGATCAAAACCGATGGAGAGAATTCACATGAAGACGTTCATTCGATGCGTAGCCAAGCTCACCGCCGCTCTCATCCTGCTCATTGCTGCTGGACCATTTTTGTTGGTGGCGTCCGATTGGCCCGAGCAGGAGTTCGCGGCAGCAGGCGAAACTCTGATGTTTCATCGCACGGATCTTGGAGCCACCTCGGTAGAGCTTGAGACATGGACCGCTCCGGATGGATCAGACTTGTCGCTGCGCCGGTATCCGACAGAAAACCCGAACGCCCCACTTATGGTGATGGTCCACGGCTCCGGTATGCATAGTGGGCAGTTTGAGCAGCTCGCCACCACACTCGCCGCAGAAGGTGTTGCCAATGTTCTGGTACCAGCTCTTCGAGGGCACGGGACATCGCCGGAACGAAGGGGCGATGTGGATTATGTGGGCCAGCTTGAAGACGACCTCGCTTCGCTGATCGAAGCCGAGGCTGGCCCTAGTCAAGAGGCCATTCTTCTCGGTCATTCCTCTGGTGGGGGCCTTGTCGTGCGCTTCGCTGGTGGCGCTCATGGAGCAATGCTAGATCGCGCCATCTTGTTGGCACCCTATCTGGGCCATGACGCGCCCACGACGCATCCCAATGCTGGCGGTTGGGCGCATCCGCTCTTGCGACGCTACATTGGTCTTGAAATCCTTAACGGCTTCGGTGTGACGGCTCTCAACGGACTGACAGTGGTACAACTCAATTTACCCGATGCTTTGCGCGCGGATGCTGACGCTGGGCCTATGACGGACGCCTACTCTTACCGCCTCAACACCTCTTACCACCCGCGGCCCGAGTTGGGAGCGGACATCTCCAACCTGCCCGAAACGCTTCTGATCGCTGGGGCGGACGATGAGGCCTTTGTTGCAAACCTGTACCAGCCAACTATGGAGGTCTTCACGTCGCTCGGGACCTACCACGTTCTGCCGGATCTCCAGCACATGGATGTGGTCGACGCACAAAGCACGGCAGCGTTGATCGTTGACTGGTTGCGGTGATAGTTTTGGCAGAGATGGGCCGGTGGCAAGGCGTAACTGGCTAAGTGCCAGTATCGACCGCTTTGGGCTCTGAGCTGGCGACCAGACCGCTCAACTCTTAGCTGTGTTACGAGCTGATTAGGGTGCTCAGGAGCCCAGAGTGTAGGATGCTGGGCGTTGGATTAATGTCAGCTTTCCCAACAAGCGGGACCTAATCTATACGGCTAGTAGCAGCGCATTGCATTGCGGTTCGATTCACTGAAGTCGACCAAAACGCGTAGAGGCAATTGTCTGGAAACTACACACTCAAGAAACTCTGATAGCATTTTTTTAGTCAGTCAAATTCATCAAGTAATCGGCCGCTGCAGCACTCATCGCTCGGTAGTCATGTCCAATCCCGTCGATGATCTGGATCTGCCAACGAAATGTACCCTCGATCCTCTCCGCTTCGTCACTAGCATGCTGGAAAAAGCTTAGTCCCCGATCAAGACGCCCCAAGCCCTGCGATTGATCGATAAGAGGTGTGTGCAGCAACGTCCCGCCAGCTTGGTCGCTGTTGTCTAGGGCACCCAGCAACAGGATAAGGTGTGCGCCAAAAGCGTGCGATAAGTCAGTCTCTGTCAAGCCTGTACCCTGTAGCCCATTGGGCAACGCCTGTGAAAGGTCGGGAAATGTATAGAACCCCGAATTTGCGGCGATGATAACGCGGGCCCGGGACCGTGGCGCGAAAATCGCGAAGCGATGCAGAATTTGACCGCCGGCGGAATGCCCAAAAATATCGTATGTTTCTGCCTCGGAACCCGTAGTCTGAACCAGTTGCTCAAAGACGCGATCAAACTCATCGAAAATCCAGTCCGGGCGGTTCGTCACCACATCAAACTGAATGTCGGCATCGTCTAGCGTGAGTGTTGTTGCGGTCTCGGATACACGGGAAAAACTTGGGTTATCGAATTGCAAGTTGGAGATTGTGCCGCCCATGTTATATGCGGTGAAGTCATAGTCCTCTTCCGAATACCCTAGGGCTGCCACGAATGTCCCCGAGGCACAGGCCGCGTCGATCCATGCGTCTCTATAGTCGTCACTGTTGCGTCCAGCACCGGGAAGGACGAGCACAATCGCAGAAGAAGAAAAACTCTGTGGGCGCACGTATTGCACAGTGAGACCGGCTGCTCCAATATCTGGCAAGTGGAAAGAACCTACACCTTCAGGCACGATCTCTGGGTTTTCGCCGAAAGCGTGACTAGCCGGAGCATTGCCGTCAAAGCAAGAATTGGCGTCCTGTCCAAGCGCAAGGCTTGGCGTGAACAAGAGAGCCATCGCGAGGCGCATTGAACGACCCAGGAGCTTTCGCAATTCTTTGGTCATGGCGACCTCCTTCCTTATTTGATTGACCGCCAGGGCTCAGTGCATCCTGGCAAGTAAAACACTTCTGATTAACCTATCGAGGCTCCGTTCTAGTGCTGCTCGTATCTCGCTCTCAGCGCTTCATTGCAAGTTCGAGGAGACCACAGCCTACCCATTTGCTTGCGGTAATGCCTGCGTGACCTGCTCTCTTAGGAGGCCTTCGAGTCCGTCGAGCACTAGACGGAGGCCCAGTTCGAAGTCGCGGACACCGTCGTGGCGACGCTCGGCAACCGCTCGGGTCATCTCGGTGAAGTGCGGGAGAGCTTCAGCGTCAAGCGAAGGCAAATAGGCAGCAGCGGTGTCCGCATACTCGTCCTGGTCGAGAGGGAAGTCGAGCTCCTGCAAAACGAAGCCGTAGAGATAACTATCCAAGATGCCCCAAGCCTGGTCAGCCATTGAGATGGAAAAGCCACCCCCGCGAAGCGCGCCGATGGTAGCGTCGACGTAGCGGATCATGTTGGGCCCGGCATTGAAGCGCGACATGAGCAGGCCCGCGAGCCAGCGATGCGCGAGCAATACTTCGCGAGCGCTGCGACACCGGGCTTCCACGGCGGGCCGCCAAGACAGCTCTGGGTCAGGCACTTCGATTTCTGCAACCACAAGATCCACGACTCCATCGAGTATCGCGTCCTTGTTCGCGACGTGGTTATAGAGCGACATCGCCTTCACGCCGAGTTCACTCCCGAGCCGACGCATCGAGAGCGCGCCGAGCCCTTCGATGTCAGCAAGCTCGACGGCTTTGCGCAGCACCTGCTCGCGCGTAAGCTGAGCTCGACGGCTCATTTGGCTCGCACCGAGATAACGCGTTTGCCCCTCGATCCCCCGGCTTGCTGGTGGGCAAGCGCCTGAGGAACCTCGCTCAGGTCGTAAGTTCGCTGGACCACTGGCCGAAGCTCGCCACGCTCTACGAGCTCTGTGAGTTGCTGCAGGCTCTCGGCGCTTGGAGTGGCGACGAAGCTGACGAACTTAGCGTCTCGGCCGATGTTTCCCGCGTTCATTGCGATCATACGCGGCAGTGGTCCTAGCCAGTCGCCGCCGTGACCGGCACTCACTGCCACCCACCGTCCGCCTGGTCGCAGCATGTTGCGGGCCGCAGATATTGGGACCTTACCAGCGGTGTCGATGACGACGTCGTAGGTGGCAATCGCCTCCGTGATGTCGTCTCGTCGATAGTCGATCACGCGGGCGGCTCCCAGCTCTAGAGCAAGGTCGGCGTTCTTCCCGCTGCAAACCGCATCTGCCTCAGCGCCATTCGCAACGGCGATTTGAAGCGCAAAATGACCGACACCGCCTGTCGCACCGATAACCAGCACGCGCTCACCAGCGGCGACACGCCCATGCTTGCGCACGGCCTCGCGCGCCGTCATTCCTGAGGTGGGCATGGCTGCGGCCTCACCAAAGCTCAAGCCAGCGGGCATCTTCGCCAGCAGTGCTTCGGGTCCAACCACGAAGTCGGCGAAGGAACCTCGCTTCAGCTCCCCATAGACCGCGTCGCCTACCTTCAAGCGACCTACGCCCTCTCCGACCTCGTCAATCACCCCCGCAACGTCCAAGCCAGGAAGGCCATGCTTTGGCTTTAAGATGCCAAAGCCTGCTAACCGCATCAGATAAGGGCGTCCGGTCACCATGTGTACGTCCCCGGCCGCGACCGACGATGCGTAAACGCGCACACGGACTTCGCCATGCCCAGGGCTCGGGATCGGCTCCGCCTCACTCAGCGACAGCGTCTCGGGACCTCCATACTCGCGCTGGACAATCGCGCGCATCGTTTCGGTCATCGTCTCGGCCGGGTCTACAGTTGGCGCTTGCGTCATCGTTTTCCACCGATAGCTGGGGCTGAACTTACATTGTAAGTTTTCGAGTCGAAGTGATACTTACGTTGTAAGTTTAAGTCAAGTCGGACCCAACATCTTCTCCGAAAATCACGCGGTATCCTCACCAACAGATCGCCTATCCGGCCTCACGCTAGCCTTTGACCAGCAGATTCTCGGTCCGAAGGCCTTTGGAGTACGCTAGCGTAGCGACTGACCGCGAAGCGGATTACGAATTCGGGACTCAGGGGGTGGCCTCAATGTCAGCTCTCTAGGGCAAACCTGTCATTCACCAAGATGAGGCAAACGGCTGGTTCGTGCCCCACGGCGGCCACTGCTCTATCGGCAATCCAAGTTGGGCAAAGCGGACTTTGTTTCTTTGGCCTTCGCTGACGCGGCATTGGGTTACATTTGCGGCATCAAATGTGTTGTGTTGCCGCGATAGTCGTCAGAGAGTTGGTTCGAACCACCGCCAACCGCTCTAAACCAAGGTGCGCGTTCGCCCCATTTGCGGCATGGCATCCGATCCATTGGACCCAATTAAACAGCGACGTAGCTTGCGTCGCCGTTCGTCTGTTCGAAATCGGAACCAGAGCCTATGCTGACGTCACAGGGCCGGATTGGGACGATGCACATGACGGAACAAACGATGGCGGCCGGCTTTGCCGCTTCATTTTTGGACTATGCCAGCGACAAAGGCGCAAGTCGCGAAGCTCTGTTGGCTGAAAGCGGCCTGACGGAGGACGATCTGTCAGACCAGGACAACCGCATTCCGAGGTCCGGATATCAGACGATGATCGGCGCTGCGATCAGGCAAACCGGCGATACGGCGTTGTTGCTGCGGCACGCGCTGGACTCGAAGCTGGAGACGATGTCGGTCGTCGGCCAGATCGTTCATTCGTCGTCCTCGCTGCGTCACTCGTTTGAGCAACTCAACCGCTATCTGCATCTGATGGGCGATGTGGAGCTACCAAGAGGGGTCGATCGGTACGAATTGCTAAGTACCGCGGACGGTCTTTGGATTATTGACCATCTCGTCTTGCCGCCAGAGATGTCATACTGGTCGGAGGTGTCCTTTGCGCGGTTTATCAGTGAATTCCGCCGATCCTTCCCGGGCGCGACTTTTGAAATTGCGATGGAGGTCACCTATCCGCCGCCACCCCACGCGGACGAATACCCCGAGTTGTTCCGTGTGCCGGTGAAGTTCAATGCCAAACGCAACGCGCTTGAGATCCATCCGGTTTGGGACAGCCCTGAGACCCAATTCGAGCCAGGAAACGCGTACGCTTTCGGCATTTTCACGCGCCATGCGGATGAGATGCTTGCAAAGCTGCAGGCCGACACATCCATCCGCGCGCAAATTGAAGCGCACATCCTGCCGAAACTGCACGAAGGCACGATCTCGATGGATAAGGTGGCGAGTGACCTCGCGATGAGCCGTCAGACTCTCTACCGGCGCCTGAAAGAAGAAGAGATCACGTTCGCGGAAATCCATGACGATCTGCGCCGGCGAATGGCCATGGAGTATTTGGACGGTCAAAAGGTCACCGTGAACGAAACCGCATACCTTCTGGGGTTTTCTGAAGCCTCTTCATTCGTGCGCGCCTTCAAGCGCTGGACTAGTCTGAGCCCGACGGCCTACCTCAATCAGGCCGCTTGACCGCATAGTTGTTACGAAGTGTCAAATCGTTGAAACCTGCGGTCATGCTGTAACCGCAACAGACCGGCTATGTGCTTTCTCGAAACTTTGACGAGAAAGGTCAGATAATGAAAACGCAACTTGCTTTATCCGTTGCAGGTTTGGTCATGGTGGCGGCTTGCTCCGACAGCGGTGCGAACTACCAGCCCATCCTCGATGGGACACCAACGCCAGAATACGAGGCCGACCTGACCGAATGTCAGACCTTGGCCCAAGACCAATTCGAACATGAAACGCTTGGCGCAACCGTGCTGGGCGCGGGCGCGGGCGCCGCGTTGGGTGAAGTGGACAGCGGTGACGCCATGGGAGGTGCGATCGCCGGAGCGTTGGCAGGCGGTGTCGCGAGTGCCGTTGACGTCAGTGAACGGCGCCAATCCATTGTCATCGAATGCCTGCGCGGCCGTGGCCACCGGGTTGTTGGGTGAGGACGCGGCCATGAAACGGGTCTTCATTGCAGGGGCAACCGGTTATCTTGGGCGGTTTCTGTGCGCCGAGTTTCAGCAGCGGGGCTGGTATGTGATCGCGCTTGTTCGCAACTCGGGACAGGCCAAGCCCATCGCGGCGGACCAACTGATCGAAGCGCAGGCGACCAACTATGACTCGATCACGGGCGTCATGGCGGGAATCGATCTGGTTGTGTCCAGTCTGGGCATCACCCGGCAAACCGATGGGTTGGACTACTGGGACGTTGACTATCAGGCCAATCGCAACCTCCTGCGAGAGGCCGAGCGGGCAGGTGTCGGCCGGTTTGCTTATGTTCATGTGCTGCGTGCGGCCAAGATGGCGCACGTCCCGATGGTCGCGGCAAAATCTGCCTTTGTGGCGGAGTTGCAGCGCGCGGGCGTTGAAAGCACGATCATTGCGCCCTCGGGATACTTCTCGGACATGAGCGATTTCCTTTCGATGGCGCGGTCCGGGCGGGTCTGGTTGTTTGGCGACGGAACCAAACGGATCAACCCCATCCACGGGGCGGATTTGGCTGCGGCGACAGTCGAGGCGATTGAGGACGGTGTCGCTTGGCTGGATGTAGGCGGGCCTGACATTTTTGAACAGAAGGACTTGGCCGAACTGGCATTTGCCAGCTTGGGCAAGGCTTCGCGGGTGACCTTCCTGCCGGATATGCTGCGGAGGATCGCGCTGCGCCTTCTGCCGCTCGTCACGCCTCAGCGCGTCAGCGGGCCTGCTCGCTTTTTCCTGAGCGCGTTGGCCCTGGACATGGTCGGCGACCAGCATGGCACGCGGCATCTGAGAGATCATTTTGAAGACAGCCTCGCCACGACGCGCACGGCGAGCATCCACAAACTTCCAACGGAAAGGAAGAAATCATGACGATGCAACGTATTGGCGGAGTTGCCGCCCTGGCCTGTGCGGCCACTTATCTTTTTGGCTTTGCTCTGCTTGTCAGCGTGATGGCGGAGATGGGGTTCGGCACAAACGCAATCGATGCGGCCACTGTAGTCAGCGCCACGGTGGAAAATCCGGCGCTTATGATCACCTGGAACACCGTTATCTATATCGTCAATGCATTAACGCTGACGTTGCTGGTCGTTGCACTGGCAAGCCGGTTGAAGCGGATATCGCCGGAATGGGGCACGACCTCGCTGGCCTTCGGTCTTATCTGGACCACACTGGTCCTGGGCGCGGGCATGATCGCAAACGTCGCTACGGAACGGGTGATGGCCTTGGCGCCGACGGATTTCGACGCGGCTGTTCGGATTTGGGAAGCCCTGCACGCGGTTGAACTTGGACTTGGTGGCGGCAATGAAATTGCCGGCGGTGTCTGGATCTTCTGCGTCAGCCTTGCGGGCCTTTTGCAACGTGCGTTTGGCAGGATTGTCACCGGGCTTGGCCTGCTCACCGGTTTGGGTGGACTTCTGACAATTCTACCGCCGCTGGGCGAAGTTGCCGGTGCGGTTTTCGGTCTTGGTGCAATTGCCTGGTTTATTGCGGTCGGCCTCGCACTTTTTCTCAAGGGCGAGGCGGTGTCGGCCCAGCAGCCCAACTAAGTGGAACTGGCTCAAAGGAGAGACCCGATGACGCTTTCCCAAAGCTTGCAGGCCCTGATCGACAGGGAAGCGGGCAAGTCAAACACCCATGGGATCATCTTGCGGGTCGTCTCCGGCGACGGTCAGGTGGATTTCAAAGGCAGCGCGGGGGCTGCCGTGCCCGACACGCGGTTCCCAATTGCGAGCATCACCAAGATGTACACAGCGGCGCTGATCATGCAGCTTGTTGACGAAGGACAGGTCAAACTGGACCAAACCGTGCAGAGCCTTTTGCCCGTCGTAGACCTTACAGGACTACACGTGGTGAAAGGGGTCGATTACGGGTCAGCGTTGACGGTGCGGCATCTGCTGCACCAGACTTCCGGTCTGGCGGATTACTATGAAAGCGATCTTGCCAATGATCTGAAACAGGGCAAGGACTGCAGCTACGATCTAGTGGACGTGCTGCGGATGACAAAGGCCCTGCCGCCACCGGCTGCGCCCGAAAGTGGCAGGTCCCATTACTCCGACACCAACTACCAGCTTCTTGGTGCGGTGATCGAGGCTGTGACTGGTCAGACATATGATCAGGCGCTGCAAGACCGGATCTGTGGGCCGCTGGGGCTCACGCAAACCGGTGTGTTGCAGGGAACCGACATCGGCATGCCACTCTACCACAAAGACCAGCGGCTGGACGTTCCTTTGATCCTGACAAGCATGGCGTCGGATGGCGGTATCATCTCGACGCTGGACGAGTTGCTGGTTTTTCTGCGTGCCTTCATGGACGGGCGGCTGTTCAACCCCGAGAACGCCGCGCAGATGCGTCAGTGGAACCGATTATTTTTTCCGATCCAATACGGCTACGGCCTGATGCGGATAAAGCTCCCCCGTTGGATGACGCTATTCCGCACGACGCCAGAGTTGATCGGCCATTCCGGGGCGAGCGGGTCCTTTGCCTTTTATGCGCCCGATAGGGACATCTATATTTTGGGCAGCTTCAACCAAACCGACGCGCCGCGACGTCCGATCGGTTTCATGCTGAAAGCGCTGGCGATGGTCGCGAAACATGAGGGTGCGAAATGAAGAGGGGGCTCAAATGGATCGCGTTGATTTTCGTTTGTTTGATCGGCGCCTTTCTGTCTCTGTTTATCGGAACACGCGGCGACTACCCGGTGGCCCGACTTGTCACCGACGACCCGACGCTGCCGTCTGAAACAATTGCCGGTGTCCAACTGCACATGCGGGTTCATGGCGGGCCGGCGGATGCGCCCGTGATCATCGTTCTGCATGGTGGTCCGGGTGGCGATTTCCGCTCGCTTGGGGCATTGGCGCGTTTGTCGGATAACTTCACGATTGTCTTCTACGATCAGCGTGGTGCGGGCCTGTCCGAACGGGTTCCGGCAGAAATGCTGACGCTTGACGGATATCTCGCGGAACTGTCTGCGATTGCTGAGACCGTTTCGCCTGACGCGCCTCCAATCCTGATTGGACACTCCTGGGGGGCAATGCTGGCAACCGCCTACCTCGGCCGGAACCCCGGTGGTGCAAAAGCTGCGGTTCTCATCGAGCCTGGCTATCTTGATGAGGCTGGCTTTGCGGCTTGGCAGGCAGAAAGCCAACGGTATCTAGCCGGCCCCGCATATTGGCGAGAGGCGCTTGTGACAGGGTTTCGGGCCCAGCATGTCGAAGGGTCGGACGCAGCAGCACAAAATGACTTTCTGATCGGGCATATGGTCGGTGTTTTCACGAACCATCCGGACAATCCTTATCACTGCGGTGATGGATATACGGCTCCGAGCTGGCGCTTTGGGTCCTTATCCAGCGATACCTGGGGCGTTGCACAGATGGCAGACTTTGAGCGCTTTACGTCTGGTGCAAGCGCGTTTGCCGGACCCGTCCTTTTGATGGCTGGTGAATGCAACAGTTGGACCGGCCCGGCGCTGCAAGAGCGGCACCAGGTTTTTTTTCACAACGCAGACCTCAGCGTGATCGCCGAAGCCGGTCATGATGTGATCTGGGACAATCCTGAGGCGTCGCTCAGCACCATGCGCGCATTCCTAACGGCCGGGACCGAAGAGTGATGGCAGATCGGGACGCACAGACAAAGCTGATTCGGTCCATGATGAGGCCGTACGAGAGCCCGCACCATGCGGTTGTCGCATTCTGGCTTCAGGATGGAGAAGTGACCTATTACCAATCCGGTCCGCAGATCTCAGACGCGCGTCACGAGGATTGGATTTTCGAGATTGCATCGATCACCAAGGTGTTCACGGCGATCCTGCTCTGTCGGCTTATCGAAGAAGGCAAGATCGACCCCAAGGCCCCGGTGCGGGAGATGTCAGACGCTTTGAAGGATGTACCCGCCTGGATCACGCCAGAGCGTTTGACCGCACATACCAGTGGACTGCCGAACTACTATATGCCGCTTTGGAAAGCCGTGTTTCGAGAGACACGGGATGGGCCGTACGCGGATTTCTCGCGCTCGGATCTGCTTGCGTGGTGTCGACAGCAGGGCGATCAATCGCCGCCATCCGTGCACCGCCATCTTTATTCCAACCTTGGTGTCGGCCTCTTGGGAGAGGCGATGGCCATCATGGAAGGCCAGTCTTTTTCCGACCTTCTTGCCGCCAAAGTGACGGGGCCTCTCGGGCTCAAGGACACGACAGATCGACTGAGCGAGGCCCAGATAGGCCGCTTCGCGCAACCAAGGGCACCAAGCGGCAAAGCCGTTTCGCCCTGGATCTTTCAAAGCCTCGCAGCGGCCGGATGCTTGCGTTCGTCGGCGCAAGACCTCGCTTGTCTTGCAAAGGCTGTCATCCGTGCGGAGAGCTCACCTCAGACCGTGCTGGATAGGGCGATTGTCCGATCGGTCATCCCGATCGTCGGCTTGGGACGAGGAGGAGCCCAGATACCAACAGCACAATGCTCTGGCTGGCTTCAGGTGACACTGGATTCGCATGCGCCGGGCTACGTCTTTCACAATGGTGGGACTGCCGGGTCTTCTTGCGCCTTGTATGTCTCTCCCGAGCGGCAAACTGCCTTTGGAATTTTATCTAACAACGGGGTCGCCGGCAATCTTTGGGGAGCGACAAAGCTGAACTGGTCCAATCCCATGCAGAAGGCACATGACCTGTTGGCGTTGGTTTGACTTTGGGCGCTAGGAAAGCCGTCTCAAGGGCGGCAGGAAGCGACAAAGCGGAACATCGTCTCGCAAATTCATCCTTTAGGTGTGTTTAGGGGCGAGCTGGACGCATCTTGTTGTGTCTCAGTCCCTAACGTCTCGACAACTTCCTTTGCGCTTAAACCACTCGCGGCGCGTCTCAAGACCACCTCGGCATGGCGTGCACCATCTTCGTCGTAACTGTAGAGGATCGATTGCGCGCGAATACCGGTCGGCCGGAAAGTCACGACCGGCGGCTGAGAGGATCGATATATAGCGTCGACTTGTATTAGTGTTCTTTGCCGCTGGCAGTGTCCGTCCGGGCGAACATGACGTCATCCACACCTTGATGTTTGCAGATTTGGCTTATGCTGCTGAAAGCCGGCAACCATCCAACGAGCAGCCTTCGCCACTCTGGGCTCATACCTAACCTCAGATGCAGCGCGGCATTGTATGATATCCTTGTCCTGTCAACGTCGGGTTGTCATTGTGGAGAGCATGGCGGATCGGAGGATCGGCCATGGAAACACCAAACCTACCAGCCATTCGTGCACTTCGTCCGGCATGGAATAAGGGCCGCATCGTCCGTCAGAAGCGACCGCTGAAACCAAAGCATGTTTGGGCGATCCGCGTTCGACTTGAGTTGCCCGAAAATCATCGCGACCTCGCTCTCTTCAACATGGGAATCGACAGCAATCTTCGTGGTTGCGATTTGGTTAAGATGAAGGTCGTCGACGGTATGGCATCTGGCCGGATCAAAGAACGTGCATAGGTGTTGCAAAGCAAGACGCAGAAACCAGTGCGTTTTGAGATTTCCGAAGGCACTCGGGCCTCGGTCGTGAAGTGGATGGAAAACGAACTCATGGTCGGTTCCGAATACCTGTGGCCGGGCCGATTTCATGAGCGCCTGCACATCTCGATCCGACAATATGCGCGGATCGTTCGGGATTGGGTAACTTCGATCGGCCTCGAGGTGAGCGCATTTGGCACGCATTCGATGAGACGCACAAAGGTGACGCAGATCTACAAGAAGACAGGCAACCTGCCCGCTGTTCAGCTCCTACTGGGCCACACCAAGATGGATAGTACGGTCAGATATCTTGGGGTCGACCTTGAGGATGCGCTCGCCATCGCTGAAGCCATTGAAATCTAGGGCAGATGGGTCGCATACACAGGCGGCACACTACGGACCTTCGCCGACGGACCAAGCGCTGCAGTGCAGTTTCTCAAAAGGGGACATTGGTCGATGGGGCAGCGATTTTGAGGTTTGAAGGACCGCAACGCGGGACAAAGCTGCTATTCTGCTTGCCGGTCCGAAGGTCCACTTTCTGAGCTTCTCGTTCGCAGAAAAAGACCCAAGACGCCGGTGAGGACTTTGCAAGGCCCCTCAAATCGCGGGCACGCTAGCAGAAGAGTTGGACGGTGAATGGTTCCAAAAACAAAGCTCCACTATTACCGCCCCAGGACGGCACCGGGCCCATCACTAGACCTCTGTGCTGTCCTAGGACAGTCGAGATTTTGCACACTGTCAAAGATAGTACGTCAGCAGATTTCCGTTCCACATTATGAAACACCAAGCGATCAGAGGCAGTAGAGCAAGAGTGCCTGCAACTCGAGCTATCGGGTGCTCTGTCTCGGCTGCCCATGCCCTTAGCAGAAACGCAGCACCACTAACCGTGAGCACCGCCGATAAAAGCGGCAGAATGAAGAAGGGGTTCAGCCCGAGATCGTCCAACCCGTAGCTGAGATTGATCGGGCGGGTCGTGAAGAGAACGTAGAAGAACCCCCCCAAAAAGATCAAACCGAACAAGGCAGCCCCAAAGATCGATAGAACGAGCGGCCTGCGAAATTCGGAGCTATTGGGGTTTGTGGCGCTTGGCTGCGCTTTGCGTTTACGAAACGCGCGATACATCGCGCTTGCAGGCATCGAAAGGACGATCAGAAGCATGCCTCCGGCCGCAAAGGCCATGAGCACCATGAAGTTCGACGTGGACTTCCAGAATGGAATGCGTGTGAGGGTGATCGAGTGGTTCTGCACGCTGGTCGAAAGCGCGTTGAAATCTCCGTTTTCGTCTTCATGGAACACCAGATAATCGACCAGCAGTTCGGGTATCCCGCCATCGCCTTCCTGACCGACCCGGCGAAACAGTGTCTCGCTCACGGGGGCGTAGATGGCCGTGCCCCCGGAAAAGAAGAACGAAGGGGACGATAGCGCAATCCGACCATCCTCGCGCGCTTCAACTTCAAATTGGCCCATCAGTGGGAACACCACCTGCATGGGAGTCGCTTCGTCATAGCGGAAGTTTGTGTAGGTTCCCGCATACGCGCTCAGGTCATCTGCAGATAGCTCCAGAACTGCGACTTCCTCCGTTTGGCGTGGGAAGGCCTCGTCGAACAGAAGGTTGATAAACTCCCGGTAAAACGTGTCATTGTCGCCGGTATAGGTCACGAAGAAGCCAAAGTCGTACTCGGGCAGAAACATCATGGTGGAGTCATTGCCGCGGTAATCCCCGGAATGGCCGTAATAGACCACACCGTTGCGCTGACCTTCTTTGAAACTGATCCTATAGCCGGGGATCAGCTCGTGATTGCTGCCTTGGTGGCTGTGCATCTCATGGGCCGAGGGCTCGGTCAGGTAAGATTGGCCGTCAAACATGCCTCCGCCCAAATGCATCGCCATGTAGTTGCCCATTGCTTCGGCGGAGACCGCAACGGAGCTCGCCGGGTACACATTGCGTATGAACAGGTCTTGCGCTTCGAAGGCGCCCGTTTCGTCATCAAAGAAATAAGGCGTCACGAGATGATCGGCGAACACAGTAGCTCGCGGATTTCCGGGAATGAGGAGCGTCGCGAAGTCCATGCCGAGCGGATCAAAGACCTCCTGTTGCAGATAGTCCTCGTAGGCCAAGCCGGTTTGATCTTCGATCACGACAGCAGCCATCGAGATGCAGATGTTGCAATAGTAGTAGTAGGTACCGGCCGGAACCGCCTGAGGTTCCAGGTAACGGGGAATGGCATCCCGGACGCGCTCCCACGCCCCAGCGTCCGGTGCTGTCCCGTTCATAAGGATGTCGCGAAAACCGCTTCGATGGGTCAGAACATCGCGCAACGTTACGGGACGCTCAGGAAAGCGAATGAATGCGTCGAGCCCAAGCGACGGGGCAATTTCGGCAAGTTCGTCATCAAGCGACACAACGCCCTGATCAACCAGCCGCATGATAGCGGTGCCAAGAAAGGTCTTCGAGATCGAGGCCACGTGGAACATCGACGTTTCGATGGCGACAGGCACGCCGGTTTCGATGTCAGAGACGCCATAGGCACGCGAAAACAGGACTTCACCGCCCCGGATCGCAACAAACGCGCCGCCCGCGATGTTCTCTTCCTCAAACTGGCCTCCGAAATGCGTGTCGACAAATGCTGCAAGCAGGTCTGGGTCCGCAATGAGCGACGGAACCGGTTCTGCGTCGGGCCGAGCGATTGTGTCGCCGGGCAGCTCAAGAACCTGTGGAGCCTCCTGAGCCTTCAAGCTGAGGCTCAAAAAGAGAACGGCAAAAATGGTGCCTAGGATTGTGCAGCGCGATGGCCCTTTGAGCGTTCTGGCGACGTGAGCGATCCATTTCTGTGACATTTGTTTTATCTCCGGTTTCACCAAGGCCTCGAGACCAATGGTCGTGTCGGAGGGGGATTTAGGTAACGTACGCATCGCCGTATTGGCCCGCTCTGCCAACGGCTTGGCCAAGTCTGCCAAAGGGGCGGAACGACCCGGTCAAGCGACCTGTGATTGACGCCTGAAAATTGCTGGTGGAGTGCCAACCCATCGCTTGAAGGCTCGGCTGAAGGTTGCTTGTTCTGAGAACCCGGTGAGGAACGCCACCTCGGCAATCGAACAATCGTTGCGGGACAAGAGTTCTTCCGCCAGTCCCTTTTGCACCTGCTGCACGACGCCCTGATATGTGAGCCCAGACGCCGACAGGCGGCGGTAGAACGTGCGTTCGCTCATCCCAAGCTGCCGCGCGACTTCTGCCGCCGGAGGGACCCCTGTGCTGAGCGCGCGCGAGAGCTGCCGGTGCAACTCGGCCTCTAGTGTGTCCTTCGGTTCCAACGCCGCCAACGCGGTTTCAAGATGGGAGATGATGAAATCCGACACAGCTGGATCGCCGAGTTGATTGGGAAGGTCCAAAGTTCCCGGCGCAAAAACTATGGCGTCTTGATGTGCGTCGAACCGAGTGGGACAACCAAAAAAATCATCATATCGCTTCGCTTCGCCCCGACACGGATGGCGGAACCAAACCTCCCGCAACGCAAGGGACGGTCCTACGAAACGCTCCATGCACATGCGAAAGCCGGCAACACCTCCTTCAATGCGTAGGGCTGCTGCTGGACCTTCGGGAAAATCGTTCTCGAATTGGAAGATGGCCTCATCGCCATCCTCGATCAACCGGTAGACCATGCTGTTGGTTACAAGGCGGCCGTATCGTTCGAACCGCTTCAGGCTGTCCCGCAGGCGTGGCGCGGTCTTGAATGCCAGCCCCAACGCGCCGACTGCGTCCAGATTGATGCTTTTGCCGTAGGTGAAGACCAAGCCTGGCAGGTCATCGACATTGCGACTGAGCCAATCGAACAGCGCGACATAATCGGCATGCGGGACAAAGCCATCTGCAGTTTGCTGCACGCGATACACCACCTGCCCGCCTAATCGCATCGCGCCATCGTCGCACAGTTCATAACCGGCGGCTTCGGCAAGTGTGCGAGCAAAAACGACTGTAGATCCTTTCATGTAGCAACCCTAGCATCTTTCGATCGCAAGAAAGAGGCCATCAGCGGACTGCACGTGAACGCACCCATGCTTGCTTGCGACTGTTAGTCTACATTGGAGAGAAACGTAGCTTTTGGTGGGTATGGTCTCCAAGGAGACCTTCGCGGCATCAACGAGTATCCTCTCGCGGTCTCCCTTTCTCGAGAAGGTCTGGTTGGCGGGACAAAGCTACCCTTCACTGTGTCCATCCAAATGGCGGCTTTCGGCCAGCCGTGCATTGATTGTGGTTGGGAATCGCCTACTCAACCTCATCCATTGACCAGCAACACGACGCAAAGGATGCAAGTCAGACCGCCTAAGAAATTAGTTCTGAAAGAACTGTCGGATGACATCCAATGTCACTTCTGGTTGATCGTAGAAGACAAAGTGCCCGGCATCTTCGATGACTTCGAGGCGCGCATTCTGAAAAAAGGGCAAATGTCTTTCCTGGTATACGGCGCCGTAGACCGTGTTGCATGTCGTCCCGATTAAGAGCGTCTCACCTTCGAACCTGTGCGCATCGGAAATGAAGTCCAGTTCTGGAAGGAGTTCTGGATCGTTTACATAGGTGAGCACGGTATCATTCAGCGTCTTCATGCTGGCGCGCCACCCTTCGAAAGCCTCGGGAACGACATCGCCGCAATGAACGCCGGCGCCGGGCATGGCGGGGAAAGCGGTGCTCAGGATGTAGTCCTCGCGGGCAAGCGGGTCCTCCTCGGTATTTACGCGCCAAGAATTGAGCCAGATCCACGCCAGCGTGGGATAGGCACTCCAACCCGGGCCGGATTGCCCCTCGAAGTATGGCTGTGCGAGGTCTGGACGCATGAGGCCCGGTTCGATCAGCACGAGCCGGTCGACCTTTTCGGGGAACCGGCTCGCGTATTCTGACGCCAGCATGGCGCCCCAACTGTGGCCGAGCAGCGTGACCGGGCGCCCCGCACCGAAGTGCTCGACAAAGAGGTCGAGGTCCGTGAAGAAGCTTTCGAGGTCGAGAACGCCATCGAAGTCTCGCGATGAAAGACCGGTCATCCGTTGACCGTAGAAGACCAGATAGTTGTCGTCTGAGAGTGGCGCGATCGGCAGCAGGTTCCGGTAGTCCCCTCCGGGGCCACCGTGCAGAGCAATCACGACGGGGTTGTCAGGGTTGCCCATCGTTTCGGAGTGAAAGGTATAGCCGCCTAGGGTGATCTAAGGCAGGTCCGGGTCAAGATCGACAGTGGGAGAAAAAGTGATCGGCCGCAAAATGGTGTTGGCGAGAAACAGCACCACAAAGACTGTTGCTGCCGACAGGGTGTAGATTGCAAAGCGTTTCATCGTGTTTCCTTTGTCTTGCAAGACACCATTGGGCTGCGAAGGTTTTGCCCAAGGCTGTTCCGGGTTCTTCCGTTCGTCGCCAACCAGCCCAGGAGCGCATCCGTGGTGTCTTGTGGCATTTCCTGCTGAATCCAGTGGCCGCATTCGAGGCTGACCAAGTCTCCATGCGGGGCGAAGCGGGCACTACTCGTTTAGGCAGCAGCGTCAGCTTTGGGCAGGCGAGCCCAGATGATCCCCGCCGCGAGTACGAGCATCACAGCCAGTGTTGTCATAACGGATTTGGCGATTGTCGCTGTGCTGGCGGCGTAGACCAACGATCTCGACACATCTGGCCAACCAAAGATCATCGCCACTATCCCAAGGTTCTCGATATAGTCGAACAGCGCACTGCCGACCGCGAGGGCAACGCCAAGATGGACAAGTCTTTTGTTGGGCATTCGGCGCCCAAACCAGCAGATGGCGCTGCTCAGTGTCAGCGCGAGCAAAGCCGGATAGAGCGTATCCAGAGGAATCTGGCGGCTGAGATAATACTGGCGCCCTTCTGCACCTAACGCTTCAAGAAGCGTCGCGGCATCCGAGGGACCATACCCGAAGGGCCGCATGTCGAAGGGCACCTGCCCCGAGACAAATTCGAGATGCGCGAGTGTGGCGCCGACCATTGCGATGTAAACTGATGTCGCGAGCAACGCTGCGCTAATCGCGATCTTTCCGTAGTGCTGTGATAGGGTTCTGTGCATGACTTGTGTCCTCCTTGACCTCTGCCACGAATGCCAAAGAACGCGATCACCCACATTATCATTTGATAAGGCCCGCTAAGATGGACCTGAGAACTTTTCTGACGCGGTCGCCTGAGCTGGCAAATGTCGCTTGCGCGGAGGACTTTGCAGCTCATTGGACACCGATGCGCCTAAGCAAGGGAGCCCATGCGAACCAGCAGGGACAACCCGAAAGGAACGAGTACATCGTCTTGGACGGGTGCCTGACGAGCACGATTTGCGACCAGGACGGCAAGGAAGTCTGCGTCGGGTTCTATGTGGGGCCCTGCGTCGTCACACCGAATATCGCGAGAACTCGGGAGGGAATGTCGCTTGTATCCGTTGCGGCAACGACTGATGCGTCCCTTGTCAGGATCGACACGGACCTGCTCACGGAACTGATGGTCTCTGCGCAACCCATTCGGAATTGGGGGAACGCGGTCATGCGGGACACATTGGCGGAAAAGGCGGAAAGAGAATGGTGCCTTGCAGCTCTAGGAGGGGCAGACCGACTTCAATGGTTTCGCGAAGCATTCCCAGGCTACGAGACCAAGTTTGCCCATTCCCTTATTGCATCGTTCTTGGGTATCACACCCGTCACGTTGAGCCGCCTGCGCGCTCGCGACAAGAACATGTAGCAAGCGGACATTCGTGCAAGGCGCAGCATCCGTCAAAATGGGCTCAGACTTGCCGTTCGCTGCGCTGACTTCCAATGTCTACTATCTCGAGTCTTGGGCGGATTGCGCCAGTTCACGGACAAGCGCCCGAACACGCTTCATCTCAACCGTCCTCAAACCATGCCGATAATTCGGATGCGCCTGCCCACGTGAAGCGCCACCACCAGCGCCGTGCAAGCGGCACACGGTCCAATTCTGCTTAGAAGGGTTCCGGCACCTCTTGCCAGTGCTCTTCGCCCTAGCAGCGCACCTCCGCGCCTCTCTGAGGCGTTTGGTAGGGTCTATGGGGTTACCGTCGCTTTCCGGCATTACCGCCCCCCCGCTCCGTTCACATTGCCAACGATAGCCTGACCGCCCTCTTCGACCGTCACACGCTCCACACGGACCACCTGTTGCGCTTTGGCCCGGTATTTCTTGAGCGCCTCCATCTGCGCCAAGTACGTCCGGCTCAGGCGCGTGATTGACCGCTCGTAACTCTCGCGCACCTGATACGATGCCTGTGCAAATAGCCGCTCTGATAATACTGTCATTGCGACGTGCGTGGCGGTCATCTGCGCGATCAACATCGCCTCTGCGGCATCGCGCGGCTCAAGCTCTGCGAAGTTGGCAGAGGCCATCGACCCATATCGCTCCGCCTGCGTTCCCAAAGCTCCGATAGCTGTCAGGTAGACGCCATTGGCCGCCTCGGTCGTCTTCATGCCCATCAGGGCTGGCATGCTCATACCCTCAGGCGCTTCTGCGTCGAATTCTTGCTCACTGATCTTCTTGATCAATGGAAACGCGCGCACCTCGTCTTGTTCCATCAGTTTGCCTGTGTCTGTCATCTGCCTGCCTTCCTTGGGAGTGGTTAGTATTAGTGTTCCGATCCAGAACCGTGAGACTTGCCCGAAATCGCTCTGACGGGTTCCAATTCGGAACCAGAAGCGCCGCTTGGGTTCTCAAATGGAACCACGGAACTTGCCGACGGTTCCGAACTAGAACCGCGTTCTGTTTTTTTGGGGCCCCGGTATGAGCGCCAATCGTTCGTCGCCAACTGCTTGCCCTTCACCTTTTGCACGGGTTTCGTGGTCAATCGCCATTCGTGCGCGCGGCGATGATACCAGTCGCCTTCCTTCTCAAGTGCGATGAAGCCTTTCTCCATCAACTCTGAATAGGCCCGCTGGACCGTCGCTTTACCTATTCCCAACGCCTCGCCAGCCTCCGCATAGGACAGGGTCAACTTGCCGTTGTTCCCGCCATTGAACCGCGTGTGCAGCTCAAGCCAGAGCTTCACCGCCGCCCCCGAGAGGCTACGCCAAGCCGCGCTCTTTAGCTGGGCGTATGGGAGGGGCACATACTGCCCCTCTCCGCTGTTTCTAGCCCTACCCATCGGCGGTGCCATCCATGCGCCCCTGAGCAGCCCCGATTGCGTCACGGACGCCAATGGCAGAGGGTGGGAACCTGAGCGCCTGCCAGACAAATCCTGGACTCAAGCGATAGTGCGCCACGCGCTCCGGCCCTTTAAATTCCGTCTGAATGGGCCAGCCGTACCTCCGGCGCAGGTTGTGGATGATTGCGCCTAGACGCCAGCCGCGCACTTCGCCAATCTCATCCAAGTGGGTGATGGTGCGCCCATCCGTGAGCGCTTTACAGGTCCAGAATGCCTGCGTCGGTTTGCTATGCCAGTTTTCAGACATCGGTGACACATCGTTTGCGAAGGGCAAGCGGTTGGACTGAGTTGCTACGCGCGCACCAGCGAAACCGTTTCTCAAAGTGGGTTGCGAGGGGAAGGCCCGATGTGGCATCACCTGAACTGTTCAGTGTGGCAGATGATGTCACTCGAAAAGCCCCGACCCCGCACATAGGGTTGGGGGTTTTCATTACGCGGCCTCCCCATTGGGATCGACACGCTGGGTTTGCAGGTAGGCGTTCAAATCCGCGCCGTGGTAGCCAATCCTGCGTCCGATACGGATAAAGGCAGGTCCGGTCATCCGGTGCCGCCATTGTGCGAGCTTTTCGCGGTCGCCTAGAACGCGAAGCTCAGGGTCTTCTGGAAAGTAGATACGGTCGTCGTCATAGATTTTCGCCATCGGTCATATCCCTTGGGATGGTTTCAGATAGGCGAGATTTGATTGGTTTGTGCGCACTGCGATAGATAGGCAAGTTTCGAAAACTAACCCGTTGGACGCGCGCATAGGACCAACGCATATGGCGCTCTTGAGTCGCAAAAATTACAGGCAGAGAGTTATCTCTCACAATTTCAATGGCCTAGCACCTACCCCAAGTTGCGCCTTAGCTATTCCTAGAAGGGGATTTCGGAGCCATCATCATCGATATCGAGACCGCTCCCAAAGCCGCCACTCTTGTCCGGTCCAGCGACTTGTTCAAAGTTCTGTATTGGCTCGTCAGAACTTAGGTCAGGTTCTTCTAAACCACTATGGGTTGGCGTTGCGCCGCCAGCGGTTTGCCAATTTGCAATCTTGGCGACTTCATCGGCCACAGTCGGACTAACAACTTGCCTTTCGTTGCCGAGACCATGGGCAACCCCGTTGCTCACAATCCAATCTATAAGTGATTGCTTCGGACTTTTTTTGGGGGCTGGCCTTTTAACGGCCTCCCAAGCAGCGACGGCGGCAGAGAGCTTTGGAGAATATCTCGGGTGGGAGACGTCGCGAAATCCGTCTGCGGCTCCGTCGGGGAAAAAAAACGGCGGAAAAAAGTTACGGCTCTTAAACCATGACTTTAGGTCATCGAGTTCGATTGTCGTGCGCATCCAGTCTGGTTCTTTCAGGATATACAGCGTGCGTTCATCCAGCGGGCCAGTCGTGAGAATACTATCAGCATTGCTAAAAACGGTTGGGATACCGCGCGACAGAGCGAACCCATAGTTGCGCTCATCTTCATCTCCCAAGGCAGGTATGATGAAGCTATCACCAGCAAAGTGCTTTCTTTCCGGCTTTCTAGCCCAGTTGACAATTCGAGCCCGCAGCTTGTTCGAAATGACTGCTTGCCTGAGCGCTTTGAAGACTGCACGAAAATCCCCCGGGACCAGAAGAAACTCTCGGTCTTCGTTCTCATACCGGTCAATGTCGTCCTTGTGGAAACCAGTCACAACCCTAATCTCACTGAGGTGAGGGCTGTGAGGTGAGACAAGTTCAAAGTCCCCCGGCTCCAACCCGATAGCCAAAAAAGTAGCATCGACAAGCGTTAACTCGTCCGATAGCCGCCAGTAGTCCAATCCAGAAAATCCACTCGTCATTAGCCCTCTCCGTCAATCTTAGAGTGGATATTGGGTTCGACCCAACCACACCACAATCTGGCAAGCTCTCCCCGCCGCTCCAACAAATCCGACCGCGCATAGGCGCGCTCCACATCGGACCCGACTTGGTGCGCCAACGCGGCCTCCGCGACCTCACGCGGCGCGCCTGCCTCCTCGGAGGCCCAATCGCGGAAAGAGCTACGGAACCCGTGGACGGTGAACCCATCGCGCCCCATGCGGCGCAAGAGCATCAGCATCGACATGTTGGACAACGGCCTGTGCCGCTTCTGCCCCTCAAACACATAGTCAGACGCCATCGCCTTGAGCGGCTCAAGAATTGTCAGCATCTCGTCTGTGAGCGGAACCCGGTGCGCCTTGCCGCCCTTCATCCGCTCCGCTGGCACGGTCCATAGGCGCGCGTCGAAATCGACCTCCGGCCATCGCATCTCCAACACCTCAGACGTGCGGGCAGCGGTTAGGATGGTGAACTGCAACGCCCTCGCGGCCATTGCGCTCCGCTCCGCAAGCTCCGCGTAGAAGGCAGGCACATCGCCCCACGGCATTGCGTCATGGTGGTCCACCTTCGCTTTCACCTTGGGCAGAACCCCCGCCTCTTTCACGGCGGTCACGGGGTTCTCGCCAGATCGAAACCCTTTCGACTTAGCCACGTCCAAAACCACCTTCATCCGCTGAGCGAGGCGCTTGGCGGTTTCGTGTTTGTCCGTCCAGATAGGCGAGAGGCACATCATCACCTCAGGCTCGCCAATGCTATCCACGGGCATCCGGCCAATTTTGGGAAAGGCATAGTCGCGCAAGGTGTGCAGCCATTGCTGTCCGTGCTTGGCGTTTTTCCATGTGGGCAGACGGTCGATGTGGACTTGCTGGCTAAATTCCTCAAACGTCGGGATATCGCGCTTGGCATTGTAGCGCGGATTCAGGCCCGTCTTAGCCATCCGCCGATATTCCAACGCCCGTTCTCGCGCTTGGTTCAAGGTGACGATGTCAGCGCCGCCCAGCCCGAAATCCGTGCGAAGCGGCGCACCCTTGCTATTGCGCTGTCCCTTGACGGTCACACGAACAATCCACCGCCGCGCGCCTGAGGGATCGACGACAAGATAAAGCCCAGCACCATCGCCATGACGGCCCGGACCCAGGTTCTCCACCAGCTTCTTGGTAAGTTTGCCGTTCAGCGCCGCCACGAATACCACACTCCATACCACACAAAGATAGTATACGGGTGCAATCGAGTGAAACCCAGCAAAATCAGGTGCAGGGGATAAACCCTTGTAAATCAGCCCCCAAAAAAGCCCAAAGCGATCTGCAACGGTGTCATGAAAAGTGTAAGTGGCGGACTGGGGAGGATTCGAACCCCCGACCCCTTGATTCGTAGTCAAGTACTCTATCCAGCTGAGCTACCAATCCGCGTGGGGAGCATGTAACCCCGCCACTTCGCCAGTGCAAGGGGCAATCAAGCTGCCATGCCGCCGGGGAGGAACAGGGCGAAGGTCGTGCCCTCGGGTCCGGTGCTCAGCAGCTTCAACTGGCCACCGTGACCGCGGAGGATCTCGGCGCAGATCGCCAGGCCCAGGCCCGTGCCGCCGACCTTGTCGGTGGAGGAGAACGGTTTGAACAACCCCTCTTGCGCGCCCGCGGGCAGGCCTGGGCCGGTGTCGATGACTTCGATGCACCACCCGCCTTCATGCTCGCCGCCGCGAATTGTGACCTCTCCGGGCATGTTGGTCGCGGTGATCGCCTGGCGCGCGTTGCGCACCAGGTTGGACAGTACGCGGTGCAATTGCTCGGGGTCGGCGCGCACGACCATGCCGGGTGCGATATCGGCATCGTAGCTGACCTCGCCGTCGCCCTGGGCCAGGTTGTCGTTGTCCAGAACGTCATCCACCAGGGGCTCCAGCGCCACACGGTCCAGCTTGGGCGCGGGCTCCTCGGCGCGGCCGAAGGCCAGCGTGGCCTCGGTCAGGTTGATGGCGCGCGACAGCGAGTTGATCAGCTTGGGCGCGATGCGCTTCACGGTGGGGTCCTGCACCGTTTCCAGCCGGTCGGCGACCAGCGTGGCGACCGACAGCATGTTGCGCAGGTCGTGGCTGATCTTGGCCACGGCCTCGCCCAACTGCGCCAAACGCTCGCGCTGTCGCAACAGCGACGTCAGCTGGGTTTGCATGGCGTGCAGGGCATCTTCAGCGTCGCGCAATTCGCGCACCGACCCTCTCGGCTGGATGATGCGGTTCGCATCCTCGGGCGCCTCGGCATAGGTCATCATCGACCCTACGACGCGTTTGATCGGGTTCACCATCAGCATCCGCACGGCCACAAACAGCAAGATCGCCGTGAAGATGGAGATCACCGCAGACAGCGCCAGAACCCGCATTCCATAATCGATCATCGCCATCCGCAACGGCGCTGTCGCCATGGTGATTTCGATCAGCAGACCTGCCTCCCGCACCGGCTCGCCAATGACACGGATGTTCTGATCTTCGGTCTCGAATATCCGAATGGAGGCGTCGCGGATCAGCTCCCACGCGGGCGCATCGCGCAGGTCGTAAGAGCCCGAGATCGGCTCCATCCCATCGGTGGACAGGATCAACTGCCGCACCGCATCGCGACGCAACACGACGTTGAGGACCTCTGCGTTTTCCAGCAGTTCATACTCCAAATCGTCGTCGATCATCCCGTCCGTCGCCAGCAGGGCCAGCGAGGCGATCTGGGCCCGTTCCAGCCGGGCCAGCAGGTATTCCTCCCGGAACCGCGCGATGGAGGGGACGAAAATGAAGACCTCGGCCAGCATCACGAAGATGACGGTCAGGATCAGGAATCGCCCGGATAGTGTGTTTGCCACGAAGGGCTCCCTCTTGCGCGTGCAGGCCGATAACCCCTTTTAGAGCCTACCAAACTTTTGCACAAACCCGACGACCTTCTTCACCATCGGGCTGTCGAACAGCTTGGGTGTGAAATAGGCCGATGCCGCGCGTTTGTTGATTTCCCCCAGGGTCGGATAGGGGGCGATCATGTTGGCAACGGCACTCATCTTCAGCTTGTTTGCAATGGCCAGCGACCAAATGCCAATCAACTCTCCGGCCTGGGGGCCAACGATGGTGGCGCCCACGGGTTTTCCCTTCACGACCATGACCTTGACGAAGCCCTGGGTCTGACCTGTGGCGATGCCCCGGTCGTTGTGCTCGAACTCGGCGCGGGCGATGAAAACCTTATCGCCGTGCTCTTTCTTCGCCTCGTCCTCCGTCAGGCCGACTTGCGCCAGTTCGGGCGAGGTATACGTCGCCCAGGGGATGTGATCGGTGCGCGCCTTCGCAGGCAGGCCGAACAGCATCGGGCGGATGATCACGCCCGCATGGTAGCCCGCGACATGGGTGAATTGCGCGCCACCGGCGGCATCGCCAACTGCATAGATCCGCGCATTGGTGGAGCGTAGGTCCGGCCCCACCGTGACGCCGCCGCGTTCAAACGCGACGCCCGCCTTGTGCAGATCCAGCTTGTCCACGTTCACTTGTCGACCAACCGCCACCAGAAGGTGAGAACCTTCGTAGCGCGCGCCATCCTTCGTCTCGACCGTGATCGCGCCGTCCGTGCCGCTGATCTGGGAGGCAAGCGCGCCCTCGACAATCTCGATGCCCTCGGCACGAAGTTTACCCAGCACCAGCGCGGCGGCCTCCGGGTCATCCTTGCCCATCGCCTTTGCGCCTTCCAGCACGGTCACCTGGCTACCCAGACGCCGATGCGCCTGCGCCATTTCCATGCCGATGGGACCACCGCCGATGATGATCAGATGGTCGGGCCGCTCGCGCAGGTCAAAGATCGTCTCGTTAGTGTGGTGCGGCACACTATCGAGGCCGGGGATCGGCGGCACAAAGGGGCGCGAGCCCGTGGCGATCACGAAGCGGCGCGCCTTGATCGTATGCTCGCCTGCCTGCACTTCGTGGTGCGAGATGAACTTGCCGAACTCGCGGATGACGTGGACGCCGAAGCCCTCGAACCGTTCCTGCGAATCGACCGGGGCGATTTCGTCGATGACGGCGCGCACATGGTCCTTTGCGGCGGCATAGTCCGGTGCGGGCGCGTGACCGGCCACACCAAAGGCGGCCTCGGACGTTTCATGGGCCTTGTGACCAGCGGCCAGCAGCGCCTTAGAGGGCACACAGCCGAAGTTCAGGCAATCGCCGCCCATCAGGTGGCCTTCCAGAAGGACAACCTTCGCCCCCATCTGCGACGCACCCGCCGCAACGGACAAGCCGCCAGAGCCCGCGCCGATGACGCAGATATCAGTCTCGATCGTAGCCATGGTTCAGAGGCCTTTCTTGCCGCGCACGGCCTTGAGGATGATCGGCAGCGTTGCCAGCGCACAGAGGCCCAGGATAGGCAACAGGATCTGCGGCTCAAAGATGATGCCAAGGTTCGGGGTCTCGCCCCGGGCAAAGACCTCGCCCAGTCCCGCGCCCACCGAGGTATAGACCACGGCGCCGGGCAGGATGCCCAGGAAGGTCGAGATCACGTAGCGGCGCAGAGGCACCTCGAAGAAGGCGGGCAAGAGGTTGGCGATGAAGAACGGGACGGCGGGGACAAGGCGCAAAAGGAACAGGGCGGACCACTGATTCTCGTCAATCGCGTCCTTGAACTTCTTGGTGACGCCTTCCGAGCCTTCCAGTTTCGCGCCCAACTTCGCGCCGAAGCTGGTTTGGGCCGCAAGGAAGATCGCCGTGGCCCCCATCGTTGCGCCAAAGACGTTGAAGAAGGCACCGGGGAACGTGGCAAAGAGGAACCCGCCCGTCAGCGTCGCGATGGTTGCGCCGGGCAAGGAGAACGCCACGATCAAGGCGTAGGCCAGCACGAACAAGGCGGCGGTCAACACGTAATTGGCGTCGCGAAAGGCGATCAGCGCCTCACGGTTATCGGCCAGCGCCTGGAAGCTGAGGTAGTCGCGAAACAGCCACCAGCCGACCGCCGCGCCGAGGATGACGGCGATCAGCGGAAGGTAGCGGGTGATCTGGGCGTTCTGTGGCTGGTTCACGCTGTCCGACATGATTTAGGTCCCTTGTCCTTGAGTTGGACCCTAATTGCGTCATCTTGGCGACAGGGGATATCCCTCCTCACGGTTGCTTGATAGGGCGTGACGCAAGTAAGGGTTTTCGTGACCCAGCGGGCGGTGTTCCGTAACAATCGCAGGTCAAAGTGTTTCAGATACGGGCTGTCTTGCCATGGAAAAGATCTTTGTCAGCGCCTGTTTGATGGGCGCCCGGGTGCGCTACGACGGCCAGGCCAAGACCCTGGAAGACCAGCTTCTGGCCACCTGGCGGGCCGAGGGGCGTTTGCTGGCGCTTTGCCCGGAAATGGCCGCCGGCCTACCCTCGCCCCGCCCCCCGGCCGAGATTGCGCCGGGCGCCACCGCCGAGGCCGTGCTGAACGGGCGCGCGGGCATCTTTGATAAAGACGGTCTCGACATGACCCACGAATTCACGACCGGCGCGGATCTGGCGCTGGAGCTGGCGCAATCGCACCGGTGCCGCTTTGCCCTTCTGGCAGATGGCAGCCCGTCGTGCGGGTCGACCTACGTGCATTCCGGCAATTTCGACGGCCAGCGCCATGAGGGTCAGGGCGTGGTCGCGGCCCGCCTGCGTGCCGCAGGCGTCGCCGTCTATGCCCCCTCGCAACTGCGCGATCTGGCGCGCGCCTTGGAAGAGGCCGAAAATACCTCGGCCTAAGCACGCTCCGTTTGTTGACAGCGGCGTCGCACTTGCCTATCCCGCAGGCTTCAAGACAGATTCCCGCCGTATGAGGCGCGCGTGACAGCGCCCTCCGGCCAAGATTGACGGAGCGAGACCCATGTCGAAGCGGACATTCCAACCCTCGAACCTCGTGCGCAAGCACCGCCACGGGTTCCGTGCGCGTATGGCCACCAAGGCTGGTCGCAAGATCCTGAACGCCCGCCGCGCCCGCGGTCGGAAGTCGCTCAGCGCCTGATTGCATTGCCCATGGCACTGAAAACGCCTCCGCCGAGCGAAGCCTCGACGGGGGCTTTTTGTGATGCGCGGCCCCTCGTGACGCTGACCAAACGGGCTGATTTCCTGGCTGCCGCCCGAGCGGCACGCGTGCCGACGCCCGCGTTCCTGCTGCAAGCCCGCAAGCGCACGGAGGATGAGGGGCCAGACGCGATTCGCGTGGGCTTCACCTGCTCCAAGAAAGTGGGCAACGCCGTCGCCCGTAACCGCGCCAAGCGCCGCCTGCGAGAGATTGCGCGCGCCGTGCTTCCGGCAGAGGGCAAAGCGGGCTGGGACTATGTGCTGATCGGCCGAAAAGACGCCACCGCCACCCATGATTTCCTGGCGATGCAGGCGGATCTATCGCGCGCCTTGCGCAAGGCGCACCGATGAGCGCCCGGATGAACCCAGCCGCGTTCCTGATCTCGCTGCCGATCCGGTTCTACCGGCTGGTGATCTCGCCGATGATCGCCTCCAACTGCCGCTACACGCCCACATGCTCGACCTACGCCATGGAAGCCCTGCGCAAACACGGCGCGATCAAGGGCTCATGGTTGGCGGCACGGCGCATCTCCCGCTGCCACCCCTGGGGCGGCTCGGGCATCGATAACGTGCCGGATTAGGGGCGCATCAGTCGCGCTCGAAGGTGATGATCACTTCGCCAATCGGAACGCCCAGACGGCTCATGTAGGCGCGGTTCAGCACGCGGTCCTCGCTCAGCATCCACATCCAATCATCGAAGGTAACGCGCAGTGGATCCCGGTCTGGCAACGGCAGATCGATGGTGTACTGCCAGTTGAAGGTATCGCCCACCTCCTGGCCCGTGGCCACGCCAATCACGCCCGGCGCCGTACCCTGCCAGCCGCCGTTTCCAGTCTGCTGCAAACTCCAGATGCGCTGCTCGGTCGATCCGTCGTCGTAGCGAAAATCCTCAACTAACCTAAGGGTTTGCCCGTCCCAGGTGCCGCGAATGTCGACCTCGAAGCGGCGGCGGACCTCGCCGAAGACATCCTGGAATTGGCCATAGGCCGAAAGGTTTCCGTGGAAGAATTCCTCAAGGTTCAAATCGCGGCCCGACAAGGTCGGGTCCGTCAACGATGGGCGCCCACATGCTGCAAGGGCGACCAGCGCGCAAAGGATCAACAGGCGTCTTATCATGCACGGGAAGTAACGCGGGCCAGCGATCCGGCAAGCCCTTGGGTTCTGGGGCCAATGATCGATGACTGCGGTAGAGTTAACCTCCTGTTTGGAGTCCTTGGGCTACCCCTAATGCAAGGGCCGATGGACCAACGGAGTTGAAGGGCGACATGGCAGACATCAGGGCAAATGGCGCACCGGAGACGTCCCGGGGCACACTTCACAGGGTCGCACAGCGCATCCGCCTGGCCCTCAGCCGGGTTGAAGTCCTGGCGCTTTTTCCCTTGATCGCGCTCAGTGCCACCTGGTTCGGCTTCGACAACCTCGCGCTTGTCACTGCGGTTGGTCTTTCCACGCTTCTGGCGATTGGCGGACTCAGTGCCCGCGCCGGTCCTCACGGCGCAAACGCTCAAACCGCCGTCACAAGCGGACGGGGGGCACTGGTCGCGATGCTGGACCGGGTCTCGGATCTGGCGGGCCGCGATACCGCCTGCATCCTGGTGCAGATCGACGATTGGTCCGTCCTGCACGACCGCTGGGGGCACGATACATGTGAAGATCTGGCGGGCCGCATCGAAGAACGGCTACAAGCGGCGCTGCGCAATGGGGATTTGCTGACCCGCTTGGGAGATGCCCGGTTTGGCATCGTCCTGTCACCGCTGGCGTCCGCGCGCCTGGGGCTGCGCGACACGATTGCGGCGCGCCTGGCGGGCACCATCACTGACCCGTTGCCGATGCGCGGGACGGCTCTGCGGCTGACGGCGTCCATTGGTCATGCCGCGATGATCCAGCAGGGCGTTGATCCCGCCGACGCCACCTTCAAGGCCGCCGAAGCCGCCCTGGCCGAAGCCGTGTTGAACGGCCCCAGCGCGATCCGGGCCTACGCGCCTGGCATGGGCCGCGCGCGGGCGCTGCAATCGAGCCTCAGCGAAGAGGTGGAGGCCGCCATCCACGACGGTGCCATCACCGCCTGGTTCCAACCCCAGATCCATGCCCGTACCGGCGCAGTGACGGGGATGGAAACGCTCGCCCGTTGGCAGCACCCCAAGCACGGGCTGCTGGGCCCGAAAGAGTTCTTTCCCGCCGTTCAGGCCTCGGGCCACATGCCGTTGCTGGGGCAGACCATCTTGCACCAGGCGCTGAAAGCGCTTCTGGACTGGGATGCCGTGAATGCGCATATCCCTCTGATCTCCATCAATTTTTCAGCCATAGAGCTGCGCGATACCGGCCTTGCCGCAAGTCTGGCCGGTGAAGTGGCGCGCTACGGTTTGGCCCCGGACCGCGTCGTGGTCGAGATCCTCGAAGACGTCGCCACTCAGGTGGAGGACGATGCGATTGTGGCCACCCTGCAGGCGATGCGGGATGCGGGCCATCGGTTGGATCTGGAAGGCTTCGGCCTCGGCGCGGCCTCCTTGCCGATGTTGCAGAAGTTGGGCGTGACCCGCGTGAAAATTGACCAAAGCTTTGTCCTCGATGTCGACGTCGATCACAGCAAACGCCAAACCGTCTCCGCGATCATCGCCATGGCCAAAGCCCTGGGGATCGAGACGCTGGCGAATGGGGTCGAAACCTCGAACGAGAAAGAAGCGATGGCAGCGCTCGGGTGCGACTACCTGCAAGGCTTTGGCGTGGCGCACCCCATGGGCCTGAACAACGTGCCGGACTGGGCCCGCGCCCATGGCGCTGCCGGCAAGACCATTCGCTTGGATGACCGCCGCGCGTAGAGCGTCGTGCAGTTTCGCAAGATCGGATATGTATAAACCACAGCGCCATCGCCCGTCGCGCAGGATGCGGCAGCAACGCACCTAGCAACGGCCCCGAGACCACCTCTGACCCGTCGATCACGTTGGACGCCCTTGCGTGCTCCCCCAACCGTCCCCATCTGTTGCAAAATCAACGGACTCACCAGGTAACCCCACCGCCCCGCGCCCATTTCGCCTCTTGACCTTTCAACCCTCAGTCTGTTGAACCCCCATGGATTGGCCACACCGTTCGCGCCCGGTGTTTGCGCCTTATTCGTAAGGACCCTGACAGAGGAAGACCGCCAAGATGGACGATCAGAGCAGAAACCTGATCCTGGCCACCGGCCTTAGCTTTGTTGTTATTCTCGTTTGGTTCCTCCTCTTCCCGCCGCCAGAGGTGGTGCAGGACCCCAACGCCGTCCCCCCCGCGGCCGAGACCGGCGGTGTCGTGACCGACACCGACATCGCGCTGACCCCGCCCGTCACCGAAACCGGCGCCCCCACCGGGGCCGGGGCCGAGAACACCTCGCCCACCGAAGTGGCCCTGTCGGAAGCCGCGCGGATCACCATCGAGACGCCCGCCGTCGAAGGCTCCATCTCGCTTCTGGGCGGGCGCATCGATGACCTGTCCCTTCGCAACTACACCACCGAGGTCGACGGCGACGAGATCGTGCGCCTGCTCTCGCCCGTGGGCTCCGATGACCCTTACTACGCGCTCTACGGTTGGACCCCCTCTGGCGATCTCGGCTACGCGGATGTCCCCACCTCCGACACCCCGTGGGAGCTGGAATCCGGCACCACGCTGACCCCCGACACGCCGATCACGCTGGCCTGGGACAATGGCAGCGGCCTGATTTTCCGCCGCACCATCGAAATCGATGACCGCTTCATGTTCCAGGTCACCCAATCGGTCGAGAACACCGGCGCGGCGGACGTGAACCTGGCCCCCTACGGCATCGTCGCCCGCCACGGCCTGCCCTCGGATCTGCAGAACTTTTTCATCCTGCACGAAGGCGTGGTGCGCAAAGTCGATGGCGAATTGTCCGAGGTCGATTACTCCGACCTCCCCGACCTCGACGTGATCGCCCGCGAAGGCGTCCCCGCCGAGGTGATCGAGGTGGAGGCGAACGGTTGGATCGGCTTCACCGACAAATACTGGATGACCACCCTGATCCCCGGCGAAGACCAGCCCTTCGTCTCGGTGATCAAATACGTCCCCTCCGCCGACATCTACCAGACCGAAGCGCGCCTGCCCTACATGGCCATCGCCGCGGGCGAAACGGTCGAAGTCACCACACAGCTTTTCGCAGGCGCCAAGGAAGCCGAGGCGATCCGCGACTATGAGAACGCCGAACCGGGCTTCATTCGCGCCATGTTCGGCGCCGAACAGGACCCCACGCGCGGCGAAGTCTCACGCTTTGTCGACAGCATCGACTGGGGCTGGTTCTACTTCCTGACCAAGCCGCTGTTCTGGCTTCTGCATTGGCTGAACCTGATGATCGGCAACATGGGCCTCGCGATCATCGCGCTGACCGTCATCGTGAAGGCGATCCTGTTCCCGCTCGCCTACCGCTCCTACGTGTCGATGGCGAAGATGAAGGAGCTTCAGCCCGAGATGGAGAAGCTCAAGGAATCCGCTGGTGATGACCGGGAGAAGCTCCAAAAGGGCATGATGGAGCTTTACAAAAAGAACAAGGTGAACCCGGCGGGCGGCTGCCTGCCGATCCTGCTGCAAATCCCGATCTTCTTCTCGCTCTACAAGGTGATCTTCGTCACGCTGGAACTGCGCCACGCGCCGTTCTTCGGCTGGCTCAATGACCTGTCGGCCCCCGACAGCTCGTCGATCATCAACCTCTACGGCCTCCTGCCCAATGCCGCACCCGAGCCGGAATCGATCATGGCGCTGATCTTCATCGGCATCCTGCCGCTCCTGCTCGGCATCTCCATGTGGCTGCAGCAGAAGCTGAACCCGGCGCCTACGGATCCGATGCAGGCACAGATCTTCGCCTGGCTGCCCTGGGTCTTCATGTTCATGCTGGGCAGCTTCGCGAGCGGTTTGCTGGTCTACTGGATCGCCAACAACACGATCACCTTCGCGCAGCAGTACCTGATCATGCGCAGCCAGGGCTTCAAACCAGACGTCTTCGGCAACATCCGCTCGAGCTTCAAGAAGAAGCCCAAGGCCGAGAAATGACGTACACGCTGGATCAGATCTGGCGCTATCCGATCAAGGGCATCGGGGCCGAGCGGCTGCGCGCCATTGATCTGGCGCCGGGCCTGCCCCTGCCGCTCGACCGCGCCTGGGCGGTGCTGGAAGACGGCGGCGATGCCTCCGACGGCTGGCGGTCCTGCCGCAACTTCCTGCGCGGGGCCAAGGGCCCCTCGCTGATGGCCGTAACCTGCCGCGTGGATGGTGACGTCATCCACCTCAGCCATCCCGACCGCGACGACATCAGCGTTACCCCCGGCGGCGACATGGGTGCCTTCTTCGACTGGCTAACCCCGATCTACCCGGAAAACCGCCCTAAGCCCGTAGCGCTCGTGGCCTCCCCGCCCGAGGGGATGTCGGACGCGCCCTTCGCTTCCATCAGCATCCTCAACCCATCATCCCTACGCGCCCTCGGCCAGAAACTCGGCCAAGAGCTCGACGTGCGGCGGTTCCGCGGCAACCTCTGGATCGACGGCCTCGCCCCCTGGGAAGAGTTCGACCTCGTCGGCAAAACGCTGGCGATACGCTCCCCGCGCTCAAGTAGCGAAGCGGTAGCGCATTTGGAGGTCGTCGAACGCATCACCCGCTGCCGCGCGACCGAGGCGAACCCCGCCACCGGCAAGCGCGACGCCAACACGCTGCGCGCCCTGGAGGACGGCTGGGGCCATCAGGATTTCGGCGTCTACGCCATGGTGCGCCAGGGCGGGCAGATCAAAGCGGGCGACACCGTCACGGTCCAATGACGGGCCCCGATCCCACCACCCTCGCGCCCATGCTGCCCGCCTATGCGGGCACCGTGTTCCTCAAGCCCCTGGCCGAAGGGCGCAGCAACGTCACCGTGGGCGATTACACCTACTACGATGATCAGGACGAGAGCCGCGATTTCTTCACCCGCAACGTCCTTCACCACTACGACTTTATCGGCGATCACCTCCACATCGGCCCCTTCTGCGCAATCGCCCACAACGTGCGCATCTTCATGAACGGCGGCACCCACGCGATGGACGGATTTTCCACCTTCCCCTTCAACATCTTCGGCCACGGCTGGGAAGAGGGCTTCGACCCCGCCACCTGGACCGCCGTCCAGAAAGGCGACACCGTGATCGGCCCCGACGTCTGGATCGGCAATTCCGCCACGATCATGCCCGGCGTGACCATCGGCGCGGGCGCCATCATCGCCGCCAATGCAACCGTCACGAAAGACCTCCCCCCCTACACCATCGCCGCCGGAAACCCCGCGCAGCCCGTCAAACAGCGCTTCGACGCGGCCACGATCGCGCAGCTCCTCGCCATCGCCTGGTGGGACTGGCCCGCCGACAAGATCACCCGTAACCTGAACGCGATCCGCGGCGCCGACCTGCCCGCGCTGGAGGCCGCGACATGACTACCCTGCCCTTCCCCCTGGCCGGGGCCCCCGACGCCACCACCGAGGAACGCGGCCGCAAACTCTTTGCGGGCAATACCGACTTCCTCAAAGGCGTCGTCGCCATGGATGGCCTGCCCCCGGCAGACCGGATCGAGGTCTGCTTCGCAGGCCGCTCCAACGTCGGCAAATCCACCCTGATCAACGCGCTCACAGGCCGTAAGGGCCTCGCCCGCGCCTCCAACACGCCGGGCCGCACCCAGGAAATCAACTACTTCACCCTGCTCGACAGCCACTACCTCGTCGACCTGCCCGGCTACGGCTACGCCGAGGCGCCCCTGCACGTGGTCCAGCAATGGCAAGCGCTCCTGAAGTCCTACCTGCAAGGCCGCGCCACCCTGCGCCGCGCCTTCGTGCTGATCGACGCGCGCCATGGCGTGAAAGCCGTGGACGAGGAAATCATGAAACTCCTCGACATCGCCGCCGTTCCCTTCCAGACCGTCCTGACCAAATCCGACAAGGTGAAGGCGAAAGACCGCGACGCCTCCCTCGCCCGGACCCGCAAGGCGCTCAGCCTCCACCCCGCCGCCTACCCGGAAATCATCCTGACGTCTTCCGAGAAGGGCGATGGCATCCCGACCCTGCGCGCCACCATCGCGTCGATCGAGGCTTAGCCCTCCTTCCCTGTTCCAAAAATATCCCGGGGGTTTGGGGGCTGGCCCCCAATGCGCTTCACACCCGCGCGCCCACCCCCTAACGTGGCGCCACCTGTCACACCGACCCCAAGCGCCATGAAAACCCAAATGACCCGCGACTACCTCGCCACCGCCCGCACCCTTTCCGAGGCGCTGCCCTACCTGCAACGCTTCAACGACGCCATTGTCGTGGTGAAGTTCGGCGGCAACGCCATGGGCGACGATGCCGAAATGGCCTCCTTCGCCCGCGACATGGTGCTCTTGCGCCAGGTCGGCGTGAACCCCGTCGTGGTCCACGGCGGCGGGCCGATGATCAACGACATGCTCGCCAAGCTGGGTATCGAAAGCACCTTCAAGGGCGGCAAACGCGTCACCGACGCCGCCACGGTGGAAGTCGTCGAGATGGTCCTCTCGGGCCGCGTCAACAAGCGCATCGTCCAGGCCATCAATGCCGAGGGCGGCAAGGCCGTGGGCCTGTCGGGCAAGGACGCCAATCTAATCACCTGCGTGCCCGCCGACCCCGAACTTGGCTTCGTGGGGGAGCCGTCGCACGTAGACCCCTCCGTGATCACCAACCTCTTCGAGGATGACATGATCCCGGTCATCGCCCCTCTGGGTCAGGGCAGGAACGGCGAGACCTACAACATCAACGGCGACACCGCCGCCGGTGCCATCGCCGCCGCGCTCCAGGCAGACCGCCTCCTGTTGCTCACCAATGTCTCGGGCGTCAAGAACGCCCAGGGCGACGTCGTCACCGAACTCACCACCGCCGACATCGACACCATGACGACCGAGGGCACCATCGCCGGCGGCATGATCCCCAAGACCGAAACCGCCGTTGCCGCTGTGCGCGCCGGCGTGCGCGCCTGCACCATCGTTGACGGGCGCGTTGCCAATGCCGTTCTGCTGGAACTCTTTACCGAGCATGGCGCCGGTTCCATGATAAGGGCCTGAGCCGTGGATTATGAGACGATCACTGCCGCCGCCGCCCCTCACCACCTCGGCATCGTCGGTGCCTTCCACCCCGCGCCGGGTGACCTCGCGCCTGAGGGCACCGGCACCCTCGTACTCCTCGCGCCGCGCGACCCTGATTTCTGGAGCTTCTTCCAATCCCAGGACGAGGCTCAGGATGGCGCGCCCGACCCGCTCGACCGCTGGTCCACCCGCGCCGTCACGGACATCGCCGAAACCCTCAACGCGACGCCGCTCTTCCCCTTCGGCGGCCCGCCGTGGCATCCGTTCATCTCCTGGGCGAAGAAATCGGGCAGCATCCACGCCAGCCCCGTCACCTTGTTGGTCCACAACGACCAGGGCCTGATGATCTCGTTTCGCGGCGCGCTGGCGCTGAAGGAAACCATCTCGCTCACGCCGCCGCGCCTCACGCCTTGCCTGCTCTGCGCCGCCCCGTGCGAAACCGCCTGCCCCGTCAATGCGCTCACCGAGGAAGGCTACGATACCGCCGCCTGCCACAGCTTCCTTGACACACCAGCAGGCGCCGATTGCATGACAAACGGCTGCAAAGCCCGCCGCGCCTGCCCGGTCAGCCAGGACTTCGCGCGCGACCCGGCGCAATCGGCCTACCACATGCGCCAGTTCCATAAATGAGGCCGATCCCCACATGAGCCAGACGGTCATCCTCATCCGCCACTGCAAGTCCGACTGGGACGGCAGCACCGGTGACCACGCCCGCCCGCTCAGCGCGCGCGGCTTTCGCTCGGCCCCGCGCATCGGCGCGTTCCTCGCACAACACAATCTGATCCCGGACGTGGTGCTTTGCTCCGACGCCATGCGCACGCGGCAGACCTGGGCGGGCATCGCCGACCATCTGCCCGGCGCGCCCCAGGCAACCCTCGACCCAAACCTCTACCTGGCCGAGCCCGAGCGGATGCTGAAGGCCCTCCAAGCCACCACAGCACCCCTCGTGGCGATGATCGCCCACAACCCCGGCACGGCGGCGCTGGCCTGGGCCCTGGCCCAAACCCCGCCGCCCGATGAGCGCTTTGGTGCTTATCCCACCGGCGCCACCACCGTGCTCCGCTTTGACGGCGCGATCACGCCCGGCGCGGGCACTGTCCTGCACTTCACCACCCCGCGCGACCTCCCCGATCCGCGCTGAGCCTCCCCTTCATCTTGCCAAATACAACTCAAAAAAACCGCCCGCATCAAACGATACGGGCGGAAATTTCTCGTGGGGCAGGGTTCACCCCGCCACCCGCGCTCAAGCGGCGCGAAGCGCAGTAGCGCATCCCCCGCGCTCAAGTAGCGCGAAGCGCGGTAGCGCATAAAAAAGAATCTAATGCCCCAGGATCTGGCTCAGGAACAGCTGCGTCCGCTCGGATTTGGGGTTCGTGAAGAACTCCTCCGGCTCGTTCTGCTCCACGATCTGGCCCGCATCCATGAAGATCACCCGGTTGGCGACCTGACGGGCAAAGCCCATCTCGTGGGTCACGCAGATCATCGTCATGCCCTCTTCGGCCAGCTGGATCATCGTATCCAGCACCTCCTTGATCATCTCCGGGTCAAGGGCCGAGGTCGGCTCGTCAAACAGCATGATGCGCGGCCGCATGCACAGCGACCGGGCAATCGCCACACGCTGCTGCTGACCGCCGGACAACTGGCCGGGGTACTTGTCGGCCTGCTCGGGGATCTTCACCTTTTCCAGGAAATGCATCGCCGTCTCTTCGGCTTCCTTCTTGGGCGTTTTGCGCACCCAGATCGGCGCCAGCGTGCAGTTTTCCAGGATCGTCAGATGCGGGAACAGGTTGAAGTGCTGGAAGCACATGCCCACCTCGGACCGGATCTTGTCGATGTTCTTGAGGTCGTTGGACAACAGCGTGCCGTCCACAACGATGGAGCCCTGCTGATGCTCTTCCAGCGCGTTGATGCACCGGATCAGCGTCGACTTGCCCGAACCCGAGGGGCCGCAGACCACGATCCGCTCGCCGCGGTTCACGGTCAGGTTGATGTCCTTGAGAACGTGGAACGTGCCGTACCACTTGTTCATCCCGTCGATCTCAATCGCCACCTCGTCCGAGACCTTCATTTGAGAACGGTCGATTGCACGATCTTCTGCAGTGTTAGACATGAGTTTTCTCCTCAGCGATGGCCCGATTAACGGTGACCGGTAGCGAGCTTACGCTCAAGATATTGCGAGTATTGGGACATGCCGTAGCAAAAGACGAAGAAACACGCCCCGATGAAGATGAAGATTTCCCAGTAGACGCCGTTCCAGTCCGTGTCCGCCCGGATCGAGTTGGAGAACCCGATGGGATCCAGCAGACCGATGAACACCACCAGAACCGTGTCCTTGAAGAGACCGATGAAGGTGGACACGATGCCGGGGATGGAGATCTTCAGCGCCTGCGGCAGAACGATCAGGCGCATCGATTGGGAGTAGTTCAGGCCCAGACTGTCCGCGCCCTCGTACTGACCCCGCGGAAGCGCCGCAAGGCCGCCCCGGATCACCTCGGCCATATAGGCCGACGCAAACAGCGTCACCATGATCACCACCCGCAGAACCAGGTCGAAGGTCGTGCCCGGCGGCAGGAAGTAGTTCAACAGCAGCGATGCGGTGATCAGCCAGACGATCAAGGGCACGCCCCGGATCACCTCGATGAAGCCAACCGACACCATCTTCAAAAGGATCAGGTCCGATTGCCGCCCCAGCGCCAGCAGGATGCCAAGCGGGAACGACAGGACAATGCCCGAGACGCCGAGGATGAAGGCAAGCAGGAAGCCCCCGATCTCGCGGCTCTGGACGGGTGGAAGCCCGACGCGGCCCAGGACCGAATAGATCGAGTCGATGCGCTCCTGCGCCCCGGACAAGGCCGCTTCGGCCGCCGCGACGTCATCGCCCTGCGCATTCGCCACATTTTCACGCAGCTCTGGCAGGGATTCCAGCAGGGCCGGTAGCGTCAGATATTGGTCCAACAGGCGCTGCCCATCGCTCAACTCGGCGTTCACGACGGTCAGCGCGCGTGCGGCCTCGGATTGCCGATTGCGCACATCTGTCAACGTGCGCTGGTAGGCCAGCAGTTCGTCCTGCAGCTCCGGCACATTGCTGGCGCCTTCCATGATCTGGGACACGGTGGCATCGCGGTCGGCGATCACCTCGGCTTCTTCCGCCGCGATGCTCTCAACGAGGGCTTCTGCGGTGGCGACTTCCTCTGGCAGAGCCGCCAGACGGGCTTCCAGCTCGGCAACCGCGCTGTCATAGCGCGGGGCGCCGACGGCGGCGTTGATCCGGGAATCGATGGCCCCCACGGCAAACGCCCACCATAAGAACGTGGCGACGATGGCCAGGCCCACGGCCAGGCCGGTGAACACCACGGTCGCGGCCAGGCGGTAGACAAGATAGCCCACGCCAAAGCTGGCCACGACCAGCATCGGCACCCAGACAGATCCGCCCCAGATCAACCAGACGGCGACGAAGGGGAACAGGACCGAGAAGATCATCAACTGGCGCGGCACCCAATCCGAGAACAGGATCGGCGCAAGGGCGACCCCCAGAAGCACGAAGGTCAGGACCGGGCGCCAGTAGTATTCCTGCGGGTAGAACCCGAAGACCAGCTGGCGCCAGCGATCTTCGATCACGGCCCAGCAGGCGCCGGAATGGCCGTCACCGCCAAAGGCCCCCAGAACCGTCCGGCATTCCGCGAGGGATCCCGCGTTCCAGACACCGCCAAACATCCACGGCATGATGCCGATCAGAACGTAAGCGATGAAGGCGACCGACAGGATCGTCATGATGGAATTGCCGATGGACGAGAACAGGTTCTCGCGGATCCATTTGACAGCGCCCGTCTGCGACACCGGCGCTGGCTGTTCTGACAGCATCTCGGTGCGGACATAGGCTTGCGTGGCGGTTTCGGAATGGGTCTCGCTCATTTCACCGCTCCTGCAATTTGACTGAGTTGTTGTAGAGGTTCATCACCGCTGAAATCAGCAACGACAGGGCAAGGTAGAAAAGGCCCATCAGCAGGATGCCCTCCAGCTCCCTCCCCGTCTGGTTGATGGTAATGCCGCCAAGGGTGGCGCGCACATCCATGTAGCCCACGGCGATCGCGAGGGAGGAGTTTTTCGTCAGGTTCAGGAACTGCGAAATCAGCGGCGGGATGATCACCCGCAGGGCTTGCGGCAGGATCACCAGGTTCATCGTCCGGTTCGGACGCAGACCCAGGGCGAAGGCCGCCTCGGTCTGACCCCGGGACACCGACAGAATGCCGGCGCGCACGATCTCGGCGATGAAGGCGCCCGTATAAAGCGACAGCGCGAACCACAAGGCGATCAGCGAGTTGCGCAGCTGCACGCCGCCTTCAAAGTTGAAACCCGCCAGTTGCGGACGCTCGAACTGCAGCGGGCGACCCCGGTCAACGGTATCGCTCAGGGCAACCATCTCGATGCCATCCAGCGTGCCCGGGAAGCTTTCGGCCAGCTCGGGCGACACGGTGGCCAGGATGCAATCGCCGGATTGCACGGCCTCCAGCAACTCCGCCTCGGTCGAGACGCGGGTGATGCTGGCGCGTTCCCCAAGGGCGCGCAGGGCGCTCGACAGGTTCACACCGGCGGTCGAGGGCAAGGCGCAGATCGACGGGTTGCCGTTATCGGCCACATAACTTTCCAGCGTCACGCCCTGCTCGGCGCCGACAGCGAGGATCGGGTATTGATCCCGCGCGATGGCCGCCGAATAGGCAAAATAGACCACCAGGACCGGGACGAAAAACAGGCCCATCGACACCCAGAAGACCGGCAGGATATCCCCCGTCGCCTCCTGGCGTTTGCGGGCATAGCGGCGGAACGCCCAGATGCCGACCAGGGACGCGATGAACACGCCCACCAGCAGAAGTGCCCCGTCGCCCCAGACAGGCGCGGGAATGAAAATACCCCGGTTGGTGATGGCCACAGACTCGCCCAGAAGCATCGACGCTTCGGGGTCAGCGCCGCGGAAATCGCGCGGCCCGGGCGTGCTTTCGGTCATGATCGCGAAGATCACGATGATCCACAATAGCAGGGGCACATTACGGAAGCCCTCGACGTAAACGGACATCAGGCGCGAGACGATCCAGTTCTTCGACAGACGCAGAACACCCGCGATCACGCCCAGGATCGTGGCGACGATACAGCCCAGGAAGGCGACCAGCAGGGTGTTCAGAATGCCGACAATCGCGGCGCGCCCATGGGTGGATTCGTTGGAATACTCGATAAGGCGCTGGTTGATGTCATAGCCCGCGCGGCTGCCCAGGAACCCGAAATCAAAGTCCTTCCCAAGCGCGCTGAGGTTAATAACAACGTTGCGCGCCAGAAAGACGAACGCGGCCATGATCAGGATGAACGCAATCACCTGGATCGTAATGGAGCGGTAGCGCGTATCATACAGCAGCTGGCTGAGATGAAACGACTCGCGCGGCGGATCGGAAAGCGTCGCCATTTTTGTCCCCTGTCGGAAGGATACACGCTGTCTCTAGGGGGCGGCCCAGTTATGTCGGGTCCTGCCTTGGTCGGTCTGAGAGATGCGCGGAATAAGGTGGATATGGAAAGGGCGCGAACTTTCGTTCGCGCCCCCCAAGGTCAGGATTTAGCGGAAGGGCGGGCTGTAGAGCAGGCCGCCGTCGGTCCACTGAGCGTTCAGGCCGCGGGCCAGACCGATTGGCGTGGACTCGCCGATGTTGCCTTCGAAGATCTCGCCGTAGTTACCACCGACCGCGATGGCGTTGGCGGCCCAGTCAGCCTCCAGGCCGAGCATTGCGCCCAGCTCACCTTCGGTGCCCAGAAGGCGACGGATCTCGGGGTTCTCGGTGGTGCCACCGATTTCGCCGACGTTGGCCGAGGTCACACCCAGCTCTTCAGCCGAGATCAGCGCGTTCAGCGTCCAGCGGACGATATCGCCCCACTCGTTGTCGCCGTGACGGACCAGCGGGCCGAGCGGCTCTTTGGACACGATCTCGGGCAGAACGACGTGTGCCGAGGGATCTTCGAACGTGGCGCGCGTTGCGGCCAGGCCCGAGGCGTCCGTGGTGTAAACGTCGCAGGCACCGGCAAGGTACTGCTGCTGTGCTTCTGCGTTGGTCTCGATCGGCACGGGCTCGTAGCTCATGTTGTTCGAGGCGAAGAAGTCAGCCAGGTTCAGTTCGGTGGTCGTACCGGTCTGGATGCAGACGGTCGCGCCGTCCAGTTCCAGTGCCGAGGACACGCCCAGCTCACGGGGGACCATGAAGCCCTGACCGTCGTAGTAGTTCACGCCGACGAATTCGAACGCAAGGTCGACATCGCGCGAGAAGGTCCAGGTGGTGTTACGGGCCAGCATGTCGATCTCGCCCGAGGCCAGCGCGGTGAAGCGGGTCTGGCCAGTGGTCGGAACGAACTCAACGGCGTTGCCGTCGCCCAGAACGGCGGCTGCGACTGCGCGGCAGACGCCGACGTCAAAGCCCTGCCATTCGCCATTGGCGTCGGGTGCGGCGAAGCCGGTCAGGCCGGTCGTCACGCCACAGTTCAGCGTGCCGCGCTCTTGGACCTGAGCCAGCGTACCGGATGCGTGACCGTCAGCGGCCGCAAAACCTGCCGCAGTACCTGCGACGGCGAGCGTGCCGAGAAATACGGATTTTTTCATGTTTACCTCTTCCTGTGGAACCGCCCGGCAGATCATCTTTGCGCGACCTGTCGAGCATTGGCATATGCCACGAGGGCCTGTTGAACCCTCGTATGCGTCAAAATGGGCAAATCTTGTACACAAGGTCAAGGGCAAGACGGTGGGAAAGGGGGGCAGAAACGGATCGTTTTCGCCCATCCGTTCAGCAAATGCCGCCAAAATGCGCAATACATGCGGGGGATAGGCGCACAAGCAATCACTTATCGAAGCAGAGGGCCCAAAATGCTTCCGCGTGCAACAATTGGGCCTCTTTGATCGCTGCGGCCTCTTCTGCTTCCGCGTCAGCGCCCCATTGTTCGATCTGCCAGGTCTCATCGATTCGGCTCAAACGCCAAGCTTCCTTGGCCGAAATGTGCCCTTTTGCGACGGCAAGACCCAGGATCAGCGACCCCGTCAGCGTGACCAGATCGTGCATCGCCGTCATCGGAAAAGGGGTGATCTGGCGCAGGGTGCGGTCCAGCGCCTCCACTGATGTGGCAGGTTGGCTGACCCACATCACGCCCGCACGCGGCTCCAGCCGCGCGTCCAGCGCCTCGGCGGCCCAGTCGAGCATCGGATCCCATTCCGCAGCCTGACGTTGCGTCAGCTCGTCCGGCCCCTCGGCGCGGTAGCACAAAACATCCGTCTCGGCGTATTCCAGCAGCATATCCGTGACCTCGGTCCACTGCGGCGTGACTCGCTCAATCGCCGAATTGGCGGACCGCGTGTGCGGCATCGTCAGGGGCTTGATCTCGTCTTCCTGGGCGTTCCATTCCGCCGCCACGGCCTCTGCCATCGCGCGGGTGGGCATGACCAAGGGCAGCTTGCCCGGCGTGTTCACGCCGCGCCCGTCCAGCATCACGCGAAAGCCCCCCTCGGCCTCGGCAACGCTCGCCTCTTTCCAGAACCGTTTCGCTTTCCACTCGGTCATGGGACCTCCCACAAGGTTGCCAGCGCGCCCGGCATCTCGTCGAACCCGCGCAGGATCCGCACCGCGCCCGCGCCGGTCAGGGCGGCGTCGGCGTGGTAGCCCCAGCTGACGCCCAAGCCCCGCACGCCCGCCCCGCGCGCCATCTCCATATCGTAACTGGTGTCGCCCACCATGACGGCATCGGCGGGTTCTACCCCGGTTTCGGCCAGGCAGGTCTCCACCATCGACGGATGCGGTTTGGAGGGGTGATGATCGGCCACCTGAAGCGTCTGAAACAGCCGCTCCCACCCATTCACCTCGATCAGATGATCGAGGCCGCGCCGAGATTTCCCCGTCGCCACGCCCAGGACCACATCATCGCGCGCCGCCAGCTCCGCCAGCACCTCCGCCGCGCCCGGGTAAAGCGGCGAATGCGCCTGCCCCGTCTTGCGCAGGTCCATGAACGTGTCCTTGTAGGCCTGCGTCAGGCTATCACGTTTGTCCGCATGGTCCGGCACCAGCCGCACAAACGCCTCGGGCAGCGAGAGCCCAACGATGGAAAGCACCGCCTCGCGTCCCGGAGACGTCAGCCCATGGGCCGCAAACGCCCCCTCCATCGAGGCCAGGATATGGCCCTGGCTGTCCACCAACGTGCCATCCACATCGAAGATCACCAGCTTCAAAACGGCTCATCCTCGAACGGGTCGGCGAGCACATCGCGCGGGTCCCAGCCCAGCGTCGCCCAGGTCTTTTCCATATGCGACGGCAGCGGCGCCACGAGGTTGATCTGCGCGCCCGTCATCGGGTGCCGGAAGCTCAGGCTGCGCGCGTGCAGGTGCAACTTGCGGCTGATGTCGCCGCCCAACTGCGCGCCCCAGCCATCACCCAGGTTTTCCTGACCGCTGCCCCCATACTTGCCGTCACCGATGATCGGATGCCCGATCTCGGCCATATGCGCGCGCAGCTGGTGCGTTCGGCCGGTGATCGGCACCAGCGCGCACCAACATACGCGCCCGCCGAGGTTCGACAGCACGGCGTAATCCGTCTCGGCCCGCTTGGCGCCCTCCACGTGGGGGATCTCATCCACCGGCACGGCGCGCATCTTCTCATTCTCGCCGCCGCGCCCGTGGCCGGGCGCTTTCACCAGACCCAGCTTGATCGTGCCCATCCGCGGCAGGGGTGAGCCCGCCACAGCCGCCCAATAGATCTTCCGCGTACTGCGCAGCCGGAACGCGTCGGTCAGCGCCTTGGCCCCCATCCGGGTGCGCGCCAGCAGCAACACGCCCGAGGTGTCCTTGTCGAGCCGATGCACCAGCCTCGGCTTCTCGTCGAAACCAAACGTCAGCGCCTCGGCCAGGCCGTCGACATGGCGCGCCTGGCCGGTGCCGCCTTGGGTCGGCAGCCCGGCGGGCTTGTTGAGCGCAATGATATGGTCGTCGCGGTAGATCACCGCGGCGCGGATCATCTTCTCATCGGCCTCGCTGATCCGCCTGGGCTGTACCGATTGCGCCCCGCGCACCTTCTCCATCTGCTCGGCATCGGGCAGGGGCGGGATGCGCACCATCTGCCCCACTTCCAGACGGGTGTTGGATTTCACCCGTCCGCCATCGACGCGGATCTCGCCCTTGCGGCACATCTTCTCGATCCGCCCCTGGGGGACATGGGGGAAGATGCGGCGGAACCAACGGTCCAACCGCTGATCGCCCTCGTCCGGGCCGATTTCAAGCGTCTGCACACCACTCATGCGAAGATCCCCCGCGCGACCCACAGGCCCGCCATTAACCCGACGATCGACAGCCCCACCGAGAGCGCCACGTAAAGCGCCGCCTGCCCCAGATCGCCCCGCTCATAAAGCGTGACGGTCTCTAGCGAGAAGGCGGAGAACGTGGTGAACCCGCCCAGGAACCCGGTCATCACCAGGGGCGACAGATGCGTCAGGCCCCGGTGCGCGGCGTAGACGACGAAGACGCCCATCAGGAACGAGCCCACGACGTTGACGGTCAGGATCGGCAGCGGAAACGCGCCATGGCCCAAGGCGCGCAGCATCGCGACACCGGTGAGGTAGCGCAGCACCGAGCCGAGGGCACCGCCGAGGGCAACTTGTAGGACAGCAATCATGGGCGTGGGATGGAATGCCGCGACGGGGATGTCAACGATAGCTGGACGCCCCAAGCGGGTTAACAGCGGCGCAGCCGCCCCGCTATCGACGGGCCGCCCCCCGGCACGGCGATTTGTCTGATCTTGGTGCGTCGTTCCTTCTGAACGATGACTTGGCAACCATAAAGCGATCCAGAATGTCCGTAAGTTCGCCGCACCGCGGCCCGTCGAGGGCGGGGCTCGGCACAACCAGGCCGCCCCTCCTCGGGCCTCCGCCTCTGGCGAGGCGCACCCCCTCCTCGCAGCTTACTTTTTGCGCTTCTTGCGCAGGCCTTCAAACCATTCCACCCGCTTCTTCAGGTCCCTCTCGAACCCTCGCTCTTTTGGGTCGTAGAATTTCGGGCGCGACATCGTTTCCGGGAAGTAATTCGCGCCGGAAAACCCGTCTTCGCTGTCATGGTCGTACTCGTAGCCCTTCCCGTACCCCTGATCCTTCATCATCGACGTCGGCGCATTCAGGATGTTCTTGGGCGGCATCGCCGAGCCGGTGGATTTGGCGGAGGCGCGCGCGGCCTTGTAGGCCACGTAGGAGGCGTTGGATTTAGGCGCCAGCGCCAGGTAGGTCACGGCCTGGGACAGCGCCAATTCGCCCTCCGGGCTACCTAACCGTTCATAGATCTCCCAGGCCTCCAGGCAGAACCGTTGCGCCTGGGGGTCGGCCAAGCCAATGTCCTCGACCGCCATCCGTGTGATCCGGCGCGCCAGGTAGCGGGGGTCTTCGCCCCCCTCCAACATCCGGGCGAACCAGTACAAAGCGGCGTCCGGATCCGAGCCGCGCACCGATTTGTGCAGGGCCGAGATCAGGTTGTAATGGGCCTCACCCGACTTGTCATATTGCGCCGCACGCCGCTGCAAGCGGGTGCCCAACTCTTCCACGCTCAACTGCTTGTCGACCTTCCAGGCCGCCACCTGTTCGGCCAGGTTCAGCATGGCGCGCCCGTCGCCGTCGGCCATGTCGCGCAGGGCCTGCCGCGCCTCGGGGCGCAGCGGTAGCGGGTGGTGCAACTCCAGCTCCGCATGGGCGAGGATCTGTTCAAGCGCCGCGTCGTCCAGCCGTTCCAGCACCATGACTTGAGAGCGGGACATGACAGCGGCGTTCAACTCGAACGAGGGGTTTTCCGTCGTGGCGCCCACCAGAAGGATCGTGCCGTCCTCCATATGGGGCAGGAACCCATCCTGTTGCGCCTTGTTGAAGCGGTGGATTTCATCGACGAACAACAGCGTGCCCTGCCCGTTGGCGTGGCGGATCTTGGCCTGCTCGAAGACCTTGCGCAGGTCCGGCATGCCGGTGAAAATCGCGCTGATCTGGACGAAGTTCAGCGATGTCTCGTCAGCCAGAAGCCGGGCGATGGTGGTCTTGCCCACACCCGGCGGGCCCCAAAAGATCAGCGAGGTCAGCGCGCCGCTGTCCAGCATCACCCGCAACGCACCCTCGGGGCCCAGCAGATGATCCTGCCCGATGACATCCTCCAGCGACCGGGGCCGCAGCCGATCCGCCAAAGGGCGCGGGCCCTTGGGCGTGTCGCTTCCGGCGGTAGCGCCGGGGGTTGCTGGCGTGTCGAACAGGTCAGGCATGGGCACAGACTACGCCCCTGCCCGCCCGGACGCCAGATCGGCTACCTGTCTAAAGGGGCGGTAAACAGACCCCGCGATAGCCGCGCCCCGTCACATTGCCCCAGCGCGAGGGGCGGTCTGGCGGGCGGCAGGCCACCACGGTCAAGCCGCCGGGGTTGCCCGGCGCGCTCGACAGGCGCGCGGTGCCGGGGTCCAGCATTGTGGTTTCGCCGGGGGCCAGGCGATGGGATTGCGCGCAGGGGTTGGGGTTTACCTCCCCCGGCAGGCAGAGGCCCACGGTGATCGGCGTGTCGCAGGTGTTGGTGACCGCGCGCGGCTGCACCTGCCCCAACATGCCGTCGGTGCAGTGGTTCACATCCGCGTGCAGGGATGCGTTTTGGTAGGTGCCTGTGGCCCGGTCGAGCAGCAGGGGCACCCCGTAGGCCGTGGCAAACAGGGTGATCACACCCACGCCCGCCCGGCCCCAGCCGCCAAGCCGTCCCTTGGGCAGAAGGGCCACGACCAGAAGCGCGCACCAAAGCCCGATGAAGATCGCGTCGCCGGTCAAATGCGGCAGGCCCGTCGCGGCCCAGGCCCGGGTGAGGGCGGGGCCTGTAAGCGGGAGGGCGTAAGCCGCCCCGACCCCAAGGGCGAGCGCCACAGGCACGAAGATCTGCCGCCCCCAAAGGCGCCGGGCCAGGACGGAAAAGGTGAAGCCCAACACGATCCCCAACAGGATCGTTGCGGTTGTGATCTCCGGCACGGCGCGGTTTCTCTGCTTGGAACGGGGTTAAGAAAAGGTTAACGAAAAAGCGTTTTTCGTTCTGTTGCAATGGGTTGACCAGGGTGCTCAAGCTTGAGCACCCCAGCCTCGCGCGCCTAGTGCATCTTGGAGGCCATAGTCACGAAGTAGCAGCGATGGGCCACGCCCCCGATTTTCATGACCGGCCCGCCGGGCTCCATATCGATCCCAAGACGACGACCCAGCCGCGGGATCCCGATGGGCAGAAGACCCAGAAGCGTGGTCGCCCCCAACTCGCGGGCCGAGCGGACCATATGACCCATCAGGGACAGCTGAACCTCGCGGCGGATGTCCGTCTCGACGCCCTCGGCGACGAACAGGCGGTTGGCGTCCCAGATGTGGCTGGCAATCGGTGCGTCCTCATCCAGCAGGTTCGCCGGGATCGCATCCAGCAGACCCCGCTGCGCGTCGCGCACCATGTAGCTGTAGATCCCGCACGACGCCGTCGTCGGCGTCAACCGCACGCCCGCCAGCACGCGGCTACCATCGTGGACGCAGACCCAGCGGCTTTGGGCGGTGTCGTATTGATCGAACTCCATGTTACCCTCGGACGGGATTTCCCAGCCCATCTCCTCGATAAAGGTGCGGTGGCGGGCTTTGAGCATATTGGTGAAGAGTGGGCCGTGGGTGTGGAAGTTCTCGAATGAGAGAGTCGTCATTTGCATAGAAGGCTCCTGTGAGGTGAGTCAGTTCAACTGGACACACCGCTTCAAGGTCTCTCATGCGGGCGCTGCGGCCCTTCCCCTCAAATCAATCCGTACTCCTTGGCCCTCTGCACGGCTTCTGCCGTGGTTCGCGCCATCAGTTTTTGACGTGCAGACGTCAGACGCGCTTTGAAAGCGCTTTCGGATATGCCGAGTTTCGCGGCAGCAGCAGCATGGCGGTCCCCCTCCGCGATGCACTTTAGGGCGTCGGCTTGCGCCTTACTCAGACGGGCCGGCGGTTCCGACAGATCGTGCATGCGGTGCACGATCCGGTAGACAAGCTCCATCTCGTCGTCGCCAAACTCGCGATCCGCGCGGCTGGCCCCTGCGATGGTGCGAGAAGACATAGGTCCGATGGATGCGATCATCCCGTATTTGAGGCCGTATTCAGCGGATTCTTGCAGGATCCCAAAGGGATCTGGCAGGCCGATCTGGCTCCAACGTCGGGTTCCCGTATGGCTTAGCCCCCAGGCAAGCGTCGGGTCTCGCAGACCATAGAGTTTAGACGTGTACACCTCCTGCCAGACATCTGGATATGTGTTCACCATGATCAATGGCGAGACGTAGCGAATGTGGAGACCAACGGCGAAACCAGCAGGTGCTGCCAACGAAAGCTCGTGCAGCAACAAGTCGAGAACCGGCGCTTTTGTCATGGACCCCACCAAATAGACATGTCCATTTAGATAGGTTGCCTCAAGGGTGGTCAAGATTGATTATCAATCGGTTACGGCGTTTCAAGACAAACCTGAGACACCCGCTTGTCCCGGAACGCGCGCAGCATCCAATCGTCATGGGCGGTTCGACTTGATCTGCTACCGCAGGTTCAAACCGAAACGCTCCAGCAAGCAGGCGAGACTATTATGGACAAACGGATCGAGCCCGATCTTTTTGCGCGTCTCATGAGGCTTTCCCCCGATACGCGCACCGATCTATTGGAATTCATCGGCCAGACGCCTTTGGCGGCTGACGAAATCCTGCGTCTGTCCGAGGCCGCGCCCGCCAACACCCCCACGCGCGCGCGCAAGTCCTGAACACCCCGGATTTAAAACGAAAAAGCCCCCCGCCGGTGCGAGGGGCCCTTGGTTTTTCGTGCGCGAAAGGCGCGCGGATTACTCCGCGTCGGCCTCGGCCTCCACGCGGGCGCGGTCTGCCGCACCCTTGGCGTCGATGTCGCGGTCGACGAACTCGATGATCGCCATCGGCGCCATGTCACCATAGCGGAAACCCGCCTTCATGATGCGCACGTAGCCGCCCTGACGCTCCGCGTAGCGGGGGCCAAGAACCTCGAACAGCTTGGCAACGTCCTTGTCCTGCTTCAGCTGCGAGGCGGCCTGACGGCGCGCGTGCAGGTCGCCGCGCTTGGCGAGCGTGATCATCTTCTCGATGATCGGACGCAGTTCCTTGGCTTTGGGCAGGGTGGTCTTGATCTGCTCATGTTCAATGAGCGAGCCGCACATGTTCGAGAACATCGCTTTGCGGTGTTCATGGGTCCGGTTCAGGCGGCGGTATCCGCGGGCGTGACGCATGTCATCTCTCCAATTTGGTGCCCTCTACGGGCGATTTTGCTTTGTCTGGGCCCCCATGCGTTGCGGTGGCCTCTCCTTGGGGCGGAGCGGTGCACAATGAATGTGCACCCTACACCCGGGTCGTCGTAGGGTGCACATTCATTGCGCACCGCACGTTTTCGTAGGGTGCGCATTCATTGCGCACCCTAGGGGTTCAAAAGTTGTCTTCGTACTTCTTGGCCAACTCTTCGATGTTGTCGGGCGGCCAATCGACGATGTCCATGCCCAGGTGCAGGCCCATGCCCGACAGCACTTCCTTGATCTCGTTCAAGGACTTGCGACCGAAGTTCGGCGTGCGCAGCATCTCGGCTTCGGTCTTCTGGATCAGATCCCCGATGTAGACGATGTTGTCGTTCTTCAGGCAGTTGGCCGAGCGGACAGACAGTTCCAGCTCATCAACCTTCTTCAGCAGAAGCGGGTTGAATTCCAGATCATCCTCATCGTCCTGACGGGTCGCGGACTCGGGCTCATCGAAGTTCACGAAGATCGACAGCTGGTCCTGGATGATCCGCGCGGCATAGGCCACGGCATCGTCCGGCGTCAGCGAGCCGTCGGTTTCCAGCTTCAGCGTCAGCTTGTCGTAGTCCAGCACCTGGCCCTCACGGGTGGGCTGCACGTCGTAGGACACCTTCTTGACCGGAGAGTAAATGGCATCGATCGGCATCAGGCCAATCGGCGCATCCTCGGGCCGGTTCTTGTCGGCGGCGACATAGCCTTTGCCGGTGTTGACCGTCAACTCGATGTAGAGATCCGCGCCATCGTCGAGGTGGCAGATCACGTGGTCCTTGTTCAGGACGTCGATGCCTGCGCTCTCGCTGATGTCACCGGCGGTGACAACACGTGGGCCTTTGGCCGAGATCGACACGCGCTTGGGGCCTTCGGCGTCCATGCGGATCGCCACACCCTTGAGGTTCAGCACGATGTCGGTCACGTCTTCACGCACGCCAGCGACGCTGGAGAACTCGTGCAGAACGCCGTCGATTTGCACCGACGTGATCGCCGCGCCTTGCAGCGAGGACATCAGAACACGCCGCAGCGCGTTACCAAGGGTCAGGCCAAACCCACGCTCAAGCGGCTCGGCAACCACGGTTGCTTTACGCGCAGGATCATTGCCCGGCTGGACAACCAGCTGGGTGGGTTTGATCAGCTCTTGCCAATTTTTATGGATCATACGTCCCTCCATTCTTGTGTCGGTGGGATCCGAAGTCCGACACGCTCGAGGTTCAAAATGACGTCACCCCGCGCCGTTCGGAACGACGCGAGGGGAAGTAGAGAAATCAGCTTAGACGCGGCGGCGCTTGGGCGGACGGCAGCCGTTGTGCGCCATGGGCGTCACGTCGCGGATGGACGAGATCTGGAAACCCAGAGCGGCCAGGGCACGCAGCGCGCTTTCACGGCCAGAGCCGGGGCCCTGCACTTCGACTTCCAGCGTGCGCACGCCGTGGTCTTGCGCCTTCTTGCCCGCGTCTTCTGCGGCCATCTGGGCGGCAAACGGCGTGGATTTCCGCGAGCCCTTGAAGCCCATCGTACCGGCGGACGACCAGGAAATGGCGTTGCCTTGCACGTCGGAAATCAGGATCTTGGTGTTGTTGAACGAAGAGTTCACATGAGCAACGCCTGCGGCGATGTTCTTGGAGACCTTCTTCTTTGCGGGGCGACGATCGCGAGCCATGCTATCAGCCCTCCCTTATTTCTTCTTGCCGGCAATGGCCTTTGCGGGGCCTTTGCGCGTGCGAGCGTTGGTGTGGGTGCGCTGACCGCGAACAGGCAGGTTGCGGCGGTGACGCAGGCCACGGTAGCAACCGAGGTCCATCAGACGCTTGATGTTCATCTGGGTCTCTCGACGCAGGTCACCCTCAACAGCATAGTTGGCGTCGATGTGCTCGCGGATGGCGAGAACTTCGGCGTCAGACAGCTCGTTCACGCGGCGCGTGACGTCAATGCCAACGGCTTCGCAGATCGCGGCAGCAGAGGTGTGGCCAATTCCGGTGACATAGGTCAGCGCGATCGGAACGCGCTTGGCGGTGGGGATGTTAACCCCGGCAATACGTGCCATGTGTGGCATATCCTTTTCGTTGCGAGCCCGTCATGCCAGGCCCTTTTTTCACAACGTAAGCCCGGGCATTGCGCGCCGGGCTTGCGAGGTAATCTGTCGGGGTCAAATGCGCATCTGATTCCCGGTAAGATGCGGGATGTATGCCCCATTGGATGAAAGGTCAATAGGCCGCGTCCCCCGTCAGGAAAGGCGCCTTTTCCGCTCTTCCGGGGTCTCCCATTTCAGGGCCAGCGCTTCGAATTTTTCGAACGCTTTCGGCGCCCGGCTATCGGGCGTGTCAGACCGCAGATGGGTCACGAATTCTTCGGCCCGCGCCCAGTGGCGGACAACCGTTCCCCGCATGAAATCGCGGTAGAGGCTTTCGTCCAAAATCCCCTGCTCGATCCCGATGGCGACCAACTCGTAATGGTTGAGAAAGGCGATGACCTTGCGGCGCTGTTCCATCACGGCGGGCATGGTGGGGTCCTTGATCTGCTCGAACCCTGCGTTGCTGGCCAGGACCTCTTTGAAGGCGGCGTAGACGGACAAATAGAAATCTGTGGATTCCGAGCGTTCGATCAGGTCAAGCGTCGCCCGTTTGCGCGCGATATCCTGATTGGCGCGGATCGTGCGGTTCGACACCCAGAAGGCCGTGATACCCGACACGACAGCGGCCAATAGCGGGACCCATAAAAAACGAAACGCCGCGGGAATTCCTTCCGCGGCGCCAGCTATTTGGAAACCCAAAAGAAAGGGTTCAGTCACGGTATCCTTCACGTGCGATCATCAGGTCGCCTCCATAAAGTTACGTCCACGCCCTTAATATAGGCGCAAAACGCGTTTCAAACAAGTTAAGCGTCCAGAATGCCCGCGATCCCAGCCGAAACCTCATCGATCTCACCCAGGCCCGGAACCCAGCGCAGCTGGCCCTTCGCGTGGTAATATCCCAGCAGTGGAGAGGTCTTCTTGTAGTATTCCATCAGACGGATCTTGAGGCTTTCCTCATTATCGTCCGCGCGCACGGGCTCGCCTGCGGCAGCGGCTTCCTTGGCGCGGTTGACGATGCGACCCACCAGGGCCTCGTCGTTCACTTCCATCGCGATGACGTGGTCCAGCGTTTCGCCAACCTCTGCCAGCAGATCCGCCAGCGCATCGGCCTGCGCCAACGTCCGGGGGAAGCCGTCGAAGATGAAGCCAGAGCCACCCTTTTCCAGCTGCTCGCGGATCAGGCCGATGACGATCTCATCGGTCACAAGCTCTCCACGATCCATGACGCCCGCCACAAGATTACCCATCTCGGTCCCGCTGGTGCGGGCGGCGCGTAGCATGTCGCCCGTCGAAAGTTGAACCATGCCGCGTTTCTCAACGAGTATTCCGGCTTGCGTTCCTTTTCCCGCACCCGGCGGTCCTAGTAGAATAATGTTCATCTGCGCGCGGGTCCCTTCCGAGGTTTCTTGCCCCCACCCTTGCGACCGCGCAGCTGCGATTTCTCCAGCAGGCCCTCGTATTGGTGAGCCAGCAGATGAGACTGGATTTGTTGCACCGTGTCCATCCCCACCGACACAATGATCAGGATCGAGGTGCCGCCGAAGTAGGCCGTAATGGAAAGGTTGGTGCGCACGATTTCAGGCATCATGCAGACCAACGCCAGGTAGCCAGAGCCCAAAACCAGGATGCGCCGCACCACATATTCCAGGTATTCCGCCGTCCGCGCGCCGGGGCGGATGCCTGGAATGAAGCCGTTCTGGTTCTTCAGGTTGTCGGCCACATCCTCGGTCTTGAACGACACGTTGAGGGTGTAGAAATACGTGAAGAACACGATCATCGAGGCAAAGAAGATCAGGTAAAGCGGCTGGCCGGGCCCGAAGTTCGCCAGGATCCAGCTGAGCACCGGGCCATTGCCCTCCGCCCCGCCGAAGGTCGTCAGCGTGGTGGGCAGAAGCAACAGCGACGAGGCGAAGATCGCCGGGATCACGCCCGCCGGGTTCACCTTGATCGGCAAGTGGCTGGAGCCGCCGTCATAGACCTTCATGCCAACCTGACGGCGTGGGTACTGGATGTGTATTTTCCGCAGAGACCGCTCCATGAAGACGACGAAGAACAACGTCGCGATCAGCATCACGATCACGCCCAGGATCGCGGGCGTGCTCAGCGCGCCGGAACGGCCCGTCTCGAAGAACTGTGCCAGGGCGGCGGGAAGCTCGGCGATGATGCCGACGAAAATGATAAGCGAGATACCGTTACCGATGCCGCGCTGGGTGATCTGCTCGCCCAACCACATCAGGAACATGGTGCCGCCGACCAGCGTGATCACGCAGGCCGCGCGGAAGAACCAGCCGGGATCGGTGGCCAGGCCGCCCGATTCCATCGATACCGCAAGGCCGTAAGCCTGCGCCGTGGCCAGCGCCACCGTGCCGTAGCGGGTGTATTGGTTGATCTTCTTGCGCCCGGCCTCACCCTCTTTCTTCAACGCCTCCAGTGACGGCACCATCGCCGTCATCAGCTGCACGATGATCGAGGCCGAGATGTAGGGCATGATCCCCAGCGCAAAGACGCCCATCCGGGACAGCGCACCGCCGGTGAACATGTTCAGCACGCCCCCCAGGCCCGCTGCCGCGCTGTCGAAGAAGGCGCGCAGCTCGATCGGGTCGATGCCGGGCACCGGAATGTAGGTTCCGATCCGGTAAATGATCAGAAGGCCCAGAGTGAACCAGATGCGCTGTTTCAGCTCGGTTGCCTTACCGAACGCTTTCCAGCTCATGTTGGCGGCCATTTGCTCCGCTGCTGATGACATGCTGTTCCACCCAATATGCGCAAAACCGCATGACCCCGGTGTGGGAGCCTGCGGCGCGAGAAAACCTTAAGAAGTGATGTAGGCGGAGAGGTCCCCGCCCACAACCGTTACCCGGGCCAAAAAACCCGTGATGGGTTACTCAGCCGCAGCGGGGGCCGCCACAGTCAGCGCGCCACCGGCGGCTGCAACGGCGTCAATCGCCGCTTTGGAAGCGCCCGTGACCGAGATGTTCAGCTTGCCCGAAACTTCACCCTTGGCCAGCACGCGGATGCCGTCCAGCTTGCGGCGCACGAGACCCGAGGCGACCAGCGCGTCCTCGGTGATGTCAGCCTTGCCGTCCAGCTTGCCCGCGTCGATGAACTTCTGGATCAGGCCCAGGTTCACCACGGCAAACTTCTTGCGGTTGGGCTTGTTGAAGCCGCGCTTCGGCAGACGCTGGTAGAGGGGCATTTGGCCACCCTCATAGGCGTTGATCGCCACACCCGAGCGGGACTTTTGACCTTTGATACCCCGGCCACCCATCTTACCGGTGCCGGAACCGGGACCACGGCCAACGCGCTTGCGTTTCTTGATGGCGCCTGGATTATCACTGAGTTCATGCAGTTTCATGTCGCTTCTCCTTTGCCGGATGCGGCCCCCAGCGACGGGAGCGGCCGACCACGGCGTTTGCAATGTTGTCTGTAGCCCCGGATTGGGCCACCGTGGGCGTATAAGCGCGAGTCACATCTGGCGCAACATGTTTTGGAGCTTCCATGATCCGCCGTCTTTTGACCGCCGCAGCCATTCTGTTCTCGGGTGCGGCAACCGCGCAGGACATTGCCATTCCGGTGGGTCAGATCGGCGAAGGGTCAGTGGTGACGGTGCGCAACAGCCAAGGCGCCGTCTACACGCACCTGATGCTGGGGATCAACACGCCGGGCCTCTTTGTTTACGAGACCTACAACGGCGCGCAGCCGTCGGGGCAGTTGCTGTTTACCGACTACACGGATCACGACGGCAACCTGATGCGCCGCGTGCGCCCCAATGTCGGCACCGACACCTGGACCCCGCACCGCTGCAACCGCACCATGGGGCGCTGCACCTATACGGAGGTTCTGGCCAACGGTACCCGAAGCGAGCTGATCCGCACCACCACGCCGATACCGGGGGGCTTTGCCTTTACCATCACCGATACGGGCGGGCGGACGATTCTTAGTGGTGATGCGGTGCTGATGCCCCAGGGCTGGATGCAGACGGGCTCGTACCAGTTCGGCAATGGCACGCGGGTGACGTCCGAGGCGATCTCGGTCGAGTTCCGCTAAGGGCTGTCCTGATCCGGGTTTGGGGTTGGCGGGTGAAACCCGTGGCTTTCACGCAGGGCCTTCAGCGAGGGGCCCGGCAGGTTCAGATGCGCCATCGCCGTCGCCTCGTCCCGGAAGACCGCCACCTGGATCCCATCCGCGTTCTCGGCCAGGGATTGATACATCCGCGCCAGGCCGTAGTGGGTCTCGTTGGGCGCGTAAATCACACAGGTCGTCTTCACAGGCTCGCCGCCGGTCTGGGCGTTGACCATGGTCAGGATCGACCAAATGCGGGCGAAATCGGCGTCCAGCTCTTGCACGTCGGACAGGTCACAGATCTCGGGACGGCCGACCTGATAGTTCTCGTCGCGCAGATAGGCGGCGAACAACTCTCGATACTCGCCAATCTCGACGTCACCCCACCACCGGGCGAGCATGACATTCAGCTCGGTCGATATTGCGTATTCGATGGGCAACGGCACGAATCCGAAAAAGAAACAATTTGGAAACCAATTAAAATGGAATTGTGTCGAAGTTTTGCCGTTACGCCGGAAATGAAAATACCCCGGCCAAAAGACCGGGGTATTAAAACTTTGATCGGGAAATGGCGCAGCCTAGCTGCGTTTTTCGCCGGGGGACTTAGCCACGCTCTTCAATGATTTCCACCAGATGCGGGATCTTGTTGACCATGCCGCGCACGGAGGGGGTATCCTCCAGCTCGCGGGTCTTGTGCATCTTGTTCAGGCCCAGGCCGATCAGCGTCTTGCGCTGGATCTCGGGGCGGCGGATCGGCGAGCCGATCTGCTTGACGACGATTGTCTTTGCCATGGTTTAGGCCTCCTCGGTTGCCGCGTCAGCGGCGGGGGCGTCATCACGCTTGGGCAGGATGTCGGCAACTTTCTTGCCACGACGCGAGGCCACCTGACGGGGGCTCGACTCGTTGCGCAGACCGTCCAGCGTGGCACGGATCATGTTGTAGGGGTTCTGGGAGCCGGTCGATTTGGACACAACGTCCTTCACGCCCAACATCTCGAACACGGCACGCATCGGACCACCGGCGATGATCCCGGTCCCTTCAGGCGCGGTGCGCATCACGACCTTGCCGGCACCGTGGTGACCTTTGACGTCGTGGTGCAGCGTGCGGCCTTCTTTCAGCGGCACACGGATCAGCTGGCGCTTGGCCTGCTCGGTCGCCTTGCGGATCGCCTCGGGCACCTCTTTGGCCTTACCCTTGCCGAAGCCCACACGGCCACGCTGGTCGCCCACAACCACGAGGGCTGCGAAACCAAAGCGCTTACCGCCTTTTACGGTCTTGGACACACGGTTGATCGCGACCAGACGGTCTGCAAATTCCGGTGTTTCTTCTTCGCGGTTACGGCCACGGCCGCGTCCCCGGTTCTCACGTTCTGCCATGTGGCAAATCCTTCGTATTTACAGACGCCTTGTTGCGTCGATTGTCTCAATCCAAGTCCAGCGCATCCTTGGATGCGAAAGCCGGATCATCGAGGGTGCACAATGAATGTGCACCCTACAGGTTTCGCGTTTCGCGTAGGGTGCACATTCATTGTGCACCGCCACGCTGTCTTAGAACTTCAGGCCACCCTCACGCGCGGCGTCGGCCAAAGCCTTCACACGCCCGTGGAACAGGAAGCCGCCGCGGTCGAAGTAGCATTCCTCGACGCCGGCCTTCTTTGCCCGCTCGGCAATCGCAACGCCGATCTTGGCCGACGCCTCGACGTTGTTCTTGCCAACCACACCCAGCGACGGCTCCAGCGAAGAGGCCGAAGCCAGGGTCACGCCGTTGAGGTCGTCGATCAGTTGGACAGAGATGTTCTTGTTCGAACGATGCACCGACAGACGCGGACGTCCGTTGGCCATCTTCCGCATTTTGTTCCGGTTGCGCAGGCGGCGCTTCTGGAACAGCTCTCGTTTGCTTAGTGCCATTATGCCAGCCCTTACTTCTTCTTGCCTTCCTTACGGAAGATATACTCGCCCTTGTAGCGGATGCCCTTGCCCTTATAGGGCTCCGGCGCGCGCCACTCGCGAATGTTTGCTGCGACCTGACCAACGACCTGCTGGTCGTTGCCCTCGATGATGACTTCGGTGTTCTTGGGGCAAGTCACGGTGATGCCCTCGGGAACGGTGAAGTCGACGTCGTGGGAATACCCCAGCGACAGCTTCAGGACATTGCCCTGCATCTGCGCGCGATAACCCACACCCTGGATCTCAAGCTCTTTCTTGAAGCCGTCGGACACGCCGGTGACGAGGTTCTGCACCATGGTACGGGACATGCCCCACTGCTGACGCGCACGCTTGGACTTGCCACGCGGCGTCACAGAGATGGCATTATCCTCGATCGCCAGCGAGACGTCGTCGGTTGCCTTGAAGCTGCGGGTCCCCTTGGGGCCCTTCACTTCGATGGTCTGACCTGACACGGAGGCTTCGACACCCCCGGGCAGCTCGACCGGTTTTTTACCAATACGAGACATTCAGGCCTCCTTAGAAGATGGTGCAGAGCACTTCGCCGCCAACATTGTTGGTGCGAGCACTTGCATCGGACATAACGCCCTTGGAGGTGGAGACGATCGAGACGCCCAGGCCTTGGCGGACCTGCGGGATCTCGCCCACACCCATGTAGACGCGACGGCCAGGTTTGGACACGCGCTTCAGCTCACGGATAACCGGGGTACCTTCATAGTACTTCAGGCTGATTTCGAAAGCCGGGTGGCCGTCTTTACCAGTCGTGGCCTCATAGCCGCGGATGTAGCCTTCGTCCGCAAGCACATCCAGAACGCGGGCGCGCTGCTTGGAGGCCGGGGTCTCGACTGTGGACTTTCCGCGCATCTGGGAGTTCCGGATGCGGGTCAGCATATCACCGATGGGATCATTCATATCTTTGCTCCCTTACCAGCTGGACTTGACCATGCCGGGGATCTGACCAACAGAGGCCAGATCACGCAGCTTGATCCGCGACATTTTCAGCTTGCGGTAGTACGCCTTCGGGCGCCCGGTCAGCTGGCAACGGTTGTGAAGACGGGTGGCCGAGCTATCGCGGGGCAATTTCGCCAGTTTCAGGCGTGCCTTGAAGCGCTCTTCCATCGGCTTCGATTCATCGGTTGCGATCTCTTTGAGCGCAGCGCGTTTGGTGGCGTATTTTGCCACAAGACGCTGACGCTTAAGCTCGCGTTGGACCATGGAGACTTTTGCCATGTGTTCGTTCCTTTCGCGTCAGGCGTTGAAGGGCATGTTGAAGTGCTTCAGAAGCGACTTCGCCTCGGCGTCGGTATTCGCCGTTGTGACAATGATGATATCCATGCCCCAGTTCACATCGACCTTGTCGAAGTTGATCTCGGGGAACACGATATGCTCCTTCATGCCCATGGCGAAGTTGCCACGACCATCGAAGGACGGCTTCACACCCCGGAAGTCCCGGATACGGGGCATCGCGATGGTGGTCAGACGATCAAGGAAATCATACATGCGGTCGCCGCGCAGGGTCACTTTCGCGCCCACGGGGTGATCTTCACGCAGACGGAAGCCAGCGATGGACTTCTTGGCCTTCGTGACGACGGCGTGCTGACCGGCGATGGCGGTCAGGTCTTCCTGGGCCGACTTCGCTTTCTTGGTGTCACGCACCGACTCGGCACCGGATCCGATGTTGAGAACGATCTTCTCAAGACGCGGGATCTGCATGTCGTTCTTATAGCCGAATTCCTCTTTCAGCGCAGCTTTGATGCTGTCGGCGAATTTGGCTTTCAGGCGCGGGGTATAATTGGCTGTGTCCAACATTAGATCACGTCCCCCGTGGTCTTGGCGAAACGCACCTTCTTGCCGTCTTCCATCTTGAAGCCGACGCGGGTCGCTTTGCCGTTTGCATCCAGAAGCGCCAGGTTGCTCAGCTGGATCGGCATCGCTTGCGGGATGCGGCCCCCCTGGCTGGACTGGCTTTGCTTGGTGTGGCGGATGGCGATGTTCACGCCGTCCACGATGGCTTTGCCGGCCGCCGGCATCACAGACGAAATCTCGCCCTGCTTGCCCTTGTCCTTGCCCGCCAACACGACGACCTTGTCGCCCTTTTTCAGTTTAGCAGCCATCTTACAGCACCTCCGGGGCGAGCGAGATGATTTTCATGAAGTTCTTGGCGCGCAGCTCGCGAACAACCGGCCCGAAGATACGGGTGCCCATGGGCTCGTTGTTGTTGTTGAGGATCACGGCGGCGTTGCTGTCGAAGCTGATGGTCGTGCCGTCGTCGCGACGAACTTGTTTGGCGGTGCGCACGACAACGGCCTTACGGACGTCGCCTTTCTTCACGCGACCACGCGGGATGGCTTCCTTCACCGAGACGACGATCACGTCGCCGACGGAGGCGTACTTACGCTTGGAACCACCCAGAACCTTGATGCACTGAACACGGCGTGCGCCGCTGTTGTCAGCAACATCCAGATTAGTCTGCATCTGGATCATTTGGTTTCTCCCGACGTCCCGAACCGGCCTTTGAGGGGCACATTGGTCCGGGGGTTTCGATTAGTTTGAGAGGGGGCCGCCTAGTTGGCGATCACCTCCCAGCGTTTGGATTTGGAGACAGGCGCGCATTCCTGAATGCGCACGGTGTCGCCCACCTTGAAGGTGTTCTGCGGATCGTGAGCCCGGTACTTCTTGGACTTACGGATCGTCTTCTGCATGACCGGATGCTTGAAGCGACGCTCCACGGAGACGGTCACGGTTTGCTCGTTGGCGTCGCTGGTCACGGTGCCGGACAGGATGCGTTTGGGCATATCTTAGGCCTCCGTCGCGCCAGAGGCGCGCTGATCGTTAGAATTTGCGGCAGCGGCCGCTTTTTCGTTCAGAATGGTCTTAACACGCGCCGCGTCACGGCGAACCTGACGCATCCGGGCGGTGTTTTCGATTTGGCCAGTGGCCTGTTGGAAACGCAGGTTAAACGCTTCCTTCTTCAGAGCCGTCAGTTCATCACGAAGCTGATCCGGCGTCTTGTCACGCAGTTCTTGGGCGCTCATGCGCTGTTCCTTTCAACATCACCAGACAGCCCCTTGCAGTGTGGTCGCAGGGTCACCGTGATTCTGGTGGAGTTCGGTGAATGAAAGTGGCGTATAGGGGCCAAACGAGCTCTGCACAAGTCAAAGGTGGGTTCGCTGCAGAAAATCCTCAAACAACGGAACTGTAAACGCAATCTCCCCGTAAGAAGGCGCGTAAATCATCCCCTTTTTGATGATGCTCGCACGTCTTGGCCCTAAAGACTTTGGCTGCATCCCCAGAGCCTTCGCAACATCGTTGACCTTGTATGGCCCAACTCCTAGCTGCGCCATCGCTTTGACATAGTCGACTTCGGCCTTGGTCAAACGGTCGAACCGCACCCTGAAAAACCCATCATCCAAACGAGCTAACGCTTTTTCGTTCGCGACTTCAACGTCGGCCACGGTAATTGGACTACTATCTGCAGCGTTCCAAGCATGGTGTCCCCACTCTTGCAGAAAAAACGGATATCCTTGAGTTCGCAAGATAATGGTATCTAGAGCCTCGCCCTCAATTTCTGCTTCCTCTTCCGCGAGTGGCTTCGTTATTGCATTCGCAGCTTCGATAGCGTCAAGGGGCCCGACACTAGGAAAAACAAACAGCCGTTCCGCATAGCTTTTTGCGTCGCCCGAGAGCTTTGCGATCTGAGGCAAACCACCAGCAAAGACACGCACTGGCAAGTTGCGTTGCGACATTCGATGTACCGCTACAATAATTGCAGCGAGTTCTTCTTCCTGTAAATATTGCACCTCGTCGATCAGCAGCGCCCAACCGCGACCAGCTGCTTTTGCGGCTCGTCCAATCGCTTCGAACATCTCGGCAAGATCAATCTCTAGGTTACCACTGTCCGCAACTCCAGGCTCCGGCTCCACCCCAATTTCGACTGCTCCTGCGGAAATCTTGAACACACTGGCAAAGCCACGCAATGCCCGTAGACCTCCCACAGCCAATTGCTTTGCTCCCTCTGCTGCTGAAAGCTTGCGCAAGACCTGCCGCATGGAGGGATAAAGCAACTCTGTTAATGGCTTATCTTCTGGCGCCTCCACGAAGGAAGTAAGGTAGTTGCTGCTTTCAGCTTGGTCTAACACTTCATTAAGTAGAACGGTCTTTCCCGTGCCACGCAGCCCCAGGAAAATCTGGCTTTGAGAGTTTCTACCCAGAAGGGCGCGTTTCAACGCGATCTCGGAAGCTTCGACGATCTCCTCACGGCCTGCGAGCTCAGGAGGTCGTGAGGTCGTGAGCCCGCACCTGGCGAAAATGGATTTCTTAAAGGATCCACGGGAACATCCTATGCGTCGTTCAACTATCGAGTACTAACCATAACTAACCAGTAATTGATAGTTCTTATTAGTTCTCGTTAGCACTCAACCCTTCCCTTCCCCGCCCCCCCACGCCACACTCTCCCCATCCCCGGCGAGAGGCTCCCCATGGACGACCCCAAAACCCACAAGAAGCTCGACGCCCTCATCCGGCACACCCGCCAAAACACCCAGATGACCGAGCGCCTCCTCGCCCATCAGGTCTTCCAATCCCTGCCCGACGACAAGACCGTCACCTTCCCCCACCGGGGCGAACAGATCCGCTTCCATGTCCCCGACGGCTGGCTCGATGCCGTCCAGCGCGTCATCATGCTGTCGCGCACCTTCTATGAGGCCGCCCTTCTGGAACGCATCCGCGAGCGGATCTCGCCCGGAAAAACCTTCGTCGATGCAGGCGCCAATATCGGCAACCACAGCGTCTATTTCGCCAAGCTCTGCCGGGCCGCCCAAGTCCATGCTTTCGAGCCGATGCCCCATATGCAGGCCATCCTGCAGCGCAACGCCGACCTCAACGGGCCGGATCAGATCACCGTGCATCCCGTGGGCCTCGGCGCCACGGACACCACGGCGGATGTGGAGATCTTCAATCCCGCCAACCTCGGCTCCACCACCCTGCGCGCCAGCCTCAGCGAAGGCTCGGATGGCGCCATTCCCATCCGCCCGCTCGACAGCTTCGACCTGACCGACATCGACTTCATCAAGATCGATGTGGAGGGGATGCAGGACGCCGTCCTATCGGGTGCGCGCGACACCATTGCGCGCTGCCAGCCGCATCTGGTGATCGAGGCCTTCCAGCGCGGGGATGAGCGGGAGCGGACGCAAGACCTCCTCTCCGATATGGGCTACCAGGTGGACGAGGTCATCGGGCACAACATCTGGGCCGTGCCCGCCTAAAGCGTCCCGCCTTTAACCTGAGACATCAGATAGAGGAGGGGCGCACGTGCAACGATCAAGCCTTGCACTACGCTCCCCCAAAAGCTGTGGTTCAGGTTTCTGGCGGAACGCTTTAACCGTCACTTCGGCTTGCGCAGCATCTCGATGGCGACAGACTCGGTCGAAAAGCAGATGTAGCGATAATCGGCCTCGTTCAGCGTCTCTTGCAACGCCTTGTATTCGTGGTGCTTCCAGCCGGGATAGCCGTACAACTCATCAAACAGGATGACCGTCCCTTTGCGCAGCCGCGACTTGATCGCCGCCATGGCGTAGGCCGTGGGCGTGTAGGTATCCATATCCATATGCACGAAGGCGAACGGCGCCTTGCCCGTGTCTTCCAGATACCCGGGCAGCGTGTCCTGAACCCAGCCTTTGACCAGCGTGACATTGTCGGGCACCTTCGGCAGCTCTCCGGCCTGGGTGAAGGCGCCGACTTCGCGGCCCGACTGCATGCCGGTCCAATCCTCTTCCAGCCCCTCGAAACTGTCGAAACCGGTCATCTCCAACCCGTGCGGCTTCAGCATGTTGCCGAACAAACGACACCCGTCGCCACCCGCAACCCCAAGCTCTACGTACAAGCCATCGGCCACCTCATTGCCGATGGCCCGCTTGATCGCATACTCGCGGTTCTTGTCCTTGTTCCGGAACAGCATCGACTGTTCCATATGCTCTTTGAAATGCTCAAAGCTCTCCACCTTGGAGGCTTCCGTGAGATATCCAATGGGGTTTCCGCCCGCCATTTGCCTGCTCCGCCTGATATGCGGGTTCGCGCCCGCGTTTTGGTTGCGGCGCAGTCAACACGCAGATGGGCGCGCAATCAAGGGCGATGCTATTCCCAACGGTAATTGAAGCTGACGCTGATGCGGTCGTCCTCGTCCATGTTCATCGGCACCTCGTGGCGCAGCCAGCTTTCCCACAGCAGCACGTCGCCCGCCTCGGGGCCAGGGTAGACGAAGGCGCGCAGTTGTTCGCGGGCGTCGGGCCTGCGCGTGGGTGCGGCCATCATCATCGCGTGGCGCGGGTCTTCCAGCTTGATCGAGCGTGCGCCGGGCGGGACCTGCACATAGGTCGTGCCGGAGATCACCGAATGGGGGTGGATGTGGCTGGAATGCGTCCCGCCCTCGGGCAGGATGTTGATCCAGATGTCCTCCAGCACCAGCTTGCGCCCGTCCAGATCGAACTCCAGATCTTCCGCGAAGGCCACCACATGGGCGTCGAGCGCTGTGACGACATCAGCGAAGATCGGAAAGCGCCAGGGCAGATCGGTGAGCGAGGCATAAGACGTATAGCCCGGAAATCCGTTCTCCTCGCACCAGTCCTGGCCCGCGCTGTCGTCCTCGGCGACCGAGATGCAGCTATCGGCCAGTTCTTCGGCGTCGATGGCGGGGCCAAGCTCGGCCAGCTTGGCGTGGTAAAGGCGGGTCACGAAGAGGGATTTGATCTGGGCCATGGCGCGGGTTGTAGGGCGGCGCTCGGCCCGCCGCAACGGTTTGGAAAGGAATGTGCGGTAGGCCTCTGCTATCTGACGATGGGTAGAGGCCAGAATGGCGCGATTGATCCTTCGGGCATTTGCCCTTTGCCTTGCCCTTGCAGGCATGGCCCAGGCAGACGTCACCCCCTTGGCCTCCCTGACGGCCAGGCCCCTGCTCGGCGGTGCCACCGCCCCCACGGCGCTGTCAGTTGAAACGTCGTCTGTCGGGGCCTCACCTGTTGCAACGTCGTCTTCGGGCTCCCTTTTCGCAGGCGACGGCACGGGGTTCTTTGCCCCCCTGCCGCCCCGTGCCCGCGCCGCCCCTTCCGTACCCCGCGCGCTCGGCGCCCAGGGCCCCGTCGCGCAACTCCTCTCCCTGATCGCACGCGTCGAAGCCGGATCGGCTGGCTATGACGCCGTCCAACACGGCGCCCGCATCCACCCACCCCGCGCGCCCACCCAGATGACCCTTGGCGAGATTCACGCCTGGATCGCTGCCACCCCCGGTCAGCCCCACGCCATTGGCCGCTACCAGTTTATCCCCCAGACCCTGCGCCGCGTCGCAGGCCTCCGCGGATACGGCCCAGAGACCCGCTTCACGCCCCAGGTGCAGGACAGCCTCGCCCTGATCCTGCTGGAAGACGCGGGCCTGCGCGCGTTCGAGGCCGGGCAAATGCCCCGGACCCGCTTCATGCATAACCTCGCCCGCATCTGGGCGGGCCTGCCCCTGCCCAATGGCCGCTCGTATTACGAAGGCTACGCGGGCAACAGCGCCGCGATGACCTGGGCCGAGTTTGAAGGCGGCCTCGCCCGGATCTGGCCCAATGGCTAAGGGTTTGCACTGGACAGGCCCCGGCCCGGTGCGGTTAACCTTCCCGCTATGTCCCAAGATCCCCTCGACACCGCCTTTCGCCGCCTGGAGGACCTCGACCTCTCCGCGATCCAATCCACCGGCGACTGGGGCCTTGGCCGCACCTTCAGCCACCTGGCCCAGGGGGTGGAGTTCTCGCTGTCCGGCTACCCGCAGGAGAAGCCCAAGCTGTTCCAATGGACCGCCGGAAAAATCGCCTTCGCCGTCTTCAACCACCGGGGCCAGATGAGCCACGGATTGGACGAGCCGATCCCCGGCGAGGTCGTCGCAGAGGCCTCCGCCGAAGACGGCCTGCAACGGCTCTGGGTCTCGCTAGAGGCCTTCCGCAAATTCGAAGGCCCCCTAAAACCCCACTTCGCTTTCGGGCGGCTCGGCAAGGATCAATTCGCCAAAGCGCACCTGATGCATATCGAGAACCATCTGGATGAGGTTCGGGAGGTGTGACACTTGCGCGATCACCCGATCCCTAGCCATCAAAGTGCGCTAGCCTTTTGTCTCCAAGCAAAACTGAATCGAACACGGCAAAGACCTGCTTCGCAAGATCCGTTCCTACAACGTCTTCGCGCATCAACGCAGTCGACACGAGATTACTGCTCGCCACGGGACGATCTTTGGCATTGATCACCATGACACCCTGGCGACCCGCTTCTTCATAGTAAATGAGCGAGATGGCACATCTATCATCGCTGCCCGTGCCCTCACCCCAGCGCCCAAAAATCAAGTCGAAATTGGCTGGATGGCTGTCGAATGGCATCTCGACGGTCCACTGCATGGTGTAATGCGCAAGTGTGTCGCCATTGCTCTCATGGACAAATCCCATAATTGCGTGGGTACGGTTGCCACAACAATCACAAATGCTCTGAGTCTCTTTTGTCGGCTCAACCTCAAACACTGAATTTCCTCGCAGAAACTTGCAAAAGTACCGGGAGCTCAGTCAAAATCGCGCCTTTAACGACAAAGCCCCCGCCGATTGCTCGGCAGGAGCTCTAATCTCACTCAGATCTTACGATCTTACCAGTCTTCACGCACGATCGTGCGGGTCTTGACCGGCAGCTTCATCGCGGCCAGGCGCAGGGCCTCACGGGCGATGGGCTCGGCCACACCGTCGATCTCGAACATGATCCGGCCCGGCTTCACTTTGCAGGCCCAGAAGTCGACCGAGCCCTTACCCTTACCCATACGCACTTCGACGGGCTTGGAGGTCACCGGCGTGTCCGGGAAGATCCGGATCCAGACGCGACCCTGACGCTTCATGTGACGCGTCATGGCCCGACGGGCGGCTTCGATCTGGCGCGCAGTCACGCGCTCGGGCTGCAGAGCCTTCAAGCCATAAGTGCCGAACGTCAGGTCCGATCCGCCCTTGGCTTCGCCGCGAATACGGCCCTTCTGCATCTTGCGGAACTTAGTCCGTTTTGGTTGCAACATTGCTCAAGCCCTCTCAGCGATCACGGCGCGGGCGCGAGGCCCCACCGCTTTCCTGAAGCTCCTGCTGGCGACGGTCATGGGCCGACGGATCGTGCTCCATGATTTCACCTTTGAAGATCCAGGTCTTGATTCCGATGATGCCGTAAGCGGTCTTGGCTTCGGCATGTGCATAGTCGATGTCGGCCCGCAGGGTGTGAAGCGGCACGCGGCCCTCACGATACCATTCGGTCCGTGCGATCTCGGCGCCGCCAAGACGACCCGCGACGTTCACCCGGATCCCGAGCGAACCCATCCGCATGGCGTTCTGAACCGCCCGCTTCATGGCACGACGGAACGACACACGACGCTCCAACTGCTGCGCAATGCTCTCGGCAACGAGACGCGCGTCCAGCTCGGGCTTGCGGATCTCAACGATGTTGAGGTGCAATTCGCTGTCCGTGATCTCGGACAGAGCTTTGCGCAGGCCTTCGATGTCTGCACCCTTCTTGCCGATGATCACACCCGGACGTGCCGAATGAATGGTCACGCGGCACTTCTTGTGCGGACGCTCGATGATGATCTTCGAAATACCAGCATCGCCAGCCGGACGTTTGTCGCGCTTCGCGACAAAATCCCACCAACCATTCTTGATGTAATCGCGGATCTTGATGTCTTCCAGCAGCAGGTCACCGTAGTCCTTGGTGTCTGCGTACCAGCGGCTGTCCCAGGTCCGGTTGACCTGGAGACGCATCCCGATGGGGTTAACCTTATGTCCCATTACGAAGTCTCCTCGACCTGGCGAACCTTGATCGTCAATTCAGCGAACGGCTTGAGAATTTTGCCAAACCGGCCACGAGCCCGCGGGCGTCCGCGCTTCATGGTCAGGTTCTTGCCAACCCAGGCTTCCACGACGACCAACTCATCGACGTCCAACCCGTGGTTGTTCTCGGCGTTTGCGATGGCCGACTGAAGGCATTTCTTCACGTCAACCGCGATGCGCTTCTTGGAGAAGGTCAGGTCCGTCAGGGCCTTTTCAACCTTCTGGCCACGGATGAGGCCAGCAACAAGGTTCAGCTTCTGCGGGCTGGTCTTCAGCATCCGCAGCTTGGCCATCGCCTCATTGTCCGCGACGCGGCGGGGGTTCTTTTCCTTGCTCATTTGCGCTTCGCCTTCTTGTCGGCGGCGTGACCGTAGTAGGTCCGCGTGGGCGAGTATTCCCCGAACTTCTGACCGATCATGTCTTCGGTGACGTTCACCGGCACGTGCTTGCGGCCGTTGTAGACACCGAACGTCAGACCGACGAACTGCGGGAGGATGGTGGAGCGGCGCGACCAGATCTTGATGACCTCGTTGCGACCGGACTCTTTGGACTTTTCGGCCTTCTTGAGGACATAGCTGTCGACAAAAGGACCTTTCCAGACTGAGCGGCTCATATCTTAGCGGCCTTTCTTCTTGGCGTGACGCGAGCGGATGATCAGCTTCTGCGACGCCTTGTTCTTGTCGCGGGTGCGACGGCCCTTGGTGTCCTTACCCCAGGGGGTAACCGGCGTACGACCGCCAGAGGTCCGGCCTTCACCACCACCGTGGGGGTGGTCGATCGGGTTCATGGCAACACCACGCACCGACGGACGCTTGCCCATGTGGCGGACACGGCCCGCTTTACCAAGGTTCTGGTTCGAGTTGTCGGGGTTCGACACGGCACCAACGGTGGCCATGCATTCCTGACGCACCAGGCGCAGCTCGCCCGAGGACAGGCGGATCTGAGCGTAACCGCCGTCCCGACCCACAAACTGAGCATAGGTGCCAGCAGCGCGGGCAATCTGCCCCCCCTTGCCGGGCTTCAGCTCGATGTTATGGACGATCGTGCCGATCGGCAGGCCCGAGAAGGGCATCGCGTTGCCCGGCTTGATGTCGGCCTTCGCGCTTGCGATCACCTTGTCACCAACGCCCAGGCGCTGGGGGGCAAGAATGTAGTTCAGCTCGCCATCATCATAGCGCACCAGCGCGATGAAGGCGGTCCGGTTCGGGTCATACTCGATCCGCTCGACCGTGGCCGAGACGTCGAATTTCTTCCGCTTGAAGTCCACGATGCGGTAAAGGCGCTTTGCCCCACCCCCAATGCGACGTGCCGTGATCCGTCCGGTGTTGTTCCGACCGCCCTTCTTCGTCAAACCCTGCGTAAGGGTCTTGACGGGACGTCCTTTCCAAAGCTCCGAACGGTCGATCAGTACCAGCCCACGCTGGCCCGGCGTCGTCGGCTTATACGACTTGAGTGCCATGTTCACTGTCTTCCGTTTGCTATAGCGGCCCCACATGTGGCGAGACCGGATGATGTAGGCCCCCGTAGGTGCCCGGTTAAAGACGGTTGTTTGGTAAGACCAAACGACCAAAAACAGAGCCCCGGACGAATCCGGGGCTGTGCCGATAGGGTCTGTTAGGAGGTTGGGGTGTGGGGGTCAAGACGGTACGGAAGCAATTCGCCTGATGCCCAAACCTTGCCAAGGGTAAACGCCTGCTCGGCCCGCCTCAAGGCAGTGTAATCGTTCCCACCAGATGCGTTTGCCTCAATGGCATCGCTCGAAACAATATCTCAGCGCCACTGGTAGCGACACCCTCGCCGCTTGCGCCGTCAAACGTGCCGGTTCCAGCAACGACACTCCAATCGTTAGACAATCCCATATCACCCGGCGCCCACCTGATGGTGAAGGTGTTCTCGCCCTCGCCGATGATGCAAATGCCCTCGACCGAATTTACGCCGCCGCCCGCGAAGCCACTTCCCATACAACGAACGGCACCACCCTCAAGCGGACCCTCAACCACTTCCGAATAGCCCAGATTGTCCTGAGTAAAATACACCCCATCGTTCAGTTGAAAGGTTTCCTGGTTCAGCGGATAGATGAAATTCAACTCGATCCGCTCCTGCGCGCTCGCCGCACTGGAAACAACCGCACCAACAATAATGGCCGAACACACGATCCTGAGCATCGATCTCTCCCCCAAGTTGATTCTAAGACGACACTACAGAAATCTTCAGCGAGGTAGATATATTTACCGGAGGGCGCGGCCTGCACAATTTCGTGTTCCGCACGATCCACTAACAAAAACAGAGCCCCGGACGAATCCGGGGCTGTGCCGATGGGGTCTGTCAGGGGGTGTGGGGGTGGGGGTGGGGGTCAAGAAAGATGTCGAGGTGCTTTATGCAACCACCCACAAAAATGCATCGCTTGGCCTAGCGGAGCAATCGAAAAACTCTGTGTTCCGTGAGTGCCCTACTGCGCAACTCTCGAGACATCACAACCGCCGTGTCGGTGTGCCTCGTGTTGGACGCCATCCAACGAGCGATACGTTACACAGACCATGGTAGACGCTACAAGGTCCTGGAAAAGTCGGCGGTACTCTTCTCTCCATTCCGGACTGCGATCAAGAACGTCTGAAATCGTAAAGAACGGCGCACCCTCGCCAACAGCGTATGCTGCGTTGGGCCGCGGAATTCCCATCAGGGCAGGCTCAAAATCTTCAAAGCGCCTGTTGTGTGCGGCAATGCGCAAAAACTCCTCGATATCGTGGTATCCGGTCTCCTCAGTATAGTGAAGAACCGCTACCGATCCGGAAGTCGTTGGTCGTGCTAAGTGAACGCTTTCGATGATGGCCGGGCCGAAGCCAATATTGATGAACGCAACCTCTTCGGTTGGGCCGCGACTGGATGTGATTTGAATCAGTGGCTGAATTCTAGCACTCTCAAAGTCGGCGACCTGATTTATCGCACTTTGCCCCAAGAAAACGCCGTATGCGCCAATTAATGTGCTTGAGATTAACGTTAGAATTGTCGCGGTAGCGCTAGCCTTTTCCCAATCCAAATTCACCCCTCCCGATAGCCGTTTCTGATGAACGAATAGCCAAAAATATGCACCTGTCAGAATATCATACAATAGGACGAAGATACCCATAGCAGTCAAAAAAACCCCGACCGCCTCTCCAGCAGCCGGGGCTCTCAATCTCTCAACCGTAAACGCGAAGCTTACAGCCCAGTGCTCACGTCAATCGTGTTGCCCTCTTCGAGCGTCACGTAGGCCTTCTTCACGTCCTTGCGGGTGCCCAACTGGCCCCGGAAACGCTTGACCTTGCCTTTGGTGATGGTCGTGTTCACGGCCTTCACCTTCACGCCAAAGACGGCCTCAACGGCCTCTTTGATCTGCGGCTTGTTGCTGTCGATGGCCACTTCGAACGCCACGACGCCGTTCTCGGACGCCATCGTGGTTTTCTCGGTGATCAGCGGCTTGCGGATCACGTCGTAGTGCTTTGCGTCTGCGCTCATTTCAACCGAGCCTCCAGTGCTTCGACACCCGCTTTCGTGATCACCAGGGTGTCACGCTTGAGGATGTCATAGACGTTGGCGCCCATGGACGGCAGCACATCGAGACCCTCGATGTTGCGCGCGGCCTGGGCGAAGTTTGCGTCCACGTCCGACCCGTCGATGATCAGCGCCCGCTTCCAACCCATCTCCTTCACCTGTTTGGCGAGGGCAGAGGTCTTGGCGTCGTCCATCGCGATGGACTCGATCACCACCAGGCGGCCTTCTGCGGCCTTGGCCGACAGCGCGTGCTTCAGACCCAGCTTGCGGAACTTCTTCGTCAGCTCGTGACCGTGGCTACGTGGCGTTGGGCCCTTGTAGACACCACCCCCGCGGAAGATCGGAGCCGAGCGTGCGCCGTGGCGTGCGCCGCCGGTGCCCTTCTGGCGATAGATCTTCTTGGTGGAGTAGCTGACCTCACGGCGCGTTTTCACCTTGTGGGTGCCGGCCTGCGCATTGTTGCGCTGCCAACGGACGACACGGTGCAGGATGTCGGCGCGCGGCTCAAGGCCGAACAGGGCCTCGTCCAGGTCGACCGAGCCGGCTTTGCCGCCGTCAAGTTTGATTACGTCGACTTTCATCTTATTCACCGTCCTTCTGTTCTGCATCGCCCTCAGGCGCGTCGGCCTCGGCGGCCTCCATCGCTGCTTGCTCTGCGGCGGCTGCTTCTGCGGCGGCGGCTTCTGCCTCTGCTGCTGCGGCGGCGGCGGCCTCTTCAGCGGCTTTCGCGGCTTCAGCGGCGGCGGATGCCAGGGCGGCGGGCAGAATGGCGTTCTCGGGGAACGGCTTCTTGACCGCATCCTTGACCGTCACCCAACCCCCTTTGGAGCCTGGAACAGCGCCTTTGATCATGATCAGACCGCGATCCGTGTCGGTGCGCACAACCTGCAGGTTCTGCGTGGTGACACGCGCCGCACCCATGTGACCTGCCATCTTCTTACCTTTGAAGACGCGGCCGGGGTCCTGACACTGACCGGTGGAGCCGTGGGAGCGGTGCGAGATCGACACACCGTGCGTTGCGCGCAGACCGCCGAAGTTGTGCCGCTTCATGGCACCGGCGAAACCCTTACCGATCGAGGTGCCCGTGACGTCCACGAACTGGCCCTCAAAGTAATGGTCGGCGATGATTTCCTCGCCCACTTCAATGAGGTTGTCGGGGTCGACGCGGAATTCCACAAGCTTGCGCTTGGGCTCTACGTTGGCCTTTGCGAAGTGACCGCGCATCGGCGCCGTGGTCCGCTTTGCCTTGGCTGTGCCCGCCCCCAACTGAACAGCCGAATAGCCGTCAGAGTCGGTGGTCTTCTTGGCCACAACCTGAACTTTTTCCATCTGAAGAACGGTTACAGGGATCTGCTTGCCGTCTTCCATGAAGAGGCGGGTCATCCCGACCTTCTTCGCGATTACACCAGAGCGCAACATGATCAGTAGCCCTCCTTAAACCTTGATCTCGACATCCACGCCAGCCGCGAGGTCGAGCTTCATCAGCGCGTCCACGGTCTGGGGGGTCGGATCGACAATGTCCAACAGACGCTTGTGCGTCCGGATTTCCCACTGATCGCGGGACTTCTTGTCCACGTGCGGGCCACGGAGAACCGTGAACTTCTCGATCTTGTTGGGAAGCGGGATGGGCCCGCGAACCTGTGCGCCTGTGCGCTTTGCGGTGTTCACGATTTCCTGTGTGGAAGCGTCGAGAACCCGGTAGTCAAACGCCTTCAGGCGAATGCGGATATTCTGGCTAGCAACTGCCATTCTATCACCCTTTTAAGAGGGCCTAGATCGGAGAGGAGGATGGGCGCTCATCGCACACCCTCATCGCGTCTTTATTTTCTGCGCCACTGTGGGCGCGTTGGTCCAACAAAGAAGGGCGCGCGAATGGCGCACCCGTCTGGACATGCGCGCGTATAGGCGGAGTCGCGGAGGCTGGCAAGGGGGCAGTTCACCGATATCCCCGGGGGTTAGATCATCGAGGTCCGATCGTCTGGGCCCGGCGGAGGTTTCCCGCAGTTGGCCCAAGTTGGCCCATGCGTCAAGACAGCGACAAGGCGCTGGACCGACACGACTGTTTTTTGGCTCCGACACATAAAAATTGAATTGAATTAAGGAATTTAAAGATGGCCAGCACAGACTCCGGCTCCAGGAACGGAACCTTCCATACGGACGTTGACGGCGACACCGGCGCCTGGACGACAACCACGTCCTCCACGACCAGCGATAGCTCTGGCCAAACGGTCTATTCCAGCCACACGGTGACCTGCTCGGAGGGAGAGGGCAAAGGTCAGGAGACGAGTTCGACCCACACGGAATACAATCCCGACGGCTCGGTGAAAACCAAGCGCATGGAAACCTCTGTCACCGACGCGGAGGGAAACACCGTGGAAGCCTCCACGATGACCAAACACGAAGACGGCTCGACGACCACGCAAACCGTTGATGCCGATGGCAACGTCACGACCGTCAAGAAGGACAAGGACGGCAACGTGATTTCCGAAGAGACCTTGGATCCCGACGGCAAAACGATTGAGCAGGAGAAGACCGAATTCTGGGATGCCGATCTGATCTACGGCGATCACTCCGATCCGTTCCAGGGCAAGGACATGACCGAGGATATGAAGATGCTGATAGAGCTCGATCCCTCGGCAGAGATGTACGTCGACCATTTCGACTTCATCATGTGACCCCGCACCACCCGCGACGTGCTGCAGAGGCCCGGAGGTTTCTCCGGGCCTCTTGCGTGCGGGTGTCCCTCGTCCCTCGCCCTCACCCCCTCCTCGGGCATCGCGCGTCTTGGACGCGCAACGCCCTCCTCGCAGCTTTGAGGAGGTTTGTGGGAGGTTAATAATGGGTTAACGGGAATCGGGTTTTCGTTTGTTAACAGATAGTTGACCTGGGTGCTCAAGCTTGAGCAAGCCTGCCTTGGGACGGTGCGGCCCAAAACGCGAAGCCCTACACCAAACCTTAAGGAACCTCGGCGAGGCTGGAGCGATCACAACAGGAGCCAGAATGGAACCTCAGACACGCCTCGGGACCGCCCTCTTGACCAAATTCGCCTACGGTGGCGTGGATCTTACCGCCTTCCGGGAGGAGCTTTCCGTGCTCTGCCAGCACCGCGCCACGCGGGCGGGCGCGCTGATGGATCTCTCGACAATCGATCAATTGCAGGGGGACCTGCACGGCGGGCTCGCGCGCCAGGCCGAAGCGCTGGAAATCTGCGCCGCCTACCGCACCCACGGTCACCCAAATGCGCCGCTGACCCTGCTCGTCTTTGCCGCGCCGATCCACATGGGCGGCAATACGCCGGTCGAGTTCCTGCTGCCGGGCAAAGGCGTCACGATCATCACCCTCTACCTGCCCCACGATCCTGCTGATGATGCCACCCTCACCCTGCCCGCGCACGACGTCGCCTTCTGCGCCGCCCCCGCTGATGCAGCCGACGCCCATAAAACCTTCGACCGCGTTCGCGCCCTCAGCCAGGCCTCCGACGCGCCGGTCCTCAACCTCCCCGCCCGCCTGATCAAGCCGGAGCGGGACAGGCTCCCCGCGCTCCTCGGCGCCGTCCCTGGCCTGCGTTTGCCCAAGACTGTCAGCGTGGATCGCGCGGACCTGTGCGCGGCATTACAAGACGGGTGGGAAGCGGCGTTTCTGCACGGCGCGGGCCCCTATCCCTATGTCGTCCGGCCCGCAGGCTCCCACGCCGGTCAGGGTTTGCAAAAAATCACCTCACGCGCGGACTTCCTCGACTACCTTGACGCCCGCGAGGAGCCCACGTTTTTCGTCAGCGAGTTCATCAACTACGCCGGACCAGGCGACGGCTTGTTTCGCAAATACCGCGTCATCCTGGTCGATGGCGTCCCCTACCCCTGCCACATGGCCATCTCGGACCACTGGGACGTCTGGTACATGAACGCCGACATGTCCGGCTCGGCCGCAAAACGCGCCGAGGAAGCCGCCTTCATGGCGGGTTTCGCGGACGATTTCGCCCCCCGCCACGCGCGCGCCTTCGAGGCCCTCTACCAAAGCCTCGGGCTCGACTACGTCGGCGTGGACTGCGCGGAGGATGCAGAGGGTAATCTGGTGGTATTCGAGGCCGACAACGCCCTCATCGTCCACGACATGGATTGCACAGAGACCTTCCCCTATAAGACCGCCCCAATGCAGCAGATCTTCGCGGCATTCGCGCGGATGCTGCGGACAAAATGTGACGCGCCATCGACGACAACCCTGCACCAAGTCCCGCCCTTGCACGCAGATCCGAGGCAGACTGCAGCCTTCGGGTAGGCGCCATCTCGGCGCTCGCAACGGCGGCTCTGTGAAGTAGCGACGTCGATTGCTGGGTCGTTTTACTTAGCCATCCAGTCGCCAATCCATTAGCGCTGATCCCATGGCATACGATTACGACAAACTCTACGGCGAGACCCGAGACGCCCTGGGGGAGCCCACTCCCATCTTCACCGATTTCTTTGATCGGTTTGAAAAGCAAAACGCCCGCATCCTGGACGTCGGTTGCGGACAGGGGCGCGATGCGATTTTCATCGCCAGGAAAGGCCACCGCGTGGTCGGCGTGGATCTATCCGCCAATGGGATCCGTGACCTGCAGCGCGTCGCCAAGAAAGAAGGTCTGTCTATTGAGGGCATCGTAGCGGATATCGCGACCTTCACGCCGAATGGTGTCTTCAATGTCGTTTTGATCGACCGGACGTTGCACATGCTGGACGGCCCGTCGCGGCGCGCGGTTCTCGGAAAGATGCTCGATCATGTGGCGAAAGGCGGTTGGCTCCTCATCGCAGATGAAGCTTCCAATGTGGAGGCCTGCAAGACGGTCGCAGCGGAGCATGAAGTCCAATGGCAGGTAGAGGTGTCGAGGCGTGGCTACCTATTCCTGCGCCACGGCTAGGAACTATTTGGGGTGACCGATCGCGCGGGCCTCACGCCCCTTCTTATTCTTCTACTATAATGTGAAAAATATTCTTGGTGGGGGTTTGACCCTCTGGTGCAAGTTTGCACAAGCTCTGCACGCTTTGAGGCAGGGCAAGCAAAAAGGCCGCCCGGGTGGGGCGGCGGTAGGTGCGCGGTTAACAGCAGGTTAACGCGGTTTTTTTATCGTTTTATATCAGTATATTATAAGACTGCTCAAGCTTGAGCAGGTTTGAGCAGTCACAAAAAGGCCACCCCGAAGAATGGCCTTTCCTGAGTTTCTTCAATCGCTAGATCGATTACCCTCTCATGACAAAGGCCGCCCCAAGAGGCGGCCTTTCCTTGAGTTGCAGCCGGGTGCTGCCTTGGGCTCTCGTGCGGTTTGGCTTCGCCAAACAACACTGCCACCCAAGGCCCACTGGCCAGCGTTTCCTATGGAAACGCGACCTTACTCGATGATCTTTGCCACAACACCAGCACCGACGGTGCGGCCGCCTTCGCGGATGGCGAAGCGCAGGCCGTCTTCCATCGCGATCGGTGCGATCAGCTCGACGTTGAACTTCAGGTTGTCGCCCGGCATCACCATCTCCGTGCCCGCGGGCAGCTCGACCGTGCCCGTCACATCCGTCGTGCGGAAGTAGAACTGCGGACGGTAGTTGGCGAAGAACGGCGTGTGGCGGCCACCCTCGTCTTTGGTCAGGATATAGGCCTCGGCCTCGAACTTGGTGTGCGGCGTCACGGAGCCGGGCTTGCAGAGAACCTGCCCGCGCTCGATCCCGTCACGGTCCACACCGCGCAGAAGCGCGCCGATGTTGTCGCCCGCCTCACCGCGATCCAGCAGTTTGCGGAACATTTCCACGCCCGTGCAGGTCGTCTTCGACGTGTCGCGGATGCCCACGATCTCGATCTCGTCGCCGACGTTGATCACGCCACGCTCGACGCGACCGGTCACAACCGTACCACGACCCGAGATCGAGAACACGTCCTCGATCGGCATCAGGAACGGCTGGTCCACGGCGCGCGCGGGCGTCGGGATGTACTCGTCCACGGCCGCCATCAGCGCGTCGATGGAATCCTTGCCGATGTTGTCGTCGCGGCCTTCCAGAGCGGCGAGCGCCGAGCCGGGAATGACGGGGATGTCGTCGCCGGGGTACTCGTAGGAGGACAGCAGCTCGCGGATCTCCATCTCCACCAGTTCCAGCAGCTCCTCGTCGTCGACCTGGTCCACCTTGTTCATGTAGACGACCATGTAGGGGATGCCGACCTGGCGACCGAGCAGGATGTGCTCGCGGGTCTGGGGCATCGGGCCGTCAGCGGCGTTCACCACCAGGATCGCGCCGTCCATCTGGGCGGCACCGGTGATCATGTTCTTCACATAGTCGGCGTGGCCGGGGCAGTCGACGTGGGCGTAGTGGCGGTTCTCGGTCTCATACTCCACGTGCGCCGTCGAGATCGTGATCCCCCGTGCCCGCTCTTCCGGAGCCGAGTCAATCGACGCGTAGTCCTGAAAATCGCCAAACTGCTTCGTAATCGCCGCCGTCAGCGTCGTCTTGCCGTGGTCAACGTGCCCAATCGTGCCGATGTTCACATGCGGCTTAGAGCGTTCAAACTTTTCCTTTGCCATGAGATGGCCTCCTTTATGTGGTGTCGGATGCGCGATGAATGCGCACCCTACGGGGGGTCGGCGGGGGCCGTGGCCCCCCCGGTTAGGCGTATTTCGCTTGGATCTCGTCCGAGATGTTCTGCGGAACGGGCTCGTAGTGGTCGAACTGCATCGAGAACTGCGCGCGGCCCGAAGACATGGAGCGCAGCGTGTTGATGTAGCCGAACATGTTGGCCAGCGGCACGAAGGCGTCGATCGCGATGGCGTTGCCGCGCGTATCCTGACCCTGCACCTGACCGCGACGGGACGTGAGGTCGCCGATGATGCCACCGGTGTAATCCTCGGGCGTGATCACCTCGACCTTCATGATCGGCTCCAGCAGCTTGGCGCCGGCCTTCCGCATCCCTTCACGCATGCCCATGCGGGATGCGATCTCGAACGCGAGGACCGAGGAGTCCACGTCGTGGAACTTGCCGTCCAGCAGCTGAACCTTGAAGTCGATCACGGGGAAGCCCGCAAGCGGACCGCTGTCCATGACGGACTTAATGCCCTTCTCGACGCCCGGAATGTATTCCTTCGGCACCGCACCACCGACGATTTTGGACTCGAACGAGTAGCCTTCGCCCGGCTCCGTCGGCTGGATGAGCAGCTTGACTTCGGCGTATTGGCCCGAACCACCCGACTGCTTCTTGTGGGTGTAGGTATGCTCCACCTCGTGACCGATGGTCTCGCGGTAGGCCACCTGGGGGGCACCGATGTTAGCTTCAACCTTGAACTCGCGCTTCATGCGGTCGACGAGGATGTCGAGGTGCAATTCGCCCATGCCACGCATGATGGTCTGGCCGGACTCGAGGTCCGTTTCCACGCGGAACGAGGGATCTTCCGCCGACAGACGCTGCAGCGCCATCGCCATCTTCTCCTGGTCCGCCTTTGTCTTGGGCTCGACCGCGATCTCGATCACCGGCTCGGGGAACGTCATGGTTTCAAGAACGACGGGGTCGTTCTTGTCGCAGAGCGTATCACCGGTCGTGGTGTTCTTCAGGCCACCCAGCGCGATGATGTCGCCGGCGAAGGCTTCATCGATCTCTTCGCGGTTGTTGGAGTGCATCATCATCATCCGACCAACACGCTCGTTGTTCTGCTTGGTCGAGTTGATCATGTTGTCGCCCTTGCGCAGCTGGCCGGAGTAGATCCGGACAAACGTCAAGGAGCCCACGAAGGGGTCGTTCATGATTTTGAACGCGAGGCCAGAGAAGGCCATGTCGTCGTCGGCGCGGCGCGCGATGTTCCGGGTTTCCGTCTCGTCACCGGGTTTGAAGCCCATGTAGTCCACCACGTCGAGCGGGCTCGGCAGGTAGTCGACCACAGCGTTCAGCAGCGGCTGCACGCCTTTGTTCTTGAACGCGGAACCGCCCAGGACCGGCACGAAGGCCATGTCCAGCGTGCCCTTGCGCAGCAGTTTGCGCAGGGTCGGCACATCAGGCTCGTTGCCTTCCAGGTATTCCATCATGGCGTCGTCGTCCATTTCGACGGCCGCCTCGATCATCTTGCCGCGCCATTCGTCAGCCATGTCCTTCAGGCTGTCGCGGATCGGAGCCTTGATCCAGGACGCGCCCAGATCTTCGCCCTGCCACAGCCACTCTTCCATGGTGACGAGGTCGATCAGACCCTCAAGCTCGGTCTCTGCGCCGATCGGGATACCGATGGGCACAGCGCGCGCGCCGGTGCGGTCTTCAATCATGTGGACGCAGTTGAAGAAGTCTGCGCCGATCTTGTCCATCTTGTTGACGAACACCATCCGCGGAACCTTGTAGCGGTCGGCCTGACGCCACACCGTTTCGGTCTGCGGCTCCACGCCCGCGTTGGCGTCAAGCACGCAAACGGCACCGTCAAGAACAGCCAGCGAACGCTCGACTTCAATGGTGAAGTCCACGTGGCCGGGGGTGTCGATGATGTTCAGGCGGTGCTTTTCGGAATCGGGCTCTGTGCCGTTTTCGGTCCGCTCCCAGAAGGTGGTGGTGGCAGCCGAGGTGATCGTGATGCCACGCTCCTGCTCCTGCTCCATCCAGTCCATCGTGGCCGCACCGTCGTGCACTTCGCCGATGTTGTGGGATTTGCCGGTGTAATACAGGATCCGCTCGGAGCAGGTGGTCTTACCTGCGTCGATGTGGGCCATGATGCCGAAGTTGCGGTAGCGCTCCAGGGGATAATCGCGTGCCATGGGGGTGTCCTAAGACTAAAGTTTAAACGGGGAAGCGGCCCCCGGACGGGGCCGCCTGATCGCTTGTGGACGCCGAGATAACCCGGCGCCAAGAAATTACCAGCGGTAGTGGCTGAACGCGCGGTTGGCGTCGGCCATCTTGTGGGTGTCTTCGCGCTTCTTGACGGCGGAACCACGCATGTTGACGGCATCGACCAGCTCACCGGCCAGACGCTCTTCCATGGTGTTCTCGTTGCGGGCGCGGCTGGCGTTGATCAACCAGCGGATCGCCAAAGCTTCGCGGCGCTCGGGGCGCACATCGACGGGCACCTGGTAGGTAGCACCCCCCACACGGCGGGAGCGGACTTCCACGGCGGGTTTGATGTTTTCCAGCGCTTCGTGGAACACTTCCACGGGCGCGCGCTTCAGCTTGCCTTCGACGCGGTCAAAGGCGTTGTAAACAATCCGCTCAGCGACGGATTTCTTGCCGTCGATCATCAGGTTGTTCATGAATTTGGTCAGGACCATATCGCCAAACTTGGCGTCGGGCAGGACCTGGCGTTTCTCGGCGGCGTGACGACGCGACATCGCTCAATCCTCTTCTTATTTGGGGCGCTTGGCGCCGTACTTCGAACGACGCTGGCGACGGTCTTTGACGCCTTGCGTATCGAGAACACCGCGCAGGATGTGATACCGCACACCGGGAAGGTCTTTCACACGACCGCCACGGATCAGAACAACCGAGTGCTCTTGCAGGTTGTGGCTTTCACCGGGGATGTAGCTGATGACCTCAAAACCATTGGTCAGGCGCACCTTGGCGACTTTCCGCATGGCCGAGTTCGGCTTCTTGGGCGTGGTGGTGTAGACGCGCGTGCAGACGCCGCGCTTCTGCGGGCAGCCTTCCATGTGCTGGGACTTGGAGCGCTTAATTTTAGGCTGCCGCGGTTTGCGGATCAGCTGTTGGATCGTTGGCATGGGGTCTCCCCGGTTTGCTCATTTTCATCTTTGGCGCCCCATGCGTGGCCAAACCGCACGGACAACACCAAAACCGCGAGTGTCCCTTCCCTACCTGGAGGACGCCGCGGTCGAATTTCCAGAGGATCAAAGCGATAAAAGTGCTCGGATCGTGGCCACTCAGAACTGTAGTTTGGCATTGCGGGACAAAGCGATGTCCTAGCCAGATGCGCGCCGTATAGGCGGAGTCCCTAGGGCTGTCAACAGCCGCCCCCGCCTATCGCGTCAACGCCTGCCATTCCGCTTGGAATGCAGCGAAATCAATGGCGAAACGGCGTTGGATCATCGGCGCGATATCCTCGGGTTTGAACGGGATCGGCTGGCCCGCGCCAAAGGGCGTCTTCGCGTCGTTGTGGGCGTGATCGCCGCGGATGAACATCACGCTGTCGGTGAGGTTCACGAAGGGCACTCGCGCCCAGATCTTGTGATGGGGGAAGTCCATCACGATGGCCTCGTCATCGGGCTTGAGGTAAATCGCGAGCCCCGCCGACCAGCAATGGGTGTTGAGAAGATGCGGCGTGATCGACCCGTCGTCTTGGGCCTCCAGCACCATGCCCTTGCCGTGATCCAGCGCCACGCGCCCGTGGAAATTCGCCAGCTTTGCCATTTTGCCCCAGCCCCGGCGCAGCTGTTGGACGTAGTCCACCGCCACGGCGTCGTCGTCATCCAGCCGGAACTCTGCCACCACGGCGCGGTTCAGATCACGCCCGCCCCACATGACATCCCGGCAAATGGCGCGGTGATCGCCGGGCTCGCGCCAATGGGCCTGAACCTGGGGGATGTCTGCGATGGCGGCCTCTACGCGGCTGCGCCAAGGGTCGGGGAAGTCTTCGCCAAGTAGCAGGTGCAGGGTGAAATCCTTGTCCGTCTGCGCGCGCAGCGGGGGCAGGAAAATATGCTCGAACCACAACGTCCGTTCGTCCAGCCGCTTGGGCGCGTAAAGCGCGGCGCGGCGTTCTTCCAGGCTTTCGTGATACTTCTTGAACCCGCCCGTGCAGGGGAACGAGAACCGGCACAGGCCTTGGATCAGCACACCCTCAGCCATGTTTGACCTGCCTTTCCCGGATCAACGTGAACACTCCCGTTGCCACCACAATCAATGCCCCCGTCAGCGCCAGCGCGTTCGGGAACTCGGCGAAGATCAGCCAGCCCGCGATCAGCGCGAATACCAGCGAGGTATAGCGGAATGGGGCGGTCACCGCGACCTCTCCGACGCGCATCACGAGGATGGAGAAGACGTAGCCGCCGATGATGAAGCAGGAGGCGAGCGCCAGAAGCGCCAGGTTGGTGGGGCTGACGGCCACCCATTCTTCGGTCACCGACATGACGCCGCCGAACAGGCAGATCGCGAGCGCCGTGATGACCGCAACGGTCATTGACGGCAATCCGTCCGAGAAGCTGCGGGTCACCAGATCGCGGCCTGCGACCAGCGCCACCGTGGCCAAGGCCAGCAGAGAGTAGACGTTGAAGCCCTCTGCGCCCGGCTGCACGATCAGCAACACGCCAAACGCGCCCACGCAGATTGCGCTGAGGCGGCGCCAGCCGACGGGTTCGTTGAATAGCAGCGCCGCGCCCAGGGTCACCGCCAGAGGCAGGGCCGAAAGGATCGCGGTCGCATTGGCGATCTGCATGTTGATCAGCGCGGTGAGGAACGTGACCATGGCCACCACCTCAAAGAACGTGCGCAGGGCCAGCTTGCCCCGATCACCGCGCGGGATGTGGAAGCTCAGCTTGCCGAATGCCGCCACCGTCGCCGTAAGCATCACTGTCGTCAGAAGCCCGCGCAGGAACACAATCTGGAACAGGGGCAAATCGTCGGCCAGCAGTTTCACGACCGTGTCGTTCAACGTAAACGCCGCCATGGATCCCATCATGAAGAGGGACCCCTTGAGGTTGGGGGTCATTCCGCCTCGCCGTCCGGGCCATCGGAGCCGTCGTCCATGTCGGCCCGCGCTTCTGCCGCCAACTGACGCGCCATGCCCGAGCCTTCTTCCTGCAGTTTCTTCATCATCGGCAGCAGCCGCTTCGGGTTGAGGCCGAAGCGTTCCCGGAACAGCTTGCGCGCCTGCCAATCGGGCAGGGCCCGCGCGCCCGGTGGGATGGAGCGGTCAGAGTCATTATGCCCGTGCAGCGTGCGGACGAACATGTATTCGTGCGGGTCGATCCAGCAGCGCGCGTTGCACGCCAGCTTGCGGTGGTTCCAGCGGTAGATGTTGTGCTGGCTGTCGGGGTGGTGGATCATCGCAGAGGCAAGCCCCAGCGGCTGCGGTTCCGAGTAGTCCCAAAACTGCTCTTCATCCCGCTTCATGTCCCAGTAGATGCCGCGGTGAAAACACACGGCGGCGGGCACGTCCTTGGTGGCCCAATTCAGCTTGATCAGGTTGTCAGAAATCTCGCGCGTCCGCTCGATATAATCCATGCCCACGGCGTCGTCATCATCCAGCCGGAAGCCGGTGATGAAATCCGCCTCCTCCTCGTCCAGCCCGCGCCGAAACGCGCGGCGGGTGGAATTCAGCGGCCCGGCGGCCTCCAGCGTGGCGACGCGCAGAAACGGGTATTTGTCGGCCAGCCGCTTGAGGCGTTTGCGGAAATGGAACGGCATCGTGTCACCAATCAGTGCCACCAGCACGAAATCCGGGTCCGTCTGCACGGCCAGCGAGGGCAGGCAGATGTTCTCAAAATACGCAAACCGGCGCTGCATCCGGCCCGGCGCATAAAGCACCTTCGCCGCTTCCTCGGCCCCGCCCTTCAGGGTGCGAAAGCCCGCGTCGCCCAGGTACGAGAAACGGCACACGCCAATGATCTTGTTCACAGCACTCATGGGACGCCTCTACCGGGTCGGTTGGGCAAAAGTTAGGCGAAATGGCCCGGTTGGGGAATCCCCCTTGGGTTAAAGCGTCCCGCCTTTAACCTGAGACATCAGATAGAGGCGGGGCGCGTGCAACGATTAAACCGTGCACGGCGCTCCCCCAAAAGCTGTTCCTCAGGTTTTTGGCGGAACGCCTTAGGTCAGGACTTGGCGCAGGACCGCGGCAAGATCCTTGCCGTCGATGTCTGAGAGCGTGTGCAGTTTCACGTGCCGCCGCGCCTTGCCCTTGCCTTCCAGATGGCCGCCGGGATCGTCGAGGGTCGCGCCTTGCGAAAACTCGACCGAGACGTGATCTTTGTAGAGGAATACGCCGCCCACGAAGGCCTTGGGGTTGGCAGGGTCGGGCACGAAGACCTCTCCGCCGTACTTGGGCACCAGCGCCATACCGGGCGCGATGTCCGAGGCGAGGGCTTTCGCCGCAGCGGCGATGTCGCTTAGCTCATCCATCGGTATCGACCGTGGTCCAAACCGCCATCTCGGTGCCGCCGGGTTCTTTGAATTGGAACCTGCGCCCGCCGGGAAAGGCGAAAATCTCCTGCGTGATCTCGGCGCCCGCCGCTTTCACGCGGTCCAGCATGGCCTCCAGATCGTCGGTCCGCACCACCGGCAAAGGCGCGCGCAAGGCCCCACGTTCAATCCCGCCGCCAAGGCCTGCGCCCTGGATGTCTTTGTAATCGGGGCCATAATCGATGTAGCTCCACCCGAAGGCCTCGGTGAAAAAGGCCTGGGTCGCCTCCACGTCGGGGGACGTGAACTCAAGGTAGTCGAGGGCAGGATTGGCGTCAGATGTCATGGCACTCTCGCTTGCGGTGGGACCTTGACGGTAGCGGAGGCGGCAGGAACTGCAAGGGCTTGGCTGGCCCCATTTCCGCTAGGCAGGTGCCCTGCTTTCGCCCCATCCGGCCCGTAGCCTTCGGCTGACCGATAACCGGAGGACCCAAGCATGTTGGACAAAAGCGATATGCCGTTGCTGTTTTGCGGCGTGATGTTCGCGGGCGTCCTGTCGCTGGCTGCCGGCAGCCAAGAGCCGCCGCTTGAAACGCCGATCACGGTGGACATGGCGCAATTGCCCGCGACCCCACTGGGCCGCGCGCCAGACGGCGCGCCCCTGCAAACCGCCGTTCCCGCGCAGATCGTGGATGTGGCCGACGGGTTCCAGGCCGAATTGCTCTATGCCTATGCGATTGATGGCCTCGTCGTGTCCCGGCGCGCCTTTCGGGGACGCGGCGCGAACCAGATCTCGCCGCTTGATCTGGGCATCGTCTGGGGAGCGATGGCCGAGGACGGTATGACCAACCACATGCGGTTCACCGCCGGGCGGCGGGTCCTGAACTTGCGCATCGACGATGTCAGCAGCCTGCCCCGGAACTGGCAACATCAGATCACCAACAACCACCTGATCCCCGCCTCGGACGCCGCACGGGAAGCATTGTTGGCCGTGGAGGTCGGGCAGCGGGTGCGGATCGTCGGCTATTTGGTCAACGTCACGGGCGACACGATGGGCCCCTGGCGGTCTTCCACATCGCGCACCGACGGCTCCATCGTCAGTGGCTGCGAGATCATCCTTGTGCGCGGGGTTGAGGTTTTGCCGACGGCGTAGGCCCAAACGAAAACGCCCCGCTGTTTCCAACGGGGCGTTTCCAATTCACAGGCGCGGCGCCTTATTCAGCAGCGTCGCCCGAAGCTTCTTCTTCCATCACCGGAGCGGCCAGAGCCGCCGCAGCTTCCGCCTCGGCCTGGGCCGCGTCGATGACGACCTGGTCACGGGACTTGGCGATGCGCTCCACATCATGGGTGGCCCCACCCGTGCCCGCCGGGATCAGGCGGCCCACGATGACGTTCTCTTTCAGACCAACCAGCTTGTCCTTCTTGCCCTGAACAGACGCCTCGGTGAGGACGCGCGTCGTCTCCTGGAAGGAGGCGGCAGAGATGAAGCTGCGGGTCTGCAGCGACGCCTTGGTGATGCCAAGCAAGATCGGCTCACCCTGAGCGGGGCGACGACCGTCACGGACAGCCTTGGCGTTGGCGGCATCGAACTCGGCCTTATCCACGTGCTCGCCTTTGAGCAGCGTGGTCTCGCCCGAATCCTGGATCTCCCACTTCTGGAGCATTTGACGCACGATAACCTCGATGTGCTTATCGTTGATCTTCACGCCCTGAAGACGGTAGACGTCCTGCACCTCGGCGATCATGTAATCGGCCAGAGCCTCAACCCCCAACACCGCGAGGATGTCGTGGGGCGCGGGGTTGCCGTCCATGATGTAGTCACCAACCTGAACGAAGTCGCCTTCGGCCACAGGAATGTGCTTGCCCTTGGGCACCATGTATTCGACGGGCTCCAGGCTTTCGTCCGCAGGAACAATGCCGATCCGGCGCTTGTTCTTGAAGTCACGGCCGAATTTCACGTAGCCATCGATTTCCGCGATGATCGCGTGGTCCTTGGGACGACGCGCCTCGAAGAGTTCGGCCACACGCGGCAGACCACCGGTGATGTCCTTCGTCTTCGCCCCTTCCCGCGGGATCCGCGCGATCACGTCACCTGCCTGAACACTATTGCCTTCCTCGATGGAAAGAATCGCATCCACGGACATCGTGTAGGTGACCGGGTTGCCCTGATCGTTGCGCATCGGCTCTCCGTCTTCGCCCGCGATGATGATCTCGGGCTTCAGCTCATTGCCTTTGGGGGCCGTGCGCCAATCCGCGACGATCTTCTGGGTCATGCCGGTGGCATCGTCCGTCTCATCCCGGATCGAGATGCCCGAGACGAGGTCCACGAACTTTGCCGTGCCCGCCGCTTCGGCGATGATCGGCAAGGTGTAAGGATCCCATTCGAACAGGCGATCGCCCCGGGTCACTTTGGCCGCATCCTCGACAAGGACGTTGGTACCGTACCCCAGCTTGAACGACGCACGCTCCGAGCCCTGGTCGTCCATGATCGCCAGAACCATGTTCCGGCCCATGACGACGTTTTCGCCATTGGCATTCCGCAGCATGTTGGCGTTGCGGAATTCGACCGTACCGTCGACGTTGACCTCCTGGAAGGACTGCTGACCACCCTGGGCCACGCCGCCGATGTGGAACGTCCGCATCGTCAGCTGTGTGCCGGGCTCACCAATCGACTGAGCCGCGATGATGCCCACGGCTTCGCCGGTGTTCACCTTCGTGCCGCGTGCCAGGTCACGACCGTAGCAAGTCGCACAAACACCCTCTTCCGCCTCACAGGTCAGCGGAGAGCGCATCTGCATCGTGGTCACGCCAGCGGCTTCCACCGCGTCGGCTTTACGCTCGTCGATCAACTCGCCGCGCGAAACGATGATCTCGTCCGTGCCGGGGATGAAGACATCTTCACCCGCGGTCCGGCCCAGAATACGCTCGGCCAGCGAGGCCACGACTTCACCATCGTTCACGGCCGCTTCGGCCTTGATCGTGTTGCTGGTGCCGCAATCGTCCATCCGCACGATGCAGTCCTGTGCCACGTCGACCAAACGACGCGTCAGATAACCCGAGTTCGCCGTTTTCAACGCCGTGTCCGACAGACCTTTCCGGGCACCGTGGGTAGAGTTGAAGTACTCAAGAACGGTCAGACCTTCCTTGAAGTTCGAGATGATCGGCGTCTCGATGATTTCGCCGTTCGGCTTGGCCATCAGGCCGCGCATGCCGCCCAACTGCTTCATCTGCGTGACCGAGCCACGGGCACCGGAGTGGGCCATCATGTAGACCGAGTTCGGCTCCATCTCGGCATCGTTCTCGTCCCGCTTGGAGGCCGAGATCGTGCCCATCATGGCGTCCGTCACCTTGTCGTTCGCTTTCGACCAGGCATCGATGACCTTGTTGTACTTTTCGCCCTGGGTGATCAGGCCATCCATGTATTGCTGTTCGAACTCTTTCACCTGGCCGCGGGTGTCTTCCACCAGCTCCCACTTGTCGTCGGGGATGACCATGTCGTCCTTGCCGAAGGAGATGCCCGCTTTGAACGCCTCCTTAAAGCCCATGGACATGATCTGGTCGCAGAAGATGACCGACTCTTTCTGACCGCAATAGCGGTAGACGGTGTCGATGACCTGCTGCACCTCTTTCTTGCGCAGAAGACGGTTCACCAGATCAAAGGGCGCCTTCGCGTTCAGCGGCAAAAGCGCGCCCAACATCACGCGACCGGGCGTGGTTTCAAACCGCACCATGATCTCGTTACCTTCCTCGTCGATCTGCGGCAGGCGGGCCGTGATCTTGGAGTGCAGGTGGATTTCACCGGCGTCGAGCGCGTGACGCACTTCGTCCACGTCGGCGAAGATCATGCCTTCGCCTTTCATGCCCTCACGGGCCAGGGTCACGTAGTAGAGGCCAAGGATCATGTCCTGCGAGGGAACAATGATCGGCGCGCCGTTGGCTGGCGACAGAACGTTGTTCGTGGACATCATCAGAACGCGGGCTTCCAGCTGAGCTTCCAGCGAAAGCGGCACGTGCACGGCCATCTGGTCGCCGTCGAAGTCAGCGTTAAACGCGGAACAGACCAGCGGGTGAAGCTGGATCGCCTTGCCTTCGATCAGAACCGGCTCGAACGCTTGGATGCCAAGACGGTGCAGCGTGGGCGCGCGGTTCAGCAGAACCGGGTGCTCTCGGATCACCTCGTCGAGGATATCCCAAACCTCGGGGCGCTCTTTCTCGACCAGCTTCTTGGCCTGCTTCACGGTGGAAGACAGGCCTTTAGCCTCAAGCCGCGAGTAGATGAACGGCTTGAACAGCTCCAACGCCATCTTCTTCGGCAGGCCGCACTGGTGCAGCTTCAACTCCGGACCCGTCACAATCACCGAACGACCCGAGAAGTCGACGCGTTTCCCCAAAAGGTTCTGGCGGAAACGACCCTGCTTGCCTTTCAGCATGTCCGACAGCGATTTCAGCGGGCGCTTGTTGGCGCCCGTGATCACGCGGCCACGGCGGCCGTTATCGAACAGCGCGTCGACGGATTCCTGCAACATCCGCTTTTCGTTGCGGATGATGATGTCCGGCGCACGAAGCTCGATCAGGCGCTTCAGGCGATTATTCCGGTTGATCACGCGGCGATACAGATCGTTGAGGTCGGACGTCGCGAAACGACCCCCGTCCAGCGGCACCAGCGGGCGCAGCTCTGGCGGGATCACGGGCACAACGGTCATGACCATCCACTCGGGCCGGTTTCCGGACTCGAGGAAGCTCTCAACGATCTTCAGACGCTTGATGATCTTCTTCGGCTTCAGCTCACCCGTGGCCTCTTTGAGGTCCTCGCGCAGCTGGTTGGCCTCGGACTCAAGGTCGATCTGGGACAGCATCTCGCGGATGGCTTCCGCACCGATGTTGGCCTGGAACGCGTCGGCGCCGTAGGCGTCCTGGGCGTCCATGAACTCTTCCTCGCCCATCAACTGACCGTATTGCAGGTCCGTCAGGCCGGGCTCGATCACCACGTAGTTCTCGAAATAGAGGATCCGCTCCAGATCGCGCAGGGTCATGTCCAGCATCAGGCCGATGCGGGACGGCAGCGACTTGAGGAACCAGATGTGCGCGACGGGGGCGGCCAGTTCGATGTGGCCCATGCGCTCACGGCGGACCTTTTGCAGCGTAACTTCCACACCGCATTTCTCGCAGACAACGCCGCGATACTTCATCCGCTTGTATTTGCCGCAGAGGCATTCGTAGTCCTTGATCGGCCCGAAGATACGGGCACAGAACAGACCGTCCCGCTCGGGCTTGAACGTGCGGTAGTTGATCGTCTCGGGCTTCTTGATCTCACCGTAGGACCAGCTGAGGATCCGCTCGGGGCTTGCGAGCGAGACCTTGATCTCATCAAATGCCTTGGGGGGCGTCAGCGGGTTAAACGGGTTGTTAGTCAGTTCCTGGTTCATTTCGAATCCTTGAAATTAAGGGCGCGTAAGGGACGGGGGCGATCTTCCGACCGCCCCGGGGGCACCGGCTTATTCAGCCGCGATGCCGCCTTCGTCGTCCTCCGCATCCAGGAGTTCCATGTTGAGGCCCAATCCGCGGACCTCTTTGACGAGAACGTTGAACGATTCCGGTACGCCGGCTTCGAAGTTGTCCTCGCCCTTCACGATGCTCTCGTAGACCTTGGTCCGGCCCGCGACGTCATCCGACTTCACTGTCAGCATTTCCTGCAAGGTGTAGGCGGCGCCGTAAGCTTCAAGCGCCCAGACCTCCATCTCACCGAAGCGCTGACCACCGAACTGCGCCTTACCACCCAGCGGCTGCTGCGTGACGAGGGAGTACGGGCCCGTGGACCGGGCGTGGATCTTGTCGTCGACAAGGTGGTGCAGTTTCAGCAGGTATTTGACACCCACCGTCACCTCACGGGCGAACTGTTCACCGGTACGACCGTCGAACAGCTTCGACTGACCGGAGGTGGAGAAACCCGCGCGGATCAGCGCATCGTTCACATCCGCTTCCTTCGCGCCGTCAAAGACGGGCGTTGCAATCGGCACACCTTTGGTCACGTTACCCGCAGCCTCCAGCAAAGACTCCTCATCGCGGCCCGCGAAAGCGTCGTCGTAGACGTCGTCACCGTAGGCGATTTTCAGGGCATCGCGCACCGGGGTCATGTCGCCCGATCGACGATATTCGTCCAGCGCTTCGTCGATCTGCAGACCCATGCCGCGTGCGGCCCAACCCATGTGGGTTTCCAGGATCTGACCCACGTTCATGCGCGAAGGCACACCCAGCGGGTTCAGCACGAAATCAACCGGCGTGCCGTCCGCAAGGAACGGCATGTCCTCCATCGGGACAACCTTCGAGATCACACCCTTGTTGCCGTGACGACCGGCCATCTTGTCGCCGGGCTGCAACTTGCGCTTCACGGCGATGAAGACCTTTACCATCTTCATCACACCCGGGGGCAGATCGTCGCCGCGACGGACCTTTTCGACCTTATCCTCAAACCGGTGATCGAGCGCGCGTTTCTGCGTGTCGAACTGCTGGTTCAGGGCTTCGATGTGGGCCGCGTCCTGCTCATCTTCCAGGGCCAACTGCCACCACTGACCGCGGGACAGTTGATCGTCCAGCAGCTCGTCGGTGATGACCGTGTTCGGCTTCACGCCTTTCGGACCTTTGACAGCCGTCTTGCCCATGATCATGCCGCGCAGACGGGCGTAGATGTTCCGCTCCAGGATCACCAACTCGTCGTCGCGGTCGCGGGCGAGGCGTTCCACCTCTTCCCGCTCGATCTGGAGGGCACGTTCGTCCTTCTCCACACCGTGGCGGTTGAAGACGCGGACTTCCACGATCGTGCCGTAGTCGCCGGGCTTCACCCGCAGCGATGTGTCACGAACGTCCGAGGCTTTCTCACCAAAGATGGCGCGCAGAAGCTTTTCCTCCGGCGTCATCGGGCTTTCGCCCTTTGGCGTGATCTTACCCACAAGGATATCGCCCGGCTCCACTTCGGCGCCGATGTAGACGATGCCCGCTTCGTCAAGGTTGCGCAGCGCTTCCTCACCGACGTTGGGGATGTCACGGGTGATCTCTTCCGGCCCAAGCTTCGTGTCACGGGCGGCGACTTCAAACTCCTCGATGTGGATCGAGGTGAAGACGTCATCGCGCGAAATCCGCTCAGAGATCAGGATCGAGTCCTCATAGTTGTAGCCGTTCCACGGCATGAACGCGACGATCACGTTCTTACCCAGCGCCAGTTCACCGATATCGGTGGACGGACCATCGGCGATCACTTCGCCCTTGCCGATCCGATCGCCCACCTTCACCAGCGGACGCTGGTTGATGCAGGTGTTCTGGTTCGAGCGCTGGAACTTGCGCAGGCGGTAGATGTCCACGCCCGCGTCGCCCAACTCCAGATCTTCCGTCGCCCGGATCACGATCCGCTGTGCATCAACCTGGTCGATGACACCGCCACGCTTGGCCATAATGGCCGCGCCGGAGTCCTTGGCCACGACGGCCTCGATCCCGGTGCCCACGAAAGGCGCGTCCGCTTGCAAAAGCGGAACCGCCTGGCGTTGCATGTTCGATCCCATCAACGCGCGGTTGGCGTCGTCGTTCTCAAGGAACGGGATCAGCGATGCAGCGACGGACACCAACTGCTTGGGCGACACGTCGATCAGGTCAATCGCTTCACGGGGGTTCAGCGTGTATTCGCCGGACATCCGTGTGTTGACCATGTCGTTGACGAAACGACCGCCCTCATCAAGGTTTGCGTTCGCCTGCGCCACGGTGTGGCGCATTTCCTCGGTCGCGGACATATAGACCACGTCGTCGGTGACTTTCGCGTCCTCAACCCGGCGATATGGCGTCTCGATGAAGCCGTACTTGTTGACTCGCGCGTAAGTGGCGAGCGAGTTGATCAGGCCGATGTTCGGGCCTTCCGGCGTCTCAATCGGGCACATGCGACCGTAGTGGGTCGGGTGCACGTCGCGCACCTCAAAGCCCGCACGCTCGCGTGTCAGACCACCCGGCCCAAGCGCCGACAGGCGGCGCTTGTGCGTCACTTCAGACAGCGGGTTGGTTTGGTCCATGAACTGCGACAGCTGCGAAGAACCGAAGAATTCACGCACGGCAGCGGCTGCTGGCTTGGCGTTGATCAGGTCCTGCGGCATCACGGTGTCGATCTCGACCGAGGACATACGCTCCTTGATCGCGCGCTCCATCCGCAGAAGGCCCACGCGGTACTGGTTCTCCATCAACTCACCGACCGAGCGCACCCGGCGGTTGCCGAGGTGGTCGATGTCGTCAATGTCGCCGCGACCATCGCGCAGCTCCACCAGCGCCTTGATGCAGGCGATGATGTCTTCCTTGCGGAGCGTCCGCATGGTGTCTTCCGCGTCCAGATCCAGACGCATGTTCATCTTCACCCGGCCGACGGCGGACAGGTCATAACGCTCGCTGTCGAAGAACAACTGGTCAAACAGGTTCGACGCGGCCTCCACGGTGGGCGGCTCGCCCGGGCGCATGACGCGGTAGATGTCCATCAACGCGCCTTCGCGGTTGAGGTTTTTGTCCACAGCCAAAGTGTTGCGCATGTAGGGGCCGACGTTGACGTTATCGATGTCGAGCGTCGGGATCTCGGTGATGCCCGCATCGATCAGCTCTTTCAGGGTCCCGCCGCTGACTTCGCCGTCTTTGCCGATTTCCCAGGTCAACTCGTCGCCGGCTTCGACGTAGATCGCCCCGGTTTCCTCGTTGATGATGTCCTTGGCGGCAAAACGCCCGATAATACCGTCAAACGGCACCAGCAGATTCTCGATGAACCCTTCGTCGATCCACTTCTTGACCGCGCGCGGCGTCACCTTCTTGCCCGCCTCGGCGATGACTTCGCCGGTTTTGGCGTCCACCAGATCGCTGACGGGGCGCGTCCCACGCACGCGTTCCGGGAAGAACTTCGTGGACCAGCCTTTGTTCTTCACCATCTTGTAGGTGACGGTGTCGTAATAGGCATCCATGATGCCTTCCTGGTCCAGACCCAACGCATAAAGCAGGGTGGTCACAGGCAGCTTACGACGGCGGTCGATGCGCGAGAAGACGATGTCTTTGGCGTCAAACTCGAAATCCAGCCACGACCCGCGATAGGGAATGATGCGGCAGGCGAACAGAAGCTTGCCCGAGGAATGGGTCTTGCCCTTGTCATGGTCAAAGAACACGCCGGGAGAGCGGTGCATCTGGGATACGATCACACGCTCGGTGCCGTTCACAACGAACGTCCCGTTGGGCGTCATCAGGGGCATGTCGCCCATGAACACGTCTTGCTCTTTGATGTCCTTGACGGACTTCGCGCCGGTATCCTCGTCGATATCAAACACGATCAGCCGCAGCGTCACCTTGAGGGGCGCGGCGTAGGTGAGGTCGCGCTGCTGACACTCTTCGACGTCGAATTTAGGCTGCTCAAGCTCGTATTTCACGAACTCAAGAATGGCGGTTTCGTTGAAATCCTTGATCGGGAAGACCGACTGGAAGACACCTTTGATGCCCTCGCCGTCCATCGGCTCTTGCTGATCGCCTGACTTCAGGAACAGGTCGTAGGACGACTTCTGCACCTCGATCAGGTTCGGCATCTCCAGCACTTCGCGGATTTTGCCATAGAATTTGCGGATACGTTTCTGGCCTGCGTAGGTTTGCGGCATGTGCGTTCGCACCTTTCTCTCTCGCGCGGCACCCTCGCCGCCGGGACCTCGGCGGAGCGCTCGCAAGAATATAAGACGTAGCGGATCAATCTGTCTGCCGTCCCACCGGCAAAGCACGATCCTTTTGCTATCGCCTTGGAAAACGCCTTCACCTGAAACGAAGGCCCTTTCCAAGACGTAAGCTGGACCCCGGATTTCTCCAGGATCCAGCCATTGTTCCGTGGTGCACCATGAATGTGCACCCTACGCACCCGCGATCCGGGCCCGCGTAGGGTGCACCCTTGGTGTGCACCTGCCTTAGGCCAGCTCGACCTCGGCGCCAGCTGCTTCCAGCTTGGCTTTGACTTCTTCGGCTTCCGCCTTGTCGACGCCTTCTTTGATCTTGCCACCGGCTTCGACCAGGTCTTTTGCTTCTTTCAGGCCCAGGCCCGTGATGCCGCGAACTTCCTTGATCACGTTGATCTTGGAGGCGCCGGGGCTTTTCAGCACGACGTCGAATTCGGTCTGCTCTTCAGCGGCAGCACCGCCACCGTCAGCAGGACCCGCCATCATGACAGCGCCGCCAGCGGCGGGCTCGATGCCGTATTCGTCTTTCAGGATGGTCTTCAGTTCCTGGGCTTCCAGGAGGGTCAGACCAACGATCTCTTCTGCGAGTTTCTTCAGATCAGCCATTTGCTTTTTCCGTATTTAAGTATGTGTTCCAACGCCACAAGGGGCGGGTTCTCAACGGGTGCTTACGCCGCCTTCTCTTCGATGGTCGAAAGGATGGAAGCGATATTCGAGGCAGGCGCGCCAATGGCACCGGCGATGTTGGCGGCGGGCGCGCCGATGCAACCAACGATGGAAGCAATAAGCTCCTCGCGGGAAGGCATCTTTGCGACAGCTTTCACACCATCGGCATCCAGGATGTTTTCGCCCATCGCACCGCCAAGGATGACGTAGTTGTCATTCTCTTTGGCAAACTCGTCCGCAGCCTTGGCAGCTGCGACCGGGTCTTCCGAATAGGCAAGAACAGTCATGCCCGTCATCAGGTCCGAGATGCCAGCGACATCCGTTCCATCAAGGGCAATCTTGGCGAGCTTGTTCTTGGCAACACGCACGGCCCCGCCTGCGTCGCGAACGCGACCGCGCAGATCTTGCATGTTAGCAACCGTGAGGCCCTGGTAGTGTGCAACTACCACGACGCCAGAGCTTTCAAAGATCTGGCCGAGTTCCTCGACCACTTTCTCTTTCTGGGCTCTATCCACAGGTTTTCTCCAACTTGGCGGCCCCATGTTTGGGGTTACGCCGCTCTATTAACCGGATCGCTCCGGCGGTTTTTGGTCCGCTTAGGCAACGGAACCGAACACCGCCAAGCGCTCAACGGGTTGAGCGTTCAACATCTGTCTGATCCCATCTCAGGCAGGAATTATTGGGGCTTTGGGCCCCGACCCACCGTCTCGGACGAAACGCAAAAGAGCGTCCGACGAATCGCACGCTCTGCTGCAAGGGGGTGACTAAACTGATCGGTCTGATTTGCCAAGCCTCAAGGGTGATTTATTCACCCTCCAGCCCAGGGCCCAAGCCCTATGGACTCACTCGTCGGTGCCAGCACCCGTGGCTGCACAGCCGAGGATGCAGCGCCGCGCGCGGCCCGGGTTGCTATAGGCGTTGCGAAGGGTGCTCACCACGCCGGACCCGGTCGTGGTCGCCGTCGTGCCCTGGGGCGGGATCGTCGGCCCGGTGTCGACCGAGCTGCCGCCCGCCATCGCACCCGTTGCCACCACTGCCGCAAACGCCGTGGAAATCGTGAGAAGCTTGAACTGTCGCATGGAATTCTTGCCTTTCTCAGAAAATCAGAAGCTGAACGCTGCGGTCAGGGAAACCTGCTGGCGGTTGGTCAAATCGGTCACGTCATAGACGCCGCCCGACAGGCTGAAGCCCGGCACGGCATCGAAGGTCACCGTACCGCCCAGGTTATACTGGGTCTCGGTTCCCGATACGCTCAACGACATATTGGGGCTGACGCCAAGGCCGATGCCATAGAAGAAGCCCTCGTCGATCTGGCCAGAGCCATCGGTCGCCCGCTCGATGTGGTCGCTGTAGCCCACGGTCACCTGGATCGGCATCCGCGACGCGCCCAGGCCGACATCGGTCAGGTGCGAGATATAGAGGCTGTAGGCCTCCTCATCGACGGTCGCTGTGCCAAACGCCCCAATGCCGCCCGCCGATGCGCCAATGAAGGTCATTGCCGTATCGCTGACCTGAATGGCCCGCGCGATGCTGAGGTCGAAGTTGCCGCTGTCGCCCAAAGGCTCGAGCCCGGTGATATTTGCGCCGATCGAGAACGAGAGCCCATCGATCGGATTGCCGAAGGTGTAGCCGATCGAAATCTCGCCATCGCTATCGGCCCCGGGAATACCCTCCCGCGGGTTGACGTAGGTGCCTGCGATATAGCCCGTGCCGCCCACGGGCGGGATGGCCGAGTTCACGCCGAAGACCGACGGAAAGGCCCGATCTGGCACGGGCGCCACGTAAACGGGATCCCGGGGGGCAGGCACGTTGATGCCGTTGGCAGACGCCGTCGGGGCGGACGCAACAAAAGCCGTCGCCACAAGCGGAAGGGCGGCCAAGGCGCGGGTAAAGGTCGATGCGGGCATGGGGATTGTCCAAACCATGGGATGTTTTCTTAGGTATCAAGCATTAAGTGGGGCAACTCTACCCCAAAGACCACTCTCGTTTCAATTCGGCGGTGGCCTGTGGCACAGCTACAATAAAAAAGCGGGTCCCGCAGGACCCGCCTTATGGAAAAATCTGACCTCAGCCCTCGGGCCGGGATCGGATCATTCAGTTGCCGGTGGCGTTTTCCACACTCAAAGACACGCCCGGCCCCATGGTGGAGGTCAGGTTGATCTTCTGCATGTAGGTGCCTTTGGCGCCCGTGGGCTTGGCTTTGGCGACCGCATCCACGAACGCGCGGATGTTCTCAACCAGTTTGGCCTCGTCAAACGACGCCTTGCCAACACCGGCGTGAACCACACCGGCCTTCTCGGCTTTGAACTGGACCTGACCACCCTTGGCGGCTTCAACGGCCTCTTTGACGTCCATGGTCACGGTGCCGATCTTCGGGTTCGGCATCAGGTTGCGCGGACCCAGCACTTTACCCAGACGACCCACGATGGGCATCATGTCGGGCGTGGCGATACAGCGATCAAATTCGATGGTGCCGCCCTGGACGGTTTCCATCAGATCCTCGGCGCCGACGATGTCTGCGCCCGCTGCGGTGGCTTCCTCGGCCTTGGGGCCACGGGCGAATACAGCCACGCGGACCGACTTGCCGGTGCCGTTGGGCAGGTTGACCGTGCCGCGGACCATCTGGTCCGCATGGCGCGGGTCCACACCCAGCTTCATCGCGATCTCGATGGTCTCATCGAATTTGGTCTTGGAGTTGCCCTTCAAGAGCGCGACGGCTTCTTCGACGGACAGGTTCTCTTTGCCTTCAACGGCTGCTTTTGCAGCGGCGAAGCGTTTTCCCATTTTACCCATGGTTTAGCCTTTCACCTCGATGCCCATCGACTTGGCGGAACCAAGGATGATTTTCATTGCGGCTTCCACATCGTTTGCGGACAGGTCGACCATCTTGGCTTCCGCGATCTCGCGCAGTTGCTTGGGGGTGATCGAGGCCACGGTCTCACGACCGGGCGTCTCGGCACCGCGCGGACGGTTGCGCTTGCCCACGGGCTTCAGGCCAGCAGCTTTCTTGAGGTAGTAGGACGCGGGCGGCGTCTTGATGTCCATGGTGAAGGACTTGTCCTGGTAATACGTGATTACCGTGGGACAGGGCGCGCCTTGCTCCATTTCCTGCGTCTTGGCGTTGAACGCCTTGCAGAATTCCATGATGTTGATGCCGCGCTGACCCAGGGCAGGACCCACGGGCGGCGAGGGGTTGGCTTGACCTGCAGGGATCTGCAGCTTCATCGAGCCGACGAGTTTCTTGGCCATCTGGCCTCTCCTTTATACCAACAGCTGTCCCACGCGTGGAACGGCCTATGTGGCCGTGGTCTGGTCTGGCAATCGCGATTGCCGCGCCTCCCACGGGTTTGACGGATGGGGCATGCCCCACCTGCGAACGGCGCCTGATACGGCGATTGCCCCGAGAGATCAAATGGAATCTACGCAGGCGTCTCGTTGCGGCGGATGAAGTCCCGCGCGGCCTGAGCCAACTCGGTCTGCCCGGCGGCAATCCGGTCCAGGATGGGACGGACAAGCTCCAGTTCCGCCCCTTCGGTGGCGCACATATAGGCCACCCAGTCGTTCCCTGCATCCAAGAGGCGGTGCATGAACGCCACGTCGCGCCAGTAAAACTCATGGACCGGGAACCAGAACGCCTGGGTGCCCGGCACATAAGGCTCCGGCGTCGGGTGAGCGAGAATTGCCAACACCCAGGCGTCCAGATCAAAGCCCTCTCCCGCCTCACGCTGCACTTCGGTGAAGCCATCGAAGGCCTCCACAAACCCGCCCGCCACGGCGCGGCGGCAGCCTTTGACGTTTGCAAGAACGTCCAGAAACTCCCGCAAGGGCGGCGGTGTGCTGCGCACGATCCGCTCGGCCCCGTGGCCCATCAACATGCCAATGAATGCGCCCGCATTGGCCGCCACCATCGGGTGCGGGTCCTCCAGCTTGGGCAAAACCTCGGCCTTGACTGTGTCCCAATGCAGGTGCTGGCGCCCCTCCCGCGCCAGGGTCGACAGCGCCATGGCGGTGCGCAGGGCGGGCAGGCTGTTTCCGCTGCCCAGGCCGCGCGCGTCGATATCCGCCAGCCAGCGCTCAAACACCGCATCAAAGGGCGTCACCGGGCGGCGCAAGGCATTCCACGCCAGTTTCAGATGCGAATAGGGCTGCTTCGCTATGCCCTCTTCCAGCATCGCCAGATAAGGCGCGGCCAACGCATGGGCCTCTTCCTCGTCCAGCGGCATGTGGACGTGGGGCGGCGCGGGCCTCGGGGTATCCTCCCCATGGTGAAGGCCGTAGACGTGGAACCTGTTCACACTGGTTTGCATGAAACTGCGGTGACGCGCGCCCTCGTCGGTGAATGTCTCCTCGATCAACCCCACGCATTGCCAATACATCCGGAACCCCTGGCCTGGCGCGCTGCGAACCTCGTCCGTGTAAGGCCACCGCTCCAGCGCCGCATAGCAATGGGCAAACATCCGTTTCAGATCCTGCGCCGCGGGCCGGGGCGCGCGGTTTTGGCGCAGTTGCGTGAACGCGGCACTCACCGCAGCCGCATCGGGCGCGGCCTTGGCCATAAGGCTATCCAAGGTATCCAGCGCGGCGCGAAACGCGTCCATCAGGTCTCTCCTGCTTCAAGCCGTCGCCGCCACCCGGTCTGGCCTGTCTCTGCCGATGCGTCTACAACATGCCCACCCGCCGTCCAATCCGACAGGCCAACAGGGAAGCGCATTGGCCACAATGGAACATCAGACACCGACGCCAGATCTGGGGACAGTCCTGCTTTCTTTCTATGAGTGCCTGACAGACCCTGCTCAGCTTGATGCGCTGATGGAAATGTTGACGTCCTGGCTGGATGACGACGACGGCGCGCTGGTGTCCCCGAAGCTCGACTACCACGCCGATCAGGCCTGGCGCCTGCTTGGCGAATTGTCCGAGCCCGATGCCCCAACCGCTGTCCCGGGCGACGCGTTGGAGACGTCGCACTTTGAAGATGCCCAGGCGGTCGTGGCAGCGGTCCAAGGTCAGATTCGCCCGGAAGACCTTGTGCGGCTGCAAGGCTGGCTGGCCACCGACACCGATGCTGAGACCGGCGCCCTCCTGCTACGCCTGTTCGAGAAGAACGCCACCGAACTCGTCATCCTGTCGCGCGATGCCACCACCGGCGCATTCCAGACCAAGCGCACCGGCGAGAACTTTCAGGCCGTCATCTCCAAATTCGTGGCCGACAGCTTTGAGCTGTCCCACGCCGAGTTCCTCTTGCTGCAGGAACTGCTTCTGGGCGGCACCCTGCGCGAGATCTCGGATCGGTTGGGCAAATCCTGGGAGACGACGCGCAGCCAGGTCAAAACGCTGACCAACAAGCTCGGCGTCAGCTCGCAGGCGGACATCCTGCGAATGGCCAACCAGGCCGCGACCCTGATGCCGGCGCGACCCTCTGGCGCCGCACCTGCCGCGCGCGCCACCCTGCACAAGCTGGAACGCCCCGATGGCCGCACGCTTGTTTATGAGATCGACGGCCCCCCGTCGGACAAGACCCTGGTGTTCCTGCATGGGATGACCCAGGGCCGTCACTGGCCCGAGAATGGGCGCAAACAGGCCCGCGCGCGCGGCTGGCGGGTGATCCGCATCAGTCGCGCGGGGCGCGGCGGCTCTTCACTGAACCCCAAGGAAGGGGAGCCGCTTCTGGAAGATCACATCGCGGACGTGATGGCGATCATGAACCATGAAGCGATTGAGACGTTCTCGGTCTTCTCGGCCGCCGATGGCTTTGCGCTCGGCTACTCGATTGCCCTGCGCTACCCCGAACGGGTGCAGATGATCATCGGGCTGGAAATCGTCCCGCCCATCGTATCGCGCAAGGTGATCAACGGCTTTGGCAGCAAGATGAAAACCTTCGGCCTGGCCTGCCTCTACGCCCCGAAAACCGTGAAATACATGTTCGGGCTGGCGTTCCATCAATTGGAACGGATGGAGGACCGGACCGCCGGGATACACCCGCTTCTGGGGGTGGAGCTGCGGAAGGTGGAAGACGCCGATGGCCTGCGCGCGGACGAGTTGAATTTTCAGGACATCGCGGCCCACCGGGCCGAGGGGATATGGCGCGACGCCAGCTATTCCTGCGTGGATTGGGCCTTCATTCCGCCCGACAGCAATATTCGCCCGAAGGCGGTGCTGATCCATAGCGGCAACTCGATGACAAAATCTCCGGGATATCTGGACGAATTCGCGCATCAGATCGGCGCGCCGATCCATCGGATCGACTCCTATTTCCCGTATTTGTCGACCTCGCTGCCCCTGGCCCTCGACGTTCTGGAGCCTCTTTAGACGCGCGCACACCCGTCCCTTGAAGCCCCGGGAAACCAAGGCAATTCTGTGTCATTCGACGATTTCACCCGTTCGGGTGATTGGCGCATCCCGCGCAATTTCGTACCACTTGGCCCATAGAATGTGCGATGCAAAGTCGCCGTAGCAGGCACCTTTTTTTGAACCATTTAGCGTGTGGGCCGCGTTGGCTAGGCACAGGCATGTTCTCCGATCTACCTGTCCTGGGCACGGTTAATGATTGTGTTGAGTACCCGAGTAAGGTGTCGAGGCAGGTGGCGAGTTTCCCAAGGCCGCACCACGCGTGGCGTTGGGAAACTCTGGAATTTCAGGATTCAAGGCTTTCGTGTGGCCTTTGCACGAAGATCCTTGAGCTGGGGCCGCCCCTTGCGCCCCGTAACTCAAAAGGCCGCCCCAATGGGAGCGGCCTTTTTTTTGCGTCCGGATATCAGGGCTCAGACCTGCTTGGTCACCTGGGTGAATTCCAGCTCCACCGGGGTGGCGCGGCCGAAGATCGACACCGTCACCTTCAGGCGCTGGTTCTCTTCGTCCACTTCCTCGACCATGCCGTCGAAATCCTCGAACGGGCCGTCGGACACTTTAACCTTCTCACCCACATCGTAGGTGATGGTGGAGCGTGGCGAGGCTTCGCCCTCTTCCACGCGGTTGAGGATCGAGTTCACTTCTTCATCGCGCATCGGCATCGGGCGACCTTGCGGACCCAGGAAGCCGGTGACCCGCTGGATGGACGAGATCACGTGGTAGCCCACGTCCGTCATTTCCATGCGCACCAGTACATAGCCGGGCATGAAGCGGCGGGGCACAGTGACTTTCTTGCCGCGACGGATCTCGATCACGTCCTCTTCAGGGACCAGCACCTCTTCGATCACGTCCTCCAGGCCCTTTTCGGCCACAGCGGTCCTGATCTGCTCGGCGATGCGTTTTTCAAAGTTCGACAGGACCGAGACCGAGTACCAGCGCTTCGCCATGGGTGCGTTTCCGTTTTCTAGCGGGCCCCGCGTGGGGCCGAATGTTGCAACCGGGCCAGAATCGGCCCTCTCCCCATTACCACATCCCAGCGGTGCGCGCTGTCGGATGCTTCAAGCTTTGGGAATGCAGGCGAATTACGCGCCCAACCGGGGGAAATCAAGCCCCGGCAGACCAAGTTAGCCGAAAGAGGTCAACAACAGCTCCAGCGCCGTGCGGATCACGAAATCAACGCCGAAAAAGAAGATCGCCGCGACAAGGGCCAGAATGAAGACCATCGCCGTGGTTGTCAGCACCTCACGGCGGCCCGGCCAGACGACTTTCGCCACTTCAGAGCGGGTCTGCTGCAAAAACTGGAACGGATTGGTCATGGGCAGGGTCACTTCCTTGGATCAGCATGGCATATACGCATCGCAGCGGACGCATGCAAGGAGGCTAAAGCCAAGTGACAGCGATCCTGATCCTGGGCGCCGCCGTGTGGCGGGACGGCCCCTCGCCCACGTTGATGCGGCGCACGCTCCATGGCGCGGCGCTGTTCCACGCCGGGCGTGGTGACGTCGTGATCCCCTGCGGCGGGCTTGGGCGCTTTCCGCCCTCTGAGGCGAAGGCAATGGCTGACGTCCTGCGCCAGGCCGGCGTGCCGGACAGCGCGATCCGCCTGGAGGATACTTCGACCAACACTGTGCAGAACATCCGCAACGCCCTGCCCTTGCTTGGCGACACCCGCGACGTGGTGATCGTCTCAGACGCCTACCACCTGCCCCGCGCCCGCCTGATCGCCCGCCGCGAAGGCCTGCGCGTCACCACCAGCGCCCCCCCGCTCAACGGCGCGCGCCTCTGGCCACAAGTGAAAGGCTGGTTGCGGGAGATCCCCGGCGTAATCGCGGTCCTGCTGCGGCTGCGCTAGGGCAGGACGTCCACCTCTACCCGCTGCCCGCCCTCAAAGACGCGGACGATCACGGTCGATCCGCCGCGCATGATGTCGTCGGACGCCTCCGACGAGATGTAGCCCCGCTGCAACGCGGCCTCCATCCGGCCCCGCGCCTCAAAGTCATCGAAGATCGGGTCCCATTCGTCACCGGGCTGGCGCAAGCCGAAGCGATGGTAATTCGCCCGGTCCTGCCGCAGGACCTGCCATGGGAACGTCAACCGCACCCCGACCGAGCTGTAAAGGTCCTGCTCCCCGATGAAGGCGGTGTATTCCACCATCGACGTCTGCGCGGCAATTGGCGCGGGCAGCAGAACCGCCACGAGTGCTAGGGCAGAAAGGCGGACATTCATCATGGCAGCACAACCTTGTGAGGGGCACGGACCCCCAACTTGGCGCGCGGCCAGACGAATCACAAGATGCGAGAGGGTGGTCTGGCAGGGGCGGAGAGACTCGAACTCCCGACCGTCGGATTTGGAATCCGGTGCTCTACCAACTGAGCTACGCCCCTAGACCGAGGCATCCCCTAGGCCGGATTCCCGTCCATGTCCAGATATCGCTTACGGAAATCCCTACTCGTACCTCTGAAATTTCCCGTGTTAGGCTAAACGTCGATACCCCTTCTGGAGAAACCCCTTATGCGATCCCTTGTTTTGACCCTTTCCCTTGCCCTTACCCTGCCGATGATGGCCACCACCGCCTCGGCCGACGGCCACAGCTGCACCCAGCTGCGCCAGGGCGTGATCAACAACGTGCCCGTCACGGTCCGCAACCTGCCCTACCACGCGCTCGATTGCGCTGCTGTGGGCGAGCTGCACCTGCTGATCAGCCGCTCCCATGACTACTCGCGCAGCTACCTGACCCAGCGGATCGAAGCCGTGTTCCGCCGTGAAGGCCTGATCCAGTAACCTGCCACACAAACGGCAACGCCAAGGCCGCCCTCCGGGGCGGCCTTTTTCATGGGCACCCGCCCATTCAGCTGTCCTTGGCCACCCGCTTCCGGGTCAGCTTCATGCCCGGGTTCGCCAGACGCGCGGGCGGCCCGGCCCAGGCATAGGCCAACAGGCACGGATCCAGATCGCCCGTGGTGATCCGATGCTCATCGCCCGAGCGGTTCAAGATCAACGACCCCGGCGCAAACACCGCCGCATTGTTCTCGGACCACGCCCCCGAGACCGAGATATAGCTCTCCTCAATATCTTTGTGGGAATGCTGCGGATAGGTCGTCTGCGGCGCGAACAGCACGAAGCCCAGGATCAAATCGTCGCTCGGCACCGGCCCCTTGGGGCCCAACACCTCGCAATAGGCGTATTTCTGGCTCAACGTGCGGGAAATCTTCTCATACCCGTATTCCCAGGTCAGATCGTCCCGCACCTCGCGCAGCGCCCGCGCCATCCCCTGCATTGCGGCCCTCTCGCCCAGATCCAACGCGCGCGCAAAATGCACCGTGACCGGCTTCACCGCGCTCTCTCGGTCGGTCAGCACCGGATTGCCCCCAATCACCGTCGACAACCTGTCGCGCACCTTCTTGCGATGCGCCCGGATCGCGGGGCTCCCCCCGGCTGAGCCATAGCGATAGAGCGCATCAAACTCACGCAGCAGGTAAAGCCAATTGGGCTTGTCCTTCAGGCGCGGGGGTGTGGGTTCGGTCATGGGCAGGCTCTCGTTTGGATGTGCGGGCGTTGCGGGCGGTTTAGCAGGGATTACAGGCGGGGCGAGTGGTGAAATCACGGGGTTAGCCCGCGCCGAAGGTCAAGGGACCCCGCGCACAGAAACTGCCGCGAACAGGGCGATTGCCCAATCCGTAATCCCCACTCCGTGCGTTCTTTGGGATTTTGGAACCTTAACGTATGATGCTCTGGCACGTCCCAACGAAGGTTTGACCCAATGTCTGATCCCTATTCTGATCTCGCCGCTCAAGACGCGGCCCTTCAGGAAAGAATTGCCGCCGCGATGGAGGCCCGATGCCTGGAACCCGCACAGATCGCAATTCGGCAAGCCTATCTGGGCAACCTCGACCTTCCCGAGAATGCGCGGGCCGTGGAGCTTGGCTCTGGCACGGGTCATGTGACCAAGGATCTGTTGGACATTGCCGGCGCAGCTACGGCTCACGGGATCGAGCCGTCGCCGGTCATGGTATCCCGCGCCCAGAATAGCTTCGCGAATGATGATCGGTTGAGCTTTGAAATCGGGGACGCCAAGAACACCGGGCTTGCGGATGAGGCCTTCGATCTGGTCCTGATGCACACCTTGCTGTGCCACGTCCCCGGCCCGGAAGAGGTCGTGAACGAGGCGTTCCGCATCCTGAAGCCAGGCGGCGTCCTGGCCGTATGTGATGGGGACTACAGCACGGCGACCGCGCAGATTGCGGCGTTCGATCCGCTGGATCAGCTTATCCGCTACATGATCAACCAGAATGTCACCAACCTTTGGATCATGCGCCAGATCTCGGGCATCCTGGCAGACGCGGGTTTTGAGTTGGGCGCGCGCACCGGCCACGGCTACGTCGCGGAGGGCGAAGCGGCCTACTTCCTGACGGTCATCGACAGGGGCGCGGACCGAATGGCCGAGGACAAACTGCTCTTCCCCGCCACGGCGGAGGCCCTGAAAGCAGAGGCCCGGCAACGGGTATCTGCCAACACGTTCTTTGGTTTCATGTCCTACGTCAGCCAGATCGCGGTGAAGCCTGCACGCGGGTGATTTGGTAGGAAGGGCGCTTGTATCAGGGCAGCACGTCTGAATGAGGCCACCCAGCCAGCCGAGCGGTGCTCCGCTATGTCTTGGAGAGTGATGTTAACCTTCGGAATGTCGCCCGGCTTCACCGCTTCCATAATCCCGGGACGAAGCTGCTGAACGCAGCGCGCATCGGCTTCTGAAAAAAGTACTGAGGTCGGGGCTCGTGAACCCCAAACCTTCGCCATGAACAGATCTGCTTCGAAAGCGCTGGCGTAGACCAAGGCCCACTACTTGCGCTTCTGAAGATCTCGCAGAGTAATCCCCTCCGCGATGGCCGTCAGCGCCTCGCTCACCCGGCGCGCTTGGGTGGGCGGCGTTTTGGCCGAGGCGACGTGATTGGTGAACATCCGTTTCTTACCCGCCGTCAGCTTTTCCCACTGCTCCTTGGCGTGGGCATCCGCCTCGATGGCCGCATCCAGCGCCTCGGGGACCTCCACAAAGTCCTGATCATCGATGCGAAAGCGCATCTCAACCACGTCACCAACGTCCGCACCGGTGTTGGCCTTGATCGCGGGCGAAACGATGAAATACCGCCGCCCGTCCCCCACCGGCATCCAAGCGCCACGCACGGGCACGTCGGCGATTTCGCCCTCTACCCTCAGCCTGGGATAGGTCTTGAACGGCAACTCGGCCTCAAATTGCGGTGGCATGAACAGCACTTTGTAGGTGATGACGCGGGATTTTCCGACACCATGCAACGCGACTGTGTCGCTGAACGCGTGGGGGAAATAGCTCATGTCTCAGGTTGCCTGGCTAGATTTCTGCAGTGTCAGTAACCCTGAAACAGGGATCGGGTGCAACGGGCCAAGTGACGAGCGTGCCAGCACCTAACCGGCCCCGAGGACCCGAGCTTTCAGACGTCAGCCTGACCGATCGCGCGAGCCTCACGCCCCTTTTCCCGTTCTTCTACTATAATGAGTTTATTGTTTTGTGGTGGGGGTTTGACCCTCTGGTGCAAGTTTGCACAAGCTCTGCACGCTTTGAGGCAGGGCAAGCAAAAAGGCCGCCCGGGTGGGGCGGCGGTAGGTGCGCGGTTAACAGCAGGTTAACGCGGTTTTTTTATCGTTTTATATCAGTATATTATAAGACTGCTCAAGCTTGAGCAGGTTTGAGCAGTCACAAAAAGGCCACCCCGAAGAATGGCCTTTCCTGAGTTTCTTCAATCGCTAGATCGATTACCCTCTCATGACAAAGGCCGCCCCAAGAGGCGGCCTTTCCTTGAGTTGCAGCCGGGTGCTGCCTTGGGCTCTCGTGCGGTTTGGCTTCGCCAAACAACACTGCCACCCAAGGCCCACTGGCCAGCGTTTCCTATGGAAACGCGACCTTACTCGATGATCTTTGCCACAACACCAGCACCGACGGTGCGGCCGCCTTCGCGGATGGCGAAGCGCAGGCCGTCTTCCATCGCGATCGGTGCGATCAGCTCGACGTTGAACTTCAGGTTGTCGCCCGGCATCACCATCTCCGTGCCCGCGGGCAGCTCGACCGTGCCCGTCACATCCGTCGTGCGGAAGTAGAACTGCGGACGGTAGTTGGCGAAGAACGGCGTGTGGCGGCCACCCTCGTCTTTGGTCAGGATATAGGCCTCGGCCTCGAACTTGGTGTGCGGCGTCACGGAGCCGGGCTTGCAGAGAACCTGCCCGCGCTCGATCCCGTCACGGTCCACACCGCGCAGAAGCGCGCCGATGTTGTCGCCCGCCTCACCGCGATCCAGCAGTTTGCGGAACATTTCCACGCCCGTGCAGGTCGTCTTCGACGTGTCGCGGATGCCCACGATCTCGATCTCGTCGCCGACGTTGATCACGCCACGCTCGACGCGACCGGTCACAACCGTACCACGACCCGAGATCGAGAACACGTCCTCGATCGGCATCAGGAACGGCTGGTCCACGGCGCGCGCGGGCGTCGGGATGTACTCGTCCACGGCCGCCATCAGCGCGTCGATGGAATCCTTGCCGATGTTGTCGTCGCGGCCTTCCAGAGCGGCGAGCGCCGAGCCGGGAATGACGGGGATGTCGTCGCCGGGGTACTCGTAGGAGGACAGCAGCTCGCGGATCTCCATCTCCACCAGTTCCAGCAGCTCCTCGTCGTCGACCTGGTCCACCTTGTTCATGTAGACGACCATGTAGGGGATGCCGACCTGGCGACCGAGCAGGATGTGCTCGCGGGTCTGGGGCATCGGGCCGTCAGCGGCGTTCACCACCAGGATCGCGCCGTCCATCTGGGCGGCACCGGTGATCATGTTCTTCACATAGTCGGCGTGGCCGGGGCAGTCGACGTGGGCGTAGTGGCGGTTCTCGGTCTCATACTCCACGTGCGCCGTCGAGATCGTGATCCCCCGTGCCCGCTCTTCCGGAGCCGAGTCAATCGACGCGTAGTCCTGAAAATCGCCAAACTGCTTCGTAATCGCCGCCGTCAGCGTCGTCTTGCCGTGGTCAACGTGCCCAATCGTGCCGATGTTCACATGCGGCTTAGAGCGTTCAAACTTTTCCTTTGCCATGAGATGGCACCTCGCCTTGGGGTCCACACCCCCAACCTGGGGCACAGACGCGTTTCATCATCGCGGGCGAGGTATGCGGGTTGGGCCCGAAAATCAAGCCACCAAAATCAAGCGATCAGTTGCCCGCGACCTCTGGGCAAGGGGCCGTGGCGGTTGGGACACATTCGGCGGCGGCCGCTTCAATCGCGGCTTCGGCTTCGGCGGCCTCGGCCAGGGCTTCCACACCGCTGACAGCGGCGGCAGCCTCGGCAGCCGAGATGTCGAACCATTCCGGGTTTTCCAGCATGAATAGCTGGATCCGCCGCGCGGCGTTGCGCGCCAGGATCTGCATCTGCTCGGACCGGTTGCGCGCAATGCCAGAGCCCACCAACAGAGTCTCGGGCGAGGAGCCTTCGAACACGATGATCTGCTCGGCCTCGTCGTGCAGTTTACGGCCCAATTCGTCGTCCCAGATGTTCACCGACAACACCAGGATCGAGCGCGGGCTAAGGACAATCGGGATACCCGGAGGCGCCAGGGCATAGCCGTCCACTGCGACGCCGATATGATAGAGACGGTCGCCCTCATAACCCCGGAAGCGGCGGTCGATCTCGGATTCCAGGATCGCCTGCCATTCCTCGGGCGTGGCGTTCCGCGACGGCGGGACCTGCTGCATGTTTTCAGCCACGACGATGTTGTGGGCGAGGCGGAAATTGCCCATCGGCGGCAGCTCTTCGTCCAGCGGATCCCCGGCGGCGCAGGCCACGAGGGTGGCAATCAGGGCGAGGGGCGTGAAACGGGACAAAATGCGGGCCGGGCGAAACATCGGTCGGTCTCCTGAAGAATTCGATTTCGCCAGAACCTAGGGTTGGCGGACAGGTTGGTAAAGGCGTTGGTTGACCGGATGGGGCGAAGTGTTACTAAAAGGCCCGCTCGGCGACTTTCCGCCTTGATCCGTTGAAAGCAGCCCCATGTCCGCGCGCCTTCCCGATCCGCAATCGATCCCGGCCATGTCGGGCTATGAGATTGGCGCGTATCTGCGCGCTGTGGCGGCAAAGGTGAAGGCGCCCCAATGCATTGTCGAGATCGGCCCCTGGCTTGGCGCGAACACCGCGCAGATGGGGGCGGGCACAATGGACGCCGAGGCCCCCGCCACGATCCACGCCTATGATCTGTTTCAGGCCCGCAGTGACGAGGTCCGCAAAGCCGCGGCCTTGGGGATCGAGATCGCGCAGGGGGAAGACACGCGCCCGCTGGTCCGCCAGTTGATCGCGCCCTTCGGGGGCAAGGTCGCGCTGCACAAGGGCGACATCATGGACATCACCTGGGACGGGGCGCCCGTGGGCCTTTACGTCGATGACGCGGCCAAGACGCCAACGCATTTCTACAACATGATGGCGACCTTCGCGCCGTCCTTTGTGCCCGGTGAGACCATCGTTGTGCTGATGGATTACCACTTCTGGGAGGATCGCCCGACCTGGCGGGCGCGAAAACGGTTTCGGGTGCAGCGGAACCTGGTGGAGAGGTTCCCGGACTCGTTTGAAGAGATCAAGAACGACGTGTTCGAAGGCTCGGTCATGGCCGCGTTCCGGTTCGTGAAGCCGTTCCCGATGGGAATGATCAAGGCGCAGGCGCGGATCCGGCGGGCGTTGGATGGACTGCCGTTCTAGACCGTCAGGTGAAGCGGTTATCCCGTGGAAACCCGCGCGGCGCCATGCGCCCGGCAGAAGCGCGTTTTGCCGTCCACTCCGTCAGCGCCGTCTCGGTCCGGGTGCGGCCTGCGGGGTCGAGCCACGTCAACCCGTCCTCCAACCGGAAGGTGCGCGCATCAGACAATCCTCCGTCCTTGAATTTCTGCAACCGGACGCCCTTGCCCCGCCCCATTTCAGGCAGCTCTTCCAAGGGGAATACCAGCAGCTTGCGGTTTTCACCCACGACGGCGACGTGGTCGTCCGTGGCGGCAACCGCCCGGCACACGAGCGCTGTGATGCCGTCTTTCACGTTCAGCACCTGCTTGCCCGAGCGGGTCTGGGCGAGGATGTCTTCCTCGGCCACGAGGAAGCCATCGCCCGCGCTGGAGGCCATGAGGCGTTTGGCACCGGGCTTGTGGACGAACAGATCGACAATCTGCACCTCATTGGGCAGGTCAACCATCAGGCGCAAAGGCTCACCCAGGCCGCGCCCGCCGGGCAATCCGTTGGCGCCAAGGGTATAGACACGGCCAGTGGAGCCAAGGATCAGCAGCTTGTCCGTCGTCTCGGCGTGGATCGCGAACCGCGGGCCGTCGCCGTCGCGGAACTTCATGTCGGACGCCAGGTCCACATGGCCCTTCATCGCGCGAATCCAGCCCATCTGACTGCACACGATCGTAACCGGCTCCCGCTCGATCATCGCCTCAAGCGAGACCTCTTCGACGCTACCGGCGTCGGCAAACTGCGTGCGCCGCGCCCCGCCGTCGGCCTTGGCGCCGAACTTCTTGCGCACCTCGCGCAGTTCCTCGGCGATCTTCGCCCATTGCAGGTCATCCTCGGCCAACAGGTCTTCGAGGTTGGCGCGTTCCTCCATCAAGCGATCACGCTCGGCCTGCAGCTCCATCTCTTCCAGACGCCGCAGGGACCGCAGGCGCATGTTGAGAATGGCCTCGACCTGCACTTCGGTCAGCTCGCCCTCGCCCGGGCCGGGGGTCTTGTAGTCGGCCTCGGACGTCGCACGCACGAAATCCTGGCCCCAATCCTCGCGCATCAGCGCGGCCTTGGGGCTGTCGTCGTAGCGGATGATATCGATCACGCGGTCGAGGTTGAGGAAGGCGATCAGGAAGCCTTCAAGCACCTCCAGCCGGTGATCGATCTGCGCCATCCGGTGGCGCGAGCGGCGCAGCAGCACATCCTGGCGGTGGTCGAGGAAGGCGCGCAGCACCTCTTTCAGTGAGCAGACCTTGGGCGTGCGCCCGTCGATCAGCACGTTCATGTTGAGGCTGAAGCGGTTCTCCAGGTCTGACTGCCGGAACAGGGCCGCCATCAGGACGTCGGGGTCCACGGTCTTGGCACGGGGTTCCAGAACGATGCGGATGTCGTCGGCGGACTCATCCCTCACATCGGCCAGGATCGGCATTTTCTTCAGCTGGATCAGCTCGGCCAGTTTCTCGATCAGTTTGGACTTTTGGACCTGATACGGGATCTCGGTCACGACAATCTGCCACTGCCCGCGCCCGAGGTCTTCGATCTCGTATTTCGCCCGGACGCGAAAGCCGCCTTTGCCGGTCCGGTAGGTCTCGGCCATGCTTTCGCGCGGCTCCACAATGACGCCGCCGGTGGGGAAATCGGGGCCCTGGACGTAGTTCAGCAGCGTCTCGTCACGGGCATCGGGCGTTTTGATCAGATGCAGGCAGGCGGCGATCAACTCGTCCAGATTGTGGGGCGGGATGTTCGTGGCCATGCCCACGGCGATGCCGCTGGAGCCATTGGCGAGGAGGTTCGGGACCTGGGCAGGCAGAACCTCGGGCTCTTGCAAGGTGCCGTCGTAATTGTCGCGGAAATTCACCGCGTCCTCCGACAGGCCTTCCAGAAGCGCCTCGGCCATCGCCGTCATGCGCGCCTCGGTATAACGGGCAGCGGCGGGGTTATCGCCGTCGATGTTGCCGAAGTTGCCCTGTCCGTCCACAAGCGGATAGCGAATGACGAAATCCTGGGCGAGGCGCGCCATGGCGTCATAGATCGCGGCATCGCCGTGGGGGTGGTAGTTGCCCATCACATCGCCGCTGATCTTGGCGGATTTCCGAAATCCGCCGTTGGAGGCCAGCCGCAGCTCCCGCATCGCGTAAAGGATCCGCCGGTGCACCGGTTTCAACCCGTCGCGGGCGTCCGGCAGGGCGCGGTGCATGATGGTCGACAGCGCATACTGAAGATAGCGCGAGCCGATTGCGCGGCTCAACGGCTCCGAGACGTTACGCTGCTCGGGGCTGGCATCTTGTGTGTCATCATCACTGCTCATCTAGATCATGTGCTTAAACGGCGGTGGACTGCCTGCCAAGGAACAAAAGTCACGATTAACCAGTTGTTTTAAGCGAATCGGGTATTTTCGAATCGGGGAATTGCCTAAGCCCCTGACTCTCTGGGGGCATTGATAGACGAGGGGGGCGAGATGATCCGCCTGACCGTCACGTTGATCGTGGCCATATACGTTGTGTTGATTGTCGTGCCGCCCGCGGACCACGGCGAGAATGTCACCGTGACCCGGAACTCCGGGCAGAACTGGCTTGTGGCAATGATCTCGGACGCCGAGGCCGGCGCACAACGCCCGCCCCGCGACCGAGAGCCTTCGGCACGCGCCCTGCGCGCTTCCTTGACCGATGGCCTGATCGAAACCTCCGATGGCTTTGTCATGGAAACCGCGGACGGTGAGTGGCTGGAGATTTCCGCTGTGATCAACCCCGTTGAACTGCTGCCCGACGTTAGAACAACGCAACCAGTGGTCGCCAGCGTCACCGTCGCGACCCCCGTCGCGGGTGAGACCGTGGCGGAAGCACCCGCCGCGCCCGCTGAGCTGTGGCGCGTCGCGGCCAGTGCGGTGAATTTCCGCGAAGGCCCCTCCACCAACACCCGGATTCTGACGTCACTCAGCCGGGGGGAACAGGTCGAATTCCTTGCCGAAGCACCGGACAATTGGGCTCACTTGCGGGTCGTTGGCAGCGGGATCGAAGGCTACATGGCCGCGCAGTTTCTGGAACCGGTGAACTGATCCGCTTGCGCGCCCCCTTGCACGGGGTCCCTCCCCTGTCCTAGGCACGCTGCGACACGCAAGGGGGTTCTCGTGACACGATCCATCCTGATCACCGGCAGCTCTTCCGGCATCGGCCACGTTGCCGCCCACACGCTCCATGCGCGCGGCTGGCGGGTGTTTGCCTGCGTGCGCCGCGACGAAGACCGCACGCGGCTGGAGGCCGAGGGGCTGGAGAGCGGCATCCTCGACATGAGCGACACCGCCAGCATCGAGGCCGGGCTGGCCGAGGTACTTGAACGAACCGGCGGCACCCTGGACGCGCTGTTCAATAACGCGGGTTTCGGGCTGCCCGGCGCCGTTGAAGACCTGCCCACAGACGCCCTGCGCGCCACGTTTGAAACCAACGTGTTCGGCCTGCATCACCTGACCCGCGCCGTGATCCCGACCATGCGCACGCAAGGGCACGGGCGCATCGTCCAGCACTCGTCCGGCTTCGGACGGCATGTGATGAAATGGCGGGGCGCCTACAACGCCTCCAAACACGCGTTGGAGGGGCTGACAGACACCCTGCGGCTGGAGATGCGGGGGACCGGCATTCATATCTCTACCCTCAACACCGGGCCGGTCACCTCAAAATTCCGCGTCAATTCGATCCCGCATTTTGAGAAGTGGATTGACTGGGAAGCCTCTGCCAACCCTGGCGCCTACAAGCGCGAGCTTCTGCGCCATCTCTATGAAGACATGGGCCCCGCCCCGTTCCAGCGCGAGCCTGACGCCGTCGTGAAACGCCTGATCCACGCCATCGAAGCGCCCAACCCGCGCCCGCGCTATCACATCACCCCCGCCGTCCATATTGCCGAGGGCCTGCGCCGCGCGCTGCCGCAGCGGATGGTCGACGCCATCGCCGCGCGCCTTTAAGGCCGGACGCTATAGCCTTTCACGCCAACCCTGCTACTTCCCTTCGAGGAATTGACCCGGAGACGACATGACAAACGACCCCCTTCTTATCGCCGGTATGGTGGCTTGCCTCGCCGTTCTGGTGATCCTGCTTCTGGGCATCAACTCGTTCCGCAAAGGCGGGGCTGACGGTGCCAAGAGATCCAACAAGATGATGCAATGGCGCCTGGGCATGCAGTTGGTGGCGATCGTACTGCTGCTGGCCTTCGTCTATTTCCGCCGACAGTCTGGAGCGTAAGCCTATGGTAGTTCTGAACAAAATCTACACCCGCACGGGGGATGCCGGGGAAACCGCCCTGGGCGACGGCAGCCGTGTCGCGAAGCATTCGCAGCGGGTTGAGGCCTATGGCACGGTCGACGAGTTGAACGCGACCCTGGGCGTTGCGCGCCTGCACGCTGAGGGGCAGATGGCCGAGCGCATCGCGATGATCCAGAACGACCTGTTCGATCTGGGCGCGGACCTGTGCACGCCCAACATGGAGATGGACGCAGACCGCGAGTATCCGCCGTTGCGCATGGCCGACGCCCAGGTGGAACGCCTTGAGGCCGAAATTGACGAGATGAACCCGAACCTTGAGCCGCTGCGCTCGTTCATTCTGCCCGGCGGCTCGCCCCTCGCGTCCCATCTGCATATCTGCCGCACCGTCTGTCGCCGCGCCGAGCGGTTGTCGGTGGAACTGGGCGGCGTGGAATCGGTCAACCCGGCGGGGGTGAAATACCTCAACCGCTTGTCCGATTGGTTCTTCGTCGCGGGCCGGATCGCCAACAACAACGGCAAAGACGATATCTTGTGGGTTCCCGGAGCGAACCGCTGAAAGCGGCGAAAGCACTGCTTTCGGCGAAGGGAAGAGCGAACCGGTAAGGGCAAGCGAAGGCTTGGCTTTGCCCCCTCACTCCAGCACCTCATCGCGATAGTCTGAAAACCGCGTCGCCAAAACTGACCTGTCGCGCCATTCCAACAGCCGCGACAGGTACAGCATCCACCCCTCATCCCGCGCCGCCAGGGCATAGCGCGTGATCAGCGCCTCGACCTCATCCGAGGCCAAGGCATCCAACAAGCGCAGGCGCGCCGCGATGGGCATCGCGTTGCACGACAGGTGAATGTCCCACCGCGCCTGGCGCGTCATCTCGGGGTGGCTCGACACGGACCCAACTGCCAGCGTCGTCCAGAACCGGAGGTACCGCCGGGGCGGGCCGATGCGAAACTTCTCCAACACATCAGGCAAGGCGTTCGTCACCATCGCCAGATAGGTCAGCGCGTCGCCAAGCCGGGCAGAGCCCGTGGCGACGGCATGGGTGACAACATCGATCAGGAAGACGCGGTATTGGGCCGCGACCTCATGGGGGAGCGTGTCGAGGAATCCGGTCCGTAAAAGCGGAAGGATCCAGTAATTCGGCTCGATAAAGGATTCCTCGCGGCGATGTACCCTTTCCTGCGTGCGCGGGCGGCACACCGCCGCGCCGAGGTGCGCCAGCACGTGGGTGAAAATCACCCGCGCCTCCAGCTGCGCGGAGGCATCGGTTTCGACCTCCAACACCCCTGCCCCGCCGAAGTACTGCCGGATCATCGCGGTGGTCATGTGCGGCGGCGGGGTGCGGATCAACTGCCCGTAAGCCTCCGCGTCGATGCACATGCTGCAGCCGCAGACCAGCTCCAACGCCTGCAACGGCCGCTGCGGCAACTCGGCCACCATCGCGGCCGCTTGCGCCTTGATCCGAGCAGCCTGCGCAGCGTTTTCCGCTTTGGTGTATCCGGTTTTCACAGCCATCCTGCGGCCAAGTCTGCCCCCGCCCTGCCCCCTGCGGCAAGTCGCAAACATGCCACGCTCACGCAGTGGTAACAGTTTGTTTTCATAACCTTCTGGGTTTGTTAACCATTTTGCGGGTAGACTGGCCCAATGGCACATCTCAGGTCCAATCGAGCCTACAGCCAGGCCGAGTTTTTCTCGGACGCTGTGGTGCACGGCTTGGGCATAGTCGGCGCGCTGATCGCCGGACCTGTCCTGATCACACTCGCTGCGGTCTGGATCGGGGACCCGACATTGACGGGCGCGCTGACGATTTACACCGTCACACTGCTGGCAATGTGGGTCTGCTCGGCGCTTTACAACCTTGTGCAAAGCGAGCATCTGACGCCGCGTTTCCGGCGCTTTGATCAATCGGCGATCTACTTCAAGATCGCAGGCACCTACACGCCGTTCATCGCCTTGGCCTCAGGCTCTGCCGGGTTTTTCGCGGGGATCTGGACGGTGGCCCTGGCCGGAGCCTCAATGATCCTATTCTCCAAACGCCGCTACATCTGGCTGGCCATCGCGCTCTACCTCAGCCTCGGGTGGGCGGGCGCCGTTGCCGGGGGGCCGCTTCTGTCGGGCATCACGCCCTTGGCGATGTCGCTCCTGATCGCAGGCGGGCTTTTCTATTCGTTCGGGATCATCTTCCTGATGTGGCACAGGCTGCCGTTTCACAACACGATCTGGCACATCTTCGTGCTCGTCGGCACCTCGATCTGCTACGCCGCCATCGTTGCAGAAATCCTCCACACCTCTCATATCGCGTAACGCGGCGTCGCTGACGTCCCCCGCGTCGATTTTGGCCTATTTTCCGATCCCAGTTGGGGCTATCTGTTCACGCAATTATGTTGCTTGGGTGCCGGTTGAATTCGGAATGCCCAACGAGGCTTAGGAGAACGCCATGAAGGTCTTAGTGCCCGTTAAGCGCGTGATCGACTACAACGTGAAGGTTCGCGTGAAAGCGGACGGATCCGGGGTCGATCTTGCCAACGTCAAAATGTCGATGAACCCGTTCGACGAGATTGCCGTCGAAGAGGCGATCCGCCTGAAAGAAGCGGGCAAGGCCGAAGAGGTCATCGCCGTTTCCATCGGTGTGAAGCAGTCGCAGGAAACCCTGCGGACGGCGCTGGCGATGGGCGCGGACCGCGCGATCCTTGTCGTCGCTGCCGATGATGTTCACCAGGATATCGAGCCGCTAGCCGTCGCCAAGATCCTCAAGGCGATCATCGATGAAGAGCAGCCGGGCCTCGTGCTGGCAGGCAAGCAGGCCATCGACAACGACATGAACGCGACGGGCCAGATGCTGTCGGCGCTTCTGGGCTGGTCGCAAGGCACTTTCGCCTCGGACCTCCAGATCGAAGGCGATCTCGCCCAGGTGACGCGCGAAGTGGACGGCGGTCTGCAGACCATCGAGGTGCGGATGCCTGCCATCGTCACCGTTGATCTGCGCATGAACGAGCCGCGCTATGCCTCGCTTCCCAACATCATGAAGGCGAAGAAGAAGCCTTTGGATGAGAAAACCGCCGCCGATTACGGCGTCGACGTCACGCCGCGCCTCGCCGTTGTGACCACGACCGAGCCCGAAGCCCGCGCCGCTGGCGTCAAGGTCGCCTCGGTGGATGAGCTGCTGACGAAACTCAAAGATGAAGCGGGGGTCCTGTAAATGGCTGTTCTTCTCCTTGCCGAAGTAACCGACGGCGCGCTGGCAATGGACGCCACGGCCAAGGCCGTGACCGCTGCCGCGATGTTGGGCGATGTGACCGTGCTGTGCTGCGGCGCCTCGGCCAAAGCTGCCGCCGATGAGGCCGCAACGATCGCGGGCGTGTCCAAGGTGCTCTGCGCCGAGGATGCTACCCTGGGCCACCGTCTGGCGGAACCCACGGCGGCGCTGATCGTATCGCTGGCGGGCGACTATTCGCACATCGTGGCGCCCGCCACGACCGACGCGAAAAACGTCATGCCCCGCGTCGCGGCTCTGCTGGATGTGATGGTGATTTCCGACGCCTCCGCCGTCGTCGATGCCGACACGTTCGAGCGTCCGATCTACGCGGGCAACGCGATCCAGACGGTGAAATCGGCGGATGACGTGAAGGTCGTGACCTTCCGGACCTCCACCTTTGACGCCGCCGCAACCGGGGGATCCGCCCCCGTCGAGATGATCGACGCCGCGGGCAACCCGGACCTGTCGTCCTGGGTGGAAGACAAGGTCGCCGCCTCTGACCGGCCCGAGCTGACGTCCGCCGGGATCGTCGTATCCGGGGGCCGTGGTGTGGGCTCGGAAGAGCAGTTCGCGTTGATCGAAGGCCTTGCCGACAAGCTCGGCGCCGCTGTCGGGGCCTCCCGCGCGGCGGTCGATTCGGGCTATGCGCCGAACGATTGGCAGGTGGGCCAGACCGGTAAGGTCGTGGCGCCGGATCTCTACGTTGCCGTTGGCATCTCGGGCGCGATCCAGCACCTGGCCGGCATGAAGGACTCCAAAGTCATCGTGGCGATCAACAAGGACGAAGAAGCGCCGATCTTCCAGGTGGCTGACTACGGCCTTGTCGCCGACCTGTTCGACGCGGTGCCGGAGCTGACTGGAAAGCTCTGATCCCGTCCCACAGCTAACACCGAGAGCCCCGCCGGATCTTTCCGCTGCGGGGCTTTTTCATCCTGTCCTACACGTCCAGATGCATGAGCAGGCTTTTCACCGCCATCGCGTGAAGCTCGGGCCCCGGCAGCAGACGCGCGGCGGCCTCTTCCCTGGGTCCATACGTCTTGCCTTCAACGGCCTCCGCCCCCTCGGTCGCCCCGGGGGCGGCAATCGTCAGTGAGGCCGCATCGGGGCGGACTTCGTCCAGCATCTTGGACGTCACGAACAAGGGATATTGCGCCAGATCCGCGTCTTCCGGCGCGTCGGGTTTGTGGTTCGACAGCCACAACAAGTGCACCGGCACCGCCAGGCTTTTGAGGTAGCGCCGCATGCGCGCCACCCAGGCCTGCTCCAACTCGGCACGGACAATCTCAAACCGATCTGCCGAGGCCTCGCGTAAATGGCTAAGCAGATGCCGCGTGAAATGGAACTCGGTGAAATCGACCTGGGGGTAGATCGTGCGTAGCATCGCGCTGGCCGAGACGAACCGATCATTGCGTCGGGGGTGCACCGAATAGAACCGGTTCGTCATGTTGTGCGCGCTGGTGATCTGCATCACCACGGCTTCCGCTTCGGCCACGGCAGCGGCAATGGCCGGGTCGTTCATCATCACGTCCAGCCCCGCGTTCACCACGCCCAGGTTTAAGACCGGGATATCCAGCGCTTGGTCCAATTGCGCCGCAAAAGGCGCGTCGATGAAGCGGCCAAACGTCTCGGACGACCCGATACAGACGACCGACGGCCCGGAATCGGCGTTCAGGGGCCCGCGAAACCGCAGGGCCGATCCCGGCAGCGTCGATGGTTGATAGTCCAGGGGCATCCGCCCGCGTTGAATAAAACTCATGATCCTCGCTCCAGTTACAGAGACTCACCCGGAGCCACTGTAGGCGCCAGAAAGTTGATCAATTCCTAACCTGCTGTTTTATAACAGTTTTGCCTAAAATTCCGCGCGCCGGCATGTGGCAGTGCGCCCTGCGGCTTTGGCTTGTGCCCACCCTTCGGCCAAGCCTATTCTACCGCCAATCAACCGCGCCGGAGGGGCACCCCATGGAGATCGAAAGCATCGGAATCGTCGGCGCGGGCCAGATGGGCAATGGCATCGCCCATGTCTGCGCCCTGGCGGGCTATGACGTGATCATGTCGGATGTCAGCCAGGAAGCGCTGGACAAGGCCGTCGCGCTGATCGACCGAAATCTCGAACGTCAGGTCAGCCGCGAAAAGATCAGCCAGGCCGACAAAGATACCGCCATGGGGCGGATCGGCACCACTTTGACCCTCTCGGATATCGGCCCCACCGACCTGATCATCGAAGCCGCAACCGAGCGGGAGACGGTCAAGCAGGCGATCTTCGAAGACCTGCTGCCGCACATCAAACCCAATACGATCCTGACATCGAACACCTCGTCGATCTCCATCACCCGCCTCGCCTCGCGCACCGACCGGCCCGAGAAGTTCATGGGCTTCCACTTCATGAACCCCGTCCCCGTCATGCAACTGGTGGAACTGATCCGCGGCATCGCCACCGATGAGCCAACGTTCAAGGCCTGCAAATCCGTCGTCGACCGCCTCGGCAAGACCGCCGCCACGGCCGAGGATTTCCCGGCCTTCATCGTCAACCGCATCCTGATGCCGATGATCAACGAGGCCGTCTATACGCTCTATGAGGGCGTCGGAAACGTCACCTCCATCGACATGGCGATGAAGCTCGGCACCAACCACCCGATGGGTCCGCTGGAGCTGGCCGATTTCATCGGCCTCGACACTTGCCTGGCAATCATGAACGTGTTGCACGACGGCTTGGCCGACACCAAGTACCGGCCCTGCCCTCTGCTCACCAAATACGTCGAAGCCGGCTGGCTCGGCCGAAAATCCCAACGCGGCTTCTACGATTACCGGGGCGAGGGCGATCCGATCCCAACGCGCTGACGCACCGGGCTTGTTTCGGGCTTCATCTTGCCAAATACTACTCAAACCCACAGCAAGCCACGGGCACCAAGCCGTTGTTATTGGTCGGGATTGTCGCCCAAAGACAGCGTCCGTTCGCGCAACCACGCCATGAACTCGCGCGGCTTGCCGATGCGGTCGGCCCATTCGTCGGGCGTGATCGGGTTTCCGATCACCGGGGCTTGGGGCTTGTCGAAGCTCTTTACCACCTCGTGGATCAGCAGCCCCTGACGGATCACCGGGCTGATGCGGTTGGCGATCTGATAAGCGCGGCTGTTCTGCCCGGTGAAAAAGCACGGCACGATGGTCGCACCGGAATTGCGGATCATCTTAGCGGTGAACACATTCCACTCGCCCTCAATCGGCTGGCCCATCATGCGGTCCGCCACAGCGACGGCCCCGGACGGGAACAGAGAAATCAAGCCACCGGCCTTCAGATGTTCCATCGCAGCGGCGCGCATATCCAGCATCTTCTGCTGCGCGTCCGCCTCATGCGGGAACGGAACCGAGATCATGTAGCCCGACGCCGCCTCATCTATCCCCGTCAGCAAAGCCCGCGTCAGGATGCGGTAGTCATCGCGGCGGCGGCCGATCAGATCCGCAAGGATCATGCCATCGACCAACCCATGCGGATGGTTGGCCACGAAAACCACCGGTCCCTCTTTCGGGATTCGGTCGAGCTGGCTATCGGGCGTCTGCAGGTCGATGCCCATCACCCGCATCGTCGCGGGCCAGAAGGCCTGGCCCTTGAACTCACCCAGGCTCTCGAACTGGCGGATGCGGCGGATCACGGTGATCTTGCCGGTCATCCACTCGATGGATTTGATCGTGAAACGCACGAAGGGGCTGGGGAACGAGTTGGCGTAGGTCAGCGACCGACGATCATAGGTGCCGTCAGGGCCTGTCCCGCGTGTCGGCGCGGGGGCCGATACATTTCGTGTCGTCAAATCCGTCACGTGCCCTCGTCTTCCGCCATCCATCAAAGCCATTGTCCTGACCCCTCAGGTATCCTCGCCAAACCGGTCGGCGACCAGAGCGTCCAGCGCGTCTGCTAGGGCGTCGGCCTCGGCTCCACTGGTTTCGACCTCAATAGAGGTTCCCATGGAAGCTGCCAACATTAAAAGGCCCATGATGCTGTCACCGGCAGCACTCAGCCCATCGCGCCGGACCGTGGCCTCGGCGTCAAACTGCTCCACAACCTCAACAAATCGGGCCGAGGCGCGGGCGTGCAGGCCTTTGACATTCACGATCTTCAAATGCCGCGTGATGCTTGTATCGCTCATCTCGGGCCTCCCCCCTGCTATTCCGGCGCCCCGTCGAAGCTGTTGATGTAGCGCCGGCCCGCCTCGGCGGCGCGCGACACGGCCTCTTCCACCCCCAACTGGCGCGACTTCGCCAGCTTTACCAGCATCGGCAAATTCACCCCGGTCAGGATCTTGCGGTTGGCCGGGCGGCACGCGCGCAACGACAGGTTCGAGGGAGAGCCGCCGTACATATCCGTCACAACCACCACACCGTCGCCGCTGTCCACCGCATCGGCGGCATCGCAGATCTCTCGCGTGCGGGTGGAACGGTCATCCTCGGGTCCGATGGAAATCGCCACCATCGACGGCTGCGCACCCACGACATGTTCTGTCGCGCGCTTCATCTCACCCGCCAGGCCGCCATGGGCGACGATCACGATGCCGATCACGGTTGTTGCGCCTCTCCATCCCCATGCGAGGCAGGCACCCAGGTAATCGGGCCCCGCTCTCGGTCACTGTCTTTGGTCGCGTCCTTGTCCACGTCCCGGTGCCTTTTAGACACTTGCCAGCCCTCTTCTGCAAGGCGACGCGCGGTGATCTCGGCCAGCGTGACCGAGCGGTGCCGCCCGCCAGTGCAACCGAATGCAACGGTCAGGTGGCTTTTGCCCTCTTCCTTGAAGGCCGGGATCAGCAGGGCGAGCATATCGTTGATCTGGGCACGGAACGTCTCAAACCGCGCGTCGGCGGTGACATAATCCTGCACCTCTGCGCTGCGGCCATCCTTGCCGCGCAGGTCCGGGTCCCAATGGGGGTTGCGCAGGAAACGGCAGTCAAACACCAGATCCGCGCCGATGGGCAGTGCGCGCCGATACGAGAAGGACATGATCTGGATCGCCATGCCCGGCGCACGGTCATTTGCGAAGAACCGCACGACCTCGTCCCGCGTGCGGTGCACCGTCAGGTTCGTGGTGTCGATCAACACATCTGCGTGGCCGCGCAGCGGCGCCAGCATCTCGCGCTCCATCGCGATGCCATCGGCAGGGTCGGCATCGGGGGCAAGGGGGTGACGGCGCCGGGTTTCAGAATAGCGCCGCTGCAACGTGGCAGGCTCGCAATCGATATAGAGAAGATCGGCAGTGTAGGCCGGATCCTGCCCCAGCTTTTCATGGGCGCGGATCAGGTCCCGCGCGTCGAAATCGCGGGTACGCGGGTCAATCCCAAGGGCCAGCGGACGGTCGGGCGGCGCGCCTTCCAGAAGGCGGGGCAACAGGCTGAGGGGCAGGTTATCAATCGCCTCGAACCCCAGGTCCTCCAGCGCGTTGATCACCGTGCTGCGCCCCGCGCCGGAGGGACCGGTGACGAAGACCACATGGGCAAGGGGCGGGGTCGGTGGCATCGCGAGGGGGATCCGGTCAGTTGATGTCGGGGTCGGCCCTGCCATGGCGCAGCAGGTGAATAAGGCTTGCTGCCAACGTCGTCTGTCCTGCGGCCAGGATCAACTCAACTCTTTGGTCCTGGACAGAGACCATGCGTCGCGGCGGAAGACGCTTGGGTTCAGCGCGCGAGAGGTCGACGACCAGTGACAGAGGGGCTTGCGGGCGGATCGGCCCGGCAAAAAGCAACCCCACGCCGCGCGCTTCGATCAGGTCCGGGGCCTTGTCGGGGCGGTGCAATTGGCCGTCCTTCAGCCAGACGCCGTCATCACAAATCAGCTTGGTCCCCTGCGCCAGAAGCGCTAGCGCGAGGGTTGATTTGCCGCTACCCGAGGGGCCGAGGATCAGCACGCCCTTGTCCTCCAGCGCGACGGCGCTGGCGTGAAAGAACAACCTATCGCCGTCGCGGGAGCTGGCCCGGTCGGCCAGGGCCTCGGGCGGGGCCTCGGGCGGCGGCGTCATGGCTCAGATCGGCAGGCCGACGACGAAACGCGCGCCCAGGGGTTCCGAGGTCACATCGGCCTCCGTCGGGCGAATGTTCTCGGCCCAGATGACGCCGCCATGGGCCTCTACGATCTGTTTGGAGATCGCCAGTCCAAGGCCCGAATTGTTGCCAAACTGATTTGCCGGACGCTCGCTATAGAAGCGGTTGAACACTTTGGTCAGCGCCTCCTCCGGAATACCCGGTCCAGTATCTTCGACCACGATCAACACGCGGTTCTCCCGCCGGCGGGTCCAGAGCCGCACCGCGTCCCCTTCTTCACAGAACGAGATCGCGTTGCTCAGCAGGTTCACGAAGACCTGCGCCAAGCGTCCTTCAAGACCGGCGATATCGATCCGCTCGGTGGGCAGATCGGTAATGAACTCAACCCCTTGCTTGCTCGCTTCTTCCGCGTGGAACTGCGAGATGTTCTCCAGGGTGTGGACCAGGTCGAACTCTTCCTCTTCCTCTTTCACCAGCTCACTGTCGAGCCGCGAGGCGTTGGAAATGTCGCTGACCAGCCGGTCCAGGCGGTGCACATCATGCTCGATCACGTCGATCAGCCGCTTGCGCTGCTCATCGGTCTTGGCGAACTCCAGCGTGCCAACGGCAGAGCGCAGGGAGGCAAGGGGGTTCTTGATCTCGTGACTGACATCTGCCGCAAATTGCTCGTTGCTGTCGATGCGATCATAGAGTGCGGCGACCATGCCCCTGAGCGCGCCGGACAATCGCCCGATCTCATCGGGACGGCCCGTCAGATCCGGGATCCGCACGCGGGTGGGGGACATCTTGCGGGCGTTCTTGTCGCGGCCAAGTTCGGCCGCGGCCGACAGATCTGCAAGCGGGTTGGCAATGGTCGAGGCCAGCACCAGCGACAAAACGATGGACACCAGCAGCGCCACCACGAACATCTGCAGCAGCTGTTCCTGCTCCACGCGGACCAGCTGATCAATCTCTCCCGCGGCGGTGGTCACCACAAGGACACCGATGATCCCGCCCGCGCCTTCAATCGGCGAGGCGGCGGCGTAGATGGTTCCCGACGCATTCGAGCCGCTTTGTAGGATGGTCGCGCCACCCAGGGCGGCGGTCACAAGATCGGCATGGGCCTCCGGCCCCGTCTCGACCGGCGCGGGTGCCGCCCCGTCGCCCAGAACACCCGATAGCCCCTCGTAGATGGAGACAAGGAAATCCGTGATCAGCAACGTCTCGCGCGGCTGACCCTGCAGCCCTTGGACCGGGCGCACGCCCGAGCGTGCGATATCGCGAGTGGAAATCACCGGCACACCGTCGGCGGCGAAAAGGAAAACCTCCATCCCGTCGGGCACACCGATGCGCGACAGAACACCCTCAGGATCAATGCCATCACCGGTCACCAGGTTGGCGGGGGCAGACGCGGGCAGATTGGCCTCGAAGATATCGGACATCAGCTGCGCTTCGGTCGCAAGCGCCCGTTCACGCTGCACCACAAGACTGTCATGTACCGGGTTCAACCACAGGAACACCACGCCCAGAACCATGATGGCGATCAAGTTGAACAGGATGATCTTGCGCGCAAGCGGCGAGGAGTTCAGCGAAATCAGGGATCGCCGCGACCTTGCGGCGCGCAGCTCGGATTCCACACCGGATTGGGGACGGTCCCAATCCTCCCCCAACACGATATCAGCCCGCTCCGCGGCGTGGCGGTTGGTCATCGAGACGTCAGCTGGCACGATCCGCCCCTATTCTTCGTTGTAGCGGTAACCAATGCCGTAAAGCGTCTCGATCGCCGAGAAGTCGTTATCGACCGAGCGCATCTTCTTGCGCAGACGCTTGATGTGGCTGTCGATGGTGCGGTCGTCGACGTAGACCTGCTCATCATAGGCGACATCCATCAGCTGATCGCGGGACTTCACAAAGCCCGGGCGCTGTGCCAGCGCCTGCAACAGCAGAAATTCGGTGACCGTCAGGGTCACATCGCGGCCCTTCCAAGTCACCGCGTGACGCAGCGGATCCATCTGCAGATCGCCCCGGTCCAGCACCGTGCTTTCCTCGGGCGCGCCGGCGGCATCAGACGCAATCGCGTCCTGGCGGCGCAGGATGGAGCGGATGCGTTCGACCAGAAGGCGCTGCGAGAACGGCTTGCGCACGTAGTCGTCCGCGCCCATGCGCAGGCCCATCAGCTCGTCAATCTCATCATCCTTGGAGGTCAGGAAGATCACCGGCATCTGCGACTTGGTTCGCAGGCGTTGCAGCAGATCCATCCCGTCCATGCGCGGCATCTTGATGTCGAAGACACCCAGATCCGGCAATTTGCGGTTGAAGGCGTCCAATGCGGACTGCCCATCATTGTATGTTTCAACGTCAAAACCCTCTGCCTCAAGGGTCATGGATACAGACGTCAGGATATTCCTGTCGTCATCGACAAGTGCGATACGCGCCATCGGCTATGTCCTCAGATTACTGCTCGGTGCTTTTATATTTTCGGGCAGTGTCCAGTTTTCACACCAGAGAATCAATGAAAATCACGCCATTGGCCTCTGGGCTCCAGAAGACTGTGGCCAAATTGCGTTAATGTCCGGTGAAGGAATATGGCAGGAATGCGGCAAACTTGCCTTATTTCCCGCAGGAAGGCGGAATCCAGCCGCGCGCAAGAAAATTTCACTGTGGTTGCGCTAACTGTGCCCCCACGTCCTGTTCAGTCTCAAAAACGTCATGTTATAGCGGGGCCACGACGTGGCACTTAGGCGGCGTCGTCACACCAAAATAGGGCCCAAGACCGCCCGACAGGAGCCTGACGCCATGACCCATGGACGCGTGAACCCCGCACATACGCTTGATCAACAAGGTATCACGGGGCTCGGCTCGGTCTATTATAACATGCTGGAACCCGCCCTGATGCAGGCCGCCGTGGAACGCGGCGAGGGTCGCATTGGCAAGGGCGGCACGTTCCTGGTTTCCACCGGCAAGTTCACCGGACGCTCGCCCAACGACAAATTCGTCGTTCGCACGCCCGAGGTTGAAGACACCATCTGGTGGGACAACAACGCGCCCATGGCGCCCGAGGCTTTCGATATCCTCTATGCCGATATGCTGGCCCACATGGAGGGCGGCGATTACTTCGTGCAGGACCTCTATGGCGGCGCCGACCCCGAACATCGCCTCGACGTCCGCGTCGTCAGCGAATTGGCCTGGCATAACCTCTTTATCCGCCACCTCCTGCGCCGTCCCGGCGCGGACGAACTGGCGACCTTCGTGCCTGAGTTCACGATCATCAACTGCCCGACCTTCAAGGCCGACCCCGCCCGCCACGGCTGCCGCACCGACACCGTGATCGCGTTGAATTTCGAGAAGAAGATCATCCTGATCGGTGGCACGGAATATGCCGGCGAGAACAAGAAGTCGGTCTTCACTTTGCTCAACTACATCCTGCCCGGCAAAGGTGTGATGGCGATGCATTGCTCGGCCAACCACGCCATCGGCAACCCCGACGATAGCGCCGTCTTCTTCGGGCTTTCCGGCACCGGCAAGACGACCCTTTCCGCAGACCCCGGTCGCACGCTGATCGGCGATGATGAGCATGGCTGGTCCGACAACGGCATCTTCAATTTCGAGGGTGGCTGCTACGCCAAGACGATCAACCTGCGCCAGGAGGCAGAGCCCGAGATTTACGCCACGACCTCCAAATTCTCGACCGTCATTGAGAACATGGTCTACGACGAGGACACGCTGGAGCTGGACTTCGACGACGACAGCCTGACGGCCAACATGCGCTGCGCCTACCCGATCGACATGATCTCCAACGCCTCGGCCACCGGCCTGGGTGGCGCGCCCAAGAATATCGTCATGCTCACCTGCGATGCCTTTGGCGTCCTGCCCCCCATCGCGCGGCTGACGCCCGCCCAGGCGATGTATCACTTCCTCAGCGGCTTCACTGCCAAGGTCGCCGGCACCGAGCGGGGCGTGACCGAGCCCACGCCCACCTTCTCCACCTGCTTCGGCGCTCCCTTCATGCCGCGTCGCCCGGAAATCTACGGAGAGCTTTTGCGCGACAAGATCGCCCGACATGGCGCGACCTGCTGGCTGGTGAACACCGGATGGACCGGTGGGGCCTTCGGCACCGGATCGCGTATGCCGATCCGCGCAACCCGCGCCCTTCTGACAGCGGCGCTGGACGGCACGCTCAACAAAGGTGAGTTCCGCCGCGATGCCAACTTCGGCTTCGACGTCCCGCTGCATTGCGCGGGCGTTGCCGACCTGCTGCTCGACCCCCGCCGCACCTGGGACCGCCCCGACAGCTATGACCGCCAGGCCCAACGCCTGGTCGACATGTTCGCCGACAATTTCGCGCAATACGTCGATCACATCGACGAGGATGTGAAAGCAGCGGCGATCTAGGGTGGGGCGGCCCGCCGCTTTCGCGCTTCTTCTATCGGCGGGCACGGCTGCGGCGCAGTCGGGCCTGCCCGACCCACTGCTTTCGGTAGACCTGACAGAGGTCGTCACTGGCATCTACTGCGCGGACCCGGCGTCGCGACCGGCAGACCCGGACGTGACGGGCAATGAAGATACGCTGTACCTCTCGCGTACCCCCGATATCATCTCGACGGAAAGACAGGTGCCCGCGCGGGTCGGCATGGGGTTCGGGATTGTATACCGCCTTACACCCGGTGGCGTCGACGCACCCTTCGACATATCGATGACCCACCCGCCCTTGCCTGGATCTGACGGCACGGTAACCCGTTGGCAATCGGTCTATGACATCGACGGCGTCCGCACCGACGGTTGGTCGTTTGAGACCCCGGACGCCGCGCAGCCGGGCCTTTGGACGCTGCGGGGCGCGCATGAGGGGCGACAGCTCTTTGAGGTGACGTTCGAGGTTGTGCCAGCAGCCCAGCGTCCCGACCTGGCCACCGCCTGCCCCTAAGCTACCACGACCACCCCGGCCCCCTGTTGCCCAGACCCGCCGCGCGCAAAGCGCCGCACGACTCCAGGACAGGGAAACCGGAAGTAGGCAGGCTGGGTTTCGCGCGTTAACATCATGCAACGATCACCCGTCGGAGACCCCCATGCGCCTTCTTCCCTTCGCCCTTCTCGCCCTCGCCACACCGCTCCACGCCCAAAGCGCCGCGATCTATGCCTCGCCCGAGCTGGAAAGCTTCCACTACGGCATCATGTGCTATTACGACAACGACAACCCGAACGTGCCCCTGACCCGGGCCCAGATCGATGAGATCAATGCCACAACGGCGTTCTTTGACGATGTACGCACCGACGGCTCCACCAAGATCCCTGTCGGCGCAGGCGTTACCTTTGGCGTTCTGTCGAACTATCCGGCCGGCGTGTCCCACAACGTGACCTCCACCATCACACATATCGCCCGCGACGGCACCGTGACCGAGGATACGGTGTCGCTGATCTTCGACGAAGTGCTGGAGATTGACGGTTGGACCTTCGATTCCCCGACCCCCGGCAACCTCGGCATTTACCGGTTCCAGACCTTCCGCGATGGCCAGGTCATCTATGACCTGTCTTTTGACGTCGTCTCTGCCGAAGAATTCGCAGGCACGCTGCCGCCCTGCGTGACCCTGCCGTAAGATCTGGATCCCCGAAATGCGCGCTGCGATCTCGCTTCTTTGCACGGCCTTCCTCTGCGCGCTGTTGCTCGCCGTGCCCGCCACGGCGCAGCAGACCAACCCCCGCGTCAGCCCCCTGCTGGCAGATCTGATCTACGGCCTTTACTGCGCGCAAGAGCCCGACCGCCGCGATCCGGCGCCGGGCACGGCCTCGGGCGTGATCAACCTGGTGCCCCTGATCCCCGATTTTCAGTTCCGCCAGAAGCTTGTCCCCGCCGAAATCGGGATCGGCTTCGGCGTCCTGGCCACCGCGCCCCCGGGCGTGCTGCATGATCCCGTCACCGTGACCGTCACCCACCCGCCCTATCCCGACAGCGGCATCGAGGTAGAGACCTGGGTGACCGACATCGACGATGGCCTGAACCTGATCGGCTTCAGCTTCGATCACGCGCACGAGTTGGTGTTGGGCGAATGGACCTTCTCGGCCCAAACCCTGGACGGCGAGGAGCTGTTCCACATCGCCTTCGAGGTCATCGCGCCCGAGTTGATGCCGCAGGTCATCAGCGCCTGTTTCGGGTCATTCATGTCGTAGGCGCGGCGGTCTTGCGAACTATTTCGTAACCTTCTTTGCCCATGCTCACCCCTGTTCAGAATGTACAAACAGGTGAGTCTCGACATGGTGAAACGGGTGATTATGCATGTGGGCCTTGGCCAGACAGGAACCCGCACGATCCAGACCACCCTCGCCTCGAACCGCCGCACGCTGGCCGGGTTGGGCGCCGTCTATCCCGGGGACGCCGACGCGCACCACGACCTTCTGGCGCTGATCCACCCCAAGGGCACCCGGCACGCCTGGTACAAACGGCAAAGCATCTCGCCCGAGGCCGCGCAATGCCTGGCGGATCGGCAGATGTCTGCGATCCGGGCGGCGGCAGCCACCGATGCCTCGGTCATTCTTTTGTCGAGCGAGTTTTTCCAATCCCTCCGCGCGCCGCAATTCACCCGCCTCGATCACCAGATCGCGGCCCTTGGCTATCAGCTGGAAACGCTCTGCTATATCCGCGAGCCGCTGGCCCACACCGCCTGCCGCATCGAACAGGGCGTACGCCAGGGATCAGCGCGGATCGCCCAGATGATGGACCGCCCCTATCCGCCGCTGGCCCGCGACCACTGCGAAGCCGCGCTGACGGCCCTTGGCCGCGACCGGGTCCACCTGCGCCGGATGGAGGACGCGGCAGAACATGGGCTGACCATCGACATGCTGTCGGTGGCCGGGCTGCACCCTGCGCCATTCACCATGCTCGATATCCCGGATGACGCGCGCCTCTGCCACGACGCCGTCTATCTGCTGGATGCGATTAACGGCGACGATGCGGCCTTCAGCGGTCGCAGGGAGCTGTTTCACCACCACGCGGACGAGCTATTCGCCATGCAAGGTCAGCCCTTCACCCTGCCCCACGACGTGGCGCGCCGCGTACAGACCCAGTCTCGGCCGGAACAGGACTGGCTGTTTCGCCACTTCCACGTCCGCTACCCCCTGCAGGTCCTGGCCGATGTCCCCTCCCATTGGCAGGAAATCGAATGGGCCGCAGACGCGCTTTTCGCGGTCAGCCAAGCAGACCCCGCCGCACAAGATTGGCACCTGCCACAACAAGCAGCAACAGCGTAAGCCTGCGGAACAATTCCGCATCCAGCCTGTCTCCGACCCAGAACCCGATTTTCATCCCGATGAAAATGGGGATCAGCAACAGCGCCGAAAACGGGATCGTCGCGGCGTTCATCACCCCCGATTGCAGGTGCCCCACCAGCAGCGCCACGGCCCCCAGGCTGTAGACAACGCCCTGCACCAACAGCTGCCGCATCTTCGGCGTGTCCAGCGCGATCAGGTACAGCACCGTCAGCGGCCCCCAGGACCCGGTGAAGCCGCCCAATACCCCCGTCATCGCTCCAATCCCCCATTCGGCGGCGCGACGCCGGGCCTCAGGGATGCGCATCCGCACGCCCGCCAGTTGCACCACCGACAGGACGATCACCGGCACACCCAGGATCAGGAAGAACACCCGCTCAGGCACGAAGACGACAAATTGCGTCACCACCAGAATCAGCGCGCAGACCACAGCGATGTAGCGCCAATGCTCCTGCACCGCGTCGATGATTTCCGCCTTCGGATGGCGGATCACCTGGACGACGTTCGAGATTACGGCGGGCAAAACCAGCCCCGCCACGGCCAGCAACGGGTCCAGAAACATTGCAAGGCCCGACAGGATGATCAGCGGCACGCCAAACCCAATCGCGCCCTTCACGATGCCCGCAAATAGCGTCACGCCGAAGGCAGCCGCGAAGGCCCAAAGGGGCATTAATTCCAGCAGGTCCTGAATCATAGCGCCGTTCTATGCCGCATTTCCGCTGCCCGCACTCGCAATCAGTCGCGACATTTTTGTGCGTTTTTTGACGCGGTGCAGCATTTTTGTTGCGCTGCACCTGCAAACGCCCTACCTCTCCCCCGAGTTTAGAAGAGCGACCCGAGTTCAGGAGAATGATACCATGCCCCGCGACGCCCATTTGCAAAACGAGACATCCGTGATTCTCTCTGATCTTCTTGCCCTCACCGCCGCCGCCGTTCCGCCTGCCGAGGCGCTTTTGAACACGGCCAAGGCCCACCTGCGCGCGGAATTGTCCGAGGATGGCCGGATCTCTGCCACCCTGATCGAGCAGAACCAGACCGCCGCCCACGGCCTCGCCTGGCTTGCAACTTACGTCGAATCCCTGCGCCAGATGCAGGGATGGGCCGAGCGTCTGGACGCCGAGGGCAAGCTTGGTGAGATCGAGCAGCTGATCCTGCAGATCACCTTCGGCGAATACCTCTGGCAGCTTTACGGCGGCATCCCGATGAGCCAGGGCGAAATCCTGCGCCTGCAGGACATTGGCCTGTCCCAGGACGACCAGCGCGCCTTGATGGACGACGCGGTCATGACACTGACCCAATCGGGCAACACCCAGGCCGCCCGTACCCGCCTGGTGGAGCTGATGCAGGAACGCGCCGCAGAGGCGACAGTCGGGCATTGCGGCCTCGATGAAGAGCTCGACATGATCCGCGAGCAATTCCGCCGCTACGCCGTCGACCGCGTCATCCCCGACGCCCACGAATGGCACCTCAACGACGAGCTGATCCCGATGGAGATCATCGAGGAACTGTCCGAGATGGGCGTTTTCGGCCTGACCATCCCGGAGGAACACGGCGGCCTCGGCATGTCCAAGGCGTCGATGTGCGTCGTGTCCGAAGAGCTCTCGCGCGGCTACATCGGCGTGGGCTCGCTGGCGACGCGCTCTGAGATCGCAGCCGAACTGATCCTCGCAGGCGGCACCGACGCGCAGAAGGAAAAGTGGCTGCCCGGTCTGTCGTCCGGAGAGATCTTGCCCACCGCCGTCTTCACCGAGCCCAACACCGGCTCCGACCTCGGCTCGCTGCGGACCAAGGCCACCAAGGAAGGTGAGGATTGGGTCATCAACGGCAACAAAACCTGGATCACCCACGCCGCCCGTACCCATGTCATGACCGTTCTGGCCCGCACCATCCCCGACACCGACGACTACAAGGGCCTGTCGATGTTCCTGGCCGAAAAGACCCCCGGCACCGACGAGGCGCCCTGGCAGGACGCAGGCATCTCCGGCGGTGAGATTGAGGTTCTGGGCTATCGCGGTATGAAGGAATACACCGTCAATTTCGACGACTTCAAAGTGAAGGGCGAAAACCTTTTGGGCGGGCAGGAAGGCCAGGGCTTCAAGCAGCTTATGCAAACCTTTGAGAGCGCGCGCATCCAGACCGCTGCGCGTGCCATCGGCGTGGCGCAATCCGCGCTCGACGCCGGGATGCAATACGCCCAGGATCGCAAGCAGTTCGGCAAAAGCCTGATCAACTTCCCCCGCGTCTCCGGCAAGCTGGCGATGATGGCGGTCGAGATCATGGTCGCCCGTCAGTTGACGTATTTCTCTGCCCGCGAGAAGGACAACGACCGCCGCTGTGACCTGGAGGCCGGCATGGCCAAACTCCTCGGCGCCCGCGTCGCCTGGGCCGCCGCCGACAACGCCCTGCAGATCCACGGCGGCAACGGCTTCGCCCTGGAATACGGCATCAGCCGCATCCTCTGTGATGCCCGCATCCTGAATATCTTTGAGGGCGCAGCGGAGATTCAAGCGCAGGTGATTGCACGTAGGTTGCTGGCCTAGGAATTTGCGGCGAACGTCCAGTGGACGTTCGCCATCCGCACAGCGCGCGGAAATTCAGGCACAGGTCATTGCGAGACGCCTCCTCGCCTGACAATCGACCCCAAACGCCCTACCTATGGGGAAACCAGCCACCAAAGGTTTCCCCATGCCCCACGTCTTCCTCACCGGCGTCACCGGTTTTATCGCCAAGCGCATCGCGCTGGATCTGTTGAACGCGGGGCATACCGTTACGGGCTCGCTGCGCAGCGCCACCCGCGCGGATGAGGTGCGTGAGGCTGTCCGCCCACACCTCAGCGACGCCAGCGCGCTGGAGCGGCTCACCTTCACAGAACTTGACCTCAACAAAGACGACGGCTGGACCGACGCGATGCAGGGCTGCGATGTGCTCATGCACACCGCCTCGCCGTTCCCGCTGTCTTCGCCCAAGGACGAGGCCGACGTCATCCGCCCCGCCGTGGACGGCACCCTTCGGGCGCTGAACGCGGCCCAAAATGCAGGCTTCAATCGCGTCATCCTCACCTCTTCGGTCGTGGCGATTGAGGCCAACGATCTGCCCAACCCGCAGACCCCCGCCAATTGGACCGACCTCACCCACCCCCGCGCTACGCCCTACTACAAGTCCAAGACGTTGGCCGAACAGGCCGCCTGGGACTTCGTGAAACAACACCCGGAAATGCAGCTGACCACCATCCACCCGTCCCTCGTGCTCGGCACGCCGCTCGACGCGCACTACGGCACGTCGCTGTCACTGATGGAGCGGATCATGGCCGGGAAGGACCCGCTGATGCCGCCCTTTGGCTTCGGCATCGTCGATGTGGAAGACGTCTCGGCAATGCATATCGCGGCCATGGACCGCCCGGAAAGCGCCGGGAACCGCTACATCGCCTCGGGCGGGTCGATGATGATGGCGGCGATCAGCACCCATCTGAAATCCGTTTACCCAGACCGCAAGCTCGCCACCCGCCAGGCCCCAGCCTGGCTGATGAAGGTGCTGGCGCTCTTTGATCCATCGATCCGCATGATCGTCCCGCAACTGGGCCATATGCCCGAGTTCGATACCTCGGCCAGCATCCGCGATCTCGGGATCACCTTCACCCCCGCAAAAGCGGCGCTGGAGCGGGCCGCTGCCGCCGTCGCTTAAGTTGCGCGCCTTCATTGCCCTGCCCCTGGCCGAGCCCGCCGTCGACGCCCTGGTGAGGGTGCAATCCCTGCTGCCCACCGGGCGCCCGGTGCCCGAGGATAACCTGCACCTGACCCTCGCCTATCTGGGCGACGTGCCCGCCGACGTGCTGGAGCCGCTCCATGATCTTCTGCAAGCCGCCCGCCTGCCCGCGCCACAGATCGCGTTCCAAGGCCTCGGCACCTTCGCCGAGATGGAGCAAGGCCTGACCTTCGCCGCCGTCACACCCTCGGATACCCTCTCGGCCCTGCACGCCAAGGTCGCCGTGGCCGCCCGCCAGTCGGGCGCCGATCTGCCCCGCCGACGGTTCCGCCCCCATGTCACGCTGACCCGCGCCAACCGCCAGCCCAAGGGGCCCGCGCGGGACCGCCTGGCCGAGGCGATGGGCACGCCCCTCAACATCCCCGGTTTCACGGCGCACGAGATGTGCCTCTACCAATCCCACCTGTCCGAACACGGGGCCCGGCACGAGGTGCTGGCGTCCTACCCGCTGGCTTGAGCGGCCCGCTCTAACACATCCACCAACCGCTGGCGCGCAGCAGGCAAGGGACGCGTGCCCAAGCTGGGGGCCAGATGCGTCTCCAGGAAATGGCCTGTCACCCGCAGCCCGGCGATCACGTCGTCCAACCCGGTTCCCAGCCCCTCCAGCGCCGGGGACAACGGCAATAACTTGTCCGCCCATTCCCCTGCCGCCGCCCGCGACACGGCGCGTCCGGTGCGTGGAGAGATATAGGCCAGATCCTGCGTGACCCCGCTGACCGCGCATTCGCTCAGGTCCAGGCCAAAGCCCATCTCCGTCAGCAACGCCATCTCCCAGCCCAGGTAGGCCTCCGCCCACCGCTCGGCACCCAAACCGTCCAGAACGGCGAGAGTCCGCGCATAAAGCGCGGGATACGGCGCGCGTTCGGGCAAGGTAAAAGACAATAAGGCGCAGACAGACGACAGCCCGGCCAGCGCAATGCGGTCGCCCATCGCCTCTGCCGCGCGGCCCTTGCGCACCTCAACAGTATAGGTGCCGATATGATCGGACAGCCGCGCGCGCCAGGTCGCATCCAGTTGCGCGCCCACTTGCAGGATCGGGGCCATCTTGCGCCCCGCCCCGCCGCGAATGACGCCCGCATGGCGGCCCTGCTCGGCCGTGAACAGCTCCACAATCGCCGAGGTTTCGCCGTGTCGCCGCACGTTCAAAAGAATGCCATCTGCCCGCCAGTCCATGGCAGTGACTATCGCGGCACGCATCCCACAGCGCACGGGAAAAACGCGGCCACCCGGTAGAAATGCACGCAAGCCCATGGCAATCACAACGCATGTTTCCGGCCCTGCCCTTCCATGCCCGCTTCTTCGCCGCCGTCATCGCGGTGACGGCGCTCGCGTCGGTGGTGGCCCGCTACATCTACGACCAAAGCCTGGGTGATGAGCCGCCGTTGGAGACGATCTGGTCCCTCGCCCGTTTCTTCACGCTGCTGACCAACACTCTCGTCGCCGTGACGTTTGCCTTCATCGCGTTTCGCCGCGATGGCGTCTCGCCGCCCTGGATCGCGGCGCTGACCCTGTCGATCATGCTGGTGGGCGCGGTCTATCACACGCTTCTGGCGGGCCTTGTGACCTTCACGGGCCTCGGGGTCTGGGCGGATCAGGGCCTACACACCGCCGTGCCGATTGCCTGTTTCCTGTGGTGGGTGTTCTGCGCGCCAAAACGCACCCTGCAATTCCGCGACCTGCCGATGTTCATCGTCTGGCCCTGCGTCTACGTCGCCTACGCGCTCGCGCGCGGGGCGCAGGATGGGGTCTACCCCTACCCGTTCATGAGCCTGGCGACCCGCGACGCCGCGACGGTGGCCACGAACCTCTTCGGTCTCGTCCTCGTGTTGCTGATCGGCGGGGTGATTTTCGTGCTTATCGGACGCTTCGCGGACCGTTGAGCGCCCGCCCGCTAGTCCCGGCCCGCTAGTCCAGCCCCGGTTCGTCCAGCAGATGCCGCCCGTCGCGATCCTCCACCTCGATCACCCAAAGATCTGGGTCAAAGCCCCGTTGACGCGCAATCGCGGCGTCCACATCCGCCTCGGGGCCTTCGCTCAGCACCATCCACTGACGCGCGCCGGTCATCGGATCGAACGAGCGTTGATAGAGCGTCGCGGTTCCATCCAGGGGCGACTGCTTGACCAGTACCGCCCCCGCCGTCCCGTCGCCCCGCGCGACGATGAACACCGGGATATCGGCGCCCCGCAGGCGCGCCAGGTAGGCCGCCACCCAGAAATCCGCTGTCAGGCGCGGGGTCATGCGTTCCCGTCTTTGAAGTTGAGGCCCATTTCCGAGTAACGCTCGGATTCCTCCAGCCAGCCGGGCCGGACTTTCACTTGCAGGAACAGATGTACCGGGTGGCCGACAAATTCCGCGATCTCTTCGCGCGCGGCCTTGGAGACGGATTTGATCGTCTCGCCGCCCTTGCCCAGCAGAATGCCCTTATGGCCATCGCGGGCGACATAGATGATCTGGTCGATCTTGGCGGAGCCGTCCTTGCGCGCCTCCCAGGTCTCCGTCTCGACGGTCAGCTGGTAAGGCAGCTCCTGATGCAGGCGCAGGGTCAGTTTTTCGCGGGTCATCTCCGCGGCGATCATGCGCAGGGGCAGATCGGCGATCTGGTCCTCTGGGTAAAGCCACGGCCCCTCGGGCATCTCGGCGGCGAGCCAGGCCCGCATGTGATCCACCCCGTGGCCCTTCTCGGCCGAGATCATGAAGGTCTCGTCAAATGGGTAGGCGGCGTTCAGGGTTTCGGTCAATTTCAGCAGCACCGGCGGGTCCACTCGGTCGATCTTGTTGATCGCCAGCGCCACCTTCCGCTCTCCGGTGCGCTCCTTCAGGCCATCGAGGATGGCCTGCACCCCTTCGGTCAGGCCCCGCGTCGCCTCCACCAGCAGGACCACGACATCGGCGTCCGCCGCTCCGGTCCAGGCGGCGGCGACCATGGCGCGATCCAGGCGCCGTTTGGGCCGGAAAAGGCCCGGCGTATCGACAAAAACCAGCTGGCTCTCGCCCTCCATCGCCACCCCCCGCAGCCGCGCGCGCGTGGTCTGCACCTTATGGGTCACGATCGAGACCTTTGCCCCCACCATCCGGTTGAGGAGCGTAGATTTTCCGGCGTTGGGCTCTCCGATCAGGGCAATAAAACCGGCGCGTGTGGGCATGGGGCGATCCTTTGGGTGCGATGGAGGGGCCATAGCGGGAATTTTGGCGCAACGCAAAGGGGCCGCCGCCTCGGACGACGCCTGCGGCGTCTCTGCCTCGCCGGTCATGGCACCCGTGCGCCCCTCCGGGGCGCGTGGGTGCGGGTGCTTTACGGGCGGCGTTGGTGAGGGAGGCAGGGGGCCGGAGCCTCCGGCGGGAGTTGTATCTGGCAAGATGAAGCAGGAGCGCGGTGTGTTATGGCGCGCCTTGCACCTGGTCCAGAAGGGTCTTGGCGGCTTGCTGTTCGGCCTGGCGTTTGGCCTTGGCTTCGGCTTCAGCGCTTTGGCCCGAGGACAGCGTGACCCGGACGCGGAACACCGGCGCGTGGTCGGGGCCCGAACGCGCGACCTCGGTGTAGGCGGGGGGCTCCATGCGGCGGGCCTGGGCCCATTCCTGCAGCGCGGTTTTCGCATCGCGCGCGTCATCCTCGACGCTTTCGACCCTTTTGGCCCAGAGCCTGGTGATCAGATCGCGCGCGGCGCTGAACCCGCCGTCGAGGTAGACGGCGGCGATCACCGCCTCCATCGCGTCGCCCAGAAGCGCCATGCGGCGCCGACCGCCCGCGCTCATCTCGGATTTGCCCAGGCGCATCGCGGCGCCCAGGTCGATCTGGCGGGCGACGTCGGCGCAGGCCTCCTTGCGGACCAGCGCGTTGAAGCGCGGCGCCAGGGTGCCCTCAGGGGCCGTCTCATCCGCCGCGAGGACCGCCTCGGCCATCACCAGGCCCAGGACCCGGTCGCCCAGGAATTCCAGCCGCTGGTTGTCGCCGCGCGTGGGCGAGGACAGCGAGGAGTGGGTCAGCGCGCGCGCGAGCAAGGCGGGGTCGTTGAAGACGTACCCCAAACGGTCCATGAAGGCCGAAAGCTCCCGCGAGGGCTTCATCGGGCTACTCGATGGCCCGGAAGAACCGATCCGAGCGCCAGGTCCAGAAGTAGACCATTCGCTGCCCGGCGGACGAGAAGATCACCCGGTCAGCCCGGCCCAGAAGGTTCTCGGCGGGCACGAAGCCGACGCCGCCAATAGACTGCGGGAAGCGACTGTCGATGGAGTTATCGCGGTTGTCGCCCATCACGAAGAACTGCCCCTCCGGCACGACGAACTCTGGCGTGTTGTCGCCGCGCGTCCCGTCCTGGATGTTCAGGATGGAATGCGTGACACCCCCCGGCAGCTCCTCCGTCGCGCGCTCCTTGGCGCAGAGGCCGCCTGCGCCCACGGGCGCATTGGCACAGCGCGGCATGTGGCCCTGGGGCCCCTGCGCCTCGGCCACCTCTTCAAACGGCTCTTCTGGCGTCAGGCGCACCGGCTCACCGTTCAGGTGCAGCACGCCGTCAATCATCTGCACGCGGTCGCCCGGCAGGCCAATCACGCGCTTGATGAAGTCGGTGCCATTGGTCGGATGGCGGAACACTACCACATCGCCGCGCTCGGGGTCTGACCCAAAGATCCTCCCCTCGAACGGGCACATGGAGAACGGGCAGGAATGGCGCGAATAGCCGTAGGCCATCTTGTTGACGAACAGGAAATCACCAATCAGCAGCGTGTCCTTCATCGACCCCGATGGGATCCAGAACGGCTGAAAAAACAGCGTGCGGAAGACGCCCGCAATCACCAGCGCCCAGACGACGGTCTTGACCGTCTCCATGATGCCGCCCTCAGAATCTGCCATGGGGCTGCCCTTCCTTGCTATACATTATGCCTCCGGGCGTTCTTGCCCGCGTCACGCCGGACAAGTCAAGCAACCGTCCCCTGCTTCCCCGTTCTTCAAATATCCCGGGGGGTCTGGGGGGCTGGCCCCCCAGCGTGGGTCGTGGTCTGGGGGGCTGGCCCCCCAGCGTGGGTCGTGGTCTGGGGGGCCAGCCCACCAGCGACCGGCCAAATCGCACCAAACTCAACTCATCGTCCGCCGCGCGCCTTTGCCTAACACCGGACGCAACTCCTCTTCCTCCGGCGTCAGCGCTTCAATCACCACCATCGCCTGCGCCCAAGGGTGGTCGTCGGTCAGCGTCACATGGATCACCGCGCCGTAGCCCTCGGGCGTCATCTGCTCCAGCCGTTCCCGCGCCCAGCCCGTCACTTCCATCACCGGCTGACCCGTGGGCAGGTTGCGCACTGACATGTCCTTCCACGCGATACCCATCCGCAGCCCTGTGCCCAGCGCCTTGGAGCACGCCTCCTTCGCCGCCCACCGTTTGGCATAGACCGCCGCGGGCTCCGGCTTCCGCTCGGCCCGGGCCTGCTCCCGCTCGGTGAACACACGGTTGCGAAAGCGGTCGCCGAAGCGCGCCAGAGTACCCTCGATCCGCTCGATATTGGCCAGATCCGTGCCGATGCCCAGGATCATCGCGCCAGCGCCGAGCGGATCAGGCCAAACCCGGCCCCCGCAAAGAGCGCCGCCACCGTGCCATCGATCCACCGCCGGGCGCGGCGATAGCGCGCCATGATCCCGGGGAAAGAGAACACCCAGGCGTGGCCCGTCGCATTGATCAACCCGATCACCGCGCACATCACCGTCGCCCCGATCACCGCGCCCGTGCCATCGGACGGGTCAAGCCCCACCGACAGCGCCGCCATCCAGGCAAACACCGCCTTGGGGTTCGACAGGTTCAACAAAAGCCCGCGCCAGAACCATCGCCCGCCGCCTTGGGGGGCCGCGGACGCATCGCTCGGGCCCCGGCGCATCGCGCTTTTGCCAGATTGCCAGGCCAGCCACAAAAGATAGGCCCCGCCCAGGATCTTCAGCACCAGCAAGGCAGTCGCCGATTGGCTCAGGATCGCACCCAAGCCCACCGCCGCCAACACGCCCCAGAACGCCAGCCCAACCGACAGCCCCAGCGCAAAGACAAGCCCCACGCGGCGGCCATTGGCCATTGCCACGGTCGCCGCCGCCAGGTTTGCCGGCCCGGGGGAGGACGCGACAACGACAAACGCGCCGCCAATCGCCAAAAGTGTCGTCAGATCGCTCATAGAATGCTCACCACGCCGGTCGCCTGATTGACCGCAAAGCGCAGCATCACCGGGCCGTCATGGCCCGCATGCGCCACCGGCAAGGTGATGATCAACCCGAGAGAGGCGTCATAAACCGCCGTCGCATCGGCCACAAAGGCCTGGGCGAAAAAGCGGAATTCATGGCTTTGATAGATCGCGGTGCAGATGCGGTATTCCTCTCCCTCGCCTGCGGGATGCAGGATGCCCAACGCGGCGCCAGAGGCGACGTTGGGGTCGATGAAGATCTCGAAAATGCGGATCACGCCATTGGCGAAGGTCCGGGTGTTTTCCTCCCAGGGCTCGGTGATGGTGTTCGGCGTGAATTCTGGCCCGCAAGGGGCAGTCACGAAGGCCTGGGCGGGGGCCGCAAGGGCCAGGGTGGCGGCAATCGCAAGGGGGGGTAATCGCATGAATAATCTCCTCAAAGAATTAGGCGCGCGCCGCGTCCATGCGGGCGCGCATCTCAGCCATGGCCGTGTCGAGGCCCACAAAAACGGCCTCACCGATCAAAAAATGCCCGATGTTCAACTCGGCCACCTCGGGCAGGGCCGCGATGGGGGCGACCGTATCATAGTTGAGGCCATGGCCCATATGGACCTCCAGCCCCAGCTCCACCCCCAGCTTGGCGCCTGCAATCAGGCGTTCCAGCTCAGCATCGCGGGCGGCGACGTCGCCCTCGGCGTCGTAGTCACAATAGGCGCCGGTGTGCAGCTCGATCACCGGCGCGCCGATGCGCGCGGCGGCCTCGATCTGCGAGCGCTCGGCCGCGATGAACAGCGACACCCGAATGCCCGCATCGCGCAGGGGCGCGATGTAGTGTGCCAAACGGTTGTCATCGCCCGCCACCTCCAGCCCGCCCTCGGTCGTGCGTTCTTCCCGGCGTTCCGGCACGATGCAGGCGGCGTGAGGCAGATGACCCAGGGCGATTTCCTGCATCTCATCGGTGGCGGCCATCTCGAAGTTCAACGGGACGGTAATGGCCTCCATGATCGCCGCGATATCCGCGTCGCGGATATGGCGACGGTCTTCGCGAAGATGTGCCGTGATGCCATCGGCGCCCGCCTGCTCGGCCAGAACAGCCGCGCGCACCGGGTCCGGCAAGGCCCCGCCCCGCGCGTTGCGCAGGGTCGCCACGTGGTCGATGTTCACACCCAATCTCAGCTTGTCCATCATGGTTCCTTTTTATGCGCTACCGCGCTTCTTTATGCGCTACCGCGCTTCGCGCTACTTGAGCGCGGGGAGTCTTCTATGCGCTACCGCGCTTCGCGCTACTTGAGCGCGGGGAGTCTTCTATGCGCTACCGCCCTTCGGGCTACTTGAGCGCGGGGTTCCTTCTTTGCGCTACCGCGCTTCGCGCCGCTTAAGCGCGGGATTCTTTATTTGCGCTACCGCCCTCGGCACACCCAAAACGCGTTACTCCGCCGCCTCCGCCTGCTTGCGCAGCTTGTCCATTTTCTTGCGCAGCCGCGCCGCGCGGCTTTTCTGGTAGGCCCGCACGACGGGCACTGTCAGGTAATAGCAGACGATCCCGGTGATCAGACCGGGCAGGATACCCCCCACGGTCCAGGGCCAGACGACCGTGTCCCAGAAGATCTGCAGCTCGTGCCAATGGGCGCGCTCATCGGTGAAAATCGCCTTGATGTTGTGCCAAAGATCCCGCGACGCGCCGCCAAAGCGGCGGAAAAGGCTGTCGTTGACCCCGATGGTGGGCCGCGATCCCAGCATGAAGTGCCCCAGGTTCAGCGAGATCGCGGCAATCGGCACATAGGTCAGCGGGTTGCCGATGAACGTCGCCAGCAGCGCCGCGAAGATCGACCCGCGCATGGCGCGCGCCAGAAGGGCGGCGATCACGAAATGCAGGCCGAAGTAAGGGGTGAAGACCGTCACCGCGCCCGCAAAGACACCGCGCGCGATCTGTTCCGGCGTGCCGGGCAGACGTCGCATCCGGTGCTGCACGTATTGCGCAGCCCGCAGCCATCCCCCCCGAGGCCAGAGGACCTCCAGGATGATGCGATACCACGGTCTGTAATCCCGACGTCTGAACACGCGAGCCAAAACTCCTCTCGCCGGGTCTCTCTTACCGGCGCTCTGGGATAGATATGGACTTCTTAGGGGCTCCGGTCCAGATCGCGGAAGCGATCTAGGGTCGCAACATCGGAATCCGCCTCCACGGCCATCATCACCGCATGCAGATGTTCGGCGTCGCGCACGTCCATATCAATGAGAAGGCGGAAGAAATCCGGCTTGCGGTCGATGAAGTGCAGGTCCGAGATATTGGCGTTCTGCTCGCCGATCAAGGTACAGATCCGCCCCAGCACGCCGATCCCGTTGGACAGCGTGATCTCGGCCGTCACATTGTGCTCGGGCGCGTGGCGTCCCTCGGTCCAATGCAGGTCGATCCAACGGTCGGGCTGGTCGTCGAAATCGGCCAGGGCGGGGCAATCGATGGCATGCACGATGGGGCCCTTGCCGTGGTAAGTGATCCCGACAATACGCTCTCCGGGGACGGGCTGGCAGCATTGCGCGCGCAGGGTCCGCGCGCCGGGCGGCAGACCGATGACCGCGCGGGTGCCCTCGATCGCGGCGGCCTCGTCGGGGTTGGCCAGCTCCGGATACAGCTCTGCCACCACCTGCCGCGCGCTTAACTCGGCCGAGCCGATGCGCGCCAGCACCTCATCCCCGTCGCTCAGCGCCAGGGCCTTGGCCGCCGTGGTCAGCGCCTTGTCGGTGGATTTCTTGCCAATCTGCTCAAACGCCACCCGCGCCAGTTCACGTCCCAGCTTGATGTAGCGATCCCGGTCGACCTCTCGCAACGACCGCCGGATCGCCGCCTTGGCGCGGCCCGTCGTGGCAATGTCGATCCAGGTGGCCTGGGGCGATTGCCCCTCGGCGGTGATGATATCGACCGATTGTCCGTTCTTCAGCCGCGTCCACAGCGGCACGCGCATCCCATCCACCTTGGCGCCCACACAGGCATGGCCGATCCGCGTGTGGATCGAATAGGCGAAATCAATCGGCGTGGCACCCCTTGGCAGCTTCACCACATCGCCCTTGGGCGTGAAGCAAAACACCTGGTCCGAGTACATTTCCAGCTTCACATGTTCCAGAAATTCGTCGTGATCCTCGGCGTTCTCGAACCGCTCGGTCAGGCTTTCAAGCCATTTGGCCGGATCCACCGCAAAGGGGTTCTGCACCCGCACCCCGTCGCGGTAAGCCCAATGGGCGGCCACGCCGGCCTCGGCCACTTCGTGCATCTGGCGGGTGCGGATCTGCACCTCCACCCGCTTGCCGTCGCGCCCGCTGACCGTGGTGTGGATCGAGCGATAGCCGTTCGACTTCGGCTGACTGATGTAATCCTTGAACCGCCCCGGCACCGACTTCCAGCGGCGGTGAATGGCGCCCAACGCGCGGTAACAATCGTCTTCCGTCTCAAGGATCACCCGGAAGCCGTAGATGTCCGACAGCCGCGAAAACGCCAGCTTCTTGTCCTGCATCTTGCGCCAGATCGAGTAGGGCTTCTTCGCGCGCCCATAGACCCGGGCCTCGATGCCGATCTTCTGTAGAACCGACTGGATGTCGTCGGTGATCTTCGGGATCACATCGCCCGTTTCGCGCTGTAGCGAGATGAAGCGGCGCAGGATGGATGAACGCGCGTCGGGGTTGAGGACCCGAAACGACAGGTCCTCCAACTCTTCGCGCATCCAATGCATCCCCATCCGCCCGGCCAGCGGCGCGTACAGGTCCATCGTCTCCTGCGACTTCTGCTTCTGCTTTTCCGGGCGCATGTGACGGATCGTGCGCATGTTGTGCAGACGGTCGGCCAGCTTCACCAGAATGACCCGCAGGTCCTTGGACATCGCCATGAACAGCTTGCGGAAATTCTCGGCCTGCTTGCTTTCGCGGTTGCTCAGCTGCAGGTTCGTCAGCTTGGTCACACCGTCGATCAGCTCGGCGATCTCCGGGCCGAACCGCTCGGCCACCTCGCCATAGGTCGACCGCGTGTCTTCGATGGTGTCGTGCAGCAGCGCCGTGACGATGGTGGCATCGTCCAACTGACGTTCCGTCAGAAGCGCGGCCACCGCGACAGGGTGGGTGAAATACGGCTCACCGGAATGACGCGTCTGCCCCTCGTGCATCTGCGCCCCATAGGCGAAGGCATCGCGGATCAGCCTTTCTCGGGTCTTCGGGTTGTACGCACGGACGAGGTCTAACAAGTCATCGACGCTGATCGCCTTGTCAGCGACGGTGTCGTCTGTTGGGCGACCATCGGCAGCCACAAGGCTTACTTCTGGCCCTGGGCTTCCATAAGCGCGCGCAGCATCTGCTCTTCGCTCATGTCATCCTGGGCCGGGCGGTCCTGCTCCACACCCTGCAGAAGCGCCATGGCGTCTTCTTCCGGCTCGTCCACCTCGATCTGGGTCTGGTGGCTTTCGATCAGACGCTCACGCAGGTCATCGGCACCCTGGGTCTCATCCGCAATCTCGCGCAGGGACACGACGGGGTTCTTGTCGTTGTCGCGGTCGATCGTCAGCGGATCGCCCGAGGCAATCTCGCGCGCCCGGTGGGCGGCAAGCATCACCAATTCGAACCGGTTAGGAACCTTATCGACGCAATCTTCAACCGTGACGCGGGCCATGGGACACTCCAGAGGCTAGATACCGTAAAGGGCTAAAGGCGCTACATAAGCGCGGCGAACCCCGTTGACAACCAGATTCGCCGCCGATTTCCGGGCCTATTCCGCGGCGACAGGGACCGGTCGGATCTCGGCCAATTCCGCCTTCGGGCGGGCGGCGAGCATCTGCGCCACCGAAAGTCCGGTGGCAGGGTCGACCCATTCCGGCGCCACATCGGCCAGCGGAACCAGCACAAATCCGCGCTCTTCCAGGCGCGGATGGGGCAGAATCAGCTGATCCGGCACCACCTGGGCGGCGCGCTCGGGCGGCAGGTTCGCCCAATTGGCACGGGTCGCGGCATCGGGCAGAATCGCATCCCCCAGCCCGATCAGATCCAGGTCCATCACGCGGGCTTCCCAGCGGTGGGCGCGGGTGCGGCCGAATTCTTCTTCAATTTCATGGAGCTGTGCCAGCAATTCCCCGGCAGAGCCGCGCCATTCAATCCGCACGGCGGCATTCACGAATTGCGGACCGGACCCGGGCGGAAAGGCGGGCGTATGAAACAGGCGGCTCATGATACAGTCGCTGCCGCCCGATTGGGTCACTTTTTCCACCAGGCGCGCCATGGCGCGGGGCACGCTGATTTCAGGCGATAATCCGCCGGATGGCAGGTTTGCGCCCAGCGCAATAAGGCCTGTCCTTGCGTCAGTTGTATACTTCACTACTTGCACCTGTCATCTTCGCGTTACATATAAGCTTGCCAGCCAGCGCTGGATGCCCCCGGTCGATTTTCCGGATTTTCAAGGCAGCCGGTGCAATACACACACTCACGGGCATTGGACACAACATGTTTTACCGAGACGAACGTCTTGCGCTGTTTATCGACGGCTCGAACCTGTATGCGGCCGCCAAGGCACTTGGTTTTGACATCGATTACAAGCTCTTGCGGTCGGAGTTCATGCAGCGCGGCAAATTGCTGCGCGCGAATTATTATACCGCCCTTCTGGAGAATGACGACTATTCTCCGATCCGCCCGCTGGTCGATTGGCTGCACTACAATGGCTTCAATATGGTGACCAAGCCCGCCAAGGAATTCACCGACAGCCAGGGCCGCCGCAAGGTAAAGGGCAACATGGATATCGAGCTTGCCGTCGACGCGATGGAAGCCGCCCCCCATGTGGATCACATCGTGATCTTCTCGGGCGACGGCGACTTCAAGCCGCTGGTCGAGGCGTTGCAGCGCAATGGCTGCCGGGTGTCGGTTGTGTCCACGATCCGCAGCCAGCCGCCGATGATCGCCGACGACCTGCGCCGCCAGTGCGACAACTTCATCGAGCTGATGGACCTCAAGGACGCCATCGGCCGCCCCCCGCGCGAACCCCGCCCCGAGGCGATGACCCCGGTCGAGGTTGACGCGGACTGATCACGCCGCCCTGGGCTGCGATGCCTCGGTGCGGCCAAGGCTCCACAGCCCCAACCCCGCCAAAAGAAGCGCCACGCCCGACGCCACGGTGCGGGCGACGTTGAACACCTGCCAGCGCGGGGAATACTCCGCCCAAATCGCGCGGGCCGCGTCGATGTCCTGTGGCACCTCGACCACAGCCAGCGCCTCGTTCATCGGCACGTTGACGACCATGGTCAGGATCAAGCCGCCGAACAGGTAGACCACGCCGCCCCCGGCAAAGAACCCGCGCGCCGCGCCTTGCGTCACAACCGCCGTCCCCAGCAGCACCACCGGCGTCAGAAAGAACGCCGGGAAAAAGACGGCGTTGCGCACGCTGGCGTTCATCGCCTGCATCGCGGCAATGGCCACGCGCGGGTCGGCCGCGTCCAGTCCCCACATGGTGGAGCAGACCCAGGCGTAGAAAAACCCAAAGATCGCGCCCGCAAACAGGACCGACGCCGTTCCCATTCCAATCCCAACCCTACGCATCCCGCGCCTCCTTTTCCGATCTGGATTCTCACCTACCGTAATCACAGTTACGGCATTGCGATGATCCGTAATCCATATTACGGTCCACCGTCAAGGGAGGATCCCGATGGACAGCGAAACCAAAGACGCCCGGCGCCTGCAGATCGAGGATGCCGCCTACCAAATGCTGGAACAGAAGGGCTACGCGGGCACCTCCATGCAGGGGATCGCGCGGGCGGCCAAAGCCTCGAACGAGACGCTCTATCGCTGGTACGGTGACAAGAAGGGGCTGATGGCCGCGCTCATTGCGCGCAACACCGACAGCATTCGCACCGCGCTTGACGCCGATGCCAACACACCGCCGCTCGACCGCCTGCGCCACGCAGGCCCCACGCTGCTCGCCACCGTCCTGGGCCCCCGCGCCGTCGCGCTCAACCGCGCCGCCGCCGCCGACCCCACCGGCGATCTGGGCCGGGCCATCGCCGCAGGCGGGCGCGAAACCGTGGCCCCACTGGTCCGCGATATCATCGCCGCAAGTCCCCTCACCGGCGACGCCGACACCCTCACCCAGCTCTACCTGACGCTCCTGATCGGCGATCTCCAGATCCGCCGCGTCATCGGTGCGATGGACCCGCCACCCCCCACCTTCTGCGCCACCCGCGCGGCCGAGGCGCTCACCACCCTCCAACGCCTCGCCGTTTGACAGGTCCGCCGCCGCCCGGGCATCCTCACTAAATGCCCCGCGACAACCCGCACCGCCCCTACACGCCTGACCCGGACCAGATGGTCCGCAAACCGGACATCGCGGGCAACACCATCAACGGCCTGGGCGAACCAACGAAGCGCCGCCCCGACATGGTCTATTGGGCGCCCGACCCCGCCGACATCCCCCACGGCGACATGCAGCGTTGGTTCTACACCACCCGCCCCGATGACGCCCGTTTCCAAGCCATGGCCGAGTGGCGCGCGGGCATCTACGACGCCCCCCCTGCCCCCGGTCACGGGGCCGCCCGCGCAGCACACGCCCGAGGCCTGGACCACCTCCCTCATCCAGTTCATCGACGATGGATCCTGTGAGAAGATCGGCGTCGCCGACATGGACCCGGATTGGACCTACGCAGGCCACACCATCGCGCAATCCAAGGTCATCGTGCTCGGCGTTCACCACGATTACGACGCCATCGCCCAGGCCCCCGACCATACCGCCGCCCTCGAAGTCCTGCGCCAATATGGCCGCGCCGCGAAGGCCGCCAAGGACATCACCGCCTGGCTCCGCACGCTCGGCCATGATGCCGAGCCTGTGACCGGCCCCATGACCGGCGCGCTCACCCTGATCCCGCCCGCGCTCGCCTGCGGGTTTGGAGAGCTTGGCAAGCACGGCTCCCTCATCACGCCAGAATTCGGCTCGTCCTTCCGCCTCTCCGCCGTCCTTACCGACGCGCCCTTCGCCGCGACGCCCCAACAAACCCACGGCATCGACGCCTTCTGCGCCAACTGCCGCATCTGCGAAGATGCCTGCCCGCCCGAAGCCATCGCGCCCGCCAAACAAACCGTGCGCGGCAAAGAAAAGTGGTACGTCGATTTCGACGCCTGCCTGCCCTACTTCAACGAGAACCAAGGCTGCGCGATCTGCATCGCCGTCTGCCCCTGGTCCCGCCCCGGCGTCGGCCTCAACCTCGCGGCAAAGCTCGAACGCCGGGCGCAAAGGTAGCGCGCTACCGCGAAAACCACATCCGCCGCAGGGTCGCGTCCTTAACCACTAAGTGATGGAACAACGCCGCGCCTGAGTGCAGTGCCACGGCGATCACCAGCACCCGCGCGCCAAACCCATGCCCCATGCGCGGCGGCAACTCGGCCAGCTCCGGCATCGGCGCCCCGCCGAACAGCGCATCCGGCAGCCCGCTCATCACCGACATCGCGATCCCGCTCGCCAGTAGCAGCAGCAGTAACCCGTAAAGCGCGCGGTGCGTCCACACCGCCGCCGCCTCCTGCCACCGGGGCGAATTCCCCAAGGGCGCCGGTTTGGCATCAAAGCGCCACCACCAGACCAGCCGGAAAACCGTGATCAGCAACACAATTCCCGCCACGGGCACATGTACCGTCAACGCCGCGCGCTTCACCTCTGGATTCACCGCAAAGCCGGACCGAAAGCCACTGATCAGCAGCACCAGAACCAACAGAGCACTCCCCCAATGGATCGCCCTGGCGACCCCGCCATATCTCGTGTCCGAGCTTTTCATCTCTGTTCTCCTGAAGATCGTTTCCTTAGGATAAGATAACGTAGTAATAACTTACATGGCAACTATTAATATGGAACCCAAAATCCTGTCTGCGCCGCGGTCCGTCGGGCGTCAGCTGACGTTCGCGGGCTCCGTCGCCTCTGCCGTGGCCAATCGGCTGTTAGAGCCCCACGGCCTGACCCTCGCGCAATGGGCGGTCTTGTCGTCGATCTGGAGGAATGGCGATCTGAGCGTGAAAGAGATCGCGGAGCTGACGGGCAACGCGCCGCCCGCCGCCTCGCGGATCGTGGATCGGATGGTCTCGGGGGGGCTTCTGGTGCGTCAGCAAAGCGACAGGGACCGCCGCGCCGTGACCGTGGCGGCCTCGGACAAGGGAGACAGCCTGCGGCATCTGGCGGGCATGTTCGAGCAGGTCAACGACGTGCTCCTGGCAGATCTCGACCCTGAGGAGGTCGAGACCCTGTTCACCCTTCTGGCCCGTGTTGAGGCCTCGGGCCGCGCCTGGTTGGCCGCAACACCAACCCCGCCCTGATTTCTTAACAAAAGGTAAACGAAAACGCCGTTTTTCAGCGTTTTCAGATGCTTAACCCATGTGCTCAAGCTTGAGCAACCCTGCTCAGACGGCCCCGGTATACTCACCGCGCGCCGGATAGCTCTTCTCGATCGCGAAATCGACGGCGCCCAGAAGCTCCCGGAAATGGGGCCGCACGAAGGGCATCGTCTGGACGGACATATAATAGAGCGTGTTGTCGGGATTGATCAGGAAAAGCCCCGGCTCCGCAAACAGCGCGGGCTCTTCGATCCCGATGGAGGTCTTACCCCGCGAGGTCGAGATATAGAGCCCCCATTCCCGCGCCCTTTCCAGCGACAGATCATAGCCGAACCGCAGCTTGTCGGCCCCGATCTTGTCAGCCATCCCCTGCGCCCGCTCTTGCCCGTCGCTGGAAATCGCGACGGTCCCCACGCCCCGCTCGGCGAAGTCACCGGCCAGCTTCTCGAACTCCGTCAGATAGGTCGCGCAAAGCGGGCAATGTAGGCCCCGGTAGAAGCAGACAACGGTGCCGCGCGGGCTGTCTTCCGAGGCCAGATCAAAGGTTCCCCCGCCCAGCAGCGGAACGGACAGGGCGGGAACGGCTTGGCGGGGCATCAACATCAAAGGTCTCCTTTTGGATGGGTCGCGCCGTCCAAACCACGCCCCGCGCCCGAGGTCCATCCGGCAGGGGCGCACGAAAGACGGTGCAAATCTGCGCAATAGGCCCCCTCGCAGGCGCTTGGCCAAGGGGATCCGGCGTCGCGGGTTGGTAGGCCCTCGTCATTGGAAGGTCTCAATTATTTGGAGGCAGTTCACAGAAGCAAGGCACCCCCTGCGCCGATGCATCCCTTTACGACCGCCCACCCACAGCTTACCTAAATGGCGACAGGAGAGACCGACCATGACCAAGCCGCCCCTCACGATCTACCTCGCCGCCCCGCGCGGCTTTTGCGCCGGCGTGGACCGTGCCATCAAGATCGTTGAAATGGCCTTGGGCAAATGGGGCGCACCAGTCTACGTGCGCCATGAGATCGTCCACAACAAATACGTGGTCGATGATCTGAAAGCCAAGGGCGCGGTGTTCGTGGAGGAGCTGTCGGAATGCCCCGATGACCGCCCGGTCATCTTCTCGGCCCACGGCGTGCCGAAATCGGTGCCGCAAGCCGCCGCCGCGCGCCAGATGGTCTATGTCGACGCCACCTGCCCGCTGGTCTCCAAGGTCCATATCGAGGCGCAGCGCCACGCCGACAACGGCTTGCAGATGATCATGATCGGCCACGAAGGCCACCCCGAGACGGTCGGCACCATGGGCCAATTGCCCGAGGGTGAGGTCCTGCTGGTCGAGACCGTCGACGACGTCGCGAAGGTCGAGGTCCGCGACCCCAGCAAACTAGCCTTCGTCACGCAAACCACCCTATCCGTCGACGACACCGCAGACATCGTCGCCGCGCTGCAGGCCCGCTTCCCCGCCATCGTCGGGCCCCACAAGGAAGACATCTGCTACGCGACGACGAACCGCCAGGAGGCGGTCAAAGCGATGGCGCCGAAAGCTGAGGCGATGCTGGTCGTCGGCGCGCCCAACTCGTCGAACTCCAAGCGGTTGGTCGAGGTCGGCTCTCGCGCGGGATGCAGTTACAGCCAGCTGGTCCAGCGCGCCACAGATATTGACTGGCGGGCGCTGGACGGGATCAAGACGCTGGGGATCACCGCAGGCGCCTCGGCCCCCGAAGTGCTGATCGAGGAGGTCATTCAGGCTTTCGAGGATCGTTTCGACGTGACGAGAGAGATGGTGGAGACCGCCGTCGAGAACGTCGAATTCAAGGTCCCCCGCGTGCTGCGCGAGACGGCGTAGGGGCGCGGGTCCCGGTTAACCGGTCGTGTCTTGGGGCAGCGTCGCCTGCCCTGCACGCTATCAGATCTTCGCCAGCCTTTCTTCCATGCGCGCTGCCATTTCCTCACCGGCTTTGTGGACCCATTCAGGCTCGTAATTCCTGATGGTGATCCAGAAGAGCGCCCCCTGGGGCCAGTACGTCACGTCCAAACAGCCCTTGGTCTTGAGGTCCTGTTTGAAATGCCAGTGACGGTTGTTGGGGTATTTCTTCCGACTCAGGGTCGTGATGTGCGTCAGGATCAACCCGAGCCCTTTCCCTACGTCGATCAACACCGCTTCCATTGCGTCCAGGCTCATGTCGCCTGTGACAGTCACTTGAATATTGCGCGACTTATCCGTGTTTTTGATCACCCGTTCGGCCATGGCAGGACCCTTTCATTCCAGAGGCGATGACACACCGAACGGACTTTGGTGAAAGCACAAGAGCGGTGACGCGCGCTGCCGCATCCACGGCGTTATCAAGCCGAAAGCCGCGATCCTGCACGTCGCGACGTCGTTTAAAACGGGCGAAGAATGGGTCCTCCGTCCTCTTGTCTCCGCGCCACGGGCACGCCACGCTGCGGGCCATGCACAGCCTCTCAAATACGCCTCCTTCCCCCGCGCAGTTCAATGCGCTGCGCACCGCCTGCGGGTGGGCTTATATCGCGCCCGAGCGGGCCGCGCGGGCGCTTGCGGCGTCTACGCTTCACGTCACCGCCCATGATGGCAGCGAGGTGGTGGCCATGGGTCGCGTTGTCGGCGACGGGGTGATGTATTTCCATTTGCAGGATATCGTCGTGGCCCCGTCGCATCGAGGCCAGGGTCTGGGCCGTGCGATTGTGGACCGACTGCTGGCCGATCTTGCGCCGCTGGCGAAACCGGGCAGCACCATCGGGCTGATGGCGGCCCACGGGGTCGAGCCGCTTTATGCCGGTGCCGGGTTTACCGAGCGCCCGACGGCGACCCTTGGCGCCGGGATGACACTCTTTCCCTGAACGGAGCCGCCGATGGGTGGGGCCAGCTGGCATTTTCTGACCGATTGGATCTGCGAGAATCGGGCCCTGAACCGGGGCGGAATCGGTTAGATCCAGACACGTTTTCGTCGGCGGGCGGGTGTGAAAAACCCGAAGCTCTCCGCGCCGTGGCAAGATTGCGTGACGGTTTGACGCGGGCACTCCGCGACGATTTCACGCTCTTTGCTGCATACCTCGGCATACCAGGCCGGTTTTTCCGGTCGAACGGCACTTTCGATACGCCCTTGAAAAACAGGAAAAGCCGCCGCGGAAATCCAACTACTTTACGAACTTCAACCTTTTTCTGTAAATTCCTTAACAAACTGGCCCATCCTTGTCTTGGATCAAACGGCCAAGCGGCGGCACCTGTGTACATTCGCTCCTAAGCCACCACGCCGAGGCAGTTTTCTCGGTGCGATGCACGGGAGGAAGCATCATGAGCGCCACAGTCGAAATCCCATCAACGCGCCCTGAAACCGCCCCCGTCGCCCCTTTCGACGCCGTCGGATGCGTCCGTCGTGGGTGAGCTTATCGAAAACCGCATGGTCCGCGCGGGCATCGGCGGCGGCGGGGCCGCGCAAGAGTAGGAGGGCCGACACATGGACGGCACGACACACCCAACAACCACTCCGATCCTGATCCTTCTGGGGCCTCCCGGGTCTGGCAAAGGGACGCAAGCGCGCAAGCTGGAAGAGAATTTCGGCTTCGTCCAGCTGTCGACCGGTGACCTGCTGCGCGCCGCGGTGGCGGCGGGCACGGAGGCCGGGAAAGCCGCCGATGCGGTGATGAAATCCGGCGGCTTGGTGAGCGATGAGATCGTGCTGGCGATCCTGACCGACCGCCTGGCCCAGGACGATTGCAAAAAGGGCGTTGTGCTGGACGGGTTCCCGCGCACGACCGTGCAGGCCAAGGCCCTGGACGCGATGCTGGCAGAGCGCGGCGAACGCATCCGCGCGGTCATTTCGCTGGAGGTCGACGACATCGAGATGGTCAAGCGCGTGGCCGGTCGCATGACCTGTGGCGATTGCGGCGAGGGCTTTCACGACCACTTCAAGCCGCCCGCCCGGGAAGGCATCTGCGACGCCTGCGGCGCGCAGAACATGACCCGCCGCGCCGACGATACCGCCGCCACCGCGATCTCGCGGCTGGAGGCCTATGCCGAACAGACCGCGCCGCTGGTCGCGCATTACGGCGCCCAGGGCGCGCTTCACACGGTCGATGCCATGCAGGCCATCGACACCATTCAAAACAACATCGCGCAGATCGTCAGATCCGCCTGAGATCCCGCGCGCGCTGGCACCCAGGGCGCGCCGGGCGAAGACCCCAACCACCGAACGCCGCAATGCCACAGGAGGAACAGCATGGCAGACCAAACGAACGAAACGCCACAGACGGCTACCGAGGATGACTCCGTCTACTGGAAAACCAACATCCGTATCATCACCATCTGCCTGGTCATCTGGGCGCTTGTCTCGTTCGGTTTCGGCATCGTGCTGCGTCCGATGCTTTCGGGCATCGCCGTCGGCGGCACCGACCTGGGCTTCTGGTTCGCGCAGCAAGGCTCGATCATCGTCTTCCTGGCGCTGATCTTCTTCTACGCCTGGCGGATGAACAAGCTCGACAAGCAATACGGCGTGGACGAGGAGTAATCAGCCATGGACCAATTTACCCTTAACCTGCTGTTTGTGGGCGCATCCTTCGCGCTCTACATCGGCATCGCGATCTGGGCCCGGGCGGGTTCCACATCGGAGTTCTACGCCGCCGGTCGCGGCGTTCACCCCGTCACCAACGGCATGGCCACGGCGGCAGACTGGATGTCTGCGGCCTCGTTCATTTCAATGGCCGGTCTCATCGCTTTCACCGGCTACGACAACTCGTCCTTCCTGATGGGTTGGACGGGCGGCTACGTGCTGCTGGCCCTGCTGCTGGCGCCTTACCTGCGCAAGTTCGGCAAGTTCACTGTGTCCGAGTTTATCGGTGATCGCTTCTACAGCTCCACCGCGCGGATGGTCGCTGTGATCTGCCTTCTGGTCGCCTCGATCACTTACGTGATTGGCCAGATGCAGGGTGTGGGCATCGCCTTTGGCCGCTTCCTTGAGATCGACGCCTTCTGGGGTCTGCTCATCGGGGCCTGTGTGGTGTTCGCCTACGCCGTTTTCGGCGGCATGAAGGGCGTGACCTACACCCAGGTGGCGCAGTACTGCGTGCTGATCACCGCCTACACGATCCCGGCGGTCTTCATCTCGCTGCAACTGACGGGCAACCCGATCCCTGCCCTGGGCCTCTTCGGCAATACCGCAGATGGGGAGCCGCTTCTGGCGACGCTGAACCAGATCGTCACCGATCTTGGCTTCAACGAATACACGGCCGCCCATGGATCAACGATCAACATGGTGCTCTTCACCCTGTCGTTGATGATCGGTACCGCGGGTCTGCCCCACGTCATCATGCGTTTCTTCACGGTTCCCAAGGTGTCTGACGCCCGCTGGTCGGCCGGTTGGACCCTGGTGTTCATCGCCCTGCTGTACCTGACGGCCCCTGCCGTTGGTGCGATGGCGCGCCTGAACATCTCGGACCTGATGTGGCCCAATGGGACGCAAGGCGAAGCCGTGAGCCTGGAGCAGATCGAAAACGATCCCGAGTATGCCTGGATGGCAACGTGGCAGGCCACGGGTCTGCTGGGTTGGGAAGATCTGAACGGTGACGGTCGGATCCAGTACTACAACGACGGCAATGCCGAGTTGCAGGAACGCGCCGAGGCAAACGGTTGGGAAGGCAATGAGCTGACCAACTTCAACCGTGACATTCTGGTCCTGGCCAACCCCGAGATCGCGAGCCTTCCGGGCTGGGTGATCGGCCTTGTGGCAGCGGGCGGCCTTGCGGCGGCTCTGTCCACGGCGGCGGGTCTGTTGTTGGCAATCTCTTCGGCGGTCTCGCACGACCTTCTGAAGGGGCAGCTGACGCCCAACATGTCCGAGAAGTCCGAGCTGCTGGCAGCGCGGATTTCGATGGCAGCGGCGATTGTCGTGGCGGTCCTATTGGGTCTGAACCCGCCAGGATTTGCGGCGCAAACCGTGGCCTTGGCCTTCGGACTTGCGGCGGCCTCGATCTTCCCGGCACTGATGATGGGCATCTTCTCGAAGCGCATCAACAACACGGGCGCGGTTGCGGGCATGCTGGCAGGCCTGGTGGTGACACTGGTCTACATCTTCCTGCACAAGGGCTGGCTGTTCATCCCGGACACCAATTCGTTCACGGATGCCAACCCGCTGCTGGGGCCGATCAAGTCGACATCGTTCGGTGCGATCGGCGCGGCCATCAACTTCGCCGTTGCCTACTTCGTGTCGGGCATGACGAAAGAGACGCCGCAGCACATCAAGGACCTGGTCGAAAGCGTGCGCATTCCGCGTGGCGCAGGCGGTGCCGTCGATCACTAACGACGGCCCCTAGAAAACTGTCCTGCCCGTGCCCCTTCCTTGGGTGCGGGCAGGATCCCTCACCGCGAAGGCACCTTCATGTCCCTTTCCGCCCAACTGACCCAGTTTCTTGCTTCGGTGCATCCCTATGACACCCTGGCCGAGGCCGATCTTGCCGCACTGGCCGAGGTTTGCACGGACACGCAAGCGCCCAAGGGTCAGACGCTTTACACCGTCGGTGACCGGATCGACGGGCTTTTCATTCTCGTCAGCGGCGAGGTTGAGATTACCGACGCCAGCGGCGCACAGCTTTCCCTTCTGGGCCCCCGAAATTCCTTTGGCGAGCGCGCGCTTTTGCGCGGCGATGACGCCACCCGCACCGCCACCACGCTGAGCGATGCAACGCTGATCGTGATGCCCGCAGACACGCTGTTTGCCCTGATCCGCGCCCACGACGCCGTGGCGACATTCTTTGACCGCAAGCGCCCGACGCAAGACAAACGCAATGACCTGGGCGCGATGGTCGTGGCCGATCTGATGACCCGAGATCCCGTGGCCTGCGCGCCCGACACGCCGATCCGCACGGTGGCGACGGAGATGCATACGCGGCGCATTTCCTCCATCTGCATCGAGGAGGGCGGGCAGTTCGACGGCATCGTCACCCTGCGCGACCTCAACGGGCGGGTGATTGTCGAAGGGGCGGACCCGGAAAGCCCCGTCTCAACCATCATGACCCGCGCGCCCTTGGCCCTTGGGCCCACAGCGCTGGTGACGGACGTGCTGCACCTGATGGTGGAACGCGGCATCGGCCATGTGCCCATCGTGGAGGCGGGCCGCCTTGTCGGCATCGTCACCCAAACGGATCTGACCCGTGCGCAAGCAATGACCTCGGCTGATCTGGTGGGCCGCGTGGCCAAAGCGACCTCGGCCCCAGAAATGGCGCGCGCCACGCAGGAGATCCCGCAGCTTCTGTTGCAACTGGTCAACAGCGGCAGCCGCCATGAGGTGATCACACGCCTGATCACCGACATCGCAGACACCGCGACGCGACGCCTGCTGGCCCTGGCCGAGGCAGAGCTTGGCGCGCCACCCGTCCCCTACCTGTGGCTCGCGTGCGGCAGTCAGGGGCGGCAGGAGCAAACCGGCGTGTCGGATCAGGACAATTGCCTGATCCTCTCCGATGACATGACCGAGGCCGACAGGCCCTATTTTGAGGCGCTGGCCAAGTCTGTCTGTGACGGCCTCAACACCATCGGCTACGTCTATTGCCCCGGTGACATGATGGCGACGAACCCGCGCTGGTGTCAGCCCGTCAGCGTCTGGCGCGGCTACTTCCGCAACTGGATCGCCAAGCCGGATAATGAGGCGCAGATGCTGGCGTCTGTCATGTTCGATCTCCGCGCGATTGGCGGCGACGAAAGCCTGTTCGACGGACTCCAGCAAGAGACGCTTAACGCCGCGGCGGGCAATTCCATTTTCACCGCCCACATGATCGCGAACTCGCTCAAGCACCAGCCGCCTCTGGGCCTGCTGCGCGGTTTGGCGACGATCCGGTCGGGCGACCACCGCAACCAGTTGGACCTGAAGCACAATGGCGTGGTGCCGATCACCGATCTGGGCCGGGTCTACGCCCTGCAGGGCCGTCTGACGCCGGTCAACACGCGCGCGCGGCTTGACGCCGCGATTGACGCGGGCGTCCTGTCAACCTCGGGCGGGGCGGATCTTCTGGATGCCTACGACATGATCGCCACCGCGCGGTTGGAGCATCAGGCCGCGCAGGTCAAGGCGGGCAAGAGCCCGAACAATTATCTGGATCCCTCCGCCCTGTCGGATTTTGAACGGAGCCATCTGCGCGACGCTTTCGTTGTGGTAAAGACGATGCAATCGGCCGCTGGGTCCGGCAAGGGAGCACTTTCATAATGTTCATTGAACTGATCGGCACGGTCTTTGCGGGGCTCGCCTGCGCAGGTATCGCGATGTTGCTGAACCACGCCACAGGCAAGCGCTTGCCGCGCTGGGTCACGCCGGTTGCCGCGGGTCTGGGCATGATCGCCATGACCATTTCCAACGAATACACTTGGTTCGACCGCACCGCCGAGCAACTGCCAGAGGGCGTTGAGATTGCCATGACGGTCGATGAGCAAAGCTGGTTCCGCCCCTGGACACAGCTTGCCCCCTACACCAAACGCTTCGTGGCCGTCGATGTCGGCACCGCGCGGACCAATGCCGCCCTGCCCGATCAACGGCTGGCGGATCTGTACTTCTTCGGGCGTTGGTCGCCGGTCAATCAGGCGCCGATGCTGTTTGATTGCGGCGGTGCCCGCTCCGCCCTGCTGATCGACGGTGCCGAGTTTGGTGAAGACGGCGAAATCACCGACGCCGATTGGCAGAACATGCCCGCCGATGACCCGATCCTTGCCCTGGTTTGCGAGACGTAACATGTTGTCGAGCCTCTCCCTGCGCTTGCGCATCTTCCTGTTCTTCGGCCTTCTGGCCTTTGGCGGGGTGGCGCTGGCGGCGGGGGCGCTGGCGTTTGGCTGGTCGCGGGCAGAGGCCCCGCTTCCGACCGGGCCTTTCGTGACGTCTTTGATCCTTTTCGGATTTCTCAACACCGGGCTGATCCTGGGCATCTGGCTTTTGTTCGACGAGAACGTCGCCAAACCCATTGCACGTGTGTCGGCGCAGCTTCGGCTGCGCGCCCATTCCGGAGTCGACGCCGGTGTCGATGCCGACGACGCCAAGCACCTGGGCGATCTGGCGCCCGCCGCCAACGCGCTGTCGCAGACCCTTGGCAATACGCTCACCGATACAGCGGCGCGAGTGGCGACGGCCACCCAACGGCTGCAGAGCGAGTCCGAGCAGCTCACCGCGTTGCTCAGCGAGATCCCCATCGCTACGATCTTGCTGAACCCGTCCCGGGAGATCGTGCTTTATGACAGTCAGGCGGCTGAGGTTCTGGCGCAGATCGCGCCGCCGCGGCTCAAGGCGCAGCTGTCGGATTACTTCGACCTGTCCGGATTTGACGCGGCGGCGCAAGGCCTGGCCGAGGGCGCGGCAGAGGTTCCCCTACACCTCACCGATGCCAGCAACACCCACGGGTTTGAAGCCCGGCTGAAATCCCTGGGCGACGGCGGCCACATGATCCTGATCGACGTGCCCGAAGGGCGGGCACCCCAGATCGACGCGCGTCCGCTGGTCTATAATTTCGACTTCCTGAACCCATCCTACGGCAAGACCACGGATGAGACCCCCCTGTCCGAGCAGTGTTTCGTGGCCTTCGATACGGAGACCACCGGGCTGTCGGTGCAAGACGACGAGATCGTCCAGATCGGCGCGGTGCGGATCCTTGGTGGGCGCATTGTCGAAGGCGAGGTGATCGACACCTATGTCGATCCCGAACGCCCGATCCCGCCCGCCTCCACCCGAATCCACGGCGTCACTGACGCCGACGTGGCCGGCGCGCCTGATATCGGCGAAGCGGGCCGGGCACTCCATGATTTCGCGCGGGACGCTGTTCTGGTCGCGCATAATGCGCCGTTCGACATTGGCCTTCTGCGCAAGAGCCGCTCGCGCACCGGGGCCGATTGGACTCATCCGGTGTTGGACACGGTGCTTTTGTCCGCCGTTGTTTTCGGCACCAATGAAGAACACACGCTCGACGCGCTGTGTGAGCGCCTGTCTGTCGAGATCCCGGAAGAACGACGCCATACCGCCTTGGGCGATGCGCAGGCCACCGGAGAGGTTTTGGTGCGGTTGCTGCCGCTGCTCGATGGCCGCGGCATCAAGACCATGGGGCATCTGCTGTCAGAGACGCGCAAACATGGGCGTCTTCTGCGGGACATGAACGCCTGAAAGCCGCGCGCGGTTGTGGTGCTATTGGCGGGTCCAGGTTTGGCCGCCGCAGATCAACCCGCCCAGAACACAGCCCGAGATGCGCAGGCTGTTGGCCCCGCGAAACCGCATCCGCGAGATGTAGACGCGGCCCGTTTCCACATCCAGCAAGCGCCCGCCGTCGAACTCGGACCCCGTCCATTGCATGCCTGTCACCAGAACGGTGCCGAAATATTGCGGGTTCACGTTTTGCCCGCCGCCATCGACCAGCGTCCCGCAATAGGCCGCGCCACATGGTGCAAAACGGACGTAGCCCCAGGACCCGCCCCGCGCGCCGGTTTGCCAGAGGCCGTCGAGCGCATAGGGCGGCTGTGCGGATTGGCTGAGCGCCATGGAGGGCAGACAAAGGAGCAAAGCGAATAGGGCGCGGATCATGGAAGACTCTCCTAAGCGGGGGCAGGAAGGGTGACGCTGACACAGGTACGGTCCGGGGCGCAATCGGGGGTGGCGAGGACCAGACCGGCCCTTGTCGCCTGCTCCTGCACGATGGCGAGGCCAAGGCCGCTGCCCTCAGATGCGTCGCCCTTGTTCCAGGCGCCGAAGTCCAGGGAGGCCGCTCCGGGGTTGCTGACGGTGAAGGTGTAGCCGGGGGCCTCCGCATGGCCCTCAAGGCGCAGGGTGCCCGGCGTTCCATGGGCAATCGCGTTTGACATCAGGTTGCAGAGCACCCGCATGAGCGCGAGGGGCTGGGTATCGAGCGGCGCGGGGGTGATGCCGACCTGCAGTGTCAGATCACGCGCGGCGGCGTCGTCTTCAAACATGCGCTGAAGTGTGGCCCCGATTTGCTCGGCCCGCACCTGTTCATCGGTGTCGGGGTCGGGGGCTGCATCGCCATGACCGTGATGAGCCTCGGAAAACGTGCTGGCCTCGCTGACGTAGCTGGAGGCCAGCTCGTCCAGGTAATCGAGTGATTGTTGCAGATGGCTGCGGGTATCCTCGGGCATATCGCGGGCCAGCGCCGCAAAGGACGTGCGCAGCGACGACAGCGGTTGCCGGATATCATGGGACGCGGTGGCCAGGCGCAGCGTGCGGGCGTGGGCCACTTCGACCGCCTCGTTGTAGCTGTCTTTGGCGGCAAGGAGTTCCTCGCTGATGCGGGCCTGTTCCACGGCGCGTTCCAGCGCTTCTTGCACGGCGAGTTCACGGTCGGACTTCAGTACGAAGATGTTGCGGATGAAAAGCCCGCCGAACGCGATAGTGATCGCGGCGATGAGAACGCGGTTGATGATGACGGTCAGGTCCTGCCCCTCAAACGCACCCGCGATCACGAAGGTCCCGCCGATCAACACGCAGACCAAGAGACCCCAGATCAGGTTGCGGATGATGATGTCGTAACCACCCCGCAGCTTGGTGAAGGTCGACACCGGAAAGAAATGCGCAATCGCGACGGTGCAGCCCGTGATGCTGAAAAGCAGATATCCAACCTCGACCGGGGCCGTGCGCCCCAAGGCCCAGATCCCCCAAATCCCCACGGCAGCGACACAAAACGGGGTCTTGAGCCAGGCCCAACGGTGGTCGGTGGGAAGCGTGTAGGCAGCCACAAGGTAGTTGATCGACAGCATCGCATAGCCGCCTGCGATCAGGCCTTGGGCACTGACATCCATGCCGGACCAGACGATCCCGGTGATGTTCTGCTCGAAGAGCGCGATGTAGAGCAAGCCAAGAAAGACCAGCAGGGTATAGAGCGCCCAGATCCAGTAGCGCAGGCAAAGGGCGATGAGGATCAGGATCGCGACGGCCGCGAAATTGGCGAGGAAGAAAGCCGCGGCCGAGACGGCACCCTCCGCCACATCCCCCAGGGCCTGCGCCGGGACGTCAAAGGTGACGGCATGGCCCGCGCCCGCCCAGAGGCACATGACGGCTGCAAGAAGGATAAACGGCTTTGTCATGGGCGTCTCGTCGGATAGATCATTGGTGGGACACGCATAAATTCGCGCCAGGGCAGAAACCGATCATGAAACGTTACACCGGAATGCTTGCCGATGATCACAAGATCGTCCGAATGGGGCTGAAATCTGCGCTGGAGCATGATGCTACGATGCTGGACACGCAGGTGCAGATCGTGGCCGAGGCCGAGGACGGCTTGCAAACCATCGAGGGGGTCAAGGCGCACAGGCCCGATCTGTTGATCCTCGACGTCTCGATGCCCGTCGCCTCGGGGGCGGAGATCGTCGTGGACGTGCAACGCTGGAGCCCCGACACCAAGATCGTCGTCTGTAGCGGCGTAACCTCGCCGGGCCTGCTGGCGCATTTGATTGAGGCCGGGGTGCACGGTCTGTTTGCCAAAGGGTCTGACGCGTCTGACATGTTGGCGGCGGTGCCCCTGATCCTGCGCGGTGGTCGCAAGATCGACACCGCGATCCTGGACATCGTGCGCGGGGCAGGCACGCCTGCGCAACTGACCGCGCGGGAGCGTCAGACGCTCAACATGGTGCTGGCGGGACGGACGAATGCCGAAGTCGCCAAACTGATGGGGATCAGCCCGAAAACCGCCGAGAAGCACCGCGCGTCGATGATGGCCAAGCTGGAGGTCCGCACCCTGGCGGAGTTGATGGCCAAAGCGTTGCAGGATGGTTTGATCGAGCAGCACGGCTTGATGTGACGGCATTGCGGGTCTCCCACGGTTGATGATCCCAACCTAGAGAGACGGCGCGCCGGGTCATATGGGTATTCCTCCCCATATTGAGGAAGGCTTGGGGTTGGTAGGTCTGGCTCATCGGTCACACGACGTGACCATGACCCAACCAAAGACCTAAACCCAAAGGATTATTTCAATGAGCCCTTCGATCACCAAGACCCTTCGCACCGCCGCCACGGCCGCTGTCCTTGCCGTTGCAACCCTTGCCGCCAATGCTCAGTCGTTTGATGCCGGATACATCCAGACGCTGGATGTGACCTCCACCCGGGGCGGCAGCCAGATGCACCAGATCTTCAACGAAGGCACGACGGGCAACCAGGCGATTACGCACCTCTGCCTCGCCAATTATGGCAACGTCACGCGCGCCTTCACCCATACAGCGCCCGGCATCAATGCGCTGGTGGCGCAGCCCGGCAGCCAAAGCTGTGCCAACTTCCAGGCCAACAGCCGGGTCGTCTTCGGGATGGTGGACGGCAACCAGCCCGCCCAGGCGAGCCGTGGGATGGGTATGAACATGAGCGCCTTTGCCGGCGGGACCGTCAGCTTCATCTGGCAGTAAACAGCCTTCATCGCTTGGAAAGGCGGCGCCATCGATCGGCAGGCCCAACCGGGCGCGCCGATTGGTGGCTTTACCGCGTGGGCAGCTTTGCATTGCTCGCCCACGGGCCTCTGTGTTTGTCTGATGCCACCGCCAGGGAGACGCCATTGACCGACCAGGACCTGATCGCGCTGCGCCGCGCGCTGCACCAATCGCCTGAGCTTGGCTTTGCCGAGCACGCGACCAAGGCAAAGATCGCTGATCTGTTGCGGGGGTTCGGTCTGGACGTGCACGAAGGCGTGGGGGTCGTCGGCGTGTTGAAACGCGGGACCGGCAACCGCGCTATCGGGCTGCGGGCGGACATGGACGCCTTGCCGATCCAGGAGACCAGCACGCACGATTATGCCTCCAGCGCCCCTGGCGTGATGCATGCCTGCGGTCACGACGGCCATATGGCAATGCTGCTGGGGGCTGCCGCTGACTTGGCGCGAAGCGGCGATTTTGACGGAACCATAGTGTTCCTGTTCCAACCGAATGAAGAGCACGGGCTTGGCGCGCGGGCGATGATAGACGAAGGCGTGCTAGAGCGGTTTCCGGTAGAAGAAGTCTACGCCATCCATAACCTGCCCGGCGCGCCTGTGGGCCAGGTCTCGACCCGCGTGGGACAGATCTGCGCCAGCGAGAGCCTGTTCGAGATTGAGATCAGCGGCCAGGGCGGCCATGCCTCCATGCCCCATGTCGGACGCGACGCGATCACCGTGGGGGCCGAGATCGTGCAGGCGTTGCAAACCATCGTGTCACGCAAATTGGCCCCCGGCTCGGGCGCGGTCGTGTCGGTGACCGAGTTTGTCACCGATGGTCAGCGCAACGTGCTGCCGGGGACAGCAACCCTGAAAGGCGACGTGCGGGCACGGGTGCCTGAGGATCGCGAAGCAATCGCGCGGATGATGGCGCAAATCACCCAAGGCATCGGCGCGGCCCACGGTGTGACGGTGACAATGAGCTTCACCACCGAGTTCATGGAAACGATCAACGCGCCGGGTCCCACGCAAGCCGTTATCAAGGCTGCCCGCGCCCAGGCGTTAGAGATCATCGACGCCTGCGAGCCGATGAGCTTTTCCGAGGATTTCGCCCATTTCAACGCCATGGTGCCGGGGTGTTTTCTGCTGCTCGGCAATGGCACGAACGGCGCCCATGGGCAGCCGCTTCATGCGTCAGACTACGACTTCAATGACGCGCTTCTTCCCATTGGTCGGAAGTTCTGGGCTCAGCTAGCGCGCGACCGTTTGCCTGTCGCCGACTAGGCGCTGGCTAGGGCGACGGCGCGCTTTCCTGCACACACCCCCGAACCCAATCCCCAAATGCGCGGGCAGCGGGCGACGGTTGGGTGACCGCCAAATGATAGCCCTGGGCGCTTGGGATTGACGTGCCGTGAACGCGGACAAGAGAGCCGTCCTTGAGGGCACCCGCGGCCAGAAGCGACGACGTCAGGGCGACGCCTGCCCCGCCCATCGCCAGATCCAGCGCCGCCCCATGGGAATCCACGAACAATGAAGGCTCGGGCAGCTTGGTGACGCCGCTGACCTTCGCCCAATCGCGCCACCCCTCTGCCATGCCCACCGCTTCGATCAGGGGATAGGTTTGCAACGGCTTGACCAGGGGGGCCGCCGCGACCACGATCAAGGTGTCCGGGCCAAGGCGATCCGCCCCACGGCCCACCTGCTTGTCGGACCCAAATCGAACCTCGACGTCCGCCAAAGCCGCCTTGAACTCATCGGGCCAGATCGTGCCCAGAAGCCGGATGCGCAGATCCGGGCGCAGCGCTGTGAATTCGGCCAGACGCGGGGCGATGATCCACCGCACCACGCTGACGGAGGCCGCGACGGTCAGAAGGCCTGCGGTCGGAACGGTTTCAAACTCCGCCGTGGCCGTGGCCAATTGATCCAAGGACGCGCTGACCTTGGGCATCAGCTTGCGCCCGTCATCGGTCAGCACAAGCCCCCGGGGCTTGCGCACGAACAGCGCGACGCCCAGGCGCAGCTCCAGCGATCTGACCTGTTGGCTGATGGCCGATTGCGTAAGGCCCAACTCATCCGCGGCGGCGGTGAAGCTGAGGGTTCGGGCAGAGGCCTCAAACGACCGGAACCAGGTGAGGGGCGGCAGCGCACGGGCCATATGAGCAATCCTGACATTAGTGTTGTTAATGGCAATGGCGTGCAATTGCTCGTTTGTCAAAGGCCCCGTCAGGCGGGACCTTGGCGGCGGGAGGAGCCGTTCGTGCAACCAGAGATTCGCAAGATCGTCACCTATGATGAAGAGGTCCTGATTGAAGGATTCCGCAAGGCCGACACGCCTTGGCGCCTGTTCGCCGTGGCCGCCGTTGTGCGGAACCCCTGGGCGGGGCGCTTCGTGGAAGATCTGAAGCCCGAGATCATGGCCTATGGTCCTGTGCTTGGGGAGATGATGACGGGTCGGATGATCGCCCTGGCGGGCAGCGGCGGAGCGATTGAGGCCTACGGAAAGGCCGCTGTCGTCGGCGTGGATGGAGAGGTGGAGCATGCCTCTGGCCTGATCCACACGCTGCGGTTCGGCAACTTCTACCGCGAGGCCGTCGGCGCGAAATCCTACCTTGCCTTCACCAACACGCGCGGCGGGCCGAATGCGCCGATCATGGTGCCATTGATGGATAAGAACGACGCCGGGCGGCGGTCGCACTACCTGACGATCCAGTTTGCCATCCCCGACGCCCCGCGTGCCGATGAGATCGTGGTGGTCCTGGGCGCGGCCACCTCTGGCCGCCCGCACCACCGCATCGGGGACCGTTACCAAGACCTGAAGGACCTGGGCCATGACCTGGACAACCCGGCCGCGGTCTGAGTTCGGCACGCTCCGTGCCGTGCGCGAAGGCACGGGACCCTGCGTGGTTCTGTTGCATGGCGTTGGCCTGCGGGCCGAGGCCTGGGGTGCCCAGATTGATGATCTGTCCCGCGACTTCGCCGTGATCGCCCCGGATATGGCGGGCGGCGCTGCCCTGGCGGATTATGTGGACCCATTGGCCGAAGCGCTGGAACAACCCGCCTGGGTTGTGGGCCACTCCATGGGCGCGCTCATGGCGCTGGACTTGGCGATAAGGTTTCCCGCCAAGGTCAGGGGCGTCGTCGCCCTGAATGCGATCTACCGGCGCTCACCTGAAGCGGCGCAAGCCGTGCAAGCGCGCGCCGCATCGCTTGACGGGAAGACCGTCCCGGACCCGGAACCGACCCTGCGTCGTTGGTTCCCGGACAAGGCATCACCTGAACGCACCGCTTGTGAAGAATGGCTGCGCGCCGCTGACCCGCGGACCTACCGCGATGCCTACACTGTCTTCGCCCATGAAGACGGGCCCGAGGCGCTTCCCACGCTTTCCTGCCAGGCCCTCTTCATGACCGGCGCGGCGGAGCCAAACTCCACCCCCGCCATGTCGCACGCCATGACCGCCGCCGCCCCGCAGGGCCGCGCCGTCATCATCGAGGGTGCCGCTCACATGATGCCGATGACCCACGCCACCGCCGTCAACGCCCACCTCCGCACCTTTTTCAGCCAAGGAGCTTGATCCATGGATTTCTCCCTCTTCGCGCATATGGAGCGCCTAACCCCGGACCAACCCCACGACATCTTGCGCGAGGATTTCCTGAACCTCGCCAAGTTGGCTGATGACGGCGGGATGCGCGCGATCTGGACTGGGGAGCATCACGGGATGGAGTTTACCATCGCCCCGAACCCGTTTCTGTCGATCCTTGATCTGGCCCATCACACCAAGAACGTTCGGCTGGGGACCGGGACGGTCGTGGCGCCTTTCTGGCACCCGATCAAGCTGGCCGGAGAGGCGGCGGCCACCGATCTGATGACCGGCGGGCGGCTGGAAATGGGGATCGCGCGGGGCGCCTACTCTTATGAATACGAGCGCCTGATGCCTGGTATGGACGCATGGGAGGCGGGTCAGCGGATGCGCGAGACGACGCCATTGCTGCGGCAACTCTGGAACGGGGATTGCGCCCATGAAGGCGAATTCTTCAGCTTTCCCGCCAGCACCTCTGCCCCCAAACCGGTGCAGGACGGCGGACCACCCATCTGGATCGCCGCGCGCGACCCCAACAGTTTCGAGTTTGCGATCGAGGGCGATTACAACGTTCAGGTCACGCCGCTCTGGCAAGGCATGGAAGAGATCGAGACGCTGATGACCCGTTTCAACACCGCCTGTGACGCGGCGGCGAAGCGGCCCAAAGTCATGCTGCTGCACCATACGTATGTGGGCAGTGATGCGGGTGACGTCAGCCTCGCCGCCGAGGAGCTTAGCCGTTTCTACTGCTACTTCGGCGCCTGGTTTCAGAACAAGCGCCCGGTCCGTCAAGGTCTTATAGAAGAACTTACGGAGGATGAGATCAAGGCCAACCCGATGATGACGCCCGAGAACATGGCCCGTGACCTTACCATCGGCACCGCGCAAGAGGTCATTGACCAGATCAAGCGATATGAGGACCTTGGGTACGACGAATATTCGTTCTGGATCGACAGCGGCATGAGCGCGGAGCGCAAGCACGCGTCCTTGTCCCGGTTCATCGACGACGTCATGCCGGCATTCCAATAGGGGGTCCCGATGGATCATTTCCAACTTTACATCGACGGTGCCTTTTGTGAGGGCAGCGTCACCATGGAAACCCTGAATCCCGCAACGGGCGCGCCCTGGGCCACGTTCGCCTGCACCGCGCCGGACGATGTGAACCGCGCCGTGGCCGCTGCCGCCCGCGCGCTGGAGGATCCCGCGTGGCGCGATATGACCCAGACTGCGCGGGGGAAGTTTATCTCTAAACTGGCGGATCTGGTGGAGCGGGACGCGGTTGAGTTGGGACGGTTGGAGACGACCGATAGTGGCAAACTGCTGGCCGAGACCTCCAGCCAGACCGCCTATGTTGCCGACTACTATCGCTATTTTGCGGGGCTTGCCGACAAGATCGAAGGGGCCGTCCTGCCCATCGACAAGCCCGACATGCACGTCTTCACCACCCGCGAGCCCATTGGCGTCGTTGCCGCCATCGTGCCGTGGAACGCGCAGATGTTCCTGACGGCCACGAAGCTCGGTCCCGCGCTGGCGGCGGGATGCACGGTGGTCATCAAAGCCTCGGAAATCGCGCCCACACCGATGCTCGCCTTCGCACGGCTGATTGACGAGGCGGGCTTTCCGCCCGGCGTCGTGTCGATCATCACTGGCGATGCGGAAGGCTGCGCCATCCCGCTTACCCGGCACCCGCGCGTGGATCGGATCGCGTTCACCGGCGGCCCTGAGACCGCCCGCCATGTGGTGCGCAATTCAGCCGAAAACTTCGCGGTGACATCGCTGGAGTTGGGCGGAAAGTCCCCCATCCTCGTGTTCGATGACGCGGACCTCAGCAGCGCGGCGAACGGTCTGATCGCAGGAAATTTCGGCGCGTCGGGGCAGTCCTGCGTTGCGGGGTCTCGCGGGTTGGTGCATCGCCCCGTCTTGAATGAAGTTGCCACTCTTATAGAAGAACGCGCGAAAGGGATCGTCGTGGGGGACCCCCTCGATGCGGCGACCCATGTGGGGCCGCTGTGCACGCAGGCGCAGATCACCAAGATCGAGAGCACGTTGGCCGCCGCCACTGCCCAAGGCGCGACGGTCCGCTTCGGCGGCGCGCGTGTGGGTGACCACGGAAACTACATGGCCCCGACCCTCGTGGAATGCGTCGATGCGGACACCGAAACCCTGAAGGTCGAGATGTTCGGCCCGGTCATGTCGCTTCTGCCCTTCGACACGGAGGAAGAGGCGATCGCGCTGGCCAATGCCTCTGACTTTGGCCTCGGTTCGGGCATCTTCACCCAGAACGTGGCCCGCGCGCATCGCGTCTCGAAACGGCTGAAGGCAGGCATCTGCTGGGTCAACACCTACCGCGCGATCTCGCCCATTGCGCCGTTCGGGGGCTTCAATCAATCGGGCTACGGGCGAGAGGCCGGGATGGACTCGATCCTCGATTACACACGCACCAAGACGACGTGGATCAACACGTCGACAGACCCGATGGCCAACCCTTTCGTCATGCGCTGAGGCGCGCGCGAAGAAGCGCCACCGCCGTGTCGAACTGCGCAACGTTCTCCGTGGCCCGCGCCGCAAGCTGCGCGCCTTCTAGCAGTGCCAACGCCGCCGCAGCCTCGGCCTGTACGTCCTGGACGTTGGCGATGGAGCCATCCGTCTGACTTGAGGAGAACGCCGCCGCGAGCCAGTCAATGACCATCGCGCGGAAGGCCGCGAGGCTTTCTGGCAGATCATCGGGAAGGCTCTCGCGAGAGACGCTGAGTGCTACGCACAGACACAGGCTCTGCCCATCGTTCAGCGCAACGCGGTAGACGTTAAGCATGGCATGGACGCGGCTGCCGCCTGTTTCGCACTTGAGGTCGATCTGGCGGCAAGTACGCGCCATCTCGTCGTGATAGCGCGCGATCAGAGCGGACGCCAAGGCGGCCTTGGTGGGGAAGTGGTAGTGGATCGACGCCTTTCTGATCCCCACCTCTTGCGAGAGCACGGCGTAGCTGAAGCCGTCAAATCCCCGGGCGCGGGCTGCCCGCTCGGCCGAGTCCAAGATGGCGGTGCGCGTGCTTCCGGTCATTGCCCCTCCAACACGCGCAGCGCGGCTTCCGCCGCCTCTAACGCGCCCTCCAGGAACCCGCCAAACTGTGGCGCGGTTTCCGTCCCCGACAAGATTAATCGACCGTCCCAAAGCGACTGCACAGCGGGCGGGAGGCCATAGGCAGGATGTGCCATCAATGGGGCCGCGTCGGCGGGCGTGGCAGTGAAGGGATCTGCGGCCCAATCCTGGATGCGCAACGATGTGGGGGGCTCGCCCTCGAAGAGGCGGCTGAACTGTGCGCGCATGGCTATGCGCAGGGCCACCTCGTCCCGTCGCGCTGCAGGCGGGACGCCGATGAACCCGAAGAGCGCGCCATAGCTGGCATCCTCGGGCGAGGCATCGTGGACCTCGACCATTGGTCCCATACGGCTCATCGCGTCCCCCGACAGGCCCGCCTCCCGCCAGAATGGCGTGGGGTAGATGGCCACGGCCTTGGCCTGACCGGCCATCCACGTCGGCACGTCCGCCAGCGTGGCGCGGACCGCGTCTGGCAGCGGTGGGTTGAAGGCCAGGCTAGCTGCAATGCGCGGCGGCAAGGCGAGAGCCACTCGACGCGCAAGGATCGCGGGTCTGTCCGCGAACTCCACGCGCACGCCTTTTTCCTCGTACTGCATCCCCACGACGGCTGCCTTCAGGTGAACGCGCGCGGCAGGCAATTGCGCGGCCAGCGCGTCCGTCAGGGCCGCCATGCCCCCGGCGATCCGCCACGACCCCTCCATCGATGCGAACCCTCGGCCCCGCTGCACGGCGCCGTCTTGATCCTCAAACGTTAATGCGCCGGTGGCGAACTGGTCGAACCGACGCAGCCCGAGACGTTTGACCAACGCGGCCATGCGCGGCTGACCTGGCCAGAACCATGAGGGCCCCAGATCAACGGGGGCCGACAGGATCCGCCCGCCAACCCGGTTCCGGCCCTCAACCAGCAGGTAATCGTGCCCCGCCTTCTCCAGCGCCTCGGCCAGAGAAAGGCCACATAGGCCCGCACCAATGATCAGCGTGTCGGTCATACGGCGGGTGGCTTCGCGTGGGGCAGATGGCCGGTCTTCATCCAGACAACCGCGCCTTCTGCGCCCGCTTTCGCCCGCAATTCCATGTCTTCTGGCAACCGCAACCAGCCACCCACGCTCAGCATGTCTTCACTTTCAGTCAGGCTCCCATCCAGCACCAAAAGTTCGGCCCCGCCGATGGCCGGGTCCTCCAACGTCGTACCCGCGGACAGGCGGTGATAGGTGACTTCCTCAAACGCATCGCGGTGAAGCACCGCGTGGTCACCCTGCGCGGCCATGTCCAAGCGAAACTGGTTACGGTCCTCCATGTCGAACTGCCACAGCTTCACCAGGATCGTGCAGCCCGCCTCGGAGCCGGGCGTATGGGACGTTGTGGGCGGATTGCGCACATAGGTGCCCGTTGGATAATCGCCATGTTCATCCTGGAAGACGCCGTCGAGAACCACGAATTCTTCCCCGCCGGTATGGGTATGGGCAGAGAACTTGGACCCCGGCGCATAGCGCACGATAGAGGTCGCCCGCGCGACCTCCCCGCCGATGCGATCCAGCATCCGGCGGTCCACGCCGGGCATCGGAGAGGCGATCCAATCGAGCTGCTCCGAGTGTACGACCACCCGCTTTGAGAAATCAGCGTTCAGGTCCATGGCGATATCCCTTTTTTAGGTCACAGACATTCACCTACCATTAGGTAGGCAAATCTTCAATGCACGACTTTGCGTTGCGCTACTGATGGGACTGCCGCAAACAGGGCGCACAACTTGATGAGGGGGAAAACATGGCGGTGAAACGGTTGCTGACAGAGTTCGGCATGGGCAGTTCGCTCAGGCGGCAAGACTATACCCAGGCCGCAGAGCGGGCCGTGAAGGACGCGTTGTGGCACAATTCGATCAATCTGGCCGAGCTGTTCGGTAAGCAGAAGGAAGAGATGCAGATCACGGTGGAAGTCGGCGTGCAGAACCCCGACGCGCTGGATGCCGACAAGATCGCGGCGATCTTTCCCTATGGCCAGATCACCGTGGAGCCGCGCAAGGGCGGGCTTAACTTGCCGCGCAATGACGGCGGCAATCCGACGGTCATCGCCAATGTGGCGATCTCTGTTGCGCTGGATCTGGAGGCACCCGCATGAACGATCAACGTTTCATTATCGAAATGGGCATGGGTAACGACCAGTACGGCCAGGATTACACCAAGGCCGCCGCCCGCGCGATTGAGGATGCCATCCGCCATTCCGCCATCCTGATGTTCGAGGCCACAGGCCTTTCCCATGACCAGATGCGCGTGCAGGTCACCATCGGCGTGCAAGAGCCGGACCGCGTCGATTGCGCGGCGCTGGCCGAGAAACTGCCGCGCGGCAAGGCGACAGTGACCGCCGTGTTCGGCGGGTTGGACGTGACCAACCCGGATACCGGCAAAACATTGGTTATCGCTTCGGCAGCGGTAGAGGCCTTCCTGCCCCGCCTGGCTGGCTAGGCCTCCGTCAGGATCTTTACGAAGGCCCGGGCGGCGCTGGTGGCACTGTCGTCGGCGCGGCTCATCACGCCGACGGCGCCCGCGGTTTGTTCCAACAGCACGTCAAGCGCCACAAGCGTTCCGGCGTCCAGATCTGGCTGCACGACACCACGACTGATGAACCAGATGGTGTTGGGATCCTCCGCCAGGATCGCGCGCGCGACCGGGGCCGATGTCGTCTCGATCCGGGACGCAAACAGCGGCTGCCCCGCTGCAATCATGGCGCGGGCCACGAGGGGACGGATGGCAGAGTGTTGCGGCGGATAAAGCACGCGACATTGGGCCAGATCATCCAATGAAGTGATCCCGACAGCCGCGCTGTCGGGCGCGGCGACGACAATCACTGGCTCCGTATACAGCTGCCGAAATGTCAGGCCCACCATGCTGTCCGGGCGCCCCAACCGCCCGACAACCAGATCCAGCGCCCCGCTCCGCAAAAGCGCGGTCAGGTCGTGATGTTGGCCGTCCTGGACTTCCACCAAGGTGTCCGGCGCGCGGGCGGTGAAGCGCAGGACCGCGCGCGGCACCAGGGTGCCCGCAACACTCGGCAGCGCGCCGATGCGCAGACGGCCCGACAACTCTCCGCCCCCCTGCAGGCTGCGCAATCCGTGGCGCAGGGCGGCGGTGCTTTGCTCGGCGAATTGCAGAAAGACCTCTCCGGCGGGGGTGAGGCGCACCCCGGCTCGGCTGCGATCCATCAGGCGCGCGCCGGTGATGTCCTCCAGCTCTTTCAGGGTCTTGGATATCGCGGGCTGCGTCAGGTTCAACTGATCCGCCGCGCGTTTCAAACTGCCTGCCCGCGCGATGGCGCTAAAGGCGTCGAGGTGACGAAACTTGATCCTGCGGTCCATTACTTACCCAAATCGATAATTAAATAGCGTGATACTTCATTTTTAATTGCCATTCCAGTAGGGCAACATGGGCCAAACGGGAGGAAGCATGAAGACCCAAGTTGCGATCATTGGTGGCGGGCCGTCGGGACTGTTGTTGGCTCAACTGCTGCATACGCAGGGCATCGACAGCATCGTGCTGGAGCGCAAGACCAAGGAGTATGTCCTGGGGCGGATCCGCGCGGGTGTGTTGGAACAGGGGCTTGTCGGCTTGCTGGAACAGGCGGGCTGTGCGGACAGATTGCACGCGGAAGGCTTCATCCACGACGGCACATTGGTCGCCTATGGCGATCAGATGTTCCGCGTAGATTTTACAGAGCATGTCGGCAAACCGGTGGTCGTTTATGGCCAGACGGAAGTGACCCGGGACCTCTATGATGCGCGCGAGGCTGCAGGGGGCCAGATCGTCTACAACGTCGAGGATGTCGTGATCCACGACGCCAAAACCGATGCGCCCCATGTCACGTATTCCGTCGACGGCGAGGCACAGCGGATCGATTGCGATTTCGTGGCAGGGTGCGATGGGTTCCACGGGGTCAGCCGCAAGACCATCCCCGAGGACGCGCGCCAGGAATATGAGAAGATCTACCCCTTCGGCTGGCTTGGCATCCTGTCAGAAACGCCCCCCGTCAATCACGAGCTTATCTACGCCAACCACCCGCGCGGCTTCGCGCTCTGTTCCATGCGGAACGCGCAACTCAGCCGGTATTACATCCAGTGCAGCTTGGATGATCATCCGCGAAACTGGAGTGACGACGCGTTCTGGGCAGAGCTCAAGCGCCGCATCCCGCCGGATCAGGCGGACGCGCTGATCACAGGCCCCAGCATCGAAAAGTCCATCGCGCCTCTGCGGTCCTTTGTGACCGAGCCGATGCGTTGGGGGCGGCTGTTCCTCTGCGGTGATGCCGCTCACATCGTACCGCCCACGGGTGCCAAGGGGCTGAACACAGCGGCGTCAGACGTCCATTACTTGTTTGAGGGCTTGAAGGCCTACTACGCCAACGGGTCCGCGGAGGGTATTGATGCCTACTCCCAAAAGGCGCTGGCGCGGGTGTGGAAGGCGGAACGGTTCTCGTGGTGGTTCACCTCGATGATGCACCGGTTCCCGGATCAGACGGCGTTCGATTTGAAAATGCAGGTCGCCGATCTGGAGTTCCTGCGCGGGTCTGCCAGCGCCCAGAAAGCAATGGCCGAGAACTATGTCGGCCTGCCCTACTGATGGAGACGTCGAATGACTGAGCGATACGACACCGGCATGGCCACCCGCCGCGCGGTTCTGGGCGACGCCCATGTGGACCGGGCCGAGGCCGCGCGCACGCCGTTGGACGATCCGTTCCAGCAGATGATCACCGAAGGCGCCTGGGGCACGCTGTGGTCGGACGACACGATTTCCCGGCGCGACCGGTCTCTGCTGACCCTGGCACTTCTGGCGGCGACGGGGAACTTTGAGGAGATCCCGATGCATATCCGCGCCACGGCCAATACCGGGGCCAGCGCCGATGAGGTGATCCAGGCCTTCCTGCATGTAGCCGTTTACGCCGGCGTGCCCAAGGCCAACCACGCCATCAAGCTGGCAAAACAGACTTACGCCGAGATGGAGGAGACCCCATGACCCACCACGCCGCCCGCGATTTGTCTCGCCACCCCGCCGCTTTCACCGAGCGTTACCGAAGCTCGATCCTGCGTTCCCCTAAGCAAGAACTGATCGCGCTGCCTGATGGGCCCGCGGACCGCTTTGGTCCGACGTTTGGGCACGGGCGTATTGGCGCGTTGGATCATGACCTGATAAAGAACTTCGCCCAGGACGGCGCGCCGGTGGGCGAGCGTGTCATTATCCACGGGCGGGTGCTGGATGAGGCCGCCCGGCCCGTGCCCAACACGCTGGTAGAGGTTTGGCAGGCCAATGCCTCAGGCCGGTATCGGCACAAGAAAGATACGTTCATGGGCGCGATGGACCCGAACTTCGGCGGTTGCGGGCGGACGCTGACCGACGACAACGGCTATTATCGGTTCAACACCATCAAGCCCGGCGCTTACCCCTGGCCCAATGGCGGCAACAACTGGCGGCCTGCGCATATCCATTTCAGCATCTTTGGCGCCGCGTTCTGCCAGCGGCTTATTACGCAGCTGTATTTTGAAGGCGATCCCCTGATCCCAATCTGTGACATCCTGCAGACCGTCCCCCACCCCGGCGATATCGACATGTTGGTGGCCAAACTGGATATGGACACAACGGTCGCCTTTGACAGCGTGGCCTACAGCTTTGACATCGTGTTGCGCGGGCCCCGTTCGACCCCGTTTGAAAACCGGAAGGAGGGGAACTGATGGCTGATCTGAAAGAAAGCCCGTCGCAAACCGCAGGCCCCTATGTCCACATCGGGCTAGCGACGGAGGCCGCAGGGTTCACCACCTTCCCGGCATTCGGAACCGAGATTTTCGGCCCCGACGCCCTCGGCACGCGCATCCGTGTTGAGGGCCATGTCCTGGATGGCGAGGGCGCGCCGATGACCGACGCGTTGCTGGAGGTCTGGCAGGCCGATGCCGCTGGGGAATACGTGGCCGACGCGGGCTTTGGCCGTGTGGTGCCGAACTTCGAGACCGGGCAGTTCGCGTTCGACACGATCAAGCCCGGCGCCAGAGACGGCGCGCCGTGCCTGCACCTGTGGCTCGTGGCACGGGGGATCAACCTTGGCCTGCACTCTCGGCTCTACTTCAGCGACGAAGAGACCGCCAATGCAACCGATCCTGTGCTAAGCAAGCTTGACCCGGCCCGCCGCGCGACGCTTATCGCGGAACGTGACGGTGACACATACAAGCTCGACATTCGGGTGCAGGGCGACAACGAAATGGTGTTCTTTGATGTCTGAAAACAAGCCCTGCATCATCTGCGTGGCCATCACCGGATCGGTCCCGACAAAGGCCGCGAACCCCGCCGTGCCGATCACCGTCGCCGAGCAGGTGGAGTCCACCCACGCCGCGTTCGAGGCAGGCGCCGCCATCTGCCACGCCCATGTGCGAAATGATGATGAGACGCCATCCAGCGACCCTGAGAAATTCGCGCGCCTCAAGGAGGGCGTGGAAAAGCACTGCCCCGGGATGATCGTGCAGCTTTCCACCGGGGGGCGGTCTGGTGCAGGCCAGGAACGCGGCGGCATGCTGCCGCTGCGCCCCGATATGGCCTCGCTGTCGGTGGGCTCGAACAACTTTCCCACCCGGGTCTATGAGAACCCGCCTGACCTGGTCGATTGGCTGGCCGCCGAGATGCTGACCTACGACATCAAGCCCGAGATTGAGGCCTTCGACCTGAGCCACATTCATCACGCCGCCCTCATGCATCGGCGCGGGCAGTTGGCCGATCACCCCTATGTGCAGTTTGTCATGGGCGTGAAGAACGCCATGCCTGCGGATCGCGAGACGTTTGATTTCTACGTCGCTACGATGAAGCGTCTGCTGCCTGCGTCTGAGTGGTGCGCGGCTGGCGTTGGCCCCAATCAGGTGATCCTCAATGACTGGGCGATTGCCGCAGGTGGCCATGCCCGCACTGGATTGGAGGATAACGTGCGGTGGGATAAAACCACCCTTGCGCCGTCGAACGCTGCTCTGGTGGAGCGCACCGTTGAGATCTGCGGCAAGCACAAACGCCCCGTCGCCACGACCGCGCAAGCGAGGGAGATCCTGGGCCTGCGGGCATAAGTTGCCCACCCTCGCGTTGACAGGACGACATCCCCCGTGAATATGTCGCCCATGACCGAACAGTCCGAGAAAGAGCGCCAGATTGCCGCCGCTGCCCTGCGCGTGTTCTCTCGCTATGGGCTAAAACGGGCGACGATGAATGACATCGCCGAAGAAGCGGGCGTCGTCCGGCAGACCCTCTACAACGTTTTCGCCAACAAGGATGAAGTCATCCACGGCACGCTGCTATTCTACACCGCTGCCCTGCGCGAGAGCGTGCGCGACGCGTGGGCCGGGCAGGATGATCTGGCGACACGGCTGGATCTTTTATTCGAGCACTACGTCATCGCCTCCTGGGATGCCGTGCGTGCCACACCCGATGCGGGCGCGTTGGAAGAGGGCACCCATGCCGCCGCAAATAGCGCCATGGTGCACGCCGAAGCGGCCATGGTCGCGATGCTGGTGGAGTTGTTCGCACCCTATGAAGCGCAGCTGAAGCGAAACGGGCACGGGTTGCACGCGTTTGCGGAATACCTGTCGGCGACGCTCATGGCGCTCAAGCATCAGACCGGGGATCGGGACGCCCTGATCCGGCACCTTGGCACGTTGAAATCCATGACCTTGATGGCGGCGACTTAGTTTCTCATTTGGACAGACATTGACTATCTGTCCAATCTCACGGATAAAGGTGCCAACGCACTGCTAGGGAGCCTGATCATGCGACTGACCGTGAATGGAGAGGACCGAGAGGTCGATGTTTCCCCCGACATGCCGCTTCTGTGGGTTCTACGCGAAGAGCTGAACCTTCCCGGCACGCGCTATGGCTGCGGCGTGGCGCAATGCGGCGCTTGCACGGTGCATATTGATGGCCAGGCCGCGCGGTCGTGTCAGACGCGCATCGGCGATCTGGACGGCGCGCAGGTCACGACGGTCGAAGGGCTTGGCCAAGAAACCAGCCTGCACGCGGTGCAACAGGCTTGGGTAGAGCATCAGGTGGCACAATGCGGCTACTGCCAAAGTGGTCAGATCATGCAGGCGGCAGCGCTCTTGGACACAAACCCCAACCCCACCGACGAAGACATCGACTTCGTGATGTCCGGCAACCTCTGCCGCTGCGGCACCTATCCCCGCATTCGCGAGGCGATCCACGCCGCTGCCCGCGCGATGGAGGGTTGAGGGATGAGCAAGCTGAGAACCTTCACCCGTCGCGCGTTTTTTGTGGGCGCTGCCGCTGTTGCAGGGGGCGTGGCCTTTGGAACCTATCTGGTCGTGCGCAACCCGGAGAACCCGAATTTGCAGGACCTGACCGATGGCGCGGCCTCGTTCAACCCGTGGGTCCGCATCGATGCCTCGGGCATCACGCTGATCACGCCCCACGCCGATATCGGACAAGGGGTGGCCTCCATGCAGGCGGCCCTTATCGCGGAAGAGATGGACCTGGAGTGGGCGGATTTCGAGATTGACTTTGGTCGCCCTGCCCCCGCCTATTGGAACACCGCCATGGCGGGCGAAGGCGCGCCGGTTCTGCCTTGGGACAACAGCTTTGGGGCGCGGGCGATGCGTGCGTCAATGGGTAGTCTGATCAAGGTGCTGGGGATGCAGGGGACCGGGGGATCGACCTCCACCCCAGACAGCTACGTGAAACTGCGCGAAGCGGGTGCCATGGCGCGGGAGACGTTGAAGCTGGCGGCGTCACAGAGAACCGGTGTGGCGGTTGCAGACCTGACGACAGAGGGCGGCGCGGTGCATCTGCCTGACGGCACGTCGATTGCCTACACCGAACTGGCCGCCGAGGCCGCAGGCCTCGACCCGGTCCAAGGCACGCCCCTGCGCGATCCCGCAACCTGGCGGCTGGTTGGCAAGGATATGCCGCGCCTTGATATCATGGCCAAGTCAACGGGCGCACCGGTCTACAGCATCGATCTGGAACTACCCGGTATGGCGCGGGCCTCTGTGCGCATGAACCCCCGCAAGGGTGGCGCATTGAACGGGTTTGATGCCTCCGCCGCCGAGGGGATGCCGGGCGTGGAGCGCATTCTTGAAATCCCCGGCGGCGTCGCGGTCGTCGCGACGAACACCTGGTATGCGATCCAGGCGCTTGACGCGATTGAGTACGATTGGGGTGATGCCCCCTATGTGCCCGAGCAAGCCGACCATTGGGCCGTGCTGGAGGCCAGTTTCACCGAGGAAAATCTCGATAGCGAATGGCTCAACATCGGCGATGTGGAGGCTGAGACGCCCGGCGCGCAGGTGCTGGAGGCCGAATACCGCGTGCCCTATGTCGCGCACCAACCGCTGGAGCCGCTCAACGCAATCGTGCAGGTGGACGACGACGGCGTGCAGGTCTGGACCGGGCATCAGATGCCCCGGTTCCTGCAACAGCAAGTCGCCGCGATCACCGGCCATGACGCAGAGCAGGTGACGTTGCACAATCAATATTCAGGTGGCTCGTTCGGGCATCGGCTGGAGTTCGAACAGATCAAGCAAACCGTTGAAATCGCCATGCAAATGCGTGGCACGCCGGTGAAGATGACCTACAGTCGCGAAGAAGACTTCGCCCAGGATTTCCCCCGCCAGATCACCCTGGGACGCGCACGCGGCGCGGTGCAGGACGGTCGCGTCATCAGCTATGACACGCAGATTGCCTCGCCTTCTGTCATCCGCTCGCAAATGGGGCGGATGGGGCAGAGTGTGCCAGGCCCCGACAGCCAGATTGCCGCCGGGATCTGGCAGCAACCCTATGGGTTTGAGAACGTCCGCATGCGCGCCTACGCGGTGGAAGGGTTGTCGCCGGTCTCGTCCTGGCGCTCGGTCGGCGCATCGGCCAATGGATTCGTGGGCGAGGGTTTTCTGGATGAGTTGATCCACGCTGCCGGGGCCGACCCGCTGGAAGAGCGCATCCGGCTCTGCACCCTTGATGATATCAGTCGCGGCGTTCTGGAAGCGGTGGGCGAGATGTCAAACTGGGGCGAGGCCCTGCCCGAGGGCACCGGGCGCGGTGTCGCGCTTGTCCATGCCTTTGGCGTCCCCTGCGCCGAGGTGGTGGAGGTCACGATGACCGACGCGGGCATCCGGCTGAATAAGGTCTGGGTCGCCGCAGATGTGGGCCGCGTCGTGGACCCGGTCAATTTCGATAACCTCGTCAAAGGCGGCGTGATCTGGGGCCTCGGCCATGCGATCAACTCGGAAATCACCTACACCGATGGCGTGGCCGATCAGACCAATTTCCACGCCCACGAAGGGATGCGGATGCACCAGACGCCCGAGATCTTCGTGCGCGGCCTGGAAAACGGCCACGTGCGCGGGATCGGAGAACCCCCGGTTCCCCCTGCCGCTCCGGCTCTGGCGAACGCCATTTTTGCGGCCACCGGGCAGCGCATCCGCGAGATGCCGTTCTGGAACCACATTGATTTCGTGTAGGGGGCGCAGATGAAACGCTTTTTTGTTCTGGGCGCGGCCCTTATCGGTGCCGCCACCATCGCTTTCGCTGAAGATGTAGTGATTGAGCCGCCCGCCGAAGTCTCTCTCGCGGACGGCCTCGCCGCGTTTGACCGCATCTATGAAGTCACCTCGCATCCCCGGTGTTCTAACTGCCATGTCGGCGCGGATAACCGCCCGATGTGGTCGGGGCCAAGTTACGGGCGCACGCGGCCCCACGGGATGAATGTGAACGCGGGCGAAAGCCGGATTGGCGCCGAGTATGTGACTTGCAACGCTTGTCACGCTTACCGCGAGGACGGGGCCAATGATGCGCCGCACATGGCGCCTCAGGTCTCCATGACGTGGCAATTGCCGCCCGTAGAGGCCGAGTGGTTCGGGCGCACGGCAAACGAGATTTGCGCGCAATTGCGTGATCCAGAGCGCAACGGTGACCGCGACTACATCGCGCTTGCGGGGCATCTGGAGCACGATTTGATCCTGCACTGGGCCTGGACACCCGGCGGCGGGCGCGAACCCGCGCCCTATTCGTTGCAGGAACACGTGAACGACATCCTGGCCTGGGGCGTCGCAGGATACCCCTGCCCCGACGACTAAATCCCAAGCACCCCAGACCCTTTGCGCGAATCGACTTGTCTGCAAAGCTGACATCCTTGGGTTAAGGGGGATGATGAGTGACAGCGGGCGAGGCGGCAATTCTGTGTGTGGTGGCCGTGATCGGCCATCTCATGGCGCTGTTCTGGCTGTGCGTGGAAGACTACGAAGTCGACCTGTCCCGCGACCAGATCTACGATCTGCCGATCAAAGACCCTCAGGTGCGGCGCGAGTTGAAGAACTCGCTCCATACCCCGATGCATGCGGTGATGCTGCTTTTCGCGCTCCTCGCAGGCCTTTTTGAGGCGCGCGGCTTCGGCGCTTTCCTATGGACGCTGGTGCTGACTGCGATCTGGGCCGAGATCTGGCACTACGCCTCGCACCGCGCCTTCCACCTGAAGGCGCTGCATTGGATCCATGCCGAACATCACAGAAGCCGCCTCTCCAGCCCCTTCACCGCGTTGTCATTCTCGTTCACCGAGAAACTGATCTTCGACATCGGCATGATTGGCGGCATGGCGCTTGTTGGATTGTTCATCGAGCTGAACTTCTACGGCCTGGCGACCTGGTTTGTGGGCTATCTGATCATCAATTCCTACGGCCATGCCAATTATGAGATCCGAGGGGCGGCCTTCATGACGCTCAAGGGCACGGTTCTGACCTCTACCGTCTATCACGCGCTGCACCACAGCCGGTACACGGGCAATTACGGGCTGGGGACGCGGGTCTTAGATCGTCTGTTCGGCACCGAATGGCCCGACGCGGTGGCGGTCTTTGATAAGGTTGTCGTGCAAAAGACACCGCTTCGCGCGTTGCGCGAAACCGTGGAGCAGGCGGAGCCCAACCCATGACGCCCGAGATGCGCGATGCGCTGCAGAACGCCGGCCGGGAGGTGAGCTTCGCCGATGGCGAGGTGCTGCGCCACAAGGGAGCCTTCGCCCCCGACATGTTGCTGATCACGCGCGGTGAGGTGGATTGCGTCCTTTCTGAGGATGACGACGTACACCTGACCCTTGGCCCTGACACAATCGTTGGCGAGATCGGTTTTTTGACCGGCAAGGGCGCCACCGCAACCCTGCGCGCCATCGGACCCGTGGACGCCCTGTCACTGGATTCCGCCGCGCTGCAACAGTTGCAACGGGACACGCCCGCGATTGCCGCCGACGTGCTGCGCCACCTCGCGCGGCTGATGTCCGACCGCCAGGAGCAGAATGAAGAGCTGTTGGCGGAAAGCGATGACGGCAGGGCGTCGGACTTTGAGATCATCCGTTGTTCGACACTGGACCAGCTGCGCGCGGCGCAGCGGCTGCGCTATGATGTCTATTGCATCGAGTTGGGGCGAAGCTCTCCCTACTCGGACGCAGAAGAGGGAATTCTGGTCGACGATCTCGACCAGCATGGCGCGTCCTTCATCGCAGTGGAGGCGGGTCAGGTGATCGGCACGGCGCGAGTCAATCTGGGCCGGGACGGGGCGCTTGGGGTTTTGCCGGACCTCTATGGTATCGCGACGTCCCGATTTGCGCTGGAAGACAGCGCGATCATCACGAAATACGCGATCCGCGACAGCCACAGGGGCGGGTTCACCTATCTGCGGCTCTTCAGTGCCATCGGGACCTATGTGAAGGCGGCGGGCGTCGGCGCGATATTTATCGATTGCGTGCCGAAGCTGGCGCGATTCTACACCAGCGTGGGGTTCGAGCGCTCGGCTGAGGATTTCGTGCATTATGAAAACGGCGTTTCAGTACCCATGGTGTTGGATCTGAACGCTTATTTCGAACGGATGCCCCTTGAAGAACGCCTGCGCCGCGGACGTGCTTTCTGAGCGTTAAGCGTTCTTTCACCCACAGCCAGTAGTGAAGTCCGGTGAATGGTCCGCGAAAGGGCGCCAATGGCCGAGAATGAGCTTCGTCCAATCATCATCAAGAAAAAGAAGGTGATCAGCGGTGGTGGCCACCATGGCGGCGCCTGGAAGGTGGCCTATGCCGACTTCGTGACCGCGATGATGGCATTCTTCATGCTGATGTGGCTTTTGAACGCGACGACCGAAAGCCAGCGCAAGGGGCTGGCCGATTACTTCAGCCCCTCGATCCCGGTCGCACGAATCTCCGGCGGTGGCGATGGCGCCTTTGGCGGCGAAAGCCCATTCTCGGAAGAGGTTTTGTCTCAGGAAGGGACTGGCGCGACCAGTCTGCGCCCGACAGAGGGGCGGCAGGCCCTTGGGTTGGAAGGCAATGAACACGACGCCGAGGAAGAGGCGGCCAATCTGGCAGAGATTGAGGGGTCTTTGACCGGCGATGGCGGTGACAGCATCATCAGCGATCTCGCCCGCCCCCACATTGAGACGCGGCTGACAGACGAAGGCCTGGTGATTGAAGTCTTCTCGCGCCCGGGTCAGCCGATCTTCAACCCCGACACCGGCATGCCGCAGCCTTGGTTGGCGGATTTGGCGGTTTCCATGGCTGATCTGTTCGGGACCGTCACCAACGGTGTCGCCGTTGAGGCCCATATCGCAGCAGAGCCGTTGGTGCGTGCCACGGAAAGCGGCTGGCAACGCACGACCGAGCGCGCGCAGATGTTCCGCGCTCTGCTGGAAGGCGGTGGCCTGGATGCGCAGCGCATCGCGCGCGTTACTGGCCATTCGGACCGGGAGACAACCGTTCAACCGCCGATTTCGCCCCGCAATGACCGGATCGAGGTCATTCTGCTGCGCACCCGCTTCTAGATCCCGGCCTCGGGGTCGAGCCCCGGTAGAAAATGCGTCGCATTTTATTCGTTAGGACGACCTTAAGCCCTCGGCCCGCACTGTAGGACCAATTCCAGATGCAGCAGAAAGGCGCATGTGATGACAATTTCTTCCTCGCTCAACGCGGGTGTGGCGGGCCTCTCGGTCAATGCCAGCCGTTTGGCCACGATTGCCGACAACATCGCGAACTCAGGAACCCACGGGTACAAGAAAGCGGTTGCGGATTTCTCCTCCATGGTGATCGACCAGGGCAGCGGGATCTACTCCGCCGGGGGCGTCCGCGTCACCACGCAGCGGTTGATTGACGAATCGGGTGCCCTTGGGACCACCAATAACCCCACCGACCTCGCGGTGCGCGGTCGCGGATTTCTTCCCGTCACCACAAGTGCCGCAGTGAATGCCGCTGAAGGCGCTGACCTGCCGCTCTATCTCGCGACCACCGGATCGTTCCGCACCGACGCCGATGGCTACCTTGTGACCCCATCAGGTGTGACCCTCATGGGATGGCCGGCCGAGACGGACGGGACGATCCCCAGCTTCCCGCGCGACACAAGCGCGGGCCTGCAACCCGTCCAGGTCAACGTCAATCAGTTCACGTCCGAGCCGACCACGAAGATCTCCCTCGGGGTCAATCTGCCGGGCACCGACACAACCGCCGGGTCGGCGGGCGACACGCGCCAATTGTCCGTCGAATACTTCGACAACCTCGGCACCTCGCAATCCATCGACGCTTACTTCACGCCAACGGTCCCCAACACCGGGGATCCCGCGTCCAATACCTGGACGATGGTGCTGCGCGACAGTGCCTCTAACGATGCCATCATCGGCGAATACACCGTCGTCTTCGATGATAGTCGGACGGGTGGTGGAACGATCCAAAGCGTCGCCCAAGGCGTGCCCCCCGTGGGCGGCACCTGGAACGCAACCACCGGCGCGTTTACCGTCGACGTGCTTGGCGGACCGATCGAGATCAACATCGGGGCGCAGGGGTCCGGCGCCGGCCTGACCCAACTCTCAGACAGCTTCGCCCCCACGGCCATTTCAAAGGACGGCTCCCCGGTCGGTAACCTGGTCTCGGTTGAGGTTGACGCCAATGGCTACGTTCACGCCAATTTCGACGTTGGCATCACCCGAACGGTTTACCAGATCCCCCTCATCGACCTGCCCAACCCCAACGGGCTGATGTCCCACGACAATCAACTCTATTCCACCTCTGCGGAAAGCGGCAGCTTCTTTCTGTGGGATGCGGGTGACGGCCCCACAGGCGACGTTGTCTCTTACGCGTTGGAAGAATCTACCACGGATGTCGCCGCTGAACTGACCCAGCTGATCCAAACGCAGCGGGCCTATTCGTCGAATGCGAAGATCATTCAGACCGTGGACGAGATGCTGCAGGAGACCACGAATATCATCCGCTAACCTGGCGATGGCATTCGGGTCTGAAATCCCATGAGCATCTCTTCCACTCTCTCAAGTGCCTTGAGCGGCCTGACCGCGTCGTCGCGCGCGGCAGACGTGGTGTCATCCAATATCGCCAATGCGATGACGGAGGGGTATGGCGTCCGCCGTCTAGATGTGGCGGCCCGGCAAATCGGCAACGACGGCTCGGGCGTGCGCACGATTGGGGTCACCCGGCAAGAAGACAGCGTGTTGATCAGTCAACGCCGCTCTGCCGGTGCAGACCTTGGGGCGCGCCAGACCGCCGCTGATTTCGCGGCGCGTCTTGAAACGTTGATCGGCGCGCCTGACGAACCCGGCAGCCTGTCGGCGCGCATGGCCGATTTCGAAGGCAAACTTATCTCGGCGGCCAACGCGCCCTGGAACGCGACCCACCTTGGCGGCGCCGTTCAAGCCGCCGAAGCCGTCGCCGAGACCCTCCATTCGCTCAGCAACGGCGTTCAGGCTGAACGCAAACGCGCGGACGCCGGGATTGCGCAGGCGGTCGACCAAATCAACGCTGCCCTGGAAGGCCTTGAAGAGCTGAACGTTCGCATCCTTTCCGTGAATGCTGGCGGCGGAGAAATCGCGTCGCTGATGGACGCACAGAACCAGCTAGTGGACCAGATCGCGCCGTTCATCCCGTTGCAATCGCGCCGGGACAACAACGGCAAACTCAGCATCTACAGCGACGACGGCCATGTCTTGCTGAGCCATCGCGCGGCGACCTTGGGATTTCAGCCATCTGCGGGCATGGATCCCTACCTATCCCTGGACAATGCCACGCTCTCCGGCCTAACAATCGATGGCCGGGCGATGCGCATGGATGGGTCCTACCCTGCCTTCGATGGCGGCCAGTTGAGCGCCCTTTTTGACGTGCGCGACACACTTGCGCCCGAAGCTCAGGGCCGCCTCGACGGCATCGCTAGGGACCTCGCAGAGCGGTTTGACAGCCCCGGTATGGATCCAAGCCTGTCCGCCGGGGCACCGGGCCTTTACACCGATGCGGGCAGCCTCGTCGATGGGGTCAACGAAGTCGGCCTTGCCGCAAGGCTGCGCGTTAACGCCGCCGTCCTCCCGGACGAAGGCGGCGCCGTTTGGCGGCTTCGCGACGGCATGGGCGCATCGACAGAAGGCCCAACGGGCAACGCGACGTTTCTGACGGCACAGATCGATGCCTTGGCCATGTCGCAAGCGACGGGGTCTGCCGCATTCTCCACCACTGGACGCTCCATGTCAGGGTTGATCGCTGAAAACCTGTCGATCGCAGGGCTGGCCCGCTCCAATGCCGATATGACGCTGAGCCGATCCTCTGCCCAACACTCCGCGCTTGAGACGGCAGAACTTGCAGGCGGCGTCGATTCCGATGCCGAGTTGCAGCACCTTCTGCGGATCGAACAGATGTATGCCGCCAATGCCCGCGTGGTAAGCGTTGCCGAACAGCTCATGGATGAGCTGATGAGGATCGCGGGATGAGCATTACCTCCTACAGTGACGCGGCCCATTTCAGCCTATTGCGCCGCGACTCTGCGCAACAGAGGGCTGATCTCACGCGCCTCACATCCGAGCTTTCGTCGGGACGGATTGCGGATCTGGGCCAGGCCTTGGGGGGTGATTTCTCGACCCTCGCGGACATCTCCCGTGGCATGCGTTTGAACGCCACTTTCGCGGCCTCGGTGACGGAAGCCGCGATTGCGGCGGAGGGACGGCAAAGCGCCTTGGGGCGCATCTCGGCTGAGCTTGACGGTTTCGCACCCTCCCTCTTGGCAATCACCGGCGGTGGCAGCCTCTCGAACCTTCAATTGAAGCTGGCGGACAGCAGCGACCGATTTGAGCAGGCCGTCAACGTTCTGAACACGCGGTTCGCCGGGCGCAGCCTTTTCTCCGCCGATGCCCCCGATGCGACCCCGCTGATCAGCGCCGAGGACATGATGGTCGAATTGAGAACGCTTGTAAGCGGCGCCCCGGACGCCGCAACGGCCTTGGCCGATGTGAACGCCTGGTTCACGGACGCCGGGGGCGGTTACGAGACATTGGCCTGGCAAGGCGGGACGGGCGATGCACCCTCCGTTCTGATCGGTGAAGGGCAAACGGCGGAAACCGGCGTGACCGCGCTGGACCCGGCGTTGCGTGAGGCTCTGGCCGGGTTAGCGCTCGCCTCCCTCGCATCTGAACAGGCGCCGGGCCTCCCTGAGGATGAACAACGCGCCTTCATCACCAGTGCGGCGCATCTGATGTTGGATTCTGAAGATGGCTTGATCGCCTTGCGGGCGCGCCTGGGGGCTGAGGAAGCGCGCATCGAAGATGCAAAAGTGGCCGCCGAAACCGCGCGCAGCAGTCTTCAAATCGAATACGGGCGTCTGGTCGAGGCGGACCCTTACGACACGGCAACCGAATTGGAGGCCGTCTCACTGAGATTGGAAAGCCTCTACATCCTGACCGCGCGCCTGTCGCGCCTGAGCCTTACGGAGTACCTGAGGTGACCCGATTTCTTGCTCTCTTGTTGCTGGTGACCACGCTTGCAATCCCGGCCTTGGCCACACCCATCCGGATCAAGGATCTTGTCGAATTCGACGGGGTTCGCGGCAACGATCTGGTCGGATACGGCCTGATCGTCGGCCTGAACGGGACCGGCGACGGGCTGCGCAATGCGCCTTTTACAGAAGAAATCATGGTAAACGTGCTGGAGCGTTTGGGGGTCAACGTCACGGGTGAGCAGTTTCGCCCGCAGAACGTCGCGGCAGTGATCGTGACGGCCACATTGCCCCCGTTCTCACGACAAGGCGGACAGATCGATATCACCGTTTCTGCTATTGGCGACGCCGACAGCCTGCTGGGTGGCACACTGGTCATGACCCCTCTGACGGCTGCCGATGGCGAGATCTATGCCGTGGCCCAGGGCGCGGTTATCGCCGGAGGGGCCTCTGCCGAGGGTGACGGCGCGGAAGTGGTCCAAGGGGTCCCAACGGCCGGTGTCATTCCGGCCGGCGCGCGGGTTGAACGAGAGGTCGAGTTCGATTTCACCGGCATGTCTCAGATCCGGCTTGCCTTGCGGTCGCCGGACTTCACGACCGCGGCAAGGATCGAAGTCGCGATCAACACGGAATTCGGGCGCGGCGTTGCGGCGATGCTGGATGCCGGCACCGTTCTTCTGGACATTGGCGCGACGCGCGCTCCCTCACCCGCCCATGCCATCACGCGGGTCGAGAACATTCTGGTCCAGCCCGAGACCCGCGCGCGTGTGGTCGTGGACCAACGCTCCGGAACGATTGTCATGGGAGAAGACGTGAGGATCAGCCGGGTGGCCGTGGCCCAAGGAAACCTGACGCTGCGCATCCAGGAAGAGCCTCTGGTCGTTCAACCAAACCCCTTTGCTGAGGGTCAGACCGTTGTCCTCCCGCGCACCGACGCGGATCTCGTTGAGGAAACGGGTACTGGGCTGGCGGAAATTCCGGGTGGCACATCACTGTCTGAAGTCGTTGGGGCACTTAATGCTTTGGGCGTTTCTCCTCGGGACATGATTGATATCTTGTCGAGCATCGAGGCCGCTGGCGCGCTCCACGCGGAATTCATTGTAAGGTAGAACGAGCAGCCATAGCGACAGAGCACGCCCTGCAAAAGAAAAAGCCCCGGCCGTTGAGCTGGGGCTTTTTCTTGGGCTGCCTTGGGTCGCGCCAGATTACCGAAGTCGTCTGACGATAGACCGGGCGACTGGACCGGGGAGTGCTTTCAGGGCCTCGACCCGCTCGTCCCGCGGCAAGCCTTTGACGAGGCGAGCGATGATCGCCGGGTGTTCATGACCCAAAGTCGCGATGTCAGAGATCTTCGCCAAACGTGCATCCAGATGCTTGTTCTCTGCGGCCAAGGCCCGTTGGTCGACCGGTTTCTCCAGAGGGGGCGTACTACGCCCCTCCCTGGTTTGGGCGACGTCAGGTACCTTGCCACCCCCTTGATGGCGCAGCCGCTCCAGCAACCTATTGCGCTGCCAGGCCGCGCGTTCGGCATCAACCGGCGACGGCGATTTGCCAGCCTCGGTGGGCGCGTCCGGTTGCCCGTCGCGCAGTCTGGCCATCGCGTCCGGTCCCAACATGGTGGACAGAAGGCTGAGTTTTTCGGCACGGGACATGGGCCCCTGTGCAGCGGTGTCGGAGGGGTTTGTCATGAAGTCTCCTTTGGGTTGGGACGGTCAAAAATAGCTTCGAACCAAAGCGCCGGTGATCAGCACCCACCCATCTGCCACCACAAAGAATGCCAGTTTGAAGGGCAACGAGACGATCGCGGGCGGCACCATCATCATGCCCATCGACATGAGGATCGCGGCAACGACGAGGTCGATGATGAGGAACGGGAGGAAGACCAGAAAGCCGATCTGGAACGCCCGTTCCACTTCGCTCAACATGAACGACGGGATCAAGACCGAGGCGTCTGGATCGACGGCATCTGCCCCGGGGCGAAGCTCGGCCAAGCTGGCCAGTGTCGACATGTCGACGCGGTTGAGCATGAACGTGCGGAAGGGTTCGTAGATGACGGGGATCGCCGTCTCAGGTGTCAAATCGCCTGCGATTAGCGGCGCGATTCCCGTCGTATAGGCCTGCTCGAACACCGGGGCCATGACGAAGTACGTCAAGAAAAGCGCCAGGCTGACGATCAGCATGTTCGGGGGCGATTGTTGCAGACCGATGGCTTGTCGCAAGATCGACAGGACCGTGACCACAAAGGGGAAACAGGTGATCATCACGGCGAGGCCGGGGGCCAAGCTGAGCACCGTGATCAGGGCGATAAGTTGGAATGACCGTGCCGTCAGGCTGCTGCTGTCCCCCAGATCAAGCGTGATTTCCTGCGCCATCGCGCTGCCGGGCGACACCAGCACAAAGGCGACCAGCGCCAGGAAGAGGATTGGCTCAAGCCGCAGCATCGCCATGGTCCATGAGGGCAACGATGCGCACGGCCAGTTGCCCGGCCCTATCTCCATCCAGCTCAACCAGATCGCCCTCGGCGATCATCTTGTCACCGACCCAAAGACTGACTTTGTCTTCGATGCGGCTGTCGAGCGGTAGAACGGTCTCGGGCTCCATTGCCAACATGTCAGACAGGCGAGGCCGCGCTTTTCCGACACAGACCCTGATTTCGATCGGAACCGAGTGGAGGGCTGCGGCGCGTGCATTGGGTGTCTTCGGCTCAGACATCAGGCGACTCCTTTGGAAGGGGTTTGGGCATCAAACTGGGAAGATTGGGCGGCGAAGTCTGCAACGGCGTCTGCGATCCGATTTGCCGCGCTGGCCATGTCGAGATCTCTTTGTTCCGAGCCTACGCGGATCGAAACCTGCCCTTCCGCAAACGCGGGCTCCGGGCGTACGGTGAGACCGGAGAGTTGCTCAGTTTCCCCCAACCGCTCCAACGCCGCGCAGGCCGAGGGGGCGGCGCGAATCTCGATCTCCGCCTCGGTCTGGTCTTCCGCCAATGCGCCAAGTTCGGCCAGGACAGTCGGCGCCAAGGCCGCTGATGCGATCTTCGGCAAAAGCGTAGCGGCGACGTCGGCAAAGAAGGGCCCAAGGGCTGCTATGACGTCGCGGCGCGCCGTCTCGTAGGTGAGCTGCGCCTCCGAAAGGTTCTTTGCGAGGTCAGCCCCAATGGCCGTTCGCTCGTCAACCTCGGCAGCGGCACAATCAGCCCACCCGCATTTGTACCCGGCATCGTAGGATTCCAACGCATCCGTCTCGTCCTGGAGTTGGTCCGCCGGCGGCACCTCAGCCTCCATGGAATGAAGGCTCTGGGTCGTGTACGGTGACGCGAAGTCTTTCAGGATGAGGCTCCGCGTCATCCTGCCGCCTCCTCATCTTCGTTCATCCAGTTGCGCAGAATCTGGACCGTCTCTTCTTCACGTTCCTGGATCAGGAGGCGGAGGCGATCCACAGGATCCATATCTTCGAGGTTCTGTTCGAGTTCTTCGGTCAACGCGCCGGCCATCATCATCGGTAAGGCATCATCAAAGGCCAGTCCCATTTGCGACAACGCCGGGACTGGCGGCTTCGACTCCTCTGCTTCATCGGCCATGCGCAGCTCTGGGCGGTCGGACGCCGCCATCGGCAGCGCGGACGGGTCGAATTCCGCGTCGGTATTGGGGGAAGGCAAGCTTCCAGCGGGGTCGAGCGGCGGAAGGGTATTCAGGCCGCCTGGCGCACCACGGGAAAGCAGCGGACGCAGCAGACCGAATGCAATCGCCAAGGCGACAAGGGCCAGCACGAGAGTTTGGATGATCTGGCCAATGTCGAGGTTCAGACGATCCGCGAAGCCAGCCTCCGTCAAATCTGTGATCGCCGCCGCATCAAAGGCCATGGACTGGATCGTAACCAAGTCGCCCCGAGATTCACTGTAGCCGACGGCGGACCTGACAAGCTCTGTGAGGGCTTCCACTTCCGCATCGGGTCGCGGAACGGTCTCGGCGGTGCCGTTGCCGTTGACCTCTTCGATCCCGTTGAGAAGCACCGCGACAGTGATCCGGCGGATATCGCCAGGCTCCCGCTCTACCTCACGCTGCAGTTCGGACATGTCGAAGGTTACGCGTTCGCGCGATTCGGTCGTTTGTGCAGATGAACCTTCGCCCCCAGACCCCTCTCCATCGGGTAAGTTCGACGCAACCGTCACGCCAGCGGCGGCGCCGTCGGTCGTCGCATTGTCCATCTCTTCGGTGTCCGTCGCGACGATCACACGGCTTTCGGGATCAATCACACGCTCCAGGATTGTCTCCCGCGCCGTTTCCAACTCGACGGAGACCTGAACAACTGCGTTTCCCGGCCCAACCCGCGCGGCCAGTAAGCGTTCGATATTCTGTTGCAACTGTACGGCACGTCCCGCCGCATCGGCAGCCGGTGTCATCTGCCCTTGCCCGCCGAGCACTTGTCCAGAATCCGCATCGATCACGGTAACATTGTCCGGCCGCAAACCGGGCACCGACGATGCAACCATATACCGGAGGGCCTGTGCATGCCCGGGCGCGAGCCCTCCTGAGGAAGGGCGGATTGCCACCGAGGCCGTCACTTCATTCGTCGGCTGAAACGGGTCAGAGGATGGGTTGGCGATGTGCACGCGCGCGGCCCGGATGGCGGGAGAGGCCAGGATTGTCCGCGACAACTCCCCTTCCTTGGCGCGCCAGTAGGCGGCATCAAACATCTGCGACGTCGTGCCGAACCCCGAGAGCGAATCAAGCAATTCGTACCCTTGGGGGCCGTTGGCAGGCAGGCCTTCACCGGCCAAAGCCATCCGGAGTTCATCGCGCTGCGAAGCGTCGACGAAAATCTGATCGCCGTCGATCCGATGGGCCACGCCGCGCGCGGCCAAAGCCTCCACCACCTCACCGGCGGCGGCGGGGTCCAAGCCACTATAAAGAAGCTGAAAAGAGGGCTGCGACGCAATCCGCGTCAGGATCACAAGAACAACAGCGAGCGCGGCGAGGCCGCCAACCAGCACGCCACGACGACGCCCATCCAAACCGTTCCACATCTCCAGCAGCGTGTTCAACACGTTCCCTTTCACGCCGAGCCGTTCTGGCCCGATGCCCTCAGACATAGACGCCGCAGGATTAACAATCGGTTAGTGCCTTGGGGTTAAAACGAATGAGAACGAAACAAGATCGTGTGAACCATGTCAGAAGACGGTGAAATCGAAGAACCCAAGAAGAAGAAGGGCTTACTCGTCCCGCTTTTGGTCGGCGTGATTCTCGCCGCGGCGGGCGGCGGCGGGGGATTCTGGGCTGTGACGCAGGGGCCTTTGGCGGCGGAAACCAGCACGGGAGAGCATTCGGCAGACGATGGTTCGGGTCAGGGCGACGACGGCGGGCATGGGCCCGCGCTGGGTCCGACGAACGTCGCATTTCTTGAGCTGGAGACCATGGTCATCTCGCTCGGGGCCGAGGAATCGAACAGAAACCTGATTTTTGGGGCCGTTCTTGAGGTGCGGCCAGAGCATTTGGAAGAGGTCACGCAGCTCACCCCGAGGGTGCTTGACGTCCTGAACTCCTACCTGCGGGTGGTGGCGATATCTGAGTTAAGCGACCCCACAAGCCTTGCGCGACTGCGGTCTCAGATGCTGCGCCGCATTCAAGTGGTGTCCGGTACTGACCGGGTCCGCGACCTCCTCGTCACACAATTTTTGGTGAACTGAATGACACTCCTCATGAGTTACGGCGCTGATATTCTGGTCATTTTTGCGAGCCTCGGCGCGATGGCCTATTGCATGGTCCTCTCCCGCCGCCTGTCGCGGTTAACCAGCTTTGACAAGGGCCTGGGCGGCGCGATCGCGGTGATGTCCAGCCAAGTTGATGAGATGAAAGCGGCCTTGAAGGAAGCCAAGTCTGGATCCGACGGCGCGGGCAGTCAGCTCAATGATCTGGTGCACCAGGCCCGGGAGATCTCGTCTGAGTTAGAGATGATGATCGCGGCGTGCCACGACTTCGCTGAAGAAGCGATCTCCGTTCAAGCGCCTGGCGTCGACGCGGTGGAGGCGCAGCCCGACGAGACGTTGGAGCCTGATCTCGGGACGAACGAACCAATAGACGAGGACGTTCTGCCGATTTTTGGATCTCGCAGGGCCGCTGCGGAACGGGATCAAGCCGCGGCTCCGACCGCGGAGCCTCTGTTTGCCCGCCACCGTTCGGCGTCGGCGTAGCCCATGTCGAAAACCCAAAAAATACGTCGCCTCAAGCGCAGCGGTCTATTGATCACCCTCGGGCTCATTTTTGCGGCCTCAATAATCTTGCGACTGGGGACCCTCGACCTCCGTCTTGTATCAGCCGCAGAGGCATCGGACCCGGAGTTGCACACGTCAGACATAGGGCCGACAGCCCCGATCCGAGCAGCTCTGGACGAAGTCATGGCTTTGCGCGACCGGTTGGCCGAAAGAGAAGCGGCTGTCGCAGACCGCGAGCGCGCTATTGAGGCGGTTCAGCCGTTGATTGAAGAGCGCTTGGCCGTCCTTGAGGCCGCGGAAGCACGCCTGCAGGCCCTGATCCAAACGTCTGATTCAGCCGCTGAAGCGGACCTCACACGTTTGACCGAAGTCTACCAAACCATGGAAGCCGATCAGACCGCGGCTCTTTTCGCGCAGATGGACCCCAACTTCGCGGCAGGTTTTCTGACCCGCATGACCCCGGCCGCAAGCGGCGCGATCATGGCGGAGTTGGACCCGGCGATTGCCTACGCAATCTCGGTCGTGATCGCGACACGCAACGCAGGTGCGCCAACGCTGCGCAACCCTGAAGAAGCGACGGGTGCAGACACCGAATCTTAAGTCTTTGCTGCCAAGCCTCATTACAGCGCAGGAGAACCCGCCATGCTTGGAATTATCGGAATTGTCGTCGTCTTCGTCATGGTCTTTGGCGGCTACAAACTGGCCGGAGGCAAGTTCGGGATCATTCTGAAATCCTTGCCGTTTGAGTCGATGATGATCATTGGCGCCGCCGTGGGTGCCTTCTTAATCTCGAACGACAAAGGCGCCATCAAAGCGACGATCAGCGCGCTGGTGAAGGTCTTCAAGGGGCCGACTTGGAAGGATTCGGACTACCAGGATCTGCTCTGTCTATTGTTCGAATTGATCCGCTTGCAGCGCCAAAACGCCGTTGCGGTCGAAGAGCACATCGAAAACCCCGAAGAGTCCGAGATCTTTGCGCGGTACCCGAAAATCCTGAAGGATCACGAGGCGGTGGAACTGATCTGCGACACGATGCGATCCGCCGCCATGAACTACAATGACCCTCACCAGGTCGAAGAGGTTCTGGATAAACGGCTGGAGCAGAACGTTCACCACCAAATGCACGGCAGCCATGCCATGCAAACCGTGGCTGACGGCCTGCCTGCTCTTGGGATTGTCGCCGCCGTCTTGGGGGTCATCAAGACGATGGCGTCCATCGATCAACCTCCAGAAGTCCTTGGGGGCCTGATCGGTGGCGCTCTGGTCGGGACGTTCCTAGGTGTGTTCCTGGCCTATGGTTTCGTGGGTCCGTTCGCGGCGAAAATGAAGGCTGTGATCGAAGAGGATCACCAATTCTACCTCATGATCCGAGAGGTCTTGATCGCCAACCTTCATAGCCATGCCACCAATATCTGCATTGAAGTGGGACGCCAGAACGCACCGCACCATGTGCGCCCGGATTTCAACGTTTTGGAGGAGGCGCTGCGGGGTCTCAAGCAAGCGGCATGAAGCGTGCTCTTTATTTCCTTCTTCTGGTCGTCGGCCTTGGCATTTCATGGCCGACGCTTCCTTTGGCTCAAACGATCCGCATTCAATCGGGCGACCACCCGGGCTTCACCAGGCTGGTTTTGCCGATCGGGGCTGATCGACAATGGGATCTTGAACAAAACCAGAACGATCAGTGGGAATTGACCCTGACCCCTTCGGTGGACGGCTTCGACACATCAACGGCTTTTGACCTCATTCAACGCTCCCGCTTGTCCGGCTTAACGGCAGCCGAGGCGCTGTCGCTTGAGCTTGCCTGCGACTGCCCGGTAACCAGTTTCCGCCACAATTCGCGTTACCTCGTCATCGACATCGCAGACCCCGACCCAAACGCGCCCGCCCCCGAGGTTCTTGACCCTGATGCCCGGGACCGGGCAGCGGCTGCAGATGCGCTTCCCAACCTAGCAACTCTGCTCGGGTCGCCCGACGGCTTGCCTGACGTGGCAGTGCCGCTTGCCAACGTGGTGCCCCCGGAACCGACGCTCGTCCCTGAAACCGAGGCCCCCAATCCCAGGTTGGCAGAAGCCGCTCAGATCATGGCGGAGCAATTGGCCCGCGCGGCGGCATCTGGCCTGTTGGACATCGCGCCGGACCAGGCAATGACCCTCGGCGACCCGACAGACAACGCTGGCCCGAGCGCAAGTGAGCCAGCGGAACCCACCCCGCCTACAGTCGAAACTGCGCCAACACGCGACCCCCATGGCACGCCGGTCGAGCCCCCTAGCGGCCCCTTGCCGATCCGCGCTGAAACCGCGTTTGACACGACCCTGCCCATGGATTTGCCGCTCAGCTCTCCGTCGGCTGAGGCATCCTGCAACAATCGTCCGTTCGTTGTTGCGGAATGGTCGGACGGAGACAGCCTTTACCAGAACCTTGGAGCCCTTCGGCGGGATCTCTATGATGAACGCGATGTCCTTACGACCACCGGTACCCTCGCGTTGGCTCAGCACTACCTATACTTCGGGTTCGGCGCCGAGGCCCGGTTTTGGCTTGAACAACTCCCAGACCCTCCGGTCGCCTTGCTGCATGTTGCAGCCCTCGTGGATGGAGCCGATTCCGCCCCGTTCATTCCCGTCGAAACCACCGATCTTTGCACCCAGGGAGAGCTTTTTTGGCGCTATTTGGCCGGGGCCGTGACGGTTCCCCTCAACGACGATGATACGTCAGCCATTCAGCGCGCCTTTGGCGATCTGCCCCCCAGCTTGCGCGATCACATGGGGCCCCGCCTTGCCCGACAGTTGGTCGCTGATGGACACGATAATACGGCGCACAATGTCCGCGACGTGCTCTACCGGGGAGGGCGCATCGATGCTGTCGCCCTGCGCATATTGGACCTGGAAATAGGCATTTCCCCGGACGCACCCCCCGCCCAATTGCAGCAGGAACTGGCCGAGGCCTTGCGCGACGATGGCGGGGATCCCGTCTCGGTCCTAACCCATGCGCTTGCATTTGATCGGCGTGTTGGCACCTTGCCCACGCCGACCCGTTTGATCGCCGCAGACGCGCTGATCCGCGAAACCGGAGAGGGGCCCGAAACCGACGATCTTTGGCGCGAAACGCTGCTTGGGCACGCCGCACTCGGTCAGATCGACGAAGCGATCAATCGTTTGGGAGACACCGCCCGGAGCGAGGCGGCGCGGGCTGAGGCTTTGACCGATCTGATCGCCGAACGCGTGAGCGTGGGTGACACGGCCGCTCTGGTCGTGCTCGCATATACCTACGGCAGCAGTTGGCGTCCTGAGGGGTCAGCAGATGGCCGTGTCCAGGTGCGCGCGATTGCCGCCTTACGAGAAGAAGGGCTCTTTGAGGCCGCCCAGATCCTACGCGATGTACGCCGGCCCCTTATCCTTCCTGCCCCCGATGCTCCGCCGGAAGAAACCGAGGACGGCGCTGAGCTGGCCTGGCAGGAGGCCAACTGGACGCGTCTTGTCGAAACCGGTGATGGCGCCCATGCCGCGATCGCCGAGCGGTTGGTGCAACTGAATGCGGCCTCTGAGGCACCGACCAATGACCCGTTTCCCGATCTTCAAACCCTGACTACGACCCTCGATGATAGCCGTGAAATGAGGTCGGAAATCATCGATCTTTTGGCGCGGCCCTCCCTTCCCTAACTCAACCAAGTGATCGGACTCTGCAGAATGCGACGCCGAGACAACGCAACCTACTTAGCCAGCCATGTGCCGCATGCCCTTGGCCGTCGTCCAGCGGGCGCCTTGCGGCAATCCAATCCTGTCCAAACCGACGAACATAGTGCCTCCACGGTGCAGCCATGATGTCCGCAAAAGCGCTGTTCCAACCGACCATTCTGTTTGCCCTCGCGCTCATGGCGGTGATCATCATGATGATCTTGCCGGTGCCTTCGTTCATCCTCGACATCGGATTGGCCGCTTCCTTCGGACTGGCCATCCTGATCTTCACCGTGACCCTGTTCATCGAAAGACCGCTCGACTTTTCGGCATTTCCGACGGTGCTACTTGCGTCCCTGATGCTGCGCCTGTCGCTGAACGTGTCTTCGACCAAACTGATCATCGGCCAGGGACACACCGGCACCGACGCGGCGGGAAGCGTGATCGAGGGGTTTGCGATGTTCGTCATCGATGGCTCTGTCGTCATGGGGCTGGTCATCTTCTGCGTCCTGTTGATCGTCAACTTCATCGTGATCAACAAAGGCGCCGCGCGCATGGCAGAGGTCGGGGCCCGTTTTGCGCTCGACGGGATGCCGGGCAAACAACTCGCCATTGATAGTGACATGGCCGCAGGCGCCATCGACCACACCGAAGCCAAGACCCGGCGTGAACGGGAGCAGGCAGAAACAACGTTTTTCGGCTCTCTCGACGGGGCGTCGAAATTCGTGAAGGGCGACGCCATTGCCGGTCTTTTGATCACCCTCCTGAACCTTGTTGTGGGCCTCATCATCGGCACCACAATTCACGGCATGCCAATCGGTCAAGCCTTTGAAACATATTCCATTCTGACCATTGGCGACGGATTGGTCAGCCAAATCCCATCGGTCATCATCGCGATCGCTTCCGCCCTTCTTTTGGCACGCGGCGGGGCCAGCGGCGCCACCGACACGGCGCTTTTTGCGCAGCTTGGTCGGCATCCCTCTGCCTTGGTCGCCGTCGCCCTACTCATGACAATATTTGGCTTGGTCCCCGGCCTGCCCATGGCGCCGTTCCTGCTCGGCTCAGCCGCACTTGGCTATGCCGCGTGGCGACGCATTCAAACCGTGGAAAAGGAGGCAGCACCTGACGCCACCCCAAACGCCGAGACCTTGGAAGCGCCCAAAGAAACCAGCGGTGACCTGCTGGATGTGGACGACATCCACGTCGAGTTTTCGCCCGATCTTGTGAGCCTCGCCCTCGACCCGGCCACCGGCCTTGATGCCCGGATCAAGAACATGCGGGAGCATGTGGCACGGTCGTTTGGTGTCTTGCTCCCTGAAATGAGGTTGACCGATCGCGGCGACCTTCCACCGGGAACGTACTCGATCCGGCTCCTCGGCGTGGAACATGCGACCGCGCAGCTCAACCCCTCGCGGGTCTTGATGTTGACCCAGGACGGCGCCGTTGACCTGCCCGATGGCGAAGAAACATCAGAGCCTGTTTACGGCGCGCCCGCACGGTGGATCGACCCTCGAGATCGCGAGCGCGCAGGCCTCGCCGGGATGACCGTTGTTACCCCTTCCGAGGTTTTGGCGACACATCTTCTGGAGGTGCTGAAGCGCAATCTTTCGCGTTTGATGACCTTCAAGACGCTGCAACGGCAACTCGATGCCTTCATCACCCTCAGCGATGGTACCCGGTCCGAGGAAAACAGGCGCCTCCTTAATGAATTGGTGCCCGACAAAGTGCCGCTTGACCTGCTGCACTCGATCCTTCGCCTCCTGTTGTCCGAGCAGGTCTCAATCCGCAACCTGCCGCTCATTCTGGAGGCAATTGCCGAGTCGCGCGGCACCACAACCCAGCCCGAGATGATCTGTGAACACGTCCGCCAACGCCTCGGGTTTCAACTGATCGCTGACATGAAGCGGAGCGATGGCACCTTGCCATTGATCCAGCTGTCGAGTGATTGGGAAGACATCTTCATGCGTTTCCAGATCGGCGGCGATGGCGGTCTGCCAGAAATCGCGCTGCCGCCTGATGAGTTCAACGCCCTCGCAAAATCGGTGGGCGAAAAAGTCGCCGTGGCCAGTGAAAAGGGAACCTTTCCGGCCGTCGTCACCTCATCGCTTCGCCGCCGTTTCCTGCGCACCGTTCTGTCGGCGCGCGGCATTACCAACCCCGTTTTCTCCTTTGAAGAGATCGGGTTGGAAGCCAAACCCGCCCTGGTGGGCTTGGCCGCCCCATGATCGAGTTGCTTGCCGAAATACTTGCTCTTTCTCAAGTGTGGCTTGCCACGGCCGTGGCGGTGTTTCTCCGGGTGGGGGCTTGTTTTCTGGTGCTGCCCGGTCTCGGGGATCAGATGATCCCCGTCAGGGTTCGCCTGGGCGCGGCGCTGGCTTTCACGGTTTTCCTCACGCCGGCGATGCAACCACAACTCGCCGCGGACCAGGTCCTGCCCCCCATCACGGCCTTCTTTTCCGAGCTGATAGCGGGATTGATCATCGGCATGGCCCTGCGATTTCTGGTCCATGCCCTGCAAGTTGCCGGAACGATCGCCGCACAATCGACATCGCTGAGCCAGATCATGGGCGGCGCGACGCCCGACCCTCTGCCCGCCATGGGCGCGATCTTGATGTTGGGCGGTTTGACCCTGGCCGTGCTGTCGGGCCTTCACGTCCACCTTGTCGAGACGTTTCTACGCTCTTACAGCGTGCTTCCTTTTGGAGATCTGCCCGGCCCACGGGATCTTGCCGGATGGAGCGTGGATGAGGTCAGCGCCAGCTTTTCGCTGGCCGTGTCCCTCGCCGCGCCCTTCCTCATCGCCTCTTTGATCTACAACGTGGCGCTTGGCGTGATTAACAAGGCGATGCCGCAGCTGATGGTCGCCTTCGTTGGCGCCCCAGCGATAACCTGGGGTGGATTGGTCCTGCTGCTGATCACCACGCCCTTCATTCTGCCGGTCTGGCTCCATGCGTTTGAGGGCGCGCTTGCCAATCCAATCGGGGGGCGGTGATGAGCGACGAAAACACCAGCCCAAGCGATAAGCCATATGATCCGACCCCGAAGAAAATGGAGGATGCCCGAAACAAGGGTGAGATCGTCAGGTCACAGGATCTGAACACCGCCGTGGTGTATGGTGGGTTTTTGTTGTCAGGGTACATCCTCGCCCCCTGGCTCGTGCAAAATCTGGGGCAGATGACGCAAATGACGCTCGGCCATGCCGAGGTGATCGCGCCCCTGATGCTCGGCCCCGGCGGCGACGGGCCGGCTGTTGGCTTGCTGTCGGGAAGCCTGCTGGCGACGGGGTCGATCCTGATGATCCCCGCCGGGATTTTACTGGTGGCCCTGATCGCGCAACGTGCCTTGCTTTTCACGCCGTCCAAACTGGCGCCGAAGCTCAACCGACTGTCCCTTCTCGGCAATGCCAAGCAGAAATACGGCCCCCAAGGCATGTTCCAGTTCGCCAAATCAGCGGTCAAACTGGCGCTCGTCTCGGTTTTTCTGGCACTTTTTCTTTGGGCGCGAGCTGAGACTATTCTGGCGTCCCTCTATGGCACCGCGGGTCAGCTGCTGGAGCAATTGGGTCGCCTTTCGCTCGATTTCCTGATGGCCGTGACGGGCATGGCGGCCACGATCGGATTCATCGATTGGTTCTGGGAGTGGAGCCAGTTGCGATTGCGCAACCGCATGACCCGGCAAGACATCATGGACGAATCCAAAAGCGCCGAGGGCGATCCGCACATGAAACAGCAACGCCGCATGCGGGGACAGGAGATCGCCATGAACCAGATGATTGGCGACGTCGCTGGGGCCGACGTTATCGTCGTGAACCCCACGCACTACGCCGTCGCCTTGAAATGGGATCGACTGGGCGGCGGTGTGCCGGTTTGCGTCGCCAAGGGTGTCGACGAGGTGGCGCGGCGGATCCGTGAAGCCGCCTCCGAGGCTGCCGTTCCGATATTCTCGGATCCGCCAACCGCACGCGCCTTGCACGCCAGTATCGAGATCGGCGCGCCGATCGCACCCGATCAATATCGGGCCGTCGCCGCCGCCATCCGTTTCGCTGATCTCATGCGATCCAAAGCGAAAGCCCGCCGATGAGCGGTCCGGACAAGCGACTGAAGCGCCTGCAGGATATCGCAGGGCTCCTGGCAGACCACGCCTTGCAGCCGGTCGTCGCTGCCACTGCAAAGGTCCATCGGATCGAGGCCCGTATTTCCGAGATCGCAAGTCACCGCGCCAAGTTGATGGCCAGCACGGATGATCCATCGATTGCTGGAACCATGCTTGGCCAGTCAGAGCGGTTGCGGGTGAAACAGGCAAACGCCCTGACCGAACTTGCGGCTGCCCGCGTTGCCCTGGAAAAGGCCCGCCGGGCCGCCGCTAGGGCAGTCGGGCGGGATCAGGCCCTGGCTGCCATGGGCGAAAAGCGAACGGTCGCCGCCAAGCTGGAGGCGCGCCGCCGTTTGTTGCGATGAGCTGATCCCGGGATCAGGCGTCTTGCCGCGTGATGTCCGTGATCAGCACGTCGTGGGTAGAGCCCCGCCCCAACACGCCTTGCGCCGCTTCGCGCAATGCGGACCGAAGCGGCGCCATGGCGGCTGCTTCGGTGAACCGGCCGTCAAAACCGCCGGCGTTGGCATGGGCGAACATGACCCTGAGAAAGCTATCCCTCAAACGCGGCTCCAGATCGAAGATCGCGCTGCTTCCCCCAATATCGACCTCAAGTGAGAGAGACATGACGACCAGCGACCGCACAGAACCGTTGCGCACGATGGGCACGACGAATTGGTTGTTAATCCGAACGTACTCCGTCCCCTCGCCAGCGGGCTCTACCCGCGCAGGCTCACCAAGATCTGCATCACCGGCGGCGTCATCCCCTTCGGCTTGCGCTTCCGGGTCCGCATCGGCTTCGTCCTCACCCGCGCGTTCTTCCGTCGCAGGTGCAGAGCCGCCGCCAAACATCAGCCCGGCACCAACTCCGCCCCCAACTCCGACGAACAGGAGGATGATCGGCAAAAGCAATCTCTTCATGGGACGAGTCCTTCCGGGCTAGAATGGCAGAACGGTGTCGACGATTTCCTGGCCGTAGCGCGGGCGCTGTACGTCCGTGATCAACCCCCGGCCCCCGTAGGAGATCCGGGCCGCCGCGATCCGGTCGTACTCGATGGCGTTCTGGCGCGAGATATCCTCGGGCCGCACGTAGCCGGTGACCAGCAACTCTCGCACCTCATTGTTCACCCGCACCTCCTGGCTGCCTTCGATCCGCAGAACGCCGTTCTGCAAAACCTCGGTGATCGTCGCGGCAACGCGCAGGGTCAGTTGCTCATTCCGGCGCGTGGCCCCTTCGCCTGACGAGCTGCTGGCGCTGTCAAATTCCACCGCTTCCCCCAGGGATCCACCTTGGGTCAAGAACCCATCGGCGCGCTGGGGCAAGCCGAACAGGTTCGGGATGCCCATCTGCTCGGACCCGGTCCGTTCCCGCTCAGACGAATTGGAGAACTCGGCGCTGTCATCGATTTCGATCACAACCGTCAGGATATCCCCCCGCAGACTGGCGCGGCGATCCCCCAGAAGCGAGGCGCGCCCCGACGTCCAAAGGGAGGCCCCCTCGGCCCTTGCGGGCACGTCGCGCGCATCGGGCAGCGGGATCACGTTCATCGCGAAAACCTCATTGCCATTGGCGGGTGACGTCAGGTCTGGGGTTTGTCCCACCTCAAGCAAACGGCCACATGCCGTCAGGCTGAGGGCGGCGAGCGTCAGGAAAACAATGGAGCGTAGGTTCATCGATTGGGTCCAACGGTGACAAGGCCCGGCCCAGTGGCCGTGGCGGTAACGGTTTGGCGGGAGGCGAGGTTGATGACGCGGAGCGCCTCCCCCTCGGCGGCGCGGTCGAGCGCGCGGCCTTCAGTCATCACGAGAAGTCCGCCGTAATTGTAGCGCAGCGAAACGATCTCATTGCGTTCGACGATCGCGGGCGGGCGCAGGTCACCGGGGCGGATGGGGCGACCGGGATAAAGGTTTACCCGCGCCTCCATGCCGATGGCTTGCGCCATGTCGGACAAGGCGCCCGGAGTTGCGCCCTCGATCACGGCCACGTCGGCCGGGCCGATCATCGTAGAGCCCCGAATGGTGCCTGCCGCAATCACGGTTTCCTGGGCTGCGGCGGGGCTGGCGAGCGCCAGCATCACAAGAAGCCACCGCATCAGCGCACCTGCGTCGTTGCGCCGAGGATCTGATCCGCGGCGGTGAGAACTTTAGCGTTCAACTCGTAACCACGCTGCGCTTCGATCAGGTCACTGATTTCGCGCACGGCATCGACGGAGGATTGCTCCACATAGCCTTGCCGGAACGTCCCCAGCCCGTCCTGCCCCGGATCACCGGCCAAAGGGGTACCGGACGCGCCAGTTTCCAGGAACAAGTTGGACCCGATCGCCTCCAGTCCGTTGTCGTTCGAGAAACGCACCATGTTCAGCTGGCCCAATAACTGCGGCTCAACCTGATCCAGGAAGGAGGCGTAGATCTCTCCGTTGGCATTGATCGAGATATCGCGCGCGTCGTCGGGAATGGTGATGCCCGGGTTCACTTCGAACCCGTCATTGGTCACGATCAAACCGTCGCCGGTGCGCTGCAACGCGCCATCGCGGGTGTAGGCGCTTTCACCGCTTGGCAGGGTCACTTCCAGATACCCGCGCCCTTCGATGGCAACGTCCAGCTGACCGCCCGTCGCCCCGAGGGATCCTTGCTCCCACGTCACGGTCACGGCCGCCGGGCGCACGCCAAGGCCCACCTGAACGCCCGCAGGCACAATCGTTCCGTCAGAGGCGTTGATGGCACCCGCGCGCACCATTTGCTGGTAGTGCAAATCCGCGAAATCAGCGCGGCGCGGGCTGTAGCCGGTCGTCGACATATTCGCGATATTGTTTGAGATCACGTCGACGCGCAGTTGCTGCGCGCTCATGCCCGTAGCGGCGATATCCAAGGCTCTCATGGGGTCATCCTTTCTGGATTAACTGCGTTGGCCAGCGGTGCGGAGGAAATCACGGATGCGATTGTCTTCGGCGTCCATGAAGCTTTGCCCAAGCTCATAGGCGCGCTGGACCTCGATCATGCGTGCGACCTGCATCACCGGATCGACGTTGGATTGCTCTAGGAAGCCTTGCAAAAGGCGGGCGTTTTCGGCGGGCTGAACACCGGATTCGACTGTGAATGCGGTGCCAGCGCGGCGGGTCAGTTCCAGCGGGTCGTTGGGCATGTAAAGACCCACAACGGTCAGAGGCTGCCCATCGGCAGACACCGTTCCATCCGGCGCAACGGCAACTGTGCTGGCTTGGGGCGGGACAAAGATCGGGGCGCCGCCAGCATCGAGAAGATAGCTGCCGTCGGGTGTCACCAACTCTCCGGCGTCATTGCGGATGAAGGCGCCGGCGCGTGACAGCACCTCACCCTCGGGGGTGCCGATCAGGAAAAACCCTTCCCCCTCGATGGCGAGATCAAATTCGCTGCCCGTCTGTTCCAGCGCGCCTTGTTGCGCACTGATCGACCGACCAATCGCGGAACCCATGCTAAGCGACGGGTCCCGAGGCCCGGTCGGGGCGATATGTTCGGCGAAGACCAACCCCTCGGATCGGAAACCGGTGGTCGAGATATTGGCGATGTTGTTGGCCACAACCGACATCTCTCGCATCAGGCCAGAGAGGCGGGTCAGCGAGGTATATCCTGCATTATCCATAGCTTACATCCCAGCGATGATCGGCACGAGCGTGTCGGTGAAATAGGAGACGAGCGTCTGCGACATGAACCCCATCGACACCCAGAAGACGACGACGATAGCCGCGAGTTTCGGCACGAACGTCAGCGTCATTTCCTGCACGCTGGTCAGCGCCTGAAACAGGCCAACAAGAACGCCGGAAACCAGGGCTGCCCCAAGGATCGGGGTCGCGGTGATGACCGAGATCCAGAGCCCTTGGCGCAGGGTGTCAAAGAAGATCATTTCATCCATCGGGTCAGACCGGCATCCGCAGGATTTCCTGGTAGGCTTCCACCACTCGGTCGCGGATGGTGACGGCGGTTTCCACTGCCAGTTCGGTCTGTGCCAGGGCGGTGACCAATGCATGGGGATCGGCGCCCGTGGTCATTGCGGCGCGCGCCTGGGACTCCCCATTGGCGACGGTCTCGGCGAAGCTGGAAACAGCTTGCGTGAAAGCGCCTGTCTCCTGCGCCTCGGTCGGTTGCGGGGTTGGGCGCGGTTGCCCGTAGGCGCGGGCAGCAAGGGCTTGATTGATATCCATCCGGGTTTCTCCTCAGATGTGGGTGGGGGTTAGCGACGTAGCAGATCGTTCAGGGACGAGGACATCTGCCGGATCTGGTCAAAGATCCGAAGGTTGGCCTCATAAGACCGCTGCGCTTCGCGCGCGTCAGCCAGTTCGATCACCAGATCAACGTTGGAGCCTTCATAGCTTCCGGCGTCATTGGCCATCGGGTGGGAGGGATCGAAGATCACTGGTAGTGCAGTTTGATCGAGGCGCACGGGGCCGGTGCGCACGGCACCATCGGCGGCACCAATGCCACGCTCGGCCTCAAAACTGGTGATCTTGCGTTGGTATCCAGGGGTATCGGCATTGGCGATATTCTCGGACACATGGGTCAGTCGTTGAGCCTGCGCGCGCATGCCAGAGGCGGCAACTGATAAGGCGTTTGAGAAATCTGTCATGATCAGCGTCCGATGCTTGTGCGCAGAATCGTCATGGCCGATCCGTAGACCCGCATGGCGCGACTATGGGCACGCTGCGCTTCGATCCCGCGCAACATCTCAAACTCCAGTGAAACGGAGTTGCCATTAGGCGAGGCTGGCGTGCCCGCATCGATCACGCGCATTGGCATTTCGGCCCGACCCTGCCGGGCCTCCGCCGTCATATTGCGCCAGGTCTGCTCAAAATCCGCAACGTCACGGGCGCGGTAGCCGGGGGTATCGGCATTCGCGATATTCTGGGCGACCACGGCCTGTCTGGACGCGGCATGGCGGGCGAGCCCACCGGCAAGTTGAAAAATCTCTAGGCCTTCAAACATCTGGGCTTCTCCCATCTCGGCTACACCAATGCTTAAGACTGATTCCTTTACATTCCGTAATGAAGGCGCGCGGCCCGCGTGCCGGTTGGCCCGGAGAACCCGCCATGACCGACGCATTCGATCTTTTGCGCGCGCAGCTGCGTGGCATCAAAACGGCACAGGCCGTTGGCAAGATTTCCTCGATGGGGCGCGATTGTGTGACCGTCTCGGGCCTCGACCGGGTCGCCGCCCTGGGCGACCGCGTCCGGTTCAGCCCCGAGGTCAGCGGCGAGATCCTAGCGATGGAAGAAGGGCGCGCCCGGGTCATGCCGGAAGGGCCTGCGGACGGATTTCGCCTTGGGGCGGCGGTCACGCACCTGGGGCCGCCCACGATTTCGCCCCACGACAGCTGGCTTGGCCGGGTGATCGACCCGGACGGCGCGCCAATGGATGGCCGCGCCATTCTGCCAGGTCCTGTCGCTTACCCTCTGGTGACACCGCCGCCCCCGCCCGCCGCGCGGCGTGGCCTGGGCGACCGTCTGCAAACAGGATTTGCCGCCTTTGACACGCTTTTGCCCATCGTCCAGGGCCAGCGCGTGGGACTATTCGCGGGCTCTGGCGTTGGGAAATCGCGGCTGACGGCTGCCTTGTCGGAAGGAATGACAGCGGATGTTGTCGTCATCGGACTGATCGGGGAACGGGGCCGCGAGGTTCGCGACTTCGTCAGCGAAACCCTGGGGCCGGAAGGCTTGGCGCGTGCAGTTGTCGTGGCAGCCACCTCGGATCGCCCGACCCTGACCCGCGCGCGGGCGGCACATGCGATGATGGCCGTCGCGGAATACTTCCGTGATCAAGGGCGCAACGTGTTGGTTCTGGCCGATTCCATCACGAGGTTTGCCGAGGCGCAGCGCGATGTCGCCGCCGCCGCAGGAGAGCCCTTTGGCCCCAGCGGTTTTCCGGCCTCCATGGCTCAAACAATCATGTCGCTTGCTGAACGCGCCGGGCCCGGGGCTGGTACGCAGGGTGATATCACCGCGATCTTTTCGGTCTTGGTAGCGGGCTCGGATATGGAGGGACCCGTGGCCGACATCATGCGCGGCACTTTGGACGGCCACATCGTTTTATCGCGCGAGATCGCGGAACGCGGGCGTTATCCCGCCATTGATCTGTTGCGGTCCGTCAGTCGTTCCCTGCCAAACGCGGCATCCGCGGAAGAGAACAAAATGATCTTGCGCGCCCGGCACTTGCTTGGGGCCTATGATCGCGCCGAAATGATGCTGCAAGCCGGTCTATACACACCCGGAACCGATCCCGTGACGGACGGAGCCGTAACGGTTTGGAGCGATCTGGACGCCTTCATAGGCAGCGCTGCCGCCGTCGATATCGGGCAGACATTCAATGAATTGCGGAAAATCCTGTCCGCCGCTGATGTTCCTGTTGGAAAGTAGATGTCGAGGCGCGCGGTGCCGTCAGACAAGGTTCTGCAGAAGCGTCACGGCGGTGGCCCCTCGGGTAAACGCAGAAGGGCCAGCGGCAAGTTGAGCCTTCAAGGTGAACGCGTGCACGAGGTCTTCCACCGCTTCAGGGTCTTGCAGGACACTAAACTCGGAAGAACCCAGCACCCGTTCCGCCCCCTTCCGGAAAGCGTCCAACTGTTGATCGAGATCCACGGACCCGATTGTGTCGGGCAGTGAAAAGGCGGTCTCGAACACTTGGCGCAGCGCCGGATCGCCGAGCACGGTCAACCAAGCCGTCGTGTCGCTGGACCCGGCCGACGCGATTTGAGGAAGCTCCCGCGTGGCCTCAAGCGCCAATCGCAAATCCGTGTCCTGCTCGCCCACTGCAACCTCGAACGCCTGCTGGTCGAACCGTGCTAGGATCTTGTCGGCAAACCCCGGTCCCTGGGTCAACGGCGGCAATTCATTGCCAAAGCCGAAGGCTTCCGAGAATTTGCGATAGGTCTTGTCCGCCAGTTTGTTTGACAGTGCGTCATCGCTCGTGACGCCGTCCGACAGGACCTTTTCAACAAACGCCCGATTTGGAAGATCCTCTTCCAGTCCAAAGGCTCCAAGCGCGACCCGCAAAAGGCGGTAATCATTGACCAGTTCTTCCGCAGACGTGATAGCGCCGATGTTCTCCTTGAAATAGGCGCGGTCGCGGCTTTGCGCGGGATCCTCAGAAAACCGCGTTTGCTGAGTCTCCAGGGTTGCTTGCAGCACCTTCCAGCCCGCGTAGCCACCAAGGGGGAGGACCGGCGCAAAGCTCATTGACGAGTCGCCGCCATCATCCGCTCTTCCCGGGCCAGAAGCCCGCGCAGCGATTTGAGGGTCTGGTAGACTTGGCCATCGACAAGATTGTCGGTGGCTTGGGACAGGAGAGAGCGGCTGTCGGAATCCGTGAAAACCTGGCTCAGCTGCTCCATCCCGCGCAAAAGCTGCGTTTTGGCCTCTTCGAAATCCGCGTCACCGGACAGAACGAGCTGCGCGATATAGCAGACCCGGCGCACGGGCGTATTCACCTCATCGGGATGGATCGCATCGCGCAGGCGCAGGATGTTGGCGCCCGGCGTGACGATCGACAGGCGCGTACGCCGGTCTCCGTTCTCGATCACTGCGCCATTGACGAGGACCCGTTCCTTGGGCCCGAGCTTTAGGACAAGACCACTCATGCCGCCGCCTCCTGTCCGCTAAGCCCACGCATCACAGCGGTGTTGATTTCAACGAGAGCGCCCAGGGCGTCAGCCTCGTGAAGTGCTTTGCGCGATTGCAATAGCGAAAATTCAGCCAGGTAGAACAGTTGTGCCCGCAGCGACTGCGGCAAGCCATTGTCGCTATCGGCCAAATCCGAGGCGAGGATGGTCCACAACTTTCGGTTGTCGTGTAGCGCTGTGGCGCGCTCGGTCATCGGCGCGCCGTCGCGCCGGGCTTTGTTGAGGCGCGCTGTCACGGTTTGAAAGGCGGCGTATTCGGTGCCCCGCTCAGTCCGCACCGGAGTGGCGGCGGCGGAATAAGCGGTTTGGGCAAGCGAGGTGGAAATCACGGGGGTGCTCCTTGAGCTGGCATCTGGGCCGGGCGCGATCATGATCTTTGATCAATCGCGAGAATGTACGGGGTAGTGTCCACCGGGACGCGGGTACTGCGCCCCGGCGGAAAGCTAGTTTACCGGAACAGCGACAGGATGTTCTGTGGCGCCTGGTTGGCGATAGACAGCGACTGGGTTGCCAGCTGCTGCTGCACCTGCAGCGCCTGCAGACGGGCCGACGTCTCTTCAAGATCGGCGTCCACCAAGGTGCCGATCCCGGACTTCAGCGAGTCGACAAGCTTGCCGACGAAATCCGACTGCGTCTCGATCCGGCCCTGGACCGAACCGAAGGAGGCTGCCGCGTCGATGGAGGTCTGGATCAGCGTCTCGATGTTATCGAGGGCCGCGTCCGCACCATTGTTGGTCGTGACGTCAATGCCGCCAAGTCCGAACAGACCGCCGGAAGCCTCACCACCGGCTGCGCCGACGACGGAAAACGCCAACGATGCGCCATCGTTGTCGACCTTCAACTGCCATTGGCCGCTGTCGTTCTTCGCCACCTGGGTGGTGATGTTTTCAATCCCGGCCGCGTCAATCGCCGTCTTCAGGCCCCGTGCGACATCCTCAAAGGTTTCGCCCTTGCCTGCGACATAGGTCAGCGTTTGCGAGCCCACGGTGACTTGGTAGCCATCGCCTTCGTTCACATTGGCCGAGGCCGAGAAGGTTACGTTCTCCGCGCGCTCACCAATCTCGGTGGCCGAAAGTGTGACACCGGTTGCCGCACCATTCTTGAGCGCTGTCAGGCCAACCTCTTCAAACGCGCGGGTGGAGTTGATGGTGACCACGTTCGTGGCGACGGACGCCGTGACACCCTCAAGCCCAAGGGCGTTGATTGCACCACTGATCGCTGTTGCAGCGGCATCCTGGTTGCCGGTCAGGTCGCCGATGCCGAAGTTCACCGTGCTGCCAGCGATCGAAATCGAAAAGGAATCGGTCGATACGTCCGTGTCAGTCGCGATGGTCAGGGTTTCAGACACGGCTGTGTTGACGACGGCAGCCGCGCTCGCCGTTCCGTTGGCCGAAAGGCTCGTCCCAGATCCATAGGTGCCGGCGACGGTGCCAAGGTCCTGGCGTTCGACCGTGATGTTGCTGGCCGCGACCGTTCCATTGCCCGAACGATCGAGGGAGGACAGGACATTCACATCCTCGGTCCCGCTAACCAGGTTCAGGCCGTTGAATTGCGCGGCGCCCACGACCGATTTGATCTGGTCCGTCAGCGCATCGATATCTTCCTGGATCTTGGCGCGATCAACGTTCTCTTCCTGGGCCGCAACGATCTTGCCTTTGATATCGGTCAGCAGATCGGTCACCGTCTCGGACGCATTCCGGGCCACGGCCACGGTCGACTCACCCAAGGACAGGCTTTCCTGGATGCCGTTGAAGCCTTTCACGTCGGACTCCATGACCTTGGAAATCGCCCAAACGGCGGAGTTATCCTTGGCCGAGCCCACGGACTTACCGGTCGAAATCTCGGACTGTGTTTGCTGGAGGTTGGCATTGACCGACTTGAGGGTCTGAAGCGCGACCATGGCGCTGTTGTTCGTCAGAATACTGGACATGACGTCCCTTTCCATTGGTTGGGTAGCGTGTGTTTTTCACGCTGTTCTTGGGTTCGACGCCCGGTGTGCGGACCCCGATTGAAACGTCTTTCTGACGGCTGTGGCCCGATGTGTTTTGGGCCACGCCACCCCTTTGGGTGCGCTCTTGTGTTTGGGGAGAAAGCCTAAACAAGTTGCTAAGCCCGCCACGTTGAATGCAGAGGATTTGAATGGTCTGCGGGGCGAGTCGAGGGCTCAGTCTTGAAGACACGCAGAACACGAATGCCTGCGAGGGGATGGGCCGCAAGAAACGGTCGAGAAGTCGTTGTCCAGAAGTATCGTCTTGGTTTAGCGACGCGCGAAGGTCCGGCTGACGGCGGCGGCGTCCGTTTGGCTTTTGCCATTGGCACCATAGGTCGTCAGTTCGGGCGACCGGGACGACGTCAGGCGCGCGCGCGCGGAAGCCACGCCCGCTTGCGCCGCCATGAGAAGGCGCGCGTTCCGCTCGGCCGCGGCCTTGATCCGCGCCACGTCGTCCTTGGCGCCGCGTTCCCGGCGCAACCTTTCAAAGGCGCGCTCCAATTCCGGTGCCATGCGACCCAAGACATCCAGATCACCGCTTAGAAGGGCGCGGTGTTGCGCCTCCAAAAGGTCTGAAACGCATTTCACAGCTGGTTTTCGCAACCCCATCATTGGCCCGCCTCCGCGCGCCGCACGAGCGATGTGAAGATCGATTCGGCCAGGCCAATACCGCCCCGCCCCGACAGCGTGCGGGCATGTTCATCGCGAAGCATGGAGCTAAATTGCTCTTCCCCAATGCCACCGCCGAAACTGTCCGGATCCCGCGCCTCCCCAAAGCCCGCGTGCTTCAGCATCTCGGCTAGGAAGGCCGCCTCAAGGTCTTGAGCGACCTCGCGCAGCTCTGCATGGGGGTCAGGGGAGGAAAGCGGCGCGCCGGGCCCGAGCGTCGAGGTTTGGGCCGGCGTTGCGGATAGAATCGGTGTGTTCATCAAAGTCTCTCGCATTCGAGGGATTTCTTCGAACTTGGCAGACGCGCGTAAATAAATCGTAAGGAGGTTGGCGGTTAAACAAGGGGGGCACTGACAACAAATACGGACAGCCAGAATGGATGATCTGTTCCAAAGCCTCACCACATTGGGGCAAGGCACACATACGCGAAGCCGCCCTGACGGGACGCCAAACGGGCCTGAGGGCGCCATTTTTGGGGCGACGTTTGCGGCCATGTCGCCGCCTGGTTCTGCGGTTTTGACCGACGGTATGGGCCGGGGCGCTGCCCATTCCCCGCTGTCAGCCGTTGACACCGCAGATCTTCCTGACTCGGCAGATGGCACTGTAGTGCTCCCCACAGATGACGGTGCCCCAGATAATGGCAGGTTACCCCAGTCTCTGCCGGAAGAGCTCGCTGCGCCCAAGCCTGAACCTTCAACGGTTCCGCAAATCGCCTTCAATGCGCGGGTTGCTGACGCGAGCCCCGACATTGCGCCAACCCAACCCCTGACCCAGACGCGCGTGCTTACATCGCCAACGGCAGAGCAAGAATCAATTCAACCGCAAGACCCAAGCCCGCCACCCTTGGTCAGCGAATATCTGACCCGGGCAAACCCTGACGGCCCCGACGTGCCTTCCTTACCTCCACGCAAATCCGACATCGATGCCCGCCATCGCCTTGCGGATGATCCAACGGGCGCAGGAGACTCGCGAAGGATCGACAGGCAACCGCAACCGCCAGTGCAATTTACAGCGGGCGCATCGGGGGACATCGCGCCAAGGCCTGCGACAAGCCCGACCAACGAGGTTGCCACCTTACCGCAATCTGATCAGTCCGGTCCGCTCACAATCCCCCCCGGAGACGGTGTGGCGCCTCAAACAAAAGCGCTCACCAGTCCGCCTTCAGAGCGGACTGGTCTTCATGCTCAGCCCCAAATGATCCCACCTGCGGACCCGCAGACAATTCAGACGCGCCCGAACACGAGCCCTGTCTCATTGCCGAGAGATCAAATGGGCCTGCAAACGCACTGGCCGGCAAATCAACCAGCGGCTCAAGTGCCACCGAATACAACCGCCGCCTCTCTGCAAACGGAGGGCGCGGAAGGCCCAACGCAACCCCAAACGAGTCCTCCGTCGAGTGCGCTAGCAGTGGACCCGCGACCGAAGACGAGCCCCGTGGCATTACCCATTGATCGCACCGGACGCTCTGTTCAGCCTCAGACGACTCCGCCCTCTGACCCGTTGATACATCAGGTGAGGCCAAGCGCGAGCTCTGTTTCTCTGTCCTTAGGGGGTTCGGACGTCCAAGCTCGCCCCCAACCGATCCCACCTGCGGTTCCGCTGCAGACAAACACGAGCCCCATCTCGCTCCGCACTGACCATGCAGACAACCCCATTCAACCCCCTGTAGCTTCGAGAGCCACCGCGTCTGGGTTATCCGCCAGAGACATACCCACGCCTTCTGACACCTCGGCAGCGACGCTGACCGAACGCGCGCCTGGCCCGTCAGCGGTGCAAACTGGGGCCTTAAATGCGCCCGCGAGCACGCAATTCCTGGATACCATACCAGATACCAGGCCCAATCAGCTGGACGGCGCACCTCTGGCCACTCGCGAACCTGCGTCGGATACCGTTACGCCGGTTGCCAGGACAGTCGCAGCGAACGGACAAGCGCACCCACATGCCACCACGCCCATTGTGGCAGGAACCGCGCCGACCGGCCCCGAAACACCGCCGCAGCAACCACCTCAGTCAGCCACACCCGCCGCCAAGATCGTCGGCAACCTGCAGACTGCCCCAGCGCATCGTGATGCGCCGCCACTTCGAACGGGTGGCTGGACCGTCGCACCGGCGTCCCAACCTGCGCCTGTTATCGCGGCGCCCTTGCCCCCCGCATCACAACCGTTGTCGTCAGCTCTCACCACACTTGCAGACGCCGCCGCAGACGCGCTCGCCGATCTCGACTTCGCGCTGCACGCACCTTCGTCTGCCATGGCAACAACGGCTTTGACGCCCTCAACTTCGGTGCTGAGCCACGCGCCCTCGGCCACCGCGCAGGTGATCGCGCAACAGATTGCGGCGGCGCTCAACAATCCGGCCACCAACGCCGACGCGCCGCTGGAACTGGCGCTCGACCCGCCGGAGCTTGGACGCGTGCGCATGCAGATCGCAGAGATTTCGGGCGCCATGACCCTGATGATCCATGCGGAGCGGCCTGAAACGGCGGACCTCATGCGCCGCCATCTTGAATTGCTGACGCAGGAATTTGCCGAAGCCGGGCTCGGGGCCCCGTCGGTTCAAATCAACCAGGAAGGGGCCAGCCAGGGTGGCGGCGCAAATCAGCAAGGCACCGCCGACGGGCACTCCACGGACACCACCGAGCCCGGCAATGCGGGACCGCCCGCCCTACTGCAACGCGCCGCCACGGGCGGCCTCGACCTCAGATTATAGGAGCGATTTCCATGGACATTCTTCCAGCCGTTCAAACCAATCCCGGCACGGCCCCCACCGTGCAAGAGAATACATCTGTTGCGGCGATCACGTCGGATTTTGACATGTTTCTGCGGCTTCTCACGACACAGATGCAGAACCAGGATCCCCTCAACCCCGCCGATTCAACGGAGTACACGGCACAGCTCGCGACGTTCTCCGGGGTGGAGCAGCAGGTGGAGACCAATGATTTGCTGCGCGATCTGCAGGCCAACTTCGCCTCGATGAACATGGGGCAGCTGTCGGGTTGGATCGGGATGGAAGCGCGAGCCGACATGCCGGTGAATTTCACCGGACAGGCCACCACGGTTCAAGTCGCGCCCCATACTCTCGCCGACCGAGTCGAACTGGTCGTGCGCAACCGCGCCGGAGAGGTCGTCTCTTCTACCCCCGCCGTCTTGGGAGACGAGCCGTTCACCTGGGATGGCACCGGCGACGACGGCACGCCATTGCCCCACGACACCTATACACTGTCAGCCCAAAGCTGGCGCGGAGAGGAAGTGTTGGAAGAACGCTCTGCCTTCGTTTTCGGCGAAATCTCAGAGGCGCAGACCCTGTCCGGAGAAGTCTTCGTGACGATGGAGAACGGTGTCACGGTGCCCGCAGATGCGGTTCAAGGGCTCCGTCGGGCGTCCTAAAGGGCCGCTAGAACACGCTCCAGATCAGCGCCGCCCCAAGGCCCAAGGCCAAGCCGCCGAAGCCAATGGCCAATCGTTCCGGCCAACGGCTGGGGGGGATCGGCTTCACCGGATGGGCCTGGGCAATCAGCGCAGCCTCCGCCAATTGCGGCAGGCGCGGGCCGAAGCGTGACAGCACGGAAGCCGTGCGGAACAGATCGCGCGCGATGGCCTTGGGGCCGATGGCGTTGGCGATATACGTCTCTACCTCTGGCTGTGCGACGGCCCAAATGTTCAGGTCCGGATCCAGCGACCGGCCCACGCCTTCGACCACAACCATGGTCCGCTGCAGCAGGATCAGCTCGGTCCGGGTTTCCATGCCGAACCGCTCGGTCACCTCGAATAGGTAAGCCAGCAGACGTCCCATGGAGATCTTCGAGGCTTCCATCCCGAAAATCGGCTCACCGACCGAGCGCAGGGCCTGCGCAAACTCGCCCACGTCGCGGTCGGCGGGCACGTACCCCGCCTCAAAATGAACCTCGGCCACGCGGCGGTAATCCTTGCGGATGAAGCCCATCAAGATCTCGGCGTAGACGCGGCGGGTGTATTCATCGATCCGCCCCATGATCCCGAAATCGAGCGCCACCACGTCGCCATTCGATGCCACCTTCAGGTTGCCCTGGTGCATATCCGCGTGGAAATATCCGTCGCGCAGGGCGTGGCGCAGGAACATCTGCAGGACGGTCGCCCCCAGCCGCGGCTTGTTGTGACCTGCCGCCTCAATCGCGGCCAGATCGGAAAGCGGCAGGCCTTCAGCCCACCCCAGAACCATCATCCGGCGCGTGGACATGCCCCATTCGACGGCGGGCACCACGAAGCCTTCGTCATCGGCGGTGTTCGCGGCGAACTCCCCGGCGGCAGAGGCCTCAATCCGCAGGTCCAATTCTTGCAGGACAACGCCCTCGAAGTGGTCGATCACATCGCGGGGGCGCAGGCGGCGCGAGGACGGAGATAACGTCTCGACCAGCGTCGCGATCAGATGGAAGGCGTCGACGTCCTTCTTGAACGCCCGCTCAATGCCCGGGCGCAGGATCTTGACGGCGACGTCGCGCCCTGTGCTTGCCAGTGTCGCGCGGTGGACCTGCGCGATGGAGGCGGCAGCGACGGGTTCGGAGAACGCGCTGAACGTCTCTTCCAGCGGATGGCCCAATTCCTGCGCCACGACCTGTCGTGCCTCGGCCAGGGGAAAGGGCGGCAGCTTGTCCTGCAACACCTGCAACTCCAACGCCATGTCGGGGCCGACGACGTCGGGCCGGGTGGAGAGGATCTGCCCGAACTTGATGTAGGCCGGGCCCAGTGCCGTCAGCGCGCGGGGCACGGGGGGCACATTGGGGTCGCCGCTCAGGCCCAACCATTTGAACGGCCACCCCAGCACCCGGGCCGCAAGACGGATCGGCGCAGGCGCATCCAGCGCCTCCAACACAGCACCCATGGCGCCTGTCCGCTCAAACGTCGCGCCGGTGCGGATCAATCGCCAAATGTTGTGTGGGCCACGCACTTACAGCTTCCAACCCGAATGTAGCGCCGCGATGCCCATCGACAGGTTGCGGTACTTCACCTGGTCGAACCCCGCGTCGCGGATCATGGCGGCAAAGGTCTCTTGATCCGGGAATTTGCGGATCGATTCCACCAGATACTGATACGAGTCCCGGTCCCCCGCGATCACTTGCCCCATCCTTGGGATTACATTGAAGGAATACAGGTCATAGAGCTTCTGCATCCCGTCGTTCGGAAGCTGCGAAAACTCCAGCACCATCAGGCGCCCGCCGGGCTTCAACACGCGGTAAGCCTCCGACAGCGCATCCCCGATGCGGGTCACGTTCCGAATGCCGAAGCTGATGGTGTAGACGTCAAAGCTGTTGTCCGCGAAGGGCAGCGCCATGGCATCACCGCAGACCCAATCAAGGCTGTCGGCCATCGCTTCCGCCTCGGCGCGCTTCTCGCCCTCATCCAGCATCGACTGGGTCATGTCGAAGACGGTCGCATGGGCGCCCGGCGCACGCTTGAGGAACCGAAAAGAGATGTCGCCAGTTCCGCCCGCGACATCCAGAAGCTTCACCCCATCGCGGGGCGCCAGCCAATCCATCATCGCGTCCTTCCAGACGCGGTGGATGCCAACGCTCATCACGTCGTTCATCACATCGTACTTGGAGGCGACGTTGGTGAAGACCCCATGGACCATGCCGGCCTTCTGATCTTCCGCAACATCCTGAAATCCGAAGTGCGTGGTTTTTTGATCGTCGGTCATGGCGTCGCCTCATTGCTGTCACAACGGGAGGTAATCCTTTGACCCCGGATAGACAAATTCTGAATTGCCGCAGGAGGGTTGACGCGATGGACGGATGGATGATGGTGGCCGCCTACGTGGGTGGCGCGGGCGTCTTGGCGCTGATCGCGAACCGCTCGAAATTCCTGCGACGCCGTGCAGGTTGGGGCGCGTTTGGAGAGAAAAACCGCCCCGACGGTTTTGAAGGCGCCCAGGCCGCCGTGCTGGCGTCGCTGGGGACAGGCCGCGCGGCGATGGATGTGGGCGATTGGCGGGTCTTCCGCCCCTCCTTCGGTGTGCGTGCCCTGCCGTTCGCCCTGGGCGCGGCGATTACTTATCATTTCCTCTATCCAGAGCAGACGCCCGGTTTCCAGACCGTTCCCACCCCACCCGAAATGTACGCCGCCATGATGCTCGCCGTCGCAGCCTCCTGCGCTTACGTCCTGCGGGCGCGTGTCTCGACCAACGGCGATGGGCTGCGGGTGCGCGGGTTGCTGACGGATAAACGCTACGACCTCCACAATCTGCGCGAGGTTGAGGAGGATGGCGTCCATTCCTACCGCCTGTCGTTCATCGGCGGCAAAACGGTTGAGATCCTCAAGACGGTTGAAGGCGCGGCAGAGTTGCGCCACATGCTACGGACCCGTCTGGAGCGAAACCGAGATGCCCGAGTTACCGGAAGTTGAGACTGTCAGGCGCGGGCTGTTGCCCGTGCTGGAAGGCGCGCGGATCGCAAAAGCCGCCGTCAACCGCCCGGACCTGCGCTGGCCGTTTCCCGACCGTATGGCCCAAAGGCTCACCGGCGCGACGGTGACGGCGCTACGGCGGCGGTCGAAATACATCCTTGCGGATCTGGATACCAAAGAGACCCTGTTGATCCATCTGGGTATGTCCGGGCGGATGCAAATCTCGGGTGATGTTGTGGGCAGCTTCCACCATCACCACCCGGCGGCGGAAAAGCACGACCATGTCGTGCTGGACACCGATGCGGGCGCGCGGATCACTTTCAACGATGCCCGCCGCTTTGGCGCGATGGACCTCATGGACACCGCGAGGCAGGACCAGCACTGGCTGATCAAAGACCTCGGGCCCGAGCCCCTGGGCAATTCCTTCAACGAAGCGCATCTGATTGCCGCCTTCAAAGGCAAAAGCAGCCCCGTCAAAACCGCGCTGCTGGATCAACGGATCGTTTCCGGCCTCGGCAATATCTATGTGTGTGAAGCGCTCTGGCGGGCCGGGATCAGCCCCTTGCGGCAAGCCGGGCGCATCAGTGCGACCCGAGTCGCCAGCCTGGTGCCGATCATCCGCGATGTCCTAGGGGAAGCTATCGAAGCCGGGGGTTCTTCCTTGCGCGATCATCGGCAAGCCACCGGGGAACTGGGATATTTTCAACACACCTTTAGGGTCTACGGCCAGGAAGATCAGCCCTGCCAAACCCCAGAATGCACTGAAAAAATCATCCGCAAGGTGCAATCGGGTCGTTCCAGTTTCTACTGCCCCGCCTGTCAGAGATAACTTGAACCCACCGCCAGCAGTGCTAACCCTCATGGCTCTGGTGAAACAGCGGATGAGCGCATTCCATGGCCTATGAGACCCTGATCGTCGACGTCGAAGATCACATCTGCCTTATAAAACTCAACCGCCCCGACGCGCTGAACGCGCTGAACGCGCAGTTGCTGGAAGAGTTGAGCAAGGCGCTGAACGCCGCCGAGGCCAACGATAAAGTCCGCTGCATCGTGTTGACCGGGTCCGACAAGGCCTTCGCTGCAGGCGCAGACGTGACCGAGATGGCAGGCAAAAGCTTCGCCGATGTCGTGTCCCAGGACATGTTCGCCAAGGACGACCGCGCGATCCGCGCGATCCGCAAGCCAATTATCGCCGCCGTCGCTGGCTATGCCCTGGGCGGCGGCTGTGAACTGGCGATGGCCTGCGATTTCATCATCGCGGCAGAGAACGCCAAGTTCGGCCAGCCCGAGATCAACCTGGGCGTCATCGCTGGAATGGGCGGCACCCAGCGCCTGACCAAGCTGGTGGGCAAGTCCAAGGCAATGGACATGCATCTGACGGGCCGTTTCATGGCTGCCGAAGAGGCAGAGCGTTCGGGCCTCGTGTCGCGCGTTGTGCCGGTGAAGAAGCTGATGGAAGAGGCATTGGCCGCCGCCACCAAGATCGCCGAGAAATCTGCCATCGCAACCGTCGCCGCGAAAGAGGCAGTGAACCGCGCCGAGGAAACGCATCTGTCCGAAGGGCTGCTGTTTGAACGCCGCGTCTTCCATTCCCTGTTCGCCACCGAAGACCAGGCGGAAGGCATGAACGCCTTCGTTGAAAAGCGCGAGCCGCAATTTCGGGATAAATAGGCTTCCCTTCCGGGCGCGGTTTCCTTAAACGGCGCGTCAGACATGCGTGTGAGGCCCGCTTTGGCCAGATTCGTCCGGTAAAGAACCCGGGCCGACGGGACCCCCGCACGCTCAGATATTGAACATGCCCCAAGAGGGCCCCGAAGATAGGATCAAGACACCATGGCAAATTCGCCCCAAGCCAAAAAACGCGCCCGCCAGAACGAGCGTCGCTTCGCCATCAACAAAGCCCGCCGCTCGCGCATCCGCACCCACCTGCGCACCGTCGAAGAGGCGATCGCCTCCGGCGACCAGGCTGCCGCAGCGGCAGCTTTGAAAGCCGCTCAGCCCGAGCTGATGCGCGGCGTCACCAAAGGCGTTCTGCACAAAAATACCGCGGCCCGGAAAATGTCGCGTCTTGCGTCCCGCGTTAAGGCTCTGAACGCCTAAAAGTCACACGATGGCCGCGCAATGGCCCTTGCATAGAAGGCGTTCCGTCATCGGAGCGCCTTTTTTCGTGGTGAAATAGTTAACGGTCTCAAGGCCATAATTGCGGTGGTGAGATTCGATTTTGAGAAGGTTGAGAGTCAAGGGCGAAGACCTGTTGCGAGATGCGCGCGACTCCCGATACCTTGGCGCTGCGAGTCAACGCCTGGGGGCATTGGAGAGCACCGAGATTCGGTTTGGCAAACAGCATGATCAGGTGAGGACAACACCGTGGTCTGCTTTGGCGGCAACGTCAATCTTGCTGAGTTGAAAAACAGAGGACGCGCTGCCTGCTGGCGGCACGGCGCGTTCATCTACTTGGGTGCGCTTGATTGCCCACGTGATCGAACATCGCGGACCGTCTTGGGACACCGTTGGTAAACCAACGGGACAAAGAGGGTTTGACTGTT